>NZ_JAWNDF010000001.1:0-2057892 GCF_034106865.1 Enterobacter sp. 237C8 | reverse complement strand
GTTGAGTGAAAGTCCACAATTCGATATATCTTTTATAGGGACTGTGCATTCATCGAGATACGAACAAGTAAAAAAAATATGTTGTGGCTTTAGGTGTTATGTATTTTTCTATTGCCCGAGTTATATCGTTTTCTTATTTAAAAAATATATAACTCGTGAGATTAAAAGAGTTTCGCTTAAAGATGTTTCATTTAGCTCTCTGAGTAAAAAAGATGTTGTTTCGGTAGTTATCAATTCCAGATGTATTCTTGATATATCTCACCCATTACAACAAGGACTTACCATGCGCTCTATAGAAACATTGGGGGCTAAGCGCAAACTAATCACAACTAATAAGAATATCTGTGATTATGATTTTTATAACGAAGACAATATACTTGTAATTGATGGTTCGGTTACAAAAAAACAAATTCAAAACTTCCTGCAAAAAAACTATAAAGCATTAACGGCAGAGTTGTATAATAAATATTCTGTTGATTACTGGGTTAAAGATTTCTTGAGAGATAATTAATGAAAATTATTCCTATAATTATGGCTGGCGGCAGCGGTTCGCGGCTGTGGCCACTTTCGCGTTTGACTTATCCCAAGCAGTTCTTAACGCTTGAAGGTGAGCAAACTATGCTTCAGCAAACAATTTCACGACTAAATAAGCTTGAAATTGAATGTCCAGTTATTATTTGTAATGAAGAACATCGATTTATTGTTGCTGAACAGCTTAGGCAAATAAATGCTCTCAACGAAATCATTCTTGAACCCATAGGCCGCAATACTGCTCCTGCAGTTGCGTTAGCTGCAATTCAGTGTTTAAAAGAACTTGCTGATAATGAAGACGCCCTTTTATTAATTTTAGCGGCAGATCATATTATTAAAGATAACGCTGCCTTTATTAACGCCATTAAGATTTCCACATCCTATGCTATAGATGGTAATTTAGTTACTTTCGGTATTGAGCCTTCCTCGCCAGAAACAGGTTTTGGTTATATTCAGGCTGGTGATGAAATAAGCGTTGATGGAGTTTCTGGTGCCTTCAAAGTTAATGCATTCGTTGAAAAACCAGAACGGATAGTAGCAGAAAGTTTTTTATCTGACGGCGGTTATTATTGGAATAGTGGTATGTTTATGTTTGGTGCTCGGAAGTATCTCTCTGAGCTGCATAAATTCTGCCCTGATATTTATGATTCTTGTAGTAAAGCGATACAATCGCCTGACAAGGATCTGTGCTTTATCCGCATTGATCACGAGATCTTTTCTCGTTGCCCTGATCTTTCTATTGACTACGCCGTGATGGAACATACAGCTAATGCCGTTGTTGTACCGATGAGTGCGGGTTGGAGTGATGTGGGATCATGGTCTTCATTATGGGACATTAGTGATAAAGATGAACGAGGAAATGTTTTAATTGGTGATGTCATAACTCATAATAGTTCAAACAATTATGTCCATGCACAATCTGGACTTGTGACTATGCTTGGTGTTGAAGATTTAATTGTTGTCCAAACTAAAGATGCCATCTTAGTAACCAAACACAATGCCGTCCAGGATGTTAAAAAAATTGTTGAAGAGTTGAAAACGACCGGTCGTAGTGAATACAGAGTCCATCGAGAAGTTTATCGACCATGGGGGAGGTGTGATTCTATTGATACTGGTAAGCGGTATGAAGTTAAAAGAATCGAAGTAAATCCAGGTGAAGGTATCTCACTTCAAACACATTTCCATCGATCGGAGCATTGGGTTGTCGTTGCTGGTACTGCGAAAGTAACTCTACAGGAAAAACAATTCTTATTAGGTGAAAATGAATCGGTGTATATTCCGGTAGGAGCGGAGCATTGCCTTGAAAATCCAGGCAAAATTCCACTAGAAATTATTGAGGTTCGCTCTGGTCCTTACCTTGGGGACGATGACATCGTTCGGATAGCTGATCGATATGGCCGAGTTTAATATATATACCATGAATACATTATCTTGTTTTAAAGCCTACGATATTCGCGGCAAGCTGGGCGAAGAGCTGAATGAAGACATCGCGTGGCGCATTGGCCGCGCGTACGGCGAATATTTAAAACCGCAGACCATCGTGCTGGGCGGCGACGTGCGTCTGACCAGTGAATCCCTCAAGCTGGCCCTGGCGAAAGGGCTGCAGGACGCGGGCGTGGACGTGCTGGATATCGGCCTTTCCGGGACCGAAGAGATTTACTTTGCCACCTTCCACCTGGGCGTGGACGGCGGTATCGAAGTGACGGCCAGCCACAACCCGATGGACTACAACGGGATGAAGCTGGTGCGCAAGGGCGCCCGCCCTATCAGCGGCGACACGGGCCTGCGCGACGTGCAGCGCCTGGCGGAAGCCAACGATTTCCCGCCGGTGAACGACGCGAAGCGCGGCAGCTACAAAAAAATCAACCTGCAGAAAGAGTACATCGACCACCTGCTGGGCTACATCAACGTGGCGAACCTCAAGCCGCTGAAGCTGGTCATCAACTCCGGTAACGGCGCGGCCGGTCCGGTTGTGGATGCGCTGGAAGCCCGCTTTAAGGCGCTGAACGTGCCGGTGACCTTCGTCAAGGTGCACAACACCCCGGACGGCAACTTCCCGAACGGTATTCCTAACCCGCTGCTGCCGGAGTGCCGCGACGACACCCGCAACGCGGTGATTGAGCACGGTGCGGACATGGGCATCGCCTTTGACGGCGACTTCGACCGCTGCTTCCTGTTCGACGAGAAAGGGCAGTTCATCGAGGGCTACTACATTGTCGGCCTGCTGGCGGAAGCGTTCCTTGAGAAAAACCCGGGTGCGAAAATCATTCATGACCCGCGCCTTTCCTGGAACACCGTCGACGTGGTGTCAGCGGCGGGCGGCACGCCGGTGATGTCCAAAACCGGCCACGCCTTCATCAAAGAGCGCATGCGCGAAGAAGACGCCATCTACGGCGGCGAGATGAGCGCCCACCACTACTTCCGTGACTTTGCCTACTGCGACAGCGGGATGATCCCGTGGCTGCTGGTGACCGAGCTGCTGTGCCTGAAGGGACAGACGCTGGGCGAGCTGGTGAGCGACCGTATGGCGGCGTTCCCGGCGAGCGGGGAGATCAACAGCAAGCTGGCGCAGCCGGCCGAGGCCATTGCCCGCGTGGAGCAGCACTTTGCGATCCACGCGCTGGAAATTGACCGTACGGACGGCATCAGCATGGCGTTCCCGCAGTGGCGCTTCAACCTGCGCTCGTCCAACACCGAGCCGGTGGTGCGCCTGAACGTGGAGTCCCGTGCTGACACGGCGCTGATGGAAGAGAAAACGCAAGAAATTCTGGCTTTGCTCAGGAAGTGAGGGTCTGCCGCCAGCGTATTTCTGGCGGCTTGACTGTACCTGGATTGTGCAATCAGTGTGACATAGATCAGCAAAAGCTATTCATGTCACCTAATACTGAGTTAACATCTCAACCACATTTCAAGCCGCGCATAAGCCGTGGTGACCACACCTGACAGGAGTATGTAATGTCCAAGCAACAGATCGGCGTTGTCGGTATGGCAGTGATGGGGCGCAACCTGGCGCTGAACATCGAAAGCCGTGGTTATACCGTCTCCGTTTTCAACCGCTCCCGTGATAAGACCGAAGAAGTCATTGCCGAGAACCCTGGCAAGAAACTGGTTCCTTTCTATACGGTGAAAGAGTTCGTTGAGTCTCTGGAAACGCCTCGTCGTATCCTGTTAATGGTGAAAGCTGGCGCAGGTACCGATGCAGCTATCGACTCCCTGAAGCCTTACCTCGAAAAAGGTGACATCATCATTGATGGCGGTAATACCTTCTTCCAGGACACCATTCGTCGTAATCGTGAACTTTCTGCTGAAGGCTTTAACTTCATCGGTACCGGTGTTTCCGGTGGTGAAGAGGGCGCACTGAAGGGCCCATCCATCATGCCTGGTGGACAGAAAGAAGCATACGAACTGGTTGCGCCTATTCTGACTAAAATCGCTGCCGTTGCCGAAGATGGCGAGCCGTGTGTGACTTATATCGGTCCGGACGGTGCTGGTCACTATGTCAAAATGGTGCACAACGGCATCGAATACGGCGACATGCAGCTGATTGCTGAGGCTTATTCCCTGCTGAAAGGCGGTCTGAACCTCTCTAATGAAGAGCTGGCTGAAACCTTTACCGAGTGGAACAAAGGCGAGCTGAACAGCTATCTGATCGACATCACCAAAGATATCTTCACAAAGAAAGATGAAGAGGGTAAATACCTGGTTGATGTGATTCTGGATGAAGCTGCGAACAAAGGTACCGGTAAATGGACCAGCCAGAGCTCTCTGGATTTGGGCGAACCGCTGTCTCTGATCACCGAATCCGTCTTCGCGCGTTACATTTCTTCTCTGAAAGAGCAGCGCGTCGCGGCATCTAAAGTGCTGTCTGGCCCGCAGGCTAAACCAACGGGTGATAAAGCCGAATTCGTTGAGAAAGTGCGCCGTGCACTGTACCTGGGTAAAATCGTTTCTTACGCGCAGGGCTTCTCTCAGCTGCGTGCAGCGTCAGACGAGAACAACTGGGATCTGAACTACGGTGAGATCGCGAAGATCTTCCGCGCGGGTTGCATCATTCGTGCGCAATTCCTGCAGAAAATCACCGATGCCTATGCTGAAAACGCCGGTATCGCCAACCTGCTGCTGGCACCGTACTTCAAGAAAATTGCGGATGAATATCAGCAGGCGCTGCGTGACGTGGTTGCCTACGCTGTCCAGAACGGTATCCCGGTTCCGACCTTCTCTGCTGCAGTAGCCTACTACGACAGCTACCGTGCTGCTGTGCTGCCAGCTAACCTGATTCAGGCACAGCGTGACTACTTCGGTGCGCATACTTACAAACGTACCGATAAAGAAGGCGTGTTCCATACCGAATGGATGGAATAAGTTAACTTACTCGCTGTAATCAAAACCCGGAGCTTGTCTCCGGGTTTTTTTATGCAAAAAGTGTCGCCTGTTATTCGAAGTAGTCTGAATCTCGCCCCGCTCGTAGTGATTACTCCTGGTTTGCCTTGACAGTTCAGTTTGCCAGGAGGTACAAAGCCCAACAG
This sequence comes from Enterobacter sp. 237C8, assembly GCF_034106865.1. Classification (NCBI taxonomy): domain Bacteria; kingdom Pseudomonadati; phylum Pseudomonadota; class Gammaproteobacteria; order Enterobacterales; family Enterobacteriaceae; genus Enterobacter; species Enterobacter sp. 237C8. Next base: position 2,052,835 of record NZ_JAWNDF010000001.1, on the reverse strand, counting down.
TTATGTTTATCGCGATGGTCTGGCGGCCATCAGTACAGTTAACTCACAGAAGTCATTAGCGAATGAAAATAACAATCTCCGGAACAGGGTATGTCGGTCTTTCTAACGGCATTCTGATTGCCCAGAATCATGAAGTGGTTGCGCTGGATATCGTGCAGGCCAAAGTGGATATGCTCAATCAGAAAAAATCGCCGATTGTGGATAAAGAAATTCAGGACTATCTCAGCAATAAATCGCTGAATTTCCGCGCCACGACAGATAAAGAAGATGCATACCGCGATGCTGATTACGTCATCATTGCGACGCCTACTGACTACGATCCTAAAACCAATTACTTCAACACCTCAACTGTAGAGGCGGTGATCAAGGACGTTATCGCGATCAACCCTGATGCGGTGATGGTTATTAAATCGACCATTCCTGTTGGGTTTACCAAATCTATTAAAGAAAAGTTCGGTATTGATAATATCTTCTTCTCGCCTGAATTCCTGCGTGAGGGGAGAGCGCTTTACGATAACCTGCATCCTTCGCGTATCGTCATTGGCGAACGTTCAGAGCGCGCTGAACGCTTTGCTGCGCTGCTTCAGGAAGGCGCAGTGAAGAAAGATATTCAGGTGCTGTTCACAGACTCCACCGAAGCTGAGGCGATTAAGCTCTTCGCGAATACCTACCTGGCAATGCGAGTGGCTTATTTCAATGAGCTGGACAGCTATGCAGAGAGTCTTGGCCTGAATACCCGCCAGATTATTGAAGGTGTGTGTCTCGACCCGCGTATTGGCAACCACTACAACAACCCGTCATTTGGCTACGGCGGCTATTGCCTGCCAAAAGATACTAAACAATTGCTGGCAAACTATCAGGCTGTGCCGAACAACCTCATTTCGGCGATTGTTGACGCTAACCGTACACGTAAAGATTTCATCTCCGATTCCATCCTTGCGCGTCAACCGAAAGTGGTCGGCGTATACCGTCTGATCATGAAGAGTGGCTCCGATAATTTCCGCGCCTCTTCCATTCAGGGGATCATGAAGCGCATTAAGGCGAAAGGGGTTGAGGTTGTTATCTATGAGCCTGCCATGCCGGACGATCAGTTCTTCAATTCCCGGGTGATCCGCGATCTGGATGCCTTTAAGAAAGAAGCCGATGTCATCATTTCAAACCGCATGGCGGAAGAGCTGGCTGACGTGGCGGATAAGGTTTATACCCGCGATCTGTTTGGTAGCGACTAATTCTCTGCGTTATTTTGTAAAAAACCCGGCTGAATTGCCGGGTTTTTTATTTTCAAACCTTGTAGAAATCGCGGTACCAGCCGACGAAGTTCTTCACCCCATCTTTAACCGAGGTTTGAGGTTTAAATCCGATCACCTCATAAAGCGCCTGGGTATCGGCACTGGTTTCCAGAACATCGCCTGGCTGAAGAGGTAGCATGTTTTTCTCTGCTTTTTTACCCAGCGCGTCTTCCAGGGCGGTAATGTAATCCATCAGTTCGACTGGCGAGCTGTTACCGATGTTGTAGACCCGGTAAGGCGCTGAGCTGGTCGCCGGGGAGCCGGTCTCAACGCTCCAGTTTGTGTCTGATTGAGGAATAACATCCTGCAGACGAATAATTGCTTCAGCGATGTCATCAATGTACGTGAAGTCGCGCTTCATCTTACCGTAGTTATAGACTTCGATGCTTTTGCCTTCAATGATCGCCTTAGTAAACTTAAACAACGCCATGTCCGGGCGTCCCCACGGACCGTACACGGTGAAGAAGCGCAGGCCGGTGGTCGGCAAGTTGTACAGATGCGAATAGGTGTGCGACATCAGCTCATTGGCTTTCTTGGTCGCGGCATAGAGTGAGACCGGGTGATCCACGGAATCGTCAGTGGAGAAGGGCATCTTGCGGTTGAGGCCGTATACTGAGCTGGACGAGGCATAAAGCAGGTGCTGCACGTTATTATGGCGGCAGCCTTCCAGCACGTTGAGATGGCCGATAAGGTTGGCATCTGCATACGCGTGAGGGTTTTCAAGAGAGTAGCGTACACCCGCCTGCGCGGCCAGATGAATCACACGATCAAACTTCTCACTGGCGAAAAGCGTGGCCATACCTTCCCGGTCAGCTAATTCCAGCTTGTGGAAGGTGAAACGCTCAGATTTTAACAGTTCCAGGCGCGCCAGCTTCAGGTTGACATCGTAGTATTCATTGAGGTTATCGATACCAACAACCTGATGACCAGCCTCAAGGAGGCGTTTACTGACATTCGCACCGATAAAACCTGCAGCGCCCGTGACTAAAAATTTCATAGCTTCCCTCATAAACCCTATTCTATAGATGCCGTAACGCATCACATGGCGTCTATGATAGCGCGAAGGGTGTAAGTTACATAACCCATCTTTCCGATATTACTCATCGGATTCTTATAGAAAAATCGCCAATAATAGATAAACTATACAAACTTAATTATGTTTGCCCTTTTTTTATCAGTTAGGGATTGTATGACGCAAAATAACAATAGCCAGGTCAGCCGAAGCAATGACCCGGAGCAAATTGATTTACTTGATTTAGTGCTGCAGCTGTGGCGTGGGAAGTGGGTGGTAGCAGCCTTTGTTGTTGTTTGTATCGCCCTGGCAATTGGATATTTATCCGTTGCTAAAGAAAAGTGGACCTCTAGTGCAATCATTGCACAACCTGACGCAGCTCAGATTGCCACCTATTCTAATGCGTTGAATATTCTGTACGGTACCGCCGCACCTACAATGACTGACAACCAAACGCGCGCTATCGGCCGTTTTAGCGCCTCATTCTCGGCATTGTCACAGGCGCTTGAAAATCAGGCTGAGCCTGAAAAACTGACGATTGAGCCCAAGGTTAAAGATCAGCCGCTCCCGTTAATTGTATCGTATACCAGTACATCGGCAGAAGCCGCGCAAAAGCAGCTAGCGCAGTACATTCAGCAGGTTGATGAGCAAACGGCTAAAGAACTCGCCGCTGACCTTAATGACAATATTAAGGAGCAGATAAAGACCCTGAACGATTCTCTGAAAAACCAGGAGAAGGTCGCTCAGGAACAGAAAGATCTGCGTATCAAACAGATTGCTGAGGCACTCAAGAACGCTGAAGCAGCGAAAATTACCTCGCCGCGCCTCCAGCAAACCCAGGAGGTGACTCAGGAAACCATGTTCCTGCTGGGAAGTGAGGGGCTGAAATCAATGATTGACAACGAAGCTTCTCTCCCGTTGGTCTTTCCCAGAGCTTATTACCAGACCAGGCGAAATCTGCTGGACATCCAGAATCTGAGCGTTAACCCGGACACGATCCACGTTTACCGTTATGTCATGAAGCCGGAACTCCCTGTGCGTCGTGACAGCCCGAAAAAAGCAATTACTCTTATTCTTGCTGTACTGCTGGGCGGGTTGCTTGGTTCCGGTTTTGTGCTTGGCCGCAACGCATTGCGCAACTACAAACCAAAAGCCTGATTTGCAGATAAAAAAAACCGGGGATATCCCCGGTTTTTTTATTTGTGCCGTTTGCGAAGATTTTCAATCACCGCCGTCAAATCCAGCTCCTGATCCTGCAGCAGCACCAGCAGGTGATACATCAGGTCCGACGCTTCATTCGTCAGCTCCTCGCGGTCATGCACCGTTGCGGCCAGCGCGGTTTCAACGCCTTCTTCTCCCACCTTCTGTGCGATGCGCTTGGTTCCGCTGGCGTACAGTTTCGCGGTATAGGAACTCTCGGGATCCGCAGTCTTACGCTCTGCCAGCAGCTGTTCCAGTTGATACAGGAACAACCACTGGTGGCTCGCCTCGCCGAAGCAACTGCTGGTACCTTTATGGCAGGTTGGACCGATTGGGTTTGCCAGCACCAGCAGGGTATCGTTATCGCAGTCAGGCGCCATGCTGACCACGTTCAGGAAATGACCCGAGGTCTCGCCTTTGGTCCACAGGCGTTGTTTGGTGCGCGAGAAAAAGGTGACTTTACCGCTGTCGAGCGTTTTTGCCAGCGCGTCCTGGTTCATATATCCCAGCATCAGCACTTCACCTGAAACAGCATGCTGTACAACTACCGGCAATAATCCGTCAGTCTTTTCCCAGTCCAGCTGCGCCTGTTGTTGCTCTGTTAACATACCCTGATCTCCACGCCCTGGTCGGCCAGGTACGTTTTTAACTCACCAATATTAATAATTTGTTTGTGGAACACGGACGCGGCCAGCGCGCCGTCCACGTTTGCATCGCGGAAGGCTTCAAGGAAATGCGCCATTGTGCCCGCGCCGCCGGAGGCGATCAGCGGCACATGGCACACGTCGCGCACTTTTTTCAACTGCTCGAGGTCATACCCGTTACGCACGCCGTCCTGGTTCATCATGTTGAGGACAATCTCGCCAGCGCCACGCTTCTGCACTTCCTGTACCCAGTCGAGCGTTTCCCACTGCGTCACGCGCGTGCGGTTTTCATCCCCGGTGTACTGGTTCACGTGGTACTTGCCCGTTGCGGCGTCATACCAGGTGTCGATCCCAACCACAATACACTGCACGCCAAAACGATCGGCGAGGCGGGTGATCAGCTCCGGGTCGGCCAGGGCAGGGGAGTTAATCGAAATCTTGTCGGCGCCAAACGAGAGAATTTTGGCGGCGTCGTCAGCGGACTTAATCCCGCCCGCCACGCAGAACGGAATGTCGATCACTTCCGCCACGCGTGCCACCCAGCTTTTATCGACCACGCGGCCATCGCTGGAGGCGGTGATGTCGTAAAAGACCAGCTCGTCGGCGCCTTCATCGGCATAGCGTTTTGCCAGCGGAACGATGTCGCCAATGATCTCGTGGTTGCGGAACTGCACGCCTTTCACGACCTGACCATCGCGTACGTCCAGGCAGGGGATTATCCGTTTTGCCAGCATTGAATCGCCTCCGTCACAGTAAATTTACCTTCCAGCAGGGCCCGGCCCACAATCACGCCCTGCACACCGGTACCGCGCAGCGCGGCCACGTCGCCGATATCACCGATACCGCCCGAAGACTGGAACGCTACCTGCGGATAACGCGCACAGACCTCTTCATACAGCGAGACGTTGGAGCCCGCCAGCGTCCCGTCGCGGGAGATGTCCGTACACAACACGTGCTTCAGGCCAACGGGCAGATAGATATCGACCAGCTCTTCCAGCGTCACGCCGGAGTTTTCCTGCCAGCCGCTAACGGCCACCTGCTTATTACCCTGTTCGTCAATACGTACGTCCAGCGCCAGCACCAGGGCATCGGCACCAAAGCGGCGGAACCAGCCTTTCACCGTCTCAGGATCTTTCACGGCGGTTGAGCCCACCACCACGCGGGCCACGCCAGCGTCCAGCAGCGCCGCGACGTCATCTTCCGTACGCACGCCGCCGCCGACCTGGACGGGCACATCAACGCCCGCAACAAGTTGTTTAAGCAGCGGGATCTGGCGTTTCGCCGGGTCTTTCGCGCCCGTCAAATCCACCAGGTGCAGTACCTGCGCACCCTGAGCGGCATAATCCTGCAGACGCGGCAGCGGGTCGTTTCCGTAGTCGCGCTGCTGGCCGTAATCGCCCTGATGCAGACGGACAACTGTACCGTCAATTAAATCTAACGCGGGAATAATCATCACATCTCCAGGAAGTTTTTCAGCAGCTGCGCGCCAGCGGCGCCAGAGCGCTCCGGGTGAAACTGCACGCCGAAGAAATTATCTTTCTGTACGGCCGCCGTAAACGCCTCGCCGTAGGTGCACTGGGCGATCGTATTCACGTTCACCGGCATGGCGTAGCTGTGCACGAAGTAAAAATACGCGCCGTCTTCGATGCCGCGAAACAGCCGGTCGCCCGCTTTGGCGTAGACGCGGTTCCAGCCCATATGCGGCAGAGGCAGGCCGCGATCGGTCATTTTCGGCACGTCTTCATCAATAATGCCCAGCAGGTCAACGCCGTTGCTCTCTTCGCTGCGGCGGCCCAGGATCTGCATGCCCAGACAAATGCCCAGCACCGGCTGGGTACAGGCTTTGATCAGGCCGACCAGCTCTCGTTCGCGAATCTGATCCATCGCCGCCTGCGCGGTGCCCACGCCCGGTAAAAAGAGTTTGTCGGCGCGCAGCACCACGTCCGGGTCACGGCTTACCACCGGCTCATAGCCGTGGCGCGCAATGGCCGATTTCACGGAGTTCAGGTTGGCGCATCCGGTATCCAGAATGACCACGTTCATTACAGCACTCCTTTCGATGAAGGCAGGGCGTCACCTTCCACGCGAATTGCCTGGCGCAGGGTACGGCCAAAGGCTTTAAAGAGACTCTCCACGCGGTGGTGGTCGTTCTTGCCCTTGGTCTTCAGGTGCAGCGTCAGGCCCATGGTGTAGGACAAGGAGCGGAAGAAATGCTCCACCATTTCGGTGCTCAGATCGCCCACGCGCTGGTAGGTGAAATCAGCTTTGTATTCCAGGTGCGGACGGCCGGAGATGTCCATCGCGCAGCGCGCCAGACACTCGTCCATCGGCAGGACAAAGCCGAAACGGTTAATGCCGCGCTTGTCGCCGAGCGCCAGCTTCAGGGCTTCACCCAGCGCCAGGCCGGTATCTTCCACGGTGTGGTGATCGTCTATGTAGAGATCGCCTTTTACCGTAATTTCCATGCGGAAACCGCCGTGGGTGGCAATCTGGTCCAGCATGTGATCGAAGAAACCGACGCCGGTGTGGATCTTGCTGCCGCCTTCACGGTCCAGCCAGACCTTCACATCAATCTGCGTCTCTTTGGTGTTGCGCTCTACGTGGGAATAGCGGTCGCGTTTTGTCAGCTGCTCGCCAATCTTCGCCCAGTTCAGGTTGTTGCGGTCGTAGCGCAGCCCCGCGATGCCCATGTTTTCCGCCAGCGTGATATCGGTGATGCGATCGCCGATGACATAGCTGTTGGTTTTATCCAGCGCATCTTCAGCCAGGTAGCGCTCTACCAGCTTCACCTTTGGCTTACGGCAGTCACACTCGTCGGCCGGCATGTGCGGGCAAATCAGCACTTCATCAAATACCACGCCCTGAGAGGTTAGCACCTGCATCATCAGATTATGCGGGCCGTCAAAGTCCGCCTGCGGGAAGCTGTCGGTACCCAGACCATCCTGGTTGGTGATCATCACCAGCTTAAAGCCTGCTTTTTGCAGCTTGAGCAGCACCGGGATCACGTCCGGTTCAAAAGCCAGCTTGTCGAATCGGTCGACCTGAAAATCGGCTGGTGGCTCCGAAATAAGGGTGCCGTCACGATCGATGAAAAGGATCTTCTGGGTCATACTTTCTCCGCTTTCAGGGCGTCAATCACGCGCTGGCTCTCTGCACGGGTGCCTACGGTAATGCGCAGGCACCCGCTCAGAGAAGGTTGTTTATTCTGGTCTCGTAAGATAATGCCCTGATCCCATAAAGATTTAAATACGGCACTCGATGCGGTGAAGCGCACCAGGATGTAGTTAGTTTCCGAGTCGAATACCTGCTCCACGCAAGGGATATCCTTCAGGGCGGTCACCAGATACTGACGTTCCTCCAGGATTTGCGCCACGCGCTCGCGCATCGCGTTGATCCCCTGAGGCGTCAGCGCCTGTGCCGCAATATCGGCAACCGGCGTCGAGAGCGGGTACGGGGCGATCACTTTCAGCAGCAGGTCGATGACCTCTTTATTCGCCAGGGTGAATCCGCAGCGCAGACCCGCAAGGGCAAAGGCTTTTGACAGCGTACGCAGCACCACCAGGTGTGGATATTCTTCCAGCCAGCCAGCCAGCGTCGCCTGCGGGCAAAACTCGATGTAGGCTTCGTCTGCCACCACCAGAGCTTTACCGCGCGTCATCTCCAGCAGGGTGCGGATATCCTGCGGGTTGATAATCTGTCCGGTCGGGTTGTTCGGGCTACAGACAAATACCACTTTTACCCCATCGAGATTGTCGGCGATCCCCTGAAGATCCAGCTGCCAGTTCTCCAGCGCCTGCACGTTGCGACACGCTACGCCGAAGGTTTCCGCGCTGACGCTGTACATGCCGTAGGTAGGCTGGCAGTACATCACCGCGTCTTTGCCCGGCTCGCAGAAGGCGCGGATCAGCAGTTCAATGCCCTCATCCGCGCCGCGGCTGACCAGCACCTGCTCTGGCTTCACGCCCGCGTAATGCGCGTAGTTTTCAATAACGGCCTTTGGCTGACACTCCGGATAGCGGTTCAGCGTTTGCTGCGACAGTTCAAACTGCACCGCCGTCGGGAATTCGTTGGCGTTCAGCCAGACATCCCCTTTACCGCCCAGACGACGCGCCGACTGGTAAGGCGTCAGACGACGGACATTTTCGCGGGCTAACTCTTCAATGTTCATGCTTGCTCCTTCAGGGCTGCAACGCGCAGCGTAACGGCATTTTTGTGGGCGGTCAGCCGCTCGGCGGCGGCCAGGGTTTCAATAGTAGACGCCAGTGACGCAAACCCTTCGCGGGAGAGCTCCTGCACGGTCATGCGTTTCTGGAAATCCGCCAGGCCCAGGCTCGAACAGGTAGAGGTGTAGCCATACGTGGGCAGCACGTGGTTGGTGCCGGAGGCGTAATCGCCCGCGGACTCCGGTGACCAGTCGCCGAGGAACACCGAGCCCGCGCTGGTAATGCTGTCAACCAGATCGCGCGCGTTGCGGGTCTGAATGATCAGGTGTTCCGGGCCGTACTGGTTGGAGATGGTAATACACTGGTCCAGGTCGCGCGCCACAATCAGGCGGCTGGCCGCTAGCGCCTGACGTGCCGTGTCGGCGCGGGGCAGGTCGGCAAGCTGGCGCTCAACGGCTTCGCCCACGCGTTTCGCCATATCGGCGTCCGGCGTTAGCAGGATGACCTGCGAGTCCGGGCCGTGTTCCGCCTGAGAAAGCAGGTCGGAGGCCACGAAGTCCGGCGTTGCGCCGCTGTCGGCAATCACCAGCACTTCAGACGGGCCGGCAGGCATATCGATGGCCGCGCCGTCCAGACGCTGGCTGACCTGTCGCTTGGCTTCGGTCACGTACGCATTGCCCGGGCCAAAAATTTTGTCGACCTTCGGAATGGATTCCGTGCCGAACGCCAGTGCCGAAATCGCCTGCGCGCCGCCCACTTTATAGACCGCCTGCACGCCGCAGAGCTTCGCCGCATAGAGGATCTCGTCGGCAATCGGTGGCGGTGAGCACAGCACCACTTTCTGACACCCGGCAATTCGCGCGGGTGTCGCCAGCATCAGTACGGTGGAGAAAAGCGGGGCAGAGCCGCCAGGGATATAGAGGCCAACGGACGCAACCGGGCGCGTGACCTGCTGGCAACGCACGCCGGGCAGGGTTTCGACATCCACGGTCTGCAGCTTTTGCGCGGTGTGGAAGGTATCAATGTTTTTCACCGCGATGGCCATCGCCTGCTTGATATCGTCACCCAGACGATTGCTGGCATCAATGATTTCCTGCTCGGTAACCTGTAATGCACCGACTTCCGTCTTGTCAAACTTCGCGCTGTATTCACGCAGCGCGTCATCGCCACGGGCTTTGACGTTATCCAGGATCTCCGCCACGGTGCGTGAGATGCTCTCAGAGGCGGAAATCGCCGGGCGCATCAGTAGCTCGCGCTGCTGTGCGTCGCTACAGGTATTCCAGTCGATGATTGTGTTAAAGCTCATGGCCATTACTCCATCATCTTCTCAATAGGCAGCACCAGGATGGAGCTTGCGCCCAGCGCCTTCAGTTTTTCCATGGTTTCCCAGAACAGGGTTTCGCTGCTCACCATGTGCATCGCCACGCGCTGCTGATCGCCCGCCAGCGGCAGGATGGTTGGACGCTCAGCGCCCGGCAGCAGGGCAATCACTTCATCCAGACGCTCGGTTGGGGCGTGCATCATGATGTATTTGGACTCACGAGCCTGAATCACGCCCTGAATGCGGGTCAGCAGCTTGTCGATCAGCTGCTGCTTGGCGTCGGCCATGTCGCCGTCGCGCTGAATCAGGCACGCTTTAGAGCGGTAGATCACTTCCACTTCGCGCAGACCGTTGGCTTCCAGCGTCGCGCCGGTAGAGACGAGGTCACAGATGGCGTCCGCCAGACCCGCACGCGGCGCCACTTCAACGGAGCCGTTCAGCAGGCAGGATTTAAACTGCACGCCTTTCTGGTCGAGATAACGCTTTAACAGGTGAGGGTAAGAGGTGGCGATACGTTTGCCGTTCAGCGCGGCCGGGCCGTCCCACGCTTCGTCAACCGGCGTAGCCAGCGACAGGCGGCAGCCGCCGAAGTCCAGACGACGCAGGGTGAAATAACGCGGATCTTCGCCCTGCGCGCGGCGGGTCAGAAGCTCTTCTTCCAGCACGTTTTCCCCGATAATGCCGAGGTCAACGACGCCATCCATGACCAGGCCGGGAATATCGTCATCACGCACGCGCAGAATGTCGATGGGCATGTTTTCAGCCAGAGCAATCAGGCGCTGGGTGTGCAGGTTAATTTTAATCCCGCAGCGGGCCAGCAGTTCGCGTGAGTCATCGCTCAAACGGCCTGATTTTTGAATAGCTATGCGTAAGCGTGAGTTATCTAACATTCTTTATTCCTCGTTAACCTGTTTTAACCTGTCTGAATTTGGTCCAAAAAAAAGCCCCCGGAAGAAGATCTTCCGGGGGCTTTTTCATGCGTTCATGCACCACTGGAAGATCCAAACGTCTTCCAGCACACATCGCCTGAAAGACTAGTCAGGATGATGGTGATGATGGTGGTGTTTAAATTGAACGCGTGTCATATAAATTCTCGATGAATGCTTATTCATTTGATGTCTTTTAACCTAAACCAGTTGTACGACATATTGCAAGGGCTTTTTTTGATCATTAATTCATTTCATATTGATGCTATGAATTGTGTGTTCTGCCGGGCTGGCGTAGCCTTATAAAAGACGAGTGAGAGTCAGGAGAATTCGCATGAAAAAGGTCGCAATTGTCGGTTTAGGGTGGCTGGGAATGCCGCTGGCGATGTCATTAGCCGCGAAAGGCTGGCAGGTGACCGGGAGCAAAACCACGGCGGATGGGGTAGAGGCAGCGCGCATGTGCGGTATTGATGGCGTTGAGCTGCGCCTTGAACCGGAGCTGGTGTGTGATGCTGACGATCTGGACACGCTGATGAACGTCGATGTGCTGGTGATCACGCTCCCCGCGCGGCGCAGTGGCCCGGGCGAGTCGTTTTATCTGCAGGCGATGCAGGAGATCGTCGACAGCGCGCTGGCGCACCATGTTCCGCGCATCATTTTTACCAGCTCGACGTCGGTGTATGGCGAAGTTGAGGGCGTGGTGAAAGAGAGTTCCGAGCGCCGTCCCGTGACGGCGAGCGGTCAGGTTCTGAAAGAGCTGGAAGACTGGCTGCATAATCTTCCCGGCACGCAGGTCGATATTGTCCGTCTGGCGGGGCTGGTGGGCCCTGGCCGCCATCCGGGACGCTTTTTTGCCGGTAAGTCTGCGCCAGACGGCCAGCATGTCGTCAATCTTGTTCATCTTGACGATGTTGTTGCTGCGATTGAGCTACTCTTACAGGCTCCGAAAGGTGGACACATCTATAATATATGTGCACCTTCTCATCCGGCACGCAGCACGTTTTACCCGCTGATGGCACGTCAGCTGGGCCTGGCTCCGCCGGTTTTTGGTGAGGCAAAGGATGACAGCAAAGGCAAAATTGTTGATGGCAATCGCATTTGTCATAAGCTGGGGTTTGAGTATCAGTATCCCGATCCGCTGGTGATGCCCATGGAATAAGACCCGCAGCGGAGACGATCGCGCACCAGAAGGGGGCGAGCATGAAACCGCTGCTGGATGTTCTTATTATTCTGGATGCTCTGGAAAAAGAGGGGAGCTTTGCCGCTGCGTCAGCAAAGCTCTACAAAACCCCATCTGCGTTGAGCTATACCGTTCAAAAACTGGAAAGCGATCTCAATATCCAGATCCTCGATCGCACCGGGCACCGCGCACGTTTCACCCGTACCGGACAGATGCTGCTGGAAAAAGGCCGTGAAGTCCTCCATACCGTTCGTGAACTCGAAAAGCAGGCCGTAAAACTCCATCAGGGGTGGGAAAACGAGCTGGTTATTGGCGTGGATGATACCTTTCCGTTTTCTCTCCTGACGCCGCTGATTGAAGCCTTTTATCAACACCACAGCGTGACCCGGCTTATTTTTATCAACGGCGTGCTGGGGGGCTCCTGGGATGCCTTAACGCAGGGCAGGGCGGATATCTTTGTCGGTGCGCTCCATGAGCCTCCCCAGCTGAGTGATTTTGGTTTTGCCCGGCTGGGCGTGCTGGAGCAGGTATTTGCCGTGGCGCCCCATCACCCGCTGGCTCAGGAACCCGAGCCGCTTAACCGTCGCGTGATTAAAGGCTATCGCGCCATCGTGGTCGGGGACAGCTCTCGTCCGGAATGCTCGGTCTCCTCGCAGCTGCTTGATGAGCAGGAGGCCATTACCGTTTTCGACTTTAAAACCAAGCTGGAACTGCAAATAAGCGGCCTGGGCTGCGGCTATTTACCGCGCTATCTGGCGCAGCGGTTTATTGACAGCGGCGCGCTTGTTGAAAAACAGGTACTTGCTCAAAGCAGTAATGAATCGGTGTGGGTAGGCTGGAATGAACAAACTGCCGGGCTTGCAAGCGCCTGGTGGCGAGACGAGATTTTAGCAAATAGTGCTATCGCCGCCGTTTACTCTCAGCCCGACGTCCAGAAATCAGCCAGTTAGTAAAAAGAAAATTGTCCCATGCTTTGCAAAGTATTGCCTTTTGTATCCGATGTGGGGCAAAATGCGGCCGCTGCAACCAAATGAATAATCGACGATATAAAAGGCGTCGGTTATTTTTTTTTGCATGTACGAAACGAAACTAAAAACCAAGAGGCCGGGCTTCGTACCGGATAGATATTTACTAAAATCCGACAGTTGTTGTCGCTGAGGAAGAAAGAAATGGGGCAATTTTTCGCTTACGTGGCGGTTATCACCGTAAAGGAGAATAACTATGTCGCATAACGCAACTCCAAACACCTCTCGCGTGGAATTACGTAAAACGCTTACGTTGATTCCGGTTGTTATGATGGGCCTTGCCTATATGCAACCGATGACGCTGTTCGATACATTCGGTATCGTATCAGGCCTCACAGACGGTCATGTGCCGACGGCTTATGGCTTCGCGCTGATTGCGATCCTCTTTACCGCGCTGAGCTATGGTAAACTGGTGCGTCGCTATCCGTCTGCTGGTTCCGCCTACACCTATGCCCAGAAATCCATCAGCCCGACTGTTGGCTTTATGGTGGGCTGGTCTTCGCTGCTCGACTACCTGTTCGCGCCGATGATCAACATTCTGCTGGCAAAAATTTATTTTGAAGCGCTGGTGCCGTCGATTCCATCCTGGATGTTCGTCGTGGCGCTGGTGGCCTTTATGACCGCCTTTAACCTGCGCAGCATTAAGTCCGTTGCCAACTTTAACTCCGTTATCGTTGTGCTTCAGGTTGTCCTGATTGCCGTTATTCTTGGCATGGTGATTTACGGCGTGTTCCACGGCGAAGGCGCCGGCACTCTGGCGAGCAGCAAGCCGTTCTGGTCTGGTGATGCCCATGTGATCCCGATGATTACCGGGGCAACCATTCTGTGCTTCTCCTTTACCGGTTTTGACGGCATCAGCAACCTGTCTGAAGAAACGAAAGACGCAGAGCGCGTGATCCCTCGCGCCATCTTCCTGACGGCGCTGATTGGCGGTCTGATCTTTATTTTCTCGACCTATTTCCTGCAGCTGTACTTCCCGGATATCTCTCGCTTTAAGGATCCGGATGCATCTCAGCCGGAAATCATGCTCTATGTGGCGGGTAAAGCGTTCCAGGTTGGCGCGCTGATCTTCTCCACCATTACCGTACTGGCGTCCGGTATGGCCGCGCATGCAGGCGTTGCGCGTCTGATGTACGTGATGGGCCGCGATGGCGTATTCCCGAAAAGCTTCTTCGGTTACGTTCATCCAACCTGGCGTACTCCGGCGATGAACATCATTCTGGTCGGTGCCATTGCGCTTCTGGCGATTAACTTTGACCTGGTGATGGCAACGGCGCTGATTAACTTCGGTGCGCTGGTGGCGTTCACCTTTGTTAACCTGTCGGTTATCTCTCAGTTCTGGATCCGTGAAAAGCGTAACAAGACGCTGAAAGATCACTTCCAGTATCTGTTCCTGCCGATGTGCGGTGCCCTGACCGTGGGCGCGCTGTGGGTTAACCTGGAAGAGAGCTCTATGGTGCTTGGCCTGATTTGGGCGGGTATCGGCCTGATTTACCTGGCCTGCGTCACGAAGAGCTTCCGTAACCCGGTTCCTCAGTACGAAGACGTCGCGTAATGACTCGCCGGGTGGCGCTTGCCCGGCCTACAAAACGACACACCCGTTGGCCTGTGCCAGCGGGCAAAAAAAAGCCGGAGACATCGCCTCCGGCTTTTTTTATACCGCTCGCTCAGACAATCTCTTGAGCGTACTGGAACAGGGATTTCAACAGCGCCTGTTTCTCAGCATTCCCCTCATACTGGCCATAAAGCATTTCCAGCTCCTGGGCATAGCTATTAAGGAACTCAGGGGTAAAGACATTGCGACGGTGCTGCAGCCAGCGTTCCTGCTCTGCCTCGTCCAGCGTGCCGGGGAAATTACGTGCGCGGTAGTTAAACATCAGCTTTTCGATGCGTTTATCGGCGAAAGTAATATCCAGCGCCGGTAAGTTACGCGGCTCGGTTTGCAGAACGATATTCATCGCCGCGCGGTCGGCATCGCTGAAGAAGCCGTTGTAGAGCTGGGCATCCACGTTTTCAGACGGCACGAACGGCTCCGCCTCGGCAAAGATAGCAACTACTTTCTCGCGCACCTGCGGGTTATCGCGCAGCACTTTCAGGTTATCGAGGCAGCGCTGACGGTTAATGCCCAGTCTGTCCGCATCTTCCGGGCGCAGCGTATTCGCCTGCGCGAGTACCGGACATTTATTGATATGCACCAGTTTGACCGGCACCGCGGGCAGATCGCCGAGTTCATTTTTCGGGGTATAGAGCCGTTCGCGCAGGGTATCGCTGTCGAGCTCCAGCAGCGGCGAAATATCGCCAGCTAAATCCACCATGATGACCGCATTACGGTTGTCCGGATGCCAGGCCAGCGGGGCGACCCAGCTGGTATTACCGCGCCAGGCGCCAAACATGCCGGAGATATGCACCAGGGGTTTCATCTGCGGTACGTCGATAAGGGTCATGAGCTTCTGCTTGCTGCGGTGGCTCAGCAGATACTCAAACAGCCGGGGCTGCGCGTTTTTCACCAGCTTCGCCATGGCAATGGTGGCATAGACGTCCGCCATCGCGTCGTGGGCATTGCTGTGCTCGATGCCGTTGGCGCGCGTCAGGTGTTCTAGCCGGAAGCTGGTCAGCCCTTCCTCGTTTTCCGGCCAGTTAATGCCCTCAGGACGCAGGGCATAACAGGCGCGCATGATGTCGAGCAAATCCCAGCGTGAATTGCGGTTCTGCCAGCTCCAGGCATAGGGATCGTAGAAGTTGCGATAGAAGATGTTGCGCGTTACTTCGTCATCGAAGCGGATGTTGTTGTAACCGACCACGCAGGTATTGGGGACGGTAAACAGATCGTGGATGCGTCGGGCGAATTCTGCCTCGTTAACGCCTTTCTCGCGCGCTTCCTGAGGCGTGATCCCGGTGACCATGACCGCCCCGGGCTGCGGCAGGTAGTCATCAGCCGGTTTGCAGTAAAAGACCTCAGGCTCGCCAATAATGTTGAATTCGTCGTCGGTACGGATGGCGGCAAACTGCGCCGGTCGGTCCAGCGCCGGGTGCGTGCCAAAGGTTTCGTAGTCATGGAATAAAAAAGTCGGGCGAGCGGCAGAGTCAGACACCAGTAATACCATCCTGTTAAAAAATGACGTCACTATGGTAAACGATCGTGCGGTTCAGACCGAATAAAAAGCACCGCCGTCGAGCAAATTTGCGCGCCAGCTTCAGAGAAAAATCTGTGCTCTGTCACATTTTTTTGCAATTAAGCCAGGTAACGACATCAGAACTCCCGTAAAAAGGTCATCGATTTTTAATGACCTGAGGATATACCGTTGAAACGCCGTCTGTTTATTGCTGTTTCTTTACTCGCTTCGAGTGTCTCATCTGCTTTTGCGGCCGAACCACTGGATTTTTCGCCGCAGCCTCCGGCCATTCAGGCTGGCTCCTGGGTGCTGATGGACTACACGACTGGTCAGATCTTAACGGCGGGCAACGAACATCAACAACGTAATCCGGCGAGCCTGACCAAGCTGATGACGGGGTATGTGGTTGATCGGGCCATTGATAGCCATCGCATTACGCCGGACGACATTGTCACCGTCGGGCGTGACGCGTGGGCAAAAGGCAACCCGGTTTTTGACGGCTCATCGCTGATGTTCCTGAAAGAGGGCGATCGCGTCTCCGTGCGTGATTTAAGCCGCGGTCTGATTGTCGATTCCGGCAACGACGCCTGCGTGGCGCTGGCCGATCACGTGGCGGGCGGTCAGCCGCAGTTTGTGAAGATGATGAACGACTACGTGCAGAAGCTGAACCTGCGCGATACGCACTTTGAAACCGTCCACGGGCTGGACGCGCCGGGCCAGCACAGCTCGGCCTATGACCTGGCCGTACTCTCCCGGGCCATCATTCACGGCGAGCCTGAGTTTTATCATATGTACAGCGAAAAGAGCCTGACCTGGAACGGGATCACCCAGCAAAACCGTAACGGCCTGCTGTGGGATAAAACCATGAACGTGGACGGGCTTAAAACGGGGCACACCTCGGGGGCGGGCTTTAACCTGATTGCGTCCGCCGTTGACGGCCAGCGCCGTTTAATCGCGGTGGTGATGGGGGCGGACAGCCCGAAAGGCCGTGAGGACCAGGCCCGAAAACTGCTGCACTGGGGGCAGCAGAACTTCGATACGGTGCAAATCCTGCATAGCGGTAAAAAAGTGGGGACAGAGCGTATCTGGTACGGCGATAAGGAGCAGGTGAAACTGGGCACCGACCAGGACTTCTGGCTGGCCTTGCCGAAAGCGGAAGTGCCGAACATCAAAGCCAAATACGTGCTGGATAAAAAAGAGCTGGAAGCGCCGATTGCTGCGCATCAGCGGGTCGGGGAGATCCAGCTCTATGACCGTGACAAGGTGGTGGCGCACTGGCCGCTGGTGACGCTGGAAGCCGTTGATAAGGGCGGACTGTTCTCTCGCATGAGCGATTATCTCCACCACACGCTTTAACTGCTGATGGGCGGACTGGCAGGGTTGCGAGTCTGCTCACATAATAAACACTCCTCGTTTGCCGATAATAGTAATCCAGCTTTATAGTGTATAAATATACAGTAATAAATGGAGGCAGCATGGACTACAGCATCAAGCAGCAACAGAAACGTAAGATTGCCGGTTTTCATTTGGTCGGACCGTGGGAACAAACGGTTAAACAGGGCTTTGAACAGCTAGTGATGTGGGTGGACGGGCGCCACATTGAGCCGCTGGAGTGGGTTGCGGTCTACTACGATAACCCCGATGAGGTCCCGGCAGAAAAACTGCGCTGCGATACGGCCGTTACGGTGCCGGACGATTTCGTTATTCCGGAAAACAGCGAAGGCGTCATGATGACGGAAATCGCGGCCGGGGATTATGCCGTGGCGACGGCGCGCGTGGAAAACTACGACTTCGCCACGCCGTGGTATCAGTTCTTCAACTCTCTGCAGCAGGACAATAAGTACCAGATGGCGCTTAAACCCTGCTTCGAACGCTATCTCAATGACGGTAATGCAGACGGCTACTGGGATATCGAAATGTATATTGCGGTAGAGCATAAAACGGCTTAAGCCTGCTAAATGAAGGGTTTTTCAGCCGGGAGCGAGCCGCCCGGCTGAAAACACAGTACAATTGTGATTTGCCGTGTAGCTGGAGAGCGGGTGTGCGTCCCGACAAATCATTAACCCCTTTTGAAATTCGCTTGTACAAACATTACCGCGTGGTGCACGGGTGCCGCATCGCGCTGGCGTTCGTATTGACGTTTGTACTGGTCCGTTTGCTTGATGTTCCGGAAGGGACGTGGCCGCTGATCACCCTGGTGGTGGTGATGGGGCCCATCTCGTTTTGGGGGAACGTTGTTCCGCGCGCCTTTGAGCGAATTGGCGGGACGGTTTTAGGCTCGGCCCTTGGGCTTATTGCCCTGAAGCTGGAGCTCATCTCATTTCCCGTGATGCTGGCATGGTGCGGGGCCGCCATGTTCCTGTGCGGCTGGCTGGCGTTGGGCAAAAGACCGTATCAGGCCTTGCTGATTGGGATTACTCTCGCGGTAGTTGTCGGTGCGCCCGCCGGGGATATGACCACGGCGCTGTGGCGAAGCGGGGATGTTATCCTGGGGTCACTGCTGGCCATGCTCTTCACCGGTATCTGGCCGCAGCGCGCTTTTCTGCACTGGCGTATTCAGATGGCGAACTACGTCACCGCCTTTAACCGCGTCTATCAGGCCGGTTTTTCTCCGAATCTGGTCGAGCGTCCCCGGCTGGAAAAGCATCTGCAAACGATCCTCAACGACGTGGTCAAAATGCGCGGCCTGATCA
Organism: Enterobacter sp. 237C8; assembly: GCF_034106865.1. NCBI lineage: Bacteria > Pseudomonadati > Pseudomonadota > Gammaproteobacteria > Enterobacterales > Enterobacteriaceae > Enterobacter > Enterobacter sp. 237C8. Next base: position 2,034,269 of record NZ_JAWNDF010000001.1, on the reverse strand, counting down.
CGCCCGCCAGCAAAGAAACCCGTATTCAGAAATCGATTTTCGAAGCCATCCAGACGGTAAGCCGCAATCTGGTCTGCATGCTTGAACTGCAAATCAACGCCCACTGGGCCTCGCGTCCCAGCCATCTGTTGATGCTTAACGCGCAGACTCTCAAAGAGACTCAGCAGATGACGCAGCAAACGCTGTTGACCATTGCCCATGCGCTCTATGAAGGGAATCCGCAGCCGATACTGGCCAACAGCGAGCGGCTGAATGAGATCGTTGCGGAGCTGAAGCAGTTAATCAATGAACGCCAGAGCGATAACGTTGCGGAAACGCCTATTCATGGCTACGTCTGGCTGAGCATGGAACTGGCGCGGCAGCTTGAGCTGTTATCGCACCTTATTTGCCGGGCGCTGCGCAAATAAAAGGCGTATGTGACGGCTGCTGCTTCGATTCAGCAGCAATTGGGGTTATGATAGCTTTAAACGATATACTCATTGTCATTCGCAGCCGCTGTCAGTAAGGTTATTGTTACAACGGTTGCCTTAACGAATCCGAATCTCACATTATCAGGGGTGTAAAAATGGAAACTACCAAGCCTTCGTTCCAGGATGTTCTGGAATTCGTCCGCCTGTTCCGGCGCAAAAACAAGCTGCAGCGTGAAATCCAGGACGTTGAGAAGAAGATCCGTGACAACCAGAAACGTGTTCTGCTGCTCGACAACCTGAGCGACTACATCAAGCCAGGTATGAGCGTTGAAGCTATTCAGGGCATCATCGCCAGCATGAAGAGCGACTATGAAGACCGCGTTGATGACTACATCATCAAAAACGCTGAGCTGTCCAAAGAGCGTCGTGACATCTCTAAAAAGCTGAAAGTGATGGGCGAAATCAAAAACGGCGAAGCAAAAAGCGAGTAATCGCAGCGAATAGTGAAAAAGGCTCTCTGGTGACAGAGAGCCTTTTTTTATGACTCAGAACGCGGCTGTAGCTGATAAATCCAGGCCTGAACCTGCTTGCCTTCAAGGGTGGTCACCGTGACCTCAACCCGATCGTAGCCGTCTTCAAATTCGTCCAGCATTTGCCAGTGTGCGGCAAGGTTATCTGAGATAAACAGATAGCCTTCGACGCGGGGGCCGTCAGGGTGGAGCACAATTCCCGGGAAGTCCGCCGCGGCGCCCCAGCCGCGTTCGTAAAACGTGCCGGATACGGAACCGGCCAGCCATTCGCCGCCGATGTTTTCAAGAATATGCGCATTAGCGTGGCCCGGGCGCAGCGTGCCGTAGACAAACAGAGCGTTCATTTTCCCTCATCCGCAAAGCAAAAAGCCTGCTTTAAAAGCAGGCTTTTTAAATTTGGCTCCTCTGACTGGACTCGAACCAGTGACATACGGATTAACAGTCCGCCGTTCTACCGACTGAACTACAGAGGAATCGTTGTGGAGGCTTATCTTAGCGGCGAAAAAACTTTTGTCAAACCTGATCTTAGGGAAAACCGACTGGTTGCTGATTCTGTCATCAGTTTGTTGTAAATCCACACATCTTTTTCTGGAAAATACTTTGCAGGATTAGCATTTGTCCCCCATCATTTGAAATGGAGTTTCAACTTTTCTCGCTAAGGTCCATTTTGAACGTCACTGCCTCCTTACGCCAGGCGATAACGCGCACGCCGTGGTATGCAAAACGTAAAAGCTATCGTGTCCTGTTCTGGCGTGAAATCACCCCTCTTGCCGTGCCTATCTTCCTGGAAAATACCTGCGTTCTGTTGATGGGGGTCCTGAGCACCTTCCTGGTGAGCTGGCTGGGGAAAGAGGCGATGGCAGGGGTTGGGCTGGCGGACAGCTTTAACATGGTGGTGATCTCGTTCTTTGCCGCCATAGACCTCGGGACGACGGTGGTGGTGGCCTTTAGCCTCGGCAAGCTTGATCCCAAACGTGCACGCGAGGCGGCCCGCCAGTCGCTGATGATCATGACCATTTTTTCGATCGTTCTGGCGGCGGTGATCCACTATTTCGGTAAAGAGATTATCGATTTTGTCGCCGGAGAGGCCACTAACGAGGTTAAAGACCTGGCGCTGACCTACCTGGAAATGACCGTCTTAAGCTATCCGGCGGCGGCCATTGCGCTGATTGGCAGCGGTGCGCTGCGCGGGGCGGGCAACACCAAAATTCCGCTGCTGATCAACGGCGGGATGAATATCCTGAATATCATTATCAGCAGCGTGCTGATCTACGGCGTGTTCTCGTGGGAGGGGTTGGGGTTCGTCGGTGCCGGACTGGGGTTAACCATTTCACGCTATATCGGTGCGGCAGCCATCATCGGGGTGCTGATGGCGGGGATTACCCCCTCGCTGCGTCTGACGCTAAAAAGCTATTTCCGCCCCTTTAATTTCGCCATTATCTGGGAAGTGATGGGCATCGGCATTCCCGCGAGCATTGAATCGGTATTGTTCAACGGCGGGAAGCTGCTCACGCAGATGTTTGTCGCCGGGATGGGCACCGACGTTATCGCCGGTAACTTTATCGCCTTCTCTATTGCCTCGCTGATTAACCTGCCGGGTAACGCGCTGGGTTCAGCATCCACCATTATTACGGGTAAGCGGCTCGGGAAAGGGCAGATAGGCCAGGCGGAGCGGCAGCTGCGGCACGTGTTCTGGCTGTCGACCATTGGGCTGACGCTGATCGCCTGGGGAACCGCGCCGTTTGCCGGGCTGATGGCCTCGTTCTATACCCACGAAGACGACGTTAAAGAGGTTGTTAAGATCCTCATCTGGCTCAACGCGGCCTTTATGCCCATCTGGGCAGCCTCATGGGTATTACCCGCCGGGCTGAAAGGGGCGCGCGATGCCCGCTTTGCGATGTGGGTATCGATGCTCGGCATGTGGGGATGTCGCGTTGTCGCGGGGTATACGCTCGGGGTGATGCTCGGATGGGGGGTGATCGGCGTCTGGCTGGGGATGTTCCTCGACTGGGCCGTGCGGGGTGCGCTGTTCTACTGGCGGATGGTCAGCGGACGCTGGCTGTGGAAATATCCGCGAAAAAATGCCTGACAATTGCGCGAAGTGGAGAATAATTCGGCAAACGATCGGAAATGTGCATTCTGCCTTTGACATCCCGGGGGAGCATCGATAATATGCGCCCCGTTCACACGATTCCTCTGTAGTTCAGTCGGTAGAACGGCGGACTGTTAATCCGTATGTCACTGGTTCGAGTCCAGTCAGAGGAGCCAAATTTAAAAAGCCTGCTTTTAAAGCAGGCTTTTTGCTTTTCTGCATCTGGTAAAATTGTCGGGTGGCGGCTTCGCCTTACCCGACCTACGGGATTGTAGGCCCGGTAAGCGCAGCGCCACCGGGCAACCAACAAGCCGCACTATCGATCCAAACCAATCGGCGCCGTCGCCTCAACCAGCCACTCACGCGCATCGCTATTCACCAGAGGTGAAAGCACCTCGCGAACCTGCCGGTGATACGCATCCAGCCACTGCTTTTCCTGCTCGCTCAGCAGATGCAGCTCAACCTGACTTAAGTCGATCGGGATCAGCGTCAGCGAGGCAAATTTGCAGAAACCCGGACGGCTCTCCACAATCTCCACCTGGTTTTCAATACGAATACCGTGGCTGTCGCCCAGATAGTAGCCCGGCTCGATAGTCATGATATTGCCCGCCACCAGCGGCCACGGGTTAACCTTTTTGGCGATGCGATGCGGGTTCTCGTGGATCAGCAGCTGGTGCCCCACGCCGTGTCCCGTGCCGTGATCGTAATCCAGCCCCATCTCCCACAGCGGGCGACGCGCAAACGCATCCAGCTGATGCCCCTGAGTCCCAGAAGGGAACTGCAGGGTAATGAGCGACAGGAAGCCTCTCAGCACGGCAGTGTAGTGCAGGCGCTGCTGCGGATCGACGTTACCCCACGCCAGCGTGCGCGTGGCATCGGTGGTGCCATTAGCATACTGACCTCCGGAATCGTTCAGGTAAAAATGGTCATGGCCGATGGGCTTATTGCTGGCCTCGCTCGAATGGTAGTGGCACATCGCCGCATTGCTCGAAGAGGCGGAGATGGTTGCAAAACTCTGCTCGATGAACCCGGGCTGCTGTTGACGGAACGCAAGCTGCTGCGCCTGCGCGTCCAGCTCGGTGAGCGGTTGTCCTGCCGCCTCGCGCCGCGGCACTTCGCGGCTCAGCCAGGCGAGGAAGTTGACCCACGCGGCCCCGTCCCGGTGATGGCACTCGCGATAACCTGCCAGCTCGACCGGGTTTTTAGTCGCTTTCATCAGGGTGATGGGATCGGTCCGCCAGACAATTTCTCCCCGTGGTTCAACGGCGAAGCGCAGGGCAACCGGCGCGGAATCGGCATCAATCATCACCCGTTTGCCTACGGCAATCTGCTGGCAGCGTTCAATAAAGGTATCCTGCGGCGCAATGGTGAACGCATTGCGCACACCGTCAGGCAGGGCGCTGAGCTTATTGTCGTTAACAAACCACTCAACGTGACCGTCACGACCGAGAAGGGCAAAGGAGAGCGGTACCGGGCTGTAAGGGATATCCGCACCGCGGACGTTTAACAGCCAGGCGATGTTATCCGGCAGGGTGACGGCGAGATAATCGGCATTGTTTGCGGCCAGCACGGCGGCGACGCGCTGACGTTTGTCCGCGCTGCGTTCACCGCTGTGTTCAACCGGCATCTCACGGATAAGCCCCGCCGGTGCGGCAGGGCGATCGGTCCACAAGGTGTCAAACTGCGAGACCTTCAGCGGCACCAGCTCGCACGGCGTGGCAGACAGTTGCTCAAACTCCGCGTTGGTCATCAGCAGCGCGTCAAAACCGATGCGCGTTCCTGCCTCAACGTTTTCTGCCAGCCATTCCGCCAGCGGCTCGTTGTGCAGGTGGTGGATCTCAACCTCATCCGTATTGACCTGAACGCGCGCCTGAACCTGATAGCGCCCGTCGACGAACAGCAGCGCTTTGTTTTTCAGCACCAGCGCCACGCCGGCCGAACCGTCAAAGCCCGTCAGCCAGGCCAGCTTTTCGTCGTAAGGCGCGCAGTATTCGCTCTGCCAGGCATCCGCCCGCGGGACGATCATCCCGTCGAGATGGCTGGCCTCAAGCCAGTGGCGCAGGGCAGAGAGCGGTGATGTGCTGGACATTGTTTTTCCTTATCGTGATTAGCGGAACGGCGGCTCGTTGAAGGTGCGCAGCTTGCGCGAATGCAGCTTGTCGCCCTCCGCGCGAAGTAAATCAATCGCACGAATACCAATCTGCAGATGCTCAGAGATAGCCCCTTCGTAGAAACGGTTGGCCTGGCCCGGCAGCTTAATTTCACCGTGCAGCGGCTTATCGGAGACGCACAGCAGCGTGCCGTAAGGAACGCGGAAGCGATATCCCTGCGCGGCAATGGTGGCGCTCTCCATATCGATCGCCACCGCGCGGCTCAGGTTGAACCGCAGCGCGGAGGCGGAGTAGCGCAGCTCCCAGTTGCGGTCATCCGTTGTGACGACCGTACCGGTGCGCAGGCGCTGTTTAACCTCTTCGCCCGGCATGCCGCTGACCTCTTTGGTGGCGTCATACAGCGCGCGCTGTACTTCGGCGATGCTCGGGATTGGGATATCCGGCGGCAGGACCGCATCAAGCACGTGATCATCGCGCAGATAGGCGTGGGCCAGCACGTAGTCGCCAATCAGCTGGCTTTCACGCAGGCCGCCGCAGTGGCCAATCATCAGCCACACGTCCGGGCGCAGTACCGCCAGATGGTCGCAGATGGTCTTGGCATTTGACGGGCCAACGCCGATGTTAATCAGCGTGATGCCCTGACCGTCGGCGGTGATCAGGTGCCAGGCGGGCATCTGGTGTTTTTTCCACGCCAGGTCGGAAATGGCCTGCTCGGGCGCTTCGGTTTCAGCGGTGATCCAGATCCCGCCCGCGCAGGACAGCGCGATATACGGGCTCTCCGGGTCGAGGATCTGGCTGCAGCCCCAGCGGACAAACTCGTCGACGTAGCGGGTATAGTTGGTAAAGAGCACGAACGGCTGGAAATGTTCGACTGGCGTACCGGTGTAGTGGCGCAGGCGCGCCAGAGAGAAATCGACCCGTCGGGCATCAAAGTGCGACAGGGGAGAAAATTCTGCCGGGTGATAAATCCCGTCGGCCGTCTCATCGCCAATCTGTGAAAGTTCCGTCGTCGGGAAGTGGCGGGTCAGCCCCGCGCTCATGGAGCGGTCGAGGGTTAACGCCGAACCGTCAATCACGTACGGATACGGGATCTCATGCTGCGAGGGCTCAACGGCAATGTGCGCGCCGTAATCCTGGTACAGCAGCGTGAGTTGTTCTTCAAGATACGGGCGGAACAGCGCAGGGCGGGTGACGGTGGTGCTGTAGCAGCCGGAGTGGGTAAAGCGCGCGTAGGCGCGGGTTTTGGGATTACTGCTGGCGCTGCCGTCCCAGGTCACAGAGAGCGATGGATAAACAAAAAGGCCCTCTGTTCTGGCCTTTTGGTCGGGAAGTTTCCCTGTTTCGATATATTCGCTGATGGCGCCGCGCAGCGCGTTGACGGACTGTTCATACAGCGCGTCGAGTTTTTCCAGCGCCTGAGCCGGGGTCAGGCTGGAGCCCTTATTATTCATCTCTGTCTCCTTGTTCCACAGGTGTGCGACTCTACCCGATAGTATGTCACACGCCTGTGAAACAAAAGGGAGATCAGCCGTGGCTTGTCTCTTTCATCAGCAGCGCCGTCGTCGCCGACAGCAGGCAACCGGCCAGCAGATAAATCGCCACGCTGTGCCAGTTGCCGCCGGAGAAGGTCACCAGCGCGGCGGCAATAAACGGCGTAAATCCGCCGCCGACCACGCTTGCCACCTGGTAGCCCACGCCCGCGCCGCTGTAGCGGTAGCTTGCGCCAAACAGCTCGGTGAACATCGGCTGCTGCACGCAGACCACCATATCGTGAGCGATGTTGGCGAGCATGATGGCGAAGAAGACAATCCAGAAGATCGACTGCGCCTCGAGCGCCATAAAGAATGGCCAGGCACTGAGGGTGCCAATCAGCGCCCCGGTGATGTAAACGCGACGGCGGCCAAACCTGTCCGCCAGCCAGGCGAAGCAGGGGATAGTCAGACAGCTGATCCCGCCGACCAGCAGGCCAATATTCAGGAACAGCTCGCGCGGCAGACCAAGGTTCTGCGTCGAGTAGTTCAGGGCAAACGCGGTGACGATATACATCGTCAGCAGCTCGCACAGGCGCAGGGCGATAATTTTCAGAAAAGCGCCAGGATGCCGGACGAGGGCTTCCATGACCGGAAGACGTCTGTTCTTGGCCGGTTTTTCCTGCTGCTTTTCGAACTCAGCCGACTCCTCCATCCCGTTACGGATCCACAGCGCGGTAATGACCAGCACGATGCTGAAGATGAACGGAATGCGCCAGCCCCAGCTCAGGAACTGCTCGTCGGTGGTGAGCTGGCTGATTAGCGATACCAGACCGGTGGAAAGCAGCAGGCCCACGCCGTACCCCACCTGTACGCCGCTGCTGTAAAACGCTTTCTTATTTTTCGGCGCGCTCTCTACGGACAGCAGCGCCGCACCGCCCCATTCGCCGCCTACGGCGAAGCCCTGGATGGCGCGCAGGGTGACCAGCAGTACCGGCGCCCACCAGCCGATAGAGGCAAACGAGGGGAGAATACCGATCAGCGCGGTGGCGATCCCCATCATCCAGACGGTGAGCATCAGCATGCGCTTGCGGCCGAGTCGGTCACCGAAGTGGCCGAAGATCACACCGCCCAGTGGGCGAAACAGAAAGCCGACCCCGAAGGTGGCAAACGCGGCGAGCGTGCCCATCGCGGGGCTGACCTGGGGAAAAAACTCGCGGTTAAACACCAGGGCGGCAGTGATGCCGTAAAGTAGAAAATCATACCAGTCGACGACGGCACCCGCGAAGCTGCCTAAGGCTGCGCGGCGGGCACGATTGAGCGAAGGTGTCTCCTCGTTGGGACGATCGGAGATGAGGGTGGAGTCCATAGTTGTCCTGTCCGTACTGATTTTTTAATTATTGGTATAAGAAAAGGTCACTCACATAGCGGCCGTCATATAAACGGAACCTATGAGACTACCGCGACAGAACGCCTGAGAAAACGTTTTTATCTTTCCGGATGGTGCTGAATAAATAAATTTCATCCCCACCTGCAGCGAGATAATTGTGTCTTCTGGCTCCGTTAAAGGCTGAATGGTTTACAGTAATAGTGACCGCTGCGTAAGTTAAGCTGAGGGAATAACGATGCAACGCACCTTTTCGGCATTCTGGATGGTCCTGTTTTTATTCGTCGCACCGCTTCATGCGGAGCCCAACGTCTATGGTGAACAGCGTATCAGCGGCTGGTGGAATGCGCTGACGGATGATATTTCGCAAACCTGGGAAGAGCCCCAACGTTACGACCTGTACCTGCCGTTTCTGAGCTGGCACGCTCGCTTTATGTACGACAAAGAAAAAACCGACAATTACAATGAAATGCCGTGGGGCGGCGGGCTGGGCGTTTCCCGCTATAACGAAGAGGGCAACTGGAGCGCGCTGTTCGCAATGATGTTCAAGGACTCGCACAACGAATGGCAGCCCGCGATGGGCTATGGCTGGGAGAAGGGCTGGTATCTGGATGATGCCAAAGATTTCCGTCTTGGGCTCGGTGCCGCAGCTGGCATCACGGCGCGAGATGATTTTGCAAACTATGTCCCGCTACCGTTCATCTTCCCGCTGTTTTCGGCCGGGTATAAGCGCGTTACCGTCCAGTTCACCTATATTCCAGGAACCTATAACAACGGCAACGTGCTCTTTGCCTGGCTGCGCTTAGGCTTTTAAAGGGTGATCACCTTTTTTGCCACGGCGTTAGACAATACCAGCATGGAGAACAGAACTGAGGTGACGAAGGTGAGCACAATCAACGCCAGCTTCATACCGAGAGAGGTCACCGGTATCAGCGCCGTCAGCAGATGAAACACCGAGTAGTGCACAATATACACGCCGGTCATCGTTTTGCTGATGGCGGCCAGAATGGACTCCTTAAATTCAGCATTGCGGCGAAAGCGCACGCCGTTCGCCGCAATCACCAGCGCGATGATTAAAATGTAAATCTGCGAGCCGGTGAGAATAAAGGCGTTTCTGTCCGCCTTGAACAGCGCGAAGAAGAAGTGGCGCTCGTAAAACCAGGTGAAGAGGTAGATAAACGGGATGGCGACAACCGCCGCCCTGACGACATTTTTGCGGCTAATCCACTCGGCAATTTTCGGGTCGCAAAAGAGTTGCCCCGTCAGATAAAACAGCAGCCATGTCCACAGCCGATACTGCGGTGAAAGAGAAAGGACGTGCGTTCCAGGATAGAGCGCTGACAGCAGATCGTATCCGTAGGAAAAGAGCAGCAGGGCAGCGATCGCGCCGCAGAACAGCCTTCGCCGCTGGCTGAGCCACTCCACCACCGGGTGGAAGGTGTAAATCACCACAAACGCAAACACGAACCAGGGCTGGATTAAATACCCGCGCTGATAGGGCTCCCACAGGTAGTAGATCGTTATCCAGAACAGAAAAACAATCACCAGACTTTTAATTTTACCGAGCTGCCAGCGGGTGCCGTGCCGTGATTGTCCGTCGAGATAGCCCGCAACGACAAAAAACAGCGGTGTGGCGATCGTCGAAATAAAGGTTAAAAACCCCAGGATCCAGTGATAGTCATAATCATAATGATCCCAGGTGTTGTAGATGGTAAAGAAGGTCACCGCCGTCATACAGCCCAGCGTCTTGATAATGTTCAGCCCTGTCGCATTCATTGTTGTTTGGCTTCGTCCTTACGATGGAAACACGCATAGATCACGGGGAGTACCAGCAGCGTCAGGATTGTAGCAAACCCCAGTCCAAACATAATCACAACGGCCATGCTCTGGAAGAAAACGTCCAGCAGCAGCGGAGCCAGGCCAAGTACGGTCGTGAACGCGGTGAGCAGGATGGGGCGCAGACGTGAGGTCGCGGCGTACACGATCGCGCTGTGCTGATCCTGTTGCGTTTTCTGCTGTTCGATCTCTTCCACCAGCACGATGCCGTTGCGGATGAGCATTCCGCTCAGGCTCAGCAGACCAATCAGCGCCATAAAGCCAAAGGGAATGCCGGTAAGTAAAAATCCCGGCGTCACGCCAATCAGCGCCAGCGGTACGGTCAGCCAGATAGCGACCGCATTTTTTACCGAGCTGAACATCAGCACCGTAATGACAAACATCACCAGATACCCGAGAGGTAGCGTAGTGAATAGCCCCTGCTGCGCTTCGCTGGAGTTTTCCGCGTCGCCCCCCCACTCGATGCTGTAGCCGTGTGGCAGGGGAAGGGCATCTACTTGCGGCTTCACCCGGGCGAGAATGTCCCCGGAGGTTTGCTGGCTCAGCGGGTCCGGGTCCGTCTGCACCGTCAGCACCCGCGAGCGGTCGCGTCGAAGGATGAGCGGATCTTCCCACTCCAGCGAGAAGCGGCTGACGACGTTACTCAGCGGGATATACTGCTGCCGCGTCTGGCTCCAGACCAGCACGTTGTTCAGGTGACTGGCGTCCAGCCGTTCGCTCTCAGGCGGGCGCACCACGACCGGAAGCAGGTCACTGCCTTCCCGATACAGCCCCGCCCGGCTGCCGGAGAAGTTCATCTCCAGCGCGTTGTCGACGTCCTGCTTATCTACGCCAAGCTCGCGGCCCAGGGCGGCAACGTACTGTGGGCGGATCACCTTGCTGCGGTTTTGCCAGTCGTTCCTGACGCTGCCCGTAGCAGGATCGCGGGTGAGGATGTCGTCCACCTGGCTGGCAATCAGGCGCAGCCGGTCAGGGTCGGGGCCTTTAATGCGCACCTCAATGGCGCTGTCGCCGGAGGGGCCAAACATCACGCGTTTGGTGCTGGCGTTGACCTGCGGATAGTTTCGCGCGATGTACTCGTCCACGTGGCGCGTCAGGGCGGAGATGTTGCGCTGGTCGTCCATCCGCACCATGATCTGCGCATAGTTGCTGTACTGGCGCTGTCCGCTGTAGGTCAGAATAAAGCGCATACTTCCCTGACCAATGGTTGAGACGGTGGTCTCCACGCCAGGCTGGCCGTTAATGGTTTTTTCGATATCGCTGGTCATTTTCTCAGTCCACCTGATATCGGTACCGTAGGGTAACCACAGGTCGACAAAGAAAATGGGCGTATTAGACGACGGGAAAAAGTTTTGCCGTACGGCGCCGAAGCCCCAGACAGACGCTGCCAGCAGCGCAGCCATCACAATGAGCGTCGGTGCCTTATGGCTCAGCAGCATGTTAAGCAGGCGCTGGTAGGCGCGGTAGAGTCGTTTATCGTAAGGATCTGACTCGTCGGTTTTATCGGGCGCGCTGTCGTTTTTAAACAACCACCACTTAATCAGCACCGGGGTGAGGGTGAGCGCAGAGAACCAGCTCAGCATCAGGGAAATCAGCAGCACCTGGAACAGGGATTTACAATATTCCCCGGTGGAATCCTGCGACAGGCCGATAGGAGCAAACGCCAGGATGGCAATCACCGTCGCCCCCAGCAGCGGCAGGGCGGAGCGGCGGATGATGTAGTTTACGGCAGTCAGCAGAGGCGAGCCCTGCTGTCGGGCAATCAGCACCCCTTCGACAATCACGATGGCGTTATCCACCAGCATGCTGAGGGCAATAATCAGTGCCCCGAGCGAGATGCGCTGTAGCTCAATGCCACACAGATACATAATCAGCAGCGTGCCCAGCACGTTAAGGGCGAGAGAAACCGCAATGATGATCCCGCTGCGTACGCCCATAAAGATCAGCAGCACGCCGATGACAATCGCCAGCGCCATCAGGAAGTTAATAATAAAACCGTTAACAGAGTGGCCCACTTCGGCTGCCTGATCGTAAAACAGGTCTATCCGTATGCCTGCCGGTTTTTCCGCCGACATCTGGTTTAGCTTCGCCTCCAGCGCGTGGCCCACGTCGATCACGTTCACCCCGGGAATAAACGAGACGCCCATGGTGACGGCTTTTTTGCCGTTGGCATGGTAGATACTGGCTGGCGATTCGTTCAGCCCGCGCGACAGCGTGGCGATATCCCGCAGACGCGTCGCCGCCCCGATGCCGGAAGGCGTGATGATGAGATCCGCCAGTTCATCAAGATTCCCGAACTCGCCGGTCGGGTGCAGGCGAATGGATTCGCTGCCGGAGGTGATTTCTCCTGCGCTGGAAACAACGTTAAGTCTGCTGAGCAGGGCGGAAAGCTGGTTCAGCGTAATGCCGCGCGCGGCCATTTTGCTCAGGGAGATATCAATGTTGACCTGCTGGCTAATCGCCCCACCGATGGCGACCTTCGCAACCCCGGGGACCAGAATTAACTCGCGGCGAAGCTGCTCCGCGTATCTCACCAGTTCAGGGTTACTGAATTCATTCCCGGAAATGGCGAAGAAGAAGCCGAACACATCGCCGAAATCGTCATTTACAAAGGGCGTGACGACGCCGGGCGGGAACTGACGCGAGGCATCGCCCACGCGGCGGCGCAGTTCATCCCAAATCTGCGGCAGCTCGTTCGAGTGATAGCGTGACGCGATGTTAACGGTGATTTGCGACAGACCGTTTGACGAGATAGAGCTGACGTTATCCAGATAAGGCAGCTGCTGAAGGGCATTCTCCAGCGGAAGCGTCACCTCTTCTTCAACCTGCTGAGCGGATGCGCCGGGGTAGTGGGTGACCACCACTGCGGTTTTGATGGTAAAGGCGGGATCTTCCAGCCTGCCGATATTCAACAGGGCAAAAATCCCCCCGATGCCCAGCAGCAGGATCGTTAGCCAGACGCGAACAGGGTTATTGATAAATTGACGAGAGATATCCATTACAGTCCCCGTTCACGCGTCCAGATACGCACCGGCTGGTTAGCATGGAGCTCCCCAACGCCCGCAGCCACCACGCGTTCGCCCGCCTTAAGCCCGCTGGTGATCTCCACGCCTTCAGTACTCACTTGTCCCACGCTGACCTTGCGGTCTTCAAGATGGAGCGCGTCGCCTTCGCCCGTTACGACCCAGACGTGCGGCTCATTGCGCGGGCTGTTGTCCGGGTTAAAGACTGCCTCAACCGGTACGACCAGCGCCTGAGCGCCCGCGCCCGCCGGGAGGTTGGTTAAATTGATGGTCACCGTACCGCTTACGCCACCGACGGCGGGAAAATCATCTGGCCGCGGCATGGTGAGTATCACCTGCCAGGTCAGGGTATTGCTGTCGCTGCTGCCCGAATGCTCTTTGTAGACGGCGGTAAATTCACGATCCGGAATGGCGTTAATTCGCACCACGGGGCGATACTGCGCGTTGCGGATATCAAAGGTCTTAAACAGGTTTTCGGGGATACTGAACACCACGTCAAGCAGGTCGGTGCGGGTTAACGTGGCAATGGGCTGTCCGGGGGACACCACCTGATGATTTCGGACATGTACGCTGGCCACCGTCCCGCTGAAGGGGGCGACGAGCGTCATCTGATTCAGCTCTTCTCGGGCAATCTGCAGCGCCGCATTCGCCGAATCTCGGTTCGCACGCTGCACGTCCATTTCCGCTTTCGAAATCGCCTGCCGGCCCGCCAGCGTCTGGAAACGATCGAACTGCCTCTGGGCCAGCGTCGCCGCCGTTTGTCTGTCGTTAACCCGCTGCTGGGCTTCACGGGCGTTCAGTCTGGCAAGCTGTTGCCCCTGCTTGATGGCTGCGCCCTGACGCACATCCAGCGCTTCAATTTGACCTGCGCGCTTGAAGGAAAGGTCTGTGGCATCGCCCGATTCAATGCGGGCGGGGAAAACGCGCTGCTGGGCGTGACCGGGAACCGTCACCTCCGCCACTTTTACCATCCTGGGAAGGGGAGAGTCTTGCTTCGGTTTCGGGTCGCACGCCGTGAGCGTTAACAAAACGAACGGTAAAAGAGAGAGGTAGCGGTTCACTGTATTCCCCTAATAAATAACTGTTTTATTTATTCCATAACCTGGACAGGGGTGACACTATTCTGCCAGAACAGTGACGACCATATAGGTAAATAAACCAATCGCCGTGCTGGCGATAATGGCAAGCGCAATAAACATACCCAGACGGATCAGGCTTAAACCATACATACATTCCTCCATGAGCCGGAAGCGGTAGCTGACTATGAGCATAGTCGGCGAAAAGATAAATGTTAAATAACCATTATCAGTGGGGAAGCGCTAAACCTGATATTCCTGTGCTACGTTTAATGTTAATCATCTTTTTTTACCGTAACTGGCATTAAGGGCAACCCCCTGCATTTAATGCGTTTTTTTGCTTCATTCACTCTCGTGTTGGTTATAAAAAGGATGCTCGATATGTATAAAAACATTCTCGTTCCGGTGGATGTCTACGAGACAAGCCTTGCGGATAAAGCGTTGCAGCATGCACAGTTTCTGGCGCAAAGCGCATCGGGTGACATTCATTTGCTGCACGTCATGCCCAAATTTTCAGCCGAACTGACGCGTGGTTTTATTTCAGATGCGCGCAAAATGGATGAATATATGATTAATAATTCGAAAGAAAAGCTGTCTGACCTGGTCAAAAAAGTAAATTTGCCAGAAGAGCGTGTTCATCTCCACGTCCGTAGCGGGAATGTTCGTGATGAGGTTATTAAGCTGGCGGATGAACTTACCGTCGGCGCGATTATTGTCGGCTCGCGAAATCCAAATATTCAAACCCATTTGTTAGGATCGGAGGCGGCAAGTATTGTTCGTTACGCACATGTTCCTGTTTTCGTTATTCGTTAATTACAGAGAAGCAAGGTGATTTCTGAATAGAACCTGAGGAAGGAACGATGAAAACAGGAAAACCTGAACGTCCGTATTATCAACAAACCGTTGATGAAACCCTGTCGAATATTCACTCCACCCTGGAAGGCCTTAGCGGCACAGAGGCATCAGCCCGACTTCAGCAGCATGGTGAGAATGCGTTACCGCAAAAAAAGGGCAAACCTGCCTGGCTGCGCTTCCTGGCGCATTTTAACGACGTATTGATTTACGTTCTGCTGGTGGCCGCGTTGCTTAAGCTCTTCATGGGCCACTGGGTAGACATGTTTGTGATCCTTGGGGTTGCCATCATTAACGCGCTGATTGGCCATATCCAGGAGAGCAATGCTGAAAAATCGCTGCAGAGTATTCGCAATATGCTCTCCAGCGAAGCCGTGGTGGTACGACAGGGGAATCACGAAACGATCCCCACCACGGCGCTGGTTCCGGGAGATATCGTGGTGATCCGCGCCGGGGATCGTATCCCTGCGGACCTGCGCGTGATTGAAGCGCATAACCTTCGCGTGGAGGAGGCCATCCTGACCGGCGAATCCACCGTTGTTGAGAAAAACAGCGATGCGTTAAGCGGGGAACTGCCTTTAGGTGACCGGTATAATCTGCTCTACTCAGGCACTACCGTTAGCTCCGGCGGCGGTAAAGGCGTGGTGGTGGCAACCGGGGGCGAGACCGAACTGGGCCACATCAATCAGATGATGTCCGACATTGAAAAACACCGCACGCCGCTGATGGTGCAGATGGATAAGCTCGGTAAGACCATCTTCATCACTATCCTGGTGATGATGGTGGCGCTGTTTGTCTTTAGCCTCCTGTTCCGGGATATGCCGGTTTCTGAACTGGTGCTGTCGCTTATTAGCCTCGCCGTTGCCGCCGTGCCGGAAGGCCTGCCGGCCATCATTTCCATCATCCTTTCGCTTGGCGTACAGGCCATGGCGCGTCGCAAGGCTATCATTCGCAAGCTGCCTACGGTGGAAACGCTGGGGGCGATGACGGTCATCTGCTCGGATAAAACCGGCACCCTGACGATGAATGAAATGACGGTCAAAGCGGTGATTACCGCTGACACGACCTATCGCGTAGAGGGCGACAGCTACGAACCGGTGGGGAATATTCACCCCGTAGATGACCCGACGCCCGTCAGCGTGACGCAGGGTTCCCTGCTGGAACGCTATCTGCGCACCATTGATCTCTGTAATGACAGCCAGCTGATCAAAGACGAGCAGGGGCTGTGGAAAATCACCGGGGGCCCAACCGAGGGCGCGCTGAAGGTGCTGGCGGCGAAAATCCCGCTCCCACCGCTCGATACCGAAATGCGCAGTAAAATCCCGTTTGATTCGCAGTATAAATACATGTCCACGCTGTACCGGCTGGGCGATGAAGAGGTGATTTTAATCACCGGCGCGCCGGACGTCCTGTTCCGCCTCTGCCAGTACCAGCAGACGAATGACGGGCTGCAGCCGTTCGATCAGCCTTACTGGGAAGGGAAGATTGAAGAGTATGCCCGTGAGGGGCTGCGCATGGTGGCTGCGGCCTGGAAACCTGCCCACGAGGGACAACGCGAGCTGGATCATCCGGACCTGCATGACGGCGTGATCCTGCTGGGTATCGCAGGAATGATGGATCCGCCGCGTCCGGAGGCCA
Source organism: Enterobacter sp. 237C8 (assembly GCF_034106865.1). Classification (NCBI taxonomy): domain Bacteria; kingdom Pseudomonadati; phylum Pseudomonadota; class Gammaproteobacteria; order Enterobacterales; family Enterobacteriaceae; genus Enterobacter; species Enterobacter sp. 237C8. The sequence continues at coordinate 2,017,845 of NZ_JAWNDF010000001.1, read as the reverse complement.
TTACCGCCATTGCCGACTGTCTGCAGGCCGGGATCCGCGTGAAAATGATCACCGGCGACCACCCGCAAACGGCCATGAGCATTGGGCAAATGTTGGGGATTGGTAACGCCGCAAGCGCTATCACCGGACGTGAGCTGGAGGCGATGGACGATCGTCAGCTGAGCGACGCCGCACAGCAGTACGATATTTTCGCCCGAACCAGCCCGGAGGATAAATTCCGCCTTGTGCAGGCTCTGCAAAGTAAACAGGAAGTCGTGGGCATGACCGGGGATGGCGTAAATGATGCCCCCGCGCTCAAGCGGGCGGATGTGGGTATCGCCATGGGGATTAAGGGGACGGAAGTGACCAAGGAAGCCGCCGACATGGTGTTAACGGATGACAACTTTGCCACCATTGCCAGCGCGGTGCACGAGGGACGCCGGGTTTACGACAACCTGAAAAAGACCATTCTGTTCGTTATCCCCAGCAACATCGCGCAGGCCCTGCTGATTATCATCGCGCTGCTGGCGGGGAACCTGATCCCGCTGACGCCGGTCCTGATCCTGTGGATGAACATGGCGACGTCGGCAACGCTGTCGTTTGGCCTGGCGTTTGAAGCGGGTGAGAAGGACATCATGAACCGGCCACCGCGCAAGGCGAATCTCCATGTGATGGACGGCTATGCCATCTGGCGCGTGGTGTTTGTCGGTCTGATGATTGCCATCAGCGCCTTCGTGCTGGAAGCCTGGCTACAGCCGCGCGGCTACTCGGCAGAATTTATCCGCACCGTGCTGCTGCAAACCCTGGTCACTGCGCAGTGGTTCTACATGCTCAACTGTCGCGTGAATGACGGCTTCTCGCTGAGCAAAGGCCTGCTGGCGAACAAAGGAATTTGGATCGTGAGCGGCGTACTGCTGGCGTTGCAGCTTCTTATCATTTACGCACCGTTCATGCAGATGCTGTTTGGCACCGAAGCGCTGCCGTTCCGCTACTGGGTCATCACCTTCCTGATTGGTTTTGTGATGTTCCTTATTGTCGAGGCGGAGAAAGTGCTGACGCGCAGGTGGCGCAAAACCGAGGCGTGATAGCGTAAACTGAGAAAGCCTGCCTGAGTCCGGGCTTTCTCTTTTTTGAGCGCAGAAAACTATGATTCGACTTACCTGGTTCGTCCTTACGCTGTGTGCCGCTGTACCCGGTGCGTTTGCCGTAACCTATACGCTCCCGCCGGAAGGCAGTCGTCTGGTGGGCACCCCGATTATCATCACCGTTCCCGAAGGCAATACGCTGCCTCTGGAAGCCTTTGCCGCGCAGCACGGGCAGGGGCTGAGCAACCTGCTGGAAGCAAACCCGGGCGTGGATCCTTTTTTGCCCAAACCTGGCACCCGGCTGGTGATACCCCAGCAGCTGATTTTGCCTGACACCGTCCGCGAGGGCATTATCGTCAATGCGGCGGAGATGCGTCTCTACTACTACCCGCCCGGCGGTAACACCGTTGAAGTGCTGCCCATCGGTATCGGTCAGGCCGGGCGTGAAACCCCGCGTAACTGGGTGACGGCCGTTGAGCGTAAGCAGGAGGGGCCAACCTGGTCTCCAACGCCGAACACGCGCCGTGCCTATGCGGCAGAAGGGAAAACGCTGCCGGCATTCGTGCCCGCCGGGCCGGATAACCCGATGGGGCTGTATGCGATTTATATCGGCAGGCTGTATGCCATTCACGGCACAAACTCGAATTTCGGCATCGGGCTGCGGGTAAGTCAGGGCTGTATTCGTCTGCGTAATAACGACATCAAATACCTTTTCGATAACGTTCCCGTGGGAACCCGCGTGCAGCTTATCGATCGGCCCGTAAAGATGACCACGGAGCCGGACGGCAGCCGCTGGGTGGAAGTTCACGAGCCATTATCACGTAACCGTGCGGAATTTGAGTCAACCCGGAAAGTGCCGCTGCCTATTTCAGCCGCGCAGCGAACGCAGTTGATAAACGAGGGCGCGGGCGCTGAACTGGAACGGCGGTCGGGAATGCCGGTTAAGATTGGCATGTGAAGGGATAGCGCGGGCTGGTGCCCTCACCCCAGCCCTCTCCCGCGGGAGAGGGTGCACACACGAGCCCCGTAGGTCGGGTAAGGCGCAGCCGCCACCCGACAATTTTACCAGATGCAGAAAAGCAAAAAGCCTGCTTTAAAAGCAGGCTTTTCAAATTTGGCTCCTCTGACTGGACTCGAACCAGTGACATACGGATTAACAGTCCGCCGTTCTACCGACTGAACTACAGAGGAATCGTGTGAACGGGGCGCATATTATCGACCTGCGTTCGCCTTGTCAAAGGGTGGATCAACGCCTTTTGATCGTTTGCTGACAAAATCGGCAAAGTGATGTTTTTGGCAGCGGAATGCACCGTCATGGTGCGGGTATACCCCTAATGGGGCAGATCATAAACTGCTGTTTCGGTAATAAAACCCCCCTCCATGATTAGGTTTCCTTATTTTCAGGCGCTTAGCGAACAATTTAGACCGCCTGGTAAAAGTGGCATTCATATTGCAAAACCTGTTCAACAACGACAGCCGGTTCCGGCACAGCATTTCGAACAGGGGGCAAAATGAACTTAAGACGACTGAAATACTTCGTAAAAATCGTCGATATCGGCAGCCTGACTCAAGCGGCAGAAGTGCTGCATATCGCGCAGCCTGCGCTGAGCCAGCAGGTGGCTACTCTGGAAGGCGAGATGGATCAGCAGCTGTTGATCCGCACCAAACGCGGCGTCACGCCAACGGAAGCAGGCAAAATCCTGTATACCCATGCGCGCACCATCCTCCGCCAGTGTGAACAGGCGCAGCTGGCGGTGAATAACGTGGGACAGACCCTGAGCGGGCACGTGTCTATCGGCCTGGCGCCGGGAACGGCCGCGTCCTCTATTACTATGCCGCTGCTGCAGGCCGTCCGCGCCGAGCTGCCAGAAGTGCTGGTGTACCTGCACGAAAACAGCGGCTCCGTGCTGAATGACAAACTGCTCAACGGCCAGCTGGATATGGCGGTCCTTTACGATCGCTCCCCGGTCGCCGGCATCACCAGCCAGCCGCTGCTGAAAGAAGATCTCTACCTCGTGGGCACCCGCGACTGTCCGGGCCAGAGCGTAGACCTTACCGCCGTGGCAGAAATGAACCTTTATCTGCCGCGCGACTACAGCGCCGTGCGCGTGCGCGTGGACGAAGCGTTCTCCCTGCGCCGCCTGACGGCCAAAATCATCGGTGAAATTGACTCAATCTCCACGCTCACCGCGGCCATTGCCAGCGGAATGGGGGTGACGGTTCTGCCGGAATCCGCAGCCCGCTCGCTGTGCAGCGCGGCAAACGGCTGGATGGCGCGGATCACCACGCCTTCGATGAGCCTGCCGCTGTCGCTGAACATGTCTGCACGCGGTTCGCTGACGCCGCAGGCACAGGCGGTAAAAGAGATTTTGATGTCGCTGGTCAGCAAGCCGTCGCTTGAGAACCGTGAACTCCAGCTCGTGAGCTGATATTCCATAAAAGCATAAGATGCTGGTTTTTATTATTTGTTCTGCAGCGCGGCTGACTCTAACAATAGAGCTATGTCAGATGCGCCGGAGTGAACCGTGAATTTCCAGCAACTTAAAATTATCCGTGAGGCGGCCAGGCGGGACTACAACCTGACCGAGGTCGCCAATATGCTTTATACCTCTCAGTCCGGCGTCAGCCGCCACATCCGCGAGCTGGAAGAGGAGCTGGGCATAGAGATCTTTATCCGTCGCGGCAAGCGGCTGCTCGGCATGACGGAGCCGGGTAAGGCTTTGCTCACCATCGCTGAGCGGATCCTCAACGAGGCAAGCAACGTGCGTCGTCTGGCGGATCTCTTTACCAATGACGCCTCGGGCGTACTCACCATCGCCACCACCCACACCCAGGCGCGCTACAGCCTGCCGCCGGTGATTAAAGCGTTCCGCGAACTTTTCCCCGACGTCCGTCTGGAGCTCATCCAGGGCACGCCGCAGGAAATTGAAGTGCTGCTGCAAAACGGTGGGGCGGATATCGGCATTGCCAGCGAACGCCTGAGCAACGACCCGCTGCTGGTGGCCTTTCCCTGGTTCCGCTGGTACCACAGCCTGTTACTCCCGGTCGATCATCCGCTGAATCAGGTTTCCCCTCTGACGCTGGAAGACGTTGCGAAATGGCCGCTGATCACCTACCGCCAGGGGATCACCGGACGCTCGCGCATAGACGAGGCCTTCAACCGCAAAGGGCTAACGCCGGACGTGGTGCTGAGCGCGCAGGATTCTGACGTGATCAAAACCTACGTCGAGCTGGGTCTGGGCATTGGTCTGGTGGCGGAACAGTCCAGCGGAGAACGCGAGGACGGGAACCTGGTGCGTCTTGATACGCGTCATCTGTTCGACGCAAACACCGTATGGCTTGGCCTGAAGCGCGGGCAGCTGCAGCGCAACTACGTGTGGCGCTTTATCGAACTCTGTAACGCCGGGCTGTCGGTGGATGAGATTAAACGTCAGGTGATGGAGCCGGAAGAAGTGGCGATTGATTATCAGATTTAGGTGCGGGTTTGCCCGGTGGCGCTGCGCTGGCCGAATCAGGGGGCAGGGATGTCGTCACTTGTTGTAAGTAGTGGGGACATGCTGCTGCATCAATTCAACGATCCAATCAATAAAAACGCGCAGTTTGGCGTTAACGTGGCGGTTCGGCGGAAAGGCCAGGTACAGGGGCATTGGGTTAATACGCCAGTCTTCAAATAGCGGAATCAAGGAGCCACAAGCCTGATGTGCTGCCGCCATATAAACGGGTAGCGCAATCACGCCTAATCCCGCGAGCCCGGCTTCGAGGTAGGCATTACCATCATCCACTGCAAGCACGTAGCTGCCCGTGATTTCAATATGTTCGCTCTCACCGTGCAGTACCAGAGGATCAACCTTACCGGTGCGTGAGGACAAGAATCCCACTATGCGATGGTCCGTGTTTTCCAGCTCTCGCGGATGCGCAGGTGCGCCGAGGCGTTCCACATAGCTCGGTGCGACGTAAACACCGATTTGTAAATCACCGACATGGCGTGCGATCAGGGACTGGTCGTTGATTTCGCCGCCCCGCACGACGCAGTCCACGTTGTCGCCGATCAAATCCACCACCCGGTCACTCACGCCCATGTCGAACTGGATATCAGGGTAGCGCGCGTGAAAAGCCGGTAGCGCGGGCACCAGCACCAGGCGGGCGAGAGGAGTGGGCACGTCCACCCGTAGTCGCCCCCGGGGCATCATCGTTGCACTGGACAGGCTGTTTTCAGCATCTTCCATGTCCGCCAGCAGGCGGATGACGCGCTCGTAGTAGACCGCGCCATCAGGAGTCACACCGAGCCTGCGGGTGGTGCGGTGGAGCAGCTTGACGCGCAGGCGCGCTTCCAGCTGTTGAATAAGCTGCGTCACCGTGGTTTTGCTCATATGAAGCGTTTGGGCAGCCTTGGTGAAACTGCCTGCCTCCACCACGCGAGCAAAGGCGCGCATCGCATCGAAACGATCCATCCGTTGTTCTCTCTTTTCACCGATTGTTTGGATATTACAAACAATGATGGACAAAGTCGCTTGTTTATCCGCCCGCTACAGCACCTGTAAAGTGTCTTTATGTTCACCGGGCAGATTTCGCCCCATTACAGAGGCACAAACATGACAACACGCGAAGCCGTTTTTCCCTTCGGTCGGCAGGCGCTCTACGAGCGCAACCGGTATTCACCCGCCATCAAATCTAACGGCTTCCTGTTTGTTTCGGGACAGGTTGGTAGCCGGGAGGATGGTTCGCCTGAAGAGGATCTCAACGCGCAGATCCGGCTGGCATTCGATAACCTTAATGCTGTTCTCGCTGCTGCGGGCTGCACGTTCGGTGACGTGGTTGACGTTACCCTCTTTGTCGTCGATCCCGAGTCAAACCTCGACGCAATCTGGAGTATCCTGCCAGAATATTGGGGGGAAGCGCCTTACCCGACGTTGACCGGGATCGGCGTGACGTGGCTGTACGGATTCCAGTTTGAGATTAAGGTGATTGCCAGGCTGCCCTGAGCGTTACGGGTCTTTCCGACGGTCAAAAGACAATACAGCGGGCGCAGCTCCGATCCGGAAGCCGCCTCGCATTTCGTTTATCCAATTCGCCATAATCCTTTGAACCGCAAAAAGAGTTTTCTATTATCAGCCTTCTTAGTTCCGCGCTTCGTTCCCGCCTGCACTGTCCTTCGATGGATTACGGCTTTATGGACACCTAAATACGAAAAGGAAATCACCATGAATCTGATGAATAATTGTGCACTTCCCGTCATGAATGTTATATTAAAATATAATATCCGGAGGTGCGCTATGTATACAACTCGTCTGAAAAAGGTCGGCGGATCCATCATGCTGGCGGTTCCTCCCGCTATGCTGAAAACGCTGGAACTGTCGACGGACAGCGAAGTCGGCATGACCATTAATAATGGCTGCCTGATTATTGAACCCCAGAAGCGGCCTCACTATTCGCTTGAGGAGCTGCTGGCGCAGTGCGATCCGCACGCTGAAATGAGCGAAGAGGAGCGGGAGTGGATCGATGCGCCTGCGGTGGGCAGGGAGATCCTGTAAATGGACAGAGGGGAAATCTGGCTTGTTTCACTGGATCCGATTGCTGGCCACGAGCAAAGTGGAAAACGTCCGGTTCTTATCGTATCGAAGGCATCGTTTAACAAGCTGACCCGGTTACCGGTAGTGGTTCCCGTCACCAGCGGCGGAAACTTTGCACGTACAGCAGGTTTCACCGTTTCACTGGAAGGGGCGGGGACAACAACAACGGGCGTTATTCGCTGCGATCAGCCCAGAACCATTGATATGTCTGCCCGGAACGGCATGCGGCTGGAACGCATACCTGACGCCGTTGTAAATGAAGTGCTTGCCAGGCTGGATGCGATTCTGAATTAACATCAGTGACGCAGAAAAGCAAAAAGCCTGCTTCAAAAGCAGGCTTTTCAAATTTGGCTCCTCTGACTGGACTCGAACCAGTGACATACGGATTAACAGTCCGCCGTTCTACCGACTGAACTACAGAGGAATCGTGTGAACGAGGCGCATAGTAGCGACCTCAGTACGCCTTGTCAAAGGGTGAAAACGCACTTTTCGTTTGTTTGCCGACAATTTCAGCAAATCGCTGATTTTATAGCAAATTCGCGTTGAAATTACACAGCAAAATGCGCCGCCCGCAGGCGGCGCGCAGGATCAGAACAATACGGAGTAGTTCAGACCAAAGGTACGTCCACGGCCTTTATAGGTATACAGGCCCGGTGCGCCGTAGGTTGGGCTATACAGCCCCGGCGCGCGCTGGCCCCATGCGGTGGTGTAGTCTTTGTCCAGCAGGTTTTCCACGCTGAAGCTGACCTTACCCACCGGCAGGGCGTAGCTGCCCAGGAAGTCGACGGTGTTATAGCCATCGATCTTCTTGCCGTCGGAGTCTGACACGTCAAAGGTCTGCGTGCTCTGTACGCGCAGGGTCCAGTCGCCCGGCGCCCAGTTGACCCATGCGCTGGCTTTCGACGGGCTGGCGCTGTCGACCGTCAGCTTCTCCCATTTCCCGTTTTCGCGGGTTTCAGACTTGATAGCGTTGAAGTTCGCACCGGTGCTCCAGTCGCTGTCGGTGAAGAAATAGTCCACCTGACCTTCCACCCCGTAGATACGACGCTTGTCGTCTTCCAGGTTGATGGTCATATCCGTCTTGTTGATGGTGATGGTTTTATCCGAGAGCGAGTAATACGCCGCGACCTGCGTGCGCAGGTTATCGCCGGTGTAGCGCCAGCCCAGCTCATAAGCGTTGACCTTGATACCGTCCAGCGTCGAATCGTTCACGTTGACGCTGTTCAGCAGGCGATAGTGACCGTTGCTGAGCTGATAGGTGCCGGAGCCGTAGTACTTCGCCAGGTCCGGAATTTCGAAGCCCTGTGAGAAGTTAAACCATACCTGCTGCTGTTCGGTCAGGCGACCAAGGATCCCGGCGTTAAACAGGAAGTTGTTGTAATCGGTTTTCCCGCCCGGCACCGCGTCGGCGGAGGTGGCTTTCCCGGTGGCGATGGCCTGCTGCTGGGTATAACCGACAAAGTTGTCCACCTTGTTTTCGGTGTACTGATAACGCACGCCGCCGCTCAGGGTGATGGCGTCAATGTCGTAGCTGGCCTGCAGGAACGGGGCGAGGTTGGTGATGCTGTAGCCCGGGTAACGGCCCACGTTGTAGGCGTTATCCAGCTCCATGCCGCCGCTCGCCGCGGCCTTGCTCAGGTTGAAGAACTGCTGGTTGGCATCGAAGGTTTCGTGGTCGGCATCCACACCCCAGGTCAGCGTTAAATCGTCCACCGGCTTGCTGTTCAGCGTCAGCTTGCCGCCGTAAAAATCGGTTTTCTGCTGGGACGCGCCGATGCTGCTCACCACGCCTTTGGTCAGGGTCGGGAACGGATAATAGGTCAGGCTCTCGTCGCGATAGTAAATCTGTGCGACCAGATCCTGGCCCCAGAAATCGGTATTGGAGTACTGCAGGTTAATCAGATGGCGCTCGGTGCCCGGTACGCGGTCAGAATCAAGATTATCTTTGTTGTACGCGGTCGCATCGCCTGTTACCGCCGAGAAGTTCTTCCCGAGATACAGGCCATGCTTGCCGTCGGACTCGCTCTTGTAGTACTGGGTCGTCAGCTGCAGCTGCTGACGATCGTCAATGTTGATGGTGCCTGTGCCCATCACATCTATACGGTCGGAATACTGGAGGCCGGTCTGGGTGTTATCGATAATCACCTCGTTGCCTTTGCCGTCATACCAGCCGCCGTAGCGCTGATACGACACCGACAGACGACCGGAGGCATTGTCGTTGCCGCCGCTTACGGCTGCCGACACGTTCTCATCGCGATCGTTGTGGCTGTTAAACCCGCTCTTTGCCCCGGTCTGGAACTCAACTTCGGTATCCGGCTGGCCCTTTTTGGTGACGATGTTCACCAGGCCGCCGGTGCTGCCGCCGCCGTAGAGCGAGGTGGCGCCGGAGATCACTTCGATACGGTCAATGTTGAACGGATCGATAGAGTCCAGCTGGCGGCTGTCGCTGCGGGACGAGTTCAGGCGAACGCCGTCCACCATCACCATCATGGAGCGGCCGCGCAGGTTCATGCCGTAGTTGGTACGGCCCTGGCTGCTGACGTCCATACCTGGGATCAGCTGTGCCAGCACTTCTTTAATCTCTTTCCCGCCCTGAACCTGCTGCTCAATTTCAGCACGTTCAATGACCCAGGTGGTCTGCGCCATCTCCGCCACGCTGCGGTGCGCGCGGCTGGCGGAGACCACGATATTTTCTTCCTTTTGTTCTTCCGCCCACGCAGAGGTAGAAAGCATTGCAAGCAAGCAAGGATTTAAAACCCAAAGATGAGAACGTTTCATTGTTATGTTGATCCTGATTGTGTGTGTCAGTACTCGGTGGTTTTTGCTAATGATTTAAAAACCGGGCTGTTCTCCGGGCTGGTGGTGCTGCGCCAGTGGATAACGCCGGGTGTGGTGGCCAGCTCAAACGGCTCGTCGGCGTGCGCGCGATTGAGAATTCGCGCCGCGCGCCAGGCCATCAGGCTGAGCTGGGGTTCGGCAATGCCGAGACGGTGCATCCCGGCGTTCACGGCGAACAGGTGGTTGCTCTGCGGGCCGTCCCATTCGAGGGTGAAATCGTTGTTAATGCAGAAGGCTTCGTCCGTATCCAGATGCAGGCGGTGAGACAGCGGCGCGAGGAACGCGGGCTGCACGGCGCGGTAGCCGGTGGCGAAAATCACCACGTCGCTCTCCAGCTGCTCGCGGCCGCCGTCGAGGTGATGCTGAATGCTCAGGCGATGGCCGTTTTCCTGGCGCGTCAGCGCCGTCACCGAGCGGGACGGCAGGAGATGCGCCCAGGGTTTTTCACGCAGCACTTCGAAGCGGTGGTACATGGCGCGGTAAATCGCCAGCAGGGACTCGGTGGTGATCCCGTCGGACGTCATCTTCTGCTCGTGCAGCATCTGCCGACGGGCCTCTTCACCCAGCGTGGAGAAGCTGTCCACGTACTCCGGCGTGAAATACTCGTTGGCAAAGGCGGCTTCATCCAGCGCATTATAGTTATTGCGGCGCGATACCCAGTTCAGGCTCAGCGGCTGGCCCCATTCGCCGCGGAAGATATTCAAAAACAGGTCGGCGCCGCTCTGGCCGCCGCCGACGACGGTGACGCGCTTGCCCGCGAGATCCGGCGTGCGCAGCATCATCTCGCTGGCGTGGAAGCAGGTATCGTCCTGCGCGGTGACGCAGTCAGGCAGGTTGATCTGCTTGCCAATCCCCACGCAGACGTGGCGCGCCAGGAAACGGTCGCGCTGGGTCACCACCTCAAACAGGCCGCTTTTCTCATCAAAGCTCACCTGCTGTACCTGCTGGCTGAAGGCGAGATTGGTGAGGTTTTCCGCCGCCCAGCACAGGTAGTCCGCAAACTCTTCGCGGGAGACGGTGCGCTGCTCGGTGGTCAGGAAGCGGTAGAACTTTTTGCGCTGCACCAGGTAGTTCAGGAAGCTGTGGCGGTTGGTTGGCTCCACGGCGCTGACCAGATCCTTCAGGAAGCTGGTCTGCATGTGGCAGTCCGGCACCATCATTCCCGGGTGCCAGGAGAAGTGCGGTTTACGCTCAAGGAACAGCGAGCTAAAGCCGTCCAGCCCTTCGGCCAGAGCGGCGATGCTGAGGTTAAACGGGCCAATACCAATGCCGATGAAATCAAAGGTTTTCATTGCGCTGACTCCCGGGAGGCGAGAAAAAGAGGGTTATCAAGGTCGGTGACGTAGTTAGGCAGCATGCGGCTGCCGCCGTCGTGTTCGGAGAAGGTCAGTTTGACCGGGTTGAGGATCACGCGAATAATCTGCGGCTTGAAGAGATCGAATTTGGCGAAGCGCTCTGCCAGATCCGGGTGCGCCGCCATATACTCCCGTAAAACTCCGGCCAGAAGCTGGTAGAAACGCGTTTCGCTCACGCCGCATTGCAGCGTGAGGCGCGAGATAAAGCGCAGCACCGTCACAAAGTTACCGGTTTGCAGGTCGTGAATAATGTAATCCGCGCTCAGGCGCGCCGTGACGGCCTTCACCTGCTCCGGCAGGCTCTGGGCCTGCGGGAAATCCTCATCCACCAGGCGCATATCGCCCTGGAAATCTTTCAGCAGGATGCGCTGCGGGACGTAATCCTTCATCACCAGCGTCACGTTCTGGCCGTGGGCGATCAGCGCCACGCCGTAGCGGCAGAGCAGGTGATAGAACGGGATCACCGTTGCCTCGAACAGCTTTTCAAGCCACGCGTCGGCGCTTAGCCCCGAGCGTTTAATCCACGCGTCGATCAGCGGGCGCCCGGCGTTATCGGTTTCCATCAGCGCTGCCATCAGCACCGCCTGTTCACCGTCTTCTACATAACAGGACGGATTCTCGCGCCAGATCACCCCCAGCATCTCCTGATAGCGGTAGGGCGCTTTCGGCAATGCGGCATAGCCCTGATGCGACAGATAACCGGCTGCGGGTTCGCCAAGCACCTGAGCACCGGAGCGGATCAGCGTGGCGTCGGTAGCGAACTGCTGCTGCAGCCAGCGCGAAGCCAGCGGCCCGGCGGCAATGTACTTGCCCGGAATGCCGCGATAGCAGGAAGTGTTGTAGATGGTCAGCGGAAGCTTGATGTCATACGGCGCGCGACGGCTGGCGTTAGTGAGCGTGCGCAGGGACTGCTGCGCCAGATACTCGTCGCCAAACTCGCCCAGCTCAACCATCTCACCGCGCGCCAGCTGCGCCAGGAAATGAACGGCGATCTTCTGCTGCCACTGCCACGGGTGCAGCGGCACCGGCAGCCAGCCGTCGTTGAGACCCAGCGCCTGCCAGCGGGCGTTGAAGCGGGCGAGCTCGGCGTTGTCCATGGCGCTGGCCAGCAGAGCGTTGATATCGCAATCGGCGTCGCTGCTCCAGACCAGATGCTCTCGCTGAACGGCAACCCAGTGCAGACGAAAACGTCCGCGATACTCAGGCGCGTACTGACGCAGCGCGTCCAGGCCCCAGCCGCGGCGACCTTTGTTGAAAATAAACTTCGGGTGACCGCTCATCAGACACTGTAATTCGTCCGGGTCGAGGTGGATCAGCGCGTCCGCGTCCAGCGCTTCACGCGCCTGCAGCAGCTGCATGTCGCCGCGCAGCGTAGCGTAGAGATCTTCCATATGCTCTGCCGTTTGCGCGTCGCTCATCTCCAGCACTTTCGCCAGCTGCAGCAGCGCGCGTTCCGCTTCGACGGCATCGCCGCTGGCGGCGATCAGGCTGTCCGGGTCGATATGCAGCCAGCCCCAGATCCCGCGCGTGGCGCGAAACTGCCAGGACTCGTTGCCCATGGCGATGCGCCAGCCGTCCGACGAAACTGGCTCAGCGCGCAGGGTGCGTTCGTATTCCAGCTCGGCGAGGATCTTCGCTACCATCTCGCGGTTCACTTTCTGCCAGAGCGCGTTCACAGTTCCACCTCGCTGAAGAAGCGGTGGCGCTGGCTCATGATGAGGCGCGAGCGCTTGTGCGGGAAGTCGAACTCTTTCACCGTCTCGAAACCGGCGGAGGCCAGATGGCGGAACAGGCGCTGGTTGTCGAAGCGCGGCTCGGCCACGATGCGCGCGGTGCGCGGTTCATCGAGATACAGATAGTGGCTCAGGCCGCGCAGCCAGCTGCGGATGTACTGCGCGCCGCGCCAGTTCTCTTCGCCCACCAGCATGTGCAGCCCGCGGTCAAACGGCTGCCAGCGGTAGTGGCGGCCAATGCGGTCTTCTGGCGCCCAGTAGAGCTCAAAATAACCGAACGGCTGGTCGTCGAAGCAGCCGATAACCGGGTAGCAGTAGGTCGAGTCAAGCTGACGGCGCAGGTAGTTTTCCTGCTCGACCTGCGGGCCCGCCATCTCCCAGAAGGCGTTCACGCGCGGGTTGTTCATCCAGCGCGTAAAGCGCTCGCCGTCCAGCGCCACGTCGGCCACGCGGAAGCTGAGGGTGCGCTTAATTTGCGGATCGTAACGACGGTACACTTCGCCCTGCGGGCGGTGAGGACGCAGCGGGAAGTACAGCTGACGGCTTTCATCAAACTGCATCCCGCCGCTGGCCTGCGGCCGTTCGCCTTTCAGCCACAGCGGCAGCTGCCAGAAGGTTTCGCGTGCCAGATAGTCCCCGTGGGCCAGGCTAAACAGCGCCTGCGCCTGGGGGGCATCCTGCCAGGCTGCCCAGGGCAGGGTAATGCCGGTCAGCGCGGGCGCGGCAACAAACAGCTGATCGAGTGCTTCGACCAGCCAGCCGTCCGGGATCCCATTCAGACGCTCCAGCACCGTGCTGCCGTCGAGACCCAACGTCAGCGGCAGCGCGCGATCCGTTGCGGTGCAGCGAAAGCCGTAGCCGGAATGGACGATATTCGCGATTGCCATTACGCCTTCTCCTTGTAAAACGGGTTGCTAAAGTCGAAATAGATCACCGCCGGATCGACGATGGTGTTTTCATTGCGATCGTGCAGGTAGCAGAAGAAGTTGCCTTTGCAGTTCCAGGTCGGGCTGTCGAGCACGTAGTCGAGGCAGCGGGTCTGCTTCGCCGTGCGGCGCAGTTCGGCCAGCGCGTCGCGCACGCGGGACATCAGGCTCTCCTCACTGTCGAAACCGGCGGCGGCGAGGGCGGCGGTGACGGCAAGGGTAGAGTTCAGCAGCAGGTAATAAGGGAAGTAGCGCAGCAGCTGGCTCTCACCGAAGCGGTTTTCCACCTCGGTTTCGCCCGCTGAATTCAGCCACGCGTCGGCCCCTTCGGTCCACGCGCTGCCCTGGCAGTCGCGGTAGATCAGCCCGACGGGGAAATCCTGCTGCATCTCAACGAGGATATTTTGCTGGTGCGCCAGCAGGACCAGGCCGTAGTCCGCCTCGGCGCTGAACAGCGGGAGCAACACGCGGTCGCAATAGGCGTCCAGCCAGCAGCGGGCGGCCTTGGCGAGGGGTAAATCCAGACGCTGGCTCAGACGGCGCACCGCGGAGGCCAGCAGGCTGTCGCCGCCGTCCGGCGCGGCCTGGGTCAGGCTCACCAGCACGTTGGTCTGGGTGTCTGGCGTATCGAACAGCAGATTGACGCGCAGGGCCATCAGGCTCTCTTCCTGAATAACGCCGCTTTCGTCACGCAGCCCCGCCCAGCCGTCCTCCTGCATCACGCGCATGGTCGGGTAGCGGGCCTGTAAATCTTGCCAGCGTTCCGTTTTCGCCAGACGCGCCAGGCGCATTCCGCGCTTAACTTCTTTGACCGACAGCGTGCGCACGGAGTTGGTCAGCCGCACGCTGAGGGAGAACTTAATCATGTCGCTGTTGGTTTCGCTGTACAGCGAGCGGGACGAGCTGGTAGGCAGCCACTGCGCGCCCGCTTCGCCCAGGTCCTGCAATGCACCGTTTTCCGCCAGACGCTGGCACCAGTCCTGCTCCAGCAGAAAGTCGGCCTGCCACGGATGCATCGGCAGCAGCCAGCGGGTGTCGGTGAAGTGGCCGAGCAGCTCAGGCGCGCTCTGGGCCGCGAAGCGCAGCAGACGCTCGCGCAGGGAGACGTTCAGGCTGTCGCCGGCGACGAGCGCGCTCTCAACGGCAAACCAGCGCAGCGGGAAGCGGGAGGCGAAATCAGGAAGATAGCGACGCGCCTCTGTTTCGTTGAACGGCTCGTGCGACTTCGGCGCCGGATGAAACGCGTGGCCGACCAGCAGCGCCTGTTCCGCTTCAGCAAACGTCAGCGGCTTATCGCGCAGGTTTACCCAGCCGTGGCGCAGATCGATCGCCTGCCAGGTGTGGGCATGGCTTTCAAGAACGCGTTGCTTAAAACGCGCCAGCGTATCGGCATCTAGCGAGCCTTTTACTGACTGTTTTTCAAGAATTAAATCAACCAGTTGATCAAATGTGACGGCGTCACCGCCATCACTGTTGCTCTGAATAAGCGTTGCCGGGAAACGGTACTGATGATGCTGGGTGGAAGAGAAATAGCGTACCGGAACCCGAAGCGCCTGGGTTTGGGACAGCGGGATATGAATGTTCGGTAACGCATCCGCAGCGGTAGCGGGGAGATAGCGCCAGTCCTTCGTTTCGCGCAACAGGGCGTTCAAAAAACACTGGGCTGCAACGTCTGTACCGGCAGAGCGGGGCAGAGCACGCATAGATGTACCTCATTCCATGATTGATAATAATTCTCGTTATGATATTCATTCTGTTTACAGTCGCAACCATTTTTGCAATATTTGTTTTCATAAACTTCATGATTTCCACACATTTATTGACACTATGTTCACATTCTCATGCGCACTGACTCAGAAACATTGACCGAAAAGGTCATCTCAAAAGCCAACTGGCCCCTGGCGCTATGTGCGGGTTTATTAGGTATCGGGCAAAACGGCCTGCTGGTGATGCTCCCGCAGCTGGTGACCCTGACCGGGCTGTCGCTCTCGGTCTGGGCCGGTCTGCTGATGTTCGGATCCATGCTCTTTTTACCGGCCTCGCCCTGGTGGGGACGCCAGAGCGAGCGGCGGGGATGTAAGGCCGTGATGGTGGCCTCGCTGAGCGGCTATCTGGCCAGTTTCGCCGTCATGGCGCTGGTGGTCTGGGCGATGGCGGCCGGAAGGCTGGATACCGTCTGGGGACTGGCGGGACTGATTCTTTCACGTCTGCTTTACGGACTGACGGTCTCGGGGCTGGTACCTGCAGCCCAGACGTGGGCTATTCAGCGTGCGGGGCTGGAGAAGAGAATGGCGGCGCTGGCGACGATAAGCTCCGGCCTCAGCTGCGGACGTTTGCTCGGCCCGCCGCTGGCGGCGCTGATGCTCAGCGTCAGCCCGGTGGCGCCGCTCTGGCTGATGGCGGTCGCGCCGTTTATCGCCCTGCTGCTGGTGCTTCGCGAAGCCGCGGACCCGCCGCTGCCGCCGGTGGCGCACCAGGCGACCCGCCTGCAGGCCTCGATGCTGCCGTTCCTGCTGCTGGCGCTGCTGCTGGCGTCGTTGGTCAGCCTGATGCAGCTTGGCCTGTCACCGCATCTTAGCCCTCTGCTGGAGGGCAACGCCCGGGAAATCAGCCATCATGTTGCGCTTCTGCTGAGCCTGGCCGCGCTGGCCACGCTCGCGGCGCAGTTTCTGGTGGTCCGCCCGCAGCATTTCACTCCGGTGACGTTGCTCTGCATCGCGGCGGTGTTAATGGTCGCAGGGCTTGGGCTGATGACCGTCGCCGGTTTAACGCTGTTCTACGTGGGAATTGTTATCACTTCACTCGGGGCGGCGATGGCCACGCCGGGCTACCAGCTGCTGCTGAACGACAGGCTGACCACCGGGAAAGGCGCGGGCGTTATCGCCACCAGCCACACGTTAGGCTACGGCGTCAGCGCGCTGCTGGTGCCTGTGGTGACGCGCTTTTACGGCGAGCAGTCTTTGACGGTGGCCGCATGGGGAATGGCAGTGCTGTTTTTAGCGTTGAGCATAGGGATACGCTCAACCGAGCGGACCCCTGCTGAAAAGCCTTAATGGATCTGGCGGGAGGAATGGCCGCCAGACTCCTCATTTTGCCGCAGACGCTGGAGCGGATCCTGCTGATAAAACTGACAGAAACGCTGCCACAGCGCCGGGAAGCGGGGCGCGAAGAGCTCGGGCGCGCTGAAGAAATACTCCGAGAGCACCGCAAAGCACTCGGCCGGGTCGGTTGCCGCATAGGCGTCAATGCTGGCCGCGCTTTCGCCCACCAGGTCTATTTCATCCTGGATGTTATCCATCGCCGCGTGCAGATCGTGCTCCCAGCCCGCCACCTCGCGAAGCGGGATCAGCGGTACTCCGCTGGCGCGATCGCCGTTGCGGGTATCGAGCTTATGCGCCACTTCATGGATAACCAGATTAAAACCGGACGCATCGAACGAGTCCTGAATGTCGAGCCAGTTGAGGATAATCGGCCCCTGCTGCCAGCTTTGTCCGGACTGCACCACGCGCTGGTTGTGCACCAGCCCGATGTCATCTTCCCACTCGTCATCGACGATAAAGGGGGCCGGATAGATCAGCACCTCGTGGAAACCGTCCAGCCACTCAATGCCGAGCTCAAGCACCGGCAGACAGAAAAGCAGGGCGATGCGCGCGTTTTTCAGGGGATCGAGTTCGAAACCCTGCAGTGGAACCAGGCGTTTTTGCTGTAAAAAACGATCCGCCAGCTGAACCAGTTTCGCTTGTTCATCCGGCTTAAGATTAGCCAGAACAGGGATCGTCAGCGCGTCATCCCATGGCAGCGCCATATCCCGGCCAGCTTCATTCGTTTTCCAGGGCCACTTTATCATCGCTTTGCTCGCAAACTCGTCACTTGAACAAAAATGGGAAAGTCAGGTTTGGTTAAGATGCCAGAAAATCGCTCACTGCGACAATTCCAGCCTGAATAAACTATCATTCGTACGTAGCGGTGGGTAGCGGTTTACGGGCATCACCTTCATTTTGTGAAGTCTGTCGTAGCCTGCATCCACCGGTCTGGTGAAGAAATCAGTACGGTATTGAAAAGATGAGCGATTTCAAAGGTAACAAGCAGAACCTGCCCAGCCGGGCGTGCGCGCACTGCCAGCGGCCCATGACGTGGCGCAAGAAGTGGGCGAAATGCTGGGATGAGGTTAAATACTGTTCCGAGCGCTGTCGCAGGAGCCACCGTTGACCGAACTGCGCCTGATCCTGGGCGATCAGCTTAATCCGCACCACAGCTGGTTCGATGCCTGCAATCCAAATGTCATTTACGTGATGCTGGAGCTGCGGGCCGAAACCGCGTACGTGCTTCATCACGCTCAGAAAGTGATCGCCCTTTTTGCGGCCATGCGCGCGTTTGCCTCTGCGTTAAAGGAGAAGGGGCATCGGGTGAGGTATGTCCGGCTCTCTGACGACTCAAACCGCGGCGCGCTGGAAGACAATCTCAACGCGCTTGTCGCGCATTACGGCGCCAACAGGGTGATATGGCAGGAGCCCGACGAATGGCGCCTGGACACGCAGCTGCAGGCGTGGGCGAAAGCTGCGTCCGTCGAAACGGCCTGCGTCAGCAGCGAGCATTTCTTCACCACCCGTGAACAGGTGAGCGCGTTCTTTGCGACGCGCAAAAGCTGGCGAATGGAGTACTTTTACCGGGAAATGCGTCGTCAGCACGGCGTACTGTTAACCTCAGAAGGCGAGCCGGAAGGGGAAAAATGGAATTATGATGCTGAAAATCGCAAGCGCTGGTCCGGTGAGCCGCCCGCGCCGGAGGATTCGCGTCCGCGCCACGATTATTCAGCCTTATGGGCGGAGATCCAGCGCTGCGGCGTAAACACCTTCGGCGAACCGCAGGCCGGGAATTTTCGCTGGCCGCTCAACCGTTCGGAAGCTAAAGCCAGGCTGGATGAATTTATCGCTCACGTGCTCCCGCAGTTCGGCGCCTGGCAGGACGCGATGCACGCTGAGGAGCCTTTTCTGTTCCACTCGTTAATTTCATTCGCGCTGAACACCAAAATGCTTAATCCGCGGGAAGTGGTGGCTGCCGCCCAGCAGGCATGGCGTTCGGGCCATGCGCCGCTGCCAGCCGTTGAAGGGTTTATCCGACAAATTCTCGGCTGGCGGGAGTACGTGCGTGGGATCTACTGGTCGCAGATGCCGGGCTATCGGGAGCTGAATGCCTTAGACCAGCACGCCCCGCTGCCGGACTGGTTCTGGACCGGCAGGACGCAGATGCGCTGCCTGGCGAATGCGATTGGGCAGTCGCTCACCGAGGCTTACGCCCACCATATCCAGCGCCTGATGGTCATCGGGAACTTTAGCCTGCTCAGCGGCCTGTCGCCGCAGGCGGTTCATGAATGGTATCTGGGGGTCTATATTGATGCCTTTGAATGGGTGGAGCTGCCCAATACCCTCGGAATGAGCCAGTTTGGCGATGGCGGATTGCTGGCCAGTAAGCCCTACGTCTCGAGCGCGTCATACATTCATAAGATGAGTAACTACTGTCAGGGGTGCCGGTATCAACACAGCCAGCGTACCGGAGAGCTGGCGTGCCCCTTCAATGCCCTTTACTGGGATTTCTTTGCGCGCAACCAGGCGCGTCTGGGTAACAATCCCCGCCTGGGCATTGTCTTTAAACAGCTTGCGGACATGAAGGAAGGGGAGCGGCAGGCCATTGCCGATCGCGCCGGGTATATTCGCCTGCATCTCAACGAGCTCTGACGTATTTCACCACCGCGCCGGTTGCGGTGGGTCAATAAGACGCTATTATTTTTGACTTTGTTGCGTATTCCCTGACAGGACATCCAGACGCTATGCCCGTGAATTTTGACCTTAACGATCTTTATGCTTTCAGAGCGTTAGTGGAATACGGTAACTTCCGTGTCGCTGCTGAATCTATCTGCTTATCCCAGTCGGCGCTGAGCCGCAGGATTGAAAAGCTGGAAGCCGCGCTGGGAAACCGGCTGTTTGACCGTACCACCCGCCGCGTGTCCTTAACGTTATACGGGCAAAACTTTGCTGAACGCTCCGCGCAGCTGCTCGACAACGTTGAGTCAATGCTGGCGGATGTCGATAAGGTCAGTGAAGAGCGGACGGGGCTGATCACGGTTGCCACGGTGCCGTCCGCGGCCTGTTACTTTATGCCCGATGTGATCCGTCGTTTTCAGTCTCGCTATCCGCGGGTTCGCATTAAGCTCATCGACAGCAGCGCGGGGAATGTGATTGACGCCGTGGCCCGAAGCCAGGCTGATTTTGGTATCTGCTTCGCAGGAAACCTGCCGTCTGACATCGAATTTTTCCCGCTGGTGGAGGATGTCTATGTTGCGGCGTGCCGAAAGGATCACCCCCTGGCGCAGAAGAGTCACCTGACGTGGCAGGCCTTTTACCAGCAGGATTATATCTCCCTCGATAAAACGTCAGGCAACCGTAACCTGCTCGATCGGATGCTGGGGGATATCGTTCCCGAACGCCCCAGCGTCTGCGAAACGCGCCACGTTACCACGATGCTCGGTATGGTAGAGGCGGGGATCGGCATTGCTGCCGTTCCCGCCATGTCGATGCCGACGTCAGAGCACACGCTGCTGACGCATCTGCCGCTGGTGGCGCCGGAAGTGAAACGCACCGTGGGGCTTATCCGGCGCCGGGGGCGCATCCAGTCCTACATTGCGGCTGAACTGGAAAAGCAGATCACCGAGCAGTATCGCCGGACGTAACGGGGATCATCCCGGTCTTCTGGATGACGGCCCTGGAGGGCGGTGAGGCGAGATAGGTCAGCAGCGCTTTCCCCTCCGCGGGATGTTCTGCGTGACGGGTGACCGCACCCGCGAAGCGCGTGATGTACTGCAGATTATCCGGGATTTTCCCGATAAAGGTGACGCCCTGAACCGGCAGCAGCTCGCTGACCTGCTGGAAACCGACGGCGTATTTTCCTTTCGCCACTTCTGAGGCGACAGGGATACGCTGGACCATTGTCGCTTTACCCGCCACTTCTTTTTCAATCCCCATTTTTTTGAACAACGTCTGGCTGACGTACCTGCCGCTGGCGCTGTCAGAGTAGGCGATGGAGCTGGCCTGCAGCAGCGTTTTACGCAAAGCCGCCTCGCTGCTGATATCAGGGACATCCGCCCCTTTTTTTACCACCATGCCGACGGGGGAGTCCGCGAGTTCGGTTCGCGAACCCGGCTGGGTCTGGCCGGCTTTTTCGAGCTTCTCCAGCGCATCGCCCACCATAATCACCACGTCGGCTTTCTCGCCGCGCGCCAGTCGGTTTGGGATCGCCTGCGGCGTAGCGCCCATTGAGGGGCCGGGGATAATCACGATTTTATCCCCGGTCCGGCGTTCATAGTCCGGGGCCAGCTTTTCCAGGGCGGCCTTGAAGCCGCCGGAAATCATGACCTTCACGTCCTGGGCACAGGCATTAACGCTCAGGAGCGTCAGCACCAGCGCGCTGGCGGTAAAGCGATAGGTGCGTTTCATACTGCCCCCTGTGACTTGACGGTGTTTTGCAGCGATACCGCGCGGCGGCGGTAGAGGTAGAGCGTGGCCAGCAGGGCGCACACGGCAGCGAAACTCATCCAGTAGCCAGGCGAGGCTTTGTCACCGGTGTATTCAATCAGCGCGGTGGACATGACAGGGGTAAAGCCGCCAAAGACCGCCGTTGCCAGGCTGTAAGCCAGAGAGAACCCCGCCACGCGCACTTCAGCAGGCATAATCTCCGTCAGGGCCGGGATCATTGCGCCGTTGTACAGGCCGTAGAGGAAGGAGAGCCACAGCAGCACGATCAGCATCATGGAGAAGCTGGGCGCGCTCGCCAGCAGCGTCAGGGCAGGGTAGCTGGTCGCCAGCGCCAGCAGGGCCATGGCAATCAGCACCGGCTTGCGCCCGAAGCGATCCGACAGCGCGCCGCCCACCGGCAGCCAGATGAAGTTAGAAATCGCCACCAGCAGCGTGACCAGCAGGCTGTCCGAGGCGCTGAGCATCAGCACCTTTTTGCCAAACGTGGGGGCGTAGACGGTGATCAGGTAGAACGCGGTGGTGGTCATCGCCACCATCAGCATGCCTGCGACCACCACCTGCCAGTTGCCGAGCAGCGTTTTAAAGACCTGACGCATCTCCAGATGCTGGCGGCGCGCGCTGAACTCTTCCGTCTCCTCCAGCTTGCGGCGCAGGAAAAAGATAAACGGCACGATTAAGCAGCCGAACAGGAACGGGATGCGCCAGCCCCATTCGCGAATGGCGCTCTCCTCCATCAGGGCATTCAGGGCAAAGCCCATCGCCGCGGCGACCATAATGGCGACCTGCTGGCTGCCGGACTGCCAGCTGGTATAAAACCCTTTGCGGCCCGGCGTGGCGATTTCAGCCAGATAAACCGAGACGCCTCCAAGCTCCGCACCGGCGGAGAAGCCCTGCAGCAGACGGCCCGTCAGCACCAGCAGCGGCGCCCACAGACCGATGCTTTGATAAGAGGGGATAAGCACGATCAGGAACGTCCCCGCCGCCATGATGGAAAGAGTGACGATTAGCCCCTTTCTGCGACCTACCTTGTCGATATATGCGCCAAGCACAATGGCACCGATGGGGCGCATCAAAAAGCCCGCGCCGAAGACGGCGAAGGTCATCATCAGCGACGCAAATTCACTGCTCGCCGGGAAGAACGTGTGGGCGATGTAGGTGGCATAGAAGCCGAACAGAAAGAAATCGAACTGCTCAAGAAAATTGCCGGACGTCACGCGGAGTATGGCGCCCGCTTTCGAGCGTACGGTTGCAGGTGAGGTTGAGGAAAACATGGTTATCTCCAGTTTATTGTTGACGTTTTACGCGTCTGTTTTTGAAAACTGGATCAGGATGAGGAAATAGATAAGCGCAAATGCCGCATCGGCTGATGCACGTTTTGCATGAATAGCCTTCGCGGGATCAATACAATTAATGACAACAATAACTTAACAATTAATTGATTTTTTATTCACCACTTTTTGCTAAGTGGCTGATATCACGGTTTTGTGACATGACGCAGGCGCGTGTCTGTCTGCGACTGCCGGGCAGCGTTGCGCCACCCGGCCTGTCTCAACCTAGCGCTGTGAACAACCCGCGCACTGTTTGTTCTGGATCTGCTGGAAGAAATCGTTGCCTTTGTCATCCACCAGGATAAACGCCGGGAAGTTCTCGACTTCAATTTTCCAGATGGCCTCCATTCCCAGCTCCGGATACGCGACGCATTCCAGGCTCTTAATGCTGTTTTGCGCCAGCACCGCCGCAGGGCCGCCAATGCTGCCCAGGTAGAAGCCGCCGTGTTTATGGCAGGCGTCGGTCACCTGCTGGCTGCGGTTGCCTTTCGCCAGCATAATCATGCTCGCGCCGTGGGATTGCAGTAAGTCCACATACGAGTCCATACGTCCCGCCGTGGTCGGGCCGAGTGAGCCAGACGCGTAGCCTTCCGGCGTTTTGGCCGGGCCCGCGTAGTAAATCGGATGATCTTTGACGTACTGCGGCAGTTCTTCACCGTTGTCGAGCAGCTCTTTCAGCTTCGCGTGGGCGATATCGCGCGCCACAATGATGGTACCGTTCAGCGACAGGCGGGTAGAGACCGGGTGCGCGGAAAGCTGTGCCAGGATCTCATTCATCGGCTTGTCCAGATTGATGCTCACCACGTCGCCTTCGCCCTGCTGGCGCAGTGATTCAGGAATATACTGGCCCGGGTTGTGTTCCAGCTTCTCAATCCAGATCCCGTCGCGGTTGATCTTCGCTTTAATGTTGCGGTCTGCGGAGCAGGAGACGCCCATGCCGATTGGGCAGGAGGCGCCGTGGCGCGGCAGGCGGATCACGCGGATATCGTGGGCGAAGTATTTACCGCCGAACTGCGCGCCGAGGCCGAGGTTCTGCGCTTCCTGGAGCAGTTCCTGTTCGAGCTGAACGTCGCGGAACGCCTGGCCGTGTTCGTTACCTTCGGTTGGCAGCGCGTCGTAGTAGCGCGTGGAAGCGAGCTTCACGGTTTTCAGCGTGGCTTCCGCTGACGTTCCGCCAATCACAAACGCGATATGGTAAGGCGGGCAGGCCGCAGTGCCCAGGGTGCGCATCTTCTCAACCAGGTAGTTTTTCAGCTTCGCCGGGGTGATCAGCGCTTTGGTTTCCTGATAGAGGTAGGTTTTGTTGGCAGAACCGCCGCCTTTTGCCATGCACAGGAATTTGTATTCGTCCCCGTCCACGCTGTAGAGATCGATCTGCGCGGGCAGGTTGGTGCCGGTATTCACCTCTTTATACATGTCCAGCGCCGCATTCTGCGAGTAGCGCAGGTTATCTTCAATGTAGGTGTTATACACGCCCTGGCTTAGCGCCGCTTCGTCACCGCCGCCGGTCCAGACGCGCTGGCCTTTTTTACCCATGATGATCGCGGTGCCGGTATCCTGGCAGGTTGGCAGCACGCCTTTTGCGGCAATTTCAGAGTTACGCAGGAACTGCATGGCAACGTATTTGTCGTTCTGGCTGGCTTCCGGGTCGTTGAGAATGGCGGCAACCTGCTTCTGGTGAGAAGGACGCAGCATAAACGCGGCATCGTGGAAGGCCTGCTGCGCCAGCAGGGTCAGGGCTTCCGGCTCCACTTTCAGCACTTCCTGACCGTCGAATTCGGCAACGGAGACGTGCTCTTTGGTCAGCAGGTAGTATTCGGTGTCGTCATGGGAAAGAGGGAAGGGGTTCTGGTAGAAAAACGGTTTATTTGACATAGCGTATTGCTCCACAAAAATAAAACCGCCGGAGGAGAAGTCCGGCGGTCAGGAATCAGAACATCATGGACATCCACGGATAACCAATCAGCAGCAGGGCCGCCAGGAAGATGGCACCGAAGATGGTGCCGAGGCGCCAGTAGTCTTTGGTTGGCAGGTAGCCGCTACCGTAGTAAATCGGGCTTGGGCCAGTACCGTACGGGGTGATGATCCCCATGACGCCCAGCGAAGTTACCATCAGCAGAACGAACACTTCCATATTCATGCCCGGGATGGTGGAGGCGATGGTCAGCATCGCTGGCAGCAGCGCCGTGGTGTGCGCGGTGGTGCTGGCAAACAGGTAGTGCAGCAGGTAGAACGCCAGCAGCAGGACGACGGTCGCCACGCCCGGAGAGATACCGCTCATCAACAGACCGCCTTCTTTACCTAACCAGCTGATAAAGCCAGTAGAGGAGAGGCCATCCGCCAGTGCCACCAGGGTGGCGAACCAGACGAAGGTGTTCCATGCGGCCTTGTTACCGGTGATATCGTTCCATTCCAGCACGCCGGTCCACAGCATCAGACCGACGATGAGCAGGGCTGCCATGGCAGGCTCAATCCACGCGGCGGCGAAGATCCACATCAGCAGCGCACAGCACACGAACACCAGCAGCAGAATTTCATTGCGGGACAGTTTGCCGAGTTTTTCCAGCTCGCGGGTCGCCCACAGCGGCACTTCGTTATTCACTTTGACTTCAGGTGGGTAGAACCAGTAGGCCAGCAGCGGCATGGTCAGAATCAGCAGGATACCCAGCGGCAGGAAGGCGAGGAACCAGGTGCCCCAGGAGATATCAATCCCAACCGTACTTTTCACCAGCGCCAGGGCCAGCAGGTTTGGCGCGAGGGCGGAGAGGAACATTGAGCTGGTGATACAGGCCGCGGTGATCGCCACCCACATCAGGTATGAACCAATCTTACGCGCGCTTGGGTCGTTCGGTTTTGAACCGTACAGCGGCGGCAGGTTAGCGATAATCGGGTAGATAGTCCCGCCGCTGCGCGCGGTGTTGGACGGGGTGAACGGTGCCAGCAGCAGGTCAGCAAACGTGATGGCGTAACCGAGCGTCAGGCTGCGACGGCCGAGGTACTTCACCAGAATCAGCGCCAGACGGCGGCCGAAGCGGGTTTTGTCATAGCCAGCGGCGAACATAAAGGCACCGAAAATCAGCCAGACGGTAGAGTTGCCAAACCCGCTCACCGCCCACTTAAAGGAGGCGCCCGCCAGCTTGAATTTCGGGTCAGCCAGCTGATCGGGGCTGAACAGCACCCACTGGCTGCACAGGGCAATGGCGACCACGCCGGTCAGGCCGATCACCGCACCCGGCAGCGGTTCGAAGATCAGACCGACGATCACGCCGACAAAGATGGCGAAGTAGTGCCATGCGTAAGGCGGCAAGCCTTCAGGAACGGGAACAAACAGCAGCAGTACGGCGACGATGACGGGTAGCGCCATCATCAGCAATCGTTTTGCGTTTCCATTTGATGCCTGGTTCGCCACAGGGGGCGTTACAGCAGTTTTTGTATTCATAGTTTCACGTCTTAAGTTGTCAAAAATTCGGTCGCACTGAAAAAGCACTTTATTTAGTTTCTTTGATTTTTTTAGTTATTAAAGGTGCTTTCTTGTATTTTTAGTAATAGCGATTTAACGCGTTTTCGTGTGCGCTAAATTAAAAAATGATGATGTTTTTATATTGCGCTTTTGAATGCCATAACTATTGATCGCGATCAAAAAAATAGAATTGCAGCGTTATTTTTATGCTTTTATTAATAACCACTCTGGCGTATGTGGGTATTGCCTTATTTTGCGTGTTTTTTATCATTTCTTTAACAAAATAGATTTTGGTTCGATTGTAATGTATTGTTTTTATTAATTTTGTATGTGTTTAGGTGAATTGGTTTTACCATTCATATTTTAACGGTTTTTAAATTATTGTGAATGGCTGAATTACAATCGCTAACACCAATGTGTTATTTGTGTTATCGCAGGGATTAAATAGTTTTTTAACTAATGTAATAACTTTAGAAACTAAAAAAATCATTATATTAATATCATGACATCGGCAAATAACGACGAAATAAAAAATCAATCCGATAACGAATTCTTAATTTTTAAAAGTTTGGAGTTTCTATTATGAGCACTAACGAACGCATTCTTAGCCCCTTCACATTACCGAATGGCACTGAACTGAAAAACCGTTTGTTAATGGCCCCTATGACAACCTGTACCGGCTATTTTGACGGCACCGTCACCAGCGAGCTGGTGGAGTACTATCGGGCCCGTTCCGGCAGCATTGGCACCATCATTGTGGAGTGTTGCTTCGTCGACGATCTCGGTCTCGCCTTCCCGGGTGCCATCGGTATTGATAATGACGAGAAAATTGCCGGGCTGGCGAAAATCGCAGAGGCCATTAAATCCAAAGGATCTAAGGCGCTGCTGCAGATCTACCACGGCGGCCGCATGGTCGATCCAAAACTGATTGGTGGCCGTACCCCGGTTGGCCCGAGCGCCGTAGCCGCGCCGCGTGAAGGTGCCGCAACGCCTGTCGCCCTGACCGCAGAAGAAGTGGAAGGCATGATCGGCAAGTTTGGTGAGGCGGTGCGTCGCGCCATCCAGGCCGGTTTCGACGGCGTGGAAATCCACGGGGCGAATACCTATCTGATTCAGCAGTTCTACTCCCCGAATTCAAACCAGCGCGACGACGAGTGGGGCGGCAGCCGCGATAACCGCGCGAAGTTCCCGCTGGCCGTGCTGGACATTACCCACAAAATGGTGCGCCAGTACGCGGACGACGCGTTTATTATTGGCTACCGCTTCTCCCCTGAAGAGATGGAAGTCCCGGGCATCCGCTTTGACGACACCATGTATCTGCTGGAAAAACTGGCGGCGCGCGGCGTGGACTATCTGCACTTCTCCGTCGGCGCTACCCTGCGTCCTTCCATCGTCGACATCCAGGATCCCACCCCGCTTATCGAAAAATACTGCGCGATGCGTTCTGAAACGCTGGCGCAGGTTCCGGTCATGGGCGTGGGCGGCGTGGTGAATGCTTCTGATGTGAATGAAGCGCTGGACCACGGTTACGACCTGATTGCCGTTGGCCGCGCCACCATCGCTTATCCGGACTGGACAGACCGCATTGCGGCCGGGGAAAGCCTGGAGCTGTTTATGGACAGTACCCAGCGCGAGGCGTTGAGTATTCCTGAACCGCTGTGGCGCTTCTCGCTGGTGGAAGCGATGATCCGCGACATGAGCATGGGCGAATCCAAATTCAAACCGGGTACCTTTGCTGAGAAGGTGCAGGATGACGCTAACGAACTGGTGATTAACGTCAGCCTTGAAACCGACCGCATTGCGGACATCGAACTGGCCTCCGGCCCGAGCGAAGACGTTGAGTTTGTAACCAGCTTTGAAGAGATCCGTACCCGCATTCTGGACGCCAATACCCCGCACGTGGATGCCATCACCGGCGCAACCAGCCAGAGCGAGGCGGTGAAGAAAGCGGTCTCGAAAGCGATGCTGAAATCCAGCAAAGCGCTGGCCGCGGAAGAGGGCGTTGATCCGAACGAAACCCGCAGCGTGGACGTGGTCGTTGTCGGCAGCGGCGGCGCCGGTCTGGCGGCGGCGATTCAGGCTCACGACGAAGGCGCGAGCGTGCTGATTGTCGAGAAAATGCCGACCATCGGCGGGAACACCATTAAAGCCTCTGCCGGTATGAACGCCGCCGAAACCCGCTTCCAGCGCGTGAAGGGCATTCAGGACAGCAAAGAGCTGTTCTATCAGGAAAGCCTGAAAGGCGGCGGCAACAAGAACAACCCGGAACTGCTGCGTCGCTTCGTCGAGAACGCGCCGCAGGCAATTGAGTGGCTGGCCACGCGCGGCATCATGCTGAACGACATCACCACCACCGGCGGGATGAGCATCGACCGTACTCACCGTCCAAAAGACGGTTCGGCGGTGGGCGGCTATCTCATCAGCGGCCTGGTGCGTAACGTTAACAAACGCAACATCGAGGTGATGCTGGATACCTCCGTCAGCGACATCATCTTCGAGAACGGTGAAGTGACCGGCGTACGCCTGACTACCGAAGAGAACGAAACCGTCACCGTGGCAACCAAAAGCGTGATTGTCGCCACTGGCGGCTTCAGCGCCAACAGCCAGATGGTGGTGAAATACCGTCCTGATCTGGAAGGGTTCGTTACCACCAACCACAAAGGGGCAACCGGCGGCGGCATCGCGCTGCTGGAGCGCATCGGGGCGGGTACCGTGGATATGGGCGAAATTCAGATTCACCCAACCGTAGAGCAGAAAACCTCGTACCTGATTTCCGAATCCATTCGCGGCGGCGGGGCGATTCTGGTCAATCAGAAAGGGGAACGCTTCTACAACGAAATGTCGACCCGCGATAAGGTCTCGGCGTCAATCATCGCGCTGCCGGAGAAATACGCATACATCGTCTTTGACGAGCACGTACGTGCCAAAAACAAAGCCGCGGATGAGTACATCGCGAAAGGTTTCGTGACCAGCGCCAGCTCGCCAAAAGCCCTGGCTGAGGCGCTGGGTATGGATCACCACGCTTTTCTCGCGACGCTGGAACGTTACAACGGCTTCGTTGAAAAACAGCACGATGATGATTTTGGCCGTACCACCGCGCTGCGTGCGCCTATCAACGAAGGGCCGTTCT
This sequence comes from Enterobacter sp. 237C8, assembly GCF_034106865.1. NCBI lineage: Bacteria > Pseudomonadati > Pseudomonadota > Gammaproteobacteria > Enterobacterales > Enterobacteriaceae > Enterobacter > Enterobacter sp. 237C8. The sequence goes on along the minus strand of NZ_JAWNDF010000001.1, from coordinate 1,988,912 downwards.
ACGCCATTCAGATTGCACCGGGCGTGCACCACACCATGGGCGGCGTGACCATCAACACCGAAACCTGCGTGCTGGACAGCAACCACAACGTGCTGCCAGGGGCGTTTGCGGCCGGTGAAGTGGTAGGCGGGATCCACGGCGGTAACCGTATCGGCGGTAACGCAGTGGCAGATATCATTATTTTTGGTACGCTTGCAGGACATCAGGCGGCTATGCGTTCGAAAAAGCAGTAAGACCCCTGTGTTGTAGGCCGGATACGCCCAGCGCTATCCGGCATTTTCCCCGGCGGCGCGGTGCCTGCCGGGGCTACATCTGAGGAATACAGCCATGCCTGATAGCCATCGCGTTTACAGCTACTCCGCCGTCCTGATGGGCTCACCCATTCTCCTGAAACTCTTCTCCCACGACGAAGCCCTCGCGTCCCGCGTGTTTCGCCTGATCAAACAGTACGAAGATCTGCTCACCGTTAACCGCGCGCACTCGCAGGTGATGGACATCAACCATGCGGCTGGCCAGCATCCGGTTACCGTCAGCCGGCCGGTGTTTGAGCTTATCCGCTGTGCCAAAGCGGCAAGCCTGTTCAGGGACAGCGCCTTTAACCTGGCGATAGGTCCGCTGGTGAAGCGCTGGAAAATTGGCTTTCAGGGGGACAGCGTTCCGCCTGCCGATGAAATCGCGTCGCTGCTGGCGATAACCCGTCCTGAGGATGTCCTTCTTGATGAGGCCAGCAGCAGCGTATTCTTGACCAGAGCGAGGATGGAGATCGATCTGGGGGCCATTGCCAAAGGCTATATCGCCGACAGGGTGCGTGATTACCTGCATAAAGAGGGCGCTGAGCTGGGGCTGATCAACCTCGGCGGAAACATTCAGACGTTAGGCTCGCCGGAAGGGGGCTGGAGCGTGGGGCTGAAAAAACCGTTCGCCGGGGATGCGCTGATCGGCACGATGACCGTAGAGAACCTGTCCGTCGTGACGTCGGGAACCTACGAGCGCTACTTTGAGCAAAACGGCAGGCGCTATCACCATATTCTCGATCCGCGCACCGGGTATCCGCTGGACAACGAGCTGGACAGCGTGACGATTGTTTCGAAGGACTCTATCGACGGCGATATCTGGACCACGCTGATGTACGGCATGGGCGTAGAGAAGGGCTGCGCTGTGCTGCGCTCTCGTCCTGATATCGAAGCGATTTTTGTGACCAAAACAAAAGAAGTGGTGATTTCTTCGATGCACCACTTCCGCTTTACCCTACTGGATAACGACTACCGCGTTACTGACAGTATTGCTTGAGCAGGCCGGTCTGCTCCGGCTGGAGACGATAGCGATACACCGGACGTCCGGTGGCACCGTAGTGAATGCTGGTGAACAGAATGTTGATTTGCGCGAGCCAAATCAGGTATTTACGGCAGGACACGCGGGAGATATTGACCGCGTTGGCCAGGTCATCGGTAGAAAACTCCGTCTCCGGGTGAGCGTCAATCCACTGGCAAATCGTGCGCAGCGTTTGCGGCGTTAACCCCTTCGGCAGCTTTTTACTGTCCGCCAGTTCCGGCGCCCCGCCGTGGATCAGCCGGTCGACGTCGGCCTGCTCATAATACTGGTGCGAACCCATCAGGCTATGCTTTGCCTTCCAGCCGTTCAGCGCCTCTTCAAAGCGCGGGAACTGGAACGGCTTGATCAGATAATCCACCACGCCGTAGTGGATGGAGGTCTGGATCGTGGCGGCGTCGGCAGCCGACGAGATCATAATCACATCGATTGGGCGACCGGATGCGCGAATAACGGGCAGCAGATCCAGCCCGTTATCCTGCTGCATATAGACATCCAGCAGCACCAGATCGACAGGCTGCCCGGGGTTATTAATGATGGCCTCGGCCTGGTTTAGCGTGGAGGCGACGCCGCAGCAGCTAAAACCATCAACACGGTTGACATACAGACGGTTGAGGTCGGCTACCATGGCGTCATCATCGACAATTAATACATTTATCACGCGATATTCCTCTCGCTATCCCAGGGGATGTGAACAAAAAATTGGGTAAATACGCCTGGCTCAGACTCGACGCTGATATCGCCGCCGAGGTTCTGAATTTGCTGGCGAGCAAGGAACAGCCCAACGCCGCGGTTTTCACCTTTTGTTGAGAAGCCCTTTGTAAAAATAGCCTCCAGCTGAGCGGGTTCAATGCCGGGGCCATCGTCGCTGACTTCGCAGCTGAGCCAGCCATTCTGATAATGCAGCAGCAGGCCGATCTCACCTTCCTGCTGTCCTTCCATCGCGTCGAGCGCGTTTTCAATGAGGTTACCCAGCACGGTGATCAGCACCGCGACCTGCTCTTCGCTCGCGGTATCCGGTATCTGGCATTCATCCGCCAGCGTCAGGGTGACGCCCGCTTCTTTCGCCCGATTGATTTTACCCAGCAGGAACCCGGCAATAACCGGGGATTTTACCTTGCTCTGTATCGTACCGATATCCGTCTGGTAATTATGTGCCGTCTGGATGATGTACTCTTCCAGCTTGTCGTAGCGCTTCATGTGCAGCAGGCCCAGGATCACATGCAGTTTATTCATAAACTCGTGCGTGTGGCTGCGCAGGGCGTCGACGTAGTTGACCATGCCATCAATACGCTGCATCAGCTGGCTGATTTCCGTTTTATCACGGAAGGTGGTGATGGCGCCGATTACCCGATCCTGACTTTTAACGGGCACCATGTTGCACAGCAATAGACGCCCGTTACAGCTGATCTCCTGATCCTGGCGCGCGACGCCCGTCTTGGAGACTTCGCGCAGGCTGGCCAGCAGGGGCGCGCTGGCGTTTTCGGTCTGCTTGCCGGAAGGGAGAAGCAATATTTCTCTGGCGGTCTGGTTGATCATCGTCACGCGCCCGTGAATATCGACGGCCAGCACCCCCTCGCGAAGCGACTGCAACATCGCCTGACGCTGTTCGAATAGGGCGGAAATTTCGTAAGGTTCGAGCCCGAACAGGATGCGTTTCAGTACCCGCACCAGACCCCAAATCGCCATGGAGCTCATAAAAATACTGAATAAAATGGTCCAGACGGCGTTGAGCCGCCCGCGAGCGATCTGCTCTTCAACCTTTTTCAGGGAGATACCTACCGCCACCACGCCGATCTGCTCGTGCTGGCCGTCGTAGACTGGGGTGAAGACGCGAAGCGCTTCGGCGAGCGCACCCCGGTTTACCGATACGTTCTCTTTGCCTTCAAGCGCGGGAGTTAAATCGTCACCGATAAAATGCAGCCCCAGCAGCGCCTCGTTCGGGTGAGAGTAGCGGATCCCGCGCATATCGGTGACCACGGTGAACAGCAGATCGTTTCGTTTCGTCACCGCCTGGGCGATGGGCTGAATAATATTCTCCTGCGGTGCCTGCATCAGGCCGCGCTGGATCTCCGGGCTGTTGGCCAGCGTTCTGGCAATACCCAGAGCCGTATCTTTTACATCATCGCGGGTCGCCCGGGTGATTTGTACGGAGTAGAGCGCAAAAACCACCAGCAGCACAGAGGCAATAATCGCGCACACCATCAGCGTGACCAGGGTGTTCAGCTTCATGGGGCGCTTGCGCGTCGGAAGGAAAGGCTGCAAATCGCTCATCAACACTCCGCGATGATTAAGAAAGGGGTAATTATCGCCGATGACGCGCTTTTCTTAAAGCCATGTAAAGGCGTGGATTTGGTCCTCTTTTCGTGACCCCCCTCGCAGGTCATCTATATAAAACACTTTATAGTGTGTGGGTACTCATAATAAGGAGGCTGTTTATGAGCGTTATGCTTACCGGTTCGGTCAAGGAAAGACGGCACGCCAGCACGATGAATATTGATAGATTGTCCACGCTGGACATGCTGAAAGTCATTCACCAGGATGATGCACTCATTTCTGCTGCGATTACCCCCTGTTTAAATATTATTGCCCGCGTGGTGGACAACGCCGCCGCGACGCTCAGCCACGGCGGTCGCCTGATTGTCGTTGGCGCGGGGCCGTCAGGGCGCGTAGCGCAACAGATTGCCGATGAATATGCGCCGGGCAAAACCCCTGTGATGGCCGTTACGGCACAAGAAGGGGAAGGGAGCTACGAGCGCGGCGTTGCCGATCTGCAGGCCATCAAGTTTGGTGAACACGATATGATGCTGGCCGTGACCGTCAGCGGAAAAACGCCGTGGGTCTGGGGGGCAATGCGCCATGCGTGGTCGCTGGGTTCACCGGTCGCTATTGTTACCGGTGATGCGCAAAGCGAAGCCGCGCAGCTGGCGAGCATGGTTATTGCTCCGGAGCTGGGGGCCGACGTCGTCGCAGGCTATATCAACACCAAAGCGGGGATCGCGCAAAAAATGATCCTCTCGATGATTGCCACCGGGCTGGCCGTCCGAACCGGACGGGTTTACAGCAACCTGCGCGTGGATCTTGAGGCAAGCACGAACAAATGGGCTGAACGGCAAATCGCCATTGTGATGGAAGCGGGGGGATGCACACGGGCCGAGGCAAAAGCCGCGCTTGAGAGCTGTAACCATAACTGTAAAACGGCGGTGTTGATGGTGCTGACGGGGCTGGATGCGTGGAAAGCCCATGAACTGCTGGCGCAAAATAACGGGTTTATTCGCGTGGCGCTGCAGGAAGCGCCGTAAGATCTTCAGATAGTAAAAAGGCCGCAATTGCGGCCTTTGGTATTTTGGGGAATTAGAACTGGTAGGTCATGCCTACGCCAACGATGTCATCAGTTGAGATGCCATTGGCTTCGTAGAAGCTTTCATCGTTGTCCAGCAGGTTGATTTTATAATCAACGTAAGTCGAGAAGTTTTTGTTGAAGCTGTAGGTCATACCGAGATCGATATAGTTCACCAGATCCTGATCAACATAGTCGTAATTATTACCTGGGTTGTAATCATTGCCGCCAATGTCTTTACCTTTGGAGTAAACCCATGCCAGAGACGGACGCAGGCCGAAGTCGAACAGGTACTGCGCGACGGCTTCAAAGTTCTGAGTCTGGTTGGCGATACCAACATTACCATATGGCGTCATGTTGCGGGTTTCCGCATACATCATGGCCAGGTAAACACCTTGCGCATCATATTTTGCGCCAATGGTCCAGGCTTCAGCGCGTTCGCCACCTGCATACGGGCTGTAGCGGTTGTAGTTACCTGCACCGTATGCAACCTGTTTGTTCGTGCGGTCGGAAGATGAATATGCCGCACCCAGGCTCAGACCGAAGTCAAAATCATAGGTGGTAGACATACCAAAGCCGTCGCCGTTCTGGAAACGAACATTGTCATGGCCATTTTTCGTGCCTTCCTGACCTTCTGTTGCATCCTGACCTTCATTCGCACCCTGATACTGCAGCGCGAAATTCAGACCCTCAGCCAGACCGAAGAAATCCTGGTTACGATAGGTTACCAGACCGTTAGCACGACCGTTCATAAAGTTATCGGTCCAGGTGTAAGAGTCACCGCCAAATACAGGCAGCATATCGGTCCAGGCTTCAACGTCGTACACGACGCCGTAATTACGGCCATAATCAAATGAACTGTATTCACCATATTTCAGGCCAGCATACGCCAGGCGGTTAAACGATTTGTCACCCGCGCCCTCGGTATTATTAGCGAAGGTTTTATATTCCCACTGGCCGTAACCGATCAGATCGTTAGCGATCTGGGTTTCGCCTTTGAAACCAATCTGCACATAGGTTTCGTCGCCGTCGTCGCCAGGGTTGTCAGAGAAGGTATGACGCGCGTCGACTTTGCCGTACAGGTCAACTTTGTTGCCGTTTTTGTTGTACATTTCAGCCGCATTGGCTGCGCCTGCCATTAATAACGCGGGTACCACAATTGCCAGAACTTTTCTTTTCATTATATATTCCCTTCAAACATAATTTATATGAATATATGTAATCACCCTCCGCAATTACAGGCTTGATACTATTCCAGGAAGTGTTATTTAGTTTCAAAAATAAATGTAATTAAATCCTATGAAATATTGCCAAACATTTCTATTAATCTCTTTATTTTTCTGCTGAATTAATTCATTGAATTTATACGGTGTAATTATTATTAAGTATTTCGTGGCTCTATTTTTAAATTGATTTAATTCGGCTATGTTATAATTGATTCTCTTTTAAACAACAGGATATGACGATGGAACTTGCCCGGTGGCAGCAGCGATTTGAGCGCTGGCTTGAGGAAAACCACAGCACCGACGATACCGCACATGATATTTCGCATTTTCGTCGGGTCTGGATGACGGCGCAAAAAATCATGGCTGATCAGGCGGTGGAGCCGCTGGTGATCCTGACCGCATGCTATTTCCACGATATTGTCAGCCTGCCGAAAAACCATCCCGAACGCGGCCGGTCATCCCAGATGGCAGCGCGCAGGACGTGTGACATTCTGCGCCGCGACTTCCCTGAGTTTCCGCCAGAGCATATTGCCGCCGTTGCGCACGCGATTGAGGCGCACAGCTTCAGCGCCGGGATTGCGCCACAGAGCATGGAAGCCAAAATTGTGCAGGACGCAGACCGGCTGGAAGCGTTAGGCGCGATCGGCCTGGCGCGCGTCTTTGCCGTCTCGGGCGCGCTGGGCGTGCCGCTTTTTGATGCAGACGATCCCTTTGCCGATGCGCGTATCCTTGATGACCGTGCGTTTGCCCTCGACCATTTTCAGACCAAGCTGCTGCGATTGCCTGATACAATGCAAACGGAAATGGGCCGCGAGCTGGCACGTCACAATGCCGATTTCCTGATCCAGTTTATGGCGAAACTCAGTGCCGAATTACACGGCGACTGCATCGGGCTGGATAGCCAGGTGTTGAGCCGCTTCCGTCGCAGTTTGCGCAACTGAACTGTGGTAATCTGTTTCCAGTCTTTACTCTCCGGTTAAAAGAATGCAGGAAAATCGATCAGTGACAGAGCCCGCGCCCGAGCAGGCTGAGAAATCAACGGCAACGGTGCAGGCGTTGCTGCGCCAGCTGTTGGATATCTATGATGCTAAAACGCTGGCCAATCTGCTGGTGGCGCACGGCGAGAGCCACTGGAGCCCGGCGATCCTTAAGCGTCTGCTGACCAGCGAACGCGCAGGGCGTCGCTTGAGCGAAGGCGAGTTTCGTTATCTGCAAAACCTGCTTCCGCGTCCTCCTGCCGCGCACCCGAACTACGCCTTCCGCTTTATCGATCTGTTCGCCGGTATCGGCGGCATCCGGCACGGTTTTGAAGCTATCGGCGGACAGTGCGTGTTTACCAGCGAGTGGAACAAACATGCCGTCCGGACCTACAAGGCCAACTGGTACTGCGATCCGCACGAGCACCAGTTCAACGCGGATATCCGCGATGTCACCCTGAGCCATAAAAGCGGCGTGAGCGATGAACACGCCGCCGAGCACATTCGCCAGACGATCCCGGCGCATGACGTGCTGCTGGCCGGCTTCCCGTGTCAGCCCTTCTCGCTGGCCGGTGTCTCCAAAAAGAATGCCCTTGGACGTGCCCACGGCTTTGCCTGCGATACCCAGGGAACGCTGTTTTTTGATGTGGCGCGCATTATTGACGCCCGTCGCCCGGCCATCTTTGTGCTGGAAAACGTCAAAAATCTAAAGAGCCACGACGGCGGAAAAACCTTCCGCATTATTATGCAGACCCTGGATGAGCTGGGTTATGACGTGGCCGACTCGCAGGACATGGGCGCGGACGATCCTAAAATCATTGATGGGAAACATTTCCTGCCCCAGCATCGCGAACGTATCGTGCTGGTGGGTTTCCGCCGCGACCTCAATCTCAAGGGGGATTTCACCCTTCGTGATATTCCGTCTTTGTATCCCGAGCGTCGTCCTACCGTTGCCGATCTGCTGGAACCTGTCGTTGACGCGAAATTTATCCTTACCCCGGTGCTGTGGAAATACCTCTACCGCTATGCCAAGAAACATCAGGCGAAGGGCAACGGCTTCGGTTTTGGGATGGTAAACCCCAACGATCCGCACAGCGTGACCCGTACGTTGTCCGCTCGCTACTATAAGGATGGGGCAGAGATCCTGATCGACAGAGGCTGGGACAAGGCGCTGGGTGAAAAAGATTTCGACGATCCGCACAACCAGCGTCACCGTCCGCGACGCTTAACGCCGCGGGAATGCGCCCGGTTGATGGGATTTGAGACCCCGCAGGGTTACCGCTTCCGCATTCCGGTTTCGGATACCCAGGCGTACCGCCAGTTTGGTAATTCGGTGGTGGTTCCCGCGTTCGCCGCCGTGGCAAAACTGCTGGCCTCGCGCATCAGACAGGCGGTGGCACTCCGTCAGGGTGAGGCCGTCAATGACGGATGTTCACGATAAGGCCACGCGCAGCAAAAATATGCGTGCCATCGGCACGCGTAACACCGCCATCGAAAAGCGCCTGGCCGGGCTGCTGACGCAGGCGGGGTTTGATTTCCGCGTGCAGGATCCCGCGCTTGCGGGTCGCCCGGATTTCGTCATCGACGCCTGGCAGTGCATCATCTTTACCCACGGCTGTTTCTGGCATCACCACGACTGCTACCTGTTTAAGGTCCCCGCGACGCGCACCGATTTCTGGCTGGATAAAATTGGCAAGAACGTCGAGCGCGACAGACGGGATCTCACCGCGCTGATTGCGCAGGGCTGGCGGGTGCTGATCGTCTGGGAGTGTGCGCTGAGAGGCAGATTAAAACTGAACGATACCGATCTGACCGAGCGGCTGGAGGAGTGGATCTGCGGCGGCGGCCAGACCGCGCAGATCGACACGCAGGGTATTCACCTGCTTACGGTTTCTCCACCTCGCAAGGCGTGACCACCGGTTTTGCGGGCAGTAAATATTTGCCCAGAGTGACCAGCACGACGGCAAAAACAATCACCCCTAATGCCAGCCATTCAACGGAAGAGAGCGTTTCTCCCCCCAATCCCGTCCCGAGCAGCACGGCCACGACCGGGTTGACGTAGGCATAGCTGGTGGCAACTGCCGGCGAGACATTGCGGATCAGGAACATATAGGCGTTAATGGCGATGATGGAACCAAACAGCGCCAGGTAGCCTACCGCCAGAAAGCCCGACAGCGGCGGCAGGGTCGTCAGCTTTTCTCCCGTCAGCGTGGAGGCGAGCAGCAGTACAATCCCGGCGGCGAGCATCTCAATCGCGCCCGCCATCATGCCGGTCGGCAGTTCGATACGCGAACCGTAGACGGAACCAAACGCCCAGCTCATCGAGCCAATCAGGATGATGATTGCGCCCCACGGATTCCCGCTCAGGTTACCGCCGCTGTTCAGCAGAATGATGCCGGCAAGGCCAATACCAATCCCCAGCCATTCCAGCTTGCGGGTGCGGATACCAAAAAGGCGGCTAAAGCAGAGGGTAAACAGCGGTACGGTGGCAACGACCACGGCGGCGATCCCGGACGGTACGTTCTGGTGCTCGGCAATCGTTACAAACCCATTTCCCACCGCCAGCAGCAGCAGGCCGATTAGGGCGGCATTCAGCATCGGGCGCAGCGGGGGAAGCTTATGCCCGCGCAGCAGCAGGAAGGCCAGCAGCAGCACGCCAGCCGAGAGAAAGCGGATGCCCGCCATCATCAGTGGCGGCCAGCTTTCCACGCCGATGCGAATGACAAAGTAGGTTGAGCCCCAGATGATGTACAGTGAAAAGAGTGCCCCAATGAGCGGTAGCAATTGCCGGAAACGCATAATCCCTCACGACGAAATAAAAAGGTCGCTGATAGTAAACGCGAAAACTATCTCGCTGGCGAGCCCTTTAATTGTGTGGCAGATGTGAATTTTTTGTTGACGTGAGGTGGGTGTTTCCGGGTTTGCGCTTTTGCTCCATACTATTCACCTAATTACCAAAAAATGAAGGATTAAGATTTTGGCAGGAAGTAGCTTATTAACATTGCTGGATGATATTGCGACCTTACTGGATGACATTTCAGTGATGGGGAAACTGGCGGCGAAAAAAACCGCAGGCGTGCTGGGAGATGATTTATCGCTTAACGCCCAGCAGGTGAGTGGGGTAAGGGCTAACCGTGAACTGCCGGTGGTGTGGGGCGTGGCAAAAGGCTCCTTCCTGAATAAGGTGATTCTGGTCCCGCTGGCGCTGCTGATCAGCGCGTTTATTCCCTGGGCCATCACGCCGCTGCTGATGATTGGCGGGGCGTTTCTCTGCTTCGAGGGCGTAGAGAAGGTCCTGCACTCCTTTAGCGCGCGCAAGCAGAGCGATACGCCGGAGATGCGCCAGCAGCGTCTTGAAGCGCTGGCCGCTCAGGATCCGAAAACCTTCGAGCGCGATAAGGTCAAAGGCGCTATTCGGACCGACTTTATCCTGTCCGCAGAGATTGTCGCCATTACGCTGGGCATCGTGTCTGACGCGCCGCTCCTGAATCAGGTTCTGATCCTCTCCGGTATCGCCATTCTGGTCACCGTCGGCGTCTACGGCCTGGTGGGACTGATCGTCAAGCTGGATGATATCGGCTACTGGCTGGAGGAGAAATCGAGCGCGGTGGCAAGAGGCATCGGCAAAAGCCTGCTGGTGCTGGCTCCGTGGCTGATGAAGAGTTTGTCGGTGGTGGGCACGCTGGCGATGTTCCTCGTGGGCGGCGGGATCGTGGTGCACGGTATCGCGCCGCTGCACCATGCTATCGAACATTTTTCCTCGGCGCAGGGGGCCGTTGTCGCGGCGATTCTGCCCACGCTGCTGAATCTGGTGCTGGGCTTCATCATTGGCGCTATCGTGGTCGCGGCGGTGAAGCTGGTTGAAAAAATTCGCGGCACGTCGCACTAATTGTTACCCGTTATGGGATGCAAAAAGACCATTCCTCGTCTAAATTGAAACAGTTTCACCCTGATACAGGAGGCAGGTATGGTCTTTTTGGTCAGTGATGAAGTTAAGCCTAAGAAGGGCGGCCCACGTATGATTGTCACCGGGTATTCCAGCGGAATGGTGGAATGTCGGTGGCACGATGGCTATGGCATCAAGCGGGAAGCATTTCGTGAAGATGAGCTTCAGCCGGGGGACGGGCAGCACCAGCGGGACAAGGCTTAATCACATAACGCCCGGCTTTGCCGGGCGTTTTTATCTCCAGTACCGGGTGTAAGGCAGCGATCAGGGAGTGTGTGTGCAGCGCGATACCTTTGTTGTAAGACAATCTTTTTTGCAATGGCTGCATAAGCGTAGCAATCCGGGGTTGATTGTTAATCTCTGTTTTCTGGTTGTTCTGGTATTTTCGACTCTACTGACCTGGCGTGAAGTGGTGGTACTGGAAGAAGCGTACATCTCCAGCCAGCGTAACCATCTGGATACGGTCGCCAGTTCGCTGGACAGGCAGCTGCAGAACAGCGTCGACAGGATGCTGTTGTTCCGTCAGGGCATGCATGATGCGATCCAGACGCCGCTGGCATTTGATGTACTTCAGAATGCGGTGTCACGCTTTAGCTCAGTCCGCATGCTCCCCACCTGGCAGCTTGCCGTTGATAAAAAACGCACCCTTCCCATTAACGGTGTCTCGGATGCCTTCGTCGAGAAAACCACGTTTCTGAATCGTGACGCCGAACGCCTCAGCCACGAGATTTCTGCCACGCTCGAAGTGGGGTATCTGCTCAGGCTGGCGTCGTCGAGAGCGCAAACGGAAGCGCGCGTGATCTACGTCTCCCGCGCCGGGTTTTTCATTTCCACCGATACGCCGGACCAGGCGGGCGACATTACCTCCCGCTATTACCATCTTGTCACGCAGTCCTGGTTTACCCAGCAGTCAGAGCGGAACAATCGCGCTCGCGCGGTGCGCTGGTTCATCTCCACCCCCTCATCCTGGACCAATGATGAACGAATGATCACCGCCAGCGTCCCCATCTATTTCGATCATTACTGGTATGGCGTCGTGGCGATGGATTTTACGTTGGGCACCATGCAGCGCCTGCTGGCCGATGCGACGGAAGACCGAACGGAAGGGGAGTATCAGCTGTACGATACCCGGCTCAATATGATCGCCACCTCTGCCCATACGGAAAACGCGGTTAACCATTTTGACGAACGCGAAACGGCGCAGATTGCGCAGGCGATTGAGCACGCCACCGGCGGCGGGATCCGCCTCGGAAGCCGTTTTGTGAGCTGGGAACGACTCGATCACTTCGACGGCGTTGTCCTGCGGATCCACACCCTGCACGAAGGGGTACAGGACGACTTCGGCAGCATCAGTATCGTGCTGGCGCTGATGTGGGCGCTCTTTACCGCCATGCTGTTGATCTCGTGGCTGGTGATCCGTCGCATGGTGAGTAACATGTACACGCTTCAGCACTCGCTCCAGTGGCAGGCCTGGCATGATCCGCTTACCCGGCTGAATAATCGCGGCGCGCTGTTCGACCGCGCAAAATTGCTGGCGGAAACCTGTCGCCAGCAGTCGCTGCCGTTCTCGGTGATTCAGATCGATCTCGACCATTTTAAAAATATCAACGACCGCTTCGGCCATCAGGCCGGGGATAAAGTGCTCTCCCACACGGCAGGGCTGATTGCCAGCGCGTTACGCAAGAATGATGTGGCAGGGCGCGTAGGCGGGGAAGAGTTTTGCGTCGTCCTGCCGGGGATCGGTCTGGAGGAGGCGAGAAGCGTCGCGGACCGTATTCGCTGCCGGATCAACAGTAAGGAGATCCTGGTGAAGAAGAGCACGACCCTGCGCGTCAGCGCGTCGCTGGGGGTCAGCAGCGCGGATGAAGCGGGTAACTACGAGTTTGAACAGCTGCAGTCCGTGGCGGACGTCCGGCTGTATCAGGCCAAACAGAGCGGGCGTAACCGGGTCGTCTGGCGGGATTAGGAGAGGAAGTGATCCAGCCCCTCCTGCCAGCCCGCCGGGCCGGGCTGCCGGGTGTGATAAACCCGGGCAGGGTTATCGTCCCGTAGCGTGATGCCCTGGCGGTTAATGCCCTTAATCACCACCGCGAAGTCAACGCTGTCGAGCAGCGGCGCATCATTGGGACCGTCGCCGAGCCCCAGCGTGGTGGGTTCAATCTCTTCCAGCTCGCGGTATTGCTCAATCAGCCAGTTCACCGCAACGTCTTTGCCGCAGCGGGCGTCCAGAACATGCCAGAAGCGTGCGCCCTGCAGGCATTTCAGGCCGACATTCACCAGCTCCTCTTCAAACTGGACCAGTTTCTCGTCGGTATCGCGCCAGATGAGCGTGACGGACGCTTCATGCTTGCGGGCAAGCGCCGAACGGTAGCGCGTCAGGCCGGTCCACTCGCTGATAACGTGCTCATCCACGTCGTCAAAGGTAGTGAATTTATAGCCCGTCAGCAGGCGAATTTGTTCGATTCGCGGGCGAATATCCCGGTGCGTCATCCCCCTTATCTGGCGCTGAACCTTATCCCAGCGCACGTCAGGCTGAATCACCGCGCCGTTCTCGGCAATAAAAGGCAAGCCTTCCAGCCCCAGATCCAGCTGGAGATCGAGCATCTCTGCCGCGGTCTTGCTGCTGCAAAGAATAACCGGAACCTGATTATCCAGCAGCCTGTCCAGCCAGGGCATGGCGGGTTGCCACTCATAGGTGTGAATATCCAGCAGTGAACCATCCAGGTCAGAGAAAATCAGCAATGTATCCCGCAGTGAAGGCATAGCGACTCCTGGTAACAGATGCGTCTCGCTCTAAGAAAATTCCTAAAAAATAATGAAGGCGAAAACCGGAGAAAAGAGGAATGCTCCTGGCAAACCCGCATTCGGCGTGTGTTATTGCTCATAACAAAAAGCATTATGTTAAAAATATTATATTCATCGTAAGAATATATGCTTGTCAGCCAAATTCGTTGGGGATAGTGTGGCATGTACATCAGATTTCCTGGTGTAACGAATTTTCAAGTGCTTCTTGCATAAGCAAGTTTTGATCCCGGTCATCCCCATGGCCGGGATTTTTTTCGCCCTACCGATTGGCTTCAGACACGCTAAAATCGTGAATATCAAGCTCGAAGGCCTCCGCCAGCTCGCGATAGGTGTGATAATCCCTTCCGTTGACAATGACGCGGTCCGAATTGTCGTCCGACCGGCGGACTTCTGACTCACTGATCTCATTGATGGCGGCCAGCAGGGCATCGACATCCACCTCGACTTCGCGCTTGATGGTGTCGCTGTACTCTTTATCGGTCTTCATTACGGGGTTCCTCTTTCAGCCGTGTCCAACGGTAAGTATAGACTGTGTATAAAAACGCCAATCACGCCGGGCGGCGATGTGCGTTTTTGCGTTTTGTTCTACACTGGCTCAAAACCAGAGGAGGAATGTATGAAGGTCAACGATCGGGTAACCGTTAAAACGGACGGTGGGCCGCGCCGCCCGGGTGTGGTGCTGGCAATTGAAGAGTTTAGCGAAGGCACAATGTACCTGGTATCGCTTGAAGACTACCCGCTCGGCATCTGGTTTTTTAACGAACTGGGGCATCCGGACGGCATTTTTGTCGAGAAGGCGGAGTAACACGGCGTCGGGTAGCACAGCGCGTGCCCGACAACCTTTCCAGAAGCAAAAATCTCTGGCCAGGCCAGAGATCAAAGGTAGGGTGCACAGGTCTTAAGCGACTAACGCATGTTGACGAAAATCCCGTTCGTCACATTATCGGTCAGGCGTACCACGTGGTAGATCACTTGCTTATTATGCGTTTTAATTTTCCTTTTAATATTTCCTTTGTGTGACGAAACGGTTTTCGCTTTAATATTCATCTGGTCAGAGATCTGAATAGTTCCTTGTCCCGCCATCCACATTCGCAGCATACTTGATTCAGTCCTGCTTAATGATAGGGTGGGTAAGTTAACCGCTCCTACATTTTTAACTTCTTTATTCAAATAATCACCCAGAATGTCATCCAGCGACTCGGGTTTAATCGATTTAGAACTGATCAATAAATTTTTACGGACCAACAAATACTCATCGAAATGGATATTCGCGATCGCCATAAAAACAATAAACAGGGTTTTTGGATGCTGATTAATGATTTGCTTAATGTGCTGACTGTTGGCTGGATCGTGAATGAAACAGTCCTCATTAATAAACACCACGCCTGGTTTTAGTTCGTCACAAGCGGCTGCGAGTTCGTCAACGGTGTGTGCATCGTTGATGTCTCTCTTTCTTACCCCTCTGCTTGCCAGGTACCCGGTTAACCCTAGCCGGGTGTAGCTGCATAAATCCATAATGATCGTTGACATGGCATACCCTCACTCAATGCGTAACGATAATTCACCATCTGCCTGAGAGCTCAAAACAGCCATACGGGATGGAAAAAAATAATAAACCTGTGAGCATGACAAAGACTTTCAGGCGGACTCACTATCCCGTAAAGTTACGTATAATTTGCCAGGAATCTTCTTAAAGTAAAGTAAATATTAAGTATTGTGAGATGGTTAGAAACAATTAAACCGCGTCAGATATATCCTGGAAGATGTTTTACGCGTTTTATTTTAGGAATATCCTCAGAAAGACAATAGCAACAGTGAGGGCTATTATTTACGTGGCAGCTCGCTGACAATATCCGCTAACAGGTTGAATATCTCGCCGAATAAATGTTCACAGAAGGGAGCGATAAGTGGCATCAGTAATGACATTAATAAAATCCCAACCGTCAGCGTCAGCGGAAAACCAATGACAAACACCGAAAGCTGCGGCGCCATTCGGTTGAGTAAACCTAACGCCAGGTTGACGGTCAGCAGCAGGGTGATGATCGGCAGCGCCAGCATCAGCCCGTTGAGGAAAATCAGCCCCGCAGCGCGGGTAAGCGCGAGGAAAGCGTTGCTGTTCACCGGATTTTCGCCAATCGGCAGCGTATGGAACGTATCCACCAGCATGGAGATAAGCCAGAGATGGCCGTTGAACGACAGGAACAGCAGCATGGCGAGCAGATCGATAATACGCGCCAGCACGGGCATGTTGAGATGACTGCCAGGGTCAACAAACGTGGCGAACGATAGCCCCATCTGCAGGCCGATCAGTTCCCCTGCGGTACGCACCGCGGCAAAGGCGAGCTGCATGGTAAAGCCGACGGCGACGCCAATCATCACCTGCTGCAGGGCCACCCACACCGCGTTCGCCGAGAAGATCGGAATATCCACGGGGGGAAGAGAGGGCGCGACGATAATGGAGATGATGATGCCCAGCCCCACCTTGACGCGCTTGGGTATCGATTTCTCACTGAGAATCGGGGCGGTGGATATCAGCGCCATGATGCGCAGCATCGGCCAGAAATAGACGCCGAGCCACTGAACCCACTGGTCGCTGGTGAAGTGCAGCATCGTCAGGTCAGCCGATGATGTACGGCAGATTGGTAAACAGGTTGCGCATATAGTCCAGCAACAGGTTCAGCATCCACGGCCCGGCCACGATAATCGCCACGAACACGGCAATGATTTTCGGGATGAACGACAGCGTCATTTCGTTAATCTGCGTGGCGGCCTGCAGGATACTGATAATCAGACCGGTAACCAGCGCGACAAGCAGCAGCGGCGCGGCAACGGCAATTGCGATTTTCATCGCTTCCGTGCCCATCATCATGACCGATTCGGGTGTCATTGCCGTTCCTTAACTGTAGAAACTCTGCGCCAGCGAACTGACCAGCAGCTGCCAGCCGTCGACCAGTACAAAGAGCATGATCTTAAAGGGCAGGGCAATGGTCGCGGGCGGCACCATCATCATCCCGAGCGCCATCAGGACGCTGGCGATCACCAGGTCGATAATCAGGAACGGAATAAAGATGGTAAAGCCAATCTGGAACGCGGTTTTCAGCTCGCTGGTGACATAGGCAGGCAGAAGAATACGCATTGGCACCGCTTCCGGTCCCTGCATCTCGCCGGTGTTGGACAGGCGGGCAAAGAGGGCAAGGTCGGCTTCGCGCGTCTGGCGTAGCATAAATTCCCGCAGCGGCTGCGCGCCTTTATCCAGCGCCTCCTGCATGGAGATTTTGTCTTCGCTGAACGGCTGGTAAGCGTCGGTATAAATCTTGTCGATAACCGGCGACATAATGAAAAAGGTCAAAAACAGCGCCAGCCCCAGCAGAACCTGGTTTGGCGGCGCGGAAGGGGTTCCCAGCGCGTTTCGCAGCAGACCAAAGACGATGATGATGCGGGTGAAGCTGGTCATCATCAGCAGGATGGCCGGAATAAACGTCAGCGAGGTGATGAACACCAGCGTCTGCACCGGAAGCGACCAGCTTTGTCCGCCGCCCGCGAGAGGGGTGGAGACCAGACCGGGCAGCTGTGCATAGACCGCGGGAGCAAACAGGCCAACGCCCGCAAGCGTCAGGGATAACAAACGGCGCATCAGGATCTCCCGGAACGCTTAAGCAAACTCTTCATGACGGACTGAAAATCCGCAGGGGCGTCTGCGCGCTCGTCCACCACAACAGGGGCGGGCGGCAGCTTATGTAATACGCTGATGTTTGAGGCCGTGACGCCCAGGACCAGGCGCGCATCGTCTACCTCGACGATGACCACGCGCTCGCGTGGTCCCAGCGTGGTGCTGGCGCTGACCTTCAGGCCGCGAGCACCGGCGGTTTTACCCGCCAGGCCAAAGCGCTTCGCCAGCCAGGCGGCGATAAGAATAAAGGCAATAATACCGAACAATGCCCCGCTCACCTGGAGCAGAGGCGAGCCGGGAACGGCAGAAGGCTGTGATATTGTTGCCTGGGTTTTCATGCTTAACGGCTCAGACGACGCATACGTTCAGACGGGGTAATGATGTCGGTGATGCGTACGCCGTATTTATCGGCAACCACCACCACTTCACCCTGGGCAATCAGATAACCGTTGATCAGAATATCCAGCGGCTCGCCGGCCAGACCGTCAAGGGCCACCACGGAACCCTGCGTCAGGCGCAGCAGCTCTTTAATGGTCATGCGGGTGCGTCCCAGCTCAACGGTCAGCTTAACCGGGATATCCATAATCAGGTCGATGTCCTGCAGCGTGCCGCTGACGTCACCGCCGCCGAGCTGCTGGAATACGGCATCCGCTGCACTTTTGGCCGGGGGTGCTTTTTGCTCGTTTAACGCGTCAGCCCACAGATCGTCCAGTGCTCCGCTGTTCTCATCGGACGGATTGTTCATGTCACTCATTTGGGCTGTTCCTCATTCAGCGAATTCAAAATCGGGTTGATCAAGTGCTCAACGCGTAACGCATACTGACCGTTAATCGTGCCGTACTGGCTTGTCAGCACGGGGACACCATCCACATGGGCAATAATGCGGTCGGGTTTTTCTATCGGCAAAACATCGCCGGGTTGTAATTTCAGGATCTGAGATAACCGCAGCGGGATATCGGCGAAGCTCGCCACCAGCTCAAGCTGCGAATGCTGGACCTGGCGGACCAGGTTTTCACGCCAGTTCTGGTCTTCGTTGCGGGAGTTCTCCAGCGGCGGGTTCACCAGCAGCTCGCGCAGCGGTTCGATCATGCTGAACGGCAGGCAGATGTTGAACTCGCCGGTCAGGTTACCGATCTCCACGTGGAACGGCGTGTTAACGACGATATCGTTCGGGGAGGTGGTGATATTGGTAAATTTCACCTGCATCTCAGAACGGACGTACTCCACTTCCAGCGGGTTAATCGCTTTCCACGCGTCGCTGTAAGATTCCAGCGCCAGCTTCAGCATGCGGTTAATGACGCGCTGTTCGGTATGGGTGAATTCACGACCTTCTACTTTGGTCGGGAAACGCCCGTCGCCGCCGAACAGGTTATCCACCGCGATGAACACCAGGCTTGGCGAAAACACCACCAGACCGGTGCCGCGCAGCGGCTTCAGATGAATCAGGTTAAGGTTGGTTGGCACCGGCAGGTTGCGGGCAAACTCATGATACGGCTGAATGCGGATCGCACCCACCGTAATATCCGGGCTACGACGCAGCAGGTTAAACAGCCCCATACGGAACTGACGTGCAAAACGTTCGTTAATGATCTCCAGCGCCTGCAGACGTTCACGTACCACGCGACGCTGGGTATTCGGGTCATAGGGACGAATATCGCTATCGCCGCCAATACCCGGTTTAGGATCATCATTGTTATCGCTGTCGCCGTTGAGCAGCGCATCGATTTCTGCCTGAGAAAGAATACTGTCGCCCATGTCGTTACCGCAGAATGAATGCTGTATACAGAACGTCAGTGACTTCCTGCTTAGGTTGGCCGTTTACCAGCGGGGTCGCCAGCGTTTGTTTAATGGCGTCGACCAGCTTTTGCTTACCCACATCGGTAGCCAGCGCCGAAGCGTCCTGACGAGAGAACAGCAGCAGAAGGCGGCTACGCACTTCAGGAAGGTAATCGTTCAGACGTGAACGGGTGGCTTCATCTTTCAGGCGCAGCGTAATGCCAACGTAAAGCACGCGATCCGCATCACCCAGGTTGACGGTGAAGGTATCCAGCGGGAAGAACACTGGAGCCGGCGGAGGAGGTGCTTCAGCTTTGGCTGCAGCGGTGGTCGGTTCCTGCTGCATACGCCAGTAACTATAGCCCGCGGTAGCGCAGGCGGCGAGCGTGATCAACACCAGCAGCGGGATCCAGATGGAACGCTTACTTTTTTTGGTGATAGCGGAGTCAGTCATCTGATACGAGCTTCCTGTTTCGGTACAGCTTAATAAAGTGATTATCCCGTGTCCTGCTGTCGTCAAAGCGTGGAAAAGACGGGGATAATCACGCTACCTCTGGCGTTTAGGCGAAGATGTCTACGGCACTGTTACCGCGCGCTGCGGACTGCAGGGCGGCAGGAACAGGCAGTAGCTCATCGCTCTCTTCATTAAAACCGCCGGTGTTGCCGGAACGCGAAGCCTGGTGCTGCTGCTGGGACGAGGACTGCTGCTGCCCGGCGAAGCTCTCGCTGCTGACGCTGCTCTGCGCAAGCTGAATGCCGTTTTCCGCCAGTGAGGTCCGCAGTACCGGCAGCGCGGCTTCCAGTGCCGCACGAACATGGCTGTGCGCAGAGACCATCTGCAGCTGGGCCTGGTTATCATCCAGCTTAAGCGAAATTTGCACCTGACCCAGATCTTCCGGGTGCAGGCGCAGCTCTGCCGTCTGCTGGCCCTGCTTAGTGAACAGGGTGATGTGCTGGCTCAGGGACTGCTGCCATTCGTGGGTCCCCAGAGGCTGGCTTAATACCGGCGCGCTGGCGACGGTGGCGGCCGTCTGACTGGTCGCATGGCTGGACATAATCGGTGCCAGAGTAGCTGTTGGTGATGATGATGATGAGGACGAACTGGCGAGCTCCTGCTTCTCTGCCGCCGCGGCTACGGCCGGTGTAGCAGGCGCGTTGCCCTGCAGGGCCGGCTCGTGATTTTTCACCTGGTTCTGATAAGGCGTAGCACTCTGCGCTTTATCGTGGCTTCCCGCAGACGCGTTCAGGGACGATTGGCCCGCACCGTTTGAAAGCGTCGCGGAATTCCGCGTTGAGGTGGCGGAAACGCCCTCGCTGCCTGCCGCGCGAGAGGCGGTAGTTTGCTGCTGGTGCGGCAGCATCGCCATCAGGGCGCTTAATCCGGCCAGCTCTTCTTCGCTCAGCTCGCTTTTACCGTCATCTTTGCTGTTCGCCGCATTGAGCGTCTTCAGCGCGTCGCCCTTGGACAGCGGCACCAGCCCGGAAACCAGCGTATCAAGCGACGTGACGGGCGACGTTTCATCGCCGTTCAGCGCGGTCTGGCGCGAAAGCAGGTCGGCAATTTTGGCCTGCAGGGTGGTATCCCCTTTGGCGTCCTGAGCCACTTTTGACAGCTTACTGCCGGCGGCTTTCAGATCAGCCAGGGTCAGCGGCGCATCTTTGCCCTTGCCCGTTGCGTCCGAGAGGGCGCCCGCCAGCAGAGAGAGAAAGTCCTGTGCACCGTCGGTGCCTTTCCCCGTTTGCGTGCCGCCTGACAGGTCGCTGTCGCTCATCAGCAGTTGTTGCAGTGTGATCATTCCGGTTTCCTCATTGATGCGCGCTGGGCAAACTCATCCATTTTCTTCTGATCCAGACGGTTTTCCGCCAGGGTCGTTGCCGCGATCTGTCTGTCCTGTAAAGTCTGCCAGGCCTGCAGTCGCTGCTTCTTCTCGCGCCAGAAATTCAGCGCGGTATCGACTTTCTGGGTCCACTGGTTAAGCTGCTGGCGATGCTGATCTATCGCCTTCTCCAGCGTCTGGATAAACTGCTGATAGTTAATCCAGCGCTGGCTGCCAATGCCCTGTGTCATATCGGTATTGAGGTTGGTGCGATATTCATGCTGATAGTCGATCAACATCTTCAACTGTTCTTCAGCCTGCTGGCACCCGCGTCGCATTGCGCCTAGCTGCAATGCGGCATCATCAACTTCTTTTTCAGCCAGATCTTTCAGCGTTGATAACGCGCTGTTTTGCGCCATGACCTTCGCCCTCCACCTGTGTTACACCTGCGGGAAAATCAGCTCCAGTGCCTGAATTGAATCTTCCCAGTCGGCGCGTTCAAAAATGCCTTGTTGCAAAAATGCCTCCAGCTGCGGCCACAGGCTAATCGCCTTGTCGAGCATCGGGTCGCTGCCTTTGGCATACGCCCCCACGCTGACCAGATCGCGGTTGCGCTGGAAGCTGGAAAGCAGTTGTTTGAAGTTACGCACGCGGGCGTAGTGCTTCTCGGTTATCAGCGCCGTCATTGCGCGGCTGATAGAGGCTTCAATATCGATGGCCGGGTAGTGCCCGGCTTCGGCCAGACGGCGCGACAGCACAATATGACCGTCAAGGATCGCGCGCGCGGAGTCGGCAATCGGGTCCTGCTGGTCATCGCCTTCCGTCAGTACCGTATAGAACGCGGTGATGGAGCCGCCGCCGCTGATACCGTTCCCCGCGCGTTCCACCAGCGCAGGGAGTTTGGCGAATACCGAAGGCGGGTAGCCTTTGGTCGCCGGTGGCTCACCGATGGCCAGCGCGATTTCACGCTGCGCCATCGCGTAACGGGTCAGGGAATCCATGATCAGCAGCACATGCTTGCCGCGGTCACGAAAATCTTCGGCGATACGGGTGGCATACGCGGCACCCTGCATGCGCAGCAGCGGCGACACGTCTGCCGGTGCGGCGATCACCACCGAGCGGGCGCGGCCTTCCGCACCCAGAATATTTTCAATAAAGTCTTTTACTTCACGACCACGTTCGCCGATCAGCCCCACGACGATCACGTCGGCCTGGGTATAGCGCGCCATCATGCCGAGCAGGACGGATTTACCTACGCCTGAGCCGGCGAACAGGCCCATACGTTGTCCACGTCCCACGGTCAGCAGGGCGTTAATCGGGCGCACGCCGGTATCCAGCACATGCTCGATAGGGGTACGCTGCAGGGGGTTGAACGGTTGGGTGATCAGCGCGCCGGTTTCGGTGGTGTCCGGGGAGGGCAGTCCGTCGAGCGGTTTCCCGCTGCCGTCCAGCACGCGGCCCAGCAGGGCAGGACCGAGCGGCAGCTGTTTCCCGCTTTGAAGCCCATCGCCAGAAATGTTTTTGGCATACACGCGCGCGCCGGGCAGAATGCCTTCCACCTCTTCAAGCGGCATCAGGAACAGGCGCTGGCCGTTAAATCCGACCACTTCGCTTTCAACTTCACGCGTTTCCAGACCATCCTGACGCTCAATGACGCAGGTCGCGCCCAGCGGAAGCTGCAGGCCGGTGGCTTCGAGAACCAGGCCGGTGGCGCGCGTCAGTCGCCCATAACGACGAACAGATGGCAGTTGCACCATCTTCGTCTCAAAGTTGTCGAGCGTGGTGAGCCAGCGGGTGAGGCGCGCGGTCATCAGACGACTCCCGGTGCCGCCAGGCGGCACAGTTCCTGCCAGCGGGTGGCGACGCTGGCATCCAGGTCACCTTCATCGGCAGAGACTTTGCAGCCGCCGTGATGTAGCGACGGGTCGCCGCGCAGACGCCAGCCGTGCAGGTTAAGCGTCGCGCCCAGGCTCTCTTCAACGCGCTGCAGGTCGTCCGGATGGACGCGCAGCTGAGGTTTCCCGCTGAACAGCGGCTCCTGCTGAAGCAGACCCTGAATTTGTTTGATAAGCGCGGTGTTATCCACCACGGGCGTCTGGCCGATGACCTGACGCGCGGCTTCCAGCGCCATCTGCATCAGTCGCGAGGCAATCACGCTGTCCAGCGCGTCAAGGGTGTGCTGGAACTCGCTGACCAGCTGCTGCATGCGGGCATGGATCGGCGCCTGCTGCTGGCGCGCCTGATCGATACCGTGCTCTAACCCTTTCGCCAGACCTTCCTGATACCCCTGCTCGTGGCCTTTCTGGCGGCCTTCGTTCAGACCGGCGTTATAGCCCTGCTCGTGCGCCTGCATTTGCAGCTGCGCCAGCATCTGGGCCTGCTGCTCCTCTTCGGTCAGCTCGGGCTGCTCGACGTCAGGGTCAAGCTCTTCGGTTGCGATGACGGCCGGCGTGAACTCGGAGAGGGGAGGCGCCAGATCGTCCGGCGTCCAGCGCTTCCAGGGCAGCTCATTAGACATAGGTGTCGTCTCCGCTGCCAATCACCATCTCGCCGGTTTCCGCCAGACGACGAACAATAAGCAGAATGGCTTTCTGTTCGTTTTCCACCTGAGACAGACGAACCGGGCCGCGGTTGGCAAGGTCGTCGCGCAGGATATCGGCCGCACGCTGAGACATGTTGCGCAGGAACTTCTCGCGCAGCGGCTGCTCGGCGCCTTTGAGGGCGATAAGCAGCGACTCGGAATCCACCTCCTGGAGCAGGCGCTGGATGCTGCGGTCGTCCACTTCGACGAGGTTTTCGAACAGGAACATCTCGTCGATGATTTTCTGTGCCAGCTCGCCGTCGAATTCGCGAACCGCCGTAATGACGGCCTCTTCCTGCTGCGTTTTCATCAGGTTGATGATTTCCGCCGCCGTTCTCACGCCGCCCATTTTGCTGCGCTTGAGGTTCTGACCGTCGAGCAGGTTGTTCAGCACTTCGGTCAGCTCCGCCAGCGCGGCCGGCTGGACGCCGCCGAAGGTCGCGATACGCAGCATCACATCGTGACGCAGACGCTCTTCGAACAGGGCCAGAATATCGGCCGCCTGACCACGTTTGAGGTGGACAAGGATGGTGGCGATAATCTGCGGGTGCTCGTCGCGGATAAGGTCGGCGGCGCTCTGCGGCTCCATAAAGTTGAGCGTTTCGATACCGCTGGCGGTATCGCGCGTTTCCAGAATGTCTTCCAGCAGGCTGGAGGCACGCTCTTCGCCCAGCGCCTTGACCAGCACGGAGCGGAGGTAGTCGTTGGCGTTGATGTTGAGCGCGGCAAACTGTTCAGCTTCCTGTTCAAACTCTGCCAGCACTTCGGTCAGCTGCTTGTTGGAGATCTGACGCACGTTTGCCATGGCCGCACTGAGAATTTGCACTTCTCGCTGGGAGAGGTGTTTAAACACCTCTGCCGCACGATCTTCGCCAATGGTCATCAGCAGGATGACGCTTTTATCGGTGCCCGTAAGCGTATTACTCATGTTCGTTACCCATCCACTGGCGGATGACCAGCGCCACGACGCGCGGATCGTTATCTGACATTTCGCGAATGCGCTGGCTCATGACCTCAGCGCCCATGCGCTGGTTAGCACGACGCTGCTGTATCTGTTCATCTTTGCTGAGGCGCACTTCAACCGCTTCTTCCGTTTCCTGACGCGTGTTCATCTGTTCGCGAGCCGCTTTTTCGGCTTCAGCACGGCGCTGGAGCTGCGGACGAACGCCCTTACGCCACAGCAGCCACGCGACAATCAGCACCAGCAGCCAGCGTCCTGCGGACATCAGCTGGTCGATAAACGCCTGCTGTTGCCAGAACGGCAGTTCACCGCCGGTCTCATCAACCGAGTTGAACGGTGAGTTCACCACGTTGAGGGTATCGCCGCGCTTCTCGGAGTAACCCATCGCTTCACGGGTCAGGTTTTCAATCTGCTTCATCTGCTCGGCAGTCAACGGCAGCGGTTTGCCGTCCGCCAGCGTTTTGTAGTTCACCACTACCGCAACGGAAAGACGCTGAATATCGCCCACGTTCAGTTTAGTGTGGCGAATCGTCCGATCCACTTCGTAGTTCGTGGTTTCGTTACGGCTGCTGGTGCGCGGACCGGCGTTACTGGTCGTTGAGGTGGTCTGCTGATTATTTTGCTGACCGTTCTGCTGATTGGCCGGCGGCGTAGAAATCGGTGCCGCGTTAGCCGGGGCAGGCTGGTTAGACAGCGCGCCCGGCACGCCGCCCGGGTAGGCACCGCCGACCTGCTCGTTCGAATTGATCTGGCGTGAACGCATCACCGCCTGAGCCGCATCGCCGTTCGGGCTGTACTGCTCTTCAGTTTGTTCTTTGTTCGCGAAGTCGATCTGTGCAGTTACCTGCGCGTGCACGTTGCTGTTACCCACGACCGGGCCGAGGATGGCTTCAATACGGCGCTGGAGTCGGCTTTCGACATCGGCGGCATACTTCAGCTGCGCATCATTCAGATCGCGACCGGCGGTATTGGACTGCGTCAGCAGGTGACCGCTTTGGTCAACCAGCGTCACGTTACCCGGCGGCAGACCGGCGACGGCGCTGGAAACGAGATGCGTCACCGCGCTGATTTGCCCTTCGTCCAGCGCGCGGCCGGGTTCAAGGTTCACGGTAACGGAAGCCGAAGGTGATTTCTGTTCGCGGACAAATAAAGAAGGTTTAGGCATCGCCAGGTGCACGCGGGCACTCTTCACCGGGCCTAATGTTTCAATGGTGCGGGCCAGTTCACCTTCCAGCGCACGCTGGTAGTTCACCTGCTCGCTGAACTGGCTGATACCGAATTTTTCCTGATCCAGCAGCTCAAAGCCAACCGCACCGCCCTTCGGCAGCCCCTGCTGAGCCAGACGCAGACGCAGTTCGTGCACCTTATCAGCCGGGACCTCCAGCGCACCGCCATTATCGGCAAAGCGATAAGGGATGTTCATCTGGGTAAGCTGGGTGACGATGGCACCGCCATCCTGATCGGAAAGGTTGCTGTAGAGCGTCCGGTAATCAGGGCTTTTCGCCCACAGGACCATCGCTACAAGGATCGCAATTGCGGCAGCGCCTGCCACGATCAACGGGATTTTAGGATTCGCGCGAAGGCGGTTCATCCACTCGAGTGATTTATTCTGCGGCGCTGTCGATGCTGTTGCACTCATTGCGCACCTCTTAAATCCTGGTGGTTTACGTTATTCGTGTAGAGAAACAAAACTGACTCCCGGGTCGGCAAACACGACAAAAGTTCCATATTGATGGCCCTGCCATTATTTGATGATTCGTGATTTTCTATGCGTCAAATAACCTGGTTTTTTCATGCTATTTACCGCCATTATCTTATTGACAAGCTGTTAGTCTTGACCGCGTAAAAAACCATCCAGGGGAGAGTCATGGCTATACAGGGCATTGAAGGGGTAATCAGTCAGTTGCAGGCAACGGCGATGACGGCCCGTAATCAGAATGTGGCAGATCAGCAGCCGAGCATCAGCTTCGCGGGGCAACTGCATGCCGCTCTTGACCGTATCAGTGATACCCAGACCGCAGCACGCACTCAGGCAGAAAAGTTCACCCTCGGTGAGCCGGGCGTGGCGCTGAATGATGTGATGACCGATTTGCAAAAAGCCTCGGTTTCCCTGCAGATGGGGATCCAGGTGCGTAACAAGCTGGTGTCTGCGTATCAGGAAGTCATGGGGATGCAGGTTTAAGACCTCTCGATCTTCGCTGGCAGCCGCAGCGCTTTAATGCCACAATATTTTTTTCTTCGAATGCAGGAAAGATGATGAAAAAAATAGCAATTGCTGGCGCGCTGCTGGCACTGACCGGGTGCGTTCAGGTCGATAACTATAACGACGTGATCAAGCATCCTGTCCCGGCGCATCTGGCGGGATACTGGCAGTCGAAAGGGCCGCAGAGCAACATGGTCAGCCCGAAGGCGATTGCCACGCTGGTGGTGACGGAAGAGGGCGATACGCTGGACTGCCGTCAGTGGCAGCGCGTGATTGCCGTGCCGGGTAAAATCATGCTGCGTTCAGACAGTTATTACAACGTGACGCGTAAGCTGGATATCTATCCGCTGGAGCGCGATGGCTCGACGCTGGAGTATGACGGGCTGGAGCTGCAGAAAGTCGACCGTCCAACGGCTGAGTGTGCTGATTACCTGAGCAAGAATCCGCTCGAGAGTAAACTACCCTAAGGGTAAACGCAAAACGGCAACCTCGTTGCCGTTTTTGGTGTTTGCGCCCTCTCCCTGTGGGAGAGGGACGGGGTGAGGGCATCAGGCCGCACGTTTCCCGTTCTACAGCGCATCCTCTATCACCCAAACGCTGACGCTTCCCCCATTACAGGTAAACGTCCCTTCGCCATCCGCCGCCGTGGTGATGGTTTCTTCGCGATTGCCGAGAAAATCCCGCCACGTTTTGTTGCCGTAGTTTTCCCCAAGACAAATCACTTTTTCACCATCATCCCCGTTCGACATCACCACCACGCAGCCGGGATCGTCATCGGTGCCGCTGCGGCTGAAAGCGATGCAGTTAGGATGGTCGAAAAACAGCGTTTGCACGCCGTGGGCAAAACGCTGGCGCGCGAGGATCAGCTCGTGAAGCTGCACAATGACCGGCATATCAATATGGTACGTTTCACCGTCGCCTCCCGCGTCGTCATAGCTGGCGCCGAAGAGATCCGGATAAAAGACGCTCGGCACGCCATTTTCCCGCAGCAGGATCAGCGCGTACGCCAGCGGTTTAAACCAGGCTTCGACCGGTGCTTCCAGCGCCTGCAAAGGCTGGGTGTCGTGGTTCGCGACGAGGGTGACCGCATGAAACGGATCGGCTTCCACCAGGGTACCGGTGAAGATTTGGCTCATGTCGTAATCCCGGCCCTGACGTGACGCCTCGTGGAATTTCATCTGCAGAGGGGCATCAAAGAGCATGGTTTTGCCTTCGACCTGGTCAATATAGGCCTGAAGTTTATCCACCTCATGGGACCAGTATTCCGCCACGATAAACAGCGGCTGGTCGGCGACTTCCTGGACGTGCTCAATCCACTCTTTGTAAAACCAGGCGGGAATATGCTTGACGGCGTCCAGACGAAAACCGTCGCAGCGCGTCTGTTCCATGACCCAGCGGGCCCAGTATTTGATCTCCTCGGTCACGGCGTGATTGCGAAAGTCGATATTTTCGCCCATCAGGTAATCGAAGTTGCCCATCTCATCATCAACCTGATCGTTCCAGCCTTCGCCGGTGTAGTCGTTGACGATTTTAAAGATGCCATCTTCATCGGGGTTTTCAATATGGTCGACGCCGCTGAAGCATTTGTAGTCCCAGATAAACTGTGAGTACTGCCCGGCCCGGGCTGGGAAGGTGTAGCGAGTCCAGGCTTCGCATTCAATGACCTCGTCATCGATTTGCGTGCGGTCCTGTTCGTTCACGCGCTGAACGCGCACGGGCTCTTTTTCATCGGCGCCCATTTTGTGGTTGACCACCACGTCCAGCAGCACGGCAATGTCGTTGCTTTTAAGGGCATCAATAGCCTCCAGCAGCTGCGCCTTGTCGCCGTATTTCGTGGCGATACTGCCTTTCTGGTCAAACTCGCCAAGATCGAACAGGTCATAGGTGTCATAGCCGACAGAATACCCGCCGGATGCCCCTTTACAGGCGGGCGGCAGCCAGATCATGTTGATGCCGATTTCGTTAAGATTGGGAGCTAACGCCGTGACCTCTCGCCACAATTCACCGCCAGCAGGGTAGTACCAGTGAAAACATTGTAACAGGGTGGGGTTTTTCATCATCCTTGCTCCAGAAGCCATTGGCAGACTTCTGGAGTATGGATGAAGAAATCATAGTTGTGTGTCGCGGGTCAAACTTTCTGGATAAAGAATATTCCCTGACAGCTTTCCATAGGTAGACGTGATGGATTGCTGTTTGCCGGTTTGATCAATCAGATTACGCAGTTCGTCCATGCGGACCTTCAGCAGTGCCTTTAGCGCATTCTCGTTTTCAAGGATCATTTCCAGCAGCGCACGCGCTTGCTCAACCTGAGCCGGAGGGCATGACATGATGGGCGTTTGAGATATCTTTTCCACCAGTTGAACATAATGCATTTCCTGCTCGATAAGCGCATCCCATTGACCAGAATGTGCGAGATTTAGCATAGCAATGCTCTGAGCATGTAACGCCTGCCAATGGCTAAGCGCTGCGCTGGGATTATTCATCAAAATTATCCTGAAATAGAGGACGCATTGGGGCCGATTTGCTTCCACGCATCCGCAATGTTGTTTAATAAACCCTCGACTTCAACAATTGCGTCTACGTCGTTACTGACATTCGCCAGCAACAAACGTCGAACCATATATTCGTACAAGGAGGCAAGATTACCGGACAACTCGCTCTCAACCTCCATGTTCAGTCCTGCTTTTAAACCGTTGTCGATGATATTGATGGCTTTCGTTAACGCTTCGCCTTTCTCACGAATTTGTCCGGCTTCCATGAACAAACGCGCGCGAACAAGGGCGCTATGCGCCCCGTCGAACAACATGACAATCAGCTGGTGTGGACTGGCATTCATGACTGCGCTTTCGACTCCTATCTGCTGATAGGATTGAACACCAGAGGTCTTATACATATCCACTCCTGAAGGCTACGACTATTTTTGTGAGAACTGTTGGGTCAGGTAGTTGGCTGTATTGGTCATTTTGGTGACTAATACGTCCAGACTGGTGAACTGGGTTTTGTAACGCGCCATGGTGGCATCAATAGTGGCTTCCATAGCATCGTAACGCTCACCCAGAGTTTTTAGCGTTTTGTTGATCCCGTCTTTCGCGTTCTGGATCACCCCGGCGCTGCCGGTACTGGTGCTGAGCATGGTGGTCAGCGTGTTGTTCATCTGAGTGGCCATACCGGTTTTCTTGCCGTCACCGACAAAATACTGCTGTACGGCGTTCGGATTCTCGGTCAGCGCTTTTTTCAGCTTATCGGTATCGACTTTCAGGTTACCGACGGTACCGTCAGAACCTTTTACCGGGTCCTGGGTAATTCCCAGCTGGGCCATGATCTGTACCGAGCCGCTCTGCACTTCGGTCAGCAGGCCGCGCAGCTGAGACTGGATCCCGCGCACGTTTGCATCACCAACAAGTGCCCCGTTGCTGGCTGACTGGCTGCCGGCGCCTGCATCAACCGGAACATACTTCGTCAGGCTGTTAATGGTGGACTGCAGCGAGTTATACGCCGTGACCCAGTCGGTGATCGCCTTCTGGTTAGCATCCGTTGCGCGAGTCACCTCCAATGTTTCATCTGCCTTGCTTTCTGCTTTCAGCGAGAAAGTCACGCCAGGCAGGGCATCGGTAATGGTATTCGTCTGGCGCTCAATCGAAATGCTGTTCACTACCACAATTGCGTTTTGAGCTCCGGTGTTAACCGTCAGTGCGCCCGTTTTTGTGGTTGAGTTGAAACCAATTGCGTTTTGCAGCTTATCGTCGCCAGTGACGCTGATCGTCATTTCACCATCCGTACCGGTGGTTTTAGATGACAGCATCAGGCGGTAATCACCGTCTTTCGCTTTAATGACGCTGGCGGTGACGTTGCCGTTCGCTTTATTAATGGCGCTCGCAATCCCGGCCAGAGACGTATCGCCATCCGCCAGGGTGACCTCTAAAGGCGTTTTCGTGCCCGGCTGGGTGATGGTGATTTTGCGCGTCGTACCTGTCGTATCGCCCAGCAAATCCGTGTTGTTTGCATAGGAGCCGGTAGTCAGTGCCTGTGCTTTTGCAACCTGGTTGACGTTGACAACAAAGGAACCCACGGACGCGTCAGCCGTTGTCGTGGCGGTAAAGGCCGTGTTGGTGCTGCTAACGGACGTTGAGTTCCAGGTGGTTGCTTTACCCAGCGCAGCGGTCGCAGTCTGCAGCGATGTCATGGCGCTCTGCAGTTTGCCGTAAGCGCTTAACTGTGCGTTATACGTTGATTGCTGGGAAGTAATCGTCGTCAGCTTGGTTCTTTCTGCTGCATCCAACTGATTATATAAATCCCCGAGTCCTGCAGAACCTATCCCGAGGTTACTGATAGTAGCCATGCATATTTTCCTTAAAATACGAAAGTAGTTCAGGACTCTTATCGGCCTCTCAACGTAAAAGTTTACGATGGTGAGAAAAAAATAATCCAAAGAATAGGCACGTCCTGGCGGGGTAAATGAAAGGATTGCACTTTAGGGTCATTATCCGTGTATTGAAAACACGAATAAGTGTGTGCCTTTTTTGTCATCTCTTTGCGCGTTAAAAAAGCATAAATAATAACGCTCTGATGGACCTCAATTGATTTATTAAAAATAAAATAATTAAAAATCAATGTTTTACAATTTTTTCAAAATTGATTCTAAAGTCTTTTGGGGACCCGTCGATAACCTTGTTGACGGTGAGAGACGCTGTGAGTGTTAGGCACCGGACCTAAAACCCAATTTTTGAAGGAAACAAAATTATGGCAGTTATCAATACTAACCTGTTGTCCCTGACCACTCAGAACAACCTGAACAAATCTCAGTCTTCTCTGGGCACTGCTATCGAGCGTCTGTCCTCCGGTCTGCGTATTAACAGCGCGAAAGACGATGCTGCTGGCCAGGCGATTGCAAACCGCATGACCGCTCAGATTAAAGGCATGAACCAGGCTGCGCGTAACGCCAACGACGGTATCTCCATGGCGCAGACTGCTGAAGGTTCTCTGAACGAAATCAACAACAACTTGCAGCGCGTTCGTGAACTGGCTGTTCAGGCAAGCAACGGCACCAACAGCACCTCTGACCTGGCCTCTCTGCAGGATGAAGTTACCGCGCGTCTGAATGAAATCAACCGTGTTGCAGGCAAAACTGATTTCAACGGCATCAAACTGCTGGACGGCACTGCAGGTACTGCTGGTGTGGTTAAAATTCAGGTTGGCGTGAACGACGGCGACACCATCGATCTGGACCTGAGCGGTGCAAAAGCTGACACCACGACTCTGGGTGTTGCTGCTATCGACCTGAAAACTATGACCGCTACCGACCTGGGCACCATCGACGCAGCTATCGCTAAAGTTGATAAAGCACGTTCTGGTCTGGGTGCTGTGCAGAACCGTTTCACTTCTGCAATCAACAACCTGAACAACACCTCAACTAACCTGTCTGCTGCTCAGTCCCGTATCCAGGACGCTGACTACGCAACTGAAGTTTCCAACATGTCCCGCGCGCAGATCCTGCAGCAGGCTGGTACTTCTGTTCTGTCTCAGGCAAACCAGGTTCCACAGACCGTTCTGTCTCTGCTGCGTTAATTTTACGCGTGAAACCCCGCTTCGGCGGGGTTTTTTTATCTCTGCTATTTGAGAATCCGCCTGTGAAACAAATCAGTGTCACTCAACCAAAGCTGGTCGCAGATTTTTCATGTGTCGGTGGGGAATGCCGTGAACATTGTTGTCAGGGCTGGACCATCGCGTTTGATAAATCCTCCGTTAATCGCTATCTGAACAGTAAAAATGCCGCTATTCGTCAGACGGCGAAAACGGCGATAAAAGTCACCAAAAAAAACTATGACCACTGGGGTGAAGTGATTTTCCATACGGAAAGTAAAAACTGCCCGTTTATGGATACGGAAAAACTCTGTTCTGTTCATAGCGCCATGGGCATCCAGGCCTTAAGCCCAACCTGTACGTCGTTTCCGCGGACAAACCGGGTCTATAAAAATGAAATCGAAAAATCGCTGAACCTCTCGTGTCCGGAAGTGACCCGACTTCTGTTGAACGATCGGGAGTCTATGTCGTTGATGGAATCTGTCATTGTTCAGCAGGACGTCAATAATGCGCCGATGATTGATTTGAAGGCAAAGGTCATCAATCTCTTCTGCCAGAATATTTTCAGCGTTGAGGGCGTCAGCGTTGAAGAACAGGTTTACGCCGTGGTGAAATTCCTCATGGTGGCGGAAAAGCTCGATAATCTCGAAGAGAATATTAGCACGCTCGAAACGGTCTATTTCTCGCTGGTTAACGGACTGGTGAGCGGTAAAATCAAAACGGAATTAGGCGGATTTAATCAGAACTACAGCCTGAAATTCGCGTTAATTTCGCTCATCCAGAGCTACTTCACGAAGAAAGTGACAGCCCGCGGCGGTGCGGTATTAAACCGTTATTTTACCCAGCTTTATCAACAATTTGAGTCTGCGGGTGACACCGTCCCGGCAGAGAAGGTCATGGAGAACATCGAGTCCGTCTGGCGCGATGTGGCGGGCAGTTACCTGGCGACCCATGACCATTTATTCAAGAACTTTTTTAAATACAAACTCTGGGAGCAGGGCTTCCCGCAGAACAATGGCCGCAGCATGTTGAATAACCTTTATTTAATCGTTGCGGAGTTCTATTTCCTTAAAACGTTACTTGCCGGTCAGGCGATCGTGGCGGGGAAAATTGAACAAGATAATATTATTGATGTTATTTACAGCTTCCACTCCCTTAGCCAGCATAATCAGGAAGCGGGAAAGCTCTTTCATCAACATATAGATAGCGTCAAACTGGGCGACGATCTTTCATTGTTACAACTGTTAATTTAGCCAGAAAAGTTGCCCCTGTTGTGGGCAACCTCAGAATAACCTCACTTTATCCCCCTTTTTCATCCAATTGAACGCCCTGCAGAATCGGATAATCATGCCGATAACTCAACTAACGCAGGGCTGTTTATCGTGAATTCACTCTATACCGCTGAAGGTGTAATGGATAAACACTCGCTGTGGCAGCGTTATGTCCCGCTGGTGCGTCACGAAGCATTGCGCCTCCAGGTGCGCTTGCCGGCGAGCGTGGAACTCGACGATCTGCTACAGGCGGGCGGTATCGGGTTATTGAATGCAGTTGACCGATACGACGCTCTGCAAGGAACGGCATTTACGACTTACGCAGTTCAGCGTATTCGTGGTGCGATGCTGGACGAGCTGCGCAGCCGCGACTGGGTGCCGCGCAGTGTTCGCCGCAACGCGCGCGAAGTGGCGCATGCGATGGGGCAGCTGGAACAGGAACTGGGACGTAACGCAACGGAAACCGAAGTGGCGGAACGTCTTGGCATTGCTGTTGAAGAGTATCGTCAGATGTTGCTCGATACCAATAATAGCCAACTCTTCTCTTATGACGAGTGGCGCGAAGAGCATGGCGATAGCATCGAGCTGGTGACGGACGAGCACCAGCAGGAAAACCCGTTACACCATTTAATGGAAGGGAATTTACGCCAGCGCGTCATGGAGGCTATTGAAGCTCTGCCTGAACGCGAACAGCTGGTATTGACCCTTTATTACCAGGAAGAGCTTAACCTCAAAGAGATTGGCGCTGTTCTGGAGGTGGGAGAGTCGCGGGTGAGCCAGCTGCACAGCCAGGCCATTAAACGCTTACGAACCAAGCTGGGTAAGTTATAGGTGATTGATTCACCTTAAAAATGCCGCACAACGTATTGACAACCAGGAGTTATCATGACGGTGCAGCAATCTAAAAGACGGCCTTTAAGCCGCTACCTGAAAGACTTTAAACACAGCCAGACGCATTGCGCCCACTGTAACAAGTTACTCGATCGTATCACGCTGGTTCGCCGGGGCGAAATCGTCAATAAGATTGCGATTTCGCGTCTCGACACGTTGATGGACGAAGCAGCATGGCTCGAAGAGCAAAAAGAGTGGGTGGCGCTTTGCCGTTTCTGTGGGGATCTCCACTGCAAAGAGCAAAGCGACTTCTTCGATATTATCGGCTTCAAGCAGTTCCTGTTTGAACAAACGGAGATGAGCCACGGTACCGTTCGCGAATATGTCGTTCGCCTGCGCCGCCTTGGGCAACATCTGACCGTAAACAATATTTCTCGCGATCTGCTGAAAACCGGTTATCTGGATGAAAATCTGGAGCCGTGGCTGCCTGCGACCAGCACCAACAACTACCGAATTGCGCTGCGCAAGTATGCGCAATACAAGGTACAAATGCCGGGTGCCCTAAAGCAGAAAGCCCACGCCGGAACAACTTCTGATATATATTAAAAAAGAATAAGATGTAGCGCAGTCGCCTTTGACGTTGCAGGCGATTTCTCTACACTACGTAAAAATTCCACTATATCGGGGTATTTATGAAATTTGCACTTCTGGGTCGTCAGGCGCTGATGGGTGTTATGGCCGTTGCGCTGGTTGCGGGTATGAGCGTGAAAACGTTCGCCGCAGAAAACCTGCTGAATAAAGTAAAAGAGCGCGGTACGCTGCTGGTCGGGCTGGAAGGAACCTATCCTCCGTTCAGCTTCCAGGGCGATGACGGTAAGCTGACCGGTTTTGAAGTGGAGTTTGCTGAAGAGCTGGCGAAGCACCTCGGCGTTAAAGCGTCACTGAAACCGACCAAATGGGACGGTATGCTGGCGTCGCTGGATTCCAAACGTATTGATGTGGTGATTAATCAGGTGACCATTTCTGACGAGCGTAAGAAGAAATATGATTTCTCTACGCCGTACACCGTGTCCGGTATTCAGGCGCTGGTGAAGAAAGGCAACGAAGGCGGAATTAAAACTGCCGCGGACCTGAAAGGGAAGAAAGTCGGTGTCGGTCTGGGTACCAACTACGAAGAGTGGCTGCGCCAGAACGTGCAGGGCGTGGATATCCGTACCTATGATGATGACCCGACGAAATACCAGGATCTGCGCGTGGGCCGTATCGATGCCATTCTGGTTGACCGCCTGGCCGCGCTGGATCTGGTGAAGAAAACCAACAATACCCTGGCGGTAGCGGGTGATGCGTTCTCTCGTCAGGAATCAGGCGTTGCCGTTCGTAA
The DNA here is from genome assembly GCF_034106865.1 of Enterobacter sp. 237C8. Lineage (NCBI taxonomy): Bacteria > Pseudomonadati > Pseudomonadota > Gammaproteobacteria > Enterobacterales > Enterobacteriaceae > Enterobacter > Enterobacter sp. 237C8. The sequence continues at coordinate 1,953,218 of NZ_JAWNDF010000001.1, read as the reverse complement.
AGGTAACGAAGACCTGGTCAAAGCGATTGATTCCGCGATTGCTGACATGCAAAAAGACGGCAGCCTGAAGGCGCTCTCCGAGAAGTGGTTCGGTGCAGACGTCACGAAATAAGCTTCTGCCGTAAAAAAAGGCGCTTTTAAAAGCGCCTTTTTTATTTCTTTCGCGTCTGCGTGCATAATGAAAAATATCACATTTTGTCAGAGTTACCGGAGAACCCATGTCACTACAGAATTTAACGCGCTTTCCCCGCCTGGAGTTCATCGGCGCGCCGACGCCGCTGGAGTACCTGCCGCGATTTTCTGATTATTTAGGGCGCGATATTTTTATCAAGCGTGACGACGTGACGCCGATGGCGATGGGGGGCAATAAGCTGCGCAAGCTGGAGTTTCTGGCGGCTGATGCACTGCGCGAAGGCGCGGATACGCTCATTACCGCCGGGGCTGTCCAGTCCAACCACGTTCGTCAGACGGCGGCAGTGGCGGCAAAGCTCGGGCTCCACTGCGTGGCGTTGCTGGAAAACCCGATTGGCACGCGGGCAGAAAACTATCTGACCAACGGCAACCGCCTGCTGCTGGATCTGTTTAACGTGCAGGTCGAAATGGTGGATGCGTTGACCGACCCGACCGCCCAGCTCGACGAGCTGGCGACGCGTCTGGAAGCGCAGGGGTTCCGCCCCTACGTTGTCCCCGTCGGCGGTTCGAACGCGCTGGGCGCGCTGGGGTATGTGGAAAGTGCGCTGGAAATCGCGCAGCAGTGCGAGGGCGCGGTGAGCCTTTCCTCCGTGGTTGTCGCGTCCGGCAGCGCGGGCACGCACGCCGGGCTGGCGGTGGGGCTCGAACAACTGCTGCCGGACGTCGAGCTGATTGGCGTGACGGTATCCCGCAGCGTCGCGGAGCAGAAGCCGAAAGTGGTCACTTTACAGCAGGCGGTAGCCGCGCAGCTGGAGCTGAAGGCCAGGGCCGATATTCTGCTCTGGGACGACTATTTTGCGCCGGGTTACGGCACGCCTAACGAAGAGGGCATGGAGGCGGTGAAGCTGCTGGCGCGCCTCGAGGGGATACTGCTCGATCCGGTCTATACCGGCAAAGCGATGGCCGGACTGATTGACGGCATTGCGCAGAAACGCTTTAAGGATGAAGGGCCGATTTTATTTGTCCATACCGGCGGGGCGCCTGCGCTGTTTGCCTACCATCCTCACGTCTAAAAATCAGGTCGAAAAATAATAATGCAAGAAAGTATTCAACTGGTTATTGATTCTCTGCCGTATCTGCTGAAAGGTGCGGTATTTACGTTACAGCTCAGTATCGGCGGGATGTTCTTCGGGCTGGTGCTGGGATTTGTGCTGGCATTAATGCGCATGTCACCCATCCTGCCGGTACGCTGGCTGGCGCGCTTTTATATCTCCGTCTTTCGCGGCACGCCGCTTATCGCCCAGCTCTTTATGATTTACTACGGCTTGCCGCAGTTTGGTATCGAGCTGGACCCGATCCCCGCGGCGATGATTGGTCTGTCGCTCAATACCGCGGCGTACACCTCTGAAACCCTGCGAGCGGCGATCTCCTCCATTGACAAAGGGCAGTGGGAGGCGGCGGCCAGTATCGGGATGACGCCATGGCAGACGCTGCGTCGGGCCATTCTGCCGCAGGCTGCGCGCGTGGCGCTTCCACCGCTCAGCAACAGCTTCATTAGCCTGGTGAAAGATACGTCCCTGGCGGCAACGATTCAGGTACCGGAACTGTTCCGTCAGGCGCAGCTCATTACTTCGCGCACGCTTGAAGTCTTTACCATGTATCTGGCCGCCTCGCTGATTTACTGGGTGATGGCGACGGTGCTGTCTGCTCTGCAAAACTACTTCGAAAACCAGCTTAACCGCCAGGAGCGTGATCCAAAATGAGTGCTATCGACGTCAAAAACCTGGTGAAAAAATTCCACGGTCAAACGGTGCTCCACGGGATAGATCTTGAAGTCGAGCAGGGTGAAGTGGTGGCGATTATCGGACCAAGCGGTTCGGGAAAAACGACGCTGCTGCGCAGTATTAACCTGCTTGAACAGCCGGAAGGCGGCACTATTCGGGTAGGGGAGATAACGATTGATACCGGGAAATCCATTAGCCAGCAGAAAGGGTTAATTCGCCGCCTGCGCCAGCATGTCGGCTTCGTTTTCCAGAGCTTTAATCTCTTCCCGCACCGTACGGTGCTGGAGAACATTATTGAAGGACCGGTCATTGTAAAAGGTGAATCGAAAGAGGACGCGACGGCGCGCGCACGCGAACTGCTCGCTAAAGTCGGGCTCGCGGGGAAAGAGACCAGCTATCCGCGCCGTCTGTCTGGCGGGCAACAGCAGCGCGTGGCGATAGCGCGCGCGCTGGCTATGCGCCCTGACGTGATCCTTTTTGATGAACCGACCTCTGCGCTCGATCCGGAACTGGTGGGTGAGGTGCTTAACACCATTCGCCAGCTGGCGCAGGAAAAACGGACGATGGTGATCGTGACGCATGAAATGAGCTTTGCACGCGATGTAGCTGACAGAGCCATCTTCATGGATCAGGGGCGGATTGTGGAGCAGGGGCCGGCGAAAAGCCTGTTCGCTAATCCTCAGCAGCCGCGAACCCGTCAGTTCCTTGAAAAATTCCTGATGCAGTAGCATTTTTGCACTAATTTGCTCCAGAAATTTAGGCTGGAGCAAATTATTCTCCCTTCGGGGGCAGTCGTTTGTTTTTTTATTCCATCCGGCCCGGATAAACCTTATCAATAGTAAAGTTAATTGTGCTAATGCCGATATTTTGTAGTTAGAAAAAAGTTTTATGTGTTAGGTTATATTCACCATAATAATGATTATCTTTTCAGAGGCTTCATTTAGTAAGTATGAAGGATTCAGACTTTTTCACCTGGCGACGGGATTGCTCCCTCCGGTTTCAGGAATTGACCTGTGTCGACGAGGTATATCAGGAATTACAGCGACAAACTCAGACGCTTGAATTCGATTGTTACTCGCTCTGCGTGCGCCATCCCGTGCCGTTTACCCGGCCTAAGATCTCTGTGCATACCACTTACCCAAAGCAGTGGATGGCGCAATATCAATCCGCGAACTATTTCGCGATTGATCCCGTCTTAAAACCGGAGAATTTCATTCAGGGTCATTTACCCTGGTCAGACGCATTATTCGCTGACGCGCAGGAATTATGGCACAGCGCGCAGGACCACGGTTTACGCGAGGGAATAACGCAGTGTCTGATGTTGCCTAATCATGCGCTCGGCTTCCTGTCTGTTTCCCGTACTAGTGTACTGGCAGGGCCTTTTGCCCGTGAGGAAATAGAACTGCGGCTGCAAATGCTGGTGCAAATGGCCTTAACATCTCTGGTGCGTTTTGAAGATGAGATGGTCATGCCACCTGAAATGAAATTCAGCAAACGCGAGCGCGAAATTCTGAAATGGACTGCGGAAGGGAAGACGTCAGCGGAAATAGCGATCATTCTCTCTATCTCAGAGAATACCGTTAACTTCCATCAGAAAAATATGCAGAAGAAATTCAATGCGCCTAACAAAACCCAGATTGCGTGCTACGCGGCGGCAACGGGACTGATCTGACGGGATAATACGTTCTGCGTGACAGACGAGCAAACGGCTGAATGCACTGCATCCAGCCGTTTTTTGTTACTGGCGGTAGGCTTGTTTGATTTGCTTAACGGTGTTAGCAAATACCGCAGATTCAGCCTGGTCTTCCATCTCCGCGATTTGTTTTTCCATTTTAATGATCACACGACCGGCATCCGCCTGGCCCATCGCCTGCAGCATCAGCGTCAGCAGTGCTTTCAGGCAGTTTACTTCCTGTGCCAGTTCCTGGTTATTCTCCGCAGTGGCAAATTCAGGTGTGCTCATTTATTTTCCTCATTATTTAACGGCGCTAAAGCGCGACGACGAAAGTCAAGGCGGCGGAGTATACCACAAGCTGCAGCAAAAAATGCAGCGGTTGTTTTTCGTACTTTTACGTTGATGTTTAATTGCGTAAACAGAACGTACCGGTAAACTAAACCGCCGTGAAAGGCTATTAATTGTTTATGCCCGGTTCGCTTGCCGTTAATTATTGTTACAAAAATTTGAGAACTGTTTTTTTGCAGGAAAAGCCTGCAAGTTTTTTGTAACTTTTTGAATACAGATGCTTAAAAAAAGCTGCAAAAGCGCGGAATGCATGGTCTCTCTTTCCACGGACTGTACAGCCTAATTTCCAAAAACGAGAGCAAAATCGAATAGCCGGTTTTTTAACGTTTTAATCTTGCGAGGAAAACCGTTAATATAAACCAAATTATCACTCAGTAGCGTTATCCCTATTCTGGAGACATTTCCTTTGATCAACGTCCTTCTTGTTGATGACCACGAACTGGTGCGCGCAGGGATACGACGCATTCTTGAAGATATTAAAGGTATTAAAGTTGCCGGTGAGGCGTGCTGTGGCGAAGATGCGGTAAAATGGTGCCGCACAAACTCGGCCGATGTGGTACTGATGGATATGAACATGCCCGGTATCGGTGGCCTTGAAGCAACACGCAAAATCGCGCGTACCTTTGTTGATACCAAAGTCATCATGCTGACCGTGCATACCGAAAACCCACTGCCCGCGAAAGTGATGCAGGCGGGCGCAGCGGGCTACCTGAGTAAAGGTGCTGCGCCGCAGGAAGTCGTCAATGCAATCCGTTCCGTGTTTGCCGGACAGCGCTACATAGCTTCCGACATTGCCCAGCAGATGGCGCTGAGTCAGATCGAGCCCGAAAAAACCGAATCACCGTTTGCCAGTTTGTCCGAGCGTGAATTGCAGATTATGCTGATGATCACCAAAGGTCAGAAGGTGAATGAGATCTCGGAACAGCTGAATCTCAGCCCGAAAACGGTGAACAGCTATCGTTACCGGATGTTCAGTAAACTGAACATCCATGGTGACGTCGAACTGACGCACCTGGCCATCCGGCACGGTTTGTGTAATGCGGAGACGTTGTTAAGTCAGTGAGTGATGTGTTCGATTCAAAAGCATTTCTGAAAACCGTAACCAGCCAGCCTGGCGTCTATCGCATGTATGACGCTGGCGGTACGGTTATCTACGTGGGGAAGGCAAAAGATCTTAAAAAACGCCTCTCCAGCTATTTTCGCAGTAACCTGGCGTCCCGAAAGACCGAAGCGCTGGTCTCACTCATTCAGAATATTGATGTCACCGTCACGCACACCGAGACAGAAGCGCTGCTGCTTGAGCACAACTATATTAAGCTCTACCAGCCGCGCTATAACGTCCTGTTGCGTGATGATAAGTCCTACCCGTTTATTTTTCTGAGCGGCGATACCCATCCGCGCCTCGCCATGCACCGCGGTGCAAAACACGCCAAGGGCGAATACTTCGGGCCGTTCCCTAACGGCTATGCCGTGCGAGAAACGCTGGCGCTGCTGCAAAAAATCTTCCCTATCCGCCAGTGTGAAAACAGCGTTTACCGTAACCGCTCGCGCCCGTGCCTGCAGTACCAGATTGGACGCTGCCTGGGGCCTTGCGTGGAAGGGCTGGTAAGTGAAGAAGAGTATGCCCAGCAGGTGGATTATGTGCGCCTGTTCTTAGCCGGAAAAGACGATCAGGTCTTAACGCAGCTGATCGCGCGGATGGAAAAAGCCAGCGGCGCACTCGAGTTCGAAGAGGCCGCGCGTATCCGCGACCAAATCCAGGCGGTGCGCAGAGTCACTGAGAAACAGTTTGTCTCGAATACCGGTGAAGATCTCGACGTCATCGGTGTAGCCTTTGACGCCGGGATGGCCTGCGTGCACGTGCTGTTTATTCGCCAGGGCAAAGTGCTCGGCAGCCGCAGCTATTTCCCGAAAGTACCCGGCGGTACTGAACTGGGTGAAGTGGTGGAAACCTTTGTCGGCCAGTTCTACCTGCAGGGGAGCCAGATGCGCACGCTGCCTTCTGAGATCCTGCTCGATTTTAATCTTGACGATAAAACCCTGCTGGCCGATTCGCTCTCTGAACTGGCGGGCCGTCGGGTGAATGTACAAACTAAACCGCGCGGCGATCGCGCGCGTTATCTTAAGCTGGCGCGAACCAACGCGGCGACGGCACTCACCACTAAGCTGTCGCAGCAGTCGACGGTCAACCAGCGTTTAACGGCCCTGGCGACGCTGCTGAAGCTTCCGGAAGTGAAACGGATGGAGTGTTTCGACATCAGTCACACGATGGGGGAACAGACGGTGGCGTCGTGCGTGGTGTTTGATGCGAATGGCCCACTGCGCGCCGAGTATCGCCGCTATAACATCACCGGGATCACGCCGGGCGATGACTATGCGGCCATGAATCAGGTGCTGCGTCGTCGCTATGGTAAAGCCATCGAAGAGAGCAAAATCCCGGATGTGATCCTGATTGACGGCGGGAAAGGGCAGCTCGGCCAGGCGAAAGCGGTATTTGAGTCGCTTGATGTCAGCTGGGATAAAAACCATCCGCTGCTGCTGGGCGTCGCAAAAGGGGCCGATCGTAAGGCCGGTCTGGAGACATTGTTCTTCGAGCCGGAAGGCGAGGGCTTCAGCCTGCCGCCGGACTCCCCGGCGCTGCACGTCATCCAGCATATTCGCGATGAATCACACGATCATGCTATCAGCGGTCACCGCAAAAAACGGGCGAAGGTGAAAAATACCAGTAGCCTGGAAACGATCGAAGGCGTGGGGCCAAAACGTCGCCAGATGCTGCTGAAATATATGGGCGGATTGCAAGGATTACTCAACGCCAGCATGGAGGAAATTGCAAAAGTGCCGGGTATTTCGCAAGGGCTGGCAGAAAAGATCTACTACTCGTTGAAACATTGAGGGCTCTGTAGCAACATAGAGCTAAATTTTACTGACAACAAACAGTTACCGTCATTATGCAATTTAATATCCCTACGTTGCTCACTCTCTTTCGTGTTGTACTCATCCCGTTCTTTGTACTGGCATTTTACCTGCCGGTCGTCTGGGCACCTTTCGCCTGCGCATTGATCTTCCTGATCGCAGCGGTCACCGACTGGTTTGATGGCTATCTGGCGCGCCGCTGGAATCAAAGCACGCGTTTCGGCGCCTTCCTCGATCCGGTGGCAGACAAAGTGATGGTTGCTATCGCCATGGTGCTGGTAGCCGAGCACTATCATACCTGGTGGGTGACGCTGCCCGCAGCAACCATGATCGGCCGCGAGATCATTATCTCTGCGCTGCGCGAATGGATGGCGGAACTGGGCAAACGCAGCAGCGTGGCGGTCTCGTGGATTGGTAAAGTCAAAACGACGGCGCAGATGGCGGCGCTGGTCTGGATGCTCTGGCGTCCGAACGCCTGGGTTGAATGGGCGGGAATTGGTCTGCTGTGGGTGGCGGCAGTGCTGACGCTGTGGTCCATGCTGCAATATTTGAACGCTGCGCGCGGGGATTTGCTTGATCAGTGATCGTTTCGCCGTAATTTTCAGCAAACGATCCGGGGATGCAAAAAATAACGTTGACTCATAACGTCATATCAGTAGAATGCAACGCATCGAACGGCGGCACAGCAAGCCGGACGATAATGAAATCAAGTGGTTAGATGTTTACTTGATGACATGCGGGAATAGCTCAGTTGGTAGAGCACGACCTTGCCAAGGTCGGGGTCGCGAGTTCGAGTCTCGTTTCCCGCTCCAGATTAAAGACATGCGCAGTAGCGGGTGTCAGTTTTAAAAGTTTTACGGCGCGTTAGCAAAGCGGTTATGTAGCGGATTGCAAATCCGTCTAGTCCGGTTCGACTCCGGAACGCGCCTCCACTTTCTTCCCGAGCCCGGATGGTGGAATCGGTAGACACAAGGGATTTAAAATCCCTCGGCGTTCGCGCTGTGTGGGTTCAAGTCCCACTCCGGGTACCATGGGAAACAAAGAATAATCAAAGCAATAAGCAGTGTCGTGAAACCACCGAAAGGTGGTTTTTTTGTGCCTGTAATTTCTGTTCACTTTTTTCGTCAGCTTGACTCGCCACAGGAAAAGGACAATCCTGTCCCGTACACTCTACATCAGCCATTTTTCCTTTTTTATTAAATAGATAGTCATGTTTAAAGACGGTTGTGTTTTAGCCGAGTATCTTCAAGTTTCGAATGAAACACGGTTCGCATAAATTGATGCAAATCAAACTGATTTAAGTTAATGCATTTCTAATATTAATTAATTCGCGCAAAAAAATAATAGTGATGTATCTTAGCCGTAGCGAGAAGACGTTTAATTTGATAATTGCTGGTGGCGATTCGCTATATTGTCGGATCAAACCGTCAGTCTTATGTTCACGGGGTTAAGTCCTGGCAAGGAATGTCTTTACCAGAAACACACCTATTTCAGTTAACAAAATGTATATTTTACAATAACAAGAAGCCGTATCCCTGTCGGGAAAGACTCTAGATTTTAAAAGAATTGGATAATTAAAAATGAAAAAAATAATGATAGCTGCTTTTTTATCAGTAGTGATGACGGGATGTGCTAATAATCCTAACGCCTCTGACTATGAATTATGTCAGGCTATGAGCGGTGACACGTTCACCAGCGGGTCGGAAGCGGCTCAAATGATGCAAGCCAGAATACAGGCGGGCACTTCTACGGTCAGTGCGGCAGATTGTGCGGCTATTGCACAAAGTACGGCAGCAGGATGGCAACAAAAGGCGGCTAACCTGAATGCAGCTAGCGCTGCATATAATCAAAGTATTCAACCTAAACCTACCCTGGAAACTAATTGTAATCCGACTATAAACGGCGGTTTTACCTGTACGCAGCAATAATGAGTCCTTATAGCTTAACTTTGTGATAAAACGCGTTATTCACAATCCTCATCGTTCGCGCTATATGGGTGCAAGTCCCATCCGGGTTCCATGATAAACAAAGAATAATCAAAGCAATAAGCAGTGTCGTGAAACCACCGAAAGGTGGTTTTTTTGTGCCTGATATCAGCCAGTCAAACCCCGCCCAAATACGCCTTCCTCACCTCCTGATTTCCCAGCAGCTCCTCGCCGCTGCCGCTCAGCCGGATCTGCCCGTTAACCATCACATACCCGCGGTCGGAAAGCTTCAGCGCGTGATGCGCATTCTGCTCCACCAGAAAGATGGTCATGCCGTTGCGGGCCAGCTCGCGCAGCGTCTGGAAGATCTGTTTCACCACAATCGGCGCCAGCCCGAGGCTCGGTTCATCCAGCAGCAGCAGCTTCGGACGGCTCATCAGCGCCCGGGCGATCGCCAGCATCTGCTGTTCCCCGCCGGACATGGTCATCGCGCGCTGCTTGCGCCGCTCTTTAAGGCGGGGGAAGAGGTCGAACATGGTTTGCATATCCTCAGCGGCAAACTGGCTGCCAATGGGGATGGTCCCCATCAGCAGGTTCTCTTCAACGGTCATATCCGGGAAGATTCGTCTGCCTTCCGGCGCCTGCGCAATGCCGCCGGACGCGACGTAGTGGGTGGATTTATGGCTGATATCTTCGCCGCCGAAAAGGATCTGTCCGCTGCGAATGCGGGGCTGGCCAAAGATGGACATCAGCAATGTCGATTTACCCGCGCCGTTTGCGCCAATCAGCGCCACGGTTTCACCCTTATTGACCTCGAGGGAAACCTGTTTAAGCGCCTGAATGACGCCATAAAACACATCCACCTCGCGAAATGCCAGCAGCGGTTCGCTCATAGATTGACCTCGCTTTCATCCGTACCCAGGTAGGCGGCAATGACCTTTTCATCATGCTGGATCTGCTCGGGTTTTCCCCTGGCAATAACATCCCCGTGGTCGAGTACGATAATGTCGTCCGAAATCTCCATCACCATCCCCATATCATGCTCAATCAGTAATACCGTGATGTCATGATGATCCCGCAGAAAACGAATAATGCTGCTGAGCTTATGCGTTTCAACCGGGTTAAGCCCGGCGGCGGGTTCATCCAGACAGATCATTTCCGGCCCGGTGCACATTGCTCGCGCAATTTCCAGACGCCGCTGCTGGCCGTACGACATCTCTCCCGCCAGACGATTGGCGCACTCCACCAGATCCACCACTTCCAGCCAGTAGAAGGCCCTGTCCAGGGCGTCGCTTTCCGCGCGCCGGTATGCCGGCGTATTTAAGATCCCGGCGAGCAGATTGCGGTTAACGCGCATATGCTGCGCAACCAGCAGGTTTTCCACGACAGACATCTCGCGAAAAAGACGGATATTTTGAAACGTGCGGGCCAGCCCTGCGCGGTTGACCAGATGCGTTCCGCCAAACATTTTGTAGAACAGACGCTGCCCGAACTGCGCGGGGTTAATCCAGTCACCCGGCTGGAATTTTTGTCCGAGCACCTGAATAACGTTGGTCGTTTTATGGCGGGTATTAAATAAAATGTTGCCGCCGGAGGCCCTGTAGAAGCCCGTCAGACAGTTAAACACGGTGGTTTTTCCCGCCCCGTTTGGCCCAATAAGGGCGGTAATTGAGCCACGCTGTACGTCCAGGTTGACGTCGTTTAGCGCCTTAATCCCGCCGAAGTGCATCATCAGATGTTCAACGCGCAATATCGTTCCGTTCATGGCGCGACGCCCTTACGCACGGCAAACCCGCTGCGGTTAATACGGATCAAACCGCGCGGACGCCAGATCATCATCACCACCATGAGCATGCCAAACAGCAGGACGCGGTACTCGGCAAAACTGCGCAGCAGTTCCGGCGTTACCGTGAGCACAAAGGCGGCCAGCACCACGCCAAGCGTTGAGCCCATCCCGCCCAGCACCACGATGGCGAGGATCAGTGCAGATTCAAAGAAGGTAAAGGAGGTCGGGTTCACGAACCCCTGATAGGTGGCGAAGAACACCCCGGCAATCCCTGCGGTCGATGCGCCCAGCGTAAAGGCCGACAGCTTAACCAGAACATGATTTAACCCCATCGAGCGGCAGGCAATTTCGTCTTCACGCAGGGCTTCCCACGCCCGACCAATCGGCATCCGCGTCAGGCGGTGCTTGATATAGAGCACCAGCATCACCACCAGGAACAGCACCGCGTAGATAAAAATAAACTTCATGTTCGGGTTGTAGGTCAGGTGGAAAAACTCGTGGAAGGGCACGCCGCCTTCTTTCGCGCGTCGTCCAAATTCCAGACCGAAAAAGGTGGGGGGAGGGGCCGACACGCCGTTTGGTCCGCCGGTGAAGGTCAGCCAGTTGTTCAGTATCAGGCGAATGATCTCCCCGAACCCGAGGGTGACGATGGCCAGATAGTCACCGTGCATGCGCAGTACCGGGAAACCGAGCAGGGCGCCTGCGGCGGCGGCCATAATTGCCGCCAGCGGCAGCATGCTCCAGAAGCCTAAGCCGAGATACTGGTATCCCAGCGCCAGACCGTACGCCCCAATTGCGTAGAACGCGACATATCCCAGATCCAGCAGACCGGCCAGACCCACGACGATATTCAGCCCCAGACCGAGAAGCACGTAGATCAGCCCGAGAATGGCGACGGTCAGCACATATTTCGTGGCGACAAACGGAAAGCAAATCGCAAGGGTAATCACCAGAGGAATAATCCAGCGCATGCGGCTTTTGTATTCCGGTGGCCGGACATATACGCCCGCGCTATCGGCTTCGAAGCGTGACTGGAAACGGGCGCCCGCGGCGGTATCTAAAAAGGCGCTCAACAGAAAACGCCCGAGCATGACGATGCCGACCATCCAGGCCAGCCGCTGCCCGGCGAAGTTAAAGCTGTAACCGTCCAGCACCACGCCCGCAATGGGGCCGAAAATAATCAGCGCAATCAGCCCGGAAAAAATCGCGTCCAGCATGCAGCGTTTAAGTGAAAAACCGTGTGACGTCATCATTCTCTCCCTCACACTTTGGCCACAATCGGGCGCCCAAGCAGCCCCTGGGGACGGAAAATAAGGATCATGACCAGCAGGCCGAACGAAAAGACATCTTTATAGTCTGAGTTCACCATGCCCGAGAACTGGGCTTCCGCCACGCCCAGGATAAGGCCACCGAGCATGGCGCCGGGGAGGGAGCCGATGCCGCCGAGTACCGCCGCGGTAAAGGCTTTAATGCCGATCACGAACCCGACGTAGAAATCAAAGGTGCCGTAATTCATGGTGATCAGCACGCCCGCCAGACCGGCCATCGCCGCGCCGATGACGAAGACCAGTGAAATAATCCGGTCGGTGTTAATGCCCAGAATGGAGGCCATCTTACGATCCTGCTGTACCGCGCGGCACATCCGGCCCAGCCGGGTATGGTTGATAATCCAGGTGAGCACCAGCATGCCGGCAAACGAGGCAACCAGAATAAACACTTTGGTGTAGGTTATCTGTACGAACCCGTCGCCCAGATGCAGGCGAATCACGCCGTCCAGCATGGTCGGCACCCCTTGCTGGCGCGGACCCTGGCTCAGCTGCGCGTAGTTTTGCAGAATAAGAGACATCCCAATGGCGGAGATCAGCGGCGCCAGGCGCGTCGAGTTGCGCAGCGGCTTGTAGGCGATACGCTCGATGGTCCAGCCGTACACCCCGGTTACCACGATGGTGAACACCAGCGTCCCGAGGATCAGCAGCGGGAACGACTGCAGACCGAAGAACGAGAGCAGCGCCAGGCCGATGGCGCAGAGATAGGCGGAAATCATATACACTTCGCCGTGGGCGAAATTGATCATCCCGATAATGCCGTACACCATGGTGTAGCCGATGGCGATTAAACCGTAGACGGAGCCCAGCGTTAAGCCATTGATTAACTGTTGCAGGAAGAATGTACTCATCTTAGCGCGCTCGTTTTATAGGCTGCGCGATGCGCGCAGCCTGATGTTTATTACGCGCCGACGGGCAGGCCCGCCGACGTTGAGCGTGACTCCGTCCCGTTACTGCACTTCCTTATATTTGCCTTTGTCGTCCCACTGATAAACCACGTAGTCAGACACTTTCAGATCGCCCTTGCTGTCCCAGGCTTTTTTGCCCATCACCGTGTCGACGGAATTGGCTTTCAGCCACTCGCTGGCTTTGGCGGAGTCCTTGCCGCCGGTGGCCTTGAAGGCTGCGGCAATAGCCTGTACGGAGGCATAGGAGTAAAGGGTGTAACCTTCCGGCTCGAATTTACCGGCGCGGAATTTCTCGATAACCGCTTTACCGTCCGGGATAAGGCGCGGATCTTTACCGAAGGTCATGTAAATGCCGTTGGTGTATTGCGGGCCACCCGCGGCGGTCACCATCTCTTCGTTGACAATGCAGTCGCCGGAGAAGAATTTCGCCTGCACGCCCTGTTCACGCATCTGGCGAACCAGCGGACCGGCTTCCGGGTGACAGCCACCGAAGAACACGACGTCCGGTTTTTGCGCGCCGATCTTGGTCACCAGCGCGTTAAAGTCTTTTTCACCGCGAGATAACCCCTCATACATCACATCCTGAACCCCGCGTTTCGCCAGCGCCGCTTTGGTGGCGTCAGCCAGACCCTGACCATAGGTGTCTTTATCGTGAATAATCACCACGCGTTTGGCTTTCAGCTTGTCGATGATGAAGTCGCTGGCAACCTGACCCTGCTGGTCATCGCGTCCGCACATGCGGAACATATCGCTCATGCCGCGTTCGGTGATCAGCGGGTTAGTTGAGCCGGGGGTAATCGCAATAATGCCCGCGTCGCTATACACCTCGGAGGCGGGCATTGTGGAAGAGGAGCAGAAATGGCCGACCACGGCGTTGACTTTATCCTGGTCAACTAAACGGTTGGCGACGGCCACGGCCTGCTTGGGCTCGCAGGCATCATCCCCCTGAACCAGTTTGATCTTCTCGCCGTTAATGCCGCCTGCGGCATTAATGTCTTCAGCGGCCTGCGTTGCGCCGTGCCAGTACTGATCGCCATAGGTGGCATTCGGACCCGTGAACGGCCCGGCCACGCCAATCACAATATCTGCCCGGGCGGAAAACGCCGTCACCAGGCAACCGGCCAACACAAGAGAAAGAGGAGTTCTGATTAATTTCAGCGACATTATTATGTTCCTTAGCAAAGAGGTTTTTGCACCACGGCGTAAACCCGAACGCCCGACGGCGCAGCCAATCCGAAACACGAGCAAGAACAAAATGCACTAAACGAACAAGATACAGACGGCATCCTGCATATTACGGCGAGATTTCCCTGCGCAGAGGCGCGCGAAGAACGTTAAGCAAAAACGTTGCCAGAATGGTTAACCCATTGACGGGCATGCGACATGTTTGAGTATAGAGCGCCGCGTTATGCCGCCTTGCGGGAGGAGAAGAAATTACAGCGGAGATCACATATCGTTAACAATAAAGCCCATAAGTTGTGCAAAGGTCACGATTTGCACGTTTTTGCAGCAATAAAGACCTAAACTTCAGCCCGGAGAGGCGTGAGATATGTGTTAGGATCGTTTCCTTTTGCAGGAGTAACAGCGATGACTGAAGGCCCATTGAATGAAAGCGAAATGGCGTGGCTTGAAGAGACGTTAATGTCTTACGGTCATGATGACGCGTCCGTGATTGACGTGTCCGAACTGGACGGCATGCTTACCGCAGTGCTTTCCGGTCCTGTTGTCGTTGAGCCAGATGCCTGGCTGGTGGCGGTGTGGGGTGGCGAGAAGTACATTCCGCGCTGGAAAAACGATCGTGAGATGAATCGTTTTATCGATCTCTGCTTTAAGCATATGAACGATATTGCCGAGCGCCTGAGCGAGTACCCGGATCAGTTTGAACCGATGTTCGGTTATAACGATGTTGACGGTGAGAGCTATACCGTGGTGGAAGAGTGGTGCTATGGCTATATGCGCGGCGTGGCGCTGACGGACTGGTCAGCCCTGCCGGAAGCCCTGAAGGCCGATCTTGACGTGATTGCCCTGCACGGGACGGAAGAGAACAGCGAAAAGCTGGATGAACTGTCCGAAGAGGAGTATATCGCCAGCATCGAAAGCATCCAGCCTGCGGCACTGCGTCTATATCAATACTGGGTAAACAACCCGCAGCAGCCGGAAGTGAAGAAGCCGACGGTGAACGGCACGAAGGTCGGACGTAACGATCCGTGTCCTTGCGGCAGCGGGAAGAAGTTTAAGAGCTGCTGTTTGCACTAATAAAAAAGGGGCTGATGATAGCCCCTTTTTTATTTAACCCACTTCCGGCAGCATCCCGGCTGCAATCAATACCTGCACCAGAATAATCACCACCCCACAGCCAAACACAACGCACAGCAGCGGTTTTCCTCCCGCCACGCGATATCCCTGCTGAGGATGCTGCTGGCGGCTCTTCCACGCCAGCAGGGAAGGGAGCAGCAGGGCCAGGATAGAGAGCGCTACCCCTGCGTAGCCCAGCGCCATCACAAACCCGCGTGGGTAAAATAGCGCGAACGCCAGCGGCGGCAGGAAGGTGATGGCCCCCGTCTGCAACCGTCCGGCCGCGGTATTGCGACGCTGGAACAGGTCGGCCAGATAATCAAAAAGGCCGAGCGCCACGCCCAGGAACGAGGTTGCCAGCGCCAGGTCGGCAAACAGGTGTACCGCCAGCTCCACGTGCGGGGAGGTGACGACCTCGCGCAGCGCCAGCAAAAAACCGTTCAGGCCAGCATGTTGCGCCATCAGCCCAATAAAGGTTGAAGAGTCAATGCTGCCCAGCGTCACCAGCTGCCAGAAGATATAGGCGATCAGCGGGATCGCGCTGCCGATAACAAAGACGCGGCGCAGCTTGCGGATATCACCGTTCATATAGCTGACGATGCTCGGCACGCTGCCGTGGAAGCCAAACGAGGTGAAAATGACCGGGATCGCGGAGAGCGCCAGCCCTTTTTCCAGCGGCAGCGTCAGCAGGTTGACCTTGTGCACGTGCGGCGCCAGCAGCACCAGCATGACGATCAGGAAGAGAATTTTGGCGCTGAACAGAAAGCGGTTAAACAGATCGACCAGCGATGTCCCCACGCAGACCACGCCGCCGCCGATGAGCGCAAAGAAGATAGCCCCCGTCGCTGGGGTGATGTCAGAGCCAAACCAGTCGTTGACGCTGGAGGCGATGAGTTCCCCGGCGCCGCTGATATAGGCGGCGGTCAGGGCGTACATCAGGAACATCATGCTAAAGCCGGTTATCCACTGGCCGTAGCGTCCCAGATAGCGCGCCGCAAGCGAACCCAGACCGGTGTCGGCGGGCACGTGCTGGTAAACCTCAAGCAGCAGCAGGGCGGTGTAGCACATCAGCGCCCAGAGCGTACCCAGCAGCAGCAGGGTCATGCCAAATCCTACGCCCGCGGCTGCCAGGGGCATTGCCAGCATTCCTGCGCCAATCGTCGTTCCGGCGACGATAAAAATACTTCCCAGGGTTCTGTTTCTCACGCTTTCCTCTACAACGATGCTTAACCGCGACAAAATCTGCGGCGCAGAGTAAGGGAAAAGCCGTAACTCGTCAAATCACCGTTACAAGTAGTGTAATGAATTATTTACGAACTACTGGAGCTCTGACCCTTTTTAGGCGCAGGCCTACTTCATAAGGGCAATGTTGCCAGGCGACATTCCGGCGTAACGTAAACAATAAATATAAATTATCAAATTAAGTGAGGGTTTTATGGCTGGGGAGAATCCCTTTACTGCGGCATGGAGCCGGGGAGGTAACCTGTTGTGCCATGGCCACTGGATAATTAGCTGGCAGAACCAGCCCCTGATACTTCCCGAGTCCCGCCGCGAAAAGGATATGGGCACCTGGGCAATCTATTCGATTATCGATCCTGAAGATGAAACCTTTGCACAAGGCTTACAGGAAGATGAGTGGATCGTTGAGAATGTCGACTGGTTAACGGATATGTTCTTCGAGGTGGGGATTCCGCTGGAGACCTCCAGCTACCGCTATTTTTACCAGGCCGTGAATCCCCATGACTGGCGCTGCACCAGCTGTGCGGGCTGTATGTAAATTAACGCGGTGCCGGAAACCGGCACCGCGCTGAAATTAATTCTGCGTATCAAGAGTGGAAAGTTCTTTATCAATAAAGTAAAGGCCTTCGCCGGATTTCCCCACCAGAGATAATTTGTCCAGCACGGATTTAAACAGCTTCTCTTCTTCGTGTTGCTCAGCGACGTACCACTGCAGGAAATTAAAGGTTGGATAATCCTGGCTGGTCATTGCGGCATGAACCAGTTCGTTAATTTTCTGCGTGATCAGCTGCTCGTGCTCGTAGGTGGCGCGGAACAGTTCATCGAGAGAATTATACTCAGCGAAAGGTGATGTCACGGTTTCAATGCGCGGCAGGCTGCCCGTATCCGTAAGATAATCAAACAGACGCTGCATGTGGGTCATCTCTTCCTGAGCGTGACGACGCAGAAACGCGGCCGCACCTTCGAAGCTGTGGTAGCTGCACCAGGCGCTCATCTGCTGGTAGAGCAGGGATGAAAAAAGCTCAAGGTTCATTTGTGCGTTGAGCTTGTCGATCATTTCAGTTTTCAGCATGGTGACGCTCCGGATTATTATTTCTGGTTCACAATGAGCGACACTATAATTTGTTATTTAATTATTTGCAAAACGTAAAATTTTTATTTTATTTATTTAAAATACGAATGGGAATAAAACGCATTGGCGATTTTTATAATTTATTAATGAGAATTGTTTTTGTTCGTAATGAAATATACTGCCAGCAAGCGCTGGCAGCGTTGATTAATACCAGGGATTATTTGACTTAGGGTTAACGGCGTAACCCATACATTTATACTGGATAGTCACGCTCTCGTTCAGGCACAAAGAGCCGCTCGTCAGGGTACAGGTTTTGATGGGCTGACCATAGGCTGAAGCGGTGGCATACCCCATGCTCTGACACGCTTTTGCCGCCGTGCCGTTATTCACATACTCATCGGAATACGCATTTTGCAGCGCTGCCTGGCCGTAATCGAGGCGGACGATGCCGTTCGGCGCGTCGAGGCTGCTGACTTCAGCCTGGCGGTTGATACTACACCCCGCGAGCAGCAGGATTGTGCCGGCTACAATGACTCTTTTCATGGTTCGCTCTGAGTGGATGGAAATACCTTATCGTACCCGCAGATGCCCGCTGCAATGCCTGGAATAGCCGGACAATCTGCCCTCACTCTTCGCAACGGGTCAGAGGGGAGTGCTATCAGGCTAATTCCTCATAAAAATGTGATGAGTATCACAAAATGATTGATTTTTGTGATAATGGTCATATTATAAGCACGTTGACAATAAAGTTGTATAACAAGTTAATGGAGCATCATCGTGAAACTGCGCAAAATCCTGAAAAGCATGTGGGCCAATTACTGCCGCACGTTCAAAGACGTGCCGCCAGGCGCCATGTTCTGATTAAAAAAACCTGCTTCGGCGGGTTTTTTTGTACCTGCAGGCGACGAAGGGAAGATGTCAGGGGACGTGTTTTGCTACTATGGCGGCCTTTAAATAAGGAGAAAACCCATGTCACAAAACCTGAGCGCCGATCAGGAACTGGTCTCTGACGTTGTCGCCTGTCAGCTGGTTATCAAACAAATCCTTGATGTTCTGGACGTGATTGCGCCGGTTGAAGTGCGCGAGAAGATGTCTACGCAGCTGAAAAACATCGATTTCGCCAGCCATCCTGCTGCCGCTGACCCGGTTACGCTTCGTGCGATCCAGAAAGCTATCGCGCTGATTGAGCTGCGATTCACGCCGCAGGGTGAGTCCCACTAAAGCAGGGGTAGGGGCGACGGCACGTGTCGCCCTTTGAAGCGGTTAAAAGAACGTCTGGACCAGCAGGTAGCTCGCCGCGCACGCGCAGCTTACCCCAATCAGCCCTGGCAGAATAAAGCTGTGGTTGATGATAAATTTGCCGATGCGGGTGGTGCCTGAACGGTCAAAGCCGATGCAGGCCAAATCACTGGGATAGGTCGGCAGGACAAAATAGCCGTAGGACGCCGGGAAAAAGGCGATCAGCATTTTCGGGTCGATGCCGAGCATGAGACCCATTGGCGCAACGGCCGTCAGCGCAGCCGCCTGGCTGTTCACCAGTTTTGACACCAGAAACAGCACAATGGCATACGTCCACGGGTGGCTCTTCACCACGCCTTCCAGCGCCAGCTTTAACTCGTCGAGATGCGCCTGAAAAAAGGTATCGCTCATCCACGCCACGCCGAACACCGAGAAGATCGCGACCATACCGGCCTTAAACACCGCGCCGTTGGAAATGGCCGACGCATTAACCTTACAGGCCATCAGCATCACGGCGCCCGCAATTAACATCATCATCTGAATGACAAGGTTCATCGACAGCGCCGTCATTTTGCCTTTCACTTCAAAGGCGGGGCGCAGTTCCGGAAATGCCCCCAGCAAAACGACCACGGCAATACCGGCAAAGAAAATCCACGTGGACCAGTAGGCCTGTTTAGGGAAACGCTGATTCATTAACGTCTCCGTACCGCCGTAGATAAACTCGCGCTGCTTAGGATCTTTTAGCTTTTCCTGAAACTCTATGTCGTCAGCCAAATCTTTCCCACGGCGTAAACTCCACAGGGCCGCAATGGCTACGCCGATGAGCGAAGCGGGAACCGACACGGCGAGAATTTCCAGGATCCCCCACGCGTGGCCGATCCCATGCTGGGCTGCCAGGATAGACACCAGCGACACAACGGCAACGGAAACGGGGGAAGCCGTAATCGCCATCTGTGATGCCACCGACGCCACGGCCATGGGGCGCTCGGGGCGGATCCCTTTTTTCAGGGCGATATCCGCGATGATGGGGAACATGGTGTAGACCACATGGCCGGTGCCGCACAGAAAAGTCAGCATCCAGGTGGTGAAAGGGGCGAGCAGGGTGATGTGCTGCGGGTGTTTGCGCAGCAGACGTTCGGCAAACTGCATCATGACGTTGAGGCCGCCCGCAGTCTGCAGCGTAGCCGCACAGCCAATCACCGCAAGGATGGTCAGCATAACGTCAACCGGCGGTTTACCCGGTTGCAGACCAAAGACAAAACATAAAATAAAAAGACCAATACCGCTGATTAACCCAAGCCCCATACCGCCGAAACGCGTACCCGTCAGCAGGCAGAGGAGAATGACAACAAACTCAATGGTGATCATGATGCTCCCTCGTCAATGATTATGTAACTAAATAAATCATCACACGTTGTGTGGTTAATCATTGGGAGCCAGATCTGATTTGTTAAATTTCAGCAAAAGCAGAAGGTTGGAGATGGGAGGGGGGCCTGCTCCCCGGGACGGAAGCAGGCCAAAAACTCAGTGGTGCTGAACTGCCACAATGTCGAGCAGATGACGGTCGGTTTGCTCAGGACATAAACCCGCCTGCTGCGCATTATGGATTTCATCCGCCAGCGTCTTCAGCAGCATGCCATCCTGCTGCTGCTCTTTGTCCATATCGCGTAAGAATTTGAGCGTTGTAATATCCTGCTGCGCTTTGGCTTCATCGGCCAGTTTGCTGAGCGTGCTGCAGCGTTGCTCGTACTCTTCAAGCGTTTTCTGAAACAGTTCTTCCAGGCAGGAGTAGTTTTCGTTGATCCCACCAAGGGCTTTAACGACAGGATTTGCCCCTGCGGCTTTCAGGAAGTTAAAGACACGCATCATGTGGGTGACGTTACTTTGCGCCTGAGAGCGAAAGAATGTGGCAGACCCCGTAAGACTATTCTCGGCACACCACGCGCTTAAGTGAAGGTGCAGATTCGAGGCGTAGAACTCAAGGTTCATCTGCGCGTTAAGTTTTTGCATCATCGTTTGGGTAGCCATACTCATATCCTTATTGACTGTGGGACGTGATGTCCGTTGCGTAACCTGAGCGCCAGGCAAATACGAAGAGAAGAGCAGAAATAGACATTCTGCCGTGACCGAAGTCGACCGAAATTCACTTCCTGTGTTCGATATAAATAAGCATACCCTTGTATTGGGTCTAAGAAAACTCTTAATCAGACTATATTTACCATACATTACAAAGTTTAATATAGTACAGAAATACAATTAGCTCGCCATGAATTGAATGTGACTTAATGGACTAATAATTAACGATTTTTATCGTGATGACACACTGTTACTCTTTCGAAAATATTAAGTTGGAATATTACTCCGGGAAAAGGAAAAATACGGATTAATCATTTCGAATATATGATGTGTCAATAAAATTGCGCTAAATCAAATTCTGCGGAATAACGTTTTTTCAGGTGAGTTGTACATTCGTGATGAAAAACATGTTGAACCCCTTAACGCCAGGTGCCGTTTTGCCCGCTGAGAGGCATCAGGGATATCTTGGCTAATCTTATGGATAATTCTGCTTAACCCCTTTCTATTTGTCTGACAAATCCCGCCTTTTTTATGTCATTTTTCGCTGAATTTATGTACGCAATTACTGTAATTCTGCGGTGTGATGGGGCTCTCTTATGGATGATTAATTTCCCGCTAAAACTATCACCAGCAATAACGCTTATGACGAGGTAAGCGCTAATGCCTTGTTTTAAGTCCGATTAAATAAGAAGCACGCACTTATTCCCTACAGAAAAGAATGCTAAAGCTGGAGTTTACCATGCACAAATTTACTAAAGCGCTGGCGGCCATCGGTCTGGCTGCCGTTATGTCACAATCCGCTATCGCTGAGAATTTAAAACTCGGTTTTTTGGTAAAACAGCCCGAAGAGCCCTGGTTCCAGACTGAGTGGAAATTCGCAGATAAAGCCGGGAAAGATTTAGGTTTTGAAGTCATTAAAATCGCCGTGCCTGACGGCGAAAAAACCCTGAACGCCATCGACAGCCTGGCGGCCAGCGGTGCAAAAGGTTTCGTTATCTGTACTCCGGATCCAAAGCTGGGGTCGGCAATCGCGGCGAAAGCGCGCGGTTACGATATGAAGGTCATCGCGGTTGACGATCAGTTCGTTAACGCCAAAGGCAAGCCGATGGACACCGTCCCGCTGGTCATGATGGCGGCGACCAAAATCGGCGAACGCCAGGGCCAGGAACTCTATAAAGAGATGCAAAAGCGCGGCTGGGATGTCAAAGAGACCGCGGTAATGGCAATCACGGCTGACGAGCTGGACACCGCCCGTCGTCGTACTACCGGTTCAATGGATGCGCTGAAAGCGGCTGGCTTCCCGGAAAAACAGATCTATAAAGTCCCAACCAAATCCAACGATATCCCGGGCGCTTTCGACGCCGCGAACTCTATGCTTGTCCAGCATCCGGAGGTCAAACACTGGCTGGTGGTCGGCATGAACGACAACACCGTGCTGGGCGGGGTGCGCGCGACGGAAGGCCAGGGCTTCAAAGCGCCTGACGTGATCGGGATTGGCATCAACGGCGTTGACGCCGTCAGCGAGCTGTCCAAAGCGCAGGCTACCGGCTTCTACGGTTCTCTTCTGCCGAGCCCGGACGTTCACGGCTACAAATCCAGTGAGATGCTCTACAACTGGGTAACCAAAGGGGCCGAACCGCCGAAATTTACCGAAGTGACCGACGTGGTGCTGATTACCCGCGACAACTTCAAAGAGGAGCTGGCGAAAAAAGGGCTGGGCGGTAAGTAATACGCTGTGATTGTGCCCCTCATGCATCGTGAGGGGCCAGACGTACACACTACAGGAATCACGGAGACGTTATGCGACAGTCTGATCCGTATCTCTCTTTTCGCGGCATCGGGAAAACTTTTCCCGGTGTTAACGCGCTGACCGATATCAGCTTCGACTGCTATGCCGGCCAGGTTCACGCCCTGATGGGGGAAAACGGCGCGGGGAAATCCACGCTGTTGAAGATCCTCAGCGGCAACTACGCGCCTACGACCGGCACGCTGGCCATTCGCGGCGAAGAGGTGGCGTTTGCCGATACCACGGCGGCGCTCAATGCCGGGGTGGCGATCATCTATCAGGAGCTGCACCTCATTCCTGAGATGACCGTGGCGGAAAACATCTATTTAGGTCAGCTTCCGCACAAAGGCGGCGTGGTAAATCGTTCGCTACTTAATTATGAAGCGGGGCTGCAGCTTAAACACCTGGGTCTGGACGTCGATCCCCAGACGCCGCTGAAATATCTCTCCATCGGCCAGTGGCAGATGGTTGAAATTGCCAAGGCGCTGGCGCGTAACGCCAGAATTATCGCCTTCGATGAGCCCACCAGTTCGCTCTCTGCGCGTGAAATTGAAAATCTGTTCCGCGTGATCCGCGAATTGCGTCAGGAAGGCCGTACGATTTTGTATGTCTCGCACCGCATGGAAGAGATATTTGCCCTGAGCGACGCCATCACCGTCTTTAAAGACGGGCGCTATGTGCGCACCTTTACCAACATGCAGCAGGTTAACCATGACCAGCTTGTTCAGGCGATGGTCGGACGCGAGCTGGGTGATATTTATCACTGGCAGCCGCGTCAGTACGGCCCTGAACGCCTGCGTCTGGACAGCGTCAAAGCGCCGGGCGTGCGCACGCCGATTTCGTTATCCGTTCGCAGCGGCGAAATTGTCGGCCTGTTTGGTCTGGTGGGGGCGGGGCGCAGTGAATTAATGAAAGGCCTGTTCGGCGGTACCCGTATTACCGATGGGCAAGTTTCTATTGATGGTGAACGGGTCGATATCCAGAAACCGGCCCACGCGATCAGGGCGGGCATGATGCTCTGCCCGGAAGACCGTAAAGCCGAGGGGATTATTCCGGTACATTCGGTACGCGACAACATCAATATTTCCGCTCGCCGCAAGTTTATTCGCGCAGGCTGCCTGATAAACGATGGCTGGGAGTCGAGCAACGCCGACCACCATATTCGCTCGCTGAATATTAAAACGCCGGGTCCGGAACAGCTGATCATGAATCTGTCAGGCGGAAACCAGCAGAAGGCGATTTTAGGCCGCTGGCTGTCGGAAGATATGAAGGTCATTTTGCTGGATGAGCCGACGCGCGGTATCGATGTGGGGGCAAAACACGAGATTTATAACGTGATCTATGAGCTGGCAAAACGTGGCGTGGCGGTGCTCTTCGCCTCCAGCGATCTGCCGGAGGTGCTTGGCGTGGCCGACCGCATTGTGGTGATGCGTGAAGGCGAAATTGCCGGTGAATTGCTTCATGAACAGGCGAATGAACAACAGGCGTTGAACCTCGCCATGCCTAAAGTCAGCCAGGCTGTCGCCTGAGTAAGGAGTTAATGATGTCCTCTGTTACTACATCCGGAGCGCCGAAGTCGAAGTCGGCGCTGAGTTTTGGACGTATCTGGGATCAGTACGGCATGCTGGTGGTCTTTGCCGCACTGTTCCTCGCCTGCGCGATCTTTGTTCCTAACTTTGCCACCTTCATTAATATGAAGGGGCTGGGGCTGGCCATTTCCATGTCCGGGATGGTGGCCTGCGGGATGCTGTTCTGCCTGGCCTCCGGCGATTTTGACCTGTCGGTGGCGTCGGTGATTGCCTGTGCGGGCGTCACGACGGCAGTGGTGATCAACATGACGGAGAGCCTGTGGATTGGCGTTCTCGCCGGTCTGCTACTCGGCGTCATCAGCGGTCTGGTGAACGGTTTTGTTATCGCACGCCTGAAGATTAACGCCCTGATCACCACGCTTGCGACGATGCAAATTGTCCGCGGGCTGGCCTATATCATCTCCGACGGTAAAGCGGTGGGGATTGAAGACGAGCGCTTCTTTACCCTGGGTTACGCCAACTGGCTGGGGCTGCCTGCGCCAATCTGGCTGACCGTGGCCTGCCTGATCCTGTTCGGCTTCCTGCTCAACCGGACCACCTTTGGCCGCAATACTCTGGCGATTGGCGGTAACGAAGAGGCCGCCCGTCTGGCCGGGGTACCGGTGGTGCGAACCAAGATTATTATCTTCGTGCTCTCAGGGCTGGTTTCTGCCGCCGCGGGGATTATCCTGGCTTCGCGTATGACCAGCGGCCAGCCGATGACCTCTATTGGCTACGAGCTGATCGTCATTTCGGCCTGCGTTTTAGGGGGCGTTTCCCTCAAGGGCGGCATCGGAAAAATCTCATATGTGGTGGCCGGTATCCTGATTTTAGGCACGGTGGAGAACGCCATGAACCTGCTGAATATTTCGCCGTTCTCGCAGTACGTGGTTCGTGGTCTGATCCTGCTGGCAGCGGTGATTTTCGACCGTTACAAGCAAAAAGCGAAGCGTACCCTGTAACCCTTTTTCCTGTCTTTTATTGCTCAACTTATAACCATAGTTGACCCCTTAACCGCCCCGCCAGTAAAACTGGCGGGGCGGTTGTCAAATGGCGAGCGACGTCACACTGTCTATACTTACATGGCTATGAAAGAGGTAAAGGCGTTTACCTCTCGTAAACCGTAAGGAGGAAAAGGGTGGCTGACATGTTAATCGCACCGCCTGTACTGCCCGGACACTATGCTTTCTTTTTCGATCTCGACGGCACGCTCGCCGGGATAAAACCGCACCCTGACCAGGTGTCTATTCCGGATGCGGTGTTACAGGATTTGCATCAGCTCTCGCTCATGAACGAGGGAGCACTGGCATTGATATCAGGGCGCTCAATGGCCGAGCTGGATACGCTCGCCAGTCCTTACCACTTTCCGCTGGCCGGTGTACACGGAGCGGAGCGCCGCGACATCCATGATCACACGCATATCGTTTCACTCCCTGACGCACTCACGCAAACGCTCCAGAAGCAGCTTTCTGCTGCGCTGGAAGCGCTGCCTGGCACCGAGCTGGAAGCCAAAGGCATGGCCTTTGCCCTGCATTATCGTCAGGCGCCGCAGCATGAGGAGGCCGTGCTTGCGCTGGCTCAGACGGTAGCGGATGCCCATCCTCAGCTGGCGTTGCAGCCCGGCAAATGCGTCGTGGAGTTAAAACCGAAAGGGATTAATAAAGGCGCGGCCATCGCCGCGTTTATGGCGTCGCCGCCTTTTAAAGGGCGAACGCCCGTTTTCATTGGGGATGACCTGACCGACGAGGCCGGGTTTCGCGTGGTGAATCAGGCCGGAGGGATCGCCGTCAAGGTGGGGCCTGGTGACACCGTTGCCGAATGGCGGCTGGCGGATGTCGCCAGCGTCTGGCAGTGGATATCTGACATCGCTAACCAGCAACAACAACAAATAGCGCAAAGCAAAGGGGGAAACCATTATGGGTCGCTTAGTCGTCGTCTCTAACCGAATCGCACCGCCGGATGATAAAAAAGCCAGCGCGGGTGGCCTGGCGGTAGGGGTGTTAGGTGCCTTAAAAGCCGCTGGCGGGCTGTGGTTTGGCTGGAGTGGAGAAATCAGTGAAGAGGAGAAACCGCTCAACAAGGTGACGCGCGGAAACATTATGTGGGCTTCATTTGCATTGAAAGAGAAAGACTATGACGAGTATTACTCGCAGTTCTCAAATGCCGTCCTGTGGCCTGCGTTCCACTATCGTCTTGACCTGGTCAAATTCCAGCGTGAATCCTTCGAAGGCTACTCGCGCGTAAATGCGCTGCTGGCGGATAAACTGCTGCCATTAATAGAGGAAGACGATATTTTATGGATCCACGATTATCACCTGTTGCCCTTCGCGAGAGAGCTGCGAAAGAGGGGGGTGAATAACCGGATTGGCTTCTTCCTGCACATCCCGTTCCCGACGCCGGAAATTTTTACCGCGCTGCCGCCGCATGAAGAGCTGCTGGAGGCGCTGTGTGATTACGATTTGCTGGGCTTCCAGACCGAAAATGACCGCCTCGCGTTCCTTGACTCCGTGTCTGGCAAAGCGCGTCTGGTGACCAAAGGCGGGAAAACCCATACGGCGTGGGGGAAAACCTTCCACACCGAGGTCTATCCAATAGGGATTGAACCTGACGAAATCGCGGAGCAGGCTTCCGGCCCGCTGCCGCCGAAGCTGGCGCAGCTTAAGAATGAACTCAAGCACGTGAAAAATATCTTCTCGGTTGAACGTCTTGATTATTCCAAAGGGCTGCCGGAACGCTTCCTGGCGTATGAAACGCTGCTGGATAAATACCCGCAGCATCACGGGAAAATTCGCTATACCCAGATTGCGCCGACGTCGCGCGGTGAGGTTCAGGCCTATCAGGATATTCGTCATCAGCTGGAGACAGAAGCAGGGCGCATTAATGGCCGCTACGGCCAGCTGGGCTGGACGCCGCTGTTTTACCTGAATCAACACTTTGACCGTAAGATCCTGATGAAGGTCTTCCGCTATGCGGACGTTGGGCTGGTCACGCCGCTGCGCGACGGGATGAATCTGGTGGCGAAAGAGTATGTGGCGGCCCAGGATCCTGCCGACCCGGGTGTTCTGGTGCTTTCCCAGTTTGCCGGAGCCGCAAATGAGCTCACGTCGGCGCTCATCGTTAACCCTTACGACAGGGATGACGTGGCGAACGCGCTGAATCGTGCCCTGACAATGCCGCTCACGGAACGTATTTCCCGTCATGCTGACATGATGGAGACAATCCGGAAGAACGATATTAACCACTGGCAGGCGCGTTTTATTCAGGATCTCCGGAATATCGCTCCGCAAAGCCATGAAGGCGATCTGCAAAAAAAGATCGCGACCTTCCCTAAACTCGCCTGATTTACTGCTGGGGGGCTAATGCCCCCCAAGCGGCACTAACAGCACATCGACCTGGCTCGACGCGACAATAGATTTCGCCGCGCAGGCTGCCCGCGATAAAAAGCTGTGGTTATGGTTCCCGCAAATCACTAAATCTATATTTTGTCTGCGACACATATCGAGAATATGGGCGTTAAGTTCCCCGGTCGCAATAACAGTTTCATAAACAGGATATTGTGCCTTTTCCACTAATTCGCGCAGAAATTGCTGCGTTTCTTCCTGCAGAACCTCGCGAATATCCTCCAGCATGGGGGCGGCCAGCTGATTATACATCTCCGGCTCTGCGGCGAGGGTGATGAGGCTGATGCGGGCATTGTGGGGTCTGGCAATGGAAACCGCCCGGGCGACGAGCTGATGGCTTTCGGGGGAAACTGCAACGGAAACAAGAAGATGGGAGTAACTCATGGCGCACTCCTTAGATGTCTGAAAGACAGCGTTTAACCACCTTTACCGCGAAATCTCCGGTTCTGCAAGAGCAGATTACGACATTAGTGTGAAGCTTATCATAATTATTCATTAATTATTCTTATAAGAAGAATAACTGAAAAATGCGCCTAAATGAAAAAAATTAACAACTTAACGTAAATCACACAAATCCACGCCTGGACTGTTAAATCGTTTTGATGCGTTACAAACTCATTTCGAATGATCACGTCCTGAAACATCTTTTTTGTGCTACCTGCATAACTATATGTTTTTTCACGGTAAGAAAAATGTTTCCAGGAGAGGGGCCTGATGTAAATGTTTCCGCGCGGCGCTTACGGCATGAAAAGCACGTTGCATGCCAGTTTGGATCACCCTTCTGCATGAGTATTCGTCAATTAAGAATACAAAACAGTACCGATTGGCTAAATTTTGACCAAATTACAAGTCATACTGATGGATTTATGGGTCATATTCACTTAAATTGTGTGACGTGGATCACATTTTTTTTAAATTTGAGGGTGGCTGGATTGTATGTGTCAAAACTGACGAGTAGAGTTTGCGTCGAATTAGGAAAAATCTTAGTTATTTGTAAGAAATGATAAATCATGTAAGAGACGCATTCGCGGTTTCTCTCTTACGGTTTCAGTGAATACAAACCTAAATTCAACTATGCATTTAGCCTTTTCTTTTTTATACCGGGTGATTTCCCGGCGACATCACGGGGTGCGGTCTTTCCGCATAAAAATAATAGTTGGTTATTCGGGATGGGAACAATGCATACATCCGAGTTGCTAAAACATATCTATGACATCAATTTGTCGTATTTACTGCTCGCGCAGCGTTTGATTAGTCAGGACAAGGCGTCCGCGATGTTTCGTCTGGGTATTAACGAAGAAATGGCAACCATGCTGGGCGGCTTAACCCTCCCGCAGATGGTTAAACTGGCTGAAACGAATCAACTGGTTTGCCAGTTCCGTTTCGATGATTCACAGACAATAACGCGTCTGACGCAGGAATCCCGTGTGGACGATCTTCAACAGATCCATACCGGTATTCTTCTTTCCACTCGCTTGCTTAACGAAATCAGCCAGCCTGATGACGTAGCCCGTAAGAAAAGGGCCTAGCAATGAGCGAGAAAAGCATTGTTCAGGAAGCGCGTGACATACAGTTGGCCATGGAGCTGATTACACTGGGTGCTCGTTTACAAATGCTGGAAAGCGAGACTCAGCTGAGCCGTGGTCGTCTCATCAAACTGTACAAAGAGTTACGTGGTAGTCCCCCGCCGAAAGGCATGCTGCCGTTTTCTACCGACTGGTTTATGACGTGGGAGCAGAATATTCATGCTTCCATGTTCTGTAATGCCTGGCAGTATCTTCTCAAAACCGGTTTGTGTAGCGGCGTTGACGCCGTGATCAAAGCGTACAAACTTTACCTTGAACAATGCCCACAGCAGGAAGAAGGCCCTCTGCTGGCGCTGACCCGCGCATGGACGCTGGTGCGTTTTGTTGAGAGCGGAATGCTTGAACTGTCGCGCTGCAACTGCTGCGACGGCAATTTTATTACCCATGCTCATCAACCTGCAGGCAGCTTCGCCTGTAGTTTATGTCAGCCTCCATCCCGCGCAGTAAAAAGACGTAAACTTTCCCGGGATGCTGCCGATATTATTCCACAACTGCTGGATGAACAGATCGAACAAGCTGTTTAACCCGAACGTGTGGGAAAGATTCCAGCAGCGGTAAGCAATTACCGCTGCTTTTTTTTACCCCGCAAACGGTAAACGCTGCGAGCTGGACGTCCTTGCCATAGTCACTAGCGGAAGGATGATGTCGTGCTTATCTTATTAGGTTACCTGGTAGTTCTCGGTACAGTTTTCGGCGGTTACATGATGACCGGCGGGCACCTTGGAGCACTCTATCAACCGGCTGAACTTATTATCATCGGCGGTGCAGGGGTAGGGGCTTTTATCGTTGGTAACAACGGTAAATCGATCAAGGGCACGCTGAAAGCGATTCCGTTGCTGTTCCGTCGCTCGAAATACACCAAAAGCATGTATATGGATCTGCTGGCACTGCTCTATCGCCTGATGGCGAAGTCGCGTCAGCAGGGCATGTTCTCGCTTGAACGGGATATTGAAAACCCGAAAGAGAGCGAAATTTTTGCCAGCTATCCGCGAATTCTTGCTGATGCCATGATGCTGGATTTCATCGTCGACTATCTGCGACTCATCATCAGCGGCAACATGAACACCTTCGAAATCGAAGCGCTGATGGACGAAGAGATCGAAACCCACGAAAGCGAATCTGAAGTGCCGGCCAACAGCCTGGCGCTGGTCGGCGACTCGCTTCCGGCATTCGGTATCGTTGCCGCGGTAATGGGCGTGGTTCACGCCCTGGCCTCGGCAGACCGTCCGGCAGCCGAGCTGGGCGCGCTGATTGCCCACGCGATGGTGGGGACTTTCCTCGGTATTTTGCTGGCGTACGGCTTCATCTCTCCGCTGGCGAGCGTTCTGCGCCAGAAGAGCGCGGAAACCACCAAAATGATGCAGTGCGTGAAGATCACGCTGCTCTCTAACCTCAACGGTTACGCGCCACCGATCGCGGTTGAGTTTGGCCGTAAAACGCTTTACTCCAGCGAGCGTCCGTCGTTTATCGAGCTTGAAGAACACGTGCGTGCGGTGAAAAATCCAAACCAACAGACGACAACTGAGGACGCATGAAAAACCAGTCCCATCCGATCGTCATCGTAAAAAAACGCAAGCACAAGGGCGGCGGGCATGGCGCACACGGCTCGTGGAAAATTGCGTACGCCGACTTTATGACCGCAATGATGGCGTTCTTTCTGGTGATGTGGCTGATCTCCATCTCCAGCCCAAAAGAACTGATCCAGATTGCCGAATATTTCCGAACGCCGCTGGCAACGGCGGTGGCCGGTGGGCCGCGTATCTCTAACAGCGAAAGCCCGATCCCGGGCGGCGGCGATGATTACACCCAGCAGAAGGGTGAGGTGAAAAAAGAGCCGAACATCGACGAGC
The DNA here is from genome assembly GCF_034106865.1 of Enterobacter sp. 237C8. NCBI lineage: Bacteria > Pseudomonadati > Pseudomonadota > Gammaproteobacteria > Enterobacterales > Enterobacteriaceae > Enterobacter > Enterobacter sp. 237C8. Next base: position 1,922,310 of record NZ_JAWNDF010000001.1, on the reverse strand, counting down.
TGAAAAGAAAGATGGAGCAGGCGCGTCTGAAGAAACTGCGGGGCGATCTCGATCAGCTGATTGAAGCTGATCCGAAGCTGCGCGCGCTGCGCCCGCATCTGAAGATCGACCTGGTGCAGGAAGGGCTGCGTATTCAGATTATCGACAGCCAGAACCGCCCAATGTTTAAAACCGGGAGTGCGGAAGTCGAACCGTACATGCGCGATATTCTGCGTGCCATTGCACCGGTGCTGAACGGCATTCCTAACCGAATCAGCCTGTCAGGACACACGGATGATTTCCCGTACGCCAGTGGGGAGAAGGGATACAGCAACTGGGAGCTTTCTGCCGATCGTGCCAACGCCTCGCGTCGCGAGCTGGTGGTAGGTGGGCTTGATGATGGCAAGGTACTGCGCGTAGTCGGCATGGCCGCAACCATGCGCGTTTCCGACCGCGGGCCGGATGATGCCATCAACCGTCGTATCAGTCTTTTAGTGCTGAACCAGCAGGCGGAGCAGGCCATCCTGCATGAAAACGCCGAAAGTCAGAATGAGTCACTGGACGATTTAAAACAGCCTGGGGCCGTTCCTTCGGCTGCCGTTCCAACATCGCCACCAGCCAATCCGAGGTGATAGCGTGAGCATGGATATTAGCGATTTTTACCAAACATTCTTTGATGAAGCCGACGAATTGTTGGCCGATATGGAGCAACACTTGCTCGATTTGGTGCCTGAAGCACCGGACTCCGAGCAGCTCAATGCCATCTTCCGTGCGGCGCACTCTATTAAAGGCGGAGCCGGAACGTTTGGATTTACCATCCTGCAGGAAACGACCCATTTAATGGAAAACCTGCTTGATGAAGCACGACGCGGTGAGATGCAGCTCAATACCGACATTATCAACCTGTTTTTGGAAACCAAAGATATTATGCAGGAACAGCTCGACGCCTATAAAAGTTCGGCAGAGCCTGATGCCGCCAGCTTTGAATACATCTGCAATGCGCTGCGCCAGCTCGCCCTGGAAGCAAAAGGTGAGGTCGCTGCAGCCGTTGTCCCTGCGGCGAAACTGAGCGTTGTCGATGCGGTTGCTGCCGACGAGGCCGCGCCAGCCGCTGCACAAGCGGGCAAACTGCGCGTTGTGCTGTCACGTCTCAAAGAGAATGAAGTTAACCTGCTGGAAGAAGAGCTGGGTAACCTGGCGAAGTTAGGCAACGTGGTAAAAGGCAAAGACAGCCTTGCCGCGACGCTTGATGACGGTATTGGCCAGGACGATATCGTGGCGGTACTGTGCTTTGTGATTGAAGCTGACCAGATCGCCTTCGAAACCGAAACGCCCGCGGTCGACGCCCCTGCCGCTGCGGAAGAGGTGGCCGCTGTCGCTCAGGCCGCCGCACCGGCTGTGGCTCCTGCGGCTCCGGCGCTGAAGGCAGTGCCAAAAGAGGCCGCAGCACCTGGCCGCGGTGAGAAACCTGCCGCGCGCTCCAGCGAGTCAACCAGCATCCGCGTTGCGGTTGAGAAGGTCGACCAGCTGATTAACCTGGTGGGCGAACTGGTGATCACCCAGTCGATGCTGGCTCAGCGTTCTAACGAACTGGACCCGGTTACCCACGGCGATCTGATCACCAGCATGGGTCAGCTGCAGCGTAACGCCCGCGACCTGCAGGAATCGGTCATGTCCATCCGTATGATGCCGATGGAATATGTCTTCAGCCGCTTCCCGCGTCTGGTTCGCGACCTTGCCAGCAAGCTGAATAAACAGATTGAACTGACCCTGATGGGCAGCTCAACCGAACTGGATAAGAGCCTGATCGAGCGCATTATCGACCCGTTAACGCACCTGGTGCGTAACAGCCTCGACCACGGTATCGAACTGCCGGAAAACCGCATTGCCGCCGGAAAATCGCCGGTCGGCAACCTGATCCTCTCTGCGGAACACCAGGGCGGGAACATCTGCATCGAAGTGACCGATGACGGCGCGGGTCTTAACCGCGAGCGCATCCTGGCAAAAGCGATTTCGCAGGGGATGGCGGTCAATGAAAACATGACCGATGAAGAAGTGGGCATGCTGATCTTCGCGCCGGGCTTCTCTACCGCGGAGCAGGTGACCGACGTGTCCGGACGCGGCGTAGGCATGGACGTGGTGAAACGTAACATCCAGGAGATGGGCGGCCACGTTGAGATCCAGTCTAAACAGGGTTCCGGCACCACCATTCGCATCCTGCTGCCGCTGACGCTGGCGATCCTCGACGGCATGTCAGTCAAAGTGGCGGACGAAGTCTTTATCCTGCCGCTTAACGCCGTGATGGAATCCCTGCAGCCGCGTGAAGAAGATCTGCATCCGCTGGCGGGCGGCGAGCGCGTCCTCGAAGTGCGCGGTGAGTACCTGCCGCTGGTTGAGCTGTGGAAAGTGTTCGAAGTGGACGGGGCGAAGACAGAGGCCACGCAGGGCATCGTTGTGATCCTGCAAAGCGCGGGCCGTCGCTACGCGCTGCTGGTCGATCAGCTGATTGGTCAGCACCAGGTGGTAGTGAAGAACCTCGAAAGCAACTACCGCAAAGTGCCGGGTATTTCTGCCGCCACCATTCTGGGTGATGGTAGCGTGGCGCTGATCGTCGATGTGTCGGCGCTTCAGGGATTAAATCGTGAACAACGTGTGGCGTACACAGCCGCCTGATTAAGTAGAAGGTAATAACATGACCGGTATGAGTAATGTAACGAAACTGGCGGGCGAGCCATCAGGGCAGGAATTCCTGGTATTCACTTTAGGCGATGAGGAGTACGGCATCGATATCCTGAAAGTGCAGGAAATCCGTGGTTACGACCAGGTTACCCGCATCGCTAACACGCCTGCTTTTATTAAAGGTGTCACCAACCTGCGTGGCGTCATTGTGCCAATCGTGGATCTGCGCGTGAAGTTCAGCCAGGGCGACGTTGACTACGACGACAACACCGTGGTGATCGTTCTGAATCTGGGGCAGCGCGTGGTAGGTATCGTGGTGGACGGCGTATCTGATGTGCTTTCCCTGACCTCTGACCAAATTCGTCCTGCGCCGGAGTTTGCGGTCACGCTGTCGACCGAATACCTGACCGGCCTGGGCGCGCTCGGCGAGCGTATGCTGATTCTGGTGAACATCGAGAAGCTGCTGAACAGCGATGAGATGGCGCTGCTGGATATCGCCGCGAGTCACGTAGCGTAGGTAAATGCAAAACGGCAACCCAGGTTGCCGTTTTTTGTGTTTGCTCCCTCTCCCTGTGGGAGAGGGCAGGGGTGAGGGCATCAGGCCTCACCCTTTTTTTCACCTTACGCTTCCTGCTTTACCAGCTCAGCTTCAGCTTCCGCTTCCCGCGGGCCTTCATTCTGTGACAGCATCGCAGTCGCGATCCCATTCCCCAGCACGTTAATTGCGGAACGGCCCATGTCCAGGAAGTGGTCGATCCCCATCAGCAGCAGAATCCCCGCCACCGGAATATTAAAGCTCGGAATGGTTGCTGCCAGCACCACCAGTGAAGAACGCGGTACGCCGGCTATCCCTTTCGACGCCAGCATCAGGGTCAGCATCAGCACCGTCACTTCAGAGAAGCTCAGGTGAATGTTGTACGCCTGAGCGATAAACATCGAGGCGAAAGAGCAGTACACCATCGAACCCACCAGGTTGAAGGAGTAGCCAATCGGCAGAACGAAAGAGGCGATGTTGCGCGAGCAGCCGAAGCGCTCCAGCTGTTCCAGCGTTTTCGGGTAGGCGGCTTCAGAGCTGCTGGTGGTAAAGGCCACCAGGACCGGATCTTTCAGCATGCTGACCAGGCGAAACACCTCTTTTTTCAGCACCATGTAGCCCACGGCCAGCAGCACCATGCAGGTAAGAAGAATGGCAACATAGTAGCCGCCAATAAAGGAGGCGTAGTTCAGCAGAATGCCCAGACCCTGCGTGGCAATGACGGATGAAATCGCCGCGAAAATGGCCAGCGGAGCAACGTACATCACGTAACCCGTTACCTTCAGCATGATATGGGAAACCACATCCAGCGCGGCCACCAGCGGCGCGTTGAATTTCTGCCCCAGCGACGCGCCGCCGATGCCGAAGAACATTGAGAACACCACAATCTGCAGGATCTCATTGTTCGACATCGCCCCCGCGATACTGGTTGGAATGGTGTGCGACAGGAACGCTTTCAGCGTCATGCCGCCAACGGCCAGGCCGGTATCCACCGCTTCTGTCGGAACCGTCAGGTTCAGACCGCTTCCCGGATGCTCCAGCGTGACGATAAACAGGCCAACCAGAATAGAGAGCACGGATGAACTGATAAACCACACCATCGCTTTGCCGCCAACGCGGCCAATGGTGGAGGTTTCGCCCAGCTTCATAATGCCGACGGTGAGCGTGCTGAAGACCAAGGGTGCAATGACCATTTTGATCAGACGGAGGAAAATATCGGTCAGAAGGGTAATATTATCCGACCAGGCTTTGATGGCATCCGCAGATGCATACTCATGAATTGCTGCCCCTGAAAGAATACCCGCCAGCATGAATATCACGATGAAGAGTGTGAGTTTGTTTGCACTTGCCACGAAAAAAGATCCTCTATGCGCTTCAGATGTGGCCCGCGTCGATACATATAAATTTTTTATTACGATGCGGGAAATTATTCGGCACATAAATTGACGCAAAGTGTAGGGGGATACAACTCCTTTTTAATTTTTATTAATTTTGTTGTTAATGTGCTGACGATATATTGTGATCGTCGTCACACTTTAATGGATATATTCTCCCCGAATAGAATAAAATCGCTGCCTGAATTAATTTAACCTTCTGTTATTTATAAGAAAGTTGAGTCAATAAGACATATGCCTTATGCGTTAAGGGTCGGGTGGTCGAAGCGATATCCGTAAACTAAATTCTCAATAACCCCCTCAGAGGAACGTTAAGCGGGGCTAACATCTTGAACGACAAAAATAAAATGTGGCAAGGGAACGGAGACGTCTTCTGGAGGGTGGTAAATGAAAAGAAAACTTCTTTTGATCTGCGCAGGCACCTTACTGGCTGGGACAACGGCCCATCAGGCGCTGGCCGTCACCAGCAGCGGCACCATCGGTGCAACGCTGACGCTGACAAACGGGTGTCTGATAAACGGCTCGCCCGCGCAGAGTGGTATTAACTTCGGTACGCTCGATTTCGGTACCCATCCGGCAACCTTTTCCACGCTTACGACGCAGCTGAGCGGCGCTAGCGGCGGAAACACCTTCACCATTCAATGTACGACCGCCAGCTATACGGTCGCGATCACCGGTAATACCCACTCCACCGCGCCCGGCTCCGTTGTCGGTTCGCCGGGCACGCCTGAACGCTATCTGGTGAATACGGCCAACGCGGCACAGGGCGTGGCTTACAGCCTGTACAGCGACAGCGGGTTTAACACCGTGATTGCCAATAACGCCGCGCTGCCGATCGCGTCTACGGCCGGAGGGGTGGACAGTTACACCCTCTACGGACGGATTACCGGCGGCGGTAACAGCGTGACGGTCGTTCCGGGAACCTACACCGACACGATTAACGTCAGCGTCACCTACTAGTCCCAAACCGCCATGAAGGCATCTCTCACAGGTCTGCGCAAACGCGCAGAGGGACGCGTGCAGCCTTTTTTCGCGCTGATCGTCGGATTGCTCACGATGCCCACGGCGGATGCGGTGACATCCCAGTCGTTTAAGGTCAGCGCGACGATCGTACCGGGATGCGCGGTGGCCACCGGTAGCGGAGGGCTTCTCGGTACGCTGGATTTTGGCAGCCATAACGGCGTTGAGAGCGCGCCGGTCAGCACCAGCTTTGTGCCAAACGGGGCGTTGTCTATTGCCTGTACGCCAGGCGTGGCGCTGAGCATGAGCATTAATGGCGGTCAAAATTATTCATCCGTTCGCCGCATGAAGCGCGCGAACGGCGCCGACGTGGTGCCATACCGGCTCTACAGCAGCAGCTCGCTGGCCGCAAACAGCGAAATTGGCGTCAACCAGGCGATAGCGGTGACCTATACCAACAGCAATAACATCGCGCTGCCGCTTTTTGGCGTGGCGCTATTGACCGGGTTTAGCCCGGCGGGAACCTATTCCGATCAGCTCACCGTGACCTTGTCATGGTAATAAAGGGAGAGTGTTGATGAAGCCATTTTTCAGACCGGTTTGTCTGGCGGGCGCGTTGGGAATGGCGGTTGCTGGCCAGGCGCAGGCGGCGGCCACCATCCTGCTCTGGCCCATCGATCCCTGGCTTGCTGCAGACGCCAACGCCACGGAACTGTGGATCCAGAACCAGGGAAATAGTGCCACGACGATGCAGGTCCGCATTGTGCGCTGGAAGCAGGAGGACGGACACGAGCGCTATACCGCGCAGCAGGACGTGGTCGCCAGCCCGCCCATCGTCACGATTGGCACAGGCAGCAAGCAGCTTATTCGCCTTATCAAACAGGCTTCGGTTCCCGCTGGGGTCGAACAGGCCTATCGTATTATCGTCGATGAAATTCCCCAGCCAGATGCCAAAGCCGAACCCGCCATCGGCCTGAAATTGCAGATGCGTTACTCCATCCCTCTGTTCGTATATGGGCAGGGGATCCCGACCATCAAAGAGGGCGCGCATCACGCGCTGGCGGAGACCCAAAACCTGAGCTGGCGGGTGACGCAGGCGGAGGGGAAGCCTGCGCTGGAGGTCAAAAATCGGGGTGATGTCCACGTCAGGCTGAGCCAGGTGGCGCTGGAGCAGGGCGGTCAGAAACGCACGGTGGCGGAGGGATTGCTGGGTTACGTCCTGCCGGGCAGCACCCGCAGCTGGCCTATACCCGCTGGCGTTCGTCAGCCAGAGCGGATGAGCGCGCAGATTAATGCCAGGGACGAACAATGGCAGTCGACGCCCGTCAACTGAAGCCGGCGATGATGATACTGCTATGCGTCAGTTCCGCGACTCTGGCCGGGCCCGGCGACGACAGTTTACCGCCGCCTCCCCAGGCACAGGCGATAAATGATGAAGCGGTTTTCCAGCTGGCCATCGTGGTCAATCATTACGATACCGGCCTGGTCGTGCCCGTGACGCAGCGTAAAGGCGCTTTCTTTATCTCCAGCGCCGATTTGCTGCGCGCGGGGCTGCCCCCGGCGCACGTTCCCACCGGCGAGGTAAATCTCTCCTCGCTTGCTCAGGTTCGGGTGGAGTACGACAGCGCCGCGCAGCGCCTGCTGCTGACCGTTCCCCGCGACTGGGTGACGGCCCGCGTGACGCCTTTCAGCGCGCAAGCGGCGCAGGCCAAACCGCACTACGGGCGCGGGGCGCTGCTGAATTACGATCTCTACACCAACCACACGGAACATATCGGTGGTCAGGCGTCGATCTGGCATGAGTTCCGCTACTTCAACGAAAACGGCTCGTTTTCCTCGACCGGTTACGCGCGGGAAAATTTCACCGGTAACGACGGCCAGCAGGAAGGTTATGTCCGCTATGACACGACCCTGCTGTTCGCTAACGAAGATGACGCGATGAGCTGGAGCGCCGGGGACGTGATCAGCGATGCCCTGAGCTGGAGCTCCAGCGTGCGGATGGGGGGGATAAGCGTCGGGCGGGATTTCTCCCTGCGTCCTGACCTGGTGACATGGCCGCTGCCCGAGTTCGCGGGGGAAGCCGCGGTACCCACTTCGGTCGATCTCTTTATCAACGGCTATCGCTCCGGTTCAACCCAGCTTCAGCCGGGGCCTTTCACCCTGACTAATCTGCCCTATATCAACGGCGCCGGGGATGCGGTGCTGGTCACGACGGATGCGCTGGGGCGCCAGGTAAGCACCACGCTACCGTTTTACGTCACCAGCGACCTGCTCAAACAAGGGCTGAGCGACGGCGCCGTGACGCTCGGCAGCCTGCGGCGTAATTACGGCATCAAGAATTTTGACTACGGTCCGGCAGCCGGCAGCGGCTCGTATCGCTACGGGATGACGGACTGGCTAACCCTCGAGGGCCACGCGGAAGGGGCGCAGGAGCTGGCGCTGGGCGGCGCGGGGACGGTGATAAAACTCGGCCAGTTTGGCGTGGTGAATACCTCTTACTCGCAAAGCCGCATGCGCGGTGATACGGGCGGGCAAATCAACTGGGGTTACCAGTACAGTACCAGCGAGTTTAGCGTCGCCACTCAGCACACGCGTCGCGACCGCGGCTTTGGCAATCTCGCCCTTTACGATCAGCCGACGGTGTATGACGAAAACGATAAGCCCATCGCCAGCTTTAGCCGTAATACGGACCAGTATTCGCTGACCTTCAATCTGGGACGGTACGGCAATATCGGTGCGGCCTGGATCGGCGTGGAGAGTTTTGACAGCCAAAAAACCGAGCTGCTCAATCTCTCCTGGAGCCGCAACCTGTGGGGGGCGAGCAGTATTTACCTGGCCGGCAGCCGGGATCGGCAGCGGGGAGACTGGACGGTCGCGCTGTCGCTGCAGGTGCCGCTGGGTGCGCGCGACAGCGCTGCCGTCACCGTTGAAAATACCCCGGATGCAGGCAGTACCCAGCGCATTAACTACAACCACTCCATGCCTTCTGACGGTGGGTTCAGCTGGAACATGGCCTGGGCCAACCAGTCAAGATCCAGTGATTATCAGCAGGGTACGCTGGGCTGGCGCAATAACAACATCGAGCTGCAGGGCGGCGGCTATGGCGAAAGGGATGCCATGACCTGGTGGGGCGAGGCGATGGGCGCCGTTGTGCTGATGGACGGCGAGCTGTTCGCGGCGAATAAGATCAACGATGCGTTTGTGGTCATCAGTACCGATGGGCACCCGGACGTGCCCGTCAGCTATGAGAACCAGCCCGTCGGTAAAACCAATAACAACGGCTACCTCCTGGTCAGCGGGGTGTCGGCGTATTACCCGGCAAGCTACCGGATTGATACTTTGAATCTGCCGGCGGATACCCGTCTGAAAGAGACCGAGCGGCGGATCGCGATTCGGCGCCACAGCGGCTATCTGGTCGATTTCCCGATGGAGCAGGAACGGGTGGCCAGCGTTATTCTGCATGACGCGCGCGGGAAGGCGTTGCCGGTGGGAAGCCAGGTTCGACGCACCTCGCGCAGCAATGCGGTGGTGGGGTATGACGGCATCGCCTGGCTGGAAAATCTCAGCGATGTGAACCCGCTGGAGGTGATCGCACCTGACGGGAGGCGCTGTAAGACTACCCTGACCGTGGGGGCCAATCCGGAGCACAAGCTGAAAACCTACGGGCCGCTGGTTTGCCGGGAGGAGCCATGACGCGCCTGCTGCTATTCATCCTGCTGCTGTTCTCCGGCGGCGGCTGGGCAGCGTGTACCGTCAGTACGGTTAATGCGTCGTTTGGCAGCGTCACCTCGTTCGCGCTTAGCGGAACCGGAGAAGTTCAAACCACCGGCACGCTGGTGGTGGCCTGCGATGCCGTACTGAATCTGCTGACCAGCGACTCGGTAACGCTGACCTACACCGCGGCATCGGTTTCGGGCAGCAGCCGGGCCACGATGAAACGCACGGATAATGCGGCCATCACCGACGCGATCCCCACCCGGCTGTGCGGGTTATCGGGATGCGCGAGCAGCAGCGAGGTACAGATAAGTAAATCGTATACCTGGAGCGGGAGTACCCTGCTGGGGTTGCTGGGGTCAAAGCAGTACAACATTCCGCTCTATTTCCGCACCGTCGCCGGGCAAAACGTCACTGCCGGGCCATATCAGGTGCAGTTAACCTTCAGCATTAACTACAGCGTCTGCTCCGTCGGCGCGCTCGGCATTTGCACAATCAATCAGACGGGAACCGCGACAACCACCATCCTGCTGGATATGACCGTCACCAACGACTGCAGCGCCATGACCACGCCAGATGTGAACTTCAACAGCGCGCCGCTGGTGCAAAGTTTCCCCACCGTCTCGCAGGCGATTGCCGTCACCTGTACCAAAGGAAGTTCGTATACCATCGGCATTAATAACGGTGCCAACGCGCTGAACAACGTGCGGCGGATGGTGAGCGGCAGCAACGCCATGAGCTACGACATCTATAAGGAAGCCACCGGTAACCGCTGGGGCGGCAGCGGTAGCGAGCGCTGGTCCAGCGCGGTATCGTCCCAGGTCAGTACCGACGGTTTACTGCGCACCTACAACTACACCGCGAAAGTCCTGACCAATCAGGCCACGCCGCCCGCTGGAACCTACACCGACACGCTGATTGTCGACGTGGCGTTTTAACCCCGCGCTTTTCCCTTTCGCAAATGTAAAGTTCCTGTGGGCTGTGCCGATAACACCGTTAATAAATCTATGAGAAGGTGTTGTATGTTGAACCGTATCCGCGTTGTCACAATGCTCATGATGGTGCTGGTCATTTTCGCACTTCTTCAGCTCATCTCCGGCGGGCTTTTTTTCTCGTCATTAAAACAGAACCAGGACAGCTTCGCGGCCTCGAACGATCTCCGCCTGCAGCAGAGTGAACTCACGTCGACGTGGGATCTGATGCTGCAAACGCGTATCAACCTGAGCCGCTCGTCCGCGCGCATGATGATGGACCCCAACAATCAGCAGAGCAGCGCGAAAACCGATCTGTTGAAAAATGCCCGTGCCACCCTCGCTGACGCCGCGAAACATTACGACGCCTTCAAAAAGATCGCCCCGCAGCCTGCTATGGAGCAGGTGAGCCAGAATATCGATGAAAAATACAATGCCTACCATACCGGCCTGACAGAGCTGATTCAGTTCCTGGAGAGCGGCAACATGGACGCCTATTTCGCGCAGCCAACGCAGGGGATGCAAAACGCACTCGGCGCGGCGCTGGGGGAATACGCGAAGGTCAGTGGCGATCTCTATCACTCGGCCTTTACGGCAAGCCAGAATGACTACCGCTTTGCAAAATGGCAGATGGCCGTGATGGCGCTGGCGCTGGTCATTGTGCTGGTCGCGGTCTGGTACGGCATTCGCCATATCCTGCTGAACCCTCTCGGGCGCGTCATTGCCCACATTCGTGAAATTGCCGGCGGTGACCTGACCAAAACGCTGACCGTTTCCGGGCGCAATGAGATCACCGAGCTGGCAAACAGCGTTGACCATATGCAGCGTTCGTTAATCGAAACCGTTGCCAACGTACGTAACGGGTCGGAGGCTATCTACACCGGCACCAGCGAAATTGCGATGGGGAATAACGACCTCTCTTCTCGTACCGAGCAGCAGGCGTCCGCCCTGGAAGAGACGGCCGCCAGCATGGAGCAGCTCACCGCGACCGTGAAGCAGAACGCCGATAACGCCCGCCAGGCGTCTCAGCTGGCGGAAAGCGCCTCCGAGACGGCGCAGCGCGGCGGCCGCGTGGTGGATGGCGTGGTGAAAACCATGCACGAAATCGCCGACAGCTCGAAGAAAATCGCCGACATCATCAGCGTTATCGACGGCATTGCATTCCAGACCAACATTCTGGCGCTGAACGCCGCCGTGGAAGCGGCGCGCGCGGGTGAACAGGGGCGCGGGTTTGCCGTGGTGGCCGGGGAAGTACGCAACCTGGCCAGCCGCAGCGCCAACGCGGCCAAAGAGATCAAGTCTCTGATTGAAGATTCCGTCTCCCGCGTGGATACCGGCTCCGTGCTGGTGGAAAGCGCCGGGGAGACCATGAATGACATCGTGAATGCCGTCACCCGCGTGACGGACATCATGGGTGAAATCGCCTCTGCGTCCGATGAGCAGAGTCGTGGTATCGACCAGGTTGCCCTGGCGGTATCGGAAATGGATCGCGTGACACAGCAAAACGCCGCGCTGGTGCAGGAGTCCGCTGCGGCGGCCGCTGCTCTGGAAGACCAGGCGAGCCGTCTGAAGATGGCCGTCTCGGCGTTTCGTCTCGCTTCACTCGCTGGAAACACGGTCACCCCGCAGGCGACGTATCGCGTGCCAGCCGCTAAATCGGCTGTAAACCGTACGCGCACCGCGACGACCGGACAAGATGAAAACTGGGAAACATTTTGACTGACAATTAAACCGCGGCTGCTTGCCGCTTGATGGGAGCGTGGATGTTAAATCGTATTCGTATCTCGACCACACTGTTTTTGATTCTGATCCTTTGCGGTGTGTTGCAGGTTGGCAGTAACGGGTTGTCTTTTTGGGCGTTTCGCGATGGCTATCAGAATTTGCAGGAAGTTGAGGCGAGTAATCAGCAGCGCTCCGCACTGGCACAAACGCGTGCCGTGCTGTTGCAGGCAAGCACTGCGCTGAACAAGGCGGGAACCTTAACCGCGCTGAGTTATCCGCCGGATGACATTAAAGCGCTGATGGCGACCGCGCGCGACAGTCTGAAGCAGGCTGACGCACAGTTTAAAGCCTTTACGGCGCAGGCCGCCGACAGTGAGAAAGAGAAAGCGCTGAAGGCCGCCATGAAGACGAACTTTGAGCAGTGGTACAGCGATCTGGACCACCAGGCGACGTGGCTTGAGAACAACCAGCTTTCGGACTTTATGACTGCACCGGTTCAGGCCTCGCAGGCGGCGTTTGACGGCAGCTTTAACGCGTGGCAGCAGGATATTAACCAGTCTGTTCAGCGTGCCGGTGACCAGAGTCGTCAAAGCTATCACATGTCGGGCGTCATCTTTGCCGTGGTGGTGATCCTGGCAGGGCTGCTGACCGGCGGGGCACTGCTCTGGTCGCGCAGAATGATCGTACAGCCGCTGGCGATTATCAGCAGCCACTTCGACAGTATTGCGAAAGGGGACCTGGCGCGTCCGGTGGCGGTGTTCGGCAAGAACGAAATTTCGGCGATCTTTGCCAGCCTGAAGGCGATGCAGGGATCGCTGCGGGAAACGGTGAGCGACGTGCGGCAGGGCAGTTATGCCATGCACACCGGGATCTCTGAGATTGCGGCGGGCAACAACGATCTCTCGTCCCGCACCGAGCAGCAGGCGGCCTCGCTGGCGCAGACGGCGGCCAGCATGGAGCAGTTAACCGCGACGGTAAGCCAGAACGCCGATAACGCGCGTCAGGCGTCTGACCTGTCAAAACAGGCGGCGATGACGGCGAAGAAAGGCGGCGACCAGGCGTCCCATGTCGCCAGCACCATGCAGGAGATTGCCACCAGCTCGCAGAAAATTGGTGACATCATCAGCGTGATTGACGGTATCGCGTTTCAGACCAACATTCTGGCGCTGAATGCCGCCGTGGAAGCGGCGCGCGCCGGTGAGCAAGGGCGCGGGTTTGCGGTGGTGGCGGGGGAGGTGCGTAACCTGGCGAGCCGCAGCGCCAACGCGGCGAAAGAGATTAAGGTGCTGATCGAAGAGTCGGTTTCGCGCGTTCAGCAGGGCTCAACGCTGGTGGATACGGCGGCGAAAACCATGCACGAGATCGTCACCTCCGTGACGCGGGTGAACGACATCATGGGCGAGATTGCCTCTGCGTCGGATGAACAGCGTCGCGGGATTGAGCAGGTTGCCCAGGCCGTCAGCCAGATGGATCAGGTGACGCAACAGAACGCCTCGTTAGTTGAGGAAGCGGCAGCGGCAACCGATCAGCTGGCCAGCCAGGCGGATCGTCTGACCGGACTGGTCGCGGTATTTAATGTGAAAGAGCACGTTGAAGCAGTAACAGAAGTCGGGCGGTCGCAGGCCGTGCCAGTTGTATCCTGAATGTAATTAAGAAGGCGCTATGACATCACCAATGCCCCCTGGGCAAACGTCATTATTGTTGCAGATGACACAGCGCCTCGCGCTGTCCGACGCGCATTTTCGTCGGATATGTCAGTTAATCTACCAGCGTGCGGGGATCGTGCTTGCGGATCATAAGCGGGACATGGTCTACAACCGTCTGGTGCGGCGCTTGCGTACGCTGGGGCTGGATGATTTTGGCCGCTATCTGAGCATGCTCGAGGCGAACCAGAACAGCGCAGAGTGGCAGGCTTTTATTAACTCGTTAACCACCAACCTGACGGCGTTTTTCCGTGAAGCTCACCACTTCCCGGTCCTGGCCGAGCACGCCCGCCGTCGCACCGGGGAGTATCGCGTATGGAGCGCGGCCGCCTCGACGGGTGAAGAGCCGTACTCGCTGGCGATAACCCTTGCTGACACCCTGGGCATGACGCCCGGACGCTGGAAAGTCTACGCCAGCGATATCGATACCGAGGTGCTGGAGAAGGCGCGTAACGGCGTGTATCGCCAGGATGAACTGAAAACGCTGTCGCCGCAGCAGCTGCAGCGTTATTTCATGCGCGGCACGGGCCCGCATGAAGGCCTGGTGCGCGTACGCCAGGAGCTGGCGAACTGCGTCGAATTCGCGCCCGTTAACCTGCTGGATAAGCAGTACAACGTGCCGGGGCCGTTCGATGCCATTTTTTGCCGTAACGTCATGATCTATTTTGATAAAACGACGCAACAGGACATTTTGCGTCGGTTTGTTCCGTTGCTCAAGCCTGACGGTTTACTGTTTGCCGGGCACTCGGAAAACTTCAGCAACCTCGCGCGTGAGTTTAGCCTGCGTGGGCAAACGGTATATGCGCTGAGTAAGGAAAAAGCATGAGTAAAATCAGGGTGTTGTCTGTCGATGATTCAGCGCTGATGCGTCAGATCATGACTGAAATTATCAATAGCCACAGCGACATGGAGATGGTGGCGACTGCGCCCGATCCTCTGGTAGCGCGGGATTTAATTAAAAAATATAACCCCGACGTGCTAACGCTGGATGTCGAGATGCCGCGCATGGATGGCATAGATTTCCTCGAAAAATTAATGCGCCTTCGGCCCATGCCGGTGGTGATGGTCTCTTCCCTGACCGGAAAAGGATCGGAAATCACCCTGCGCGCGCTGGAGCTGGGGGCGGTGGATTTTGTCACCAAACCGCAGCTCGGCATTCGCGAAGGGATGCTGGCCTACAGCGAAATGATCGCGGAGAAGATCCGCACCGCATCGCGGGCGAAGCTTGCTGCCCATACGCCATTGGCCGCGCCTGCGACCCTGAAGGCCGGTCCCTTACTCAGCTCGGAAAAACTGCTGGTTATTGGGGCGTCAACCGGAGGAACAGAGGCAATTCGTCATGTACTCCAGCCATTGCCGCTTTCAAGTCCGGGTATTCTGATCACTCAGCATATGCCGCCAGGCTTTACCCGTTCGTTCGCCGAACGCCTGAACAAGCTGTGCCAGATCAGCGTGAAGGAGGCGGAAGACGGCGAGCGCGTGCTCCCGGGACATGCCTATATCGCCCCGGGCGACAAGCATATGGAGCTGTCGCGCAGCGGCGCTAACTATCAAATCAAAATTCATGACGGACCGCCGGTCAACCGGCACCGTCCGTCGGTGGATGTGCTGTTTCATTCGGTGGCGAAACATGCGGGGCGCAACGCCGTTGGGGTGATCCTGACGGGGATGGGCAACGATGGTGCCGCCGGAATGCTTGCAATGCACCAGGCTGGCGCCTGGACGATTGCGCAGAATGAAGCAAGTTGTGTGGTGTTCGGCATGCCGCGCGAGGCCATCAATATGGGTGGCGTGAGCGAAGTGGTCGATCTTAGCCAGGTAAGCCAGCAGATGCTGGCGAAAATCAGTGCCGGACAGGCAATACGTATTTGACTCAGGAGTATTATTTTATGGCGGATAAAGAGCTTAAGTTTTTGGTTGTGGATGACTTTTCCACCATGCGTCGCATCGTGCGCAACCTGCTGAAAGAGCTGGGCTTCAACAACGTTGAAGAAGCAGAAGACGGCGTTGATGCGCTGAACAAACTGCAGGCTGGCGGGTTTGGTTTTGTTATCTCCGACTGGAACATGCCAAACATGGACGGTCTGGAACTGCTGAAAACCATTCGTGCCGATGCCGGAATGGCGTCTATGCCGGTTCTGATGGTTACTGCAGAAGCGAAAAAAGAGAACATCATTGCCGCTGCACAGGCGGGCGCAAGCGGCTATGTGGTGAAGCCATTCACCGCGGCAACCCTGGAAGAGAAGCTCGGTAAGATCTTCGAGAAACTCGGCATGTGAGGTGATGGAAATGTTGCAACCTGCTATGAAACCCGTTGAAGAACACTCGCCGAGCGATATCATCGTCCGCATCGGCAGCCTGACGCGCATGCTGCGTGACAGCCTGCGTGAGCTGGGTCTGGATCAGGCGATTGCCGAAGCGGCGGAAGCCATTCCTGATGCCCGCGATCGTCTGGACTATGTTGTGCAGATGACCGCTCAGGCCGCGGAACGTGCGCTGAACAGCGTCGAAGCGTCACAGCCGCACCAGGATGCGATGGAAAAGGGGGCGAAAGCGCTGAGCAAACGCTGGGACGAGTGGTTTGAGAACCCTATCGAGCTGGCGGATGCCCGTGAGCTGGTGACGGATACCCGTCAGTACCTGGGTGATGTGCCGGGGCACACCAGCTTCACCAACGCCCAGCTGCTGGACATCATGATGGCGCAGGATTTCCAGGACCTGACCGGTCAGGTGATCAAGCGCATGATGGATGTTATCCAGGAGATTGAGCGTCAGCTGCTGATGGTTCTGCTGGAGAACATCCCGGAACCGGCGGCCCGTCCAAAACGCGAGAACGAAAGCCTGCTCAATGGTCCACAGCTCGACGCCAGCAAGGCGGGCGTTGTGGCAAGCCAGGATCAGGTAGACGATCTGCTGGACAGCCTCGGCTTCTGATTGTTTCGATTACCCTCAGGCTGCGGCGTCAACCTGAGGGTAGTTCGGTTAGCGAAGATCCATCTTCACCGTCACGTTACCTTCAAAGCGGCCCGGGGCCGGAGAGGCATTGGTCGTGCTGACCGGTACAGCCTGAATTTTGACCACACCGTTTCCCTGCGCGTCCATCGTCACCGGAAACTCATAGGTCCCGTCCAGCGCGACGTTCTGACTGTGTTCATCATATACACGCACCCCGAGGTCGTCTCTGTCCAGAAGTTTTGCAATGTACGGCGTACTGCTGTCCGCGACCCCCTGATCTGCGGTCAGCGTCAGCTTTATCCGGTCCGTGTTTCCCACTGCGTTATCATCACAGTGGTAGGCAATATCAACGTTTTTGATGGCATAACGTTTTGGCGGTTGCCCCTTGATGACGAATTGCTTGCTGACAATGCTGCCGAACTCAACCTCAATGGTGCTGCCTTCGTTGATAACGCAGCTTAGCGGCGCAGAAAGCGTGCCGCTAAACCAGATATCAGAGACCTGATCTGCCTGCCCGGGATCGCAGCTTCCCCCCGAGCCGAAATAAAGACAGGCATAGTTTTGCGCGACGATCGTCGAAGGGATCACCTCTTGACCCAGGATGGGTTTTTTAATGTGAAGCAGGATCGCCACGACGTTCCAGCGGAAATTACGCTTTACTGTAGCGGCGTTGCTCGGCTGGGTGCCACTACTGCAAACGTTGGCATCTCCCTCCGTTTTGGCGAGTGCATTCTCGCTAGTGTTACGCATATTAGCTCTGGACGTCGGGTATTCATTGACAGCTATCGGGGTCAAAGAAGTGCCGTCCGGAGAGTTGATTGCATCCGCATAGGCGGTGATATCGGCATCGATCTTTTCTGTCAAAAAGCCGTATCCGCTTGTTCCCGGTTTCAACGGGCTTCCGGCGAAGGTTTTTTCATAAACCATGCTCGAAGAAAATATATTCCCGGGACAGCTGCAGTTGGCCACTATCACCGGGCCATTGCCGACCAGATGATTTGGCACATCATAGTCATGATTGGCGATATTTTCGCTGGACGAAAACTCATGATCGAACGTCGTGGTGTAGGCTTGCGGCGCACCGAAGCAGTCATGAAGTAAAGTCGCGGCCATGCTCGGGCTGGTTGCGGTCAGGCTCAGTGCCGTGGCCAATGAAGCCCAGACGGCCCGTTTCTTGAATATAGTTGTCATGTGCTTATTCCTGCTGACAAAGCTCGCTAACCGAGCGAATACCGTTAGGGCTTTCGGTTTGGTTGGCTGACTGTTGCGTAATGCTGGCGCGGCACTGTTGGCCCGTGCCGTTGCCCCACTTCACGGTGAGCTGCGCGGTCTCTCCAATGCCTGACAGATAGACGGTGCTGGTTTCATCGACAATGCCGCTCATCACCGGGTCGCTACTGGTCGCGATGGCGCCGAACGGAACGGGGAGACCGTTTGGACGCTTCAGGGTGACCAGCATCCGGTAGCCTGTGTGGGCATCAAATCTGGCCAGCACCGCCGCGTTGCGCGAGGGAATGACGGTGATGGCGGTATCGCTGCTGTCCACATTTTCCGGCAGGCTCGAGGTATCAATACGAATATTGTTCTCCTGGTACGGAGTGAGTGATGGAATGACTGCGTTACCCTGCCAGTCGGTCTGAATACCCCGCTGGTTCAGGAAACGGACGCCGGAAGCGTCGTTGGCATTGACGATAGCAAACTGGCTTCCTAAAGGTTGAGCCAGCGTGATGCCCTGAGGATGGGCAACAATAGCGCCGCTAATGCCGTAGTTAAGCTGCTGAGAGTGATCGGTGGAAGCGTAATAGCCTGCGGTCAGATTGGCGTATTGCGAGCGGTAACTGCCATAGACGCTGCTGATATCTTCCCCGTCGTGGTTGGAGTGGCTCTGCTGCAACGAGTAGCTCAGACGCTCATCCTCCAGAAGCGTGCCGCTGAGGCCCACGTTTTGCCGCGTATAGCCATTTTTAGTGTTGCTGATGTTGTAGCTACTCCAGGCGCGTGGCAGCCATCTGGCGAGAGGAATGCTAAATCCCAAAGAAACCATCCTGTCAGACTCGTCGCCGTTGGTTTTGCTGTACGTATAGGCAATGTGATAGCTCGTGCCGGCAACAACGGTATTGAATCCCAGAGACAGGCTGCGCTCTTTTTTAGAGGTGCCCCAGTAATCCTGCTGATAACCGTTAAGATACAGACTTACCCCAGCAACGGTTTGGCTAACGCTGGCCTGAATGCGGTTGCGTTTATTGTAACGAAACAGCAGATCGTCATCGTGGCCGTCATGCTTCTGGTTGGCGTCGGCAAAGCTGTAATACCCGCGGCTGGAGTATCGGTAGCTGCCGAGGCTGAAGTTGGTATCGGTCGAATCCAGTTTACCGGTATAAAGCAAACGCCATGACTGGCCGGAATGCTGGCTGTTATCGTCTAGCCGGGTATCAGCCATGGTAACGTCAGCGGACAGCGAGCCCAGCGGCCCGAGCGCCAGACCGGCACCGGTATTGGCTGCGTTATAGTCTTTCGAGAGCGTCAGCCCTCCAAACCAGGTGAGAAGGTTATTTAAACCGTAAATCATGCTTCCCTGGAAAAAATCGGGTTCCTTTTGGTCGCTCCCGCTTTCAGCACGATAACGGCCTGCTGTCATTTCGTACTTCATACGCCCAGGCCGCAGCATAACCGCGATACTGGAGTAGGGCTGCGTAAAGCGATGCTCGGTGCCGTCAGCCTCTTTCACCGTAACGTCCAGATCGCCGCTGTTGGTCGTGGAGTAGAGATCGTCGATTTCGAACGCGCCCGGCGCGACATTTTGCTGATAGATGAGGTAGCCATTCTGGCGCACCGAGACTTCCGCATTTGAACTGGCGATGCCGCGTATGACAGGGGCATAGCCGCGTTGGCTGTAGGGAAGCATCTCTTCATCCGACGCAAGGTTAACGCCCCGGTACTGTAAGCTATCAAATACCTCGCCCCGCGTGTTGCTTTCTCCGGCCGTGAACTGTGCCTTGAGGGCGTCAACGTCATGCTGGAGGAAGGTATTGATGTTTTCCCACAGGTTTTCATTCTCTGAATTGCTCCACGTTGAATAGTTGCGCACTCGCCAGCCACCCATGTTGGCGCCGGTGCGCAAATTCAGATACTGACTGGTGGCGCTGTTGTCGCCGCTCTCCTTATTTTTTGATCCTGAGAAAGCGTAGTCACTGAACAACACGGGAACACCGTCGTCCCAGCGCGAAGGATCGATGTAATCGCGACCGGTACTTCTTAACGCGGCCTGAGGAATACTCAACGCTAATGTCATGTTTGAAAAATCAAGCCGCGCGGAGGCCTGGGGGATATAGTTGCTGATATCTTTAGGCAAAGCCTTATTGGCGGGTAACGCAAGCAAGGCGGGATACTGGTCGATAGCAACCCCCCATGCCCGCAGCATATCCGGTGTGAGCTGCGGTATCAGTGACCCTTCCGGGGAGCTGACGTAAGCGATACTGGTGGTGCTCAGGCGGTGTTCGTTCACCTGCACTCGTGAAGAATAGGTGCCGGGTAGCTGAGCATTCGACTTTGAAAAGAGTGAAAGGTCGATATCCTGCTGGGCCAGCATGTCTCCTTCAAGCGATGAGGGAGAGAAACGATACTCACGGGCCAGCGTCGAGAAGCTCGCGATGAGCAAGACACCGCCAAGGCAGCGAAGAAGCGGATTCGGTCTAAAGAGCCGCTCGTATGACATATCATTACGTCCTGTCATCATCGCGGTCTTTTAATCCTGCGCCAGGGTGGCGGTATATTTTTCGGAAGCATTGCCGTAATCGGTTATGCAGCGCCAGGTGACGCTCGTTCCCTGAGCATTGTCAGGGAGAGGAATGTCAGCGCGGGATTTAGGGGCAACCATGTCGGCTTTCTCCACTTTGTGCGCTCCCAGCGCAAGTGAATCAAAGACGCTGTAAAACGCCCCCTCGTTGATGACAGTGAGCAGCTGACCATGACGCGCGAAGCGCAGGTTTTTGCAGGATTCAGAGGGCGTACCGCTCAGTCCGACAGGGCGCCAGAACAGTTTCAGACGCGTTTTATAGATTAACCGCAGGACGTTTTTGTCTCCCTCATCCGTAGCCGTGGCAGGAACGGTTCGTACGTTCATATAGAACAGAGACTCTTTATCGCCTGCTAAGGTTGTCCCGTTCCAGGTAATACGCAGGCTTTGCTCTTTTTGCGGATCGAGCCGAAAGAGAGGCGGTGTCACGATAAACGGTCCGTGCGTTTTGCCATCACCAGTATCCGTCCATGACTGTATTAACCATGGAAGCTCTTTATCATTATTTTGTAAGGGCAGAGCAACTTCCTTTTTCGCGGCATCGTAGATTATGCGTGTGCGACCGATCTGAATACCTGCTGCGTGACAAAAGGTGCTCGCAATAACAGGAATGCATAATAAGACCCGGAGTAAAATGCGCATGGTGAAACCTTTAATAAAGGAGGTTGAAGGGAAATGATAATAGTCCGAGTCCGGACTATTATCAGATCATGACTCCTTAAACGTCATGACGCCTAAATATATATATTATGAATATCAGTAATACGATTATTAACGGTAAAGAATATTTACCGTCATATCAGCATCTGCTGGACCGGCGGTAACCGCATCTGCAAATGATTTATAGCGGGCATTAAAATCAGCTTTAATCGTATCTTCGGATTTTGTCGCCAGTTCGATATAGATCTGCCCTTCAGCGCCGTCCATCGTGATGAGCTTATCATCTTTACCCGCCGGGCTGACGGCAATGCCGATACCGGTGGCCGCGGTTTCGCCCGTGGTAGTAATTTTACTGACGTCCAGCAGCGTCTTGGTCTTGGTCAGGGTCGTTGGGCCGTTAAAGGTCAGCTGAACAGCCGGAAGCCCAGCGCTTGTTAACGGGCAGTTCGCCAGCGTAATGGAGAACTCCGTAAGTGCGGTCTCCTTCCCAACGGTATTAAACAATGATGTAGGATAGGTACCCAGTGGGATAGTACTGTCTGTACCGTCGTCACCCTGAATGGTACAGCTTGATTCGATAATTTCACCCGTAAAGTGAATAGTGCCGGCATTCATTTCTGCGGCGAAACCATTCATCGACAGTGTTGCAAGGGCTAAGCCCGCAATAATATTCTTTTTGAAATCCATATTAAATGTCCCTTAAGTAAAAAGAAATATCTGGCATACATTTTGCTTTCTGGTGAAAAGTAAATTATGTCGTATGAAATTATAACATTTAATTTTCTGCTGGTAAGGTAGTCTCAGGATTAATGTTATATAGATTTATCCATTTTGGGATTGTGTGGGGGAATGATTTATATGGTTTCGATTGCTGTGAATTATTAAATTTACATAGTTATATCATTCCTGCAATGCCGGGAGGTTAAAATCGACGGTTATGTTAATTTTCTTTCGGGATATTTTAGAGTGAATGTTCTTTAAAACTGCGCTTAATTCATTTTGTAATATGAAACACATCACAAAAGCTGGAGAATGTTCGTTCGAACATTCCTTGCCCTTTTTTCCCTAACCCTAATTGCAGAGGGGGGCTTAAACAGGATAAAAAGACCCGGTTATAGGGTTTTTTCAGCCCATTGATGAAAGGCGGTGCTGGCATGATACCCGTGACGTAATGGGCTGAGCATGCACTGTGGCAGAAGAGAACGACGACAAAACGGAAGCCCCCACACCCCACCGACTAGAAAAGGCGCGTGAGGAAGGGCAGATCCCCCGATCCCGAGAATTGACCTCCCTGCTGATCCTTATCGTAGGGGTGTGCATTATCTGGTGGGGCGGGGAGTCGCTCGCCCGCAAGCTGGCGGGAATGTTGTCCACCGGCTTACGTTTTGACCACAGCATGGTCAACGATCCGAATCTGATCCTCAGCCAGATTATTCAGCTTATTAAAGGGGCCATGGTCGCGCTGCTGCCCCTGATAACCGGGGTTGTGCTGGTCGCGCTGGTCTCTCCGGTGATGCTCGGCGGCCTGGTTTTTAGTGCCAAATCGCTGCAACCGAAATTTTCCAAACTGAACCCGCTGCCGGGTATCGCGAAAATGTTCTCTGCGCAGACCGGGGCTGAGCTGCTCAAAGCCGTTCTCAAATCGGTGCTGATGGGCAGTTCCGCGGGATTTTACCTCTGGTACCACTGGCCGGAAATGATGCGTCTTATCAGCGAATCGCCGCTCACCGCGATGAGCAACGCGCTGAATCTGGTTGGGCTTTGCGCGCTGCTGGTGGTGCTCAGCATTATCCCGATGGTGGGTTTTGACGTGATCTTCCAGCTTTATACCCATTTTAAAAAGCTGCGCATGTCGCGTCAGGATATCCGTGACGAATATAAGCAGATGGAAGGTGACCCGCACGTGAAAGGGCGCATCCGCCAGATGCAGCGTGCCGCCGCCCGTCGCCGGATGATGGACGATGTGCCGAAGGCCGACGTCATCGTCACCAACCCGACACACTATTCCGTTGCGCTGCGCTATGACGAAAACAAAATGAGCGCGCCGAAAGTCGTTGCGAAAGGGGCGGGGCTGATCGCACTGCGTATCCGGGAAATTGGTACTGAAAACCGCGTGCCGATTCTGGAAGCCCCTCCGCTGGCGCGTGCGCTGTACCGCCATGCGGATATCGGACAACAGATCCCGGGACAACTCTACGCCGCCGTGGCGGAAGTGCTGGCCTGGGTATGGCAGTTGAAGCGCTGGCGTCTGGCTGGCGGTCAGCGGCCTGTGAAACCTGAAAACCTTCCGGTGCCTGCCGCGCTGGATTTTATGAACGAGAAGGACACTGATGGCTAATCTGGTGGCAATGTTGCGCCTGCCCGGCAACCTGAAATCGACCCAATGGCAAATCCTTGCCGGGCCGATTCTGATCCTGCTAATTCTGTCGATGATGGTACTGCCGCTCCCGGCATTCATCCTCGATCTGCTTTTCACTTTCAATATTGCGCTGTCCATTATGGTGCTGCTGGTGGCGATGTTCACCCAGCGTACCCTGGAGTTTGCCGCGTTCCCGACCATTCTGCTGTTTACCACCTTGCTCCGACTGGCGCTGAACGTGGCGTCCACGCGTATCATCCTGATGGAAGGTCATACCGGTGCGGCAGCGGCAGGTAAAGTGGTGGAGGCATTCGGCCACTTCCTGGTGGGCGGCAATTTCGCTATCGGTATCGTGGTGTTCGTTATCCTCGTTATCATCAACTTTATGGTTATCACCAAAGGTGCAGGGCGTATCGCGGAAGTAGGCGCGCGTTTTGTGCTGGACGGGATGCCGGGCAAGCAGATGGCGATCGACGCCGACCTGAACGCGGGCCTTATTGCCGAAGATGAAGCCAAAAAACGCCGTTCGGAAGTGACGCAGGAGGCGGACTTCTACGGCTCCATGGACGGTGCGAGTAAGTTTGTGCGCGGTGACGCTATCGCAGGCATTCTGATCATGGTGATTAACGTGGTCGGCGGCCTGCTGGTCGGGGTATTGCAGCACGGGATGGACATGGGCCACGCGGCGGAAAGCTATACGCTGCTGACCATTGGTGACGGTCTGGTTGCGCAGATCCCGGCGCTGGTTATCTCCACGGCGGCGGGCGTGATTGTGACCCGCGTGAGTACCGATCAGGACGTTGGCGAGCAGATGGTGGGCCAGCTCTTCAGCAACCCGCGCGTTATGCTGCTGGCCGCTGCCGTTCTGGGTTTGCTCGGACTGGTGCCGGGGATGCCAAACCTCGTCTTCCTGCTGTTTACGGCGGGTCTGCTGGGGCTTGCCTGGTGGATGCGTGGCCGTGAAATCAAACCGGCAGCGGAACCTGTTCAGGTAAAAATGCCGGAGAATACCCAGGCCGTCGAAGCGACCTGGAACGACGTTCAGCTGGAAGATTCCCTGGGAATGGAAGTGGGCTATCGCCTGATTCCGATGGTCGATTTCCAGCAGGATGGCGAGCTGCTTGGCCGTATCCGCAGTATCCGTAAAAAATTCGCGCAGGATATGGGTTTCCTGCCGCCGGTTGTACACATCCGCGACAATATGGACCTGCCGCCCGCGCGCTACCGCATTCTGATGAAAGGGGTCGAAATTGGCAGTGGTGATGCCTATCCGGGCCGCTGGCTGGCGATTAACCCGGGTACCGCCGCAGGCACGCTGCCGGGCGAGCAAACCATCGATCCGGCCTTTGGCCTGGCCGCTATCTGGATTGAAAGTGCCCTGAAAGAGCAGGCGCAAATCCAGGGCTATACGGTTGTTGAAGCCAGTACCGTGGTGGCGACCCATCTTAATCACCTGATCGGGCAATTCTCGGCAGAGCTGTTTGGCCGTCAGGAAGCGCAGCAGCTGCTTGACCGCGTCACGCAGGAGATGCCGAAGCTGACGGAAGATCTGGTCCCGGGCGTGGTGACTTTAACCACGCTGCACAAGGTGCTGCAAAACCTGCTCGAAGAGAAAGTGCCGATCCGCGATATGCGCACCATTCTGGAAACCCTTGCCGAGCATGCGCCGATACAAAGCGATCCGCACGAGCTGACGGCGGTGGTGCGCGTGGCGCTGGGTCGTGCGATCACCCAGCAGTGGTTCCCGGGAACCGGAGAAGTGCAGGTCATTGGCCTCGATACGCCGCTTGAACGCCTGCTGCTGCAGGCCCTGCAGGGCGGGGGCGGCCTGGAGCCGGGCCTGGCGGACCGTCTGCTGGCGCAAACGCAGGAGGCGCTGGCGCGCCAGGAGATGCTGGGCGCGCCGCCGGTGCTGCTGGTGAACCATGCGCTGCGTCCGCTGCTGTCGCGCTTCCTGCGTCGTAGCCTGAACCAGCTGGTCGTGCTGTCGAATATGGAGCTGTCGGATAACCGTCACATCCGCATGACCGCGACGATCGGAGGAAAATAATGCGTAAATGGCTCTGGATTTTGTTCTTCCCGCTGGCGGCGCACGCTGCCGGGGAAGGCACCTGGCAGGCAAGCAGCATGGGTGTGACCCTCAGCAACCGGGGCGTTGCTATGTCATCTAACCCGCTGTCGCCTTCTGAAGGCGTTTCCGGTCAGATGGGCCTTGTGGTCTGGAATTACCGGCTGATTGGCCCAACGCCCGCAGGGCTGCGGGTGCGCCTCTGTTCTCAGACGCGCTGCACGGAAATTGACGGCGAAAATGGCACGACGCAGGCGTTCAACGGCGTACCGGCCATTGAACCTTTGCGTTTCATCTGGGAAGTGCCGGGCGGGGGACGTTTAATCCCGGCGCTGAAAGTACAGAGTAATTCTGTCATCGTGAACTACCGCTAACACCCTGCCTTTTCACCAGCCATCAGCAATTTTGATGGCTGGCTCTCAAAACTGACCTCACCTTTTGATCAAATAGAAACGCTGTTTTATAAATCAGTGACGCGCGTGACGGTACTCTTTGCATTATTGCCATTGACCCTCTTAGTGATGGCAGAAACAGAAAGGTATCAACCGGTCGATGCATTTACTGTAGCCGTCTAAAAGCTCCCGGAAGACGCTTGCTTGCAGGGAGTCTCCCAAAACTGATTAGGGGTGACGGCAATGAGAACACGTAAAATTGGGCTCGCAAATTATCTCGCTTACGGGTCAGGCGATTTCCTCGGGGCGGGTACCACCGCCCTGACGGCGGCCTGGCTTTTATATTTTTATACCACCTTCTGCGGGCTCTCACCGATCGAAGCAACGTTTATCTTTGCCGCTGCAAGGGTGCTGGATGCCGTCGTTAGCCCGTTAATGGGCTTTTTAACCGATAACTTTGGGACGACCTGGCTCGGTAAGCGCTTCGGCCGTCGTAAGTTTTTTATCCTGCTGGGGATTCCGTGCGTGTTCAGCTACTCGCTGATGTGGGTTGGGGACATGAGCTTCTGGTACTACCTGCTGACCTATCTGGTGTTTGATATTGTCTACACCATGATTCTGGTGCCGTACGAAACGCTGGTACCGGAAATGACCGATGACTTTAAACAGAAAACCAAGTTCTCCGGGGCGCGTATCTCTATGGCGCAGATGTCCGCCATTCTGGCCTCCTTCCTGCCGGGGATCCTGTTAACCCACTTCGGGAAAGAAAACGCCATCTCCTTCTTCTACGCAAGCCTGGTCTTCTCCTTGCTCTGCGCGCTGATGCTAACCTTCGTCTGGTTCTTTACCTGGGAACGCCCGCGCGAAGAGTGGTCAGAAGCGGCGCTGCGTGCTGAAGAAGAGAAGAAGAAGCTGACGCTGGGACAGAGCCTCAACCGCCTGATCGTTGAGTTAAGCTCCACGCTGCGCATCAAGATTTTCCGTCAGCATCTGGGCATGTACCTTGGCGGCTATATCGCGCAGGACGTGTTTAATGCGGTATTCACCTACTACGTGGTGTTCGTGCTGATGCAGGAAGCGTCAATGGCGTCCAATCTGCTGGGCACGATGGCTATTTTCCAGTTCTTTGCGGTTATCGCCATGATCCCGCTGTGCATCCGTTTCGGGCCTGCACCGTCCTACCGCATGGTCGTGGTGCTGTTTGGTCTGGCGTCTCTCTCTTACGCCATGCTCTATTACGCGGGCCTGAGTGACGTCTACGCTCTGCTGTTGCTGATCTCAGCGGTTGCCGGTCTCGGTCGCGGCGGTATCAACTACGTGCCGTGGAACACCTATACCTACATTGCTGACGTGGATGAAGCGATCACCGGCCAGCGCCGCGAAGGGATCTTCGCGGGCATCATGACCCTGACCCGTAAGGCGTCACAGGCCGGTGCGGTGATGCTGGTGGGCATCGTGATGCAGATGTCCGGCTTTGTCAGCGGCCAGAAAGTGCAGCCTGCGGAAGTGAGCCACACCATTTTGACGATCCTGAGCGTGGGCACGATCCTGGTGCTGTTCTGCGGCTTCCTCGTTTCCCTGCGCTTCAGGCTCAATTTGCAGACCCACAGCACGCTGCGCGAGGAGACCGCGAAAATGCGTGAGTGTGGTCATGCGATGCCTGAGTCAGCGACGCCACACGCCCGCGCCACCGTTGAGATGCTGGCCGGTATGCCTTATGAGTCACTCTGGGGCAATAACAACATCGGTTATCTGAATCGCAATAAGCCAGCGGCACCCTCGCTGAAGGATCGCGCGGTACTGAATTCGACATACAACAGAGGTTAAGATAATGAAAGTTTGGCCTGTCAAACATAGCCCGTTATTACGTCAGCCAGAGCGCTTTATCGCCCGGGACGAGCTGGAATCGCTGATTCAAAAGGTGACGCATAGCCTGGTCAATATCCACGACAAAACGGGTGAGTTTTTGCTGCGGCTGGACGACGGGCGCGTGATCGACACTAAAGGCTGGGCCGGATGGGAGTGGACGCACGGCGTTGGCCTGTACGGTATCTGGCAATATTACTGCCAGACCGGCGACGAAGGTATGCGAGACATCATCGACAGCTGGTTTGCCGACCGCTTTGCGGAAGGCGCGACCACCAAAAACGTGAATACCATGTCGCCGTTCCTGACGCTGGCTTATCGCTACGAAGAGACCAAAAATCAGGCCTGGCGGCCGTGGCTGGAAAGCTGGGCGGAATGGGCGATGGCCGAGATGCCGCGTACGGAACACGGCGGGATGCAGCACATCACCCTGGCGGAAGAAAACCATCAACAGATGTGGGATGACACGCTGATGATGACGGTGCTGCCGCTGGCGAAAATCGGCAAGCTGCTCAACAAACCGGAATACGTTGAAGAGGCGGTGTATCAGTTCCTGCTGCACGTGCAGAACCTGATGGACCGGGAGACCGGGCTGTGGTTCCACGGCTGGAGCTACGACGGCAACCATAACTTTGCCCGTGCCCGCTGGGCGCGCGGCAACAGCTGGCTCACCATCGCGATCCCGGACTTCCTTGAGCTTGTGGATCTGCCGGAAAACAGCGCCGTGCGCCGCTACCTGGTGCAGGTATTGAATGCGCAGATTGCCGCGCTGGCGAAATATCAGGACGACAGCGGGCTATGGCATACGCTGCTCGACGATCCACATTCTTATCTTGAGGCGTCCGCCACGGCAGGGTTTGCCTACGGCATTCTGAAAGCCGTGCGCAAGCGCTACGTTGGCACGGAGTATGCCGAAGTGGCAGAAAAAGCGATTCGCGGTATCGTCAAAAATATTTCGCCGGAAGGCGAGCTGTTGCAAACGTCGTTCGGCACGGGCATGGGCAGCGATCTTGAGTTTTATCGCCAGATCCCGCTGACGTCGATGCCGTACGGACAGGCGATGGCGATTCTCTGTTTAACGGAATATTTGCGGAAGTATTTCTGATAAGAAAAACCCGGCGCTTGCCGGGTTTTTTGTATTACATGCGTTCTACGGTTTCGATACCCAGGGTATCCAGACCCAGCTTCAGGGTCTTCGCCGTGAGCTGCGCCAGCTTCAGGCGGCTGTTGCGGACCGATTCGTTTTCCGCAGACAGAATAGGGCAGTGTTCGTAGAAGCCGGAGAACAGACCCGCCAGATCGTACAGGTAAGCACACATCACGTGCGGCGTGCCGTCACGCGCGACAACCGTCAGCGTCTCTTCAAACTGCAGCAGGCGCGCTGCCAGCTGCGCTTCACGATCTTCCGTGATGGTCACTGTCGCATTCGCCAGTACGTTTTCATCAATGTTCGCCTTACGGAACACCGAGAGCACGCGGGTGTAGGCATACTGCATGTAAGGCGCCGTGTTGCCTTCAAACGCCAGCATGTTATCCCAGTCGAAGATATAGTCGGTGGTACGGTTCTTGGAGAGATCCGCGTATTTCACCGCACCGATACCCACGGCGTTGGCCAGTTTTTCCAGCTCATCGGCAGACATGTCCGGGTTCTTTTCGGCCACCAGACGGCGAGCGCGTTCCAGCGCTTCGTCCAGCAGGTCGGACAGCTTCACGGTACCGCCCGCACGGGTTTTGAACGGCTTGCCGTCTTTACCCAGCATC
Source organism: Enterobacter sp. 237C8 (assembly GCF_034106865.1). Classification (NCBI taxonomy): domain Bacteria; kingdom Pseudomonadati; phylum Pseudomonadota; class Gammaproteobacteria; order Enterobacterales; family Enterobacteriaceae; genus Enterobacter; species Enterobacter sp. 237C8. The sequence goes on along the minus strand of NZ_JAWNDF010000001.1, from coordinate 1,892,796 downwards.
ATGCCGAACATGTGGTGTTCCAGCGGCACGCAATCCGGCACGTAACCGGCTTTACGCACGATGGTCCACGCCTGCATCAGGTGCTGGTGCTGACGGGAGTCGATGTAGTACAGCACGCGGTCAGCATGCAGCGTCTCGTAACGGTATTTCGCGCAGGCGATGTCTGTGGTGGTGTAGAGGTAGCCGCCATCCTTTTTCTGGATGATCACGCCCATCGGTTCACCTTCCTTGTTTTTATACTCATCAAGGAACACCACCGTTGCGCCTTCGCTCTCTACCGCCAGGTTTTTGGCTTTCAGGTCAGCCACAATGCCGGGCAGCATTGGGTTATAGAGGCTTTCACCCATCACGTCGTCACGGGTCAGGGTGACGTTCAGACGGTTATAGGTCAGCTGGTTCTGAGACATGGTGATGTCGACCAGCTTGCGCCACATCTCGAGGAAGTATTGGTCGCCGCCCTGCAGTTTTACCACATAGCTGCGCGCGCGCTCGGCAAAGGCTTCGTCTTCGTCGTAGTGTTTTTTGGCTTCGCGGTAGAACCCTTCCAGGTCCGCCAGCGCCATTTCACCCGCGTTTTCCTGCTGCTGTTTTTCCAGGTAAGCAATCAGCATGCCGAACTGGGTACCCCAGTCGCCCACGTGGTTCGCGCGGATCACCTTGTGACCGAGGAACTCGAGCGTGCGCACCGCGGCATCACCGATGATAGTGGAGCGCAGGTGGCCAACGTGCATCTCTTTCGCCACGTTCGGCGCAGAGTAGTCGATCACGACGGTCTGCGCCTCCGGCTGGGAAACGCCCAGACGGTCAGATTTCAGGGCCGCGTCAACGTGGCTTGCCAGGAATGCAGGCTCAAGAAAGATGTTGATAAAGCCCGGACCGGCGATTTCGGTTTTGCTGGCAATGCCGGAAAGATCCAGATGCGTCAGTACCTGCTCAGCGAGCTGTCGCGGCGGCATGCCCAGTTTTTTAGCCACTGCCATCACGCCATTAGCCTGATAGTCGCCAAACTGTACTTTTGCTGACTGACGAACCTGCGGTTCGCAATCCGCAGGCGCGCCTGCGGCAATCAGTGCCTGACTGACTTTTTCGGAGAGAAGAGCCTGAATATTCACCTGGATACCTTACGTTTTTGATGCGGGCTTACAGCCGCCCGCGCCAGTTAAAGAATTTAGGGCGGGAGTATACTGCAAATGCCCTCTGGCGTCAGCATTGCGGGGCCTGAAGATTGCTCAGAATCCAGGCGGTGAAGGTGTGCATAATCATGCAGTCGCAAAAAGCCGGATTCTGCGGTTGGTCAAAACAGGGCAACAGAGTAAATTAGCGGCTTTGCGACATGAAAAGAGAGTGACTTATGGCGAACTGGCAATCCATTGACGAACTGCATGATATTTCCGCAGATTTACCGCGCTTCACCCAGGCGTTCACAGAACTTGCCACCCGTCTTGGTCTGGATATTGCGCCGCTTGAGGCCGATCACATCTCTTTGCGCTGTCATCAGAATGCCACGGCCGAGCGCTGGCGTCGCGGGTTCGAACGGTGCGGCGAGTTGCTCTCCGAGAACATCATCAATGGTCGCCCCATTTGCCTGTTCAAACTGCATGAACCGGTGAACGTGGCGCACTGGCAATTCAGCGTGGTTGAGCTGCCGTGGCCAGGCGAGAAACGCTATCCGCACGAAGGCTGGGAGCATATCGAAATTGTCCTGCCGGGTGAGCCGGAAACGTTGAACGCGCGCGCGCTGGCCCTGCTTTCTGACGAAGGCTTAAGCAAGCCGGGGATTTTTGTGAAGACGAGTTCACCCAAAGGCGAGCGCGAGCGGTTACCTAACCCGACGCTGGCCGTTACGGACGGACAGGTCACGGTGAAGTTTCATCCGTGGACCATTGAGCAGATCGTTGCCAGCGAAGCGTAAGAGATGTGAGTTCACGCCGGGACTGAAAACGGACGGCGTGTCATGATGTTTCGTTTAGTGGAATTTCAGGAGGATTAAATGGCGCTGCTGGAGATTTGTTGTTACAGCGTGGAGTGTGCCGTGACCGCGCAAAAGCACGGGGCTGACCGCATTGAACTGTGTGCGGCACCCAAAGAGGGCGGGCTGACGCCGTCTTACGGCGTGTTGAGGTCTGCCCGTCAGGCCGTCACCATTCCCGTTCACCCGATTATTCGTCCGCGCGGCGGTGATTTTTGTTACACGGCGGGCGAGTTCAGTGCCATGCTTGATGATATCGCACTCGTTCGGGACCTGGGGTTTCCGGGGCTGGTGACCGGCCTGCTGAATGAAGACGGCAACATCGATATACCGCGCATGCGCCAGATTATGAGCGCCGCGCAGGGGCTGGCCGTCACTTTTCATCGCGCATTTGATATGTGTAAAGATCCGCTCCAGGCCTTTGAAACGCTTGAAGAACTTGGCGTGGCGCGCATCCTGACATCGGGTCAGCAGGCGTCAGCTGAAAAAGGACTGCAATTAATTACGGAACTAAAAGCACATTCCGGTGTTCCAATAATAATGGCGGGTGCGGGAGTCCGCGCCAGCAATCTGGAACGGTTTTTAAACGCAGGGGTAGAAGAGCTGCACAGCTCCGCGGGTAAATGGATACCTTCGCCCATGCGTTATCGCAATACAGGATTGTCAATGTCGACGGATGCTGAAGCGGATGAGTATTCACGCTATGGCGTAGAGGGAGAGTCGGTTGCGGAAATGAAGTCGCTGATTGAGCGCCATCACGTGTAGCAACGTACCGATTTTTACCGCGCATCATGTCGCCCAATATGATGCTTGCTTGTACCAGGCCCCTGCAATTTCAACAGGGGCCTTTTTTTATCCCCTCACCCTAACCCTCTCCCCATAGGGGAGAGGGGACGGCTCGGTGCGGTTTTTCTCCCTCGCCCCTATGGGGAGAGGGCCGGGGTGAGGGGAAAACTACGGCTTCGTCGCAATCAACACCGCACGCATCGGGGCCGGATAGCCTTCGATGGTTTTGCTGTGGTCGGCAGGGTCGAGGAACTGCTCCAGCGATTCGGTGATCATCCAGTCGGTGCGGCGCTGTTCCTCAATTGAGGTCACGCTGACGTCGGCAATCCGCACATCCACAAACCCGCACTTCTCCAGCCAGTTCTTCAGCGCCAGCGCGGAAGGGATGAAGTAAACGTTGCGCATCTGCGCGTAGCGATCGCCCGGCACCAGAACGGCATGTTCATCGCCTTCAATCACCAGCGTTTCCAGCACCAGCTCGCCGCCGCTGACCAGCTGATCCTTCAGTTGCCACAGGTGTTCAAGCGGGGAACGACGGTGGTACAGCACGCCCATGGAGAAGACGGTATCAAAGGCTTTCAGGGCAGGAAGTTGTTCAATGCCCAGCGGCAGCAGGTGCGCGCGCTGGTCGTTACCCAGCAGCTTACGCACCGCTTCAAACTGGCACAGGAACAGCTGCATCGGGTCAATACCTACCGCCAGATGCGCCCCCGCGCCAATCATGCGCCACATGTGGTAACCGCTGCCGCAGCCTACGTCCAGAATGGTACGTCCGGTCAGGTCGGAAAGGTGAGGCAGAACGCGATCCCATTTCCAGTCCGAGCGCCATTCGGTATTGATGTTCACGCCGTAAAGTGAAAACGGCCCTTTGCGCCACGGCATCAGGTTACGCATCAGCGTTTCGATGCGGTTGATCTGCCCGGCCGGGAGCGGCTCTTCGCTCTCGGCGGTTACGCTGTGCAGAAGGTCCAGACGATGCGGGGTCAGTTCGGGCAGATACTCCACCGCGTTTGACCACTGCTTTAACAGGCCGTGCTGCTGATCGCGCTGCCAGGCGGCAATCTGCGCGGGCAAGGTTTCCAGCCAGTGGGAAAGCTGGTTTTTGGCAATCAGCTGATAGAAGTTGCTGAATTCGATCATGCGGATTCTCCCGCTTTCAGCGCCACCAGAGAGCCAAAGTTAAAGCACTGGAACCACAGTTCGCTGTGCTCAAACCCGGCTTTGCTCAGACGCGCTTTGTGGGTTTCTACGGAATCCGTCAGCATCACGTTTTCGAGCATGCTGCGCTTCTGGCTGATCTCCAGCTCGCTGTAGCCGTTCGCCCGTTTGAAATCGTGGTGCATATTGAACAGCAGTTCGCCAACCTCGGCATCTTCGAAGCTGAATTTCTCCGAGAGCACCAGCGCGCCGCCGGGATTCAGCCCCTGATAAATTTTGTCCAGCAGCAGCTGACGGTCTTCAGGCACCAGGAACTGCAGGGTGAAATTCAGCACCACCATCGACGCGTTATTGATCTCAATCTCGCGGATATCGCCTTCCACCACGTCGACCGGAACAGGGGCTTTATACGCGTCAATGTGGCGACGGCAGCGCTCAACCATCGCCGGGGAGTTATCGACGGCAATGATTCGGCAGCCTTCGTGGTGAACGTTACGACGAACCGACAGCGTTGCCGCGCCGAGCGAGCAGCCCAGGTCATAGACCTGCGTGCCGGGTTGAACGAAGCGCTCAGCCAGCATGCCGATCATAGAGATAATATTGGAATAACCGGGAACAGAGCGCTGGATCATATCCGGGAAGACTTCGGCTACCCGTTCATCGAAGGTCCAGTCGCCCAGGCTGGCGATAGGCGCGGAAAAAAGCGTGTCGCGATCTGACATAACGTAAAAATCCGGGAAAAATAAAGTGGCGTATTGTGCGCTAATGAAGGGAGAAAACCAACTCCCACGGCATATACCACAGGTTAGCCAGCACCATCAGCAAAAGCGAACACCAGGTCGCGCTCATGCCGGAACGACGCCAGCGGATTAAGCGGTGGTGAAAACCGTAATAGTGCATCAGGCGGCCAGCAATAAGAAGCAGGCCACAGATGTGCACCATCCAGGTTTCTGCGCCATTCATCTCCATAAAAAGCAGCAGGATTAAGGCTGCGGGGATGTATTCGACCGCATTGCCGTGAATGCGGATAGCGCTTTGTAGCTCGGAAAACCCGCCGTCACCGTAAGAGACGCGGTACAGCGTTCTGAGGCGCACAACATCAAATGAAAACTTAATCAGCAGTAATGCACCTAACACCGCATACAGCGCGCTGACCATACAAACTCCCTGTTTTTGGCAGATGGCACTTCACTATGATAGGGGGTGATATCAGAAAAGAGAAGATTGTTGTGGGATGGAAGGGGCGCTGCCCACGGACGGCACCGCAGCCTGCAAGGCCTGCCACAGAGCATCGACCAGTTCGGGCGCCTGGGCGATATCCGGCGTATGCAAAAAGAGATACGGCGTGGTGGTGTGTTCCCACTTTGCTAACGTTTGCAGCCAGACGGCGAACATAGCCTGATTTTGCTGCATGTTATCGCTGCCGATAAACCTGACCATTGGGTTATGCGCGGTCACGATGGCGTGGACCGGCACTTTGGGTTTTTTACGCTGAGCTTCAACGATGGCTTCGCTATGGGGGACAGCGCTGTGCACCGGTCGGCTATCGAGGATCACCCGGTTAACGGAACGCTCAAGCAGGCCGCGATTGAGCGCTTTTTCTGCTTCGCCCTTCGCAAAAAATTCAGGATGCCTGACTTCAACGCCGTAGGCGAATTCACGGGGCAGGGCATCCAGGAACTGCCAGAGCGCAGGTAAATCGCGCGGGCCAAACGTGGCGGGCAGCTGGATCCAGTACTGACCGATGCGGTTCGCCAGCGGCGACATGCGCGTAAAAAACTCTTCGGTCAAATCCCCACAGTTGCGCAGCGCGGCCTGGTGGGAAATGGTGGCCGGAAACTTAAAGCAGAAGCGGAAGTCGTCGGTCGTTTGTTCCCGCCAGCGCGTAACAATCTCGGCTTTAGGGAGCGCATACAGGGTGGTGTTACCCTCGACACAGTTGAAGTGCCGGGCATACTCCTCAAGGCTGGTGATGCCAAGGCGCACCCATTTCGGGTGCGACCACTGGGGCAGGCCCACGTACATCATAGCGCGCTGACAATCTCATCCGTGCTGCGCACGCGGCCGATGCGCGGGAAGATATGGGTCATGCTGCCCTGGTGCTGTTCCGCGGAGGCCGCGCTGCAGGCATCTTCGGCGATCACCAGGTTAAAGCCCAGCTCCCACGCGTTGCGGGCGGTAGACTCCACGCCGATGTTGGTGGAAATGCCGCACAGGATGATGGTGTCGATGCCGCGACGGCGGAGCTGCAGCTCGAGATCGGTACCGTAAAATGCGCCCCACTGGCGTTTGGTCACTTCGATGTCGCTGTCGCGTTTGCCGAGTGCGGCCGGGTACGTCCACCAGTTTTCAGGCAGGGCGCGTGCAGGAGCCTGGGCATCAACGGGCTGTTTTAACGCTTCAGCGTAATCAGCGGACCAGCCGACGCGCACCATGACAACAGGCGCACCGCTGGCACGACATGTTTCCGCCAGGCGAGCTGCGCGGCTGACCACATCATCCGCGGTATGCGGGCCACCGGCGAAGGGCAGAATGCCTTCCTGTAAATCAATCACGACAAGTGCGGTTTTACTGGCATCAAGTGTTAACATCGTTACTCCCGTTAAATGAATCACTTCCAGACACCATACGATGTGATGGCCTGTTCCTGGGCGGATAATTTTGTTAATTTTTGTGAGAATGCGCAATAAGAGTGCAGCAAACGACCGCCAGGCCGTGGTTCGCTCTTATCGTCCGGCGGAATTTCCAGTATAATAGCCGCCTTTTTTCATCCAGTTGTGACATACAGAAAGCTGCGACATAGTAGCCTGCATACCAGGCGACATTTAGCCTGCGGCTAATTAAGGGATATCTCATGCGTACAGAATATTGCGGGCAGCTGCGTCAGTCCCACGTCGGACAGCAGGTCACCCTGTGTGGTTGGGTCAATCGTCGTCGTGATCTTGGTAGCCTTATCTTCATCGATATGCGCGACCGCGAAGGTATCGTCCAGGTGTTCTTCGACCCGGATCGCGCAGATGCGTTGAAGCTGGCCTCTGAGCTGCGTAATGAGTTCTGCATTCAGGTCACCGGCACCGTGCGCGCGCGTGACGAGAAAAACGTCAACGCCGACATGGCAACGGGCGCCATCGAAGTGCTGGCGTCCGATCTGGTGATCATCAACCGTGCAGAAGCGCTGCCGCTGGACTCCAACCACGTCAACACTGAAGAAGCGCGTCTGAAATACCGCTACCTGGATCTGCGTCGTCCGGAAATGGCTCAGCGCCTGAAAACCCGTGCGAAAATCACCAGCCTGGTGCGTCGCTTTATGGATGACCACGGTTTCCTCGACATCGAAACCCCGATGCTGACCAAAGCCACGCCGGAAGGCGCGCGCGATTACCTGGTCCCATCCCGCGTTCATAAAGGCAAATTCTACGCGCTGCCGCAGTCTCCACAGCTGTTCAAACAGCTGCTGATGATGTCCGGCTTCGATCGCTACTATCAGATTGTTAAATGCTTCCGCGACGAAGACCTGCGCGCTGACCGCCAGCCAGAATTTACCCAGATCGATGTGGAAACCTCCTTCATGACCGCCGAGCAGGTGCGTGAAGTGATGGAAGCCCTGGTGCGTAGCCTTTGGAACGACGTGAAAGGCGTTGAGCTGGGCGATTTCCCTATCATGACCTTCGCTGAAGCCGAGCGTCGTTACGGCTCTGACAAACCCGACCTGCGTAACCCTATGGAGCTGGTGGACGTAGCAGACCTGGTGAAAGGCGTTGAGTTTGCCGTCTTCGCTGGCCCGGCTAACGATCCTAAAGGCCGCGTGGCGGCCCTGCGTGTACCGGGCGGTGCGGCACTGAGCCGCAAGCAGATCGACGACTACGGCAACTTCATCAAGATCTACGGCGCGAAAGGTCTGGCCTATATTAAAGTGACCGAGCGTGCGAAAGGTCTGGAAGGCATCACCAGCCCGGTAGCGAAATTCCTGAACGCGGATATCGTGGAAGCGATCCTTGAGCGCACCGGCGCGCAGGACGGCGACATGATCTTCTTCGGCGCAGACAACAAGAAAGTCGTGGCGGATGCGATGGGCGCGCTGCGTCTGAAGCTCGGCAAAGACCTGAGCCTGACCGACGAAAACAAATGGGCACCGCTGTGGGTTATCGATTTCCCAATGTTTGAAGACGACGGTGAAGGCGGCCTGACCGCAATGCACCACCCGTTCACCTCGCCAAAAGACATGACGGCGGCAGAGCTGAAAGCGGCACCGGAAGATGCGGTCGCCAACGCTTATGACATGGTTATCAACGGCTACGAAGTGGGCGGCGGTTCCGTGCGTATTCACAGCGGCGAAATGCAGCAGACCGTGTTCGGCATTCTGGGCATCAACGAGCAGGAGCAGCGCGAGAAGTTTGGCTTCCTGCTGGACGCCCTGAAATACGGTACGCCGCCGCACGCGGGTCTGGCCTTCGGTCTTGACCGTCTGACCATGCTGCTGACCGGCACCGATAACATTCGTGATGTTATTGCCTTCCCGAAAACCACTGCCGCAGCGTGTCTGATGACCGAAGCGCCAAGCTTTGCCAACCCGGCCTCTCTGGCCGAACTGGGCATTGAAGTGGTGAAGAAGGAAGAGAAAAACTGATATGGCATATAAGCTTCCCGTTTCGGTCCTGGTGGTCATTTATGCAGAAGACACGAAGCGGGTGCTGATGTTGCAGCGGCGCGATGACCCTGATTTCTGGCAGTCGGTTACCGGCAGTCTGGAAGAGGGGGAAACCGCGTTGCAGGCCGCCGCGCGCGAAGTAAAGGAAGAGGTCACCATTGACGTTGCCCGCGAGCAACTGACCCTGAAGGACTGCCAGCGCACGGTGGAGTTTGAAATTTTTAGCCATTTACGTCATCGCTACGCGCCGGGTACCGAGCGCAATACGGAGTCGTGGTTCTGTCTCGCGCTCCCCCATGAACGGGAGATCGTGTTTACCGAACACCTGACCTACCGCTGGGTGAATGCGGCGGATGCCGCCGCACTGACCAAGTCGTGGAGCAACCGGCAGGCGATTGAAGAATTTGTAATTAACGCAGCCTGAGAAGGCGCGATTTTTGGAGAACTTTTTATGGCAGGTCATAGTAAGTGGGCCAACACCAAACACCGCAAAGCGGCACAGGATGCCAAGCGCGGTAAGATCTTTACCAAAATCATTCGCGAGCTGGTGACAGCAGCGCGTCTGGGCGGCGGCGACCCGGCATCTAACCCGCGTCTGCGCGCGGCGGTAGATAAAGCGCTGTCTAACAACATGACGCGCGACACCCTGAACCGTGCAATCGCACGTGGCGTGGGCGGTGATGAAGACGCGAACATGGAAACCATCATTTATGAAGGTTACGGCCCTGGCGGTACTGCGGTGATGGTCGAGTGTCTGTCCGACAACCGTAACCGTACCGTTGCGGAAGTGCGCCACGCGTTCACCAAAACCGGTGGCAACCTGGGCACCGACGGTTCCGTTGCTTACCTGTTCAGCAAAAAAGGCGTCATCTCCTTCGAGAAAGGCGACGAAGATGCGATCATGGAAGCGGCGCTGGAAGCCGGTGCGGAAGACGTGGTGACCTTCGATGACGGCGCTATCGACGTTTATACCGCGTGGGAAGAGATGGGTGCCGTGCGCGACGCGCTGGAAGCGGCTGGCCTGAAGGCGGACAACGCTGAAGTCTCCATGATCCCGTCCACTAAAGCGGACATGGATGCGGAAACGGCACCGAAACTGCTGCGTCTGATCGACATGCTCGAAGACTGCGACGACGTGCAGGAAGTGTACCACAACGGTGAAATCTCTGATGAGGTTGCAGCGACTCTCTGATGAGAGCCTGTAAACCGTTTACGGGAGACGCGTGATGTCGATTATTCTCGGGATTGACCCAGGCTCACGCGTCACCGGTTATGGCGTTATCCGTCAGGTGGGACGCCAGTTAACCTACCTGGGCAGCGGCTGTATTCGCACCAAAGTGGACGATCTTCCTTCGCGCCTGAAGCTCATTTATGCGGGCGTGTCGGAGATCATCACCCAGTTTCAGCCGGACTATTTCGCCATCGAGCAGGTCTTTATGGCGAAAAACGCCGATTCAGCGCTAAAGCTCGGTCAGGCGCGCGGTGTCGCCATCGTCGCTGCCGTGAACCAGGATTTGCCGGTATTCGAATACGCGGCACGTCAGGTCAAGCAGACGGTGGTGGGCATTGGGAGCGCGGAGAAAAGCCAGGTGCAGCATATGGTGCGTACCCTGCTGAAGCTTCCCGCGAACCCGCAGGCCGACGCCGCGGATGCGCTGGCGATTGCGATTACCCACTGTCACGTCAGCCAGAACGCGATGCAAATGAGCGAGTCGCGGCTCAATCTGGCGCGAGGCAGGTTACGATAATCAGAAATCAGGCTGGATAAACATCCAGCCTTTTTTTATTATGTCGGCAGTTAATTTCTCTCAGAACGCAGGAGCGTCACGTGATAGGCAGACTCAGAGGCATCATCATTGAAAAACAACCCCCGTTAGTGCTGCTGGAAGTAGGTGGCGTGGGCTATGAAGTCCATATGCCGATGACCTGCTTCTACGAGCTGCCGGACGCGGGCAAAGAGGCGATTGTCTTTACCCAGTTTGTGGTGCGTGAAGATGCCCAACTGCTTTACGGATTCAATAACAAGCAGGAACGCACCCTGTTCCGCGAGCTGATTAAAACCAACGGCGTCGGTCCGAAGCTGGCGCTGGCGATTTTGTCCGGCATGTCGGCACCACAGTTCGTGAATGCCGTTGAGCGCGAAGATCCTGCGGCGCTGATTAAGCTTCCGGGCATTGGTAAGAAAACCGCCGAGCGCCTGATTGTCGAAATGAAAGACCGCTTTAAAGGTCTGCATGGCGATCTGTTCACTCCGGCTGCCGATTTGGTATTGACCTCTCCCGGTGGCCCTGCGACGGATGATGATGCCGAGCAGGAAGCGGTTGCCGCGCTGGTGGCGCTGGGCTATAAACCTCAGGAGGCCAGCCGAATGGTGAGCAAAATTGCCAAACCGGACGCCAGCAGTGAAACCCTGATTCGTGAAGCGCTGCGCGCTGCATTGTGAGGTAAAGGATGATTGAAGCAGACCGCCTGGTGTCGGCAGGCACTATTCAGGCAGATGACGTGGTGGATCGCGCGATCCGCCCAAAACTGCTTGATGAGTATATCGGCCAGCCGCAGGTTCGTTCCCAGATGGAGATTTTCATCCAGGCGGCAAAGCTGCGCGGCGATGCGCTCGATCACCTGCTGATTTTTGGCCCTCCGGGTTTAGGCAAAACTACGCTGGCGAATATCGTCGCCAATGAAATGGGCGTCAACCTGCGCACCACCTCCGGCCCTGTGCTGGAGAAGGCGGGCGATCTCGCGGCGATGCTAACCAACCTCGAACCGCATGACGTGCTGTTTATCGATGAGATCCACCGCCTGTCGCCGGTGGTGGAGGAAGTGCTCTATCCGGCGATGGAAGATTACCAGCTGGATATCATGATCGGTGAAGGCCCGGCCGCGCGCTCCATCAAAATCGATCTGCCGCCGTTTACCCTGATTGGTGCCACCACCCGCGCCGGGTCGTTGACCTCTCCGCTGCGCGACCGCTTCGGCATCGTGCAGCGTCTCGAGTTTTACCAGGTGGCGGATCTCCAGCACATCGTTGGCCGTAGCGCCCGCTATATGGGGCTCGAAATGAGCGAAGAGGGCGCGTTTGAAGTGGCGAAGCGTTCCCGCGGTACGCCGCGTATCGCCAACCGCCTGCTGCGCCGGGTGCGTGACTTTGCCGAGGTGAAGCACGATGGCTCGATTTCCGCCGAGATCGCCGCCCAGGCGCTGGATATGCTGAATGTCGATGCCGAAGGCTTTGACTATATGGACCGTAAACTGCTGCTGGCGGTGCTGGACAAGTTCTTTGGCGGCCCTGTCGGGCTGGATAACCTGGCGGCGGCAATCGGAGAAGAGCGTGAGACGATTGAAGATGTGCTGGAGCCGTATCTGATCCAGCAGGGCTTCCTGCAACGCACCCCCCGTGGACGTATGGCAACGGTGCGGGCGTGGAATCATTTCGGCATTACGCCACCGGCAATGCCGTAATGTTTTGTTCCCTCTCCCTGAGGGAGAGGGCCAGGTGAGGGCTTCAGCGCCCTCAATGTTAATTCGCGGTCTTTTTCATCATACTGAAGATAAACAGCACCGCCGCACTCAGCACCACTGACGGCCCCGCAGGCGTGTCATAGAACGCCGAGAACGTTAACCCACCCGTTACCGCAATCATTCCGATAATCACGGCTACGCCGGCCATCTGCTCCGGCGTACGGGCAAAACGACGCGCCGTGGCGGCTGGGATGATCAACAGCGACGTAATAATCAGCGCGCCGACAAACTTCATTGCGACACCAATCGTTAACGCCGTCACCAGCATTAGCAGCAGTTTCACGCGCTGCAGCTTCACGCCGTCGACAAATGCCAGATCCGGACTGACGGTCATGGCCAGTAAATTCCGCCACTGCCAGAGCAGAATAGCGAGCACCACCACCACGCCAACGGCGATAGCGATGAGATCTTCCGGCGTCACGGCCAGCAGGTCGCCGAAGAGGTAGGCCATCAGATCCACGCGGATGTTCGACATCAGGCTGACCACCACCAGGCCCAGAGACAGGGCACTGTGCGCCATAATGCCAAGCAGCGTATCAATGGCGAGGTGAGGGCGCTTTTCCAGCCAGACCAGACCGGCGGCCAGCAGCAGCGTGACCACAATCACCGCGTAGAAGGGGTTTACATCCAGCAGCAGACCAAAGGCAACGCCCAGCAGAGACGCATGCGCCAGGGTATCGCCAAAATAGGACATTCTGCGCCAGACAACAAACGAGCCGAGCGGGCCCGCGGCGCAGGCAAGCATAATCCCGGCCAGCCAGCCGGGCAGTAACAGTTCAATCATGAGTGTCCATTTCCCCGACGCAGTACGATTCGTCCCTGTAAATCATGGCGATGATTATGATGATGGCGGTAAATGCCCAGCTGTTCAGCGCCGCGGGGGCCGAACATGGAGATAAACTCCGGGTGCATTGACACCACTTCAGGCGTACCGGAGCAGCAGATGTGGTGGTTGAGGCACAGCACTTCGTCGGTTTTTGCCATCACCAGATGCAGGTCGTGAGACACCATCAGCACGGCGCAATCAAGCTCCCGACGGAGCTGGTCGATCAAATCATAAAGCGCAACCTGACCATTCACATCCACACCCTGAGTTGGTTCATCCAGTACCAGCAGCTGCGGGCTGCTCAGCAGCGCGCGGGCAAGTAAAACACGCTGAGTTTCACCGCCGGACAGTTTTTGCAGCGGCGCATCGACAAGATGGCCCGCCTGCACGCGTTTCAGCGCCGGGAGAATATCGGCTTTACGGGTGCCGGGGCGCAGACGCAGGAAACGGCTGACCGTCAGCGGCAGCGTTGCGTCGAGGTGAAGTTTTTGCGGCACATAGCCAATACGCAATTTTTCCTCGCGCTTAATCACGCCTTCATCGGGTGCGACCAGACCCAGCACCACGCGCACCAGGGTGGATTTGCCTGCGCCATTGGGGCCGAGCAGCGTCAGAATTTTGCCGGGCTTCAGATCGAGCGACACGTCAGAGAGGACGCGGCGCTGCCCGAATGAGACCGAAATATTTTCAAGAGAAACCAATGTCGTCATGTCATTTTAAGCTTGAAGAAGTCAACGAATGTTATAATATCACATTCCACGCATTCACTACGATGATTAGTCGCATTATGTTACATAAAAATACGCTTCTTTTCGCAGCATTATCCGCTGCCCTTTGGGGTACAACCGCACAAGATGTTAACGCTGCGGTTGTCGCTTCGCTTAAACCACTCGGATTCATCGCGTCTGCCATTGCAGACGGGGTAACGGAAACCCAGGTTCTGCTCCCTGATGGTGCATCTGAGCATGACTATTCCCTGCGCCCGTCAGATGTAAAACGCTTACAAAACGCGGACTTAGTCGTCTGGATTGGTCCTGAAATGGAAGCGTTTATGCAAAAGTCAGCAAAACAGGTTGCTGGCGAAAAACAGGTGGCGATTGCCGAACTCTCCGGCGTGAAACCGTTGCTCATGAAAGGGGCGGATGACGACGGCGACGAACATGACCATCATGCCGCAGACGGCGAAAAAGGTGATGGAGATCACCATCACGGCGAGTACAACATGCATCTTTGGTTATCCCCAGAGATAGCGCGGCTTTCAGCGGTTGCAATCCACGACAAATTAGTGGAACTTATGCCGCAAAGTCGAGCCAAACTAGACGCCAACCTGAAGGATTTTGAGGCACAATTAGCCGCAACCGATAAGCAGGTTGGTAATGAGCTCGCACCGTTGAAAGGTAAAGGGTATTTCGTTTTTCATGACGCCTACGGCTATTACGAAAAACACTACGGTTTGACCCCACTGGGCCACTTCACCGTCAACCCTGAAATTCAGCCTGGTGCGCAGCGTTTACATGAAATCAGAACACAGTTGGTTGAGCAGAAAGCGACATGCGTTTTTGCTGAGCCACAGTTCAGGCCAGCGGTCGTAGAAGCCGTGGCCAGGGGAACATCCGTGCGCATGGGAACCCTTGACCCGCTAGGTACGAATATCCAGTTGAGCAAAGCGAGCTATTCGCAGTTCCTCAGCCAACTGGCGAACCAGTATGCGAGCTGCCTGAAAGGAGATTAACGAGGAAGTGAATACGTGCAACAGATAGCCCGCTCTGTCGCCCTGGCATTTAACAATCTGCCACGACCCCACCGCGTTATGCTGGGGTCGCTTACAGTTCTCACCTTAGCGGTCGCCGTCTGGCGGCCCTATGTTTACCACCCGAGTTCTGCCCCTATCATTAAAACCATTGAGCTTGAAAAGAGCGAAATCCGTTCTTTGCTGCCTGAAGCCAGTGAGCCTATCGACCAGGCGGCTCAGGAAGATGAAGCTATCCCGCAGGATGAGCTGGACGATAAAACCGAGAACGAGGCGGGTATCCACGAATATGTTGTCTCTACCGGGGACACGCTGAGCAGCGTGCTGAACCAGTACGGCATAGACATGGGCAATATCAGCCAGCTGGCGGCTGCGGATAAAGATCTTCGTAACCTGAAAATCGGACAACAGCTCTCCTGGACATTAACGGCGGATGGCGATCTCCAGCGTCTGACCTGGGAAATGTCCCGCCGCGAAACCCGCACCTACGATCGCACTGCAAACGGTTTCAAAATGACCAGCGAAATGCAGAAGGGCGACTGGGTTAACAGCGTTCTGAAAGGTACCGTGGGCGCGAGCTTTGTCTCCAGCGCGCGAGATGCAGGCCTGACCAGCGCTGAAATCAGCTCGGTGATCAAAGCCATGCAGTGGCAGATGGATTTTCGCAAGCTGAAGAAGGGCGATGAGTTCTCCGTCCTGATGTCCCGCGAAATGCTGGACGGCAAGCGCGAGCAAAGCCAGCTGTTGGGCGTACGTCTGCGCTCCGAAGGCAAAGATTACTACGCAATTCGTGCCGAAGACGGTAAGTTCTATGACCGCAGCGGTACGGGCCTTGCAAAAGGTTTCCTGCGCTTCCCGACGGCAAAACAGTTCCGCGTCTCCTCTAACTTTAACCCGCGTCGTCTGAACCCGGTAACCGGGCGCGTCGCGCCGCACCGTGGCGTTGACTTTGCCATGCCGCAGGGCACGCCGGTACTGGCGGTGGGAGATGGCGAAGTGGTGGTGGCCAAGCGTAGCGGTGCCGCCGGATATTATGTCGCGGTACGTCATGGCCGCACTTATACGACCCGCTATATGCACCTGCGTAAGCTGCTGGTGAAGCCGGGCCAGAAGGTGAAGCGTGGTGACCGTATCGCGATCTCCGGCAATACCGGACGCTCTACCGGCCCGCACCTGCACTATGAAGTGTGGATCAACCAGCAGGCCGTGAACCCGCTGACGGCGAAACTGCCGCGCACCGAAGGCCTGACAGGTAAAGATCGTACTGATTATCTGGCGCAGGTGAAAGAGGTGATGCCGCAGCTGAGCTTAAACTAAGCCCTCTGTTTTTGTTAAAAAAGCCGGCGCACACTGACGCCGGCTTTTTCTTTTGTGCGTGGACGACTGCCTCGCTACACTATCTGAATAAAATTTTGCGTCATCAGACCCTGGATCCAGCATGGAAACCAAAAAAAACAATATTGAATACATTCCTGAGTTTGAAAAATCCTTCCGCCATCCGCGCAACTGGGGCGCCTGGCTTGGTGTTTACGCCTTTGCGGGGATGGCGATGCTGCCTGCCTCTATACGCGATCCCGTTCTGGGGAAAATTGGCCGTCTGGCCGGGCGTTTAGGCAAGAGCGCCCGCCGTCGCGCGCAGATCAACCTTTATTACTGTTTTCCTGAGAAAAGCGACGCCGAGCGCGAGGCAATCATTGATGAAATGTACACCACCGCCCCGCAGGCAATGGCGATGATGGCTGAACTGGCGCTGAAAGGGCCGGATAAAATCGTCGATCGCGTTGACTGGAAAGGGCTGGACATCATCGAGGAGATGCGCCGCAATGACGAGAAAGTCATTTTCCTCGTCCCCCACGGCTGGGGCGTTGATATTCCGGCGATGCTGATGGCGTCTCAGGGCCAGAAAATGGCGGCGATGTTCCATAACCAGGGAAATAAAATCTACGATTTTGTCTGGAATACGGTGCGTCGTCGTTTTGGCGGACGTTTGCATGCGCGTAACGATGGCATTAAGCCCTTCATTCAGTCGGTGCGTCAGGGGTACTGGGGCTACTATCTGCCGGATCAGGACCACGGCCCGGAGCACAGCGAGTTTGTCGATTTCTTTGCGACCTATAAAGCGACGCTCCCCGCGATTGGTCGCCTGATGAAAGTCTGTCGTGCCCGCGTGATCCCGCTGTTCCCGGTCTATGACGGCAAAACGCATCGCCTGAGTATTGAGGTCCGTCCGCCGATGGATGATCTGCTGACCGCTGACGACCACACGATCGCGCGTCGAATGAACGAAGAGGTGGAAATTCTGGTGGGGCCGCATGCCGAACAGTACACGTGGATCCTGAAGCTGCTTAAAACGCGTAAGCCGGGTGAAACTGAGCCCTATAAACGCAAAGAGCTTTATCCGCGGAAATAAAAAAAGCCCTCTCCATCTGGAGAGGGCTTTTTAACACAGACATTATTACTCGACGGTCATAACGCGCGTGGTGTTGGTTGAGCCGATGGTGCTCATCACGTCGCCCTGGGTCACAATGACGATATCACCGGACACCAGATAGCCTTTGTCGCGCAGCAGGTTTACGGCATCGTGCGCCGCAGCTACGCCGTCACTGGTGCTGTCGAAGTGAACCGGCGTCACGCCGCGGTACAGCGCCGTCAGGTTCAGAGTACGTTCGTGACGGGACATGGCGAAGATCGGCAGACCAGAGCTGATACGAGAGGTCATCAGCGCGGTGCGGCCAGATTCGGTCATGGTGATGATCGCGGTAACGCCCTTCAGATGGTTTGCCGCATACATCGCAGACATCGCTATCGCTTCTTCCACGTTGTCGAACTGCACGTCCAGACGGTGTTTAGAAACGTTGATGCTTGGGATCTTTTCAGCGCCCAGGCAGACGCGCGCCATAGCGGCCACGGTTTCTGCCGGATACTGGCCCGCAGCGGTTTCCGCAGAGAGCATCACCGCATCGGTACCGTCCAGCACGGCGTTAGCCACGTCCATGACTTCTGCACGGGTTGGCATTGGGTTGGTGATCATCGATTCCATCATCTGAGTGGCGGTGATCACCGCGCGGTTCAGCTGACGTGCGCGACGAATCAGCGCTTTCTGGATCCCTACCAGCTCAGGGTCGCCAATTTCCACGCCCAGGTCACCACGCGCAACCATCACCACGTCAGACGCGAGGATCACATCGTCCATGGCATCCTGATCGCAAACGGCTTCCGCGCGTTCAACTTTCGCGACGATTTTAGCATCGCAGCCTGCATCACGTGCCAGGCGACGCGCATAGTTCAGATCTTCGCCGCAGCGCGGGAAGGAGACCGCCAGGTAGTCAACGCCGATCAGCGCAGCCGTCACGATGTCCGCTTTGTCTTTATCGGTAAGCGCTTCTGCAGAGAGGCCGCCGCCCAGTTTGTTGATGCCTTTATTGTTGGAGAGCGGGCCGCCGACGGTGACTTCGGTGAACACTTTCATGCCCTGAACTTCCAGCACCTTCAGCTGTACGCGACCGTCGTCGAGCAGCAGGATATCGCCTGGCACCACGTCAGCCGGCAGGCCTTTATAGTCGATACCGACTTTCTCTTTATCGCCTTCGCCTTTGCCCAGGTTGGCATCAAGCAGGAATTTGTCGCCGATATTGAGGAAAACCTTACCCTCTTTAAAGGTCGATACACGAATTTTTGGACCCTGCAAATCGCCGAGGATAGCAACGTGGCGGCCCAGTTTGGCTGCGATTTCACGCACTTTATCGGCACGTAATTTATGGTCTTCTGGCGTACCGTGAGAGAAGTTCATACGCACCACGTTGGCGCCGGCGGCGATAATTTTCTCGAGATTATTATCGCGGTCGGTGGCCGGGCCTAAGGTGGTTACGATCTTGGTTCTGCGAAGCCTTCTGGACATGTAATACTCCGTTGACTGAAACAACTTTGGTGTTGCGTGAACATTGAATCGGCCTTCATCTGCTGCAAGGCAGCGGAGAGTGGACCGAATGCCGTAAATCGTTACATCGTAATTATTGGTTACGTCTTCGTTATCAACTATCAGGGAACATCGCTCTTTATAAGCAATTCTTTATCAAAACGCGATTCCTTCAGCGCTTCCTTGACCCGCTTCAAGTTATCCCGGAATTTTGCGCCCCGACGCAAGGTAAAACCGGTTGCCAGCACGTCAATCACGGTGAGCTGCGCCAGTCGGGAAACCATCGGCATATAAATGTCGGTGTCTTCCGGCACGTCGAGGGTGATCGCCAGCGTCGCCTCACGGGCCAGCGGCGTGCCTGCCGTGGTGAGGGCAATCACCATGGCATCGTTTTCACGGGCCAGCTGCGCCAGCTCTACCTGACTCTTGGTGCGGCCGGTGTGCGAAATCAGTACCACGACGTCATCTTCACTGCAATTCATACAGCTCATGCGTTGCAGCACAATGTCATCGGAATAAATCACCGGGACGTTAAAGCGGAAAAATTTGTTCATGGCGTCATGCGCCACTGCGGCAGACGACCCGAGACCAAAGAACGCAATCCGCTTGGCCTGGGTGAGCAAATCCACCGCGCGATTCACGGAACTCATGTCCAGAGACTGGCGGACGTGGTCAAGCGAAGCCATAGCCGATTCAAAAATTTTCGCGGTATAGGCATCAACGCTGTCGTCTTCATCCACATTACGATTAACATATGGGGTGCCGTTAGCCAGACTTTGTGCCAGATGCAGTTTAAAATCAGGAAAGCCGCGCGTTTCGAGGCTGCGGCAAAAGCGATTGACCGTCGGTTCGCTAACACCCGCTTCCTGTGCCAGAGCGGCGATGCTTGAATGAATCGCCTGAGCGGGGGAGGCGAGAATGACCTCGGCCACTTTTCGCTCGGATTTGCTAAGGTGTTCCAGTTGAAACTGGATTTTTTCCAGCATGTTCATGTTAACAGGACGCTCATGGGTGTAAACGATTTCATAAATTGATGAAATCGTGATTCGATTTAACCGATATTACCCTTGTGGCTTCCATTAAGGGTAACAATCGACAAGATAATGTTGTTGTTTTTTTTCATTACTTGATCGGTGTCGGGTTTTGCTGTGACCCCGTTGCGCAAAGAAACGACGGTTGTTGCGTCATTGCGCCGTCGTAATCTTCCAAAGGGGGAAAAATCGCGTTATCGCACGCGACGATAAGCGCTAATGGTTTCGGGAATGACGTAAAAGCAGTACAGTGCATTGTAATAAAATTACAACGATACCTGGCAGAAGTACCAGGTGATCCAACTGAGGAGAATGACATGGCGGTAACGCAAACAGCCCAGGCATGTGACCTGGTCATTTTCGGCGCGAAAGGCGATCTTGCACGCCGAAAATTGCTGCCTTCCCTGTATCAACTGGAGAAAGCGGGCCAAATTCATCCGGATACCCGTATCCTGGGTGTCGGGCGCGCAGACTGGGATAAGGACGCTTATACCAAAGTCGTCCGCGAGGCGCTCGAAACTTTCATGAAGGAAAAAATTGATGAAAGTTTGTGGGATACCCTGAGTGGACGCCTCGATTTCTGCAACCTGGACGTTAATGACGTCAGCGCGTTTACCCGCTTAGGCGCGATGCTGGATCAGAAAAACCGTGTCACCATTAACTATTTCGCCATGCCGCCAAGCACCTTCGGCGCCATCTGCAAAGGTCTGGGCGAAGCCAAACTGAACGCCAAACCGGCTCGCGTCGTGATGGAAAAGCCGCTGGGTACGTCGCTGGCAACCTCGCGTGAAATCAACGACCAGGTGGGCGAGTTCTTTGAAGAGTGCCAGGTCTACCGTATCGACCACTATCTCGGTAAAGAGACGGTACTGAACCTGCTGGCGCTGCGTTTCGCTAACTCCCTGTTTGTGAATAACTGGGACAACCGCACTATCGACCACGTGGAAATCACCGTGGCGGAAGAGGTGGGGATTGAAGGTCGCTGGGGTTACTTTGACCAGGCCGGTCAGATGCGCGACATGATCCAGAACCACCTGCTGCAAATTCTGTGCATGATTGCCATGTCTCCACCGTCTGACCTGACGGCTGACAGCATCCGTGACGCAAAAGTTAAAGTGCTGAAGTCACTGCGCCGCATCGATCGCTCCAACGTGCGTGAGAAGACCGTCCGCGGCCAGTACACCGCCGGGTTTGCGCAAGGCAAAAAAGTGCCGGGCTACCTGGAAGAAGAGGGCGCTAACAAGTCCAGCAACACCGAGACGTTCGTGGCGATCCGCGTGGATATCGACGATTGGCGCTGGGCGGGCGTTCCGTTCTACCTGCGCACCGGTAAACGTCTGCCGGCCAAATGTTCCGAAGTGGTGGTTTACTTCAAAAACCCGGAACTGAACCTGTTCAAAGAGTCCTGGCAGGAACTGCCGCAGAACAAACTGACTATTCGTCTGCAGCCGGACGAAGGGGTGGATATCCAGATCCTGAACAAAGTGCCGGGGCTGGATCATAAACACAACCTGCAGACCACCAAGCTGGATCTGAGCTACTCCGAAACCTTTAATCAGACGCACCTGGCCGATGCTTACGAGCGTCTGCTGCTGGAAACCATGCGCGGTATCCAGGCGCTGTTCGTGCGTCGCGACGAAGTGGAAGAGGCGTGGAAATGGGTCGACTCCATCACCGAAGCCTGGGCTGCCGATCAGGATGCG
The DNA here is from genome assembly GCF_034106865.1 of Enterobacter sp. 237C8. Taxonomy (NCBI): domain Bacteria; kingdom Pseudomonadati; phylum Pseudomonadota; class Gammaproteobacteria; order Enterobacterales; family Enterobacteriaceae; genus Enterobacter; species Enterobacter sp. 237C8. The sequence goes on along the minus strand of NZ_JAWNDF010000001.1, from coordinate 1,871,487 downwards.
CCAAAACCGTATCAGGCGGGTACCTGGGGACCTGTCGCGTCGGTGGCAATGATCACCCGCGATGGCCGCTCCTGGAACGAGTTTGAGTAAGATAATCCTCTAGCTCGAAAGTGTTATTTTACCGGTAACATGATCTAACACAGCTAGTGGCACAATTTTCAACTTTTAAGCTCCGCGTGGATTCACCCGCGGAGCTTTTTTTATTACACTGCCGGAAGTGATTTTGCCCCTGAGCTCCGGACAGCAAGCGTTTCAGCGTTGTTAACAACTGCCAGCGACTTTGTAAACTCCCGAGCCGGACAGATAATTTAGAGGAGCTTTTATGAATCCGACATTGTTACGCGTAACACAACGCATTATCGAGCGCTCGAAAGAGACCCGTTCGGCCTACCTCGCCCGGATTGAACAGGCAAAGAGCAGCACCGTCCACCGATCACAGCTGGCCTGCGGGAACCTGGCGCACGGCTTCGCCGCCTGCCAGCCTGATGATAAAGCGTCGCTGAAAAGCATGTTGCGTAACAATATCGCCATCATTACCTCCTATAACGATATGCTTTCCGCGCACCAGCCGTATGAGGTCTATCCCACTATCATCCGCAACGCGCTGCACAGCGTAAATGCGGTGGGCCAGGTGGCGGGCGGTGTACCTGCCATGTGCGACGGCGTGACGCAGGGGCAGGACGGCATGGAGCTGTCCCTGCTGAGCCGCGAAGTGATTGCGATGTCTGCCGCGGTGGGCCTGTCACACAACATGTTTGATGGCGCGCTGTACCTCGGCGTGTGCGACAAGATTGTCCCGGGCCTGGTGATGGCGGCGCTGTCGTTTGGGCATCTGCCTGCGATCTTCGTCCCGTCCGGCCCAATGGCGAGCGGTCTGCCGAACAAAGAAAAAGTGCGTATCCGCCAGCTGTACGCGGAAGGGAAAGCAGACCGTCAGGCGCTGCTGGAGGCGGAAGCCGCGTCCTATCATGCGCCGGGAACCTGTACGTTCTACGGTACGGCTAACACTAACCAGATGGTCGTGGAATTTATGGGAATGCAGCTTCCGGGCTCGTCCTTTATCCAGCCAGATGCGCCGCTGCGCAAGGCGCTGACAGAGGCCGCGGCCCGTCAGGTCACGCGTCTGACCGGCAACGGCAACGAATGGATGCCGATGGGCAAAATGGTCGACGAAAAAGTCATCGTCAACGGGATTGTCGCGCTGCTGGCAACCGGGGGCTCAACCAATCACACCATGCACCTGGTGGCCATGGCGCGTGCGGCGGGCATTCTGATTAACTGGGATGACTTCTCCGAGATCTCTTCCGTGGTGCCGCTGATGGCGCGCCTGTACCCGAACGGTCCGGCGGATATTAACCACTTCCAGGCCGCAGGCGGTGTACCGCTGCTGATGCGCGAGCTGCTGAAAGGCGGGCTGCTGCATGAAGACGTGAATACCGTGGCGGGCTTTGGCCTTCAGCGCTACACCCAGGAGCCGTGGCTGAACAACGGCGAGCTGGACTGGCGTGAAGGGGCGAGCGCGTCTCTTGATGCGCAGGTGATTGCCACTATCGACAAACCGTTCTCTCCTCACGGCGGCACCAAAGTGCTGAGCGGCAACCTCGGTCGTGCGGTAATGAAGACCTCTGCCGTACCGGAAGAGAACCAGGTTATCGAAGCGCCGGCGGTGGTATTTGAAAGCCAGCATGACGTGTTACCCGCCTTTGACGCCGGTCTGCTCGATAAAGACTGCGTGGTGGTGGTGCGTCACCAGGGGCCTAAAGCCAACGGGATGCCAGAATTACATAAACTTATGCCACCACTTGGTGTATTATTGGACCGCCGTTTCAAAATTGCGCTAGTCACCGATGGACGCCTCTCCGGGGCATCCGGTAAAGTGCCTTCAGCCATCCACGTGACGCCGGAAGCCTACGACGGCGGTCTGCTGGCGAAAGTGCGCGACGGTGACATGATCCGCGTGAACGGCCAGACGGGCGAGTTAACCCTGCTGGTGGATGAAGCCGAGCTGGCGGCACGTCAGCCCCATATTCCTGACCTGAGCGCATCGCGCGTGGGGACCGGACGCGAAATGTTCAGCGCGCTGCGTGAGAAACTCTCCGGTGCGGAGCAGGGCGCAACCTGTATTACGTTTTAAGACGACTTGATTTTAACGATCTGGCGAGAGAAAACTCTGATGAAAAACTGGAAAACAAGTGCAGAAGCAATCCTGACCACTGGCCCTGTCGTGCCGGTTATCGTGGTAAACAAGCTGGAGCACGCTGTACCGATGGCGAAAGCGCTGGTTGCGGGTGGCGTTCGCGTTCTGGAAGTGACCCTGCGCACCGCCTGCGCGATGGATGCTATCCGCGCTATCGCGAAAGAAGTACCGGACGCCATCATCGGTGCGGGCACCGTTCTCAACGCGCAGCAGCTGGCGGAAGTGACCGAAGCGGGCGCGCAGTTCGCCATCAGCCCTGGCCTGACCGAGCCGCTGCTGAAAGCCGCCACGGAAGGTACTATTCCGCTGATCCCTGGCATCAGCACCGTCTCTGAACTGATGCTGGGCATGGACTACGGTCTGAAAGAGTTTAAATTCTTCCCGGCTGAAGCGAACGGCGGCACCAAAGCGCTGCAGGCGATTGCGGGTCCCTTCTCTCAGGTACGCTTCTGCCCGACGGGCGGTATCTCTCCTGCCAACTACCGTGACTACCTGGCGCTGAAAAGCGTGCTGTGCATCGGTGGTTCATGGCTGGTTCCGGCGGATGCGCTGGAAGCGGGCGACTGGGATCGCATCACCAAACTGGCTCGCGAAGCGGTTGAAGGCGCGAAGCAGTAAGCCATTCGCCATATGAAAAACGGGCCTTCTGGCCCGTTTTTTTATCCTGCAACCTTGACGCTCGCAGCGGCCGCTTTCGCTCTCGCCACGGCGTCGTCAACGTTATCCCCGGTGGCTAAGGCCACGCCAAGACGACGAGTTCCGTCGATCTCCGGCTTGCCGAACAAACGTACCTGCAATCCAGCGCCCACCGCCCCGTCGACGTTATCAAACGTGACGTTCTGGCTGGTTAACTGCGGCAGGATCACCGCCGAGGCGGCAGGGCCATACTGACGTACACCGCCGACGGGCAGGCCGAGGAACGCGCGCACGTGCAGGGCGAACTCGGAGAGATCCTGCGAAATCAGCGTGACCATGCCGGTGTCATGCGGGCGAGGGGAGACTTCGCTGAAAATCACCTCATCACCGCACACAAACAGCTCCACGCCGAACAGGCCATAGCCGCCCAGCGCCAGGACGGTTTTACGGGCGATCTCCTGAGCACGCTCCAGCGCCAGGGTGCTCATCTGCTGCGGCTGCCAGGATTCGCGGTAATCGCCATCCTCCTGACGGTGACCAATCGGGTCGCAGAAATGGACGCCGTCAACGGCGCTGACGGTCAGCAGGGTGATTTCGAAATCAAACTTCACGACGCCTTCGACGATCACGCGACCGGCCCCGGCACGGCCGCCCTGCTGGGCATAATCCCACGCGTTATCCAGGGTACCGCTGTCGCGAATAAAGCTCTGTCCTTTTCCGGAGGAGCTCATCACCGGCTTAACGATGCACGGGTAACCAATTTCCTCGACGGCCTGCAGGAACGCGGCCTTATCGCCAGCAAAACGGTAGCTCGAGGTGGGCAATCCCAGCTCTTCCGCCGCCAGGCGACGAATGCCTTCGCGGTTCATGGTCAGCTTTGCGGCTTTCGCACAGGGCACCACGCGCTGGCCTTCCTGCTCCAGGGCGATCAGCGTATCGGTGGCAATGGCCTCAATTTCCGGCACGACAAAATCGGGTTTTTCGCGCGTAATCAGCTCGCGAAGGGCATCGCCATCCAGCATGTTAATCACATAAGAACGATGGGCGACGTGCATGGCGGGTGCGTCGGCGTAACGGTCTACGGCAATGACTTCCACACCTAAACGCTGGCACTCAATGGCGACCTCTTTCCCCAGCTCGCCCGATCCCAACAGCATCACTCGCGTCGCCGCAGGTCGCAGCGCAGTTCCTAAACGAATCATAACAATCCCCCTGAAAAAGTTGCGCGCAGTATAAACGAAAACGTTTGCGTCTGTCTCGTGCACGGCTAAACGAGGGGACAGAAATTTGCGCATCTTTAGCCCGACCAGACATTTCCTGACGCCTGCTCGCTTACGCTGTGAAACATGTTCACCGTTAAGTGAGGGAAACCATGTCTGGCTGGTTAAATCAATTGCAATCCCTGTTAGGGCAGAAAACATCGTCTGGCGAGCGGGACCTCAGCAAACTGCTGGTACCCGGGGCGCTCGGCGGGCTGGCAGGCCTGCTGGTCGCGAATAAATCCTCACGCAAGCTGCTGGCAAAGTATGGTACAGGCGCGCTGCTGGCCGGCGGCGGCGCCATCGCGGGCACCGTGCTGTGGAATAAATACAAGGACAGAATACGGACCGCGCACAGCGATGAACCGCATTACGGCGAGCACACCTCGCCGCTGGATCTGCGTACCGAACGGCTCATTCTTGCGCTGGTTTTTGCCGCGAAAAGCGACGGGCATATTGACGATAAGGAACGATCGGCGATCGAGCAGCAGCTGCGCGAGGCCGGCGTTGAAGAGAAGGGAAGAGTGCTGGTGGCGCAGGCGATTGAACAGCCGCTCGAGCCGCAGCGTCTTGCCCAAAGTGTGAAAAATGAGGAAGAGGCGCTGGAGCTCTATTTCCTCAGCTGTGCCGCCATCGATATCGATCATTTTATGGAGCGGAGCTACCTTAACGCTCTGGGCGATGCGTTAAAGATCCCTCAGGACGTGCGCGAGGGCATTGAGCGGGATATCCGGGAGCAAAAACAGGCGTTACAGGGATAGTCGTCGCCGTCGCGACGCTGTTTCGCTTGCATCATGCGTGGGTTTTGCCAACCTTATAGGGTGTAAAACTTAAAAGAATGATGACATGCCACCGAAAGCCCGACGTACTCCTTATGCGATCACCACGCATGGCGATACGCGTATAGACAACTATTACTGGCTGAGGGACGATTCGCGCTCCCGGCCAGAGGTACTCGACTACCTGCACGAGGAAAACGACTATGGCCGCAAGGTCATGTCCAGCCAGCAGACGCTTCAGGACCAGCTCCTGAATGAAATGGTGCAGCGTATTCCCCAGCGCGATATCTCCGCGCCCTGGACCAAAAACGGCTATCGCTATCGCCATATTTACGAGCCCGGCAATGAGTATCCCATCTACCAGCGTCAGTCGGTATTAAGCGCCGAATGGGATGAGTGGGATATTCTGCTGGATGCCAACCAGCGCGCCGCCCACAGCGAGTTTTATACCCTGGGCGGCATGTCCATTTCCCCTGACAACGCGGTGATGGCGCTGGCGGAGGATTATCTCTCCCGCCGCCAGTACGGCCTGCGGTTTCGTAATCTGGAGACCGGCAACTGGTATCCGGAAATGCTGGAAAACGTCTCCCCGGATTTTGTCTGGGCGAATGATTCCGAGACGGTTTACTACGTCAAAAAGCACGCGTCGACGCTGCTGCCTTACCAGGTGTGGCGACATACCGTGGGAACGGACTCCGCTGACGACGAGCTGGTTTATGAAGAGAAAGACGAAACCTTCTATGTCAGCCTGCATAAAACCTCCTCACGCCACTATGTGATTATCTTCCTTGCCAGCGCGACGACGTCGGAAGTCCTGCTGCTGGATGCCGAACTGCCGGACGCCCAGCCGCTCTGTTTCCTGCCGCGCCGCAAGGATCACGAGTACAGCCTGGACCACTTCCAGCACAGCTTTTATTTGCGCTCCAATCGCGAGGGCAAAAACTTTGGTCTCTATAAAACCAAAGTGCGCGATGAGCGCAAGTGGGAGGTGCTTATCCCCGCGCGGGATCAGGTGATGCTGGAAGGGTTCACCCTCTTTACCGACTGGCTGGTGGTGGAAGAGCGTCAGCGCGGGCTGACCAGTATCCGACAAATCAACCGAAAAACCCGGGAAGTGGTGGGGATTGCGTTCGATGACCCGGCCTACGTGACGTGGATTGGGTTCAACCCTGAACCCGAATCGTCGCGGTTGCGCTACGGCTACTCCTCCATGACCACGCCGGACACCCTGTTTGAGCTGGATATGGATACCGGGCAGCGCCAGGTGATTAAACAGACCGAGGTAAAAGGGTTTGAGTCCGAAAACTACCGCAGCGAGCACCTGTGGGTCACTGCCCGTGATGGCGTGGAGGTGCCGGTCTCTCTTGTTTACCATCGGGCTCATTTCCAGAAAGGCAAAAACCCGATTCTGGTGTACGGCTACGGCTCGTATGGCTCAAGCATGGACGCCGATTTCAGCAGCAGCCGGTTAAGCCTGCTCGATCGCGGTTTTGTTTTCGCCATCGCCCATATTCGCGGCGGCGGTGAGCTGGGCCAGCACTGGTATGAAGACGGGAAATTCCTGAAGAAGAAAAACACCTTCAATGACTACCTCGACGTCTGCGATGCGCTGATTGAGCAGGGCTACGGCGATCCGCAGCTCTGCTTTGGGATGGGGGGCAGCGCGGGCGGTATGCTGATGGGGGCAGCGATCAACCAGCGTCCCGACCGCTTTAAGGGGATTGTCGCGCAGGTTCCGTTTGTCGATGTGGTCACGACCATGCTCGATGAATCCATTCCCCTTACTACCGGGGAGTTTGAGGAGTGGGGGAATCCGCAGGATGAGATGTACTACCGCTATATGAAAGAGTACAGCCCGTACGATAACGTGGAGGCGAAATCCTACCCGCATATGCTGGTCACTACCGGTTTGCATGATTCTCAGGTGCAATACTGGGAGCCGGCAAAATGGGTGGCAAAACTGCGTGAGCTGAAAACCGATGACAATCTGCTGCTGCTGTGTACCGACATGGATTCCGGACACGGGGGGAAATCGGGGCGATTTAAATCGTACGAAGGGGTTGCTCTGGAATATGCCTTTTTAATAGGCCTGGCGCAGGACACGCTGCCAGGCCGTGCGGAGCGTTAAGCGTCGCCCAGATAATGTTTCAGCGTTAAGCGCAGCTCCGGGCTCATTCTGTCGAGGTTGTTATACAGCCAGCGCAAATAGCCCGGGTCTTTATCCGCCACCTCGGACACCGGCTTCCCGCGATATTTACCAAAGGTAAACGTGGTCAGCAGCGCGGGACGTCCTGTGATCGTCGCCATGTCATCCGGCGTCCAGCCAGAGATATTCATAATATCAATCAGCAACGCGGCGGTGATATAGCAGTCATACAGGGCGCGGTGATGGTGAAGCCCCTCAGGGGTACGAACGCTGAGCTTGCGGGACTTGTACAGCGCCATGTTGCTGTATTTAATCCCCGGCCAGAGACGACGCGCCAGCTTCATGGTGCAAATCCATTCCCCCGGCATTTCAGGCAATACCCGGCGGTCAAAGCTGGCGTTATGCGCGACGTACCACGGGCTACCGTAGTAGTGCGGAATGATCTCTTCGATCCACGGCTTATCCGCCACCATCGATTCGGTAATGCGATGGATAGCCATCGCCTGAGGGCTGATGGGGCGATCGGGACGCACCAGATGGCTCATTGGGTTGACGATTTTACCATCAACCACGTCGACAGAGGCCACTTCCACTATTCCGCCCTGAAGATCGCAAGTTTCGGTATCGATGACGCGCAGCATTGAAAACTCCTGAGCTTAAAACGCCTAGCCTAAAGGAATGATATCGCCTTGCCAACCCTCTCCGCCGAGCGTGCCGGTCACCAGAAGCTCGCCCTTATCCGCGCGCACGATCAGCTGGCCTTTTTCATCCCAGAGCGCGCTGCCGCCGCAGGCGTTCGCCATCAGCACCGCAATGGCATATTTATGCGCGAAGCGCTGCAGGTTACTGATGGACTGCCGCCAGCGATTATCCCCCACCGACTGGCAGCTGGTAACAAGCGTTGCCCGGGGATCGAGATTGGGCGAATCGGGATGTGCATCAAGGATGGTAAGGTGTTTATCCCCCGGCACGAGGCTGGCACCGCCCCCTTGCGGATAGCGCAAAATGCGATGGCGAGCGGGCGAAAACAGCACAAGGCCTTTCTGGCGCTGGCCATTCTGTTCCAGGGGGAGCCCGGCAATAACGGTGATCTGGTGTTGATGTGCCGCGTTGAGCAGCGGCTCCAGCTGCGCGTCATCGGGCGGGGGAGGTAACGTCGGCGAGCCAGAGCCCGTTAATGAGAGTTCAGGGAAAACCAGCAGATCGCACCGCTGCCGTGCTGCTTCGGCGATGAAGCGCAGGTGGTGCGTAACATGGTCATCTACAGTCTGATGCAGCCCGCCATACTGGGCTGCCGCTATATTCCAATGTGACATCGTGACTTCCTTATACACTGAGTCGCAGAGATTTAAGAATACACCTAAAATAATCAGGGTTTTCTTATCCTGCCAGATTCCGCGTAAGGAAATGTAACGACTCGTTAAGCTTATTTAACTTTAGGCTCGTACGGTAAACGGGAGAGGTTGACCGAGGCGAGGCGGTGGGCGATGAGTCTTTCGCGAAACCAGTCGCGCAGATGGGCGGGCTGTTCCCGTTCCACGACTTCAGCCACGACGGGCATGTTGTAACGCTCTTTGAACGCGACGCCAGCGGCAGCGAGATCGACATTCACTTTATCCATCTCGTCCTGCGGAAGGACGGCCAGATTGATCTTCATTACCTTCTCCTTTTTATGCGGCGGCAACGTTACCGCGATTGCACGACGATGACAAGCGGAGGCAGGATGATCCTCGACTCGTTTATTATACAGCGTTATTCTTTAGCATACAGACATAACAAAAAGGAATGATAGGATGGGTTTTTCCGCTTCCCGCGCGGTCTGCGCACTGGTTTTTGTGGCCTCGACAATGATGACGCCTTCCGTGCTGGCACATGCACATCTTAAACAGCAGATCCCGGCAGCAGACAGCGTGGTGACCGCACCGCAGGCACTTACGCTGAATTTTTCAGAAGGTATCGAACCTGGATTTAGCGGTGTAGTGGTAACGGATGCGCAAAAGCAGATCGTCAAAACGGGAACCGCTACGCGCGACGAAAAGAACAAAGCTCAGCTTACCGTGCCGCTGGAACAAACGCTGGCATCAGGGACTTACCAGGTGGACTGGCATGTGGTCTCCGTGGACGGCCATAAAACCAAAGGCAGCTATCACTTTAGCGTGAAATAGCATGCTGGCGCTGTGTTATATCGGGCTACGCTTTATCCATTTCGGGGCGCTGATGCTGGTGTTTGGCAATGCGCTTTACAGCGTCTGGTTTGCGCCTTCCTCTCTCCACCGTCTGATGTCCCGGCGATTCCAGTCGCAGCAGAAAGTGGCGGCCTTAGTGAGCCTTGCGGCAGCGGTCCTGATGTTTATGCTGCAGGGCGGATTGATGGGCAGCGGCTGGGGAGATGTGTTTGCGCCACAGATCTGGTTCAGCGTGATGGGAACCCGGTTTGGCGGTGTCTGGCTGTGGCAAATAATCCTCGCTGCGCTGACGGTCGGTGCGGCATGGCTTGCGCCGCTGAAAGGTTCGCGGCTGCTGCTGCTCGCAATGGGCCAGCTTATCCTGCTGGCTGGGGTAGGGCATGCGGCGATGAACGACGGTCCGACGGGGGCGCTGCAGCGTCTTAATTATGCTTTTCACCTGATATGTGCCGCCACCTGGCTTGGCGGATTACTGCCCCTGCTGTTCTGTATGCGTCTGGCGAAAGGGCGCTGGCAGAATGCCGCCATCTTTACCATGATGCGCTTCTCGCGCGTGGGGCATTACGCCGTTGCGGGCGTCCTGCTCTCCGGGGTGATAAATGCGCTCATGATACTGGGCCTCGATATTCCCTGGCAGGCTGGCTACGTGCGGTTTTTGTTGTTCAAATGTGCGCTGGTGGCGTTGATGGTGGTAATTGCGCTGGCAAATCGGTATTTTCTGGTGCCACGGTTTCGTCCGGAGAGCGGGCGAGCACAACAGATTTTTATCAGGATGACACAGGCAGAAGTGGTGCTGGGAGCGCTGGTGCTGGCAACGGTCAGTCTGTTCGCCACCTGGGAACCCTTCTGACAAGGTTAAATATCATATGAAAAAGACAGTACTTTCTCTCTTATTGCTGGCCTGTACGGGGAGCGCGCTTGCCGCACCGCAGGTCATCACCGTGAGTCGTTTTGAAGTGGGTAAGGACAAATGGGCGTTCAATCGCGAAGAGGTGATGCTGACCTGCCGTCCAGGCCATGCGCTGTATGCGATCAACCCGAGTACGCTGGTGCAATACCCGCTGAATGATACCGCAGAGCAGCAGGTAGCCAGCGGCAAGAGCAGCGGCCAGCCGATTAGCATTATTCAGATCGATGACCCGGCGCATCCGGGACAAAAAATGAGTCTGGCGCCGTTTATCGAGCGCGCCGACAAGCTCTGCTAACGTTCGGGTTTCCAATAAAAAACCGCAGATGCTTGCGAAAGCACTGCGGTTTTTCACTTTTAATGATGCTCTGGCGCTTTTTTTCCGACCGCTTTTGCTGTGGACTGGAAAACCTGGCGTCGTCATCTATTCTTAAAAGGCAAGGCGACTTAGCCTGCATTAATGCCAACTTTTAGCGCACGGCTCTCTCCCAAGAGCCATTTCCCTGGACCGAATACAGGAATCGTATTCGGTCTCTTTTTATCTGTATGTTTTTCAAAGCATTGTTCGGTGTTGACTCTAAATCACCCGAAACTTTCTCGAACATTCCATATCCTGTCTAAACCATAACATACTCAGGACCGCGTGCGTCCAGGGTTTTTTGGGATCTTTGTTAAAATTTTGTGGCCGAGCGACCGCTGAGCAAACGCCCTCTGGCGAGCAAAAGGGCAGCCCTAAGTTAAATAATGAACGCGCTGAATTTGTCTTTGTGGCGGACAATGTACTCCGGGAAGTTTTCAACCGTTAGCTCTTGCTTGATTAATGTCCTGTCCCGACCCCAGATATCTTCCGCATTTTTAATGACCTTCATGATGTGTTCCGGGTTGTTAAACTCAGGAAGATCGTATTCAGTATGGGATATGGTCGACATTTTTTCTGAGATGCGCTCGGGGGTCATTACCCACGAGAAGTGCCAGCCACCATTGTCAATAATGCTGTTGTTAATCTTGAACCAGTTCCACTTTAGCCAGGACCAGTTTTTAACGCGTCGGGTGCGTTTAAGATTCCTGAATGATTCAGGTTCGCCGCCAAAGAAACTAACGAGATTTTTATATTGTGTGGCTCGCGGTAATTTACATTTTCTTGGCGTGTTGTCAGTATTAAAAACCTGCAGGTTGAACTGATAATTATAGAAATTCTGATAAATAGTGGTGCAGAGCTTTTTGGGATTTATCGATGCTACCACCTGTGGTGAAAATATCTCATCGACATCGGAAACTAAAATCAAATCATCATCGTTGGCATGCGTCAAACCCTGCATGATGGCATTCCTCTGCGCGGCTTCATTTGCCCACGCATCCACCACCATTCCCTCTGGCAGACCCGGAATCACCTCCCGAGCAGGGTGTGATTCTTCAGCGGCTTTCGTAATCGGTTCTTTATCATGAACAACGTAGATAATTTTATCTTTAAACTGGCTGTATTTATTAATGTCAAAATGCAGCGGCCTCTTTTTACCGGTAAAGGTATGCGTTGACTCAACGATAACGAAGCGATCGACAACGTCCGCTAACGTGTTTAGCCTGATTTCGAGAAGCATATCTTCATCGTAATATAAGAAGCAGTCATAGATCATTACCAAAGTCCCTCATTTTTGCGCCCGCATTGCGCTTTTCCCAACGCATTCGCCGGTTTCATTTCGCGCAATGCTAACTGAGCGCCCTCGCCCTGTGCAATAGTGGGCTGCTTTATCATTCCTCTTTTAAACAGAATACATCCACTACGCAGTGAGCGAAAACGCCAGCCTGGCTTAAAAGTGGGACTTCACGGACGCCTCTATTTCATCGAGCAGCTCAAAGCGACGGCGGTATTCGGCACGTTTTTTACTGGCAATCTCTTCCAGGGATTTACGCTCCATGTGCAGCGGCAACTGCCAGCAGAAGGCTGACAGCTTTTTACCGTCCAGAGATCCCCAAAACTCATCGTAGCTGGCATGGAAATGGCGGCCTTTGCTCAGGCGATATCGCAGCGCGCGGAAAACGTGCCCTTCATCGCTGACGGCAAAAATCGCCCGGACAGATGACTGTGCAGCCAGCTGGAAGAGGACTTCCATCAACACTCGTTTGGGGAACAGGCCGTGGCAGGCGCGGGTGGCCTGCTTAATGACGTCTCGCGATACGCTGCGACGGGGTCCCTGAAGGCCGCCGATGACCATCACTTGCTGACCATTGCTGCGCGCGACGCTGAAGGTCAGGCTGGCCAGCAGCGTATCCTCGTTGTCGCGTAGCCACAAGGTGCTTTCGCCCTCGCGCTCGGCTTTCCCCGCAGAGGAAGCATTGACCGTATAGGTTACGCCGTCTTTGGCGTGGAACTGCACAACGGTTTGCTCCTGCGGGCTGCTCAGGGCCTGAGCGAGACCGCTCTCTTTCAGGCTATCAATCCAGTAGTAATGATTGACGATAGCGTCGGCGCGATCGTTAGCCGTCAGGCCGCGCATCAGATACTGTCGGTGGGTCTTGCTGGGCAACGTAATTTGAGAGGCCAGCAGCCTGTCGAAATCGTCGCGACCCGAAAGGGCTTCAAGCATGCGATGGGTAGAAGACCAGAACAGAAGCGAGCGTAAAAGGAACTTCAGGCGATATTCGCGTTTACGCCAGATTGGACCCGGCACGCGTTTGCCGTTCACCAGCTCGGAAATAATGTTTGTGCGATGCGGATAGAAAACATCGTTATGCAGGTGCGTATTAGACACGTGAAGACCCCTCTTTTTTTATACCCTTATTCTAAAGAGCCAATAAAAAGGGATTAATAGCGCGAGGATCTTTATTTCTGTTTGGTTTACCGTTTGTTTCACTTCGTGACGACCGCGCCGGTCTGTCGCCTTTTCTGCGGCGGCTATACTGTTTAAAGGAGGTTCTATGTATCAGCGAATTGAAGGTGGGATGTGGCGTCACGTCTGGGTTGTCAGCGATATACACGGTTGTTACCAGTGGCTTATGGATGAGCTTAAACGCCGTCACTTTAACCCGTATGAGGATTTACTTATTTCGGTCGGGGATGTGATCGATCGTGGCCCTGATAGCGTTAAATGCCTGCAGTTAATTCATGAAAAATGGTTTCGTGCCGTGCGGGGAAACCATGAGCAAATGGCTCTCGACAGTCTGGATAATAACGATTTTTCACTCTGGACGATGAATGGCGGAATATGGTTTTCGCATCTTGAACGCGACCAGCAACAGCTTGCCCTGTCGTTGCTCGACGCCTGTCGCGATTTACCGCATATCATCGAGATAACCTGTGCGAACGGTCTGAATGTGATTGCCCATGCTGATTATCCTGCCGCGGAATACCGGTGGCAAAAACCGGTCAGTGCCCAGCGCGTCTTATGGAACCGCGACAGGCTGATGGGATTTATGGTGGGCAAAGGAGAGGGCATCAGCGGCGCGGATCATTTCTGGTTTGGGCATACGCCTCTCGACAGAAGGTATGATTTTAATAATCTTCACTACATTGATACGGGGGCTGTTTTCGACGGTTACTTTACGCTGGCGCAGCTGCAGTAATAAATAACCCGCCTTCGGGCGGGTTCTCTTTAGGTCAGGCAAGACGCATGACCCAGGCATCGGTTTTACTATCGTAATGCTCACGGTAAAGGACAGAATGTTCGCCATCAAGTATTGCCGGGACGCTGGTGTCTGCATCCCATGCATCGAGCTGCATGCACAAATCCGGGTCGGATTTGCAGGGAATACTTAACGTTCGATCGCCTTGTGCTTCGCCGCGCAGCTCTGCGTCGTCGATCTCAAAAGCGCCAATACGCACGCTGGTTTTCGTCATAGTGCTCTCCGGGTCGGTTGTCAAAATCTGGTATGACCAGTGCGATCACCCATTTTTGATCGTAGACAAGGAGAGCAAAATCGCCAGTAAAAAAATGCGCTTTTTTTCAGGCTGTGCGATCGTTACCGGTAAACAGACGGCCGTCCCGAACCAGCTCGCGCGGATAGCTGTTTTTCAGCCTTGAACCGACCTTTTTTGCCAGCCCCAGCGGATATCCCTGATACGTCACTATCACTTCATCGCCTGATGGCGTGCTGTCCGGATAGACATCGCGACCACGGTACCACTCTTCGGCTTCCTGATGCGTCAGGGCAAAGGTATTCTCGCCTCCGGCAAGGGCGATAACGGCCTCATGCTGCCAGCGATACCCTTTATTATGCACTTCCGCCAGGCGGATCCCGATTCGGGAAAAACGGACCTTCCCGATAAGCGGCTCGATCTGTGCCGGGAACAGCCATATCTCTTTATCACGCATCCAGGGGTGCAGGCTCTCATCCCAGACCAGCCCAACCTTTTTGGCGGCGGCTTCAAGCTGTGCTGCATCGCGACCTTTAAGAGGGGAAAACGGGAAGTTGCCGACCTTGAATTTAGGTGCGGGCAGGGGAGCAACCGCCTGCGTTTTACGCAAACGCGCCACAAAAAAACCTTCGCAGTCGTAAATCTGCGGGAACACGTGAAGGAAACCCTCCGGCGTGACCGCCTCCTGTGCCGAGGCGAACAGGCCGTTAAGCGGCAGGAACTCAACTGCCTCCGGGTAGTTCGCTTTCAGCCACAGGCAGACGTCTTCGTTTTCATCGCGGTTTAAGGTGCACGTTGAATAGACCAGCGTGCCGCCAGGGCGCAACGCGTGAAATGCGCTGTCGATCAGCTCGCGCTGCGTGGCGGCGATCTCCAGGTTGCTCTCAACTGACCAGTTTTTTAACGCGTCGGGATCTTTACGCACCACCCCTTCGCCGGAGCAGGGCGCGTCCAGCAGAATGGCATCGAAGGCTTCCGGTAAAGCGGCGCCAAACACGCGTCCGTCGAAGTGCGTCAGGGCAACATTATGAATACCGCAGCGGCTGATGTTGGCATGCAGCACCTTCACGCGGCTGGCGGAAAACTCGTTGGCGAGGATCGCCCCGTGGTTACCCATTCGGGCGGCAATTTGCGTGGTTTTTGAGCCAGGAGCGGCGGCAACATCCATCACGCGTTCAGGCGCATTGCCATCGGCGAACAGGGCGGCCACCGGCAGCATCGAGCTGGCTTCCTGAATATAGAACAGGCCGCTCAGATGTTCAGCGGTACTGCCCAGCGGCAGCGAGGCTTCGTCATCGCGTTCGATCCAGAACCCCTCGGCGCACCACGGGACCGGCGTAAGCTGCCAGCCGTACGGCGAGACCAGCGCCAGAAAATCATCGACGCTGATTTTCAGCGTGTTGACGCGAATACTTCGGCGTAACGGACGCTGGCAGGCGGCGATAAAATCATCTAACGACAGGTGAGAAGGAAGCGCCTCGCGCATCTGCGCCAGGAATTGTTCAGGAAGAAATACGGAGTTTTGAGCCACGGGCACACCACAGGGAAAAGTTCAGGTGCGCAGTGTAACATAAAGGCTCCGGTGCGTTGACACCGGAGCCTTTCAGATTAACGCGGCAGGGCGGTTCCCCATTCGCGCCACTCTTTCGGTTCGCTTTCGAGCAGCAGGAAGTGTTTACCCGGCTGCGCTTTCGGCGCCAGCGGCGTGCCCGGCGGCGTGGCAAACGCGATACCGCCGCGAATGAACTGGTTGAAGGTGCCGGTTTTCACCACGCCTCCCGTCAGGCCAAAGTCCAGCGAATAGCCTGATGCCAGCCAGAATACCGAGTTATTACGGACCAGGTGCTGGTAGCGTTCGCTGATGCGTAACGCCACCATTACGCGGTCGGAGAGCGTACCGAGCGTCAGGCCCGTGACCGTACCCACTTCAATGCCGCGGAACAGAACCGGGGTGCCGATGCTCAGCGAGCCGGCTTCCGGCACTTCCACCACGATGCTCAGGCCGCCAAGATAGCGCGAGTCGGTGATCGTGGCTTCCTGAAGCTCGAAATCACGACGTGCATTGCCCTGGCCCGGCTCAACGTTGATGTACGGCTGCAGGATGGTGTCGAGATGCTCAACGCCTGCGGCCGAGATCTGCGGCGTCACCACCGAGAAGCGCGAACCCGTGCGGGCGAAGGTCTGCACATATTCCGGGTACAGCACGGCGGTGGCCTGCACCTCGTTGCGCGAGGTAATCAGCGTCAGCTTCTGGATCTGTCCAATATCAATGCCCAGATAGCGGATTGGCATGCCTTCCGCCAGCTTACCGGCATCAAACGCGTGCAGGGTAATCTGTCCACCCACGGCACGCGCGGCGGTTTCGGACGGGAAGAGAATACGCTTATCGCCTTTACGCAGATTCGCCCCCGCGCCGCTGAGATTATCGAAGCTTATCGCGCCGCGCAGCGCGCGTGAGAGCGGGGAGGCCTGCACGGTCAGCCCGTTACCGTTAAGCTGAACTTTCGCGCCGCCTTCGGCCCAGAAGACGCTGTTTGGCGTCAGCAGCTTGCGGTACTCCGGCTTGATATGCAGTTCGATATCAAACGCGTCCGCACGCGGGCGAACGGCGATCACTTCCCCAACTTCAAACTTGCGATACAGCACCACGGATCCTGCCTGTACGTCCGGCAGCGTCTCGGCGCTTAATGTCAGCGTGGTGGTAGGGAGATCGCTCAGGCTGTTTTCAACCGCTTTCTCCAGGTTGGCATACAGCGGATAGCTGTCGCGAACGGGGCCTTTATCACCGGGCAGAATGCGGATGCCGCCGTTAACCCATTCGCTGGCGCTGGCGCCGAGGAATTCCACGCCGTCCAGTCCCACCTCCACATCGACGCGACTGTTCACCACGAATTTGCTGTCACCGTGCACCAGGTCGCTGTACTGCGGATCGATGGCGACCGAGAAGGTCACGCCATTCGCGGAGAGCTTACGCTCCAGCACCTGGCCGACCTGCACGCCGTGTAAAATTAACGGCTGGCCGGCTTCGATTCCGTAACTTTCTGGCGCATTCAGCGTGACGGTCACTACGCCCGGCTTTTGCAGCAGGGATTTATCCGCCGGGGCAATCACGAAGCTATTGCTGGGCTCACCTTCGCCGGGGATGAGTTCAAACGTATTGCCGGTCAACAGCGTGCTGAGGCTGGCATCGTTCAGGGAGAGCTTTGGACTGCGCATTTCGATACGCGTTTTCTCGCGCAGGAGGTCGACCACGCTCGGGTCGACAGTCATTTCTCCTGTGACCGAGCCGCCCGGGTTGAGCGTCATTTTGGTGAGCTGACCAACCTGCAATCCCTGATACATCAGCGGCGTTGAACCCGCTTTTAGCCCCTTAGCATCGGGCAGAGCGAGTTTGACGATCACGCCGCGCTGGCTGTGCGCCAGGTCTGCGTACAATCCAAATGAGTCATCCGCGGTGGCAGGGCTTGAGTTTTCCGGGGAGTCAAAAGCAATGGCACCATTCACCAGCGCGGCCAGACTCTCCAGCTTCACTTTCGCACCGCTCAGGCTGAGGTCCGCATCCACGCCGGAGACGTTCCAGAAG
The DNA here is from genome assembly GCF_034106865.1 of Enterobacter sp. 237C8. Taxonomy (NCBI): domain Bacteria; kingdom Pseudomonadati; phylum Pseudomonadota; class Gammaproteobacteria; order Enterobacterales; family Enterobacteriaceae; genus Enterobacter; species Enterobacter sp. 237C8. The sequence continues at coordinate 1,853,941 of NZ_JAWNDF010000001.1, read as the reverse complement.
CGGCTGCCTTTTTTCACCAGATTGGTGAAGCGACGCTCGATCAGCACGTCGATGGTGACGCCCTGTTTATTCGGGTTGATCGCGTAATCGTACACGCGGCCAACCGGGATTTTGCGGAAATAGACCAGCGAACCGCTGTTCAGAGAACCGAGATCCGGCGCCTGCAGATGAATCATTAAATCGCCGTTGTTGAGGCGGTACTTGGGCTGTGTATCCAGGGCAACAAAGTGATCCTGCGGCTCTCCTTTACCCGGCATCATGCCGATATAGTTACCGCCCACGAGCGCATCCAGCCCTGACACGCCCGCCAGAGACGCTTTTGGCGTGACCAGCCAGAACTGCGTTTCGCTGCGCAGGGCATCCTGCATGTCAGATTTAATACTGACCCGCACCTGAATCTTGTTCAGCCCTTTTCCAAGGGAGATGTCCTGAACCGTACCCACTTCAACCCCCTGGAAGCGAACGGGCGTTCGCCCGGCGACGATGCCGTCGGCGGTCTGGAAATCAATGGTGACGGTACTCCCGCGATCTTCATAGCTCGTCCAGATCAGCCAGCCTGCAATCATCAGGGCGATGACGGGCAGCAACCAGAATGGCGAAATGCGGCGTTTTGTTTTAATTCTCGCTTCAGTCGGCGAAGCGGGGGTTTCCTGACTCATGTGCATCCCAAAGTAAGCGGCTATCCAGCCATTCCACAGCAAGAATAGTCAATATCACCGCAGAGCCGAAATAAAAAGCCGCGGGTCCCATTGTAAAAGCAAGTAGCTGGTCGCGATTGATGAGCGACATCATCAGCGAAATCACGAACAGATCTAACATTGACCAGCGGCCAATCCAGGTGACGAACCGCAGCAGCAGAATGCGGGTCCGTAAGCCTTGTTCACACTTAAAGTGAATGCTGATGAGCAGGGTAAACATCACCACCACTTTGGTAAAGGGAACCAGGATACTGGCAATAAAAACGATCGCCGCCACCCCGACGTTGCTGTGCGCAAGGGAGATAATCCCGGAGAGGATAGTATCCTCCTGACGCCCGCCATTCACGTAAATGATGGAAATCGGCAGCATATTGGCTGGGATCAGAAACACCAGGGAGGCGATCAGCGCGGCCCAGCATTTTTGCAGGCTGTTGTTGCGCCGCAGTCTCAACGGAATGTGACACCGCGGGCAGCGCCCACGCGCGTCGGGCAAGCCGGTATAGTGGCATCCCAGACAGACGCGCAGATTTTCATCAGGAAGCGTGGCGGGGCGCTGAGGGTAAAATCGCTCCCAGAGCTGTTCAACGTTCAGGTGGATCAGCGTCAGGATGCTCAGCAATACCAGGCTGATGAAAGCAAAAAGTCCGATGCCGGGCTGCAAAAAGGCGTAGTCCTGCACCTTTATTGACGCAACGCCCACGCCCACCAGATAAATATCCAGCATCACCCACTCTTTGAGCTTATCCAGCATCAGCAGAACCGGGCGAAGGTTCATGCCGAGAATATTACCAAACCACAGATAGGCAATGGCGGCGACCAGCACCAGCGGCGCACCAACGGTGCAGAAAAGCACCATGGCAGCGGTGATGGGATCGCCCTGACGGGTCATCTGCCAGATACCCTGCAGCACGTTGGCGTCAATGCGTACGCCAAGCAGGTAGAGTTTCAGCAGCGGTTCGCTCCAGGCGAAGGGCATCAGCAGCAGCATGGTGACGGCCATGGCGGCGAGGCGGGTGAGCGACCAGTCGCGGCCGTCGCGAATTTTGGCGTCGCAGCGGGGACAAAAGGCACTTTGGTGCGATTTCATCTTCGGCAACATAAAAAGCGTATCGCACTGGGGGCAACGCTGATAATGTGCACGTGGCAAAGCTTCGCTCACCGTATGGACAGTTATCTTTCTTGTCGGCGTAATTTGGGTTGTTTTTAAGGCCATCAGCTGCGCACAAATAAGTATTGTTGAAAGTTATAATAACTCATGAACGGATTCATCTTGAGCATGAGCGCATTTAATGCTTATTTTAATAGGCTATGCGGTAAATTTGTAAGACAACTAAGTGATTGAATAATGAACAAAACAGAATTCTACGCGGATCTGAACCGCGATTTTAAGGCATTGATGGCGGGTGAGACCAGCTTCTTAGCCACTCTGGCAAATACTAGCGCATTGCTGTTTGAACGTCTCTCTGATGTGAACTGGGCCGGCTTTTACCTCCTGGAAGGTGAAACGCTGGTGCTCGGCCCGTTCCAGGGCAAACTGGCCTGCGTGCGTATTCCGGTAGGGCGTGGCGTATGCGGCACGGCGGTGGCCGAAAATCAGGTCCAGCGTGTGGAAGACGTTCATGCGTTTGACGGGCACATTGCCTGTGATGCCGCCAGTAATTCTGAAATCGTTCTGCCGCTGGTAGTCAAAAATCAGATTATTGGCGTTCTGGATATCGACAGTACGGTCTTCAGTCGCTTTACAACCGAGGACGAACAGGGGCTGCGCGAGCTGGTGGCGAATCTGGAAAACGTACTCGCTGCAACCGATTATCAAAAATTCTTTGCGAGCGTCGCAGGATAATCAACGGATAACGTAGCATTTACTGATAGCGTCATTATAATGACGCCTGTTCATGCCTGCGCTTGTTGGCAACGTCCGTTGTAATCAGGAAATTTCATGGAAAATCAACCTAAGTTGAATAGCAGTAAAGAAGTTATCGCATTTCTGGCCGAGCGTTTCCCGCAGTGCTTCAGCGCGGAAGGTGAAGCTCGTCCCCTGAAAGTCGGTATTTTTCAGGATCTGGTGGCGCGTGTTGAAGGGGAAATGAACCTCAGCAAAACTCAGCTGCGTTCCGCCTTACGTCTTTATACTTCGAGCTGGCGCTACCTGTACGGTATCAAAGCTGGCGCGACCCGCGTGGATCTCGACGGCAACCCGTGTGGTGAGCTGGACGAGCAGCACGTTGAGCACGCGCGTAAGCAGCTTGAAGAAGCCAAAGCACGCGTTCAGGCACAACGTGCAGAACAGCAGGCGAAAAAACGCGAAGCCGCCGCGGCAAACGGCCAGGAAGAAGCGCCTCGTCGTGAGCGTAAACCACGCCCTGCGCCGCGCCGTCACGATAATAACGATCGCAAACCGCGTGCAGACAAACCAGCAGCAAAAGCCCCGCGCGCCCCTCGTGAAGAGCCGCGCCATACGCCGGTTTCTGACATTAACGCCCTGAGCGTAGGTCAGGCACTGAAGGTAAAAGCGGGTAACAATGCTATGGACGCCACCGTACTGGAAATCACCAAAGATGGCGTTCGTGTACAGCTGACTTCTGGTATGTCAATGATTGTACGCGCAGAACACTTGTTGTTCTGAAACGGAGGCCAAGCCTGGCATGAACACTTTTTTTAAGCTCACCGCGCTAGCGGGCCTGTTTGCCATAACAGGTCACGCTTTTGCAGTGGACGATATTACGCGTGTTGATCAAATTCCGGTTCTCAAGGAAGAGACGCAGCACGCGACGGTGAGCGAGCGCGTGACCTCACGTTTTACCCGCTCGCACTATCGTCAGTTCGATCTCGATCAGGCCTTTTCGGCCAAAATCTTTGACCGCTATCTGAACTTGCTGGATTACAGCCATAACGTTTTGCTCGCCAGCGATGTCGAGCAGTTCGCTAAGCGCAAATCCGAGGTGGGTGACGAGTTGCGTTCTGGCAAGCTGGATCTGTTCTACGATCTCTACAACCTGTCGCAAAAGCGCCGCTTTGAACGCTATCAGTACGCGCTGAAAGTGCTGGAACGTCCGATGGACTTCACCGGTACTGACACCTTTAATCTGGATCGCAGTAAAGCACCCTGGCCGAAAGATGAGGCCGAGTTGAATGCGCTGTGGGACGGTAAAGTTAAATACGACGAACTGAGTCTTAAGCTGACCGGCAAAGACGAAAAAGAGATCCGTGACACGCTGACGCGTCGTTACAAATTCGCCATTCGTCGTCTGGCGCAGACCAACAGTGAGGATGTTTTCTCACTCGCGATGACCGCCTTTGCGCACGAAATCGATCCGCACACCAACTATCTCTCTCCACGCAACACCGAACAGTTCAATACCGAGATGAGCCTGTCTCTGGAAGGTATCGGCGCGGTGCTGCAGATGGATGATGATTACACGGTGATCAATTCCATGGTCGCGGGTGGCCCGGCATCCAAAAGCAAAGCGATTAGCGTAGGCGATCGCATTGTGGGTGTAGGACAAACAGGCCAGAACATGGTCGACGTGATCGGCTGGCGTCTCGATGACGTGGTTGCGCTGATCAAAGGTCCGAAAGGCAGCAAGGTTCGTCTGGAAATTCTGCCTGCCGGTAAAGGCACCAAAACCCGTATCGTTACCCTGACCCGCGAGCGTATCCGTCTGGAAGACCGCGCGGTGAAAATGTCGGTGAAAACCGTGGGTAAAGAGAAGGTGGGTGTTCTGGATATTCCTGGCTTCTACGTGGGCCTGACTGACGATGTTAAGGTTCAGCTGCAGAAGCTTGAAAAGCAGAACGTCAGCAGCATTATCATCGACCTGCGCAGTAACGGCGGCGGGGCGCTGACGGAAGCGGTTTCACTCTCCGGTCTGTTCATTCCATCTGGTCCGGTGGTTCAGGTGCGCGATAACAACGGTAAAGTGCGTGAAGATGCCGACAACGACGGTGTGGTCTACTACAAAGGCCCGCTGGTGGTCCTGGTTGACCGCTTCAGTGCTTCCGCGTCTGAAATCTTTGCCGCTGCAATGCAGGACTATGGCCGCGCGCTGATCGTCGGTGAGCCAACCTTCGGGAAAGGCACCGTTCAGCAGTATCGCTCTCTGAATCGTATTTACGATCAGATGCTGCGTCCGGAATGGCCTGCGCTGGGCTCGGTTCAGTACACCATTCAGAAATTCTACCGCGTGAACGGCGGCAGTACGCAGCGTAAGGGCGTAACGCCGGACATCATGATGCCGACAGGCACGGAAGAGACCGAAACCGGCGAGAAGTTTGAAGATAACGCCTTGCCGTGGGACAGCATCAATGCCGCGACCTACGTGAAAGCGGGTGATATGACGCAATTTGGCCCTGAACTGCTGAAAGCGCATAACGACCGCATCGCGAAAGATCCGGAGTTCCAGTACATCATGAAGGACATTGCACGATTCAATGCCCTGAAAGATAAGCGGAATATCGTTTCTCTGAACTACGCACAGCGTGAGAAAGAGAATAACGAAGACGATGCAACTCGCCTGGCGCGTATCAACGATCGCTTCAAGCGCGAAGGTAAGCCTCTGCTCAAAAAACTGGACGATCTGCCAAAAGATTACCAGGAGCCGGATCCGTATCTGGACGAGACGGTGCATATCGCTCTCGACCTGGCGAATCAGGAAAAAGAGAAACCTGCCGTACAGCCCGCTCCGGCAAAATAACCTCCCAACAGGCACAAGAAATTGTGCCTGTTTCTTTTTGTTCTTCATCCTTCCGTCAGCCAGATTTCCAATTGTGTAAAGTTGTGTCTTTCTGGTGACTTACGCCCGCCGGATGCTTGAAAATAGCCGCAATACCCATACGATGTGGGTAATCGCATAGTGCGTTTTGTTAAACTGAGGTAAAAAGAAAATTATGATGCGAATCGCGCTCTTCCTGCTCACCAATCTGGCGGTCATGGTGGTTTTCGGGCTCGTGCTAAGCCTGACAGGAATTCAGTCGAGCAGCGTTCAGGGTCTGTTGATTATGGCGCTGCTGTTTGGTTTTGGTGGCTCGTTCATCTCCCTGCTGATGTCGAAGTGGATGGCACTGAAATCGGTGGGTGGTGAGGTTATTGAACAGCCGCGTAACGATATGGAACAGTGGCTGATGAATACGGTGGCTCAGCAATCCCGTCAGGCCGGGATCGCCATGCCGCAGGTGGCGATTTACCATGCCCCGGACATCAACGCTTTCGCCACGGGCGCCCGTCGCGATGCGTCACTGGTTGCCGTCAGCACCGGATTGCTGCAGAACATGAGCCGTGACGAAGCCGAAGCGGTTATTGCCCACGAAATCAGCCATATCGCCAACGGTGACATGGTGACCATGACCCTGATTCAGGGCGTGGTGAACACCTTCGTAATCTTTATCTCCCGTATTCTGGCGCAGATCGCGGCTGGCTTTATGGGCGGAAACCGTGACGAAGGTGAAGAGAGCAACGGCAACCCGCTGATCTACTTCGCCGTTTCGATGGTTCTGGAACTGGTATTCGGTATTCTGGCCAGCATCATCACCATGTGGTTCTCCCGCCACCGTGAATTCCACGCGGATGCCGGCTCGGCGAAGCTTGTTGGTCGTGAGAAGATGATTGCCGCGCTGCAGCGTCTGAAAACCAGCTACGAGCCGCAGGAAGCGAACAGCATGATGGCCTTCTGCATTAACGGTAAATCCAAATCGCTGAGCGAGTTGTTTATGTCTCACCCGCCGCTGGATAAACGTATCGAAGCGCTGCGCAGTGGGGAATACCTGAAGTAACGCTAAGAACCCTAATAAGCCGGGCAGGAGAACACTCCGCCCGGTTTTTTTTATGCCTGAACTTTGGGCTGGGTCACCCGCAGGCCGCTGATGACCGCCGCGAGGGAAGCAAGGGCTCCCGCGGTGAGAAGCGCAACGTGGTTGCCGTTTTGTCCGGCGAGGTTAAACATCAGGGCAACCAGTGCCGCACCTGTGCTTTGCCCCAGAAGGCGCGCGGTCCCCAGCATGCCGCTGGCACCACCGCTGCGATGGCGCGGCGCGGAGGTGATAATGGTGTGATTGTTAGGAGACTGGAACAGGCCAAACCCTGCGCCGCACAGGATCATGCGCCAGATGATGTCCAGATCGGTTGGCGATGACGGTAGCAGAGCCAGCGCGAACAGGCCTGTCGCCATCACCGCCAGCCCCAACGCTCCCAATAAACCGGCATGGACGCGTTCAATTAAGTAACCTGCCAGCGGAGCCATCACCATGGTCGCCAGCGGCCAGGGGGTTAACAGCAGGCCGGTCTCCACTTCTGAACGGCCGATCGCGCTCTGCAGAAAGAAGGGCAGAGAAACCAGAGCCAGCATCTGGGCGCAGAACGAGCAGACGGACGTGCAAATGGAGAGGGAAAAGAGGGGAATACGCAGCAGATCGACCGGCAGCAAAGGCACGGGGAGAGTGAGCTGGCGGCGAACAAAGAAGAAGCCGATCGCCAGCAGGGCGATGAGCTCCGCGGCGGTAAGCATCAGAGACTGCCCCTGCGCAAAGCCGCTCAGCGCCGTAATCAGCAGGCCAAAGGTCAGGGCATTCATCACCGCACTCGCCACATCGAAGCGCGGCATGGTGCTTTTAGGGCCGTTAGCGGGAAGAAAGCGCAGGGCAAAGAATATAGCGACAATGCCCAGCGGCACGTTAATAGCAAACAGCCATTGCCATGACGCAACGGAAAGGATCGCCGCCGCAATAGTTGGCCCGGCGGCGGAAGAGACGGCGACAATAAACGAGTTTATCCCCATGCCGCGACCCAGATGACGCTGCGGATAAATTAAGCGGATCAACGCCGTGTTTACGCTCATGAGCGCCGCGCCGCCAAAACCCTGCGCGATGCGGGCAAGCGTCAGGGTATGCAGTGAAACTGAAAGGGCGCATAGCAAGGACGTGAAGGTGAAAACCACCAGACCGCACTGATACACCCGACGGTAACCGAACATATCGCCCAGGAAAGAGAACGAGAGCAGGGAAACCACAATCGCAATCTGATAGGCGTTAACGATCCATATCGAACTGGCGGGAGAGGCATGCAGGTCGCTGGCGATGGTTGGCAGGGCAACGTTCGCAATTGCGCCGTCAAGGACGGCCATTGAGATACCAATAATGATGGTCGCTATAGCGCCATACCGCTGGGGTAAAGGCAGGCCATCGGAAAGGGTCTTTTCCATTAGGATTAAAAAAGCTCAGCGTGAAATTATTCTCAGGGTAACTATTTTAGCATTGTTACAGCCGCGATATGTCGCAGATTTGTAACGAAGTAAACGCGGATTGATTGCAGGTGACATGACGGGAACTTATAATAAAAACCGGTTCTGATTTTTATAAAACACTCTCTATGAGGTGGTAAATGGCTATTGCGGATTTGGATAAACAGCCAGATTCTGTTTCTTCCGTGCTGAAGGTGTTTGGCATCTTACAGGCGCTGGGGGAAGAGCGTGAAATAGGTATTACAGAGTTGTCGCAGCGCGTAATGATGTCTAAAAGCACCGTATATCGCTTTTTGCAAACCATGAAGTCGCTGGGCTACGTAGCTCAGGAAGGCGAATCTGAAAAATACTCTCTGACGCTGAAGCTGTTTGAGCTGGGCGCCCGTGCGCTACAAAATGTTGACCTGATCCGCAGCGCTGATATTCAGATGCGTGAAATCTCTCGCCTGACTAAAGAGACCATCCATCTCGGCGCGCTGGATGAAGACAGCATTGTTTACATCCATAAAATCGACTCCATGTACAATCTGCGCATGTATTCGCGCATTGGTCGTCGCAACCCGCTCTACAGTACCGCGATTGGTAAGGTTCTGCTGGCGTGGCGCGATCGTGAAGAAGTGAAGCAGATCCTCGAAGGCGTGGAATACAAGCAAAGTACCTCACGAACCATTACCAGCACGGACGCGCTGTTAACGGTGCTCGATCGCGTACGCGAACAGGGGTATGGCGAAGATAACGAGGAGCAGGAAGAAGGGCTTCGCTGCATCGGCGTTCCGGTGTTTGACCGCTTTGGCGTGGTGATCGCGGGCTTAAGTATCTCCTTCCCAACCTTACGCTTCTCCGAAGAGCGCCTGCATGAATATGTGGCTATTCTGCACACTGCCGCACGTAAGATTTCTGAACAGATGGGTTACCACGACTACCCGTTTTAACCTCTGCTCGTATAAAAAAACGCCGCATCTGTTGCGGCGTTTTTTTGCCAGTCATTTCACCGGCCGATTAGCCATTATCAATCACGACGGATGTCTTACGCAGGACCGGACAGTGGGTCAAGCCAACGATCCCGCTGTCAGTATGCAAATATTGCGCAGTGCTCACGCCCTGTGCTGTTAAATATTTACATTGAATCCCTAACCCGGCTGCGTTCTCGGTGCTTCCCACGAGCACACCGTAACCCGTGAGCAGAAGGCCAATCCAGACGATGGCCAGCGCAATAATTGTACGAATGATGAAGCGCATCATTAACCTCTTTTGTCGTTGTTATCATAAAGCTAGCGTAAAGGGTTTACACGATGAAACAAGGGCAGGATTCTGAAAAAAGCGCGATGGCGGTACAGTTAGCCCTTGTTTAAGATAAGCGTGATAACCTCGTTACATCAGGTTTTTAGACGGAGTGTGGAGTGAAAAAAATACGCTGGGTAATTCTGATTATCGTGCTGATAGCGTGCGTGGTGTTATGGACGCAGACGATCAATGTGATGTGCGATCAGGATGTACAGTTTTTTAGCGGCGTTTGCGCAATCAATAAGTTTATTCCGTGGTAATACGCATTTTTTCTCAAGGTGATTTCCTTCCTTCGCGCCAGTGGTAAAATAGACGTTTTTATTGAGGTGGTGAAATGGGTGAGTTACTGAATTCAGGGCTGCTGAATATGGCATCCCTGTTGATTTCTTTGGTTGTTCTGCTTGTGGGCCTGGTCATCTGGTTTTTCGTGAACCGCGCCAGTTCCCGTACTAACGAGCAGATTGAACTGCTGGAAGCGCTTCTCGATCAGCAAAAACGTCAGAATGCGCTACTGCGCCGTCTGTGTGAGGCTAACGAACCGGAAGAAAAAGACGCGCCGAAAGACGCGGTCGCTGAAGATAACAAAGACGAAGACGACTTTATCCGCCTGGTGGCTGAGCGTTAATCTTTTGTCCGGGAGGTGGCTGTGGTCTGGAAAAATCCCTGGTATGACCCCTCCCTGAAACATCATACTCCGAATGGTTTTCGTAATACCGATCCTGTTGGATATCAACCCGGCGACCTTGACCGTTGGCGCAAAGCGCGTAAAGAGGCCGGTTTACCGAAGCCACCCGCGCTGGGTTATGAAGACTTTATCCAACAGTGGTGGCAACCGGTTGAGCTTACGCAACCTCATGAAGATGGGGTATGGTGGCTGGGACACGCGAGCGTGATGCTGCAGCTGGACGGCAATATCATCCTTACCGATCCGGTTTTTTCACGGCGCGCTTCTCCACTCCCTTTCCTGGGACCACAGCGCAAAACGCCTCCCGCTCTGTCAGTCGATCAACTCCATCAGCTTGATGCGGTCGTCATCTCCCATAATCATTACGATCATCTTGATGACGTGACCATTCGCCGTATTCTCAAACGCTTCCCCGAGGTCAGTTTTTTTGTTCCGCTGGGCCTGGCCAGCTGGTTTCGCCGCCGGGGGGCAAAACGCGTGGTTGAGCTCGACTGGTGGCAGAGCTTCACCTGGCAGGGGATGACGCTAACCGCCGTACCGGCACAGCACTGGAGTATGCGCACGCCATGGAACCGCAATCGCTCATTATGGTGCGGCTGGGTTATGGAAGGTCGACATCATCGTTTCTGGTTCAGCGGAGATACGGGGTATTCGCCAGAGCTGCTGTTGATACCTGAACGTCTGGGCCATATAGATGCTGCCGCGTTACCGATTGGAGCCTATGCCCCACGCTGGTTCATGGCTGTCCATCATATGGATCCGCAATCTGCGGTGGCATTGTGGCAGCAGCTGGGCTGCCCTCTGGCGTTTCCCATTCACTGGGGCGTGTTTGAACTGGCAGATGAATCCCTGGATGAACCTGTGCGGGAGTTAACTGACGCGCTAGATAATTTAGCACCAGTTAATCATTCTTTCAGGATACTGAAAGTTGGTGAATATTTATCCTTATAAACGAAGCGATAACGTAGTGCATATATTCTGTCTGTAAACGCGTTCAGGAATGTTTTATTTTTATCGAAACGTTTTGCTTGCCTTCTTTTGATGCAGAGTCATAAAAATTTCATTATTTTGGTGCATAACACTGTTTATTAGTTGGTGCATTTTAATACAGGTCGGCGCGGGTTATTAACAGTGTTTTTTGTCTGAAACAATTTGGTCGCGTTACAATGATTTAAGCATAAGTTTTCACAAATTGTTCTAACTCAATCAGGACGTAAGATTTCTTTTCCCGGTTGCTGGACGCTTCGTAATGATTGAGCTATGTTAAAAAAGTCTTAGATTACAGCGCTTGTGAAAGCAACGCTGGGTCTTTGTTACGCAGCAGAGCTGTCTGTAAGTGATGCGCATAATTGTGCAAAACCTGACAGGCACTGTTCGAATTTGTGCGGCGGATCGAGACATGTTTAAAAATGGCTTGCCATATTAAACATAGTGTGTGATAACACGTTTTGGGTCAAACGAGGTACAGTTCTGTTTATGTGTGGCATTTTCAGTAAAGAAGTCCTGAGTAAACACGTTGTCGTTGAATACCGCTTCTCTGCCGAACCTTATATTAGTGCCTCATGCAGTAATGTCTCAGTTTTATCTCAGTTAATGCCTGCGGGCTAAGAAAACACTCTAAGGAATTTTGCAAAATGGCAAAGATTAAAGGTCAAGTTAAGTGGTTCAACGAGTCTAAAGGTTTTGGTTTCATTACTCCTGCTGACGGCAGCAAAGACGTGTTCGTACACTTCTCTGCAATCCAGGGTAACGGCTTCAAAACTCTGGCTGAAGGCCAGAACGTTGAGTTCGAAATTCAGGACGGCCAGAAAGGCCCAGCTGCAGTTAACGTAACTGCTATCTGATCGAACCGCTGCTGACTGAAGCGCTTAGCGCTTCAATCTCAGACATAAAGCCTCGCATAACGCGGGGCTTTTTTATGTCCTTTATCTTTCAAAATATTACCATTTGCGGTCTTGTTAGTAACTTGTTGCAAAGCTGCGAGGTTAGTAGCACTGTTTTGCCACCTTAACCCCATCTTTTCCCGTTAAATCAGGGCGTTGTTTAACAGTCCTGGGGTTCAGGTGAAGAAGAAATTGATAACGACCGCTGGCAATTTCACGCCGGCGCGTTTTGTGCTGCTCTGTTTAGCTATTTTTTGTAGTCTGGCTTTTTTGCTGGGCCGCGTTGCCTGGCTGCAAATCATCAAGCCTGACAACCTGGTGAAGCAGGAAGATATGCGATCCCTCCGCCAGCTGGCGATTGATGCGCCGCGGGGCATGATAATGGATCGTGAAGGTCGCCCCCTGGCGGTGAGCGTGCCCGTCCGGGCCGTCTGGGCCGACCCTAAAACGGTGCTGGCAAAAGGGGGCGTTGGCATTGACGAACGCTGGCAGGCGTTGGCAAATGCGCTGCATCTCTCCCTGGGCACACTTTCGGCGCGAATCAACGCCAACCCGCAGGGGCGTTTTATTTATCTTGCCCGTCAGGTCGATCCTGCTCAGGCGAAGTGGATCGATAAGCTGAATCTGCCCGGCATCAATTTACGCGACGAGTCACGCCGTTTTTATCCTGCCGGCCATGTGGCAGCGAACCTGATTGGCTTCACCAATATTGACGGGCAGGGCATTGAAGGCGTGGAAAAAAGCTTTAACGCGCAGCTGACCGGCAAGCCGGGTGTGCGGCAGGTAAGGGAAGACCGATACGGTCGCGTGGTTGAAAACCTGACGGAAGTGGCGCCTGCACCGGCGCATAACATCCAGTTAAGTATCGACGAGCGGCTGCAAACCATCACCGAAGATGCGCTCGATAATGCCGTGGCCTGGAACAAGGCCGAGTCTGGTGCATCGGTGCTAATTAATATCCCAACCGGGGAAATACTCGCCATGGCGAGCTATCCGGATTTCAATCCCAATAATCGGGAAGGCGCGACGATAAACGATTTCCGCAATCGCGCCATCAGCGATACGTTCGAGCCCGGTTCGACGGTCAAGCCGCTGGTGCTGATGACGGCCCTGCAGCAGGGCCTGGTCCAGCCGGACAGCGTGATTGACACTCACCCGTATACCCTTGACGGGCATCGTATCCGCGACGTGGGCTATTATCCTGAACTGACGATGACCGGGATCCTGCAAAAATCGAGCGACACCGGCGTGTCACGACTGTCCCTGGCAATGCCTGTCCAGCATCTTATTGATACCTATCGCAACTTTGGATTTGGCACGAATACGGGGCTTGGCTTAACGGGCGAAAGCGCGGGGCTGTTGCCAAATCGTAAATACTGGAGCCAACTCGATCGCGCGACCTTTGCTTTCGGCTATGGGCTGATGGTGACGCCGCTCCAGCTGGCGCACGTCTACGCCACGATTGGCGGCTTCGGGCTCGAGCGACCTCTCTCGATTACGCGTATCGATCCACCCGTTATCGGGCACCGCGTCATGCCGGAAGAGATTGCGCATGAGGTGGAACACATGATGGAGAGCGTTGCGCTGCCCGGCGGCGGGGGCGTTAAGGCCGCCGTTCGCGATTACCGGGTGGCGGTGAAAACCGGTACGGCGAAGAAAATTGACGACAGCGGGAAGTACGTCGATAAATACGTTGCGTATACGGCCGGCGTTGCGCCCGCCAGCGATCCGCGCTTTGCCCTGGTGGTGGTGATTAACGATCCGCAAAATGGCGCCTATTACGGCGGTGCCGTTTCCGCACCTGTCTTCAGCGAGATTATGGGCAACGTGCTGCGTCTGGAGAATGTGAAACCTGACGGGTTACCGGCGGGTTCCGATCACCTTATCGTTATGCGTTAACCGGGCGTTTATAACCAGGGCGAATAGCGGTACACTTCGCCCTTTGATTATGCTCCGGAGTCACCATGTCCTTCAGCTGTCCCCTTTGCCACGCCCCCCTGACGCACTCAGATAAAAGCTATACCTGTCCGCAGGGGCATCAGTTTGATATGGCAAAAGAAGGCTACGTGAATCTTCTGCCGGTGCAGCATAAGCGCTCCCGCGATCCAGGCGACAGTGCAGAGATGATGCAGGCGCGTCGTGCGTTTCTGGATGCCGGGCACTATCTGCCGCTGCGGGAGACCGTCGCGCAGATGCTGAATGACATCCTGCCGGGTTCAGCCACCGCCATGCTCGATATCGGCTGCGGGGAAGGGTACTACACCGCACGCTTTGCCCAGATCGCCCGTGAGAAGTGCGCGTTGACATTCGGTCTGGACGTGTCGAAAGTTGCCATTCGCGCGGCGGCAAAGCGTTACGCTGACGTGACGTTCTGCGTGGCATCCAGCCACCGGCTGCCGTTTGACGATGCCAGCATGGATGCGGTTATCCGTATTTACGCGCCCTGCAAGGCGGAAGAGCTGGCTCGCGTGGTGAAACCGGGCGGATGGGTAGTCACCGTAACGCCGGGCCCGCGTCATCTGATGGAGCTGAAAGGGCTGATCTACGACGAAGTGCGACTGCATGCCCCTCATTCTGAACAGCTGGCCGGTTTTACCCTGAAGCAGGAGCAAACCGTAGCGTATGAAATGACGCTGAAAGGCGAAGAGGCCACCGCGCTGCTGCAGATGACGCCGTTCGCGTGGCGGGCAAAACCGGAAGTGTGGGAAGCGTTAGCTGTACAATCAATATTTAACTGCCAGACGGATTTCAGTATCCACGTCTGGCAGCGAGAAGATTAACCGGCGAAGTGTGCCCAGAGGATCTGGGCACCAATGCCAATCAGCACAATTCCTCCCAGGATCTCGGCGCGTTTACCCAGCAGCGGGCCGATAAACCGTCCAACCATCATGCCCAGCGTGGACATAATCAGCGTTGCGCAGCCGATGGCCAGCGCGGTGGCGATAATATTGACCTGCAGGAATGCCAGACCGACGCCGACGGCCATTGCATCAAGGCTGGTGGCAATCGCCGTGGTGACCAGCAGCCAGAACCCGTGGCGGTGCTGCGGCTCTTCGTCTTCATCATCACCGCCGCGAAAACCTTCAATCACCATTCGGCCGCCGAGAAACACCAGCAGTACGAAGGCAATCCAGTGGTTCCACTCCAGCACGAACTGGCTGGCGAGCATGCCAAGTCCCCAACCGATAAGCGGCGTCAGCGTTTCGATAGCGCCAAAAATGAGGCCGGTACGCAGGGCTTCTGAGAACTTAGGTTTGTGGAGCGTGGCGCCTTTTCCGATGGAAGCCGCAAAAGCGTCCATGGACATGCCAAAAGCGAGAAGGATCGTAGCGGAGATATTCATAACAGCGTCCAGACCGGGGATATCCATATGACACATCACTGCCCCCAGTAAACAGCAGTTGATGTATCTATGGTCTCGCCTGATCGCACCGCACATAAGATGTGCTGTCAGCGATCCGTACGCGCCACGTTTTTCAACGAGTATGTTGACACGTACATTTCCTGCGAGCAGGAAATCGGCTACTCCCCAACGACGGGCGCAACCTTAACATATTTTGAGAATATAAAACAACAATGGATAAGCATTATTTAAAATGCTTGTTGATAACGATTTTCATTTGTCTTTAAGCGTGAAATTATCGTTAAAAAATAGAGAGCAAATTAACGAAAAGGATATAGCTTAGGCTATATTTCTTGCGCAAGATAAACACAGAATATAGCCATTGCTATATATTTAACTCATTGAGTTTTAAGAAGTAAATTGTATATTTTTTCCAGATCGTCAATATTCTTCACCCGAATAAGCAGGCGGCGTTGTTCTAATTGCATCACCAGCACACCGTCTTCGGATAAATTCATCTCTTTAATACGGTTATATTCTATCCACACATTGGCGAAGAAAAATCCGCGGGATTTAAAAATGATTTTCGGCGTGCGGATCCAGAACAGATAAACCGCCATTAATGCCAGCGCACATAATAACCATGTGGTTAATATTGCACCATGACTGGTGACGTTATTGTAAATAAGAATAACGATGAGACCCGCGAAGATAAACGCATCTACGCGCCCGCGTCGCAGAAGGGGAAGGGAGAGCAGCGTCTCGCCGTGACGGCGGGGCATGATGAATTCGTCATAGATCGCGTAAGCCAGAAGGGCAGCAATAAATAAAACCAGTACGATGTCCGTGACAGTCATTCATCCTCCAGATAAAAAAACCGGGGGCAAGCCCCCGGCCTATAGCATTGAAACTTACAGACCCAGCAGGCCGACAGCGTAGCCCGCGATACCGATGACGAAGAAGCCAACGATAATCCACAGCGGGTTTACTTTCTTACGCAGCAGCCACATGCAGGCAAAGGTCAACAGCAGCGGTACCAGGCCAGGCATCAGCTGGTCCAGAATCGTCTGCACGGTGGTGACGCGGGTCTGACCATCCTGACCGGTGATGGTCGATACCACCAGCGGGATGTTCACGTGCGTCCACTTGTTAACCAGCGCCCCCATGACAAACAGACCGAGGATTGACGCCCCCTCAGTCAGTTTCTGCAGGAAGCCGCCGCCCATGTCCTTAACGATGTCCACCCCTTTACGGTAGCCGTAGGCCACACCGTAGTAACGGGTCAGCAGGCGCACGGCGTTGAACAGGATGAAGAACAGCAGCGGGCCAAGCAGGCTGCCGCTCATCGCGATACCGGCCCCCAGCGCCGCGAAGACCGGACGCACGGTACCCCAGAAGATTGGGTCACCGACACCGGCCAGCGGACCCATCAGGCCGACTTTGATACCGTTGATAGCACCATCGTCAATCTCTGCGCCGTTCGCACGCTGTTCTTCCATCGCCAGCGTTACGCCCAGAACCGGAGCCGCTACGTAAGGATGGGTGTTAAAGAATTCCAGGTGACGCTTGATCGCCTGACGGCGCGCTTCGTTATTTTCCGGGTACAGGCGCTTGATCGCCGGCACCATGGAGAAGCAGAAGCCCAGCGCCTGCATACGTTCGAAGTTCCATGAACCCTGAAACAGGTTAGAACGGATGAACACGCCACGAATATCACCCGGAGTGAGTTTTTTCTCGGTGGTAGTTTTTGTCATATCAACCATTTCGCTCACCTGCTAGTCCAGTTCGTTATCGAGATCGTTGTTACCAGCAGCCTGCGCTGGGGCACCCGCGACGCGGTTATATTTCGGGCTGAGCTGGATGTAGAGAATCGCCATTACCGCACCAATCACACCCAGTGCAACCAGGTTGAAGTTGGTGAAGGCAGCGGTCACGAAGCCGAGGTAGAAGAACGGCATCAGATAGCCTGCGCGCATCATGTTGATGACCATCGCATAACCGACGACCACGATCATGCCGCCCGCGATGTTCAGACCGCCGGTGACCACTTCTGGAATGGCGTTCAGCATGCTCTGCACTTCACTGGTACCAACAGAGATCGCTACGATAACCGCCGGGATCGCGATACGCATCGCCTGCAGGAACAGGGATGAAACGTGGATCCACGACAGTGCCGTGAGGTTGCCGTTTTCGGCCGCCTTATCCGCCGCGTGCTGGAAGGCAACGGTGATAGTACGAACGATGATGGTCAGAACCTGGCCTGCTGCAGCCAGCGGGATCGCCAGGGCGATACCGGCACCAATACTCTGGTGACCAGCAATAACCAGAACGGTCGAAATGATAGAGGCCAGCGCCGCATCGGGCGCAACCGCCGCGCCGATGTTCATCCAGCCCAGGGCGATCATTTCCAGGGTACCACCGATGATGATACCGGTTTTCATGTCACCCAGAACGGCCCCAATCAGCGTACAGGCCACCAGAGGGCGGTGGAACTGAAATTCATCAAGTACGGATTCCATACCCGCAATACATGCGACGACGAACACCAGCACAATCTGAAGAGTGGTAATCTCCATTGCACTTCTCCTATTACATAAACTTTATATGAGAACCGGCGCGGGCTTATTTCCCAACTTTGCCGATCAAATCCATCATTTTCAGTTTTTGATCCGTAGAAACCTTACGGGCTTCCAGTTCAATACCGCGCGCATTCAGCTTGTTGAATGCCTCGATATCTTTCGCATCGACTGAAATGGCGTTGTTGACCTGCGTTTTGCCCTGACGGAATGCCATACCACCAATGTTCACGGAGGTGATTTTCACGCCGCCTTCAACAATGCGCTCAACGTCTGTCGGGTTAGTGAACAGGAGCATTACGCGTTCGCCCGCATATTTTGGGTTGTTGTACACGCGGATCATCTTGGCGACATCCACGACGTGCGCGGTAACGCCAGGAGGAGCAACCTGAGTCAGAAGGGTTTTACGTACGGTATCGGCGGCAACTTCGTCGCTGACCACGATAATGCGTCGAACGTTGGTCTCTTTGGTCCAGCGCGTGGCGACCTGGCCGTGGATTAAGCGGTCATCAATACGCGCAAGGCCGATAACCATGTAATCGTTCGGGCCCATCGGTTTTGCCGGTGCTGCCGCTTTTGGTGCCGCTGCAGGTGCAGGGGCAGGTTTTTCAACCGGCTGCGCTTTCAGGGCTTTTACCCCTTCGCGACCGGTTTCAACGGCCAGCGCCACCAGCTCATCGAACGCCGGATTGTCGTCGCGCGCCATGAAGGTTTCCACCAGCATGGGAATATTAACCCCGGCGACAACTTCATAGTGCTCTTTATCGACGACAATGCGGCTGGCGGCATTGAACGGGCTGCCGCCCCATGTATCGACGAGAAACAGCACGCCTTTGCTGGTATCCAGCTTCGCGAGTTGAGCGTTGTACTTCTCTATCAGCGTCTCGGCGTTTTCACCGGGAACGAAATCGATCCAGCCGACGTTTTCCTGCTCGCCCAACAGCATCTCTGCCGTTTTGAGTAGCTGCTCAGCAGCCCAACCATGTGTGCCTATGACAATAGCAATGGTCACTTGCTACCTCCTTTTATTATCATTAATACGCCTGCCAGGCAGCCGTACTGAGAATCGTATTGGCGAACCGAATCGATTCAGATAAGGGTTAGAGTTCAAAAAAACTAAGACTTCCGCGAATTATTTTAGATAGTGAAAAAATAATTTATGTGATGAAGATCCGTAATTTAGCCACGCGTTACAGATTTATCTGTAGCGTAAAGCTGCTGTGTTACAGAACTTTGCAAAGGAACGTAAATCTTTGCTAAAAACACAGTGTCTCTGATATGTTTAGCCTCCGTTTAATCGTTCAGGAGTATAGGGTTACAGCCCACTATATGGACCGTCACCGACGTCAGTCATCAACCAGGCCATTTCGCGCCTTATTCACCGGCGATCCTCGCCACGTATCGACTCTGTTTACCTCTGTTTTGCCCACGTTGAGTGGGGCACCGTTTCGTCATTCCTTTAGCAGGAGCTTGTCATGGAATTCTTAATGGACCCGTCAATCTGGGTGGGATTGCTCACGCTGGTGGTGCTGGAGATTGTTCTCGGCATTGATAACCTGGTGTTTATCGCCATCCTTGCGGACAAACTGCCGCCAAAACAGCGTGATAAAGCGCGTCTGATTGGTCTCTCGCTGGCGCTGGTTATGCGACTGGGGCTGCTCTCCGTCATCTCCTGGATGGTCACGCTGACCAAACCGCTGTTCTCCGTCATGGATTACACCTTCTCCGGGCGTGATTTAATCATGCTGATCGGGGGGATATTCCTGCTTTTCAAAGCGACGACGGAGCTACACGAGCGGCTGGAAAACCGTCAGCACGATGATGGGCACGGTAAAGGCTATGCCAGCTTCTGGGTGGTGGTGCTGCAGATCGTGGTGCTTGATGCGGTCTTCTCGCTGGATGCGGTGATTACGGCGGTCGGCATGGTGAATCATCTGCCGGTAATGATGGCGGCTGTTGTCATTGCGATGGCGGTCATGCTGCTGGCCTCGAAGCCGCTGACGCGCTTCGTCAACCAGCATCCGACGGTGGTCGTGCTGTGTCTGAGCTTCCTGCTGATGATTGGTCTGAGCCTGGTGGCGGAAGGTTTTGGCTTCCATATTCCGAAAGGCTACCTGTACGCCGCGATTGGCTTCTCGATTCTGATCGAGCTGTTCAACCAGATTGCGCGCCGTAACTTTATTAAGCAGCAGTCGAATCAGCCGCTGCGCGCCCGTACCGCAGACGCGATTCTGCGCCTGATGGGCGGTCGTCGTCAGGTGAACGTCCAGTCTGATTCCGAAAACCATAACCCGGTTCCGGTCCCGGAAGGGGCGTTTGTGGAACAAGAGCGCTACATGATTAACGGCGTGCTCTCCCTGGCCTCCCGTTCGCTGCGCGGCATCATGACGCCGCGCGGGGAGATCAGCTGGGTTGATGCTAACCTGAGCGTCGATGAAATTCGCCAGCAGCTGCTCTCTTCTCCGCACAGCCTGTTCCCGGTGTGTCGCGGAGAGCTGGATGAGATCATCGGCGTCGTGCGGGCGAAAGAGATGCTGGTGGCCCTGGAAGAGGGCGTGAACGTGGAAGCCGTTGCCGCTGCGTCGCCTGCGATTGTCGTGCCGGAAACGCTGGATCCTATTAACC
The DNA here is from genome assembly GCF_034106865.1 of Enterobacter sp. 237C8. Lineage (NCBI taxonomy): Bacteria > Pseudomonadati > Pseudomonadota > Gammaproteobacteria > Enterobacterales > Enterobacteriaceae > Enterobacter > Enterobacter sp. 237C8. The sequence goes on along the minus strand of NZ_JAWNDF010000001.1, from coordinate 1,833,615 downwards.
TGCTCGGGGTGCTGCGCCGCGCTCGCGGTAGCTTTGTTATCGTCACCAACGAGTTTGGCGTGGTGCAGGGGCTGGTCACGCCGCTGGACGTGCTGGAAGCGATTGCCGGTGAATTCCCGGATGCCGACGAAACGCCAGAGATCGTTGCCGACGGTGAAGGCTGGCTGGTTAAAGGTACCACCGACCTGCACGCGCTCTCGCACACGCTGGGGCTGGAAAACGTGATCAACGATGAAGAAGACATCGCGACCGTTGCCGGTCTGGTGATCGCGGTTAACGGGCAAATCCCGCGCGTCGGCGATGTGATCGAGCTGGCGCCGCTGCACATTACGATCGTTGAAGCCAACGACTATCGCGTTGATATGGTTCGTATTGTTAAAGAACAATCAGCCCACGACGAAGATGAGTAAGCCGGCTTAGCGCAGCGGCATTAAGGGCACGATGTGCCCGTTATGATGCGCTGGCGGGGATGAACTTCCCGCCAGCCACTTCGGAAAATCCCGTAGCGGCATGGGCCGCGCATAGAAAAAACCCTGCAGGACAGGCACGCCATGGCGGCGCAAGTAGCGCGCCTGCTCCTCCGTCTCGACCCCTTCAGCCACCAGTTCAATATTCAGCCGCTGTCCCAGCGCAATAATCATATCCGTCACCGTCGAGTTCACGGCGTCGGTGCCGATGGCGGTGGTAAACGACTGGTCGATTTTCAGCACGTCCGGGTGAAGCTTTTCAAGCCAGGAGAGGGAGCTGTTCCCGGTACCAAAATCGTCGATGGCGAGCTTCACCCCTTTGCGATGCAGTTCGCGCACGATGCGATAATCCGCATCCAGCAGCGCATCCCGTTCCGTGAGTTCAATCACCAGCTGCTGGCGCGGACAGGCGCTGAACCAGAGGCGGTTCAGGTCCTGTATCAACACCGCATGACGGAAATGGCTGGCGGCGACGTTAATCCCAATGTGAAAACCGGCGCTGGAAGGGAAGTAGCCTATCTGGCGCACCGTTTCGGCGATGACATAGCGGGTCAGGGGGATAATCTGGTTATGTTCTTCTGCCAGAGGGATAAACACCTCCGGGGTGATCCAACCCTGACGGGGGTTATTCCAGCGCAGCAGGATCTCCACGCCGGTGCACGCCTGGGTACGGGCATTCACCAGCGGCTGGCAGAAAAGCTCAAATTCCCGCGCCGCAATGCCCATATCGATCTCCCACGTAAAGCTCATCCGGTTTGCCGTTGCCAGCCAGGCGAGATAGCCCAGCAGCAGGCTGAGCATCACCCCCAGCGGCAGCTGGGCTGGCAGGCTTTTTAAGGCTAACTCTCCAGGGCCTGGCCCGCTGACCGTAATGGTGAAAGGATTTCGGGTTGATGATTGCCGGAAAAGAGAGCCCTCCTCATCAAACGTCAGGCTGTCGCTGACGCGTTGTCCATAGCGCAAAAAGCGATCGCCTACGGTCAGCGCCACGTCATTGATGAGCGGGCGCTGGGGCTCGAGAATCATTTTGGCGATCAGATCGATATTGATGATTTCGATAACGCCAGCTTCACCGTCCTGTGAGACGGGATACCACTGGATCAATATCGGGCTACCCTTAAGCAGCCACTGATCGCTCGATAAAATCAGCTTCGCCGTGCTGGCGGGTAATTCTTTCAGGAAGTCGCGAACGGGCACATTGCGGCTCCCGAAAATACTTGAGCAATACAGGATACCCTCGTTAATCAGGGCGATGGAGCGTACCGTCTGCAAAATGGCGGCCTGCTTTCGCAGCGCCAGGTGCGCCTGCGGGCAGGGCTGCCCTACCAGGGGCTGCAGCACGCTGCGGCGGTTCTCTAAAGAAAGCAGGACGTTATCAAGGGCGCGAACGGTGTGGCTGGTAAAATCGAGGATCCGCTGTTGGTTAACATTGCGCTGTGAAATGAAGCGAATGCCTAACGTCAGGATGAGCGTGAGGAGCGCAACCGTGACACAGACGATAACGCGTTTTCGGCGATAGTTTTTAATGATCGTTTGTGCAGTTTGCATGAACGGTCGCCTGATAAGCCACCAGCCACAAAAGCCGGACGCAACAGTAAAAGTGTAGTGGGGAAAGCAGAAGGAGACGAGAAAGAAGAGGGAAATTCGCCCATCCGTTGCAGATGGGCGAAAGGCAGTATTAGTCGCACTGCACCTTAATGGCCAGGCCACCGCGGGACGTCTCGCGGTATTTCGCGTTCATGTCCTTGCCGGTTTCGTACATGGTTTCAATCACCTTATCCAGCGATACGCGAGGTTCGCTGGTACGGCGCATCGCCATACGTGAGGCGTTGATGGCTTTCACCGAGGCAATCGCGTTACGCTCGATGCACGGCACCTGCACCTGGCCCGCGACCGGGTCACAGGTCAGACCGAGGTTATGTTCCATACCGATTTCCGCCGCCACGCAAACCTGCTCAGGGCTTGCGCCCAGCAGCTCTGCCAGACCTGCCGCCGCCATGGAGCAGGCAACGCCCACTTCACCCTGACAGCCCACTTCCGCACCGGAGATGGAGGCGTTCATTTTGTACAGCGCACCGATGGCCCCTGCCGCCAGGAAATAGCGGATGTAGATGTCCGGCGTCACGGGCTCAATAAAGTGATCGTAATACGCCAGCACTGCCGGAACGATACCGCAGGCGCCGTTGGTTGGCGCCGTCACGACGCGACCACCGGCGGCGTTCTCTTCGTTAACCGCCAGGGCAAACATGTTTACCCAGTCGACCACGTTCATCGGGTCGTTGGAGAACTTGTCCGTGGTCACCAGCATACGGCGCAGGGCAGAGGCACGACGCGGTACGCGCAGTGGACCCGGCAGAACGCCTTCGGTGTTCATCCCGCGGTCGATACAGGCGCGCATGGTTTGCCAGACGTTCGCAAAATAGTCTTCAATCTCTTTTTTGCTGTGCAGGGCCAGTTCGTTCTGCATCACCATGCCGGACAGTGAAAGACCGGTCTCTTTGCAGTAGCCCAGCATTTCTGTAGCCGATTTGAACGGGTAAGGTACGCTGACGTCGCCGACGCTGTCTTTGCCAAAATGCTCTTCATCCACGATGAAGCCACCGCCGATGGAGTAGTACGTTTTGCTGTAAATCTCTTTTTCACTGCTGTAAGCGTGAATGGTCATGCCGTTTTCATGCAGCGGCAGGTTGTCGCTACGGAAACGCATGCCGTCATCCTGCGGGAAATCGACTTCCTGCTGACCGTTTGCCAGCAGCAGGCGGCCGCGTGTTTCCACGTCGCGGATGAATGCCGGGATGGCATCAATATCTACGGTATCCGGCATATTGCCTGCCAGACCCATAATAATGGCGATATCGGTGTGGTGGCCTTTACCCGTTAATGACAGCGAGCCGTAAACATCCACGGCGACACGGGTAACGCTTTCCAGTAATCCTTTTTCGACCAGATCATCGACGAACTGTTTACCGGCCTTCATCGGGCCAACAGTATGGGAAGACGAAGGGCCAATTCCCACTTTGAACATGTCGAATATACTAATCACTTTCACACTCCTGACAGGGTTACCGGGGTTCCAGTAACGATGTTATAACTGCGCATAGTGTAAGAGGGAACACCGACCTCGGCTTAACTATTCACATGAATTAAACTAATGGTTAACGATGGGTTTTGCTAATAGCGCGACGCGGATCGCAAACCTGCGAAAAAGGGTGGAATGTAAAGTATAGTCAAGGTTTCAGGCCGATTTGCAGCGCCAGTTCACGAATGATGCCCGCCGTCATGCCCCAGACAAAATAATGCTGATACCAGGACAACCAGACCCGATGGTCATGCCCCCGTCGATGGATATCGAGCGGATGATAGCGGCTGAGCCGGAGCGCCTCTTCGAGCGGCATTTCAAACACCGCTGAAACTTCATCGACGCTGGCGTGATACTGCAGGCCGGGCGGGATAATGCCGACCACCGGCGTGACCTGAAAACCGGTAACGCTGTCGACGGGCGGCAGCACGCCAATGACCTCAACGGCCTCCGGCGGAATGGCAACCTCTTCCTGCGCTTCCCGCAGCGCGGCGGCAATCAGCGAGGCGTCGGAGCTGTCCACTGCGCCACCCGGAAAGGCGACCTGACCCGCGTGCTTGCGTAAATGGGGAGAACGCTGGGTGAGCAGCAGGCCCGGCTGCGCGCGACGCACGACCGGGATCAGCACGGCCGCCTGACGCTGGTTCAGCGCTTCGCGGTTGACCTGCGGTCGTAATAGCTGAAAGCGAGATAAAAAATTGTCCAGCGTCAGGTTCTCTTTTTCCACCCGTGATTACTCCAGTTGTTTCAGGATACGGTTAACTTTATCAAAGGTTTCCTGATATTCCGCGTCGACCTGGCTATCGGCAACAATGCCGCCCCCGGCCGAGCAGTAAAGGTTTCCGCCGCAGGCCGTCAGCGTGCGAATGGTAATGCTGGTATCCATGGTGCCGCACAGGCTGATATAGCCGATGCTGCCGCACCAGGCGTTGCGGCGGTGCGGCTCCAGCTCATCAATGATCTCCATCGCCCGTACCTTTGGCGCGCCGGTGATGGAGCCGCCCGGAAACGCGGCGCGGAGCAGATCGCAGGCGGTGCGAGAGGCGGGTAGACGCGCGGTAATGGTACTGACCAGATGATGCACCGCCGGGAAAGGCTCGACGACAAACAGTTCCGGCACGCGCACGCTGCCCGGTTCGGCGACGCGGCCAATGTCGTTACGCATCAGATCGACAATCATCAGGTTCTCGGCGCGGTCTTTCGGCGAGGCGGCGAGCTTTTCCGCCTGCTGGCGATCGGCATCGGGATCCGCAAGACGCGGTAACGTGCCTTTAATCGGACGGGTTTGAATCGTACCCTCGGCCAGATGGATAAAGCGCTCGGGTGACAGGCTGAGTATGGCCCCCTGTTCCAGACGGACAAACGCACTGAACGGCGCCTTGTTGCTGGCATTAAGACGGGTAAACGCCTGCCACTCATCTCCCCGGTATGTCGACTGGAAGCGCTGGGCGAGGTTAACCTGATAGCAGTCACCGCTTTGCAGATACGCCTGAACGCGCGCGAATTTTTCGGCATACTCCGCTGCGGTCATATTTGAGCGCCAGCCAGAGGTCAACGTAAACGTCTGTGCCGGGGCAGGCCGTTGCGCCTCAAGCCACGCCAGACGCGCCTGCACGTCGTGATGGCTCAGCAGTGAAACCGTTTTTTTCTGATGATCGACAATTAACGCCCAGTCATACAGCCCCACGGCCATGTCTGGCAGGGAAATATCAGCCTGCGCATGCTCCGGCAGCGTTTCGAAACGGCGACCCAGATCGTACCCAAACAGGCCCAGTGCGCCGCCCTGGAAAGGGAGGTCCGGGTTCGGCGCGGCAGATAAGTCCAGCGCGTTAATGGCCTGCTGCAGCTGCTTCAGGGGATCGTCCGTTAACGACAGGTCATCGGTTGTCAGCGTCTTTAGCGGATCGGCCACCAGAATGTCGAAGCGGCTATAGGGATGGTCCGCATGGCCGGAATGCAGCAGCATCGCAAACGGAAGATGGCTCAGGCGGGCAAACCAGAATTCAGCGGCGTCTGCACGCCAGGGCAAGGTAATAACAGTGGGGAAGCGCATGTTCATGTGTGGCATACTACCGGGCAGCGTGAAATAATTAGCGCGAATAATTTAGCAGGAGTTGACGATGTTTGCAGGTTTACCTTCTCTGAGCCATGAACAGCAGCAGAAAGCGGTTGAGCGAATTCAGGAACTGATGTCCCAGGGGATGAGCAGCGGACAGGCGATTACGGTTGTCGCCGAGGAGATTCGCGCCAGTCATTCCGGCGAGCGGATCGTGGCGCGATTCGAAGATGAAGATGAAGATGAAGAAGAGTAATCGGGCTTACACCGCCGCGATAATCTTAATCTCTACCTTATATTCCGGCTTCATCAGCGTGGCCTGTACGGTACAGCGTACAGGCGCGTGACCCGCCACCACCCATGCATCCCAGGCTTTGTTCATCGCCGCGAAATCATCTTTGTTTGCCAGGAAAATCGTCGCATCCAGAATGCGGGATTTGTCGCTGCCCTGTTTTTCCAGCACCGCGTCAATCTGCGCCAGGGTGTTAGCCGTCTGCTCGAACGCATCCGCATCCAGGTTAGCCGGTACGCCGGTGTAGTACAGCGTCTGGTTATGGATCACCACATCAGACCAGCGGGCTTCGGCATCAATGCGCACAATTGTCATAAACGTTTCCTCGTTATTTTCCGTCGTCAGGCGGCAAGACTGCCATATTGTTCTCGAGTCGTCACTATTTGGGGTGGCACAGGAGAGGATGGGCTGACATAATCCCTGTGCAAAAATACAGTGAGAGAGCACCGTGGCAGACGATTTTTCCCCTGAAGGTCAATTAGCGCAGGCTATTCCCGGCTTCAAGCCCCGTGAGCCTCAGCGCCAGATGGCGCACGCCGTTGCACGCGCCATCGATAAGGCTCAGCCGCTGGTGGTCGAAGCCGGAACCGGTACGGGTAAAACGTATGCTTACCTTGCTCCGGCGCTGCGCGCGAAGAAGAAGGTGATTATTTCCACCGGATCGAAGGCGCTGCAGGATCAGCTCTACAGCCGCGATTTGCCCACGGTGGCGAAAGCGCTTAAATACAAGGGGCGTCTGGCCCTGCTGAAGGGACGCTCCAACTATCTCTGCCTGGAACGTCTTGAGCAGCAGGCGCTGGCGGGCGGTGACCTGCCGGTGCAAACCCTCAGCGACGTTATTATCCTTCGCGCCTGGGCGAACCAGACCGAAGAGGGCGATATCAGCACCTGCGCGAGCGTGCCGGAAGACTCGCCTGCCTGGCCGCTGGTGACCAGCACCAACGACAACTGCCTCGGCAGCGACTGCCCGCTGTATAAAGACTGCTTTGTGGTGAAAGCGCGCAAAACGGCGATGGACGCGGATGTGGTGGTGGTGAACCACCATCTGTTCCTCGCGGATATGGTCGTCAAGGACAGCGGTTTCGGCGAGCTGATCCCGGAGGCGGACGTGATGATCTTCGACGAAGCCCACCAGCTTCCGGACATTGCCAGCCAGTACTTCGGTCAGTCGCTTTCCAGCCGCCAGCTTCAGGATCTGGCGAAAGATTTCACCATCGCTTACCGGACCGAACTCAAAGATACCCAGCAGCTGCAGAAGTGCGCCGACCGTCTGGCGCAAAGCGCGCAGGATTTCCGCTTACAGCTCGGCGAGCCGGGCTATCGCGGTAACCTGCGCGAGCTGCTGGCGGACAAAAACATCCAGCGCGCGCTGCTGCTGCTCGATGATGCCCTCGAACTCTGCTACGACGTGGCAAAGCTCTCGCTTGGCCGCTCCGCGCTGCTGGACGCGGCCTTCGAACGCGCCACGCTCTATCGCGGGCGGCTCAAACGGCTGAAAGAGATTAACCAGCCGGGGTTCAGCTACTGGTATGAGTGCACCTCGCGGCATTTCACCCTGGCGCTCACGCCGCTGACGGTAGCGGATAAATTTAAAGAGGTAATGGCGCAAAAACCGGGAAGCTGGATCTTCACCTCGGCAACCCTGTCGGTGAATGACGATCTGCATCACTTCACGGAACGTCTTGGCATTGAGGATGCGGAATCGCTGCTCCTGCCGAGCCCGTTCGATTACGAAAAACAGGCGCTGCTCTGCGTGCCTCGTAATCTGCCGCTGCCGAACCAGCCGGGTGCGGCGCGCCACCTGGCCGCGATGTTAAAACCGATGATCGAGGCCAACAACGGCCGCTGCTTTATGCTCTGCACCTCTCACGCCATGATGCGTGACCTCGCCGAGCAGTTCCGCGCCACCATGACGCTGCCGGTTCTGCTGCAGGGTGAAACCAGTAAAGGCCAGCTGTTACAGCAGTTTGTCAGCGCCGGAAATGCCCTGCTGGTGGCAACCAGCAGCTTCTGGGAAGGGGTGGACGTGCGCGGCGATACGCTCTCGCTGGTAATTATTGATAAGCTGCCGTTTACCTCTCCGGACGACCCGCTGCTGAAGGCGCGGATGGAAGACTGCCGTCTGCGCGGGGGCGATCCGTTTGACGAGGTACAGCTGCCGGACGCGGTGATTACCCTCAAGCAGGGGGTCGGGCGATTGATCCGCGACGTTACCGATCGCGGGGTGCTGGTCATTTGCGATAACCGGCTGGTGATGCGCCCTTACGGAGCGACTTTCCTTGCCAGCCTGCCGCCCGCACCGCGGACGCGGGACATAAAACGCGCGGTGCGTTTCCTGGCAAACCCAACGGCGGAGTAATTTACCCCGGAGTGTGCTAAGATGCGCGCCATTTTGTGACTGACCCTTGCGAGAGCGCGACGACTGATGCGAATTCTGGCTATTGATACCGCGACAGAGGCTTGCTCTGTCGCTCTGTTGAACGACGGTGCTGTTTCTGCTCATTTCGAAGAGTGCCCACGGGAACACACCCAACGCATTCTGCCCCTGGTAAAAGCCATTTTAACCCAGGGCAACACCTCCTTAACCGACCTCGACGCGCTGGCCTTTGGCCGTGGCCCCGGCAGCTTTACGGGCGTACGTATCGGGATTGGTATTGCGCAGGGGCTGGCGCTGGGCGCCGAACTGCCGATGATCGGCGTCTCTACCCTCGCCACCATGGCGCAGGGCGCATGGCGCATGACCGGGGCAACGCGCGTGCTGGCCGCGATTGATGCCCGCATGGGCGAAGTTTACTGGGCCGAATACACCCGCGACGAGCTGGGCGTGTGGCACGGCGAAGAGACGGAAGCCGTGCTCAAGCCGGAAGCGGTCACTGAGCGGCTGAAACAGCTCTCCGGTGAGTGGGCAACCGTCGGCACCGGCTGGCCGGCGTGGCCAGACATGGCAAACGACACCGGGGTGACGCTGGTAGACGGCAACATGCTGCTGCCGGCTGCGGAAGATATGCTTCCGATTGCCTGCCAGCTGCTCGCGGCAGGAAAAACCGTTGCCGTTGAACACGCGGAGCCGGTTTATTTGCGAAACACCGTTGCGTGGAAGAAACTTCCGGGCCGCGAGTGAATCTCAGTAACAGGAACTGAGAAAAAGGAGTCGCATCATGGCGGTTCGAACTAAAGTAGTACGCCTTATTATGGCAGGCGCAGTTGCCATAGCACTGAGCGGATGCGTTTCCGTTCCTGATGCGATTAAGGGCAGCAGCCCGACGCCACAGCAGGATCTGGTTCGGGTGATGAATGCGCCTGAGCTTTACGTCGGCCAGGAAGCGCGCTTTGGCGGTAAGGTCATCGACGTACAAAACCAGCAGGGGAAAACCCGCCTCGAGATCGCGACCGTTCCGCTGGACAGCGGCGCGCGGCCGGTACTGGGTGAGGCCTCTCGCGGACGTATCTATGCGGACGTCAGCGGTTTCCTCGATCCGGTCGATTTTCGCGGGCAGCTGGTGACCGTCGTCGGGCCGATTACCGGCGCCGTGCAGGGCAAAATCGGCAGCACGCCGTATAAATTTATGACCATGCAGGTCAACGGGTATAAACGCTGGCGGCTGGCACAGCAGGTGATCATGCCGCCTCAGCCGATGGATCCGTGGATGTGGGGTCCACATCCTTATCGTTACGGCTACCCGGGCTGGGGCTGGTATAACCCGGGTCCTGCACAGGTTCAGACGATCGTTACTGAGTAACTTACTGTTATTGTTAGAAAAGAGACAGCGGCTCAGCCGCTGTCTCTGTTTTTTTACGGATAAAACGAAAAAAAAGAGTGACGCGCTTCGCAACCTTAAATCTGAACAATTAATAAACTGGTACGCTGAGTTAATATAATGTTAACAAACTGTTTATTATCGGGGTTGTGATGACGACGAACACTCATTTCAGAGGTGATGCATTGAAGAAGGTTTGGCTTAACCGTTATCCCGCAGATGTTCCTGCTGAGATCAATCCTGACCGTTATCAATCCCTGGTGGAATTATTTGAACACTCGGTAAGGCGCTACGCGGACCAGCCCGCATTCGTGAATATGGGCGAGGTCATGACGTTCCGTAAGCTTGAGGAGCGTAGCCGCGCGTTTGCGGCGTATCTGCAGGAAGGGCTGGGGCTGCAAAAAGGGGACCGCGTCGCGCTGATGATGCCGAACCTGCTGCAATACCCGGTGGCGTTGTTCGGTATCCTGCGAGCCGGGATGATTGTCGTCAACGTTAACCCCTTGTATACCCCGCGCGAGCTGGAGCATCAGCTGAACGACAGCGGCGCGGCCGCGATTGTCATTGTGTCCAACTTCGCCCATACGCTGGAAAAAGTGGTCGACAAAACCCAGGTTAAACACGTCATCCTGACGCGCATGGGGGATCAACTCTCGACCGCCAAAGGCACGCTGGTTAACTTTGTCGTTAAATACGTCAAGCGCCTGGTGCCAAAATACCACCTGCCGGACGCCATCTCCTTCCGCCGCGCGCTGCATGCGGGCTACCGTATGCAGTATGTGAAACCCGAAGTGGTGGCGGAAGATCTTGCGTTTCTGCAATACACGGGCGGGACCACCGGCGTCGCCAAAGGGGCCATGCTTACCCACCGCAATATGCTGGCAAACCTTGAACAGGTGAACGCCACCTACGGGCCGCTTCTGCATCCGGGCAAAGAAGTGGTGATCACCGCGCTTCCGCTGTATCACATCTTTGCGCTGACCATGAACTGCCTGCTGTTTATTGAACTGGGTGGTCAGAACATCCTCATCACCAACCCGCGCGATATCCCGGGCCTGGTGAAAGAGCTGGCGAAATACCCGTTCACCGCCATGACGGGGGTGAACACCCTGTTTAACGCGCTGCTTAATAACAAAGAGTTCCAGCAGCTGGATTTCTCCACGCTGCATCTCTCTGCGGGCGGCGGCATGCCGGTTCAACAGGCGGTCGCCGAGCGCTGGGTGAAGCTAACCGGTCAGTATTTGCTGGAAGGCTATGGGCTGACGGAATGTGCTCCGCTGGTCAGCGTGAACCCACACGATATCGACTATCACAGTGGAAGCATTGGTCTGCCGGTTCCTTCCACCGAGGCCAAACTGGTCGATGATAACGATAACGAAGTCGCGCCGGGCGAGCCGGGTGAGCTTTGCGTCAGAGGTCCGCAGGTGATGCTGGGTTACTGGCAGCGTCCCGATGCGACCGACGAAATCATCAAAGACGGCTGGCTGCACACCGGTGATATTGCGGTAATGGATGACGAGGGCTTCCTGCGCATCGTCGATCGCAAGAAAGACATGATCCTGGTCTCCGGCTTCAACGTCTATCCGAATGAGATCGAAGACGTGGTTATGCAGCACAGCGGCGTACTCGAGGTGGCGGCGGTCGGCGTCCCTTCCGGCAGCAGCGGTGAAGCGGTTAAAATATTTGTGGTCAAGAAAGATCCTTCCCTGACGGAGGAGGCGCTGGTAACGTTTTGCCGTCGTCAGCTGACGGGCTACAAGGTGCCGAAACTGGTTGAATTCCGCGATGAGCTGCCGAAATCCAACGTCGGAAAGATATTACGACGAGAATTACGTGACGAAGCCCGTGGCAAAGTAGACAATAAGGCCTGAGCTTCACGCTAATCGCCCAGACGCCGGTTAAGCCGGCGTTTTTTATGGGCGCAAACAAAAGAGAACCCGTTTTGAATTACCAGATGATCACGACCAACGACGAGCTGGCTTCGCTGTGCGAAGTGACGCGCGACTTTCCTGCCATTGCCCTGGATACCGAGTTTGTCCGTACCCGGACCTATTATCCGCAGCTGGGTTTGATTCAGATGTACGACGGTAAACACGTGTCGCTGATTGACCCTCTCGGCATTACCGACTGGACGCCGATGCGTAACCTGCTGCTCGATACCGCCGTGACGAAATACCTGCACGCAGGCAGTGAGGATCTGGAAGTCTTTCTGAACACCTTTGGCATCATGCCTCAGCCGCTGATTGACACGCAGATCCTCGCGGCATTCAGCAATCGTCCGCTCTCCTGGGGCTTTGCTGCCATGGTGGAGGAGTATACGGGCCTGACGCTGGATAAAAGCGAATCCCGTACCGACTGGCTGGCGCGTCCGCTAACCGAGCGTCAGCTGGAGTATGCGGCGGCAGACGTGTTTTACCTGCTGCCGATTGCCGGACAGCTGATGAAAGAGGCAGAAGCCTCCGGCTGGCTCGCTGCTGCGCTGGACGAATGCCGTATGACCCAGCAGCGTCGCCAGGAAGTGGTTGATCCGAAAGAGGCCTGGCGCGATATCACCAACGCCTGGCAGCTGCGCACGCGTCAGCTGGCATGCCTGCAGCTGCTGGCAGACTGGCGCTTGCGTAAAGCGCGCGAGCGCGATCTGGCCGTTAACTTTGTGGTTCGCGAAGAGCATCTCTGGGCGGTCGCGCGCTATATGCCGGGCAGCCTGGGCGAGCTGGACAGCATTGGCCTTTCGGGCAGCGAGATCCGCTTCCACGGTAAAACCCTGCTGGCGCTGGTCGCCAAAGCGCAGGAGCTGCCGGAAGATGCGCTGCCGGAACCGCTGCTGAACCTGATGGACATGCCGGGCTATCGCAAAGCGTTTAAGGATATCAAAGCGCTGGTGCAGGCGGTTGCAACGGAAAGCAAGCTGAGCGCGGAACTGCTCGCCTCACGTCGTCAGATTAACCAGCTGCTGAACTGGCACTGGAAGCTGAAGCCGCAGAATGGCGTGCCGGAGATGATGGCGGGATGGCGCGGGGAATTGATGGCCGATCGCCTGAATACGCTGCTGGACGGTTACCCGCGATAAAAAAAATATGCCGGGCGATATACCCGGCATATTTCCCCGGTGGCGCTGCGCTTACCGGGGCGGCGAAAACACAAACCTACGGACGCGACTCTTCCGCTTCCGGGAGCGTCACGTTCAGCTCCAGAATCGAAATATCCCCGTCTTTTTGTTCCAGCTGCACCGTGACCATCTCCGGGTCAATCTGCACATATTTACAGATCACTTCCAGGATGTCCTTACGCAGCTGCGGCAGGTAGTGAGGCTCGGCGTCGCTACGACGACGCTCCGCAACGATAATTTGCAGACGTTCTTTTGCGATGTTGGCGGTGTTCTTTTTCCGCGAGAGAAAAAAGTCCAGTAATGCCATAACTTATCCTCCGAACAGGCGTTTGAGGAAACCTTTCTTCTCTTCTTCAATGAAGCGGAAAGGACGTTCTTCTCCCAGCAGACGGTCAACGGTATCGGCGTAAGCTTTACCTGCATCTGCCAATGTATCAAGGATCACTGGCTCGCCCTGGTTAGAGGCGCGTAACACGGACTGATCTTCCGGGATAACGCCCACCAGCTTAATGCGCAGGATCTCCAGCACGTCTTCCATGCTCAGCATGTCACCTTTGTTCACGCGGCCCGGATTGTAGCGGGTGAGCAGCAGGTGTTCTTTAATCGGGTCTTCGCCATTTTCCGCACGACGGGATTTAGAGGCGAGGATGCCCAGAATGCGGTCTGAGTCACGCACGGATGAAACTTCAGGGTTGGTGGTGATGATCGCTTCATCAGCGAAGTAGAGCGCCATCAGGGCTCCGGTTTCGATGCCGGCAGGGGAGTCGCAGACAATGAAGTCGAAATCCATTTTTTTCAGATCGTCGAGCACCTTTTCCACGCCTTCACGGGTCAGGGCGTCTTTGTCACGCGTCTGAGAAGCCGGGAGAATGTAGAGGTTCTCGGTGCGCTTGTCTTTGATCATCGCCTGGTTAAGCGTGGCATCGCCCTGAATGACGTTTACGAAGTCATACACGACGCGACGCTCACATCCCATGATGAGGTCGAGGTTACGCAGACCGATATCGAAGTCGATAACGATGGTTTTCTTTCCCTTCTGGGCCAAACCAGTAGCGATGGCCGCGCTGGAGGTGGTCTTGCCAACGCCTCCTTTACCCGAAGTAACAACAATAATGCGTGCCATAGAAATTCCTTGTTAAAAAGGGATCAATTCAACGGTTGAACGGTCAACGCGTCGTCTGCCAGAAGCAGGCGAGCCGCTTTGCCATAAAATTCGGCTGGGATCTTGTCGCTCAGCCAATATTCACCTGCGATGGACACCAGTTCCGCCGTCAGGTGAGTACAAAATATTTGCGCATCTCGATCGCCACTTGCACCTGCGAGCGCACGTCCACGCATCATACCGTATACGTGAATATTGCCATCTGCAATCAGCTCAGCGCCAGCACTGACGTGGCTTGTAACAATCAGATCACAGTTTGGTGCATAAATGCGCTGACCGGAACGAACCGGCACATCAATCATTCGCGTTTTTGTGACGGTAGTAACGTTTTGCACCGCAGGAGGGGGCGTTTGCACGGCAACGGGTGCCGCTCGCGAGGCTTTTTCTTTGCCCTCATTCAGAAGGGGCAGCCCCGCACGCTCAATTTCCGCTTTCAGCTCAGTATCTTTGCAGCCGCTGATGCCCACGATACGCAGTCCGGTCGAGGAGACGGCCTGCTGGAGAAGTTTCCAGTTAACCGGAGCCTCAAGACCGCTGACGTTGATAACAACAGGGGCGTGCTTCAGAAAGGCGGGAGCCTGGGCGATTTTGTCTTCTAACGCCTGACGAATAACCTCGGGTTTTGCATCATGCAAATGTACCACTGATAAGGTGAAGCTACTGCCTTTAAGCTCGATGGGCGTGTTTGACATCCTGGCCTTACTCAATTTGCTATTAACCGCAACCACTCGCTGCGATATTCCGAAGAGTATCAGGCATGTTATAGTCAGGAGTATATTGAGGCAAGCAACCACCCATTAATTCAGAGTAAAAACATGTTTTGTGTGATCTACAGAAGTACAAGCCGTGACCAGACCTATCTTTATGTCGAAAAGAAAGACGATTTTTCACGCGTGCCTGAAGAATTAATGAAGAACTTTGGCCGACCACAGCTGGCGATGCTGCTGCCGCTCGATGGTCGTAAGAAACTGATTAACGCCGATCTGGATAAAGTGAAAACGGCCTTAGCCGAGCAAGGCTATTATTTACAGCTTCCACCGCCACCCGAGAATTTATTAAAACAGCATCTTGAGGCGAACGGTAAAAAATAGTCTCAACTGTTTTTGGGCACAACACATCAACCGTTTAGGGGTCGACCATGTATCAACATCATAACTGGCAAGGTGCATTACTGGATTATCCCGTCAGCAAAGTGGTTTGCGTGGGCAGCAACTACGCAAAACATATTCAGGAGATGGGCAGCGCGACGCCAGAAGAGCCGGTCCTGTTTATTAAGCCTGAAACGGCGCTGTGCGATATCCGCCAGCCGCTGGCGCTGCCCCAGGGGCTGGGTTCGGTACATCACGAAGTTGAACTTGCCGTGCTGATCGGCGCGACGCTGCGCCAGGCCTCAGAAGAACATGTTAAAAAAGCGATTGCCGGATACGGCGTGGCGCTGGATCTGACCCTGCGTGACGTTCAAGGCAAAATGAAGAAAGCAGGGCAGCCGTGGGAAAAAGCCAAAGGGTTTGATAATTCCTGCCCGATTTCGGCGTTTGTGCCGGTGAGCGAATTTACCGGCGATCCGCAGGACACGCCGCTCAGCCTCAAGGTTAACGGTGAGATCCGCCAGCAGGGCACCACGGCAGACATGATCCATAAGATTGTGCCGCTGATTGCCTACATGAGTCGCTTCTTTACCCTGAAGCCGGGCGATGTGATCCTGACCGGAACCCCAGAAGGCGTTGGCCCGCTACTCAGCGGTGACGAGCTTGAGGTCGGTTTCAACGGCCTGTCGCTGAAAACCCGCGTGCTGTAACCCCATCTTGCCGCCTGAAGAGGGCGGCAAAACTTGCAACAACGTGCCAGACTCGTTATAAGGTGCGCTTTCTTTTGACGTGTGGACATCCTGATGAACGACATCCCTTTCTGGCAAAGCAAAACTCTCGACGACATGACTGACGCGGAATGGGAATCATTGTGCGACGGCTGCGGGCAGTGCTGCCTGCACAAGCTGATGGATGAAGATACGGACGAAATCTACTTCACCAACGTTGCCTGCAAGCAGTTAAACATTAAAACCTGCCAGTGCCGCAACTATGAGCGCCGGTTTGAATTTGAGCCTGACTGCATCAAGTTAACCCGGGATAATCTGCCGACGTTTGAATGGCTGCCGCATACCTGCGCGTATCGCCTGCTGGCGGAAGGGAAAGGTCTGCCTGACTGGCATCCGCTGTTAACCGGTTCAAAAGCGGCGATGCACGGTGAACGTATCTCTGTGCGCCACATTGCGGTGAAAGAGTCCGAGGTGCAGGACTGGGAAGATCACATCATGAACCACCCGACCCGTTAAGATTAAAAAACCCGCCGAGGCGGGTTTTTTATTGTGCGCTGTTGTGTCGGGTGGCGCTGCGCTTACCCGACCTACAAAACCGTAGGCCCGCGCAAGCGAAGCGCCGCCGGGCAAATTAGCGCCCAAAAAGATCGCGTTTCTTCGGTTTGAACGGCTGGGCAATCAGCACCAGCAGCGCCACGACGAAGTAGGCGGCAAAAATGCCCACCAGCCACTGCGGCATCTCCAGCGTCAGGAATTCCCACTGGCGAACGGAGCAGTCACCGGATGCGACAAACACCTGCGGCAGCCATTTGTCCAGCGGCAGCCAGCTTGGGAAGCGGGCGGCAAAATCACAGGTCATAAACGGTGACGGATGCAATTGCATCATGGTGTGCTGCCAGGAGAGTTCAATTCCTTTCCAGGCGCTGTAGATCCAGATGGCAATACCGGCATAGCGAAGCGGCGATTTTGGGGCAATCGCACCCACCAGGCCCGCACCCATAATGCCGAACAGCGCGCTGCGTTCGTAAATACACAGTACGCAAGGTTTCAGTCCCATTACATGCTGGAACCACAGCGCGACCATTTCCAGCGCAAAGGCGGTCAGGGCCATTAACAACCACGCTCCGCGACCGCGGGAGCACTGGTTTAAAAATCTCAACATAATCATTTCCCTGGAACATGCTTAGAAAGCGCAGTGTAAACGAATTCGTTTTTCGCGCCACCTGTACCTGGCGAAATAAAACGTAATTGGATGTTTATCGTGCGAAAAGGCAAACGGGCAGCGAACTGCCCGAGATGCATAGTTTACTGCGCCGCAAGTATACCCGCTTGTACCAGCCATTGCGTACAGGGAATGAGGGTAATTTTGACGCAAAGCAATCCGACGATCGTGAGCACCAGCGTATAGGGCAGCGCCATCCATACCATCCTGCCATAAGAAAGACGTATGAGCGGCGCGAGGGCGGAGGTCAGCAGGAACAGGAAGGCGGCCTGGCCATTTGGCGTCGCCACCGACGGCAGGTTGGTGCCGGTATTGATCGCCACGGCCAGCAGCTCAAACTGTCCGGCGCTGATAACGCCTTGCTCCATGGCCGCTTTGGCCTCGTTGATGTAGACCGTCCCGACGAAGACGTTATCTGAGATCGACGAGAGCAGGCCGTTAAACAGGTAAAACAGCGAGAGCTGAGCATCCGGTGAGGCCTGTAATACAAAGGCAATAATCGGCGCGAACAGGTGCTGGTCGATAATCACCGCCACGACGGCAAAGAACACCGCCAGCAGGGCGGTAAACGGCAGAGCTTCGGTAAACGCCTTGCCAATGGCATGTTCGTCCGTCACGCCGGTAAAGGTGGTGGCGAGAATAATGACTGACAGGCCAATCAGCCCCACTTCGGCAAGATGGAACGCCAGCGCCGCGATAAGCCAGACGCCAATGATCCCCTGAGCAATCAGTCGTAGCGTCTCCTGGCGCGTCCGCTGGCTTCGGCTCTGCACATCGAATTTATGCAGCTCCTGACGAACCGGCTCCGGGAGCTGCGCCCCGTACCCAAAGAGGCGAAACTTCTCCACCAGCAGACAGGTCGCCAGCCCGCAGATCAGCACCGGTACGCTCACCGGGGCCATTCTCAGGAAGAAATCACCGAAGTGCCAGCCCGCCGCTTTGGCAATGATCAGGTTTTGCGGCTCGCCGACCATGGTCATCACGCCGCCCAGCGCGGTACCCACGCCGGCATGCATCATCAGGCTGCGCAGAAACGCGCGGAATTGTTCCAGCACGTCACGGTTATGCGCCTCAACGTGGCTGTCATCCTGCAGGTCCTCATTTGGGCGAGAGGAGGCCACGCGGTGATAAATTCCGTAAAACCCAACCGCGACGCTGATCACTACCGCAACGACCGTCAGCGCATCCAGGAACGCCGACAGGAAGGCGGCGGCAAGGCAAAACGCCAGCGAGAGGAACATTTTCGACGGAATGCTGAGCAGCAGGCGCGTGAAGATGAACAGCAGCAGCTGTTTCATAAAGTAGATGCCGGCCACCATAAAGATCAGCAGCAGAAGCACTTCGAGATTAGACGCCAGCTCTGCTTTGACATGCTCGGCGCTGGTCATACCGACGACGACGGCTTCAAACGCCAGCAATCCGCCCGGCAGAAGGGGATAACATTTCAGCGCCATGGCCAGGGTGAAGATAAACTCCGCCACCAGCAGCCAGCCGGCAATAAAGGGATTCACGCTAAAAATGATGGGATTAACGACCAGGAAAACCAGCAGTATCAGTTTATACCAGTCAGGAGACTGACCTAAAAAATTGCGCCATAGCGCGCGCCCAAAAGAAATTTCCACAACAGACGTCCTTCCCGTCAAGTAAGACAAAACATCAGTATACGCAAAAATCACGGCCTGGAGGCGGATAAGGCTGCATTGTAAATTTCACAAAAATGAAACGGCGATCCCTCTTTTCTCTCTTTGCCGCGCTACCTGCCACTGCGTGCCTCTGGTATGATGAGTCCAATTTGCTAAAGCTGTGTAATGGAAATCTCACTATGGTCATTAAGGCGCAGAGCCCGGCGGGTTTCGCGGAAGAGTACATCATCGAAAGCATCTGGAATAATCGTTTCCCTGCGGGGTCCATTCTTCCGGCTGAACGCGAACTCTCTGAACTGATTGGCGTCACTCGCACCACGCTGCGTGAAGTGCTTCAGCGGCTGGCGCGCGATGGCTGGTTGACGATCCAGCACGGTAAGCCTACGAAAGTGAACAACTTCTGGGAAACGTCCGGGCTGAACATTCTTGAAACGCTGGCGCGTCTTGACCATGAAAGCGTGCCGCAGCTCATTGATAATCTGCTCTCCGTTCGCACCAACATCGCGACGATCTTTATTCGTACCGCTTTCCGTCAGCATCCGGAAGACGCCCTTGCGGTGCTGGCCAGCGCGAACGAGGTGGAAGATCACGCCGATGCTTTTGCCACTCTCGATTACAACGTGTTCCGCGGCCTGGCGTTTGCCTCCGGCAACCCGGTGTATGGCCTGATCCTCAACGGTATGAAAGGGCTTTACACCCGCATTGGCCGCCACTACTTTGCCAATCCGGAAGCGCGTAGCCTGGCACTGGGCTTCTACCACAAGCTGAGCAAGCTCTGTACCGAAGGTCTGCACGATCAGGTTTATGAGACGGTGCGCCGCTACGGTCACGATTCCGGTGAAATCTGGCACCGTATGCAGAAAACGCTGCCGGGTGATTTAGCGATTCAGACTCGCTAAAAGAAAAAACCTCTCATACGAGAGGTTTTTTTTCGCCCGGTGGCGCTTCGCTTACCGGGCCTACAAAACCCGTAGGCCGGGTAAGGCATAGCCGCCACCCGGCAAAAAAACACTACAGCGTATTCAACCGCGCCGGGCAACGTTCCAGCAGCTCGACGCTCCCGTCTTCATTCTGCTGCTCCAGCTGCACGTCAAAGCCCCACAGACGATGCACGTGCTTCAGCACTTCTTTACGCCCTTTATCCAGCGGCGCGCGATTGTGCGGGATATAGCGCAGCGTCAGGGAGCGGTCACCGCGCAAATCGACGTTCCATACCTGAATATTCGGCTCAAGGTTGCTCAGGTTGTACTGGGAAGAGAGGCGAGAGCGGATCTCACGGTATCCCTCTTCGTTATGGATTGCGGAGATCTCCAGATAGTTGTTGCGGTCATCGTCCAGCACGGTGAAGAAGCGGAAATCACGCATGATCTTCGGCGACATAAACTGGCTGATGAAGCTCTCGTCCTTAAAGTCGCGCATCGCAAAGTGCAGCGTTTCCAGCCAGTCAGAACCGGCGATATCCGGGAACCAGTACTTGTCTTCTTCCGTCGGCGACTGGCAGATGCGCTTAATGTCCTGGAACATGGCGAAGCCAAGCGCATACGGGTTTATTCCGCTGTACCACGGGCTGTTGTAGGGCGGCTGGAACACCACGTTGGTATGGCTGTGGAGGAATTCCATCATGAACCGCTCGGTCACTTTCCCCTCGTCGTACAGATGGTTAAGAATGGTGTAGTGCCAGAAGGTCGCCCAGCCTTCGTTCATGACCTGCGTCTGCTTTTGCGGGTAAAAATACTGGCTCACCTTGCGCACGATGCGCAGGATCTCACGCTGCCACGGCTCCAGCAGCGGGGCGTTCTTCTCCATAAAATAGAGCAGGTTCTCCTGCGGCTCGGACGGATAGCGACGCGCTTCGGCGATCGTTTTTTCCTCCTCACGCTTCGGCAGGGTCCGCCACAGCATGTTCACCTGGCTTTGCAGGTACTCTTCGCGGCTCTTCTGCCGGGCTTTCTCCTCCTGCAGGGAGATTTTCTGCGGACGTTTGTAGCGGTCCACGCCGTAGTTCATCAGCGCGTGGCAGGAGTCGAGCAGTTTTTCCACTTCGTCCACGCCGTAGCGCTCTTCGCAGTCGGTAATGTATTTACGGGCGAAGATCAGGTAATCGACGATGGAGCTGGCATCCGTCCAGCTGCGGAACAGGTAGTTATTCTTGAAAAATGAGTTGTGCCCGTAGCAGGCATGCGCCATCACCAGCGCCTGCATGGTAATGGTGTTCTCTTCCATTAAATAGGCAATACACGGATTGGAGTTAATCACAATCTCATACGCCAGCCCCTGCTGGCCGTGCTTATACAGCCGTTCCGTTTCAATAAATTTTTTACCAAACGACCAGTGCGGATAGTTAATCGGCATCCCGACGCTGGAGTAGGCGTCCATCATCTGTTCGGACGTAATGACTTCAATCTGATGGGGATAGGTATCCAGGCGATATAGCTTTGCGACCCGGTCGATTTCGGCGAGGTAAACATCCAGCAGCTCGAAGGTCCAGTCGGGTCCATCGCTCAGACGTGTGTTGTCCTTGTTCAGGGAATCAATAGTAGCCATTAGCGCGCCCTCGTTGTGGGTGCTCTCTCTGTCTGGAGAGCCTCCTTTCAAGCATAGATCAACGTGTTAAAAAGCGTGCTGGGGTAGAAATTTTTTCTTTGCGATTTCGCGTTTTTGATACGGCAAAAAAACGGTATGTCTCAGCATATTATGCTGGTTAAAAATAACGCGCAGCAGGAGATCCCAAATTAGCACTATCCCCTGATGCTGGGGGATGTGTGAGGTAAGTCACCATAAAAAAGTCATATGTTGAATAATATTTTCAACTAGGTTATCAATCTGTAATTAGAAGATTGTTCTTTTGCACATAATGGAGTGGCTATGCGTGTTGTCATACTGGGAAGTGGTGTCGTTGGGGTAACCAGCGCCTGGTATTTAAGTCAGGCGGGACATGACGTAACCGTTATCGATCGTGAATCTGGTCCGGCGCTTGAAACCAGCGCGGCGAACGCCGGGCAAATCTCTCCGGGGTATGCGGCGCCGTGGGCTGCGCCGGGCGTTCCGCTGAAAGCGATTAAATGGATGTTCCAGCGCCATGCGCCGCTGGCCATTAGCCTTGACGGCACGCAGTTCCAGCTGAAGTGGATGTGGCAGATGCTGCGCAACTGCGACACCCGCCACTACATGGAGAACAAAGGGCGCATGGTGCGCCTGGCGGAATACAGCCGCGACTGTCTGAAAGCGCTGCGCGCGTCGACGGGGATTGAGTACGAAGGCCGCCAGGGCGGGACGCTGCAGCTGTTCCGCACCGAGCAACAGTACGAGAATGCCACCCGCGATATCGCCGTGCTGGAAGATGCCGGCGTACCGTACCAGCTGCTGGAAGCCAGCCAGCTTGGTCAGGTTGAACCGGCGCTGGCGGAAGTGGCGCATAAGCTTACGGGCGGCCTGCGCCTGCCGAATGACGAAACCGGCGACTGCCAGCTCTTTACGCAACGTCTGGCGCAAATGTGCGAGCAGGCGGGGGTGAAGTTCCGCTTCAACACCTCCGTCGACAAGCTGCTGTCGGAAGGGGAAAAAATTTACGGCGTGAAGTGCGGCGACGAGGTGATCAAAGCCGATGCCTACGTGATGGCGTTTGGTTCGTACTCCACCGCCATGCTGAAAGGCATTCTCGACATTCCGGTTTATCCGCTGAAGGGCTACTCGCTGACCATTCCGGTGAAAGAAGAGAGCGGCGCCCCGGTGTCGACCATTCTGGATGAAACCTACAAAATCGCCATTACCCGCTTCGACAACCGCATTCGCGTAGGCGGCATGGCGGAGATTGTCGGCTTCAACACCGAACTGCTGCAGCCGCGTCGTGAAACGCTGGAGATGGTGGTGGGCGATCTCTTCCCGCGCGGCGGTTTTGTTGAGCAGGCGACGTTCTGGACCGGCCTGCGTCCGATGACCCCGGACGGCACGCCGATCGTGGGCCGCACGCCGTTCAAAAACCTGTGGACCAATACCGGACACGGCACGCTCGGCTGGACGATGGCCTGCGGATCGGGCCAGTTGCTGAGCGACCTGATTTCCGGGCGCACGCCGGCAATTCCGTTTGACGATTTAAGCGCCGCGCGCTATCAATCGGGGTTTACGCCTTCGCGTCCACAGCACCTGCACGGCGCGCATAGCTAAGGAGTTGTCATGTCCCGTCCTGTTCTGGCCCAGCTGAACCTGCAGGCCCTGAAGGATAATCTGCAAATTGTTCGTCGGGCGGCTCCGGGGTCGCGCGTCTGGTCGGTGGTGAAAGCGAATGCCTACGGCCACGGTATCGATCGTATCTGGAGCGCGCTGAGCGCGACCGACGGTTTTGCGCTACTGAATCTGGAAGAGGCCATTCTGCTGCGCGAGCGCGGCTGGAAAGGGCCGATTCTACTGCTGGAAGGGTTCTTCCATGCGGACGATCTGCCGCTGCTGGATAAGTACCGGCTGACCACCAGCGTTCACAGCAACTGGCAGATTAAGGCGATCCAGGATGCGAAGCTCCATGCTCCGCTGGATATCTATCTCAAGGTGAACAGCGGCATGAACCGCCTGGGCTTCCAGCCTGAGCGGGTGCATACGGTCTGGCAGCAGCTGCGCGCCATGAAAAACGTGGGCGAAATGACGCTGATGGCGCATTTTGCCGACGCGGAAAAACCCGACGGTATTGCCGATGCCATGGTCCGCATTGAGCAGGCGGCAGAAGGGCTGGATTGCCCGCGCTCGCTGTCGAACTCGGCGGCAACGCTGTGGCATCCCGAGGCGCACTATAACTGGGTGCGTCCGGGGATCGTTCTGTACGGTGCGTCTCCCTCTGGCGAGTGGCAGGATATCGCCAACAGCGGCCTGAAGCCGGTCATGACCCTGCGCAGTGAAATCATTGGCGTGCAGACGCTGAAGGCTGGGGACACGGTGGGCTACGGCAGCCGCTACCGGGCAAAGGGCGAGCAGCGGATTGGCATCGTGGCGGGCGGTTATGCCGACGGCTACCCGCGCATCGCGCCGACCGGCACGCCGGTCTGGGTCGATGGGGTTCGCACGGGAACGGTGGGCACCGTATCTATGGATATGCTGGCCGTTGATCTGACGCCATGCCCGCAGGCGGGCATTGGCTCACCCGTCGAGCTGTGGGGTAACGAAATCAAAATTGATGACGTGGCTGCCGCGGCGGGCACGGTGGGGTATGAATTGATGTGCGCGCTGGCACCGAGAGTGCCGGTTGTGACGGTGTAACATATATTTATGTCGGGTGGCGGCTTCGCCTTACCCGACCTACAAAACCCTCGAACGTAGCCCGGGTAAGCGTTAGCGCCACCCGGCAAAAAAACAACTACTCGGTTTCCTCTTCCATCGGTCTTAAACCGACTTTCCGCACCGCGTTATCTTCTTTTTCGGCAACGGTCCAGATCATCCCGGCAAACTCTACCTGATCCCCCACGACCGGGGCAGCGCCAAGCCGCTGCTGGATGATTTCGCCCAGCGTTTGCGGGTTATCACCGTCTTCAGCACCTTCATCCAGGCCGTAAATCAGCGCCACATCCGCAAATTTGGCGCTGGCTTCCAGAATAAAATCGCCGAAGAAGCGCTGGTCCAGGGCCACCGGAGGCGACTGGCTGAACAGCTTGCCCAGCGCGGGCAGGTCGCGCTCGCGACCAATCACGCAGAGAATATCCCCCTCGCGCAGGCGGGTGCTGCCGGTAGGGTGCAGCAGGACATTATCGCGGAACAGGGCGGCAATGCGCGTTTCGGTCGGCATGTGCAGATCGCGCAGCGAGGCCCCCACGCACCATTTGTCGGCGCTCAGCTGATAGACAAACTGTTCCCACGGGTTCTCCGGATGAATATCGAGCCCCACGCGGGAGACCGGCCAGCCCACGGGCGGGACCACCACTTTGGCTTTTTTCGCCGCCCACCCGAGCGAGGTTCCCTGGAACAGCAGGGAAATCAGCACCACGAAGAACGCCACGTTAAAGAACAGCCGCGCGTTATCCAGACCGGCCATCATCGGGAACACCGCAAGGATAATCGGCACCGCGCCGCGCAGGCCTACCCAGCTGATAAAGACCCGCTCGCGCAGGTTGAAGCCGCGAAACGGCAGCAGGCCTGCAAATACCGACAGCGGACGGGCGAAGAAGATCATCCACGCGGACAGCAGCAGCGCCGGAACGGCGATCGGCAGCAGGTCCGATGGCGTAACCAGCAGGCCGAGCACCAGGAACATGCCGATTTGCGCCAGCCACGCCAGGCCGTCAAAGTTCTGCAAAATGGCATGGCGGTTGCGAATAGGGCGGTTGCCCATCAGGAACCCGCAGAGATAGACGGCGAGAATGCCGCTGCCGTCCAGCGCCGTGGTGACGGCAAAAATGAGAATGCCGCCGCTCAGCGCCAGCAGTGGGTAAAGCCCCGCGGGAAGCGATATACGGTTGATCGTCTGCTGTAGCAGATAGCCCCCCGCCAGTCCGATAACAATCCCCAGGCCGAACTGCTGCAGGATATGTAACGCAAACATCCAGCTCAGCCCGCTTTCATGCTGCTGAATCATCTCGATAAGCGTAATGGTGAGAAATACCGCCATCGGATCGTTACTGCCGGATTCAATCTCAAGCGTGGAGCCGACACGTTCGTTAAGCCCTTTACCGCCGAGCAGGGAAAACACCGCTGCCGCATCGGTTGAGCCCACGATGGCGCCAATCAGCAAACCTTCCATGATATTGAGATGGAAAAGCCACGCGGCCATCATCCCGGTGAGGCCAGAGGTAATCAACACGCCGACCGTGGCGAGCGACAGCGCAGGCCCTAAGGCCACGCGGAAGGAGCTCGCCTGGGTACGCATCCCGCCGTCCAGCAGGATCACAGCCAGCGCGAGGTTACTCACCATATAGGCGAAGGGGTAGTTATCGAATGGGATACCGCCAATGCCATCAATGCCGGCCAGCATGCCGATGGCGAGGAAAATGACAAGAATAGGTATGCCGAGACGCGATGAAAATGAACTTAATAAAATACTGCTGGTTACAAGGACGGAACCCAAAATGAAAAGGCTGATTATCGCTGCGGCATCCAATGTTCTCTTACTCCCACCTCAATGTTAACGCTGTTACTAAAACCCTAACATATTAACAACGGCAACAGCGTTTTATTAAGGGGGTATAACGGCTTTTTTATGCCTTTATGACAGGATGGCCGCTGATGGTCAGCCGAGTGCCGGAATCGTTGTGGATCAGGGAGGCATGCGCCCCCAGCGCCAGGGTGACGGTTTGCTGCTCATGGCCGAAATCCAGACCGGTGATGACCGGAATATCCAGCCGCGAGCGAACGAAGTCGACCATGGTCTCCAGGGAGTAACCCGCGTCATAGTCATTCGGAGCAGAGCCGCTGAAGCTGCCCAGCACAATCGCGGACTGGCGTTCAAGAATACCGGCATGATAAAGCTGCAATAGCATGCGCTCGACGCGGAACGGATGTTCGTTGATATCTTCCAGCACCAGAATGCCGTCCTCGATTTGCGGCATCCACGGCGTGCCGATGAGCGAGACCAGCATCGCCAGATTGCCGCCCCAGAGCTGGCCTTCACATTCCCAGTGCGGCCCATTGCCTTGCCACTCCACGCTGTAGGTAGAATTGCGCAGCGCGCGCCAGAAATGTTCCACGGTAAACGCATCCAGCTCCGGTGCGCCGAAGTTACCGGCCAGCATCGGACCGCTGAAGGTGATGACGTTATGCAGGGCCAGCAGCCC
Organism: Enterobacter sp. 237C8; assembly: GCF_034106865.1. Taxonomy (NCBI): domain Bacteria; kingdom Pseudomonadati; phylum Pseudomonadota; class Gammaproteobacteria; order Enterobacterales; family Enterobacteriaceae; genus Enterobacter; species Enterobacter sp. 237C8. Next base: position 1,807,263 of record NZ_JAWNDF010000001.1, on the reverse strand, counting down.
AAGCTGGATGACGGTGAAATCGCTGTGGCCGCAGATTAGCAGCGGATTCTGCTGCTGGCGCAGCGCCAGCCCCTGCCAGTCAATGCTCTCCAGCAGCCGGCTCGCGCCATATCCGCCGCGCACCGCAAGCACAACCCGGTTTTCGCCCGTCAGGTTCACCAGACTATTGATATCATTCAGCCTCTGCCCTTCGGTACCGGCAAAACGCTGCTGGCGGCGGGGGATAATCGTCTGATTTTCTACCTGATGGCCAGATTCCAGCAAACGCTGAACGCCCCGCTGCGCCGCGTCCTGGTTAATGCAGTAGCCCGACGGCGCGATGAGATGAAACTGAGACATGGCAATTCCTTGCTGAATGAGAAACTAATTGTCTATATCATGCCGCTTATACGCTGCCTGCTTCAAGAGGCGGCGCACCGCGATGACCGGCTATAAGGATAGATGACGTGAAATTGAGATGGTTTGCTTTTTTGATTGTGTTGCTTGCTGGCTGTAGTTCAAAACATGATTATCAAAATCCGCCCTGGAACCCGGAAGTGCCGGTGAAACGGGCCATGCAGTGGATGCCGATCAGTGAGCAAGCCGGGAAGGCCTGGGGCGTCAGCCCGCGTCTCATCACGGCGATCATTGCGGTGGAGTCAGGCGGTAATCCCACGCTTGTCAGCAAGTCCAACGCGGTGGGGCTGATGCAGCTTAAAGCGTCAACGGCGGGGAGAGAGGTTTATCGCTACATGGGCTGGAGCGGCCAGCCGTCGACCAGCGAGCTGAAAAACCCGGAACGTAACATTTCAATGGGCACGGCCTACCTGAGCATCATGGAGCATGGCGTGCTGAAGGGGATTAAGGATCCAGAGGTGATGCAGTACGCGCTGGTGGTGTCTTACGTTAACGGTGCCGGCGCGTTGCTCAGAACCTTCTCCTCTGACCGCAAAGAGGCGATAGAAGAGATTAACGACATGGACAAAGACGAATTCTTTGAACATGTGGCGAAAAATCACCCGGCACCACAGGCGCCTCGTTATATCTGGAAAGTACAGAAAGCGATGGATGCCATGTAATACCGCAGACGGGCGGCGGTCACGCTGCCCGATTTCTTCACAGAACCTTATTTGCGCGTTCCCGCGCCTCTCGCTCCAGGGAATAGATAATACGCTGAAGCTCACGCTCCGCGCCGGGCCCGACGTTGAGGAAACGGAAGCTCAGACGCGGCGTGGTAATGGTTTCATTTTTGCTGTCCACGACGGTGCGGTCGCTGATGGCAATCAGCTGTGCATCGAAATAAAAGCGACCCCAGCCCCCCATATCCAGTTCGATTTGCGTAAACCGCATGCCCTCTACCAGCCCGTCCGGTTTCGGCGTATCCATCAGCGCGCCCATGCCGCCCAGCGACAGATCGAAGAGGCGGAAGCGGATCTCTTTTTTGTCCGGCATTTTGGCCTTACAAAAATAGGCGGGATGGAGCGGGGCGCTGATGCGGAAATATTCACGACGCTGAACAAACCAGAGATTGGTCGGAAGCGGGGTAACAAAAGCCGGCAGTCCCTGGTATTCGCTCAGTTCCAGCCGCGACAGGACAAACTCCACTTTGGCGCCCTGCGTTTCGGCCATCACCGCGATATTCTCCGCTTTCAGCGCCGCGCGGTTTTCATACTCCTGACTGCCTAAATCAATCACCAGCCGATCCTGCGAGGCGTCAAGGATCTTGCTGATGAACTGATTATTCGACCAGCTGATGCGCAGCGGCACTTCACCTTTTTGCAGGTCGCGTAATACCCCTAATACAGCCAGCGGATTTTGCTTGAGGAACTGCTCACTGTAATGACTCACGCCGGATGGCTCCTTGATTGATGACAGACTGTCTTAGCGTTATCGGCAATCTGCAATGAAACTTAATACAAACCGGTGAGTTTTTTTTGCCTGTTTAACCAAAGATAAGTCGGTGAGATGAAAATGGTTTTCCGGCGATGACCTATACTTAAGTTAGCTGTGCAGAAGGTTTTCTGCGCACGCGTTAAACCTGCAAGAGGGCATCGCTATGGGTATCATCGCCTGGATTATCTTTGGTCTTATTGCTGGCGCTATCGCTAAACTGATCATGCCGGGAAACGATGGCGGCGGCTTTATTCTGACCTGTGTACTCGGGGTCGTTGGTGCGGTTGTGGGCGGCTGGCTGGCGACGATGTTTGGCTTTGGAGGCAACATAAATGGTTTCGACCTGCACAGTTTTCTGGTCGCTGTCGTGGGTGCCATTGTGGTGCTGGGCATATTCAGGTTACTGCGACGAGCATAAATTGACGTAAACGGCTCTCTGCGGAGGGCCGTTTTTTTTGCCTGAGTATTGATTTGTTAATCTAAATGATAATAATTGTCGTTCCGTATTGCATCTAACAACAAGACGACATTATGAATACCTCACGTTTTACGCTTTGCGCTCTGGCAGGGGCCGTCACGCTGGCATTGCAGGTCCCGGCGTTCGCCGAAGAATCCACCATCGTCGTCACAGGTTCAGAGCAGGGCAGCGCGCTGCCGGCCTGGACGAACAGCGCCACGAAATCGGCCGTTGCCGAAAGTAAAACGCCGCAGGTCATCACGACCCTCACTGCGCCGGAAATTGAAAAGCGTCACGCGAATTCGGTGAATGAAATCCTGCGCTATGCCCCGGGCGTCTCAACCGAGGTGCGGGGGAATACCTCCTACATGAGCGAATATAAAATTCGTGGCTTTACCGTTGACCAGGAGTTCTACAACGGGCTGCAGCTGCCCTATAACGTCACCGGCAATACCAAAGCGCGCATCGATCCGCTGCTGATCGACAGCGTTGATATCCTGAAAGGCCCCTCATCGGTCCTTTACGGCGGCGGTTCGCCGGGCGGGCTGGTGAATATTCAAAGTAAAAAACCGCAGCGGGAAGCCCGGACCGAAATCGGCGTTAACACCGGAAACCGTAATCTGAAAGAGGGATACCTCGATTCAACCGGGCAGATTGCCGACAGCGACTGGAACTACCGTCTGCTGGGCAAAGCGACGGAAAACGACGATCAGCCGCACACCACCCGGTATGAAAACTACCTGGTTGCTCCATCCGTCACCTGGCAGCCGGACAGCAAAACCCGCCTCACCCTGGACGCGCTGGCGCAAAACACCCCGAGCCTGACACCGTCTAACCCGCTGCCGCTCGCCTACCTGCACTCGAAATATGCGGGCAAGCGCGATTATGCCGGAGACGAATGGAGCGGGTTTAAGCAGCGTCAGTGGATGCTGGGCTACAGCTTTGAACATGAATTTGACAGCGGCTGGGGCTTTAATCAGAAAGCGCGCTATTTCGATGTCGATACCCACCAGCGCAGCGTCTACGCGACAGGGACGGGAAGCGAGGCGTATCAGCTCAACCGCTTTGCCTACACCACCGATGAAGACCTTAAGAGCTTCAACATCGACAACCAGGTGACCAAAACCGTTGCCCTTGGCGACTGGAAACACCACCTGCTGGCCGGGTTTGACTATCAGAAGCTGAACTCCCATTTCCATTATCGCTACGCGTCGGCGACGCCGGGCATCGATATGCGGCATCCTGACTATTCGCAGATCCAGGAAAGCGCGCTGGGGCTCTATACCGCCCAGAAAAACCGTCTCAGCTACCAGCAGAACGGCTATTACTTACAGGATCAGGTAGAGTTTGGCGGCCTCAACCTGCTGGGCAGCCTGCGCTACGACGATTACCGCTCCGTTACCACCAACTACCTGCAAAACGGTGATAAAGCCTGGGTATCGCAGGATCGCGTCACCAAACGCCTGGGCGCGCTTTACGCCTTCGATAACGGGATTTCGCCGTTTATCAGCTATTCAGAAGGTTTCGCGCCGGTGTCACCGCAGGGTACGCTCGTGGCGAAAGACGTCAAACCGACTACCAGCAAACAGGTGGAAGGCGGGGTGAAATATTTGCTGGCCGACTACGCCACCACCTTTACCGCTTCGGTGTTTAACATCCGGCAGAAAAATGTCGTCACCTCCGATCCGGGCTTCCTGAACTATCGTCAGACCGGGGAAGTGGAATCCAAAGGGGCAGAGCTCTCCGCCATCAGCCGTCCGACGGACAACCTGACGCTGATTGCCAACTATGCGTACACCCACGCGATCAACCGGGAAGATGACAAGTACAAAGGCAAACGTCCAACGCAGGTACCGGAGAATGCCTTCAACCTCTGGGGGGATTACACCTTTGACAACACGCCGCTGAAAGGACTGATGCTGGGGGCTGGCGCACGCTACACCGGGCCGATGGAAATCTCTCCGGCAAACGATGCGGGTAAGCTGGGGGGCACCACGCAGTACGATCTGGCGGCTTCCTACCGGATGGGCGAAATCCTGCCCTCGCTGGCAGGGCTAACGCTCAAAGCCAGCGCGCAGAATATCACTAATAAAGAGACGCTGACCTGCTACGACGCGACCAACTGCTGGATTGGGCGTGACAGGACGTATCAGCTAGGGGCGAGTTATAGTTTCTAAGGAACCAGGGAAACCCTGTCAAAAATGCGCAATCGGACTGCCCCCTCTCCCTTGAGGGAGAGGGCTGGGGTGAGGGGGAACATACGGCTGTGGTGGTCATTCCGTTCACTTTATGTTCCTTGCTACTCTGTAACGATGTGACCGGTGAACGTGCCAGGGTGGCTCAGTCGCCGCCACCCTGGCAACCCGGGCTCCCGGCGGTAAATCGCCGCTTCGCGGTGCCCTCGGCGTATTCCTTCCGGCTTATCGGGGACGGGCGGAGGTAACATCCCTGTAAAGCCCGCCCTCTCGGCGCATCCATGCGCCTCGCCCCGGCCGGAAGGAAATGCCTCAGCGATTTACAGCCGGACCATGGCATTGCTGAAAGCGTTCAGGCGTTCTGAAACAACGTTATTGCTTCTGCTCAAAACTTACTGGCTAACCTTCTCCCGGAGGATTAGAGCCAGCACGCGCAGGCCGGGTAAGGCGTAGCCGCCACCCGGCAATACTCCCTTACTGCGCCGCAGCTTTCACCGGCGCAGCCTCCTCATTCGCCGCAGGCTGATTCTCCGGCACGCTGTCGCACGGTTTTGCTTTCGGACAGACCCGATCCAGCATTTTCAGCGTCACGCCGTTGCTCCAGCCGAAGCCGTCCTGCAGCGGATACTCGCCGCCGCCGCCGCCCGTACCGGTTGTCGACACGTCATACTTCTCGACCAGTTTCTTTTCCCTGTCGTAAGTATGCTGAACGTTCTTCAGGAAGCGCCAGGTCACGTCCATCGAGACCTTCTCCTGTCCGTAATTCTGCAGCCCTTCCGCCGCCACCCACTGCAGCGGGGCCCAGCCGTTTGGCGCATCCCACTGCTGGCCGCTATTGACGGTGGTGGTCGCAATACCGCCCGGCTTCAACAGGCGCGACGAGGTTGCCGCGGCGACTTTATCGGCCCGGTCCTGCGCCGCCGCCTTCACGTAAAGCGGGAACAGGGCTGCCGCCGTGAGCTGATTGCGTACCTTCTTGCTTTTCAGATCGTAATCCGCGTACCAGCCCTCTTTATCATTCCACAGGTGGCTCTCGATGGCTTTCTGACGCGCCGTTGCCAGCGCCTCGTATTTACTTGCGCTGGCGGCGTCGCCACTCTCCTGGCTTGCCCGCGCCAGCAGTTTTTCCATCTTGAACATCAGGGCGTTCAGGTCCACGGGGACAATGCTGGTGGTCCGGATGGTGCCGAGCTTTTGCGGATCGTCCATCCAGCGCGAGCTAAAGTCCCAGCCCGAGGCCGCAGCGGAACGCAAATCACGGTAGATCTCGGTCGCAGGCCGGTTAGGGTTACTTTTGGCGGTATTCACGTCGTCAAGCCAGGACTCCGGGCGCGGGGTATCGCGGTCGTCCCAGTAGCGGTTGAGGATAGCGCCGTCGTCCAGCTTCACCACGCGTTTGTTAGCCTGCCCCGGCTGAAGGGCGTCGACGCCGTCCATCCAGTAGGCATACTCTTTCTCCATCTGCGGGCGGTACTTCTTCAGCGCATCGCTGTCGTGGGTCGCCAGCAGTTCAACCATCATTGAGAAAAACGGCGGCTGGGAGCGGCTCAGGTAATAGCTGCGGTTGCCGTTGGGAATGTGGCCGAAGGTGTCAATCTCATACGCAAAGTTATCCACCATGTCGCTGATTTTGTCCCAGTGTTCGCTCTCCGCCAGGCCCAGCATGGTGAAATAGCTGTCCCAGTAGTAGACCTCGCGGAAACGGCCGCCGGGCACAACGTAAGGTTTGGGTAACGGCAGAAGGGAATCCCATTTGTTGCTGGCTTTATCCGTGGTGCGCGTCAGCACGGGCCAGAGATCGTCGATGTGCTCACGTAAACTTTGTCCAGCAGGCGGAACATATTTTTCCCCTTCCGCAGGGAGCGTAAAGTTCATCTCGACAAAGTGGCGTAAGTCAAAGCTGGACTGCGCGTGCTGCATCCGGTAATCCGCCAGAATCATCAGCGGGTCGCTTTTGGGGACGGCATCAGCAAAGGTTTTCTGATCGGGAAACAGTTTGGCGCTTTGCACATCGTTAAACAGAGGGCCCAGCAAAATATCGGGTGAGGTTGTCTGGGCTGCGGGGCTATCATCGGCATAACCGCAAGTCGTGACGCCGAGCAGCGCGCCTCCTAACGCAAGGGGCAAGAACGCGGGGCGTAGTGTACGAGGTCTTATCATCAGTTCGTCTCCTGTCTTCACTAAACAGCGTGACCGCTGTTGTCAATCACCTGAAAACCTTAGACGAATATTGCCCGCTTCGCGTTAATAATTGCCTGCCCGTCAGACCTCTTCCGGCGTCTGGCTGGCTTCCCGCAGCGTGCCCGGCGCATGTCCTATGATGCGCTTAAATGCCCGGCTAAATGCCGCCAGAGAGCCGTACCCCAGCCGCAGCGCGACGGTTTCAATCGGCTGATTTTCGTGGCGAATGTACTGGATGGCCAGCCGCATCCTCAGCTCGCTGAGATATTTTGCCGGGGTGGTTCCCGTCGCGGCCAGAAACCGTTCGGCGAACACGGAACGGGACGTGCCCGCTTCTTTTGCCAGATCCGCCACGCTCCAGTTCAGGCCGGGCTGCTGGTGCATGGCGTAAATGGCCCGGCTCAGGCGCGGGTCGCGCAGAACCTGCACCCAGCCGGTGGCTTTACCACAGCCGCCATCAACCCAGCCGCGCACGATTAACGCCGCCACCACGTCGGCCAGACGCGCAAGGATCCCGGCGTATCCGGCCTGACGCGACACGGACTCCCGCTCCATCGCCGCCAGCAGCGGGTGGATCTCCGGCCAGGTGGACATCAGCCGGCTGACCATCATCACTTCCGGCATTGCCTTGATCAGCGGCTGCATCCCGCCCAGCTCAAAATCCATGCATCCGCTAAAGATGATGGTGTTCTCGCTTTCCGGGCAGGGCTCGCAGGTGATGGCACACACCGAGCTGCAGATGGGCTCGCTGGGAAAGGCATTGATGGGCGTAATGGTTGCCCGCTCGTCAGAGAGCAGGGCATGGGAATTACCGCAAGGAATAAAAAGGGCATCGCCGCTGCTCAGTTCGAACGTCGCACCGCTTTCCATTCGCAGCAGGGCGCTACCGTGGCTCACAAAATGAAACTGCGCCCTACCGGGCGCCTGATGGAACGCGACGCCAAACGGCGCGCTGGCCTGGATCCGCCGGTATTTCACACCTGACAGACGCATGCCGCGTAAAAGTTCGCTGATCAGATCGGGTGACTGTACGGTCATGGCGCAACTCCGGACGAATAATCAATAAGTGGAGATTATATGTCATAGATCGTCCAGGGTGAACCTTCTATGCTTTTGCGACAGTTGTCACATTTTTATAACGGGAGAAAAACAGATGAATTCATGTGTCGCGGCGAGCGAGGCTGTAGCGCCTGCAAAACCCGCCTGGCGGGCCGTCTATTCACTGGGGCTGGGGGTGTTTGGTTTGATTACGGCAGAATTTCTGCCCGCCAGTCTGTTAACGCCGATGGCCGCGAGCCTGGGCGTGAGTGAAGGAATGGCCGGACAGGCCGTCACCGCCACCGCGCTGGTGGCGCTGGTGACCGGACTGCTGATTACGCCGGCGACCAAAAGCATCGACCGCCGCTGGGTGCTAATGTTTTTCTCGGTCCTGCAAATTATCTCCAGCCTGCTGGTGGCCTTTGCACCGACGCTGCACGTGTTGCTGATGGGACGCCTGCTGCTGGGTATCGCCATCGGGGGATTCTGGGCGATGTCGACGGCGACCACGATGCGTCTGGTTCCGGCAGATAAAGTGCCGAAGGCGCTGGCGGTGATCTTCTCCAGTGTATCGATAGCCACGGTGGTCGCGGCGCCGCTCGGCAGCTATCTGGGCAGCCTGATCGGCTGGCGCAACGTCTTTGTGCTCTGCATTCTGCCGAGCATGCTGGCGCTGCTGTGGCAGCTCTGGGTCCTGCCGTCCATGAAGCCGGAGAGCAGCGGCAGCCTGAGTACGCTGTTCCGCGTGCTGCGTCGTCCGGGGATGATCGGCGGCATGCTGGCGACCATCCTGATTTTCAGCGGCCATTTCGCCTTCTTTACCTACCTGCGCCCGTTCCTGGAAACGGTGGGGCAGGCGAGCGTGGAGACCATTTCGCTGATCCTGCTGGGCTTTGGGCTGGCCAACTTTGTCGGCACCTCCGTTGCCGGGCATCTGCTGGCACGCAATCTGCGCCTGACGCTGGCGCTGGTGCCGTTCGCGATGGGCGTTCTCGCGCTCACCATGGTGGCGTTTGGTCATCTGGCGATGCTGGACGGGTTCCTGGTCGCGCTGTGGGGCTTTGCATTTGGTCTGGTTCCGGTGGGCTGGTCAACCTGGCTTGCCACAACCGTTCCGGATGAAGCCGAAAGTGCAGGCGGGCTGCTGGTGGCCTCAATTCAGCTGGCAATAAGTGCCGGTGCGGCCGGGGGCGGTGCGGTATTTGACCTCAACGGCGCCAGCGGTGTATTCGCGGGCAGCGGTCTTTTGCTGGTAACGGCGATGGTGATTGTGTTTATGGGAGTAAAGGTGAAGGCGGAGTGAATTATTTGCCGGGTGAGCGCATGCGCCACCCGGCATCACGGTAAGACTTACAGCCCTTTCTTATCCATCCACACCGCCAGATCCACCAGACGGTTTGAGAAGCCCCACTCGTTGTCGTACCACGCCAGGATCTTCACCATGTTCCCGCCAATCACCAGCGTGGAAAGCCCGTCGATAATCGAGGAGCGTGGGTCGCCCTGGTAATCGCTGGAGACCAGCGGTTCATCGCTATAGCCCAGAATGCCTTTCAGAGGCCCGCTGGCGGCCGCGTTGCGGAACGCGTCATTCACCTCTTCGGCGGTTACGTTACGGCTGAGCGTTACCGTTAAATCCACAATCGACACCACCGGCACCGGCACGCGCAGGGAGTACCCGGTCAGTTTGCCGTCCAGGGAGGGGATCACTTTCCCCAGCGCTTTTGCCGCGCCGCTGGAGTAAGGCACAATCGACAGCGCCGCCGCGCGCGCGCCGCGCAGATCTTTCTCCGGCTGATCGTGCAGCGCCTGGCTGTTGGTGTAGGCGTGCGTGGTATTCATCAGGCCATGCTCAATCCCGAACTGCTGATGCAGAACCTGAGCGGCCGGTGCCAGACCGTTCGTGGTGCAGCTCCCGTTACTCACCACCGCGTGACGGGCGGGATCGTACTGCTCGTGATTAACCCCCATCACAATCGTCAGGTCGTCGTTCTTCCCGGGGGCGGAAATGATGACGCGCTTAGCGCCGCCGTGGGTAATATGCACCGCCGCTTTTTCCCGCTCGGTAAAGAAACCGGTGGCCTCAATCACCACGTCAACGCCGACGTCACGCCACGGGATATTCGCCGGATCGCGTTCGCTAAATACGGCGATCCGCTGCCCGTCTACCTGCAGCGCGCCGTCTGCCGCTTCAACCGGGGCGGGAAGCTTGCCCAGAAGGGAATCATGTTTCAGCAGGTGGGCGAGAGTTTTACTGTCCGTCAGATCGTTAATGGCCACAATCTGCAGATCCGGGTTACCCAGCGCCGCGCGCAGGAAATTACGTCCGATACGGCCGAAACCGTTAATACCGACCTTAACCATGGTGCACTCCTTATCTCTGTTGTCTAGAGTCACTGTAGGCGTCGGGCCGGTTGGCGTAAACGACAAAAAAGGATCAGATTACGCCATCTTGCGGCAGTGGAAGCGCTGGCGGTACTCGCCGGGCGTGAGGTGAAGCTGTTTCTCAAAGATGCGGCGCAGGTTAATGCTGGTGCCAAACCCGCTTTGCTCGGCAACGCGCTCAAGGGAGTCATGGGTCTGTTCAAGCAGCTGGCGGGCCGCGGCCAGACGCGCTTCGGTCACGTAGCGGGCCGGAGAAACTCCCGCGTCGCGGGTAAACACGCGGGTGAAATTACGCGGGCTCATTGCCGCTTTCTCGGCCAGATTTTCCACGCACAGGTCGGCGGTGAGGTTTTGCAGGATCCAGGTTTGCAGTTCGCTTATCGGGCCCGATGTGCCGGGCTGCTGCAGGCTGTAACGGCTGAACTGCAGCTGGCCGCCGGGACGGCGCAGATACATCACCATGTCCTGCGCCACGTCGCGGGCGAGGGTAAATCCGTAATCGTCTTCCACCAGCGCCAGGGTCAGATCGAACCCGGAACTCACGCCGCCGGAGGTCCAGATGGGGCCATCCTGAATATACAGTGGACCGCCTTCGACGTGGATAGCGGGATACTGGGCTTGCATCGTCTCCAGCAGCCGCCAGTGGGTGGTCGCGCGGCGACCGTCCAGCAGGCCGGTCTGGGCCAGCAGTATCGCGCCGCCGCAGATGGAGGCTACCCGCCGGGCGTGCGGCGCAGCGAGGTGCAACCAGTCCACCACCGCCGTGCTCTCCAGCTCGTTCATGCCGCGTCCGGTGATGATAATGGTGTCCAGCGGTTCACGCGGATCCAGCTCCGGCAGGCGATAGTCCGCCAGCAGATTCAGGCCGGACTGGCCGTGGATCACCTGGTGAGGCTGGGTGGTGGCGATGATAATCCGGTAGCGGGGCTGCGCAAGACCTTCCGGATGCAGCCGGTTGGCCTGCATCAGAATGTCGGCGATACCGGCGGCTTCAAACAGCATGCCGCCGTCGGGAACAATAATCAGGATCTTCTTCATGTCCTGAAAAGTACCTTTATCACAGAATAAGTCAAGCAGCGCGTGCGCCCCACGTTTCTGGCAAAGCAATGCGATTTAAGTTGTTTGTTATTTCAGGCGTTATCCCCGATCGTCAAAGAATTATCTCTGGCGAAACGGCGTCTGAAGGAATGAGTCAACGAAGCTCCCTCTATTTACATCCGCAACAACGCGAACAAATCCGCCATCTTGCATCGGGTTTTTTATGGCGCAGCGAACTGCCCACGTGGCTGTTGATTATCACGATTTATGCAGGCTGGTTTGCCACGCTGGCGTTCTGGCAAACGCTCGGCCTGCTGCCCGCCACGTTGCTGCTGATCGGGTTTACCGCCTGGTACATGTCCCTGCAGCATGAGCTGATCCACGGGCACCCCACGCGTTTTGCCTGGCTCAACCAGCTGTTTGGCACGCTCCCGCTGGCGGTCTGGTATCCGTATGGCCTGTACCGGGACTCCCATCTTGCCCATCATCGGCACCATAGCCTGACCCATCCGGTGGATGACCCGGAGTCGTACTATTTTACCGACGAGAGCTGGGCGCGCTTTTCCCCCTGGCAGAAACGTACAATTCGGGCGCGGAATACCTTCGCCGGGCGGCTGGTGCTGGCCCCGCTGCTGGATATCCTTCAGACGCTGGGCACCGCCGTGGCGGCATTTCGTCACCTTCACCTGCGGGCGATGGCGATGTGGCTGGTTCACGTTTTGCTGCTGGTGGCGCTCTTCGCCTGGATGACGCGTACCGGTTTTTCACCCGTCTGGTTTGTACTGGCCGTCAGCTATCCGGCGCTGGCGCTGACCAAGGTCCGATCGTTTTTCGAACATCGCGCGGCGGACGACCCGCTGGCGCGCTCCGTCATTAACGAGGCCGGGTTATTCTGGCGGGTACTGTTTTTGAATCTCAACTACCATTCAGTGCATCACGATCTGCCGGGCGTTCCCTGGTACGGGCTGAAAGCGATCTACCAGCAAAACCGGGAGGCGTACCAGCAGCGAAACCACGGTTTTCTCGTCAGGGGCTATGGTGAATGGCTGCGTCAGTTCTGGGCCAGGCCCGTCGACGTCACCGTTCATCCCGCAAAACAACAAGGGGAAGGGTATGAGTAACCTGCTGGCGTTTCCCATGTATGCCGTGGATCGCGCCGATACCCGCGCGCTCTGGCTGGCGGTAAAGGGGCTGCTGGCCGCGCGCGGTGTGACCGTCGATCGTGACCCCGGCTGGCCGGAGTCCGATCTGCTGAGGCACTGGCAACAGCCTGCGCTTATCCTCAGCCAGACCTGCGGTTATCCGCTGGTCACGCAGCTCCCGGACGTGCAGGTGGTCGGCTGTTTTCACTACGCGGCGCCGGGCTGCGAAGGGATCCAGTACCGCAGCTTTCTGGCGGTGCGCGAGGAGGATCGGCACCTGACGCTGGCGGGTTTTCGCGGACGTCGGGCGGTCTGTAATTCCCCGGATTCCCAGTCCGGCTACAATGCGCTGCGAAAAATAGTGGCTCCCCTTGCGAACGACGGTCCCTTTTTCGCGCAAACGTCCTTCAGCGGCAGCCATCGCCAGTCGCTGATTGATGTGAAACGCGGGGCGGGGGATATTGCGGCCATCGACTGCGTGACCTGGGCACTGCTGCAGCGCCATGAGCCGGAACGCCTTGCGGGACTGGCGGTCATTGGCCGCACCCCGCTGACGCCGGGACTGCCGCTGATCACCTCGCATGACACCTCGCCTGAAACGCTTAACGCCATTCGCGATGCGCTTCACGAGCTGGTGGATGCGCCGGAATACCGGGAGGTGCGCGACGCGGTGCTGATCGGCGGTTTTAGCGTGGTGACGCGGGAGGCCTACGCCTCATTGACCGCGTGATAAATCTCCTGCGCGTCGGTAAAACAGCGCAGCGCCAGCGAGGAGACGGGCTTCTGCCTGCGCATAATCAGGCCGACGGGAGCCTCAATGTTCGCGTCGGCGATGGGGACAATCCTGAAGTTGCCGTTCAGTGCCTCCAGCCCGTTGTTCAGCGGCATGACGGCGCAGCACACGCCGCTCTGAACCGCCTGAATGATCTGAAACGTTGAGTCGCTTTCGAAAACGGACGTGGGTTCGATGCCTGCAGATTTAAAGCTGGCCTCCATATGCGCCCGGTAGTGCATCCCTTTAGTCAGGAACCCCAGCGGAAAATCCGTCAGGTCGTGCCACGTCAGCGCTGCCTGGCCGAGCTTGAAATGGCGAGTGTCGTGCAGCAGGCCCATCTTCGTTTTTGGCAGCTGGATAATGTCAAACAGGCTGGTGTCGATGCTGTTGAGGTAGCAAATTCCCAGCTCAAGCTGATTGCGGCTGACGCCGTCGGCAATCTGCGCTGAGGACATGGAATAGAGGCTGTAGGTCAGCTCCGGGTATTTTTGGGTTAGCTGGCGAATAAAGATCATCGGATCCACGCTCGCCAGCGGCACCATCCCCAGACGTAATTCGCCCACCACCTGGCCTTTGCACAGCGCGGCTTCCGCCTGTAACCCGTCGTGCGCGGCAAGCAGGGCGCGGGCCCACGCGAGGATGCGTTCACCCTCCGGCGTAAACCCTTCAAAGCGCTGCCCGCGCACGATCAGCACCAGCCCCAGCTCCTCTTCCAGGCTGCGGATGCGCATGGAGAGGGTCGGCTGGGTGACGTTGCACTGCGAGGCCGCTTTACCAAAGTGCCGGGTCTCGTCGAGTGCGATTAAATATTTTAACTGTTTAATATCCATCATTATCTCTGCGCGAGCAGCCTTACAGCATGCGGATCTCTTTCGAGCGCAGGGTGATGCGAACCGGAACGGATTTATACGACGGCGTACCGCTGTCCTTATCCAGATAATCAAGCGGTACCAGCACGTTGGCCTCCGGGTAATAGGCGCCGACGGTGCCCGGCGCGATGCTGTACGCCACCACGGTAATGTCCTTCAAACGCTGGACGCTGCCGGGGAGGGCGGTTTCGATATCCACGCGGTCGCCGTGTTCCAGGCCTGACTGCGCCATATCGTCTTCGTTCATAAACAGCACGTCGCGGCGGCCAAACACGCCGCGGTAGCGGTCGTCCAGCGCGTAAATGGTGGTGTTGTACTGGTCGTGGCTGCGCAGCGTGATTAACCGCAGAACGTGCTCACCTTCGCCGCTGGCGTTCTCGTGAACGCCGTCGAACACCGAGAACATCGCTTTTCCCGTCGCCGTTGGCCAGATGCGTTGCGTCGGCGGCAGCGGCATGCGGAAGCCCCCGGGAACGCGGATCCGCGCGTTGTAATTCTCAAAGCCCGGAATGGTCTGCTCGATCAGATCGCGGATCCGGTCGTAATCTTCTACCAGCGTCAGCCAGTCAACGCGGGTTTCCGGCAGCGTGGCTTTCGCCATGCCGGCGACGATAGCGGGTTCCGAACGGAGCAACGGTGAGGCGGGCTTCAGCTTGCCGGACGAGGCGTGCACCATCGACATGGAGTCTTCGACGGTAATGGACTGACGGCCGGTGGCCTGGAGATCCAGCTCGGTGCGGCCGAGACACGGAAAGATAAAGGTCTCTTTGCCCACCAGCAGATGGGTACGGTTGAGCTTGGTCCCGACGTGCACGCTCAAATCCAGGTTACCCATCGCCGGAAAACCCCGCTCGTGATCGGGCATCGCGACGGCAAAATTACCCCCGAGGCAGATGAGCGCCTTCGCGCGGCCGTCGATCATCGCCCGCGTGGCCTGCACCGCATCGTGTCCGTGGTGAGACGGCGGCTCAAAGCCGAAAACGTCCTTCAGACGGTTCAGGAAGGCCGGGGTAGGCTTCTCGCTGATCCCGACGGTGCGGTTCCCCTGAACGTTAGAGTGGCCGCGCAGGGGGCAGATTCCCGCGCCGGGCTTGCCGATATTTCCGCGCAGCAGCAGCAGGTCTGCAATCAGGCGGACGTTCGCCGTACCTTTATTGTGCTGGGTAATACCCATTCCGTAGGTAATGATGGTGGCATTTGATTTCGCATAGGCGTCGGCCACCTTTTTGAGCGCCGCCCGGTTCAGGCCCGACTCGCGCTCGATCTCGTCCCAGCGGGTTTGCGCGATATCGGCGGCGAAGTCCTCACTGCCCTGGGTGTGTTCGGCAATAAACGCATGGTCGAGCACGTCACCGCGTTCGGCCTCCATTTCCAGCAGATGTTTGGCAATCCCTTTCAGCGCGGCGGCATCGCCCCCGGCCTTCACCTGGAAATAGGTCGAGGCGATATCCGTTGAGCCGTAGGTCGCCATTTCAATCACGCTTTGCGGGTCGGCGAAGCGTTCGAGGGCGCGCTCGCGCAGCGGGTTAAAGACGATAATCGGCACGTTGCGCCGTGCCAGCTCGTGGAGAGTCCCCATCATTCGCGGATGGTTGGTGCCGGGGTTGTGGCCGATGGAGATCACCAGCTCGGTCTTATCGAAGTCGTCCAGCGAGACGGTGCCTTTCCCGATGCCAATCGAACGCGGCAAACCGACGCTGGTGGCCTCGTGGCACATATTCGAGCAGTCGGGGAAGTTATTGGTGCCGTATTCGCGAGCGAACAGCTGGAACAGATACGCCGCTTCGTTAGAGGCGCGTCCGGAGGTATAGAACTCGACCTGGTCCGGTTCGAGCCCGCGCAATACTGCGCCGATGCGGTGAAACGCCTCTTCCCAGTCGACGGGCCGGAAGGTATCGCTTGCCCGGTCATAGCGCAGGGGATGCGTCAGTCGACCGTAGCCTTCCAGTTCAAAGTCCGATTTTGCCAGCAGCGAGGAGACGCTGTTTTCGGCCAGAAACGCGGGGGTAACGCGTTTGCTGGTCGCTTCCCAGGTCACGGCTTTTGCGCCGTTCTCGCAGAACTGGAACGTCGACTTGTGTTCTTTATCCGGCCACGCGCAGCCCGGGCAGTCGAAACCGTCAGGCTGGTTGGTGCGCAGCAGCGTGGCGGGAGCGTCCAGGGCATCCATTTGGGTACGTACCGCGATGGCCGTCGCTTTTAACGCGCCCCAGCCTCCGGCAGGACCGTCATAGTGTCTGATACCCGGCACCGAGCGTCTTTTCTTATTCATACCCACTCCTGATTTCTTCGGTCACACAACGTCTGAACCCATAAAAACGCTGCAAAGGACAATAAGTGAAAGCAATGACGACCGGATGGCTATGCGCATGCGGTGTAGAAAAATGCTTTATCTTAAATTCGTTTTATTACAGCGATTTATCAGATCTGATGCTTAAATATTTAAAGAAATTATAACGAAATTTTATCATTTTAATAATAAATCTTATCTATCACACGGTAGGCAAGATAGATGGGGCGAGCAGGAGAGGATGTAGCAACAATAAAATTTCGAATGAAGGCTGCGGGCGGCAGCAATAAACACGGGTCGCAGCTGGCGGGCTATTGCGAGCATTTTTGGCGGGGATAATGTCAGGATGGTTAACTCAGGCTTAATGATTAAAGGATAAAATTCAGGCCTGGTTGGGTAATTGTCGCAACGCGAAATATAAAGTTATTTTGAGGCGTAAAATTAACGTCGTGCAACATAAGTGAAATAGTCACATTCACGTTAACGCGTGCATTCAATATTAAAGTTACCCTGATAGTGCAACAAATAATTCATCTTTCATATATTCTGCTGACCTCACCAATACGCGAATTCTACTAATTATGGTAGTGGCGATAATAGCCGCATTGCGTTAATGAAAGTGGTTCTCTTTTGTGTTTTTTGTATATAAAACAAATGATTGCAATGTTGTGTGGCTAAGAAATAAAAGGGCGTAGGTCATATCGGGTTTTTTCATAGGATTAATCCTATAATTTTCCGACTGCTTCATTTACCAACAGTTACGTACCGGTAAATATTGAATTGAGACGAAGCTCATGTAAACTTGTTTACCGTTTGTCAAAATATGTCAGGAAGACACTGGGCCTTATTCTGAAGGGCTCGTGCGGTAGCTATGCCCTTAAAATAGTAACGCCCCGAAAATATCCTGGCTATTTTAACAATAGCACCTAAGTCAAACTTCACTCCCTTATCTTCATCATCGAAATATCGCTACGGAAAAGCATATGAAAATGCGCGTACTGTTTTCACTTCTGTTTGTAATGGCGGTGGCGGGCTGTAAAGCGCCGCAGAAACCTGTGATCAACGACGATACGATCGAGACCAGCCAGGTCAACGGCGTGACCTTAACCCACCGTCACGCTGTGACGCCGCCGGCGGAGTTCAACCCGGTCAACGAACCGTATCGCGCCATGTATCCAGCCTCCCTGATGAGCCGTCCTGACTTCGGCGGCAAAGTTATCCGCACTCTCGACACCGGAAAAACGTACGTGGTGCTGGGTCAGGTTGAACATTACTGGATGGCGCTTGCCGATGAAGGCAACGATCAGCTGATTGGTTACGTCCCGATGCGCGCCGTGATCAAGGCCGACCTGTACGACGCCGCCGTGCGTAAACAGGCCATTCGTCCGAAGGCGCGTAAAAAAGCGACCTGTGTCGACGTCGATGGCAACAGCAAAGCCTGCAAAGACAGCGCTAACGGTACCTGGATCCTGAACTAAACGGCTTGCATGAGCGCATTTTTATGAATAATAAAAATTTTCATAAGCTGTGGTTATTCTTTTACGCGGTGATTTTCGCCCTGGTCAGTGGTTGTACGTCGTCTTCACACAGCGACCCCTCCCGCTACAATCTGCAGTTTCAGGCTCATCCACAAATCAACGAATCTGCGCCGCTTAAGGTCCGGGTGTTGTTGCTGAAATCCGATGCGGATTTCATGTCCAGCGACTTCTACTCCCTGCAGAACAACGCGTCAGCCACGCTTGGCGCGAATCTGCTGAACAGCGACGTGTTCTTCCTGATGCCGGGACAGCTGTCCAAAACCCTCAGCGGGCAAAGCTCTCCGGAGGCCCGCTACATCGGCGTGATGGCGGAGTATCAGGTGCTGGATGGCAAAAAATGGCGCGTTTCACTCCCTCTGCCTGTGCCTGGCGAAAATCATATCTACCAGTTCTGGAAATGGTCCGCGGATGAACTTCAGGCCAACGTTTTTCTCGACGTGAACGGCATTCGGGTCATCAGCCAGTAACGCGCTTCAACACAGGAAACACATCATCATGACGAAAGCAGAAAAGGTCGTCTGGACCGAAGGCATGTTCCTGCGTCCACACCATTTTCAGCGGACTGAAAGCTATCTGCTCAACCATGTTCGTGAATGGGGTGCGCTACAGCGATCGTATCTCTGGGGCTTTCTTGACGTTGAACTGGATGAAGCGATGCTTCGTCAGGGATGCATTGCCCTGAGCTACTGCAGTGGCTTGCTGCCGGACGGCACCTTTTTCCAGGTGCGTAACGGGCGCAACGGCCCTGCGCCGCTGAAAATTCCTGACAATCTCACCAACGAAAAGGTGGTGCTCGCGCTGCCGGTTCGTCGTGGCGAGAGAGAAGAGGTGATTTTTAGCGAAGAGCCGGCCTCGCTGGCGCGCTTCATCGCTTTCGAGCAAGAGGTGGAAGACGACAACGCCATGTCGGTGGGGGATGCCACCGTCCAGTTTGGCCGTCTGCGTCTGACCCTGATGCTGGAAAAAGACCTCACGGCAGAATGGACCGCCATCGGCGTGGCGTTTGTGACGGAGAAACGTAACGACAACCACGTGCGGCTCGATAACAGTTACATCCCGCCGATGCTCAACGCCAACAACAGCCCGCAGATCTACAGCATGATCAACGATCTGCACGGTCTGCTGGTCCAGCGCAGCCAGCAAATTGGCGGTCGTCTGCGCCAGCCTGGCCGCTTTAACACCTCCGAACTGATTGAGTTCACGCTGCTGTCGCTGGTTAACCGTCATCTGGGTGAGGTTTCTCATCTAAAAACCCTCCCGCTGCTGCATCCGGAAACGCTCTGGCGCAGCTGGCTGCCGTTTGCGACCGAGCTCGCCACCTGGACGTCGCAGCGTACCGCCGAAAGCGTGCTGCCGATTTACGATCATGACGATCTGGCTAACTGCTTCAGCAAACTGATGCTGATGCTGCGTCAGGGACTGTCGCTGGTGATGGAAGACCACGCGATCCAGCTGCCGCTTAACGAACGCTCCCACGGCCTGAACATCGCCACGGTGCCTGAAACCAGCATGGTGCGCGAGTTCGGCTTCGTGCTGGCGGTTAAAGCCAATGTGCCAGGCGAACACCTGCAAACCTATTTCCCGGCGCAGATGAAGGTCGCGCCGGTCTCGAAAATCCGCGATCTGGTTCAGCTTCAGCTGCCGGGCATTATGCTGCGCGCCATGCCGGTCGCGCCGCCGCAGATCCCGTGGCATGCCGGCTACAGCTACTTTGAAC
Source organism: Enterobacter sp. 237C8 (assembly GCF_034106865.1). Lineage (NCBI taxonomy): Bacteria > Pseudomonadati > Pseudomonadota > Gammaproteobacteria > Enterobacterales > Enterobacteriaceae > Enterobacter > Enterobacter sp. 237C8. The sequence continues at coordinate 1,787,769 of NZ_JAWNDF010000001.1, read as the reverse complement.
TGGAGAAGGGCAGCGAGCTGTGGCACGAGATGGATAAGTCCGGCGCATTCGCCCTGCATCTTGCAGGGGAGTTCCCGGGGCTGGATATGGAGTTTTGGGCCATCCGTAGCCCGACAGAATAATAAAGCGAGCGCTTAATATGCAGGAACGACAGGACACCGGCAGTGATGCCGCGTTTACCGGAGCCAGTAGCAACAATCAGCTGGTGGCGGCCGCCAATCCGCTGCTCAACGCGATTCCGCAGATCCGTCATTCGGTCTCCCATGACGATCAGGTGGCGTTACGCCAGCGTCTGATCGATGAGATTCGCCGTTTCGAAGTCCGCTGTCAGCAGGCGGGGCTGCCCTACGAAGTGATCGTGGGGGCACGTTACTGCCTGTGTACGGCGCTCGATGAGGCCGCCGCGCTCACCCCCTGGGGCAGCAGCGGCGTCTGGTCAAGCAACGGTCTGCTGGTGACCTTCCATAACGAAACCTGGGGCGGCGAGAAGTTCTTCCAGCTGCTGGCGCGCCTGTCGCAGAACCCGCGCGAGCATATCCTGCTGCTGGAGATGATCAACTACTGCCTGCTGCTGGGCTTCGAAGGACGCTATCGGGTGCTGGATAATGGCCGCACGCAGCTTGAAACCATCAAGCAGCGGCTGTGGCAGATGATCCGCGGCGTGCGCGGCAGCTATCCGCCGCCGCTTTCTCCCCATCCGGAAGATCGTCCGGTACTGCGCAAGCTCTGGCGGCCGATGGTTCCTCTGTGGGCCTGCGTGGCGCTGGCCGGGTTTATCGCCTGCCTGTTTTATATCGTGCTTAACTGGCGCCTTGGCGATAACACCAACCCGGTGCTGGCGAAGATTTACCAGTCCCAGCTGCCGGAAACCACTATTCAGCAGCCGGCCCGTCAGCTTCCGGCGGTGCTGAACCTGCGCGGCTTCCTGAAGCCTGAAATCGAGGCGGGCCTGGTCGCGGTGAAAGACGAAGCGGATCGCAGCGTCGTTATCCTGAAGGGCGACGGGCTGTTTGCCTCTGCCTCTACCGTCGTGCGTGACCGCTATGAACCGGTCATCAACCGCATTGCGCAGGCGATGAATAACGTCAGCGGCAAAATTCTGGTGGTGGGCTACAGCGACAACGTGCCGATCCGCAGCGCGCGCTTTGCCTCGAACTATGAACTCTCTCTGGAACGCGCCCGCTCGGTACAGAAAATGCTGCAGGGAAGCCTCTCTCAGCCTGGCCGCGTGAAAGCGGAAGGGCGGGGCGAGATTAACCCGGTGGCGCCGAACACGACGCCTGAAAACCGCGCCCGTAACCGCCGTGTGGAAATTACTCTGCTGGTGTCGCCTGAAAACACTCAGGCTGAGCTGAACGGATTGCCGCAAGGAAACTAAGGATGCTGACTACACTTCTTTCCATCTTGACCAACCGCATTCTGTGGAGCTTCCTCGGCGTAACGGCGCTTGCGGCGGTGATCTGGATGATTGGTCCCCTGTTGTCCATCGTGGACACCCGACCGCTCGAGTCTGAGCAGAACCGCATTATCAGCATTGCCGTGGTCTATCTGCTCTGGGCGCAGGGCCACATTCTGCCGCGCCTGTACAACGCCTGGCTGAACCGCAAGCTGATGGACAAGCTAAAAGAGAACACCGCCAGCCCGGAAGCGGCGGATCCGCAGAAGCGGCTGAACAGCGAGGAGCAGATCCTCGCCAGCCGCTTTGATGAAGCCGCGCAGATGCTGAAAAAAGCGCACTTCAGCAAAGCGGGCCAGGGCGCCCAGTGGACGCAGCGCTTCAGCACGCAATATCTCTATCAGCTGCCGTGGTACGTCATTATCGGCGCGCCGGGATCCGGTAAAACCACGGCGCTGGTTAACTCCGGGCTGCAGTTCCCGCTGGCCGATCGCTTCGGTAAGACCGCGCTGCGGGGCATTGGCGGCACGCGTAACTGCGACTGGTGGTTTACCAATGAAGCGGTGCTGCTGGACACGGCGGGCCGCTACACCACCCAGGAGAGCGAGCAGGTGCAGGACGCCGGCGAATGGCTGGAGTTCATGGGGTTACTGCGCAAGTATCGCCGCCGCCAGCCGATCAACGGCGTCATCATCACCATCAGCATTTCTGACCTGCTCACCCAGTCCGCCGAGGCGTCCCGCCAGCAGGCGGTGAACCTGCGCCAGCGTCTGTCCGAGCTGCATGAACAGCTGGGTATCCGCTTCCCGGTGTACGTGATGGTGACCAAGGCCGACCTGCTTAAAGGTTTCCGCGCCTGGTTTGCCGACTACGACAAAGCGCAGCGCGACCAGATCTGGGGCTTTACGCTGCCGTGGGAGCAAACCAAACACGCCGATTACGACCTGATGGGCAACTTCCAGCAGGAGTTTTCTCTGCTCCAGCAGCGCCTTGATGCCGGGCTGCCGGAAACCATGCTGAAAGAGCATGACGCGAAAACCCGCGCTGAAGCGTATCTCTTCCCGCAGGAGTTCGCCGCGCTGCGTCCGCTGCTGGCGGATTACCTGAGCACGGTCTTCGCCCGCTCCAACTTCGAAACCGAGTTCTCTCCGCGCGGGATCTACTTCGCCAGCGGGACGCAGGAAGGTATGCCGTTCGACCGCGTGATGGGCGAACTGAACCGCGCGCTGTCGCTGCCGGAAGGGGGAGAGGCGGATAACTGGGATTCGGTCAGCAAAGAAGCGCCTATCCCGGGGGCAAAAGGTCAGAGTTTCTTCATTAAGAACCTGCTGCAAAACGTCATCTTCCAGGAAGCCGGGATCGCGGGCGAAAACCGCTGGTGGGAGCTGCGCAACCGGGCGGTGATCTGGTCCGGCTACGCGGCGCTGCTGGCCCTGCTGGTCGTCCTCGGCGGTCTGTGGCTGACCAGCTATGCCAAAAACAAGGCCTATCTGGAAGAGGTGGATGCGAAGGTGCCGCTGCTGGACCAGCAGAGCAAAGCGCTGCAGAACCAGACCCAGCGTGACCTGTTCGATCTGCTGCCGCTGCTGAACGGTCTGGTGGACCTGCCGAAAAGCGACGCGTTTGATGTAAACGATCCGCCCGTCTCCCGCCGTATGGGGCTCTACCGCGGAGATGACGTCAGCGATGCCTCGCAGTCTCTGTACCAGAAAGCGCTGGATCAGATGCTGTTGCCTGCCGTCGCTATGCACATCACCACCTGGCTGCGCAACGACAACGGTAGCGATGTGGAATATAGCTATGAAGCGCTGAAAGCCTATCAGATGCTGTATCAGCCGAAGCACTACGACGGTAAATTCCTGCATTCGTGGGTGATGCTCAACCTGCAGCGAAATCTGCCGCAGAACGTCACGAAGGCGCAGCTGCAGCAGCTTGAATGGCACCTGACGCAGCTGCTGGAACCGAAAATCCAGGCCTCGCCGTACGCGCAGGATGAATCACTGGTGGCCCGCGAAAGAGCGATGATCGGCCAGCAGCCGCTCTCCACGCGCGTTTACGGTCGTCTCAAACGCCTGCTTGAACATGATGACAACCTCAAGCCGGTCTCCCTTTCCGATCTGGGCGGACCGCAGAGCGAGCTGGTGTTTTCACGCAAAAGCGGCAAGCCGGTGAGCGAAGGCGTGCCGGGTCTGTATACGCCGGACGGCTACTGGAAAAGCTTTAACGGCCAGATTGACAGCGTCACCACCGCCCTGCACGAGGACGACGCCTGGGTGCTGGGGGCCGCGACGGCGCAGGAAGATAAACAGCAGATCGATAACGCCGTGCGCCAGCTCTACATGCGCGATTTTATCGCGAACTGGGATCGCTTCCTCGCCGACATCCAGCTCAATAACAGCGCCGATCTTTCCCAGCGCATCAACACCGCGCGCCTGCTCTCCGGCGCAAACTCGCCGCTGCGCCGTCTGGTGCAGAACCTGAGCCAGGTCCTGACGCTGTCACGCAATGCGCCAGCGCCGGCAGATGCGGATAAAGCGCAGGCGCAGAGCAACCGCGCCACCCGCACGCTGGAAGCGCTGTTCAGCAACAATGACGCTGCGCCGACTCAGGCCGCCGTGGTTACCCAGGCGCCGGAACAGCTGGTCACCGACCACTACGCGCCGATGATTGAGCTGGCGCAGCCGCTGGAGAAGGGCGGGAAGACCATCGTGTTTGATGATTTTCTCAAGCAGGTGGATGAGCTCTACCGCTACCTGACCGCCGTCCAGGACGCGGCCAACAGCGGCATGCCGGCACCGGGCGGCGAGGCGATCAGCCGCCTGCAGGCCAGCGCCGGTCGCCTGCCGGGCGGGCTGCAAACCATGTTCAGCAATATGGCGGTGGGCGCCAGCAGCGATACCCAGCGCCGCGACCTCGAAAACGTGCGGAAGCGGATTAACGTTGAGGTGGGCGGATTCTGCCGTCAGGCGATCGCCGGCCGTTACCCGCTGGTGCGCAGCGCCAGCACCGAGGTCACCCCTGACGATCTCGCGCGCATGTTTGCGCCGGGAACCGGGCTGATGGACGCTTTCTTCCGCGACAATCTGACCAATAAAGTGGATACCACGCAGGCAAACTGGCGCTTTATGCCTGGCATCGACGGGAAAACGCTGCCGGGAAGCGAAGGGTTGCTGAGACCGTTCCAGCAGGCCCAGTCGATTCGCGACGCTTTCTTTGCTAATGGCGCCACGACGCCCTCCTTCAAGGTGACGGTTCGCACCGTGCGAATGGATAACTCCATTCTGAACCTGACGCTGGACGTCGACGGCCAGCTGCTGCGCTACAGCCACGGTCCGCAGGCCGTACAGATCATGAACTGGCCGGGGCCGGGCGGCACCAACCAGGTACGCATGCAGCTGGGGCTGGCGAACGGCAGCACGGCGACGCTGGTCACCAACGGTGCCTGGGCGCTCAACCGCTTCTTCGATAAAGCGAGCACCAGCCCGGGCGCGGGTAGCCTGAGCCGTCAGGCCACCTTCAACGTCGACGGACATCAGGTCACGCTGGAGTTTGCGCCAAACAGCATTCGTAACCCGTTCCAGCTTCCCCGTTTCTCATGCCCATAACCGCAAGGACAGCCGTATGACGAATACCCCTGCGATGAACCGCTACAGCTGGTATGGCAAATTACCCAGCGCCGGAGATTTTTTGCAGCGTCGCTTTCCTGACACTTTACAGCGCCAGTGGTCACACTGGTTCCAGGTCGGCCTGCTGGCCTGGCAGCAGGAAGAGCAGCGCAGCGGCGAGCGCCAGTTTAACAAAGCGCCAGTCTGGAATTTTGTGGTACCGCCCATGCTGGGCAGCCAGATGATCCAGATGGGCTGTCTGCTGCCCGGCCGCGACAGCGTTGGCCGACAGTATCCGGTTTGCCTGCAGCTGAGCTTCGCCCCGTCAGAGTGGTCGACCAGCCTGCTCAGCCAGGCCGAAAGCTGGTACCAGCAGATTGGGCGCCTGGGGCTGCACGCGGTGCGCAACAGTTTTTCCGCCTCACAGCTGGATGAGATGCTGATGACCATTCCGGCGCCGCAGCCCGTCGAGCCGCAAAAGCGTTCCGACATCCTTGATGTGATTGGCTATGACGAGGACGGCCAGAGCACGCTGGGCTGGCCTCAGGCGGCCGAGTGTTTTGATCCGCTGCGCCAGACCAGCTACTGGTGGACCAACCGCTGCGACGGCTACCCGCTGTACACCCACGTGCACAGCGGTAACTTTACCGGGCAGCTTTTCACCCTGCTGTTCGACCCGGCAGGGGGCGCCCGTCCGGGGCGTCACGGTCTCTATCCGCCCATGTTTGAATAAGCAGGGATCTCATGAATATCGAAGAATTTCTCGCGCCAATCAGTCCCGAAAAACCCTGCGGGGAAAACCTGGAGTACGACGCCGACTTCCAGATCATGAATCAGGCAAGTCTTGGGAAAGCGGAACAGCAGTTTGGCGACACCATTATCCCGGCAGAGCCAGCTGACTGGAACACGGTGGAAAAATACGCCACCAGCCTGCTGACCCGCACCAAAGATCTTCGCGTACTGCTGGCGTTAACCCATGCCTGGACGCGCCGCCGCGGGCTGGCGGGCTACGCGGACGGATTATTGCTGGTGCAGGAGGCGATCGCCCGTTACTGGGAGACGCTCTATCCGCTGCTGGAAGAGTATGGCGAAACCGATCCGTTCTATCGCATTAACGCCCTGGCAGGGCTGAGCGATAAATCCGACCTCACCGTCGCCGTGCGAAACGCCTCGCTTCTGCGTTCAAACGGCGATGAAATTTCGCTCCGGGATGCCCAGGCCCTGCTGGACGGCAGCAAGACGGAATGCCCGGACTATCCCGGCGGCCGTCCACGGCTGATTGACGAGCTGGCCCGCGGCGACCAGCCCGGCACCGCCGCGGTTATCGTCATTAACGAACGTCTGCTGGCGATTCGCGAGCTTCTCACCGGGAATCTCGGTGAAAGCGGCGTGCCCGAGATGGAACAGCTGCTGAAAACCGTCGGACTGGTCGCCAGCGCGTGTCAGGTAACCGACATCAGCAAGCTGCTGCCGAACCGTGAGGCGCAGGCAGAACCCCAGGCCGAGCAGCAGTCGACGGCAGCGCAGCCCGTTCAGCCGGTCACCGACTGGCGCAGCGTGCAGATCACCAGCCGCGCCGACGCGCAGCTGATGCTGGAAAAAGCGAAGCAGTATTTTGCGCAGTACGAACCGAGCCACCCCGCACCGCTGATGATTGAACGGGTGCAGCGGCTGTCAGAACTTAACTTTATGGACATTATTCGCGACCTGGCGCCAGACGGCGTTAACCAACTTGAAAACATCTTTGGGCGCCGCGAATAACGCGTCCAGGCATTATGACGACAGGCATGGAGCCTGCCGTTTCACCTTCACCGCGCATCTTTGATGGAGAACATCATGGCAATGAGTAACAGTGGGCAGAAATTCATCGCACGTAACCGTGCCCCCCGCGTGCAGATCGAGTATGACGTAGAGATCTACGGTGCAGAACGTAAGATTCAGCTGCCGTTTGTGATGGGCGTCATGGCCGATCTGGTCGGCAAACCGGTTGAAAATCTGCCGGCCGTCGACGAGCGTAAATTCCTCGAAATCGACATCGACAACTTTGACGAACGCATGAAGGCGCTGAAGCCGCGCGTGGCGTTCCAGGTGGATAACACCCTGACCGGCGAAGGCAAGCTCAACGTGGATCTGACCTTCGACAGCATGGACGACTTCCTGCCGGATGCGGTGGCCCGCAAGGTCGAGCCGCTGAACAAGCTGCTGGAAGCGCGTACCCAGCTCTCCAACCTGCTGACCTATATGGACGGCAAAAACGGTGCGGAAGAGCTGATCGCTAAAATTCTGCAGGATCCGACGCTGCTCAAATCCCTGAGCCAGTTGCCGAAAAATGACGAAAGCGCGAAAGGTAGCGAGGAATAATCGATGAGCAACCAGACTCAACAACACGAGCAGCAGGCGGGTCAGGCGTTCAGCCAGGATGAATTCAGCGCGCTGCTGAACAAAGAGTTCCGCCCGAAAACCGATCAGGCCCGTTCAGCCGTCGAAAGCGCGGTCAAAACGCTGGCGCAGCAGGCGCTGGAAAATACCGTCACTTTCTCCAACGACACCTACCGCACCATTCAGAACCTGATCGCCGGTATCGACGAGCAGCTGTCGCAGCAGGTAAACCAGATCATTCACCACGAAGAGTTTCAGAAGCTGGAGAGCGCCTGGCGCGGTCTGAGCTACCTGGTGAACAACACTGAAACTGACGAGATGCTGAAGATCCGCTTTATGAGCATCTCCAAGCAGGAGCTGGGCCGCACCCTGAAGCGCTTCAAGGGCGTGGGCTGGGACCAGAGCCCGATCTTCAAGAAAATCTACGAGCAGGAGTACGGTCAGTTCGGCGGCGAGCCGTTTGGCTGCATCGTGGGCGACTACTACTTCGACCATAGCCCGCAGGACGTTGAGCTGCTGGGCGAAATGGCGCGCATCGGCTCTGCGGCGCACTGTCCGTTTATCACCGGTACCGCGCCGGGCGTGATGCAGATGGAGTCCTGGCAGGAGCTGGCTAATCCGCGCGACCTGACCAAGATCTTCCAGAACACCGAATACGCGGCCTGGCGTTCGCTGCGTGAATCCGAAGATGCCCGCTATCTGGGCCTGGTGATGCCGCGCTTCCTGTCGCGCCTGCCGTACGGCATTCGCACCAACCCGGTCGACAGCTTTGACTTTGAAGAGCAGACCGACGGCGCGAACCACAACAGCTACTCCTGGGCGAACGCCGCGTATGCGATGGCCGCCAACATCAACCGCTCCTTCAAAGAGTACGGCTGGTGCACCTCGATTCGCGGCGTGGAGTCCGGCGGGGCGGTGGAAAACCTGCCGTGCCACACCTTCCCGAGCGATGACGGCGGCGTGGACATGAAGTGCCCGACCGAAATCGCCATCAGCGATCGTCGTGAAGCTGAGCTGGCGAAAAACGGCTTTATGCCGCTGGTTCACCGCAAAAACTCCGACTTTGCCGCCTTCATCGGCGCGCAGTCGCTGCAGAAACCGGCCGAGTACCACGACCCGGATGCCACCGCCAACGCGCGTCTGGCCTCTCGTCTGCCGTACCTGTTCGCCTGCTGCCGCTTTGCGCACTACCTGAAGTGCATCGTGCGCGACAAAATCGGCTCCTTCCGCGAGCGCGAAGAGATGGAGCGCTGGCTGAACGACTGGGTCATGAACTACGTCGACGGTGACCCGGCGAACTCCTCTCAGGAGACCAAGTCCCGTAAACCGCTGGCGGCTGCGGAAGTGCAGGTGCAGGAGATTGAAGACAACCCGGGCTACTACGCCGCGAAGTTCTTCCTGCGTCCACACTACCAGCTGGAAGGTCTGACCGTTTCCCTGCGTCTGGTATCTAAACTGCCGTCGCTGAAGACGAAAGATGCGTGATGAGTGTAGCCGGCCCATTGGGCCGGCTACTTTTCGGTCAATACGAGATAGCTAATGAATTAGACAGTGAAAGCGTTGATACGAAAATTCATCAGCTATTTAGCCATTTATACGTTGCTAATAATTTCATTCATGTTGTTTGTGACGGTATCCGGCTACTATCTGTTTATCTTTGACTGGCCGGCAGAAGTCCCGCGAATCGCAATGCATGGATTTTTATGCACTGGACTTAATGCATTAGCGATAGGGATATACGTTGTCGCAGAAAAATGGAAAGAGAAAAGTTAGTATTTTACGCGGACTGATGCGCTGTGGGTCTTATGGCAAAGGATATAAGGTGAAACGTTTATGTTTTTTCCTCGTATTTATGACTTTTTATGTGTATTCCGGAAATAACTATCCTGATTTTTATCAGCAGCAAACATACCGGCAGGTTTTAAAAGATTTTGTTCTGGCGCGCTGCCTGGCGCAGGTAGCAGATAAAGGCAGCCAGTTTTCTGCTGATGCTGCCCGCAGTGCGAGTGCATTCATTGAGTGGATTCCTTTTGATGCTGAAAATGGCACTGAGAAAATGGATGCGCTCATTGGAAAATACAAAGATCACATTAACGGCTTTCATGCCGAACGAAAGCCCGATGTAAAAGGCGTTACGTTAAATTGCCTGCGTCTTTATCATAGTGACGAACTTAACAAGCTGGTACCTCAATTAATTATCGGAAATCCTGATCGCACTTGGATTGAGGATAACCCGCAGTAGTAAAGACTTCACATTCTTTCCGTTCATTCAGGGGGAATGTAAGACTGTCAAATGACACGGGTCATTTGATATGAGGCAGAGGTAAAATATGGACGGTTTTATTCAGCCCCATGCTTTCCTGTTTGCCATATAAGTGCTTTTTCGAAAGCAATATTGTTCATCCACGAAGAGTAGATATTATGGCTATTGATATGTTTCTGAAGGTCGAGGGTGTTACGGGCGAATCTAAAGATTCTAACCACACCGGCTGGACTGATATTACCTCCTTCTCCTGGGGCGCTTCCCAGCCAGGTAATATGAGCGTTGGCGGTGGCGGCGGTGCCGGTAAAGTTAACTTCAACGACCTGCACGTTAACGCGCTGATCGACAAATCCACCACCGCTATCCTGAAACACTGCGCCAGCGGCAAACACCTGACCAAAGTTGAGCTGTCCGTCTGTAAAGCCGGCGGCCAGCAGGTGGAATACTCCCGCATCACGCTGGAAGATGTGCTGGTCACCTCTGTTCAGTACACCGGTGCTGACAACGGCGATACCGTTGGTGTGACCTATGCATTCCAGGCTGCGAAAGTGAAACAGCAGTACTGGGAGCAGACCACGTCTGGTGGTAAAGGTGCTGAAAGCAGCGCTGGCTGGAACATCAAAGAAAACAAAGAAGCGTAATTGCGTATTTGGCCGGGGAGTTTTCCCCGGTCATTATCAACCGGGAAGGAAGATAGCATGGCAAGTTTGCAGGAAGGAGGCGCCCGTCCTCTCACCATTGGCGAAATAGCACTGGCTCGCTCGGTTTTTGGTGACGCAATAAAGTACTCAGAAGTTAAAGTCCATAATAAAAGCTATTTGCCGTTTAATATGCAGTCGACAGATGTCGCAATGACTCCCAATGGTGAGCTCTATTTTCGCGAGCCGCATTATCGGGATGACTTCTCGATAGAGGTTCCGCGATATAAACACTGGTTTATTCACGAAATGGTGCATGTATTGCAGCATCAGATTGGAATGAATGTTCGAACCCGAGGCGCATTCAGTTGGGCAGCAAGTTATAATTATTCTCTGCCCCCCGATAAAAAATTATCGGACTTTGGTATGGAGCAGCAGGCTTCTATCATTTCAGATTTTTATTATTTGATAAATTACGGTCTGGGTGATTTCCGAAACATTGCAGGTTTTGAGGGAATTATCGGACCCGACCTGAAGGATAAATATCTGCAGGTATTATCGTTGTTTATTCAAAATCCTAAAGACCGGCGGGTATGGTTATGAAACAGTTACTCAGTGTTGTAGCAATCGCATTAACGGTGAGTGCCTGTGTATCTCATCCTGCACAATATAAGTCGCTTTCGGTTACGCTAAAGGACAACGAACCCTGCTTTGCTATTCCCGCTAACTCCGGGTTAGACGCGCCTGTCACCAGCCATTCGCCCACCATAATGAAACGCGCGGGAAATGAATGGAAAGCGGTATCGCCGCCGTCAACGTTTAGCCCTGAGGTGACGTTAACGACCCAACAGTGTCACCAGTGGAAGGGGATTGCGTGGCAAGCCGGAGAATATGATGTTGCTCTGAAAGTGTCAGGGAAAAACGATTCTATTCGCTATGCTGCCCGTTTCACCTTACAAGAAGGTCCTTCAGGCCAGTTTAAGCTTACGCAGACCGAATAGAATGAGTTAACCCCAAACGCCGCGGCTCACGCCCGGGCGGATGCCGATATTATCGGCATTGATGACTACTGTTTACCGGGCACCTACCAACGCAACGTTCTGGAGCATGAAATGAAACGTTTACTGCTGCTCGCGTTGGCTTTAAATGCCTCTGCTGTTTATGCCCAAACGCTGCCTGATATCAGCGCTTTTTCTCAGCAACAAATCTTTGAAAACTGGGTGCAAAACCGGTGTATCGGTAAGATTGCGGACAGCAAAGCCCTGAAAGCTGATGCCGAGGCTAGTGCCGCCGCATGGCTCGAAGCTAGCAATTTGCCTGCTGAAAATTTTGAAAAAGCAGACAAGGTGATTGCTTCTCTACTGAAAGAGAAAGTGGGTGGCACTCAGCCGGGGCATTATCAGGTTTTGAAGTGCAGCTTAATCGCCAATAGCGATGCGATTCGTCCGCTGAATGCCCTAAAATAGCATTTCACCCTTTATTTATGCGTTAGACATAAGGAGTTTTCCATGGCAAATCAGTCAAACGTTGCTCCGGGTTACTGTGTGGTACAGCAACCGGGTACGCTGGATTTCAAGGCAAGACAACTGTTTGGTAATTCACGTGAGGATTTGTAGGAGAACAAATGATAATTTAATATTTAGCGGAGAATAGCGTGATTATTGATAACATGTACTCTGCTTTTATTATCTGTGTTTTTGCCATTTTTATAATCCTTATGCTAACGTTCTATGTTGATTACCGGAAACATTCCGGTCAGGTTGATAAAATCTATGAGTTGCTAATTCAAAAGAATTTTCTCAAGGAAGAGGATTATCAAACTTGGAAAAATCTTGGTTTTTGGGGGTTTGGTTTTCGCACTACAATTTTATCAAGGCTTGTGAAGGGCAAGCGTATAAAGTTGACGGAATCACGTTGGCTTGAGCCTCAATCTTGCAACAATGTTTTATCTGGCTTCGAATTATCTTGGATTAATTCATATAACAGAAAAGTTAAAGTTGCCACGGCTTTGTTTGTACTGCTTTTAATACTTGCGGGCGTTAATGAAATTTAATTATACATTGAAGATTTAAATATTTTTTTGGGCTAGTGCTCGCGCTGACGCTCCGGATATATGTAATATTATCTGCCTGGTGCTAGTTAAGGTAAATATGGATGACTTGTTTTTGTTTTTTGTTGTAGTTTTGTTAATGGTTGTTGTAATGATGGATTTGTTCAGTTCTCGTTATTTCAAAAAACACGAGGCTGATTATAATCGGTTACTTTCAGACTATCGGCGCAAGGGATATGATCTGGATCTTGTAACCAACTATGCTTCTTTTTTTGGTTCGCTGGCCAATTATCAAAAAATAATCTGGTTTGTTCGCCTTTATAAAGGCGTTGAAATGAAATTCTCGCGTGAAAGGCTTGTTCAGGAAGATGCTTATAAATATGTACAGTCGTTACCTGAAGAAAGAATTGGTTGGATGCTAAAATTACATCGCCGTTATAAGTTACAGGCGTTAATATTCACTCTATGGCTCATTGTTGGATTATATTTTATCACCTTCATTAAATAGTTTTGATATTCAATTTCTCAAACGCCGCCGTTCTCGCCCCGAGAGCGGCAGCGTTTGAGCGCTAATCATACCAGCAGGAATACGCCATGCGATTCACGATTATTTCTACGAAACCCGGTCATCAGCCGCCGCAAAGCAGCTGTGATTTTTACGCCCCGGGCGGCACCATTGGGCGCGGTACGGATAACAATCTGGTGTTGCCGGACAATGACCGCACCATCTCTCGTCTGCAGGCCATTGTTCACGTTGACGCTCAGGGCGAATGCCGCGTGACCAACCGTGGCAGCGTCACCCGCGTGGTATTAAATGACATTCCGCTGGAGCGAGGGCGTCAGGTTGAGCTGCAGGATGGCGACATTCTCGGTATTGATGACTACCGTATCGAAGTGACCGAACTGATCCACGATACGCAACCCGTAAGCCGTATGGCGGCCAGTATGCATCAGCAGGCGCGTCCGGCAGCCGCACCCGCGCCCGCTGCGCAACCGAAGCCGGCGAGTGCCGCACCGCGCGGGAAGGCCGAGCCAACCGCCGTGCCAACGGAGATCTGGGATAGCCTGATGCAGGAGTTCTCCATCTCCGACAGCATCTCCAGCAACCGTACAAAACCGCAGCCTGCTGCATCGCACGATCCGTTCTCCCAGCCTGCGGCCCCGGAGCGTAACGCGGAAGATCCGCTGGCGATGTTTAACGACAGCGATCCAAAGCTCGAGCGTAAGAATGTCGACCCGGACACGCTGTTCAGCGACGAAGCGTTGTTCAAAAAAGAGAGTATTTTTGACGACGTCACCCCGTCAACGCTGGTGCCGCCGGGCGAGAATAGCCCCGTGAAGCCAGAAGACGAGGCGACGGATGAGCTCGATCCGCTGGCCCTGTTTGGCGGTAAGGCCAGCGCGCCAGCCGCGCGTAATGACGACCCGCTCGGACTGATGGGCGGCGCGCCATTGACCCATCCGGATGACATTATTGCCGAAAAGCCTGCGCCAGTGCCGGAACCCGAGCAGGAAGAGGACGTGCTGGCCGATTCTCCGCTGTTCGCCCCTGAGCCGCAGGAAGAACCGCGTGCTGAAGAAGAGCCCGCGCGGCCGGATTACGCAGGCTTCACCATGCCTACGCCACAGGCCGTGGCGCGCAGCAGCGCTCAGGCACCGAAGGGCCGCCTGCGCATTGACCCGGTCAATAACGCTGCCGCCCCAACCGCCACGGCAAACAGCGGTGAGAAGGGCGAAGTGCTGCAGGGCGAGCTGCTGGAGGCTCTGCTGGAGGGGATGGGGCTGAGCGAAATGCAGCCCGTCCCCCAGTTTGACCGGGAAAATATGCGTCAGCTCGGGCAGATCCTCGGCATGTTCTCTCAGGGGACCGTGGCGCTGCTCTCCTCGCGCTCCATCCTCAAGCGTGGCGTGAAGGCCGATATGACCATGGTGCTGGACGATGCCAACAACCCGTTCAAGCTGTTGCCGACCGGCAAAACCGTGCTGATCCAGATGTTCGGCACCCCGATGCCGGGCTTTATGCCGCCGACCAAATCCGTGCGCGACGCGCTGATCGACCTGCAGGCGCACCAGCTGGGCATGATCTCCGGTATCCGCGCCATCATTGCCGCGATGCTGCAGTCCTTTAACCCGGAACAGCTGGAAGAGCAGGCGAAGCAGAACGGGATGACCTCGCGTCTGGCGCTGCCGGGCAGCCGCAAAGCCGCCCTGTGGGACTATTTTGTGCGCAGCTATGGCGAAACGGCTGGCGAGATTGAGGATGATTTCCACACCCTGTTCGGCGAGGCCTTCCTTCATGCGTACGACATGGAGGTGAATCAGTACAAAGACTCACAGAGCGGATCGGAAGACAAATGAATATCGCAACGGCTTCTCTCTCCCGCCAGGGGACGCGCGCCAGCAACCAGGATCAGACGGGAGAAACCATAGGGGAACGTTCAGCCTGCTTTGTCGTCTGCGACGGCATCGCGGGCCTGCCGGGCGGTGAGGTGGCTGCAGAGCTGGCCCGCAACAGCATTATCTCCCGCTTCGATGGCGACAAACATCTTAATGCGCAGCATATCCGCGACTACGTGCAGACGGCTAACCGCACCATCCTCAGCGAACAGCAGGCCGTTCAGGACTATCGCCGGATGGGCACGACGCTGGTCAGCCTGTTCATTGACCGTGATTACGGCCTGGCCTACTGGGCGCACGCCGGAGACAGCCGCCTGTACCTGTTTCGCCGGGGATGGCTGTGGCATGTGACCACCGACCACAGCCTGGTGCAGCAGATGAAAGACGCCGGGCACCAGACCGACAACCTGAACAGCAACCTGCTCTATCTGGCGCTGGGAATTGAAAACGGCGGGCCGGAAGCGAGCTACAGCGACGTGGTGCAGGTTGAAGACGGCGATGCATTCTTACTCTGCACCGACGGGTTCTGGCACGGCGTTAGCGAAGAGCAAATGAAGCAGTCGCTGCATATGGTCAATACGCCGCAGGAGTGGCTGACCTTAATGAACCAAATCATTCAAAAGAATGGCGAACAGGAGGGGAATGCTCAGGATAACTATACTGCCCTGGCGGTATGGATGGGCAACCCTCAGGACACCACTTTGCTGCACACCCTCTCTGACGCAGCGCAATTTCTTCCCTGCGGAACTGATTAGACACACAAGGAACGATATGAAACTTTGGCTATCGGGTTTGGCACTTCTGGCGGTCACCTCCACCGCGCAGGCTGAGAATTTCCGCATCGTGCAGTCTCCTGCGCAGAAGCTGGATATCTGGATCGACAACATTAAAGACAACACGCCGCAGAGCTGGTGTAAGCCTGAGGTGGCGCTGCGTATTGTGGCGAACGGCAAGAAAGACGTCTCCGTGCTGGAGAACTTTGTGCCGCGTCTTGGCTCCCTGCTGGAACACCAGTGCAGCAAAGTGAATAAGCTTAGCTGGACGCTAAACGATCCGGCGGGTACCACGCTGGCGCAGGGTACGGCAGGCAAAGCGCAGGACTGGGCGCTGGTGGTGAAACAGGACCAGGCCGCGCCTGCTGCGACCGTCACCGCAACCCCAACCAGCGGCGCGCTGCTGCCGCCGGACCAGAACGTGGCTTCCCGCACCGTCGCGGCTGACCGCACGCCGTGGCAGGAATTCACCCTGCAGGACGGCTGCCACCTGCGCACCTTCTGGGAAGGTGGCGCTTCCGCTCCGGCGCTCTTTATTCCGGATTCTGACACCACCCGCTGCGGTAACGGCAGCTGGCTGAGTGGTCACACCGTGGTTTCGCAGTCCCGCAACGGCGGACAGAAAGAGATGGCGGTGACCTACATCCACGGCTTCCCGGTGACGGGTCTGAATCAAAGCGCCGATCCTGAAAACGCGCTGATCACCTCCGTCAACAAAGAGCGCATGGTGTTCAGCACCCCAAACAGCGACCAGAGCTGGATGATCCTGCCTTACGATAGCGCCCTGAACAGCTGGAAAAGCAACGGCACCGTAGCGGTGGAGATTTCCCGTGAAATCGCCAGCGATGATGCAAAACTGCAGGCGCGTATTGCGGCGGTGAAAAAAACCTGGAGCGCCTGGGTCGCACCCGGCACTCCGCTGAATATCGTCCTGATTGACACCCTGCGTCCTCAGCTGCGCGACCCGGCCGTTGGCGCATGGCGCGCGGCGAATTAAGGAATGGCTATGAATACGCTCTATCAACACCTGGCGGGCGAGTCGCTCAGCGATGCGCTGGCGCGCCTTGAAGCTGAAATCAAAGCCCGTCCGGCGGATGCCGATCTCCGCGCCGCGTTCGTGCAGTTTTTAACCCTCAGCGGCAACTGGACGCGCGCGCTGACCCAGCTGAAAAGCTGGCTGGCGCTGAAGCCTCAGGCGAAGCCCACCGTCACGCTGCTGGAGCAATCCATTCAGGGCGAGCTGCAGCGCGCGCAGGTGATGGCGGGACAGGCGCGTCCGGCTATGCCTGAAACCCAGTGGCCGTGGCTGACGACCCTGGCCGCGGCGCTGAGCGAGGAGGGCGAGCGCGCCCGGGCGCTGCGTCTTGACGGCCTCGATCGGGCTGAAGCCATCCCCGGCCAGATTATCCTCGAAAACGAGGAGACGCAGGCGTTTGACTGGCTGATGGACGGCGATGCCCGTCTCGGCCCGGTCTGCGAAACCATCGTGAACGGCCGTTATTTCTGGCTGCCGTTCAGCGCCATCGCGGAGATCCGTTTCCAGGCGCCCGCCAGCGTGACCGATCTGGTCTGGCGTCACGCGCTGGTGCGCCTGACCGACGGTACGGAGCAGGTGTGTCAGATCCCGGCGCGTTACCCGTTTGCTGCCGATGCCACTGATGCGGTCAGGCTGGGCCGCACCACCGAATGGCAGCCGCTCGACGAAGACGGCACTCTTTACGAAGGCAGGGGCCAGAAGGCCTGGCTGAGCGAGCAAAGCGAATACCCGCTGCTGTCCTTAAGCCTCGTGACGTTTGCGACGGATGGAGCCGATGAGTAATCCCGCTGGCGAAGGCGATCTGCTGCGCAGCGGCTGGCAAGCCCGCAGCAAGCAGGAGAAGGTGGGGGCGCGCGACAAAATGCAGCCCTCGCTGCTGGATCGTCTCACCGATAATGAGCCGGAAAAAAAGCGCGAGTCGGCCAACAGCAATCTGATCACCCACGCCGCCCTGCGCCGCAACGTCCTGCGCGATCTGCAGTGGCTGTTTAACACCATCAACCACGATGCCTCCGGCGATTTGAGCGCCTTGCCGCACGTGAAGCGCTCGGTGGTCAACTTCGGCGTCGCGCCGCTGGCCGGGAAAAGAATGTCGGATATCGAATGGCACGACATTCAGCGCAAGCTCACCGAGGCCATCATCAATTTTGAGCCGCGCATTTTACCGCAGGGGCTGCAGGTCCGCTGCGTGTCGGATACCTCCTCGCTGGATCTGCACAACGTGCTCTCCATCGAGATCAAAGGGCGTTTATGGTGTGTGCCGTACCCGCTGGAGTTTCTGTTTCGTACCGATGTCGATCTGGAAAACGGCCATTTTGAACTGAAAGATGCGGGGTAATCATGGAAAGTAAACTGCTCGAATACTACAACCGCGAGCTGGCCTACCTGCGCGAAATGGGGACCGAGTTTGCCGAACGCTATCCTAAGGTCGCCGGACGGCTGGGCATGCGCGGCATCGAAGTGGCGGACCCGTATACCGAACGTCTGATGGAGGGCTTCGCCTTCCTGACCTCCCGCGTGCAGATGAAAATGGACGCGGAGTTTCCGCGCTTCTCCCAGCGTCTGCTGGAGATGATTGCCCCTAACTATCTCGCGCCCACGCCGTCGATGGCGATTGCGGAGATTGAGCCCGACAGCAGCCGGGGCGACCTGAGCAAGGGCTTCATTGTGCCGCGCGGTACCATGATGGACAGCCTGGCGCTGAAAAAAACCGGCGTGACCTGCAGCTATACCACGGCGCACGAGGTCAACCTGCTGCCGCTGAAAATCGACAAGGTCGAGCTGGGCGGCGTGCCCGCCGATCTGCCGCTCGCGCAGCTGGGGCTGAGCCAGCGGGGGATCGGCAGCGCCTTACGGATCCGCATCGCCTGCGACGGCCCGCAAAACCTCGGGCACCTGGATTTCGACCGTCTGGAATTTTTCCTCGGCGGTCCGGATATTGAAGCGCTGAAGCTGCTGGAGCTGGTGATGGAGCATCACGCCGGGATCGTCTGCCAGACGGTCAGCCCGCAGCCGCAGCGACAGCTGCTGGCGTCGGACGCGCTGCGCCAGGAAGGCTTTGAGCCTGACCAGGCCCTGCTTCCGGACGATCTGCGCAACTTTGACGGCTATCGCCTGCTGCAGGAGTATTTCGCGTTTCCGTCCCGTTTCCGCTTCATTAGCCTGAGCGGTCTGGGCAAGCTTATCGAGCGCTGTGAAGGCGAAAAAGCCTTCGACATCTTCATTCTGCTGGATAAGTCGGATGAACAGCTGGAGCGCGTGGTTGATGCCAGCCATCTGGCGCTGCACTGTACGCCTGTCATCAACCTGTTCCCAAAGGTCGCGGCGCGTCAGAAGCTGAATGAAGGCCAGCATGAATACCATCTGGTGGTGGATAACATTCGTCCGCTGGATTATGAAATTTACGCGGTCAAAAAAATCTATGGCAGCGCGGACGGCCAGCGCGATGACCAGACGTTTCGTCCATTCTGGAGCACCTGGAGCGGCGATGCGGGCAACTACGGGGCCTATTTTTCCCTGCGCCGCGAACAGCGCGTGCTGTCCGAGCACGCCCTGCGCTACGGCACGCGCACCGGCTATATCGGCTCGGAGGTGTTTGTTTCGCTGGTGGATGAACAGCACGCCCCGTGGCAGGACAACCTGCGCTATATCTCTGCCGAGGTGCTCTGCACCAGCCGCGATCTGCCGCTGATGCTGCAGCAGGAGCTCGGGCAGTTCATTATGGCCGACTCCATGCCGGTGAAATCCCTCACCCTGCGCAAAGGCCCGACGCCGCCGCGTCCGGCGCTGGCGGAAGGGTTCAGCACCTGGCGGCTCATCAGCCAGCTGCAGATGAACTACCTCAGCCTGATGGACAGCGAAAACGAAGACGGCGCGGCCGCGCTGCGCCAGCTGTTAGGGCTATACGCCAACCTGGCAGAAACGCCCGTTGCGCGTCAGGTGGAAGGGGTACGCCACTGCGTGCTGGAGCCGGTTCACCGCCGCGTGCCTGAACCCGGCCCGGTCGTTTTCGCCCGCGGGATCGGCATTACCCTGACGGTCGATGAGCGTGCCTTTTCCGGCGCCAGCCCGTGGCTCTTTGGCAGCGTGATGGAACGTCTCTTTGCCCGCCTGGTGTCCATCAACAGCTTTACGGAGTTCACCCTGAAAAGCCAGCAGCGCGGCGAGATTGGCTACTGGGCGCCGCGCATGGGTAAAAGGGCGCTGATATGAGTGACGCTGCCACTGCACCGCTGCGCGTGCATCGCCTGACCCGGCTGCCGGACGCGTTCTGGCAAGGGGTTCGCGAGACGCCCTGGCGCTACGACCTGTTTCAGCTGTTAAGGCGCATTGATGCCCAGGGCGGCGAACGCTACCCGCTGGGACGCGCGCCGCTGCCGAAATTTGAGCCGCTGCGCATCGGCCAGCAGCCGTCGATGAGTTTTGCGCCGTCGACGCTGGCTCAGGTCCGCCAGCGGGAGGAAAGCGGGCTGCACGAGGTGTCTATCCTCAGTTTCGGCCTGTTTGGCCCGAACGGCCCGCTGCCGGTCCATATGACCGAATACGCCCGCGAGCGAATTTATCATCATCAGGACACCAGCCTCAGCGCGTTTGCCGACCTGTTCCATCATCGCCTGGCGCTGCTGTTTTACCGCGCCTGGGCGGATGCGCAACCCACCGTCTCCCTCGATCGCGCTGATAACAGGCGCTTTGAGGGCTATCTGGCGTCGCTGATTGGCATGGGCCAGCCGGGACAGATGAACAAAGGCAGCCTGAGCTCTCATGCCCGCTTTACCCACGCCGGACACCTGACCCGGCACGGGCGGGATCCGGAGGGGCTGGAGAAGATCCTGCGCAGCTATTTTA
The DNA here is from genome assembly GCF_034106865.1 of Enterobacter sp. 237C8. Lineage (NCBI taxonomy): Bacteria > Pseudomonadati > Pseudomonadota > Gammaproteobacteria > Enterobacterales > Enterobacteriaceae > Enterobacter > Enterobacter sp. 237C8. Next base: position 1,767,386 of record NZ_JAWNDF010000001.1, on the reverse strand, counting down.
ACGCGCCGGTTAAGCTGGTGAGCAACGTGCCGCAGTGGATGCCGCTCTCCACGCGCGAGCAGGCGCAGCTGGGAGCAGGACGCCGCATGCCGCGCATGGGGGAATCCGCCTTTCTCGGCGTTGCCGTCCGCGACGTGCAGCACAAGTTTCGCATCGAAATTGGCCCGCTGAGCGCGGAGGAGTACAACCGTTTTCTGCCGGGTGAAGCGTGGGTCACCGAGCTGCGCGACTGGGTGCGTCAGTACGCCGGGGTGGAGTTTGAATGGGAAACGCGGGTGATCCTGCGTGAAGACGCGGTGCAGGGCACCACGCTCGGCAGCAATGGGCGATTAGGCTATAACACCTGGCTGGGCCTTCAGCCGCAGCCTGTCCCGCGTGGCGATCTGGTGTATCGCGCAGAGCGGTAATCCTTCCGTATACCGAATCATTGTTAATGGAAACTAACATGTCAGAAATTAGCCGTGCCGTGCTTTTCGGCAAACTGGATACGCTGTTATTTACCTCTCTGGAAAGCGCCACTGCGTTCTGCAAGCTGCGCGGCAACCCGTACGTTGAGCTGGTGCACTGGCTGCATCAGCTGATGCAGCAGCAGGATGGCGATCTGCAGCAGGTCATCCGCCACTTTGCCCTCGATGAACAGCAGCTGACCCGCGATATCGTGGCCGCGCTGGATGTCCTTCCGCGTGGCGCCAGTTCCGTTTCCGATCTCTCCGAGCATATCGACAGCGCCGTGGAGCGCGCCTGGGTGTTCGGCTCGCTGAAGTTTGGCGTCAGCCGTATTCGCGGCGGTCATTTGCTGATCGGCATGCTGAAAACCTGGAATCTGGCCAACGTGCTGAAAAGCATCTCGTCGCAGTTCACCCGCCTGAACGTCGAGGTGCTGATTGAGCAGTTCGACGCGATTTGCGCCAACAGCAAAGAGACGCAGCAGGCCGCTGCCGCCGCAGACGCACCGGCGGGTACGGTACCGGCGGCGCAGGGGACGCTGGCCCAGTACGGCCAGGACCTGACCGCCCGCGCCCGCGAAGGGAAGATTGACCCGGTTGTCGGGCGCGACGAGGAGATCCGCCAGATGGTGGATATCCTGATGCGTCGCCGCCAGAACAACCCGCTGCTGACCGGAGAAGCCGGGGTCGGGAAAACGGCGGTGGTGGAAGGGCTGGCGCTGCGTATCGCCGACGGCGACGTTCCGGAGCCGCTGCAAAATATTCAGCTGTGGCTGCTGGATATCGGCATGCTGCAGGCTGGGGCAGGCATGAAAGGCGAGTTCGAGGCCCGGCTGCAGGCGCTCATTAATGAAGTCCAGTCCAGCGCCACGCCGATCATTCTGTTTATCGATGAGATCCACACCCTGATTGGCGCAGGCGGCCAGCAGGGAACCGGCGATGCGGCGAACCTGCTGAAGCCTGCCCTGGCGCGCGGACAGCTGCGCACCATCGGCGCCACTACCTGGGCGGAATACAAAAAATACATCGAGAAAGACCCGGCGCTGACCCGTCGTTTCCAGACGGTGCAGGTCCACGAGCCGGACGAAGCGAAAGCCATTCTGATGCTGCGCAGCACCGTGTCGCCGCTGGAGACGCACCACAAGGTGCTGCTGCTCGACGAAGCGGTCAGCGCGGCGGTGAAGCTGTCGCATCGTTACATCCCGGCGCGTCAGCTGCCGGATAAAGCCGTTGCGCTGCTCGACACCGCCTGCGCCCGCGTCGCGGTCAGCCAGAGCGCGCCCCCTGCGCAGCTGGAAGACTGCCTGCGCCACCTTGCCGCGCTGGACGTGGAAATTGAGATTGCTGAACGCGAAGCGCGCGTGGGAGCCGGTGACGCCGATCGCGTAACCGCTTTACTCGCCGAACGCGACGCGTATGAGACAAAACGCGAAGCCCTGGCCCAGCGCTGGGAAGAAGAGCGCAGCCTGGTGCAGGAGATTATCCGCCTGCGCGCGGCGCTGTTCGCGGCGGGCGATGACGATAGCGCCGAGCTGCGCGGCCAGCTGGCGGAACAGCAGCAGGCGCTGAACGCCCTGCAGGGCGATGAGCCGCTGCTGTTTGCGGCGGTGGATGAAAACGTGGTTGCCGCGGTGGTCTCTGACTGGACCGGGATCCCGCTGGGCCGGATGGTGAAAAACGAGATCGACGCGGTACTCAACCTCGCCGACACGCTGAACCAGCGCGTTATCGGCCAGCGTCACGGTCTGGATCTCATTGCCCGCCGCGTGAAAACCTCGCGGGCGAAGCTGGACGATCCCAACAAACCGGTGGGCGTCTTTATGCTGTGCGGCCCGTCCGGGGTCGGTAAAACCGAAACCGCGCTGGCGCTCGCGGAATCCCTGTACGGCGGCGAGCAGAACGTTATCACCATAAACATGAGTGAGTTCCAGGAAGCGCACACCGTTTCCACCTTAAAAGGTGCGCCTCCGGGGTACGTAGGGTATGGTGAAGGCGGCGTGTTGACCGAGGCCGTGCGCCGCCGCCCGTACAGCGTGGTGCTGCTGGACGAAATTGAAAAAGCGCACCCGGACGTCCACGAGATCTTCTTCCAGGTCTTTGATAAAGGCTGGATGGAAGACGGCGAGGGGCGCCACATCGATTTCCGGAACACCATCATTATTCTGACCTCCAACGTCGGCACCGACCTGATTAGCGCCATGTGCGCCGATCCGGAGCTGATGCCGGAGCCTGACGCGTTAAGCGGCGCCCTGCGCCAGCCGCTGCTGGAGGTCTTCCCACCGGCGCTGCTGGGCCGCCTGCTGGTGGTGCCGTACTACCCGCTCAGCGACGAGATGCTGGGGCAGATTGTTCGCCTGCAGCTCAAGCGCATTCAGCGTCGTCTGAAAGAGAATCACAGCATTATTTCTGAGTTTGACGACTGCGTGGTGGAACAGATTGTTCAGCGCTGTACCGAGGTGGAGTCCGGGGGCCGCATGGTGGATGCTATTCTGACCAACACCTTGCTGCCTCAGATGAGCCAGATCTTACTTACCGCCAGCCGCAGCGACGAGCAGTACCGACGTCTGCACGTCACCTGCGAGCAGGGCGAGTTTCACTGTCAGTTTGCCGCGTAATAATCATCAAGAGAACTGTAAAAGATGACGGATAATGATAACAATCGGACTGTCCCAAACGCGCTCCCGGTCGGGTACCGCTTCAACGAGTTTGAAATCAAAGAGGTGATCGGCGGCGGCGGTTTTGGCATCGTCTATCGCGCGTGGGATCACCAGCTCGAACGCACTATCGCTATCAAAGAATTTATGCCTTCCTCACTCGCCGTGCGCGGCGACGACATGACCCTTGTGCTGCGCAGCGAGCGTTTTGGCAAAGCGTTTTCCGCAGGCCTGAACAGCTTTATTCAGGAGGCGCGTCTGCTGGCGCGCTTTAACCATCCGAACCTGCTGCACGTCCTGCGTTTCTGGGTGCAAAACGACACGGCCTACATGGGGACGCTGTTTTACAGCGGCACCACGCTTTCGCGCCTGCGCGAGGAAAAGCTGGAGCTGATCAACGAGGCCTGGATCCGCCGCACGCTGCCGATGCTGTTCGGTGCGATCAAGACCATCCATAACGAAGGCTATCTGCACCGCGACATCTCGCTGGATAACATTCAGATCCAGGATAACGGCCTGCCGGTGCTGCTTGATTTCGGCTCCGCGCGCCGCACCATCGGTAACCTTTCCGATGAAACGGAAACCATGCTGCGCCCGGGCTTTGCGCCGATCGAGCAGTACACCGACGATAACGAAAGCGAGCAGGGCCCGTGGACGGATATTTACGCCCTCGGCGCGGTGCTGCGTACCCTGATTGTGGGTTCTCCGCCGCCGGTCAGCGTGGTGCGCTCGATTCAGGATACCTGCAAACCGCTGGTGGAAATCATGCCGCAGGGCTATTCCATTCCGCTGCTGCAGGCCATCGACCGCGCGCTGGCGCTGCACATGGAGGACCGTCCGCAGTCAATCGACGAGTTCGCCGCGCTGATTGAGATGCCAGTCGCAGGGATCAACGACGTGCTGACGGCGAAAAAGCCCGGCACGATGCTGGTTCCGGTCGAAGACGAAAAACCGGCTTCGCTGCTCGACTGGCGCCGCTACAAGATCCCTGGCATGGTTGCCGCAGGCGTGCTGGTGGGTATTGTCGCCGGGGCGATGCTGTTCAGCGGCGGTAACGATGCTCCCGAGCAGGCTGCACAGGCACCGGCAGAGACGCGTCCGACTGAGACCTCCGCAAACGCGCCGGACGTGAAGCCGGAAACGGCGAAGGTTAACGAGCAGGCGACGGCCCAGCAGACTCCGCCGCCTGTGGAGAGCCCTGTTGCGCTGGTCTATATCCGCATCCTCGACGGCGAAACGCTGAAAGTGAACGGCGAGCCAAAAGCGCTGCGTCCGGCGACCAACGGCTATGCATCGCTCAAGCTACCGGCCGGTGAGGTGAAGATTGAACTCCAGGGCAACGGAAGAACGCGTGGCCAGACGCTGGATATCACCAAGCCGGGCACCTGGCTGGTGAACCCTTAGAATTACGCTCAGTCACAGATGCGAACCTCTTTTCTGAATCGCATAAGCTAGATGGAATAAAGATTATGCTCAACCGAATTACCGTTCAGCTCCCGGTGGAGGGGCTTCTGTTCTGGAAACTGACGGGCCGCGAGGCGATGTCCGAGTCGTTCGCGCTGACGCTGACCGTGCTCGGCACGGACGCGCGCATTGACCGCAGCAAGCTGCTGGGCCAGCCGGTCACGGTGACCATCCCGACGCAGAACCTGCTGACGTCCCGCTATGTTAACGGCAAAATTACCCGCGTGGCGGTCAGCGCCGTCGAGCTGACGGGCACCCGCTATGCGGTGTACCAGCTGACGGTTGAGCCGGACCTGTGGCCGATGAAGCGCGACCGTAACCTGCGTATCTTCCAAGGGCAGACGGTGCCGCAGATTGTGAAAACCCTGCTGGGCGAGCATCAGGTTAACGTTGAGGATAAACTCACCGGCAGCTACCGGGTGTGGGACTACTGCGTGCAGTATCAGGAGTCGAGCCTGGACTTCATCAGCCGCCTGATGGAGCTGGAGGGGATTGCCTATCACTTCAGCCACGAGGCGGACAAACACACCCTGGTGCTCGCCGACGCCGCCACGCAGCATCAGCCGTTCAGCGGCTATGAGGTCATTCCTTACCACCAGACGCCGTCCGGCGGCAGTACGGACGAAGAGGGCATCAGCCAGTGGGCGCTGGAGGACAGCGTGACGCCGGGGATTTACAGCCTCGACGACTATGACTTCCGCAAGCCGAACGCGTGGCTGTTCCAGGCCCAGCAGAACCCGGCGTCGCCGAAGCCGGGCAGCATCGACGTGTACGACTGGCCGGGTCGCTTTGTGGACAAAGGCCACGGGGAGTTCTATGCCCGCATCCGTCAGGAACGCTGGCAGGTGGAGCATCAGCAGATTCAGGCCACCGCCACGGCGGCGGGGATTGTGCCGGGCCACACCTTCACGTTAACCAACGCGCCGTTCTTCAGCGACAACGGCGAGTATCTGGTGACGGCGGCGGGTTACCACTTCGAAGAGAACCGCTACGCGAGCGGCGAGGGTGAAACCATTCACCGCACCGATTTTACGGTCATCCCGTCGGCGGTGGTGTACCGTCCGGCGCAGACCACGGCGTGGCCGCGCACCTACGGCCCGCAGACCGCGAAAGTGGTGGGGCCGAAGGGCGAGAGTATCTGGACGGACAAATACGGCCGCGTGAAGGTGAAGTTTCACTGGGACCGCCTGGCGAAGGGCGATGACACCAGCTCCTGCTGGGTGCGCGTGTCGAGCGCGTGGGCGGGCCAGGGCTACGGCGGGGTGCAGATCCCGCGCGTCGGCGATGAGGTGGTGGTGGACTTTATCAACGGCGATCCGGACCGTCCGATTATTACCGGTCGCGTGTACAACGACGCGAGCATGCCGCCGTGGGCGCTGCCTGCCGCCGCGACGCAGATGGGCTTTATGAGCCGCACGAAAGACGGTTCCGTCGACAATGCCAACGCCCTGCGGTTTGAGGATAAAGCGGGCGCAGAGCAGGTGTGGATCCAGGCCGAGCGCAACATGGACACCAGCGTTAAAAACGATGAAACGCACAGCGTCGGCGGGGCGCGCAGCCATTACGTGAAGAAAAATGAACTACATCGCGTGGAAGCGAACCAGACTCAGGCCGTGAAAGGCGGAACCGAGATCCTGACGGGGAAAGGCAAGCTGGATGCGGCGGTGGAGCAGTATGTGATTGCTTCCGGGACGAAGCTGCGGCTGGTCTCAGGTGAAAGCGCCATTGAGCTGAATGCCAACGGCAAGATTAACCTGATCGGCAAAGAGTTTAACTTCTTCGTGGAAGGGGATGGGTATATCACCACGGGCGGTAAGCTGCATCTGAATACCTCTGGCACCAAGCCGGGCACAACGGCACCAGGATCGGGGCATAAAGGGGATATTGATGCGGCGGTGCAGGCGAAATTTACGCCGGGAAAGGAGAATAAGGCAGGTGCGGCTGCAAGCGCGCCTGCCGAAACCTCTAAAACTGCAACACCCCCATCATCAGGTGTGCCTTCAAGCGGATATGGCAAGGATGTAGATAGTCTTGTCGATAAATCACCGACCATGAAAAATGACATAGCTACGTTAAAGAAACGAGGCTGGACATTTGAAGAAGGTGAAGCAGGTAAGGGGACGTTTGCCAATCGTCAAAAGCGAGTTATTACCGTTGATAAAAACGAGCTCGGTAATCCGAATGCGGTTGTTCAGTCTCTGTCACATGAAAGTGGTCACGCTTTATATGAACCCAACATTGATTTTTCTTCGCGCGACGCCTATCTCAACAGCACACTCAGTGATGAAGGCGCTGCAACGTTAAACAATATCCGGGTCCAACGCGAAATCATAGCCAACAAGGGTGGGGATATTGGTATTGCGGGCAATCCGGTAAATCAGACACAATATAATCGTATCTATGATTCTCTCGAACGTGGGGCTATAAAGGAAAGTGAAGCGCGTACGCAGATAGGCCGTATCTTTGGCAAAGGCGAACAAACGTCCACCACGGGGCAATATTACGAAGATTATTATGGCGGTTGGTATGATAAAAATTATCCATAGTCTAAAAACGTGTGCGGTGCTTGCGGCTTTATTAACGACGGGAATGGCAGGAGGTAACATGCAGAAACAGGATCTTTGGCAGTTCATTGCAAAAATGAGCGCATCACTCAAAACGTTGTCCGTTAACAGTCTGGATAACGCTCCGTTGTCATTCAGGCTAACGAAACAGAATGAATATATCAATTTCTACAATGCCGACGATATCAAACTGGCGGATGGAACGAACATTACTGCAATTGATTTACGTTTAAGTAAAGAAAGTGACGGTATGGCACCGTTACTGAATTTTTCACCGTCCGGCCAGTGCATCACTCTCGATACCGTTAAAAAGCATTATCCGCAACTGACGTTAACTGATTATCCACGAGGCCGCTCTGAGAACGAAGTGACCAGTTATACAGCGCCAAAAGATATGAATGGACAAAAGGTGAGCTTCAGTTTCACCGTGAAAAATCCTGACTGTCTGGGTTCAGTCGTCATAAGCGCCGAATAAGAAACGCTGCTTCCAAGTCCTGGCGGTGTTTCCAGTGGTGAGAAGCGCAATAAATATTCATTGAATGACAACTAATGTGAAAAAACACACTCCGACATTTCTTTGTTCTGCCCTGATGTTTACCTGTCTGAGCAGCAATGCGGTTTTGGCAGAAGCTATGCCGCCCGTTCTGACAAAACAGGATCTTTCCGTCAAGGTCAAAGGCCAGCCTGTCGCATTAGGCGACAGATGGACTCCTGATATTGCCCGTAAAATTGACGTGCCGCTTGAAGGCCATTTTGTCGGTGAGGTTCCTTTTGACGGAACCCAATATAAGTTCTTCCAGCATCAAAAGGCTGGTTTAGAAATATTCACTTCCAATCTCTGGTGGGATAAAGCAGAAAGAAGCGTTGATGATTATATCGTCTCCCAGATTACGCTGACTGCCTCAGATATTTTAACGCCGCGTGGAGTTCATGTGGGTTCAACAATCAGAGCACTGAACAATGCATACGGCGATGGCCAGGTTGAAAATGATTCCGGGGAGCAGTGGATTTCCTATGAATTGGGTAAGAAATTGCTCTCTTTTGAGGTTAAAGACAGTAAGGTTGTGAAAATAACCATGAATTACGAAAATGGTTCTTCAGAGTGATTTATGACCAAAAAATATCTGGCAGCCGTATTGTTCACGGCTTTATTGGCTGGCGTTGTTGAAACGTCATCGGCGCTTGAATTATCGCAATACAATAAGCTCGAAACGGTTAGCCGCATCGTTAACGACAGCGAAGTAACATACAGTCTCAGGACGTTGCTGGGAAATCATTACCAGACCTTTATTGATAACTTTGATGTCTTCGGTGAACCGCATACCACCGCAGGTGGCGGATTGTTTGTTGAAGGCTGGCTAAAAGATCTCTATCTGGAGAACGCGTCAGCGCTGGTTATCGATCCTGACGGCAAAATCTTTGCGGCCTGGGTGGTTCCGGAGTCGGACGTTATTCATTACCAGTCTTCAGATAATAGCCCGGTTATTAATGCCGATATTCAGCAGTGGGCTGCCAGATTTGATGCGATGCATTTTGCAACGAACAACTAATCAAGATTATGCACCCGCGAAATTGGTTGTCAGCAAAGGCGGCCATGTTTTAGTCGAACAGTCAGGTCAATGGCGTAAATAATAAAACAGCCAGCCAGAGGGCCAGCATGGATTGCCCTTTTTGTTTCTCACAATATTAATCATCCCGAGTTCACTTATGAAATACACCCTCCAGGAAGGTTCGTTTTCCCTTTTTCCTGCTGCCTGGCAGGATAACAGCATGAACATTATTCGCGATGACGAAAGCGGGCTGTCCGTGGTGGTCAGCCGCGGCGTTATCCCCGATGGCAGCGACTATGAACAAGAGTTCCACCGCCAGTGGGATGTGCTGCGTCCTCAGATGGGCGAAATTGCCCAGAGCGAATTCCGGAAGGTAAAAGCCGGGCCTGACGGAAAAATTAACGGGCTGGAAGTTGAAACCACCTTTGACCGTAACGGGCAGCGCCTGTGGCAAAAACAGCTGGCCGTGCAGACGCCGGGCAAACCGGTATTGATGATTTTTACCCTCTCGGCACTCAGGGCATTCACCGAAGAGGACGAGGTGCGCTGGAGCGCGCTTAAGCAGAGTCTGACGCTAAACGACAACCGGAATGTGTAAGGCATGAGCGATAACAAGGCGGCCCGTAAGGGCGACGAGATTATTCACTCCAGCATTTTTGCTGACATCACCAGCATTGTGGCGGAGGGTGCCGCCTATGCGGTGATCGGCGCGGCGGTAGGCGCAGCTGCAACCGTAGCGGCGCCATTGCTGGGCGCAGGGGCGGCCGCAGCGGGCGTGGCGGCAATTGGATCCAGCTGTCTGTTAAGCGGAATTATCGGTGGCGTGCTGGCGAACGTCGCGGGGATCACCGACGATATCAGCAACGCCGCTGAGGGGTTAGGTAATGCGCTTTTCCCGCCGTCGCCTGCGGGTAAAATCACTACCGGTTCCAGTAACGTTCTCACCAACGCAATCCCCGCCGCGCGCGCGGCAGGCACGCTGACGCCCGCCGATACACCGTCCCCCGAGCCGCAGTCGCCGGGCAGCTTTGCCGATTACGCGGGCATGCTGCTATCCGCCGCCGGTCAGTTTGGCAGCGAAATGTGGCAGCCGAGCGTGGCCTCTGCCGCCGCGGGAACCTCGCCGCTGGAAGAGGACAAGGTGGCGTGCGAAAAGCACTCCGGGCCGCAGTATCTGGCGGAAGGCTCTAAAAGCGTCTTCATCAACGGGCAGCCCGCGGTGCGTGCCAAAGATCGCACCACCTGCGAAGGCACCGTTTCCGACGACGTCTCCCCGAACGTGATCATCGGCGGCGACACGCTCACGGTCCGCGATATCAAAAGCGGTAAAACGCCGGGTCTGGCGCTGGGGATGATTGCGCTCTCGCTGCTGCGCGGGCGTCCGGGTAAGATCCTGAAAAACATGCCCTGCGCGCTGGCGGCGGCCGGCGGCGGGATGCTGGCCGATATGGCAGTGAATGCGGTGTTTGGCTCCTCGCACCCGGTTCACGCCGCCACCGGCGTGAAGGTGCTGAATGACGACGACGAGCTCGATTTCTCGCTGCCGGGGCGCTTTCCGCTTCGCTGGCAGCGCAGCTATAACAGCCTGACCACCCGGGAAGGGCTGTTCGGTCTGGGCTGGGCAACCACCTTTGACAGCTATCTGGCGCTGGAAGACAACAACGCCACCTGGTTCGACGAAACCGGGCGCGAGCTGAGCTTCGAGCTGCCGCCTGTCGACCGCGCGTTTTACAGCATCAGCGAAGGCATCATTATCCGCCGCAATGAGAACGGCGACGTGGCGATTGCCGACGATGACGGCGCGGTGTGGCGTCTGTATAAACCGACCCGGGCGAATCCATCTATCCTGCGTCTGGCCTCCCTCAGCGACGAATACGGCAACGCGCTGCTGACGGAGTGGGACGAGCACGGCAGGCTGGTCGGCCTTCACGACGAGCCGCGGGCGATAGACGTCACCCTGCGCTATGACGATGAACGTTTCCCGCAGCGCGTTACCGCTGCCAGCCATTTTGACGGCAGCCAGGCCTGGCCGCTGATGAAGTGGGGCTACGACGCGCGCGGCCAGCTGGCGAGCGCGACGGATGCCTCCGGCGTGGTGACGCGTGAATACCGCTATAACGAGCACGGGCTGATGGTCTGGCACCGGATGCCGGGCGGTCTGGAGAGCGAATACCGCTGGAAAAAATTCGACCACTGGCGCGTGGTGGAAAACCGCACCAGCACCGGCGACGGGTGCCGCTTTAGCTACGATTTAGCCGCCGGGCTGACGACTGTTGAGCACTACGACGGCCAGACGCGCCGCCACTACTGGAACGCGCAGAATCTGATTGTCCGCTACGTTGACGAGCGCGGTGAAAACTGGCTCTACGAGTGGGACGAGAACGAGCTTCTGACGCGCCGCATCGATCCGCTCGGCAATGCCGTTACCTTCGTCTACGACGAAATGGGCAACCGGGTTCAGGAGATCGACGCCGACGGCAATACCCGCACCACCGCCTGGCTGGAGCACCGTGCGCTTCCCGCGGCCATTATCGAAGCCGACGGCAGCGCCACCCGGTTCTGGTACGACGAACATCACGGGCTGAAGCGCGTGGTGGACCCGATGGGGCAGACCACGCAGCTGCGCCGGGACGAGTTCGGCCAGGTCGTTGAAGAGGTTGATGCCGCCGGAAACAGCCGCTACCAGGAGTACAACGAGGCCGGGCAGATCGTTCGTTCGACGGACTGTTCAGGGCGTATTACCCGCTACCGCTATCACCCGCTGGGCTGGCTGGTGGCCGAGACTGGCGCCGACGGGGAAGAGACGCGATATCGCTACGACGCCGCAGGGCGTCCGGTGCAGCTCGATCGCCCGGAAGGCTGGACGGAATCGCTCAAATGGAACGAACGTGGCCTGCCGGTGAAGCATGCGGGCGCCGACGGTAAGGAAAGTGAGTTCAGATACGATGAGGCAGGACGCTTAACCGCAACGCGTAATACCCAGGGTGAAGAGGTCCGTCGCCGCTGGGACAGCCGCGGGCGTCTGATTGCCCTGGAAAACGAAAACGGCGAAGCGTATCAGTTCCGCTGGGGCGCGGACTCGCTGCTGCTGGAAGAGGTGGGGCTCGATGGCGTAGCCTCGCAGTATCGCTATGACGCGTGCGGACGCACGATAGCACGCACGTTTGCCGCCGGTCATCCTGAGGCCATCACCCATGCCTTCGCCTGGAGCGCGAGCGGCCAGCTGGTCGCCCGCATCACGCCGGAGGGGCAGACACGCTATCACTACACGTCGTCCGGGCTGTTAAGCCGGATTGGGCTGCATCCTGCGCTTGCAGCCGACGCGTGGACCACCGCGGCAGAGCAGGAGCTGGCCTTTGAGTATGACGCGCTCGGTCGCGTGACGCGCGAGGAGGGCGAGCACGGCGAGCTGGCGTGGGAGTATGACGCGCTGGGCAACCGCACCTCCGTCACGCTGCCCGATGGCCGCGAGCTGAAGCAGTTATACTACGGCAGCGGGCATCTGCTCAGCATTGCTCTTGATAAGCTGTCGGTCTCCGACTTTACCCGCGACGAACTCCACCGGGAGACCAGCCGCACTCAGGGGCTGCTGACCACCCGTAGCGAATACGATCGTCTTGGGCGACTGCATCGCCGGGACGTCTTTACCGGCAACGCCCAGCGCCCGTCGCCGCGCCGCTGGTCCCGCCGCTGGGATTACGACTACCGCAATAACCTGGTGCGGGAAGAGCGGGACGATAACCCGTTCAGCTGGTACCGCTGGCAGTACGACAGCGCCGGGCGTCTGCTCGTTCAGGACGGCACGCTGCCCGGACAGGAGCAGTGGCGCTGGGACGCTGCCGGCAACCCGCTGGAAGGGGCTGCTGAGAAGGTCACGCACAACCGCCTGACGCAGCTGAACGGCATTCGCTGGCGCTATGACATCCACGGCCGCACCGTGGAGAAAGATAACGGTCAGACCCGCTGGCACTACCGCTACGACGGTGAGCATCGCCTGACGGAAGTCATCAGCCAGCCGCGGGACCGCAACAAACCGCAGACGCAGGTCAGCTTCCGCTACGATCCGCTCGGGCGACGTATCAGCAAAACGCGACGCCAGATGCTGGGCGGACAGCCAACCGGTAAGCAAGTGACCACCCGGTTTGTCTGGGAAGGGTTCCGCCTGCTGCAGGAGGTACACGGGGATGTGCCGCTCACCTACGTCTACAGCGATCAGGACAGCTACGACCCGCTGGCGCGTATTGACGGCGTGGATGCGCCGGAGATTTTCTGGTTCCACTGCCAGCCCAACGGCACGCCGGAGCGGATGACGGATATCGAAGGGCAGGTGCGCTGGGAAGGGGTGAACAGCGCCTGGGGCAAGCTGCTGCGGGAAAGCGAGACGCAGGTATCAGGATATTCTCAGAACCTGCGCATGCAGGGGCAATACCTGGACCGTGAGACAGGGCTGCACTACAATCTGTTCCGGTATTATGACCCGGACTGCGGGCGGTTTACGCAGCAGGACCCGATAGGGCTGGCGGGGGGGATAAACCTTTACCAGTATGCGCCGAATGCGCTGGGGTGGGTGGATCCTATAGGTTTAACCGCTTGCAAAAATGGGAGTCCTAAACGGTCAGTGAGAAACATGTCTTTTGCTGACTGGATTAAAAGAAAGGCAAAAGGTGGGAATAACACCCATGTTTATTTAGGATATAGAGACGGTAAACCTGTCTATGTAGGTATCAGTAAGGATGTTGATATCCGTGCTGTGCAGCATGGTGAAAGGTTCGACAAATTAGTTAGAATTACTGAAGAACCGTTAAATCGTGGTCATGCGCGGAGCATAGAACAAGCAGTTATTCACAACAACCCTCATTTTGAGAACTCTATAAATAGCATAAGTCCGACAAGGAAGTTATACTCAGATGCTGTTTCGTGGGGCGAAAATTGGCTTAAAAATAATGGGATTAATGTAAAATGGCCGACAGATTAACAGTAGTGTCAGGAAATGAAAGGCAAAAAAAATGGCCTAAACAAGGTGATTTTTTTTACTTTCAGTTAAATGATGGTCGATTAGGCTATGGTATGGTCTCCTTGGGTAAAATAGATGTCGGTCCATTCAAAAATGCTATAGTTATATATATATATGACTATTTTACATCTTCGCTTCAAGAAGATGCTGTATTGGCAAAAGATAATTTGCTATTGCCGCCAATCATTACTGATAATTCATGCTGGAAAAACGGTTACTTCGTAACATTTAAAACTATCGAAACGAGCGAAGTGGATATCTTACCACAACATTATTTTAAAAACCCTGTCAGAAATAAAATATATGATGAGCATGGCGTAACAATTGACTCACCAACTGAGAATATACCAATCGGTGAAGAGTCGATTCAATTCTATAAAAGCGTTATAAAATCTATAGAAAGCTTTGTTAACTAATAGACTAGGCCGGGGAGATATTTCCGGCCTTTTACTTACGGCATGAGAAAAATCATAAGCATACAAACAGATACTGCCACATTAGTTATTTATGATTTGATGTCATTAAAGCATAGAATTAATGATGATGCAGATTGGTGGAGTCTTCCAGAAGATGAAGTTGAAGAAATAAATAAAGGGAATCTATTATTTCTCAATCTTGGAGATGATGGTGCCTATAAAGTTCATATTAAAAATGATGTTGATGAATATACCGGGTCACTATTTTTAAGCGTACCTTCTGGAAAGGTTTTCATTGGGGCGGGAGAAGATGTCACAGGCGGAGATCTTGAGCCTGATGACTCAGATGCTATTTCAGGTGAGTTCATTTCTTTAGACCCTGGTAGTTACGAAGTTAAATATAAAAAGCAAGGTTCAGATGTTCTAGTTTCCTTTACAAAAGCAACGATTACTGGAAACTCATTAGAAGAGGGAGTTTATCTCTGAATGCAAATCCACGCCTTGGCGTGGATTTTTTCATCCCAAAAAATGTTAAACAATTAGTTCATTATGTAGCCATTTTTAACAATATTCTTTTCCCATTCTGCACGCAGCTTGCTTGCTTTTTTCGCGCCTTGCTTACCCTTCCCTCCATAAGCTTTCAATATACTCGCGACGAACATCCCATCCTGGTAATAGCCCCCGTGACTGCTGACCACCCGCAGCGAATACGATCGTCTTGGCCGACTGCATCGCCGGGACGTCTTTACCGGCAATGCCCAGCGCCCGTCGCCGCGCCGCTGGTCCCGACGCTGGGATTACGACTACCGCAATAACCTGGTGCGTGAAGAGCGGGACGATAACCCATTCAGCTGGTACCGCTGGCAGTACGACAGCGCCGGGCGCCTGCTCGTTCAGGACGGCACGCTGCCCGGACAGGAGCAGTGGCGCTGGGATGCAGCCGGTAACCCGCTCGAAGGTTCCGCTGAGAAGGTCACGTATAACCGCCTGACGCAGCTGAACGGCGTTCGCTGGCGCTATGATATCCACGGCCGCACCGTGGAAAAAGATAACGGCCAGACCCGCTGGCACTACCGCTACGACGGTGAACACCGACTGACGGAGGTCATCAGCCAGCCGCGGGACCGCAACAAACCGCGGACGCACGTCAGCTTCCGCTACGATCCGCTCGGTCGCCGCATCAGCAAAACGCGACGCCAGATGCTGGGCGAACAGCCAACCGGCAAGCCGGTCACCACCCGGTTTGTCTGGGAAGGGTTCCGCCTGCTGCAGGAGGTGCATGGGGATGTGCCGCTCACCTACGTCTACAGCGATCAGGACAGTTACGATCCGCTGGCGCGTATTGATGGCGTTAATGCTCCGGAGATCTTCTGGTTCCACTGCCAGCCCAACGGCACACCGGAGCGGATGACGGATATCGAAGGGCAGGTGCGCTGGGAAGGAGTGAACAGCGCCTGGGGCAAGCTGCTGCGGGAAAGCGAGACGCAGGTATCAGGATATTCTCAGAACCTGCGCATGCAGGGGCAATACCAGGACCGTGAGACAGGGCTGCACTACAATCTGTTCCGGTATTACGACCCGGACTGCGGGCGGTTTACGCAGCAGGACCCGATAGGGCTGGCGGGGGGGATAAACCTTTACCAGTATGCGCCGAATGCGCTGGGATGGGTGGATCCGTGGGGGTTGGCATTAAAGGGAGTTGACTTTACAGGAAGCCCAGATCTTTTCCCTACCAATGGAACGAAACAGAATATTGTATCTATTACAATGCAAGGAACTCGAGATAGAGATTTCACCGAGGCTTTCAAGGCCGCCGGTATTTCTAAAAGCGAAGCAACTGGATATACATGGCATCATGTCGATGACTTTGACCCAGCCACAGGAAGGACAACAATGCAATTAGTAAAAACTTCTGCGCATGAAGCTACTTTCCCACATAAAGGCTCAGTCTCACAATTCGAGAAATATTTTGGCGTAAAATATGGTTCCCAAGAAGCCATTGCTGTTTCTCATTCTAAAGGCTGGTTGAAGGGGCGTGTCCCGAAAAAATTGCGTGCAAACTGTCACCAGTGAGGTATAAATCTATGAATCATTTCAGTAACTGTGAAAAAAAGATTGGACGTGCAGATATTGCTAAAACGGAAGAGAAATTATCTATTACTCTTCCGGATGATTTCGTTTCACATTATCTGCAATTTAATGGTGGCATCCCAGAGAAAAGTTGGTGGGACGGTGATGAAGATTTTGAGCCAATAGAGGTGGCTGCGTTTAAGCCATTTGTTTATAATAGTCAGACAAATAATGCCCTTGGATCTTTAATTGACGGTTGCTATATCAGCATGGTGGATAGGGAAGTGATTCCTAAAAACCTGCTTCCTTTCGCAAATGATTGGGGAGGTAATTTCTTCTGCCTGGATTTAGATAATTACTCAATTGTATATTTTGCTACAGATTCTTTTGATGAGGATTTGACTATGCAAGAGAATCACACAAAACTTCAAAGATATCTGACAAATTCATTTGCTAACTTTGTTAACGGATTAGTAGCAGAAGAGGATCTTTCTTAAAGAATACTTAAGAATTTAATCGATTTATTTAATTCGATTGCTGTTATTTTGCTATTCATATTGTTAATAAAACTCTGTGACACAAGTCATAGGGTTTTATTATAAAACACCATGGCGCTTGGTGGTATGAACATCCCCAGGATCCCAGGTGAAATAAATTACATTAAAACATGAAAATATTCCAGTTAGCAACATATATTAAATAATATTAATTGACTTGTTAATCTTGGTATGACAACGGCACTCACTCGTGTTATCTAGGCTCAGTCTCTTAGCTTATTTATAAAATGGCTGAAAACTTATGAATGTGAGAGCACCAACCTGGAAGCAATTAATGAAATAACGGGTTATCTCGCAAAAAAGAGACTAACAAATATCAATGCTGGAAATCTTTAGTCAAAGAACCTAAGAAAGTTGTGTAGAATAATATTATCCCAAAAATAACCTTCCCGGAGTCTGAGGAAGGCTCAATGACTGAGAACTTAAAATGGGACCTTGTGAATTACTTGCTTGAAGATGCGTATAGTAATTTTCTTCAAGAGCCATTCTTTTTTGACGGATTAATTAATGTTTATGAAGCTGGGCATATGCCCTGTGGGTGGTCAGTTACTTGGCCAGCGGGTAAACTCGTTATCTATTGATAGATCACGCGCAAAAAAAATCCACGCCAAGGCGTGGATTTTTTTCATTCAAAACAACTCAAACGTTAAACAAGAAGTTCATCACATCGCCATCTTTAACGATGTAGTCTTTACCTTCCGCACGCATCTTGCCTGCTTCTTTCGCGCCTTGCTCACCCTTGTAGGTGATAAAGTCTTCAAACGCGATAGTCTGCGCACGAATAAAGCCTTTCTCGAAGTCGGTGTGGATCTTACCGGCCGCCTGAGGAGCTGTCGCACCAACAGGAATCGTCCACGCACGCACTTCTTTCACGCCAGCGGTGAAGTAGGTCTGAAGGTTCAGCAGCTCATAGCCCGCGCGGATCACGCGGTTCAGGCCCGGCTCTTCCAGACCCAGCTCGGCCATGAACTCTTCACGGTCGGCGTCGTCCAGCTCAGCGATGTCGGATTCAACGGCAGCGCAAACCGCCACAACCACAGAACCTTCAGCCGCCGCGATTTCACGCACTTTGTCGAGGTACGGGTTGTTCTCAAAACCGTCTTCGTTAACGTTGGCGATGTACATGGTTGGCTTCAGGGTCAAGAAGCTCAGGTATTTGATCGCCGCTTTGTCTTCTTCAGTCAGGTTTTTCAGCGCGCGCAGCATGCCCGCGTTTTCAAGCTGCGGCAGACATTTTTCCAGCGCAGCCAGTTCCGCTTTCGCGTCCTTGTCGCCGCCTTTGGCTTTCTTCTGCACGCGGTGAATAGCGCGTTCGCAGGTGTCGAGGTCAGAGAGCGCCAGCTCGGTGTTGATGACGTCGATGTCGTCAGCCGGATCCACTTTGTTGTTAACGTGGATGATGTTGTCGTTCTCGAAGCAGCGCACAACGTGGCCGATCGCTTCGGTTTCACGAATGTTGGTCAGGAACTGGTTACCCAGGCCTTCACCTTTGGATGCGCCTTTTACCAGGCCCGCGATGTCCACGAATTCCATGGTGGTTGGCAGAATGCGCTGCGGCTTCACGATTTCCGCGAGCTGGTCCAGACGCGGGTCCGGCATGGGCACAACGCCGGTGTTAGGTTCGATGGTACAGAACGGGAAGTTCGCCGCTTCGATACCCGCTTTGGTAAGCGCGTTAAACAGGGTGGATTTGCCCACGTTTGGCAGACCGACGATACCGCATTTGAATCCCATTTCTAAATCACCTTAATATCTTGATAATCAATCCGTTAACGATAACCGATTGATGAAAAGTAAATAACTACGCCTATTATACACGTAACCCGCATGACGCGCGGTAAAAAAGCCGAATCGGGCGGATTATTGCGCTTTGAAAGCGTGTAAGCGGTTTGTCGCTTTGGTTAACCCATCTTTCAGCCAGATTTCAGTGCAGCGCGCCGCTTCGTCTACCGCCTCGTCAATCAGTTTCTGCTCAGAAACCGGGGGCTTACCGAGTACGAAACCGACAACTTTGTTTTTATCGCCCGGATGGCCGATTCCAACGCGCAAACGGTGGAAATTCGGGTTATTGCCCAGCTTGCTGATGATGTCTTTGAGGCCGTTGTGGCCGCCGTGCCCGCCGCCAAGCTTGAATTTTGCCACGCCGGGCGGGAGATCCAGCTCATCGTGTGCGACCAGGATTTCATCCGGATTGATGCGATAAAACGTTGCCATTGCCGCCACCGCTTTACCACTCAGGTTCATAAAGGTGGTGGGCACCAGTAAACGAACATCCGCGCCAGCAAGGTTGATACGTGAGGTATACCCGAAGAATTTAGGTTCTTCACGCAGGGGAGCACGTAACCGCTCGGCCAGCAGATCGACGTACCATGCCCCGGCGTTGTGGCGGGTGGCCGCATACTCTGCGCCGGGGTTGGCGAGGCCGACAATCAGTTTAATCGTCACGATTCAATTCCTAATGGGTTCCAGATCTGGCGCGTAGTTTACTGTCTGGCGCGCCGCTTGACAAAATTCTGCGATCTTCCCAGCGAAATACGAATAATTTCTGATTTGAACCATTAGAATTTCAAGCTGTTCAAAGCCTTATTTGTAAACTTTTGTTTGGGACTTATCTGTAATTGTGATCATTCACGCAACTCATAAAAGGGGCGTTGTCTATACTTTACACACAAGGATTAGGGGCTTTTCCCCTGACAACCCAAAGTTCCGGAGGTGACACATGAAACGTAAAAACGCTTCGTTACTCGGTAACGTACTGATGGGATTGGGGCTGTTCGTGATGGTAGCCGGCGTGGGTTATTCCATTTTAAACCAGTTACCTCAGATTAACCTCCCGCAATACTTCGCGCACGGCGCGATATTGAGCATCTTCGTTGGTGCGGTATTGTGGCTTGCAGGGGCGCGCGTGAGCGGCCATGAGGAAGTCTGCGATAAATACTGGTGGGTGCGCCACTACGACAAACGCTGTCGTCGCGATCAGCATAAGCACAGCTAGTGCTACGATAAAGAACGCCGAAACGGCTCCCGAGGGAGTCGTTTTTTTTTGCATCAAGGGTTGACCCTCACGTAACGTAAGGCTCCAGAGTGGTGCCACTGGCAAAGAAAAAGGAGCAGTTATGTTGATTCAGGTGGGTGAACTGGCGAAACGCGCCGGGATCACCGTGCGGACATTGCACCACTATGAGCAAACAGGGTTGTTGCTGCCTTCTGCCAGAAGCGCGGCAGGTTACCGGCTTTACAACCTGGCGGATGTCCAGCGTCTGCATATGATCCAGGCGCTGGCAAAAGCGGGGCTGGAACTTGCTGAAATCAGGGATTTCCTGGAACAGGAGTCGCTGTCGTTAACCGAGTTACTCGATGCGCAAATCACGCTGCTGGATAAACAGCTGCGCAGCATACATACGCTGCGCGACCGGCTGGTGGAGCTGCGAACCGGGCTTCTCGACGATGCGACGCCGGATCTGGAATCCTGGCTACAGACTCTGGAGTTAATGAATATGTACGATCGCTGGTTTAGCAAAGAAGAGTTACAGCAGCTGCCGTTTGCGGTGCAGAAGGATGCGCTGGCGGCTATCTGGTCAGGGCTGGTTGCAGAGGCCAACACGCTGCTGGAGCACCATATACCCGCTACGGATGCCCGGGCGATGGATCTGGCGACGCGCTGGATGGAGCGCCTTGAGCAGGACACGGCGGGCAAGCCGGAGTTTCTCACCCGGCTGAACGAGATGCACAGCGTTGAACCGCAGATGCAGGCGCAGACCGGCATCACGCCGGAGATGACGGATTACATCACGCGCGCGTTTGCTGAGTCTAAGCTCTGCATATGGGAGAAGTATCTCACTGCCGAAGAGATGGCCTTTACCCGGGCACACTACTTTGACCGCATGATGGAGTGGCCGCCGCTGGTGGCGAAACTGCATCAGGCGCAGCGGGAAAATATCGATCCTGCCTGTGAGGAGGCGCAAAAGCTGGCTGAAAACTGGCTGGCATTGTTCCAGTCTTACGCGGGCAAGAACCCGGAAACTCAGCAAAAGTTTCGCGCTGCCATGCAGCAGGAGCCGCACCTGATGAAAGGAACCTGGATGACGCCTGCCGTGCTTGCATGGCTCCAGCAGGCGATCGGGGTGATGATGCAGAGACGTTTCTCTGCATCATGAGACTCACAGATCCGCTAACGCGGCTTCACGGTTAGGGTAGAAGGAGAGTCGGCCAGGGATCGGCTGTACGCCCGCGCGCGCCATGGTGCGCAGCGGCTGAAACTCCAGGTTACTCACCCGCAGCTCGCAGCCTTCCGGCAGACGTTTCACAAAGCGCTGGAAGGCATCCAGGCCGCCTGCATCCAGCACCGGTACGGCATCCCATTTCAGCACCACAACCCGTTTGCCCGCGATGCGGGACTCCAGATCGCTGAACAGACCTTCCGCCGCGGCGAAGAACAGCGGACCAATCACGCGCAGCACCAGCACATCGTCAGGCACCTCGACGTTAACCGGGGAAAGGCGCGTCATCTGCGCGATACGGCGCATAAACAGCAGGGAAGCCAGCACGATCCCGACGCTGATGGCGATAACCATATCGAACAGCACGGTCAGCGACATGCAGATCAGCATCACGATGATGTCGTCTTTCGGCGCGCGACGAAGCAGGTTCACCACCTTGTGCGCCTCGCTCATGTTCCAGGCCACCATCAGCAGCAGGGCGGCCATGGCGGAAAGCGGTAGCCAGGAGAGCAGCGGGGCGAGGATCAGCAGGGCGAGGATCACCAGCACGGAGTGGATAACCGCCGAAACCGGTGAGGTTGCACCCGCGCGCACGTTGGCCGCAGAACGGGCGATGGCTGCCGTTGCGGTAATACCGCCGAAGAA
Source organism: Enterobacter sp. 237C8 (assembly GCF_034106865.1). Taxonomy (NCBI): domain Bacteria; kingdom Pseudomonadati; phylum Pseudomonadota; class Gammaproteobacteria; order Enterobacterales; family Enterobacteriaceae; genus Enterobacter; species Enterobacter sp. 237C8. The sequence continues at coordinate 1,745,786 of NZ_JAWNDF010000001.1, read as the reverse complement.
CGGCGCGACGAGGTTGCCTAATCCCTGACCGACCAGTTCGCTGTTGGCTTTGTGCTTAGTGCCGGTCATGCCGTCCAGAACGACGGCGCAGAGCAGGGATTCAATTGCCCCCAGCATTGCCATAGAGAACGCGGCGGGAAGCAGGGCGCGTAGGGAATCCCAGCTTAGGGTAAAGCTAGAGCCGGGCATGTCCCACGGTAGCACCAGCTGCGGTAGCAGTTGCGGAATGCCGCTCCCCTGTGAACCGTCCGCCAGAACATAGTGGAACTGCGAGCCGATAGTCGCGACGTGACCACCGAGCATATTGACGATCGCCATCACCGCGCAGCCCAACAGCAGCGCGGGCAGATGGCCCGGCAGACGAATACCGAGGCGAGGCCAGACGATCAGCGTGCCCAGCGTCACAATCCCGATGGCGGCGTCGCCCAGGTTGGCCGTCGGCAGCGCCATAAACAGCGCCCCCACTTTTTGCAGGTAGTGCTCCGGTACGTGGGGCATCTTCAGGCCGAGGAAATCCTTGATCTGCATGGTTCCGATGGTGATACCAATCCCCGATGTGAATCCCAGCGTCACGGAAAGGGGAATATATTCAATCAGGCGACCAAAGCGGGCCAGACCAAACAGAATCAAAAAGACGCCGGACATCAGAGTGGCGACCAGTAGGCCTGCCAGACCAAACTGCTGTGAAACCGGGTAGAGGATCACCACGAAGGCGGCGGTCGGGCCGGAGACGCTGAAGCGCGAGCCGCCCGTCAGGGCAATGACTATCCCGGCAACGGCCGAGGTGTACAGACCGTACTGCGGCGCAACGCCGCTGCCAATCGCCAGCGCCATCGCCAGCGGGATGGCGATAATGCCGACGGTGATCCCGGCAATCAGGTCACGGACAAAGCGTGACGAGGTGTACTTCTCTTTCCAGCAGGCGTCGATGAGGGCGCGAAAGGGCAGAACATGTGAGGAGGCTACGTTTTTCACAATTATCTATCATCCGTATGCGCATCATCTGTCATGTGAATGGCAGGTGAAGGAGGCATTAATCATACAAATAAAACCCGGAGACAAAAAAACCCGCCGCAGCGGGTTTTTCGGCCGTGTTCGATTAGTGTTCGAACATTGCTGAGATGGATTCTTCGTTGCTGATACGACGAATCGCTTCGGCCAGCATCCCGGACAGGGTCAACGTACGCACGTTTGGCAGTGCTTTGATCTCGTCGCTCAGTGGGATGGTATCGCATACCACAACTTCGTCAATGACGGAGTTGCGCAGGTTGTTTACCGCGTTACCGGAGAAGATCGGGTGAGTCGCGTAAGCGAACACGCGCTTGGCACCACGCTCTTTCAGCGCTTCAGCTGCTTTACACAGCGTACCGCCGGTATCGATCATGTCGTCAACCAGCACGCAGTCACGGCCAGCAACGTCACCGATGATGTGCATGACCTGAGAAACGTTAGCGCGAGGACGGCGTTTGTCGATGATCGCCATGTCGGTATCGTTCAGCAGCTTAGCGATAGCACGGGCACGTACCACGCCGCCGATGTCCGGAGAAACCACGATTGGGTTATCCAGGTTCAGCTGCAGCATGTCTTCCAGCAGAATTGGGCTGCCGAATACGTTATCAACCGGAACGTCGAAGAAGCCCTGGATCTGCTCTGCGTGCAGGTCAACGGTCAGTACGCGGTCAACGCCGACGCTGGACAGGAAATCAGCGACAACTTTAGCGGTGATTGGCACACGTGCGGAACGGACGCGACGGTCCTGACGGGCATAGCCGAAGTAAGGGATTACAGCAGTGATACGGCCTGCGGAAGCGCGACGCAGGGCGTCGACCATAACAACCAATTCCATCAGGTTGTCGTTTGTTGGAGCACAGGTGGACTGGATGATGAAAATATCACCACCGCGTACATTTTCGTTAATTTGTACGCTGACTTCGCCGTCGCTAAAGCGACCTACGGCGGCGTCGCCGAGGGAAGTGTACAGGCGGTTGGCAATACGTTGTGCTAGTTCCGGGGTGGCGTTACCAGCAAAAAGCTTCATATCAGGCACGAGAAGAACCTCAGGCATGCGTCCAGTGGTGGATAGCGTTCGCCGCAAACTGTGCGGGCCAGGCGAAGGCTATCCAGGCGGTGTATTAAAGAGCGCGATGCAACGTCTGGAACAGGGTGACGTTGTCACCGAAACTCAGTCTGCGCCAGAATGGTCTGCTGTAGGGGGGAGGTGTTCATCCCGCGAGCTACAAAACCATGCAGCCAAACCGGCGCTTGCTCAAGCACCTGACGAGCGGCGGATTCGGTGTCAAATTCAGCAAAGACACAGGCTCCTGTACCAGTCAGGCGCGACGGCGCGTATTCTAACAGCCAGGAAAGCACCGCATCAACCTCGCGAAAACGTTTTCTTGCGATATCCTCGCAATCGTTGCTGAATTCACAATTTAATAACGTTTCTATTGACCGAACCGGGGTATTCCTTTTCAGGTCAGGATCTTTAAAGATGACCGGGGTCGGAATGCTCACGCCAGGATGGGCAACCAGATACCACTTCTCCAGCGGTTCAGCCGGGGAGAGGATCTCACCCACGCCTTCAGCAAAGGCCGCATGACCGCGCACAAACACCGGGACATCCGCCCCCAGCGTCAGGCCCAGGGCTGCCAGTTCGTCCTTCGACAGCCCGCAGCCCCAGAGGTGGTTCAGCGCAACCAGCACGGTGGCGGCGTTGGATGATCCACCGCCCAGACCGCCGCCCATCGGCAGGCGTTTCTCGATACGGATATCCGCACCGCTTCCCGCGGTCAGACGGCCCGATTCCGCCGCGGCTTTCATCAGCAGACGCGCGGCGCGCACGATCAGGTTGTCCTCATGCGCCACGCCTTCGACCGGCGTTAGCAGGCAAATCTGCCCGTCCTGGCGCAGTTCAATAGAGATCGTGTCGCCATAGTCAATAAACTGAAACAGCGTCTGGAGGGTGTGATAACCGTCAGCACGCTGGCCGGTAATGTATAAAAATAGGTTCAGCTTTGCCGGAGAGGGCCAGTGGGTCATCATTTAACGATCCAGTTGTCCATTTTCAGCTTGATACGCTGGCTGCCCTGGGTCAGCTCCATGTTTGATGGCAGCGACGGTTTACTCTTGCTGTCATAGGCGCTGTACACCACTTTCCAGGTTTTGCCGTTCTGGGTGTAGTTCACCTGGCTCAGACGGTACTGGTCGTCAAGGGTGTAGTCCGTTGCCTCACCCGGCAGGCCAAGGATCCACTGGCGCAGGCTGTTGAGCGGGATAGGCATCCCGGTCAGCTTGCCAATCATCTCTTCGGCATCGGTCGCGGTATAGTGCTGGCCTTTGTTATCGGTGATCTGCGCTTCGCCCGGTTTGGCGATAAGCTCCAGTTCGGTGCTGCCCAGCGGGTTCAGCAGCAGAAGGCGGTAGTTGTCCTGCCCCGTCTGCTGCCAGAAGAAGCGGGCATAAACCTTTTGTTCGTCAGAGAGATAAGCGAAAGCGCCGCGGGTCTGGTACTGGTTTAAATTACGGACGTCCTGCTGGTGCTGACGCCACTGCGGTGAATCAGGGCTTTTGCCCGGGCCTTTTGGTTGGGTGACGGTACACGCGGTCAGAACCAGTGCTGCCAGCGGCAGCAGGCGAATCAGTCGGGTCATAATGAGGACAAATCCTTGAGATACGTTGCAGTTATAACTGTTAATGCTAGCGTCGAAGGGGGCTACCGTCTACGTTCAAATTATCTCAAAGGGTTGTGTAACCTATTACTCCGAAAGGAGGCAGTCCCTTTTATTGATCTCGCGCATCCTGTATGATGCGTTCTGCTAACCTTATTAACGCTGGTACTACTCCCGCTCAACATGACCCTATTAGCACTCGGCATCAACCACAAAACGGCTCCGGTTTCGCTGCGAGAACGCGTGACGTTTTCGCCGGATACGCTTGACCTGGCGCTGGACAGCCTGCTTGCACAGCCTATGGTGCAGGGTGGCGTGGTGCTCTCGACGTGCAACCGTACCGAGCTGTATTTAAGCGTGGAAGAGCAGGACAACCTGCACGAAGCGCTGATCCGCTGGCTATGTGACTACCACAACCTCAATGAAGACGAGCTGCGCAACAGCCTGTACTGGCATCAGGACAACGATGCCGTCAGCCATCTGATGCGCGTCGCCAGCGGGCTGGATTCGCTGGTGCTGGGCGAGCCGCAAATTCTGGGTCAGGTGAAAAAAGCCTTTGCAGATTCGCAAAAAGGGCATCTGAAGGCCAGCGAGCTGGAGCGCATGTTCCAGAAGTCGTTCTCCGTGGCGAAGCGTGTGCGAACCGAAACCGACATTGGTGCCAGTGCGGTTTCTGTTGCTTTCGCGGCCTGCACCCTTGCACGCCAAATCTTTGAATCCCTTTCTACCGTCACCGTGATGCTGGTGGGGGCGGGCGAAACCATCGAACTTGTGGCGCGCCATCTGCGCGAGCATAAAGTGAAAAAGATGATTATCGCTAACCGCACCCGCGAACGCGCGCAGGTGCTGGCGGATGAAGTGGGTGCAGAGGTGGTTGCCCTGAGCGACATCGATGAACGCCTGAAAGAGGCTGACATTATTATCAGCTCAACCGCCAGCCCGCTGCCGATTATCGGAAAAGGAATGGTGGAGCGTGCGCTGAAGTCCCGCCGTAATCAGCCGATGCTGCTGGTGGATATCGCCGTCCCGCGCGATGTTGAGCCGGAAGTGGGCAAGCTGCCTAACGCCTATCTCTACAGCGTGGATGACCTGCAAAGCATCATTTCGCACAACCTTGCCCAGCGTAAAGCCGCGGCAGTTCAGGCGGAAACCATCGTTGAGCAGGAAACCAGTGAGTTTATGGCCTGGCTGCGCGCGCAAAGCGTCAGCGAGACCATCCGCGAGTACCGCGGGCAGGCGGAGCAGGTGCGTGATGACCTGACTGCCAAAGCGTTAGCAGCCCTTGAACAGGGCGGCGACGCAAATGCGATTATGCAGGATCTGGCGTGGAAACTGACCAACCGCCTGATCCATGCACCAACCAAATCTCTTCAGCAGGCTGCCCGTGACGGGGATGATGAACGCCTGACTATTCTGCGCAACAGCCTCGGGCTGGAATAGCGCCCTATACCCATTTTCTAAGACAAGGTGCACTTACGCCTATGAAGCCTTCTATCGTCGCTAAACTGGAAGCTCTGCACGAGCGCCATGAAGAAGTACAGGCGCTGCTCGGGGATGCCGGGACCATTGCGGACCAGGAACGTTTTCGCGCGCTCTCGCGTGAATACGCGCAGTTAAGTGATGTTTCTAAATGCTTTACCGACTGGCGACAGGTTCAGGAAGATATCGAAACCGCGCAGATGATGCTCGACGATCCTGAAATGCGCGAGATGGCGCAGGAAGAGTTGCAGGATGCGAAAGCGCGTTCTGAAGAGATGGAGCAGCAGCTTCAGGTGCTTCTGCTGCCGAAAGATCCGGACGACGAGCGTAACGCGTTTGTGGAAGTGCGTGCCGGTACCGGCGGTGACGAAGCGGCGCTGTTTGCCGGGGATCTGTTCCGCATGTACAGCCGCTACGCCGAATCGCGTCGCTGGCGCGTGGAGATCATGAGCGCCAACGAAGGCGAACATGGTGGCTACAAAGAGGTTATCGCCAAGATCAGCGGCGACGGCGTGTACGGTCGTCTCAAGTTTGAATCCGGCGGTCACCGCGTGCAGCGCGTGCCGGCCACCGAATCTCAGGGCCGCATTCACACCTCCGCCTGTACGGTTGCGGTGATGCCGGAGCTGCCGGAAGCTGAACTGCCCGACATCAATCCGGCGGACCTGCGTATTGATACGTTCCGCTCCTCTGGCGCGGGCGGTCAGCACGTTAACACCACCGATTCCGCTATCCGTATTACCCACCTGCCGACCGGCATCGTCGTCGAATGTCAGGACGAGCGTTCGCAGCACAAAAACAAAGCCAAGGCGTTGTCCGTGCTGGGCGCGCGTATCCACGCAGCCGAAATGGCGAAGCGCCAGCAGGCGGAAGCGTCTACGCGGCGTAACCTGCTGGGCAGCGGCGATCGCAGCGACCGTAACCGCACCTACAATTTCCCGCAGGGGCGCGTAACCGATCACCGCATCAACCTGACGCTGTACCGTCTGGACGAGGTGATGGAAGGGAAGCTGGATATGCTGATCGAGCCTATCGTGCAGGAATACCAGGCCGACCAGCTGGCGGCGCTGTCCGAGCAGGAATAATGGATTTTCAGCGCTGGTTACGTGAGGCGGCCGGTGAGCTTTCAGAAAGCGAAAGCCCGAAACGCGACGCCGAGATTTTGCTTGAGCACGTGACGGGTAAAGCCCGCACGTATCTGCTGGCTTTTGGCGAAACCGAACTGACCGCGGAACAGGAAGCGCAGCTCGCCGCGCTGCTTGCTCGCCGTAAAACCGGCGAGCCGGTGGCGCATCTGGTCGGTGAGCGTGAGTTCTGGTCGTTACCGCTGTACGTCTCGGCGGCGACGCTGATCCCGCGTCCGGACACCGAGTGCCTGGTGGAGCAGGCGCTGGCGCGTTTACCTGCGGCGGCCTGCAGCATTCTCGATCTCGGTACCGGCACCGGTGCTATCGCGCTGGCGCTGGCCACCGAGCGGCCCGACTGCGCGGTAACGGCGGTGGATGTGATGTCCGATGCGGTGGCGCTGGCGCAGCGTAACGTGGAACGTCTCGGGCTTCGCAACGTGACGGTGCTGCAAAGCAGCTGGTTTGCCGCGCTGGAGAATCGCTCATTTGCGATGATTGTCAGCAATCCTCCCTATATCGACGAACATGACCCGCACCTTGCGCAGGGAGACGTGCGCTTCGAACCGCTGACGGCGCTCGTGGCCGCCAACGCGGGATTAGCCGATCTCGAACACATTGTGACAACGTCACGGGAACATTTACTTCCCGGCGGCTGGCTGCTCGTGGAGCATGGCTGGACGCAGGGAGAGGGCGTTCGGGCACTGTTTACGCAAGCTGGCTACGCCGCTGTCGAAACCTGCCGCGACTACGGCGGCAACGAGCGCCTGACGCTGGGGCAGTGGCTATGAGCCTGTTTACCGTGCTCATTACCGTCCACCTCATTTCCGTTGCGCTGACCGTCAGCTTTTTCATCGTCCGTTACTGGTGGCGCTACAGCAACAATCCGCTGATGGATGCCCGCTGGGTGCGTATCGCGCCGCACTGCATCGACACGCTATTGCTCCTTTCCGGCGCCGGACTCATGTTGAAGACCGGCTATCTGCCATTTACTGATAAAGGTGCATGGCTGACTGAAAAGCTGTTTGGCGTTATCATCTACATCGTTTTGGGTTTTATCGCGCTTGGGCGTCGTCGTCCGCGCAGCCAGCAGGTCGGGTTTATCGCCTTTCTGCTGGGTCTGGTGGTGCTGTACATCATCATTAAACTCGCCACCACAAGAATACCGTTACTGGGGTAAGTCATGAGGTCCTTAGCCGATTTCGAATTTAATAAAGTGCCGCTTTGCGATGGCATGATCCTGATTTCTGAGATGATTCGCGACGATTTTACGTCGCAGTTTGTCTACGATGAGCTGGAGAATCTGGTCAGCCTGGCGCGTGAAGAGATTAATCAGGCTCGCCCGCAAGACTGGCAATTAGAGAAGCTGCTGGAGCTTTTCTACGGCGAATGGGGTTTCTGCGACACGCGGGGCGTGTATCGCCTGTCTGACGCGTTATGGCTGGACCAGGTCTTAAAAAATCGTCAGGGCAGCGCCGTGGCGCTGGGCTCTATTTTGCTGTGGGTCGCGCACCGTCTGGATATTCCGCTGGTCCCGGTCATTTTCCCGACGCAGATGATCCTGCGCGCTGAGTGGCTGGACGGTGAAATGTGGCTCATTAATCCCTTCAACGGCGACACGCTGGATAAACATACGCTGGACGTGTGGCTGAAAGGCAATATCAGCCCGGTGGCTGAGCTCTTCAACGAAGATCTCGACGAGGCGGATAACGCCGAGGTCATTCGCAAGCTGCTGGATACGCTGAAGTCCGCGTTGATGGAAGAGCGTCAGATGGAGCTGGCGTTGCGCGCCAGCGAAGTGCTGCTGCAGTTCAACCCGGAAGATCCCTACGAAATTCGCGATCGTGGGCTGATCTACGCGCAGCTCGACTGTGAGCACGTGGCGCTGAATGATTTGAATTATTTCGTCGAGCAGTGTCCGGAAGACCCCATTAGCGAAATGATTCGTGCGCAGATCAACGCGATCTCGCACAAACAAATTACACTGCATTAATCTTAATTCCGATTCACACCTGAATAAGGCGATCCTATGAAACAAAAAGTGGTTAGCATTGGTGATATCAAGGTAGCAAACGACCTGCCGTTCGTACTGTTTGGCGGCATGAACGTGCTGGAATCCCGCGATCTCGCCATGCGTATCTGCGAACACTACGTGACCGTGACCCAGAAGCTGGGCATCCCGTACGTGTTTAAGGCCTCTTTTGACAAAGCCAACCGCTCCTCCATCAACTCTTACCGTGGCCCGGGCCTGGAAGAGGGAATGAAAATTTTCCAGGAGCTGAAGCAGACCTTTGGCGTGAAAGTGATCACCGACGTGCATGAAGCCTCACAGGCGCAGCCGGTGGCAGACGTGGTGGACGTGATTCAGCTTCCGGCGTTCCTGGCGCGCCAGACTGACCTGGTTGCGGCGATGGCGAAAACCGGTGCCGTGATTAATGTGAAAAAACCACAGTTCGTCAGCCCTGGTCAGATGGGTAACATCGTCGATAAGTTTATCGAAGGCGGAAACGACAAGGTGATCCTGTGTGACCGTGGCGCAAACTTCGGTTACGACAACCTGGTTGTCGACATGCTGGGCTTCAGCGTAATGAAAAATGTCTCCGGCCAGTCTCCGGTGATTTTCGACGTGACCCACGCCCTGCAGTGCCGCGACCCGTTTGGCGCCGCGTCCGGCGGCCGTCGCGCTCAGGTGACCGAGCTGGCGCGCGCCGGCATGGCGACCGGCCTGGCCGGCCTGTTCATTGAAGCGCACCCGGATCCGGCTAACGCTAAATGCGACGGCCCATCCGCGCTGCCGCTGGACAAGCTGGAGCCGTTCCTGAAGCAGATCAAAGCGATTGACGATCTGGTGAAGAGCTTCGACGAGCTGGATACCAGCAACTAATAAAAAAACCCGCTTCGGCGGGTTTTTTGTTCTCCCTCTCCCTGTGGGAGAGGGTTGGGGTGAGGGCATCAGCCCGCACCGGATAAAATTATGCAAATATCGTCATCAGATACGCAATAAACAACGCCATATGCGCCGCGCCGTTCAGCACGTTGGTGCGCCCGGTTGAGAACGAAATCTGGCACAGCAGCAACGAGGCGACCATCACAATCATCTCCGGCGCGCCCAGCGCAAACTGCAGCTCGTTGCCCGTCATAAAGGCAATCAGCGTCACCACCGGTACGGTAAGTGAAATCGTCGCCAGTACGGAGCCGAAGAACAGGTTCATTGCGCGCTGTACCTGATTATTCAACACCGCTTTCAGCGCGCCCAGCCCTTCAGGGGACAGGATCAGCAGCGCCACCAGGAAGCCGGTAAACGCCACCGGCGCGTTCAGCTCGGTTAACAGCGTCTCCAGCGGGTTAGCGTTCATCTTGGTGACGGCAATCACCGCAATCAGATGCACGATCAGCCAAACCGTATGCCACGCGCTGCTGTGGGCCGACGGCTTGCCGTGGTGCGGGTCATCATCGTCGCCGTCATCTTCATGCTCGTACACAAATAGGCTCTGGTGCGTTTTGGTCTGAATCAACAGAAACACGCCGTACATGGCGGCGGAAATCAGTGCGACCAGCAGCGCCTGCCCGGTGGAAAAGTTTGCACCCGGCAGCGCCATCGGGAAGACCAGCACGATAATCGCCAGCGGGAAGAGGGCGATAAGATACTGTTTAATGCCGAACAGGTTCATATACTGGGTCGCAAATTTGCGCCCGCCCAGCAGCAGAGAGAAGCCCACCAGGCCGCCCGTTACAATCATGATGATCGAATAGAGCGTATCGCGCATCAGCGTTGGCGCAGCATCGCCGGTCGCCATAAGGGCGGAAATCAGGCTGACTTCGAGAATAACAACGGAAAGGCTGAGAATTAACGATCCGTACGGCTCGCCCAGACGGTGGGCCAGGACGTCCGCATGGCGAACAACGCTAAATGCGCTGGTTAAGATGCCGACCAGGGCAAGAATATTGATACCAACCACCACTGGCAGTGACTGACTGCTTCCCCAGAAGAGCAGCACAGCCAGTGCCAGAACCGGGAAAATGAGTGACGTCTCCTTGTGGCGGGTCTTTACCGCCTCGTGTGTTGCTGTCATGTGCTTCTCCATCAATGCAGGTGCTTGTAATTATAGATAGATTTTTGAGGTCATTAAATTAACAGATCTCTGTTAAATACCCTTTATTTTTTACTTAATTTTACCCTTTGCCATTATTTTCATTGATGATGGGTATAATGCAGATTCTTTGTTGATTACTCATTAAATAACAATAAATTAAAAATGTAATGTACTCATAAATTATTGCCGTGTGGCACGATGGCGTATCGTCGTCCACACTTATCTCTTTAACCAAAAGAGAGGTTAGTGATGCCCTATAAAGCGAAACGCGAATTACCGGATAACGTACAAAACGTGCTGCCCGCTCACGCGCAGGATATCTACAAAGAGGCGTTTAACAGCGCCTGGGATCAGTACAAAGACAAGGACGATCGCCGGGATGATGCCAGCCGTGAAGAGACGGCCCACAAAGTCGCCTGGGCCGCAGTAAAACATGAATATGAGAAAGGAGACGACGATAAATGGCATAAAAAGAAATAGCCGTGAAATGATTCGCTGCCTTCATTTTGACTTTTCAGGCGGTTGAACTTCCGTTGTATTGCAACTGGTCCGCTAATTGCTTATCGTTATTTAACTGCTGGCAAAATGACCAGCATAAAATGCCCGGAAGGCGAATTACAGATGTCGCAAGGAAGCATGCAGTGGCGGAGGTGGAAAGTGTTAACGCGTGATTTCTTAATGAAGGCAGATTGTAAGACGGCATTTGGTGCTATTGAGGAATCGCTTCTCTGGTCAGCTGAACAACGTGCGGCGTCACTCGCTGCCACGCTTGCCTGCCGCCCGGATGATGGCCCGGTATGGATTTTTGGCTACGGCTCCCTGATGTGGAACCCGGCTCTGGAATTTGTCGAATCGGCAACGGGAACGCTGCCTGGCTGGCATCGCGCATTTTGCCTGCGCCTGACGGCCGGACGCGGCAGCGCGTGCCAGCCTGGCCGTATGCTTGCACTGAAAGAGGGCGGGCGCACCACGGGCGTGGCGTATCGCCTGCCGGATGCCACGCTGGAAGAGGAGCTCACGCTGCTCTGGAAGCGCGAGATGATCACCGGCTGCTATATGCCGAGCTGGTGCAAGCTGGAACTGGACGACGGACGCACCGTCAACGCGCTGGTGTTTATTATGGACCCGCGCCATCCGCTGTATGAAGCGGATACCCGCACGCAGGTGATTGCCCCGTTGATTGCCGCTGCCAGCGGGCCTCTGGGCACCAACGCGCAGTATCTCTTCTCCCTCGATCAGGAGCTGACCCGCCTCGGCATGAAGGACGATTGTCTGAATGAGCTGGTGGTGAAGGTGAAGGCGCTGCTGGAAGGGAACCCGCTCAACAGCGCGCTGCGACCGGGTTTTGCCTGACAATACGCCCGGCTGCCGGGCGTTTAAACTTATGCTGCCACGTAGCTGACGGAATGCTCCAGCGACTGGCTGTGGCTATCGATCAGCACATCCCACGTGCCGGTATACGGCACGGTAAGCCAGGCCTTATCGTCCTGTACGGTGAGAATATCCGCCTGGGACTGTTTTTGTGCTTTCGAACTCATCAGATGAATACGACAGCGTTCTGAGCAACGCACCACTACCGTATCCCCGCCAAACAGTTTCAAACTTGTTTTTACCAGTGCCATTTTTTACCCCGTAGTCTTAAACAACGCTCTCCCTGCTGCCATATCCGAGCGTGATGTTGTTCACAATTCACTCATGGCATAACACCAAAGGGGAGGGGGCGAGATGCTGATTTCGATCAAAAAATGGCATAACGATTAAACAAAAATGACAAAATTCCTCAAAATTTACGCTGGCGCGCGTTTTACCCGCTAAACGCGCGCCGGAAGAAGATTAAATGCGGAAATGCCCGGCTGTTTCAGCAAGGTCGCCCGCCTGGCTCTGCAGGGCACCCGCGGCAGCGGCGGATTCCACCACCAGTTCGGCGTTCTGCTGAACCATTCTGTCGAGATGGGTCACCGCGTGGTTGATCTCATGAATCCCTTTCATCTGCTCGCTGGTGGCGATGGAGATTTCGCGCATGATGCCAGAGACGCTGCCGATGCTGGAGCGGATCTCATCCATGCTTTCCCCCGCCAGATGCACGTAGCGGGAGCCGGTTGCCACGCTGTCGGTAGTGGAGTCAATCAGCGATTTGATCTCTTTCGCCGCCTGAGCGCTACGGCTCGCCAGGTTACGCACTTCACCTGCTACGACGGCAAACCCGCGTCCCTGCTCACCCGCACGCGCCGCCTCGACGGAGGCGTTCAGCGCCAGAATGTTGGTCTGGAAAGCAATGCCGTCAATCACGCTGGTGATATCGCCAATTTTTGCCGACGCGACTTCAATGGACTGCATGGTGCTGATCGCCTGCGATACCACCTCGCCGCCGCGCGCCGCGGCCGCTGAGGCCTTGCTCGCCTGGTCGTTCGCTTCTGCCGCCGATTCATTCGACTGCGTCACGGAGGCGGTGATCTGCTCCACGGCGCTGGCCGTCTCGCGCAGGCTGGATGCCGCCTGCTCGGTACGTCCGGAAAGATCCTGGTTACCTGCGGCAATCTCCTGCGCGGCGTTTTTCACCGATTCGCTGGCGTCACGGAGCTGCACCATCACCACCGACAGCTTATCGCTGAAGGCGTTAAAGGCCTGCGCAATCTGCGCGACCTCGTCCTCGCCGTTATCCGGCAGGCGCTGGGACAGATCGTTAGTGCCGTTAGCAATGTTGTGCATCGCGTCGCGAATGTCGGACAAACGCTTGAGCAGGCGGGCAATCAGGAAATGCACAATCGCCGCGCTCAGGAGTGCGAGGATCACCAGCGAAATCCCCGAGGCTTTAAGCAGGGAACGCATGCCGGAGGTGGCGTCCCCGCTGTCGAGCGCGATGACTAACAGCCAGTTTGTGCCCGGCACGGCTGTCGCCACGAAGGTTTTTTCCGCGTCGTTCAGCGTTCCGTCGACGGGGTTACCGCTTTTCAGCGCAGCAAAATCAATGCCCTTGATCGTCTCACCAAACGGTTTCAGCGTCAGAGCCGGATCGTTAGCGGCAATCACGCTGCCGTCGCTGTTCAGAAGCAACCCGCTGCTGGCCGGGGTGGGATGGATCCCGCGCACGTTAGCCACCACGCTGTCCATCGCCACATCGCCCGCCACGACCGCTTTGAGCGTGCCATTTTCTTTCACCGGCACCGCAAAGGTTACCACCAGTTTACCGGTTCCCGCGTCAACATAGGGCGCGGTGACAACCGGACCGTCCGTGCTGACCACCTGCTGATACCACGGGCGAATAGTCGGGTCATAGTCCGCCGGAACGCCCGCCGGTTCAGAGAATTTCGCCGTTTTGCTGGCGTAGCCAACATAGACGTTGGTGAATCCACCCGCCTGCGCAAGCTGTTTAAACACCGGAACCGGGTCGTCATTCAGCGCAACGGTCTGCGCGGAGGCGATCACCGTCATCTTGCTTTTTACCCAGTCGGCAATCGCCATGTTATGGCTGGCGCTGGTGCTGGTCAGGATATCGCGCTGGGACTGCTGGTTATCCTGGCGCGTGACCTGGAAGTTAATGACGGTATTAAGGAGAAGGGCGACGACCAGACAGCCTGCCGTCGCCACGATGATGCGTGCACGAATCGATCTGAACATAAGTGAAATACCTGCTGTGTTGTTTCCATGCCTATCGGCAACCCCGCAGGTAAACTTGATGCTGAAACCGCGTCCATAAGAAAATAATATTTTTACGGGTTTATTATTAAAAAGTTAATACTTTATCGGCGGACAGCGTCCACTCGGCCAGCTCAACCAGCGTACCAATCTCTACGCCATCAATCAGCGGCAGACCGGTAATGCCGCGACCGTCGGTGCAGGTCTTGCACAGCTTCACCGGCACGTTTTGCGCGGTGAGGATCTCCAGCATCTGCTGAATGTTATAGCCTTCTGCCGGTTTTTGACCCTTCAGCCCCGCGGTGACCGCGTCCGACATTAAAAAGAGTCGTAACGCCAGGTCGCTCTCTTTTTCACGCAGCGCAATCGCCAGGCGCAGGCTGTTAAAAAGGGATTCGCTGCCGTAAGCCGCACCGTTGGCGACGATCACAATCTTCTGCATGTTGACTCCTGTTCTTATAAAGGCACGAATATTGCTTAGCTTTCCCGAGTTTCGCTGTTCTGGAGAGTAAGCATGACATTAATGGCTGGCATTTCGCCAGGCGCTGGCGAATGGCTCGAGCGCGCAAAGATGATGCGCCGGGAGCAGCTCAGCAAGCTGGCACAGCTTGGCGTGCTTGTGCACGGCATTAGCCAACTGGTGCATATGTTACAGTGCGAGCGTGGGGCGTCCAACGTCTGGCTCTGCTCACAGGGTAAGCTCTACGCCCCTGAATGCAAAGCCAGCCGTGCGCTGGCGGATGAAAACCTCGCTGCACTTTATGACATTCTTGAAAAACAGTCGCCGATCCCGGGAAGTACCGTCTGTGAACGTATCGGCGGCGCGCTTCAGTGCCTTGATATGCTTCCCGCGCTGCGCGACGGTGTTATTCAGCAAACGGTAACGGCGCCGCAGGCGATGGAACACTACTCCCGCATGCTTCGCCATCTGCTCAGTATCGTGCCGCAGCTCAATGACAGCATTGACGATCCGCAAATCGCCGGGCGTTTTGTTGCCCTTTATAGCCTGATGCAGGGGAAAGAGCTGGCGGGACAGGAACGGGCCCTGGGGGCGATTGGCTTCACGCAGGGCTTTTTCGATGATGTGACTCGCCAGAGGCTGGTTGACCGCATCGACGGGCAGCAGGCCTGCTTTGAAATTTTTCTCTCACACAGCTCCGCTGACGTCCAGACCACCTTTTCTCTGCACTGCCAGCCCGATCGTGAAACGGAGCAACTCCGGCGCGTAGCCTGTACCCGCCAGCCTGCCGCGGATGATGGCCTTACCGCTCTGGCCTGGTTTGCTCTGCAAACCGCGCGCCTTGAGCATCTGCGCACGCTGGAGGAGACGCTCATCGCCGATCTGATGACGGCGGTGGACGAGCGTATTTACCGTAACGATGAGTACGTGCCTCCCGCCGATGAGCAGGACGACCCGCTGATACAGTATCCGGAAAAACCGTTGCTCACCCTGGTGCGCCAGCAGGCACGCGAGATAGAACAGCTCTCGCGCCAGCTTGCATCGCTGCGCGATACGCTTGAAGAGCGCAAAGTCATTGATAAAGCGAAAAGCGTGCTGATGACCCACCAGAATATGAGTGAGGAACAGGCCTGGACGGCGCTGCGCAAAATGGCGATGGACAAAAACCAAAGGATGGTGGATATCGCCCGCGCGCTGCTAATGGTGAAGAATTTATGGCAGGTAACACCAAAGGAGTAGCTGCACGGTCAGCGGGCATTTTGTGCCTGATTAAGGTGCGTGCAGGCGAGGGGAGTTCGGTTAGCGCCCCGGAAACTGCGGGTTAAAACCTGGCATTCACTTTGCATTATCGGATTAACCATTTTTGACGATGCGCCAACGGCGGCGCATGCGTCTTCGGGATAAAGGCGTCCACTGGTGCTTCGGCATCGTGGGCGCTTTTTTTTGGTTTTTTTTCAGGAGTGGTTGGTCATGGCGGATTTGTCGAGACGGCGTTTTTTGCAGGCCAGCGTGCTGGCGAGTGGCGCAATGCTGTTACCGGGTATCATGCAGGCCGCATGGGCGGCAGGCTCGGATAAACCGGAGCAGGAAACGGTGCGCATCGGGTTTATCCCGCTGACCGACTGCGCCCCGGTGGTTATCGCGGCGCTGAAAGGCTTTGATAAAAAATACGGTATTACCATCGTGCCCACCAAAGAGGCGAGCTGGGCGGCTGTGCGCGACAAGCTGGTGGCGGGCGAACTCGATGCCGCGCACATTCTCTACGGCCTGCTGTACGGCCTGGAGCTGGGCATCGCCGGCAAGCCGCAGCAGATGGCGAACCTGATGACGCTCAATCAGAACGGCCAGGCGATTACGCTTTCCAGCGATCTGGCGGAGAAGGGCGTACGAGACCTTGACGGGCTGAAAAAGCTCATTGGGCAGCAGGCGCCCGGCACCTACACCTTCGCGCACACCTTCCCGACCGGGACGCACGCCATGTGGCTCTACTACTGGCTGGCCAGCGCGGGCATTAACCCCTTTGACGACGTGCGCACGGTGGTGGTGCCGCCGCCGCAGATGGTGATGAACATGCGCATTGGCAACATGGTTGGCTTTTGCGTCGGCGAGCCGTGGAACGCCCGGGCAATCAACGACCGCATCGGTTTTACCGCCGCCACGTCGCAGTCTATCTGGGCCGATCATCCGGAAAAAATCCTCGGTACGCGCCGCGACTGGGTGGAGAAAAAACCGCACACCGCGCGTGCGCTGGTGAGCGCGGTACTGGAGGCGGCGCGCTGGATCGAAGCCTCCCCGGAAAACAAACGCGAGACCGCGCAGATCCTCTCCCGCCGGGCGTGGCTCAACTGCAAAGAACAGTATCTCACCGGACGCATGCTCGGCGAGTACGACAACGGCCTGGGCCAGCGCTGGCAGGACGCGCACCCGATCCGCTTCTTCAACGAGGGGGCCGTCAGCTACCCGTATCTCTCCGACGGCATGTGGTTCTTAACCCAGTTCCGCCGCTGGGGCTTGCTCAAATCCGCGCCGGACTACGCGGGCATCGCGCAGCGCATTAACCAGACCGCGGTCTGGCAGGATGCCGCCACGGCGGTGGGGGGCATCAGCACACCGACTTCACCATTACGCAGCAGCACATTGATGGACGGCACCGTCTGGAACGGTACCGACCCGGAAGGATACGCCAGCCGTTTCGCCATTCACCGTAAAGAGGCCTGATTATGCAGCATCTGCAAAAGACGAATTCACACGAGACGCCGGAGAGTGGGGAGGTGATTGTCCTGCCTCCGGTGCAGGTTCGCCGCCGTACGCCGACGTTTGCGCGTCGGATTAACGCGATCCTCCAGCGCATCATCCCGGCGTTTCTCGGTCTGGGACTGCTGGTGGTGCTCTGGCAGCTGGCGGCGATTAACAGCAAAGGTTTCCCGACGCCGCTCAGCACGCTCGATTCCGCCATCACCCTGTTTGCCGATCCGTTTTATCGCGACGGGCCTAACGATATGGGCATCGGCTGGAACGTGCTCGCCTCATTACAGCGCGTGGCGGTGGGCTTTGGCCTGGCCGCGCTCACCGGGATCCCGCTCGGCTTCCTGATTGGTCGCTTCACCTTTTTCTCTCGCATGTTCGGACCGCTGATCGCGCTGTTACGCCCGGTTAGCCCGCTGGCCTGGCTGCCCATCGGCCTGCTGCTGTTCCAGAAAGCGGAGCCCGCGTCGAGCTGGACCATTTTCATCTGCTCCATCTGGCCGATGGTGATCAACACCGCCGAAGGCGTACGCCGCATTCCGCAGGACTACCTCAACGTGGCCCGGGTGCTGCAGCTTTCCGAGTGGACCATCATGCGCCGCATTCTCTTCCCGGCGGTGCTGCCCGCGGTGCTGACCGGGGTGCGTCTCTCCATCGGCATCGCCTGGCTGGTGATCGTCGCCGCCGAGATGCTCACCGGAGGTTTAGGGATCGGCTTCTGGATCTGGAACGAGTGGAACAACCTCAACGTCGAAAACATTCTCATCGCCATCGTCATCATTGGCGTGGTCGGGCTGCTGCTGGAGCAGGGGCTGATGCTGATCGCCCGTCGCTTTAGCTGGCAGGAAAAATAAGGAGCGAACATGAAACCATTAATTCAGGTCCAGGCCGTGAGCCAGCGTTTTTCCACCGCCAGCGGCGAGTTTCTGGCGCTGCAAAACGTCTCTTTTGATATCCACGAGGGCGAAACCGTCAGCCTGATCGGGCACTCCGGCTGCGGCAAATCGACGCTGCTGAACCTCATCGCCGGTATTACCCTGCCGACGGAAGGCGGGCTGATCTGCGACAACCGTGAAATCGCCGGGCCGGGTCCGGAACGTGCGGTGGTCTTCCAGAACCATTCGCTGCTGCCGTGGCTCACCTGCTTCGACAACGTGGCCCTGGCGGTCGATCACGTGTTTCGCCACAGCATGAGCAAGGCGGAGCGCAGGGAGTGGATCGAGCATAACCTCGACCGCGTGCAGATGGGGCACGCCCTGCACAAGCGACCGGGGGAGATCTCCGGCGGCATGAAGCAGCGCGTCGGTATTGCCCGCGCGCTGGCGATGAAGCCGAAAGTCCTGCTGATGGATGAACCCTTCGGCGCCCTCGATGCGCTGACGCGCGCGCATCTGCAGGACTCGGTGATGCAGATCCAGCAGGCGCTGAACACCACCATCGTGCTCATTACCCACGACGTGGACGAGGCGGTGCTGCTCTCCGATCGCGTGCTGATGATGACCAACGGCCCGGCGGCCACCGTCGGGGAGATCCTGCGCGTGGACCTGCCGCGCCCGCGCAACCGGGTGCAGCTGGCCGACGACAGCCGCTATCACCACATGCGCCAGCAGATCCTCCATTTCCTCTATGAAAAGCAGCCGAAAGCGGCGTAACGAGGGGTTTTGATGCGACTGGTCATTATCGGAAATGGCATGGCGGCCACGCGGCTGATTGCCTCGCTCACCGGGCGTGCTGACGGTCGTTTCGCTATCACCGTCATCGGTGACGAGCCGGAGCATGCCTATAACCGCATCCAGCTTTCGCCGGTCCTGGGCGGTGAAAAGCAGGCTGCAGACATCTGTTTGCAGGATGACGACTGGTACCAGTCGCGCGGCGTGACGGTGCTGCGGGGTGAAAAGGCGATCGCCGTGAACGTGGACGCGCGGGAAGTGCAAACCACCGCCCGCACGCTGGGCTGGGACGCGCTGGTGTTTGCCACCGGATCAACGCCCTTTATTCCGCCAATCCCCGGCTGCGATACGCCGCATGTGTTCACGTTCCGCACCCTGGAGGATACCCGGGCCATTCGGACGATCGCCGGTCCGGCGGTGGTGCTGGGCGGCGGCGTGCTCGGGGTTGAGACGGCGGCAGCGCTGGCGCGCTCAGGTGACAACGTCACGCTGGTTCATCGCGGCCCGTGGCTGATGGAGCAGCAGCTGGATCGGCAGGCGGGAATGCTGCTGGAAGAGGCGCTGGCGGCGCGGGGCGTGCGCTGTGAGCTCGCCTCGGGCATCGCAGCGGTGAGCGGGAATAGCGTGACGCTGCTCAACGGGCGCCACGTCGTCGCCGCGCGCGTGGTGCTGGCGACCGGCGTGCAGCCCAGCGTCGCGCTGGCGCAGGCCAGCGGCATTCGCTGCGCGCGCGGCATCGTGGTGGATCACCAGATGCAAACCTCCGAACCGAACGTCTACGCCATCGGCGAGTGCTGCGAAATTGACGGGCAGACGTTTGGCCTGGTCGCCCCCTGCCTGGCGCAGGCGGAAATCCTGGCCGCGCGGCTGGCCGGGGACGCTACCGCGCCGTTTACCCTGACCGACAGCGGGATGCGCCTCAAGGTGACGGGCGTGGAGCTGTTCAGCCTCGGCCGTGCGGCGGAGCAGGAGGGCGACGTGGTCTGGAGCGCATGGGATCCGATGACCCGTCACTATCGTCGTTTATTGATCCATCAGGGGGCGCTGGCTGGCGCGCTGTTGATGGGCGACTGCCGCAGCGCGGCAACGTTTACCGATTTACTGGCAACGGCTGCGCCCGCCCACGCGGACTGGCTGTTCGATCGTTTCACTACGCAACCGCAGGTTGCAGGACAGAATGCTATGACAAAACCTACTCTGGTGGTGGTTGGGCACGGTATGGTCGGCCATCATTTCCTCGAAGACTGCGTTAAGCGCAATCTGCATCAGCAGTATCAGATCGTCGTCTTTGGCGAGGAGCGCTATGCCGCCTACGACCGCGTGCATTTGTCGGAATATTTTGGCGGCCGCAGCGCGGCGTCGCTCTCGCTGGTGGAGGGGGATTTCTTTGCCGACAGCGGCATTGAGCTGCGCCTGTCACAGCAGATCGTCGGCATCGACCGCGACGCGCGCGTGGTGCGTACCGCCAGCGGGCATGAGACCCACTGGGACAAGCTGGTGCTGGCGACCGGCTCATACCCGTTCGTTCCGCCCGTGCCGGGCAACGATTTGCCGGGCTGTTTTGTCTACCGCACCCTTGACGACCTGGACAACATTGCTGCACATGCGGCGGGCTCGCGCCGCGGCGTGGTGATTGGCGGCGGCCTGCTCGGACTGGAGGCGGCGAATGCCCTGAAGCAGCTCGGGCTGGAAACCCACGTGGTGGAGTTTGCGCCCAACCTGATGGCGGTCCAGCTCGACAACGACGGCGCGGCGATGCTGCGCAAGAAAATCGAGGCGCTGGGCGTCGGCGTTCACACCAGTAAAGCCACGACGGAGATCGCCACCGCGGACGGCGGGCTGGTGCTGCGCTTTGCCGATGGCGAACAGCTGGAAACGGACATGGTGGTCTTTTCGGCGGGCATCCGTCCGCAGGACGCGCTGGCGCGCAGCAGCGGGCTGGCTATCGGCGAACGCGGCGGGATCTGCATTGACGACGGCTGCCAGACCTCCGATCCGGACGTGCTGGCCATCGGCGAATGCGCCCTGTGGGAGGGGAAAATCTTCGGTCTGGTCGCGCCCGGCTATCAGATGGCGCGCGTGGCCGCCGCCGCGCTGGCGGGAGAGGATAAAACCTTCACCGGCGCGGATATGAGCACTAAGCTCAAGCTGCTCGGCGTGGACGTGGCCTCGTTCGGCGACGCCCACGGGCGCACCCCGGGGGCGCTGAGCTACCAGTGGACGCACGGCCCGCAGCAAATCTACAAGAAAATCGTGGTCAGCCACGACGGCAAAACGCTGCTCGGCGGCGTGCTGGTGGGCGATGCCAGCGAATACGCCACGCTGGTGCAGATGATGCTTAACGGCATCAGCCTGCCGAAAGAGCCGGAAACGCTCATTTTACCCGCGTCGTCAGGCAGCGCGCCAAAAGCGCTCGGCGTGGCGGCGCTGCCGGAAAGCGCGCAGATCTGTTCGTGTCATAACGTCAGTAAAGGCGATATTTGCCGGGCGGTGAGCGCGGGCGCGGCGGATATCGGCGCCGTTAAGCAGTGCACCAAAGCGGCGACCGGCTGCGGCGGATGTAGTGCACTGGTGAAGCAGGTGATGGAGTCCCAGCTGGCGGAGCAGGGCGTGGAGGTGAAAAAGGACATCTGCGAGCACTTCCCGTACTCGCGCCAGGAGATTTACCACCTCGTGCGCGTCAACCATATCCGCACCTTTGACCAGCTTATCAGCCGCTACGGACAGGGGCACGGATGCGAGATCTGCAAGCCGCTGGTGGGATCGGTGCTCGCCTCCTGCTGGAACGAGTATCTGCTGAAACCGGCGCACCTGCCGCTGCAGGATACCAACGACCGCTACTTCGCCAACATCCAGAAGGACGGCACATACTCCATCGTGCCGCGCATGCCCGCAGGGGAAGTGACTGCCGACGGGCTGATTGCCATCGGGCAGATTGCGAAACGCTACAGCCTGTACAGCAAAATTACCGGCGGACAGCGTATCGATCTTTTCGGCGCCACTCTGGAACAGCTGCCGGCGATCTGGCAGGCGCTGGTGGAGGCCGGGTTTGAAACCGGACACGCCTACGGTAAATCCCTGCGCACGGTGAAATCCTGCGTCGGCTCGACCTGGTGCCGCTACGGCGTGCAGGACTCCACCGGCCTCGCGGTCCGGCTGGAGCACCGCTACAAGGGCCTGCGCGCGCCGCACAAAATCAAAATGGCGGTCTCAGGCTGCACCCGCGAGTGCGCGGAGGCGCAGAGCAAAGACGTAGGGGTGATTGCCACCGATAAGGGCTGGAACCTCTATCTGTGCGGCAACGGCGGGATGAAGCCACGCCACGCGGATCTCTTCGCCAGCGATCTGGACGACGAAACGTTAATTCGCACCATCGACCGTTTCCTGATGTTTTACATCCGCACGGCGGATCGCCTGCAGCGTACCAGCACCTGGATGGACAACCTGGAAGGCGGCCTCGACTATCTGCGGGAGGTGATCCTCAACGACAGCCTCGGCATCGCCCACGAGCTGGAGCAGGAGATGGCCCGGGTGGTGGAAACCTACCAGTGCGAATGGCAAACCACGCTCAGCGATCCCAGCCGCCTGGCGCTGTTCCGCACGACGGTGAACGAGACCGCGCCGGATGAAAGCAAGCGCTGGCAGGAAATTTGCGGCATCGACGATATCCCCGAGCAGGCGGGCATCGGCGCGCGGCTTGGACGTAAGCCGATTGCGCTCTTCCGCTTTGGTAAAACCGTTTACGCCCTCGACGATCGGGAGCCGGGCGGCGATGCGAACGTGCTTTCACGCGGCATTCTTGGCGATGCGGCGGGCGAGCCGGTGGTGATATCACCGCTCTACAAGCAGCGCATTCGCCTGCGCGACGGCTGTCAGGTAGAGAACGGCGAACCCGCGGTGCGCGCGTGGCCAGTGAAGATTGAAAACGGCAAGGTGTGGGTTGGTAGCGACGCCCTGGTAATGCGTGCGGAGGCCTCATGACGGAAACCCGAACAACGTGCCCCTACTGCGGGGTGGGCTGCGGCGTGGTCGCCCGCGCGGAAGGTGAAGCGGTCAGCGTTCATGGGGATAAAACCCATCCTGCGAACCTGGGGCGCCTGTGCGTGAAAGGATCGGCTCTGGGGGAAACGACGGGCTTACAGGGGCGGCTTTTGCGCCCGGTCGTTGACGGCCTTGAGGTGGACTGGGCGCAGGCGCTGAGCGCGGCAGGAGAGCGCCTGCGGGAGATTATCGATAAATGGGGGCCGCAGGCGGTGGCGTTTTACGCCTCCGGCCAGCTGTTGACCGAGGATTACTATGCCGCCAACAAGCTGATGAAAGGATTTATCGGCGCGGCAAACATCGATACCAACTCCCGGCTCTGCATGTCCTCGGCTGTGGTGGGCTACAAGCGCGCCTTTGGCGAAGACGTGGTGCCGTGCGGCTACGAGGATGTGGAAAACAGCGATCTGGTGGTGCTGGCTGGCTCGAACGCGGCCTGGACGCATCCGGTGCTCTACCAGCGGCTGGTGCAGGCGAAGCACGACAACCCGCAGATGAAGGTGGTGGTTATCGATCCCCGCAGAACCGCCACCTGTGATATTGCCGATCTGCATCTGGCGCTCGCCCCCGGCAGCGACGCCGGGCTGTTTGTCGGTCTGCTTAATGTGATTCAGGGAACGGATGAGTGGCCCGTTGAGCGCGTGGCGGCGTTTTGCGGCCTCTCGCCGCAGGATATAGGCACCTTTTACGACTGGTTTATGACGGCGCCCCGGGCCATCACGCTCTACACCATGGGGATCAACCAGTCCGCCAGCGGCAGCGACAAGTGTAACGCCATCATTAACGTTCATCTTGCCAGCGGGAAGTTCAACCGTCCGGGCTGCGGCCCGTTTTCGCTGACCGGACAGCCAAACGCGATGGGGGGAAGGGAAGTGGGCGGGCTGGCGAACCAGCTGGCGGCGCACATGAACTTTGAGCCGGACGATCTCTCGCGGGTGGCGCGTTTCTGGGGAACGGAACGGCTGGCGCAGACGCCGGGCCTGATGGCGGTGGAGCTGTTTGACGCCATTGCCCGCGGCGAGGTGAAGGCGGTGTGGATCATGGGCACTAACCCCGCCGTGTCGCTTCCGGACAGCCACGCGGTGTGTCAGGCGCTGGCGAACTGCCCGCTGGTGATGGTTTCTGAGGTGATGAAGGATACCGATACCAGCCGGTTCGCCCATATCCGTTTTCCGGCGCTGGGCTGGGGGGAGAAGGACGGGACGGTGACAAACTCGGAACGCCGCATTTCGCGCCAGCGCGCGTTTCTGCCCGCTCCGGGCGAGGCGAAGCCGGACTGGTGGATCGTCGCGCAGATGGCGAAACGGCTGGGCTACGGCGAGGCCTTTGCCTGGCAACATCCGCACGAGATTTTTTGCGAACATGCGGCGCTGACGGCCTTTGAAAATGACGGCGCGCGGGCATTGAGTCTTCATGAACTGGCTGCGCTAACCCGCGAGGAGTGGGATCAGCTTGAGCCTTATCAGTGGCCGACGGGGAGTTTTCCGCGCCGAAACATCGTTCCCGTTAACCCTCTGTCGCACGGCGCGACGGTCAGCGCGTTATACCCGCTGATTCTCAACTCGGGGCGCATCCGCGATCAGTGGCATACCATGACCCGAACGGGATACGTGGCGAGGCTGATGCAGCATATCGCCGAACCGTTTGTTGAGGTTAGCCCGGCAGACGCCGTTCGGTTTTCCCTGTGCGACGGCCAGCTGGCGCGCATCAGCTCGCCGCGCGGCGTGATGGTGGCAAGAGTGCGAATCAGCGACGGGATACGGGAAGGCGAGGCGTTTGCCCCGATGCACTGGAACGCCGGGTTTGCCCGCCAGGGAAAGGTGAATGCGCTGGTGGAAGGGCGCTGCGATCCGGTTTCGGGCCAGCCGGAGAGTAAACAAACCGCCGTCAGGATCCTGCCCTGGCAGCCCGCCTGGCAGGGGGAACTCTATGCCCGGGAATGGCCGGAAATGCCCTCTTCGGCTTACTGGTGGCGTAAAGCGTCACGCCTGACGGTGGCGGGCGATCAACCGCTGCTGCCGTGGGTAATGGAATACGCCAGCGCTCGTGGCTGGCAGCTGCAGGTTGCGCAAACCGGTGAACGCAGCAGCGTGCTGGCCTGGCATGAAGGCCAGCTGATGCTGGGCTTCTGGGAGGGCACCGCGTTACCGGCGCTGGCGCATGCGGTGATTGAAGCCGCTTTTCAATCCCCACCCGTGCTTCTCGCAGAACGCCACGCCTTGTTGAACGGACAGAGCGTCGGGAAGGCGGCGGATCCGGGACGCATCATCTGCAGCTGTTTCAGCGTCGGGGAGAATGCGATACGGGAGGCGATCGTCGGCGGGTGTGATTCCGTCACCGCGCTGGGGGCGACGCTGCGCTGTGGTACGAACTGTGGCTCCTGCGTGCCGGAGCTGAAAGGGCTGTTTCAGGATAATCCTGAAATGTCCGCCAGAACTGCATTTCAAGGCTTATCGCGTTAACATAATAGGAGTTTATTCATAAACACAGGTTCTTATTTACGACGTTGATGGCTGTATCGTCCCGCATTCGTTTGCTGTTATTACTCTCCCTTGTTACGGTCGGAGCCGTTCACGGTGCGCCGAATTCCTTTATCCAGCAGGCGCAAAATCCCTTTGATAATAATGGGGATAGTTTGCCCGACCTCGGCATGGCGGCGCCAACGGGCGAGGGGGAAAAACACCTGGCCGAAATGGCGAAAGCCTTCGGTGAAGCCAGCATGACCGACAACGGCCTGACAACGGGCGAGCAGGCGCGTCAGTTTGCGTTTGGCCAGGTGCGCGACGCGGTGAGCGGCGAAGTGAACCAGCAGATTGAGTCCTGGCTTTCGCCCTGGGGGAACGCCAGCGTGAACTTGCTGGTGGATAACGACGGCAAATTTAACGGCAGCAGCGGGAGCTGGTTTATCCCCTGGAACGATAACAACCGTTACCTGAGCTGGAGCCAGCTTGGCCTGACCCAGCAGGCGGATGGCCTGGTCAGTAACGCCGGAATAGGCCAGCGCTGGGTCGCCGGGAAATGGCTGCTGGGTTACAACACATTTTACGATAACCTGCTGGACGAAAACCTGCAGCGTGCCGGGCTGGGCGCGGAAGCGTGGGGGGAAAATCTGCGTCTGTCAGCCAACTATTATCAGCCCTTTGCTGGCTGGCGCGATCGCTCTGACGTCCAGGAGCAGCGCATAGCGCGCGGCTATGACGTCACCGCTAAAGCCTGGCTGCCGTGGTTCCATCATCTGAATACCAGCGTGAGCTTCGAGCAATACTTCGGCGATAACGTCGATCTCTTCAACAGCGGAACGGGCTATCACAATCCGGTGGCGGTGAATCTGGGGCTTAACTATACCCCCGTGCCGCTGGTCACCCTGACCGCCGCGCACAAGCAGGGCGAAAGTGGCGCGAGCCAGAATAACCTCGGGCTGAAGCTCAACTATCGCTTTGGCGTGCCGCTGGTGAAGCAGCTTTCCGCCGGTGAAGTCGCCGCCACGCGTTCCCTGCGCGGAAGCCGCTACGACTCGCCGGAGCGCAATAGCCTGCCGGTGATGGAGTTCCGCCAACGTAAAACGCTGTCCATCTGGCTGGCGACGCCGCCGTGGGATCTGAAAGGGGGCGAGACCGTTATGCTGAAGCTTCAGGTTCGCAGCGCGCACGGCATTCGTGAGATCCACTGGCAGGGGGATACGCAGGCGCTGAGCCTGACGTCGCCGGCCAAAAGCAACAGCAGCGACGGCTGGAGTGTAATTATGCCTGCCTGGGATGACAGTGAAGGGGCGACAAACCGCTGGCACCTGTCGGCGGTGGTGGAAGATGAGAAAGGCCAGCGCGTCTCGTCCAATGAGATCGTGCTGACCGTCGTGCAGCCGCTGGTCGCATTGCCCGACAACGACCCGCGCTGGAAGCTTCTGCCGGAGGAGTAATCCTTAAAAAATGCGTTCCTGATGCACCCACACCGCGGCTTCAACGCGGGATTTTAGCTTCATTTTCTTCAGCATATGCTTCACGTGCACTTTGACCGTGCTTTCGGTGATGTCCAGGCGGCGGGCGATCATTTTGTTCGGCAGCCCCTGGGCAATGAGTTTGAGAATATCGCGCTCGCGCGGGGTTAACTGGCTGACGTCGCGGTCAGAGGTGGCGCGATTGGCGCGCAGGCTGGCGGCCAGCACTGGCGTTAAGGCTTCGCTGAGAACCATCTCGCCCGCCGCGGCCTGCTGCAGCGCCTTAAGCAAGTCTTCCGGCTCCATATCCTTGAGCAGATAACCATCCGCCCCGCGCTTCAGCGCCGTGACCACATCCTCTTCATGGTTCGACACGCTAAAGACGACGATGCGCCCGGAAAGCGATTTTTCCCGCAGCTTGTCGAGGGTTTCCAGACCGTTCATGCCGGGCATATTCAGATCGAGCAGGATCAGGTCGGGATCGAGGGATTCGGCAAGCTCAATGCCCTGTTCACCGTTGCTGGCTTCGCCAACCACCGTGATATCGGGCGCCATGCTGACCAGCTGTTTCACGCCAGTACGCAGCATCGGATGGTCGTCGATCAGCAGGATGGATGCCGGTTCCTGATTAGTCATGGGTTTCTCCTTGAGCAGTTGTAAGCGGTTTCTCGGGAATAAAGGTGACTACAACTTCCGTGCCACCCGTCTCTCTCCGGCGAACCTGGCAATCACCGCGCAGGCTTTGGGCGCGGTCTCGCATAATAATTAAACCATAGTGGTTAGTGCGTTCAGCATTTTCCGGCACGCCGCGGCCGTTGTCGTGAACCGTGAGCTTCACCTGATTGCTGTGCTGGCTGACGGTGACCGTTACCGCCGTCGCCCCGGAATGTTTAAGCACGTTGCTCAGCGCTTCACGGGCGATCTGCAGTACATGTATGGCCTGGTGGGAGGGGACAAACCGCGGCGGCAGCTGGTAGTCCAGCTTCACCGGGAACCCCAGCCGGGCGCTAAATTCGTGACAGCTGGCCTCCAGCGCCGGACGCAGGCCCGGCTCGGTCAGCTGCAGACGGAAGGTGGTCAGCAGCTCGCGAAGCTGTATCCAGGAGGTGTTCAGCTCGTTGCGGATCTGGCTGAGCAGCTGCTTGTTGCTTTCGGGCATCTCCGCATCCTGCATCTGCAGGCAGCTCACCTGCATTTTCATACAGGAGAGCGACTGGGCGATCGAGTCGTGAAGCTCGCGGGCAATGGTCGCGCGCTCTTCCATGACGATCAGCTGCTGCTGCTTTTCCTGATGTCTGTCGAGCGCCAGCGTGGCCGTTAGCTGTTCGACCAGCGTATCGACCAGCTGCTGCTGGTCGTGGCTAAGGTGACGCCCGGCTGGTAGCGTTGCCAGCAGAATACCGTACTGAGTGTGGCTGTCGGTCAGGCGCCACTTCAGGGTGGTGCCACCGGACGTCAGCGGCGGCAGGCCGCGAGGGCAAAGATGGCAGCCTTTGTCATCGCAGGACATATCCGACTGACAGGTAAATTCCTGATGGTTATCTTCGTCTTCCACGTCGTAGACGCGCAGCTCAAGGTCGTGAAGCAGGGTCAGATTTTGCAGGCCGTTCAGCACCGGAGAGAGGCGTTCGCATAGCGGCACCTGCATGTGCAGACGACGGTTGGCCTGCCACAGGAAGGAGAGGATCTCGTTTTTCTGCTCCAGTCCGGCCGTTTTTTCCTGAACGCGCTGTTCCAGCACCGCGTAGCTCTCGGAGAGCTCTGCCGACATGGTGTTGAGCGCCTGGCCGAGCATGGCCATCTCGTTGCGCCCGCTGATGTGCGTGCGCTGGGTAAAATCGCGTGCGGTCACCGCGCGGGCCATTGCCAGCAGCTGTTTCCACGGGTTCAGCAGCCGCGCGCGGAGCCAGACGATGGTGAAGATCAGCAGCAGCCCCATAAACAGCGCCATGGCGCGGTGCACCATCACCACCCGGTCGATGCGTAATTCGGTGGTTTGGTCGAAAGAGGAGACCAGCGCATCAATGCGTGAGACGAACCCGGCCACGTCCTGCGCAACGGTTTCGGTGCTGCGCGCCTGTTTCAGCCCGGGCTCCAGCTGGGTGTGCCAGTAGCCCTGAAGGGCTTTAAGCTGATATTGCTGACCGGCGCGGATGGCGGCGTTTTCCAGTTCGGGGCTGAAGACCGTGCGCTCCATTTCATCAATCAGGGGCCGATCGTCCTGCGTCAGGGGAACCGACGCCAGCAGGCGATAACTCTGCATGCGTAGCGAGCCTGCCTCGTTGATGGCATGCGCATTACCCTGTACGCCCTGTACCAGCCAGCCGGAGATCGCCATGCCGGTCACGCCGATGGCGGTGGACAGCAAAACGATAAGGGCTAGCTGATTCACGAGCGTCAGCGGAGATAAACATCTTTTTAACATAGAGGTGGCGTGCTCCTGACGTGGCCTGCTTGCAGGAATGGCGCTATTCTGGTGCATACCCTGGAGTATACCCATACCAATAAAGGATTACCCCTAAATTGCCAACGGAGTAGAGAGAAGGAGGTGGGGGTAGCCAGGAACCCTCAGTGCCGTGAAAAACCACGTCTTTTTTACCGAATTAGCCTACTCACTAAGGGTGAGGCCTTATTTTGCGCCGCAAAACCTCCCACTTTTCCTTTGATTTATATCAACTTACCGCCGCCCTAAAACCCTAATGTTTGCAGCATCATTCGAGAATCAGAGGTGTCTATGAGTCACTCATCCGCTCCCGAAAGGGAAAATGGTGCCGTTATTACAGACTGGCGTCCAGAGGATCCGGCGTTCTGGCAACAGCGCGGCCATCGTGTAGCAAGCCGGAATCTGTGGATTTCCGTGCCGTGTTTGTTATTAGCGTTTTGCGTATGGATGTTGTTTAGCGCGGTGGCGGTCAATCTGCCGAAAGTTGGGTTTACGTTTACGACCGATCAGCTGTTCATGCTTACCGCGCTGCCGTCGCTGTCAGGCGCGCTGCTGCGTGTGCCTTACGCGTTTATGGTGCCGGTGTTTGGCGGTCGTCGCTGGACGGCGTTCAGTACGGGCATCATGATCGTCCCCTGCGTCTGGCTCGGCTTCGCGGTGCAGGATACCTCTACGCCGTTCAGCGTGTTCGTGATTATTTCCCTGCTGTGCGGTTTTGCGGGTGCGAACTTCGCCTCCAGCATGGCGAACATCAGCTTCTTCTTCCCGAAAGCGAAGCAGGGCGGTGCGCTGGGCATTAACGGCGGCCTGGGGAATATGGGCGTCAGCGTGATGCAGTTGATTGCCCCGCTGGCGATCTCTGTTTCTATTTTCGCGGCCTTTGGCGGCGGTGGCGTTGAGCAGGCGGATGGTTCTTCCCTCTATCTGCAGAACGCCGCCTGGATCTGGGTACCTTTCCTGGTGGTCTTCACCCTCGCAGCCTGGTTCTTTATGAATGACCTGTCCGCGTCGAAGGCGTCGCTGAGCGAACAGCTGCCGGTGCTGAAGCGTGGACACCTCTGGGTGATGGCGCTGCTGTATCTGGCCACCTTCGGTTCGTTTATCGGCTTCTCTGCGGGCTTCGCGATGCTGTCGAAAACGCAGTTCCCGGAGATTCAGATCCTGCACTTTGCCTTCTTCGGGCCGTTTATCGGTGCCCTGGCGCGTTCGCTGGGCGGCATGGTCTCTGACCGTCTCGGCGGTACCCGCGTGACGCTGGTGAACTTCGTCGTGATGGCGGTATTCTGCGCGCTGCTGTTCCTGACGCTGCCCGTCGACGGGCAGGGCGGTAACTTCATCGCCTTCTTCGGCGTGTTTATGGTGCTGTTCCTGACGGCCGGGCTGGGGAGCGCGTCTACCTTCCAGATGATCTCCGTGATCTTCCGTAAGCTGACGATGGATCGCGTGAAGGCGCAGGGCGGTAGCGAAGAGCAGGCCATGCGCGAAGCGGCGACGGATACGGCCGCGGCGCTGGGCTTTATCTCTGCCATCGGCGCGATTGGCGGCTTCTTTATCCCGAAAGCGTTCGGTATCTCTCTGGACCTGACCGGCTCTCCGGCCGGCGCCATGAAAGTCTTCCTCGTCTTCTATATCGCCTGCGTTGTGATTACGTGGCTGGTATATGGCCGAAAAACCAAGAAAAATAAGTAAGTGTGATTATCCGTTTACGCGGCCTTCGGGCCGCGTTTTTTTTGCCAGCATAATAGTTACAACATACTTACGGCTTTTACGGCAGACGCCTGCGGTGACACTGCGATCGCCATCGCTTTGCAGGTGGCTCTACCCCTTAATACCTGAGATGTTAAAGTTTGACTGGCTTTTTGTACGATAAAATAAAAATAACTCTATATTTCATGATGATATGAATTTTTTGAAGATACCGCTTTAGTGGTATTTGGTGTAATCCCTCGCCTGAAAGTCCCTCCTCGTCTTGATCGTTATCAATTCTCCCCCTCTTTCAGGGCGTTAACTTCGCTGCAAATCAGCAATGTCGATTTAGAGAGCCACAGGCTCCACACAGGAGATACCCGATGAGCAAATTTTTGGACCGGTTTCGCTACTTCAAACAGAAGGGTGAAACTTTTGCCGATGGGCACGGCCAGGTTCTGGATACCAACCGGGACTGGGAAGACGGTTACCGCCAGCGCTGGCAGCATGACAAAGTCGTCCGTTCGACCCACGGCGTGAACTGTACCGGCTCATGCAGCTGGAAGATTTTCGTTAAAAACGGTCTGGTGACCTGGGAAATGCAGCAGACCGACTATCCGCGCACCCGCCCGGATATGCCAAACCACGAACCGCGCGGCTGCCCGCGCGGTGCCAGCTACTCCTGGTATCTCTACAGCGCCAACCGCCTGAAATACCCGCTGATGCGCAAGCGCCTGATGAAAATGTGGCGTGAGGCGAAAGTACAGCACAGCGATCCGGTGGATGCCTGGGCGTCCATCATCGAAGACGCTGACAAAGCAAAAAGCTTCAAGCAGGCTCGCGGTCGCGGCGGTTTCGTTCGCTCCTCGTGGAAAGAGGTAAACGAGCTGATTGCCGCCTCCAACGTCTACACCGTCAAAACCTACGGTCCTGACCGCGTGGCGGGCTTCTCGCCAATTCCGGCGATGTCGATGGTCTCTTACGCTTCCGGGGCGCGCTATCTGTCTCTAATCGGCGGTACCTGCCTGAGCTTCTACGACTGGTACTGCGACCTGCCGCCTGCGTCTCCGCAGACCTGGGGCGAGCAGACCGACGTGCCGGAGTCCGCGGACTGGTACAACTCCAGCTATATCATCGCCTGGGGCTCAAACGTACCTCAGACCCGTACGCCGGACGCGCACTTCTTTACCGAAGTCCGTTACAAAGGCACCAAAACCGTAGCAGTGACCCCTGACTACGCGGAAATCGCCAAGCTTTGCGATCTGTGGCTGGCGCCGAAACAGGGTACCGACGCGGCGATGGCGATGGCGATGGGCCACGTCATGCTGCGTGAATTCCATCTTGATAAGCCAAGCCAGTACTTCACCGACTACGTTCGCCGCTACACCGACATGCCGATGCTGGTCATGCTGGAAGAGCGTGAGGGCTACTATGCCGCTGGCCGCACGCTGCGCGCAGCCGATCTGGTGGATTCGCTGGGCCAGGAAAACAACCCTGAGTGGAAAACCGTTGCGTATAACAGCAACGGCGAGCTGGTGGCGCCAAACGGCTCTATCGGCTTCCGCTGGGGCGAGAAGGGCAAGTGGAACCTTGAGCAACGCAACGGCACCACCGGCGAAGAGACGGAGCTGCGCCTGAGCATGCTGGGCAGCCAGGACGAGATCGCCGAGGTCGGGTTCCCGTACTTCGGTGGCGAAGGTTCAGAGCACTTCAACAAGGTTGAACTGAAAAACGTTCTGATGCACAAACTGCCGGTTAAGCGCCTGCAGCTGGCCGACGGCTCTACCGCGCTGGTCACCACCGTTTATGACCTGACCATGGCGAACTACGGTCTGGAGCGCGGTTTGGGCGATGAAAACTGCGCAACCGGCTATGACGACGTGAAGGCCTACACCCCGGCCTGGGCGGAACAGATCACCGGCGTGCCTCGCGCGCACATTACCCGTATCGCACGAGAGTTTGCAGAAAACGCGGACAAAACGCACGGCCGTTCGATGATCATCGTCGGCGCGGGTCTGAACCACTGGTATCACCTCGATATGAACTATCGCGGTCTGATCAACATGCTGATCTTCTGCGGCTGCGTCGGTCAGAGCGGCGGCGGCTGGGCACACTACGTCGGCCAGGAAAAACTGCGTCCGCAGACCGGCTGGCAGCCGCTGGCGTTTGCCCTCGACTGGCAGCGTCCGGCACGCCATATGAACAGCACCTCCTACTTCTATAACCACTCCAGCCAGTGGCGCTACGAAACGGTCACCGCGCAGGAGCTGCTGTCGCCGATGGCGGATAAATCCCGCTACAGCGGCCACCTGATTGACTTCAACGTGCGCGCAGAGCGCATGGGCTGGCTGCCGTCTGCGCCGCAGCTGGGCACTAACCCGCTGCGCATTGCGAAAGCGGCGAAGCAGGCGGGCATGTCACCGGTGGATTACACCGTGAAATCCCTGAAGGATGGCTCTATCCGCTTCGCGGCAGAACAGCCGGAGAACGGTAAAAACCACCCGCGTAACCTGTTCATCTGGCGCTCCAACCTGCTGGGCTCGTCCGGTAAAGGCCACGAGTACATGCTGAAATACCTGCTCGGTACCGAAAACGGTATTCAGGGGAAAGATCTCGGCAAGCAGGGCGGCGTCAAGCCGGAAGAGGTGGAGTGGAAAGATAACGGCCTCGACGGCAAGCTGGATCTGGTGGTGACGCTCGACTTCCGTCTGTCCAGCACCTGCCTGTACTCCGACATCGTGCTGCCAACCGCGACCTGGTACGAAAAAGACGACATGAATACCTCGGATATGCATCCGTTTATTCATCCGCTGTCAGCGGCCGTTGACCCGGCGTGGGAATCGAAAAGCGACTGGGATATCTACAAAGACATCGCGAAGAAATTCTCCGAAGTCTGCGTAGGGCACCTCGGCAAAGAGACCGACGTGGTGACGCTGCCAATCCAGCACGACTCCGCCGCCGAACTGGCGCAGCCGCTGGACGTGAAGGACTGGAAAAAAGGCGAATGCGACCTGATCCCGGGCGTAACCGCGCCGCACATTATTCCGGTTGAACGCGACTATCCGGCAACCTACGAGCGCTTTACCTCTATCGGCCCGCTGATGGAGAAAATCGGTAACGGCGGGAAGGGGATCGCCTGGAACACCCAGAGCGAGATGGATCTGCTGCGCAAGCTCAACTACACCAAAGCGGACGGCCCGGCGAAAGGCCAGCCGATGCTAAACACGGCGATTGATGCGGCAGAGATGATCCTGACCCTGGCCCCGGAAACCAACGGCCACGTTGCCGTCAAAGCCTGGGCGGCGCTGAGCGAGTTCACCGGTCGCGACCATACGCACCTGGCGACGAATAAAGAGGAAGAGAAAATCCGCTTCCGCGATATTCAGGCGCAGCCGCGCAAGATTATCTCCAGCCCGACCTGGTCTGGTCTGGAAGATGAGCACGTGTCCTATAACGCGGGCTACACCAACGTTCACGAGCTGATCCCATGGCGCACCCTGTCAGGCCGTCAGTCGCTGTATCAGGATCACCAGTGGATGCGCGACTTCGGTGAAAGCCTGCTGGTCTACCGTCCGCCAATCGACACCCGCTCCGTGAAAGCGGTGATGGGCGCGAAATCGAACGGTAACCCAGAGAAGGCGCTGAACTTCCTGACGCCGCACCAGAAGTGGGGTATCCACTCCACCTACAGCGACAACCTGCTGATGCTGACCCTGTCGCGCGGCGGTCCGATTGTCTGGATGAGCGAAACGGACGCCAAAGATCTGGGTATCGAAGATAACGACTGGATCGAAGTGTTCAACAGCAACGGTGCCCTGACGGCGCGTGCGGTGGTGAGCCAGCGCGTACCGGCCGGGATGACCATGATGTACCACGCGCAGGAACGTATCGTTAACCTGCCGGGGTCAGAAATTACCGAGCAGCGCGGCGGGATCCACAACTCCGTGACCCGCATTACGCCGAAGCCGACCCACATGATCGGTGGCTATGCGCAGCTGGCCTACGGCTTTAACTACTACGGCACCGTAGGATCGAACCGCGATGAGTTCGTGGTGGTACGTAAGATGAAGAATATTAACTGGTTAGACGGCGAAGGTAATGACCAGGTACAGGAGAGCGTAAAATGAAAATTCGTTCACAAGTCGGCATGGTGCTGAATCTGGATAAATGCATCGGCTGTCATACCTGCTCGGTCACCTGTAAAAACGTCTGGACCAGCCGCGAAGGTATGGAGTACGCCTGGTTCAACAACGTGGAAAGCAAGCCGGGCACCGGCTTCCCGACCGACTGGGAAAACCAGGAGAAGTGGAAGGGCGGCTGGATCCGTAAAATCAACGGCAAGCTGCAGCCGCGCATGGGTAACCGCGCGATGCTGCTGGGTAAAATCTTCGCTAACCCGCACCTGCCGGGCATCGACGATTACTACGAGCCGTTTGACTACGACTACCAGAACCTGCACAACGCGCCGGAAAGCAAGCACCAGCCGATCGCCCGTCCGCGCTCGCTGATCACCGGTCAGCGCATGGACAAGATCACCAGCGGTCCAAACTGGGAGGAGATTCTGGGCGGCGAGTTCGAGAAACGCGCCAAAGACCAGAACTTCGAGAACATGCAGAAGGCGATGTACGGCCAGTTCGAAAATACCTTCATGATGTATCTGCCGCGCCTGTGCGAGCACTGCCTCAACCCGGCGTGCGTGGCGACCTGCCCAAGCGGCGCCATCTACAAGCGTGAAGAAGATGGCATCGTGCTGATCGACCAGGACAAGTGCCGCGGCTGGCGTATGTGCATCACCGGCTGCCCGTACAAAAAAATCTACTTCAACTGGAAGAGCGGTAAATCTGAGAAGTGCATCTTCTGCTATCCGCGTATCGAAGCCGGAATGCCGACCGTCTGCTCAGAAAGCTGCGTAGGCCGTATTCGCTACCTCGGCGTGCTGCTGTATGACGCGGACGCGATTGAAAATGCCGCCAGCACCGAGCACGAGAAAGATCTGTATCAGCGTCAGCTGGACGTGTTCCTCGATCCGAACGATCCGAAGGTGATTGAGCAGGCGCTGAAAGACGGCGTGCCGCAGAGCGTGATTGACGCGGCGCAGCAGTCACCGGTGTACAAAATGGCGATGGACTGGAAGCTGGCCCTGCCGCTGCACCCGGAATACCGCACCCTGCCGATGGTCTGGTACGTGCCGCCGCTGTCGCCGATTCAGTCCGCGGCTGACGCGGGCGAACTGGGCAGTAACGGCATCCTGCCGGACGTAGAAAGCCTGCGTATTCCGGTTCAGTACCTGGCGAACCTGTTGACCGCCGGGGATACCCAGCCGGTTCTGCTCGCGCTGAAGCGTATGCTGGCGATGCGTCACTTCAAACGCGCGGAAACCGTAGACGGCGTGACCGATACCCGCGCGCTGGAAGAGGTCGGTCTGACCGAAGCGCAGGCGCAGGAGATGTACCGCTATCTGGCGATTGCCAACTACGAAGACCGTTTCGTGGTGCCGAGCAGCCACCGCGAGCTGGCCCGTGAAGCCTTCCCGGAAAAAAATGGCTGTGGCTTTACCTTTGGCGACGGTTGCCACGGGTCAGACAGCAAATTCAACCTGTTCAACAGCCGCCGCATCGATGCCATGGATGTGACCAGCAAAACGGAGCCGCACCAATGATTGAACTCGTCATTGTTTCGCGTCTGCTCGAGTACCCGGATGCTGCGCTTGCGCAGCATCAGCAGGAACTCTTTGATGCACTCGCGTCATCTGAAAACCTGGATAAAGACGATGCCCAGCGGCTTGGCGTTTTCCTCCGCGATCTGCTGGCGCGCGACCTTCTGGATGCCCAGTCGGACTACAGCCAGCTGTTTGACCGTGGTCGTGCGACCTCGCTGCTGCTGTTTGAACACGTTCACGGTGAGTCCCGTGACCGTGGTCAGGCGATGGTGGACCTGATGGCCCAGTACGAACAGCACGGCCTGCAGCTCGACAGCCGCGAGCTGCCGGATCATCTCCCGCTGTATCTGGAGTACCTGGCGCAGCTGCCGAAAGAGGAGGCGCTGGGCGGTCTGCAGGATATCGCGCCGATCCTGGCGCTGCTCGGCGCGCGTCTTCAGCAGCGCGAGAGCCGCTATGCTGTTCTGTTCGATCTGCTGGTGAAGCTGGCCAACGCCTCGGTCGACAGTGAAAAAGTGGCGGAGAAAATTGCGGATGAAGCCCGCGACGATACCCCACAGGCGCTGGATGCCGTCTGGGAAGAAGAGCAGGTGAAATTCTTTGCTGACCAGAACTGCGGCGAGTCTGAAATCTCCGCTCACCAGCGTCGCTTTGCCGGCGCGGTTGCCCCGCAATATTTGAATATCTCTAACGGAGGACGGCACTAATGCACTTCCTGAATATGTTCTTCTTTGACATTTACCCGTATATCGCGGGCACCGTGTTCCTGGTGGGAAGCTGGCTGCGTTACGACTACGGCCAGTACACCTGGCGTGCGGCCTCCAGCCAGATGCTGGATCGTAAAGGGATGCATGTGGGCTCTAACCTGTTCCACATCGGTATTCTGGGGATTTTTGCCGGTCACTTCCTCGGGATGCTGACGCCGCACTGGATGTATGAAGCGTGGCTGCCGATCGAGGTGAAGCAGAAGATGGCGATGATCGCCGGCGGTGCCTGCGGCGTGATGACTCTGGTGGGGGGCCTGCTGCTGCTGAAACGTCGTCTGTTCAGCCCGCGCGTGCGTGCGACCACGACCGCAGCGGATATTCTGATCCTCTCCCTGCTGATGGTGCAGTGCGCGCTGGGCCTGCTGACCATTCCGTTCTCGGCGCAGCATATGGACGGCAGCGAAATGATGAAGCTGGTCGGCTGGGCGCAGTCCGTGGTGACCTTCCACGGCGGAGCCTCCGCGCACCTGGACGGCGTGGCGTTTATCTTCCGCGTTCACCTGGTGCTGGGTATGACGCTGTTTGTGCTGTTCCCGTTCTCACGTCTGGTGCATATCTGGAGCGCGCCGGTGGAGTACCTGACGCGCAAATACCAGATTGTGCGTGCCCGTCGCTAATTCGCCGTTTTGATACCAACCCCGCACTCGCGGGGTTTTTTTTCGCCCCAGCCCAGATTATTGCCCGCGGCAGCAAACAGGATCAGCGCGCCGCCCGCCAGCTGCGTCAGGTTCAGCGAGTGTCCGAACACCAGATTATCGACAACGATCGCCACCACCGGATAGATAAACGACAGGGAGCCGGTAATGGGCGTAGGCAGCTTCTGGATCGCGCTGTAGAGCAGCTGGTACATAATGCCTGTATGGACGATGCCCAGCGTCAGCAGGATCGGCCAGGGAAAATCACCGGAAAATGACGACATGTTGGCAAACGGTAAAAGCATCACGACGCCCGTCAGCACCTGGATAAAGGCAATATGCTGCGGCGCAACGGATCTGAGCTTGCGGGCAATAATGGCCGTGACCGCATAGAAGAAAGCCGCGGCCATCGCCAGGCCGATTCCGGCGAGCCATTCACCGCCGTGCGCGCCGGTCAGCTCGCTGGAGAGCAAGATCACCACGCCGCCGAAGGCGAGGAACAGCCAGCCCCATTTCACCAGACTAACGCGCTCACCTAAAAACATCCCCATTAAGACCAGCATAAACGGCTGGGTGTTATAGACCACGGTAGAAAGACCAATCGAGATCCGTTCATAGGCCGCGAAGAGCAGCAGCCAGTTCACCACGAGCGCTACGCCGCCGAGAATGGCCAGCAGCAGCGTGGTGCGGGTGAGGGGGCTGAAGGGCTTTTGACTTGCCCGGATAAAAATAAAAAGCGCTATTGCCCCGATAAGACAGCGCCAGAACACCACTTCCGTCACCGGCAGACCGCTGAGTAAAACAAACGCACCGATAGAGCCGGAAATTAACATCGCCAGGCTCATTTGCCAGACGCCTTTATGGAAATCACGCATCATCCACCTCCTGATTGTATGTCACTATTGTCGAAAATCGCTGTCGGGTTTTACAGGGATGAGATAAGGTGAAATGCAGTGATGACTTTTTAAAATTAGGTGAAAACGATGGAATACCTTCTCGATGATATCGACCGTCAAATTTTAGCCTGTCTGGTCGAGGATGCGCGCATGTCTTTGAAGGTGCTCAGCGGACGCATCGGTCTGACTTCCCCCAGCACGGCAGAACGCCTGAAGAGGCTGGAAGAGCGCGGTGTGATTCAGGGGTATGGCGCACGGGTGAATCTGGCGGCGCTGGGGTATACGCTGCAGGCGCTGGTGCGCGTGCGTCCTTTGCCGGGGCTGTTGCATAAGGTGGATAAATACATTCAGGCGATGCCGGAGTGTATTGAGAGCGACAAAGTCACAGGGGAAGATTGCTTTGTGATTAGGCTGGTGGTGCGATCGATAGAGCAGCTGGATGTGCTGCTGGACGGCCTGGCGGAGCATGCCCAGTGCAATACGTCGATTGTGAAGAGTTCGCCGGTGAAGCGTCGTTTGCCAGCGATGTAGGCTTCTGGCTTCTGTCTTCTGTCTTCTGTCGCCGGGTGGCGGCTGCGCCTTACCCGGCCTACAAAGGCGGATTCGGTTCAGTTTTATAATGATTTTTTGGATTATTTGAAAGTGATGGTGGTGGGGGAAGGATTACTCGGCGCGTTGCGCCTCGCCCTTCGGGTCGTTGCCTGCGGCAACGCTTTCTCGCTACGCTCGAATCGAACCTTAGTCGAAGTTTCTCATCCTTCCCCGTTACGGAAATGCATGATGCCTGGTGCAAAAAGGAGGTTTGGATTTATTTGAAAGTGATGGTGGTGGGGGAAGGATTACTCGGCGCGTTGCGCCTCGCCCTTCGGGTCGTTGCCTGCGGCAACGCTTTCTCGCTACGCTCGAATCGAACCTTGGTCGAAGCTTCTCATCCTTCCCCGTTACGGAAATGCATGATGCCTGGTGCGAACAGAGGGTTTAGCGTCATTTGAAGGTGATGGTGGTGGGGGAAGGATTCGAACCTTCGAAGTCGATGACGGCAGATTTACAGTCTGCTCCCTTTGGCCGCTCGGGAACCCCACCAGGGGTAATTCAAATTTTGAGGTCTTGCTGAGAGATGGTGGTGGGGGAAGGATTCGAACCTTCGAAGTCGATGACGGCAGATTTACAGTCTGCTCCCTTTGGCCGCTCGGGAACCCCACCACGGGGTAATGCTTTTTGACTTACCTGCTTCTGCTGGAAGCGGGGCGCATCATATCAAATGAGGCGCCCCTGTAAAGCATTCCTTTAGGTAAATGAAGCTGTTTGCCTGCTTTTTATCCGTAAAGGCGCAAAGCTAATCAATTCATTTTCCGAAAGATTAAAGAATGATGGTTCTGTTGCCGTAGACAAAGACACGCTGCGCCAGCACCTGATACAGCGCACGACTGAGCACGTTCTTCTCAACGTCACGCCCTGCACGCATCATGTCCTCGGCCGTGTAGGTGTGGTCCACGTGAATCACGTCCTGCATGATGATTGGACCTTCGTCCAGGTTGTCATTCACATAGTGCGCGGTCGCACCGATGATCTTCACGCCGCGCTCGTAGGCCTGGTGGTAGGGACGCGCGCCAATAAAGGCCGGCAGGAACGAGTGGTGAATGTTGATGATCTTGTTCGGGAAACGCGCCACGAAGGATGGCGTTAACACGCGCATGTATTTCGCCAGCACCACGTAGTCCGGGTTATGCGCTTCAATGGCCTGCGCCATCAGATCGTCGTGTTCTTCACGGGTATGGCCTTCGTGGCTCACCAGCTCGAACGGAATATCAAAACGCTCGACCAGCGTGCGCAGCGTCTCATGGTTGCCAATAACGGCAGCTATTTCCACGTCCAGACCGCCGTAGTTTGCTTTCATCAGCAGGTCGCCCAGACAGTGTGCTTCTTTGGTCACCAGGATCACGATGCGGCGTCGACCGGCTGGGGTCAGTTCGCGCACGGAACCTTCCGGAAGCGCGCTGTCGAGATCGGCAAGCAGGGTGGTGTCGTTGAAAATACCTTCGAGTTCGGTACGCATAAAGAAGCGGCCGGTACGGTGGTCAACGAACTCGTTGTTCTGCACGATATTCAGTTCATGTTTGTAGCAAATGTTGGTAATTCGTGCGATCAGTCCTTTTTGATCGGGACAGATGGTGCGCAGAACTTTACGTTGTAATGATTGCATCGCCGGGAAATCCTGTTTGTATTTGCGAAGTCTGGGTTGTCAGGCATTACTGCCCGCAACACTTTTTAAATTTTTTACCTGAACCACACGGGCAGGGATCGTTACGACCAAACTGTGGGCGCGTTCCGTCAATATAATACCACTGCCCGCTTTCCTTTAAGAACCGGGAACGCTCGATAATGGCACCAGGTTTATTATTCTCGGTAAAACGAGCAACAAAGCTGACGTAACCTTCATCAACATGACTGCCCGTTGAGAATTCATAGACGGTGAGGCCGAGCCACTGCGTGTTCGCGAAGCCGGCTTCGATGTCCTGTCTGAATTCGGCAGCGTGGCAGGAGGGATGCCAGGTTTTAATCAGGTAGTCTGCGTCTTTGATCACAAAAGCGGTGTAACGTGAACGCATGAGGTGTGACGGGTCTGGTGCAACCTGATCGCCAGACAGATATCGCTGGCAACATAGGCTATACTCCAGAGCGCTACCACAAGGGCAGAGTTGAGACACGATTCTCTTCCTGGAACAAATAATAAAGGCGTAAAACGCTTCGGGTAGCACTATGTTAACTGAGCTGTTGCGTTGACGCTATGTCAGGAATCCAGGGGAAGTAAAACAGGGCTAATGAGAAAGGTTAAAATTGGACTGGCGCTGGGCTCAGGTGCAGCCCGGGGATGGTCACACATCGGCGTGATTAATGCCTTAAACAAGATGGGCATTAACGTAGATATTGTCGCAGGGTGTTCAATAGGATCGCTTGTCGGCTCCGCTTACGCGTGCGGGAAGCTTCCGGAACTCGAGACCTGGGTGCGTTCCTTCAGTTACTGGGACGTCCTGCGCCTGATGGATCTCTCGTGGCAGCGTGGTGGGCTGTTGCGCGGCGAACGCGTCTTTAACCAGTTCCGCCAGGTTATGCCTCTCGAAGACTTCACTGATTGTCAGATGCCCTTTGGCGCCGTCGCGACGAACCTCAGCACGGGACGCGAACTCTGGTTAACCGAAGGGGATATCCATCTTGCCGTGCGCGCCTCCTGCAGCATGCCGGGGCTTATGGCGCCTGTCCCACACAACGGTTACTGGCTTGTCGACGGTGGCGTTGTAAACCCGGTTCCCATCTCTCTGACCCGTGCAATGGGGGCGGATATCGTGATTGCCGTCGACCTGCAGCACGACGCCCACCTGATGCAACAGGACCTCATGCCGGTCAATCTCCAGAGCGAAGATGCCGAGGGCGAGAAACTGGCCTGGCATGAGCGCCTGCGCGGTAGAATCGGGCGTATGGCCGCGCGACGCTCGGTTGCCGCGCCGACGGCGATAGAAATCATGACCACGTCAATCCAGGTACTGGAGAATCGCCTTAAGCGCAATCGTATGGCAGGCGATCCGCCAGATATTCTTATTCAGCCTTACTGTCCGCAAATCTCTACTCTTGATTTCCATCGGGCTGAGGCCGCCATCGCAGCGGGCTCGTTAGCCGTCGAAAAGAAAATGGACGAATTGTTGCCTTTTGTGCAAACAGCACGTTAAGCACCTTTTTTTGACTACTTCAGCAAAATCTGACAGGCGATAGTGCCGATCGCATGCCACTATTTAGTTACTGTCAGCCAGGGGAGGAACCATGACGCAGCCATTGGCCGGAAAACACATTTTGATTGTTGAAGACGAGCCCGTTTTCCGATCGCTACTGGATTCGTGGTTATCCTCGCTGGGAGCAATCACTTCACTGGCTGAAGATGGTATCGACGCCCTGGAAAAAATGATCAGCATTACGCCCGATTTAATGATTTGCGACATTGAGATGCCGCGCATGAATGGGCTGAAGCTGGTTGAACATCTGCGTAACGAAGGCAACCAGACGCCGATTCTGGTGATCTCTGCCACAGAGAATATGGCGGATATCGCCAAAGCATTGCGACTCGGTGTCCAGGATATTCTGCTTAAACCGGTCAAGGATCTGAACCGGCTGCGAGAAACGGTCTTAGCGTGCCTTTATCCGAATATGTTTAATTCCCGGGTAGAGGAAGAGGAGCGTCTTTTCCAGGACTGGGATGCCCTGGTGAGTGACCCTCCTGCTGCGGCGAAACTGTTGCAAGAACTTCAGCCACCCGTACAGCAAACTATTTCGCACTGCCGCGTAAATTATCGTCAGCTGGTGGCGGCTGATCAGCCGGGACTGGTACTGGATATCGCACCTTTATCTGATTCCGACCTTGCGTTTTATTCTCTGGATGTCACCCGTGCGGGGGATAATGGCGTATTAGCCGCGTTACTTCTTCGCGCGCTTTTTAATGGTTTGCTGCAGGAACAGTTATCGCATCAGGGACAACGGCTGCCGGAGTTAGGCAGTTTGCTCAAACAGGTAAACCAGCTTTTTCGCCAGGCTAATTTGCCTGGACAGTTCCCGCTGCTGGTCGGCTATTACCACAGCGGTTTAAAGAATCTGATCCTCGTTTCAGCAGGTCTCAACGCTTCACTGAATACCGGTGAACATCATATTCAGGTGAGTAACGGTGTTCCGCTTGGGACATTGGGTACGGCGTATCTGAATCAAATTAGCCACCGCTGTTCCTCCTGGCAGTGCCAAATTTGGGGCACCGGGGGACGGCTACGCTTAATGTTGTCCACGGAATAAGCAATTGGATCTTAATTTTAAGATTGCTTTACCTGTGTTTTACGGGGAGTGCTACTATCGCTGCCCAGATTCATGCGTATTTGTCCTAATTGATCGGCAACGCGTTCTTTTCAGACCCGGACTGCGGGGCGAGGCTGATATACTCAACGCGTTATTTATTGCATAAAAGTTCAAAACTTGAACAGCTCAGGAGAATTTGAATGGCTGCCCTAAATTCGAAAGTCAGAAAGGCCGTCATCCCGGTAGCGGGATTGGGGACCAGGATGTTACCAGCAACTAAGGCAATTCCTAAAGAGATGCTGCCTCTGGTTGATAAGCCATTAATCCAGTATGTCGTTAATGAATGTATCGCAGCCGGCATCACTGAAATTGTGCTGGTTACGCATTCATCAAAAAACTCTATCGAAAACCATTTCGATACAAGCTTTGAACTTGAAGCCATGCTGGAAAAACGTGTTAAGCGTCAGCTGTTAGAAGAAGTTCAGTCTATTTGCCCGCCACACGTTACCATTATGCAGGTTCGTCAGGGTCTGGCTAAAGGTCTGGGCCACGCTGTGATGTGTGCACATCCTGTTGTAGGTGATGAGCCTGTAGCGGTAATTCTGCCTGACGTAATTCTGGACGAATACGAATCCGATCTTTCTCAGGATAACCTGGCAGAGATGATCAAACGTTTCGACGAAACCGGTAGCAGCCAGATTATGGTTGAGCCTGTTGACGACGTGACGGCATACGGTGTGGTTGACTGCAAAGGCGTTAACCTTGAGCCGGGCGAAAGCGTGCCAATGGTTGGCGTGGTAGAGAAGCCTAAAGCCGACGTAGCGCCTTCAAACCTGGCCGTTGTAGGTCGCTATGTCCTGAGCGCTGAAATCTGGCCTCTGCTGGCGAAAACGCCTCCAGGAGCGGGTGATGAGATTCAGCTGACGGATGCCATTGATATGCTGATCGAGAAAGAGACCGTTGAGGCTTACCATATGAAAGGTAAGAGCCATGACTGCGGTAATAAGCTTGGTTATATGCAGGCGTTCGTAGAATATGGTATTCGCCACAATACTCTTGGTGAAGAATTTAAAACCTGGCTCAAAGAGAGCGTAGGTATTAAGAAATAAGCCACGGTTAGATATGTCCGAAACCGGTGAGGCGCTGCCCACCGGTTTTTTTATGCCCTAAACACTTCCAAAACCTGTCTCAAAGTACAGTTATTAAAATTGCCAAATAATGCTTTATGACA
Organism: Enterobacter sp. 237C8; assembly: GCF_034106865.1. Taxonomy (NCBI): domain Bacteria; kingdom Pseudomonadati; phylum Pseudomonadota; class Gammaproteobacteria; order Enterobacterales; family Enterobacteriaceae; genus Enterobacter; species Enterobacter sp. 237C8. The sequence continues at coordinate 1,700,788 of NZ_JAWNDF010000001.1, read as the reverse complement.
GAGTGTAAGGGGATGTTTGCGACAAATTTAGGTTAAAAAAAATCCCGCATTACGCGGGATTTTTCTGAATACGGCTGGATTAATCCTTGATCAGGAAGTCGTCCAGCTGTTTACCTTGTTCGTCCATGGCTTTCTTGATAACAGCAGGAGTGCGGCCCTGGCCAGTCCAGGTTTTAGTTTCGCCGTTCTCGTCAACGTAGCTATATTTAGCAGGACGAGCAGCACGCTTGGCTTTAGTACCGGTTTTAGCTGCAGCCATGCTGTTCAGCAATTCATTTGGATCGATACCATCAGCAATCAGCATTTCACGATATTGCTGCAGTTTACGAGTACGTTCTTCGATTTCAGCGGCAGCTGCGCTTTCTTCTTCACGACGTTCATTAACTACAACTTCTAATTTTTCCAGCATTTCTTCAAGCGTTTCGAGGGTGCATTCTCTTGCCTGCGCACGAAGAGTACGGATGTTGTTCAGAATTTTAAGTGCTTCGCTCATTGTAGTAATCTCAAACTTATAATGGGGGGTGGTTTGTTGACCTAATAATAGAGCCATAAATTCAGTTGTGCAATAGCCAGGAATGTAAGGAATTCAAAAAATACTAAATAATGCCGCTATTATTAATTACGCTAACTTAAATTTCATCACCCAACAGTCTCGTTTGTTATCAGCTAACCCGGCTGGACCCGGTCGATTGACTCTTTTTTTTGTGACATTTACCGCAGGAATTATAGTTGCGGCGGAGAAATATCAGCCTTTTGTATTAGTTCCCCTCCGTGATGTTAAGACTGAAATAGTTAATAAATAGTGAATTTTAATGAACGGCGATTCCACTATAAAATGCAGTGTTATGTTTGGCTAAACATATAACATATTGGCCAGGCTGAAGGAGTTTACTTCATGTTTTAGCGGGTTATTTTCATGAAAAGAAGGTTGTGAACTCCGCGCTGAAACGCTTCCTCTGTATGCTACATCGCTGATGACCAGACAAATTATGGTACAATGAATCATCGGGAATATTACACATTGATTGGGGTTTTACGGCCAATGGCACAACTTTATTTCTACTATTCGGCAATGAATGCCGGGAAATCCACCGCGTTGCTGCAATCCTCGTACAATTACCAGGAGCGCGGGATGCGTACCGTTGTTTATACGGCTGAAATTGACGATCGCTTTGGCGCAGGGAAGGTGAGCTCCAGAATAGGGCTCTCGTCGCCTGCCAGACTGTTTAACCCGAAAACCGATCTGTTTGAGGACATTCGTACAGAACATGCTTTGCAGCCCATTCATTGTGTTCTGGTAGATGAGAGCCAGTTTCTGACGCGTGAACAGGTTCATGCCCTTTCAGAGGTGGTCGATGAGCTCGATATTCCCGTGCTGTGTTACGGCCTGCGTACGGATTTCCGCGGTGAGCTCTTTGCCGGTAGCCAGTATTTGCTTGCCTGGTCGGATAAGCTTGTCGAATTGAAAACAATCTGCTTCTGCGGTCGCAAAGCCAGCATGGTGCTTCGTCTTGACCAGGCCGGGAAACCTTATGCAGATGGCGAGCAGGTGGTTATAGGCGGTAATGAACGCTATGTTTCAGTCTGTCGTAAGCATTATAAAGAAGCGTTGTCTGTAGGCTCGCTGATGGCGATTCAACACGACAACAGAAAATAACGCCAGCCTTGTTATACAGACATAAAAAAACCCGCCATAAAGGCGGGTTTTTCATCTGCTGCTAATTAAGCGCTTTTCTTCGCTTTCTTATCAGCTTTGATGACAGGAACTTCTGTTTTCACAGCAGCAACGTCACCTTCTTTGAACTCACGACCGTAGAAGGTATCCAGCAGAATCTGTTTCAGCTCGGAGATCAGTGGGTAGCGCGGGTTAGCACCAGTACACTGGTCATCGAATGCATCTTCAGACAGCTTATCTACGTGAGCGAGGAAGTCAGCTTCCTGAACGCCTGCTTCACGGATAGATTTTGGAATACCCAGCTCAGCTTTCAGGCTTTCCAGCCATGCCAGCAGTTTCTCAATCTTCGCAGCAGTGCGGTCACCCGGTGCGCTCAGACCAAGGTGGTCTGCGATTTCAGCGTAACGACGGCGCGCTTGCGGACGGTCGTACTGGCTGAAAGCAGTCTGCTTGGTTGGGTTGTCGTTAGCGTTATAACGGATAACGTTGCTGATCAACAGGGCGTTCGCCAGACCGTGAGGAATGTGGAACTGAGAACCCAGCTTGTGCGCCATAGAGTGGCAAACACCCAGGAAGGCGTTCGCAAACGCGATACCGGCGATGGTTGCTGCACTGTGAACGCGTTCACGTGCTACTGGGTTTTTAGACCCTTCGTTGTAGGACGCTGGCAGGTTTTCCTTCAGCAGTTTCAGCGCCTGCAGAGCCTGACCGTCAGAGAACTCAGATGCCAGCACAGAAACGTAAGCTTCCAGGGCGTGAGTTACCGCATCCAGACCACCGAACGCACACAGTGATTTCGGCATCTCCATGACCAGGTTCGCATCAACGATAGCCATATCTGGGGTCAGTGCATAGTCAGCCAGTGGGTATTTCTGACCTGTTGCATCGTCCGTTACTACTGCGAATGGCGTAACTTCTGAACCGGTACCGGAAGTGGTGGTTACTGCGATCATTTTCGCTTTTACGCCCATTTTCGGGAACTTGTAGATACGTTTACGGATGTCCATAAAGCGCAGCGCCAGTTCTTCGAAGTGGGTTTCAGGATGCTCGTACATGACCCACATGATTTTCGCGGCGTCCATTGGGGAACCGCCGCCCAGAGCGATAATCACATCTGGTTTGAAGGAGTTAGCCAGTTCAGCACCTTTACGCACCACGCTCAGGGTAGGGTCAGCTTCAACTTCAAAGAACACTTCAGTTTCAACGCCAGCCGCTTTCAGTACAGAGGTGATCTGGTCAGCGTAGCCGTTGTTGAACAGGAAACGGTCAGTCACGATGAGCGCACGTTTGTGGCCATCAGTAATCACTTCATCCAGCGCGATTGGCAGAGAGCCACGGCGGAAGTAGATAGATTTCGGAAGTTTGTGCCACAACATGTTTTCAGCTCGCTTAGCAACGGTTTTCTTGTTGATCAGGTGTTTTGGACCAACGTTTTCAGAGATGGAGTTACCACCCCAGGAACCACAACCCAGAGTCAGGGAAGGTGCGAGTTTAAAGTTGTACAGGTCACCGATACCACCCTGAGAAGCAGGGGTGTTAATCAGGATACGTGCAGTTTTCATCATCTGACCGAAGTGGGCAACGCGTTCTGGCTGGTTGTCCTGGTCGGTGTACAGACAAGACGTGTGACCGATACCGCCCATGGCAACCAGTTTCTCGGCTTTCTCTACCGCGTCTTCGAAATCTTTCGCACGGTACATGGCAAGCGTTGGAGACAGTTTTTCATGTGCAAACGGCTCGCTTTCGTCGACAACTTTAACTTCACCGATCAGGATTTTGGTTGTTGCCGGAACGGTAAAGCCTGCGAGTTCAGCAATTTTGTAAGCCGGCTGACCCACGATAGCAGCGTTCAACGCGCCATTTTTCAGAATAATGTCCTGAACGGCTTTCAGTTCTTTGCCCTGCAGCAGGTAGCCGCCGTGGCTGGCGAAACGTTCACGAACTGCGTCGTACACGGAATCAACAACAACAACAGACTGTTCAGATGCACAGATCACGCCGTTATCGAAGGTTTTAGACATCAGTACAGACGCAACGGCACGTTTGATGTCAGCAGTTTCGTCGATAACAACAGGGGTGTTACCGGCGCCCACACCGATCGCTGGTTTACCGGAGCTGTATGCGGCTTTAACCATGCCAGGACCACCGGTCGCCAGGATCAGGTTAATGTCCGGGTGATGCATCAGCGCATTGGAGAGCTCAACAGAAGGTTGGTCGATCCAGCCAATCAGATCTTTTGGTGCGCCAGCAGCGATCGCCGCCTGCAGGACGATATCCGCAGCTTTGTTGGTCGCGTCTTTCGCACGTGGGTGTGGAGAGAAGATGATTGCGTTACGGGTCTTCAGGCTAATCAGTGATTTGAAGATAGCCGTAGACGTCGGGTTAGTTGTCGGAACAATACCGCAGATGATGCCGATAGGTTCAGCGATGGTGATGGTACCGAAGGTGTCGTCTTCGGACAGCACGCCACAGGTTTTCTCATCTTTATAGGCGTTGTAGATATACTCGGAAGCAAAGTGGTTTTTGATCACTTTATCTTCCACGATACCCATGCCGGATTCGGCAACGGCCATTTTAGCGAGAGGGATTCGAGCATCTGCAGCAGCCAGTGCGGCCGCGCGGAAGATTTTATCAACCTGTTCTTGGGTGAAATTGGCATATTCACGCTGGGCTTTTTTAACGCGCTCGACGAGGGCGTTCAGTTCAGCGATATTAGTAACAGCCATAATGCTCTCCTGATAATGTTTAAACTCTTTTAGTAAACCAGCGCTCGATACGTCACACAGTATAGACAGAGCCGATACGACTTGCGTAACACAAAGTAAAACAAAGAGTTACTTTCTGCGTCAGCACACTAATTTACTAAAAGAGCCTTACCTTAGCATCATCCCTTTTTGTCAGGTGATCTCCCTGGGGGCGTAACCAAGATTACTCACTTCTGAGTACGGAAATCATGATCTGCGTCAATTTTCCCCCAAGCTGATACCTTTCAGCAGGGTTATTTCGTTGAGATTTTTCAAGTGTTAAATAATTACGTAAGTAATGGAAGCGACGCTATCATTGATTATACATATGTTTAACATCCTGAAATGATAACGTTTTGCCACAGATTTCGAGTGAAGTATGCTAATAAAAAGGGTATCTTCAGCGCGATTTCTCATGACAAAGTGTCAGTCCCGGGCATGTGTATAAGCGGAGCAAAACGTGATCCAAACGCTCTTTGATTTTCCAACGTATTTTAAATTTTTTATTGGTTTGTTTGCCCTGGTCAACCCGGTGGGGATCATTCCTGTCTTTATTAGTATGACGAGTTACCAGACGGCGGCGGCGAGGAATAAGACCAACCTCACCGCTAACCTGTCAGTGGCGATCATATTGCTCACCTCCCTTTTTCTTGGGGACGCCATTCTCCAACTCTTCGGTATTTCAATTGACTCTTTCCGCATAGCGGGTGGGATTCTGGTCGTGACCATCGCCATGTCCATGATCAGCGGTAAGCTGGGCGAGGATAAACAGAATAAGCAGGAGAAGTCAGAAACCGCCATCCGCGAGAGTATTGGCGTGGTGCCGCTGGCCTTACCGCTCATGGCTGGCCCTGGCGCCATCAGTTCAACCATTGTCTGGGGCACGCGTTACCATAGCCTGATGCACCTGATTGGCTTTTCCGTTGCCATTGCGCTTTTCGCACTCTGCTGTTGGGGAGTATTCCGCATGGCGCCCTGGCTGGTGCGCCTGCTGGGGCAGACGGGCATTAACGTCATAACGCGTATTATGGGTCTGCTGTTGATGGCGTTAGGGATTGAATTCATCGTTACAGGAATTAAAAGCATTTTCCCCGGTTTGCTGCACTGATATTTCGTATGAAAGAACGGAGCCACGGCTCCGTTTTTTTACGTCATTATCAGTAAATCCTATAACTAAAGTTGAAATGCTCACATATCATAATAAATTCTACTAATAATGTTCATTGCTTGTATTTCAATGAGTTATTAATTCCCGCCAAAACCGCCTGCGCAGAAAACCTTCGATCGATCTGTTATTTTACTCACATGATACTCTGGGGCTTGCTGAGAGATAACCGAAATGATATTAGTAAATTCAACATTCCCCTAGATGAATGTGCTAAATAATAACCAGTTGTTAAATTTTTGTACAAAATCACTCGATGATAGCGCAGCGACGCGCGTGTAGAGAAAACTTTCTCTATCTTATTGAATGTCATGATTTTTAAGTGGTGTTCGATGTCCGGCAGGGCTGCCCTCAACGATGCGGTACTCACCGTAAAAGAGAATTGCTTAACAAATTTGCAAAATGTATTGGCGCGCGTTTACGCCATTTGATACTTTCCGGCCTAATATTTTGCAGCATAAAACAAGCAGATGAGAATTATTTTCATATAGTTCTCTTCTCAGATATCCAGTGCAGGTCTCAAACAGGGGAGGCCTGTAAAGAATCGACGCAAGACGGCCATACGAGCGGTCAGTAATAAAAAAGTCGGTGATAGCAAGCAGTAAAAGAAGAACCTGACAGCAGCAAAAAAAACTCCTGCGCTGTACAGGCCCCAAAAGGGGATTACACAGCTGGCGAAGGCCAGTCATTATAATGAGTGGAGTACCAACACAATGTCCATCATCACAAAAAAAAATCTGGTAGCGGCGGGGATTTTAACTGCGCTAATCGCGGGCAACGCTGCAATGGCTGCGGACGTTCCTGCAGGTGTTCAACTGGCGGAGAAACAGACGCTGGTGCGTAACAACGGTGCGGAAGTTCAGTCTCTTGACCCGCACAAAATTGAAGGTGTTCCTGAGTCTAACGTTAACCGCGACCTGTTCGAAGGCCTGCTGGTGACAGACGTAGACGGCCACCCGGCGCCGGGTGTTGCAGAAAAATGGGAAAACAAAGATTTCAAAGTCTGGACCTTCCATCTGCGTAAAGATGCGAAATGGTCCGACGGTACACCGGTCACGGCCGAAGATTTCGTTTATAGCTGGCAGCGTCTGGCGAATCCAACCACCGCCTCTCCGTATGCGAGCTACCTGCAATATGGCCACATCGCCAATATTGATGACATCATCGCGGGCAAAAAATCTGTTACCGACCTGGGCGTAAAAGCGATCGATGCCAATACCTTTGAAGTGACGTTGAGCGAACCTGTTCCGTACTTCTATAAGCTGCTGGTTCACCCGTCCGTCTCCCCGGTACCAAAATCCGCCGTGGAAAAATTTGGTGAGAAATGGACGCAGCCTGCCAATATCGTGACCAACGGTGCCTATAAGCTGAAAGACTGGGTGGTCAACGAACGTATGGTGCTTGACCGTAACCCGCAGTATTGGGATAACGCGAAAACCGTTATTGACCAGGTGACCTACCTGCCAATTTCGTCCGAAGTGACTGACGTTAACCGCTATCGCAGCGGTGAAATCGACATGACCTATAACAACATGCCGATTGAACTGTTCCAGAAACTGAAAAAAGAGATCCCTAAAGAAGTTCACGTCGATCCGTACCTGTGCACCTATTACTATGAAATCAACAACCAGAAAGCACCGTTTACCGACGTACGTGTTCGTACCGCGCTGAAGCTGGCACTGGATCGCGATATCATCGTGAACAAAGTGAAAAACCAGGGCGATCTGCCGGCGTACAGCTATACCCCTCCATACACCGATGGCGCAAAACTGACCGAGCCAGAGTGGTTTAAACAGACTCAGGAACAGCGTAACGCAGAAGCGAAGAAACTGCTGGCCGAAGCGGGCTACACCGCAGATAAGCCGCTGACCTTCAGCCTGCTCTACAACACTTCCGATCTGCACAAAAAACTGGCTATCGCCGTTGCCTCAATCTGGAAAAAGAACCTGGGCGCGAACGTGAAGCTGGAGAACCAGGAGTGGAAAACCTTCCTCGACAGCCGTCATCAGGGCACCTTTGATGTGGCACGTGCTGGCTGGTGTGCGGACTATAACGAACCGACCTCCTTCCTGAACACCATGCTGAGCGACAGCTCGAACAACACCGCGCACTATAAGAGTCCGGCATTCGACAAGCTGATTGGCGACACGCTGAAAACCACTGACGAAGCACAGCGTACAGAACTGTACTCTAAAGCCGAGCAGCAGCTGGATAAAGATTCCGCGATCGTTCCGGTTTACTACTACGTTAACGCCCGTCTGGTGAAACCGTGGGTAGGTGGATATACCGGTAAAGACCCGATGGATAATATCTACGTTAAAAACTTGTATATTATCAAGCATTAATGGCAATGAGTGGGGCGGGCATGCTCGCCCCACGGTGTCTAACCAACGTCACATAATATAGGCACACGCCAGAAGGTACGGGCAATGTTGAAATTTATCCTACGTCGCTGTCTTGAAGCGATTCCAACGCTATTTATTCTCATCACGATTTCCTTCTTCATGATGCGTCTTGCGCCGGGCAGTCCATTTACCGGTGAGCGTACGCTGCCGCCTGAAGTCATGGCGAATATCGAAGCGAAATACCACTTGAACGATCCTATCTCCACCCAGTACTTCAATTACCTGAAGCAGCTGGCCCACGGCGATTTTGGACCGTCATTTAAATATAAAGACTATTCCGTTAACGACCTGGTCGCGTCCAGCTTCCCGGTATCGGCTAAGTTGGGTGCTGCGGCATTCATTCTGGCCATCGTTTTCGGGGTCACCGCGGGCGTTATCGCTGCGCTCAGACAAAATACCAAATGGGATTATGCCGTAATGGGGGTGGCAATGACCGGGGTAGTGATACCCAGCTTCGTTGTCGCGCCATTACTGGTGATGATATTTGCCATTACGCTGAAGTGGCTGCCTGGCGGCGGCTGGAACGGCGGGGCATTGAAGTTCATGATTTTGCCGATGGTGGCATTATCGCTGGCGTACATCGCCAGCATCGCGCGTATCACCCGTGGTTCAATGATCGAAGTGCTGCACTCGAACTTCATTCGTACCGCGCGCGCTAAAGGGCTGCCGATGCGTCGGATTATCTTCCGCCACGCGCTCAAACCGGCGCTGTTGCCCGTGCTTTCCTACATGGGACCGGCATTCGTCGGGATCATCACCGGCTCTATGGTTATCGAAACAATCTACGGCCTGCCCGGCATTGGTCAGCTGTTCGTTAACGGCGCGCTCAACCGCGACTATTCGCTGGTGCTGAGCCTGACCATTCTCGTCGGTGCGCTGACCATTCTCTTTAACGCTATCGTCGATGTGCTGTATGCCGTCATCGATCCGAAAATTCGTTACTAACGCTGGAGCACGCCATGATGTTGAGTAAGAAAAACAGCGAGGCGCTGGAAAACTTCAGTGAAAAACTGGAAGTAGAAGGTCGTAGCCTCTGGCAGGACGCGCGCCGTCGCTTTATGCACAACCGTGCAGCGGTTGCCAGTCTGGTTGTTCTGGTGATCATCGCGCTGTTTGTGACCCTGGCGCCGATGCTGTCGCAATTTACCTATTTCGACACCGACTGGGGCATGATGTCCAGCGCACCGGATATGGAATCAGGCCATTATTTTGGCACGGACTCCTCCGGACGCGATCTGCTGGTGCGTGTCGCTATCGGTGGCCGTATCTCGCTGATGGTAGGTATTGCTGCCGCGCTGGTGGCGGTGATCGTGGGTACGCTCTACGGTTCACTTTCCGGCTACCTCGGCGGCAAAATAGACTCGGTAATGATGCGTCTGCTGGAAATCCTGAACTCCTTCCCGTTCATGTTCTTCGTCATCCTGCTGGTGACCTTCTTCGGCCAAAATATCCTGCTGATCTTCGTGGCTATCGGGATGGTTTCCTGGCTGGATATGGCGCGTATTGTTCGCGGCCAGACGCTGAGCCTCAAACGCAAAGAATTTATCGAAGCCGCGCAGGTAGGCGGTGTGTCCACCGGGAATATCGTGGTTCGCCATATCGTTCCTAACGTGTTGGGCGTGGTGGTGGTTTATGCCTCACTGCTGGTACCAAGCATGATCCTGTTTGAATCTTTCCTGAGCTTCCTGGGTCTGGGTACACAAGAGCCACTGAGCAGCTGGGGCGCGCTGCTAAGCGATGGCGCAAACTCGATGGAAGTTTCACCGTGGCTACTGCTTTATCCGGCGGGTTTCCTGGTCGTTACCCTGTTCTGTTTTAACTTTATCGGCGATGGCCTGCGTGATGCCCTCGACCCGAAAGACCGTTAAGGAGCGCCGTCATGACAATTATTGAAACGGCCACTGCGCCACAGGCGCAACAGCAGAATAACCTTCTGCTGGATGTGAAAGACCTCCGCGTGACCTTTAAAACGCCGGACGGGGATGTTACCGCCGTCAACGATCTCAACTTCAACCTGCGCGCGGGTGAAACGCTGGGGATCGTAGGGGAATCCGGTTCCGGAAAATCCCAGACTGCCTTTGCGCTGATGGGCCTGCTGGCTGCTAACGGCGTGATTGGCGGCTCCGCTAAATTCAACGGTCGCGAAATCCTCAACCTGCCGGAACACGAGCTGAACAAGCTGCGCGCTGAGCAGATCTCGATGATTTTCCAGGATCCCATGACCTCGCTGAACCCGTATATGCGCGTAGGCGAGCAGCTGATGGAAGTCCTGATGCTGCACAAAGGCCTGGGCAAAGCGGAGGCCTTTGAAGAGTCGGTCAAAATGCTGGATGCGGTGAAAATGCCGGAAGCGCGCAAGCGTATGCGCATGTTCCCGCACGAGTTTTCTGGCGGTATGCGTCAGCGCGTGATGATTGCGATGGCGCTGCTGTGCCGGCCAAAGCTGCTGATTGCCGATGAACCTACCACCGCGCTGGACGTTACCGTTCAGGCGCAGATCATGACCCTGTTGAACGAGCTGAAGCGCGAGTTCAACACGGCGATTATCATGATCACCCACGACCTGGGCGTAGTGGCGGGCATCTGTGACAAAGTGCTGGTGATGTACGCCGGTCGTACCATGGAATACGGCAAAGCGCGCGATGTCTTCTATCAGCCAGCCCATCCGTACTCAATTGGTCTGCTGAACGCGGTGCCGCGTCTTGATGCAGAAGGGGAATCTCTGCTCACCATTCCGGGCAACCCGCCAAACCTGCTGCGTCTGCCGAAAGGCTGTCCGTTCCAGCCGCGCTGCCCGCACGCGATGGAAATCTGCAACAGCGCTCCGCCGCTGGAAGAGTTTGCACCAGGCCGTCTGCGCGCCTGCTTTAAGCCGCAGGAGGAGCTGGTATGAACGCATTAGATGAAAAACGCAACGTGCTGCTCGAAATCGCCGATCTTAAAGTGCATTTCGACATCAAAGACGGCAAACAGTGGTTCTGGCAGCCGCCGAAGACCCTGAAAGCGGTGGATGGCGTCACGCTGCGCCTGTACGAAGGGGAAACCCTGGGCGTGGTGGGAGAGTCCGGCTGCGGTAAATCGACCTTTGCGCGAGCCATTATCGGTCTGGTCAAAGCCACCGACGGTAAAGTGGCCTGGCTGGGTAAAGATCTGCTGGGCATGAAGCCCGACGAGTGGCGCGAGGTGCGCAGCGATATCCAGATGATTTTCCAGGATCCGCTGGCATCATTAAACCCGCGTATGACCATCGGCGAGATTATTGCCGAGCCGCTGCGGACCTATCATCCAAAGATGTCTCGTCAGGAAGTGCGCGACCGCGTGAAGGCGATGATGATGAAAGTCGGCCTGTTGCCAAACCTCATCAACCGCTATCCGCATGAGTTCTCCGGCGGTCAGTGCCAGCGTATTGGTATTGCCCGTGCGCTGATCCTCGAACCGAAGCTGATTATCTGCGATGAGCCGGTTTCCGCGCTGGACGTCTCCATTCAGGCGCAGGTGGTTAACCTGCTGCAGAAGCTGCAGCGCGAAATGGGGCTGTCGCTGATCTTCATCGCGCATGACCTGGCCGTGGTGAAACACATTTCTGACCGCGTGCTGGTGATGTATCTGGGGCATGCCGTGGAGCTGGGCACCTATGACGAGGTGTACCATAATCCATTGCATCCATACACCAGAGCGCTGATGTCCGCGGTGCCGATCCCCGATCCCGATCTGGAGAAAAATAAAACCATCCAGCTTCTGGAAGGGGAATTACCCTCGCCGATTAACCCACCGTCAGGCTGCGTCTTCCGCACGCGCTGCCCGATGGCCGGGCCGGAATGTGCTAAAACGCGACCGGTTCTGGAAGGCAGTTTCCGACATGCGGTTTCCTGCCTGAAAGTAGACCCGTTATAATCGCAAGGGCTGACATGATGTCAGCCCTTATTTTTTGCGAGGTAACTGTGTCGCGTATATTCACGTCAGCCCGTCGGCGGCTATATCATTTTTTATTCGACCCTGAAACGGTTTCAGGGCGACGCTTTGAAGGTCTGTGCGGTTTATTTGCGCTCCTCAGCGTGGTAGTCATCTTTATTGAATCGGGTGCCGGGACGCAATACCACCTGACGTTTGACGAATGGCATATCTTTGTCTGGCTTGAGCTGGCGATTACCCTGGTTTTTACCGCTGAATATCTCCTCCGGGTAATAGCCTGGCCCAACCCGGCCAGATATGTTTTCAGCTTCTGGGGATTTATCGATTTAGCCACCATCCTGCCGCTCTATGTCATGTGGCTTTGGCCGGAGATTAGCCTGAGCTATGTCTTTGCCTGGCGCGCGATGCGCGTGATTCGGGTATTACGTATTCTGAAGTTACTGCGTTTTATGCCGTCATTACGCGTGTTCTGGAGTGCGATCGTCAGCGCCCGCCATCAGCTTATTTTGTTCTACTCGTTTATTGCCATCGTTATGATTGTTTTTGGCGCGCTGATGTATTTAATAGAAGGGCCCAAATATGGCTTTACGACGCTCAATGCATCCGTCTACTGGGCCATTGTGACCGTCACCACCGTGGGCTACGGAGATATTACGCCCCACACGCCAGTGGGGCGCATCGTGGCGTCAGTGCTGATTTTGATTGGCTATTCGGTGATTGCGATCCCGACGGGACTTATTACCACACACATGAGCAGCGCGTTTCAGAGCCGCAAGCAACAGCGCAAATGTCCTCATTGCCAGCAGGGCGAACATGAACACGACGCGCGGTTTTGTCACCGCTGCGGCAGTGAATTACCGGAGTAAATAAAAAAGGCTGCAATCGCAGCCTTTTTTATTATTCGCGCCAGAGAATATGGCACAGCTTGTGGTCTTTCTCGCGACAGAGCAGGACGCGGGCGAAAATATCGTTAATTTCGCCGCCGTCTTCATCGGCCAGCCCAATCACCACTTCGGCAAAGAAGTCAGGATTCAGGTCGAAATCAACATGCTCAGCCCAGTCTTCTGAAGGGTCGAACAATTCGGCGCCGCCGCGCTCTTCGAACTGCAGATTAAAGAGGATCACGTCTGCGGGATCGAGGTTATCAACCGCCAGTTCGAGAAAAATGTCATAGGCCTGCTCGAGCGTTTCGTCTTCGGTCAGGCGATTGTTCAGATCCATTTCCATGATGACTACCTGTTTAACATCGTTGGGCACGTTTTACAGCAACGGACTAAAGAAGTAAAACAGTCGTTCGGCAATTCTCTGCCACAGCGGACGTTTTACCCACAGTCTGGCATCCAGTAGCCGCGAGCGGGAGATATAATCATCCTGCACCGCCGCGAGATCGCCGCCAAAGCCGGCATCATCAATGACCAGCGTGATTTCAAAGTTAAGCCACAGGCTGCGCATATCCAGGTTGACCGTGCCCACCAGGCTCAGCTCACCGTCGACGAGAACGCTCTTGGTGTGGAGCAATCCGCCTTCAAACTGATAAATTTTTACCCCTGCGGCCAGCAGTTCGCTAAAGAATGCCCGGCTGGCCCAGCCCACCAGTAGGGAGTCATTTTTGCGTGGCAAAATGATGCTCACATCGACACCGCGCTGCGCGGCGGTACAGATCGCGTGCAGGAGGTCGTCGCTGGGGACAAAGTAGGGCGTCGTCATGATCAGATATTCACGCGCCGAGTAGGTTGCCGTCAGCAACGCCTGATGGATTAAGTCTTCCGGGAAGCCCGGCCCGGAAGCAATAGTATGAATGGTGTGACCGCTCGCCTCTTCAAACGGCATAATATTGCCGTCCGGCGGTGGCGGCAGGATACGCTTGCCGGTCTCTATTTCCCAGTCGCAGGAATAAACGATGCCCATCGAGGTGGCAATCGGACCCTCCATTCGCGCCATCAAATCAACCCATTGACCTACGCCCGAGTCCTGTTTGAAGAAGCGCGGGTCAACCATATTCATACTGCCGGTATAGGCAATATAGTTATCGATCATGATCATTTTGCGATGCTGACGGAGATCCATCCTGCGCAGAAACACGCGCAGGAGATTCACCTTCAGCGCTTCAACCACTTCGATCCCGGCATTACGCATCATGCCCGCCCAGGGGCTACGGAAAAATGCCACGCTACCCGCGGAGTCAAGCATCAGGCGGCAATGAATGCCGCGCCGCGCGGCGGCCATCAGCGATTCAGCGACCTGGTCAGCCATCCCGCCGGGCTGCCAGATATAAAAAACCATCTCGATATTATGACGAGCCAGCTGAATATCGCGGATTAACGCCTGCATGACGTCGTCGGACGAGGTCAGTAGCTGCAGTTGATTGCCCTTAACGCCGCCAATCCCCTGGCGGCGCTCGCAAAGCTTAAAAAGTGAGGAGGCGACGCTGCTGTTCTCCTCGGCAAAAATATGTTTGCAGGCCTTAAGATCGTTCAGCCACTTCGCGGTGGAGGGCCACATGGCACGGGCGCGCTCGGCGCGGCGTTTACCCAGATGAAGCTCGCCGAAAGAGAGATAGGCAATAATTCCCACCAGCGGGAGGATATAAATGATCAGAAGCCAGGCCATGGCAGAGGGTACGGCTCTGCGCTTCATCAGGATGCGTAATGTCACACCCGCGATTAACAGCCAGTATCCCAAAATGACCAGCCAACTCACCACGGTGTAGAAGGTTGTCATAGGTAAAAAAATCCTTTTGAAAGCGTATTGTTATGAGTGTACGCATCAGGATTCATCTGGCAAATAAAAACGCCAGGTAAAAGCGCTGGTTTGCTGCCGGGTTGGGTTTATAATGGCCTTTCTTTTAGAGAAAAAGTGTTAGAGAAAGAGTTGTAGACATGAAGCGCAGTAGAACAGAAGTAGGGCGCTGGCGCATGTTGCGACAGGTGAGTCGTCGCAAGGCTCGTTGGCTGGAAGCACAATCCCGCCGCAATATGCGTATTCACGCCATCAGAAAATGTGGATTGACCAGGCACCGCAATGCGTTGCTGTTCGCAGTCCAGGATATCTGAAACCATGAGGGCACCGTAACGGGTGCCCGCTGATTTTATAGCGTCTGTTTTTTTAGGAATAGCGTATTTGCAGCGATATTCCTGTTGTGTTTAGCAAAAGGAGGGAGAAGTGTTTGCGGAGTTTGGCGTACTGAATTTCTGGACGTATGTTGTCGGCGCGTTTTTTATCGTGCTGGTGCCAGGGCCGAATACCCTGTTTGTGCTCAAAACCGGGATCGGTCACGGCGTTAAAAAAGGGTATCTTGCCGCCACGGGCGTGTTTATCGGCGATGCGGTGCTGATGTTTCTGGCCTGGGCGGGCGTCGCGGCATTAATCCAGACCACGCCGGTATTGTTTAATATCGTGCGCTATCTCGGGGCTTTCTATCTGCTCTGGCTGGGCGGCAAAATGCTCTGGTCAGTGGTGAACCGCCAGAAAAATGCGAATGAGAGCGGCCCCGAACCGGCCAGTATGATCATGAAACGTTCGCTGGTATTAAGCCTGACCAATCCCAAAGCGATTCTGTTCTACGTATCGTTCTTCGTTCAGTTCATTGACGTGAATGCACAGAGTACCGGAACTTCTTTCCTGATCCTCGCGACGACGCTGGAGTTGATAAGCTTTATGTACATGAGCTTCCTGATCTTCTCCGGCGCGTTTGTCACGCGTTATCTGAAAACGAAAAAGAAACTGGCAAAGCTGGGAAACGGGCTGATAGGGCTGCTGTTTGTCGGGTTTGCGGCGAGGCTAGCGTCGCTGCATTGATGGTTTAAAAGGCTCCTGAGGGAGCCTTTTTTATTATGTTTGACAACCCCTCATCCATTAGTTGTATAGTGCAACTTAATGATGAGGGCACAACATGCACAGCGAAACCCCGGTAGTCAGTGTTATTCGACGTTCCTCGCGCCTTATGGTGCGAGAGTTAGGTTTTATGGCCTCGACCCTGGCCTCAACGAATTACTCACCTTCGGCCGTCCATACCCTGGTCGAAATAGCCCTACGCAAAGAGATGACGGCGAGTCAGCTGGTGCAGCTGCTGGGCCTGGATAAATCCAGCGTCAGCCGGATGCTGGCTCGCCTGATTGCCGCGGGCGAACTCGAGGAAGTTACTTCACCTGAAGATGCGAGAGCGAAGAGTCTCAGGCTGACCGCGAAAGGTCATGAGACGGTCAGTAAAATTAATACCTTTAGCAATGAGCGCGTGGTCTCAGCAATAAAGAGTCTGGCTCCTGCGCAGCAGCAGACCATTTCTCAGGGACTTTCCCTTTATGCCAACGCGCTGCTGGCGTGCCGTGAGACAGGCAGCGACACGCGCCCCGACGAGCTCACGATAGTGCAGGGATATATTCCCGGCATGATTGGCCGTGTCGCGGAGATGCACGGGGTCTATTACGCGCGCGAGCATCATTTTGGCCGTTTTTTTGAGGCCAAAGTGGCCGCAGGGGTTGCAGAATTTAGTGACCGCCTGGATAAGCCATGCAACCAGATCTGGCTGGCGGTGATGAACAGCAGGATAGTGGGGTCAGTGGCGATAGATGGCGAGGATTTAGCCCCGGGTGAAGCCCATCTGCGCTGGTTTATTCTCGACGATGGCTGCCGGGGACACGGGGTGGGGAAAAAACTGCTGACCGAAGCGATGCGCTTTTGCGACAGCGTAGGTTTCTCTGCCGTGCATCTCTGGACATTCAATAAGCTGACCGCCGCACGACGTTTATACGAATCGTTTGGATTTACGCTCGTTAAAGAGTGGGAGGGCGATCAGTGGGGAACCCTTATAACGGAGCAGCAGTTTACCCGGCGCAGAGACGCGTAACTTCCACCATAAAAAAGGCTCCTTTCGGAGCCGCTTTGGTTTCAGAACACTTTCTTATACGGTCGAACCGTCACTTTCGCATACACACCTGCGGCAACATACGGATCTGCGTCAGCCCAAGCCTGAGCGCTTTCCTGAGATTCAAACTCAGCAATCACTGTGGAACCGGCAAAACCGGCGGCGCCCGGATCGTTGCTGTCTACTGCAGGCATTGGGCCGGCGGTCAGTAAACGGCCTTCATCCTGGAGCAGCTGCAAACGTGCCAGATGCGCAGGGCGCACAGCCTGGCGTTTTTCGAGCGAATCAGCAACATCTTCAGAGTAAATCACGTAAAACACGGCGAAGCTCCTTAACCGGTAAAAGTGTCAGTTACGTTATGTGAAAGGGCAAACGACTGCAATGTAAAATAAAAACAATGTTAATACCCTGATCTGAATGCGCCTTTTTTGGCCTCTCATGCGCTAAAGTTGCGCCAGAACAAAGTGTCTTATTGAATATGATTGCTATTTGCATTTAAAATCAGTGTTCGGTTTTTTAACGTTGATGATTATGACTTCGATGACCCTTGATTTACCTCGCCGCTTTCCCTGGCCGACGCTGCTTTCTGTCGTGATTCACGGTGCTGTTGTGGCGGGTTTGCTGTATACCTCGGTTCATCAGGTTATTGAAATGCCCGCGCCCGCGCAGCCGATTTCGGTGACAATGGTATCGCCAGCGGATCTCGAACCGCCGCAGGTTGCACCTCCGCCACCGCAGCCGGTGGCTGAACCTGAGCCAGAGCCAGAGCCCGAGCCTGTTCCGCCGCCACCGAAGGAAGCGCCGGTGGTGATCCATAAGCCTGAACCGAAGCCAAAACCTAAGCCGAAGCCAAAACCGGTGAAGAAGGTCGAGGAGCGTCCGAAACGCGAGGAACGTCCGGTTGAACCGCGCGCGACCCAGACGGTCGAGAATGCAGCGCCTTCGCGTCCGGTGATGAATAACACCGCAACCGCGCCTAAGCCGACAGTCAGTGCCCCCGCGGGCCCGCGCGCACTGAGTCGCAACCAGCCTCAGTATCCGGCGCGAGCGCAGGCCTTACGTATTGAAGGCCGCGTACGGGTTAAATTTGACGTCACTGCCGATGGCCGCGTGGATAACGTGGAAATCTTGTCCGCTCAGCCTTCTAATATGTTTGAGCGCGAAGTGAAATCGGCGATGCGCAGATGGCGCTATGAGGCCGGGAAACCGGGCAATGGACTGATCGTGAATATTGTTTTCCGCCTGAACGGCGGGGCGCAGATGGAATAAAAAAAGCCTCCTGATGGAGGCTTTTTTTGCCTGTCGATCAGGCCTGCGGAAGTTGACGAGGTTTACCCTCGCTATCCACTGCAACATAAATAAACAGCGCTTCGGTGGCCTTATAACGCTGCCCAATGGGTTCCGAAGAGACTTTCTTAACCCATACTTCGATGTTGATTGAAATAGAGGTGTTGCCGCGTTTGACGCAGCGCGCGTAGCAGCAAACCACATCTCCCACCGCAACCGGGCGCAGGAAGGTCATGCCGTCCACTCGCACAGTCACCACGCGCCCGTGGGCAATCTCTTTTGCCAGAATTGCGCCGCCCATATCCATCTGCGACATCAGCCAGCCGCCAAAAATATCGCCATTGGCATTGGTGTCAGCGGGCATTGCCAGTGTGCGTAAAACCAGTTCGCCCTGCGGGGCGTTAGTTGTTGTCATTGTTTTAACTCGTAACGGAAGACTTCAGGCGGGATGCTACTATGATTTCACAGCGGAGAGAATAGACCAGAACGCCTGTCGTAGACGTTCTGGTCAGTCGTTAATCAGTGCTTGTCGTCCTGCGGCATGTGGCGATAGATGTATACGCCGCTTAACAGCGTGAAGATAAGAGTCAGCGCGGTCAGGCCGAAGACCTTGAAGTTGACCCAGATATTCTGCGGCAGCCAGAAGGCAATATAGATATTGGCAAGACCACAGAGAATAAAGAAGACCGCCCAGGCGATATTCAGACGGGACCAGACTTCCTGAGGCAGCGTCAGCTCTTTGCCCAGCATGCGCTGGATCAGCGGCTTTTTCATGACCCACTGGCTAATTAACAATGCGCCCGCAAACAGCGCGTAAATAACGGTCACTTTCCACTTAATAAATTCATCGTTGTGGAAGAACAGCGTCAGCCCGCCGAATACGGCGACCAGGACGAAGGTAACCAGCGCCATTTTTTCGACTTTGCGATAGCGCACCCAGCTGTAGATCAGAACAACAGCCGTTGCAACGATCAGCGCAGTGGTCGCGGCATAAATATCGTACAGCTTATAAAAAGCAAAAAAGACCACGAGCGGTAAAAAATCAAGAAACTGCTTCATTCTGTGATTCCATCTTCTGAGCGGGGCGGGAGGCAGCGATGCCACCCGCCTCAGGATTACTGACGAATTAACATATACAGGCGGAACAGATAGACCAGCAGTACCGCTGAAATCAGATTGCTCAGCGTATTCGCCACTACCGCGCCAACGTTCGGCGTTAATACCGCAAAATTCGGTGCAAACAACAGCAGGAGCGTTTTGGCGAGCAGCCAGCCGATCACGGCGGGAGCCACCAGACGCATATTAGCCCATGCCAGTCTGATGCTGCTGCGCATCGCGGTAAAAATCCCCATTTTATCCTGCACCACCATCACAGGCGCAAATGAGAGCACGATAGCCAGTAATACGCCCGGCACCACGACCAGCATAATCCCCATTTGCACCAGCATGGTGGTTAAAAAGATCAGAATAAACAGCTTAGGTAAGACTGGCGCACTCGCACCAATCGCCCGTAAGGCGCTGACCCGGTGACCCGCCGAGACCAGCTGAATCATCAGCAAAACGCCGCCCGCCAGAACCGCATTACCGATCAGGCCCGAGAACGTGGACGCGGCAGACGCCCGCAGCAGAATTTGCTGCTGCTCCGGCGTCATGTTTTGCACCAGTTCAAACAGCCCCACGCTTCCGGCAAGATGGTCGCCCTGGCTCAGGCTGGCAATCTGTTCTTCACTCGGTGAGAAGGCATGGCCCAGCACCACCGTGATAAAGGCACATAGCAACGCGATCAGTAAAAAGGTTATGAACTGATTGCGGAAAAAGTTTCCCGTGTCACGGTAGACAGACTTCGCCGTGATAGACATGCACTCTCCTTGAGTATTGCAGGTGTTAATTAGCCGGCAATTGTACACCGGATGCAACTGCTGTGGCAGCATCAAGGCTTGTATGGAAAAGCATATCTTTGTAAAGCGGCGGTAATCCAACGCGCGCCCGGGCGCGATTACAGGCTTCGTTGACCTGCCCATCTTCCCCCGACATGGCAAATTCCCGGCACGGGCTGGGCCGATCCTCATAAATGGAACATCGGGTAGAGACCCCTGGCTCACCCTGTAGCGCTACGCAGCGGGCCTGCTTTTGGTTTGTGCCGCTCATGCAGCGCAGAAAGGGCGTTAACGGCTCAGTAAGATGAACCGGAACGGTACCGCCGCCATCGCTGGCTTCGGCCCAGTAGAAAGAGACTCGAAAATACGCACAACAGGCTCCGCACGTCATGCACGGGTTGATATCACTCATGGCACACCTGCAAAAGAAGAACGCATCAAATCAACTTGTGAGAGCGATAAATTATCCAGCCGTCAGAGGAAGAGCAAGAGGGGAAAAAGGGAAAATTTTGTAACCGTGAAATGCCAAAAATTGACATGGAAACAACTTATCGCTTTTGGATGCGTAACAAAAAATTAATCCAGATCAATGAATGTTAAGTTACTGGTTTTAATGTGATCTGTAGCAGATCACTTATTACTCATTTGTGAGTATATTCTCATCCGCGATTAAAACCACAACGATGGAGCGGATATGAAAAAATTAGCGGTGGCAGCCCTTGTATTAAGCAGTCTCTCTGGCGGCGCGTATGCGCATGAAGCAGGCGAATTCTTTATTCGTGCCGGTTCGGCTACGGTTCGCCCAACTGAAGGATCGGATAACGTGCTGGGTATGGGCGGTTTTAACGTCAGTAATAACACCCAGTTAGGGTTAACGTTCACCTATATGGCGACGGAAAACGTTGGTATTGAGCTTCTGGCTGCAACGCCGTTCCGTCATCGCGTGGGCCTGGGCGCAACCGGTGATATCGCTACGGTTCACCATTTACCGCCAACGCTGATGGCGCAATGGTACTTTGGCGATGCCAGCAGCAAGGTGCGTCCTTATATTGGCGCCGGTGTGAACTACACCACCTTCTTTGACGAGAAGTTTAACGATACCGGTAAAGAGGCCGGTCTGACTGACCTTAGCCTGAAAGATTCCTGGGGTATGGCGGGGCAGGTCGGTCTGGACTATCTGATTAACCGCGACTGGCTGATTAACGCCTCGGTCTGGTACATGGATATTGATACGGACGTACGCTTCAAGGCGGGCGGTCAGCAGCAAAGTATCAATACTCGCCTGGATCCGTGGGTGTTTATGTTCTCTGCGGGTTATCGTTTCTGATCCCCCGTCAAACTGGCCACAGGGTGGCCAGTTTGCTTTGCTCACTTCAAAACGACGGATAAACCGGCCGCTCATCAAGCTTTACGCAGTGCCTCAGGATCTTTTCCCCATCGTATAAATAGCTGAAAGCGTCGCTGGTCAGGGAATGGAAAAGAATATCGCCGTTGGCAAACGGGATAATTTCGGTATCTCCCGCACGTTTATGTCCCGCACCGGTTTCAAAATGACCTTGCCATCGTTCCTGGGTATGGTCATAAACGTGCAGAATGATCTCGACAAGTCCTCTTTGCGGACAATTAAGGCGCAGGAAGGTAGAAGAGAAATTCAGGGACAGCGCATGGAAGGGAATCAATAAGGCGAAAACCAGTAAAGCTCGTAAATACATCAAACCGCGAAAACCTCCTTCAAAAGGGAAATGAGATTTTACTTAAGTCAAAAATTGCGTTTTTGCCGTGGATCAAGATGTCCTATAATTCAATAGGATAAAGGCCCCTTACGAGGCCCTTAGCGATCACTTCTGAATCAAATACCGAATGGTCGGGCCATCCTGCTGGATATCCAGCACCGTGTAGCCGTGGTTTTTCGCATCCAGCGGAATGTTGTTGATGGACTGCGGACAGTCGCTGACCACTTCCAGAATTTCCCCTTTTTTGAGCTGCGGTAGGGCTTCAAGCGTGGCAACAGCCGGATAAGGGCAGGGTTCACCGACCATATCCAGACGGTAATCGGGCACGATCTCTTTCATGCAGCATTCTCCTGGGTTTCTGTTTTAACACTCGCGCGACGGAAGAAGCGTTTCTCCTGCGCGACAACCAGTAAAAAAGCGACCAGCAGCAGGGCATAGGTGACCAGCAGGCCGCCGAGAGGGCCGAAGGTGCTCAGCAGGTTGACCTTGTCCCAGCTCGTGGCAAGCGCCGGGGACAGATCGTCCCAGAAGTACGCCAGGATCGTCGAGCCGATAACATTTCCCAGGCCCACCCACCAGTAATGCACCTGACCTTCAACGGCGCGGTACATCCAGCCGGTTTCACACCCGCCAGCCAGCACTATACCGAAGCCGAACAGCAGGCCGCCAATGACCGCGTTAGGACCGGCCCACATGATTTTCGGTTCAACGCCGAGCTGAACATAGCTGAAGATACCGATGGCGCTGACCGCCATCCCGGCGATAATCGCCTTCGCCATCATCGTCCGGCCGGTGATCCACATATCGCGAAACGCGGAGGTAAAGCAGATCTGCGCGCGTTCAATGAGCAGGCCAAAACCCACGCCGAACAGCATCGCCAGGCCGAGTTTGGGCTGATTCATCGCAGTGCAAAGCGCCCAGGCGACCATAGCCATAAAGACCAGCATACCGAGGCGGAAACGACGACGCGCCTGGTCCGGCTTCTGGGTTAACGGAGACGCTGCGCTGACTTTTGTCATTTTCACCGGAATGCGGAACAGCGGCAGCAGGGTAAATTTGGCACCGAAGTAAGAGCCGATGGCCGTGGCGACAGCAAAGAACCAGGCGTGAAGCGAAAACTGAGGAATACCCGTAAAGAAAGCGGCCAGGTTACAGCCCATCGCCAGACGGGCGCCAAACCCGGCAATGATACCGCCGACCACCGCCTGCATTATGCGACTACGGCTTTTGGGCATCCGCAACTTAACGTTGTTTGCCCACAGCGCCGCCGCGAAACAGCCGCCGAACATGCCGACGATCATCATCCCGTCGATGCGGGTTAGCGGCGTGCCGTCCAGATGGATGAGTTTAAAGTAACCCCACTCTTCGGTATGCACGCCAGCGAGCTGTAGCAATTGACCACCCCAGCGGGTGAACTCGCCGGTCACGGCCCAGAAGGTGCCGGTGATGCCGAAATAGTAGGTAGAGAGAATGCCTGCCGCGATAACGGCCGGAACAGGTGACCAGAACTTAACCAGGTAAGTCTGTTTGAAGGCGTGCCATGACATGAATAAGCCTCTGAACTCAGAAGGATTAAAGATAAAAAAGAGTCCAGATCATACGCTTGCACGCCAGAATGGAAAGCCATTCACGCCGAAAATATCGACGGGATCAATTTTGAGGTAATCCGTTGTAGAAGGTGGGGAAGGAAGGGGAACCGTCTGACAGGAAGCCAGACGGTAGAGAGGTTATGCTTTACGCGTCGCCGCTTTCATTACGGTCACAAACGCTTTCAGCTCGGCCAGCATCTGCTCTGGCTTGTCCACGTTCTTTTCGATGATCTTCACAATCGCGGAGCCGGAGATGGCACCTGCCGCCTTCGCGTCAACCGCTGCGGTGACCTGATCCGGGGAGGAAATCCCGAATCCCTGCAGCGGAGGCGCGGCATGATACTCGGCCAGCTTCTCCACCAGATGATGCAGCGGCAGTGCGGCTTTATTCTCGGCACCGGTCACGCCCGCGCGGGAGAGCAGGTAGGTATAGCCGCGTCCGTAAGAGGCAATCTGGCGCAGCAGGGCGTCATCGGCGTTCGGCGGGCAGATGAAAATCGGGGCGACGTTATGGCGCATGGCCGCCTGACGGAATGGCGCAGATTCCTCGACCGGCACGTCTGCCACCAGAACGGAGTCGACGCCCACGCGGGCGCACTCGGCGTAAAACTCATCGATACCGCGGTTGAACACCAGGTTGGCGTACATCAGCAGGCCAATTGGAATGGTCGGGTGCTTCTGGCGAATCGCCGCCAGCATCTCGAAGCACTGGGTCGGTGTCACACCGGAGGCGAATGCGCGCAGCGTCGCGTTCTGGATGGTCGGGCCATCCGCCAGCGGATCGGAGAACGGAATACCCAGCTCCAGCGCGTCGGCACCGGCCTCAATCAGGGTGTCGATGATCTTCAGCGACTGTTCCGGGCCCGGATCGCCCAGGGTGACGAAGGGAACGAACGCGCCTTCCTGGCGGGATTTCAGCTCTGCAAATACGTTGTCGTAGCGTTCCATCAGATTTCCCCTCGTGCTTTCAGAATATCGTGAACGGTGAAGATATCTTTGTCACCGCGTCCGGAAAGGTTCACCACCAGCAGCTGCTCTTTTTCCGGGTTTTCTTTCATCATTTTCAGCGCGTGCGCCAGGGCGTGCGAAGACTCCAGCGCCGGGATGATCCCTTCGCTGCGGCACAGCGTTTTAAAGGCTTCCAGCGCTTCGTCATCGGTAATGGAGACATAGTCCGCGCGGCCGGTACTGTTCAGGAACGCATGCTGTGGCCCGACGGACGGGAAGTCGAGGCCGGCAGAAATAGAGTAAGACTCTTCAATCTGACCCTCATCGGTTTGCATCATCGGGGATTTCATCCCGAAGTAGATCCCCACGCGGCCATGCTTCAGCGGCGCGCCGTGTTCACCCGATTCAATGCCGTGACCGGCAGGCTCTACGCCAATCAGGCCGACGCTGGCGTCGTCGATAAAGTCTGCGAACATGCCGATGGCGTTAGATCCGCCGCCAACGCAGGCGATCACCGCATCCGGCAGACGCCCCTCTTTTTCGAGGATCTGCGCTTTGGTCTCTTCACCGATCATGCGCTGGAATTCGCGCACGATAGTCGGGAACGGGTGCGGGCCCGCCGCGGTACCGAGCATATAGTGCGCGGTTTCATAGCTGCCAGACCAGTCGCGAAGCGCTTCGTTACAGGCATCCTTCAGCGTCGCGGAGCCGCTGTGCACCGGGATCACTTCCGCTCCCATCAGACGCATACGGAAGACGTTCGGAGACTGACGCTCAACGTCTTTCGCTCCCATATAGATGCGGCATTTCAGACCGAGCAGGGCGCTGGCAAGCGCAGAGGCCACGCCGTGCTGACCCGCACCGGTTTCGGCGATGATTTCGGTTTTGCCCATACGCTTCGCGAGCAGCGCCTGGCCCAGCACCTGGTTAGTTTTATGCGCGCCGCCGTGCAGCAGGTCTTCACGCTTCAGATACAGCGTGGTTTTGGTGCCTTCCGTCAGGTTGCGGCATTTGGTCAGCGCGGTCGGACGACCGGCGTAATTTTTCAGCAGGTCGGTAAATTCCGCCTGAAACGCCGGATCTTTCTGCGCGCTGACAAACGCTTCTTCCAGCTGGCGCAGCGCGGGCATCAGGATTTGCGGGACGTACATCCCGCCGAACT
This sequence comes from Enterobacter sp. 237C8, assembly GCF_034106865.1. NCBI lineage: Bacteria > Pseudomonadati > Pseudomonadota > Gammaproteobacteria > Enterobacterales > Enterobacteriaceae > Enterobacter > Enterobacter sp. 237C8. Next base: position 1,675,427 of record NZ_JAWNDF010000001.1, on the reverse strand, counting down.
CACCAAAATACGGGTTAAGTAATGTCGTCATCTTCTCTTCCTTAATATGCACGCAGAGTTTTAAATACCGAGGCCAGCTTGCTGGCATCTTTGATACCCGGTTGGGACTCTACGCCTGAATTGAAATCGAGGCCTGCGCAGCCGGTTTTAGCGGCTTCTACGCAGTTATCCGGGCTTAATCCGCCCGCCAGCAGGACGTTGTCCAGCTTTTCGGCGTTCAGCAGCGACCAGTCAAAACGCTGGCCGGTACCGCCCTGGCCGTTATCGAGGACGTATTTATCCACATGGTTCAGGTTACGCGAGGGCAACGTATCGCCAACGCTTTGCGCTTTCCAGATTTGCACCTGTGGTGCCAGCGCGGCGCGCAGGGCATCGATGTAGCTCTGGTCTTCATCGCCGTGGAGCTGCACCGCGCTCAGGGATAACGCCTCGGCTTTTGCCGCAACGTCTGCAATATCTGCATTGCGGAAAACGCCCACGTAGCTAAGCGGAGCCGCTGCGATGATCTTACGCGCCTGCTCTTCGCTGACCGCGCGTGGAGAGGAGTCCACAAAGATCAGCCCGCCGTAAATCGCCCCGGCTTCATACGCGGCCTGGGCATCCTGTTCGCGGGTTAAGCCGCAGACTTTATTTTCACCCAGCAGCACGCGACGCACGGCCGCGTTGAGATCGTCATGTTCCATCATGGCGGAGCCAATCAGGAAACCGTTGGCGAAGTGGCTCAGCTCGCGCACCTGGGCGTAGCTGTTAATACCGGATTCGCTGATCACCGTAACGCCAGACCCCAGACGCGGCGCCAGCTGACGCGTACGGTTAAGGTCAATGGACAGGTCGCGCAGATCGCGGTTGTTAATGCCGACCACTTTGGCTTCCAGCGCAATCGCGCGCTCCCGCTCCTCTTCGTTGCTCACTTCAGTCAGCACGCCCATATTCAGGCTGTGCGCCACGGCGGAAAGCTGGCGATACTGCTCGTCGTCGAGCACTGAGAGCATCAGCAGGCAGGCGTCGGCCTGGTAAAAGCGCGCCAGCCAGATCTGATACGGGTCGATAATAAAGTCTTTGCACAGGATTGGCTGCGGCGCGATGCCGCTGACGATCGGCAGAAAATCGAAGCTGCCCTGAAAATATTTCTCATCCGTCAGCACGGAGATGGCTGAAGCATGATGCTTATAAATGCCGGCAATACGCGCCGGGTCGAAATCGTCACGAATAACGCCTTTGGACGGGGACGCTTTTTTGCACTCAAGAATAAACGCGGTGCGCGTACCCCGCAGGGCGTCATAGAAACGACGGCTGCTCGGGACGACGTCATTCTGGAAACTCGCAAGCGGCTGCTGTTGCTTGCGGGCTTCCACCCAGATGGCCTTATCGGCAACGATTTTCGCTAAAACGGTCTGCATTCTTTACCCTCTTGCCGCAAGTGCGGTAACGCGATCGTAAGCTGCACCGGAGCGCAGTACATCCAGAACTTTTTGAACGTTGGCCTTCAGGTCTTCCTCACCGTGCAAACGCATCAGCATGGCGACGTTGGCAGCAACGGCGGCCTCATGGGCGACCTCTCCTTTACCTTGTAATAAGCGCGTGAGAATGTCACGGTTTTCTTCCGGCGTACCGCCTGCCAGCGCTTCCTGATGGTATGGCGCAAGGCCGAAGTCGGCAGCGTCCAGCTGATAGCTCAGGATTTCGCCGTCGCGCAGTTCGGCCACCAGCGTTGGCGCATGAAGAGAAACCTCATCCATACCGCCGCTGTGCACCACGGCGGCACGCTGATAGCCCAGCACGCGCAGCGTCTCGGCAATCGGCAGAACCAGCTCAGGGCTGTAAACGCCAATCAGCGCCAGCGGCGGGTGGGCCGGGTTGATCAGCGGGCCGAGCACGTTAAACAGCGTGCGGGTTTTGAGCTGCTGACGAACCGGCATCGCGTGGCGGAAACCGGTGTGGTACTTCGGCGCAAACAGGAAGCAGACGCCCAGGTCATCCAGCGCTTCGCGGGAACGCTCGGCGTTCATATCGAGGTTAATACCGAATGCGGCGAGCAGATCGGAAGAACCTGACCGGCTGGAAACGCTGCGGTTACCGTGCTTCGCGACCTTCAAACCGCACGCCGCCGCCACGAAGGCGCTGGCGGTGGAGATATTGATGCTGTTACTGCCGTCACCGCCGGTACCGACGATATCCGCAAACTGATAGTCCGGGCGCGGGAACGGGGCGGCATTTTCCAGCAGGGCCGTAGCGGCACCGGCGATCTCCTGCGGGCTTTCGCCGCGCACCTTCATGCTCACCAGCGCGGCTGCCAGCTGTTCAGGCTTCAGCTCGCCGCGAACCACGGCGGAGAAGAGCTGATGGCTCTCCTGCTGGCTCAGGGTCTGCGCCTGATACAGTTTTTCCAGAATCGGCTGCAGGGTATTGGTCTGCTCCAGCTTCTGTAACGCCCAGTCCAGCGTCTGCTCCAGCAGGCGGGCGCCGTGGGAGGTCAGGATCGATTCCGGGTGGAACTGCAGGCCGCAGACGCGGTCCGCATCGTGGCGCACCGCCATCACCATGCCTTCAAACGAGGCGTTGATCGTCAGCCCGGCGGGAATATTGCTGCCAACCAGCGAGTGATAGCGCGCGACCGGGAGCGGGTTCGGCAGCCCGGCAAACATCGCCTGGCCGTCATGTTCAATGCTGGACGCTTTACCGTGCAGGATCTCACCCGCCTGGCCGACGTAGCCGCCATAGGCTTCAACAATCGCCTGATGGCCGAGGCAGATGCCGACGATCGGCAGTTTGCCGCGCATACGGGTCAGCAGCTCCGGCATACAGCCGGCTTCGCTCGGTGCGCCTGGCCCCGGGGAGAGCATCAGCACCGGGTTTTGCATGGTGGCCAGACGGTCAATCAGGGTCTGGGCCGGAACGTGGTTGCGGTAGATAACGACGTTGTGGCCATTCGCACGCAGCTGATCTGCCAGGTTATAGGTAAAGGAGTCGATATTATCGAGCAGCAGAATGTCAGCCATCAGAAAATCTCCTGTGCATGGTGTGCGGTAGCAATGGCGCGAAGGACCGCACGGGCTTTACTGCGCGTTTCGTCAGCTTCAGACTGCGGAACAGAATCAAGAACAATCCCGGCACCCGCCTGGACGGTGGCGATACCGTCTTCGACATAGGCGGAGCGGATTACGATGCAGGTGTCGAGATCGCCGTGCGCGGTGAAGTAACCCACCGCGCCGCCGTAGCTGCCGCGACGGCGTCCTTCGGCGGCGGCAATCAGCTGCATGGCGCGGACTTTCGGCGCGCCGCTCAGGGTGCCCATGTTCATGCAGGCGCGGTAGGCGTGCAGCACGTCGAGATCGTGGCGCAGCTCGCCGACCACGCGGGAGACCAGGTGCATCACGAACGAATAGCGGTCGACTTTGGTCAGGTCCGCCACGTAGCGGCTGCCGGGAGTACAAATGCGTGCCAGATCGTTACGCGCCAGGTCAACCAGCATCAGGTGCTCGGAGAGTTCTTTGTGGTCGGTACGCATTTCGAGTTCGATGCGGCTGTCCAGATCGCGGTCAAGCGAGCCATCGGCGCGACGCCCGCGCGGACGGGTTCCGGCAATCGGGTAGATCTCAATCTGACGGCTGGTGGCGTCGTATTTCAGCGAGCTTTCCGGCGAGGCGCCGAACAGCGTGAATTCGTTGTCCTGCATGAAGAACATGTAAGGGCTTGGGTTACTCTTTTTCAGCACGTCGTAGGCTGCGAGCGGCGACGGGCAGGGCAGCGAGAAGCGACGGGATGGCACGACCTGGAAAATTTCCCCGGCGCGAATCGCTTTTTGCATCTGGCGAACCACGGCGCCGTACTGATCGTCAGTCTGGTTAACGTCGCAGGTCATTTTCTCCACGCGCTGCACCGGCAGCGCGGGTGGTGCTTCCGTCATCTGCTGCTGCAGCTGAGCGATGCGGTGCTCAAGACGGTTTTTCTCAGCGGCAGACGGCGTGAACAGGCTTGCCTGGATGCGGGTGTATTGCTTCTGGTGGTCGATCACCAGCAGAGTTTCAGCCAGATAGAAGCAATAATCCGGGCAGCGATTACCCTGCTCGGTTTCCGGCAAATCTTCAAAACCGGCAACCAGGTCGTAAGCAAACAGCCCGCCGAAGAACATCGCTTCACGCTCGTCTTCCGGCACGGTGACCAGATTCTGCAGCAGGCGGAAGGCATCGAAAACGGACAGGGAGCAGAGGCGCGCGTCTTCGTCCAGCAGCTGGCTCACCGGCGGGAAATGCAGAATGCGCATTTCTGGATGGCGTTCATTTTCAATGCCTGACGGCAGGGCGGCATCCAGCAGCGGCAGCAGCGATGCGCCATTGTCTGACAATGCCTTGATGGTGACGGTGTCACCTAAAGCGGTAATGCGCAGCGCGCTGTCGACCAGCAGCAGGCTCTTGAGATCGTCCTTGCTGTCGATATCCGCCGATTCCAGCAGCAGCGTTGCCGGACGAGCCCCGCACACCTGATGAAACAGCGCGGTCGGGTTGTGGCGATAGGCCGCCTCGCAGGTCAGCAGTTCGAGATGAGGTTTGGCTGTTTGCATGTTGTTGTTCTCATATTTTGTTCAAAAAAAAGCCCGCTGGGTAGCGGGCGGGTATCTGTTTGCATTTCGCAGACGCGTGACACTGCCCGAAGATCAGGAAGTGCGCCACCAGCCGTGCAGAGTGAAATGTGCTGTCATTTTCAGATACCTTTCTCGTGTGAACTTGCGTACTAGTTAACTAGTTCGATGGCAAGTTGTCAACCCTTGATTTCAGAATTTCGCGTTAAGTCGGTATCATGGTGTTTTCGGATGTCTCCAACCTGTTATGGGAAGTGCTTTGAGCGATACCACCTACGCCATTATTTATGATTTACACAGCCATACTCAGGCCTCTGACGGCCTGCTGACACCCGAAGCCCTGGTTCATCGCGCCGTTGAAATGCGTGTCGGCACGCTGGCGATAACCGATCACGATACGACAGATGCCATTCCGGCGGCGCGCGCCGAGATCGCCCGCAGCGGGCTGGCGCTGAATCTGGTGTCCGGCGTCGAGATCTCGACCGTCTGGGAAAACCATGAGATTCATATTGTTGGCCTGAATATCGATATAGACCATCCGGCACTTACGGCATTTTTGCAAGAACAAAAAACGCGCCGCAACCAGCGCGCAGAGATGATCGGCGAGCGTCTGGAAAAGGCGCATATTCCGGGCGCGCTGGAAGGCGCGCAAAAGATGGCGAACGGCGGGGCGGTCACCCGCGGTCATTTCGCCCGTTTTCTGGTCGACGCGGGCAAAGCGACGACTATGGCAGACGTCTTTAAAAAGTATCTGGCGCGCGGTAAAACCGGATACGTTCCGCCACAGTGGTGTACAATAAAACAAGCTATTGATGTGATTCATCATTCTGGCGGTAAGGCCGTGCTGGCCCATCCTGGGCGGTATAATCTTTCGGCTAAATGGCTGAAAAGGCTGCTGGCACACTTTGCCGAATGCGGTGGCGAGGCGATGGAAGTCGCCCAGTGTCAGCAGGCGCCCAACGAGCGCGCGCAGCTCGCGACCTATGCCCGCCAGTTCGGCCTGCTTGGGTCACAGGGTTCTGATTTCCATCAGCCCTGCGCGTGGATCGAACTGGGGCGCAAGCTCTGGCTGCCCGCTGGCGTTGAGCCGGTCTGGCAGCTCTGGGAACAGCCGCAGCAAATTGAAGAGAGGGAAGTATGAGTCAGTTTTTCTATATCCATCCGGATAACCCGCAGCCACGTCTGATCAACCAGGCCGTGGAGATCGTCCGCAAAGGCGGCGTGATTGTCTACCCGACCGATTCAGGCTACGCGCTGGGCTGTAAAATTGAAGATAAAGGGGCAATGGAACGCATTTGCCGTATTCGCCAGCTGCCGGACGGCCATAACTTTACCCTGATGTGCCGCGATCTCTCTGAGCTGTCGACCTATGCGTATGTTGATAACGTGGCGTTTCGCCTGATTAAGAACAACACGCCGGGCAACTACACCTTCATCCTGAAGGGCACGAAGGAAGTACCGCGTCGTCTGCTGCAGGAGAAACGCAAAACCATCGGCATGCGCGTGCCGTCGAACCCGATTGCGCAGGCGCTGCTGGAAACCCTCGGCGAACCGATGCTTTCTACCTCGCTGATGCTGCCCGGAAGCGAGTTTACCGAGTCCGACCCGGAAGAGATCAAAGATCGTCTGGAGAAGGTGGTCGAGCTGATTATTCACGGCGGCTATCTCGGCCAGCAGCCGACCACCGTGGTCGACTTAACCGAAGATGCACCGGAAGTGATTCGTGAAGGCGTGGGTGACGTAAAGCCTTTCTTGTAAAGGTATAAGCAGATATACTACGCGGCCATCAAAGCAGGGCTCAGCCCTCTTTTGACCTGATTCGACGCCTGTGAAGGCGACACCTGAGGAAGCTCAATGAGCGAGAAGTTACAGAAAGTGCTGGCGCGTGCCGGCCACGGTTCACGCCGTGAAATCGAAGCCATTATTGAAGCGGGCCGCGTGAGTGTGGACGGTAAAATCGCCACGCTGGGTGACCGCGTAGAAATCGTACCGGGGCTGAAGATCCGCATCGACGGTCATCTTATCTCCGTTAAAGAGTCCGCGGAACAGATCTGCCGCGTGCTGGCTTACTACAAGCCGGAAGGCGAGCTGTGCACCCGCAACGACCCGGAAGGTCGTCCGACGGTGTTTGACCGTCTGCCTAAACTGCGTGGCGCTCGCTGGATTGCCGTCGGCCGTCTGGACGTGAACACCTGCGGTCTGCTGCTGTTTACCACTGATGGTGAACTGGCAAACCGTCTGATGCACCCAAGCCGTGAAGTGGAACGTGAATACGCGGTGCGCGTATTTGGCCAGGTTGATGAAAATAAACTGCGCGATCTGTCGCGTGGCGTTCAGCTGGAAGACGGTCCTGCGGCATTCAAAACCATCAAATTTACCGGTGGGGAAGGCATTAACCAGTGGTACAACGTGACCCTGACCGAAGGCCGTAACCGCGAGGTGCGTCGTCTCTGGGAAGCGGTAGGCGTGCAGGTTAGCCGCCTGATCCGCGTCCGTTACGGCGACATTCTGCTGCCGAAAGGTCTGCCGCGCGGTGGGTATACCGAACTGGATCTGACCCAAACCAACTACCTGCGCGAGCTGGTCGGCCTGACGCCGGAAACCACCTCAAAAGTGGCGGTGGAAAAAGATCGTCGACGCATGAAGGCGAATCAGATCCGTCGCGCAGTGAAGCGACACAGCCAGGTGAGCAGCAGCCGCCGCTCCGGCAGCCGTAACAACAACGGTTAATATAAAAGCCCGGTCAACGAACCGGGCTTTTTTCTTTAGTAATCAATTCCAATTTGCGCTTTGATGCCTGCATCAAACGCATGTTTGACCGGACGCAGCTCGCTGACGGTATCGGCCATCTCCAGAATATCCCGATGACATCCGCGCCCCGTAACGATAACCGTCTGGTGTACAGGACGATTCATCAGAGCATCCAGCACGGCTTCCAGCGGCAGGTAGTCGTAGGCGACCATGTAGGTGATCTCATCCAGCAGAACCATATTCAGAGAGGGATCGGCCAGCATTCTCTTTGCATGCTCCCAGACGGCGAGACAGGCGGCGGTGTCGGTTTCCCGGTTCTGAGTATCCCACGTAAACCCGGTCGCCATCACCTGAAACTCAACGCCGTGAGGCTCAAGTAAATTCCGCTCACCGTTGGGCCATTCGCCTTTGATAAACTGGATCACGCCCACTTTTTGCCCGTGTCCAACGGCGCGTGTCGCCGTGCCGAATGCGGCGGTGGTTTTCCCTTTTCCGTTGCCGGTAAAAACGATGACGATCCCACGTTCGTCCTGGGCTGCCGCGACGCGCGCATCGACCTGTTCTTTCAGACGCTGCTGGCGCTGCTGATGACGTTCTTCACTCATTGCGAAATTCCTGGTTTACGTCCCGGCTGGGCGTCAAAGGTCATCCCGGTTTTGCGGCGGCTGTCGTCGCCCATCAGCCAGAGATAGAGCGGCATAATGTCTGCCGGGGTTTTCAGCTTCTGCGGATCTTCGCTCGGGAACGCGCTGGCGCGCATTTTGGTGCGCGTACCGCCCGGGTTAATGCAGTTTACGCGCAGATGGCGGCTCTGGTACTCCTCCGCCAGCACCTGCATCATGCCTTCGGTCGCGAATTTTGAAACGGCATAGGCTCCCCAATTTGCGCGCCCTTCACGGCCTACGCTGGAGGAGGTAAAGACCAGGGAGCCTGACTCGGATTTGAGTAATAAAGGAAGCAATGCCTGGGTGAGGAAAAACGTGCCGTTGACGTTAACCTGCATCACCTGCTGCCAGATATCCGGATCCTGTTCATCCATAGGCCGCACCTCTCCAAGCAGACCGGCGTTATGCAGCACGCCGTCGAGCCGTGGATAGTGGGTGCTGATGCGTCGGGCTAATTCCTGGCACACCGCGGGCGTGCAGGTCAGTAAATCGAGCGTATACCACGGAACCGGAGTGCCGTATGCGGCCTCAATCTCCTGAGCGACGCTTTTCAGTTTTTCTTCGTTGCGCCCTACCAGAATAACGTTCGCGCCGTACTCGGCGTAGGTCAGGGCTGCCTCGCGGCCAATCCCATCGCTGGCACCGGTGACAAGAATGATCCGGTTCTGCAGCAGATTTTTTTGCGGTTGATAATGCACGGTGGCTCCTCAGGTGCCCGGTGATTCAGTGGCACCTTCATAATGACTTTTCGGCTTTATGCCCGAATTAGCATGAGAATTCAATCAGTCTACAGGACGCATTACTGTAAAATTAACAATTTGCAAATATTTAAACTACACGCCGGGGATTCCTGAAGGCGGCTCGCAGAGGTAATGTCACGAGCGAGACGCATGGGCAGGGCTGTTGTACACTGCCGTGAAAGATTCGTGGTTAAATCAAGGTGGAACGCGTGGAATTACTTTCTCAATATGGGTTGTTTTTGGCCAAAATCGCAACGGTGGTGGTTGCCATTGCGGTGGTAGCCGTTCTGATTGCCAACCTGACGCAGCGCAAGCGTCAGCGTGGGGAGTTACGCATCACCCGCCTGAGCGAGCAGTATAAAGAGATGCAGGAAGAGATGTCTCTCGCGCTGCTTGATAGTCATCAACAGAAACTGTGGCTGAAAGCGCAGAAGAAAAAGCATAAACAGGATGCCAAAGCGGCAAAAGCAAAAGCGAAGCTCAATGCACCGCAGGATAAGGCCGCGCCACGCGTTTACGTGCTCGATTTTAAGGGCAGTATGGATGCGCATGAAGTGTCTTCTCTGCGGGAAGAAGTGACTGCCGTTCTGGCCGTGGCGACACCGCAGGATCAGGTTGTCGTGCGTCTTGAAAGCCCGGGCGGGGTGGTTCACGGTTACGGACTGGCCGCCTCACAGCTGCAGCGCCTGCGTGAAAAACAGATCCCGCTGACCGTTGCTGTGGATAAAGTGGCCGCGAGCGGTGGCTACATGATGGCCTGCGTGGCGGACAAAATTGTTGCCGCGCCGTTCTCCATTATTGGCTCGATCGGCGTGGTCGCACAAATTCCGAACTTTAACCGCTTCCTGAAAAATAAAGAGATTGATATCGAACTTCACACGGCGGGTCAGTACAAACGTACCCTGACGCTGCTGGGGGAAAACACGGAAGAAGGGCGTCAAAAATTCCGCGAAGATCTCAACGAAACGCATCATCTCTTTAAAGATTTTGTACACCGTATGCGCCCAACGCTCGATATTGAACAGGTCGCGACCGGCGAGCACTGGTACGGCGTCCAGGCGCAGGAGAAAGGGCTGGTGGATGAAGTCGGAACCAGCGACGATCTGCTGCTCAATCTGATGGAAGGCCGGGAACTGGTGGGCGTGCGCTTTACCCAGCGTAAGCGACTCCTTGACCGCTTTACCAACAGTGCGGCAGAAAGCGCGGACCGTCTGCTGCTGCGCTGGCTACAGCGCGGACAAAAACCGCTGCTGTAAACAAAAACGCGAGGCATATGCCTCGCGTTTTGCATTAATCGACCAGGTGATACTTCTCTGAAAGCGTATGCGCCAGGTATTTGAACATGTTAAAAACGGCGGTGCTTTTCGGGGTCGGTAAACCCTGTTCGTCAAGGAAGTATTCGCCGCTGAAAATCAGCACGCCATTACGCTGCTCTACGCCGGTGGCTTCAATGCCCGCCAGCGTATCTTCATGGTCACGGATAAGCTTGTTTGCTTCGATAAGCAGAGAGGCTCGGTCAATAGGTTGGGTCGTATTCTGCATAATCCACTCCTTAAACAGTGACAATAGTCTACGCCGAGGGCGCTTTGGGGGCAAATTTTCCCTGTAATGTGAGGGGATAAGGTGCAGGGTCCTGGCTGGCGGGATCTGCTTTTGCATGCTAATAAAGTTGCGTAACGAATTTTATCAGGTAGAGTGTGCGCTTTCGTCATTCTGGCAACAGAATTGCTTGACATTCAACCGGGAATTCGTCACGAATTACACGAGATGTGAGAAAAATACCCGAAAACTCAATCACCTGGGCGTCTTCTCATTAACGTCCGGTAAGTCAAAGGGGTTGATATCTCCTGACGCAGTCGCAATATCATTGGCTCGTCGTCAGCGGAAGGGAAATCAACGTGCGGCGTATTCCTGGAAGAATTAAATTAGGTAAAGGTGAATATGGGTAAAGCTCTCGTCATCGTTGAGTCCCCGGCAAAAGCCAAAACGATCAATAAGTATCTGGGTAATGACTACGTGGTTAAGTCCAGCGTGGGTCATATCCGCGATTTGCCGACCAGTGGCTCAGCCAGCAAAAAGAGCGCAGACTCTACCTCCACCAAAGGGGCTAAAAAGCCTAAAAAGGATGAACGTAGCGCGCTTGTCAACCGCATGGGTGTTAACCCATGGCATAACTGGGATGCACAATATGAAGTGCTGCCCGGGAAAGAAAAAGTCGTTAACGAGCTGAAGCAGCTTGCTGAAAAAGCAGACCACATCTATCTCGCAACCGACCTTGACCGCGAAGGGGAAGCCATTGCGTGGCACCTGCGGGAAGTGATCGGTGGTGATGACAAACGCTACAGCCGTGTAGTGTTTAACGAAATTACGAAGAATGCGATTCGTCAGGCGTTTGAGAAGCCGGGCGAACTGAATATTGACCGCGTAAACGCACAGCAGGCTCGTCGCTTTATGGACCGCGTTGTGGGCTATATGGTCTCTCCACTGCTGTGGAAGAAGATTGCCCGTGGCCTGTCCGCAGGGCGTGTTCAATCCGTCGCCGTGCGTCTGGTCGTTGAGCGTGAGCGCGAAATTAAAGCCTTCGTGCCGGAAGAGTTCTGGGAAGTCGATGCCAATGTGACCACGCCGGGCGGTGACGCTCTGCCGCTGCAGGTGAGCCATCACAACGACAAGCCTTTCCGTCCAGAAAACCGCGACCAGACCATGGCCGCCGTAGCGCTGCTGGAAAAAGCACGCTATCAGGTGCTGGAACGTGAAGACAAACCGACCAGCAGCAAGCCGGGGGCACCGTTTATTACCTCCACGCTGCAACAGGCTGCAAGCACGCGTCTGGGTTATGGCGTGAAGAAGACCATGATGATGGCGCAGCGCCTGTATGAAGCGGGCTACATCACCTACATGCGTACCGACTCAACCAACCTGAGTCAGGACGCGGTCAACATGGTCCGCGGCTACATCAGTGACAATTTCGGTAAGAAATACCTGCCGGAAAGCGCTAACCAGTTCGCCAGTAAAGAGAACTCTCAGGAAGCGCACGAAGCGATTCGTCCTTCTGACGTCTCGGTGTTAGCGGAATCGCTGAAAGACATGGAAGCCGACGCGCAGAAGCTGTATCAGCTGATCTGGCGCCAGTTCGTGGCGTGCCAGATGACGCCAGCGCAGTACGACTCCACCACGCTGACCGTTGGCGCGGGTGAGTTCCGTCTCAAAGCGCGCGGTCGTATCCTGCGTTTCGACGGCTGGACGAAGGTGATGCCAGCGCTGCGTAAAGGTGATGAAGACCGAACGCTGCCGGCGGTAAATAAAGGGGACGAGCTCTCGCTGGTTGACCTCGTGCCAGCCCAGCACTTCACCAAGCCGCCTGCGCGCTTCAGTGAAGCGTCCCTGGTGAAAGAGCTGGAAAAACGCGGTATTGGTCGTCCGTCGACCTACGCGTCCATCATCTCGACGATCCAGGACCGTGGCTACGTACGCGTTGAAAACCGCCGTTTCTATGCGGAAAAAATGGGTGAGATCGTCACTGACCGTCTGGAAGCAAACTTCCGTGAGTTGATGAACTACGATTTCACCGCGCAAATGGAAGACAGCCTCGACCAGGTTGCCAGCCATCAGGCGGAATGGAAAAAGGTACTCGACAGCTTCTTCAGCGACTTTACCGACCAGCTTGAAAAAGCGGAGAAAGACCCTGAAGAGGGCGGCATGCTGCCTAACCAGATGGTTCTGACCAGCATCGACTGTCCAACCTGCGGCCGCAAGATGGGGATCCGCACCGCAACCACGGGCGTGTTTCTTGGCTGCTCCGGCTATGCGCTGTCACCAAAGGAGCGCTGCAAAACCACCATCAACCTGGTGCCCGAGAACGAAGTTCTCAACGTGCTGGAAGGTGACGATGCGGAAACTAACGCTCTGCGTGCCAAACGCCGCTGCAAGAAATGCGGCACGGCAATGGACAGCTACCTGATCGATCCAAAACGTAAGCTGCACGTCTGCGGTAATAACCCAACGTGTGACGGGTATGAGATCGAAGAGGGCGAGTTCCGCATTAAAGGCTATGACGGCCCGATTGTGGAATGCGAGAAGTGCGGCTCTGAAATGCACCTGAAAATGGGGCGTTTCGGTAAGTACATGGCCTGTACCAACGACGAGTGTAAAAACACGCGCAAAATTCTGCGTAACGGGGAAGTGGCTCCTCCGAAGGAAGATCCGGTTCCGCTGCCAGAACTGCCGTGCGAGAAATCCGACGCGTACTTCGTGCTGCGTGATGGTGCCGCAGGTGTCTTTCTGGCCGCCAACACCTTCCCGAAATCGCGTGAAACGCGCGCGCCGCTGGTGGAAGAGTTGCATCGCTTCCGCGATCGTCTGCCTGAGAAACTGCGTTATCTGGCCGATGCGCCACAGCAGGATCCGGAAGGCAACAAAACCGTGGTACGGTTTAGCCGTAAAACTAAGCAGCAGTATGTTGCGGCCGAGAAAGAGGGTAAAGCGACCGGATGGTCAGCCTTCTTTGTCGATGGCAAATGGGTTGAAGGCAAGAAATAATCTTCCCTTACCGTAACTTACCTGTAAAAGGGCCGGATTTCCGGCCCTTTTTTATTGCCTTGTTATTATTTTTTGTTCCGTACTATACAGTCAGGCTATAAATGATATAGTGGTTATAGTTAACCTGTTTCTTATTATTAAATCGTCTTAAGCGATTGACCGCATGCGCTAAATCGGATGGTCTGGCATGAAATTACAGCAGCTTCGTTATATCGTTGAGGTGGTGAATCATAACCTTAACGTCTCTTCTACCGCCGAGGGGTTGTATACCTCGCAACCGGGCATCAGCAAACAAGTTCGTATGCTGGAGGACGAGTTAGGTATCCAGATATTTGCCCGCAGCGGTAAGCATCTCACCCAGGTGACGCCTGCGGGGCAGGAAATCATCCGCATTGCGCGGGAAGTCCTCTCTAAAGTCGACGCAATTAAGTCGGTGGCAGGGGAACACACCTGGCCGGATAAAGGTTCGCTGTATATTGCCACGACGCATACCCAGGCGCGCTATGCGCTTCCCGGCGTTATCAAAGGCTTTATCGAGCGTTATCCCCGCGTCTCTTTGCATATGCACCAGGGCTCGCCAACGCAAATTGCTGAAGCCGTTTCCAAGGGGAATGCAGACTTTGCCATCGCCACCGAAGCGCTTCACCTGTATGACGATCTGGTGATGCTTCCATGCTATCACTGGAACCGTTCTATCGTGGTGACCCCCGATCACCCCCTGGCGGGCAAAGGGTCGGTGACTATCGAAGAGCTGGCGCAATATCCGCTGGTAACGTATACGTTTGGCTTTACCGGACGGTCCGAGCTTGATACGGCCTTTAACCGGGCAGGGTTAACGCCGCGCATTGTCTTTACCGCGACGGATGCCGACGTGATTAAAACCTATGTGCGGCTTGGTCTGGGGGTGGGCGTTATTGCCAGCATGGCGGTGGATCCGGTATCAGACCCTGACCTGGTGCGACTTGATGCGCATGATGTTTTCAGTCATAGCACCACAAAGATTGGCTTCCGTCGCAGCACCTTCCTGCGCAGCTATATGTATGATTTTATTCAGCGCTTTGCCCCTCATTTAACGCGTGACGTGGTTGATACCGCCGTTGCATTACGCTCAAATGAAGATATTGAAGAGATGTTTAAAGACATCAAACTCCCCGAAAAATAATCACACCCGGTATCTTTCCCTTAGGGAAAGATACCGAAATAACGCCTCAAAGCTAAATTAGAATTATCATCATCTGCGTATCCCCTGTCATATAATGTCATTATCCATTTAATCCGTATGGTTATAATGTCGTGAATTGGCGACAAAAGTAGAAACTAATTTACGCCTTCGCAAATTTTTCTTTTCAATTATTTATTTCTGGTCAAAAGATTGAATATTTCATACCTTCCGGTGCGTAAATTCACTGGCTTTTCGGCTAAAGTTTCTTTAGGATTTATCTCAACAGATGATTAATTGTACCAATTGTTTGGTCCTAAATGATAAGCGATGTCGATTGTATGAGGTTAGCAATGCCTTCAGGAAGTGAAGAACCGCAAAGGGATCCTGCGCTCAAGCGTAAAGCCTGGCTGGCGGTCTTTCTCGTCTCTACCCTGTTTTGGGTGGTGGTTGCTCTCCTGGCCTGGAAATATTGGGGTTAAATATGGCAGTGACGGTACGTACAGAAACGGTAAAACAGATGTGTCAGCATCGTGACAACGGCCACAGAGGGCGTAAAGCACCTGCGACTGTTGTACCCGCGTCCTGGAAACTGACGCCGCAGCAGCAAGCGTTTATTGATGTGTTCGCAGAAGACGAACCCAAAAAACAATAATTTAGTTAATTGCGTAATGATGCAAATAGTCTGAATATCGACTCTGCACTTTCGTACTCTTTAATAAATACACATCAGCAATATAGCACTGAGGACTTACCTCGGAACTTTTAATAAATAATGCCTGGTGTCCCTATGATGAATAACATGACGTCTCACAAATACTGGTCATGGATCGGCGTTTTTACCGTGTCGATTCTGTTCTGGAGTCAGCTCATCTGGTTGGCCCTCCACTAAATTGTAAAACCTCGCTACGGCGGGGTTTTTTGTTTTCCCTTTATGGACCAATCCTAAATTTATCAATTTGGGTTGTTATCAAAACGTTACGATATCTTTGTGTTATCTTTAATTACGGCCCTGATGATTGTCGGGGCATCTCTGTGATTAAGGAGGAGCTTATGTCGTTAACCCTACGCGAAGCCAGTAAGGATACGTTACAGGCAGAAAATAAAACCTGGCATTACTACAGCCTGCCGCTGGCTGCCAGAACGCTTGGGGACATTTCGCGTTTACCCAAGTCATTGAAAGTTTTACTGGAAAATCTATTGCGCTGGCAGGACGGTGACTCTGTCACCCTCGATGATATCCAGGCGCTGGCAGGGTGGCTGGAAAATGCCCATGCCGACAGAGAAATCGCCTACCGCCCGGCCAGGGTGCTGATGCAGGACTTTACCGGTGTTCCTGCCGTCGTTGATTTAGCCGCGATGCGCGAGGCCGTTAAGCGTCTCGGCGGAGATACGGCAAAAGTGAATCCGCTTTCCCCCGTTGACCTCGTCATTGACCACTCCGTAACCGTTGACCGCTTTGGGGATGACGACGCCTTTGGCGAGAACGTGCGTCTGGAGATGGAGCGCAACCACGAGCGCTACGTGTTCCTGAAGTGGGGGCAGCAGGCGTTCAGCCGGTTTAGCGTGGTCCCGCCGGGTACCGGTATTTGTCACCAGGTTAACCTTGAATATCTGGGTAAAGCCGTCTGGAGTGAATTGCAGGATAAAGAGTGGGTCGCCTATCCGGACACGCTGGTGGGCACGGACTCCCATACCACCATGATCAACGGTCTGGGCGTGCTGGGCTGGGGCGTCGGGGGTATCGAAGCGGAAGCGGCCATGCTCGGCCAGCCGGTGTCCATGCTTATCCCTGACGTGGTGGGCTTCAAGCTCACCGGCAAGCTGTCTGAAGGCATTACCGCCACCGATCTGGTGCTCACCGTCACCCAGATGCTACGTAAGCATGGTGTGGTGGGCAAGTTTGTAGAATTCTACGGGGATGGTCTGGATTCGCTGCCGCTGGCCGACCGCGCCACAATTGCCAATATGGCGCCGGAATACGGTGCAACCTGCGGCTTTTTCCCCATCGATGACGTCACGCTGGAATACATGCGCCTTAGCGGGCGCAGCGAAGAGCAGGTCGCGCTGGTGGAGGCCTATACCAAAGCGCAGGGCATGTGGCGAAACCCGGGCGATGAACCGGTCTTCACCAGCACGCTTGAACTCGATATGGGAAGCGTTGAGGCGAGCCTCGCCGGACCGAAACGTCCGCAGGATCGGGTTGCGTTGAGTGACGTGCCAAAAGCCTTTGCCGCCAGCAATGCCCTTGAAGTGAACGTGGCGCAGAAAGATCACCGTCCGGTCGACTATGTTCTGAACGGACATCAGTATCAGCTCCCGGATGGCGCGGTTGTTATTGCGGCCATTACCTCCTGCACCAACACCTCGAACCCCAGCGTATTAATGGCGGCCGGTCTGCTGGCGAAAAAGGCGGTAGAGCTTGGGCTAAAACCTCAGCCATGGGTCAAGGCCTCGCTGGCACCGGGTTCCAAAGTGGTATCGGATTACCTGGCGCAGGCCAAACTGACGCCGTACCTTGACGAACTGGGCTTCAACCTCGTGGGCTACGGCTGTACGACCTGTATTGGTAACTCCGGCCCGCTGCCTGAACCCATTGAAACGGCGATCAAGCAGGGTGACCTGACGGTAGGCGCGGTCCTGTCCGGTAACCGAAACTTTGAAGGGCGTATTCACCCGCTGGTGAAAACCAACTGGCTCGCCTCACCGCCGCTGGTTGTGGCATATGCCCTTGCAGGGAACATGAATATCAACCTGGCGACCGACCCGATTGGTCACGATCGCAAGAACGATCCTGTATACCTGAAAGATATCTGGCCATCTTCACGTGAAATCGCGCTGGCCGTTGAAAAGGTCTCAACCGAGATGTTCCGCAAAGAGTATGCGGAGGTCTTTGAAGGCACGCCGGAGTGGAAAACCATCAACGTCGTGGGCTCAGATACCTACGACTGGCAGGATGACTCGACCTATATTCGTCTGTCGCCGTTCTTTGATGAGATGCTGGCCGAGCCGGCACCGCTTAAGGATATCCACGGCGCGCGCATACTGGCGATGCTGGGAGATTCCGTCACGACCGACCATATCTCTCCGGCGGGGAGTATCAAAGCCGATAGCCCGGCAGGCCGTTATCTGCAAAGCCGGGGCGTCGAACGCCGCGATTTTAACTCCTACGGATCGCGTCGCGGTAATCATGAAGTCATGATGCGCGGAACGTTTGCCAACATCCGCATTCGTAACGAAATGGCCCCGGGCGTGGAAGGGGGCATGACGCGCCATCTGCCGGGGACGGAAGTCGTTTCGATCTATGATGCGGCGGTCAAATATCAACAGGAAGGTACGCCGCTGGCGGTGATCGCCGGGAAAGAGTACGGTTCCGGCTCCAGCCGCGACTGGGCGGCGAAAGGTCCGCGTCTGCTTGGCGTTCGCGTGGTCATCGCTGAATCGTTCGAACGTATTCACCGCTCGAATCTGATCGGTATGGGGATCCTGCCGCTTGAGTTCCCGCAGGGCGTGACGCGTAAAACGCTGGGGCTGACCGGGGAAGAGCAGATTGAGATTAGCGGTCTGCAAAATCTGCAGCCGGGGAAAACGGTGCCGGTGAAGTTAACGCGGGCAGACGGGAAAATCGAGGTGCTGGATTGCCGGTGCCGTATTGATACGGCAACCGAGCTGACCTATTACCAGAACGACGGCATTTTACATTATGTGATTCGTAAGATGCTGGACTGATAAAACGAGCCCGGCACCCGTGCCGGGCTTTTTAGCATCACTCTTTCAGCAGATGGCCCATTTTGGCGGCTTTGGTATCCAGGTAGTGGGCGTTTTTCGGGTTTCGGCCGACAATCAGCGGTACGCGCTCGACGATGTTGATCCCCGCTTCGGTCAGGATCTCCACTTTTTTCGGGTTATTGGTCAACAGGCGAACTTCGTCGACGCCCAGCAGCTTGAACATATCGGCGCATAAGGTGAAGTCGCGTTCGTCAGCGGCAAAGCCAAGCTGATGGTTTGCTTCAACCGTATCGTAGCCCTGGTCCTGAAGCGCGTAGGCGCGGATTTTATTCAGCAGACCAATATTACGACCTTCCTGACGGTGATAAAGCAGCACACCGCGGCCTTCTTCTGCAATATGAGACAGGGCGGCTTCCAGCTGGAAACCACAATCACAGCGCAGGCTGAACAGCGCGTCGCCGGTAAGACACTCTGAATGGACGCGGGACAGAACCGGCGTCTGTCCTGAAATGTCGCCATAAACCAGCGCGACATGATCCTGTCCGGTTGCCAGTTCTTCAAAACCCACCATCAGGAAATCGCCCCATGGGGTTGGCAGTTTGGCTTCTGCCACACGTTTAAGCTGCATGTGATTCTCCAGAGTAGGCTGACACGTTTCGTGCCTTTGCCCTGTTTTGCTTTCTGTATCAGTTCATTTTGCCACAAGCTCAGCAGGTTCGCCTAATGGGCACCATGCTATATGAACGTTAAACGCACGATCCGACATATCCACCAGGATGATTAATTTCAGTTATGATTGTGACGCTTAGCGAAAAAGGAGAAGACATGCTTTCAATCGCCAGACGTACGGCAGCAGGTGCGGCCATTTTACTGATTATGCCACTGGCCGTATGGCTTTCAGGCTGGATGTGGCAGCCCGGGCATAATGCCACGTGGCTGAAAACGTTATACTGGATAACGGAAACGGTCACCCAGCCGTGGGGGATTATTACCCACGTACTCCTCTGCGCCTGGTTTCTGTGGTGCCTGCGCTTTCGTTTGCGCGCGGCGCTGGTGCTCTTTGCGATCCTTGGGGGCGCTATCCTTGTCGGTCAGGGCGTGAAGTCCTGGGTTAAAGATCGCGTTCAGGAGCCGCGTCCTTTTGTCGTCTGGCTGGAAAAAACGCATCATGTTCCGGTAGATGAGTTCTACAATTTAAAGCGTAAAGATCGTGGCGCGCTGGTGAAAGAACAGCTTGCGGAACAGCAGGATATCCCGAAATTCTTGCGCAAACACTGGCAGAAAGAGACCGGGTTCGCGTTTCCTTCCGGCCACACCATGTTTGCGGCCAGCTGGGCGTTGCTGGGGGTTGGGCTGCTTTGGCCAAGGCGTCGAACGATTACTATCGTGATTTTACTGGTCTGGGCGACCGGGGTTATGGGAAGCCGCCTGCTGCTGGGGATGCACTGGCCGCGCGACCTGGTCGTCGCCACGCTCATCTCATGGCTGCTGATCATGATGGCGACCTGGCTCACTGAACGATTCTGCGGCCCGCTGACGCCACCGCCAGAAGAGAAAGAAGAAATAGCCGAAAGGGACCAGACAGACGCCTGACGGTTGATATTCCGCATTTTGCCCATAGATCCATGACCTGCGCGTCACTTTTTCCGTTTCGCGCTCGTCGCTAAAATGGTAGTTTATAAGGCTGATTGCGGTGAATTGAACACACTTTATTCGCTTGAACCACATAACGGGAAGTAATGTGAAATATTTACTCATTTTCTTACTGGTATTGGCGATTTTTGTCATTTCAGTCACGTTGGGTGCACAAAACGATCAGCAGGTGACGTTTAACTATCTGCTGGCTCAGGGTGAGTATCGCGTCTCGAGCCTGCTGGCGGTCTTATTTGCTGCCGGCTTTGCCATTGGCTGGCTGGTTTGCGGTCTGTTCTGGCTGAAAGTCCGTGTTTCTCTTGCGCGCGCTGAACGTAAAATTAAGCGACTCGAAAATAACATTGCCCCTGCGTCTGACATCCCGGAAAGCTCTGGTGTGCCGGTCGTGAAGGAATAATCGACTATGCTGGAGTTGTTGTTTCTGCTTTTGCCTGTAGCCGCAGCCTATGGCTGGTATATGGGCCGCAGAAGTGCGCAACAAACAAAACAGGATGAGGCCAACCGCCTCTCCCGCGACTACGTTGCGGGGGTGAACTTCCTCCTGAGCAATCAGCAGGACAAAGCGGTAGACCTGTTCCTCGATATGCTTAAAGAGGATACGGGGACGGTTGAAGCGCATCTCACCCTGGGCAACCTGTTCCGCTCGCGCGGCGAGGTCGATCGCGCCATTCGTATTCACCAGACCCTGATGGAAAGCGCCTCGCTGACCTACGATCAACGTCTCCTTGCGGTGCAACAGCTGGGGCGGGATTACATGGCCGCAGGGTTGTACGATCGCGCAGAAGATATGTTTGCGCAGCTGGTCGATGAAACAGATTTCCGCATCGGCGCGTTGCAGCAACTCCTGCAGATTTATCAGGCCACCAGCGACTGGCAGAAAGCCATTGATACCGCTGAACGTCTGGTGAAGCTGGGTAAAGATAAGCAGCGAGTTGAGATCGCCCATTTCTACTGTGAGCTTGCGCTTCAGCAGATGGGCAACGACGACATGGATAAAGCCATGGCGCTGCTGAAGAAAGGCGCCGCCGCGGATCGCAACAGCGCGCGCATCTCCATCATGATGGGGCGCGTCTTTATGGCGAATGGCGACTACGCCAAAGCCGTTGAAAGCCTGCTGCGGGTTATCGACCAGGACAAAGAACTGGTCAGTGAAACGCTGGAAATGCTGCAAACCTGCTATCAACAGCTCGACAAGCAGGAAGAGTGGGTAGCGTTCCTGCGTCGCTGCGTGGAAGAAAATACCGGCGCCACCGCTGAACTGATGCTCTCTGACGTTGTTGAGCAGTATGAGGGAAGCGACACCGCGCAGGTTTATATTACGCGTCAGCTGCAGCGTCATCCGACCATGCGGGTGTTCCACAAGCTGATGGATTACCACCTGAACGACGCAGAAGAAGGGCGCGCCAAAGAGAGCCTGATGGTGCTGCGCGACATGGTTGGCGAACAGGTGCGCAGCAAGCCGCGCTATCGTTGCCAGAAGTGTGGTTTTACCGCGTATACGCTCTACTGGCACTGTCCTTCCTGCCGCGCCTGGTCCACCATCAAGCCAATCCGCGGCCTGGACGGGCAGTAATTTTTTTAAAACACTCCATTTTAGTTACAACATACTGATCGTTTTTCCACTGTCCTGTGCTCCGTGCGGTTTGCCGGCCTGGCAGGCGCGTAAATGGATCCTGTCAATTTGCGGCGTCGGCAGGTAGAATGCTGGCCGTTTATCTGTTCCGCGCCGCTGCGCGCCCATAGACGAAAAGGGCTGGTCATGACGTCTGTTACATCCTCCACTTCCCGCGTAATTACGGATTCTCCTGTTGTTGTTGCGCTTGATTACAATAAGCGTGACGCTGCACTGGCGTTTGTCGACGGCATCGACCCTCGCGACTGCCGTCTGAAAGTTGGCAAAGAGATGTTCACGCTGTTTGGACCGCAAATCGTTCGCGATCTGCAGCAGCGTGGCTTTAACGTTTTCCTCGACCTGAAATTCCACGATATCCCGAATACCACGGCGCATGCCGTTGCCGCAGCCGCAGAGCTGGGCGTATGGATGGTCAACGTCCATGCATCGGGTGGGGCAAGAATGATGACGGCCGCCCGTGAGGCGCTCCTGCCGTTCGGTAAAGATGCACCGTTGCTGATTGCGGTCACCGTGCTGACCAGTATGGACGAAAACGATCTACGCGACCTGGGCGTGACGTTGTCACCCGCCGAGCATGCCGAACGTCTCGCGCGTCTGACGCAGCATTGCGGCCTGGATGGCGTCGTCTGCTCCGCGCAGGAAGCGGTACGTTTCAAATCAGCGCTGGGCCAGGATTTTAAACTGGTTACGCCGGGTATTCGTCCTGCAGGCAGCGAAGTGGGCGATCAGCGCCGCATTATGACGCCTGAGCAGGCGCTGGCTGCTGGCGTTGACTACATGGTCATCGGGCGTCCGGTAACGCAGTCTGCCAACCCGGCTGAGACGCTTAAGGCTATCAATGCATCGCTGAAACAGGGGGCCTAATGACCGATTCCAACAGCCGTCTGGTCTATTCAACCGATAGCGGGCGTATAGACGAGCCGAAAGCGAAAGTGGAACGTCCAAAGGGGGACGGCATCGTTCGGATCCAGCGCCAGACCAGTGGACGAAAAGGGAAAGGGGTTTGCCTTATCTCCGGCATTGACCTGGATGATGCTGAACTGGCAAAGCTGGCGGCCGAGTTGAAAAAAAAATGTGGCTGCGGCGGCGCCGTGAAAGACGGCATTATTGAAATCCAGGGAGATAAGCGCGATTTAATAAAATCTCTGCTGGAAGCCAAAGGGATGAAGGTCAAACTGGCAGGCGGTTAAAATAAATGAGCCACGGCAAATGCCGTGGCTCGTGTTATATACGTGCGTATGTCAGACCTGAAATGCGTTCAAATATCGCAATACCGGGGAAGGCTTAGATAATAATTATTTGCCAACCTGGTGACCGATAATACCACCGACAGCAGCGCCACCTAATGTACCCAGCGTACTACCATCCGTTAATACTGCACCACCGAGAGCACCGGCACCGGCACCAATAGCGGTGTTACGGTCACGTTTAGACCAGTTAGAGCACGCGCTCAGGGACATTGCTACAGTGATTGCCAGAACAGCGGCGGCTAATTTTTTGCTGGTTAAGGTCATAATACTTTCTCCTGAATTATCGATTCACGGAAAGATGTACACGTTAAGCATAGACGAATCGAATACTTAATTCTGTTCTCCGTGAAAGCTGGTCGCGCAGGCGTTACGTAATCACGCAGGTGATAGTCACTTCCTGTTATATCGCTAACATTAATTTTACGACTTTAATGCAGGTTAAACAGGTAAAAACTCTTAAAGAAGTACCAGGAATCATCTCAGAGAAAGAAGGGCGTATGCGCCCGAAATTCGGGCGCGGAGGGAACTCAGGCGGTCGTTTTAATAATATTGACGATCAGCCCGTCATCTTCCAGTTTATTACGGTGCGCATCGCTCAACCGTTCATCGGTAATCACGCGGCTAAAGCGTGAAACCGGGCCCATCGTATAAGGGTGAACGGCGCCAAATTTAGAGCTGTCGGTCAGCACAATGGCTTCACACTCTTTTTCCAGCACGGCATTCACCACGTCAGAGCGCATCATATCCCGGCCGGTAAAACCTGTCTCCGGCTGCCAGCCGTCAATCCCGATAAAGGCCTTGCTGAAATGAACCTGCTGAACATACTGACGGGTCAGCGGGCCAACCATGCTTTCACTTTTTTTCTGGTAAATACCGCCCAGCAGAATCACCTCGCAGCGCGTCTCTTTGAGCAAATGCGCGATATAGCTGCTGACGGTGATGATGGTAACGTCTTTTTGATCGGCAAGCGTGCGCGCCAGAAGGGCATTGCTGCTGCCGTTTTCAATAAAGACGGTCTCGCCGTTGTTCACCAGGGACGCGGCAAATTCCGCCAGTTCACGTTTGAGCGCGTAGTTATTCATCATGCGCGTCTCTACGTCATCACTGTCCAGCGGGACAGCATATCCGTGCGCGCGACGCAGGTAGCTCTGTTTTTCCAGCAGATTAAGATCCTGACGGATGGTGACTTCAGAAACGCCGGTGGTTTTAGCGAGATCGACTACGCTTACGCGTCCCTGATCGATGACCATCTGCAAAATGAGTTGTTGTCGGGAATTCATAGCATCCATTTAATAAAGCGAAACGAGGTCGGAGACGGTGGAATTAAACTTCCCACGGCGCTTTTGGCTGTCTGTTTTCAGGCGCGTTGTCAGCACCATTCTGAGCAAGAAGTTCAGACTTCAGGATCTCGAGATTACGGATAGCAGAGTGATAATCGCCCGCCACCAGGATATCCAGCACGGTATCAATTCGTTGTGCTACAGCTTGTGCGTCAATAGTCGACATAATCTCACCCCAGGCGCGAAAAGTTAATATTTTCAATGATGCAGAAAATAGGATCAAAAGAGAAGGGAAAAAATGCAATAACTAAATTACATAAACGTAAGTGATAAATTTATTCCCCCTCATGCAGCAGGCTTAATGACTGGATTAGTCTAAAACTGCGCGCAAGGCGCTTTTTTATAAGAGGAATTAGACTATGACAGTTATCAATCAGCCTACCTGCACACTGTTTACCGATACTGAACGGTTCACGCAGCTGTCAGGATATTACGAGGCGGAGCGTCACACGGTCTGGATGATGCTGCGGGCTCAGCCACGTCCTTGCTTTAACCATGCGTTAATAGAGGAGATCATGAACTTTTCATGGCTGGTTCGCCAGTCTGGGATTGCGGTTGATTTTTGGGTAACCGGATCGCTGGTTCCCGAGATGTACAATACGGGCGGTGATTTACAGTTCTTCGTCGAGTGCATTCAGAACGGACGTCGGGAAGCGTTACGGGCGTACGCTCGCGCCTGCGTTGATTGCGTCCATGCGGCCTCACGGGGGTTTGATACGGGAGCCATCACTCTGGCAATGGTAGAAGGCAGTGCGTTAGGGGGCGGGTTTGAGGCCGCTCTGGCGCACCATTTCGTCCTGGCTCAGCGCGATGCCCGTTTAGGTTTCCCGGAGATTGCCTTCAACCTGTTTCCGGGTATGGGAGGATATTCCCTGGTTGCACGCCGTTCAGGCATGAAGCTGGCGGAGGAACTCATCTACAAAGGGGAATCCCATACGGCTGAATGGTACGAACAGCACGGGCTGGTGGATGTCCTGTTTGAACCGGGACAAAGCTATGTCTCCACCCGAACCTTCATCGATACGCTGCGGCCAAAACTGAATGGCGTAAGGGCGATGCTGCGCGCCCGTACGCGCGTTCTGCAATTGCCTCGCAGTGAACTGATGGACATCACGGAAGACTGGGTTGATGCCGCTTTCTGCCTGGAGCCGAAAGATATCGCCTACATGGAGCGTCTGGTCACGCTGCAAAACCGCCATCACGCGGTGGGCCTGCGTAAAGCCAGTTAACGTTGATTTCGCGCTTGATATCGTTTTAGCCATCGCTCGAATGCGGCAGCGGGCATCGGCTTAGCAAACAGAAAACCCTGCCGTTCGTTGACGCCGTTCTTGGTCAGAAAGGCGTCTTCTTTTGCATTCTCCACACCCTCGGCAATCACCTGCAGATTTAACGCCTGCGCCACCGCGACGATAGCGCGCACCAGCGACTGGGAAATAGACTGCTTATGAATATCCCTGACGAAAGATTGATCGAGCTTAATGGCGTCGATAGGGAAGCGGGCCAGCTGAGAAAGGGAAGAGTAGCCGGTGCCAAAATCATCCAGATGAATTTGCGCCCCGAGTCTGCTGAACTGCTGGATCACGGACAGCGCCAGCTCTTCATTTTCGATAAGACAGCTTTCGGTCAACTCAACGTCGACCGGGCAGTATTCAAAATTCAGATCCTTCAGCGCCTGCTTTAAGTCGCTGAAAATAGTCTGGTCGGCCAGCTGGCGTGCAGAGACGTTCACCGCCACGCGCAGGTTTATTCCCTTATCGCGCCATTTTGCCACCTGACGAACCACGTCGAGCATCACCCAACGGCCCAGCGGCACAATCAACCCCGACTCCTCGGCATAAGAGATAAACTCCAGCGGCGGGATCAGGCCGCGTTCTGGCGATTGCCAGCGGACCAGCGCTTCAAGGCTTCTGACTTCTCCACGCCAGGTTATTTTCGGCTGATAGTGGATCAGAAGCTGATCGTTATCCAGTGCCTTGCGCAGGTTGGTATCCAACCAAAGATACTCAAACACGCGCTGGTTCATCTCGGGTGAGAAGACGCAGAACTTGCCCCGGCCGTTCTCTTTGGCGGTGTACATGGCGGTATCGGCGTTGCGAATAACGCTTTCCCGGTCGTTCCCGTGCTGCGGGGCGAGGGCGATACCCAGAGAGCAGCCGGTATAAATCTCAATCAGACCGATTCGGAACGGCTGGCGCAGACGGGTTAAAATGCGCGACGCCATCGCCTCCAGAGAGCCCTGAGAGGTATTGGTGGCCATGACGATAAACTCATCGCCGCCAAGACGCGCCAGCACCTGTTCTTCATCCAGACAGCTCAAAATGGCGAGGGCGACAGCCTGCAACAGCTGATCGCCAAACATATGCCCGTAAGCGTCGTTGACCTTTTTAAAGTTATCCAGATCGAGATACACCACGCCCACCTGCGTGTCGCCGCGGTTATCGATGGCGTCAGAAATCAGATCGTGGATCGCATTGCGGTTTGGCAGGCCGGTGATGGTATCGGTATTGGCCAGCACGCGCAGCCGCTCCTGAGCGCGGCGCTCCTCGGTAATATCGGTCCCGGAACAGATAAGGAAAATTTCATTTTTACCGCTGCCGCTGTGCACGAATTTGTTTCTGAACAGAAACAGGCGCTGCCCTTTACGCGTTTTGATCCAGCGTTCGACTTCGTAGGAGCTGCCGTTGCGAAAAAAACCGGTAATATTGCGCTTTGAGGCTGCCGCTTCGCTGCGGCTCATAAACAGCTTAAATACGTTCTGACCAATGACTTCTTGCTCTTTCAGGCCGGTGTACTCTTCGCTAAGCCGGTTAAAACGCTGAATATTGCCGTGCTGATCGAGAATAACAATGACGGAGTTGGCCTCAGAGACAACCTGCTCCGCGAAAGAGAGCCCCTGAGCCAGATCGCGCGCTACGGAGGGCGTATCGTTCCAGGCGGAAGCGGTGCCTGCCCACTCGTTGCGGGTAATTTTACGGCCCACAAGATGAACCGGGACATCCTCCCCGTACAGGGAGAGCGACATGGAAATGCTGGAGGTAATAACGGTTAAATGACGGATGAGATCGGCCTGTTCATCGTCCAGCGCCACGACCTGAGTGACATCGGCATTTTCGCTGGTGGAAAAGTGCAGAGCGTTGCTGTCAGCTGACAGGCGCCACCACGGGCTGTGAGTTCCCATGTAGCGAAACAGCAAATTCTGCTCCAGATCGTCCATCATGTTTTCTCCCGCAGCTGTTCATTAGCGCACAAATTATTCATTTGCTGTCGACTTTTCCGTTGAGAAACAGCGGCAAAACCGAAGTGAACCTGTTGTTTTTCCCTGCTTTCTTATAATAAAACGAGTCAGGTTAAAAAGGATACCGAGCGTATAGAAATTCACGTAACCGAATATAACAACACTCTTTTACTGTAGATAATTATGGCGGTTTTGGGCGAAGGGATACTGAAAATAGTAAGGAAAAATAATGATTTTGTGGCGGGGATAAAAAGAAAAATTGTCGGCCCTTCCGGAAAGGAAACGGCCGACAATTGAACCGGTTATCAGGCGACAGGGCGCGCGATAATACTGCGGGTTTCCATGCGAACTTCGGCGATAGTAACGTCTATCACGTCGGTGACTTTGTAAACTGTTTCACCTTTAATTTGCACGGTACCGTTTTCCTGGCTACAGACCATTTCGTCACGAACCGCATGCAGGAACGGCGCAGGAATAAACGCGACAGCACCGTTATCGACCAGGCGGACGCGCATGCCCCCGCGGCTGATATCGATGATCTCTGCGGCGAAACGGGTATCCGTACCGGCTTTATCCTGCAGGAAGCGTGCATACAGCCAGTCACCAACGTCACGCTCGGCCATGCGGTTCAGACGGCGACGATCGGCCATCTGCAGCGTGGTGTCCTCCTGAGGACGGGCAATGGTTTCACCTTTGATAATCGCTTTCAGCAGGCGGTGGTTAACCATATCGCCATACTTACGGATCGGCGATGTCCAGGTGGCGTAAGCTTCGAGGCCAAGGCCAAAGTGCGGGCCAGGCTCGGTGCTGATTTCAGCGAAGGACTGGAAGCGACGAATGCGGCTGTCCAGGAAGCCCGACGGCTGCGCGTCCAGCTCGCGGCGAAGCTTGCAGAAGCCCGGCAGCGTCAGCACTTCTTCCGGATCAACGTGCACATCGTGATTTTTCAGCAGGGCCGCCAGCGCTTCGGTATTCGCCGGATCAAAACCGGTGTGGACGTTGTAAATACCAAAGCCCAGCTTGTCGCGCAGCACGCGTGCGGCACAGATGTTGGCGGAAATCATCGCCTCTTCAACGATGCGGTTCGCAATGCGTCGCGGTTCGGCCACGATGTCCAGCACTTCGCCTTTCTCGCCCAGAACAAAGCGATAATCCGGGCGGTCTTTGAACACCAGCGCGTGGGTTTTACGCCACTCGCCGCGGTTCAGGCAGATGCGATGCAGCAGACGGATTTGCGCGGCAATGGCGTCTGATTCAGGTTTCCAGCTACCGGTATTTTCAAGCCAGTCGGAGACGTTATCGTAGGCCAGCTTGGCTTTCGATTCGATGGTAGCGGCAAAGAACTCGATATCGTCTTCAATCGCGCCATCTGCGGCGATAGTCATGCGGCAGGCAAGAACCGGGCGCACTTCATTTGGACGCAGCGAGCAGAGATCGTCTGACAATTCGCGCGGCAGCATCGGAATATTGAAGCCCGGCAGGTAGTTGGTGAACGCACGGATTTTCGCCGCGTCATCAAGCTTGCTGCCTTCGGCAATCCAGGCGGTTGGATCGGCAATGGCGACGGTCAGATGCAGTTTGCCATCGGCGCTCTCTTCAGCGTACAGCGCGTCATCCATATCTTCCGTGCTGGCGCTGTCGATGGTGACAAACTCCAGCGCGGTGAGATCGCGGCGCGTCAAACCTTCGTCCTGCATCTCGGTCGCTACGCCGTTCGGCGCTTCTTTTTCAAGATTGTGGCGTGCCAGCGTGACCCACCATGGTACGAAATGGTCGGCGCCAAAGGTGATGAACTGGGTCAGCTCAGCATAAAAACCGCGATCGCCTTTCAGAGGATGACGGCGCATTTCTGCTACGGCCCAGTCACCTTCTTTAAAATCATGCTCAACGCCACGGGCGGCGCGGCAGGGAATAGCATCTTTCAGCAGGGGATGATCCGGCACGATAGCAAGACGATCGTCTTTTCTCTGCACCTTGCCCACAAAGCGGGTCAGGAACGGTTCGATCAGTTCTTCCGGCTCGGCAGACTCGCGATCCTTCTCGGTATGAATGACGGCCATGACGCGATCGCCATGCATCACTTTCTTCATCTGCGGAGGCGGAATGAAGTAGCTTTTCTGCGCGTCAACCTCAAGGAAGCCAAAGCCCTTTTCCGTGGCTTTTACGACCCCTTCTGCACGCGGCGTCTGGGAATGCAGTTGCTGTTTAAGCTGCGCTAGCAGCGGGTTGTCCTGAAACATAATGTTCTATTTTCGTAGCCATTGAGCGGCTGACAGTTTTACGCGATTCTCACTGTCTCAGCAAGCGCTCTTTGGGTAATTAGTATGGTTATTCCTCTTTACCAAACGCGACTTTCAGACGATTGAGCCAGCCATCAAACGCGCTGCGGGTAAGCAGCGTGATGGCATGTTCGGCGGGGAGTCCCTGATCCGTGAGCGGGGTAAACTGCGCGGCGCTGAAGCGGTCCGGAGAGCGCGTCAGCAGTTCGACCGCCGCCGAAAGTGCGGGGGACGTCAGCGGGATCGCTTCGCGGGTGTTTAAGAGGATCTCTCCGGTCAGGTCGAGCAGCGAAGGCTCATGGCAAAGGACCGGCGTCAGCGCCTCCAGCGCGGGTTCTGCCTGCCAGCGGGACAGCGACTCAAGCTGATGCGCACTCGCATAGCGCAGCTCGACGACGGGCAACAGCGGCACCCAGGCGGCGTGGCTCGCGGGCAGCGTGTGCGGCTGAATATGATGGCCTGGCAACCAGCGAACGGGGTGTCCTAACAGCGCCTGAAAAACCGCGACCACGCGCGCCTGAAAACCAATAAACCCGATAATCTGGTTAATCACCACAATGTCATAGATTGACAGGCCAACCTCATCAAGCTGGTTCTGCGCTTTATCATCAATCACATCAGGAGAGCTGGCGAGCTGGCGGGCATACTGCGTAATTTGTGCCAGACGTCGGTTGCTTTCACGCGAGGAGTCGGGGCCGGGAAGCGGGGCGAGGAGGGCGGCGTAATGGTTACAGAGCCGCTGAACGCCACAGGCCTGGGCGACCGTTAGCGCGGTGCTGAGCCGATCGTAGGCGCTGAGCGTATGCAGGCGGTTCACGGGAATCGAGAGCGGAAACAGCTGGTGGCACAAGGCTCTGGCAGGGGTAAGCCAGCCAGAACAGGCGGCGACAATCTCATCAGGCAGGGCTAAATCGAGCAAAAAACGATCGTCGACGTTAGCGGCTTCGGGCACCAGAGGCAGAACATCCGTCTGCGCGTGGTTCGACTGGGTCTCGTGATACCAGTGGCCTTTGCCGGAAAAACGGCGTTGTTCCATGTGCGTTCCTTGATCTCAAAATGGCGATCAATATCCTGGCGTAAGGCAGATAAAGGGAAAAATATTGTTAGGTGATAACAAATAGCAGAACGGAATAACGAAGGGGCGGTGCGGGGGGAAAACTCTCTTCCCGTGCGGGAAGAGAGTCACAGCTTATTTAATTTCCAGCTCGTTCATTGCAGCGATGTTGAAGCCGCCGTCAACGTGAACCACTTCGCCGGAGATACCAGCGGAAAGGTCAGAGCACAGGAATGCTGCAGAGTTACCCACATCTTCAATGGTAACGGTACGACGAATCGGGGTAACCGCTTCGCAGTGTGCCAGCATTTTACGGAAATCTTTAATACCGGAAGCTGCCAGGGTGCGGATAGGACCTGCAGAGATGGCGTTAACGCGCACGCCTTCAGGACCCATTGCGTTCGCCATGTAGCGTACGTTGGCTTCCAGAGAGGCTTTCGCCAGGCCCATAACGTTGTAGTTAGGGATAGCACGCTCAGCGCCCAGGTAGGACAGGGTCAGCAGGGCTGCGCCCGGGTTCAGCATCGCGCGGCAGGATTTCGCCATCGCAACGAAGCTGTAGGAGCTGATGTCATGAGCGATTTTGAAGCCATCACGGGTAACCGCGTTCACGTAGTCGCCGTCCAGCTGGTCGCCAGGAGCGAAGCCAATGGAGTGAACGAAACCGTCGAATTTCGGCCATGCTTTTGCCAGTTCAGCAAACATGCCGTCGATGCTTTCGTCTTGTGCAACGTCACATTCCAGAACGATGCTGGAACCCAGCTGCGCGGCAAACTCTTCAACACGGCCTTTCAGCTTGTCGTTCTGGTAGGTGAACGCCAGCTCAGCGCCTTCGCGATGCATTGCCTGTGCGATGCCGTATGCGATGGACAGTTTGCTGGCAACGCCAGTCACCAGAATGCGCTTACCGGAAAGAAAACCCATAGCTTTAATCCTTATATTCATTGCTAATTTTGCCTTGTAATTCATAGCGTTACAGGCAGTATTTCAAAATCATTCGAAATTAGCTCGAAATTATAGCCCACTCACAGCCCCTTGTGTCACGATATTTCTCGCTGTTCTCCGAAGACGCCTGTCCCGAAGAATGCGCCGCGGACTCGCGGGGGCTCAAAATTTCAGCATTCGTCCAGTATATCACCCGGCAACAGGTTCACCTCATCCAACCAGCGAGGAAGCGCGATCCCGCGAGGGTATTCACGCTTTCCTGAGATTGTCAATGAAGCGCGCGATGACGATAAAGAAAACCGGTACGAAGAAAATGGCGAGAAGCGTACCGCTAATCATGCCGCCAAATACGCCGGTACCGATGGCATGCTGCGTACTGTCGCTCGCACCATTGGCCAGCATCAACGGAACAACCCCTAAGGTGAAGGCTAACGACGTCATCAGAATAGGGCGCAGACGCTGGCCGGCGGCATGAATGGTTGCCGCCAGCAGGGGCTGCCCCTGGCGATGGAGCTGCCTCGCAAATTCAACAATCAGAATGGCGTTCTTGGCCGACAGGCCGATAAGCGTAATCAGGCCGACCTTGAAGAAAACGTCATTCGTCATGCCGGCAACGGACACCGCGATTACCGCGCCGATAAGACCCAGCGGAACGACCAGCATGACCGCAAATGGAATAGACCAGCTCTCATACAGGGCGGCGAGCACCATAAACACGACCAGTATCGACAGGACGATAAGGCCCGGAAGCTGAGATTCCGATTTTCTCTCCTGCAATGAACTCCCGGCCCACTCGCCAGCCATGCCCTGAGGCAGACTCATGGACACGTCCTCCATAACCTTCATTGCGGTGCCGCTGGACTCTCCCGGCGCCGCATTTCCGATAATGCGAATAGCCGAATATCCCTGATAACGCGTCAACTGCTGGGGCGCAACGTGCCAGGAAAGCGTGGTAAACGTTGATACCGGCACCATCTGACCCATCCGGTTTTTCACTGATAATGTCAGTATCTGCTCAGGCTGCATTCGGTAGGGCGCATCGGCCTGAATGATCACCTGCTGAACGCGGCCGTTGTTCGTATAGTCGTTGACGTAATTTGAGCCCAGGGTGACGGAGAGCGTCTGGTTGATTTCATCAAACGAGACGCCCATCGCTTCCGCCTTTTCTCTGTCCACCTGGAGCGCAAGGCTTGTTCCTTCCGGCAGACCGTCTATATACACGTCACTCAGTTCAGGGCGCTGGTTGGCCTGCAGGACCAGAGCGTCGGCAGCGCGCTTTAACGCCTCGTAGCCCAGTCCCGCTCTGTCCTGCACGTACCAGGTGAAGCCCGACGAGGTGCCCATATCCGAAATGGCCGGCGGGAGCAGGCTCATCGTGACGGCATCAGAGACGTTTGCCATGCTGGCCTGTATCCGGTCGGCTTCCCCCTGGGCCGTCGAGCCCTGCCGATCTTTCCAGTCCTTCAGCGTGGTGAAGGCCATAGCCGAGTTTGGCCCTGAACCTGAAAATCCAAAGCCCAGGATCATAATGTTGCTTTCAATATCCGGCCGGGCCGCAATTTCCTCTTCAAATTTTTTAACCACGTTGAGGGTACGCTGCATCGTGGCATCTGAAGGCAGCTGGATTGAGGACATAAAGTAGCCCTGATCTTCGTCCGGCAGAAAGGACGACGGTAACGAAGACAATCCCAAAAACAGCGCAGCACAAAGCGCAGCGTACAGGAGCAGCATACGCCCGGTTCGCTTCAGAACGGCACCCAGCCCGGCTTCGTAACTGGCGGTGAGCGAACGAAAGCGCGCGTTAAACCCGACCACGAACCTTCCGCCTCCGCTCTTTCCTGGCTTATGCGGCTTGAGTAACGTTGCGCACAGGGCAGGCGTCAGCGTCAGGGCAAGAAACGCGGACAGCAGTATGGAGACCGCCATGGAAATACAAAATTGTCGGTAGATAATCCCGACGGATCCTTCCGCAAACCCCATGGGGATAAAGACGGCGGTCAGCACCAGCGTGATGCCAATAATCGCCGGGGTGATTTCCTGCATGGCTTGCCGCGTAGCGTCACGCGGAGACAGGCTTTTTTCCTCCATCAGTCGTTCAACGTTCTCCACGACCACAATGGCATCATCAACGATAATGCCTATTGCCAGCACCATGCCGAACATCGTCAGAATATTGATGGAGTAGCCGCTCAATAGCATCACCGTGAAGGTGCCAAGAAGCGCGACGGGAGCAACAATCGCCGGGATAAGCGTACAGCGTATCTTGTGCAGAAACAGCAGCATAACCAGGAAGACCAGGACCATCGCTTCCACAAATGTCTGAACAACCTTCATGATAGAAAGTTTCACGAACGGCGCGGTGTCGAAGGGGATCGTAAACGCCATTCCTTCGGGTAACACCCGGGAAAGTTCGTCGATGCGCGCCCGTACGCCGGAAGCCGTGCTCATCGCATTCGCGCCAGGCGAGAGCTGGATTGCTGCCGCCGTTGCGGGCACGCCATTTTCGCGGATACCAAAGGCGTAGCTTTGCAGGCCAGATTCAATCCGCGCAATGTCGGACAGTTTCAGGCGGGCGCCGGATGCGTCAGATTTCAGGGTGATATTCCTGAACGCCTCTACCGAGGAGAGCTGTCCCTTCACGGTGATGGGATACGTCACCCCTTGTCCTGCAGAGGCTGGCTCATCTCCCGTTTTGCCGGGCGAAACAAGGGCATTTTGCTGGCCAACGGCGGTAAGAACATCGCTTACCGAAAGCCCGTAGCCGTGGAGCTTCATGGGATCCAACCAGATGCGCAGCGCTTTTTCGCCGCCAAAGAGCTGAACTTTCCCTACGCCGGGCACGCGACGAAGCTCGTCACTGACGTTTCTGGCAAAATAGTCGCTTAAATCGGCTTCCTCAAATTGACCCGTCGCCGACTTCAGCCCCACCATCATTAAAAAGCCAGAGTTAGCGGCCTCGACGTTGATGCCGTTTTGCCTTACCGCCTGAGGCAGACGAGGCTCGACGATCTTAATCTGATTCTGCAGATCCATCTGCGCCAGCTTGATGTCCGTGCCCGGTTTAAAGGTGACGGTAATCGATGCCGAACCGGTTGTGTCACTGGATGATTCAAAGTAGAGCAAATTATCTACGCCGGAGATTTCGCGCTCGATTAACGATACCACCGACGTGTTCATGATATCGGGGCTGGCCCCCGGGTAACTGACGGAAATAATGATTCCAGGCGGCGCCACCGCCGGATACTGCGCAACCGGCAAACGGGGAATAGACAGGAGCCCTGCCAGAACGATAAAAAGCGCCACTACCCAGGCGAAAACGGGGCGTTCGATAAAAAAATGCGGCATTAAATTAACGTCCGGTTACGTGAATTTCATCATCAGTGGATACGCGCTTGCCGATATCCCTGAGCTGTGAAAATTTCTCAAGAAGCTGCGGCGCGTCATCGAGGCTCGTCGCGAACATCCACATGTAGGTCATCACCGAGTAAATATGTCCGGCGGTGATGCCGGTTGAGCGCGTCATCCAGACGATGGTCAACGTAAAAAGCGCGGCAACAAGCACGCCGACCCACAAATAACCCCACGCCTCGCGGTCAGATAATGCGATACGCAAACGCGCCAGCGTGGAGTAATGGCGGTGAAGGGTAGCCGTGCCCGCCTTATGAACATAATCCACTTCTTTTTCCAGCCGATTATTCAGGCGCATGAACAGCCATTCATTTTTACGGGCATATCCTGAGACAAATCCGAGCAGGATAAATACAATCGCAAAGCAGATGACGCCGGCCCAAAATTCAATAAACAGCAACATGATTGCGGCACCAAAAAGTGAGCTCAGCGAGGTAATAAGCAGGGGAAGGTGCATTTCAAAGAAATCCACATATTCGCGCGAGAGCGTTACCCTGGCGGCGATCGCCGAATGGTTAAGCTGATATTTGCGCTGTGCCAGGACGACGGAAACCGCGAGTCCGGCATAAATGCGTGCAAACGTGCGCGTGTCTACGCTTCGTCTGGCCGCACCGATGAACCACATGCAAAGCACCATCAGGCCATACAGCGCGGCGTTAAGCGTTTCACCGGCGAGGATGGCATTTATCGCGATGCCAGCCAGAACGGGATAAAGTAAAAACGTCACGTTTTCGGCCACCACCAGGAAAAAAGTGACAACCAGTTTTTTCCGGTGCCGTATCGCGAGTTTTTTTAGCGAGTGCATCACTCCGGCAGGTTCAGAAGAACGAAGATTATTACGGTTCATCATTATGGGTAATTTTTATCAGATTTATTAGGTGAGTTATTTTTGTGCAAAATAGCGTGAGGGAGAGTCTACCGCGCGCCTGTTTAGCGGACATGGGCGGTTTGTGGAGGCTGTGTGGAGCAACGGCTCAAATCATTCTCATAATAAGGTACAGCGGGGCTCCACCAAAAAAAATGATCAAATAACACTCGTAGTAAAAGATAAGATCTTCTATATCGGGCATCGCGTTTAACAGAACAGTGAACGTAATAATGAGATAAACAAAAATCACCATCAGCCAGAAGGCGACGACGAGTAGCTCAGTTAACGCGCCGGCTTTATTCTGGATTATCAGAGAGACAACCGACAATGCAATGCAGCCATAGATGATGGGTGAAGAGAGCAGCGTTGAGGCGACTTTTTCATCCATTTTGTGTACCAGCATCAGCCAGGTATAAAGTAATACCCACGACAGCAGCAGGAACAGGGAGTATATACCCAGTTTTTTAGGAGAGAAATATTTAGAAAGTTCCATGTTTATTATTTCAGCCAACTTCATAAAATCTTTAAGAAACAGTGGTAATTTGTAACGCGCAATGCACAAAGGGCTATGCCTCAATAGCGATTATGCGCGGACATTGTCGAGTCTTTATTGACTGAATGTGTAGGCTATGTGGAGAAATAACGGGGCATTTAAATCAACCGGGAAATTTTCGTGACCACGGCACTTTTTCGCGGAGGCTGTGTCTTATTGTGCTAAAGATATCTAATAGCGAGCTCAAAGGGATTTCACCCGCGGAGATAAAATGCACAAAAATACGCTGATCCTTGTTGTTGAAGATGAAGACGAAATCGCCGATATACTGATGAGCTACCTGGAGCGTTCGGGAATGAAAACGCTCCGAGCCAGGCAGGGCGAACAGGCCATAGCGCTCGATCGCCTCCATAAACCGGATCTCATATTGCTGGACATTCACCTGCCCGTATGTGACGGCTGGAGCGTACTTACCACGCTTCGTCAGGAAAATGCTGTCCCCGTCATTATGGTTTCCGCTCTCGATCAGGATGTCGATAAGCTCATGGGGCTGAGGCTGGGCGCGGATGATTACGTGATCAAACCCTTCAACCCTTCTGAAGTTGTCGCCCGGGTTGAGGCGGTGCTGCGCAGGACAAAACCCGCGCTTCAGCAGGCGGGTTCCCAGCCGCTCAGAACGCCATTTATTACGGTCTATCCGGATGACTTCTACGTGGAAGTCACCGTGGGCGCAGAGGTTGTCTCCCCGGTATTAACGACGACCGAATTTAAATTGCTCACATACCTGGTGAGATATCCGCGAAAGGTCTGCTCCCGCGAAGAGCTGCTCAACGCGTGTCTGCCGGAAGGGGATACGCTCGACAGAACGGTCGACAGCCACATGAGCAAGTTGCGTAAAAAACTGGAGCTTGCCGGCCTCTATGGTGTTCCCGAGAGCATCAGAGGCATGGGCTACCGGCTTGGGGAAAAGAAATGAACAAAGAGTCTGTCCTGAGCCGTCAGATCTTAACGTATATGCTGTTGCTGACGTTTACGATCATTGCCATCGCCATACTCGGCTCCTGGTTTTTTTACTCCTTTATTCTGGATCACCTCCCGGGGGGCCCTGCTGCGGGCGATGACGAGCAGATGACGATGTGGGACTGGGTATGGATTGGGACCGCGACAACGATCAGTATGATTATCGCGCTCTTTTTCACGGTCAAACTGTCATCGCGGATCCTCACCCCGCTAAACGCGGTAGCGTCCAGCCTGAAAAAGATTTCTCAGGGCGATCTGGACGCCCGGGCATTCTGCGCCAGTTCCCGGCTGGGTGAGATCAATCACCTGGTGACGGATTTCAATGAAATGGCGGAAAAACTACAGACGCTGGATATTCAGAGGAAATCCTGGAATGCCGCTATTGCGCATGAGCTGAGAACCCCTGTCACGATCTTACGCGGACGGCTTCAGGGGTTGGTTGACGGCGTTTTTACCCCGGATCCGGTGCTGTTTAATAATCTTCTCAAACAGACGGAAGGGTTAACCCGCCTGATTGAAGATCTCCGGGTTATCAGTTCGGATGGCGGGGCGGGATACACGTTATGCCAGTCAAGAACGGATCTAAAAGGGACAATACAGAACGCACTCGATACGTTCATGCCCGAGTTCAGCCGTAAGGCTTTTACCGTCAATACAGACCTGAGGGAGCAGCAGTGCGTATTCGATCCATTGCGCATCAATCAGTGTTTGACCGTTTTATTTGATAATGCCTTACACTATTCAACCTCGCGCACGCTCATCGTGAAAAATGGCGTTTCTGATAAAGGCAATTTTATCCTTATTCAGGACGGGGGACCGGGCATCCCCAGAGAGTTTCATGATTTCCTGTTTCAGCCCTTTCAGCGCGATAATGGCGCCAGACATGTGAACCCGGAAGGCTGTGGTTTGGGCTTGTCGGTGGTAAAAGCCATCATGCTGGCTCATGGTGGCGATGTTACCTATACCTTATCGACGCAAAACCACTCGATATTTAAACTCACCTGGCCCGACTCGTGAGCTTCAGCGGCAGGTCAAATGTGCCTGCCGGCGATAAATGCCATATTTTTCCTAACTTAGCATCCCACTCCTGCGGGGTAATCGTCAGCTTACCGCGTCTCGGACTTAAGGTTATTTCGCTGAAATAGATTTCATCTTTTTTTAGCATAAGGTCAACGCGGCAGTAGTCAATTCCATGCGCCAGCTCCTGGGAGGCCAACAAAGCCTGGCGGAACAAGAGCGGTTCGCCTGGTTCTGCTGAAGTATTTGGATATTCCATCCGGAAGGGTTGTAAGTTCCAGTACCTGTCATAAACGTTGATAAACCCTTTGCCGTTATCATCCGTAAAATCCGCTTCTACATAGTGGGCAACGCCGTGAAAACAATGGATCCTCAGCATTTCGGGCGTTGTGTTCCTGTCAGCGTCGTCGAAGAGATCGACAAACGGCTCGCAAATTATACTCGGCGTAATGTTTTTGTACTGCCATTCGCGCGTGGTGTAGTAAAGATTTTTCTTTAACGCGAGGCTCAGCTTTTTACACGCTTCTTTTTCATTAAATTGCGCTTTGTTTGTACATATTATTGTGCTGCCGCTGTCATGGTTGCACTTAAGGACGAATTTGTCAGGAAGAACTGAAAAATCGATCTGCGACGGCCGGGTATAAACGCCAATTAATGGCACCGTTTTCACGCGCGTTGTTCTGGAGGAAACGTATGCCCGAACGGCGAGTTTATCGGCAAGCATCGTGTAGAAGTTATTATGGTCATAGACCAGACGATGACATATTTTTTCACTCAACGTCGCGGGCGAGTTAATGTCAGGGGTTTTCCCGGTTGTTTTCTTAAGCCTCACGGTATGAAAATGCAGGTCCGTCATTAAAAATGAGCGGCATTTTCTGATGAGATACTCTGTGTATTTTAAAACGTAAGTGGCGGTGTTCATTTCTTCTCCTCCGTAATGTCCGGATATTCTGGAGAAGAACTGTTGATTGATATTGCTTAAAATATGGAGCAGGGATGGAGACGAAAAATTAAAGGATTAAATAGCGCACGCAGGCTACTTAATCCTTAATTTAGTGGGGCAATTTGTGTTGAGCGTCGCGCTTAGCGGTCCTTTCTCCACGCATCGGCGGTTAATGCTTCACCAAAATGACCGGCAATCAGCCGTTTTGTCAGCTCATGAAGCGGAGAGGCCATCACATCCGCCGTGCTGCCGCGCTCGACAACTTCGCCCTGGTGCATGACCATCACCTGATCGCTGATGTGCTTCATCATTCCCAGATGCTGGGTGACGTAGATATACGAGATCCCCTGTTTTTCCTGTAATTCCAGCATCAGGTTAATCAGCTGCGAGCGCATCGACATATCCAGCGAGGCAAGCGCTTCATCCGCAATGATCACTTTTGGCCGCAAAATCAACGCACGCGCCAGGCCCAGACGCTGTTTCTGGCCGGGGGCCAGCATATGCGGGTAGTAGCTTTCGTGATCCGGCAACAGCCCAACCATACGCAGGGTTTCAAATACGCGCTTACGGCGCGCCTCTGGCTCCAGGTCGGTGTTCAGACGCAGCGGAAAATCGAGGATCTGAGAGATGCGCTGGCGCGGGTTAAGCGAGGTCGAGGGATCCTGGAAAATCATGCGGATGCGCTGGCTGCGGAAAGAGTAATCGCCGAACGTCAGAGGATGATCGTCAATCAACACTTCGCCTGCAGTCGGTTCAACCATGCCGGCGAGCATTTTCGCCAGGGTGGATTTCCCGGAACCGTTCTCGCCGATGATCGCCAGGGTCTGTTTTTCACGCAGCGTAAAGCTCAGCGGCTTCACCGCGTCGACAGTTTGACGATGAAACAGCCCCGTGCGGTAGCGAAAGGTCTTACTCAGGTTGCGAACTTCCAGTAAGGTTTCGACCATTTCACTCTCTCTCCATGTTCAGCGGGAAATGACAGGCGTACAGATGATTCTTGGCCCCGGTCAGGCGTGGTGTTTCGATACATTTACGCTGAGCATAGGGGCACCTTGGCCCCAGACGACAGCCTATCGGCAGGGATTCCAGCAGCGGAATCGCCCCCGGCAGGGTATTCAGGCGGCTCTTATGCGGCATCGCGCTGCCAAAATCCGGAATGGCGCGGATAAGCGCCTGCGTATACGGATGATGCGGCGCGCCGATCAGATCTTCACTCGGCGCGGTTTCGACCGTTTGCCCGCAGTACATGACGTCAATTTTATCCGCCCATTTGCTGAGCATTTGCAGGTCATGGCTGATCAGCAAAATGGTGGTGTTGTTATTCTGGTTGAGACGCGACAGCAGGCGGAAAATTTGCGCCTGCGTGGTGGGTTCCATCGCGTTGGTGGGCTCATCCGCAATCAGCAAACGCGGCTGATTTGCCAGCGCGATGGCAATCATCACTTTCTGACATTCGCCGTCGGTCAGCTCATAGGGGAAGCTGCGCATCGCATCTTTGTGATCTTTAATCCCAACGCGGTGTAAAAGCTCGATGGCGCGGCGCTTGCGCCAGCCAACGCGTTGCCACCAGCGGCCTTTATAGGTCCAGCCGGGAATGTTCTGCATGAGCTGTTTACCCACGCGTTCGGACGGGTCGAGACAGGACTGCGGCTCCTGAAAAATCATCGAGACGTTATGCCCGACAAGCTTACGCCGCTCGCGGGGGGAGAGACGCAGCAGATCGATATCGTCAAAACGCATACGGTCTGCCGTCACGCGCCAGTTGTCTTTCGCCACGCCGCAGATAGCCTTGGCAATCAGGCTTTTTCCCGAGCCGGATTCCCCCACCAGCCCGCGTATTTCACCCTCTGCAAGGGTGATGCTGATGCGATCGACGGCTTTAACCCAGCCTTCACCGGTTTTGAATTCGATGGTGAGGTTGCGAATATCAAGAAGCGGCATTATTGCACCCCCGCGTTAATTGCACGGCGAATACCGTCGCCCAGCAGGTTGATAAGCAGCACGCTCACCATAATGGCCGCACCCGGCAGCATGACCGTCCAGGGTGCCACGTAGATCAACTCCAGCGCGTCGCCGAGCATCGCACCCCATTCGGGCGACGGCAGCTGTGCACCGAGGTCGAGGAAACCGAGCGCCGCGATGTCCAGGATCGCCATCGACAGGGCGCGGGTGATCTCAGTGACCAGCCCGGCGGCGATGTTGGGCAGTACGGCAAACCACAGAATGTTAAAGGTCGTCGCGCCGTCCAGACGCGCGGCAACGACGTACTCTTTTTCCAGTTCATCATGCACCATGCTGTAAACCGAGCGCACGATGCGGGGCAGGATAGCCAGCCAGACGGCGAACATGGCATGCGACAGATGCGGACCGGCAAAGGCAACAACAATGATTGCCAGCAGCAGGGACGGGATCGACAGCAGGGTATCCAGAATGTGGTTAAGGACCGCCGAACGCAGGCCATGGCTGGATCCCGCAAAA
Source organism: Enterobacter sp. 237C8 (assembly GCF_034106865.1). NCBI lineage: Bacteria > Pseudomonadati > Pseudomonadota > Gammaproteobacteria > Enterobacterales > Enterobacteriaceae > Enterobacter > Enterobacter sp. 237C8. The sequence continues at coordinate 1,633,649 of NZ_JAWNDF010000001.1, read as the reverse complement.
ATACCGAGCGCCAGCCCGCAGATCGTAGCCGCGAGCGTCACCACAAATGCGCCGCCGACCGTCGGGGCTGCACCGCTCAGCAGGCGGCTCAACACGTCACGTCCGAGGTCGTCCGTTCCCAGGAAGAAAGAGACTTCACCGTAGCGCGACCAGGACGGCGGCAGCAGCTGATAGCCAAGGAACTGCTGGTCGATGCCGTACGGCGCGAACCACGAGCCAAAGACGCAAAGCAACACCAGGCCGGCGCAGCCGTAAAGGCCGATCATTGCCGTGGTGTCACCATAGAATTTACGCCACACGGTACGCAGCACGCCGGGCGTGCGCTTTTCACTGTATACGCTATCGTAAGGCATACCATTCCTTATGCTTCAATGGGTTAGCCATGGCACCCAGAATATCGGACAACACGTTAACAATAATCACCAGCGAACCAATCACCATCACGCCCGCAGAAATAGCGGCGTAGTCCTGCTGGCGGATGGCGTTAATCAGCCATCGCCCCAGGCCCGGCCAGCTGAAGACCATCTCGGTGATCATCGCCAGCGTCAGCATGGTGGAAAACTGTAATCCCAGACGCGGAATAACCGGCGGCAGCGCGTTGTGCAGGACGTTGCGGCGCAGTATGGTCAGGCGTGACAGCCCGCGAGTGGCGGCGGCTTTGACGTAGTTCTGGTCAAACACTTCAATAGTGCTCAGGCGCATCAGGCGGATCACTTCGGTTGTTGGCGCAACCGCCAGCGTCAGAACCGGCAATACCATATGGCGCACGGCGCTGACGATCATCTCATGGCGCCACACCGAATCGGACAGCCATGCGTCAATGATGGCAAAACCCGTCACCGTTTTAACCGTATAGAGCAGGTCAAAACGACCCGAAACCGGCAGCCAGCCCATCGTCAGCGAGAAGAACAGCGTCAGCAGCAGCGCCAGCCAGAATACCGGGATGGAAAAGCCGAACAGGGCGAGGGCGCTGATAAACTTATCCTGCCATTTGTTGCGATAGATCCCGGCCAGCATACCCACGGGGATGCCGACCATCAGGGCAAAGCCGAAGGCCAGAATGCACAGCTCCATCGTGGCCGGGAAAACCTCTTTCAGCTGCTGGGAAATCAGCTGCCCGTTGATGCTGGACACGCCGAAATCCCAGTGCAGCAGCCCGTTAAACCAGAACAGCCAGGCATCCCACAGCGACGACCCCTGGAGCGGGGCGTGGGGCGTGAAATAGCTCAGGCTGAAGCCGACAAAGTTCAGGAAAAAGAGCGTCACCAGCAGCAAAAGGAGCCGACGTAAGGTAAAAATAATCATGGTTTTTTCACCTCTTGTTCTTTTTCACGCGACACGCCGGCGAACGAGGCGTTGCCGAACGGACTCAGCACCAGGCCTTTAATATCGTAACGATAGGCCTGAAGACGCAGGGAAGAGGCCAGCGGCAGCACCGGCAGTTCCTGGGCAAGGATCTTCTGCGCTTCATCATAGGCGTCGATGCGGGAGGCCAGCTGCTGGGAAGCCAGCGCTTTTTGCAGCACGGCGTCAAACTCCCGGTTACACCAGTGGGCGTAGTTGGTCTGCGAATTTATCGCCGCACAGCTTAGCAGCGGCCGGAAGAAACTGTCCGGATCGTTACTGTCGGTCGCCCAGCCGGTCAGGGTTAAATCATGATTCATGTCCATCAGGCGCGCCTCCTGGAAACGGCCCTCAACCGGTACGATGATCACTTTGACGCCCACCTGCGCCATATCTGCCTGCAGCAGTTCGGCGGTCTTGAGCGGGCTCGGGTTCCACGCCTGGGAGCTGGTTGGCACCCAAAGCTGCAAAGTGAGGTTTTCCGCCCCCAGCGCCTTCAGCTGTTCACGCGCTTTTGCCGGATTGTATTCCGTAATTTTAGCTTCACCGTCATAGGCCCACGAGGCGCGTGGTAAAATTGAGGCGGCGGTTTCCGCCGTGCCGTAGTAGATCGACTGCATCAAACGCTGGTTGTTAATCGCCAGCGCCAGAGCGTGGCGTACGGCAGGGTTATTCAACGGCGGCTTATCCGTGTTAAAGGCCAGATAAGCGATATTCATGCCGGGGCGTAACGTCAGGCGCAGGCGCGGATCGTCACGCAAAATGGTGAGCTGGCTGGCCGCGGGCCAGGCGAGCACGTCGCACTCCCCGGTGAGCAGTTTCGACAGACGTCCCGTTCCACCTGAACCGAGATCGACCACCACCTGCGGCATCAGCGGGGTGCCGCGCCAGAAATGCTCATGACGCTGCAGACGAATATACTGCCCGGCGCGGTATTCAGCGAGCTGGAACGGACCGGTGCCGACCGGCTGACGATCGAGTAACTCCTGACGATCTTTTTTCGTCAGGTTCGCCGCGTATTCAGCAGACATGACTGACGCATAGTGGGTCGCCAGATGCCAGAGGAAGGAGGCATCCGGGCGCGTCAGCGTAAATTCAACCGTCCGATTGTCCAGCTTGCGCACGCTTTTGACGGTGTCAGCAAACTGCAGGCTGTCGAAATAGGGGAAATTATCCCCGTTAACGTTATGCCACGGGTGGTTGCGGTTAAAGATGCGCTGGAAGGTAAAGACCACGTCATCTGCGTTCAGCTTGCGCGTGGGGGTAAACCAAGGCGTGCGCTGAAACGCGACGTCATCGCGCAGGTGAAAACGGTAGGTTGCGCCGTTATCCAGCACTTCCCAGCTTTCCGCCAGCTCAGGCACCAGACGGTAGGTGTATGGGTCAACATCAAGCAGACGGTCGTAAAGCTGCGCGGCCAGGGTATCCACGATCAGGCCGCTGCCCGCTTTTTGCGGGTTGAAGGTATCAACCTGGCCGCTTACGCAATAGACAAAGCCGCTGTCACGAATGTCAGGCTGGGGAGTTTGCCCGGGCGCGGCAAAGGCCAGGCTGCTAAACAGACCGAGTGCTAAAAAGGACGATAAAACCAGACGCATAATTTTTAAGGTTTTTAGGTTCGATCTGCAAAGTGTATCGCACTTACGCCTGCTTCGTAAAAATGTCTGCAGGTAAGTGCTGATATTGTCAGCGCATTTGATGCTTTTTGAGCAATGCCCTTAACTGATGGTAGGTCAGACCCAGCAGTTCAGCCGCCCGTTTCTGGTTATATTTTGCCGTCTTCAGGCTTTGCTCCAGCAGCTGTTTCTCCTGATCGTTCTGGAACTGGCGTAAATCAAGGGGGAGAGTAGGGACATCGTCTGAAGACGCTGGCGCGGGCAGCGGCGGCGCGCTGCGCTGAAAAGGATCGATAATGATATTGTCCAGCTCCGTCTCGCTGCTGCCGTGACGATAGACGGAGCGCTCCACGACGTTTTTCAGTTCACGGATATTTCCCGGCCAGTGGTAAGCCAGCAGCGTCTCTTGCGCATAATCGCTGAAGCCGGGGAACAGCGGCAGTCCGAGCTCGCGGCACATCTGAATCGCAAACTGGTCTGCCAGCAGCATGATGTCGCTTCTGCGCTCGCGCAGGGGTGGAAGCTGAACGACGTCAAAGGCCAGGCGGTCAAGCAGGTCGGCACGGAATTTCTCCTCCGCCACCATCTCCGGCAGGTTGGCGTTCGTGGCGCACACCAGGCGTACGTTAACCTGCAGCGGCTGGCTGCCGCCGACGCGCTCCAGCTCGCCGTACTCAATCACGCGCAGCAGTTTTTCCTGCACCAGCATGGGCGCGGTGGCCAGCTCATCCAGAAACAGCGTACCGCCGTCGGCGCGCTCAAAGCGTCCGGGATGGCGTTTCTGGGCGCCGGTAAACGCCCCCGCTTCATGGCCGAAGAGCTCGGTGTCGAGCAGGTTTTCATTCAGCGCCGCGCAGTTAAGGGAAATGAAGGGGCCATCCCAGCGCCCGGAGAGGTAATGCAGACGGTTGGCTATCAGCTCTTTCCCCGTTCCGCGTTCACCGACGATCAGCACCGGTTTATTGAGCGGCGCCAGGCGAGAGACCTGTTCCAGCACTTCGAGAAAGCTGTTTGCTTCGCCGAGTAAATTGTCTTTGTATCCGGGCATGATGAAATTAACCACTCCTTAGCGATATTCACCAGGGAAGGATAGTCTGTTGCTGCGCAAAAATCAATCAGACTCTGAAAAATCAATAAGATAAAAACCTGGCATGATGTTTGTATTATCCGTACAGCAGGGCATCGCCCGATAACAGAACTATGAGGATTAGATTATGGGTATTTTTTCTCGTTTTGCCGACATCGTGAACGCCAACATCAACTCACTGCTTGAGAAAGCGGAAGATCCGCAGAAGCTGGTACGTCTGATGATTCAGGAGATGGAAGACACGCTGGTTGAAGTGCGTTCAACCTCTGCCCGCGCGCTGGCGGAGAAAAAACAGCTTACGCGTCGTATTGAACAGGCAACCGCTCAGCTGAACGAATGGCAGGAAAAAGCGGAGCTGGCGCTGCGTAAAGACAAAGAGGATCTGGCCCGTGCGGCGCTGATCGAAAAACAGAAGCTGGCTGATATGGTCGCGACGCTCGAGCATGAAGTCACGCTGGTGGATGACACGCTCACCCGTATGAAGAAAGAGATTGGTGAGCTTGAAAATAAACTTAGCGAAACCCGCGCGCGTCAGCAGGCGCTGACCCTGCGTCACCAGGCGGCAAGCTCTTCCCGCGACGTGCGTCGTCAGCTGGACAGCGGTAAGCTTGATGAAGCGATGGCGCGTTTTGAATCGTTTGAACGTCGTATCGACCACATGGAAGCGGAAGCCGAAAGCCACGGCATCGGCAAGCAGAAGTCGCTGGATCAACAGTTCGCCGATCTGAAGGCTGATGATGAAATCAGCGAGCAGCTGGCGGCACTGAAAGCCAAAATGAAGCAAGACAACCAATAATAATTCCTGCGGCACCTGAGCGTGCCGCATCATAAGACAAGGAGTACACATGAGCGCGCTTTTTCTGGCCATTCCCCTGACAATTTTCGTGCTGTTCGTTTTGCCGATTTGGCTATGGCTGCACTACAGCAACCGTTCTTCTCGGGGCGAACTCTCCCAGAGTGAACAACAGCGTCTGGTGCAGCTCTCCGACGAGGCGAACAAAATGCGCGAACGCATTCAGGCGCTTGAAGCCATCCTGGATGCTGAGCATCCAAACTGGAGGGACCGTTAATGTCTGGACTGAATCTGAACAAAAAGCTGTGGCGTATTCCACAGCAGGGCATGGTGCGCGGCGTTTGTGCCGGGCTGGCTCACTATCTTGATGTTCCGGTCAAGCTGGTCCGCGTGGTCGCGGTGCTATCGATCTTCTTCGGCCTGGCGTTTATTACCCTGGTGGCCTACATCGTCCTGTCGTTTGTTCTTGACCCGATGCCGGAAGGAGAACTGGCTGCGGAGGGAGCCCCGACCAGCAGCGATCTTCTCAATGCCGTTGATGAGCAACTCGCCGCCGGTGAGAAGCGGCTACGGGAAATGGAACGCTATGTCACGTCGGATACCTTTACGCTGAGAAGTCGCTTTCGTCAGCTTTAAGAGAGAGATGAGATGAAACAACACTGGCAACAGGCCGGTCAGAAGGTAAAACCCGGCCTGAAAATCGCAGGTAAACTGGTCCTGCTGACCGCGTTACGGTTCGGCCCGGCAGGTGTGGCGGGTTGGGCGATCAAATCCGTTGCCCGCAAACCGGTCAGAATGGTGCTGGCCGTGGCGCTCGAACCGCTGCTGCAAAAGGTGGCAAAACGGCTATCTCGCCGCTACTTATCCCAATAATTCCCGCTGGCGTTAGCCCTTTCCCTGACGGGGGAGGGACTGGCGACGGTTAACCGCATTTCCTCTTTTCCCGGTTCTTTCTTTGCGGCAGCTCACAATATTGCGCTGAGCTGCTTTGCAATCACCTTTTTCTCCTTTCTGGTCCGTTGACAGATATTTTTCATGGGAGTAGATTGCCACTCCGTGGGACCGCTACCATGGAAAATGAAATGAATACAAAAATTAAAGAACTCATTAATCTTGTTTACGGGGAAACGTTTTCTGACGCCCATCTTAATGTGCTGCTGGAAAATATTGGAAATGCCGCTTCTGTTATTACGGAAAAACGTAAAACGGGTTGGGATGAAAAAGACGTTGTCCTGATTACCTATGCCGATCAGTTTTCAGCGAAAGGGGAGAAGGCGCTACCGGTGTTTACACGTTTTTATAACAGGTGGCTTTCTCGTTCTTTTTCTCATGTTCATCTCTTGCCTTTTTATCCATGGTCTTCGGACGACGGGTTTTCGGTTATTGATTATCACGAGGTTGCACCGGAAACCGGAACGTGGCGAGACGTTGCCGAATTAAAACAGTCAGCCAGTTTAATGTTCGATTTCGTATGCAACCATATGTCAGCCAAAAGCAAATGGTTCGCTAATTACCTGAAGCAAATGCCAGGATATGAAGATTTCTTTATTTCTGTCGATCCTGAAACAGACTTATCCGCGGTGACGCGTCCGCGTGCCTTACCGCTTCTTACACCTTTCACGCTGCATGACGGCAGCGTGCGACACCTGTGGACCACCTTCAGCGAGGACCAGGTCGATCTCAATTTCGCCTCTCCGCAGGTGCTGATCGCGATGGTCGACGTGCTGCTGCATTACCTGATTGAAGGGGCGCGATACATTCGTCTGGATGCGGTGGGATTCATGTGGAAAATACCCGGAACAAACTGCATCCACCTTGAGCAAACTCACCAGCTCATCCAGCTTTTCCGCGCGATTACCGAGGCTGTCGCCCCTGGAACGGTGATTATTACCGAGACGAACGTTCCGCATAAAGATAACGTTGCTTACTTCGGTGACGGCGAAAATGAAGCGCAAATGGTTTATCAGTTCTCTTTGCCCCCGCTGGTGCTGCATGCGGTGCATTCTCAGGACGTCGGGACGCTGAGCCAGTGGGCAGCGTCGCTGACGTTGCCTTCCACTAAAACCACCTGGTTTAACTTCCTGGCCTCGCATGACGGGATTGGTCTGAATCCGTTACGCGGGATTTTACCCGAGTCGGAAATCCTCTCGCTTGTGGAAAAACTTCAGGCTGAAGGGGCGTTGGTTAACTGGAAAAATAACCCGGATGGTACACGCAGTCCTTATGAAATTAATGTGACCTATCTGGATGCTTTAAGTACGCGTGACGGTCTTGATAGCGATCGGATTGCCCGGTTTATTCTGGCGCATGCCGTCCTTTTAAGCTTCCCCGGCGTGCCTGCGGTTTATATCCAGAGCATTCTCGGTTCCCGTAATGATTATGCAGGTGTTGAACGCCTGGGATATAACCGTGCGATTAATCGTGAGAAATACACGGCAGGGCAAATTGATAGCCTGCTTGAAGATAAAAATAGCCTGCGTTCTCAGATCTATTGCTCGTTAAGCCAGTTAATCGCGCTGCGTCGGGCGGAGAAAGCATTCCATCCTGACAGTGAAGCTTATTTCAGTGCGTCAGGTAAACATGTTTTAAAAATCGTTCGCGTGGCGGATTGTGGTGAGAAAGTAACGGCGCTGTTTAATTTCAGTGATGGCATTCAAACGATGGAATCCGATATTCATTCCGGAACGGAGTTGATTTCCGGGAAAGATATTACAGATAAAACGCTGACCCTATATCCATGGCAGGTGTTGTGGATTAAAGAAAACTAAAAAGGACCTTAAAAATGAAAATGCCCAGAATTGTGCTGATTTCAGCACTGGTTTCGTGCGCCTTGTTATCAGGGTGCAAGGACGACAAAAAGTCTGCTGTCACTATTGAGTTTATGCACTCGTCAGTCGAGCAGGAGCGCCAGGCGGTTATCACGAAGCTTATCGAAAAGTTCGAGAAAGAGAACCCTGGCATCACGGTGAAACAGGTGCCGGTCGAAGAGGATGCCTACAACACCAAGGTTATTACGCTCGCCAGAACGGGCGCGCTGCCAGAGGTGATTGAAGTCAGCCATGACTACGCGAAAGTCATGGACAAGGAACAGCTGCTGGATCGCAAAGCTATCGGCGAAGCCATTAAAGCGGTAGGCGAGGACACCTTCTATGACGGCATCTTGCGTGTTGTTCGTACGGAAGACGGTTCTGCCTGGACGGGTGTGCCAGTCAGCGCCTGGCTATCCGGCGTCTGGTATCACAAAGATGCACTGGCTGCGGCGGGTATCCAGGAGCCGCATAACTGGGCGCAGCTGCTGAAAGCCAGCCAGAGCCTTAACGACCCGGCCAAAAAACATTACGGCATTGCGCTGCCCACCGCCGAAAGCGTGATGACGGAGCAGGCATTCTCCCAGTTTGCGCTTTCCGGCGGCGCGAACGTTTTTGATGCCAAAGGGAACGTCAACATCGATACCCCTGAAATGGCAAAAGCCCTGGCGTTTTATAAAGATCTGGCCGCGACCACCATGCCGGGTTCAAACGACGTCATGGAGATCAAAGATGCCTTCATGAACGGTTCTGCGCCGATGGCGGTTTACTCCACCTACATCCTTCCGGCGGTATTCCAGGACGGAAACCCTGCCAACCTGGGCTTCGTCGTCCCAACAGAAACCTCTTCTGCCGTTTACGGCATGGTCACGTCGCTGACGATTACCACCGGTCAAACCGAAGATGAGACCCAGGCGGCTGAAAAGTTTGTGACCTGGATGGAGCAGGCTCAAAACGCAACCGACTGGGTCATGATGTCGCCCGGCGCGGCACTGCCGGTGAACAAGCTGGTGGTGGGCACCGATACCTGGAAAAACAACGATGTGATTAAAGCGTTTGGGCAACTGCCTTACGAACTGATTGCGCAGTTCCCGAATGTGCAGGTATTTGGCGCCGTGGGCGACAAAAACTTCACACGCATGGGCGATGTTACCGGGTCCGGCATCATCAGTTCCATGGTGCATAACGTCACGGTGGGGAAAAAAGATCTCAGCAACACGCTTAGTAACAGCCAGAAGCGTCTGACCGATCTGATTTCACAACGATAGGAGCGCTCTGCGGAAGGAAATTATGAAGACGTTGTTTTCTGGTCGTTCAGATATGCCTTTCGCCATGCTGCTGTTGGCCCCCAGCTTGATTTTGCTGGGGGGCCTGGTGGCCTGGCCAATGATTTCCAATATTGAAATCAGTTTCTTACGTCTGCCGCTTAACCCGCGCATTAGCGCTGTGTTTGTCGGGCTGGATAATTACATTCGCATTCTCAGTGATGCAGCATTCTGGCACTCGCTGTGGATGACGTTCTGGTACACCGCACTGGTGGTGATCGGCAGCACGGGGTTGGGGCTGGCGGTGGCGATCTTCTTTAACCGTGAATTCCGTCTGCGGAAAACGGCACGTTCACTGGTGATTTTATCCTACGTCACCCCGTCCATTTCGCTGGTGTTTGCATGGAAATACATGTTCAACAACGGCTACGGCATTGTGAACTATCTGGGCGTTGACCTGCTGCATCTGTATGACCAGGCGCCGCTGTGGTTCGACAATCCTGGCAGCAGCTTTGTACTGGTGGTGCTGTTCGCCATCTGGCGCTACTTCCCGTACGCGTTCATTTCGTTCCTCGCGATTTTGCAGACCATTGATAAGTCGCTGTATGAAGCGGCGGAAATGGACGGCGCGAATGCCTGGCAGCGTTTTCGAATCGTTACGCTGCCCGCGATTATGCCGGTGCTGGCAACGGTGGTGACGCTTCGCACTATCTGGATGTTCTACATGTTTGCGGATGTCTACCTGTTGACGACCAAGGTCGATATTTTGGGCGTCTATCTGTACAAAACCGCATTCGCTTTCAACGATTTGGGTAAGGCTGCGGCGATTTCTGTCGTGCTGTTCGTGATCATCTTCGCGGTGATTCTGCTGACCAGAAAAAGGGTAAACCTCAATGGCAACAAATAAACGCGTACTGAGCCGTATTGGTTTTTATCTCGGGCTGGCGGTGTTTCTGGTCATCACGCTGTTCCCGTTCTTCGTGATGCTGATGACGTCATTTAAGAGTGCGAAAGAGGCGATATCGCTTAACCCGACCATTTTGCCTCAGGCGTGGACGCTGCAGCATTACGTCGACATCTTTAACCCGCTGATTTTCCCGTTCGTGGACTATTTCAAAAACAGCATGGTGGTGTCGCTGACCTCCTCGGTGATTGCCGTATTTCTCGGCACGCTGGGGGCTTACGCCTTGTCCAAACTGCGTTTTAAGGGCCGCACGACGATCAATGCGAGTTTCTACACCGTCTACATGTTCTCCGGAATATTGCTGGTGGTGCCGCTGTTCAAAATCATCACTGCTCTTGGGATCTACGACACCGAGCTGGCGCTGATTATCACCATGGTGACCCAAACGTTACCGACAGCGGTGTTCATGCTGCGCAGCTATTTCGACACCATCCCGGACGAAATCGAAGAAGCCGCGATGATGGACGGCCTGAACCGCCTGCAAATCATCTTTCGCATCACCGTGCCGCTGGCGATTTCCGGGCTTGTATCGGTGTTTGTCTACTGCTTCATGGTGGCGTGGAACGACTATCTGTTTGCGTCCATTTTCCTGTCCAGCGCCAGCCATTTCACCTTGCCGGTTGGGCTGAACACGCTCTTTAGCACGCCAGATTATATCTGGGGTCGCATGATGGCGGCATCGCTGGTGACGGCGCTTCCGGTGGTCATCATGTACGCCCTGTCTGAACGTTTTATTAAAAGTGGTTTGACCGCCGGTGGCGTGAAGGGCTGAGGCGGCCAATTTTAACAAGGAGTCAGTCATGAAAAAATTAGTTGCGACAGCGCCACGCGTGGCGGCGCTGGTGGAATATGAAGATCGTCCGGTTGCCGTCCATGAAGTGAAAATTCGCGCCCGCTTTGGCGCGCCTAAACACGGTACCGAAGTGGTGGATTTCCGCGCCGCCAGTCCGTTTATTGACGAAGAGTTCAACGCGGAGTGGCAGATGTTCACGCCGCGTGAAGAGGGGGCGGCCCGCGGGATCGAATTCGGTAAGTTCCAGCTGGGCAATATGATTGTTGGCGAGATTATCGAATGCGGTGCTGACGTCACGGAATACCAGATCGGCGACAGCGTCTGCTGCTACGCACCGCTGCAGGAAACGGTGATCGTTAACGCGGTGAATAACTATAAGCTGCGCAAAATGCCGCAGGGCGCCTCCTGGAAAAACGCTGTTTGCTACGATCCGGCGCAGTTCGCCATGAGCGGCGTGCGTGATGCCAACGTTCGCGTGGGCGACTTTGTTGTCGTGGTCGGTCTGGGAGCCATTGGGCAAATTGCGATCCAGCTGGCGAAAAAAGCCGGTGCGTCAATCGTCATCGGCGTCGACCCTATCGAACACCGCTGTGAGATTGCCCGCCGTCATGGGGCAGACCACTGTCTGAACCCAATCGGCACCGATGTCGGTCTGGAAATCAAAAAGCTGACCGGGAAGCAGGGCGCGGACGCGATCATCGAAACCAGCGGCTTTGCAGATGCGCTGCAGTCCGCGCTGCGCGGGCTCGCCTATGGCGGCACTATCTCCTACGTAGCCTTCGCGAAACCGTTCGCGGAAGGCTTTAACCTCGGCCGCGAAGCGCATTTCAATAACGCGAAGATTGTCTTCTCCCGCGCCTGCAGCGAACCCAACCCGGATTACCCGCGCTGGAACCGTAAACGTATTGAAGAGACCTGCTGGGAACTGCTGATGAACGGCTATCTAAATTGTGAAGATCTCATCGACCCGGTAGTCACCTTCACCACCAGCCCGGAAAGCTACATGAAGTATGTCGATCAGCACCCGGAACTGAGCATCAAAATGGGCGTCACTTTTTAAGCTAAGGAAAGCAAAACATGAAAATCGCAACACAAAATCAGGCCTTTTTCCCGGTCAATATCAAGGAGAAATTCGAGTACATCAAAGCGATGGGTTTTGATGGCTACGAAATTGACGGCAAGCTGCTGGTGGAAAACCTCGCCGAGGTAAAAGCGGCGATTAAAGCCACCGGTCTGCCGGTGACGACGGCCTGCGGCGGATACGATGGCTGGATTGGCGACTTCATCGAAGAACGTCGTCTGAACGGGTTAAAGCAGATTGAACGTATCCTGGAAGCGCTGGCGGAAGTGGGCGGCAAGGGCATTATCGTGCCTGCTGCCTGGGGGATGTTTACCTTCCGTCTGCCGCCAATGACCTCCCCACGCAGCCTGGACGGTGACCGCAAAGCCGTAAGCGCCTCCCTGCGCTGTCTGGATGAGGTGGCGGCGCGCACCGGAACGACCGTCTATCTGGAGCCGCTGAACCGCTATCAGGATCACATGATCAACACCCTGGCTGACGCGCGCCGCTATATCGAAGAGAACGGCCTGAAGCACCTGCAGATCATCGGCGATTTCTATCATATGAACATCGAAGAAGACTCGCTGACGGATGCGCTGCATCAGCACCGCGATCTGCTGGGCCATGTGCACATCGCAGATAACCACCGCTACCAGCCGGGCAGCGGCAGCCTCGATTTTGCCAGCCTGTTCGCTCAGCTGCGTGCGGATAACTACCGGGGTTACGTGGTGTATGAGTGCCGTGTTCGCGCCGAGGATCCGGCTCAAGCATACCGGGACTCGCTCACTTACTTGCGTAAATGCTAAGGATGTCGAGCGTGATGAGTGCTTCTACACCTTCGCCTCTGCGCGTCGCCATCATTGGTGCCGGACAGGTCGCGGATAAAGTGCATGCCTCGTATTACGCCACGCGCAGTGATGTTCAGATGGTGGCTGTCATGGACAGCCATCCTGAACAGGCTCGGGCGTTTGCGGAACGTCATGGTATTCCCTCGGTATGGCAGGATGCGCGAGAGATGCTCGAGGCGGTTAAGCCGGATGTGGTAAGCGTCTGTTCGCCTAACCGGTTCCATTTCGGGCACGTCATGGCCGCGCTGGAAGCAGGCTGCCACGTGATGTGTGAAAAACCGCCAGCTATGACGCCGCAGGAAGCCGATCGGATGCGCATGGCCGCGCGCAAGGCGGGAAAAGTGCTGGCGTATGATTTTCACCATCGTTTTGCTCTCGATACGCAACTGCTGCGTGAAGCTGTGATGAAGGGGGCGCTGGGAGAAATTTATTACACCACGGCGCAGGCGTTACGCCGCTGCGGGGTTCCCGGCTGGGGCGTCTTTACCAACAAAACGCTTCAGGGCGGTGGGCCGCTGATTGATATCGGCATCCATATGCTCGATGCCGCGATGTACGTGCTGGGGTTCCCGGCGGTAAAAAAGGTGACGGCACACAGCTTCCAGAGGCTGGGAAACCGTAAAAGCAGCGGCCAGTTTGGCGAGTGGGATCCCACGCAGTTTACCGTTGAAGATGCCCTGTTTGGCACCATTGAGTTTTGCAACGGCGGCATTTTGCGTCTGGACACGTCGTTTGCGCTCAATATCCGTGAACAATCCATCATGAACGTCGCATTCTGCGGCGAAAAGGCTGGCGCCATGCTGTTCCCGGCGCACATCTACAACGACGAAGCCGGTACTTTAGTCACCCTCACGCAGCGTGAAGAGGCTGACGATCGGCGTCATATGCGCAGTATGGATGCCTTCGTACGGCATGTGCAGGGAGAACCCGTCATGATCGCTGATGCGGAGCAGGGGCTGGTTATCCAGCAGCTCGTCGCCGCGCTGTATGAATCAGCAGAAACAGGGGAAAGCGTGACGTTATGCTAAACGTGTCTGTATTAACCGACCCGGGCTTTTGTCCACACAGCCTGAATAAATACGCCTCCATCATGGCCTGCGGTAATGGCTACATGGGGATCCGCGCTGCGCACGAAGAAGATTACACCCAGCAAACCAGAGGCATGTATCTTGCGGGCCTCTATCATCGTGCTGGTCGCAACGAGACCACTGAGCTGATCAATCTGCCGGATATCATCGGTATCGATGTTGAGCTGGATGGCGTCAATTTCACGCTCCTGTCAGGCGAAATCCTCGAGTGGCAGCGCGAGCTGGCGTTTGCTAATGGGGAGCTTCGTCGCAGCGTCGTCTGGCGCTCGCCTGACGGGAAACGCTATCGTCTGGAGAGCCGTCGTTTTGTGTCGCTAGACCAGTTGCCCTTAGTGGCCATGCAGCTTTCGATTACACCGCTCGATGCCGCCACGCAGGCCGTGCTGCAAACCGGCATTGACGCAACGCAAACGAACAGCGGCAGACAGCATCTGGATGAAATGTCGGTCAGAGTGTTCGACCAGCAATATATGCAGGGCGTGTATGAAACGCAGGACCGCGCGTCTGAGATTGTTGTTTCAGCATATTGTCAGCTCTCCGCGAAGAGCGATAGCTGTTTCACCGCCAAAAATCGTCGTCTCAGCGTTCATCATTCGCTGACGATTGCTAAGGGTGACACTGTCACGCTTGAAAAAATCGTCTGGGTGGCACATCGCAGTGATAAAGCACTGTCGCAGGCCTCGTTCGCCCGAAACGCGCTGGCCGATCTTAAGGTCTGTGCGGCAAGAGGCTACGACGCCTTGCTTGAGAGTTCGGCGTGTGCCTGGCAAGAGGTCTGGTGCGATGCTCGGGTGGAGGTGGAGTCTACGGAACATCAGGATCAGATGGCGCTGGATTACGCCGTCTGGCATTTGACGACCATGACGCCAACCCATGATGAGCGAAGCAGTATCGCCGCCAAAGGGCTGACGGGAGAGGGGTATAAAGGCCACGTCTTCTGGGATACCGAAATTTTCCTGCTGCCTTTCCATCTCTTCACGCGACCTCAAATCGCTCGTAGTCTGCTGCGCTATCGTTGGCTCAACCTGGCCGGGGCGCGGGAAAAAGCCCGTCGCAACGGCTGGCCCGGCGCGTTGTTCCCATGGGAAAGCGCCGCCAGCGGGCTGGAAGAGACGCCGGAGTTCGCGGCTATCAACATCCGAACCGGCACGCGCCAGAAGGTGGCCTCCGCGCTGGCGGAACACCACATCGTGGCGGACATTGCCTGGGCCGTCGTCGCTTACTGGCAGGCGACGCAGGATGAGACCTTTATGCGAAACGAAGGCCTGACGCTGCTGATGGAAACCGCCGCGTTCTGGATGGGCCGCGCGACGGAAATTAATGGTCGTCTCGAAATCCATGACGTTATCGGACCGGACGAATACACCGAGCATGTGAACAACAACGCGTATACCAACTATCTGGCCTGGCACAACGTCGCCTGCGCTCGCCAGTTTATGGCGATGTTTGGGCGCGAGGATGAAGGTTTTACGCAGAAAGCGACACGGTTCCTGACGTGCTTATGGCTGCCGGAGGCCAATCCAGACGGTGTGATCCCGCAGGATGATACCTTCATGGCCAAACCGGCCATCGATCTCAGCCGCTACAAAGCCAAAGCGGGTAAGCAGACCATTCTGCTCGATTATTCCCGCGCGGAAGTCAACGACATGCAGATCCTTAAGCAGGCTGATGTGGTGATGCTTACCTACCTGTTGCCGGAGCGGTTTACCCCGCAGCAGTGTGCCGCCAATCTGGCGTTCTATGAGCCCCGCACGATCCATGACTCTTCGCTGAGCAAGGCCATTCACGGCATTGTGACTGCCCGCTGTGGTGACGTCGAAGGAGCCTACGCCTTCTGGCGCGATGGCGTCGCTATCGATCTTGGGGACGACCCGCACAGCTGCGATGACGGAATTCACGCCGCTGCGACCGGCGCTATCTGGTCCGGCGTCATTCAGGGCTTTGCCGGTATGCAGATAGTGGATGGGGAGCTGCATCTTTCGCCCAGGTTGCCGGCCCACTGGCGAAGACTGGCATTCCCGCTGCGCTGGCGAAATGCAACGCTGCACTTCACCTGTGAAAACGAGGTGTTAACCATTGAAGCTTCGGCACCTTCCATGCTGACGCTGTGGGGCAAGACGCTACACGTATCGGGGCGGACAGTTTGCGCTTATAAGGATTTTCTTGCACCTGTTAATGGGACCGCTACCACGGAGGGGCGCCATGACGCTTAAGGCGGTTGTATTCGATCTGGACGGTGTGATCACCGATACCGCACACCTCCATTTTCTGGCCTGGCGTGCAGTGGCGGATGAAATCGGCATCACCTTCGACGAAGTGTTTAACGAACAGCTGAAAGGCATTAGCCGCATGGATTCCCTGCAGCGCATCCTGAAGCATGGCGGGAAAGAGGGGATGTTCAGCCATGAGCAGTACCTCGCGCTGGCGACGAAAAAGAACGCGCTTTATGTCCAGTCTCTGGCGTCGCTGACGGAGGATTCACTGCTTCCCGGTATTCGCGACGTGCTGGCGGATATCCGTGCGGCGAAGGTCAAAATTGGGCTCGCCTCCGTTTCCCTGAATGCCCCGGGGATCCTGCACGCGCTGGGCATTCATCAGGCCTTCGATTTTTGTGCCGATGCTTCCCGTATTCGCCGTTCAAAGCCAGACCCGGAGATCTTCCTTGCTGCCTGTGCAGGCCTGAATGTGCGTCCTGACGCGGCTATAGGTATCGAAGATGCACCTGCAGGCGTTGAGGCGATCAACGCGGCGGGAATGCTATCGGTTGGGATTGGATCTGGCCTGAACCATGCGGGTTTACAACTTCATTCAACGCGGGAACTGACCTGGAAATGCCTGACCGAGTTTTGGGCATCCCGGACGTATTGATAAGGAATTAACAATGGCTCAACTGTCCCTGAAACACATTCAGAAAATCTATGATAACCAGGTCCACGTGGTTAAGGATTTCAGTCTCGAAATCGAAGACAAGGAGTTCATCGTCTTCGTCGGGCCTTCGGGCTGCGGGAAATCCACGACGCTGCGCATGATTGCCGGTCTGGAGGAGATCAGCGCGGGTGAACTGATTATTGACGGGGTGTGCATGAATGACGTGCCCGCCAAGTCTCGCGATATCGCGATGGTGTTCCAGAACTATGCGCTTTATCCGCATATGACGGTCTACGACAACATGGCGTTCGGCCTGAAGATGCAAAAAATTGCGCCTGTGGTTATCGACGAGCGCGTTAACTGGGCGGCACAGATCCTCGGATTACGCGAGTACCTCAAGCGTAAACCGGGCGCGCTGTCCGGCGGCCAGCGACAGCGCGTGGCGTTGGGCAGGGCGATCGTGCGCGAAGCGGGCGTGTTCCTGATGGATGAACCGCTCTCCAACCTTGATGCCAAGCTTCGCGTGCAGATGCGGGCTGAAATCAGCAAGCTGCACCAGAAGCTCAACACCACGATGATTTACGTGACTCACGACCAGACGGAAGCCATGACGATGGCGACCCGAATCGTGATCTTAAAAGACGGCATTATTCAGCAGGTTGGCGCTCCGAAGCAGGTGTACAACGAACCGGCAAACGTGTTTGTTGCTGGGTTTATCGGATCGCCAGCCATGAACTTTATTCGCGGTGCTATCGACGATCGCTATTTCGTCACGGAAACGCTGCGTCTGGCGATCCCGGAAGACAAGCTCGCTTCACTGAATGCCGCAGGGTATCAGCGCAAAGCGGTGGTATTTGGGATCCGCCCGGAAGATATTCTCACTCTGCAGAGCAGTGGTAAAAATATCGCGGCGAAAGTCAGCGTAGCCGAACTGACCGGCGCAGAATTTATGCTTTACGCCACCGTTGGCGGTCATGAGCTGGTGGTTCGCGCTGGCGCGGCGAATGATTATGCCGCAGGGGATAATATCAATATCCAGTTCGATATGAATAAGTGCCATTTCTTCGACGCTGAAACCGAAGCGGCTATTAGATAAGAAAGGTGTTCGCCGGAAATGAAAATTTCCGGTTTTTTTGTTTGTTACTTATAAAGGGAAAATTAAATGAGTACTCTACTAAGAAGTGCTGCGCTCGTTCTGTGCGCAGGAGTTAGCTGTGCACAAGCATCAGAAGCAGCTAAACAGTGGGAATTTAATATTGGCGCAATGTATGAAATCGAAAACGTTGAGGGGCAGGGCGACGATAAAGATGGATTATATGAACCTTCCGTATGGTTCAATGCAACCTGGGATGCGTGGACTATTTCGCTGGCGATGTATCAGGAGGGGCCGGTTGATTACAGTAGTATGACCCGTGGAACCTATTTCGATCGTCCTGAATTTCAATTACGCTATCGCTTTATCGGAACCGATAATTTCACCTTCGGTCTGACCGGCGGTTTCCGTAATTATGGTTATCACTTTAAAGATGAGCACGGTGCCAAAGACGGCAGCGCTAATATGCAGCGCTACAAAGTTCAGCCTGACTGGGATATTAAATTAACCGACGACTGGCGTTTTGGCGGCTGGTTTGCCATGTATCAGTTTGCTAACGATCTGCAAAAAACCGGCTATGCTGACAGCCGCGTTGAAACCGAAACGGGTTTTACCTGGACCATTAACGAAACCTTTGCGGCTAAAGTGAATTATTATTTAGAGCGCGGCTTCAATATGGACAGTTCCCGTAATAACGGCGAATTTTCTACTCAGGAAATTCGTGCCTATCTGCCCATTTCGTTAGGCCAGACCACCTTAACGCCTTATACCCGCCTGGGGCTCGATCGCTGGTCTAACTGGGACTGGCAGGACGATCCTGAGCGTGAAGGACACGATTTCAACCGACTCGGTCTCCTCTACGCTTACGATTTCAACAATGGTTTATCCATGACGCTGGAATACGCCTATGAGTGGGAAAACCACGATGAAGGCGAAAGCGACCGCTTCCACTATGCGGGGGTTGGCGTAAACTACGCGTTCTGACCGACTGCACGCCAGGGGCACTTCGCCCCTGGTTTTAGCGAAGGGAAGCAGCCAACAAAAAGTGGGTATCAACCAGCACTTTTTGCGGGGCGGGATGACCCGCAATACGCCTGAAAAGAAGATCGCAGCTCTCTTCCCCCAGCTTTCGGGTGGGGATATCAAAGCCGCCAGGTGCGGGCGTTAAAATGAGAGACAGCATCGGGTCACTGTATCCGGCTATCACCACCTGCTCCGGGATCATCAGGTTCAACTCATCCGCCGCGCGATAGAGGCTAAGTAACTTCATGCTGTCGGTAGCGAATACTGCATCAGGCGGCGTGGGTGAAGACAACAATTCCAGCGCCGCCGTAAGCGCACTCTCATGGGTATAACCGCCATCCCTGATCCAGTCCGGGTTAAGGGCAATATGGTGCTTTTCCAGACTGGCTTTATAGCCCGCAAGGCGATCGATCGAAACATGATAATCAAGCGGGGCATGCAGACAGGCAATTTTACGGCGTCCGTTTTTAATAAAGGTTTCGGTCAGCGTGGCGCTGTCATGGAAATTATCCGTGTCGACGGAATAGATATTTTGATACTCACCTTCCACTTTACCGATAACCACTACCGGTACGCCATACGCATCCAGAGTGGTGAAAAAGGATTCATTTGCCGGTGAGCTCAGCATAATGATCCCTTTGATCATCTTCTGTTTTATTTTACTCACGCATTTCAGCAGATCGTCTTCGCTGCTTTTTGACGTTTGTAAAATAACGTCAAATCCTTCTTCTTCCGCTTTTGCCGTAATGGCATGCAGGACATCGGAGAAAAAAGGATTACCGGCAGTGGTTTTGGTTGAACGGGTCGAAATAACCATAATGGCATCGAAGCCTGAAGAAGTCAGGGCGCGGGCCAGTTTGTTGGGCTGATAATTTAATTCGTCAATCGCCTTCAGCACTTTTTCACGCGCTTCGGGAGAAATATTCGTTTGTTTATTCAGAACGCGGGAAACGGTTGATTTCGATACGCCCGCAACCCGTGCGATATCATAGATGGTGGGTGACATACACCTTACTCACTCCGGACTGACAGCAATACCGTTCATCTTACTGGAGAGAAAACGGCAATAGCAATAAATAAGAATTGATAATCAACGATCTGCCCCCATTTATTGTATTCTGAAGCCATGCATTCAAGGCTTCCAGGCAAAGAAGGACGGCGATGAAGCGACTTAAAAACGAAATCAATTCACTGGTGAACCGCGGCGTTGACCGTCATCTGCGTCTGGCCGTGACGGGGCTGAGCCGCAGCGGTAAGACGGCGTTTATCACCGCGATGGTGAACCAGCTCCTGAACCTGCACGCCGGGGCGCGTCTGCCGCTGCTCAGCGCGGTGCGGGAAGAACGCCTGCTGGGCGTGAAGCGCGTTCCTCAGCGTGATTTTGGGATTCCACGTTTTACCTATGACGAAGGGCTGGCGCAGCTCTATGGCGATCCGCCCATGTGGCCGACGCCGACGCGAGGGGTGAGTGAAATTCGCCTCGCGCTGCGCTTTCGCTCCAATGAATCCCTGATGCGCCACTTCAAGGATACTTCTACGCTGTACCTTGAAATCGTCGATTACCCCGGTGAATGGTTGCTCGACCTGCCGATGCTGGCGCAGGATTACCTCAGCTGGTCCCGCCAGATGACGGGCTTGTTACAGGGGCAGCGCGCCGGGTGGTCGGCCAAATGGCGACAGCTGTGCGAAGGCCTGGACCCGCTTGCGCCGGCCGATGAAAACCGTCTGGCGGCCATTGCCGAAGCCTGGACGGCGTATCTGCACCAGTGCAAACAGGAAGGGTTGCACTTCATTCAGCCGGGTCGCTTTGTCCTGCCGGGTGATTTAGCGGGCGCGCCTGCGCTTCAGTTCTTCCCCTGGCCGGACGTGGACGGGGTGGGCGAGTCGAAGCTGGCGCAGGCCTACAGGCACACTAACGCCGGGATGCTGCGCGAGCGTTACAATTACTACTGTGAAAAAGTGGTCAAGGGATTCTATAAAAACCATTTCTTGCGATTTGACCGTCAGATTGTGCTGGTGGATTGTCTGCAGCCGCTCAACAGCGGGCCGCAGGCCTTCAACGATATGCGCCTGGCGCTGACGCAGCTGATGCAAAGTTTTCACTACGGGCAGCGGACGCTGTTTCGCCGTCTGTTCTCACCGGTGATCGATAAACTGCTCTTTGCGGCCACCAAGGCCGATCACGTCACGGTCGATCAGCATGCCAATATGGTATCGCTGCTGCAGCAGCTGGTGCAGGACGCCTGGCAAAACGCCGCCTTCGAAGGGATCGGCATGGATTGCCTTGGGCTTGCGTCCGTGCAGGCAACGCAAAGCGGGCTGATTGATCTTAACGGCGAGAAAATACCGGCATTACGGGGGAACCGGCTCAGCGACGGTGAACCGCTTACCGTCTATCCGGGCGAAGTGCCTGCGCGGCTGCCGGGTCAGGCCTTCTGGCAGAACCAGGGCTTCCAGTTTGAAGCCTTCCGCCCGCAGGCAATGAGCGTCGATCGGCCATTACCACACATCCGTCTGGATGCGGCGCTGGAGTTTTTGATTGGAGATAAATTGCGATGACGGAACCGTTAAAACCGCGCATAGACTTTACCGGAACGCTTGAGCATGATCCTCAGGAGGCGTTTAAAACCGCGCAGACGTTCAGCGGCACGCAGGCTGATAACTTTGCCCCGGCCCTGACCGAGGAGCCCGGCGTCGAGGAAGGTCCTGCTGAGGCCGTTGTGGAAGCCGCCCTGCGTCCAAAACGCAGCCTGTGGCGCAGGATGGTCACCGCCGGTCTGGCGCTGTTTGGCGTAAGCGTGGTTGGGCAGGGCGTGCAGTGGACGATGAATGCCTGGCAAACTCAGGACTGGGTCGCGCTGGGCGGATGTGCCGCGGGCGCGCTGATTGTGGGAGCGGGTATCGGGTCGGTTGCCACCGAGTGGCGGCGGCTCTGGCGTTTACGCCAGCGCGCGCACGAGCGTGATGAAGCGCGGGATCTGCTCCACAGTCACGGCACCGGTAAAGGCCGCGCGTTCTGTGAAAAGCTGGCCAGCCAGGCCGGAATCGATCAGTCGCATCCGGCGCTTCAGCGCTGGTATGCCGCCATCCATGAAACCCAGAATGACCGGGAAGTGGTGACGCTCTACTCCCATATGGTTCAGCCGGTGCTGGATGCCCAGGCGCGACGCGAGATCAGCCGTTCTGCGGCGGAATCCACCCTGATGATTGCCGTCAGCCCGCTGGCGCTGGTCGATATGGCCTTTATCGCCTGGCGTAACCTGCGCCTGATCAACCGTATCGCGAACCTTTACGGCATAGAGCTGGGTTACTACAGTCGACTCCGGCTGTTCAAGCTGGTCCTGCTCAATATCGCGTTTGCCGGGGCGAGTGAACTGGTGCGCGAAGTCGGAATGGACTGGATGTCGCAGGATCTGGCGGCGCGTCTTTCCGCTCGTGCCGCGCAGGGTATCGGCGCGGGATTATTGACCGCGCGTTTGGGGATTAAAGCGATGGAAGTCTGCCGTCCGCTGCCGTGGATTGATGGCGATAAGCCCCGGCTGGGGGATTTCAGGCGCGAGCTGATCGGCCAGCTCAAAGAGACGCTCAATAAAAAACCGGCTCCGTGAGGTTTTGTTCACTTATCGTGCTGGCTGTCAATATTTGTTGACAGCCATCTTCCCGATCACCGTGTTCTGGCATATCATTTTACTGTTATTGGCTTAAAACGGTGAATTTCCCATGCGTCTTGAAGTCTTCTGTGAAGACCGTCTCGGTCTGACCCGCGAGTTACTCGATCTTCTTGTTTTACGTAGCATTGATTTACGTGGCATTGAGATCGATCCTGTCGGGCGAATTTACCTCAATTTTGCCGAAATTGAATTTAATACCTTCAGCAGCCTGATGGCGGAAATCCGCCGTATCGCTGGCGTTACGGATGTACGCACCATTCCCTGGATGCCCTCTGAGCGTGAACACCTGGCGCTGAGCGCGCTGCTGGAAGCGATGCCTGAGCCGTTCCTCTCCCTGGATTTGAAAAGCAAAGTTGAGCGCGTCAACCACGCGAGCTGCCAGCTTTTCGCGCAGAGTCAGGAGAAGCTCAGCAATCATAACGCCGCGCAGCTGATCCCCGGCTTTAACTTCCAGCGCTGGCTGGACAGCAATCCGCAGAACACGCTTAGCGAGCATGTGGTGATTAACGGGCAGAATTTCCTGATGGAGATCACGCCGGTCTATCTGAAAGGGGAAGGGAATACCCGCGTGTTGACCGGGGCGGTGATCATGCTGCGCTCGACGTTACGCATGGGGCGCCAGCTGCAAAACCTCTCCAGTCAGGATGTCGGCGCGTTCAGCCAGATTATTGCCGTCAGCCCGAAAATGCGTCATGTGGTTGACCAGGCGCGCAAGCTCGCAAGCCTGACCGCGCCGCTGCTGATTACCGGGGATACCGGCACCGGGAAAGACCTGCTGGCTCACGCCGTGCATCTGGCGAGCCCGCGTGCGGCTAAGCCTTATCTGGCACTTAACTGCGCCTCTATTCCGGAAGATGCCGTTGAAAGCGAGCTGTTTGGCCACGCTCCAGAAGGCAAGAAAGGGTTCTTCGAGCAGGCTAACGGTGGCTCCGTGCTGCTTGACGAAATCGGCGAAATGTCGCCGCGCATGCAGGCTAAGCTGCTGCGTTTCCTGAACGACGGAACCTTCCGCCGCGTCGGTGAGGATCACGAAGTGCATGTGGACGTGCGCGTCATTTGCGCCACCCAGAAAAACCTGGTGGAACTGGTGCAAAAGGGGATCTTCCGCGAAGATCTCTATTACCGCCTCAACGTCCTGACGCTGAATATTCCCCCGCTGCGCGATTGTCCGCAGGACATCATGCCGCTAACGGAGCTGTTCGTCGCCCGCTTTGCCGACGAGCAGGGAGTGCCGCGTCCGAAGCTGTCTGCCGATCTCGGCACGGTGCTCATGCGCTACGGCTGGCCGGGCAACATTCGTCAGCTTAAAAACGCCGTTTATCGTGCGCTGACCCAGCTGGAAGGCTATGAACTGCGTCCGCAGGATATTCTGTTGCCTGATTACGACGCGGGGACGGTATCGGTTGGCGAAGAGGCGATGGAAGGTTCGCTGGACGATATCACCAGCCGTTTTGAGCGTTCAGTGCTGACGCAGCTGTACCGCAGCTATCCCAGCACCCGCAAGCTGGCAAAACGCCTTGGCGTCTCGCATACCGCGATCGCGAACAAGCTGCGTGAGTATGGGTTGAATCATAAGAAAGGCGACGAATAACAAAAAGCCTCTGTAAAGAGGCTTTTTACTTTATGGTTATTCCTTCGCCATAGGCGTGCTAACGATTTCTGTTTTTGTCTCTCCCTGAATCGATGCAATCCTGTTTTCGACCTCTTTCACCTGCTGCGGGCTGTGCAGCAGGGTATAGGTCAGGTCAAACTGCGCGCTGGCACCGGGCTGCAGCTGCTTAACCCGCTTCTGCTCGCGTTCAATCGTCACGGGGTAGGCGTAGCTGGTGCCTGGCTCAATGCCCGTGACGTAGCCCTGCTTCAGCGTGTCGGTGTTCTTCCATAAGGTCAGCACGGGCAGCTGGCGGGTATCAAACTGGATTGACGCGCCTTTATCTCCGGCTTTATTGACCACCGCCGCAAGCGTTTCGTGGTTATTGTCCGCGAGCGGTTTAATGTTAAAGACCATCTCATCAAAGCCTTTTGTCGGCCCGGCATAGGTTTGCCAGTCGTTAACCCCCGCTTTGGCGTAGTCATTGAACGGGCTCACGCTCGCCGCCGGCGCAAGGAAACGCGCGCCTTCTTCAAGGATCGGCGTGCCGAAGTTGCTGTGATAGATGATTTGGTAATCGTGAGGGTAATCCGCATGGTTGGTCAGAACATCGTGCAGGCTGAACTGGTTAGTTCCGGGAACGTAGCGCAGTTCGGTCATGGTTTGCAGATCCGATTTTTTAAACGTGCTCTCTTTGATCAAACCCCGAACGCGGATTTCATGCGGGGCGGCATCGGCGATTTCAACCTCGACCTGCGAAACGGGGGTATTACCGGCCCTGCCGTGCAGGGTGTAAATTTGCCCGTCCGCGGTGACCGGATGTCCTGTCCACTCATAGCCACAGCGCACCATCATCTCGTTGAAACCATCCAGCCAGCCGAGACCGTTGCGGCTCTCAAGATTGATATATGCCGGATTAACGACCTCTTTAACGGGCGAATTCCACCCCAGTCGGGTGCCAAAGCCTTCTACATGCAGAAGGTTCATCCCGCGGGTCGGGCTCAGGGTGATGGTGAGGCCATCTTTGCTGCTAATAATGATGACTTTGCTGCCTTCCTGTTTACCACCGTGTAAGACTTTTTGCTCAATGCTGAACGTTTGGTCTTTAACTTTCAGCTCATCACTGGAAATCTTCCAGTTTCCTTTCTCTACGCTGCTTTCAGCGCTTGTCAGCACCCAGGTTTTAGCCGCTGCATGGCCAGAAATCAGTACCGCAAGGAGCGTAAAAGCGAATTTAATCTTCATATTTTATCCTTTTTGCTGAAACGATTATTTTCTTTCGTAAGCAAATCTAATGTTTAGGCAAAAAGGGAAATGTGATGTGCTTCACTGCGGTCGGAAATAGAGGATTTTAACGATTATTATGCGTTATTGATCACGTTAATGTTACGCGTCGACATTTTTATTGCATGATTAATGTGATTTGTGAACATTTATGCTTTATCGATTCAGCTTTAATGTAATAAAAAACCCCGCCGCGGCGAGGTTGAGAATAAGTTGTATAGAATGCTAAGTACTTATTATGCTTTCAGCACGTCCAGCGCGGCAGTGTAATCCGGCTCGGTGGTGATTTCGTTAACCAGTTCGCTGAAGACAACGGTGTCGTTTTCATCCAGAACCAGTACGGCACGTGCCGCCAGACCTTTCAGTGGGCCTTCCGCGATGCTGACGCCGTATTTCTCGAGGAAATCTGCGCTGCGCAGGGTGGAGAGGGTAATAACGTTGCTCAGGCCTTCGGCACCGCAGAAACGGGACTGGGCAAACGGCAGGTCAGCAGAAATGCACAGCACAACGGTGTTGTCCATTTCAGTCGCCAGCTGGTTGAATTTACGCACGGACGCGGCACAAACGCCGGTATCAATGCTTGGGAAAATGTTCAGTACTTTGCGTTTACCCGCAAACTGAGCCAGTGTGACGTCAGACAGATCTTTAGCCACCAGAGTAAAAGCCTGCGCTTTGCTGCCAGCCTGCGGAATGGAACCTGCAACAGCAACCGGGTTGCCCTGGAAATGAACGAGTTGTGACATAGATATCTTCCTGTTTACATATAGTTAACGTCGGGGCTAGTGTATGCCATCAGCGGATAACACGGCAAACCAAATTTTTCGCCTTTCCGGGCCGCAAGGAGTCAGTGATGAGAAGCGTTAAGGTCTATGAAGAAGCCTGGCCATTGCATACCCCGTTTGTGATCTCCCGCGGCAGTCGAAGTGAAGCCAGCGTGGTCGTGGTTGAAATCGAAGAAGAGGGGGTTAAAGGTGTCGGGGAATGTACGCCTTACCCGCGCTATGGAGAAAGTCCTGCGTCGGTGATGGCGCATATCATGACCCTGGTGCCTGACCTGCAAAAAGGGCTCACGCGCGAGGCGTTACAGCAGCGTTTACCCGCCGGGGCTGCGCGCAACGCCATCGACTGTGCGCTCTGGAGCCTTGAGGCCGCCAGGCAGCAACAATCGCTGACGTCCTTGCTGGGGGTGGCGCTGCCGGAGTCCGTCGTGACGGCGCAAACGGTCGTGATTGGTGAGCCGGAGCAGATGGCTGCCAGCGCAAAAGCGCTCTATGACGCCGGGGCCACGGTGCTAAAAGTGAAGCTCGACGATCGCCTGATCAGCGAGCGGATGGTCGCCATTCGCTCGGCGGTTCCCTCGGCCACTCTGATTGTTGACGCCAACGAGTCGTGGCATCCCGAGGGGCTTGCCGCCCGATGCCAGCTGCTGGCCGATCTTGGCGTGGCGATGCTGGAACAGCCTCTGCCAGCGAAGGATGATGCGGCGCTGAAGAATTTTATCCATCCGCTGCCCGTCTGTGCGGATGAAAGCTGTCATACCCGCGAGAATTTGAGCGCGCTTAAGGGCCGCTATGAGATGGTCAATATCAAGCTCGACAAGACCGGCGGGCTGACAGAAGCGCTGGCCCTGGCGGCGGAAGCGCAGGCGCAGGGCTTTTCCCTGATGCTGGGATGCATGCTCTGCACATCCCGGGCGATCGGCGCGGCGCTACCGCTGGTCAATCAGGTCCGTTTCGCCGATCTGGATGGCCCGACGTGGCTGGCGGTCGACGTTTCACCGGCGCTTAATTTTACCAGCGGCGTGCTTCATCTTTGAGGCTGCCAGCGCAGTAGCTCCATCATCGCGTTTAAGTATTTTTCGCTGGCTTCGTCGGAGGAAATTGGCGGGAATTCAGCGGTGATGCAGGGCAGGCTCAAATCGGCGCACCAGCTACCGAAGGATCCGGGTGTTTCATAGCCGACGCTGGTGACGAGCGGCAGGGCGAAAGCCTGCGCCAGCCACGCGCCCAGTTCGGAGTGACGCGGATCTTCAATGCAGGCCAGCGGATCGTGGAAGGAGACAACCCAGGCGGGGTGGATCTTATGGATAAGCTGGCACAGCGCCTGCGTTTCCGGCTCCGAGCCAGGCTTGTCTCCCGTCAGCAGCACCACGTCCCGCTCCTCGGCGGAGCTGTTCCAGCGATAAACCGTTTCTCCGGCGCGCCAGTTTGCCGCCGGGAAATTACGGTTCAGGTCAACGCCCCTCGCATTCGCCCGTAATCCAAGCTGACAGCCGTCCGGATTGACGGCAAGAATCACGTGGTGACGGCGCAATGAAGGCGTCAGCGTCCGCAGCGCGCAGGAAAGCGTGACGATGGACGAGTTCTCATCTCCGTGCGTGCCGGCAATGATCAAACCGCTGCTGCGATCGGCATCGGGCGCCGGGAACCAGATCAGCGATGCGCCTAAAAATGAGCGGCCATATTGCTCAGCGCCCGGCGGAAAGGCCCCGCGCTCCGCTCGTGGTCGGGTGATTGCCATACGAAATCCTGATAAAGAAGTCTCTATTGGCAGTGTTGTGCAAAACCCGCTGTTAATCAAATAGTTTCCGTAACGCTTGAGAATTGCCTTAAATCACTATTCAGGCGTAAGGTATTTGCATTTCTCTGTTTCGAAACAAATAATTACGCATCTGCTTGTTACCTGAATTCATCAAAGGGGATCTTATGAAGCATCCTGTTTCGCGTCTTTGCGCTGCACTGTACCTGTGCGGACTCTCTACACTCTCGTACGCTGCTGATGTGCCCCAGGGCACGGTACTGGCGCAAAAACAGGAGCTGGTCAGGCATATTAAAGACGAGCCGGCTTCGCTCGATCCGGCAAAAGCGGTGGGATTACCCGAGATTCAGGTGATTCGCGATCTTTTCGAAGGGCTGGTGAATCAGAACGAGAAAGGGGAGCTGACCCCCGGCGTGGCGACGCGCTGGCAGAGCAACGATAACCGTATCTGGACGTTCACCCTGCGCGACAACGCCAAATGGTCTGACGGTACGCCCGTCACCGCGCAGGATTTTGTCTACAGCTGGCAGCGTCTGGTTGACCCGAAAACCACGTCTCCGTTTGCCTGGTTTGCGGCGCTGGCGGGCATCAATAACGCGCAGGCCATTATCGATGGCAAAGCGGCGCCAGATACCCTGGGCGTGACGGCGGTGGATGCCAGAACCTTACGCGTCCAGCTGGACAAACCGCTCCCGTGGTTTAGCAACCTGACGGCAAACTTCGCCTTCTATCCGGTGCAAAAAGCGAACGTTGAAAGCGGGAAAGAGTGGACGCGTCCGGGCGCCCTGGTGGGTAACGGCGCGTACGTCCTGAACGACCGGGTGGTGAATGAAAAACTGGTTGTCGTGCCGAATACGCACTACTGGGACAACGCGAAAACTGTCCTGCAAAAAGTGACCTTCATTCCGATTAATCAGGAATCGTCCGCCACTAAGCGCTTTCTGGCGGGGGATATTGATATCACTGAATCGTTCCCGAAAAACATGTATCAGAAGCTCCTGAAGGACATTCCGGGACAGGTGTATACGCCGCCTCAGCTCGGGACATATTACTATGCGTTTAACACGCAAAAGGGCCCGACGGCCGATGCCCGGGTGCGTCTTGCGCTGAGCATGACTATCGATCGCCGCATTATGGCGGAAAAGGTATTAGGTACAGGCGAGAAGCCGGCCTGGCATTTCACCCCTGACGTGACGGCGGGCTTCACCCCTGAGCCTTCACCGTTCGAGCAGATGTCCCAGCAGGAGCTGAACGCTCAGGCGAAAACGTTGCTCCAGGCCGCAGGTTACGGCCCGCAGCGTCCGCTGAAGTTGACCCTGCTGTACAACACCTCGGAAAACCACCAGAAAATCGCCATTGCGGTGGCGTCCATGTGGAAGAAAAATCTCGGTGTGGACGTCAAACTGCAAAACCAGGAGTGGAAAACCTATATCGACAGCCGTAATACCGGCAATTTTGACGTGATCCGCGCGTCATGGGTAGGCGATTACAATGAGCCGTCGACCTTCCTGTCCCTGCTGACCTCCACCCACAGCGGCAATATCTCGCGTTTCAATGAGCCGGCCTACGATAAAATTATCCACCAGGCGACGCTGGAAACCACGGCGAAAGCGCGTAATACGGACTACAACATGGCGGAGAAAATCCTCGTGGAGAAAGCGCCTATCGCGCCAATTTACCAGTACACCAATGGTCGTCTGATTAAGCCCTGGGTGAAAGGCTACCCTATTAATAACCCGGAAGACGTGGCGTATAGCCGGACGATGTATATCGAGAAGCACTGATGTTTTATGAGACCTGGCGCGAGAATGCGCCAGGTCTGCAATACGCGGTACTGCTTCATCCGCTATGCGTGGCCCGATGCCGGGTCTCTGTTATTCTAATAGCGCATTAAACTTCGCCAGCCACTGCGGATGCGCGGGCCAGGCGGGAGCCGTAACCAGGTTACCGTCTACATGGGCCTGGTCGATGCCGATGGCGGCGTAGTGTCCGCCGCTGAGACGGACTTCAGGCGCACAGGCCGGGTAGGCGCTACAGGTTCGTCCTTTCAGAATGCCCGCGGCAGCAAGCAGCTGCGGGCCGTGGCACACCGCGGCAATCGGCTTACGCGCGGCGTCAAATGCCTGTACCAGCTTTAAGACGTCCTCATTTAACCGCAGATACTCGGGCGCTCTCCCGCCGGGGATGAGCAGCGCGTCGTAGTCCTGCTCCTTTACGGCTGAAAAATCGGCGTTGAGGGTAAAGCGGTGACCGGGCTTTTCGCTGTAGGTCTGGGCGCCGTCAAAGTCATGGATTGCCGTCATGATGTAATCGCCCTTCGGTTTGTCGGGGCAGACCGCATCCACCTGATGACCAATCATCTGCAACGCCTGAAAAGGCACCATGGTTTCGTAATCTTCGGCGTAATCGCCAACCAGCATCAGGATCTTCTTGCTCATCTTTCCTCACCTCTATCAATAAAGATGATTAAGATATAGCCTGGCGTGGGTGAATTGCCGGAAATAAAAAAGCCCGTCAGAGCACGGGCAACATAAGCAAATGAATAAGTGATTCGTTATCAACGTTGTTGGAGGATAACGCCGCGTATTTTACGCGGCTGTAACGGAAGCAGATACCTGACATATTCGGTAGGTGAAACAAGCGATTAAACGTGCGTTACGGTGCATCGAAGGTCGGGTAAAGGCTATTTTCCAGGAACTCGACGAGATACCAGATCTCACCGCTAAAAATAAACCAGAAGCCAAATATAATAAGGAGTAAAATAATTAAGGTGAGTATTATTTCTGTTTTTCCCATTGCGGCTTTTACCCACCTGAAGCTAATTGATTCGAGGTGGGCATTGTAGCGGGGCTTTTCCGGATACTCCAGTTTCATGCCGCAAGGACTTTATTGCGTCCGTCATTTTTAGCGCGATACAGCGCATCGTCCACGCGCTTAAACAGCTCGTCAATACTCTCTCCCTGATTGTGCCGCGCCACGCCGATGCTGACGGTAAACCGCGGCAGGCCCGGAATCGTAATGCGGGCAACGGCTGCGCGGACTGACTCGGCAATCTGCATCGCGGTATCGAGAGAGGTGCGCGGCTGCAGGATAACGAACTCTTCGCCACCCCAGCGGAACACCATATCGCCCTCCCGACTACAGGCTTCCAGCGTCCGGGAAAGGGCGATAAGCACCTCATCGCCTTTCAGATGGCCGAACAGGTCATTAATGTTTTTGAAATGGTCGGTATCCACCAGCAGCAGGCTAAATTGCTGCTGCGCGGGAAGTTTATTCAGATTGCTTTGATCGGTAATCGCGTAAAACTGGCGCCGGTTGAGTAACCCCGTCATGGAGTCACGTAACGCCGCATGTTCCAGCTCCTGCTCCAGCCTTTTTTGCTCGGTGATATCGTGGATGATGCACAGCATCAGCTTGTCACCGTAGATCTCAATGGGCCCGGCATACGTCTGAACGTGGCGGGTGGATCCATCGGCAAGGCGGTGAACAAAATTGAGCGGCTTGTGACCACCGGGCAGCGCGGCAATCGCAGTCATAATGGGCATCACATCTCGCCCCAGCGTATTGATTTCCCAGGTATGCTTAGTGCACATGTCATCATGTGAATAACCATAAAAATTGAGCGCGGCCAGATTCGCATCGACGATTTGACCGTCGCGGGCCGGATCGATTAACAGCATCGGGGCGCTGTTGGTCAGAAAAAAACGCGCATAAAAACCCTGTTTTTTCCGACGGTAGGTAGCGGAACGGCTGGCCTTCAATCCTGAGAGTATTTGTTGGGAGATGCCCTCGAAAACAATCACATCGCCCCAGGGCGCGTAGTGGGCAAGCGAGAGGCGACAGCTTAATGGCGTATCCTGTCCATCCCGGCTCGTTGTCCAGATTTCGACGATCTCCTGCTCTGTTTTCAGTTCAGATACATACATCGACAGGACGGTTTGCGCACTGGCTGAATAGATCCCTTTGCGCAGGTCATCGAGCGTTTTATCCCCCATGATCTGCGTTGCGGCCACATTCGCAAAAATGATCTTTTCCGACACGGGTGAAACGAGCCACACGGGTGTTTTAATTACATTCAACGCATCAAAACAAGGTTGCGACATAGGCGTTTCCTGTTCATCGACAACATGTGCCTGACAATCATGACTGAATTGACTCGCGTGTACTCCCTTGAAACATACTCCACTTAACCCCGTCAGGCATGATTTTTTTGAGAAATAAATGCGGGGTCCGTTTGAATTTTATTAATGGGTATAATCTGTTTGTCTGAGTTTATCTGCAGCAGTAGCCACGGTACCTGTTCGGCAGGTAAGGGGCGGGAGAAAAGATATCCCTGCAGGTAATCGCAGCCGAGTCGGGTGAGAACCGCCTGCTGTTCTTCCGTCTCGATCCCTTCTGCCACCACATTCATCTCCATGGTCCGGGCGATACTGATAATGGTTTCAACCAGCTTGTAGCTTTTTTCATTTTCCAGCATCGACGTGACAAAGCTTCTGTCGATCTTGAGCTCTTTTGCCGGAAGCACGCTCAGCATCAGAAGGTTGGAATAGCCCGTCCCAAAATCATCAATCGAGACAACGATCCCCGCATGATTAAACGCATTGAGCAACTCAATGCTGCGGTCGAGATTTTTAAGCGCGGTGCTTTCCGTTACCTCAAGGATCAGGCGGGACGGAGACAAGCTATATTTTTCCAGCATCGACGAGACGATCTGGAAAATATCCGGCTGTTCAAACTGGATGGGGGATAGGTTGAGAGACAGCGTCCACTGGCTGAAACCTTGCTCTGTCCAGAAATGAAGCTGTCGGCATGCCGCTTCAATGGCCCAGTTACCTACCGGAATAATTAAGCCCGTTTGCTCCAGAGAAGGGATAAACAGATTAGGCAGCACAACCCCTTGCTCAGGATGCCGCCAGCGCAGAAGGGCTTCAAAACCGTGAATGGTTTTCTCTCCCGCATGCCAGGTTGGCTGGTACCACAGTTCAAACTGATCGCGCTCAAGCGCCTGCGAAAGCTCCTGCAGGAAACCGGGTTTTGCCGGGATCGCCGTTGACATCTCGGCCCGGTAAATCGCCCAGCCGTTGCGGCCCTCTTCCTTGACGCGATGTAGGGCTGCATCCGCCTTGAGCTTTAGCTCGTGCAGCGTTTCGCCATCCTGAGGATAGAGGCTTACGCCCGCGCTGATCGTCGTGCTTAACGTATGTCCGCAGACGGACAGAGGGCGTCGCACATCTTCAAGCAGCGCGGTGACCAGCGCGTTGAGCCTGTCGTCGTCACATTCCGGCACCAGCAGGATAAAGGCGTCGCCTCCCAGCCTTGCCAGGGTCATCTCGCGCGTGAGCCGGGCCGTGATGCGCTGCGCGACCGTGATCAATAGCTCATCACCGACGCTGTGACCCCACGTATCGTTAACGCGTTTGAAGTGATCGACGTTCAGGAAAATAACCGCAAATGGCTTCTTGCTCAGCAGCGCGCTGCGCAGACAATCCTGCATGCGGAGATCCATCTGGTGGCGGTTTGCGAGCCCGGTGAGCGCGTCAAAACGCGCCTGTAGCTCAAGCTGGCGGTTGAGCTGATGCAGATTATCCGTCAGCCGGATGGTGCGCCGGTGGGAATCGATCAGCGAAATGATTAACATCACGCCGAGCAGGCAGAGCGTGGTGACCGACACCCAGATGGATAACCCCAGCTCGCCGATCCCGCCCGGGAGGGTATGCGCCATTTCCTGAAACTGCGCGGCACTCATGCCGGTATAGTGCATCGCACAAATGGCGGCACCCATGATGAAGGCCGCGAGAATGCGATTGATAAAGACGCCTTTGTGTTTATCCCGCAGGCGGAAAGCCAGCCACAGCGCCGTGCCGGAGGCAACAATGGCAATAACCACGGACAACCCCACGAGGCGGCGATCCCAGATGATGCTGCCATCCAGCATCAGGGCCGCCATACCGATGTAGTGCATCGACACCACGCCAGCACTCAGGATTGCCGTGGCAAAGATCAGTCGAAAGGGAGAAAGTTTTTTGCCCGCGACGGCAATATTAAGTGCCGTGGCTGATGCAACCACCGCGACACCCAGTGACGCAAGGGTTAACCAGAGGTCGTAGCTCATCATCATGGGCATTTGCATCGACAGCATGCCGATAAAGTGCATCGACCAAATGCCAATGCCCAGCGTGACCCCACCGGCAATGCGCCAGAACAGGGCAGCCTTTCGGCTGGAGAGGGGGATCTTTCCGGCGCTGTCCAGCGCCACAAAGGAGGCGATAAACGCCACCAGATAAGAGATAGCGATTAACACAGGGTCCCACGATATATTGAGCATTATGCAATCCCACGCCTGAGAGGGTTACCGATTTCGCCTGCCGGATACATCTTTATCGGGCAACGAACATGCGCATTCAAACCATATTAGTTATTTATCGTGAAAAATGACCAGTCATATTAATACTCTAAAACTTATTAAGAATATAAAATATATTCTCTCGTTAATATATTAAGCATTGCTAAACAAGAATGAATAACAGTAGCAAAGCTCCTTAAATATGAAGGCGATCGTGTCGTCTCACCGCGGGCGATACTATCGCTTAACATGGCTGGAGACCAGTATCACAGCATGCTGAGCAGAACATTTTCACTAATACGCTTTTTTTATCTGACTTAACGTAAATCTCAGGGTGCTAACGGCGAAACAAAAAACAAGCGTCGTTTGCGATGAAAAACTTCCGGGCCAATGCTATAAGTCTAAGTGCCGACCAAAATATAAAACGTGGGTATTATCATGCTAAAAAATATTAGTGTAAGGACCTTTATTATCGGGTTCCTTTTCTCTCTTTTTTTGGTAAGTGCAGGTGTCGTTGTTCTATTTTCCAGCAATACGTCTCTCTTTATTTCGCTTAATGTTATCAATTTCGTTGCGCTATTTTTGCTCTGGGTCTATATGACGAAGTATCTTGTGACGCCGATCAATACGGTGAAGAGAAGTATTGAGGAGGTGACCGCAGGTAACCTTGGCGTATCTATCCCTGAATTTGGCAATAACTGCGCGGGCCGACTCATCCCCGGCATAAACAGCCTTTCCGGCAATATTGCGACGCTGGTGCGTGAGATCAGGGCATCATCGCAAACCGCCATGACCTTATCGGATCAACTCTCGGCACGTAGCGCTCAGCTTTCGGTGAAAACCGAACAGCAGTCTGCGTCTTTGGTGCAAACCGCAGCCAGCATGGAGCAAATGGCCGCGAGCACCAAAAACAATGCCGATAACACCCGCCTGGCGAGCGAGCAGGCAAATGTGGCGACGTTACAGGCGCGCAAGGGCGGCGAGCTGATGGGGCAGGTCGCCAGCAATATGCAGTCCATTACCGAATGCGCGCAGCAGATGACGGAGATTATTTCGCTCATTGACGGCATTGCGTTCCAGACAAATATCCTGGCGCTCAACGCGGCCGTGGAGGCGGCAAGGGCGGGCGATCATGGCAAGGGTTTTTCTGTCGTCGCGGAAGAGGTAAGAAACCTGGCACACCGCAGCGCGGAGGCCGCGAAGAATATCAAAACGCTGATTGAAGTCACCAGCAGTAACGTCACGCAGGGAGCCAGCGTTGTGTCACAGGCAGAGAAAAACATGCATGAAATCGTGACCGGCTCGGGAAATGTCAGCCGCTTAATGGACGACATTTCCGCGTCAACCTCAGAGCAGGAGAAAGGCATTTCTCAGATTACCCTGGCGCTATCGGAGCTGGAGCGGGTCACGCAAAGTAACGTGGCAATGGCAGAGGAACTCAACGGTTCGTCTGATGTACTGCGTAATCAGGTGATTGAGCTGCAGACCCGGACGCGTAATTTCAGGCTCGATCAGTCATCCTTGTCCTCATCACCTGGCGGTTCGCCATCCTTCCTCCAGCGGCCAGAGCACTCTCTCTGACAGCACCTCAAAGCCTGGCATGCCAGGCTTTTTTCATGCCTCCGCCTGGTATGTACAATTCCTGAGCGATTTCAGCGCGATGGGATACATAGTTGTTGCTTAACACCTGATGAAAGCTAGACTGACACCGAAGAGCTAAAAAGGTGGAGGCGCTGTGGAAAGCATTAAAGGATCTGAACTTAACGTTCCAGACGCAGTTTTTGCGTGGGTGCTGGATGGTCGCGGCGGTGCGCGACCGCTGGAAGATAATGATGTGATCGATAGTGCGCATCCCTGCTGGCTACATCTGAACTACACCCACCCGGACAGCGCTGACTGGCTGGCCTCGACGCCGCTCTTGCCCAATAACGTGCGCGATGCGCTGGCGGGTGAAAGCCTGCGGCCCCGCGTGAGTCGAATGGGTGACGGGACGCTGATCACCCTGCGCTGCATTAACGGCAGCACGGATGAACGCCCGGATCAGCTGGTTGCGATGCGTGTCTACATGGACGATGGGCTCATTGTGTCGACCCGCCAGCGAAAAGTTCTGGCGCTGGATGACATTGTCAACGATCTGAAAGAGGGCACCGGGCCGGTCGACTGCGGCAGCTGGCTGGTGGACGTCTGCGACGCCCTTACCGATCATGCGAGTGAATTTATTGAAGAGCTGCACGACAAAATCATCGACCTGGAAGATAACCTGCTCGATCAGCAGATCCCGCCGCGCGGTTTTCTGGCCTTATTGCGTAAGCAGTTGATTGTCATGCGCCGCTACATGACGCCGCAGCGCGACGTGTATGCGCGTCTTGCCAGCGAAAGGCTCACCTGGATGAATGACGATCAGCGACGCAGAATGCAGGATATTGCCGACAGGCTGGGGCGCGGGCTGGACGAGATTGATTCCTGTATTGCCAGAACGGCGGTGATGGCGGACGAAATCGCGCAGGTGATGCAGGAGTCGCTGTCGAGAAGAACCTATACGATGTCCCTGATGGCGATGGTGTTTTTACCCAGCACGTTTCTTACCGGGCTGTTTGGCGTGAATCTGGGTGGAATTCCGGGTGGCGCTTATCGCTACGGCTTTACCGCGTTTTGCGTGATGTTAGTTGTTTTGATTGGTGGTGTTGCATGGTGGTTGCATCGTAGTAAATGGCTGTAAATTTACGCTTTTTCCAGCTTTCAACGGGATCAAAACGCTCTTTTAATTGAGCGAAGTCAATAAACATCTACCCCGTAAGGTGCAATATTACTCCCGCAGGTGAATGCAACGTCAAGCGATGGGCGTTGCGCTCCATATTGTCTTACTTCCTTTTTTGAATTACTGCATAGCACAATTGATTCGTACGACGCCGACTTCATAGTCGGCTTTTTTTTGCCTCCTGATTCTCAGCGTCTACCCTAAAAGGGACGACAGCAAATTCTGGAGGGAATGATGAGCATCCTGAACGCTCTGCTACTGCAACAATCGCGTCAATCCGATCCCGTCCCCACCGATCCGGTGCCAATGCCCGATCCCATCCCGCGTCCGCAGCCGATGCCCGACCCGCCGCCAGATCAAGAACCGATTAAATTGTCGCATCGAACCGCGAGATCTGCGAGGATACGCGCCATCTGACCGCAAAGATGACCACGAGAGACTACTGTGACCGCTTTTTCTACCCTGAATGTTCTGCCCGCCGCCCAGCTCGATAACCTCAACGAGTTGGGTTACCTCACGATGACGCCTGTTCAGGCGGCCGCGTTGCCCGCCATCCTTGAGGGCCGTGACGTGCGCGTGCAGGCGAAAACGGGCAGCGGGAAAACGGCGGCATTTGGCCTTGGCCTGTTGCAGCACATCGATGCGGCGCTTTTTCAGACCCAGTCTCTGGTGCTGTGCCCAACCCGCGAACTGGCAGACCAGGTCGCGGGTGAACTGCGTCGCCTGGCGCGTTTCCTGCCAAACACCAAGATTTTAACCCTCTGCGGCGGACAGCCGTTCGGCGCGCAGCGTGATTCACTTCAGCATGCGCCGCACATCATTGTCGCAACGCCCGGCCGCCTGCTGGATCACCTGCAAAAAGGCACCGTCTCGCTGGATGCGTTACAAACGCTGGTGATGGATGAGGCAGACAGGATGCTGGATATGGGCTTCAGCGATGCGATTGACGAGGTGATCCGTTTCGCCCCGGCCGATCGTCAGACGCTGCTGTTCTCCGCGACCTGGCCGGAGGCCATCGCCGCCATCAGCGGGCGCGTGCAGAAAAATCCGCTCACCATTGAAATCGACAGCGTCGATGCGCTGCCCGCCATCGAGCAGCAGTTCTTTGAAACTTCGCAGCAGGGGAAAATTTCGCTCCTGCAGAAATTGCTGAGCCAGCATCAGCCTGCGTCCTGCGTGGTGTTCTGTAATACCAAAAAAGACTGTCAGTCGGTCTGTGATGCCCTGAATGCCGCCGGCCAGAGCGCATTGTCGCTGCATGGCGATCTGGAACAGCGCGATCGCGATCAGACGCTGGTCCGCTTCGCTAATGGCAGCGCCCGCGTTCTTGTTGCAACCGACGTCGCTGCGCGCGGTCTGGATATTAAATCCCTGGAGCTGGTGGTGAACTTTGAGCTGGCGTGGGACCCTGAAGTGCACGTGCACCGTATTGGCCGTACCGCGCGCGCGGGAAACAGCGGTCTGGCGATCAGCTTCTGCGCGCCGGAAGAGGCGCAGCGCGCCAACATTCTCTCTGAGATGCTGCAGATCAAGCTGAACTGGATGAATGCACCGGCCAGCGCCAGCATTGTGCCGCTGGAGGCTGAAATGGCGACGCTGTGCATTGATGGCGGTAAAAAAGCCAAGATGCGTCCAGGTGACGTATTAGGGGCGCTGACCGGGGACGTGGGGCTGGACGGGGCGGATATCGGTAAGATTGCGGTCCATCCGGCGCATGTCTACGTAGCGGTTCGCCAGGCGGTTGCCCATAAGGCATGGAAGCAGCTGCAAAACGGGAAAATTAAGGGTAAAACCTGTCGCGTACGTCTGCTGAAATAAAGAATGGAGCGTCTCAGAAGGTCCTTCTGAGACGCTAATCGCTTACTTCACTTCAAGCACGTTGAGACGCAACTCTTCAAACTGATTGTCATCTTCTTCCGGCTGCCAGCCTGCTGGCTGCATGGGAATATCTTCCCGATCAAACGCCAGGTCTCCGCCGTTCACAACTTCTGACTCGTGGTTGATGCCTTTAAAGTCGAACAGCTCCACATCCGCGAGATGGGAAGGGACAACGTTTTGCATCGCGCTGAACATGGTTTCGATACGCCCTGGATAACGCTTATCCCAGTCGCGCAGCATGTCGCCAATTACCTGACGCTGCAGGTTCGGCTGAGAGCCGCACAGGTTACATGGAATGATCGGGAAACCTTTAGCCTGAGAAAAACGCTCAATGTCTTTTTCGCGGCAGTAGGCGAGAGGGCGGATCACAATGTGCTTGCCGTCATCGCTCATCAGCTTAGGCGGCATGCCTTTCATCTTGCCGCCGTAGAACATATTGAGGAACAGCGTTTGCAGGATATCGTCGCGGTGATGGCCCAGCGCAATTTTGGTCGCGCCCAGCTCCGTCGCGGTACGATACAGAATGCCGCGGCGCAGACGAGAGCAGAGTGAGCAGGTGGTTTTCCCCTCCGGGATTTTCTCTTTCACAATGCCGTAGGTGTTTTCTTCGACGATTTTGTACTCAACGCCCAGCTTCTCGAGGTATTCCGGCAGAATGTGCTCCGGGAAGCCCGGCTGTTTCTGGTCAAGGTTGACCGCCACCAGGGAAAATTTCACCGGTGCGCTTTGCTGAAGATTACGCAGGATCTCCAGCATGGTATAGCTGTCTTTACCCCCTGACAGGCAGACCATGATGCGGTCACCTTCTTCAATCATGTTGAAGTCTGCAATGGCTTCGCCCACGTTACGGCGCAGTCGCTTTTGCAGTTTATTCAGGTTGTATTGCTCTTTTTTGTTAATCTCTTGATTCTGTTGCATTTAGTACTACCTTCGGAGCCAGCAGGGGCAAATATTGTATGCCGCGTATGGTACGGATTCCGGCGGCGAATACCAGCACGTTTTACAGCTGCGTTAAATCTGGAGCCCTATAATGATTCACATCATGCAGGCTTAAGGGTAATGGCTAGTGATGCCGGGGTGATGCGTTATATCGACAAGGGTAGCTTTAAAAAGCCTGACAAACCTGGGAGGGCATCAGAAGGGTGCAGGCTCGCTGGGATAAGTATCACTTTTATCTCAGCTTACAGCACCTCAACCAAATCAAATTCTTCCGCGATCAGTTCCATATCTTCAGAAAAATGGCCTTCGCGGAAGAAAAATCGCTGATGCTCTTTCTGCCAGTATTCAAGGCTTAAATCGCCTTCACCCTCTTTGCGAGCGAATTCTTCATTTACATCGCAAAAACGCACCAGCCGCATTGAAACCAGCCGGATCACACAGACCGGGACATTCTGGCCATCAAGAATTATGTTGTAGCTCCCCATCCGCGGAGCAGACACATCCTGCGCGTACGAGGCAAAAGATCCGCAGGTGGCCGTTTTGATTCCTTTTTTAATAAGGTCCGCAAGCACGCTCGCCATTTCCGGGCCGTCACCCATTTGCCAGGCCACTGCGCCTGGGTACTTCATTTTTAATTCTTCAACCTGAACCATTCAAATCCCTTCTTAACTCTTAACCAAAAGAATCGGAATAGCGGTTTTAGCATAAACCCCCTCGACTGTAGAAGCATAGTCGCCTTTCCTTGCATTTTTAGTTCAGGTGGGAAGGAAAACAAAGCGTTGCGCGTATTGCCCTGGTAAATATATCCTTACGAGGTTATCTGTGTGGTGAATCTGCTGTCTGCAGCCAGGCGCGTGGCTTTGAATATCAGTAACGAGTCACCTGGATGCAACCAGCACCACGCTTTTTCTTAAAATTTTATCCCATTGGAAGGGTTTAACGTGTTCAAGCTTAGTTCATCTCTACTGGCTATTTTCCTGCTGTCAGGCTGTAGCTCCGATCTGGTTCTCAGTCCACCTAAACAACCCGAATACAAGTCAATGCCTGAAATAACCCAGTCTGTGACGCCAACGCAACAGCGTGCAATCATGGCCGGCGAAAGACCAGACTGGTCAGAAAGAACCCCGATCAATACAATAAAGCGATATTAATAGACATTTATCCACCAGGGCTGCCGTTCGGCGGCCTTTTGTTTCCCCTCAATCTGGCTGGCAAGAACATTTCTGACGCCTGGCATGGTAATTATTACGTTATCGACCATGCTTAAGACAATGACAATTCAATCACTTCACCATCGTTGAAGCGGCTACTTCACTTAAATCGAGAACTCTAAATGCGCCATGCATCTATCCCCGTAGCTGCAGCCACGACAATGTTTTTGCTCGGCGTTTTTATCATCAATTTGCAGGTCTGGTATTCTGCACGGGCTGATAGCCTGGCAGAGGCGCACTACGTCGTGCGGAACATGAATGTTATTCTTAAAGAAGCTCGTCATGCGACTGAGATGGCAAAGCAACTTGCCGAGAATGAGTGTGATGCTGAAGGGCAATATCGGCTGGGCACCGAGGCGGCATTACAGCCTCACCTGAGAACGATCGTTATTCTGAAAAATGATGCGGTCTGGTGCTCCTCGTTACCGGGAAACCGCGTATTGTTGGTCAACAGCTCAGTGCTGCCTGAGTCATCATTGCTCCTCGTCCCTTCGGCCAGTACCGTCAACGGTCTTCCGGTTCTCTTATATCAGACAATTCACGCCGGAAGCCGAATCATCGTTAGCATCAGCGATAGCCATATCCGGGATGCGCTGGATATGCCTTTAAATGGCGTTGAATATTCCCTGAGAGTAGGCAATAGCCTTTTAGGCCTGACAGGCGATGTGACGGCGGCAGACCCTACGAAGAAAGAGGTATTAACGGTAAAAGCCTCTGGTTATCCTTTCTCGGTACAATTCAACTCTCCACCTCTTTTTAGCCTTAAGAGATTATTCAATCGAGCCGGAGGCGTGGTGTTATTCCTGCTGATAATATCGTCTCTTTCTGCTTATATTCTTCAACGCTATATTTCTAAGGATGTTTCACCCGAAGAATCACTGCGCATCGCCATTTACAGAAATGAAATTATTCCGTATTACCAACCCGTTGTGAGCGGCAAAGAGGGAACCTTACGGGGTGTGGAGGTGCTGGCCAGATGGAAGCATCCTCAATCAGGGTTTATTTCTCCCGCATCCTTCATTCCTCTTGCTGAGAAATCCGGTTTAATTATTCCTTTGACTCAAAGCTTAATGAGGCAAGTTGCAATACACATGAATGCTATTGCGACATTGCTGCCAGAAGGCTTTCACGTAGGGATTAACTTCAGCGCTTCTCATATCGTTGCGCCCACCTTTGTTGAAGAGTGTCTCCACTACAAGCGCAGCTTCACTCAACAGGATCTCAACCTCGTCATTGAGGTGACGGAGCGTGAACCACTCGACATTGATGAACATCTCGTTAATACATTGAATGAGTTACATAGCAACGGATTTGCCATTGCGCTGGATGACTTTGGTACGGGTTATTCCGGTCTGTCCTATCTGCAGGATCTGCATATTGATTACATTAAAATCGACCAGAGCTTTGTTGCCAGGGTTAATGCGAATGAGGACTCAACGCTAATCCTTGATTCGGTACTGGAGTTGGCCAAAAAACTCTCAATTAGCATCGTGGCGGAAGGCGTTGAAACAGAAGAGCAGCTCGATTACCTCACACGCAATCATATCCGGTTTTTACAGGGTTTTTTCTTTTACAAACCTCTTCCTTTCAAGGAACTGGTCAAAGTTGTCTTGTCGAAGCCAAAAGTTAAGGTCAGGGTGGAATAATGTTTATTCGGTTGTTTCTGAGGAAATAAAAAGGGGGGACATCATCCCCCAAAAATGCAGACCATTATTGTTTTAATCACGGTAATATTTTGTTATGTATTGACCGGATGGTCAAATTAATTGTTTTCAACATTCTCTTTGGGATTCTTAAGCAAATGGGGGCTTTGGAATATTAGCTGTCTAACGTTTAGTTTGACTTTAATCAAAATTGTCGCATCCTCTTAAGAATGATGGATGCAATGATTATTGCTTTGTTAAAACAATGCACTTACGCTGTGTTTTCGACGTAAGTTGCTTCAGGTTAATTTTTTAAGAAAAAAATGCTAGCGGCCATAGCATAATGAAATAATGCTTACTTATTACCGCAGTTTAAATATTAACCAGTAAAGGCCGGGGCGCAGTTTGCATTTAGAATAGCTGTCTCATTCTGAGATTTTCGTCAGTTAGCGTATAATGCGTCATCCAAAACCGCTAAACACTCCGTGACTCGTGCTATGACCCTTAATCGCTTTTGTTATTTACTCCTGATTATCGCTGCGATCGGCAGCCTTCTTGCTACCCATCCTCTGGTCATGTGGTTTCTGGCGATCAACGTGATGACGTTGGTCATGTATGGCGCCGATAAAATGGCGGCGCGGAAGGGGATGCGCAGGGTTCCGGAAGCGACATTGCTGGTATTTGGCGTGACAGGTGGCTGGCCTGGCGCCATTGTGGGCCAACAACTCTTTCGCCATAAAACCCAAAAGCAGCCCTTT
Organism: Enterobacter sp. 237C8; assembly: GCF_034106865.1. Taxonomy (NCBI): domain Bacteria; kingdom Pseudomonadati; phylum Pseudomonadota; class Gammaproteobacteria; order Enterobacterales; family Enterobacteriaceae; genus Enterobacter; species Enterobacter sp. 237C8. Next base: position 1,590,386 of record NZ_JAWNDF010000001.1, on the reverse strand, counting down.
AAAAGCTACTTTTTCATCAGCGTCGTCGTCAGCATCGCCATGATGGCTGCGGTTTACCATTTTTCTTCTTATTCTCTTTTATGAGCGTTGGCTGGGACTGCTGACGGTAAGGCATATCTTTAATTTATTCCTCCGTCACTGCCAATAGTAGTAGGACTATTCTTAAGTGGTTGCTGTTTTTTGCACAATCTGAATAATACGTGCAACAACACGGACGACAACATCCCATGAAAATAGAATCTCTTATCCTGGCAGTGCTGGTGCTCTTTTCTGCGCCTTCCTGGTCTGCTTTTCAGGAGCGGGAATATAATACCTGGTATATAAAAAATGCGGTCCTTTATGATATGACGCAGACATCGGAAGGTTTCCCTGTCATGGTGAGCGTCTCCCAGCCTGGGAGAAAATCCGCTAATTTACTGGTGTCATATATTACTGAAGGCCGTTGCGGTGAGAATAACCTGCCGCTAAATGTGAATGGCAAAGTACTGCCCGCCAAATATTATTGCGTTCAGGTAGGACAGAACAGAATTGAACATTTTTCAGTGGTTGATGCGGACAGCGTCAATGGCATGGTGACGCATTTAAAATCCGATTTCACGATCCTCCTGCAAAACGATATCAAGATTTGGGCTGCAAACATCAAAACGCCAAAATACGGTTTGACGCCGCGTTTTTAAAAATCCTGCTAAGCTTGTTGGTTGGACCAGGAGCGTAAGCATGATGAACAAAGATGAACAAACCGGATTAGTGGGGCTGGCAATCGGGGCCGCCGTTATTGGGCTGGTTTCAGCGCAGAAACCGATCCATCGCAACAGCATTGTCGATGAACTGGTCAGGCTCGGCAGGCAAAAAGGCGATGGCGTAGAAGATGAGGTTTTCGTTAAGGCTGCCGAGCTGGTGAGAAAAGGGGTATAGCCCATGGCTGAAAGACGAAACGCGAAGTGCCATTGCGGCGCGGTGGCGTTCACCGTTGAGCTCACTGATGGTCTGAATACCGCGCGGCGCTGCAGCTGTTCCTTTTGTCGCATGCGGGGCGCGGTCGTCGTCTCTGCGCCGCTGTCAGGCATTAAGGTGACCAAAGGTGAAGATAAGCTCACCGAGTACCGCTTTAACACGGGAACGGCACGGCATTTCTTCTGCTCGGTATGCGGGATCTACACGTTCCATCAGCGGCGTTCTAACCCAAACGAATATGGCGTTAATGTCGCCTGTTTTGAAAACGTTTCACCTTTTGATTTTCCAGAGGTGAAGGTGATGGACGGCGTTAACCATCCCATGGATGGGGATAGTGGGGTATTAGGTTATCTCTCTTTTCGCGAGAAAGGGGAAGATCAGGCATGATTGCCGCCTGGCCACTCTTTTACTCCTCCGGCTATAGTAGGCAGTGGGTAACTGAAACAGGAGAAACTATGCTCTGTGTTGAAAAAGACGATCCGCGTGAGGCCCCTGAATCAGGTGATAAAAAGCCTCAACCTGTGAAAAAATAACGCGACATACGCGTTTACCCGCCACCGGCACCGCTGGTGGCTTTTTATTTCCAGGGACAATAGTTAACTGCCATCCAGATGGTTTAATAGCGCCCCGAGATGCCCGACGATATCACCAAAATCAAAAATTAACGCCATCCACAGCAATGCTAAAAGGGTAAGTAAGGCAAGGGATACACGACCAAACAACGCTGTTATCCTTAGTGAAGAAAGGGCTATCACCGCAGTTTAACCAGCTTACTTTCAACTTTCCCTCAACCAACCCCTTTCTTAAACTGTCTTATGTGACGAACTTCAAAAAACAAGCGAGCCCGCATGATTATGCGGGCTCTGACAATCAGAACTGGTAAACCAGGCCTAACGCTACAACATCATCGGTGCTGATGCCGTTGTCTTTGTAGAAGCTGTCATCTTCATCCAGCAGGTTGATTTTGTAATCAACGTAGGTGGACATGTTTTTGTTGAAGTAATAGGTGACCCCTACGTCAGCGTATTTAACCAGATCCTGGTCGCCCTGGCCGTTGCCCAGATCCTTACCTTTCGACTGCAGGTAGGAAAGGGACGGACGCAGGCCGAAGTCGAACTGGTACTGCGCGGTCACTTCGAAGTTCTGGGTTTTGTTCGCCACGGCGTCGGTATTATCACCATACGGTGTCATATTGCGGGTTTCAGAATACATTGCCGCCAGATAGATGTTATTGGCGTCATACTTCAGGCCCGCCGTCCAGGCATCCGCCTTGTCTCCACCTGCTGTGGTATTCATGACCTGCTCGTTGGTGCGGTCAGAAGAGGTATACGCGGCACCCGCAGTAATCCCCATGCCGAAGTCATAGGTAGTAGAGATACCAAAGCCGTCACCGTTCTCGTGACGCGTGTCGCGACCGTTGTTGGTGCCTTCCTGGTTGTTGCTGGCGTCTTCATTTTTGCCCTGGTACTGCAGCGCAAAGTTCAGGCCCTGCACCAGACCATAGAAGTCGGTGTTACGGTAGGTTGCCACACCGTTGGCGCGGCCGGTCATGAAGTTGTCGGCTTTGGTGTAGGAGTCGCCACCGAACTCAGGCAGCATATCGGTCCAGCCTTCCACGTCGTACAGGACACCGTAGTTACGACCGTAATCGAAGGAGCCGTAGTCACCCACTTTTACACCGGCGAAGGCCAGACGCGTCCAGGACTGATTATCAGACCCTTCCGTGTTATTGGCCTGAATGTTGTATTCCCACTGCGCATAGCCGGTCATCGTGTTGTTGATCTGCGTTTCACCCTTGAAACCCAGACGCATATAGGTTTGATCGCCGTCAGCACCTTTGTTATCGGAAAAGTAGTGCAGACCATCTACTTTTCCGTACAGATCTAATTTGTTACCGTCTTTATTATAAATTTCTGCTGCTTGAGCAGAACCAGCTATTAACAGAGCCGGAATCATCAGAGCCAGTACTTTTCTTTGCATTGTGATATTCCTTTGCAGTTGTTTTTATTTAATTACCTGTTGAACTTTCAGAATGAGAAAGTTGTCTCATGCTAAATCACTCCCGTGTAAGAGTAATAAAATATAATTGTTACGAACTAAGTAAAATCTAAACCGAATAAATCGGTAGAAATGATCATTGGTTTGATGAATGATTTAAAAGTAACTATATTAAATTGAAATTATTAATCAGGCGTTAATTAAGGTAATCTGGCCGGCGTTATATGCCTGTAAGATGATTCATCCATAATTAACATGAATGCTATTAAGGAAACTAAATAGATATTCAATGATTATCTGGATTCGCCCGGTGTGAATACGCCGGGCTTTTTTTATGGAAAAAAAATGCCCGGACAAGCCGGGCAGGGGAACTAGTCGCTGGTTGGTTTTTCGGCTTTACCCGCCATCTGCGCCAGGAAGTCATAGCGTTTTTGCAGGTCAGCAGCGGCATCTTTCCAGAGCTGCCCGGCCACTTCCGGCTGCTGGGCGTTAAGGCGACGGAAGCGCTGTTCCTGCATTAACGTCTCGGCCAGGGCATCCGACGGCGGACGCGAATCCAGCGCCAGCGGTAATTTACCCTCGTCTGCACGACGCGGGTCGAACCGGTACAGCGGCCAGAAGCCGGTCGCGGTCAGCTGGCGCATCTGGTCGTGGCTGAGGGCCAGATCGTAGCCATGCTCTTCGCAAGGGCTGTAGGCAATGATCAGCGACGGGCCAGGATACGCTTCCGCTTCCTGAATCGCTTTCACCGTCTGGTTAAGCTGGGCACCCAGCGAGATTTGCGCGACGTAAACGTGACCGTACATCATCATGCTCACGCCGAGATCTTTGCGCGCCTTGCGTTTACCGTGTTCGCCGAATTTCGTTACCGCGCCTAACGGCGTCGCTTTCGACGCCTGGCCGCCGGTATTGGAATAACACTGCGTATCCAGAACCAGAATGTTGACGTTTTCGGTCAGGCTCAACACGTGATCCAGTCCGCCAAAGCCGATATCGTAAGCCCAGCCGTCACCGCCAATCAGCCAGATTGATTTTTCGACCAGAGCGTCAGCGTCGGTCAGCAGCTGTTCAGCCCCCGAAACGCCCTGCAGCGCGCGGCGCAGCTCAGCAACCTGCTCACGACGTTCTTCTGGCGTCGCGTCCGCATGAAGCGCGTCATTGAGCTGAGCGGGGATCTGCCCGGCAAACTGCTCCAGCAGGCGCATCACGCGCGCGCGGTGCTGGTCGACGGTCAGGCGGAAGCCCAGGCCGAATTCGGCGTTGTCCTCGAATAGCGAGTTTGCCCACGCCGGACCGCGCCCATTCGCGTCGGTGGTGTACGGCGTAGAAGGCAAATTGCCCCCGTAGATGGATGAACAGCCGGTTGCGTTGGCAATCAGCATCCGGTCACCGTACAGCTGGGTAAGCAGCTTGATATACGGCGTTTCACCGCAGCCGGAGCAGGCCCCGGAGTACTCAAACAGCGGCGTAATCAGCTGTGACGTACGAATATCAATACGTTCCAGTTTGCTGCGATCGATTTCCGGCAGATTCAGGAAGAAGTCATAGTTGACCTTCTCCTCTTCGACGTGCTCCAGACGCGACATCATATTGATGGCTTTGATCTCCGGATCCTGCCTGTCTTTCGCCGGACAGACCTCGACGCACAGGTTACAGCCGGTGCAATCTTCCGGCGCGACCTGCAGAACGTATTTCTGTCCGCGCATATCGCGAGATTTCACATCCAGCGAATGCAGGCTGGCAGGCGCGGCTTCCATCTCTTCCGGTGAAACCACTTTGGCACGAATGGCGGAGTGCGGGCAGGCCGCAACGCAGTGGTTGCACTGTGTACACAGCTCTTCTTTCCAGATGGGGATCGCTTCGGCAATGTTACGTTTTTCCCAGCGCGTGGTGCCCATCGGCCAGGTGCCATCCGGCGGTAGCGCGGAGACGGGCAGGGCATCGCCCAGGCCGGCCAGCATCGCCGCCGTCACGGTCTTAACGAAATCGGGCGCCGCATCGGACACCACCGGAGGGCGGTTCGGGCTTGCGGCATTCACCGGCTGCAGCGTTACCTCAAACAGCGATTCGCGTGCCAGCGCCAGCGCCTGCCAGTTTCGCTCGACCAGCTCCTGGCCCTTGCTGCTGTAGCTTTTAGCAATCGCACCCTGCAGCTCCACCAGCGCGCTGTCGCCTGGCAGAATATTGGTCAGATGGAAGAAGGCCATCTGCATAACGGTATTAATACGCGCAGCCAGGCCACATTCGCGGGCAATTTTTGCAGCGTTGACCACGTAGAAACGGGCTTTTTTCTGGTTCAGCACCGCCTGAACTTCCTGCGGCAGCCGCGCCCAGACTTCGTCCGCGCTGTACGGCGTATTGAGGAGGAAAATGCCGCCGGGCTTCAGGCGCTCGGCCATCTGGTATTTATCGATAAACTGCAGCTGGTGGCAGCCAACAAAATCGGCCTGAGAGATAAGATACGCGGAGCGGATGGGCTGTTCGCTCACGCGCAGGTGGGATACGGTCAGGCCGCCTGCTTTTTTGGAGTCGTAGACGAAGTACCCCTGGGCGTACCACGGCGTGGAGTTGCCGATAATTTTGATGTTGTTTTTGGTCGCGGAGACGCTGCCGTCGCTGCCCAGACCGTAGAACAGCGCCTCAAGTTTGGCGGTCGAGAGCAGGGTGTTTTCCGGCAACGACAGGGAAAGATTCGTCACATCATCATAAATGCCGACGGTAAAGCGCGGTTTGGGTTTCGCTTCGCTTAACTCGTTGAATACCGCCAGCACGCAGTCCGGCCCAAACTCCTTGGAGGACAAGCCATAGCGACCGCCAATCACGCGCGGCAGCGTTTCACGTTCGCCCTGATTAAAGGCTTCTGCCAGGGCGGTCATCACATCCAGATAGAGGGGTTCCGCCTGCGCGCCCGGCTCTTTGGTACGGTCGAGCACCGCCACAGCGCGCGCGCTTTCAGGCAGAGCCGAAAGCAGATGTTTGGCCCAGAACGGGCGATAGAGACGCACCTTAAGCACGCCAACTTTTTCACCGCGCGTCAGCAGCTCGTCAACCACCTCTTCACAGGTCCCAATGGCTGACCCCATCAGCACAATTACCCGTTCCGCCTGCGGATGGCCGTAGTACTCAAACGGTTTGTACTGCCGGCCGGTTGCGGCGGCAAAGTCATTCATTGCCTGTTCAACATGGTCGTAAACCGCGTTGTACCAGGGGTTCGTGGCCTCGCGGGACTGGAAATAGGTATCCGGGTTCGCCGATGTTCCGCGAATAACCGGGTGTTCAGGATTAAGAGCCCGGGCGCGATGCGCGTCGATTTCCGCCTGCGGCAGCAGATTCAGGATAGTGTCGTCGGCCAGCGGGACGATTTTGTTGATTTCGTGAGAGGTGCGGAAACCATCAAAGAAGTGAATAAACGGCACGCGGCTTTTGAGCGTGGCGATATGCGAAATTAAGGCAAAGTCCTGCGCTTCCTGAACGCTGCTGGCGCATAGCATCGCGCAGCCGGTCTGGCGCACGGCCATCACGTCGGAGTGGTCGCCAAAGATAGAGAGCGCGTGGGTGGCAACGGTACGCGCGGCAACGTGCAGAACGAAGGGGGTCAGCTGACCGGCGAGTTTGTAAAGCGTAGGGATCATTAACAGCAATCCCTGTGAGGAGGTAAACGACGTGGAAAGCGCGCCGGTCTGAAGCGCACCGTGTACCGTGGCAATCGCACCGGCTTCAGACTGCATCTCAACCACTCTCGGGACATCGCCCCAGACGTTTTTTAACCCGTTACCCGCCCAGGCATCCGCCTGCTCGGCCATGGTAGAACTTGGCGTAATCGGGTAGATGGCGATAACTTCACTGGTGCGAAACGCGACTGAGGCAACTGCACCATTACCGTCAATAGTTTGCATAGGACAACACCCTTACATTGCGCAAAAAAATAGGGGTCTGTATTACGGCAACAAACCCTGAATATTATCTGTGTATTCTAGCAAACGAGGGATTTTACGATTTTCGCTTTTGTGTCCTTGGTATTCCTGCCATCAATGAGTAGATCAAACTTTTGGCGAAAAAATTGCGAGAAATTGTTTCCGGAGCGCATAAATACGCACTTCCACTCTCGACGACAAGGGATGTGATGCCTATTATGCATAGGTTTCGCATTATTCATGGGGGAGAGAGCATGCGCTCAGCATTTTGGGTAGGGTGTGCCGCGTTATTGTTGTCGGCATGTAGCAGTGAGCCAGTCCAGCAGGCAACGGCAGCCCACGTGGCGCCGGGAATGAAAGCGGCGATGTCCAGTTCAGGTCAGGCCAACTGCGCGATGATTGGCGGTTCGCTGTCTGTCGCCCGCCAGCTTGATGGTTCTGCTATTGGGATGTGCGCCTTGCCAAACGGCAAACGCTGTAGCGAACAGTCGCTTGCCGTTGGAAGCTGCGGTAACTACTGATTATTCTACACGCTTAAACATCAGCGTTTTATCGGCTGTCGCCAGGGTTAACTGGTCCTCAGTCAGGTCGACCTGCGCCCCTTGGCGCAGCATGTCGCCGATGGTCTGATCCAGCTCATTCAGCTGCGGCTCAGTACAGAGCTTGCGCGTCATGGCCAGCGTTTTAACCTTCAGCTCGCCTTCGGACAATTTCCCCTGTCCGTTGAAGCGGTTACACATCTGGCCAGAAACGCTGATGTTATTCACCAGGCTGATATCTGGCAGCGCGCCAAAGCTGAGCTCAGGTTGCGTTGTCGCGGTCTTCACGGCCTTACCGTTGACATTTTCCAGCACAAAGCGGTGGTTTTTAAGTTGCTCCGGCTGTACGGAGGCTTTGCCCGGATTAACGCAGCCGGAAAGGACAAGACTAATAACGCTTAACGCAATGAGCTTTTTCATTTTTCTTCTCAAACTATAAATACCGTGAATCTTTTTCCAGTGTAACGATACTCTGCCGTGCGTTAATGGGGTTTATCTGAAAGTGCTGGGAGGAGCGGGCAACGCAGCGGTTGCCCGGAATAACGTTAATGAGATTTAAATCCTGCCGCCGTCATCAGCATGCGGAAGAGCATACTGACAGCAGCCAGCGCCAGTACGCTGCCGCCCCAGATAATGGCCAGCCACAGCAATCTTTTCCATACCGGTTGTTGCATCAGTGATAACCCTCCCCATGCTGAACTTTGCCGCGAAACACGTAGTAGCTCCAGAAGGTGTAGACCAGAATAACGGGAATGATCAACAGCGCGCCCACCAGCATAAAGCCCTGGCTTTGCGTCGGGGCGGCGGCCTGCCACAGGGTGATCGACGGTGGAATAATATGCGGCCAGATGCTGATCCCAAGCCCGCTAAAGCCGAGGAATATCAGTCCCAGCGTCAGAATAAACGGACGGCTATGGCTGGCGGGATTATTCAGGCAGCGCCACTGGTACAGGCTAAAAATCACCACCAGAGCAGGGACCGGCAGCAGATAAAACAGATTCGGTAGCGTAAACCAGCGCGCAGCGATGGCCGGTTGCGCCAGCGGCGTCCAGAGGCTGATCGCCGCAATAAATGCCAGCAGCACGATTAACAGCGTTTTCGACACCTCACGCATCCGCTCCTGCAGCGCGTTTTCACTTTTCATCACCAGCCAGGTAGAGCCTAACAGCGCATAAGCCACCACCAGCCCCGCGCCGCAAAACAGGTTAAACGCGGTAAACCAGTCAAAGGGGCCGCCGGTATAGGCCCGGCCGGTGACGGTAAAGCCGTTAATGACGGCGCCTACCGTCACGCCCTGGGTGAACGTTGCCAGAATTGAACCGCCAATAAACGCCTTATCCCAGAAGGGGCGGTGGGCCGGCGTGGCTTTAAAGCGAAACTCAAATGCCACTCCGCGGAAAATAAGTCCGATCAGCATTAATGTTAGCGGAATGGTCAGGGCATCAACGATCACCGCATAGGCCAGCGGGAATGCGCCGAACAGGGCGGCACCGCCAAGCACCAGCCAGGTTTCATTTCCGTCCCAGACCGGCGCGACGCTGTTGACCATCACGTCGCGATCGTCGGCGTTCTGCGTGGCCGGGAACAGAATGCCAATCCCCAGATCAAAACCGTCCATCACGATATACATCAGCGTGGCGAAGACGATGATCACAAACCAGATAATGGAAAGGTCGATACCCATTATGGCTGCTCCTTATGTTCAGTTGTGACGGCAGAAAGCGGGCGCGCCGGACGTCCGTCGGACTCGGTGGCGAAAGTTTCATGCGGCTGCGGGCCTTTTCGGATGAGGCGCACCATATAGCTGTAGCCCACGCCGAATACCGAGGTATAGACGACGAAGAAGGCCAGCAGGCTTACGCTCATATGCAGGTCACCGTGGGCAGAAACCGCATCCTTCGTTCGCTGGAGTCCGTAGACCACCCACGGCTGGCGGCCCACTTCGGTGGTGATCCACCCGGCCAGGATGGCAATCAGCCCGGTTGGCCCCATCAGCAGCGCAAACCACAGGAAGGGGCGAGACGAATACACGCGTTTTTTGTAGCGCAGCCAGAGAGCCATCACCCCGAGCAGCAGCATCAGCATGCCCAGGCCCGCCATGATGCGGAATGACCAGAACACGATGGTGGAATTCGGACGGTCTTCCTTCGGGAACTCCTTGAGAGCCGGAACCTGTTTATCAAGACTGTGCGTCAGGATAAGACTCCCCAGCGCTGGGATCTCCAGCCCAAAGCGGGTGCGCTCCTGCTCCATATCCGGCCAGCCAAACAGCAGCAGCGGGGTAGGCTCACCCGGCGGATTTTCCCAGTGGCCTTCAATGGCGGCAATCTTGGCGGGCTGGTGCTTTAAGGTGTTCAGACCGTGCATATCGCCAACCATGGCCTGGATGGGGGCGACAATCAGCGTCATCCACAGCGCCATCGAAAACATTGCCCGTATGGCAGGGGTATTATTGCCGCGCAGCAGATGCCATGCCGCGGATGCGGCCACAAACAGGGCGCTGCTCAGGAATGCGGCTATCGACATATGCAGCAGGCGGTAAGGGAAGGAGGGGTTAAACACCACGGCGAACCAGTCCACCGGCACGACCTGACCGTTGACGATCTCATAGCCCTGCGGGGTCTGCATCCAGCTGTTCGACGAGAGGATCCAGAAGGTAGAAATAATAGTGCCCAACGCCACCATGCAGGTGGAGAAGAAGTGCAGACCCGGCCCGACTTTGTTCCAGCCGAACAGCATCACGCCGAGGAACCCGGCTTCGAGGAAGAAGGCGGTCAGCACTTCATAGGTCAGCAGCGGGCCGGTAATGCTGCCCGCAAACTGTGAAAATCCGCTCCAGTTGGTGCCGAACTGGTAGGCCATCACCAGCCCGGAGACCACGCCCATGCCAAAGTTGACGGCAAAAATCTTCGACCAGAAATGGTACAGCGAGCGCCAGACCGGATTTTTGGTTTTCAGCCACAGCCCTTCGAGTACGGCAAGATAGCTTGCCAGGCCGATGGTGATCGCCGGGAAAATAATGTGAAAGGATACGGTAAAGGCAAACTGTATCCGTGCAAGGTGAAAAGCATCTAAACCAAACATGCACAGCCTCAATGTCAAACGGTGTGCTGTTATGGTATAGGGGCAACGTTCGGACTATCAGACGCAGAAAAGTGATTTTTAACCATAACAGTTGACTTAAAACTCATGCTTTAGTCATCTGATATACCTCGCATGAGGAATAAAAACCGTCTTTTTATGAATTTTACGCATAAAACTGCTTGCCTTGTCGTCTGCGCCGTGCGTTAATGGCCCTCTGGTTTTGAGTCCAAATAAATATCTGACGTAGTTTTATAAAGCAGTTCTCATCACGTTGTGCCTCTCCGCAGCCTCTCTTGGGTCTTTATCTACTTTCCGATTCGTTTTGTTTAAAACCATTATTGCCCAATCGGCCCATTAGTAATTTACGTTTTTACGTTCACAGGAGAACCCTATGACTTCTTATATTCATTTCCGCTGCCCATGCTGTCATGGCTCGCAGTACCGTACCTCAGTCTTTGATATGTCTGAGAAAAACCCACTCGGCGCGAAATGCATCTTTTGCAAATCGTCGATGATTACGCTCGATCACCTGGCCGCCGCGCGTCAGGCGCAAAGCCACGTTACCGAGTACCGTAAGTAATTCGTTTCACGAACTATAACAGTTAGCTAAATCTTCTCTTTTTCTCCTGCTGATATACACTGTCGGTCACAAGGAGAATTTGATGAAAAAATACCAGCGTCTGGCGCAACAAATTATCTCGCAGATTGAGCTTGGCGTATGGCTGCCGGGCGATAAGCTGCCTTCGCTGCGAGAGCAGGTGGCGAGCAGCGGCATGAGTTTTATGACCGTTGGCCACGCGTATCAGATGCTGGAAAGTCAGGGGCGCATTGTCGCCAGACCGCAGTCGGGCTATTACGTTGCCTCGCGCCCGACCGCCCATCAGCCTGCTCCACCTGCCCAGGTGATGCGTGACGAAGTGGTGGATATCAACACCTACATCTTCGACGTCTTACAGGCCAGCCGCGACCCGTCCGTTGTTCCTTTTGCCTCCGCGTTTCCCGATCCCCGACTTTTCCCGCTGCAGCAGCTCAACCGCTCGCTGGCGAACGTCAGCAAAACCGCGACGGCGATGAGCGTGATTGAGAACCTGCCGCCGGGTAACGTCGATCTCCGCCACGCCATTGCCCGTCGCTATGCGCAGCAGGGAATGAACATCTCCCCGGAAGAGATTGTGATCACCGCAGGCGCGCTTGAAGCGCTCAATCTCAGCCTGCAGGCGGTAACCGAGCCGGGCGACTGGGTGATAGTCGAAAACCCGTGTTTCTACGGCGCGCTGCAGGCGCTGGAACGCCTGAAGCTCAAAGCGTTGTCGATTGCGACGGATGTCCGCGAGGGGATTGATCTGAATGCCCTTGAACAGGCGCTGAAGGAGTACCCGGTTAAAGCCTGCTGGATCATGACCAACAGTCAGAACCCGCTTGGCTTCACGCTGAGCGCGGAGAAAAAAGCGCAGCTTGTCGCGCTGTTAACGCAGCACAACGTCCCCCTGATTGAAGACGATGTCTACAGCGAACTCTATTTTGGCCGCGAAAAGCCGCTCCCGGCGAAGGCATGGGATCGTCAGGACATGACGCTGCACTGCTCGTCCTTTTCAAAATGCCTGGTGGCCGGTTTTCGCATCGGCTGGGTTGCGGCAGGAAAACACGCGAGACGCATTCAGCAGCTGCAGCTGATGAGCACGCTCTCCACCAGCTCACCCGTGCAGCTGGCGCTGGTGGATTATCTGGCGACGAAACGCTACGACGCCCATCTGCGCCGCCTGCGGCGTACCCTCGCCGAGCGAAAACAGCAGGCCTGGCAGTCTCTTTTGCGCCATATGCCTGCCGGCGTCAAAATTCACCATAACGACAGCGGCTACTTTTTATGGCTGGAGCTTCCGGCGCAGCTGGATGCGGGTCTGCTCAGCGAAAAAGCCTTAACGCATCACATCAGCATTGCGCCCGGAAAGATGTTTTCCACCTCCGACGCGTGGACACCGTTCTTCCGGTTTAATACCTCCTGGGCCTGGGGAGAGCGAGAAGAGCAGGCGGTCATTCAGTTAGGAAAATTAATTAGCACGATGCTGGAATAAACTTTTCTCCGTTATTTAAATAATCAATTCTTATCCTGATGACGGCGCTGCGAATATTTCGCGGTGCCCTGTCATAGGAAATCTGCATACCGTCTCTCGCGGCTAACTCCTTGTCTATAATCCAGTTAACGGGGAATGCGCCCTCGGTCACACCTTGATGAAATTTCCTGAAGCCGTACGGTGCGGCGCATTTGCGCGGTCTACGTTTAATAAGGGAGATATTTTTACGGCACGGCTGCCGCTAAATTTCATTGCGACAGGAGTAACTCTTATGAGCAAACATTTTGCCCGCAGCAGCCTGTGCGCGCTCGGCATGACTATCATGACAGCGCAAGCCGCAGAACCACCAAAGGCCATCGGCGACGGGGAAGGTCGGCTGGATATTATCGCCTGGCCGGGATACATCGAACGCGGACAGACGGATAAAAATTATGACTGGGTCACCCAGTTTGAAAAAGAGACCGGGTGTGCGGTCAACGTCAAGACGGCGGCCACGTCGGATGAAATGGTCAGCCTGATGGCGAAAGGGGGCTATGACCTGGTCACCGCCTCGGGTGACGCCTCCCTGCGCCTGATAATGGGTAAACGCGTTCAGCCCATTAACCCCGAGCTCATCCCCAACTGGAAAACGCTCGACGCGCGGATTGTAAAAGGGGAATGGTTTAACGTCGGCGGGAAAGTCTACGGCACGCCGTATCAGTGGGGGCCAAACCTGTTGATGTACAACACCAAAACCTTCCCGACGCCGCCGGACAGCTGGAGCGTGGTCTTTACCAAACAGGATCTGCCGGACGGTAAAAGCAATCAGGGACGCGTGCAGGCGTATGACGGCCCGATTTATATCGCCGATGCCGCGCTGTTCGTCAAAGCCACTCAGCCGCAGCTGGGTATCAAAGACCCGTACCAGCTCACCGAAAAACAGTATGCCGCCGTGCTCAAGGTGCTTCGCGACCAGCACGCGCTGATCCACCGCTACTGGCACGACACCACCGTTCAGATGAGCGACTTTAAAAATGAAGGCGTTGTGGCCTCCAGCGCCTGGCCGTATCAGGCGAATGCCCTGAAGGCTGAGAACCAGCCCGTTGCCACCGTCTTCCCGAAAGAGGGGGTGACCGGCTGGGCGGATACCACCATGCTGCACGCGCAGGCAAAACACCCGATGTGCGCCTATAAGTGGATGAACTGGTCGCTGACGCCGAAAGTTCAGGGCGATCTGGCGGCCTGGTTTGGCTCCCTGCCCGTGGTTGCAGAAGGGTGTAAGGCCAGCACGCTGCTGGGTGATAAAGGCTGCGAAACAAACGGTTATAACGAGTTCGACAAAATCATGTTCTGGAAAACCCCCATCGCAGAAGGCGGCAAATTTGTCCCTTACAGCCGCTGGACGCAGGATTACATCGCCATCATGGGCGGTCGTTAATTGCCCGGGAGCAGAACATGACGTACGCGGTAGAGTTTAACAACGTTTCCCGTCTGTACGGCGACGTACGGGCGGTGGATGGGGTCACCATTGCTATTCGTGACGGAGAGTTTTTCTCCATGCTGGGGCCTTCGGGCTCCGGCAAAACCACCTGCCTGCGTCTGATAGCGGGTTTTGAACAGCTGTCAGGCGGCACGATTTCTATCTTCGGCAAAGAGGCGAGCGAACTGCCTCCCTGGGAGCGGGATGTGAACACCGTCTTTCAGGACTACGCGCTGTTCCCGCATATGTCGATTCTCGACAATGTTGCCTACGGGCTGATGGTCAAAGGCATCGACAAGAAAAAACGCCATGCGCAGGCCCGTGATGCCCTGGAAAAAGTGGGCCTGAGCTTTGCCGTTGCCCGCAAACCCTCGCAACTTTCCGGCGGCCAGCGACAGCGTGTCGCCATCGCCCGGGCGCTGGTCAATGAGCCGCGCGTCCTGCTGCTGGATGAGCCCTTAGGTGCGCTCGATCTCAAACTGCGTGAACAGATGCAGTTCGAGCTGAAGAAGCTTCAGCAGGAACTCGGCATCACCTTTATTTTTGTCACCCACGATCAGGGCGAGGCCCTTTCCATGTCAGACCGGGTGGCGGTGTTCAATAACGGGCGCATCGAGCAGGTGGATACCCCGCGCGATCTCTACATGCGTCCGCGCACGCCGTTTGTCGCCGGTTTTGTCGGCACGTCCAACGTCTTTGATGCGGGCCTTGCGCAGAAAATTTGCGGTATGGAAGGCAGCTATTCCCTGCGCCCGGAACATATTCGCCTTAATGAGGGCGGAGACGTTCAGGTTCAGGGCATCGTGCAGGCCGTTCAGTATCAGGGAGCGGCCACGCGGCTGGAGCTGAAGCTCGCCGATGGCGCCAAACTGCTGGTGAGCCAGGCCAATCTCAGTGAAACCTCGTCGCTGAGCGGCATTGCGCCGGGGCAGGCGGTGATGGCGTCGTGGTCACGCGAGGCGATGATTCGCCTGCACGAGGAGAGGTGAAATGTCTATGAGCGTTGTGCATCCTCCCGCCTCGCACGGGCGCTTAAGCCGCATGACGGCGCTGTTCTGGCGTAAACCGTCGCTCGGCCTGTTCCTGCTTCTGCTCGCGCCGCTCATGTGGTTTGGCATCGTCTATTTAGGATCGCTTCTGACCCTGCTGTGGCAAGGTTTTTACACCTTTGACGATTTCACCATGGCCGTCACGCCGGATCTGACCCTGGCGAACATTCAGGCGCTTTTTAACCCGGCAAACTACGACATCATCCTGCGCACGTTAACCATGGCGATTGCGGTGACGATAGCCAGCGCCATCCTGGCATTCCCGATGGCCTGGTACATGGCGCGATACACCCGCGGCAAGTGGAAAGCGTTTTTCTATATCGCCGTGATGCTGCCAATGTGGGCGAGCTACATCGTCAAAGCCTACGCCTGGACGCTGCTGCTGGCGAAGGATGGGGTGGCGCAGTGGTTTCTCAACCATATGGGGCTGGAGCCGATCCTGACCTCACTCCTTACGCTCCCGGCAATTGGCGGCAACACCTTGTCCACCTCCGGGCTGGGACGGTTTCTGGTCTTCGTCTATATCTGGCTGCCGTTTATGATCTTGCCCGTCCAGGCGGCGCTGGAACGCCTGCCTGCCTCGCTACTGCAGGCCTCAGCCGACCTCGGCGCGCGCCCTCGTCAGACCTTTCGCTACGTCGTTCTGCCGCTGGCGATCCCGGGTATTGCCGCGGGCTCAATATTCACCTTTTCCCTGACGCTGGGGGATTTCATCGTTCCACAGCTGGTGGGGCCGCCGGGCTACTTCATCGGTAATATGGTCTACTCGCAGCAGGGTGCCATTGGCAATATGCCCATGGCCGCCGCGTTCACGCTGGTGCCCATCGTGCTGATTTCACTCTATCTGGCGTTCGTGAAACGTCTGGGAGCATTCGATGCACTCTGAACGCGCACCGCTGTTCCTGAAAGTGGCAGCGTGGGGAGGCGTCATCTTCCTGCACTTCCCGCTGCTGATTATCGCGACCTATGCCTTTAATACCGAAGATGCGGCCTTCAGCTTTCCGCCGCAGGGGCTGACGCTGAAGTGGTTCAGCGTGGCGGCGGGGCGCGGCGATATTATTGAATCCGTGACGTTGTCACTTCAGATTGCCGCGCTCTCCACCGCGATTGCCCTTGTGCTTGGCACGCTTGCTGCAGCGGCGCTGTGGCGAAGCGAGTTTTTTGGCAAGAATGCGATCTCGCTGTTGCTGCTGTTGCCGATTGCGTTACCGGGGATCATCACCGGTCTGGCGCTGCTGACGGCATTCAAAACGATTGACCTTGAGCCGGGGTTTTTCACCATCGTGGTGGGACACGCCACCTTTTGCGTGGTGGTGGTGTTTAACAACGTGATTGCCCGGTTCAGACGCACCTCCTGGAGCCTGGTGGAAGCGTCGATGGATCTCGGGGCCGACGGATGGCAAACCTTCCGCTATGTGGTGCTGCCCAATCTGGGTTCCGCGCTGCTGGCCGGGGGAATGCTGGCGTTTGCCCTGTCGTTTGACGAGATAATCGTCACAACGTTTACGGCGGGACACGAGCGCACGTTACCGCTGTGGTTGCTCAATCAGCTCGGTCGTCCGCGCGACGTGCCGGTCACCAACGTCGTAGCACTGCTGGTGATGCTGGTGACAACTATCCCCATTCTGGGAGCCTGGTGGCTAACCCGCGACGGCGAGAATATCGCCGGCAGCGGGAAATAACAGTGAATTCAACAGGAAAATGCTATGCAAACACAACTGCTGATAGAGGGAAAACTGGTAACCGGAGAGGGAGAAAAACAGCCGGTCTATAACCCGGCCACTGGAGAACTCCTGCTGGAGATTGCCGAGGCGTCAGCGGCTCAGGTCGACGCGGCGGTTCAGGCGGCCGACCGTGCTTTTGCGGAGTGGGGACAAACCACGCCGAAAACCCGTGCCGAGTGCCTGCTGAAGCTGGCGGATGCGATTGAAGCGCATGGGGAGGACTTTGCCCGGCTCGAATCCCTCAACTGCGGCAAGCCGCTGCACTGTGCTCTGGGAGATGAAATTCCGGCGGTGGTCGACGTTTTCCGTTTCTTTGCCGGGGCCGCCCGCTGTTTGAACGGGCTGGCCGCCGGGGAGTACCTTGACGGCCACACGTCGATGATCCGCCGCGATCCGGTGGGCGTGGTTGCCTCTATTGCCCCCTGGAACTATCCGCTGATGATGGCGGCCTGGAAGCTAGCCCCCGCGCTGGCGGCAGGAAACTGCGTGGTGATTAAGCCCTCAGAGATCACGCCCCTGACCGCGCTGAAGCTGGGAGAGCTGGCAAAAGATATCTTCCCGGCAGGCGTTCTGAACGTCCTGTTTGGCCGGGGTAAAACGGTCGGCGATCCGCTGACCGGGCATGAAAAGGTCCATATGGTTTCGCTGACCGGTTCGATTGCTACCGGGGAACATATCATCGGCCATACCGCGTCCTCCATTAAACGCACCCACATGGAGCTGGGCGGTAAAGCGCCGGTTATCGTCTTTGATGATGCTGACCTGGATGCGGTTGTCGAAGGGGTGCGGACGTTTGGTTTCTACAATGCCGGACAGGACTGTACGGCGGCGTGCCGGATTTATGCCCAGAAGGGTATTTATGCCGCGCTGGTGGAAAAGCTGGGCGCAGCGGTCGCCAGCCTTAAAATGGGGGCGCCGGAGGATGCCTCGACCGAACTGGGACCGCTCAGCTCGGCGGCCCATCTTTCACGCGTCTGTCAGGCCGTCGATGAGGCGAAAGCGCTCGGTCATATCCGCGTTGTCACCGGCGGGAGCAAAAAAGAGGGGGCGGGCTACTACTTCCAGCCAACCCTGCTGGCGGGGGCAAAGCAGGACGACGCCATCGTTCAGCGGGAGGTGTTTGGCCCGGTGGTGAGCGTCACCAAATTTGACGACGAGGCGCAGGTGCTGGCCTGGGCGAACGATTCGCAGTATGGCCTGGCGTCATCGGTCTGGACCAAAGACGTGGGCCGCGCCCATCGCCTGAGCGCGCGCCTGCAGTACGGCTGCACCTGGGTGAATACCCATTTTATGCTGGTGAGCGAAATGCCGCACGGGGGCATGAAATTATCCGGCTACGGCAAAGATATGTCGGTCTACGGGCTTGAGGATTATACGGTTGTGCGGCATGTCATGATCAAACACTAAGTCCGCCATGCCTGGCCGCATGCGCGGCCAGGCGTTTCCCGCACCCGCCATGAGTGTTACGCAAGATACTCAATTGTTATTATCCGTAATCTTTAAGTGGTTATTCTGTAACGAAAAAACTTGATCTGTATCAACATATGACGCATATTGCGTGCGGTTATTTTTTCGGCTCTGGTATACAGAATGACGTTGTATCAAAAGATGTTGGTTTTTTACGCAATCATGGCTTCCATCTGCGCATTAATTACCTGGTTCCTCTCTAAAGACCGCAAACGTATCCGTCTGCTCAGCGCTTTTCTGGTGGGGTCAACCTGGCCAATGAGCTTTCCCGTTGCGCTGCTGGTCTCGCTTTTCTGAAGCACGCTTCCATTTTTAAAAGATGAATATGGCATTCCCGATACGCTAACTGTATAAATACACAGTGCATCGTAAAAGGAGTGCTTATGAACAGTTTTTACTCGCAGCAGGCCGGCTGTACCGTGCGCTGGCATGACCTGCCCGGCACCGGCGATCCCGTGGTGTTCATTCACGGGCTGGGCTGCGCCTCTTCCTATGAATATCCCCGTGTCGTTCATGACCCGCTGTTTGGCGCGCGCAGAGCGATTCTCATCGACTTGCCCGGCAGCGGCTACAGCGACAAGCCTGAACGCTACAGCTATAAAACCACCGACCAGGCCCACGTTGTGGCGGAGCTGATTGACCACCTTAAGCTGGATGCCTTCTGGTTATACGGCCACAGTATGGGCGGCAGCATTGCTATCGAAACGGCGGGGCTGCTTGCAACGCGCGTGAAGGGGCTGATGGTGTCAGAGCCCAATTTTCATTCGGGTGGGGGGATGTTCAGCCGGTCTATTGCAGCGCAAACCGAGCAGAAGTTTCTGATGCAGGGCTATGACGCCATGCTCAGCGCGGAAAAAACGGCGTGGGCAGGGTGTCTGCAGAGTAATGCGCCGTATGCCGTCTGGCGGGGCGCATCGAGCCTGATGG
This sequence comes from Enterobacter sp. 237C8, assembly GCF_034106865.1. Taxonomy (NCBI): domain Bacteria; kingdom Pseudomonadati; phylum Pseudomonadota; class Gammaproteobacteria; order Enterobacterales; family Enterobacteriaceae; genus Enterobacter; species Enterobacter sp. 237C8. The sequence goes on along the minus strand of NZ_JAWNDF010000001.1, from coordinate 1,571,199 downwards.
CGGGCATAGAGCCCGAATGGGAAGCGCAGTTCCTGTCACTTCCTTGCCCGGTAACGTTGATTTTCGGCGAGCTGTCTCTGCCGGATGACGATGTGGACAATCTGAAGCAAAAGGGCGTTGAGGTAAAAATTATCCCTGCGGCGGGGCATTCGATGTCGTGGGAGAATCCGTCTGCGCTGGCACAGACGTTAGCCGGGTGTATGACGATGTGATTATTGTGCAATTTATCATCGTTGCGAAATGTAGGCCGGGTAAGCGCAGCGCCACCCGGCAACAAAGGCGGCTACTTTATCAAAGCCCGTAGTGCCTGACGTGCGTCAGGCTGAACATCATGCGGATGCTGGTAATCAATGTTCTCTATCGCGCGGCTATAGAGGGCGACCAGCCAGTCGTAAACGTATGCGGTGGCCGCATGCACAGGCTGTTCCCCCAGGCGCGTCAATCGAGGCTCCGCGCTGCTGACCACTGGCGTGACGAAGATTGCCTGCCCCTTGCGGATGCGGCTTGCCGGACGTGTAGCCACGGGCGTCTGGTCATAACCCAGCCAGCCAATGAAATTGCCCATCACGGCATGCAGCTGTGCCGCGCTGCTTTTATCCGCTTCGACGATACGCTGAAGCTGTTGAGGCAGATTAAGCCGGTAGCTGGTGACCACCAGCACATCCGCGATTTGCTGTAATACCGAAGGCTCCAGCCCGAGGCGCGCGGCCGTGGCCTCATTGCGGCTCCACTGACGCAGATGATTTATCCAGACTCTGTGCGCCAGGCGCGCTTTGTCTTTTGTCTGGAACAGGCCGGTGCTTTCCTGGGTATTCTCGGCAAACAGGTCAATAGTGTCCGTAAACAGCCCGTTCACCTGCTCCTCGCGCGGCTGCTGAACGGCGAGCAGCGTTTCAAAGGCTTTCAGCGGCGGCAGCAGGCCTTCAAGCAGTTCGCCGTGGCGGGCGGCGCTGCTTTGCAGCGTGCGCACCATATTTTCGGCCTGAGCGCGTCTTGTCCCCGGCTCTTCAACCAGCGGTGCCAGATAGCTCTGCATCAGCGATGAGAGCTCCTGTCGCAGCAAGCCTTTCAGCGTGCCGAGACGCTTCTGTCGCTGCGCGGGCAGCGTGGCCTGAGACAGCCATTCGATGACGCGCTGCATGCTGTGGCTGTCCAGCGCCTGCAGCGTGCCCCAGCGTAAACCCGGCTTTCCGAGCAGATGCTGTACGGCTTCATCGAGATTCTGTCGGGTGGTAAAGCGGGCGTCGTGTGGCGTAATCGCCCATACCAGCCCCGGCAGGGCAGATTCTTCAGCAGGCTGCGTCTCCTTGACCCAGTTCATCAGCACTTTTGCTTTTTTGGCCGTCTGTTCGTGCTGCGCCGTCGCATTACAAATCACCAGCACATCCGGCTGAAGCTGTTGACGGTAATGCTCGAGCAGCCACTGGGACTTCGCCTGGCGTAGCGGGTCGGCACGGTTATCTTCAAAAACAGGAATATCAATAATATCGACGTTATCCAGCGCGCCGTTCTCAACCGGCAGCACCAGCTCGCGGGTCAGGAAGGCCAGCACGTCGACGGGGATGCTGATGGCGTTAAGCATTTCACCGCTATTTAGCGGATGAAGCAGCGTCTCCTGCGCGTCCTGAAGATCTAACGTGCCGTCGTGCGTCAGGAACCCTTCACCCGGCAGGCCAAAGCTGTCCACCAGCAGGCTAAGCGGGGCAGCAAGCTCGCCGGCATGGCTGGTCTGGTGCAGCACATGGGCCAGTTTTAACCACTGCTGGGTCAACTCCTGCTGCTCGCCCCACAGCAGCGACCAGACGCTGGCCCGCGTGCTGAGATCGAGAGAAGGCACCAGCCGGGCGAACTCATGCCACAGGGCATCATCAATTTGCTGCTTAGCGGCGGGTACGGTGCTTTGCCAGAAGCGGGCAATCGCACCCACTTCCTGAGCCGTTATGCCGGGCACGCCCTGCGGCTGGCGCAGCCCGCGCCATTTCTCCAGACGTGTCTCAATGACCGCCTTATCCACCGCGCGCATCTGCGGATGCAGCGTCGTGCGGGCAATAAACAGCTGTACCAGCTCGGCCTCGGTGACCAGGCTCAGACGCAGCGGGAACGCCTCATCCGCCACCTCCGGGCTTTCCGGCGTGAAGCGGACGGCCATGTTGGTGAGGGCATGTCCCGGATTGATATGCGAAAAATAGTCAAAGGTGCGCTGGCCCGGCGTCACGTTCAGGCGTCCATTACCGCTGCCGCACAGGGATAACAGCAGATGGGCTTTCGCGCTCTGCGAATGACCGTAAAGCCCAATACTGCTCTGGCGGGTCATGGCGCGTTCAATGGCCTGCTCCCGCGCCTGCGCCGCGTTGATGCGAGCAAGCAGGGCGTCGGCATCGTTATCCAGCACAGGGGCGTTCAGGCGCGTCTCATTAATCCACCCGATTAAGGCCTGAGTGGTGGTCGTCGTCACTGTCATTTCAGGTATACGCTCCCGCTGTCGATCCAGTAGTGGCTACCGCTGTGTCGGCGATCGGCCAAGGTATTCAGTTTGAAGGTTAATGCGTCAGGGGCAACCGGCGTGCCGTCCTGCAGCCAGGCATCGCTCAGCTCGAAGGCCTCAGGACCTTCCTGCTTGCTGCCGCCGCAGAGCTTCAGCCGCACGTTCAGCACGCCGTCACCGGCAATGGCTTTCGCCAGTTCAGCCGAGTTGATGCTGAGCGTGTAGAGCGGCGTGGCGGGCCAGCGCGCGTTCGCCAGCTGGCGGAAGCCGAGGGTAACGTTACCGCGCAGCGGGAAGTGCAGACGCGCGTCGAGCTTCGCGCCCGGCTTATCGAGGTCGATATCCTGATACCAGACGTTTTCCTCGCGCAGGGTATTAACGGTGTTATCCAGCACGCCGAGATACCGCACGGTTGAATACGCGCCAATGTCTGCGGCTTTAAAGTTGAAGCGCGGCAGACGCAGGTCGAGCGCCAGGCTGCAGAGCATGGCCCCCACCGCGGCCGTTGATTTCGGGTTGCCAATGCGCCCCTGCTGGCTGAACGGATACCACTCGTGCACCTGGTATTTATCCAGCCAGACGATGCGGTTGACCGGCACCGGCTGCAGATGACGAATCAGCGCCTGAACGCCAGGCAGGCAGCCGGGGCGTCCGGTGATCAGCAGAATATCGCAGCTGTAATGGGATATCGCCTCGCACACCGCGTGGAGCGGCGAGGCCAGCGTAAATTGCCCGGCCAGCATCGCATCCTGCATTTCGCGGAAGTTCACGTGCAGCGGCACGGCGAACAGGTCAAACGCGTCTGAACCCGCAGGCAGGGCATGATCGATCGCCTGCTGCAGATAATTCATTACGTTGCGGGTCGGTTTCTGCGGCAGGAGATCGCCAAAGGTGGCATGCAGACCGGCCAGCGGATCGTCAACGTCGCTCGATTCCCACGCGGCAAGAATAGCGTGGCCAATCGGCATAAAAAGCTGAAGCGCCGTTTGCTGGCGGAGTACGGCCTGGGTGTCTATGCGCCCGGAGTCACCGAACAGTGACGCCATCAGCAGCGAAGCGTCCGCGATACCGGATTTCTGCAGCTGCGTTTGCAGGGCAGGCAACACGTAGCGCTGAATCACGTCCAGAAGCGTATCGTCGCCCGCGACCTTAAAGCCTTCACGGAACAGCAGCTGCGGGGTGATTTTGACGTTATTGCCGGAACCGTCATCCAGCTGATAATGGGTAATCGCCATATCCGTTGTGCCGCCGCCGATGTCGATGGACGCGACGCGCAGCGCGCGGCCCGGCTGGCTACCCGGCTCAGGCTCACGGTCCGGGCGGGCCAGGGAGGCGAAGAAGGCTTCGGTCTGACCGCCAAAGCGGGAGATCGCTTCGTTATACAGCCAGACCAGCTGACCGCAGCTTGCTTCATCCCACTCCATCTGGATTTCAGGAACCGGCACCACGCTTTTATCCTGCTGTTTGCGGGTGACAAAATCCTCATCCTGCGGGTGCCAGCCCATCGCTTTCCAGACGATGGCGATGGCTTCAAACATGCGGCGACGGAAAATCTCGCGCTCCTGCTTTGGCATGGCCGAGGGCAGGGTCAGGATCAGGGTGCGTAGCTGGCGCGGTGACGCGGGGAAGCCCAGACGCAGGCGCGTGGCGACGCTGTTGATCTGCCCCAGCGCCTGCGCCAGCAGCTCGCACAGCATGTGCGTCATCAGCGTACTGCGGCTGTACTGCGGCGAGAAGACCGGCAGCCGCTCGTCCTGCGGCAGCGTGAAGAGCGGTTCGCCGTCATCGTTCATCAGGTTCATCAGCGGAAACGCGGTGGCAAGCGGCTCACGCTGGGTTTTGCTGTTCATCTGGCTAAAGCGCCAGTCCTGCACGACCGGCGTTTCATCCCACAGGTAGCGACGCGGGCTGGAGATGCCGCTGTTGCCTTCGGTCCCAAGACGCTGCATCGCCAGCTTGCGGGCTTCATCGCCCACGCGAACAATCGACGGCCAGACAAAGGCATCTTCGCGACCGCTTTCAACCGAGAAGTGCTGCTTGCCAAAACGCGCTTCCGAAAACTCAAGACGGCTGGTGAACAGCGGCGCATTCAGGAACTGCGGCTCGCTTAATGAGCGTACCTGCAGCTCGGCGGTCTGGCGCAGGCCATCGTTCGCGTCGCCGTGGTCTTCGATAATGACGCCGCAGGTGTGGGTATTGCCCACGTCGAGGATCAGGTCGACCGGAATGGCAGGCGTGCTGAGCGTATGGGTAACAAATTTCACTTCCGGCACGGTAAGCTGTTCACCGAGCATGGTCAGCAGGTTAAGCCAGTGGGCCTGATATTCAAACCCGCGCATCGCCTGCTGGAGATCGCGTTCTGAGCGGTTTTCAACGCCGTCGGCATACTGGGTAAAGGCCTCGCGCAGCCAGCCGTCAATCCAGGTCTGGTCGAGGAAACTTTCTACCTCATTGTCTCGCCAGGCCAGCGCGAATCGGGTCCCGTTCAGAATATCGTTTTCAACCGGGGACAGGGCGGACGTGGCGTGTTCTGCAATCTGGCTGTCAAGGGCGAGCGTGACGCGGTGCGTATTGCCTGCCGTATCGGGTGTATCCAGCCTGCGCACCTGAACGCGGGCCCAGTTATCCGGCCCCTCAACAAAGGTTCGCGGCGGGTTGAAGCGCAGGAACGGAACCGGAAGCCAGACGCCGTCCAGCACCGCCAGGGACTGATGCAGCGGGATGGTGGTTTCCGGCTTAACCACTTCAGGCTGCCCGCCGTTCGTTCCCGGCACGGTATAGCGCCCGTTAACCAGGTCGAAATCGAGCCGCAGCAGCGGGCCGTTCGCGGTTTTACGTACGAAGCGCCCGTTGCTGGCGGTGTCCTGCGGCGTCAGACCGAAATCAAGGAACTGCACGCCGCTGTTGGCAATAAGCGTGACGCTTTGTTTATAGTCGCAAAGATTAACCAGCATAGGATCAGGCACCTGCTTTCTTGAACGTCAGGGGAACGACGGTATTGGCATCATAACGGGCGCGACATTCTGCGATATCGCTGGCGCCTGCTTTACAGGCAACCTCCGGCATCGGGTAGCGGGAGCCGTCGGTGCAGCGAGCAGTACCGCGACTTTTAATCATCAGCTCGCCGTTGCTGTGCAGGCCGGAGAACACTTCCGCGCGGCAGACAACGTTGTCGCCATGGACAACCCGGGCGAAGCCCTTATTGTTCTGGATCTGATAGCGCATTGAAGGCGGTTTGCCGGTAACCGGATCTTTCACGTCCAGAACCGCACGCCAGGTGCCGTTCAGGAAACGCGTCGATCCCGCTTTCACCTGATTCGCTTCCATCACCATTGCATCTTTCGGGATGGCGACAATCACCACCGGGGCAGGCTGTGGCGCAGGCGCCAGAGCAGGCTCTTTTTCTTTGCTTGCCAGGACCTCTGCCTGATGCAGCGGTAATTTCATGGCCAGCGGCTCAACCGCTTTGATCGGCTTTGGTGCTATCTCTACGGGCTGGGGTGCGGGCACCGGGGCGGGCTCAGCGGAAGGCGACTGTTTTGGCCACAGCAGCGGTGCGGCAATGGCGGCAACGATCGCGACGGCAACCGGCAGCGTCCACAGGGGAACGCGGCGCTTTTTCGCGACGATCGGCACAGCCGGTTCCTGAACGGGTTGCGCAACGGCCGGGGCCGGCTCTGGCTCATACAGATCTTCCGGCGTGATGCGCACCACCGAGGAAGGGGCGATCAGCGGCTCGTCGGCGTGTTCAAAGGCTACAACCGGTTCTGGCTCAGGCTCGGGTTCAGGATCTTCAATCACAACGGGGGCGGGCTCAGGGACCAGCGATTCACGCAGGCAGTCGAGAACATCGTCGCGCGCATTCTCGTTCAGGTTGACGAACCCCCAGAAGCTGATGACCGGCTTTCCGTCCACCAGGAAGAGGAAGTTTTCACCCGGGAACTGAAACGCCTTCGACAGCAGAGAACCAAAAAGCTGCTGCGCGGTTTTGGGCGACAGGAGGCATTTCTTGCTTAACGACTCAACGCTGGCTAGCGTGTTTTCCAGGTAGCGCAGGGCGCGATAACGGTCATCTTCATCGGCCGCTTTCCAGCTGGTTACGCTCCCTTCAACGGGGGAATACCAGTCCACGCGGTCACCGCTGTCGTTGACCTGCGGAATAGCCAGACAGTCGACGATGGCCTGTTGTTTGCGCAACCGGAGCGCTTCCCGGATTTGTAACGCTGATTCAAAAACGGCTTGTCCGCCGCCGCCCACGGCCTGAAAGTCATCCAGGTTACCGCTGCGTAAAAGAGTTTTTGCCACGATTTGATCCCATATACTTCTTCACACCGTTACTTTAACGAAACGAGGAAGCAACCAAACGGGGGAAGAGACGCTAAAAGGACCGATTTCTTGCGGCATAGAAAGTGACGGTTGTGCTTGACGGATAATGGCCCTTAAGGCAAATCACCTTTTCGGGCGCTGGCTGTTAAAACAGCAAAAAACGCGGCTTTAGAATAACCTGATAGTGTTTCGTTATTTGCCAGGTCATATCGCCTGTGCTGTTATTACTGTCTTATATAATAAAACTGTCAGGGTTATAACCATGTCTACAGGGAAAACACTGCTCGCCCTTGCGCTGAGCGCGCTGTTACCAGCCGGTGCCGCATCGGCGGCAAACAACGACACCCTTATTTACTGTTCTGAAGCGTCCCCCGAGTCCTTCAACCCGCAAATCGCCAGCTCTGGCCCGTCTTTTGTGGCCAGCTCTCAGGTACTGTACAATCGCCTGATCAACTTTGACCCGGTGAAAAACACCCCGGTCCCGTCGCTGGCGGAGTCCTGGACGATTTCGCCGGACGGCAAGACCTATACCTTTGCCCTGCGCAAAGGGGTGAAGTTCAACAGCAATAAATACTTCAAACCGACGCGCGATTTTAACGCCGATGACGTTATTTTCTCGGTTCTGCGTCAGAAAGACCCTAAACACCCTTATCACAACGTGTCGCAGGGCAACTACGAATACTTTAACGACGTCGGGCTCGATAAGCTGATTCAGGACGTGAAAAAGGTCGACGACTATCACGTTCAGTTCACCCTCAGCGAGCCTAACGCCGCGTTTCTGGCCGACTGGGGGATGGATTTCGCCTCGATTCTTTCCGCCGAATACGCCGACGCGATGCTGAAAAAAGGCACGCCTGAAAACGTGGACACCTGGCCGATTGGCACCGGGCCTTATGTCCTGCAGCAGTACAAGGTAGATTCACTGATCCGCTACGTCGCTAACCCGAACTACTGGGAAGGCGATGTGCCGACGAAGCATCTCATCTTCTCCATCACGCCGAATGTGGAAACCCGTCTGGCGAAGCTGCAGACCAACGAGTGCCAGATTATTCCTGCACCGTCCCCGGTTCAGTTTGACGCCATCAAGAACAACAAAGACCTGACGCTGCACTTGGTCGATGCGCTGAACGTCGGCTATCTGGCGTTTAACACCGAGAAAAAACCGTTTGATAACGTGCTGGTGCGCCAGGCGCTTAACTACGCGACCGACAAGAAGGCTATCGTCAATGCGGTCTTTATGGGTTCCGGTACGGTGGCAAAATCGCCGATCCCGCCAAATATGCTGGGCTTTAATAAAGACCTGAAGGACTACAGCTACGATCCTGAAAAAGCGAAAGCGCTGCTGAAGCAGGCGGGGCTGGAGAAGGGGGCGGAAGTCACGCTGTGGTCAATGCCGGTTCAACGTCCGTACAACCCGAACTCGCGCCGTATCGCCGAGATGATCCAGAGCGACTGGGCGAAAGTCGGCGTGAAGGCCAAAATTGTCTCTTACGAGTGGGGTGAATATCTCTCCGGGATGCGTAAAGGCGAACATGACTCCGCGCTGTTTGGCTGGATGTCCGATAACGGCGACCCGGACAACTTTGCCGACGTGCTGCTGGGCTGCAACAGCATTAAAACCGGATCAAACGCCGCGCGCTGGTGTGATAAGGGTTATGATGATCTGGTGCAAAAAGCGAAGCTGACCAGCAGCCCGGCGGAGCGCGCGAAACTCTACGGCCAGGCGCAGGAGATTTTCTACCAGCAGGCGCCGTGGATCGCACTGGCAAACGGGAAAACGTTCTATGCGACCCGCAGCAACGTGACCGGATACAGCGTGAGCCTGATGGGCAGCGATTTCTCTAAGGCGAAGCTGAACTAATATGTTGCCCGGTGGCGCTGCGCTTACCGGGCCTACGGTTCCCCCTGTAGGCCGGGTAAGGCGCAGCCGCCATCCGGCGATTTACAAGGAGTGACAATGTCACATTTAAATGAAGTTACCGCCCGTGTCGATGCCGCCATTGAAGAGAGCGTCATCACCCATATGAATGAACTGCTGATCGAATTAAGTGATGATGCAGAGCTCAGCCGTGAAGAACGCTACACCCAGCAGCAGCGTCTGCGTACCGCGATTTCGCACCACGGTAAGCAGCATAAAGAGGAGTTGGACGCGCGTGAGGAACAGCTGACCAAAGGCGGCACCATACTGTAACGTTCAAAACTGGCGTCGCGCCACCAGCCAGGCCCCGACGACCAGCATCACCGCGCCGCACACCGGGCCAATCAGGGCGCGCAGCGGAATGCCGTTGCTCCTCAGCACGTCCATCACCAGCCCGCCAATCAGCTGGCTTGCCACCAGCACGGCGATAGTCGTGGCCGCGCCAACGTTCTGATATCCGCTGATGCTGGCAAACACGAAAAACGACCCCAGCAGCCCCGGGATAAGCGTCCACCACCGCACCGTTGCGGCCAGCTCGCTGAATCCGGCGACGCCCTGTTTCAGCAGCAGAATGCTGACAAACAGCACAATGCCGACCAGGGAGTTCAGCAGCATCGCGATAAGGATCGTGGAGGAGGACTGGGTGATGCGCACCATTAAGGTGTTTTGCACCACCAGACCAATTCCCGCCGCCACCAGAAACGCCAGGGTCAGGGATTGATTCATGGGATAGCGTCCGGATCGCTGCGCTCGTCGAGCTGCAGCTGCATAAAGGTTAAGTCCAGCCAGCGGCCAAACTTGGTTCCCACCTGCGGCATCTGCCCCGTGGTGACAAAACCAAGCGTTTCATGGAGATGAATCGAGGCATGGTTTTGCGCTTCAATACCAGCCACCATCACGTGTTTACCGATGGCGCGGGCCTCGTTTATCAGCGCGATCATCAGCGTGCGGCCAATGCCTTTGCCCTGATGGTCCGGGTGGACGTAGACCGAATGCTCAACCGTATGACGGAAACCGTCGAAGGCGCGCCAGTCGCCGAAAGAGGCGTAACCGGTGATAACGCCGTTTTCTTCACTCACCAGAACCGGGTAACCCGCGAGCGTGCGCGCCTCAAACCACGCGATTCGGTTATCGGTATCGACGGTTTTATCGTTCCAGATCGCGGCAGTATGCAGCACCGCGTGGTTGTAGATTTCTCCAATCGCGGCGCAGTCTTCTTTGCAGGCATGACGAACGATCATGATTAACCCTCTGTGTGTTGTTCACTATAGTATTACGTTATTCCTACGATATTACACAATCGTATCGCCCGATCGCTACGGCATAAGCCATATTTTTTTGTTATCAAAAGCCCATTGAAATGCCGTTCATACACTATAGTATGACGTCATGAACACCATAACAGACACGATGAATCAACGTATTAGCGCAAGAATTCGCCTTGAACGCGAGTCTCGCGGATGGTCCCTGAGCGAGCTTGCTGACCGGGCCGGGGTCTCGCGCGCGATGATCCACAAGATAGAGCGCGGAGACAGTAGCCCGACAGCTACCTTGCTGGCCCGTCTGTCCGGCGCGTTTGGCATCAGCATGTCCACGCTCATTGCCCGGGCCGAAATGCAGGAGGGCAAGCTGCTGCGCCTTGCAAACCAGCCCGTCTGGCGAGATCCACAGACGCACTACCTCCGCCGCCACGTTTCTCCCCGCACCGATCTGCCCATCGACCTTGTTCAGGTTGAACTGCCCGCGGGCAGCGATGTTCCGATGCCTGCATCTTCTTACGCGCTGGCACGTCAGCTTATCTGGCTCCAGTCCGGCGAGCTGGTGTTTCAGGAGGGCGATACGCGCCACGAAATGCACGCCGGAGACTGTCTCGAGCTGGGGCCGCCAAATGACTGCCGGTTCATCAACGAAACGAATGAAACCTGCATCTATCTGGTTGTACGGCTTAACCAGTCTGCCTCGTAATGCTAATGCGATAACGCCGTTCGTGAGCCAGGCTGTAATGACATTTGCACCAGAAGGAGATCCCGATGAATCAACCTGTTTCGCAAAATCGCCGCTGGGTACTGGCCTCCCGTCCTCAGGGTGCGCCGGTCGCGGAAAATTTTCGTCTCGAAACGCAGCCGGTTCCCGCCCCGGCTGAAGGGCAGCTTTTGCTGCGTACCGTCTGGCTGTCGCTGGACCCGTACATGCGGGGGCGCATGAGCGATGCGCCATCCTATTCACCACCGGTTGAGCTGGGCGCGGTGATGGTGGGGGGAACGGTCAGCCGCGTTGAGCAGTCAAATCATCCCGACTTCAAAGCCGGGGAGTGGGTGCTGGGCTACAGCGGCTGGCAGGAATATGAACTCTCGGACGGCAGCGGCCTGGTGAAGCTGGGCGAAAATCCGTCACATCCTTCCTGGGCGCTGGGTATTCTGGGTATGCCGGGCTTTACCGCCTATATGGGATTGCTGGATATCGGGCAGCCAAAAGCGGGCGAAACGCTGGTGGTCGCCGCGGCGACAGGCCCGGTTGGCGCGACCGTCGGGCAGATCGGTAAAATCAAAGGTTGCCGGGTGGTCGGCGTCGCCGGCGGGGCTGAAAAATGCCGCCATGCCGTTGAGGTCCTCGGGTTTGACCTGTGTCTGGATCATCACGCGGCCGACTTTGCCGAACAGCTGAAACGTGCCTGTCCGCAAGGAATTGACGTCTATTATGAAAACGTCGGCGGGAAAGTATTTGACGCCGTGCTGCCGTTACTGAATACCTCCGCGCGCGTGCCGGTGTGCGGCCTGGTGAGCGGCTACAATGCGACGGGCCTGCCCGAGGGGCCGGATCGCATGCCGCTCCTGATGGCGACCATCCTGAAGAAACGCATTCGTATGCAGGGCTTTATCATCGGCCAGGATTACGGTCACCGCATTAAAGAGTTCCAGGAAGCAATGGGACGCTGGGTGCAGGAGGGCAAAATCCACTATCGTGAACAGATAACGGACGGGCTGGAGAACGCGCCCGAGGCGCTGATTGGCCTGCTCGAAGGGCTTAACTTCGGCAAAGTCGTGATTCGCGTCGCGGGTGACAATAAATAAACAGCATTATGGCGGGGTTTCCCGCCATATTTATTTGTGAAGATACGATATATTGTCTTTAATTAATGGACATGGCATTTCGCGCCCGCATCCCGGATGGGCCCGGAACCAATAAAAAAAACAAACTTTACTTTTTTGATGTTTTTACGTACTTCCCACCACCAGGCATGACGATACAGGATATATCGGACCAGCGTCGTTTTATTAAAACTGGCGTTTAAAAATAGCATTAAGTTTTAGCTACAGGAATTGAACATGCTTGATTTGGACCACTTAGAAAAAGCCCAAAGGGTCAGTCTTACCATGCAAGTTGAACACAGTTTGAAAGGAGCGTTAATTACAGGCTCACTCAAACCTGGGGCACGACTGATTACGAAAGAGATTGCCGATAAATTAGGAACCAGTATTACCCCTGTTCGCGAGGCGCTGTTGCGCCTGGTGTCATCAGGGGCGCTACACGCCACGCCGGCGCAGGCATTTCTGGTTCCGGAGGTCACGCTGGAGCGCTATAACGAGATTAACGCTATCCGCAAGCAGCTTGAGCCGATGGCGGTCGCCGCGGCCTGTCAGAATATGTCTGATAGCAAACTGGAGGCGTTGCGCAAATTGTCGGATGCCTTTCATGAGGCCATGCGCAACGGGAACGTCCAGCAGGCATTGCATGCGAATCGCGTCTTCCGGTTTACGCTTTATCAGTATGCGGAAATGCCTACGCTTAATGCATTAATTGAGCAGCTCTGGGTGCGCATCGGGCCCTGTATGAACTATCTACATCAGGAGCTTAACGACATCAAAGCCTCGACATATCACTATGACGAACTGCTTTCCGCCCTGGAGCGAAGAGATGTTGTTGCCTGCCAGAAGGCGATTGATAAGGTGATTGATGAAGCGAATTTGCTTTTACAGCGACAATATTTTAACTAAGAGATTATTTAGCAGAGCGACTATATTTCGCCCCTAATTATTTATCTGGTGAATAACTCCTGATGGTTTATTGCCATCAGGAGCGTTATTTCATTAATTAAATAAACTTTTCTTATCGCTTACTCGAAGCGATAAGAGACCGACAGCCCGACCCCGTAGTTACGGCCTGGTGCAGGCTCGTAATAACGACCGTTTGACTCGTTGACAATAACCGAGCCCGCGTACTCTTTATCGAACAGGTTGTCGACGCGGCCAAAGACGTCCATGCCCCAGCTGCCGTAGTTGAATTTATACCCGGTGTTCAGCCCGACCACCGTATACGACGGCGCTTTCGCCGTATTCTCGTCGTCGGCCATGATATCGCTCATGTAGCGCACGTCTGAACCCGCGTACCAGCCTTCCTCCGGCTGCCAGCCAAACGAGACGTAACCCATGTTGCGGGCAATGCCCGGCATCCGGTTACCGTTACAGTCTGCGTCGCTGCAGACGTTAGTCCGGTAGGTGGCATCCAGGTAAGTCCACGCCATCTTCAGCTTCCAGTTCTCGGCAAACTGCTGGTCGAGGGAGACTTCCACCCCCTGACGACGGGTTTTACCGGCATTTTTATAGCTGGTACGCCCGCCAGAGCTGGCATCCACCACGATCTCATCATCCGTATCGGTGCGGAACAGCGCCGCGGTCAGCAGGCCATTGCCGATGCGGGTTTTGCTGCCCACTTCATACGTGTTGTTGGTGGACGGCTGCAGGCCGATGTTCAGGCCGCCCTGGTTATCGGCGCGATAGGAGAGCTCGTTGATGGTTGGCGTTTCGAATCCACGCCCTGCGGCAGCGTAGAGGTTCCATGCGTCCGTCACCGCATACTTCACGGAACCGGCCGGGAGCCACTTGTGATAGCTCGCGTCACCGCTGTCATCGCCGTTGCCCGGCGTAATGTAATGGTCGTTGGAATCAAACCAGACCGAGCTGTAGCGCACTCCTGCATCTACCGACAGTTTCTGCGTCAGCTGCCAGCTGGTTTGCAGGTAAGGGTCAACGTTCCACATCAGGTTACGTTCGTTTCGACGCTTATCACCCTTCACGCCGTAATCCGGCACGCCGTTGTTCATCACGAAGTTCTCGTATCCGCGACGATCTTCGCTCAGGTTTTCGTAGTTCAGGCCGGTGGTAAATGTTACCGGCACCAGCAGCTCGCCGCGGTGCGTCCAGCGGGTATCCACGCCCTGATAGTGTCGCTGCATATCGATCACACCGCCGGAATGGGAGGCTTTCAGCTGCGGCTGATACGGAATCGACTGGTACTGCGTCATTTCACGCTCGCCGGCGTACATCATCACGCTGAGATCGTCCTGGGTGCTGAGCTGACGATCGTAGCGCAGGCCGGCCTGGGTCTGCTTGATGGTCTTGCGGGTGTTGTACTGATCGCCGCGCGGAGACTGACGCGAATTGTTCTGCCACTCCTGATAGCTTAGCCCGCCCGGATCGTTGGCCTTCATGTCCACGCTGTTGAAAATCAGCGTCAGCTTGCTGACGTCGTCAATACGCACGCCCAGTTTGGCGTTAGCGAGGTTTTTGCGCGCGCCGCTGTGGTCGCGGTAGCCTTTGGTGGTGAAGCGGGTGGTGGAAACGGTGTAATCCACATCGCCCACGTGGGTGCCGTCACCCATCGCGCCGGTGGCTTTCATGCCGTAGCGCCAGGTACCGTAGCTGCCGTAATAGCTGCTGGCTTCAATGGTCGGCGGCTGCTGCCCGGTCTGGGTGTTGATGTTAATCACGCCGCCGGAGGCGTTGCCGTACAGGGCAGAGAAGGGGCCGCGCAGCACTTCAACGCTCTCCACGCTGGAGAGATCGATGTTAGAGGTCTGGCCCTGTCCGTCCGGCATGGTGGCAGGGATACCGTCGACATACATACGGATACCGCGCACGCCAAACGTTGAGCGGGCACCAAACCCACGCATTGAAAGCTGGAGATCCTGGGCATAGTTCTGGCGGTTCTGAATTTGCAGTCCCGGGACGCTGCCAAGAGATTCAGACAGGTTGATGCGCGGCGCGGCGTGGCGCATGTCATCGCCATTGACGACGCTGACCGCGGCCGGGGTATCCAGTTCCGATACGGTTTGCGGCGTGGCGCTGACGATCATGGTCTGTTCCTCCGCGCTCATTGCGGTTAGCGGCGCGAAAATAACGGGAACCAGCAGCAGCGGGAGAGAAGCCTTACGGGCAGAAATGATTTTCATGAATAAAACCGGTTGTGGTGTATAAACGAACCAAATGGAACATGTCCATACATGTTAAAGGTTTTGTAAATGTTTTGAAAACTATAACCGCACATTGCGTTAATGAAAGGCGAGACGCGAAAGAAAAACTCCACATTCAGTTCATTAATGATTACTATTCTCATTATCAAAAGGCAATGCCATGACGTTGCCTGCCGGAAGTGATGTCAGCCCAACCCCCTCTTTTCAAAAAAGGAATTGTTATGTCTTTACGTCATCTGTGCTCGCCGCGTCTGAGCCTGTCACTGCTGTCTGCCACTTTACTGCTTGCCGGGACGTTCCAGGTGCATGCCGCCGAAGAGGTGCTGCGTAAAGCGGTGGGCAAAGGGGCGTATGAAATGGCGGTCAGCCAGCAGGAGAATGCGCTGTGGGTGGCGACCTCGCAAAGCCGCAAAACCGATAAGGGCGGAGTTATCTATCGCCTTGACCCGGTCACGCTGGACGTGACGCAGGCGATTCATAGCGATCTCAAACCCTTTGGCGCCACGCTCGACGGCGCGACGCAAACCCTGTGGTTTGGCAACACCATCAACGGCGCGGTGACGGCCATCGATGCGAAAACGGGCGACGTGAAAGGGCGTCTGGTGCTCGATAATCGCCAGCGCAGTGAAACCGTGAAACCGCTGCAGCCGCGCCAGCTGGTGGCGGATGACGCGAGTAACACGATTTACATCACCGGCGTCGGCAAAGAGAGCGTGATTTGGGTGGTGGATGGCGCCACGCTGAAGCTGAAAGAGACCATTGCCAATACCGGTACGTACAGCACCGGTCTGGCGCTGGATGCGCAGGCAAAACGTCTGTACACCACGAATGCGGACGGCGAGCTGGTAACCATTGATACGGCCACCAATAAAATCCTGAGCCGCAAAAAGGTGCAGGATGACGGTAAAGAGCACTTCTACCTGAACCTCAGCCTCGATACCGCCGGCCAGCGCGCGTTCCTGACCGATTCAAAACAGCCGGAAGTGCTGGTGGTGAACCTGAAAGACGGCAGCGTGATCGAGAAAATCGCCGCGCCGGAGTCACTGGCGGTCCTGTTTAACCCGGCCCGCAATGAAGCCTATGTGACGCACCGTGAAGCCGGTAAGGTGAGCGTGATTGACGCGAAAACGTATAAGGTCACAAAAACCTTCGACACGCCGATCTACCCGAACAGCCTGGCGCTCTCTGCGGATGGCAAAACCCTGTACGTGACGGTGAAACAAAAATCGACTCGCCAGCAGGAAGCCACCCAGCCTGACGACGTCATTCGTATCGCGCTGTAAATAAAAAAGGGAAGGCATTTGCCTTCCCTTTTTGATGCTTACGGACGCTTAACGCGAGGTTTCTTCCACCAGCGGTGCGTCGTGTTTTTCATCGTCGTGATGAACCGGCGCGGTGCTGTGAATTTCGTGAACGCGCTTACGCACGCCGAACCAGCCGGCAATCAGCAGTACCGCCAGCAGCGGAATGGTCGCAATGGTGTAAGTACCGTTCGGGTAGTCAAACGCCATCAGCACCAGCACGCTGAACAGGAACAGCAGGGTGAGCCAGGAGGTCACCGGTGCGCCCGGCATCTTGAAGCTCACATCAGCCGCTTTGCCTTCTTTGATCGCTTTGCGCAGACGCATCTGGCAGACCACAATGAAGGCCCAGGAGGCGATAATCCCCAGTGCAGCCACGTTCAGAACGATCTCAAATACGCGGGACGGCACCAGATAGTTCAGGAACACGCCAAAAACGTAAACCACCAGCGTTGCCAGAATCCCCGCATAGGGAACCTGCTGCTTGCTCATCTTTGACATGAACTTCGGCGCAGAACCGCCCATCGACATGGAGCGCAGGATACGACCGGTAGAGTAAAGACCGGAGTTCAGGCTGGAGAGCGCCGCCGTCAGGACCACGATGTTCATGATGCTGCCAACGTAAGGCACGCCGAGCTTAGAGAAGAAGGTCACAAACGGACTCTGACCTGCCTGATAGGCAGTCCACGGGAGCAGCAGAACCAGCAGCACCACGGAACCGACGTAGAACAGACCGATACGCCAGATCACGCTGTTAATGGCTTTTGGCACCATGGTCTGCGGATCTTTACATTCACCTGCTGCGGTACCCACCAGTTCGATGGAAGCGAAGGCGAACACCACGCCCTGAACCAGGACCAGCGCAGGCAGCAGACCGTGCGGGAAGAATCCGCCGTTATCGGTTATCAGGTGGAAGCCGGTGGCATTGCCGTCCAGCGGCTTGCCGCTGCCGAGGAAGACGGTACCCACGACCAGGAACACCACGATGGCCAGCACTTTTACCAGCGCAAACCAGAACTCCATCTCCGCGAACCACTTCACGCCGATCATGTTCATGGTGCCGACAATCGCCAGTGCGCCAAGCGCAAAGACCCACTGCGGCACATCGCCAAACGCGCCCCAGTAGTGCATATACAGCGCAACGGCGGTGATATCGACAATACCGGTCATCGCCCAGTTGACGAAGTACATCCAGCCCGCAACGTAGGCCGCTTTTTCACCGAGGAATTCACGGGCGTAAGAGACGAAGCTTCCGCTGGAAGGGCGATGCAGTACCAGTTCGCCCAGCGCACGAAGAATGAAGAAAGAGAAGATCCCGCACACCAGATAGACCAGGGCGAGAGCCGGGCCAGCCATTTGCAGACGCGCACCCGCACCTAAAAACAGACCCGTTCCGATAGCGCCGCCGATGGCGATCATTTGAACCTGACGGTTGCCCATCGCTTTGTGGTAGCCCTCTTCGTGGGAGTTCAACCAGCGACGTTTAGCAGCATGATGATCGGCTGCGCTTTTATTGCTTGTTTTCATTGAGTTACCTGTTTGCCTGTCTGAACCATTATCGTGATAGTCCTGCCTGGCAGAGCGCAATACAAACGATTGCTTCTGCGCAAACACATGTCGCCTTCCCAGTCATTCTGCGTATGGATAAGGCGAAACATGGCGAGGCATCCTACCTGCAATTCATAAGCGACGCAAAATATAACCGTGCCGAAAGTGATGCACGTCGAAGGAAATCGTGTGGTCAGAGCAGACGGCGATCACAACACGCTGAATCGTGATGAGTTTTTAGACAAAACATTTGGCGGGTTGATTATTTAATCATCAGAATTTCTTAATTATTACCAGGTGGTCAAGATTTTGACTGCTGGAGAGCATCTAACAGTAACCTGAAAGCGGTAGTGTGCTGGCGACGGCTCGGATAATAAAGGTGATACCCCTCGAAAGTAGGGCACCACGATTCAAGGACCCTGACGAGCCGTCCGTGATTAAGCGCCCCCAGAACCGACGCCTCCGGCACGTAGGCTAATCCGAGGCCATTCTCAGCGGCGTCGATGCGCTGCGACAGGCTGCTCAGCGTAAGCTGCCCATCAACCCGAACGCGAAGCTCGCGCCCGTCGCGTTCAAATTCCCAGTGATACAGTCCGCCGCGCGTGGGCAGGCGCATGTTGATGCAGCGGTGTTCAGCAAGCTGCTCCGGCGTCTGCGGCACGCCAAAGCGAGCCAGATAATCCCTGGAACCGACCACGGCCATGCGCATATCCGGCGCTATCCGTACCGCAATCATATCTTTTGCCACCTGTTCACCCAGGCGTACTCCCGCGTCGAAACGGCCATCCACGATATCCGTCAGGCCGTTATCTACCGTCACTTCGACGTTAATCTCAGGATACTGCACCATAAACGCCTTCAGTACCGGCCAGAGCACGGCGTCCATCGCATGCTCGCCGGCGACGATGCGAACAGAACCTGCGGGTTTGTTGTGTGCGCTGCGAAGCGTCGTGAGCTCCTGCTCAATCTCCATCAAATGCGGGCTTAAGCGCGTAAAGAGCTGCTCACCCGCCTGGGTGGGAACAACGCTGCGGGTTGTGCGGGTTAAAAGGCGAACGTCGAGCCGCGCTTCAAGCTTGCGCATGGCATGACTCAGCGCCGATTGCGAGACGCCCAGCTGCGCCGCCGCGCGCGTAAAGCTGCGCTCGCGGGCGACCACCATAAAAGAGAGCAGGTCGTTGAAATTATCTTTTAGCATCGCGATTGCCTCTATTTATGAATTTCAATCATATTTCCTATCTGATTATGCACACTAATGCTCCGGATTGCTTTGCGCTACTGTTAACGCAACAGTAAACGAGGAGCATAAGATGAAAATTATCCGCAGCGGATCATTACCTTCAGCAAAAGGACCGGAAGCCTGGTTCACCGGCACCGTCCGCATTGACGCACCATTTCAGGCGAGCGAACCTGCCAGCGTCGGCGGGGCAACCGTGACCTTTGAGCCGGGCGCGCGCACCGCGTGGCATACGCATCCCCTTGGGCAAACGCTGATTGTGACGCAGGGTCGCGGCTGGTTACAGGAGTGGGGCAAAGCGGCGGAAATATTGAATCAGGGCGATATCGCCTGGATCCCACCCGGCGTAAAGCACTGGCACGGCGCAAGCGCGCAAACGGCGATGACGCATATTGCCATCGCCGAATCCGTTAACGGCAGCCCGGTTGCATGGCTGGAAAAAGTCACCGACGAGCAGTATCCGAACGGCTAACCGCCAAAAACGGCAATCGCCTGCTGCAGGCGCGTGGTGCGCTGCGTCAGGTGATTCGCCGCGTGAGTGACGTTATCCACCATCCCCGTATTGTTGTGGGTCATTGCGCCGATACGGGAGATAGAGGCGTTGATGAGCGTCAGCGCCTGGGTTTGCTCCTGCGTGGCGTGGCCGATCTCCTTAATCAGGGAGGAGACCCGCAGCACGTTGTCGATCATAACCGTCAGCTGCGTTTCGGTTTGTTCTACCTTCTCCACGCCAGCGTTGACGCTGGCGACGTTTTTCTCAATCAGCGCTTTGATCTCTTTCGCCGCCGTCGCGGAGTGCTGCGCAAGATTGCGCACCTCGGCCGCCACCACGGCAAAACCGCGCCCGGCTTCACCTGCACGCGCCGCTTCCACGGCCGCATTCAGCGCAAGAATATTGGTCTGGAAGGCGATACGATCGATAACGCTGATAATATCGACGATCTGGCTGTTATCCTGCGACACGGATTGCATCATACCGATGGTCTCTTTCATCATCGCTTCACCGCGGTGGGCGCTGTCGCGGGTGCGATCCGCCATCTCCGTGGCTTCTTTAGCCGTTTCTGCAGTCTGCTCCACCGCGCTGGCGATCTCTTCCACCGCCGACGCGGTTTGCTGCAGAAAGTCTGCGGTCTCTTCTGAACGCGTCTGCAGCGCTGCACCTTCTTTCGCGACCTGCTGGCTGATGGTGCCAATCCCGCTGATTTGCGCCCCGACGTCGTCAACCAGCGAATTGAGGTTCAAGCCTGATTGATTTACCAGACGCATCATCAGCCCGATGTCGTCGATCCTGTCAAAATGGTAATAGTCCGTTTTACGTCCTGAAACCACGCGCTGCATCTGTTGCACAATAGATTTTACCGGACGGGCGATCTGCGCATGAAGATAATAGGTCAGGGCAATAAACAGCAGCGCCAGACTTCCCGACTGCACAAGTTTATCAGGGAATAAATACACCGCCAGGCAGGAGAGTAACGCCGTCGTCGCAATACCCAGATGGATGCGTTTACTGGTGCTAAGACATTTAAAGAGCGACATAAACGAAAATAAACCGCGCCGAACCAGTAACCCTTTATAAAAGCGGTAATGTTTTAATTCGTTATTACGCACTTTTGCATACAGTTTTTCACTGGCCGCAATCTCTTCCCGTGCGGGTATATTTCGCACGGAAATATAGCCCGTCAGGGATCCACCCTGCCAGACCGGCGTCACGTTAGCCCGCACCCAGTAGTGGTCGCCATTATGACGACGGTTCTTCACCAGCCCCGTCCAGGTCTCACCCTGCTGCAGGGTATACCACATGTCGCCAAACGCTTCGGCAGGCATGTCGGGATGGCGGATGAGGTTATGCGGCTCACCCAGAAGATGTTCTTCTTTATATCCGCTGGCTTCAATAAAAGCGGAATTAGCATAGGTAATATGGCTTTTGGTATCGGTGGTCGACATTAACGTCGAACCATCGTTAAGTAAATACTCGTTTTGTGTAACGGGACTGTTACGCCTCATGAGTAACTCCATGATGATGTGCAAGAATAAAAAATGCCCGGAAAATGCTCCGGCAAGAGTAATGTGATTATTTTTATATAACGGCCTGCTGCATATTCTCTCTGAAATTCTGACTGCCTGAAATACCCGTTGTTCATTATTTTTAATTTGCTAATGTTCTCGAATGTAATAAAAATGAAAATATTTCTAGGGGCGTGTTCTGGCGTCGCTGCAAATAAACGACATAACCCAAACTGAAAGAGGGAGATCGTCTCTCAGGAAAAATTGTCATGTTGAAATAGCGTTTCGTTAACAGGATGAAAACGCTATCATTTGGTCAGTTTTCGATAACACAGTGAGGCTGAGGTGAAAATTAACGTCATCGGGACCAGCGGGAGCGGAAAAAGCACGCTGGCGAAGCAGATTGCGACCGAACTGGCTATTCCCTATATCGAGATGGACAGACTCTACTGGCGACCTGACTGGCAGGGAACGCCGGACGATGTGTTTCAGGAAAAGCTGGAGCAGGCGCTACAGGCTTCGCCAGACTGGGTGCTTGACGGCAACTATAACCGCACGCGGCCGGTGAAATGGCGTAATGTCGACGTTGTGGTGTGGGTGGATTATGGCTTTGCCCGCACCCTCTGGCAGGCGGTCACCAGGGCAGTCAAACGCGCCTGGCATAAGCGCGAGCTCTGGCCCGGCACCGGGAACAAAGAGAGTTTCCGGCGCGCGTTCTTCAGCAGAGAGTCCATTCTCATCTGGACGATGAAAACCTGGCGTAACAACCGCGCGCGTTATGAAGCCGATCTGCAAAACCCGCAGTATGGACATATTCGCTTCGTCCGCATTACCCGGCGCGGGCAGGGGAAAACGCTGATTGCCGACTTAAAGTCTTATTCTTAGCATGGTTTTATATATCTGATTTCCGGCAAACTAAATGTAAATTAATTGTTTCTCAGTGGTGAAATGCGCCTTTAATAATGTCGACATGTTAAGTCAAACGAGAACGCAACATGTCATGGCGAATCAGCATTCTGGATAAAAGCCCCATCGCTGAAAACGAAACGGCTGCCGATGCACTGGCGCGTACGCTGGCGCTGGCGCAGCAGGCAGAAAATCTGGGCTATCACCGCTTCTGGATTGCCGAACACCACAACACTCCCCACCTTGCCAGCCCCTCGCCGGAGCTGCTGATTGCCTGGATCCTCGGGCAAACCACGCGCATCCGCGTCGGATCCGGCGGCGTGATGCTTCAGCACTACAGCCCTTATAAAGTCGCCGAGAATTTCAACGTGCTGGCCGCGCTGGCGCCCGGCCGCGTGGATCTCGGCGTCGGAAAAGCCCCCGGCGGGCTGCCGCTCTCAACCCGCGCGCTGCAGCAGGGGCTGAATCAACAGGAAAAGGGCAGCTTCGCCGAACAGCTGGCCCAGCTCGATCGCTGGATCCGTCCTGAGCATCAGTCTCATGAAGAGGCCGTTCGCGCCACGCCGCTGCCGCCGCTGCCTGCCGAGGGTTTCCTGCTGGGCGCGAGTATCGATAGCGCGCTGCTGGCCGCCGGGCTCGGCTGGCACTTTGTCTTTGCCGCGCATCTGAACGGTGACCCTGAGCTGCTGCGCGAGGTGGTTTCGACCTGGCGTAAGCACAGCGCACGGGACGTGATTGTGGCGGTACAGGCGATTGTTGCGCCGACGCAGGCCGAAGCGGAAGCCCTGGCGCAGAAGGTCGAAGTGTGGGGCGTTGAGCTGGCAAACGGCCAGCGTGTCACCGTGGCCAGCGAAGAGCAGGCCTACGCCTTTGCGCGCCAGGCGGGCAGCGAGCCGGTGCGCATTGCACGTCGGGCGCAGTCGCTGCTGGCGGGTACGGCTGAGTCGGTGCTCGAACAGCTTAACGCCCTGCATGAAAAGTGGGGCATTGACGAATTTATCATCGACACGCCGGTCGCGGAGGGGGCAACGCGCGTCGCGTCGCTGCGCCTGCTTGCCGAGGCGCGTCTTAACAAGGAGGTCACCGTATGAGCTTTGGCGAACAGCTGATTGCCTGGCGTCGCGAGCTGCACCAGAACCCGGAGCTCTCCGGCCAGGAAGTGGAAACCACAACGCGCCTGCGCCAGTGGCTGACGAATGCTGGGATCACCCCGCAGCCTTACGACCTGTCGACCGGGCTGGTGGCGGAAATCGGCTCGGGCAACAAACTGATTGCGCTGCGCGCGGATATCGACGCCCTGCCGATTGAAGAGCGCAGCGGCGTGCCGTTTAGCTCCCAGCGTGCAGGCGTAATGCATGCCTGCGGACACGATATCCACACCAGCGTGATCCTCGGCGCCGCGTTAAAGCTGAAAGAGCGGGAAGCCTCGCTTAACGGCCGGGTGCGGATCCTGTTTCAGCCTGCCGAAGAGAACTTTGGCGGTGCGAAGAGCATGGTGCGGGCCGGTGCCCTGCGTGACGTCAGCGCCATCTTCGGCATGCATAACGAGCCCGGCCTGCCGGTCGGTGAGTTCGCTACCCGCGGCGGGCCGTTTTATGCCAACGTCGATCGCTTCGTGATCCGCATTACCGGTAAGGGCGCGCACGCCGCACGTCCGCACGAAGGTAATGACGCCATCGTGCTGGCGAGCCAGCTGGTGACGGCGCTGCAAAGCGTCGCCAGCCGCAACGTCAATACGCTGGATTCGGTGGTGCTGAGCGTGACGCGCATTGCAGGCGGTAACACCTGGAACGTGCTGCCGGAAAGCGTCGAGCTGGAAGGCACGCTGCGCACCCATCGCACGGAAGTACAGCAGAACGTGAAAGCCCGCGTGGGCGAAATCGCCGCCGGGTTTGCCAGCGCCTTCAGCGCGCAGATTGACATTACCTGGTATGCCGGGCCCACCGCGCTGGTGAACGACGAGCGCTGGGCCGATTTCGCCACCTCGGTCGCCAGAGAAGCAGGCTACGAAACCCGGCACGCCGAGCTGCATATGGGCGGGGAAGATTTCGCGGTCTATCTGCAGCAGATCCCGGGGGCGTTTGTCAGCATCGGCAGCAACAGCCCGTACGGTTTACACCATCCGGCATTCAATCCGGATGAGGCATTAATTGAGCCCGCTGCCCGCTATTTTGCACAGCTTGCGGAAAAAGCCCTGCAACACGTTTAATTCTGGAGAGGTGAATATGTCTGCACATCGTCAACTGCGGCTCGGGACCATTTTGCATGGTGCATCGGGAAATATGTCCGCCTGGCGTCACCCTGAGGCCGTCGCCGATGCCAGCATCAATTTTGATTTCGTCAAAGCGACGGCGTTAAAGGCGGAGGAGGGCAAACTTGATTTTTTATTCGTTGCCGACGGTCTCTATATCAACGAGAAATCGATCCCGCATTTTTTAAACCGCTTTGAACCGCTGACGGTGTTATCCGCTCTCGCCAGCATCACCTCGCGCCTGGGGCTGGTAGGAACCTTATCCACCTCCTACAGCGAGCCTTTCACTACGGCGCGCCAGTTCGCCAGCCTCGACCACCTCAGCAACGGACGCGCGGGCTGGAACGTGGTGACTTCGCCGCTGGAAGGGTCAGCGAAGAACTTTTCCCGTGAAAAACATCCCGAGCACGCGCTGCGCTATCGCATTGCGGATGAATATCTCGACGTGGTGAAAGGGCTATGGGATTCCTGGGAAGGTGATGCCTTTGTGCGCAACAAAGAGAGCGGTCAGTTTTTTGACCCGGCCAAATTGCATACCCTGGACCACCACGGTGATTTCTTCCAGGTCGCCGGGCCGCTGAATATTGGTCGAACGCCGCAGGGGCGGCCGATTGTCTTTCAGGCGGGCGCGTCGGACGACGGGAAAAAGCTGGCGGCGAAACATGCCGACGCCATTTTTACCCATCAAGAGACCCTCGATGAGGCAAAAGCGTTTTATCGCGACGTGAAGCAGCAGCTGGAAAGTAACGGACGCCGCGCGTCAGATTTACATATTTTCCAGGGCGTCAGCGTGATTGTGGGTAAAGACGCCGATGACGTGGAAAACCAGTATCAAACCACGGCGGCGCTGGTGTCGATTAACGATGCCCTCAACTACCTCGGACGCTATTTCGAACATCACGATTTCAGCCAGTACCCGCTCGACGAACCGTTCCCGGATATCGGCGACTTAGGCAAAAACAGCTTCCGCAGCACCACTGATGAAATTAAGCGTAACGCCCGCGAGCGCAGCTTAACCCTGCGTCAGGTGGCGCTGGAAGCCGCCTCGCCGCGACCGCGCTTTTCCGGTACGCCGGAAGAGGTGGCCGACGGCCTGCAGGCCTGGTTTGAAGGCTATGCCGCAGACGGCTTCATCATTCAGGGCGGTACGCCGGACACCTTCCCGCGCTTTGTTGACCAGGTGGTGCCTGTTTTACAGGCGCGCGGCCTGTTCCGTACCGACTACCCGGGCACCACGCTGCGCGAAAGCCTCGGCTTAGACGAACCTAAAAACCAATACACACAACAATAAAAGAGAACCCCGCTATGCAGAAAACAACGCTTATTCTGGCGCTCGCGCTGGCCTTTACCCCTGCCGTCTGGGCAGAGAATGTGAATATTAACGGCACAGGCGTGAGCATCGAGGCCAATAAAACACCGGTTAATACCGTCAAAAACAGCGAGGCGGTGGCACAGCTGCCGAAAGATTATCGCTTCGCCGTGCCGGGGAAATTTACCGTGGCGGTGGCGGGCCTCAATCAACCGCCGCTGACGGTGTTTTCCGATGACAACAAAACGCTGCTGGGGAGTGAAGTGGACGTCGCCCGTCTGGTCGCAGACAGCCTCGGGCTGGAGCTGAACGTGGTGCCAACCTCCTGGGAAGACTGGCCGCTGGGCGTGGCTTCCGGGAAATATGATGCCGCTATCAGCAACATCACCGTCACCAAAGAGCGTAAAGAGAAGTTTGACTTTGCCACCTACCGCAAAGATTCCCTCGGGTTCTACGTGAAATCAACCAGCCCGATCAAGTCGCTGCAGAAGGCGGAAGACATCGCCGGGCTGCGGATTATCGTCGGCTCCGGCACCAACCAGGAGGCCATCCTCCTGGCCTGGAATGCCGAAAACCTCAAGAAGGGGCTGAAGCCCTTTACCCCGATCTACACCAAAGACGATGCGGCACAAACGCTGGCCCTGCAGTCCGGGCGCGCGGATGCCTACTTTGGCCCGAACGTGATTGGCGCCTGGAAAGCGGCGCTGAACGGGAAAACCAAACTGGTGGGTAGCGTCGACGGCGGCTGGCCGAAGGCGGCGCACATCGCGGTTACGCTGAAGAAAGGCAGCGGGCTGGTTGAGCCGGTGCAAACCGCGCTGAACGGCGTGATCAAAAACGGCGACTACGACAAAGTGCTGAACCGCTGGGGGGAAGGCGTTGAGCGTATTCCTCAGTCAGAAGTGAACCCGGCTGGCCTGGGCGATTAAGGAGGCGTGATGAGCGAACGATTTCGTGATGTTTCCCCGGAAGACGCCGAGCTTCAGCCCATTATCGAAGGGCTGTTCGGTGAATATGCCGCCCGCTACGGGGACTACTTCTCCAAAGACGCGGAAGTTGAGCTTACAGAGTGGTATTTAGCGCCGCAGGGGCTGTTTATCGTACTGGAGCGCGACGGGAAGATTATCGCCACCGGCGCGTACAAACCTTTCGACGAACGCACCGCGGAAATCAAACGCATCTGGACGGACAAAACCCTGCGTCAGCAGGGGCTTGCCGGACGCGTGGTGCAGGAGCTTGAGCGCAGGGCGGTGCTGGCAGGATATAGCCAAATCTACCTGACAACCGGTTTTCGCCAGCCGGAAGCGGTCAGGCTCTATCTCAGCCAGGGCTATCAGGCGCAGTTCGATCTGAACCGCGATCCGGAAGAGTACAGCCAGCCGCCGTTTGATGGTCGGCTGCGCTTCACCAAAACGCTGGTACGTGAAGCGTTCAGTAAAACCGCATGAGGAACGACGATGAGCAACGTTGAAACCATTAAGGTGGTCCCGGCGCGTTATCCGCTGCGGGCCGTCGGCGCCGCGGTGGCGCTGTTTGTCCTGGCGGTCGTGATTCAGTCCGTGGCCTTTAACCCGCGCTGGGAGTGGACGGTGTTTGCCCGCTGGTTCTTTGACCCGGTGATCCTCGAAGGCGTCGGGCAGACCCTGCTGCTGACGCTGATCGGCACCGCGCTGAGCGTGGTGCTTGGCGGCATGCTGGCGCTGGCGAGACTCTCTTCATCCTGGCTGCTGAGCAGCCTGGCGTGGGCCTATATCTGGCTGTTTCGGTCGCTGCCGCTGATCGTGGTGCTGATCATTCTCTACAACTTTTCCTATCTCTACGATACGCTTTCGCTCGGCGTGCCGTTCACCGGCATCACCTGGGGCAGCTTTGAAACCATCAACGTGCTGGGTCAGTTTTCTACCGCCGTGGTGGGGCTCACCCTGGTGCAGAGCGCCTATACCGCCGAGATCGTTCGCGGCGGATTCCTCGGGGTCGATCACGGCCAGTATGAGGCCGCCGCCGCGCTCGGTCTGCCGGCCTGGCGACGCACGGTGCGCATCATTTTGCCTCAGGCGCTGCGCACCATTCTGCCGTCGGGGTTCAATGAAATCATCAGCCTCGCCAAGGGTACGGCGATGGTATACGTCCTGGCGATGCCGGAGCTGTTCTATACCATCCAGATGATCTACAACCGCACGCAGGAGGTGATCCCGCTGCTGATGGTCGGTGCCGCCTGGTACCTGGCGATCACCACCGTCCTGTCCGCTATCCAGTATGGCGTCGAGCGCGCGCTTGCCCGCAGCGAACGCCGCTCTGCCGTTAACCAGAACCGTGCCGTCCGTCGCACCCGTTCTGTCACCACCACGCCAGCACAGGAGCCCGTCCATGCAAGCCTCTCCTGAAGGACATATTTCGATTACCGGCGTCAGCAAGTATTTCGGTCGCCATAAGGCGCTCGACAACGTTTCGCTGGAGATCCCGCCCGGGTCCGTGACGGTCATCCTCGGGCCGTCCGGCTCCGGTAAATCGACGCTGCTGCGCACCATTAACCACCTGGAGCGCGTCGACGAAGGCTTTATCCAGATCGACGGAGACTACATCGGCTATCGCCGTGAGGGCGACAGGCTGTATGAGCTGAAGGAGAAGGAGATCCTCAAGCAGCGCGTCAACGTGGGCTACGTGTTTCAGAACTTCAATCTCTTTCCCCACCTCACGGTGCTGGAAAACCTGATTGAGGCGCCCATCGCGCATAAAAAGCTCAGCAAAAAAGAGGCGGTGGAAAGGGCGTACAGCCTGCTGGATGTGGTCGGGCTGCGGGACAAAGCCGATGCCTGGTCTCGTCATCTCTCCGGCGGGCAGCAGCAGCGTATTGCCATTGCCCGCGCGCTTGCGCTGCGTCCCCGCGTGATGCTGTTTGATGAGCCCACCTCGGCGCTGGATCCGGAGCTGGTGGGGGAAGTGCTGGACGTGATCAAAAAGCTGGCCCGGTCCGGCACCACGCTGGTGGTGGTTACCCACGAGATCGGCTTTGCCCGGGAGGTGGCGGATCAGGTGGTGTTTATGGTCGACGGAAAAATCGTCGAGCAGGGAAGCAGTGACGAGGTATTAAACCGTCCGTCACATGCGCGAACGCGCCAGTTTCTCTCCAAAGTCTTGTAAGGAGTGCCAATGAAATATGGACTTCTGGCGGGGCTGGTCTTCACGACGGCGAGCCACGCCAGCATTGATTTGAAAGCCAACGAGCAGCCGCTGCCGGTGACGGTGGATCGTCAGGCCGTGGGGAAGATCCCCGCCAATTACAAATTCGTTGAGCCGGGTACGCTGACGGTCGCCGTTTCGGCGCTGAATTCTCCGCCGCTGGCGCTGCTGGCCAGCGATAACCGCACGCGCATTGGCAGCGACCCGGATATCGCCCGCCTGCTGGCGGGCAGCCTGGGGCTAAAGCTGAAGCTGGTGCCGACGGCGTGGGAAGACTGGCCGCTCGGGATCGCCTCCGGGCGCTACGACGTGGCGCTGGTGAACATTGCGGTGACCGAACAGCGTAAAGAGAAATTTGATTTTGCGACCTACCGCGTCGATTCGCTGGCGTTTTCGGTGAAATCCACCAGCGAGATTCAGTCAATCAAAAGCGCGGAAGATCTGGCCGGGAAAAAGGTGATCGTCGGCTCTGGTACGAATCAGGAACGCATCCTGCTGGGCTGGAACGAAGAGAACAAAAAGGCGGGAAGGGCGCCTGCGCTGCCGGTCTATCTCCACGACGATGCCTCGGGCAATCTCTATATTCAGTCCGGCAGGGCTGACGTGTTCTTCGGCCCGCAGTCGGTATCGGCCTATAAGGCTGCGCTCACGGGCAAAACCCGCGTCGTCGGTTTAGGGCCGAAAAAAGCCTATGTCGCCACCACCACCAAAAAGGGCAATGAGCTGGTGTACGCGCTGCAGGCCGCGCTGGACGGCGCGATTAAGCGGGGTGATTACCTGAAGGTGCTGGCGCGCTGGGGCGAGCAGGGCGAAGCGGTGGCGCAGTCGGAGGTCAACCCGCCTGGGATAACCTACTAATGGTGCTCTATACCCAAAATAATTCGAGTTGCAGGAAGGCGGCAAGGGAACGAATCCCCGGGAGCGTACACAAGTACGTGACTGGGGTGAGTGAGTGCAGCCAACGCACCTGCAACTTGAAGTATGACGGGTATACACTTAGGGTTTTCATCCCTGCGGAGGCAACATGATTAAACTCTATGGCGTACCCGGCTGGGGCTCGGCGATCGGTGAAGTGATGCTAACCCTGGCCGATATCCCTTATCAATTTATCAACGTGGACGGGTTTGACCAGCCCGGCCCGCAGCGTGAGCTGCTGCAAAAGCTCAACCCGCTGTGTCAGGTACCCACGCTGGAGCTGGAAAATGGCGCCATCATGACCGAAACGGCGGCGATTGCCCTGATGGTGCTCGACAGATGTCCCGATCTCGCGCCGCCCGTGGGGCAGGCCGAACGCCAGCAGTTTCAGCGCTTGCTGATCTGGTTTGTGGCCAACGTCTATCCCACGTTTACGTATGCGGACTATCCCGAACGCTGGGCACCGGATGCGCCTGAACAGCTGCAGAAAAACTGCATCGAATACCGGAAATCTCTCTATTTGTGGTTCGATAATCAGCTCAAGGCCGCCCCGTTTGCGCTGGGTGAACGGCTGACGCTGCTGGATGTGTATATCGCGGTGGCGCGCACCTGGGGGCCACGCCATGACTGGTTTGCAACCAATACGCCGAGGTTTACGGCTATTGCGGACACCGTATGTCAGCTGCCGGAACTGCACAAGGTGTTAAAGGCCAACGGTATTATCTGATAACGTGGAGCCCTGACTCACAACTGGAAGCCTGCATATGCCACACGTAGATATCAAATGTTTTCCCCGCGATTTGAACGACGAACAAAAAACCGCACTGGCCGAGGATATTGCTGAGGTCATTATTCGCCATTTCAACAGCAAAGACAGCTCGGTGTCCGTTGCGTTGAATCAGGTGAACCAGGAGGACTGGAAAGCGCAGGTCTGGGATACCGAAATAGGACCGAAGCTGGACGAATTAATCAAAAAGCCAGGCTATTCAATGTAAGCGCAATTGCCGGGGGGAACTCTTCTCCCCGGTTTTTCCCCGCCTCGTCTTCCCGCTTTTTCGCAAAAATCGATAAAAATGCGTTTTATCTTATCCGTTACACTTTACGTTTCTGGCTGACAGCCCATCAATCCTTAGGAAAGATCTCAAACAGAATCAGTTAAGGACAGACACGCTAAAGGATAATTTTCTCATGACAAAATTACCCCGTTTTTCACTCGCCTTTCTTCACCCTCGTTACTGGCTAAGCTGGGCTGGCATCGCCGCGCTGTGGCTCATCATGCTGCTCCCTTATCCGCTGCTGTTCCGAATCGGCCACAGTCTTGGACGGCTGGCGATGCGCCTGCTTCCGCGCCGCGTTGAGATTGCCCGCCGCAACCTGGAACTCTGTTTTCCGGAGATGAAAAAGGCGGAGCGAGAGTCACTGCTGCAGCGTAATTTTGAATCGGTAGGAATGGGGGTAATCGAAACCGGGATGGCATGGTTCTGGCCTGCGTGGCGGGTGAAGAAATGCTTTACCGTGACGGGTTATGAGCACATGGAAAAGGCGCGGGCAAAGGGAAATGGCGTGGTGCTCGTTGGCATGCATTTTCTCACCCTTGAGCTGGGCGCGCGGATCTTTGGCATGCTCAACCCCGGCATTGGGGTGTATCGTCCGAATAATAACGCGCTGCTGGACTGGCTTCAGACGCGCGGGCGCCTGCGCTCCAATAAAACCATGCTCGATCGTCATGATTTAAAGGGCATGATCCGCTCGCTGAAGCAGAATGAAATTTTGTGGTACGCCCCGGACCATGACTATGGCAAAACCAATAGCGTCTTTGTGCCGTTCTTTGCGGTTGCGGATGCCGCCACGACCGCTGGAAGCTATATGCTGGTCAAAAGCGCTAAGCCTGCCGTCATTCCCTTTGTGCCGCGCCGCCGGGCGGACGGTACAGGCTACGAACTGATTATTCTGGAGGATATCAGCGAGTCGCTGCAGGGGGGCGATAAAGAATCTGTTGCGACGCAGATGAACAGGGCGATTGAGCAGGCGGTACGGATGGCGCCAGAACAGTATATGTGGCTGCACCGGCGCTTCAAAACGCGTCCTGAAGGTCAGCCTGACCGGTATGCCCGCCGCAAGAGCGTGGCACCAAAGGCTGATATCCTGTCTGCCGCCGATCTTTCCGAACGGTCGGGCGTCCAGCATTAAGGCAGCAATCCAGCCCTCACCGTGCAGTGAGGGCTGGATCGAGGCTTACAGCGCAGACCTGCGGTACGGCGCATAGTCCGCCTGCCACCAGGTCTTCTCAATACGCGCCATCAGCGTCTCATCATCTATCGCCGGAGCCACGCCCTGTTCAATCGCGGCCCGGGCGACGGCGACGGCAATCTGGCGTGAAACCGTTTCAATCTGATCTACCGGCGGCAGCAATCCGCCTTTTTCCGTGGTGACCAGCGGAGACTGCGCGGCCAGGCTGCGGCTTGCTGCCATCAGCATCTCTTCCGTCACCCGGCGCGCGTTGCAGGCCAGCACGCCCAGCCCCAGGCCCGGGAAAATATAGGCGTTGTTACACTGGGCGATCTCGTAGTGTTTATTCTCCCAGAATACCGGGGCGAATGGGCTGCCGGTGGCCACCAGCGCGGCACCCTGGGTCCAGGCGATAAGATCCTGCGGCTGGGCTTCCGCCCGCGAGGTCGGGTTCGAGAGCGGCATGATGATCGGGCGCGGACAGTGGCGATGCATCTCTTTGACAATCTCTTCGCTGAACAGCCCCGGCTGGCCCGAAACGCCGATCATCACCGTAGGATGCGCGTTTTTCACCACGTCCAGCAGGGAAATATTTTGCGAGTCTACCTGCCAGCTGCAAACGGCGTCGCGCGCGGTAAGCAGGTTTTTCTGGAAATCGAGCAGGTTGGTCATGTCGTCGGTCAGCAGGCCGAAGCGATCGACCATAAAGATCCGCCTGCGCGCTTCGGACTCGCTCAGGCCGTCATCCACCATCAGCGCCACAATTTTTTCAGCTATTCCGCATCCGGCAGAGCCGCTGCCCAGGAATACCACGCGCTGGTCGCGAATGCGCGTGCCCGCGGCATGGGCCGCCGCCATCAGCGTACCGGCGGTCACGGCGGCCGTGCCCTGGATATCATCATTGAAGCAGCACAGCTGGTCGCGGTAGCGCTGAAGCAGCCTGGTGGCGTTTTTCTGCGCAAAGTCCTCAAATTGCAGGAGCACATTGGGCCAGCGCGCTTTAACGGTGCTGACAAACATATCCATAAACTCAGCGTACTGGTCGTCGCTGATGCGCGGGTGGCGCCAGCCCATGTACATCGGGTCGTCGAGGTGCTGCTGATTATTGGTGCCGACATCCAGCATAATCGGCAGGGTAGAGGCCGGATGGATCCCTCCGCAGGCGGTATACAGCGACAGCTTACCAATTGGGATACCCATTCCGCCGATGCCCTGATCGCCAAGCCCTAAAATACGTTCCCCGTCCGTCACCACAATCACGCGAACGTCGTTGCGCGAAAAGCTTTGCAGCATCTCATCAATACGATGGCGATTCGGCCATGAAATAAACAGGCCGCGCGCGCGTCGATAAATCGTGGAGAAATGCTCGCAGGCTTCACCGACCGTCGGGGTATAGATAATCGGTAACGTCTCTTTGAGATGCGAACGCAGGAGGTTATAAAAGAGCGTTTCATTGGTGTCCTGAATATTTCGCAGGTAAACATGACGTGAAATATCGCTTTTAAAATGGCAGAACTGCACCCAGGCGCGCTCGGTTTGTTCTTCAATGGTTTCAACGTTGTGCGGCAATAACCCGTGCAGATTAAAATTGTCACGCTCTTCTTTAATGAATGCGAGTCCTTTATTTAGCAGCGGATTTTCCAGCAATACGGCCCCGTTATAGGGGGTGTACAGAACTTCTTTCCGGGACATGGTTAACTCCTGAATTTTTTATTTAAAGCAGATTAAGAGATGAAATAGATCATAATGCCTTCGGTCACGACCCCGACGGCAGTGCCAATTAATATGGAAGAGGATGCGGTATCAATATAGGTATCGCTGCGTAAAGCAAACATCCCTGCGGCAATCGCGGAAGGCGTTGCGCCAATAATGACGACCTGCTGCAGTAAGGTGTGGCTCAGGCCAAAGGCGATCCCTGCGGCGGCCATCATTGCCGGCTGAATAAGGTTTTTAATACTGATGTTGGTAAACGTCTGCACGTTCAGTTTTGGACGCTCACCGTAAAACAGCAGGCCGAGGGCAAACAGGGATAGTCCGCCTGAAACTTTGCCAACCATTTCGATAGGCATGCTGAGAATGGACGGTATCTGCACGCCGGCCAGGCTGAGCAAGACGCCGGAGACCGGGATCCAGACGATAGGATTGCGCGCCGCCTTGATGAGGTTTTGCACGATCATCGCGCCCGGGTGCAGTGCCTCCAGGCCATCTTGACCGTTTTTATCACCCATACGAATCAGGACGATAGTCAGAGGGATCATGATAACGCTGGTAATAATATTGCCAATCAGCACGCCGATAAATCCTTCCGGCCCAATCAATACCGCCAGGACCGGTGCGCCAAAGTAGGCCATATCCGGAAAGGCGCAAACCAGAGACTGAATGGCGCTGGTTTTGATATCGTGGCGGAAAACGTAGCGCGAAATAAATAGCGTCAGTAAATACGACCCCATTAAACCGACAACTAAAACGGCCATAAAGGTCAGGTTCTTAATTTTATTCGGGTCGGTATGCAGTGCACCGATAAAAAGATGGAAAGGAAGGGCGAAACGAATCACCACGGTTGCCATAACGTTTGCATCTTCACGCCGGGAATATCCCAGCTTTCCACTTAGCCATCCAAGTAACATTATAAAGACGAGCGGAAACAGTGACTGTAATAGTAATGAAGGCATAGTATTTCCTGTAGGGTATTTTATGTGTTTTATTGCAGCGCTAATCTAGCGCTTAGAAAGCAGGGCAGGAGTGACAAGGGTCACACTCTCTCTGGTTTTATTAATTTCAAAAAGATTGCATTAGTTGGATAACTAATGCTTTCGTCAAATATTGATAAGACGCAAGAAAGCGACAATGGCCGCCATAAATAACTTTAGTTACTTAATACTGAATTAAGTTATTTAAAAGCAAAGAGCCGAACTGTTCACATTTCTCCCGGCAGGCCCGTGCTAATTTCATGTTGAGCCTGTTTTTAGAAAAGGCCATCTAAGTCTTTATTTATATTTAAGAACATTTATTCGTATCAGGAATAGTTTCAGTTATTCCTTTCTCTGTTTATCCGAACACAAATTCAGGTGATTATATGAAAGATAATCCTGTACCGACTTCTGAACTGTCGACCTCGCGTTTTGCCTTTGGGCTCAACAATACCGAGGTGGGCACGGTCCCGTTGATGCTGTTCGTCGGGA
Source organism: Enterobacter sp. 237C8 (assembly GCF_034106865.1). Taxonomy (NCBI): domain Bacteria; kingdom Pseudomonadati; phylum Pseudomonadota; class Gammaproteobacteria; order Enterobacterales; family Enterobacteriaceae; genus Enterobacter; species Enterobacter sp. 237C8. The sequence goes on along the minus strand of NZ_JAWNDF010000001.1, from coordinate 1,536,158 downwards.
TTGCCGCGATTGTGGCGACGTCCGCCTGGGCAGGGCTGCTGCCAAAAAATATGATTGGTGGACTCGCGGTCATCATGACCCTCGGCTTCGCGTTTGCCAAAGTAGGGCGTCAAATCCCGGTGCTGAAAGATATCGGCGGCCCGGCGATCCTGTGCCTGATGGTCCCCTCCGTGCTGGTCTATTTTGGCGTATTCGGGAAACATACCCTTGATACCGTGCATCTGCTGATGAAAGAGGCGAATCTGCTCTATTTCGTCATCGCCTGCCTGGTGGTCGGCAGCATTCTGGGGATGAACCGGGTGCTGCTGATCCAGGGGATGATGCGCATGTTTGTTCCGCTGGTGGCCGGAACATGCATGGCCGTGCTGAGCGGCCTCATTGTGGGCTCACTGTTTGGTTATACGCCTTACCACACCTTCTTCTTCATCATTGTGCCCATCATCGGCGGCGGGATTGGCGAGGGGATTTTGCCGCTGTCCCTGGCCTATTCGGCAATACTGGGGCAGACGCCGGACGTCTACGTTGCACAGCTGGCACCCGCTGCGGTCGTCGGGAATATCTTCGCCATTATTTGTGCGGGCTCGCTGGCGCGTCTCGGCGCGAAACGCCCTGCGCTTTCGGGAAATGGCATGCTTACGCGGAGTAAAGACGACGCCAGCCTTTTTGCCGGGGCGCAAAGCACGCAGCAGACGGATTTTCATCTGATGGGGGGCGGATTGCTGATGGTGTGCGCGTTTTTCATCGTCGGCGGATTGTTTGAAAAACTGGTACACATTCCCGGCCCGGTGCTGATGATCCTGATTGCCGTTCTGTGTAAATACTTCAGGGTGATCCCGGCCTCAATGGAGCAGGGCGCGCACAGTTGCTATAAATTCGTCTCGGCTGCGCTGGTCTGGCCGCTGATGATCGGCCTGGGGATGTTATACGTGCCGCTTGAAAGCGTGGTGTCGGTCTTCTCGGTGGGATACGTGGTGGTATGCGGTTCGGTCGTGATTGCGATGGCGCTGAGCGGCTACTTTATCGCGTCGCGTCTGAATATGTATCCTGTTGAAGCGGCCATTGTGACCTGCTGCCACAGCGGGCTGGGCGGAACGGGGGACGTGGCCATTTTGTCCGCGTCTAACCGGATGTCGCTGATGCCGTTCGCGCAGATTGCCACCCGCATCGGCGGCGCGTCGACGGTGATTTTCGCCACGCTGCTGATGGGCTGGATAATGGCGCACTGATCCGAAACGTCAGGATGCTGAATCGCAACGACATTTTCAGGGTGCCGCTGCGGTTCAGTCCTTTATAAAACTCACCGCGCTGTATAGAATTACCGCACCCACAGCGACGGGATACCACACGATGACCGGAAGAGTTGATTATCAGATTGAAAAATATCTCCTTACCGAAGCCGCCGAGCCGGAGCGCCTGACGCGCCAGTGGGCAGAGGTGATGGAGGAATGTCGTGAGCAACAGTCCGGTGCTGAGGAGCGGCTGCGCCTCGCGTTGCTTAATGTGGATTACGTCACCAGCTTCGAGCTGCCCTTCAGGCTGCTCCTTACCCGTGCGCCCCAGCTGATAGACATTGTCAGAAAAGAGCTTCAGCTCAGTCAGAAAAATGTTCTGTTTAACGGCAAGCGCTTTGGCTGCGTCTATAGTCTTAAAACGGATCTCGGCGGAATACCTGACGAATTTACCTATCAGCTGAAAACGCGTATCCAGCGCAGTGACGCGACAGGATTCAATGAAGTGCCTTACCGGCAAATTGCCCAGCAGGTTAAAGCCCCGAAGGAACGACTTAAGCTGGCGCTGGAAAACGGGCTGTCGGTGACGGCACTCGACGGGCTTTTCTGGTTTGGCATTCAGCGCATCGCGGCCGATGTGCAGAGATTACGCAAAACGGGGATGAGGATCGTGACGTCCGACGCCGAGGTGTTTGATACGCTCACCAAAACAACCCGGCGGATCCCTGTTTATAGCCTTGCTCGCCCGGAATGAGTATTCGCCGCTGACCGGTCGACGGCATCAAACATGACGGAAAATTGCGGCCAGTTTTTTTACAGCATCTTCTATTTCCCTTTCCGTGTAAGCAGCAAATCCCATCAAAAAACCGGTGGACGCGGGGGGACCTGCATATAAATTGGTAAGACCAAGTATATCAACACCCGCGCGTCGGGCGGCGGTGGCTATTTCTTTCTCGTATATGCCGTGCTTCAGGTGACAAGGCATTTGCATTCCCCCCGCAGGCGTTTCACAGGTAACATATTCGGAGAGATATTCGTCCATCATGCTTGCCAGCGTGTCGCGACGAGCAACATAAATACTCCGCATCTTACGAACATAGGCGCCAAAATGGCCTCCCTCCAGAAATTTAGCCAGCGTCAGCTGGGTTATTGAGGCGGTGTGACCATCCATTAATGTCCTCGCCATGGTAAAGGGCTCTGTCAATTCTGAGGGAACGATCATGTAGGCAATTCGCAGCCCAGGGAACAGAGACTTAGTGAACGTGCCGATATAAATTGTCCGGTTATACGTATCAAGCCCCTGAAGACTGGCCATAGGCTTACCTTGGTAGTGAAACTCGCTGTCATAGTCATCCTCAATAATCCAGGCTCCGTAACGGTTTGCCCATTTAACAACTGCCAGTCGTCGGTCAAGAGAGAGCGTCACCCCGGTGGGGTACTGATGAGAAGGCGTAAGGTAGATCGCCCTGGCAGGCTCGGTCAGAGAATTAAGCCCGTCAACCGAGATGCCTTTTTCATCAAGAGGAACCGGAATACAGCGAAGCCCTGCAGCGCTGAACGCTTTGTGTGCCCCTTGATAGGAGGGATCTTCAATGACAATGCCATCCCCGGCGTCCATCAGCACGTGGGAACAGAGCGCAAGCGCCTGTTGAGAACTTGTCAGAACGATGACCTGTTCTGCCCTCGCACGCGTTCCGCGCTCAAGGTTGACATATTCCGCAATTGCCCGTCGCAGACGTTCTATACCCTGGGGTGGACTTTGCTCTAACGCCTGGTGCTGAAACTCCTTCAGTACCTGTCGCTGAAGACGCTCCCAGATCGGAAGGGGAAACATGCGGGTTTCAGGAATGCCGGGCGCAAGGGGGCGAGGTGAAGAAAACTCGCGGATCCCGCCGCTTTCATAAACGATCTTTCCCCGGACGCTGAGTTTTGCTTTTCGTATCTCAGCGGTTGGCTGATGCTGTCGAGGACGGGGTTTTAAAAAACGCGCGCTGGAAGAGACGAAGCTCCCTCTGCCTGTTTGTCTCTCAATAAAACCTTCGGCATGCAGGCTGGAGTAGGCCGCTTCAATGGTGTCCCGGGAAACGCTGAGAGAAGCCGCCAGAGCGCGTGAAGCAGGAAGGGCCTTACCGTGAGATAATATCCCTTCCAGTATCAGCATTCGTATTGCTCTCTGGATCCTTTCATGAAGCGGTAGCGATCCGTTAGCGGGGTCGTTAATCCATGCCTTAACCGTTTCTAGCTGCGCGTGCTTAAACATTACGTTGTCCACTTTCCCTCTGTATCTCTTGATTCTAAAGCAATAGTGCACGCAGCAGGATGAAAAATTGGTCTGCCTTGATGGCGAGAATTGGCGGGGCAAAACGTGCCATTCAGCGAATACACTCTTCCTGAAACGAATAAACGGATAAGCAAAGAGGCAATATGAATAATACGAGTGTGATAATTGAGGCAGTTAAAGAACGTGATTTTGAAAGCTGGATGCCGCTATGGGGAAAATATCAGGCGTTTTACAACGTCGATCTGTCCGGGGCAATTACTGAACGAACCTGGCAACGATTTTTCAGCCCCGTTGAGCCGCTATTCTGCGTGGTGGCACGATGTAATGGAGACGTAGTGGGTTTTGCGCATTATCTTTTTCACCGTTCGACATGGGCTGAGAGCGATTACTGCTACCTCGAAGATTTATACGTCTGCGAAGCCGTAAGGGGCAAACACATTGGCAAACAGTTAATAGAATATGTTCAGAGAGAAGCGAGAAAACATCATGCCAGTCACCTTTACTGGCATACGCATGAAGCCAACTATCGCGGGCAACGATTGTACGACTGGATTGCGAAGAAAAGTGGAATGATTGAATATCGTATGCACGTAAGATAAACCCCTCTGCTGAAATTATGCCCCTTACATCTTTACGGGGCATTTTTCAGGGGATAACAGGTATATCCTTATGATTTAGCCTGTAAAAGTATCTCCATCAGCCCTGGAAAACGGGCATCCAGATCCTCTCTTCGCAACGAAATCATGTTCTCCCGCCCCTGCGGGCGCTGCCAGATAACGCCGCTGTCGCGCAGTACGCGCCAGTGGTGGGTCATTGTCGATTTCACCACATCCTCCGGGCGCAGCGCGTTACAGCTGAGTTCGCTGCCATCGGCCAGACGGCGAATTATCGCAAGCCGGAGCGGGTTGCCGAGGGCAAACAGCACATTTTCCAGCAGTATTTGTTCAGTTTCAGGGTGGTTTGGGATCATCGTTTTCCTGCGTTTGGCGTCAGATTGAGCTATATCAACAATAGGTCAACCGTTAAAAAATAGTTCGATAATACTCGTACAATAGGACTATTATAGCAAACGAACGAATGCACGACCATCCTGGTCGTCACAGACAAGTCATAGTGACTAAGGAAATATCATGCCCCGACCCATCCCTCTCGAACGTTATCGCAACATCGGTATCTCCGCGCATATCGATGCCGGTAAAACCACCACCACTGAGCGCATCCTGTTTTACACCGGGATGAGCCACAAGCTGGGTGAAGTACACGATGGCGCGGCAACCACTGACTGGATGGCGCAGGAGCAAGAGCGCGGGATCACGATTACCTCCGCGGCCGTCAGCTGCTTCTGGCCGGGTATGGACAGAGGCTATGAGCCGCACCGGATCAACATCATCGACACCCCGGGCCACGTGGATTTCACCATTGAGGTGGAACGTTCCATGCGCGTGCTCGACGGCGCCGTGATGGTGTATGACTCCGTGGGCGGCGTGCAGCCGCAGTCGGAAACCGTCTGGCGTCAGGCCAATAAATATCACGTTCCGCGTCTGGCCTTCGTCAACAAAATGGACCGTCCGGGTGCCGATTTCTTCCGCGTCGTACGGATGATGCAGGAGCGCCTGAAGGCCAATCCGGTGCCGATTGTCATCCCGGTGGGCGCAGAAGATCATTTCACCGGCGTGGTGGATCTCATCAAGATGCGCACCATTCTGTGGGACGACGCGACGCAGGGCATGGTGTTCACCTATGCGCCCGTGCCGGACGATTTGGTCAGTACCGCCCAGGAATGGCGGGAAAAAATGGTCTCTGCGGCGGCGGAAGCCAGCGACGAGCTGATGGACAAATACCTGGAAACCGGCGACCTGACGGAAGCGGAAATTATCAAAGGGCTGCGTATTCGCACCATCTCGGGTGAAATTCAGCCGATGCTGTGCGGCAGCGCGTTCAAAAATAAAGGCGTGCAGCGCATGCTCGATGCGGTCATTGAGCTCATGCCATCGCCGCTGGACGTGCCTGCCATTGATGGCGTGGATGAAAAAGGGCAGCACGCGGAGCGTCATCCAAGCGATGATGAGCCGTTCTCGGCCCTGGCGTTCAAGCTGATGAGTGACCCGTACGTTGGGCAACTGACCTTTATCCGCGTGTACTCTGGCGTGCTGCGCAAAGGCGACGCGGTGTACAACCCGGTGAAAGAGAAGAAAGAGCGCATCGGGCGTATCGTGCTGATGCATGCCAACGATCGCCACGAGGTGGACGAACTGCGCGCCGGAGACATTGCGGCCTGCGTTGGGCTGAAGGATGTGACTACCGGCGACACGCTCACCGATCCGAATGCCGTGATCACGCTTGAACGCATGGAGTTCCCGGATCCGGTTATCTCGCTGGCGATCGAGCCGAAAACCAAAGGCGATCAGGAGAAAATGGGGATCGCGCTGCAGCGTCTGGCGGCGGAAGATCCGTCTTTCCGCCTGCATACTGACGAAGAGTCCGGCCAGACCATTATCTCCGGGATGGGTGAGCTACACCTTGAGATCATCGTCGACCGCATGAAGCGTGAGTTTGGCGTTGAGGCGAACATTGGCCGCCCACAGGTAACCTACCGTGAAACCCTGCGTAAAACGGTGAAGGATATCGAAGGTAAATTTGTTCGTCAGTCCGGCGGTAAAGGGCAGTACGGCCATGTGGTGCTGAGCCTGGAGCCGCTGGAGCCCGGGAGTGGCTTTAAATTTGAAGATGCCACCAAGGGCGGCGTGGTGCCGCGCGAGTATATCCCGTCCGTTGAGAAAGGGCTGCGGGAAGCGATGAACAGCGGCGTGCTGGCGGGCTATCCGGTCGTTGATGTCAAAGCGACGCTGACGTTTGGCTCGTATCACGACGTCGACTCGTCTGAGATGGCGTTCCGCATGGCGGCGATCCTCGGCTTCAAAGAGGGCGCCCGCAGGGCGGATCCGGTGATTCTCGAGCCGATCATGCACGTGGAGGTGGAAACGCCGGAAGAGTACGCCGGTAACATTATGGGCGATCTCTCCTCCCGCCGCGGCATGGTGCAGGGGATGGCAGAGCAGTACGGAAGCCAGATTATTCGCGCTGACGTGCCGCTGGCAGAGATGTTTGGTTATGCCACGACATTGCGCTCGATGTCCCAGGGACGCGCGACGTATACGATGGAGTTCCATCATTTTGCGGAAGCCCCGCGGAATGTTGCGGATGAGATTATTTCACGACGTGCGAAGAGTTAATTAACTGCACATGGTAGTCGTTGGGCTACCATGTGCTTTTTCCTCTGCGACAGAGGGCGTTTCCTTTCATATTACGTTGTTACTTAATCAGCGTGGCCGAGCGAACTTTCCATACGCCTTTTTCCTGAACGAGACAATCTGCTACAACGTGATCTTGTTTCTTCCCAAACGCGATATAGACGTTTGTGCAAACGGCATCAAAATCAGAATGTAAGACGGTTATCTGATCCCAGTCTTCATCCCAGTCCTGTGATTTGATAAACATATCCGCATCTGGCATGTCTTTTTCGTTACTGTCGCCAGAGTACATTTCTTTAATTGCTGCGATAGTCTCTGCGGCAACGTAATTATTCATAATGTCCGGATTGAGTACAGGCGGTTTGTTCTGATCTAACTGCGCGATATACCATTGATTGAATTTAAGCGCCGCCTGGCCCAGTGCATAAATGTTATCTGCGACAGCGAACGGAGACAGGGCGAAAAGTAAAAAGAAGAGTGTTTTCATTAGTCATGCCTGAACAGTTCGTAATGAGGCTGTATGTTTCGGTAGGCCGGTCCTGGATACAGAGAGCGTTGTACAAAATCGCTGATCCACTGCTGACCATCGTATATGCAAACGTGCCCGCTATCGTGGCCCGCAATATTCTGGATAACGGCTACGTCACCAGCATGAGGTTGATCGTATACCAGGCGGAATCCAGCATTGACCAATGTTCGCCCCATGTCTTTTGCCAGACGCGTATTGGGGATTTTTAATCTTCCACCCGTTCTGATCGCTTCGGTGACGTAGTGAGCACAATAACCCGTACTCTTCGGTTGGGCGTGTGATTTGGCATACGAGATTGCGCCATCTTTATTCCATGTCATTGATATTTCCTTAACGCGAGAGTGCTAATGCAGCAACTCCGGAAATATCCTCCGTTTTAAAACGCAATGGCAAACATAAAATGCCATAGAAATTTACTATAATTCAGTATGATATGATTAAGTAAATCAATCCAGCGCCTTCACCATCTTCCCGCTCGCGACAAACGTTCCGGCCCCAAGATGATGCAGGGTATTCAGCTTATCCCCGTCAAACTGCCAGCGTCCGGCGACAAACGCGCGTTCATCGGCTGCCGCTGAAACCACTTCACCAAACAGGGTATCGTATTTTTCTGCCGCTGAGGTGACGGGTAATAACCGACACTCCATCCACGCCAGACATTTTTCTTCTATCACCGGCAGGCCAAGTTCAGGACCGTTCACGACCGGGATCCCGTAGCAGTTAAATTTGTCCTCATCGCGCCCGCTGACGCTACCGACCGCGTATGTCCAGTTGGCGGCCGCCACGCCGGGGATGACGATGCCAAACTTCCCGCTGCGCTCAATCAGCTCGCGCGACCATGTGCTTTTATCCACGACTATTGCGATGCGCGGCGGTTCAAACTCAACGGGCATTGACCATGCGGCGGCCATCACGTTGCGTCTGTCGAGGCTTTCATCCCGACTGGTGATAAGCACAGTTGGGCCGTGGTTCAGCAGACGGCTGGCATGACGTAATTCAACGGGGCGAAAGTGGCTCATAGGATCTCCTCATCTACACCGATGTAGTATGACGAAAAAGCACGTAAATCAAAGTGGATGCGTAAAATTAGTTTATAAACAGAACATCTCAATCAAAGGAAACTGATGCATGTCCCCATTTCAGACCGCCTATTTTGCCCGCATCGGCTGGGCGCAACCGACGCGGGTGGATATCGATACCCTGCGCGCGCTGCATTTACATCACAACTGTGCCATCCCTTTTGAGAATATTGATGTCGTTCTGCCGCGCGAAATCCAGCTTGACGATCGGTGTCTGGTCGACAAGCTGGTCACCGCACGTCGCGGAGGGTACTGCTTTGAGCAAAACGGCCTGTTCGAGCGCGTCCTGCGTGAAGTCGGGTTTACGGTGCGTAGCGTGCTGGGGCGCGTGGTATTAGCGAATCCGCCGCAAATGCCTCCGCGCACGCACCGTCTGCTGCTGGTTGAGCTTAACGGTGAGCGCTGGATTGCCGATGTGGGGTTTGGCGGCCAGACGCTGACGGCGCCGATTCGACTGCTCGCTAATGAAGAACAGGAGACGCCGCACGGGCTGTATCGTCTGCTGAGCGAGGGGAACGACTGGGTGCTGCAGTTCCGTCACCACGAGCACTGGCAGTCGATGTACCAGTTTGACCTGACGACGCAGTATTTCAGCGATTACGTGATGGGGAATTTCTGGTCGGCGCACTGGCCGCAGTCGCATTTCCGTCATCATCTGCTGATGTGTCGCCATATGCCGGACGGCGGCAAGCTGACGCTAACCAACTTCAACTTTACCCACTGGCAGAACGGTCACGTAGAAGAGCAGATCCATTTGCCGGATGCTGAGGCGCTTTACCAGCTGATGCAGGAACGCTTTGGGCTGGGCGTTGACGATGCAAAACACGGATTTTCACTGGCGGAGCTGACGGCGGTAATGGCGGGCTTTGATACACATCCTCAGGCCGGGAAATAATGCGCAAAGGGGTCGGCCCCTTTGCCGTACCGTAAGCCGGGCAGGGCGTAGCCGCACCCGGCAACATCACTGCTGAGACGAGCTAGAAAACAACTCGAGCGTGATTAATTTATCAAGATGGTTGTTAAAGGCGGCTTCGTCCATTTCGGGCATGTTTAAGATATACATTCCGTCAAGACCGCACACCAGACCAATCAAGCGCCAGGCAATATTTTCCGCCCGATCGCCCGGATTTAACGCCCCGGCCTCCGTTCCCGCTTTGATAAGCGCCACCGTTTCCTGGTGCCACATCTCCATGGTCATCACATAGGCGCCTTTGATGTCGGCATCGCGGCTGGCGAGGATCTGCGCTTCACGCCACAGGCGAATATAGGGTTCAAACCTCCCGTCATCGCTGCCGAGCATGGCATGAAGCTGTTCCCGCCAGCCGGCCTGTTTACCCGCGACATCCGCATCCAGCAGCTCGCGAATTAGCCGTACGAAGGCCAGCGATTTTAGCTCGCCGCCGGACGTAAAATGATGATGCACCTGGCCGGTGGCGACTCCGGCCTCGGCGGCAATACGGCGTACCGTCATTGCCGCCAGTCCTTCAGCCAGCGCCACGCGCATGGCGGCCTGTAAGATGGCTTCCCGCCGTTCATCCTTGCTCAGATATCGCATGTTTACTCACTCTCAATGGGAATGAAACGAGTGTAACAAAAAGCTGGACATGCGTTCAACTTTACGTAGGATCGCATCCTGGACATGTGTCCATGTTTTAAAACAAAAGGAAATTTATGTTTCGTCAGTGGTTAGCGTTAGTGATTATCGTGCTGGTGTATATCCCGGTGGCGATCGACGCGACGGTGCTGCACGTGGCGGCGCCGACATTGAGCATGACGCTGGGCGCCAGCGGCAATGAATTGCTGTGGATCATCGATATTTACTCGCTGGTGATGGCGGGAATGGTGCTGCCGATGGGCGCCCTGGGTGACCGCATTGGCTTTAAACGACTGCTCATGATCGGCAGCACGCTGTTTGGCCTGTCGTCGCTGGCGGCAGCGTTTGCCCCGTCAGCAGGCTGGCTTATTGCGGCGCGCGCCTCGCTGGCAATCGGCGCGGCGATGATTATTCCGGCCACGCTGGCTGGGATCCGTACGCTGTTTATCGACGCGCGGGATCGTAACATTGCGCTCGGCGTCTGGGCCGCGGTGGGGTCCGGTGGCGCGGCGTTTGGCCCGCTGATTGGCGGTATGCTGCTCGAGCATTTCTACTGGGGCTCGGTGTTTTTAATCAACGTGCCGATCGTGCTGGTGGTGGTTTCGCTGGCCGCACGTTTTGTGCCTCCTCAGCAGGGCCGCCCGGAGCAGCCGCTGAATATCAGCCATGCCATTATGCTGATTGTGGCGATTTTGCTGCTGGTCTACAGCGCAAAAACAGCCCTCAAAGGCGCACTGTCGCCGTGGGTGGTCGCGTCCGCGCTGGTTACCGGCTCGGTGCTGCTGTTTATCTTCGTGCGTATTCAGCTCCGCGCCCGCGTGCCGATGATCGACATGCGTCTGTTCTGCCATCGCATCATTTTGAGCGGCGTGGTGATGGCGATGACCGCCATGATTGCCCTGGTCGGGTTTGAGCTGCTGATGGCCCAGGAGCTGCAGTTTGTTCATGGCTTTACGCCGTTTGAAGCGGGAATGTTCATGCTGCCGCTGATGGTGGCGAGCGGGTTTAGCGGCCCGATCGCGGGTGTGCTGGTCGGGCGATTAGGGCTACGCATCGTCGCGGCTGGCGGAATGGGGCTCAGCGCCGTTAGCTTTATCGGCCTGTCGATGCTTGATTTCAGCACGCAGCAGCTGCTGGCTTCTGCCCTGATGGTGCTGCTCGGCTTTAGCGCCGCCAGCGCGCTGCTGGCCTCGACCTCGGCGATTATGGCCGCTGCGCCGAAAGAGAAAGCCGCCGCTGCGGGGGCCATTGAAACCATGTCCTATGAACTGGGCGCCGGGCTGGGGATCGCCATCTTTGGTCTGCTGTTGACCCGCAGCTTCTCGGCGTCGATTGACCTGCCGCAGGGGCTGAACGCCTCGCTCGCAGATAAAGCCTCGTCATCCATTGGTGAGGCGATGAAGGTGGCGCAGGATCTGACCCCGACGCTGGCGGAGTCGGTGATTGAGGCGGCGAAAAGCGCGTTTATCACCTCGCACAGCGTGGCGCTGGGCAGCGCGGGCGGAATGCTGCTGTTCCTGGCTGTGGGGATCTGGTTCAGCCTGGCGAAGGTCAAGCCGCAGTAATACAGGGCGCGCGGTTGGCGCGGGCGGGGCAGATGGGCTATGTTTTTAAAGGATTATCTGACTCTTGCTGGAAAATATGAGCCCTCGTCACAGCAGTGAACCGTCCCAACCGCTCTCCCGGTTAACCCTGCTTGCAGGGGGCGCGCTGGGCGTCGTTTTTGGTGATATCGGCACCAGCCCGCTTTATACCTTCCGCACGGTGCTGTCGCTCTCTGAGCATGACCCTACGCCCGGCGTCATACTGGGCCTGCTCTCCCTGATTACCTGGACACTCATCCTGGTAACGTCCATAAAATATGCCGCCTTTGCCATGCGAATTGATAATCATGGCGAGGGGGGCATCATGGCCCTGATGTCGCTTCTGGTGGAGAAAGGCAAAGGCGGGCGTTGGGTTATTTTTTCCGCCCTTATCGGTGCCGCTTTAATTTACGGTGACGGCGCGATAACCCCGGCAATCTCCGTGCTTTCTGCCCTTGAAGGGCTGGAGATGGTCATTCCTGAATCTCAGCCGTACATATTACCCCTGACGGTGGCGGTTCTGCTGGGGCTGTTTCTTCTTCAGCCTTTTGGCACTGCGCGAATAGGGAAAATATTTGGCCCGGTCATGGCGGTTTGGTTTTTGGCGATTGCTGCCCTGGGCGTGCGGGGGATCGTACAACACCCCTCGGTATTGCTGGCCCTCAACCCTGCGTACGGCATCGCGTTTTTGTTTTCGAACGGGTACACCAGTTTCCTGGTCCTGGGCGGCGTTTTTCTCTGCGTGACGGGGGCCGAGGCCCTGTATGCAGACATGGGGCATTTTGGCAAAAAGCCCATCTGGCTTGCCTGGTACGGCATCGTCTTTCCTTCGCTGCTGCTCAACTATGCCGGCCAGTCAGCGCTGATTCTGGCCGGTGCCGACAGCAAGCAAAACCTTTTCTACACGCTCTGTCCGCCTGTGCTGCAGGTTCCGCTCATTATTCTTGCCGCGCTGGCGACGATCATCGCCAGCCAGGCGATTATCACCGGCGCTTTTTCCATGACGCGCCAGGCCATACAGCTTGGCTGGTTACCCCGATTGCGCATCAAGCAGACGGCGGCGGAAAGCTACGGCCAGATTTATATCGGGATAATCAACTGGCTGCTGATGGGGGTGACCATCGGGCTGGTGGTGTTCTTTAAATCCTCCGATAAGCTCGCCGCCGCGTACGGCATTGCCGTGTCGTTAACCATGCTGATGACCACGGGGCTGCTGTTTGTGGCAATGCGCGAAGTGTGGCGCTGGAGCCTCGCCAGCAGCGCGGTGATTGCCCTCTGTTTCCTGGTGATTGATGCCACCTTCTTGTTTGCCAATCTGATTAAGGTCCTGGAGGGCGGCTATATTCCGCTGCTGATGGCCGCCGCTATTTGTACGGTGATGCTGATCTGGCACCGCGGCGTTAAGGCGGTATCCGCATCGGTGGGCGAGAAGGGCGTCAGCGTGGATGCGTTCTTTGCCCAGCTTCAGCAAAAAAAGGTGCCCAGAGTCGCGGGCTCCGCCGTCTTTTTGACCCGGACACAGAACAATATCCCGCCGGTCATGCGCTGGCACGTCGCGCGAAACCGGGCGCTACAGCAGGATGTTTTGTCGCTTACCATTGATATTCTGAATGTGCCCTATGTGGGGGAAGAACAACGCATCAGGGTAGAGCAGCGCGCGCCGGGCTACTGGCATGGCGTGGCGCAGTATGGCTTTATGGAACACCCGGACATCCCGCGTTTGCTGCAGGGTGTCAGCGAGATTAACGCGCTTTTTGCCACGGATGACGCCACCTGGTATGTCGGGCATGAAACCATTGTGGCAGGCGAAGGTGAGGCAGGTATGGCGGCCTGGCAACGGCACATCTTTGCGTTCATGAAGCGCAACTGCACGCACGTCATCAACCACTATCACCTTCCCAGCGATCGGGTTGTCGAAATCAGCCGACGCGTTGCCGTGTAGATTCTGGCGAAAGCAGATGTCCTCTGCTTTCGCACCGTTCTATCTCTCCAGGGCCGCGGACAGAACGCTATGCAATAACACGTTCGCCCCTTTTTCCGACCATTCTGGCAGGATCCTCTCCGCTTCGTTATGGCTGATGCCTTTCACGCAGGGGATAAAGATCATGCTGGCGGGCGCCATTTTGCTGACATAGCAGGCGTCGTGTCCCGCCCCGGAGACCATCGGTTTCGACGAATAGCCCAGTTCCGCCACGGCCTTCTCCGAACGCGCCAGGCATTCGGCGTCAAACGCGATGGGCGCGTAGTCGAAAATACGCTCAACGGCAGCCGCGACGCCGCGCAGGCTGAGGCTTTCAGCCACCTTATGCAGCGCAGCTTCCATGGCTTCCAGCGCCTGCTGCATAGGATGGCGAAACTCAACGCTGCATTCCACGCGAGACGGCACGACGTTGCGCGAGTTTGGCGTAACCTTCGCCATACCGATCGTCGCGCGTCCGTCCGGCGCATGCCGGTAGCCAATCTCTTCCACCTTCAGCGCCAGCTCTGCGAAGGCGGTCAGCGCGTCGCGGCGGCTGTGCATCGGCGTCGTGCCCGCGTGGGCGGCGAATCCGTCCAGCGTCAGGGTAAACCAGCGCTGGCCCATTGCCGCGCGGACTAACCCGATATCAATGGCTTCATCTTCCAGGATCGGGCCCTGTTCGATGTGCAGTTCGTAGCAGGCGTGAACCTGAAACGCGCGGGCAGGGGTTTCACCCCGGTAGCCAATGCTATCCAGCGCTTCGCCCACGGTGATGCCATCGTTATCCGCGCGGGCATGGGCGTACGCTTCGCTAAACTGTCCCGTCCAGACCCCTGAAGAGAGCATAGCTGGCGCAAAGCGCGCGCCTTCTTCGTTAGTCCAGTTCACCAGCACAACGTCACGCTCGGTCTCAACGTTATGATCGTTAAGGGTGCGCAGTAGCTCCAGCCCGGCCAGCACGCCGTAAACACCGTCGTAGTTACCGCCCAGCGGCTGGGTATCCAAATGTGAACCCGTCATGACCGGGGCAAGCTGCGGGTTTTTCCCCGCGCGACGGATAAACATATTGCCCATGCTGTCGACCTCGCAGGTGAAACCCGCGTCCAGCGCCCAGTCGCGCAGCAGGTTACGGGCAATCCGGTCTTCCTCGCTCAGCGCCAGGCGGGTCACGCCGCCGGCGGGCGTGCCGCCGATCTGCGCCATCATCTCTAGCGTTGACCACAGCCGTTCGGCGTTGACGCGGATCATGTTTTGTCCTTACTGCTGCGGTAGCGGAAATCACAGCACGAACCGCCCTGCATGATGGTGGTCGTGCGGGTCAGCTTCACGTCAGGCGCATAGCCAACGATGAATTTTTCATCGCGCGCGCAGGAGAGCAGATGACCAATCTCGCCCAGCCCCATTTCGTGATACATCTCCGCGTAACGACAGCGGGTCACGTTGTAGTTGTACTGCTGGTCGTCGGCGTCGATCACCTTCACGTCCAGGGCGTTATCTTTCTCCCACAGATACTGCAGGGCGATGAAGCTCTTTACGTCCGCGCCGTTGGGTTCTTTGCTGGCAAACGCTTTGCCAGCGTCAATCGCGGCCTGCTCAATGGCCTCGCCAATGACCGCCTGGGCGCGGGTTTTCCCTATCTCGCGCACCAGGATTTCATAAATTGGCTTTATAATTTCTGCTTCAATTTTGCGGCGGGCGAGAATGCCCAGCTCGTTATTATCACTCATCACATTGCCTCGCTGCGTTACTTCGCTTTTGCGCCACCCAGCACGGTCTGCGGCTGCCATTTGCCGTCGACAACTTTGTAAACGGTGAACGACGGCGATTTCAGGTTACCTTCTTTATCAAACGCGATCTGGCCGGTGACGCCGGAGTAGCTGATGGCGCGCAGGGCTGGCAGATAGTCGGACGGCTCAACGGAGTCTGCTTTTTCCATCGCCGCAACCAGCACGCGGGTGGCGTCATAGGCGAACGGGGCGTGCAGTTCGATATGGGTGTGGTAGCGGGACTGATAGGCCTGTTCGAATGCCTTTCCACCCGGCATCTGGTCAACGGGCAGACCCGGCTCCAGCGCCACCACGCCTTCGCCTTCTTTCTGCGCCAGCTGCAGGAACGTCTGGCTGACAAATCCGCCTGCGCCCATCAGCGTGGCGTTCATGCCCAGCTGTTTGATACGACGCGCCAGCGGTGCAGCCTGGCTATCGACGCCGCCGAAGAAGATCAGATCGGCGTTTTTACTCCGGATGGCGGTCAGCACGGCGCTGAAATCCACCGTTTTGTCATCAACGTACTGACGATCGACAACCTTCACGCCCTGCGCTTCAAGGGATTTAATAAACTGGTCCGCCAGTCCCTGACCAAAGGCGGTACGGTCGTCGATCACCGCAATGCGTTTGGCTTTCAGCGTATTGACCGCGTACTGACCGGCTAGCTGACCGCCGTCGTCGTCGTGGCCCATCACGCGGAAGCTGGTATCAAAACCCTGTTTGGTATAGGCGTGACCGGTCGCGACCGGTGCCACCTGTGCGATGCCCGCATCGTGATAGACGCGTGCGGCAGGAATGCTTGTTCCGGTGTTCCAGTGACCGACAACGCCCGCCACGCCGCTATCCACCAGACGCTGCGCCACGGCCACGGCGGTGCGCGGGTCGGACTGATCGTCTTCGGACTGCAGTTTGAAGGTCACCGCTTTGCCGCCGATGGTCGGGTGCTGCTTGTTAATGTCGTCAATGGCCAGCTGCGCGCCGTTCTCCAGGTCCTTACCGATACGGGCAGACGGGCCGGTGAGCGGGCCTGCCAGACCGATAACCACGGTTTCGCCGTCGGCGGCCCAGGCTCCGGTAGAGGCAAAGCTGCCGAGGAGGATAGCGGCGCTAAGCGCACTGATTTTTACTGTTTTCATTGTGTTTCCCTGATGTTGGCTGGTGTTGTTAAACGGGCATTTCGCCCAAATAAATCTGTGCAATCTGGTCGTCATTGAGCAGCGCTTTCGATTCGCCATGATGAACAATGCTGCCGCTGTCCATCACCCACGCGCTGTCGGTCACCTCCAGCGCGAGACGGGCGTTTTGTTCGATGAGCAGCAGGGCAACGCCGCGCTCGCGCAGGCCGGCAATGACGGCAAAAATGTTTTCTACCATCTTCGGGGCGAGGCCCATCGAGGGTTCGTCGAGGATCAGCAGGCGCGGGTGGCTGAGCAGGGCGCGGTTAAGGGCCAGCAGCTGTTGTTCTCCGCCGGACAGCAGGCCGGCGAGCTGATGCTGGCGTTCGCCCAGGCGCGGGAAGCGCTCGAAGATCTCGTTCATCTCGCGCTTAACGGTGACAGTGTCACGCCTGAGCCAGGCGCCCATCTGCAGGTTTTCCACCACCGTCATTCGGGAGAAGATCCCCCGGCCTTCCGGGACCATCACCAGACCGTCACGGAGCAGGGTTTCGGGCCTGTGCTTACGCACCGCTTTACCGTTGAATTCAATACGGCCGCTAAAGCTTTCCAGCCCGGTAATAGCGCGCACCGTGGAGCTTTTCCCCGCGCCGTTAGCGCCGATCAGCGTAGCCTGTTCGCCCTCGCGCAGGGTAAAAGAGACATCGCGTACGGCCTGAATGCCGCCGTAATGCACGTCCAGACGTTCCACCTTCAGTAATTCAGACATGGGCGTTGCCTCCAAGCCAGGCGGCGATCACCGCCGGGTCGCGACGCACGCTCTCCGGCGTGCCGCTGGCGAGCGTTTTGCCGTAATCAAGCACCGTCAGGCGATCGCAGATGCCCATCACCAGCTTGACGTCATGTTCGATCATCAGCAGGGTTTTGCCGTCATCGCGAAGGCGGATAAGCAGCTCGCCGAGCGCCACTTTTTCAGCAGCGTTCATCCCGGCGGCGGGTTCGTCCAGCGCCAGCAGCAGCGGATCCGTTGCCAGCGCGCGGGCAATCTCCAGACGTCGCTGATGGCCATACGCCAGATCGCAGGCGCGGTAGTGGGCGAACTTCGCAATGCCGGTGTACTCCAGCCAGTGCCAGGCCAGCTCCCGGGTCTGTTTCTCTTCTTCGCGAGCGCGTTTGTGGCGGCTCAGCGCGGCCCACAGGCCGTTGCGGGTGCGCACGTGGCGGCCCACCATCACGTTTTCCAGCACCGACATGTCGTTAAAGAGGCGCACGTTCTGGAAGGTGCGCGCGATCCCGGCGGCGGTGACTTTCTCAATGTGCTTTGGGAAATAGGGCTTATCTGCAATGGAAAATTCACCGCTGTCCGCCGGATAAAGCCCGGTGATCAGGTTAAAACAGGTGGTTTTTCCCGCCCCGTTAGGACCAATCAGGCCGTAGATCTCGCCCTTGTTCACGGCGATCGAAACGTCATCCACGGCGGTAAGCCCGCCGAAGCGTTTGGACATGTTGCGTACGGTTAACAGACTCATGTATTCACCTCCTTGTGGCGTACCGGCCAGATCCCGGCAGGACGCACCAGCATGACCAGCACCAGCGCCAGGCCGTAGAACAGCTGACGCAGCACTTCCGGGTCAATCAGTACCGTACCGAACAGCGCCTGCTGAACCGGGGCTGCCTGACTGCGCAACAGTTCCGGCAGGGCGGTAAGCAGTATCGCGCCGAGGATCACGCCCGGAATGTGTCCCATCCCGCCCAGCACCACCATCGCCAGCACGGCAATGGATTCCTGTAACGTGAAGGATTCCGGGGAGACAAAGCCCTGGAACGCGCCGAACAGGGCACCCGCCACGCCGCCAAAAGAGGCACCCATCGCAAAGGCCAACAGCTTATAGTTACGCACGTTGATGCCCATCGCGCGGGCCACATTCTCATCTTCACGGATGGCGTGCCAGGCGCGGCCAATACGGGAATGCTGCAGGCGCAGGCAGACAAAAATAATCGCCACAATCACCAGCATCAGCAGGTAGTACCACAGCCACAGGGCGGGCACTTTGAAACCAAACCAGTGGTATACGCCGCTGAACTTCAGGCCGAACAGATTCAGCGTATCCACCCCGGTAATGCCCTTTGCACCGTTGGTGATGTTCACCGGACGGTCGAGGTTGCGCATCAGGATGCGGATGATTTCGCCAAAGCCGAGGGTCACTATCGCAAGGTAGTCCCCGCGCAGCTTCAGCGTGGGAGCACCCAGTAAAATGCCGCAGACCGCAGCGACGAGCGCCGCCAGCGGAATAATCAGCAGATATGAGGTGTGCAGCCCGTCCGGGAACCAGACGTTGAGGATCGGGAAAACCTCCAGCAGGTGTGGCGAGGCCATCAGCGCGGCGAGATAGGCGCCGACCGCGTAAAATGCGATAAACCCCATATCCAGCAGGCCGGTATAGCCCACAACAATATTGAGTCCCAGCGCCAGCATGATGTAGAGCAGGGCGAAGTCGATAACGCGCACCCAGTAGTTGCCGCCAAGCTGCGTGGCCACCACGGGCGCAACCAGCAGCGCGAGGCAGAACAAGCTCATGCCTGACCAGAATTTGCGCGTCGCCGCCGGGGTTTGTAGTTGAAGCGTTGTCATTGTTTCCCTCACGCCCTGTGCGCTACGCGCTCGCCCAGCAGGCCTGCCGGACGGAAGACCAGCACCAGAATCAGAACCATGAAGGCAAAGACGTCCTGATAGTTACTGCCGAAGACGCCGTGGGTCAGTTCACCCAGGTAACCTGCGCCCAGCGCTTCGATAATGCCGAGCAGGATCCCGCCAATCATGGCGCCACGAATGTTGCCAATGCCTCCCAGCACGGCGGCGGTAAAGGCTTTGATCCCGGGCAAAAAGCCCATCGAGAAGCTGGCGTTGCCGTAGTTGCTGGCCATCATGACGCCTGCCAGCGCGGCGAACACGCCGCCAATGGCGAACGTCAGGGTAATAATGGCATTGGGGTTAACCCCCATCAGCGTGGCAACGCGCGGGTTTTCCGCCACGGCGCGCATGCCGCGCCCCAGGCGGGTGTATTCCACCAGCAGCCATAGCCCCGTCATCACCGCAAGCGCCAGCGCCACGGTAACAATGCCGGTGACGGTCACAATCGCAGGGGGATGCATTTCACTTCCCGACGTCACGGCGATCGGTTCCATGGGCAGGATCTATGGGAACATCAGCGGATTGCGCGTCCAGATAATCATCGCCACGGTTTGCAGCAGGACCGAGACGCCGATACCCGAAATAAGCGGTGCCAGGCGCGGGGCGTTGCGCAGTCGACGGTAGGCAAAGCGCTCCACGGCCATTGCCAGCAGGGCGCAAACGGCCATGGCAATCGCCAGGGCAACGCCAAGCTGCAACAGCAGCGGCATGTGAGGAAAGGTGGCGTTCAGGGCGTTAATGGCGGAAAGGGTGGTGAGCGCACCGACCATCAGAATATCGCCGTGAGCAAAGTTAATAATGCGCAAGATGCCATACACCATGGTATAGCCCAGCGCGATCAGCGCGTAAATGCTGCCCAGCATCACACCGTTGATCAGTTGTTGTATGAGTGTATCCAACGTCTGTTCCCGCAAAGTCTTCTTTCTGCGGCTACCATCCGATAAATGAATTTAATTGTAAAATACACATATATTATTTCTTATGATAAACCGCTATTGTTTTATCTTAATGATTTATATAAAGATAATGTAATCGCGTTCTCTGGTGAAAAGCCTAAAGAAATCAACATATGAATAAAACAGAACAATCGGCGGGTTTGCCTGCGTATGCAGACAGTCGCCTGGCAAACGATCCGCCGCTTCGGGCCGTCCGTGCCTTTGAGGCCATCGCCCGGCTGGGCAGCGTCACGCTTGCCGCGCAGGAGCTGGATATCTCACCGTCGGCGGTCAGCCATCAGCTCAAGGTGCTCGAAGGGTATCTGCAAATGCCGCTGACGGAACGTCAGGGGCGCAGGCTGGTGCTGAGCCAGCATGGACGTGAATATTACCGTTCGATCCGTGCGGCGTTTAACGTGCTGCGCCAGGCAACGGAACATCTGGCCGGGCAGGCGCAAACGCGTCAGGTCACCATCAGCCTGATCCCGCTTTTTGGCATGGGGTGGTTTATCCCGCGTCTGCCTGATTTTATGCGTGCCAATCCGCAGACCGAGATCAACGTAGTGTATGCCAACCATCGTAACTATCTGAGCGATGCGTCGGATATGTCGATTCGTTTTGGTAACGGCCAGTGGGCGGGCTATCAGAGCGAAAAGCTGATTTCCGGACAGATGGTGCCGGTGTGCAGCCGCGCGTTTTTGCGCATTCATGGCCATATCGACACGCCTGAGCAACTGCTGCAAATGCCGCTGCTGCATGATGAGGAGCGCACCACGTGGCCGCAGTGGTTTCTGCTGCAGGGGGTAAAACGAGCTCTGCGGCGCAGCGGCCCCCTGTTTGAAGACGGGCTGTTAACGCTGGCGGGCGTGCAGGCCGGGCTGGGCTGCGCGCTGATGCGCGAGCCGCTGATCGCGCCTTATCTTGAGAGCGGCGAGCTGGTGAAGATATTTGACTTACCCATTGATGACGGGCGCGACTATCACCTCTGCGTGCGTTCGGATTCGGAGATGACCGAGGACGGTAAGCTGCTGCAAAACTGGCTGCGCCGGGCGGCGAGCGGGGAGCCGTCATCCGGGTAAAAGTGACGGATAAAAAAAAGCCAGCTTATTCAGCTGGCTTTTGTACAGACAAGATTTAGAACTGGTAGGTCAGACCCAGCGCAACGATGTTGTCGGTACCGATGCCTGCCTGGCGAGTGAACTGGTTGTCGTCGAGCAGGTTGATTTTGTAATCCACGTAGGTGGACATGTTTTTGTTAAAATAGTAGGTCGTGCCAACATCGATGTATTTAACCAGATCCTGGTCGCCGAAGTTTTCGATGTCTTTACCTTTGGACTGCAGGTAAGCGATGGATGGGCGCAGGCCAAAGTCGAACTGATACTGAGCCACAACTTCGAAGTTTTGCGCCTTGTTTGCAAAACCGTAGATGTCGCTGCGATTACCGTTAGAGGTACCGAAGCGGGTTGCGTTATAGGTCTGAGAGTACTGTGCAGCAAGGTAAATGTTGTTCGCGTCGTATTTCACACCACCGCTGTACACTTCAGCGCGGTCGCCTTCACCGTATACGCCAGCCGCATTCTGGTCAGCGGTACGACGTGAAGAGGACATTGCGCCACCCACGCTGAAGCCTTCACCCAGATCGTAAGTCAGGGACGCGCCGTAACCGTCGCCGTTCTGGTTCAGCAGGCTGCGACCGCTGGTGTTTTCACCGCTTACGCTGCCATTTTTGCCCTGATACTGCAGAGCAAAGTTCAGGCCGTCAACCAGACCAAAGAAGTCCTGGTTACGGTATGTCGCAACGCCGTTTGCACGAGACTGCAGGAAGTTGTCGGCACCGTAGGTGTCGCCGCCGAATTCTGGCAGAACGTCGGTCCAGGAGGTCACGTCGTAAATTACGCCGTAGTTACGACCGTAATCAAAGGAGCCTGCTTCAGCAAACTTCAGACCGGCAAACGCCACACGGGTCCAGGACTGGTTGTCGCCTTCGTCTTTGTTACCCTGAATCTGGTATTCCCACTGGCCGTAGCCGGACAGCTGGTCGTTAACCTGAGTTTCGCCCTTGAAGCCGATACGCATGTAGGTTTTATCGCCATCTGCGCCAGCGTCATCAGAGAAATAGTGCAGACCTGTTACTTTACCGTACAGATCCAGCTTGTTACCGTCTTTGTTGTAAATTTCGGCAGCGTTAACAACGCCTGCTGCCAGCATGGAAGTGACTGCCACTGCAACTAATTTAAGTTTCATCTTAAATGTTCCTTATAATTTTTTTTGAGTATTTCCTGAACCACTGTAAACGATTTCTAAACGAGGCTGTTCGTCAATGGCATGCTATTTTTAAAAATCTCGTAGTCTTATTTCAATAATAAGTTTCAAAATATTATAGATAATTTCAATTAGTGTGATCTCGATCGTGCAAAAAGGCGATTATTCAAACAATGCGACCGAATTTCATACGATTAATAATTGTGTATTCTGCGGGACTATTGCTATCGCTATAATTTCTGCGTGTTTTAGTCTATTGCGTTAGATTTCGGTATTGTCGATGCTTTGAGGGGGTTATTATTATTGTTTTGACTTAAGAACAGTAGGTTAGGGGTAAATCACGACGTATATTGCGAATATTGCCATGAACACGTCAGAAATGAATTATTGCATTTAATGCTATCCATGACGTTAATATTCGCAGTTAATTAATTTCATGGTGTTGTCAGTTTGTGTCAATTATCTTTTCGGCCGTTTACAGAAGACGGCAAATATAAACCGAATTTAAACGGAAATGCGATAATTATGATAAATATTCCGAGGAGCGATCACACTTTAAATTTATGTTAATTATGTTGCCGGGCTGAAATTCGCCCGGCCGTTAGAGAAGCATTATTTTCTAGTTGCGTACCAGCAGAGCAACGACCCGGCGCAGACCATCAGCGCGCCTTGCCAGAACGAGAATGAGAGGGGCGAACTCAGCACTGCGGCGGCAAGCGCGGCGGAGAGGACAGGGGTAAAATAGGATACGGCAGCGAGTACCGTGACGTTACCGTGAAGGATGCCAATATTCCATGCGGCGTAACCAAACCCAAGCGCAATACCGCACATGACCAGTTTCACCATCACCGGAAGCGTGAACACCATCTCGGGCTGATCGCTCAGGAAATATTTCACCCACAGGCTCAGCGCGGTCAGCAAAACAAACAGGGTAATGCCGTTTTGTCCTTTCGCAAATTTGCTGGTGACCGTGCAGTAGGCGGCCCAGATAAATGCCCCGGCAAACGCCAGCGCGTAGCTCAGCGGGCTGGAAACGATATTGCGGGTTATTTCATCAAGATGTAAACCCTGTTCTCCGCCCAATACCCAGCAGACGCCCAGCAATGAGACGGCTAAGCCGGGGATCACCCACAGGGTTGATTTTTGTCCGTTGAACAAGATGGCAAACACAATGGTCAGGCTTGGCCAAAGGTAATTGACCATGCCCACTTCAATCGCCTGCGATCGCGTTGCGGCATAGCCCAGCGACAGCGCCAGGCATATTTCGTAGCTGACAAATAAAACGCTGCCGGCAATAAGATAGCGGGGTGAAAACCGCCTGATATCAGGAAATCCTACCGTCACCAGACACAGTAATCCGCTCAGCGTGTAGATCATTGCCGCACCGCCTACCGGGCCCAGTCCCTCACTCACGCTGCGAATAAGGCCGACCATGGTGCTCCATAACAGTATTGCCGCCAGCCCAATAAGCGTTGCTCTCTTTCTGTCCATTACTTCGCCATTGCAATAAAAATCAGAGGAAAAATGTATCGCATTCATCCTGACGCTGTCGCCAATTATTCTCTTAAACCGTTAATCAAAAAGGAGTATTTAAAGGTTCCGGGGGTGACTATTAAGGGGGTGAAGGCAGATGACCTTGATTTGACGCAAAAAAAACAGGGGCTTTGCTGTTAGTTTGCGGCGCGAAGTCTTATATGAAAACGAGGACAACAATGGACGTCAGCCGCAGACAATTTTTTAAAATCTGCGCGGGCGGTATGGCCGGAACAACGGCAGCCATGCTGGGATTTGCTCCCAAAATGGCGCTGGCTCAGGCACGCAACTATAAGCTGCTGCGCGCAAAAGAGATCCGTAACACCTGCACATACTGCTCCGTAGGTTGTGGGCTTTTGATGTATAGCCTGGGCGATGGCGCGAAGAACGCCAGAGAAGCGATTTACCATATTGAAGGGGACCCGGATCATCCGGTGAGCCGCGGGGCGCTTTGCCCGAAAGGGGCGGGGCTGCTGGACTACGTTCACAGCGAAAACCGCCTGCGCTACCCGGAATACCGCGCGCCGGGTTCCGACAAGTGGCAGCGTATTTCCTGGGATGAGGCCTTCTCCCGTATTGCCAAATTAATGAAAGCCGACCGCGACGCCAACTTTATTGAAAAGAACGCCCAGGGCGTAACGGTTAACCGCTGGCTTTCCACCGGGATGCTGTGCGCGTCTGCGGCGAGTAATGAAACCGGCATGCTGACGCAAAAATTTGTGCGCTCTCTCGGCATGCTGGCGGTAGACAACCAGGCGCGCGTCTGACACGGACCAACGGTAGCAAGTCTTGCTCCAACATTTGGTCGCGGTGCGATGACCAACCACTGGGTTGATATCAAAAACGCTAACGTCGTGGTGGTGATGGGCGGTAACGCCGCTGAAGCTCATCCGGTGGGGTTCCGCTGGGCGATGGAAGCGAAAAATAACAACGATGCGACGCTTATCGTCGTCGATCCGCGCTTTACGCGTACGGCATCGGTGGCCGATATCTATGCGCCGATCCGCTCCGGTACGGACATTACGTTCCTGTCCGGCGTGCTGCTGTACCTGATCGAAAACAACAAAATTAACGCGGAATACGTTAAGCACTACACCAACGCGAACCTGCTGGTGCGGGATGATTTTGCCTTCGATGACGGGCTGTTTAGCGGCTATGACGCCGAAAAACGCCAGTACGATAAAACGTCCTGGAACTATCAGTTCGATGAAAACGGCTACGCGCTGCGTGATGAAACCCTGACGCACCCGCGCTGCGTGTGGAACCTGCTGAAACAGCACGTTTCCCGCTATACGCCGGAGGTGGTGGAAAACATCTGCGGCACGCCGAAAGCGGACTTCCTGAAGGTGTGTGAAGTACTGGCCTCCACCAGCGCCGCCGACAGAACCACCACGTTCCTGTACGCGCTGGGCTGGACGCAGCACACCGTTGGCGCGCAGAACATCCGCACCATGGCGATGATCCAGCTGCTGCTCGGCAACATGGGCATGGCGGGAGGCGGCGTAAACGCGCTGCGCGGTCACTCCAACATTCAGGGGCTGACCGACCTCGGTCTGCTCTCCACCAGCCTGCCGGGCTACCTGACGCTGCCGTCGGAAAAGCAGGCCGACCTGCAAACGTATCTTGAGGCCAATACGCCGAAAGCGACGCTGCCGGACCAGGTGAACTACTGGAGCAACTATCCGAAGTTCTACGTCAGCCTGATGAAATCCTTCTACGGCGACGCGGCGCAGAAGGAGAACGACTGGGGCTTTGAGTGGCTGCCGAAGTGGGACCAGGCGTACGACGTCATCAAGTACTTCAACATGATGGATAAGGGCGACGTCACGGGCTATATCTGCCAGGGCTTTAACCCGGTGGCCTCCTTCCCGGACAAGAACAAAGTCGTTCGCAGCCTGAGCAAGCTGAAGTACATGGTGGTTATCGATCCGCTGGTGACCGAAACGTCCACCTTCTGGCAGAACCACGGGGAATCGAACGATGTCGATCCGGCGTCGATTCAGACAGAAGTGTTCCGCCTGCCGTCCACCTGCTTTGCGGAAGAGGACGGTTCGATTGCCAACTCCGGCCGCTGGCTGCAGTGGCACTGGAAAGGCCAGGATGCGCCGGGCGAAGCGCGTAACGACGGCGAAATCCTGGCCGGGATTTACCATCGCCTGCGCGAAATGTACCGCACCGAAGGCGGCAAGGGCGCTGAGCCGCTTTTAAAAATGGGCTGGAGCTACAAGCAGCCTGACCATCCTGAGTCAGAGGAAGTCGCCAAAGAGAACAACGGCGTGGCGCTGGCGGATCTCTATGACGCCAGCGGCAACCTGGTGGCGAAGAAAGGCCAGCTGCTGAACAGCTTCGCGCTGCTGCGCGATGACGGCACGACGGCGTCGTCCTGCTGGATCTACACCGGCAGCTGGACGGAGCAGGGCAACCAGATGGCCAACCGCGACAACGCCGACCCGTCCGGGCTGGGCAATACGCTGGGCTGGGCATGGGCGTGGCCGCTGAACCGTCGCGTGCTGTACAACCGCGCGTCTGCAGACGTAAACGGCAGGCCGTGGGATCCGAAACGCATGCTGATCCAGTGGAACGGGGCGAAGTGGGCGGGGAACGATATCCCGGACTACAACACCGCCGCGCCGGGCAGCAACACCGGGCCATTCATCATGCAGCCGGAAGGGCTGGGACGCCTGTTTGCCCTCAACAAGCTGGCGGAAGGGCCGTTCCCGGAACACTACGAGCCGATGGAAACGCCGCTCGGCACCAACCCGCTGCATCCGAACGTGGTCTCCAGCCCGGTGGTGCGTATCTACGAAGACGACGTCCTGCGCTTAGGCAAAAAGGACAAGTTCCCGTACGTAGGGACGACCTATCGCCTGACCGAGCATTTCCACACCTGGACCAAGCACGCGCGGCTTAACGCCATCGCGCAGCCGGAACAGTTTGTGGAGATCAGCGAGACGCTGGCGAAGGCGAAAGGCATCGCCAACGGCGACCGCGTGAAGGTAAGCAGTAAGCGCGGCTTTATTCGCGCGGTGGCGGTGGTGACCCGTCGTCTTCAATGCCTGAACGTGCACGGCCAGCAGGTGGAAACCGTCGGGATCCCACTGCACTGGGGCTTTGAGGGCGTGGCGCAGAAAGGCTACATCGCCAATACCCTGACGCCAAACGTCGGCGATTCCAACTCGCAAACGCCGGAGTACAAGGCGTTTCTGGTCAACATCGAGAAAGCGTAAGGAGCGATTAAATGGCGATGGAAACACAAGACGTTATCAAACGCTCCGCGACCAACCCGATTACCCCCGCGCCCCGCGCTCGGGACTACAAGGCAGAGGTCGCCAAGCTTATCGACGTCTCCTCCTGCGTGGGCTGTAAGGCCTGCCAGGTGGCCTGCTCGGAGTGGAACGATATCCGCGACGAGGTGGGGCACTGCGTTGGGGTCTACGACAATCCAGCGGATCTGAGCGCCAAATCCTGGACGGTGATGCGCTTTAGCGAAACCGACCAGAACGGCAGGCTGGAATGGCTCATCCGTAAAGACGGCTGTATGCACTGTGAAGATCCGGGCTGCCTGAAGGCGTGCCCGTCTGCCGGCGCAATTATCCAGTACGCCAACGGGATCGTCGACTTCCAGCAGGACAACTGTATCGGCTGCGGATACTGCATCGCGGGCTGTCCGTTTAATATCCCGCGCCTCAATAAAGAGGATAACCGGGTATATAAATGCACCCTGTGCGTGGACCGCGTCAGCGTCGGGCAGGAGCCTGCGTGCGTGAAAACATGTCCGACCGGGGCGATCCACTTCGGCACCAAAAAAGAGATGCTGGACGTGGCGCAACAACGCGTGGACAAGCTGAAAGCGCGCGGCTACGAGAATGCGGGCATTTATAACCCGCAGGGCGTGGGCGGTACGCACGTGATGTATGTGCTGCACCATAACGACCAGCCGGAGCTGTACCACAACCTGCCGAAGGATCCGGCGATCGATACCTCCATCAACCTGTGGAAAGGGGCGCTTAAGCCGCTCTCGGCGGCGGGCTTTATCGCCACCTTTGCCGGGCTGATTTATCACTACATCGGTATCGGGCCAAACAAAGAGGTGGATGAGGACGAGGAGGAGCATCATGAGTAAGTCGAAAACGATCGTGCGCACGAAGTTTGTTGACCGCGCCTGTCACTGGACGGTGGTGATCTGCTTCTTCCTGGTGGCGGTGTCGGGGATCTCGTTCTTCTTCCCGACGCTGCAGTGGCTGACCGAAACCTTCGGCACGCCGCAGATGGGGCGCATTCTGCACCCGTTCTTTGGCGTGCTGATTTTCGTGGTGCTGATGTTTATGTTCGTGCGCTTTGTCCACCACAACATCCCGGACAAGCAGGATATCCCGTGGGTGAAAGGGATCGTCGAAGTCCTGAAGGGCAACGAGCATAAGGTCGCGAAGGTGGGAAAATACAACGCCGGGCAGAAGATGATGTTCTGGACCATCATGAGCATGATTTTTGTGCTGCTGGTGACCGGCGTGATTATCTGGCGTCCGTATTTTGCGCACTATTTCCCGATTCAGGTGATTCGCTACGCGCTGCTGATCCACGCCACCTCGGCCATCATTCTGATCCACGCCATCCTGATCCATATGTATATGGCGTTCTGGGTAAAGGGATCGATTAAAGGGATGATTGAAGGGAAGGTGAGCCGCCGCTGGGCGCAGAAACACCACCCGCGCTGGTATCGTGATGTGGAACGACTGGAAGCGAAACAGGAAAGCACGGAAGGAATGAAGTAAGACCTGCGCCGTCGGCTTTGCCCGGCGGCGCTGCGCTTGCGCGGACAGGGCAAATGCCTGACCGGCTGGCGTCATGTGTTAGTCAATAAACGATCAACTGCCGCTATAACGTCATGACGTGCGTGGCGTAAGTTACAAACAAAGTCTTTAGGATTTATTTTGTTATTGTTAAGGTTGGTTATCATTGGCGAAGAAATCAGAAATGTTTCAAAATCGATATTTACGCCTGGAGCCAGATGGCTCTGCCATAACGGTAATTTATTATTTCTCGCGAGTGGCACAATGACGCGCGTGGCAAGATCATCATAACAATCATCCTGAATGAGCATATAATAGGGAAGCTTATCCCGGGTGGCCGCAGATGTATTTCGGAAAACATTAAATTGTCTCAGCATTAAAGCACCCTGAAAAACTCATCATCAGTAATGGTTCCATGTTTTTCGACAAACTCATTCATTGAGCGAATAAATGAACGATCCGCTTCTGATGGCTGACGCGGGTCAGCGGAGTCTGGTGCGGTGTTGCTCGACGGTTTTGCCGATTTTATGCGTTGGGAGGGTGTGTGCTCTGCTGGGTATGTCATAGTATCTCCTTTGTTGGTGCGGTCATTATCAACCGCAGCCAACAAAAAACAATACCGTATCCCCTGGTAATCTACATTCTGCGAGGCGTATTCCAGTAATTTCAGAACCGCTCCTCCACATACCGGAACGGATATTTTGTGGGTTTGACTTTACCAATTTTACGTTTCGGTAAATCCACTTTTTCGACGTGAATTTCTTTATAGGGAATTTGGGTGAGCAGGTGCGAAATAATATTCAGGCGCACGCGTTTTTTATCTTCTGAACGCGCTACAAACCACGGCGCCCAGGCGGTATCTGTCGCTTCAAACATGGCGTCGCGCGCGAGGGTATACTCGTCCCACAGGTTAAAGGATTTAATATCCATCGGCGATAGCTTCCAGATTTTACGACCATCGTTAATACGGTCGCGCAGGCGGCGCTCCTGCTCTTTAGGCGTGACCTCCAGCCAGTATTTCAGCAGGATAATCCCGGCATCCACCATCGCTTTTTCCATCACCGGCGCACCATCTAGAAACTTTTCAACCTGCTCGGGGGTGCAGAATCCCATTACCCGCTCGACGCCCGCGCGGTTGTACCAGCTGCGGTCGAAAATGACGATCTCCCCGGCGGCAGGTAGATGGGGAACATAACGCTGAAAATAGAGCTGGGTTTTCTCTTTCTCGGTGGGTGCAGGGAGGGCAACAACGCGAAACACGCGAGGGCTGACGCGTTCGGTGATCGCTTTAATGGTGCCGCCTTTACCCGCTCCGTCGCGTCCTTCAAAAACAATACACACTTTTAGCCCTTTGGCGACGACCCACTGCTGGAGCTTAACCAGTTCAACGTGGAGGCGACGTAGCTCTTGTTCATACTCTTTGGTCTTTAACGGAGCATTCTTTACGACATCAACAGCGACACTGGTTTTCTTTTTGCTTCCCATGATGGTCATCCTCAGATTGTCCGGCGCGGAAAAAAGCGAGGCCGCACTATGAAGTGTAATCCACCTGATATTATACGTATTGTTTTTAGGTAATTAATTTAACAACACTTTTTCAAGCAGTAACTTAGGCGTTCACGAAGGTGCTTAGCACCCGTTCCCCTTTTAGAACGTCACGGATGCGAAAAATCAGCACGTTTAATCCCACACGCTAAATGTGGTTAACGTGATAATTTCGGTCTTATTTACTTAAAGGAACTAAGAATGAGTTGGAATAAAGAAGCTGCGGTTTCGTATCTCCGTTCACACGCTCTGGGGCACTCTCATAGTGAATGTGCGAAGTTTACCCGCCTGGCCATTCTGGCTGGAGGCGTTAAGGTGCCGAACACAGATTATGCAAAAGATTATGGGGCGCAGTTATTACGTGCTGGGTTCAGTGAGCTGCCGCCCGGCTCTACTTTAATTTCTGGCGATGTGGCTGTGATACAGCCGTATCCTGGCGGAAATGGCATAGGTCACATGACTATGTATGACGGTACGCAGTGGATTTCTGACTTTGTTCAAAAAAGCATGTATCCGGGGCCTGGGTACCGCAAAATGCAACCATCCTTTAAAATTTACATGATGCACTGATGAAAAGGGTATTTTTATCATTCGTTATGCTGCTGCTGGGATGTAGTTCGGCTGCCCGTCAAGATCAGAGCGCGCAAGACGCTACCGAATCATTTTATAAATCCTATCTTTCCGCATTCGGCAGCGATGAAGCGAGGCCTTATCCTGCCGACGCACTGCGTAAATATGTTTCTGCAGATACTATTGCTCGCATTAGCGCCATTCAGGAAATCTCTGAACAAGAGTTAATCGAATCTGATTATTTTACGTATACCCAGGATTACTCTCGCGATTGGATACCTGCGTTACAAGTGGGAAACGCAAGGCCATTTTTAAACGGTGAAGTAGTCCAGGTCATTGAGGGGGCGGGTGATGGAAGAAGCATACATCTTGAAGTCTTTCTTCGTCGTGAAGGTGATGCATGGAAAATCTACCGCGTTCGTGACATAACGAACAATCACGAGCACCCAATTTTCAATGCTGGCGCTATTACACGCGCTAAATCAGCGGCAGAAAGCGAACTGTAAAAGCTAAACCTTAAAACCTTTGAAGCCCTGACACCAGTCGGGGCTTTTTGTTTGCCATTCCCGCCGCGTAGCAATTGGAGAAAACTCCTGAATTAATGGATTAACCTGCCAGCCAACGGATTTGAACTGGCTCACCATACAAGATTATTCAATAATGTCCGTCGCGTGTGATTAACCAGTGGTTGAAGTATGAAAAAGACAATTTTTTCGTTGGCGCTTGGCACATTTGGCCTGGGAATGGCCGAATTTGGCATTATGGGCGTGTTAACCGAGCTGGCACATGACACCGGTATTTCGATTCCCTCCGCCGGGAATATGATCTCGTTTTATGCGTTCGGTGTGGTGATTGGCGCCCCGATTGTGGCGCTGTTCTCAGGCAAGTTTTCGTTAAAAACCACGCTGCTGTTTCTGGTGGCGATGTCCGCTGTCGGCAATGCCCTGTTCACGTTTTCCACGTCCTATTTCTGGCTGGCGGTGGGGCGGCTGATTTCCGGCTTTCCGCACGGGGCTATTTTTGGCGTCGGGGCGATTATCCTGTCTAAAATTGCGCCTCCGGGTAAGGTGACGGTCGCGGTGGCTGGGATGATCGCCGGCATGACCGTGGCCAACCTGATGGGCGTTCCGCTGGGGACCTGGCTCGGGCACCAGTTTAGCTGGCGCTATACCTTTTTTCTGATTGCCGTGTTCGATGCGCTGGTGATCCTTTCGGTTCTGCTCTGGGTGCCGGACATCCGCGACACATCAGAAATCAAATTAACCGAGCAGTTCCACTTTCTGAAAAAACCAGAACCCTGGCTTATCTTTGCCGCCACCATGTTTGGCAACGCCGGGGTGTTCGCGTGGTTCAGCTTCGTTAAGCCGTTTATGGTCAACGTCTCCGGTTATTCAGAAGGGATGATGACGGCCATCATGATGCTGATGGGGCTTGGCATGGTGTTGGGCAATCTATTGAGCGGTAAGCTCTCGGGGCGTTTTAGCCCTCTGCGCATTGCGGCCACCACCGACATGGTGATTGTCGCCTCGCTGCTGCTGCTTTTCGCCTTTGGTGAACTGAAAACGGCCTCGCTGATCATGGGCTTTATCTGCTGTGCCGGGCTGTTCGCGCTCTCTGCGCCGCTACAAATTCTGCTTCTGCAAAATGCGAAGGGCGGTGAGATGCTGGGGGCGGCAGGGGGACAGATGGCGTTTAATCTCGGCAGTGCGATTGGCGCGTACTTTGGCGGGATGACGATCGTCCTCGGCTTTAGCTGGCGTTACGTCACGCTGCCGGCGGCAATACTCTCTTTCTCAGCCATGAGTGCACTGCTGATCTACGGTCACCTGCGGGCCAGACGGGCTCCGGCTAACGCTCGCGCGCTAGCCTGACAGGCTTCAGGCAAGCCAGGGCTCACCCAGGGTCAGCATCAGGCGGTTGGCCCAGGCGAAGAACGCGGCGGACTGCACCAGATCGAGCTGCGCTAAGGTATCCAGCCCCTCTTTTTCCAGCGCGGCCAGGTGCAGCGGCGTGGCGGCAGGCGGCGTGACCGACAGCGCCGCCGCAAAATCGATTTCCGCCTGCCAGCGTGCGGATTGCCCCTCGCTCAGGGACCGCCCCGGCCGCACGGCCAGCAGGGCCTCTACCGCCGCGTCATCCTTTGACAGCTGGCTGGCTTTACGCGCATGGACAGATGCGCAGTAAATGCAGCCGTTGATTTTACTGGCGACCGTTGCGGCCAGCTCGCGCTCGGCGCGCGGCAATCCCCCCGATGTATAAAAAATGCCTTTATCCGTTAACGTGCGCTGTTCAAGCACCGGCAGGTTGCGCGCCAGCAGGCGGAAGTACTCGGAATCGGTATGGCCAAATTTCGCCAGGATGGCAACCTCATCGTCACGGAAATCCGCCAGCGGTTTGGCCGCTATCCACGGTTCCCATCCCAGCTCCTGCTGGGTGAACGCGACGGGGGCCGCCTTTCCGGTGACCGTTGTTGCGGTCGTGTGCCAGATGCCTGCCGCCACCGGCGCATCGCTTTTGGCGACGGGCCTGTCATTCAGCAGCCGCAGCCCGGTGATGAGTCGGCTCTGGAAGCTCACAAACGCAATAAGCTGCGCCAGGGTAACAATGCCTTCCTTGCTCCATCCCGCCTGGGTCAGCGCCTTTAACGCTGCGGGCGTCGCTTCGACGGGGGAGAACGTCAGCAGGCGCGCGAAGTTCAGCGCCGGGGTCAGGCGTTCTGAGGTGGGATCGGCCAGGCCAAACCCCGCATAGTGCGCGGCCAGCGCCTCCGCGCTGTGCCACCTGGCGACTTTTGCCGCCACGGCGAAGCGCTCGTCGAGTGCAAAATCAGCATTCTGCTGGCTAAAGAGAATTTCGTAGCTGCCCTGCGCGTGGCGCGTGGCGGCATCACGCGTGGCGCGCGCCTCTGCCAGAGGGGAACCGGGTTTAATTTCCGCCAGCTCGGCGAGAATGTCCTGACTTAACGACATAGGTGTCTCCTCAAAGGATGTGGGGGGCAATACGTTCGGCGATCAGTTCGATGGACCGCAGCGTGTCGCGATGCGTGGGTTCGACCGAATGGACCTGGAATGAGATATCCGTGGCGCGCCTGAGAATGGAGTCGGCATTCAGCGAATGCTGCACCGTATCGGGCGAACCAATATGGGCGTCAAACTGGCGGCGATAATCGGTGACGTTGTCACCTTTAACCACGTGCCCGGCAGCGCGATGCTGCTGGGCCTGTTTCGTGAGGCCCGGCGTTGCGACCCTGAGCGCATAGTCGTCGCTGTCGGCGACGAACGCCGTACGGGAGGCCAGAATGCGCGGTGCGATGCCCGCAGGCAGCGCCTCAAGGTAGGCATCCACAATCGGGTTCTGGATCTCGTCGAGCGTTAAATCCAGCCGATCTGCCGGGCGCGGCTGCGTGCGGGAGAGCATTAAACCGTGTCCGGCCCGGGCGGCGCGAACGGCTCCGTCAACAGAGAAGGTGGCAATCCAGATACGGTCGGCAAGCTGTGGCGCAGGCGGGTAAAGGTGGTTATCCGGATGGGTCAGCGAATCCCCGCGCCAGGCGCTTTGGATAACATGCAAATGGTCAGCAAACGCCGCGCCGCGCTCCTCGAACGTCAGGCCGAACGGCAGAAATGAGGTCGGTGTGCCGCCCGAACCAAAACCGACCTCAAGACGACCATCGGCGAGTAAATCGAGCACGGCGGCATCTTCGGCGACGCGCAGCGGGTTTTCCATCGGCAGGGTGATGATGGCCGTGCCCAGCCGGATGGTTTCGGTATGCGCGGCTACGTGCGCCAGAAACAGCAGCGGCGACGGCAGGCCGCCTTCACTTTCGTGGAAGTGGTGCTGGGCAATCCAGGCGCTGTCAAAACCGTGGCGTTCGGCGTGGCGGATCTGTTCAGTTGCCAGACGATAGCGCTCCTTCGGCGCAGCGTCGTCGAGCAGGCGGGTGAAAAATCCCAGGCGTTTTCGCGTCATGCGAACTCCTCCGTAGCGGGTGAAAAATGGGGAATGGCGTCAATCAGCTCGCGGGTATAGTCGTTCTGCGGCGACGCGAATAAGGTTCCGACGTCGCCCTGTTCGACCACCTGACCGCCGCGAAGCACCGTGACGCTGTGGGCGATCCGGCGGACGGTTGACAGATCGTGCGTGATAAAGAGGTAGGTCAGTCCCAGCTGCTGCTGCAGCTGCTGAAGCAGAGCCAGGATCTGCGCCTGCACGGTGACGTCCAGCGCGGAGGTGGCTTCGTCCAGCACCAGAATGGTCGGCTCCAGGATCAGCGCCCGGGCAATGGCAACGCGCTGGCGCTGTCCGCCCGAAAGCTCCCGGGCGGTGCGGGTCAGGAGTTCGACGGGCAGGGCAACCCGCTGCGCCACCGTCTCCACCCGGAGCTTTCGCTCCGCCTTACTGAGGTGAGAAAAGTTCTTCAGGGGCTCCTCGATGATCTCGAACAGCGTCTGTCGCGGGTCGAGAGAGGCAAACGGGTTCTGGTAGACGAACTGGATCTTCTGGCGCAGTTGACGGCGGGCCTCGCGGCTGAGCGCGGTGGCATCAATATCATCAATAATGACCTGTCCGCTGTCGGCCTGTTCAAAACCGAGCAAAATACGGGCGAGGGTGGTTTTCCCAGAGCCGGATTCACCGACCAGCGCGTGCGTGCTGCCGCGCCTGACGTCAAACGTCACCCGATCCAGCGCCTGAAGCTGATGACCTTTGCCCAGGGAGAATTGCTTGCTGATGGCCCGGGCGCGAATGGCCGGGGACGCGAGCGGGAGACCGGCTACCGGGGCGATGGTCAGGCGCTGGCCCTGGAGATCGCTCAACAGCTGGCGGGTGTAGGCGTGCTGCGGCGTGCGGACGATATCGCCGGTGTTCCCCTGTTCCTGAACCTCGCCATCGCGAAACACCAGCAGCCTGTCCGCGCGCTGTGCGGCCAGCGCCAGATCGTGGGTGACAAACAGAACGGCGGTACCCGATTCCCGGCGCAGGATATCCAGCAGATCGAGAATACGTTTTTGCACCGTCACATCCAGCGCGCTGGTGGGCTCATCGGCAACGATCACGTCCGGGCGCAGCGCTATCGCGATGGCAATCAGCACGCGCTGTTTCATCCCGCCGGAGAGCTGATGGGGATACTGCGTCATGCGCTGTTCGGGGTGGCTCAGGCCGACCTTTGTCAGCAGGGCGAGCACCTGCTCGTCGCGCTCGGCGCGGGTCACCTTCTGGTGGAGCTGAACGATCTCTCCGACCTGCGCCCCGATGGTCTTCACCGGGTTGAGCGAATTACCCGGATCCTGCGGTACCAGGCTAATTCGCGCGCCGCGAAGGGTATCGAGGCGCTTCGCGGACCATCGGCTAATCTCCTCGCCGTTGAGCGATATTTTTCCCGCATCGCGCCGGGCGTTATCGGCCAGCAGGCCAATGATCGCCTGCGCCGTGGTCGTCTTGCCGGATCCGGATTCGCCGACGAACGCCAGCATTTCCCCTCGTCCGAGCGTGAAGCTGACGTTATGCACCACCTCTCGCCACTGGCGAGCGGTACGGTAGCTAATCGTCAAATTTTCCACTGAGAGAACGGTCATTAGCGACCTCCGCTGAACTGTTGGCTGATACGGTTGGTGGCCAGCACCACGGCGATGACGACGACGCCGGGGAAGGTGGTGAGCCACCAGGCGGTAGAGAGATAGTTACGGCCTTCGGCAATCAGTAAGCCCCATTCCGGCATGGGCGGCGGGGTGCCGTAGCCGAGAAAGCTCAGCGTGGAGAGCGCCAGGATTGCCTGACCAAACTGCAGCGTGGCAAAGGCGAGGACGGCGGTTAACGCATTGGGCAGGATGTGTCGCCACAGCACGGCGAAAAACGTCCCGCCGCTGCCAAACGCCGCTTCGACATAATCCGTATGCCGGATACGCACGACTTCACCGCGCGCGAGGCGGGCGAAGCTGGCAATGGAGGCAACGCCGACGGCAATCGCGGCGTTAACGGTGCCAAATCCGAGCAGAATAATCACCGTCAGCGAGAGCAGCAGAGACGGGATGGAGAGCAACACGTCGACGAAGCGCATCAGCAGAGACTCGACGCGTCCGGCGAACGCTCCGGCGATCACCCCTAAACCGGTACCGACCACCAGACCCATCGTCACGGCGGCCAGCGCCGCGCTCAGGGAGTGTGACGCGCCATAAACGATACGCGTATAAACATCGCGGCCGAGCTGATCTGTGCCGAGCCAGTGACCGGCCTGCGGTGCCAGGCGCTGTGCCCCGGCGATGCCCTCAATCGGGCTGTAGTGGGTTAACAGGCCGGGCGCCACGGCGGCAAAAGCGGCGAGAATAATGACTCCCCATGCCAGCCACAGTCCCGGCTGCCATTCCACTCCCTGCCAGGCTGGAACGCGTTTTCGCGCGGCGGCCGCGTAATCGACCAGACTCATGATGCACCTCCGGTAACGGTTTGCAGACGGGGATCCAGCAGCGGCATCAGCAGATCCACCAGCAGATTGATCAGGACAAAACCGAGGGCGGAAATCATCACTACCGCCTGAAGCACGGCGATATCCTGATTATTCACCGCCTGCTGGGTCAGCTGTCCGAGCCCGCTGCGGCCAAAAACGGTTTCGGTGATCAGCGCCCCGGCAATCAGCTCGCCCAGCAGCAGCCCGGCAATGTTCAGGACCGGCAGCAGGGCGTTGCCGGCCACGTGACGCCATAGGACGGCGGTTTCACTCAGCCCTTTGGCACGGGCGACGGCGACAAACGGCTGCGTCGCCACCTGGTCCAGACTGCGCATCAGAATTTGCGCCAGCGGGGCGGAAATCGGGATCGCGACGGTCACAATCGGCAGGATCAGCCCCTGCAGCGGCGTCGGGTTAATCACCGGGATCAGCCGCAGCTGAAAAGAAAAGAGCTGGATGAGGGCAATCCCCAGCCAGAACGTCGGTAAGGAGATAAACAGGACCGGCAGAGACTGAAGGGTATTGCTCAGCCAGCGCAGACCCGGCAGACGCGATGCAAAGGCCAGCGCAAAGGCCAGCAGGACCGCGAGTACAAACGCGGGCAGGGCGAGGCTCAGGGTATCCGGCAGATTGCTGGCAATCAGCTCGCTGACCGGCACGCCTGCCTGTAGCGAATAGCCGAAATCCCCGCGCAGCATCGCCAGCAGCGTGTGGCCGTATTGTTGCCACAGCGGGCTGTCCGCGCCGTAGGCCACGCGCATCTCCTCGATTTGCGCCGGGCTTAAGCCCAGGTCCGGGTTCTGAAATTTAATCAGCACCGCGTCGCCCGGCAGCACCTGGAGCAACACGAACGAGAGGGTAAAGGCGGCCCACAGTACCAGCAGCCCGTGCCCAAAGCGTTGAAGAAGTGCGTGGCGCATCGTCAGCTCCTCAGTGTTTCTCAATCCACGCGCCGTAGAACGACGGGCGGCCTACCGCTTCAAAATTGACGCCTTTCAGCCACGGCGCACCGGCGAAGACCTGCGGCTCCTCGAAAATCGGAATGACGTAGGCGTTATCCAGCAGGTAGCGCTGGGCGTCTCCCGTCAGCTGCAGGCGTTTTTGCGGGTCGACCTCAGCCGAAATGTTCACCAGCAGCGCATTCAGCCTGTCGTCACGGAAGTTTTTGACCTTGTCGCTGGATCCGCCTTTTTGCAGCAGCGCGTCGCGGTTAGCCGGGTAGAACATGCTTTTCACCACGTCCGGATCGGCGCGGCCCACTTCGGAGACGGTTAACGGGGTTTTCAGCGGGTCAAGGTTATCCAGCGTGCGGCTGCCTGCGTCTCCGGCTTTGACGCTCAGCGCCACGCCCACCTGGCGCCACTGCTGGGCAACCAGCTGCAGCACCTCTTTGTTTTGCGGCTGCGGCAGGGATTCATACACCGTCAGCGCCAGACGTTGGCCGTCTTTGGCGCGGATCCCGTCGCCGCCTGCTTTCCAGCCCGCGTCGTCCAGCAGCTGGTTGGCTTTTGCCGGGTCAAAGGTCAATTTGTCGCTGAGATCGACAAAGCCTGCGGCGGAACCGGCAATCACGGATTTCGCCTGCGGATAGTTGGCCGAGAAGAGGGTCTCGACCACCTGTTTTGCATTGGTGGCATGCAGCAGCGCCTGGCGAACGCGAATATCGGAGACCAGCGGGTTATCCGGGCGGAAGCTGATGCTGTCGTTCACCCCGCGCGTCGGGGCGGCGTAGATCTTATAGCCCTGATCGGTCGCCTGCTTTTCGTCATACGCCTGCACCTGGCGAATAAAGTCGGCCTGACCCGCCAGCAGGGCGCCCACGCGCACGCTGTCTTCCTGGGTCACGATAAACTTGATGCCGTCGAGATTGGCTGGCCCCTGCTGCGCCAGATTTTTCGGCCCCCACTGGTAGTCTTTGCGCGCTTCGAGCGTCACTTCACGACCCAGCTTCTCGTCCTTCACCACAAACGGGCCGGAACCAATGATGTGGCGGGCATCTCCCAGCTCTTCGAAGTTGCGCTTCAGCGTGCTGAGCGAGACCAGACCGGAGCCAATGGTGGCGGTGCCCTGCAGGAACCCCGGCGACGGTTTTTTGAAGTAGAACTTCACGGTCAGCGGGTCGATGACTTCGCTGCGATCGTAGTTATTGATCACTTCTGACACCGGCAGGCGCTGCGCCTTATTGCCTGAACCGTAGGTATCAAAGTTTTTCGCCACGGCGTTGGCGTCCAGCGGCGTGCCGTCGGAGAAGGTGATGCCGGGACGAAGCTTAAAGGTGTATTCGGTTTTATCGGCGTTGGTGGTCCAGCTTTCGGCCACCCAGGGTTCCACCTGCAGCGTTTTTGGGTTCTGCCACGTCAGTTTGTCGGTGATTTGATTCAGAATGCCGCCGTTCGGGTAAAAGCCACCGGCAGGCGGATAGAGGTTGGTGTGCGCCTGTTGCTCCAGATAAATCAGCGTGCCGCCTTTGACGGGCGCATCTGCGGCCCAGGCTGCGGTTGTCGCCAGAATCAGCGCCGTCAGCAGCGGCAGACGAAATGGGGTTTGCATGGTGAATTCCTTTGTTATCTTCTTGTTAGCGTCGGATTCATCATCGGGCGCGGGGGAAAACAAGGGAACAAAGGAATTAAGATAAGGATTGCCGGAAAATGGCTATAAAAAAACCGCCCCAGCGAGGAGCGGTAATGAAAGATGAACGATTATGAACGTAGGTCGATCACCATACGGCCGCGGATCTGGCCCTGTTCCATCTCTTTAAAGATGGCGTTGATGTCCTCGATTGGACGCATCGTGACTTTCGGCACCACCTTACCTTCAGCGGCGAACTGGAAGGCTTCCTGCAGATCCTGACGGGTGCCGACCAGGGAACCCACCACCTGGATGCCGTCCAGCACCAGACGCGGAATGTCGAGGCTCATCGCTTCCGGCGGCAGGCCAACGGCGACCACGCGGCCACCGGCACGCACGGCGTCAACGGCTGAGTTGAATGCGGCTTTTGCGACGGCAGTAACGACTGCGGCATGCGCGCCGCCGGTTTTCTCCTGCACAATTTTCGCGGCGTCTTCGCTGCGTGAGTTGATGGTTAAATCTGCGCCCATGCTGGCCGCCAGCTTCAGCTGTTCATCGTTAACGTCGAGAGCGATGACTTTGGCGTTAAAGACGTTTTTGGCGTACTGCAGCGCAAGGTTGCCCAGCCCGCCCAGACCGTAAATCGCAATCCACTGGCCTGGTTTGATTTCGGACACCTTCACCGCTTTGTAGGTAGTAACGCCGGCACAGGTGATGCTGCTGGCCGCAGCGGATTCCAGACCGTCCGGCACTTTTACCGCGTAATCCGCGGTGACGATGCACTCTTCCGCCATGCCGCCGTCAACGGAGTAACCGGCATTTTTCACGTCGCGGCACAGGGTTTCGTTGCCGGTATTACAGTATTCACAGTGGCCACAGCCTTCAAAAAACCAGGCCACGCTTGCGCGGTCGCCGACTTTCAGCGACTTCACGCCGGGGCCGACTTCTTTTACGATACCAATCCCTTCGTGGCCCAGGATAACCCCGGTTTTATCGCCAAAATCACCGTTCTTCACGTGGAGATCGGTATGGCATACGCCACAGCATTCCATCTTCAGCAGGGCTTCCCCGTGCTTTAGCGGGCGTAAGGTTTTTTCGGTGATATTGACCTGATGATCCTGAGTGACAACAGCAGCCTTCATGTGTATCTCCTTGTTCATGATGAGTATCTGCATAGCAGGTGTAATACCCCTCAAGGATTAGTGGTTTGGCGCTGTAATGCAAGGCAACGGCAACATAATGTCATTATTTAATCCATTTTCAGAATAAGAATACGGCGTTCCTCTAATAATTTAGGGGGAAAATACTGGCCCGACGAGAGACTCGCCGGGCGCAGACTTACAGCTGTGCCTCTATCTCCTCAATCTCTTTACGCCATTGCGCCTGCAGCTGCGGCTTTTGATGCTTCGGCTTACGCGCCAGATCGTCTTCCAGCAGCGTTTCCAGCGCGACCAGCCGTTCGAGCAGATCGTCATACGGCGAGGGTTGAACCGTCGCAGCGTCGATGGCGGGCGCGGTGGATGTCGCCAGCCCCGCGCTTTCACGCAGGCGCTCAAACACCGCTTCTGCATCGTGCCACTCGCTCAGCTTTCCCTCTTCAATCAGCCAGAAACGGTTGCAGCTTTGGCTAATTAGCTGACGATC
Organism: Enterobacter sp. 237C8; assembly: GCF_034106865.1. Classification (NCBI taxonomy): domain Bacteria; kingdom Pseudomonadati; phylum Pseudomonadota; class Gammaproteobacteria; order Enterobacterales; family Enterobacteriaceae; genus Enterobacter; species Enterobacter sp. 237C8. The sequence goes on along the minus strand of NZ_JAWNDF010000001.1, from coordinate 1,494,790 downwards.
ATGGCTGACCAGCAGGACGCCGCCTTCAAACTGCTGAAGGGTTTGCGCCAGCGCCTCTTTGCCTTCCATGTCGAGGTGGTTGGTCGGCTCATCCAGCATCAGCAGGCTGTAGCGGGCAAGCGTCAGGCCAACGAACAGCAGGCGCGAGCGCTCGCCGCCGCTGAGCGTGCTGACCGTTTGCCCGTGACGCGCCCACGGGAAACCCGCGCTTATCAGCGCCATTTTGCGGTTCTGCGGATCCGGCGCGAAAGGCTCCAGCGCGTCGAGCAGCGTGGCGTTGTCCGCAAGCTGGTGAAGCGTCTGGTCGTAATAGCCTGGCGACACGCGCGGATGGATTTTCAACCCGCTGTTTGCGGACTCATCGGCAAACTGTTGCCAGATAAGCCTCATCAGCGACGATTTGCCGCAGCCGTTACGACCGACAATCGCCACGCGATCGCCGCTTTTTAGCCGCGCCATTTCGATGCTGAATAACGCCGGCAGGCCAGGTGCAGGAGGAACGTCGAGATTCTCCATTTCCAGCAAACGGTCGGCCCGCAGCGCGTCGCCGCGCAGGGTTAACGTCCACGGGCTGCCTGCCGTGAGCGCCGTCTGGCTCTCCTTCAGCCGTTCGACCTGTTTTTCCATCTGTTTGGCTTTGCGGGCCAGGTCTTCGTTGTCGTAAACCTTGCCCCAGGTCGCCAGCCGCTTCGCGCTGGCGGTCACGCGGTCGATCTCCTTTTGCTCCGCCTTGTGGCGCTGCGCGTCGCTTTCATCCTTTGCTTCAAGCGCCTTGCGGGCGGCCGTGCAGGGAAGGGCGAAGTAGTGCAGCGTTTTATCGCGCAGGATCCAGCTGCCGTTAGTGACGGCGTCCAGCAGCTGTCGGTCGTGCGAGACCAGCACGAAGCTGCCTGACCAGTTCTGCAGAAAGTGTTCCAGCCAGAGCATGGTCGGCAAATCAAGGTGGTTGCTGGGTTCATCGAGCAGGAGCAGATCCGGCTCATGAATCAGCGCCCGCGCCAGCAGCAGGCGGGTGTGCTGCCCGCCGCTCAGCGTGGCGGATTGCAGCGTCATATCCTGCGGCGTGAAGCCCATGCCTGCCAGCAGCGTTTCGGCTTTCCAGCGCAGGCTATCGCGCTCGGCTAAAGGCAGCTGTGCGAGTACGGCATCCAGCATGGTCAGCGGGAAAATGGCGTCCGGGAGATGTTGCTCCACGCGCGCCATCAGGCAGTGCCCGGCCAGCGCGACCGTTCCGGCGGCGGGGGAGTCAGTGCCGTCCAGCGCCTTCAGCAGCGTGCTTTTGCCGCAGCCGTTGTCGCCCAGCAGGCCAATGCGGTCGCCTTTTTTCAGCGTAAAGGAGAGTGAGTCGAAGAGCGTGCCAAACGCCGTATCAACGCGTAAAGATTGTGCAGTGAGTAAAGTGCTCATTGTTGCTTACCCAAGAGTTACAGGCATGTTTATGCCTCGTCAAACATCGCTGACGATAACTCAGTAAGCCCGAGAGAAGGGATTTCAGGGGTTGGTGTCTTCGCTCAAGCAGAAGTTATCGCAGCACGATACCGATAACGCTTGAGCTGGTGCGATCACCAAATGTATGTGAAACATTGAAAATTTCACAGTACAGCATAATTGGCCTCCTTATATATTCAGTAGGTTAATGGATGAAGGGAGTGTAGCGGGGGAAAAGGAGTTTGGCTAGTGGGGGGCGAATCTAATTCCCTCTCCCTTTGGGAGAGGGTTAGGGTGAGGGGAACATACGGCTGTCGTGGTCATTCCGTTCACTTTAAGTTCCTTGCTACTCTGTAATGACAACACCTGTGAACGTGCCAGGGTGGCTCAGTCGCCACCACCCTGGCGACCCTGGCTCCCGGCGGTAAATCGCCGCTTCGCGGTGCCCTCGGCTTATTCCTTCAGGCTATCGGGTCGGGCATCCCTGCAGGCCACGCCCTCTCGGCGCATCCCTGCGCCTCGCCCCGGCCTGCAGGAAACGCCTCGGCGATTTACAGCCGGACCAGGGCGTGGCTGCAAGTTAATCATTTCGCTTCGAGAATCTGAATCGCTACTGGTTAATGAATTTATTGAAAGTCCCTCTCCCGAAGGGAGAGGGACCGGTCGGAGCGGATTAAATCGAGGTACGACGATAGCTGCGGTATTCAGGTTTCCAGAAGTTGTCGTCGATGGCCTGCTGCAGCGCGTCGGCAGAGGTTTTCACCGCCACGCCCTGCTGCTGCGCCATTTTACCTACCGCAAACGCGATAGCGCGCGACACCTTGTGAATGTCTTTCAGCTCCGGCAGCACCAGCCCTTCACCGTTGTTGACCAGCGGCGAGTAGCCCGCGAGGGTTTCGCTCGCCGACATCAGCATCTCATCGGTAATGCGGGACGCGCCGGAGGCGATCACGCCCAGCCCAATGCCCGGGAAGATGTAAGAGTTGTTGCACTGGGCGATCGGATAGGTTTTATCCTTCCACACCACCGGGTCGAACGGGCTGCCGGTCGCGACCAGCGCGTTACCTTCGGTCCAGGCGATGATGTCCTGCGGGGTGGCTTCCACGCGGGAGGTCGGGTTGGAAAGCGGCATCACGATAGGGCGCTCGCAGTGCTTGTGCATCTCGCGAATGATCTCTTCGGTGAAGAGACCGGTTTGCCCGGAAACGCCGATCAGAATATCCGGCTTCACGTTGCGCACCACGTCCAGCAGGGAAAGGACTTCGTTGTCGGTATCCCAGTTTTTCAGGTTATCGCGCTTCTGCACCAGCTTGTTCTGGAACGGCAGCAGGTTCGGCATAGCGTCGGTCAGCAGGCCGAAACGGTCAACCATAAAGACGCGGGAGCGGGCCAGCTCTTCGCTTAAGCCTTCGCGCTGCGTCTGGGCGATGATCTGCTCGGCGATACCACAGCCCGCAGAGCCTGCGCCCAGGAAGACGATTTTCTGGTAGCTCAGCTGGCTGCCGGCTGCGCGGCTGGCAGCGATAAGCGTACCCACGGTCACGGCCGCGGTACCCTGGATGTCGTCGTTAAAGGAGCAGATCTCATCGCGATAGCGGTTCAGCAGCGGCATCGCGTTTTTCTGCGCGAAGTCTTCAAACTGCAGCAGAACGTCCGGCCAGCGGTGCTTCACGGCCTGAATGAAGTCGTCGACAAACTGATAGTACTCGTCGTCGGTAATGCGCGGATGGCGCCAGCCCATATAGAGCGGATCGTTGAGCAACTGCTGGTTATTGGTACCGACGTCCAGCACCACCGGCAGGGTATACGCCGGGCTGATGCCGCCGCAGGCGGTGTAGAGAGAGAGTTTACCGATTGGGATCCCCATCCCGCCAATGCCCTGGTCGCCGAGGCCGAGAATACGTTCGCCGTCGGTCACCACAATCACTTTGATATTGTGGTTTGGCACGTTCTGCAGAATATCGTCCATGTTGTGACGGTTCTGATAGGAGATGAATACCCCGCGTGAACGACGGTAGATCTCTGAGAAACGCTCGCAGGCCGCACCCACCGTCGGGGTGTAGATCACCGGCATCATCTCTTCGAGATGGTTCTGCACCAGGCGATAGAAGAGGGTTTCATTGGTGTCCTGAATGTTGCGCAGGTAGATGTGCTTGTCGATTTCGGTTTTGAAACCCTGATACTGGATCCACGCGCGCTCCGCCTGTTCTTCAATGGTTTCAACCACTTCGGGCAGTAAACCCAGCAGGTTAAAGCTGCTGCGCTCTTCCATGCTGAAGGCGCTGCCTTTGTTGAGCAGGGGGAATTCGAGTAAAACCGGTCCGGCGTATGGGATGTATAAGGAACGATGTTTTTTCAGTTTGTTGTCCATGTCACTCACTCTTTTTATGAAGATCCGTCCCTGACACTGCTGTTTGTCATCTTTCTGGCCTGTGCGATGGGGTGCGGTCAGGCGGTATTATAAAGGAGCTAAATATTAATTACCGCAACACATAAACAAAAACACCATCGGGATTACCGATGGTGTTCTGGATCTCAGTCTGGAACTTACTTGCCGGCGTGGCGTTTTCTGCCGGTGGCGTGAGTGACCTGCGTTTCGTGGTCGCCTTCAATCACCACTTTACGCTGATTTGAAAGCTTGTAATTCAGTCCCAGAATATGGCGTGCCTGACGGTTCGATTTCATGTTAACTCCTCAATCCTGTTGATAGTTTTAAGGACCAGTTTGCTCACGCAAACGAAATGTAACCCCTTAGGTTGCAGATCCAGCTTAGCAGGTTTTTACAAGGGTGCGTTTTGCCCGCTGACGACGTAGTTAATGGTCTGCTGGTAGATGTCACTGAGGATGTCATTATCCGTGGATTCCACCCACTTGGTCAGTTCCATCAAAATGTCATCTTCAGTCACAGCACCGTGCTCGGCGTGAAGACCCTGCGCAATCGCGTTAACGAGTTCAGGTTGTGCTGCTGCAGTATTAGCCGGGTAATAAGTAAACATGCTGCCTCCGTGTCGTTGTCTGTTTAATGGTACGGCTCGCAAAAAATTTAATTCATAAACAGAATGGCAAATATTTTCCCGGTTGTGGTTCAGATTCATCTTAGAAATAAAAATGACATAAGTGCATGCTTTTATGCGCTTTTAAAAGGTGTGGCTATATCGACGGGTAACGGCGGGGATATTTTGGTGGAGCTCCTGCTATCGCGGAAATATAGCAGGAGCCGTTTTTAAATTACCACTTCATTTCGCCAGTATTCACTTTGGCGCTTAATTCCAGCGAGCTTTCATCCGCCAGGCCCGGATACTGTTTTTTCAGGGTGCTGATAACGCCTGCGGAATCTTTATGCGCGGCTAAAGCCTTTTCAAAGCGCTGCAGATAGTCGCGGGTAAACTCAATCGCGCCAGTGCCCGCTGGAGGAGTGCCCAGGTAGTGGCCCGGGATCACGCGTTCAGGTTTGTGCGCGGCCATATTCTCCAGCGTTTCCTGCCACTGCTTGCGGCTTTCCGGCGTCTGGGTGTCTGCCGTCCAGACGTGAATACCCCAGGCTACCCCGGTGCCGCCGAGGATCGTTTTTGCCGACGGGATCCACACATAGGCCGCATAGCTGTCTGGCTGTTCGATGTCGATCTTTTCCCCGTCAACCATAAACGTGGTGGAGGCAAGCACCTGCGGAACGACCAGCTCCGTTGGCGCGCCGTCCTTCATCTGCGGCCCCCAGAAGGCGAGCTTGGCATCTTTGGTGGCTTTAATATGGTCAACCACATGCTGTGTGGCCACCACTTTGGCATTCGGGAAGGCTTTGACCAGCGGCTGCAGGCCAAAATAGAAATCCGGATCGCCGGAGGTGATCACAATCTTGTTCAGGGTTTTACCGCTGCGGCGAATTTTCTCTACCAGCGCTTCGCCATCCTTCACGCTGAACTGCGCGTCAAACAGCACCGCCTCTTTCGGGCCGGAAACCAGCGTGGAGGAGACCGGGAAAATGCCTTTTTCCTGCGGGTTATAGGTATCAATGGTCAACGGCGCGGCAAAAACCGCCGGAGTGAAAAGGGTGGAAAGCAGGGCAAGGTGAGTGAATTTCATGCTGTTGTCTCTGTTGTTCAGGAATGTGTCTATTGTACGGATATTCTCATTTGCCAGAATTCCTGAAACAAGACATGCTTAGTTTCATAAATCGAGCAAATGGAGCTTATATGGATCGCGTTATCGCCGCTCAGGTCTACAACCGGATATGCGAGCTGGGCAGTTTGAGCGCGGCGGCCCGCGCGTTGGGCATTTCCCGACCGATGGTGAGCCGCTACCTTGAACAAATGGAGAAGTGGGCGGGAACGCGGCTGGTAAACCGCTCCACGCGCAAGCTGACGCTGACCGCGGCAGGGGAAAAGGTGCTGCAAAAAACGCGGACGCTCTCGCAGATTTCGCAGGAAATCGAAGGCCAGTCGGAGAAAGATCTGCCGTCCGGCACGCTGCGGGTGGCCTGCGCCCATTTTACCGCCATGCACCTGATTGCACCGGTCCTGCCCGGTCTGCTCTCGCGCTACCCGCAGCTGCGCATCGAGCTGGACGTGAATAACCACCCGGTCAGCCTGGTGGGAGAGCGCATTGATGTCGCCGTGCGCATTACCGACAACCCCGAACCCGGCATGATTGCCCGCCGGCTGGGGGAGTGTCGCTCGGTGCTTTGCGCCTCGCCGGAGTACCTGGCACAGCACGGTATCCCCGTCAGCCCTGAAGAATTAGCGCAGCACAACTGTCTGCACTACAGCTTTTTTGCCGGGCAGTCCTGGCACTTCGTGACGCCGGGAGGGGAAAGCCTGAGCGTGGCCGTCAGCGGCAACCTGAGCGCCAGCATCTCTTCGCTGTTGATGGACGCGGCGATTAAGCACTGCGGTATCGCCATGCTGCCGGAGCGCGAAGCGTCTGCCGCGCTGGAGAAGGGATTGCTGGTGCCGGTGCTGGAGGCGCTTGAGCCGAAACCGCTTGCCATCCATGGCATTTATCAGTCCCGGGAATACCAGCCTGCCGCGCTGCGCGTGTTCCTTGACGAACTGTCGCGCTACCTGGCATAAGAAAGGATTACTTCGCCTTTAGCCAGGGAGACGTCGTGCTCCAGAAAATAATATCGGCACCGAGATAACTTTCGCCGAAGCGGACAAATTCCGCTTTGGTGAACGGTTTTCCGGTCTGAGGATCCTTATAGGTCAGGGTCGGCTCCTGAACCGCCATGGCGATGAGCGGCAGCGTCTGTTTATTTTTATGGAAGAAGGGATAGGCGTTCTTCATGTGGGCCTTGCGGTTGGGAACAATGTCCGGCCCACCCAGACCGATATTGTTAGCGCTGGCATACGCAAACAGACGCCCCATGTAGTTGTGGTCATTATCCCATTCGCACGGCCAGAAGTTCACGTACTGCACCACGTGAGATTTCTGAAAAGCCTTTCGCGCAAAGGCCAGGTTTTCCATTTCACCCGCGAAATAGCCGTCGCAGGTAAACCCGACGGGCGGATTTTTTTCGTCGAGATCAATGGCGGTTTCGGGCAGGTTTACCCCATACACCTCGCCATCAAAGCGTTTCGCGAGTGCGGCCAGCAGTGCCTGGTAGCGCTGGCGCACGGCGGGATCCCACTGACGCGCCACCCATCCTGAACCGACCGGCTTGCCTTCGCCTGGGTTATCGAACTGCGGCGCAATCCCGCCACCGTACTGCGTGTCGCGCATCAGATAGTCCGGCACGTAGCGGGCGTCCGGCTCAAAGAAACGATCCTGGATTTGAATAAAGAGTTTTTTTCCGGCGGCCTTAACGCGCGCCAGATCCTGTTCAATCCGCGAGAAGTCATAGCTGTCCTTCTCGGGTTCCAGCAGGCGCCAGTTGTAAACGATCTGCACGCCGCCGATATCGCTTCGCGCAACAAGCGGGAACGCCGCGTCGAGATCGCCCGAGCTGGTATAGATAAAGTTCTCCGGCGTTTTCGCCAGTGAAGAGAGCGACAGAGCCAGCGTGGTTACGGCAACGGCCATCCTGATTTTTAGCGCCATATCATTATCCTTTTTGTCGGTACAGCAGGTGAAAGTCCTGGAATTGTCTGTGTTCCAGGGTGGGTCAGATGCGTAGTCTATACTTAACCCTTTGTAAGCCAAAAGGAGAGCAAGAATGACTATTCATAAGCACGGTTCGGCACACTGGTCTGGCGACATTAAGCGCGGAAAAGGAACGGTTTCCACCGAGAGCGGCGTTCTCAATCAGCAGCCTTATGGTTTCAATACCCGCTTTGAGGGCGAAAAGGGGACCAACCCCGAAGAGCTGATTGGCGCGGCACATGCGGCCTGCTTCTCAATGGCGCTGTCGCTGATGCTCGGTGAAGCGGGTTATACCGCCGATTCCATTGATACCACCGCGGACGTCTCTCTGGATAAAACCGACGGCGGCTTTGCCATCACTAAGGTTGCCCTGAAAAGCAAGGTGACCGTTCCCGGCATCGCCCCGCAGCAGTTCGACGGCATTATTCAGAAAGCAAAAGCGGGCTGTCCGGTCTCGCAGCTCCTGAAAGCTGAGATTACGCTGGACTATAAGCTCAATTAAGCCACAGCCGGGTTTGCGCCCGGCTATCCCTTCAGCGCGGCGGGGAACACCTCCGCCAGCCAGGCAATAAACACCTTCAGGCGGTGCGTCAAATGCCGGTTCTGCGGGTAAACCACATGAAACGGATACGCGGCAGGGCGCCAGTCGCCCAGGATCGCCGCCAGCGTGCCCGCCTGTAAATACGACTTTGCCGAATACTCAAAGGTTTGAACGATCCCCAGCCCCGCCGCGGCAGCCGCCAGATGGGTATTACTTTCATTGACGCCGAGATAGTGCGGAATGTTGATTTCCAGCGCCTCGCCGTTCTGCCGGAAGCGAAACGGAAAGGGCCGTCCGGTGACGGGCGAGAGATAGCTAATCAGCTTGTGGCCGTTGCGCAGCTCCTGCGGATAGGCCGGGACGCCGTGATTTTTCAGGTAACCCGGCGTCGCGCAGGTGACCATTTCGGCGTTACCGAGATGACGGGCGATGAGGGTTGAATCGTCCAGCGGCCCGCCGCGGATCACGCAGTCTACGTTACCGCTGATGAGATCGACCGGCCGGTCGGCCACGCCAAGGTCGATGCGGATATCCGGGTAGCGCCGCATAAAGTCCGGAAGCAGGGGAATGAGGACGTCCCGTGCGGTGGAGCCGCCCACGTCAACCCGCAAATGCCCTTTTGGCGTCGCGCGGGAAATGCGAAACGAGGTGTCGATATCTTCGATATCAATCAGCACCCTGAGCGCTTTTTCATAGTATTCCATCCCTTCAGGCGTCGCGACCACCCGGCGAGTGGTGCGGTGCAGAAGGCGTATCTCCAGGTGCGACTCTAGCGATTTAACCAGCTTGCTCAGCGTGGCGATCGGCATATTCAGCGAGTCCGCCGCGCGGGTAAAACTGCCGGACTCCACGACCCGCGTAAAGGCGCGCATCGCCATGAGCTGGTCCATGATGACCTCGGATTATTTCTGTTTGTGAATAGTCATTTTCATTTTTGCCCATTTTTCACTAATGCCGCAAGGGCTAAAGTTTGTCCAACGCAAACCCAACAAAAGGTAAATGACATGAACACGACTCTTTCAGGAAAAATTGCACTGGTCACCGGCGGCAGCACCGGCATTGGTCTTGCCACGGCGCAGGAACTGGCGGCGCAGGGCGCGAAGGTGTACATCACCGGTCGTCGTCAGGCCGAGCTGGACGCGGCGGTGGCGGAAATTGCTTCTGATGCTGTGGGCATTCGCGCGGACGTCTCAAAGCTTGCCGATCTGGATGAGGTTTATGCCCGGATAGCCAAAGAAGAAGGCCGTCTTGATATCCTGTTCGCCAATGCCGGTGGCGGCGATATGCTGCCGCTGGGCGCGATAACCGAAGAGCAGTTTGACCGGATTTTTGGCACCAACGTCCGCGGAGTGCTGTTCACGGTGCAGAAGGCGCTGCCGCTGCTGTACGCCGGATCGTCGATTATTCTGACCGGATCGACGGTGTCCATTAAAGGGACGGCCAACTTCAGCGTCTACAGCGCCAGCAAGGCCGCCGTGCGCAACTTTGCCCGCTCCTGGGCGCTGGATTTGCAGGGCCGCGGGATCCGCGTCAACGTGGTGAGCCCGGGCCCGATCAAAACGCCAGGTCTCGGCGATCTGGTGCCGGAAGAACACCGTCAGGGGCTGTACGACGCGCTGGCCGCGCAGGTACCGCTGGGGCGTTTAGGCGCGCCGGGCGAGGTGGGTAAAGCGGTGGCGTTTCTGGCCTCCGACGCGGCCAGCTTTATTAACGCCATCGAGCTGTTTGTGGACGGCGGGATGGCGCAAATCTAACCCAGACTGCGCCAGCAGCGCACGTTACGGCCCTCACGTGAGGGCTGTAGCGGCTGCGGCTGTTCACACCCCTGCGCTGCCATCGGACAACGGTCGCGGAAAAAACAGCCTTCGGGCAGATGACGATTGCCGGGAAGCTCCGTTTTGCGTAACGCCAGATTTTCATCCAGCGGCTCCCCTGTGCGGGGAACCGAGTCGAGCAGCAGACGGGTATAGGGATGGTGCGGCTCGCCAAGCACCTGCGCGGCGCTGCCCAGCTCCACAATCTGCCCGAGGTACATCACCGCCACGCGGTCGCTCATGTGTCTGACCACCGAGACGTTATGCGAAATTAACACGTAGGTCAGATTACGCTGCTGTTGCAGGTTCACCAGCAGGTTGAGGATTTGCGCCTGCACGGAGATATCCAGCGCGCTGGTGGGTTCATCAAGCACGATAATATCGGGGTCGGACGAGAGCGCCCTTGCGATGGCGATGCGCTGGCGCTGCCCGCCGGAGAAGGCGTGCGGAAGCCTGTCGAGATATTCCGGGCGAATGCCCACCTGCAGCGCCAGGTTTTCTGCCAGCTGGCGGCGCTCGCGCTCGCTGCTGCGTTTTTGCACCCACACCGGCTCGGTGATGATGCGCCAGACCGGCAATCGCGGGTCGAGGGAGGAGAGCGGATCCTGAAACACCATCTGCATGCCGCCCGCGTGGTGCGCCCGCTGACACGCGCCGGTGCTGGGCTTAAGCATGCCCATCAGCAGCTGTGCCAGCGTGCTTTTCCCGCAGCCGGACTCACCGACAATGCCCAGCGTTTCCCCGCGACGGATCTGGAGATCGAGCCCGTTGAGGGCATGGACCTGTTCCGTCACGCGGCCCAGCCATTTTTTGCGCGCCGTAAAGTTCACGTGCACGCTATCCAGTTCCAGCAGTACATCAGACATGGTGTTTCTCCCGTTGCGGATACCAGCAGGCGGCCTGTTGGCCTTCTGCGCCACTGGGCGCTAAGCGCGGCGTTTCGCTGCATTTCGCCCCGGCGGCAAAGCAGCGCTCGCGGAAGGCGCAACCCTGCGGAAGCTGGCTGAGGTTGGGCACCGTGCCGGGGATGGCGGGAAGCAGGTCGCGCGGCTGGCCGTTTTCCGGCGCGCACCGCAGCAGGCCGATGGAGTAGGGATGCACGGGGCGGTGGATCAGCGTTTGCGTGGCACCGCTCTCGATCACGCTCCCGGCATACATCACGTACATTCTGTCGCAGAGCTGCGACACCACGGCCATATCATGGCTGATAAACAGCACCGAGGTCCCGCTGGCCCGCGCCTTATGCTTCAGCAGGCGCAGCACCTGGAGCTGGACGGTAACGTCCAGCGCGGTGGTCGGTTCGTCGGCGACGATCAGCTCCGGCTCGCAGGAGAAGGCAAGGGCGATCATCACCCGCTGGCGCATGCCGCCGGAGAGTTCAAACGGATAACGCTCCATGACCTGCTTCGCGTCCGGGATTTGCATCTCTTCCAGCAGGGTAATCGCCTTCTGCTGCGCCTCGCGCCGCGAAAGCGGCTGATGCTGGCGGATCACCTCCACCATCTGTTTGCCAATCCGCCGCGTCGGGTTGAGGGCGGTCATGGGCTCCTGAAAAATCATCGCCACTCGGGCACCGCGCCACTGGCGAAGCTGCTTCTCGGACGCCGTCAGGACGTTTTCACCGAGTAACTTCACCTGACCGTGATGAATGCGGTAGCTTGCTTCCGGCAGCAGCCGCATGGCGAGCATGGCGGTCACGGATTTGCCCGAACCCGACTCGCCCACCACGCCGACAATTTCGCCCCTGCCGATCTCCAGCGAGACGTGGTTCAGCGCGTGGACCTCTCCGCGAAAAATCGGGAAGCTCAGGTGCAGGTCTTCAATACGTAATACCGGTTCGGTCATCACTGTTTTCCTCCCGATTTCGGATCCAGCAGATCGCGGATACCGTCGCCAAACAGGTTAAAGCCCACGGCGGTAATCAAAATCGCCGCACCGGGAAAGGCGCAGTACCACCACTGGTCCAGGACGTAGTTACGGCCAACGGCCACCATCGCCCCCCATTCGGCGGTCGGCTGCTGCGCGCCCAGGCCGATAAACCCCAGCGTGGCGGCCATCAGAATGGCGCTGCCGATGTCCAGCGAAGCCTGCACAATCAGCGGCGGCAGGGCGTTGCGCAGGATATGCCAGCGGATCAAATGCCAGCGGGACGCGCCAAAGGTGCGGGCGGCCTGGACGTAGGTAAACTGGCGCACCACCAGGGTTTGCCCGCGCGCCAGGCGGACGTAAAACGGGATGCGGACAATCGCAATCGCCAGCATGGCGTTAAACAGGCTCGGACCGAGCGCGGCGGCCAGCGCCATAGTCAGCACCAGGGAGGGAATGGAGAGCATAATGTCCATCACCCGCATGATGATGGCGTCGCCGCGCCCGCCCAGTACGCCGGAAAAACAGCCCAGCAGCGAGCCAATACCGCCCGCAATCACCACGACCGCCAGCCCGGCGGTAATCGACTGCTGGCTGCCCGTCAGCACGCGGCTAAACAGGTCGCGTCCCACCTCATCGGTACCAAACCAGTGTTGCGCAGACGGCGCCTGCAGGCGGGCGGTCAAATCCAGCGCGTTCGGGTCATGCGGAACGATCCACGGCGAAGCCACCATCAGGAAGAGCATCGCAATCATAATGACGCCGCCAACGATCGTGAGCGGGCTTTGACGCAGCATCCAGAACAGCTTTGCCCAGTTGATGCGTTGTCCGGCGGTTTTAGCCGGGACGGGCGTTTCCTGCGTTAACATCATTCGGCACCTCCGCGCCCGATTCGCGGGTCAATCCACAGGTAAAGCAGATCGACCACCAGATTAACCAGCACGTAGGCCAGCGAAACGACGACGGCAAAGCCCATCACGGCAGGGAAATCGAGCGCCTGAATGGACGTCACCACCCAGGCGCCCATGCCCGGCCAGGCAAAGACGGTTTCGGTCAGCACGGCGCCGTAAAGCAGATCGCCCAGCGCCAGCCCGAGGACGGTGATGGACGGGATCATCGCATTGGGCAGGGCGTAGCGCAGGACGATGTACCAGCCGGGCAGGCCGCTGGCGCGCGCGGTGCGGATGTAATCCTCGCTAAGCTGCTCCAGCATCGCCGAGCGAACCTGGCGCGCCACGATCCCCAGGTGAACAAACGCCAGCGTCAGCGAGGGTAAAATCAGGTGCTGAAGCGCGTTGAAGAACACCTCACCGTTGCCCTCCAGCAGCGCGTCCAGCAGATAAAATCCGGTGACGTGCGTCGGGGGATCGAGCCAGTCGTCCAGCCTGCCGCCGCCCGGCAGGATCTGCAGGTTCCCGTAGAACAGCACAATGACGCCCAGCCCAAGCCAGAAGGCCGGCGTGGAGATCCCGGTCATCGCCATTAAACGCACCAGGTGATCCAGCCAGCGGTTGCGGTACACCGCCGATAAAATCCCCAGCGGCACGCCGATGACCAGCGCCAGCAGCAGAGAACAAAAGGCCAGCTCCAGCGTGGCGGGGAAAAAGGCCTTCAGGTCTTCCGCGACCGGGCGTCCGGTGCGGATGGACGTGCCTAAATCACCGTGCGCCAGAGCGTCCACGTAGCGGCCAAACTGAACATACAGGGGCTGGTCCAGCCCTAACTGCTGGCGGATGTTCTGCACGATTTCGTCGCTGGCGCGGTCGCCGGCCAGCAGACGGGCCGGATCGCCGGGGATCAGGTGTGAAATAATAAAGGTGATAATACAGACACCGGCCACCACCAGGATTAACCCCCAGCAGCGCTGGCGCACTATGCTCCAGAACGTCATACGCTTTCCCCCGGCGAGAACCGTTATTTGCTCATGGTGGCGATGTTGAACACCTGCTCGAGCATCGGATTAAAGGTGAAGCCTTTGACCTCTTTGTTCATCGCCAGCTGGTAGTTTTTCTGGAACAGATAAACGTAGGCCGCCTCGTCGATAACCACCTTTTGCGCCTGCTGGTAATCTTTGGTGCGTTCCGCCTGGTCGGTGGTTTTCAGCGCGGCCTGCAGCAGCGAATCAACCTCTTTGTTCTCATAGAACGAGCGGTTGCCCGGCAGCCCTTTTTTGTCCGATTCGAACCAGTAGTTCATGAACATGTACGGGTCGGCAAAATCCGGGCTCCAGTTGCCGATGGCAATGTCGTAATCGCCTTTTCCGACGCGGTCGCGCATGGTGGCGTTGGCCAGTTTTTCCAGCTTGACGCTAATGCCGATCTTGCCGAGGCTGGCCTGAGTGGAGAGGGCGATAGGCTCCCAGTTCGGATCGTTGTCCGAGTAGAGGAAGGTCAGGCTGGCGGGTTTGTCTTTGACCTTCTCCAGCGCCGCTTTAGCTTTGGCCTCGTCAAAGCTGTACTGCATTGCCGTGGCGTCAAAGCCCCACATACCTTCCGGGATCGGGCCGCGCATCTGCTTGCCGTTGCCGCTCAGAATACCTTTCACCATCCCCTGGTAATCCGTAGCCCAGGAGATGGCCCGGCGTAAATCCACCTGATTGAGCGGCGCTTTGCTGTTGTTGAGATAGAGGTAAGTCACGCGCAGGGACGGGTATTCCGCGACGGCGACTTTACCTTCCTGCTTCAGGGCCGCAAGCTGATCGACCGGCAGGGAGTCGGCAATGTCCAGATCGCCGCGGGAAAGCTGCAGTCGGCGCGAGGCGCTCTCACCGATAATTTTCACCGATACGCGCTTAAAGTGCGGCTTTTCACCCTGCCAGTGGGGGTTAGGCACCAGGATCAGCTGCTGGCCTTTCTGCCAGCTTTTCAGCATAAACGGCCCGGAACCGGCGGTGTTTTGCGCCAGAAAACCGCGAGCATCGTCTGCCGCGTTGGCCTTCAGCACCGCCGGGTTAATGATGGACGCCCCGTCGTTTGCCAGCGTGTAGAGGAACGGCGCGAAAGGCTGGCTGAGGGTGAACTTCACCGTATGGTCATCGACGGCATCAATTTTCAGGTCTTTCGGGAAGGCTTCAGACGGCCCCTGGCCGAGCTTCAGCAGGCGCTCAAAGGAGAGTTTTACCGCCTCGGCGGTGACCGGCGTGCCGTCGGAGAATTTCGCGTTATCCGCCAGGGTAAAGGTCCACTCTTTCTGGTCGTCAGACGCCTTCCAGCCCGTCGCCAGATCGCCTTCCACCTCGGTAGAGCCTGGCTTGTACTTGACCAGACGCTGGTAGGACGGATAGGTGACGGTCCAGTCGTTGTTATCAATGGTGATGGCAGGATCGAGCGTTTGCGGGTCGGCGGCTTTACCGATCGCCAGCATATCTTTCGGGACGGCAGCCAGCGCCAGCGGTGCGCTCAGGGCCAGCGTGGCGGCGATCAGGGTCGAGAGAAGCGATGTTTTCATGGCAGTGCTCCAGGTTTAGAGAGAAGTGTGCGTCAGGGGAAAACAGGCAAAACGGTCGTCAAGCAGCGGGTAGCTGGCGGCGTTCGGCAGTTCGAAGTGCCACCATTCGCTGCTGATACCCACAAAACCACCGCCGAACATGATGGCGTTCAACAGCAGACGGTTGCGCTGGGCGTGCGGCGGCACGGAGGGGTGATACGGATGCGAGCGGTCGTGCATTTCGTCAAAACCGGCCCCCATATCCAGCACGGCGTTATGTTCATCCATCAGGGTGACGTCGATGGCCGTACCGCGGCTGTGATTGGAGCCAATCGCCACGTCGACCACGTATTCCGGATTCGGGCAGGCATCCCACAGCTGGGCCTGCGCCTGCTGCGGCCGATAGGCGTCGTACACCACCAGCTTCAGCCCGGCCAGCGAGGCAATGCTGATGGCTTTTGCCAGCGCGGTGGCGGCATCGGTATGCAGCAGGCACAGCGCCTCCTGATAGATCGGACGGCCGGTGATATTGTCGGCGGTGGCGTACTTCAGATCGATATGCAGCGTGGGAAACGTCTTCGCCACATCAATCAGTTCACTCTCTTCGGGCATAGCTCCGCTCCTTTAGCGTTCGAATTGACCAAACTCTTGTTGTAATTGCCGGTTTACCGCCAGACGCGCCGGGAGCGCCTCACCCAGCGCTTCCACCACGCCCGACAGCAGCAGGTTGAACAGACAGCTCACGGGGGCAAGCGAATCCCAGAAGTGACCGGTATCGGTTTTCACCTGCAGTAAATCCATCGGGTAATCCCGCGCCCACGGGCACCAGATGTCGGTGATTAAGGCCAGCGGAATGCCTTTCTCGCTGGCGACGCGGCAGTACTGGCGGGCCATCGCGGAGTAGGTGCGCGTATCGGTCAGCACGACGTACGGATGCGAAAAGCCCGAGTTAAGAGATTCCACCCAGCTGCCGGAAGCGCCTTCCGAATAGCTCACGCGCGGGCGGAGGTACTCGAGGTGGCTGAAGAAGGCGTTGGCAATCCCGCGCGTGGACTGGATCCCCAGCACGAACACCGCGTCGGCGTGGGCGAGGTTGTGCACCACCTGACGAAAGGCGTCCGTTTGCGCCAGCTGGTACACCTGCGTGATGGCATCCACTTCCAGCGACAGGGCGTGCTGAAGGCGGCTGGAAAGGGGGCGCTGCTGCTGCCAGGAGTCCAGCCTCTCGTTCATGCCCCAGGGCTGATACGGATCGCGCAGGCTCTTTTTGGCATCTTCCAGGTTGCGATACCCCAGCTTGCGCAGGAAGCGTCCGACGGTAATTCCGCTGGTCCCGCTGGCCTGACCGATGCTCTCCGCCGTTTCAAACGGGATTTGCGCGGCGTGCGCCAGCAGCCAGCTTCCGACCCGCTTTTCGCTGGGCGTGAGCTGGCTGAACGTCGCTTCGATACGGCTCAACATCTCAGGTTTCGTCGTCATACCGCCTCGCTGTTAACAGGCTGTCAAAGGCCGAATTTTTGTTACCTGGTTAACAATGCATGACGCGTGCCATGTTCACGGGGTGGGTGAAACCCGCTGTGCAGTAAACTTCATGCAATATTTAGTTAACCAATGATCAACATTTGTGCAGCGTAGTTCACTTTTGGTGCACTGTCTGACGCGGCAGGTATGAATTTGGTGAATACGTCATTCCGTTCACATTTTTGATAAGATAGATGTACTGTGAATATAAAAGGGATCCCGGCATGGTAAATCTGCCCTGGCGAGTCAGCGTGCGCCTGATGGCGCTTGCAAAGAAAATAGGGATGGTCGTCGGGATCGTACTGATCGTCCTGCTGGCGGTGCGGGTGTATCTCTCGCAGCAGGGACCGGAACTGCACCTGTGGCATACCTGGCGGGCCGATGAGATGTCCGTACGCGAGATGGATAACGCCGATTTTGCCCGGTATATCGCCCGGGAAAACGCCATTTTCGCCGATCTTGATAATGCGGTGACGGCGAAAACAGAGGGCGAGGAACGCACGCCGTTAAACCGCTATTATCGCCAGAGCCTGGTATGGCCGGGACAGTTTACGCCCGATGCCAACCGCTCCTTTGTGCTGATGCCTGCCGGAAAGCCGCGCGGCGCGGTAGTGCTGCTGCACGGTCTGACGGACTCGCCTTACAGCGTCCGGCGGCTTGCCGTGAACTATCAACAGCACGGCTTTGTGGCCGTGGTCCCGCGTCTGCCCGGGCACGGTACCGCGCCCGGCGCGCTGACGGACGTCGACTGGGAGATGTGGCTCGCGGCGACGCGTCTTGCGGTGCGGGAAGCCACGCGTCTGGCGGGCGAGGCTGCGCCTCTGCATCTGGTGGGCTACTCCAACGGCGGGGCGCTGGCGATGAAATACGCCCTCGATGCGCTGGACGCGCCTGCGCTGCGTAAACCGCAGCAGGTGATACTGCTCTCACCGATGATCGGCGTGACGGCCTTTGCGCGCTTTGCCGGTTTCGCCGGGTTACCGGCGCTGCTGCCGGCGTTTGCCAAAGCGGCGTGGCTGAATATCTCTCCGGAATATAACCCGTACAAATATAACTCGTTTCCGGTGAACGCCGCCCGCCAGTCATGGCTTTTGACGAAGGCCCTGCAGGAGCAAATCGGCCGCGAGGCGCGGGAGAACAGGCTGGCGAATTTGCCGCCGATCCTGGCGTTCCAGTCGGTCATGGATTCCACGGTCAGCACCCGCGCGGTGGTGACCGGCCTGTTTGACCAGCTTCCGGCAAACGGCAGCGAGCTGGTGGTGTTTGACATCAATCAGGCAGCCAGCTTCCGTCCGCTGTTCAAACCGTCGTCGTGGACGGCAACCTCGGCGCTGCTGCCGGTTGCGCAGAGGCGTTACGGTGTCACAATTATTACCAATGCCAGCGAGCACAGCTTCTCGACGGTGGCGAAAATCACTCCGGCAGGCAGCACCCGGGAGACGGTCGTGCCGCTTGCGCAGTCCTGGCCGCAGGATGTCTATTCCCTGTCGCACGTAGCGGTGCCGTTCCCGCCGGATGACGATCTCTATGGTCGTGAGCCTCGGGTGAAAAACCGCTACGGCATCAGCCTGGGGACGATTGCGCTCTGGGGCGAAACGTCCGTGTTGAGTGTCGGAAAAGAGGCGCTGATGCGGGTCACCTCGAACCCGTTTTACGACTATATGCAGGGGCGGATAGACAGCCGAATTGGCAGCGGGGAAAAGTAACGTTCCCCTGCGGTGTGAATATGTTAGGTCGCATTGATTAAGTATGTTAAATAGTAGCTTCAAGGCACCTCTCTTTCTCATCGGAACCCATTTTTGTGCTGACGACTCTGATCTACCGAAGCCAGTTGAATTTATCCTGTCAGTCCTCCGCGCTGAGGGAGCTGGTGGAGCGCGCCCGGTTCCGCAATGCCAGTCTGAATATCACCGGGGTTCTGCTTGCAAAAGGCAGTGACGTGCTGCAAATACTCGAAGGGTCGGAAGAGAGCGTGCTTAAGCTGTTCCATAAAATCCGTGACGACAAGCGGCACAGTGGAGTGGTAGAGCTGATGCGGGACTATGGCCCGCGCAGGCGCTTTGAAAACGTCGGTATGCTGCTGTTCGATCTGCAGACGCAGTCACCGAAAGAGGTGCTGCAGTCGGTTCTGAATTACAGCAAGCTGGACAGCTATCTCACATCCGATGACCGGGTGTTCAAATTTATCCAGACGTTTATCACGGGTAAACGTCCGGCCCTGTCGGGTGCACGCTACGTACCTGAAAAATGGACGCTTTCACCCGAGGTGTTGCCCTTTGGCGAACATCTGGGGCTGATGGCCAACCAAACCTGTCAGTTTGCGCTCCAGCCCATTGTTGAGCCCTCGGAAGGGAAGATCAGTTCGCTTGAAGCCCTTATTCGCGGCAACGAAGGCGGCAGCCCGGAGCATTTCTTCAGCGCCCTCGACCCGGACAAAATCTACGAAGTCGATCTCCAGACGAAAGCGTATGCCTTTGCTCTCGCGGAAAAGCTGGGCATTGGCAGCCATAAGATTGCGGTAAACCTGCTGCCGATGTCGCTGGTGAATGTCCCCAACGCCGTGGAATTTCTGGTCAGCGAGATAAAAAAACATGGGCTGCAGCCGGAGCAGGTAGTCATTGAAGTGACGGAAAACGAGATGATCTCCGGCTTCAACCAGTTCAATAGCGCCATCAAGCAACTTCGCGGTGAGGGGATTGGCCTGGCGATCGATGATTTCGGTTCCGGCTATGCTGGTCTTTCGCTGCTGACCCGCTTCCAGCCGGACAAAATTAAGATCGACCGGGAGATAGTTAGCGATATCCACCTCAGCGGCCCGAAGCAGGCGATTGTGCGCTCCATCGTCAGCTGTTGCTCCGATCTCGAAATTACCCTGGTGGCCGAAGGGATCGAGAAGATAGAGGAGTGGTGCTGGCTCGAGTCTGCCGGGATCCGGCGTTTCCAGGGCTTTCTGTTTGCCCGCCCGCAGCTTAATGGCGTCGGTGATATTCACTGGCCGCATCTGGTGCGTTAGCCAATTTTCCTCCCGCGTTATTTCCCCTTCGTCCTGCCTGTGCTTAAATAGCTAAAACGGTTTAACATAGTTTAGCTACGAGGATCACATGAAAAAAATCTGGGTACTTGGCGATGCGGTGGTGGATTTGCTGCCCGATGGAGAAGGCAGATTGCTGCAGTGTCCCGGCGGCGCACCGGCAAACGTTGCGGTCGGTATTGCCCGGCTGGGCGGCCAGAGCGCCTTTATCGGCAGGGTTGGCGACGATCCCTTCGGGCGCTTTATGGCGAAAACTCTCGCTGACGAAAAGGTCGACGTGAAGTCTATGCGCCTTGACCCGGCGCACCGCACCTCAACGGTGGTGGTCGATCTGGATGACCAGGGCGAACGCTCGTTTACCTTTATGGTGCGCCCGAGCGCCGATCTGTTTCTCGAATCCGCCGATCTGCCGACGTTCAGCGCGGGGGAATGGCTACACGTCTGTTCCATCGCATTAAGCGCAGAGCCGAGCCGTTCTGCGACGTTTGAGGCGATGGCCGCCATTCGCGAGGCGGGCGGTTACGTCAGCTTCGACCCCAATATTCGCCCGGATCTCTGGCCGGATGAGAACGCGCTGCGCCGCTGCCTGGAACAGGCCCTGCAGAGCGCCGACGTGGTGAAACTCTCCGTCGAAGAGCTGGCGTTTTTAACCGGAAATGTCGAGGTAAACGTCGGCCTGGACGCGCTGATGGCGCGCTGTCCGGCGCGTCTGGTGCTGGTTACCCAGGGAAAAGAGGGGGTGATTGCCTGGCATGACGGCGCCGTGAAGCACTATCCGGCAACGCCCGTCGAGTGTGTCGATACCACCGGCGCGGGCGATGCCTTTGTGGCGGGGCTGCTCTACGGGCTGGCCGCCGGGCAGGATCTGACGCCGGTCATCGCCTTAGCCCAGCGCTGCGGCGCATTAGCCACCACGGCCAAAGGGGCAATGACCGCCTTGCCGTGGCAGCACGATCTGTAATTCCTTCCTTCACTGGCCGCCATCCGGCGGCCTGAATTGTCGCCTCGATCACACTTACTAGAACGGTTTAGCAAAAAAGATTGCCGATCCAAAATTCAGAGGTTTAGTATCAGCAACCTAAACCGGTTTAGCAATTTAGCACGTTTAATGACTTCTTTTAGGGATGCGACAAAATGTATAAAAAACGCAGACTTGCCGTGATGATAGGCATGCTGGCCGGAAGTACCTCTGTTTTTGCCCAGACGGATATGACAAGTATCGAAGCGCGTCTTTCCGCGATGGAGCAGCGCCTCCAGGCTGCGGAAACGCGTGCGCAGGTGGCTGAGAAACGCGCCACGGATGCGGAACAAAAAACGCAGCAGCTGGTGGCCGCCCAGCAGCAGACGCAAACGACAGCCCAGGCGGTGGCGCAGCGCACCACCGCGCTGGAGAAGAAGGCGGATCAAAGCAGCGGATTTGAGTTCCACGGCTACGCCCGTTCGGGCCTTCTGATGAACGATGCGGCCTCCAGCAGCAAAAGCGGTCCTTATCTGACCCCGGCCGGAGAAACCGGCGGCGCGGTAGGGCGTCTGGGTAACGAAGCCGACACCTACGTCGAGCTGAACCTGGAGCACAAGCAAACTCTGGATAACGGGGCGACTACGCGCTTTAAAGCGATGCTGGCCGACGGTCAGCGAACCTATAACGACTGGTCAGCCGATACCAGCGATCTTAATATTCGCCAGGCCTTCGCGGAGCTGGGCAACCTGCCTGATTTTACCGGCGCGCTGAAGGGCAGCACCTTCTGGGCGGGTAAACGCTTCGACCGCGACAACTTTGATATTCACTGGCTGGACTCCGACGTGGTGTTCCTGGCCGGTACCGGCGGCGGCGTCTACGACGTGAAATGGAACGAGTCGCTGCGCAGCAACTTCTCCATCTACGGCCGCAACTTCGGCAGCGTGGAGCAGACCGACAATAACGTTCAGAACTATATTCTCAGCATGAACCACTTCGCCGGACCGTTCCAGCTGATGGTGAGCGGCCTGCGGGCGAAGGATAACGACGACCGTAAAGACACCAACGGCGATCTCATCAAAACCGACGCCGCCAATACAGGCGTTCATGCGCTGGTCGGGTTGCACAACGAGAGCTTCTACGGCCTGCGGGAAGGGACAGCCAAAACGGCGCTGCTGTACGGTCACGGGCTGGGTGCGGAAGTAAAAAGCATCGGTTCCGACGGCGCGCTGCTGTCTGAGGCGGATACCTGGCGCTTCGCAAGTTACGGTGTCACGCCAGTCGGCGGCGGCTGGAGCGTTGCGCCCGCCGTACTGGCGCAGAGCAGTAAAGATCGCTACGTCAAGGGCGATAGCTATGAGTGGGTGACGCTTAACACCCGCCTGATTAAAGAAGTGACGCAGAACTTCGCCCTGGCGTTTGAGGGAAGCTATCAGTACATGGATTTAAATCCGGAAGGCTATAAGGACCGCAACGCCGTCAACGGCAGTTTCTACAAGCTGACCTTTGCGCCGACGTTAAAAGCGAGCAAAATCGGCGATTTCTTCAGCCGTCCGGAGCTGCGCCTGTTTGCCACCTGGATGGACTGGAGCAGCAAACTGGATCATTACGCCAGCGATGATGCCTTTGGCAGCAGCGGCTTCAACGCCGGCGGGGAATGGAACTTTGGGGTCCAGATGGAAACCTGGTTTTAACCCATCACGCTCCCGCCCGGCGGGAGCGTTTCGCACATCATAAAAAGAAGTCAGGCAGAGGTATCTATGGATTTTAATCAAATCGCCCGCGAGCTTATTCCGCTGCTCGGTGGCAAGGAAAATATCGCCAGCGCGGCGCACTGCGCAACGCGTCTTCGTCTGGTGCTGGTTGATGACGCGCTTGCCGATCAGCAGGCGATCGGCAAGGTCGACGGCGTAAAAGGCTGTTTTCGTAACGCCGGACAGATGCAGGTGATTTTTGGCACGGGCGTGGTCAACAAGGTTTACGCCGCGTTTATTCAGGGCGCGGGGATTAGCGAATCCAGTAAATCTGAGGCCGCGGATCTGGCGGCGCGCAAGCTGAACCCGTTCCAGCGCATTGCCCGTCTGCTCTCCAACATCTTTGTGCCGATCATTCCCGCGATTGTGGCATCCGGCCTGCTGATGGGCCTGCTCGGTATGGTGAAAACCTACGGCTGGGTCAATGCGGATAACGCCATCTACATCATGCTGGACATGTGCAGCTCCGCGGCGTTTATCATTCTGCCTATTCTGATCGGCTTTACCGCCGCGCGGGAATTTGGCGGTAACCCGTATCTCGGCGCGACGCTGGGCGGCATTCTGACGCACCCGGCGCTGACCAACGCCTGGGGCGTGGCCTCCGGCTTCCATACCATGAACTTCTTCGGCCTTGAGATTGCGATGATTGGCTATCAGGGCACGGTGTTCCCGGTGCTGCTGGCGGTCTGGTTTATGAGCATCGTGGAGAAAAACCTGCGCCGCGCGATCCCGCACGCGTTAGACCTGATCCTGACGCCGTTCCTCACCGTCGTTATCTCCGGCTTTATCGCCTTGCTGATTATCGGCCCGGCGGGGCGCGCGCTGGGCGACGGCATCTCCTTTATCCTGAGCACGCTAATTGAACACGCGGGCTGGCTGGCCGGGCTGCTGTTCGGCGGGCTTTACTCGGTGATTGTGATCACCGGTATTCACCACAGCTTCCACGCGATCGAAGCCGGGCTGCTGGGCAACCCGTCGATTGGCGTGAACTTCCTGCTGCCGATCTGGGCCATGGCGAACGTGGCGCAGGGCGGCGCCTGTCTGGCGGTGTGGTTCAAAACCAAAGATGCCAAAATCAAAGCCATTACCTTGCCGTCGGCGTTCTCTGCGATGCTGGGCATCACCGAAGCGGCCATTTTTGGTATCAACCTGCGCTTTGTTAAGCCGTTTATCGCCGCGCTGATTGGCGGCGCTGTGGGCGGGGCCTGGGTGGTCTCAGTCCATGTGTACATGACCGCCGTTGGTTTGACCGCTATTCCGGGCATGGCCATCGTGCAGGCCAGCTCGCTGCTCAACTATATTATCGGTATGGTGATTGCCTTCGGCGTGGCGTTTACCGTCTCACTGCTGCTGAAATATAAAACGGACTCTGAATAATGACGTTACCTTCCCGCTGGCCTGCGATCCTGCAGGCCGTTATGAAAGGTCAGCCGCGGGCGCTGGCGGATAGCCACTATCCGCAGTGGCACCCCGCGCCGGTGACGGGGCTGATGAACGATCCCAACGGGTTTATCTGGTTTGCCGGCCGCTACCACCTGTTCTATCAGTGGAACCCGCTGGACTGCGAGCATCGGTTTAAATGCTGGGGGCACTGGAGCTCTGCGGACCTGGTGCACTGGCAGCATGAGCCGCTGGCGCTGATGCCGGATGAAGAGTATGACCGCAACGGCTGCTACTCCGGTAGCGCCGTGGATAACGATGGCGTTTTAACCCTGTGCTATACCGGCAACGTCAAGTTCGATGACGGCAGCCGCACCGCCTGGCAGTGCCTCGCAGTGGAACAGCCGGACGGGACCTTTACGAAGCTGGGGCCGGTGCTGGCGCTGCCGGAAGGCTATACCGGCCACGTGCGCGACCCGAAGGTGTGGCAGCACGACGGGATGTGGTACATGGTGCTCGGCGCGCAGGATCTGCAAAAGCGCGGCAAGGTGCTGCTGTTTAAGTCAGCCGATTTGCACGCCTGGGCGTCCTGCGGGGAAATCGCCGGTCACGGGGTTAACGGCCTGACGGATGCGGGGTATATGTGGGAGTGTCCGGACCTGTTTGCCCTCGACGGAACGCACATCTTAATCAGCTGTCCGCAGGGGCTGGCGCGCGAGCCGCATCGCTATCTCAACACCTATCCGGCGACCTGGATGAGCGGGGCGTTTGACTATGCAAACGCCGCGTTCGATCACGGCGACCTGCGCGAGCTGGACGCGGGCTTTGAGTTTTACGCTCCGCAAACGACGCTGGCGGAAGACGGCCGACGCATTCTGATCGGCTGGATGGGCGTACCGGACGGGGAAGAGATGCTTCAGCCAACCCGGGCGCACGGCTGGATGCATCAGATGACCTGCCCGCGCGAATTACGCTATCGCGACGGCAGGCTCTGGCAGACCCCGGCGCGCGAGCTGGCGGCGCTGCGTGAAGATGAGCAGCGCTGGCAGGGGCGCGCCAGCGAGGCGCCGGACCTGGACGCGACGCGCCTGGACTTTGAGCTGGGCGCATCGCAGGTGAATGTCGATTTTGGCGGCGCGCTGCGTCTTACGGTCGATGAGCAGGGCATACGTCTTGAACGCGCGAGCCTGAAAACCGGTGAAACGCTGACCCGCTACTGGCAGGGCGACGTCACTCATTTACGCGTTCTCTGCGACCGCTCCAGCGTTGAAATCTTCATCAATCACGGTGAAGGGGTGATGAGCAGCCGCTATTTTCCTGACCATCCGGCCCGGGTGCGATTCGAAGGTGCGTCCGATATCACATTACGCTACTGGTCGCTGCGCGCCTGCATGATAGAATGAGGGTTTTGGCAGCCGGATCTAAGTCGTTGTGAGAAAAACAAAACGCGTCACCATTAAAGACATCGCGGAGCTGGCGGGCGTGTCAAAAGCCACCGCCAGCCTGGTCCTCAACGGGCGCAGCAAAGAGCTTCGCGTGGCGGAAGAGACGCGCGAGCGCGTGCTGGCGATTGCAAAAGAGCACCACTATCAGCCCAGCATTCACGCCCGGTCGCTGCGCGATAACCGCAGCCACACCGTTGGTCTGGTGGTCCCGGAGATCACCAACTACGGTTTTGCCGTGTTTTCTCACGAGCTGGAGACGCTGTGCCGCGAGGCGGGCGTTCAGCTGCTGATCTCCTGCAGCGATGAAAACCCGGGGCAGGAGACGGTGGTGGTGAACAACATGGTGGCGCGTCAGGTTGACGGGCTGATTGTGGCCTCCAGCATGCTTAACGATGCGGACTACCACAAGCTGAGCGAACAGCTGCCCGTTGTCCTGTTTGACCGCCACATCAACGACAGCGCGCTGCCGCTGGTGATCACCGACTCCATTACCCCGACGGCGGAACTGGTGGCCGACATTGCGCGCCAGCATCCTGATGAATTCTACTTCCTCGGCGGCCAGCCGCGCCTTTCTCCGACGCGCGACCGCCTGGAAGGGTTTAAGCAAGGTCTGCGAGAGGCGGGCGTGGAGCTGCGCCCCGAGTGGATCATTCACGGCAACTATCACCCGAGCTCCGGTTACGAGATGTTTGCTGAACTCTGCGCCCGTCTGGGGCGTCCGCCGAAAGCGCTGTTCGCCGCCGCCTGCGGGCTGCTGGAAGGGGTGCTGCGCTATATGGGCCAGCACAACCTGTTGCAAAGTGATATCAGGTTAGCCAGTTTTGACGATCATTATCTCTACGATTCGCTGACGATCCCGGTGGATACCATTCGTCAGGATAACCGCCAGCTGGCGTGGCATTGCTTTGATTTGATTAGCAAATTGATCGAAGGGGAGACGCCGCAGCCGTTGCAGCGCAAGCTCAATGCCACCCTGCAGCGACGCTATAAGCCAGCGAAATAGCCCGGTTCGATACTTCAATAACTTTAATTAATTTAAGTTTTGGAATGGCCGATAACCATAAGGAATAATTCTCCTTGAGGTATTGGTTTATGTCGTTGAAAAAGTCGTCCCTGATCGTCCTGTTCTCGCTGCTTTTCTTCTTTGTTGTCAGCACTGTGACCAGCGTTGGCCTCATCATTAAAAGTAATAATTCCCTGGATAACGTCAACAAAGAGATCCAGGTTGTGCTGTCCATTATTGACCCCATCAACCATAGCCGTACGCTGCGCGTGCGGGTGATGGAGTATGTGAAGATGGTGGAAGCGGGCAACTCGGCAGACGGGGCTGCAAAGTTAACCGCCGTGAAGGAGGCGCTGACCAAAGCGGACCACGCCTTTGCGGCCTTTATGGCTTCGCCGCGTCTGACGGATGAAGCGCCGCTGGTGACTGCCTATCAGGACGCCTGGCAAAACTACCGCAACCAGGGGCTGGCGCCGCTGATCGATGCCGCCGAGGCGCACGATGTCGCCAAATTTAACGCGCTGATCCCGGAAGTATCCCGCCTCGACCGCCAGTACGAGATCGTTCTCGACCAGGTCCTTTCCGTCCACCAGAAATATGCCAAAAGCCTGAACGAGAATGCGAGCAGTAACTTCGTCTCTGGCCTTGCGATCATTGCCGCTATTGCCAGCCTGTTTGTGGTGGTGATTGTCGCCGTCAGCCTGCTGATGAAGCGCTTTGTCTTTGCGCCGGTCAACCTGGCGCGCGAGCACTGCAGCCAGATTGCGGCAGGCAAGCTGGACGTTCCGGTACCGGTCAAGGGGAGCGCACATAACGAAATCGATCATCTTATGAGCTCAATGGAGCAGATGCGTCAGGCGCTGCTGGCGACCATCGCCCAGGTGCGCGACGCGAGCCATACCGTAACGCACGCGGCGCAGGAGATTGCCTCCGGAAATATCGACCTGGCGTCACGTACCGAGCAGCAGGCTTCCGCGTTGACCCAGACGGCAGCGAGCATGGAAGAGCTGAGCGCGACGGTGGCGAACAATACCGACAACGTTTATCAGGCCGGGAAACTGGTGCAGGACGCGGTGAAAAATGCCCACACAGGTGAAGCGGTAACCCGCGAAGTGATCGACACGATGAACACCATCGCGGCGAACTCGAAGCGCATCGAAGACATTACCAGCGTGATTAACAGCATCGCCTTCCAGACCAATATTCTGGCGCTGAACGCGGCGGTTGAAGCGGCGCGCGCCGGAACGCAGGGCCGTGGCTTTGCGGTCGTGGCCAGCGAAGTGCGCACCCTGGCGCAGAAAAGCGCGGTGGCGGCTAAGGACATCGAGAGCCTGATTGCGCAGTCGGTCTCGAGCGTGAAAAACGGCGCGGAGCTGGTCAGCCGCTCGGGTGAGGTGATTGACTCGATTATTTCATCGGTGAATAAAGTGAATACGCTGATGGAGCAGATCTCCGTCGCTTCCGAAGAGCAGAGCCGCGGGATCAGCCAGGTCGGCCAGGCGGTGACCGAGATGGATGGCGTGACCCAGCAGAACGCCGCGCTGGTGCAGCAGTCCGCTGCGGCAGCGGCATCCCTGGAAGAGCAGGCGCAGCAGCTTTCGCGGAGTATTTCGAGTTTTAGTTTGCCGGTGCAGGCTTGATTGTATGAGGGGGGCTCCTACGGGAGCCTTTTTGTATCTGGTGTAACCGTTTCTGTATAATTCAGGACGTCTCTATAGGCAGCACAAATCTAATATTAATTATCACAGGGAAAATTATGTTAATTATTTTTAGTGGGCTCCCCGGCAGTGGTAAAAGCACCGTTGCAAAAATAGTTACTCAAAGGCTGGGGGCGGTCTATCTGCGGGTTGATACTGTTGAGCAGGCCATTCGTTCAGTCTATGAACCGGGTCAGGAAACGGGGCCGGAGGGCTATTTTGCCATCTATGGTTTAGCAAGTGAGAATCTTAAGCTCGGCTCCACCGTTGTGACCGATTCCGTTAATGATATTAACCTTGTGAGAGATACTTTTCGCAATATTGCTCTTTCGTTGAATGTCCCTTTCCTGGAAGTTGAAATTGTCTGCTCAGACGAAAAAGAACATCGTTATCGCGTGGAGCACAGAGTCTCTGATATCCCAGGGCTCACACCTCCTGACTGGAAACAGGTAAAAAACCGTGAGTATGCCCCCTGGGAGAGAGAACATCTCATATTGGACACCGCCCTGTTATCAGCGGCAGAGTGTGCAGATAAAATCCTGGAAATAAGGAATAAGATCGCTCTAAACCGGCCTTAAACGGTGAACAAGCGCCAGCAATTGCTTTCACGGGGCGTGTGAAAATACGCTCTCCGCAAAATTATTCATTCACCCCAGCAATATTTCCCTCCTTCATCCGTCTACCTCATCACAAGCCATAATCAGTTACTGTAAACGAGGTAAACACCATGAGAGATTTTGATATGCACGGCAGAGGTCACGGGCGCGGATTCGGTCGCCACCGTATGGGCAAGGGCTTAGTCATCGGCGCGGTGATTTTTATCGTGCTCGGCCTGGTGGTGATGACCCTGTGGAACGCCTTGCTCCCGGCCATTCTCGGCGTGAAGGCCATTGGCTTCTGGCAGGCGCTGGGCATTCTGGTGCTGAGCCGCATTCTGTTTGGCGGGCTGGGTTTCCGCCCGGGGATGTTTGGCGCGCACCGCCGCATGCACGAGCGCTGGATGAATATGACGCCCGAACAGCGCGAGGCGTTTATTCAGCAGCGCCGCGAAGGGTTTGGTCGCCACGGACGCGGCCACTGCGGCTGGCACGGTCATCGTGACGATAAGCGTGACGACGCCACGCCAAAAGCGCCGGAAGCAGAGTGAGCGAAATGAAAGCCGGGGAGGCGGGCGGATCCATGCTGATGTCGGCGCTCAATGCCTGCCGCGCCCGGCTGAAAGCCTTCATTCGCGGACGGACCTCCGTTCGCGATGATGCCGACGACATTTTGCAGGAAGTCACCTATCAGCTGATGAAAGTGGAGCAGCCGGTCGAAAACGTCGCCGCCTGGCTGTTCCGCGCGGCGCGTAACGAGATGACCGACCGGGCGCGTAAAAAGCGCGAGGTGTCGCTCTCTGGCTATTTTACGGGAGAAGACGAAGAGGGGTTCCCGGAGGACGAGCTGGCCGAAACCCTGTTCGGCGTACCGCACACGCCGGAAGAGGAGTATCTCAAAACGCTGCTGTGGGAAGAACTGGGGCAGGCGCTGTCTGAACTGCCGCCGCCGCAGCGCGAGGTGTTTGAAAAGACCGAACTCCACGGCTACAGCATTAAAATGCTGGCAGAGGAGACGGGCGCCAGCGAGCAGGCGCTGTTATCCCGCAAGCACAAGGCGGTGCTGTTTCTGCGCACGCGGCTGCGGGACGTCTATGACGCGCTGACGGGCGAATAGCGGCGACAGACAAAACCTTACACTTCCGGCACTTGTAGATTCATCACTATCGTTTATGATCGGGGCGTCTCGTCACTCTGGAACGTTATGCGCAACCGTCAGCTCCTCGGAAAATGGCTTTTGATCGTCACCTGTCTCGCGATGGCGCTTTGCCTCGTGCAGCGTGCGGTGATGCTTAACCATTTTTTACAGGGACTGGATCCGCAGATTTCACTGAGTGCAGATGCCCCGGCTCAAAGCGGCAATACTGAACAGCCCGGCCCGTCGCCCTGTCAGCTGGGCGCACACTCGCTGCTTTGCGCCCAGCCGCTGTTCTTCGACGGCGCGCTGCCGGCCATTATTATCTTCTTCGCGCTGCTGCAGCTGTTTATGCAAGGGCGGGCATTGGCTCCCGCAGAACAGCCCGTTCAGGCACCGCCTCCCCGAATACACCTTAAAAACTGCGTTTTCCGTGAATGAAAATCATCGTCCTCTCACGATAATTTTCACTGTTCACGGAGTAAAACATGGTTAACCTCTTCAGGGGATTCGTCTTCCTGTGGCTGTCCTGCATCGGCATTGTCCATGCGGCAGACACCGGCTGGCAGGTTTCCCAACAAAACGATCACGCCCGCATCCGCTTTCAGGCGGAAAGGGAACAAACGCACGTTAAAGGCCTGCTCACCGTTGAGCTAAAGCACGGCTGGAAAACCTACTGGCGATCGCCGGGCGAGGGCGGCGTCGCGCCAAAAATCGGCTGGCCGGAAGGCGTAACGGATAGCTGGTCCTGGCCGGTCCCGTCGCGCTTCGATATCTCCGGCATGACGACGCAGGGCTATCACGATAAGGTCACGATCCCGATTACGCTCAACGGAGTGAAGGGCGACACGCTCGACGGGACGCTCACGCTTTCCACGTGCAGTAACGTCTGCCTGCTGACGGACTACCCGCTGCATCTCGATTTTACCCAGCCGGTAGATGAGGGCTTCCGTAGCGAGTTCGAGCAGGCGATGCGTGCCGTGCCCGGTACGTCAGGCGTATCCAGGGATCTCTCCGCGTGGCTCTCTGGCGACAAGCTGGTGATTACCGGCACGACGGACGGGAAATGGGATAATCCGGGGATCTACTTTGACCCGCTGGAGGGTGACATTCTTCCCGGCGAGCCGGTCATCAAACACGACGGCAATACCCTTCGGGTGACGGTACCCGTGACCGACGAATGGGGAGACAAGCCCGCCTCGCTGGAAGGCAAGAGGCTGTCGTTTGTGCTGACCAGTGGCGGTCACGCGCAGCAAACCACCATGACCGTTGGCGCGACGCCCGCAGCGTCCTCCGCGCCTGAAGGGACGGGAAAAATGGTGCTCTTTGCGCTGCTGGGCGGGCTTATCCTCAACCTGATGCCCTGCGTGCTGCCGGTCATGGGCATGAAGCTTAACAGCATCCTGCAGGCGGGATCGGACAGGCGCGCTATCAGGCTGCGCTTCCTCGCTACCAGCGCCGGGATCCTCACCTCCTTTATGCTGCTGGCGGGGATGGTGACGGCGCTGAAGCTGGCCGGGGCGTCGCTGGGGTGGGGCATTCAGTTCCAGAACCCGTGGTTTATTGGCCTGATGGTCACCGTCACCTTCCTGTTTGCGCTGAACCTGTTTGGCGCGTTTGAGATGCTGCTGCCTTCCGCCGCCACGGGACGGCTGGCGACGGCAGGGGGAACGGGGATTGGCGGCAGCTTTTGCGAAGGAATGTTCGCCACGCTGCTTGCCACGCCGTGCTCCGCGCCGTTCCTCGGTACCGCGGTCGCCTTTGCCCTTGGCGCACCGCTGCACTCCCTGTGGCTGATCTTCCTGATGCTCGGCGTGGGCATGAGCCTGCCGTGGCTGTTTGTCGCCCTGGTGCCGAAAACGGCCATGCTGCTGCCGAAACCCGGCCGCTGGATGAACACGCTAAAAGTCGTTCTGGGCCTGATGATGCTCGCCTCCAGCCTCTGGCTGGCAACATTGTTGAGCGTGCATCTGGGCGAGGCGGTCAGCCAGATTGTGATGCTGGTGCTTATCGCCGTCGCGCTGGCGCTGTTCGCGCTGAAGGGGCAAAAATCCTCACCGCTGTTCTGGCTCGTGGTGATCGCGCTGTCGGCGTTTGGTGGGTATCAGGCGCGCGGGCTGCTTAACGCGCCGCCTGCCGCTCCGGCACAAAATGCTGCTCAGACCATCCCGTGGCAACCGCTCAGCGAGGAGGCCATCCAGCAGGCGCTGGCGCAGGGAAAACGCGTGTTCGTGGATATCTCGGCGGACTGGTGCGTGACCTGCAAAGTTAACGAGCATCGGGTGCTGAATCAGCCGGACGTTATTGCCGCGCTGCGCCAGCCGGACGTGGTGGCCCTGCGCGGAGACTGGAGCCAGCCGTCCGCGTTTATCGCCGATTTTCTGGCGAAGCGAAACCGTTACGCCATTCCGTTTAACGCAGTGTATGGCCCCGGTCTGCCTGAGGGCGAAATCCTCTCGCCGCTGCTGGACAAGCGCACTCTGATCGCCACCCTGAATAACGCAAAAGGCTAAACGCATTATGAAAAAACTCCTTATTACGCTTCTGCTCCTGCTGGCGCCGGTTCAGGTGTTCGCTGCCCAGCCGCTGACGCCGGACCAGGAGCAGCGTGCGCAGAAGATGGTGTATGATTTTCTGTTTAACGATCCAAACTCCCCGCGCATCGGTGCGAAAAACCCAAAGCTCACCCTGGTGGTGTTTACCGACTACAACTGTCCGTACTGTAAAAAATTCGATCCGTACCTGGAGAAGATCGTCGAAAAACACCCGGACGTGGCGGTAGTCTTTAAGTTTTTACCTTTCCGCTCGGAAAGTTCGCTGACCGCCGCGCGCGATGCGTTAACGCTCTGGCGTCAGGAGCCCGGGCAGTTTATGAAGCTTAACCACACTCTGATGGCGAAGAAGGGCTACCACGATGACGCCAGCATTCAGGAGGCGCAGAAGCGGGCGGGCGTGAGCGTCACGACGCCGGATGAGGAGAGCCTGATGACGATCAAGCGCAGCCTGATCGTCGCGGAAAAAATGGGGATCCAGGGCACGCCCGCCACGCTCATCGGCGAGGGACTGCTGCCCGGCTGGGTGCCGTTTGAACAGTTCGACGAAATGGTCAGTGACGCACTGAAAAACCGCTAACCTGAAGGGGGCGGAATGCCCCCGACAAACCGGAGAGGGAAATGAAAAAATTACTGTTACTTTCAGCGCTGACGGCGTCAGGGCTGGCGCAGGCGGCTGAAGCCATACCGGACGTGGTGAAGCACTTCAGCGAGCAGCAGAACATTAAAATTATCAAGAAGCTGGATGCGCCCGGCGGCGCACCGGCCTGGCTGGGGCAGTATCAGGACATGGGCGTGACGCTGTTTTTAACGCCGGACGGCAAGCACGTCATCTCAGGCTATCTGTACGATGACAAAGGAAAAAACCTCAGCGAGGGCTATTTCCAGAAAGAGATCTACGCCCCGATGGGACGCGAGATGTGGAAGAACCTCAACGCGGCGCATCCTCTGAAGGAAGGGGCGGATAACGCCCCGCGTAAGGTCTTTGTCTTCGCCGATCCGTTCTGTCCGTACTGCAAGCAGTTCTGGGCCGAAGCGCAGCCGTGGGTGAAGGCGGGCAAGGTGCAGCTCAACACGCTGCTGGTGGCGTTTCTCAACCCCAACAGCGGACGTAACGCCTCGGCGATTCTGAATGCGAAAGATCCGGTTTCGGCCTGGCGCGAATACGAGCTTTCAGGTGGCAAAAAATTACCGAAGCCAGAGGGCGAGGCTTCCCGCGAAACGGTAGCGATCCTGCAGAAGCACCAGACGCTGATGGACAGCCTGGGCGCTAACGCCACGCCGGCCATTTACTATCTGAATGCGGAAAATGAGCTGCAGCAGGTGGTCGGTATGCCGGATGCGCAGCAGCTTGAGGCGATGTTCGGGCCGAAGCCGTAAAAAAACAGGCAGAAACGGGGCGTTTCTGCCTGATGGCATTTAGCTTCCCCAGCGTCCTTTCAGGTAGTTCACCGCCTGCTGGGTCTGCGGCTGGTTCAGGTAATCTTCCCGGAACAGGATGGTGCCGTTGACGTTGGGCAGCGAATCGTTGAGATCGAGCTGCTTTTTCAGCTCCGGCACGCCGCCCTGAACCGTCCAGTCCGGCTCGTTTCTCGACGGCTCGCCCACCTTGTAGAACGCAATGCCGATATACAGGCGAGTGTGGGTCGGCTTCACGACGTCGGCCCACCATTTGGTCAGCACGTCGTAGCGCGCGGCGTCCCGGGAGAAGGGCCAGTAAATCTGCGGAGCGATGTAGTCCAGCAGGCCCTGCTGAACCCACTGCCGCGTATCGGCGTAGGACTCATCGTAGGCCGCAGCGCCACGGGTGTCCGAGCCTGCCGGGTCAAAGGAGCGGTTACGCCACACGCCCGCCGGGCTGACGCCAAACTCAACGTCGGGCCTGGTCTGTTTAATCGCGCGGGAAACCTGGACGATCAGCTGCTGCGTATTGTGTCTACGCCAGTCTGCCTTTGAGGCAAATCCCTGACCGTACTGCCGCCAGGTCTGCGAATCATTGAGCGCGGACCCCGGCGATTCGGCGTAAAAATAATCATCGAACTGCACGCCGTCTACCGCGTAGTTCGCCACCACTTCGGTCACCACTTTGGTTATCCAGTCGCGCACTTCCGGAATGCCGGGGTCGAGCACAAAACGGTCGCCCGAGATGCGCACCCACTCAGGGTGCTGGACATAGACGCTGGACGGGGTCTGATAGGCGGTCCGGTTCAGGGCGGCGATGGTGGACGGTTTGGTGTTGGTCGACACGCGGTACGGGTTGAACCAGGCATGCACTTTCATGCAGCGCTTGTGCGCTTCATCCAGCATAAACTGCAGCGGATCGTATCCCGGATACTCGCCGATGTTGCCCGTCAGCATATCCGACCACGGCAAAATTTTTGATGACCAGAGGGCCGTGCTGTCCGGCTTCACCTGGAAAAACACCGTGTTAATGCCGAGGCGCTTAAGGTTGTCGAGCTTGCTTGTCAGCGCCTGCTTCTGCATCGCGATGCGCTGGTCCGCGCTGCGGCCGTTCACCGAGGCTACCGGCGGCCAGTCGAGACGCGAGACGGTCGCCAGCCAGATCCCGCGCATCGGCTCGTTTGCCTGCTGCGTCGGTTTGCTCGCGGTGGGAAGAGGGGTAACCAGTGATTTTGGCGGTTTGGAGGAGCAGCTCACAAGTAAAAGCGCGCAGGCAGCCAGCGCACCAATCCGTTTTACGTGTCGCGTCATTTGCGTATTAGCTCTTGATAATCCGACTGTTGGCCCAGGGATTAAACGCGGGCGCCGCCTGTTCTGTGCTTACCTCATCGTTGAGGGAGTCCAGATACAGGGCTTCCACTTCCGCGCGCGCCCACGGGGTGCGGCGCAGAAATTTCAGGCTCGATTTAACGCTGGGATCTTTTCTGAAACAGTTAATTTTGATTCGGTCGCCCAGTTCGCTCCAGCCGTATTTTGCCACCAGGGCATTGACCATCATCTCCAGCGTTACGCCATGCAAAGGATCTTTGGAAATATGTGCAGTCATAGGTGTCCGGATGTCTCAATGTTTGTGGGGGCAGGGTTTCCGGTGAAAGGGTACAAGAAAGCAGGGGAAGCGGCAATTTTCCTTTTCCCTCGCTCATTTTATGACGGACTCCGTGCGCTGATTTTCACCAACCCTTTTTCCCGCCTTGTTTTCAATCGTAAACCCGATCGACACCTCATCCTGACCCACGGGCGTGACCGTCAGCGTTTTGACCATCGTTCCCGAATCAGCGGGGATCGTCATCGTCATCGTCCCCTTTGCCAGCACCTTAGCGCGCTGGGAGATGCGCCACGAAAGATGACACTCGCTGCACGGTTTCCAGGTGTCGTTGATGGCCCAGAGACGCACGGTCGCCGCCGTGCCGGATTTCCACTGCGGGGTGACCGGTTCAATTGAAGGCAGAACAGGCTGGTAGGCGCGTTTTAACGCGTAAAAACCGGCTTTAGGCTGACGCAGGTAGTCCACCACGCCCCAGTTGATGGAGGGCCAGGTCTCGACAAACATAAAATGAAACAGGGCCGTCACCGGCTGGTAGCGCTGTCGGCGATAGCTCTCGGCCGCCGTGGCGACGAGCCGGGACTGATACGCCTGGGTATTGCGGATCATTTCCTGAATGTTGTTTCCGCGCGGTATACCGGCAAATTTAAACGTCTGAAAGGGCTGGAAGTTATGGTATTTCCAGACGCTCCAGCCGGGATCGTCGGCGGCGGTCGTTTTGGGCCAGAGATACGCAGCCGGGATGATGGTTTTTAGCGTGGACAAGCGGGGCAGCGCCTGCGCGCCAAACTCGGTAATGATCCCCGTTTTGGCTGGCGCCAGCAGGTCGCGCACGGCACCGAAGTACCAGCCCGCCCAGTAGTGCTCCTCAACGGCGGAGAAGCGGTGCACGATGCGGGAGCTATCTTCGGCAAGCGTGTCCGCCACCCGCTGAGTGAGCTCGCGGTTGAGGTTTTTGTTCCAGTCCGGGAAGCGTTTTTCCATCCACGGCGAATTCCAGGGCGGTTCGTTATGGCCGCCCCAGACGATGATGGCGGGTGAGTTCCCAAACTGTTCGATCATCTCCCGCGTCTGTCGAACCGCATTTTTGGTAAAGGCGTCGCTGCTGTCGTAGCCCCACTGCAGTGGAACATCCTGCCAGATCATCATGCCCATCTCATCGGCAACGTCATACAGCGCGCGTCCGGCAACGTGTCCGTGCACGCGAATGGCGTTGGCGTTCATGGCTTCTGCCAGACGAAGATCGCGACGATATTTTTCTCGCGTCATGGTTCCGAGCCAGGGAGAGCCAATGTAATTGCTGCCCTTAACAAAAAGGCGCCTGTCGTTAATGAGCCAGCCTTTGTTGTCTGGCTGCTCTACGATCTTGCGCAGCCCGGTGCGGGTGACCGCCGTATCCATTAACCCTTTTTCATCCCGTAATGAGACGCGAACCCTGTACAGATGGGGTTTCCCGGTGCCGACCGGCCACCACAGTTTTGCCGCAGGCATGGGCAGCGTAACATGGGCGGAATGGGCGCCGTTTTCCAGGGTAACCGGAAAGTCTGCCTGGAAGCGCTTGCCGCTGAAATTGGCGGGTGTGGCGGTGAGCCGCGCGGTTGCCGGGCCCTGACCGAGCGCGCGATAGCGAATCTCAGCCTTCAGTGCAGGGCTTTTCAGCCCCTGCGACCAGTCAGGCCGAAGGATGATTTCATCCAGGGTGGCGCCCCGGCTCAGATGCAGCCTGACCGGTGCCCAGATGCCGCCAGAGTTGGCGTCCTGTCCTTCCGGCGACCAGGCGCCGCCGGGGCGCGTGTCATGCTGATTAAGAATCCCCTTCATGACCGTTTTATGCAGAGGCCATACCTTGTGCGGATCTTCGTAGGGGCTATCCACCCGAACCACTAACTGGTTGTGACGTTGTAACGCGGCGCTGGCGTCCAGCGAAAAGCGCTGAAAATAGCCCTCGTGCTTGCCCAGCGGCTGGCCGTTTAGCGTCACATCGGCAAGATAATCGACGCCGTCAAACACCAGGGTGCTCATCACGTCGGGCGGTTGAAGGGGTAGCGTAAAGGCGTGCTTATACCACAGCGCGCCCTGACGATCGTACCCCGCGCTGTACCAGTTGGCAGGGACTTTCAGCCCGCGCCAGCCTGACGCGGGAGGAAGCGTGCCGTCGTTGGCATCCTGAACCCGCCAAGTGCCAGCAAGTGACCAGCTGACCGGCATCGGGTTCGCCGCCAGCGGTGGAATAAACAGCGCAAAGAGCAGCGCGCAGCTACGGGTCATGGTTCGTTTACCCCTCGCGCGGTGAGCCACGCCATCAGGCGCTGCGATTCCATTTGAAGACGCCGGTTTAGCGTCGCGAGCTGTTGCCTGTCCTGCGCGTGCGCCTCGTTCTCCAGCGCCTGCAGCTGACGGGCGAGCAGCCCGAAATCCAGCGTGACGGCTTCTCCGCGCAGCTTGTGGGCCGCGCGGCGCAGCGCTTCGCGGTCATCGTTGTCGATAGACCGGGCGATCGCTCTTATGGCCTCCTCCAGCCCTTCGCCAAACAGGGCCAGCAGCTCCTGTACCAGGGCTGGGTCGTCAGCGCACTGTTTCAGCAGGCGCGCTTCGTCAGGAAAAACGGGGGAATCATCATGACGCTCGAGCACGCGAGCTATCTCCTCAGCGAGACGCTCCTGGCTGATGGGCTTGGCAATGTAGCCGTCGAAGCCCATGTTAAGACAGCGCTCCTTATCCCCCTGCATGGCGTGTGCGGTCATGGCGACGGCGGGCTGAGCCGGTCCAGGCCGGGAGCGTTCCTCCTCGCGAAGCAGGCGAATGGCGGTCTCGCCGTCCATCTCGGGCATCTGAAGATCGATCAGCAAAACGTCCCACACGCCCGTGCGCCAGCGTTCAAGCAGCGCGACGCCGTTGTCGACGATCTGACAGGTATGACCGAGGCGTTCCAGCAGGCGCGCGGCAACTTTCTGATTAACCAGATTATCTTCAGCCAGCAGGATCCGCAGCCCCGTAGCGTCCGGGGCGGCGACGGGGGCGGGCGCGGTTTCCCCCACGGTCTTCGGCGCACGTTCAAACGCAGAGGCAATCGCCTGATGCAGCTCGTCCTGAGCGATAGGCTTATGCAGATAGTTTTTGATGCCGATCCGCTTCAGCATATTGATATCAAAATGTCGGCTCATGGAGCTAAGCATGATGATATGGCTTTCAGAAATCTGCGGCAGCACCGAAAGCTCAAGGGCCAGCGACACGCCGTCCATATCCGGCATCTGCGCGTCCAGCAGGATCAGCGGCCATGCCGTTTCGGTTTTAACCCGGTTGATGGCCTCACTGGCGTTGTTAACGCAGGTGGGTTTCAGCCCCATCTGGCTCAGCATGGCGGCCAGCAGCCGGAGGTTAGTTTCGTTATCATCCACCACCAGCACGGGTTCACCGCTAAAGCGCTGGCTACGCGGGCGTTCCTCCGGGGCAAGAAACTGCGTTGCAAGCGGCAGGACGAAAGAAAATTCGCTGCCTTTCCCCGGCTCGCTGGTGACCGTTAACTCGCCGCCCATGGCCGCAACCAGCCGCGCCGAGATGGTTAGTCCTAGCCCCGTGCCGCCGTAGCGGCGGGTGGTTGAGTTATCCGCCTGGCTGAAGGCTTCAAAAATGGCCTTCTGCTTTTCAGCCGGGATGCCAATACCGCTGTCGCGCACCCGAAAACGCCAGTAGTCCTCGCTATCGCCGGGCTCAACAACCAGGATGACTTCCCCCTGGTGCGTAAATTTCAGCGCGTTGCCCAGCAGATTGGTCAGGATCTGGCGCAGCCGCGCGCCGTCGACCATCAGCACGTCGGGGACGTCTGGGGCAATATCAACCAGAAGCTCAATGCCTTTTTCGCTCGCGCCCGGCATATGCGGGCGAATAAGCGACTGGATAAAGGGGCGGACAGG
Organism: Enterobacter sp. 237C8; assembly: GCF_034106865.1. Classification (NCBI taxonomy): domain Bacteria; kingdom Pseudomonadati; phylum Pseudomonadota; class Gammaproteobacteria; order Enterobacterales; family Enterobacteriaceae; genus Enterobacter; species Enterobacter sp. 237C8. The sequence continues at coordinate 1,455,650 of NZ_JAWNDF010000001.1, read as the reverse complement.
GACAGGTTCCGCCTCCAGCTCCACTTTGCCAGCTTCAATACGGGAAAAGTCGAGAATATCGTTGATGATATGCAGCAAAGACTGGGCCGAACTCATCACCAGCGTCAGGTAATCGCGCTGATCGGCGTTGAGAGTTGTGTCAAGGCACAGCTGGGTCATGCCAATAATGCCGTTCATCGGGGTGCGGATTTCATGACTCATGTTTGCCAGAAATGCACTTTTAGCCTCATTGGCTTTTTGTGCCTCAATGGCCGAGGTGAACGCCTGTATTTCAGCCTCCTTGCGCCGCGTAATATCCTGCAGCGTGCCAATCACGCGCTCGGCGTTTCCCTCAATAGAGAGCGTGACCACCTGGCCGGAGAGCAGCATCCAGCGCAGTCCTTCGGTAGGGTGATGCACGCGAATTTCACATTCAAAGACCGGACGATGATCCTGCTTCGAAGCGTGCAGCGCCTTGCGCAGCGCAGCGCGATCGTTCTCGTGGACCTGATTGAGCAGAAAACGCACCGGATATCGCCACTGGGTGCGCGACTGGCCCAGCATGGCAAGCAGGGTGTCGTTAACCTGTAACGCGTCGCCAGAAACCTGCCAGTCCCAGATCCCAATATGAATGGATTCCGCCGTCAGCAGAAAATCGTCGTGCAGCTGGTGACGCGCGCGCTGCGCTTCATCCAGCTCTGTAATATCGCTGTGCAGGCTGACAATACCGCCGTCCGCCAGGCGCTGATGCTGGACGAAGATCCGCCGCTGGCCCGCCTGCCGAACCTCACAGTGTTTATCCTGCCGACAGTTGCGAATAACCGACTCGCGCAGCGTCTGGCGCAGGCCGGGGTCGACGTTATAAACGGCGTCGATAAAGCGTTCCGCCAGCGCTTCAAGCGTTGTGCCCGCCTTCAGCCACGGGGTGATGACCGGATAAAAAAGGGCCACGTTGTGATTCCAGGCCTGCAGGCGTTCATCGCGGTCATAAATCATGACGGCAGCTGGCAGCGCGTTAAGATCGTATGTAAATGCGCTCATCGTGATCCTCCCTACGCGCGGTAGTGCAGTTCGGCCTGTCGGCGCAGGTATTCCAGCCCGGGCGCTATCGCCATCGCCCAGGCCGTCAGGATCTCATCGTCGCACTGCGGGTCGCGCTGGCTCACCGCGTTCAACATCGCTTCGCGCCAGAGCGCGAAAAATCGTGGGGGGAGGTGCAGGCCGTCGTCGCTTTGCTCCCGCGCCAGACGCTCGAGAAAATCAGGGACGATCAGGGCGCCGTCCACCGCAAGCATGGCGAAGAAACTTTTAAACAGGGTTTGCTGACCCTCTCGATCCGGCAGGCGAGAAAAATGCTGCTGCGTCTCGGGTGACATATGGATGAAGGCGTCATAGAACGTCTGAAAAAACGCTGTTTTGTCATTATTCGGAAAAACGCGGTTCAGACTGGATTCAAACAGATCGCGGTAAAACTTCACGGCGTCCTCCTTGCGGCGTTTTCGCCCGGCAGACAGTGCCCGACTGGCGTATATTCCTCTGCCACACGGCGCGTAAAGTAGCTCTCTTTCTTAGACCGGCGGGCGTCAAACAGCGGCCCGGCGTTGTGCTTAAAGAAAAGGGCTTCCAGAACCGTGGCATTGGTAGAAAGGGTCAGGGAGGCGTTGGTATCGCCCGTGGCTTCAAGGCGGCCTTCGTACCAGCCTTTCTGCGGATCGTTAAGGTGCTCGGTGACCGACATCAGCACGTCGGTATAAGGGGAGTCCCACAAGGCCCACAGCGCAAAGACCGCTTTTGTCGACACCTGTGCGAAGCGGGTGTAATCCCGGCCATCGTCGCCAACAGAGTTCCAGGCATAGCCATTTCCCCAGACGGTATCCTGTATATGCCAGGGCGCCTGAGGGAGCGCAAAATCTGCCCTTGCCGTCAGGATCTTATCGGTCTCCCAGCGCGTTTTCTGGCTGAGCCAGACGTTTTCGGCCTGCTTGCGCAGGCGCTTTTGCCGATCGGCCGCAACGCCCTCTGGCTCCCAGCCAAACTCCAGGCCAGGCAGCATATAGGGAAGGGTAGTTATCAGGGAGGGCTGCCACGTGGTACGCGGATCGCGGGCATCCACAGCAAGGCGCCGCTGGGCGATGATGACGTGGTGGGCCGGGGGCGTAAACGCTTTATCCGGGGAAAATCCCCACAGATGAAACGCCGTCGCGGCATATTCGCTTTCGCCCAGGCGCAGCTCCTCACGGACCACCGGCTGGCCGTTTTGCAGGGAAGAGGACCACAGTTCGCCTTCAGCATCGATGACCGGGCAGAAGTTCCAGCGCAGAATGATTTTATCCAGATACTCGCTGTACTGCGGCTCCCGCTCAGCGGTGAGGCGCAAGGCGAGCATCAGACGAGCCATGTCGCGCGCGGACCAGCCATTTTTAGCGGGCTTGCTGCTAAAGTCGATCGTCGCTGCCGTCTGGCTGGAATAGAGCCGTCCTGGCGTCCGGGTCTCGGTCAGCATCAGGCGGTTGAGAGTGCCCATCAGCCGCGTCAGGCGGGCGTCATACTCGGCCTCATCAATCAGCCCCAGCTCTTTTGCCGCCAGCAGGGCGATAAGCGTATCGCCCATTTGCCAGAGCGTGACGCGGGGCTGTTTGTCGCTCCCGTTGACCAGTCCGGTTTGCGGCTGGGTATTGTTGACGAAATAGCGCCAGGCGATCGCCGCCCATTTCTGTTCTTCCGGCGTCAGGGCAGCGATACGCGCGCTGGAGTGCCAGCCGCCATTGATTAGCCAGCGCCAGCCAGCCCCCTGATGGCCAAACAGAGCAAAGATGACCACACCTGCGAGGAGTAATCCCGCGAGCCCTCTGGCTAAGGTTTTAAGCATTGCGCAGTCACCGGAGGCAGTTTAACCGGCTCGTCCGCGCTGCATGACGCGCACTGACAGGCCTGGCAGGCGGGTTTGGTGCGCTGCGTGACGCCGGCCCGGTCGCACCAGCTTTTTACGGCCGGCGTGCTGGCAAGGAACGGACGGCTGCGCAGGGCGTTGTTCTCTTCAAACTGATCGAGCAGCTTTTGATCCCACAGCGACGGCGCAAAATCCTTGCTCTTCGGGTTGTCGGTGTTGAAGGCCAGCAGTTTCCCCTCTTTTTTGAACAACAGGGCCTCCAGCATGATGCCGTTATTGTTCGCGGTGAACTCCTTGATCGGCCCGTCGCCGTTTTCATACAGCCCTTCGTAGTAGCCTTTTCCCTCTTCGTTGGCATTCTCAATGGTGTTCAGCAGGCGATCGGTATAAGGCGAGTTCCACAGGACCCACATTCCCAGCGCCGCCTTCAGTGAAATTGCGGCAGCGTTAGGGACGAACTGGCCTTTGTCGGTAATGGTGTTCCAGTTGTACCCGTCGCTGAAGACGGTGTCATAGACGAAGTATGGCGCTTTATCGAGCTGGTGCTCAGAGCGCGCGGTGAGGACGCCGGTGATGGTGTAGCGGTTCTCCTGAGCCTGATAAACGCGATCGGCAAAGTTTTTCATCCACGTCAGGGAGTAGTCGCGCGGAGCGTTATCCCGATCGGTCGGTTTATCAAAGCCGAACTCCAGACCGTAGAGCAGGTAGGATTCCGTCACGACATAGTTATGCTGAGACGTGTTGCGCGGGTCGCGTGAATCATACGGAACCAGCACGCAGTAGATTTCGGCCAGCTCGTACGGCTGCGGACGGCTGGCTTTACAGGTATTGAACCCCCACAGCTGATAGCCCGCCGCGCCGTACTCTTCATAGCCCAGCCGGCCTTCCTGAACATACTTCGGCTGGCCGTTCTCCAGATAGGCTCCGTACAGCGTGCCGCAGGGGTCGATCGCATGGCTGAAATCCCAGCCGAGCACCACGTTATCAACGCTGTTGCCGTATTCCGGGTAACGTTCTTTGATGATTTTCAGCCAGACCAGCATTCGCCCGATATCCAGAGCCGAGAAGCCAATTTCGCCGGGCTTGTTGGTGTAGTCCACCTTCTGGCCGCTGATGGTGTTATAGGCTTTGTTGGGCAGCTCGTTGCGGAACAGCACCAGGGTGTTTAGCGTGGCGAGAAATTTCAGCATCCGGCGATCGAATTCTGCTTTATCAATGATCCCCAGCTCGCGCGCCGCCGTCAGTGCGGCCAGATAGGAGGCGCTGTCCCACATGGTGGTGGAAGGATATTTGTTGACCGCATTCACCAGCCCCGTCGTGGGCTGATAGTTTGAAACGAAATACTGCCAGGCGTTTTTCGCAATGGTCATCTCTCGGGCCGTCAGCTCGCCGCTGCGAGGGGAGTAACCAGATGCAGGCAGCCCGGTTTCCGCGCGCGCGGTCGAGAGCGCCAGCCAGCAGATCGTTATTCCCGTGAGCAGGTAGAAAAGGATCGGGGATCGTGGCTTCATGGCGTTGCTCCTGCGGGAGTGGATGAATGGGGGGCCGTGTGAAGGCAGGCCAGACAGAGCATCTGGCCGTGCGCGATATACGACAGACTTTCCAGTACGATGGCGTTGGTGTCGGCGTCCACGACGCTATTAACGCTGTTATTAAGATTGAAACCGCGCTGCCAGCCTTTACCCGGCACCAGAAGCGGCAGAACCTGCTGGCGCAGCGCCTCGCTCCAGCTGTTGCGGAACAGGGCATACCAGGCAAACGCGGTGCGGGTGGAGGCGATCGCGACTTTCTCCGGCACTTCGTCACGCAGGGCGCGCGCCTGTACCGGCTGCCTGTTTGGCAGATCGGTAACGTAATCCGGTGCCGGTTCGGCATAATCCGTGCTGATAGGAGGTTTTGGTGAGCGCAGGCCGTGGCGCCGCTGCTGGATCTGCATAATCCGCCACGCAATTTCAGCGCTCTGCGCGTCAAAACCCAGTTCGAGTCCGGTTAGCAGATAGGGCAGACTGATCAGGGAGGTCTGCTTGCCCCAGGGCGTGCGCAGCCCTTCATCAGGAACCATGATCCCATCCAGGTCGATCATTTTTTGCCCCTCAGGCGGATTGGTGACCGCGAGGCCCGCCGCACTGTCAATTAAGCGCAGCGTATGGCTGGCATAGAGCCGATAGCCAAAGCTGTCCCGCTGTTCGTCATTGGTCAGAGTCCAGTGATGGAGCGGCACGGCCGCCTGGCTTTGAGTGCTGCTTTCAATCAGCTTGCCGGTGCTCCAGACGCTAAACAGATCGCGGATGGCCGCCGCGTGCTGAGGATAGCGCCAAAGGAGAGTCTGAAGCGCCGTCAGCAGGCGGCTCAGGCCTATTGCGGATGCGTCAGCTTTTCCCAGAATTTTGAGGGTGTCCGCATGGTAATACGCGGCAGGGAGGCCTTTCTCATTAAGCGGCAACTGCCCCAGCGTAAACAGGGCCGCGCTGACCCTCTCGTCAAACTCATCGGTGGAAATGATATTGAGCTGCTCTGCGGCAGCGGCCGCAAACAGGTAGCTTCCCACGCTCCAGAGGCTCAGCCAGGGCTCACCGTCGCTGGCGTTCGCCAGGCCGTTTGGCTGGGTATTATTCACGTAGTATTGCCAGGCTACCCGCGCCCAGATGGCCTCGTCATAGGTCAGCTCGCGTTTTTCGGGCAGCGGAGGGAAATCTTTACTGAGCGCGATGCCGCCGCTGCTCTCCACGCGCGAAGGCATTTGTTTCTCAACCCATACCACAATGGCAAAGCCGAGCAGGAACCCCAGCAGAATAGTGAGATAACTGCGCGCGGAAAGCAGGGCATCACGTATTCTCATTGGGTGACCTCATCCTCTTCGGCGGGGGTCCACATGGCTGCGAATATCAGCGGCAGCATGGCGGCGATGTTCACCCCTCCCCAGAAAATATTGATGACGTAGCCGGAAGGGTCGTCGACCTGGCCGCGTGCAACCTGAATCCCTCCCCAGATAAGCCCTGCGAGGGTCAGCACTACGATGGCAATCTGCGGCTTCACCAGATAGAGAAAACGGCCCGTCTGCCGCTCTTTTGGCGTGACGTGAAATTTGATCTGCTCGCCCCGCAGCACCGTATTGAGCGCGCGCAGGTTCATGGAAAAGAAGGAGAGGTAGGAGGCCCTGCCGTCCCAGGCCGAAATCCCCCAGGTGCCGAACATAAAGGCCAGCTCGGAGAAAATAAAAAAAGGGAGAAAATGGAGATAGAACGGCGTCGACCAGGCCGATACCGGCGGAATGCCGGTGAACAGATAAATAATGGGTGAAATCAAAAATACCGTGTTCCACACGCAGGCCATATAGGACCAGAAGGTCGTGGCATACATCAGCGTCTGGGGGAGTGAAAGCCTGAAGCGACGACGGCTGAAGATATTGTCATGGAACAAAATATCCAGCGAACCTGCGGCATATTTAAAGCGCTGGATCATCCAGGTCAGCATATCCTGCGGAGAGAGCATCTTCGACTCAACGCGCGGGTGCATGACCGAACGCCAGCGTCGTGCGGCGTCACCGTGCAGCAGCACCGAGGTGTAAATATCTTCGGAGACGTGAAATTTGTAGGGCGTTAACTCAGTGTCAAATGCCACGTGGGGGCGCATCGCCTCCTGTAGCGCGCTCCGCGTTTCGTCATCGCGTATGTCGCGGGTATGGCGATGGATCTCCTCTTCGACGGACCAGACGTAGCTTCTCAGCGCGGCCTGCATAACCGCCTCGCGACGGTGGATGGACGCCGCGCCGCAGCAGAATGCGGCGTTGGCCCAGTTGCGCCGCCGCAGGATGACGTCATAGAACATGCGCGGATCGTTAAAAAACGGGTCGCGGCCAACCGTGACCGGGCCGACACACTTTTGGATCAGCCAGCCCAGGCCATAGCCCATTTTTCCGGCTTTCCGCTGGCCCCAGCGCGACAAACTTTCTCCTTCCGGGAGATCGAAGAACCACTGCGGCGTCTGCACCCAGGCCACGTCAGGGTTGCGGAAATAGCCCAGCGTATGGCTGAGAAGGGTGGGAAATACACGGGTATCGGCGTCGCAGATAACAAGAAAATCGCCGTCGGTTTGCTCAAGACCATTGCGCAGGTTACCGGCCTTAAATCCGATGTTGGTCTGGCGACTGATGTAATTGACGCCTTCCTCATCGCAAACGGCTTTCATCTCCGGGCGACGGCCGTCATCGAGGACGTGGATGCGGTAGTGAATAGGGTACGGGTAATCCATCTTCAGGGCGTCGCGAATGGACAGCCTCACCAGCTCGGTGTCTTCGGAATAGGTGGCAATGAACAGATCCACCTTAACGGGACGGGGCTCTACGGCCTCCTCCGGTGACAGGCAGTCGTTAATCTCGCTCGGGGGCGGACTCTGGGGAGGATCCTGTTCTTTCCATAAGTTGATGGTAAACAGCACGGTACCGATCCAGGCCAGGGTTTCGGCGAGGACCAGCGGTATGGCGTACCATAACGCGTCCGTGTTCAGGGAGGCAGTCCAGCGCCAGTAAATATAATTTGCGCCCAGAATAAGCGCCGCGACCGCTAACACCTGCCAGGTCATCATTACCCAGCGCGGCGTTTTCAACGGTTCCGGAGGTCGACGATGTTCAAAACGGGAAAAATAAAAATCCATAGTTCCGGCGTTCCTGATTCCGTGAATATGCAGACCCATTCTGCTGCAAAGGCAGTTGCCAGAAGGTCAAAGAAAATAGCGAATAAACAAGATTTAAGGTAAGTGTAGAACGCCGAATAAAAGTGTCCAGCCACGTTCATTACTATTATTTAGTGGTGGTTAATTAAGGTTAAATTCTGCTTAATTCGCCTCATCTGTTCACGATAAATTGCGGTTGCCATTCCTTTAGGCTATCTACTTTATTTAGACGTTAATTTTCGTTTCCAGGTAAAGGATACCCTATGAGCCATATTGCGCCGCCGATCGCGCAAGCGGATATAGTAAAATCAAGATCATGGCGGTATGCCATTGCAGGTGCCCGGGACCTGAGAATTGACTTTATGCGCGGGATTGCCCTCGTCATGATGGTCGTGGCGCATACGGAAGTGATGTCGGTATTTAATATATTCTCCTGGGAGCGTTTTGGGTTAACAACCGGCGCAGAAGGCTTTGTCATTCTTTCGGGATTTATGTTGGGGATGTTGAATCGCGCTCGTTTGCAAAAAGTCGTATTACTCACGGTTTCGTGGGGGCTTTATCTCAGGGCGTGGAAAATATATCGTGTAAATATCATTATCATAGTGTCGTTTATTCTCCTGGCCTATATCCCGCATATTAATCTTTTCGAGGTCACTCATTTTACCGACCGATTTTCGGGTGAAAGCTGGTCGCTTTATCCGGTCACGCCACAAATAAAAGAGACCTGGTTCAACATTATCCTCTATTTACAGATTGGCCCCCATCAGACGCAAATTCTGGGGCTGTATATCTTTTTGCTGCTACTCAGCCCGCTATTTTTAGGGATGCTACAGAAGGGTAAAGTCTGGTGGCTGCTGGGGGCGTCTCTGCTAGTGTACGGCCTTTGGCAGCGGTGGCCGCTCCGGCTGACGCCGTCGGAATTCGAATTTGCCTTTCCGCTGCTGGCCTGGCAGTTCATCTTTGTGCTGGGCATGGCCAGCGGGTGGTATAAAGCCGAACTGATCTCTTTCGCACGCACGCCTGCAGGTAAAGTGGTGGTGGTTGCGCTGGTGATAGTGGCGCTCATTCTGGGGTTCATAGCACAGAACCATACCAACCCGTTTATGCCCCCCGCGCTGCTGATGCATGTGATTCCGCCTGACGGCTTCAACACCTTTTATCACACCTGCGCGGCGAAAAATGGGCTGGGCCCGGTGCGGGTATTAAACGATATCGCCCTGATGGTTACCGTCTATCTGGTGCTGACATACTGCTGGACGCCGCTCAACCGCCTGCTGGGATGGTTTCTTATTCCGTTAGGCCAGCACTCGCTTTATACCTTCATTTTGCATGTGTACGTGGTGGTGCTGGTGAGTCAGTTCATCACCTTCGATTTGTGGCGTCATGCCTGGATAGAAAATACGTTAGTGCATGCTGCGGCACTGGGCATTTTGTGGCTCATGGCAAAATACAACGTCGCTGCACGCTGGATACCTAACTAAGGATGGCGGTTATGCGCGAAAAATGGCTCCTGGCGGGCATCTTACTCGCCGCAATACCCGCGGCGGATGCGGCGCAAAGCAATGAGAAAGAGACGTTGCGCGATAAAAACGGCGAGCCCGTTCAGGCAGGCGTTTTTACCAGCCGGTGGGGGCGCCTGTTCTCAGGCAATGACAAGAAATTTTCAGGCGCTCTGAGCTTTAGTTCTGGGCTGAAAGAGCAGATGGTGAGCGTGCCCAACAGCTCGGACAGCGCCGCGCAGGCGAAAAAAATTAACCAGACGCTGAATCTTAGTCTGCAGTATTCCCCCTACAGCTTCTGGTTTGCCAACATTACCTCCCGGCTGCCGGTCAGGGATACCAACCGCTACACCGCGGATTTTCGCTACAGCTTTGGCTATGACGACTGGCATGCCAACACGTTCAGCCTGGTTTACGGCAACTACGGCGATAACCACTTCTGGACGTCGGGTAGCCGGAGACACACCTATTTCGAACAGGGCGCCTTTACGCTGGCCTATAAGTTTTCGCTACCGAAACCGGTTGAAAACGCGCTCCTGATTAATAAAGGGGACTCTATCATTTGCCAGGTCGGGTACAGCTGGGTTCCGCGCTACTACGACCTCAGCAGCGATGACATCCGCAAAAATAAAAACGTCATGCTCGGCGGCTGCGGCTATACCTTCAAACAACATTTCTTCGTTCGCGCAACGGCGTTCTGGTTCCCGGACAGCAGCCAGCAGCAGCCCTGGAACGGCGATTACAGCTACAGCTTTGGCTATGCGGGCTATACGCCAGGTTCGTTCTCCATCCAGTACGCGAACTATGCGGGGACGCGCTATCCGGGGCACGGCAACGGTAACGCAAAATTCAGGGAAGGGACCGTGAGCCTCATCTGGTTCTTACCGCTATAGGAGGGATACATGTCAGCGCTGCACGTGTTAATCGTTGAAGATTCGCTGATTTATCGTCGGTTACTCTCCCGAATGCTCACCCAGTGGGGGTATATCGTGAGCGAGGCGGAAAATGGCGTCGCCGCGCTGGAAATATTGTCCAGCCAGCCGATCAGCATGGTTATAAGCGACTGGGAGATGCCGGAAATGGACGGGCTTACGCTCTGTCAGACGATCCGCAGCCGTCAGTTTGGCCACTATGTGTATATCATTCTGCTCACGGCCCGCGAGAATGCAGGAGATTTAACGCAGGGTTTTGATGCCGGGGCGGATGATTTTTTAAGCAAGCCCGTCGAACAGGCTGAGTTACGGGCGCGGCTCCATGCCGGGGTACGTATTTTGACGCTGGAAGCGACCCTCGCGGCGCATAATAAGCGCCTGAGTGAAGCGTTACGCCAGATTGAACAGGATCTTGAGCTGGCGGCGCGCGTTCAGCACTCGGTTCTGCCTTCACACCGCCTGCGCTTCGGGAACTACTTTTCCGACTGGCTTTTCTTACCGTCTGCCTGGGTATCGGGTGATGTCTTCAATATTTTTCCTCTGGACTCTCATCTGGGGTTCTACTGCGTTGATGTCTCCGGTCACGGCGTGGGGGCAGCAATGATGTCCCTCGCCGTGGCGCGTCAGTTCTTGCATGGCCGGGTGGTGGATCGTTTTTTGTTTACCGCAGAGGGCGGAATTCAGTCGCCTGCCGAGGTCGTCAGAATACTGAACAGCCGCTTTTGCAGTGAAGAAAACGACATCACCAGCTATTTCACCATCATCTACGGCGTGATCGACCCCGTCAGTGGTCAGGGGTCGTTGTGTCAGGCGGGGCATCCTACTCCCGTGATTGTGAACGCAGAGAGTGCCGTCACTTCCGTTGGCGAGGGTGGACCGCCGGTCGGGCTGATCCCCGACCTCAGCTGGGAGGACGTCGCTTTTACCCTCAATTCAGGGGATCGCTTATGCTTATTCAGTGACGGCATCACGGAGTGTGAGAATAGCGAGAGCGAGCAGTTTGGCCCGCAACGTCTGGAACGCTGGCTTCATGAACATGCCCATCTGCCGGTAGACGAGCTCCTGCTGCGTTTCGGACAACACCTGACCGGCTGGCGCAATGCAAATCGTGATGAACCGACCGCCTTAACCGATGACGTTTCACTGTTAGTGATTGAGCGTCAGGGAGAACAGAATGATTATTAACACTGAACGATTACCGCATGCCAACATTCTTACGCCAGCGGTCCGGCGGCTGGATGCGTCCATTGCCGCGACGTTTAAGGCCACCGTCACGGAAGAAATTGGCAGCGATCGTAAAGCCTTAATTGTCGACTTCAGCAAAGTGGACTTTATCGACAGCAGCGGGCTGGGGATGCTGGTGTCGTTGTTTAAGCTGATGAACGGGAAAGGCGACATGGCGCTGTGCTCCCTGAACCCCGGGATCATGAATATGTTCACCCTGACCCGAATGGATCGCATATTCCGCATTTATCCGGATAAAAACAGCGCGCTTGCGCAGCTGGGGCAGTAGATGCCGACGCCGGAGCATGCGGAATTTCCGGCGGAGCTCGGCTCCCTGATGCCGCTGGCCGGCTGGCTGGGAGACCGTCTGAGCGCGCTTGCCGTTGACGATGAGTGGCGTTTCGCGCTCGACCTTGCCGTCTGTGAAGTGGCGACGAATATCATCCGGCACGCGCTGCATGAGGATGCTTCACGTACATTTAGCGTAGAGTTCGACATCCGGGACCATAATGTCCGCGTTGTCTTTACCGACGCAGGTGATGCGTTCCCGCTGGAGCGGCTCGAGGCCGCCAGACGAGACCGTTTCTGTGAAATATCGCCGTTACTGGAGAGCGGCAGGGGGCTGATGCTCATTTTGCTGAGCGTCGATCGTTTCTCTGTGGAGCGAAAGGCAGATAAAAATATTGCCGCGCTTGAAAAGAAAATAAGAGTATGACCTGCGGGCCATACGCCCGAAACTTTCCCTATTTCTTATCAGCGAACAGCTCCGGCGCCCACGGACGCGGATCCACCTCCATAAACGGCGCGCGCTCGAAGCGGTCCTTCAGCGCCCACGGCACCGTGCAGTCGAAGATGGTCTTGCAGGAGATGCCGTTTGCGCGAATTGAGGTGCTGTAATCCGGCGACTGGGACGGATCCAGCTGGTGGCCGCGGATCCCCGGAATATTGGTGATGCTGACATCGCCCTGCATGCGGGTGGTCATCGCCCACAGGATGTCGTCGCTGTCGAAAATATCCACGTCTTCGTCGACCAGAATGATGTTCTTCAGCTCCGAATAGGTCGCCAGGGCAATGAGCGCCGCCTGTCCCTGACGGCCTTCGTCTGACGGCTGGCGTTTTTTCACCTGCAGGATCCCGAGGAATTTACCGCCGCCCGCGGTATGCGCATAGACGTTTTGTAGGAAGCCCGGAATCGCCTCTTCAACGGCATTGCGGATGCTGGCTTCCGTCGGTAAACCGGCCAGGGTGGTATGCTCTTCCCCCGGTCCCACCAGCGTTTGCAGGATCGCGTGGTTTCGCATGGTCACGGCTTTCACTTTGATCACGGGCAGGGACGGGTTCGCCTCGCCGCAGTAGCCCGGGAACTCCGGCATCGCGTGGCCGGTATTGGTGTGCTGATCTTCTCTTACGCGCACGCCCGGCAGCAGTTCGCCCTCGATGATGATTTCCGCCCGCGCGATTGCTTTCTCTTTTACCGCCACGCCCTGCACCAGTTCGACCGGCTGCTGGCGCAGCGCCCCGGCGACGCCCAGCTCGTTGTAGCCAAACGGCGTGGTGGGCGCCTCAAAGCACGCGCCGATATAGATGGCAGGATCGAGCCCCATATTGATCGTCACCGGCAGCGGTTTTCCGGCCTCTTCCGCCTTTTTGCGGAAGACTTCGATATGCCGACCGGCGGCAAGGAACATGGAAAGCTCGTCGCGCTCCTGAACGCAGAGGCGGTGGATGGTGACATCCGTCAGCGAGCTGTCTTCCGGATCGCTTGCCAGCACCAGCCCCAGACAGAAGAACGGGCCCGCATCAATCGGCGTGTTTGTTGGTGCCGGAAGCAGCTTGCGCAGGTCGAAGTCAGGATCGTCTGCGTAGAAAACCTGTTCCTGGCAGGGCGCCTGCGAGGCCGGAACGACAACCGGCGCAACCGGCTTTTTCACCGCCTGGCCGACGTGTTTTGCCAGCTCAGAGGGCTCGCAGCCCAGAAGCAGCGCCGCGCGCTCGCGGCTGGCGTGCATGCCCACCAGGATGCGGGAGCCCGGATAGCCCTTCACGCTGTTGAACGTCATGGCCGGGCCCGTACGGGTTGGACGTTTTACCGTGCCGCCCGCGCCGATATGGCGGTAGACTCCCGCCAGCTCCGCGTTGGGATCGACCGGATGATCGGTTTCAAGATACTGCCCTTCGTGGCGCTGAAGCAGGGCGATGGCGCTGCGGAGATCGTTGATCGGGTTTTCCATATTTTCCTCCCTCGTTTGAATACCTCCATTTTTATGGCAATGACCAATAGCATCAATTGCATCATTACTGCTAAATTGATAAGTAAATTCATATCAAAAGGAGGCGTTCCGTGCAGTTTCGTCAGATGCGCCATTTCATCGTGGTGGCTGAAGAGCTCCATATGCACCGGGCCGCTGAGCGTCTGAACATGGCGCAACCGGCCCTGAGCCAGCAGATAAAGGCGCTGGAAGAACGTTTAGGCGTCACGCTCTTTAGCCGGGCGAACCGCCGCTTAACCCTGACGCCCGCGGGTGAAGCGTTTCTGGTGAAAGCCAGGCTCGCCATCTCCCTGACCGAGCAGGCTGTTCTCGACGCCAGGCAAACGGCGAGGGGCGAGCAGGGGGTATTAAACCTGGGGTGCGTGTCGAGCGCGATGTTCGACGGCAGGCTGCCCGCCGCGCTGCGCCAGATGCATACGCGCTGGCCGGCCATTACCATGTCGCTGGTGACGGGAAACGTGCAGACGCTCTACGCGGCCGTGCAGAGCAACCAGCTCGATGTGGCCATTATCCGGGCGCCGCTGCCGTCGCTGCCTGACGATCTGCAAAGCCGCCCGTTCACGTCAGAGAAAACGGTACTTGCGCTGTATCGTCAGCATCCGCTGGCGGGTTCTTCCGCGCTGACGCTTTCGTCGGTGAAGGACGAAAAATGGATCTCCCTGCGCGACCCGGAGGGAATGGGGCTGGAACAGTACTTTTATGACGCCTGCAGCGGGGCGGGCTTTCAGCCGGACGTGGTGCAAAACGCGACCGACGTACCCACGGTGATAAGCCTGGTCTCGGCGGGGTTTGGGCTGGCGCTGCTGCCCGCGTCGGCAAAGGCGGTGAGCGTTGAGAACGTGGTGTACGTGGACATCCTCGACCGGCTCCGTGAAAGCGAGCTGACGCTGGTTTGCCACCGGATTATTCGCTCAGAAGTGCTTAAAAAATTCCTGATTACCCTCGATCATACCTGACGCCCGGCGGCCTGCAGCAGCTGCTCGCGCAGCCAGGCATTCGCCGGATCCTGGCTGTTTTTCGGGTGCCAGTACATGTAGATGGTAATCGGCTGGAGCGGCAGCGGCGGCGCAAAGAGATCCAGCGTGCTGGCAAACTGTTTGAGCATCCGTTCCGGCAGGGTGCACACCAGGTCGGTACCGGCAACAAGCGCAGGCGCCATGGCGTAGCTCTGCGTGGACATCGCGACGTGCCGCTGGTAGCCCAGCCCGGCCAGGGTTTGATCGACAAAGCCGGTAAACGGATCTCCCGCCGATGACACCACCAGATGAGAAAGCGCGCAATAGCTTTCCAGGTCTAACGCTCCGGTACCGCGCGGATGGCCTTTACGCTGGGCGGTGGCAAACGCATCGTAGAGCAGTTTGCGCCTCACCCAGCCGTCATGGGCGCCCGCGCTCACGCCGATGTAGATATCCACATCACCGTTTTCCAGCTGCTGCGGCAGTTCGGACATCTGTGGCAGGGCGAAGCGCAGGCGAATACCTGGAGCTTCGGTACCCACCTGGTTAAGCAGCCCTGTGCCCAGCATCAGCGCCGGGTTTTCGTGCAGCGCGATAACAAAGGTCCGGGTGCTGGTCTGGGCATCAAACGTGGAAGGAGAAAACATCGCGCTGATGCCGCGCAGCACGCTCTCTACCTGCGGCTTAAGCGCTTCCGCTCGCGGCGTGGGTAGCACCCCACGTCCATGTGGGGAGGGAATAAACAGCGGTTCGCCAAACAGCGTTCGCAGACGCGCGAGACGGGCGGACAGCGCGGGCTGGCTGATGCCCAGCCGCGCGGCCGCATGGGTGATATTCCTGTCCTGAAGCAGGGCGTCCAGGGTCAGGAGCAGGTCGATGTCCATGTCAGAGACGGGCGTCATTTTATTTCGCGCTGCCGGCGTCCCGGTTGGTATAGGTCACAGGGACCCAGGCATAGCCGCCGTTTTCGCCTTTGGTGACGTACCCGATACCCGGGAACGGCAGATGTGGCGCGGCAACCAGGTCTTTATTTTTCACAAAGTCCGCAAACGCGTGTTCGCGCACGCCTGCCGCTTTGTTCTGATCTTCATCGTAGGTAATGGTCACGTCAGGCTGCGGGAACTGTACCGCCGCGGCATGAATGATGTCGCCGACAAAGGTGATCTTCTCGCCGTTGCTCGTCAGCGTGTAGAAGGCTGAACCCGGCGTATGGCCGGGATGAACCGTGCCGGTCAGCCCCGGGAGAATCTCAGATGTGCCGCTAAACGGCACCACTTTACCGGCGTCAAGATAGGGTTTTAAGGTCTTCTGCGCGACGTCAAAGTAGTTCTTGCCGTAGCCGGTTTTTTTCTGATTCTCGTCGTTAAAGAAAAAGTCGACGTCCGGTTTGCCAACGAAAACGCGCGCGTTGCTGAACACCACCTTGCCGTCTTTCACCAGGCCGCCCGCGTGATCGGAGTGGGCGTGGGTCAGCAGGACTTCAGTAATGTCCTCGGGTTTAATCCCCTGGGTGGCGAGGCTCTCAATCAGACGTCCGCCGTTGCCGGGGCCAAAGAGCTGGCCTGAGCCCGTATCCACCAGAATTTTATGTCCGGGCATCGCAATCAGGAACGCGTTAATGGATACCTCAGGCGGGTTGGTCTGGAAATTTTTCGCGAGCAGCGCATCGATTTTTTGCGGCGTTGTCCGGCGCAGCAGCTTGTGCAGATCCTGCGCGACGGTCCCGTCGGTAAACGAGGTGACCAGAACGTCGCCGACCTGAACGCTGTATCCGCCCGCCGGTTGTTTAACGACGTGCTGGGGCGTCTCTGCCGACGCCTGCAGCGCAGGGTAGAAAAGCAATGAACTGGAAATCAACGTAGAAAGAGCAAGTTTTTTCACGGTAAGCATACGAGTCTCCTTTGAAAGCGCTCATCTTACTTCTTCGTAAAATTATAAGAACCTGCCCAGAAATGATAGGACCTATAAACGCAGTGGATAGCACAGCGCAGAAGCCGGGTGGCGATGCTGCCTTTCCCGGCCCGTAAAACCTTATTTTTTCAGCGGTGCGTTCCAGCTGTCCGGCGTGGCTTTGGACCAGGAGCCATAAGCGGCATTTGGCAGCACAATCCAGTCGTTTCCGAAGTGTTCCGCGCTGGCCTCAACCAGCTCACGCTGCTGTTCGCTAGGTTTTTTGTTTTTAAACTGCACGGCGAAATCCGGCAGGCTGTCGCCAAACAGCATCACGATCTGCTGCTTTTTGAGGATGCTCTGGCGACGCTCTTCCTTGCTGACCGTGTCCAGAAGCACGCTTTCATCGGACACCTGCGGAAGTCCCAGGGCTGTTAACGTCCTGAGCGTATCGGCTTTATTTTCCTGCATACGGTCCGAAACATAATAGATACGGACCTTGCTTTGATTCACATGGTCAAGAAACGCCTTCGCGCCCGGAATTAAGCCGGGTTTACCCTGTTTTTCCCAGTCGCTCCAGGTGTCCCATTTTGTATAGTCGTGACACTGCTCGGTGTCGCGCACCAGCAGAGGGGTGTTATCCAGCACCGTTTCATCCAGGTCCATTACCACGGCGTAATTTTCAGGCGTTTTCAGCTCTTTTAACTTCTCGTTGAAACGCTCGGTGGCAAACCGATACGTCTGCAGCTGAAGAGCCACGATCTCTGCCGATTTCTGCTGATAGCGCAGCGCCATTTCGTACGCTTTGGGTTCACACAGCTCGCCCCCGGCGGCCGTCGCCGCTGCCGTTGCACTCAAAACAGGTAATGCCAGCAGTAATGCCTTAGCCATTGAATTCACACTTTTTTCCTCAAGACCCTGGTTAAAATCCTGAAAGCGTAATGAAATTCAATGACAGAAATATGAAGGCCGCGCCGTTAGACCAGCATGTAATACCAGAACAGGGCGACTTCGTCTTTTTCCGGTAAGGCGTTGTAGAGATAACGATCGTATCCGCCCAGGGTAAACCCGTAGTTGCGGTAAAACAGACAGGCAGAAACGTTCACATTTTGTGTTTCAAGCCGTAATCCCGGCGCGTTTACGCTGCGGGCCCACACGTGCGCGGCGGTCATTAATTTTTGCGCGGCGCCGGTTCTGCGTTTCGTGCGCTCCACGGCAATGTAATCCACCGAGATAAACTTATTCCAGCCGATTGACGCGGTAATAAATCCCGCAATTTCCCCGTCATCCGTTTCGGCAATAAGAAATATGGCGTCCGGATTAACGCAATGGTTTTCAAGGGTTTGGATATCGAGCTCGTAGGTTTTAATCCAGGGCTCGGCGACGGCTTCGATATGCAAATCGCAGTGGATAAAGGGCTCTCGCGCAATGTGGCTAATGGTGAAAGAAAAGTCACAGCATTCAAGGCGAGCGAGGTCGGTATTGAGTCCTTTTCGAATCTGCATAGTCTTCCCGGTAGTGAGTTATTTCATAAAGAATAGACGAAGCGGTTAAATCCGCTGGCCTAACACACTTTTAATCCTGAACTAAGCTTGTACTTCGTTCCGCGTAAATGTGGGTCATTCGAGGACAATGAATGGAATTCAGGACATTTCAAAAGCAGTGGGGTGCTGAGTTTATTTCCGATGACGTTGTACGTTTTCGCGTCTGGGCAGAAGGACAGAAAGAACTTACGCTACGTCTGGCCGCCGCCGACGTGCCGATGACGGCAGCTGGCGACGGCTGGTTTCAGGCAGACGTATCCGGCGTCACGCACGGTGCAGAATATCAATTTGTTCTGCAGGACGGCATGACGGTGCCCGATCCCGCCTCGCGCGCGCAAAAAGGCGACGTTAACGGCCCCTCCATCGTTATCGATCCCCAACGCTATCAGCCGGTCAACCGGGACTGGGCAGGGCGGCCGTGGGAAGACACGGTTATCTACGAGCTGCACATCGGCACGTTTACCCCGGAGGGCACCTTCCGGGCCGCCATCGACAAGCTGCCGTATCTGGCAGAGCTCGGTATTACCCAGCTTGAAGTGATGCCCGTCTCTCAGTTTGGCGGAACACGCGGCTGGGGGTATGACGGCGTGCTGCTGTACGCCCCGCACTCTGCCTACGGTACGCCGGAGGATTTCCACGCGTTTATCGACGCCGCGCACGGGCTGGGACTCTCCGTGGTGCTGGATATCGTGCTCAACCACTTCGGCCCGGAGGGGAACTATCTGCCGCTGCTGTCGCCCGCATTTTTTGATGCACAGCGGATGACGCCGTGGGGCAACGGCATCGCTTACGAACGCGAGCCGGTAAGGCAGTACATTATCGATGCGCCGCTCTACTGGCTGACGGAGTACCGTCTGGACGGCCTGCGCTTTGATGCCATCGACCAGATTAAAGACACCTCGGAGACGCACATTCTGGAGGAGATTGCCGCAAAAATCCGCGAGGCGATCCCGCACCGTCACGTTCACCTGACCACGGAAGACAGCCGCAACGTGATTTTCCTGCACCCGCGCGATGAACAGGGCAACACGCCGCTGTTCACCGCCGAGTGGAATGATGATTTCCACAACGCTGCCCACGTGTTTGCCACCGGCGAGACCCACGCGTATTACCAGGATTTTGGCTTTGAGCCGGAGAAAAAGTTCGCCCGGGCGCTGGCGGAAGGCTTTGTCTACCAGGGCGAGATTTCGCTGCAAACCGGCGAATCCCGCGGAGTGGAGTGCCAGACGCAGCCGCCGCAGTTCTTCGTCGATTTTATTCAGAACCACGATCAGACCGGGAATCGCGCCCAGGGCGAACGGCTTATAATCCTGGCCGGAGCCGACAAGACGCGGGTGCTGCTTGCCGCGCTGCTGCTTTCCCCCCATATCCCGCTGCTGTTTATGGGCGAGGAGTTTGGGGAAACGCACCCGTTCCTGTTCTTCACCGATTTTCACGGCGATCTGGCAAAGGCGGTGCGGGAAGGGCGCGCAAAAGAGTTTACCGGCCATGCCGGGCACGATGAAACCGTCCCGGATCCGAACGACCTGAACACGTTTATCCGTTCAAAACTCGACTGGAATAAGATTGCCTCCGACGAAGGCAAAACGTGGCTGCGCTTCACGCGCCACCTGCTGACGCTGCGTCATCGCCATATCGTTCCGCTTCTGCGTCATGGCGGCGCCGTTGAGAGCAAGGTAATCAAGACCGCGCCCGGCATGGTGGCGGTGAGCTGGCATTTCCCGTCGGGGACGCTCTCTCTGGCGCTGAATATCGGTAATAAGCCCGTCGCGCTGCCCGATCTCGCGGGTGAGACGCGCTTTGCCTGGCCGGAAGTCACTGACGTTTTACCGCCGAACGGTATTGTCGTTCGCTTTGCTGATGGAGAAGCATCGTTATGATCCCTTCCGCCACGTACCGTATTCAGTTCCGTAATGGCATGACCTTCGACCGCGTTGCGGCGCTGGTGCCTTATCTGAAAGATCTCGGCATC
The DNA here is from genome assembly GCF_034106865.1 of Enterobacter sp. 237C8. Taxonomy (NCBI): domain Bacteria; kingdom Pseudomonadati; phylum Pseudomonadota; class Gammaproteobacteria; order Enterobacterales; family Enterobacteriaceae; genus Enterobacter; species Enterobacter sp. 237C8. The sequence continues at coordinate 1,435,823 of NZ_JAWNDF010000001.1, read as the reverse complement.
AGCCATCTCTACGCATCGCCCGTATTTACCGCCACAGCGGGTTCCACTCACGGCTATGACGTGACCAACCCGAATGAAATTGACCCCGCGATCGGCGGACGAGACGGTTTCGACCGCATGGCGGCGGCGCTTAAGCAGGCCGGCATGGGGCTGATTCTGGATATTGTCCCGAACCATATGTCCACCTCGCTGGAAAATGCCTGGTGGCGGGACGTGATTGAATACGGCCAGCAGAGCCGCTATTTCCGCTATTTCGATATCGACGGGTCGCGCCCGCTAACGCTGCCGTTCCTCGGCGACACCTTTGAGGCGGAGCTGGAGAAGGGGGCCATCACCCTGAAGCGTGACACTGTCACGGGAAAGGCCTCTCTGGTCTATTACGATACGGCGTATCCGCTCTACCCCGGTACGTACAGCGAGGATAAGAGCATCGCTGAGCTGCATGAAGCGCAAAGCTGGCGGCTGATGTCCTGGCGGGAAGCGCCGAAGCAGCTCTCGTGGCGGCGCTTCTTCGAGATCACCGGGCTGGTCGGCGTTCGGGTTGAAGACGACGCGGTTTTCGACGATTCGCACCGGCTGATCCTGGAGCTGGTTCACGCGGGCGTGGTGGACGGCCTGCGCATCGACCACGTCGACGGCCTGGCCGATCCGCTGGGGTATCTGCAGCGCCTGCGGGAGAAAACCGGGCCCGACTGCTACATCACGGTTGAAAAAATCCTCGCGAAGGGAGAACAGCTCCCCGCCGACTGGCCGGTATCCGGCACCACCGGCTACGAGTTTATCGCCTCGCTGGCGGAAGTGCTGGTCGACGACGATAACCTGTCGCGCCTGGAGACCATCCACGACGAAACGCTGGGGTTAACGGTCGATCGCCACGCGGAACTGCGCGATGCCAAGGGCCTGATGACCGATCGCAATTTTGAGGGTGAATTCACCACGCTGCTTAACCTTGCTGACGATCTGGCCCGCCGCAATGAGGTTGCGCTACCGCGCGAGGATATCCGCCACGCGCTGCGCGAGCTGCTTATCGCCTTTCCGGTCTACCGCACCTACGGCACCCGGGAAGGATTAACCCCGCCGGACGTGGCGCTGCTTAACCGCGTGATCGCCAGCGTGGAGACGTCTGAAGCGGCGCTGAGCCTGCTTGTGCGCATTCTTACAGGCGACCTGCCGGAAGATTGCCGCGAGTCCGCCGCGCTGTTCAGAACCCGCTTCCAGCAGCTTACCGGGCCGCTGATGGCGAAGTCCGTTGAAGACACGCTGTTCTTTCGCCACAACCTCGAGCTGGCGCTCAATGAAGTGGGCGCCGACCCGACGCCGCGCGCGTTTTCATTATCCCGCTTCCACCAGGAGATGCGCATTCGTCTGGCCCGTCAGCCCGACGCGCTGCTGGGCACCTCCACGCACGATACCAAGCGCGGGGAAGACGCCCGGGCGCGTCTCTACACCCTGACGGAAGCGCCGGAACGCTGGGGGGAAAATCTGGCCCGCTGGCGACAGATGAACCAGACTCAGGTGCGTTTTCTCAATGACGGTACCGCGCCGAACGCTGCCGATACCTGGATGATCTATCAGGCGCTGGCGGGCGTCTGGCCCGCCACGCTGTCTCCGGACGACGCTGAAGGGCTTGCATCACTGGAAGCGCGTTTTATCGGCTTCCTCGAGAAAGCGCTGCGCGAGGCAAAACAGCGCACCGACTGGATAGACAGCAACGAGAGCTATGAGAGCGTGGTGCTGAGCTACGCGCGGCACCTGCTTTCGCCGGACAACGTGCTGTTCCTGCAGGATTTTAGCGAGGCGATGCAGCCCTTTATCCGCGCCGGGCTGATGAACAGCCTCAGCCAGACGGTAATCAAGCTGACGGCTCCCGGCGTGCCGGATATCTATCAGGGCAGCGAGGCGCTCAACTTTAGCCTCGTTGACCCGGATAACCGACGGGAGCCGGACTTCAACGCGCTGGTGCACAACCTCAGCGCGGCGGATGCCGCGGTGTTTGATAACCCGGCCTGCTGGCGAGACGGGCGCGTTAAGCAGTTCGTCACCGCCACGCTGCTGCGGCTGCGTCCGCATTACGACGCGCTTTTCCGCTACGGCGACTGGCTGCCGCTTAAGGTCTCCGGCGAGCGCGAGGAGAACCTGATTGTCTATGCCCGCGTTAAGGACGAGGAGGCGCTGATTGTCGCCGTTCCGCGTCTGGTTTTTGATGTCACCGATAATCATCAGCTGTGGGTCAATACCACGGTGGCGATACCCGAGGAGCTGACGGGGAAACGCTATCGGGATCTGTTCAGCGGTGAGAGCCGCATTCTGCAAGAGACGTTGGATTTAACGTCAGAAAAGGGATGTGTACTGGTTCTGCTTACCTGCGAATAATCGTGGAGAACGAAAATGGCAAAGGATACTACGTTTGAAATTCGGGCCGGTCATGGCCAGCAGTTGGGGGCGAATTATGACGGGAAGGGCGTCAACTTCGCGCTGTTCTCCGCTCACGCCGAGCGGGTGGAACTCTGTCTGTTTGACCCGTCCGGGAAAAACGAAATCGCCCGGCTGGAGCTGCCGGAATATACCCATGAGGTCTGGCACGGCTATGTGCCGGACCTGAAGCCCGGCGCGCTGTACGGCTATCGCGTCTACGGCCCTTACGATCCGGAAAACGGCCACCGCTTTAACCCGCACAAGCTGCTTATCGACCCTTACGCCCGAGAACTTGTGGGCGATATCGACTGGAACGATGCCCATTTCGGCTATGAGCTGGGGCATGACGAGTTAGATTTAAGCTTTGACACGCGCGACAGCGCGCCGTTCACGCCGAAATGCAAGGTCATCGACCCGAACGCCTTTGACTGGCAGGACAACAGCCGGCCAAACGTGCCCTGGCCGCATACCGTCGTCTATGAGAGCCACGTGAAGGGCTTTACCCAGATGAACCCGGCCATCCCGCAGGAGCTGCGCGGCACGTTTGAGGGGATGGGACACAAAGCCTCGGTCGACTACATCAAGAGTCTTGGCATCACCTCGGTGGAGCTGCTACCGGTGCACTGGTTCCCCGACGACCAGCACCTGCTCGACCGCGGCCTGAAGAACTTCTGGGGCTATAACACCCTCGGCTTTTTTGCTCCGGCGTCGCGCTACTACGGCCCGGCGGGGATCCAGGGCTTTCGCGACATGGTGCGCGCGTATCACGATGCGGGCATCGAGGTGATTCTGGACGTGGTATACAACCATACGGCGGAAGGAAATGAGCTTGGCCCGACGCTTTCGTTTAAGGGGATTGATAACTACAGCTATTACCGCACCCTGCCGGACCAGCACCGGTACTACATCAACGACACCGGGACGGGAAACACGGTCAACACCTCGCACCCACGCGTGCTGCAGATGGTGATGGATTCGCTGCGCTACTGGGCGGAATCGATGCATATTGACGGTTTTCGTTTCGACCTGGGGACGATACTGGGCCGCGAGCCGGAAGGATTTGACCCGCGCGGCGGTTTCTTCGACGCCATGACTCAGGATCCGGTGTTATCAAGACTTAAGCTGATAGGTGAACCCTGGGACATCGGTCCCGGCGGGTATCAGGTCGGCGGTTTCCCGCCGGGCTGGGGTGAGTGGAACGACAAATACCGCGATACCGTACGCGAGTACTGGAAGGGCGATAACGTCTCCAACGACTTTGCCGCACGGCTGCTGGGATCCGGGGATCTGTATGACCTGCGCGGGCGTCGCCCGTGGGCCAGCGTCAACTTCATCACCGCTCACGACGGCTTTACGCTGAATGACCTGGTGTCGTACAACGAGAAGCACAACGCCGACAACGGCGAGGACAATAACGACGGGCATAACGATAATCGCTCGTACAACTATGGCGAAGAAGGGCCGACGGAGAACCCGGATATTATTGCCACCCGCGAACGGCAGAAGCGGAATTTCCTGACCACGCTGCTGTTTTCCCACGGCACGCCGATGCTGCTGGCGGGGGACGAGTTTGGCCGCACGCAGAAGGGCAACAACAACGGCTACTGTCAGGACAGCGAAATCTCGTGGATCGACTGGAATGGGATAACCGAAAACGACGCTGCGCTGCGCGAGTTTACCCGACGGCTCATTGACCTTCGCGCGCAACAGCCGCTGCTGCGCCGTGAAAGCTGGCGCGACGGGCTGGAGATCCGCTGGTTCAATGCCGGCGGCGGCCCGCAGCAGGCCGAGCAGTGGGATGAAGGCTCGACGCTCGGCGTCTCCATCAGCAGGCCGGATCTCAGGCAGGAGGACGGCATCTGGCACGACGTGCTGATGCTGTTCAACCCGTTTGAAGGGACCGTGCCGTTCCAGATCCCGCAGTTTGGCGAAGGGGGATGGGTGCTGGAGCTGTCTACGGCAGAGGACGCTGCCACCGGGACAGCGTTCACCGAAACCGTAGAGTACGAACTGGCCGGACGCAGTATTACTCTCTTCAGACGTCCTTAGCTCTAGAGTGATGCCGCCGCGCGGGCGGCGGTGTCATACAGGGAGGAGATCGTGCGTAACAGCTGCGCGGTTTCGCCAATCGACTTCCCGGCAATGCCGCTCTCCGCGTGGATTGCGATCAGACACGCCTCCCGCACGTCCCGGTACTTCATACACAACGCTTTCCCTTCCTCGGTAGTCGAGAAAAAGAGCTCTTTGCCCGCTTTCTCGCTCGTCACGTAGCCCGCTTTGACCAGCTTTTTCAGGGCGTAGGTCACCACGTGGGTATCTTCCACGTTAAGAACGAAACAGATATCGGCCAGCTTTTTCTTGCGGTCGCGGTGGTTTACGTGATGCAGCAGCGAGACGTCAAATGCGCCCATATCGGGCTCGCCGGCTGCGGTCATGCAGCGCACCATCCATTTATTGAACGCGTTGCTGGTCATGATCAGCGCGTACTCCAGCTCTGACAGTTCCGCGCAGCGCTCGGACACCAGGTGGCGGGACGAGACGATTCGGCCGTCGTTGATATCGTCGTGAGGGGGGGTAGCACTCTTTTCCGAGGTCATAACGTTCCTTAGCCAGAAATGTAAACTCATCGATAAAATAAGAACATTTTATTGATAATTTGTTTACATGTTTTTGAGGTTCAGATATAGCTTTTTAGCGCAGGTTTTCCGAAACCTGTCGAAAAACACAACATCGCTCGCCGCAAAATAAAAAAATAGCCGTCGGCGCGCAACGCTCACTTTGGATAGGGTAAACGTTATGGACGGTACTACGCTGTTGCCGCTGATCGGGATACCGATCGTGGTTATTGGTTTTGCACTGCGCTTCAACCCGCTGCTGGTGGTCGTAGTGGCGGGGCTGGCGACGGGTCTGCTGGTTGGTATGGATTTCGGGATGCTGCTGGAGACCTTTGGCGAAAAGTTCGTGAATAGCCGATCGCTGGCGACCTTCATTCTGATTCTGCCGGTGATTGGTCTGCTGGAATACTACGGGCTCAAGGAGCGCGCCCAGGCCTGGGTGGCGAAGATCGCCAGCGCGACCTCGGCGCGCTGGGGCTGATGTCGCTGGGCGGTCATGCCCAGACGGTGCGTCCGCTGCTGGCGCCGATGGCCGAAGGGGCGGCGCTGAACGAATACGGCGAGCTGCCGCAGCACATCCGCGACAAAATCAAAGCCCATGCCGCCGCGTGCGACAACATTGCGGTCTTCTTTGGGGAAGATATCTTCATTGCCTTTGGCGCGGTGCTGCTGATCGACGCGTTCCTGAAAGAGAACGGTATTGCGGGCATCGAACCGCTGCATATTGGCCTTTGGGCCATCCCAACCGCCATTGCGGCATTAGTTATTCATATGACGCGCCTGCTGCGCCTGGATGCCAGCATCCGTCGCGACGTCATGGCCTGGCGCGCGGAGCAGGGCATGCAGGGGGCCGCGCAATGATGACGCTTATCACCATTAACCGCGTGTACTATCTGATCGGCTTCGTCGTGATGCTGCTGGTTGTGATGACCCTGCGCGATCGCGCCAATCCGAAGCGTTTTACCACGGCGCTGTTCTGGTTCTTATTCGGCGGGATCTTCCTGTTCGGCGACCTGATGGTGCAGGAGCTGGGGAAATCGCTGGCGTACCGGATCATTGGCGGCGGCGTCATCGCTATCGCGCTGCTGGCGGGTTTTGGTCTGGTCGGAAAAGGCCACTATAAAATGTCCACCGAAGACGAACGTCTCGCGTCGTCAAACCGCCTCAAAAACTGGTTGTTCCTGCCCGCGCTGATGATCCCGGTGGTGACGGTTATCGGGACACTGTTCCTGAAGGGCGTGTCGATTGGCGGCGTTTATCTTCTCGACCAGAAGCAGCTCACCCTGGCGGCGCTGTGCGTGGCCTGCGTCGCGGCGATCCTCACCGGATGGTGGCTGACCAAAGGCACGCCGCTGCACGCCATTCGTCAGTCTCGTCGTCTTGTCGATACCATCGGCTGGGCGGTGATTCTGCCGCAGATGCTGGCCATGCTCGGCGGCGTGTTCGTGGCGGCCAATACCGGTGATTCGGTGCAGAAGGTGGTGAGCCTGTTCGTTAACCCGGATAACCGCTTCATGCTGGTGGTGATTTACTGCGTGGGGATGGCGCTGTTTACCATGATCATGGGGAATGCGTTTGCGGCCTTCCCGGTGCTGAGCGCGGGGATCGCCTTGCCGTTTCTGATCAACGTGCATCACGGCAACCCGGCGCCGCTGCTGGCGATTGGCATGTACGCGGGCTACTGCGGCACGCTGATGACGCCGATGGCCGCGAACTTCAATATCGTTCCCGCCGCGCTGCTGGAGCTGAAAGATAAGTATCAGGTGATCAAGATCCAGATCCCGACCGCGTTAACCCTGCTGGTGGTGAACGTGTTCCTCATGTATTTCCTCGTGTTTCGCTAAGGAGCTGTTATGGAATTAACGCAACATCAGGCTGACGCGTTTGCCCGCATGCCTTTGACCTATTTGCGCCAGGAATACCCGAACCACATCATGCACCTGCTGAATGATGATGGCGACGTTCTGCCGCCTCGCGAACTGCACCCGATTTTCTACGGCTGTTTCGACTGGCATTCGGCGGTGCACGGCTACTGGCTGCTGCTGCGCTGCGTGCGTCTCTACCCGGAGCTGCCGAGCCGTGACGCGATCGTCGCGCTTGTCGACGAGCACCTGACGGAAGAGAACGTGGCGAAGGAGCTGGCCTATTTCACCGCGCCGTTCCGCGCCTCGTTTGAGCGCCCGTATGGCTACGGCTGGCTGCTGGCGCTGGCCCAGGAGCTAAAGCAGTCGTCGCTGCCGCAGGCCGCAGGCTGGTATCAAACGCTGGAGCCGTTAACCCAGGATATTCGCGACAGGCTGGTGGATTATCTCAGCAAGCTCACTTATCCGATCCGCGTCGGGACGCACTACAACACGGCGTTTGCCCTCGCGCTGGCGCTCGATTACGCGCGAGCCGTGGAGGATAGCGCGCTTGAGCAGGCGATTGTGACGGCGGCGGAGCGGTTTTACCTCGCCGACACGCGCTATCCTGCGCACTACGAACCGGGCGGCGATGAGTATATTTCCGGGGCGCTGACCGAGGCGCTGCTGATGAGCAAGGTGTTAAAAGACTTCCCGGCCTGGTTTGACGCGTTTCTGCCGGATGTTGGCTCCGTTGCAGCACTGATGAACCCGGCGGAAGTGAGCGATCGTACCGACCCGAAAATTGCCCATCTCGACGGGTTAAACCTCAGCCGCGCCTGGTGCATGAAGCACATTGCCAGAGCGCTTCCCGCAAACCATCCGGCGCAGCAGGCGCTGCGCGAGGCGGTGACGAAACACCTGACGGCAAGCGTTGAGCATGTTGTCGGCAGCCACTACAGCGGCGGGCACTGGCTGGCGAGCTTTGCGCTGCTGGCGCTGGAGTAAAAGAACGCGCCTTCTTTCTTGCCGGGTGGCGCTGCGCTTACCCGGCCTACATTGTGCAAAGCTTCCTTGTAGGCCCCTGCAAGCGTAGCTCCGCCGGGCGAATCAGGCTGACGCCCGAACCGCAGGGCTCAGCCTAAATTTCTTTGATTTTTAATGCGATTAATATCTTAATCGGTTATTTTTCCGTCATTTGTCTCGAAACAGATATCTTTTTTACTATCGCAAAAGTGTACGATACGCGGTCATATATCCATGTGAAAAGAGTGGTTAATATGGCTGTTATACCTTTGTTACCAAAAGAAGGAATCGCGCTTGCATTGGCAAACATGAGGATTGCAAGAGCGCATGGTATGAGTAGAAATATGGCTATCCCTACAACCTATCTTTGGTTTTATCAAAAAGTAAGAAATAAGGGGCCATGGGATTACAAGCAGGGACACCCTGAGTTAGCGAACTTTGGTAACTTCAATTATGGTTCGGCTGGCTATGCTGCCGGGATACCATCAGAAACGTTATTGATGGGGGCAGGATGGGCGCAGGAAAGAGCTAAAACCTCCAAAAAGAAATGGGGGCACTGGTATCAAAAACCGCCATATGGGGATGATCCTCACGATCAGTTTTGGATAAGTCAAGGGATTGAATATGCAAAGAAACACGGTTATTAAACGGCTTCATTATTTACTCACAACGATTTTATTGATCATTGTTTGCGGGTTTCTGACATATCAATATTATTTTAATGCACCTCCTCACGATAGCTTTGTCAGCAAACAGAAACTATCTGATACCGTCACACTGTACATAACAAAGTATGATGACGGAGGAGCTACGGTGTCGGATGTTTACCGCTTCTATTTAGATAAAGACAGCAGCGGGAACATTATGAAGGCCCTTAAAGAACGCTCGCCGTTCCTTGAAGCCAATACAAGCAATGTTACAGCTTCTGCTTATGGGAACACGGTAAATATAAAAATCACAGGTAAGGTTTATTCATTCACTAATTCGGATCTGTTCTATGCAGATGGTGTAGCGATCATGCCTGTAATTAACCTCATAGCAAATGGAATAAGAGATTAATTAGCATAAGGAGTTTTAGAAATGGCTGTACCAGTACACCTCTTTTTGAAAGACGATGGTGGAGCAATGATCCGTGGCGGTTCTGATGTTGCAGACCGTGAAGGAAGCATAGAGCTTAGAGATCTGATCCATAACCTGAGCATTCCAACAGATGAGGCAACAGGTAAACTTACAGGTACAAGGCAACACTCAGCTTTCAGTTTAACAAAAGCAATTGATTCATCTTCACCCTATCTATACAAAGCAGTGGCTACAGGTCAGACTCTTCAAAGTGCTGAATTAAAGTTCTATCACATCAATGATGCTGGCCAGGAAGTGGAATACTTCAATATTCTTATGGAAGGTGTGAAAGTCATTTCAATAACTCCAGTTATGCATGATACAAGAGATTGTCCCGGTACTGGTCACCTGGAAAATGTATCTTTGCGATACGCAAAAATCACATGGAAAATCCTGGACGGAAATATTCAATACACTGATGCGTGGAATGAACGCCTTACAGCGTAGGCGTTATAAACGAGCAGCGCCGAAAGGCGCTGCAACAGTTTACGCTGATGCCCGAACTGCAGGGCGCAGCCGACTCACGCTAAACAACACCGACCCCGTCGAGGCGATGACGGCTATCCACAGCGCAAAATGCACGGCCCGGTCATGGTCTGATTCGGTCGTTGCAAGCAGTACGCCCACCGCGGCGGCGCCGAGACACTGGCCGAATGTCCTCACAATCGACAACACGCCGGAGGCGTAGCTGGCATATTCCCGCGCCACGTTAGAGAGCATCTCCCGGTTATTGGGGCTCTGGAAGCAGCCAAACCCAATCCCGCAAACCAGACTGCGCAGGCTGATATTCCATGCGGAAGGATTTTCCGGCAACGTCGCTAGCAGGACCAGCCCACAGACAAAAATCATCAGCCCGATTGTCGAGATCAGCGGCGCGGAAATCGTATCTGCCCATCGTCCCGCGTGCGGCGCGATCAGCACGATGCCAATCGGCCACGGGGTGAACAGCAGCGCGGAGACCACCGGGCTGTAGCCATACACGCTCTGAAACAGAAACGGCAGCGCGACAAAGGTGATGCCCTGACTGACAAACGAGGCCAGCGAGGTCAGGGCTGCGAGGGCAAAGCGTCCGTTTTTAAACATGACGGGCGGCAGTATGGGACTTCGCGCGCGCCGAATCCGCCAGATAAAGGCGAGGGCGCTGACCAGCGCGAGCAGCTCCCAGCCCGTGGCCGCCTGGTTGATGTTTTGCGTCACGTGCTGAAGGCTGTCGGCCAGCATGATCGCTGAACCTAACAGCGCGGCGGAGAGCACGGCGCCCGGCGCGTCAAAGGGCGAGCGGTCAACGGCCGTTTCCCGCGGCAAGGCCCGCCACGCCAGCAGCAGGGCGACGCTGCCCGGAACAATGTTAATGGCGAACAGCCACTGCCAGCTCAGCGCGTCCAGTATGGTTCCGCCAAGCACGGGGGCAATCGCCGTGCTGGAGGCGATAAGCAGGGCGTGCAGCCCCAGAATACGGCCAAGCAGTCGACCCGGAAAAACGGATCGCAGGATCGCCGGGGCGATACTCAGGGTGGCCGCGCCGCCGATGCCCTGCAGAATACGCATGCCGGTTAACATTTCCGGCGTCGCTGCCAGCGCGCAGCCGAGCGAGGTGAGCGTAAAGGTGGCAAGCCCGGCAAGAAACACCGGGCGATAGCCCACGCGCGCCGCCAGCGCCGCGAAGATGGCTAACGTCATTGCCGCTGAAAGCAGGTAACCGTTGGAGAACCAGACCGCAACGTTTGCGGGTACCTGCATCGCCCTTGCCATGGAGGGCAGCGCGATGTTGATCATGGTGCCGTCAAAGACGCCCATCAGCGTGGTGGTCATGACGGCGGCCATAACCCGGGCGCGTTCATGACCGGGTAAGCATTCATCGCCGGGCAGGTTTGAAAAAAGCGTCATCGTCGTTACTCCGCATAAGAATAGTGATGACGAAACTATAAGCATGCGGTATACAGGGCGGAAGACGCATCAGCTGCACTTAACCGTTGCATATAACGCCTTATCTTAGGAGTCACCGTGTCCGATCCTGACTTTAACCTTCTGGTTGCGCTCGACGTTCTGCTGGCCGAAGCCAGCGTGGCGGGCGCGGCGCGACGTTTGAACCTCAGCACTTCCGCCATGAGCCGCACCCTGAGCAGGCTGCGGGAGGTGACCGGCGACCCTATTCTGGTGCGGGCCGGTCGTCATATGGTGCTGACGCCCTGGGCCGAAGCCACGCGGGACCGCGCCAGAACTGCCGTGCATGAGGCGAGGGCGGTGCTGCAGCCCTCCACCGACTCGCTGAAGGTGGAAAATCTCGAGCGGCTGTTCACCATCAGAGCCAACGACGGTTTTGTGGTGGCGTTTGGGCCACTGCTGATTGCGGCGGTGGCGAGCGTTGCGCCCGAGGTGTGCATCCGCTTCTCGCCAAAACCTGAAAAAACGTCGCGCTATTTGCGCGAAGGGCTGGTCGACCTGGAGATCGGCGTGCAGAGCAATATGGGGCCGGAAATACGGCTGCAACGGCTCTTTCAGGATAGGTTTGTTGGCGCGGTGCGTAAGGGACATCCGCTGTCATTACGGCCTGACGTCAGCCTTGACGATTATGTCGCGTGGGGCCACGTGGTGGCCTCGCCGGACGGATCGCTACACGGGTTTGTCGATGACGCGCTGGCGGAACGGGGGATGAAGCGCAAGGTCGCCAGCGTGGTGCCTGGATTTCCAACGGCGCTATCCGTGGCGCTGGCGTCCGATCTGATTGCCATGGTGCCGGCGCTGTACCTGCTCAATCAGCCGATGAACGAGCGCGTACACGTCTTTGAACTGCCGTTTAAAACCCGGACCATTACGGTGTCACAGATGTGGCATCCGCGCATGGAAAGGGAACCGGGGCATCGATGGCTCAGGGAAAAAGTACTGGAAGTGTGTCGGGCCGTGCGCTGACGCTCAGGCCACTTTTCCCGGCACGATGAGGATGAAGCGCGTCGATACCGCATCCGATTCCACGCGGACTTTTCCGTGATGCGCGGAGACGATGGACTTCACGATGGCAAGCCCGATCCCGCTGCCTTCGCCTTTGCGCTGCCTTGACGGATCGACGCGATAGAAACGGTCAAACAGCTTTGGCAGATGCTCTTGCGGGATCGGCGTACCGGGATTTTCTATCATCAGTTCAACGTCGTTATCCTGTTCTCTGATGGAGACCGTCACCGCTTTCCCGGCTGGCGTATAGCGCAGGGCATTGGAGAGCAGATTATTTACTGCTCTTCTGAACATCTGCGGATCGCCTTCTATCAGGCAGGGCATCCCGTTAAATTTCAGCGTAACGTTGCGTTCTTCCGCCCAGGCTTCGAAGAAATCGAAGACTTTCATGACCTCCGCACTTAAATCAAACACCACCCGGTCAGGGACGAGCTGGTTATTATCCGCCTGCGCCAGGAAAAGCATGTCGCTGACCATGCGGGTCATCCGGTTGTACTCTTCAAGGCTGGAGTACAGAACGTCTTCCAGCTCTTTCTGCGAGCGGTCCTGGCTCAGCGCGATTTCCGTTTGCGTCACCAGGTTGGTGATGGGGGTTCTGATTTCATGCGCGATATCGGCGGAAAAATTCGCCTGGCGGGTAAAGACATCTTCAATCTTTTCGATCATATGGTTGAAGGAGATGACCAGCTGTTCCAGCTCAACGGGCACGCGGGACGGCTCCAGCCGCGCGTCGAGGTTTTCTGAAGTGATATTTTTAATGGCGTTGCTGACGTTACGCAGGGGCAAATGTCCCTGACGAACCGCGATGCGAATGACAAGAATAATCAGCAGGCTGATCGCCGCGGCAATCGCCAGGAGATTCTTTTTCAGCGCCTCAAGGTAGTGCAGATGAAAATTGATGGAGAGCCCGATCAGCATCACGTAGCCCTGCGTTTTGCCCTGCAGCGTCGCCGTGCCTGAAGAGGCGATAATCCGGTACGTTTCCATTTTCATGTCGGACCCGGCGTGCATGTTTGCGGCAGAGTCTTCAACCGTCCAGAGAAACACATCCTGCGCGCGGCGGTGTTCGCTGAAGTCCGCCGCGTTCATCGCAGGGCGCAGTGCTGCCCCCTGCGCCGAGCTGAACAGGATATTGCCCTGCGGATCCAGGAGCAGGACGGCCACATTGCGGTAGCTGGCGATAGACTCTTTGATTTTACTGATTTTCTTTTGGTCAGGATCGACCGGAGACTGCAGGATGCGGTGCATCGCGGTGCTGATTTGCTGTAGGTCGCTGACATCCTGCTCGGCGAAGTGCTTTTCAACGGAATGCAGCATAAACCAGGTAAAGGCGAAAAAGGCCAGTATCGTGGAGAGACTGATAAAAAAGGTCAGCCGCAGGGCAAGCGAAAAAGGGCGCCCGGGAAGCTTAACGCGCATCCGGCACCTCCAGCATATAGCCCACGCCGCGCACCGTCTGGATCAGCTTCGGTTCAAAATCGTTATCGATTTTCGCGCGAAGCCGCTTTACCGCCACGTCAATTGCGTTTGTGTCGCTGTCAAAATTCATGTCCCATACCTGGGAGGCAATCAGGGAGCGGGGAAGCACCTCTCCCTGATGACGCAGGAAAAACTCCAGCAGGCTGAACTCTTTGCTGGTTAACGAGATGCGGCTTCCGGCCCGGCTTATCTTTCTCGACACGAGGTCAACCGTCAGGTCCGCCACCTGAAGCTGGCTTTCCGCGATCACCGTATTTCCGCGTCTCAACAGCGTCCTCACCCGGGCGAGTAGCTCGGCAAAAGCGAATGGCTTAATCAGATAGTCATCCGCGCCCAGCTCAAGCCCTTTAACCCGGTGTTCAATCGTGCCGAGAGCCGTGAGTAACAGGATGGGCATCCCTTTTCCCGCAGAGCGGAGCATGCGGACAATGTCCCAGCCGTTCACATCGGGCAGCATGATATCCAGAATCAGCAGATCGTATTCAGCGGTCATGGCGAGATGGTAGCCGTTCAGGCCATTATCCGCGTGGTCCACCACAAATCCTGCTTCAGTCAGCCCCTTACTCAGGTACTCACCGGTTTTCATTTCGTCTTCGACGATCAGTATTTTCATCGTGCTCCCCTGACTGGCTGCTGATGACATTCTAGTGAGCGTACCGCCGTTAACAATGACTTACGCTAAAAATGACAACATTGTCATTATCCTGTCACCCGTCAAACAGGATGCGTTGCGTAGAGTAGCCCTAAAACTACTCTGGACTTTATTTGAACCGTTATGTTCCTGTTAAAACGACTAAGCATCAGTACGGTATTTATTCTGGCAGGCTGCGTCTCGCTGGCCCCGGAGTACCAGCGGCCGGAAGCACCTGTCCCCCGGCAGTTTTCTCTCTCCCGTAACGGCCTGACGCCCGCGGCGGCGGGGTATCAGGACACCGGCTGGCGCAACTTTTTCGTCGATCCTCATGTTGCCGGGCTGATTACGGAAGCCCTGAAGAACAATCGCGATCTGAAAATGGCCGCCCTGAAGGTCGAAGAGGCACGGGCGCAGTTCAACGTGACGGATGCGGATCGTTATCCTCAGCTGAATGCCTCTTCGGGCATCACGTACAACGGTGGGCTGAAAAATGACAAACCCACCGCACAGCAGTACGACGCGGGCCTTGCGCTTAGCTATGAACTCGATTTCTTCGGCAAGCTGAAGAACATGAGCGAGGCCGACCGACAAAACTTTTTCGCCAGCGAAGAGGCCCGTCGCGCGGTGCATATCCTGCTCGTCTCTAACGTATCCCAGAGCTATTTCAACCAGCAGCTGGCGTATAAACAGCTGCGTATCGCGCAGGATACGCTGAACAATTACCGGCAGTCTTATGCGTTCGTTGAGCAGCAGCTGGTGACGGGCAGTACGAACGTCCTGGCGCTGGAACAGGCCCGGGGACAGATCGAAAACACGCAGGCAGAGATTGCCAAAAGAGAGGGGGAGCTGGCGCAGGCCAATAACGCCCTGCAGCTGGTCCTCGGCACGTATCGCGCGCTGCCGGGTGACGGCGGCATGAACGCCAGCGACGTTGTGCCGGTAAAACTGCCTCCTCATCTTTCCTCCGAGATACTGCTGCAGCGCCCGGATATTATGGAGGCGGAGTATCAGCTTAAAGCGGCCGATGCGAATATCGGTGCGGCGCGCGCCGCCTTTTTCCCGTCTATTTCCCTGACCAGCGGGCTTTCAACGGGCAGCACGGAGTTGTCCAGCCTCTTTACGTCCGGGAGCGGGATGTGGAATTTTATTCCTAAAATAGAAATTCCCATTTTTAATGCGGGCAGGAATAAGGCCAACCTTAAGCTGGCCGAAATTCGCCAGCAGCAGTCGGTGGTTAATTACGAACAAAAAATTCAGTCCGCCTTTAAACAGGTTGCCGACGCGCTCGCGCTGCGGGACAGCATTAACCAGCAGCTTGCTGCACAACAGCGGTATCTGGATTCGCTCCGCATCACGCTTCAACGTGCCAGAGGGTTATATTCCAGCGGCGCGGTCAGCTATATCGAAGTGCTTGACGCGGAGCGTTCTCTTTTCTCTACCCAGCAAAATATTCTCGACCTTATTTATGCCCGGCAGGTTAATGAAATTAATCTCTTCACCGCGCTCGGCGGCGGTTGGGTCGAATAATCTTATTTAATTAAACAGGAAAATAACCATGCGCAATTCACTTAAGGCCGTTGTATTTGGTGCAATCTCCATTGTGTTTTCTGCCGGCCTCCAGGCTGAGGTTCATCAGCACGAGATGATGAGTGCTGACAGCGAAGGGACATCAGAGCAGGTCATCACGGGAACCGGCATCGTGAAGGACATTGATCTCACGAATAAAAAAGTCACGATTTCTCATGAAGCGATCCCGGAAATTGGCTGGCCCGCGATGACCATGCGTTTTACCTTTATTCAGGCTGACGAGAGTATTAATGCCTTAACAGTCGGCAGCCACGTGAATTTCTCGTTTGTTCAGCAGGGCAATCTCTCTTTACTCAAGAGCATTAAATAGCGAGACGCGGCATGGCCTCAGTAAAAATAAAATATGCTGCCGTGATAGCCAGCAGCCTTATTGCGGGAGGGCTGATATCGGTGACGGCATGGCAGGCGCTTCATTCATTTGAAAAAACAGAAAATAGCGCACCAGAAAGAAAGGTGCTTTTCTGGTATGACCCGATGAAGCCCGACGTTAAATTCGATAAGCCCGGCAAATCGCCGTTTATGGATATGGATCTGGTACCGAAATATGCGGATGAAAACGCCAATAAAAGCAGTGCCGGTATCCGTATTGATCCGACGCAGGTTCAGAACCTGGGATTAAAAACGCAAAAGGTGACGCGCGGAACGCTGAATTATGCCCAGACGATCCCGGCCAACGTCAGCTATAACGACTATCAGTTTGTCATTGTGCAGGCGCGCGCGGAGGGCTTTGTGGAAAAAGTGTACCCGCTGACGACGGGCGATAAGGTGAAGAAAGGCACGCCGCTCGTTGATATAACCATTCCTGACTGGGTAGAGGCGCAGAGCGAGTTTCTGCTGTTATCCGGCACCGGCGGAACGCCGACGCAAATCAAAGGGGTTCTGGAACGGCTTCGGCTGGCGGGTATGCCGGATGAGGATATTCAGAGGCTGCGTGCGACCCGTACTATTCAGACCCGGTTTACCATCAGGGCGCCGATCGACGGAGCGATCACGGCCTTTGATCTGCGTACCGGCATGAATATTTCCAAAGATAAGGTGGTGGCGCAAATTCAGGGGATGGATCCGGTCTGGATCGGCGCGGCAGTGCCTGAATCCATTGCTTATCTGCTGAAAGAGACCTCGCAGTTTGCGGTTTCGATACCGGCTTATCCGGATAAATCCTTCCCGGTTGATAAATGGAGTCTTCTGCCGAGCGTGGATCCAACCACCCGTACGCTGCAGGTGCGCCTGCAGGTCTCTAACAGGGATGAGCTGCTGAAACCGGGCATGAACGCGTACCTGAAGCTGAATACTCAAAGCCAGGAAATGCTGCTGATCCCTTCCCAGGCCGTTATCGATACCGGTAAAGAACAGCGCGTGATTACCGTCGATGCGGATGGGAATTTTGTACCGAAAAGGATCCACGTACTGCACGAATCTCAGCAGCAGTCCGGCATTGGTAGCGGACTGGAAGAGGGGGAGTCGGTAGTGGTCAGCGGTCTGTTCCTGATTGATTCGGAGGCCAATATTACCGGCGCGCTGGAGCGCATGCGTCACGCTGAAGCCGCTGACGACGCGCACTCTGGTCATTAAGGAGACGATGATGATTGAATGGATTATCCGGCGGTCGGTCGCCAACCGTTTCCTGGTCATGATGGGGGCGCTGTTCCTCAGCGTCTGGGGGACGTGGACTATCATCAACACCCCGGTTGATGCTTTGCCCGACCTCTCTGACGTGCAGGTGATTATCAAAACCAGCTACCCCGGCCAGGCCCCGCAGATTGTTGAAAATCAGGTCACCTATCCACTGACTACCACCATGCTGTCGGTTCCCGGCGCAAAGACCGTGCGCGGTTTTTCGCAGTTTGGCGATTCGTACGTGTACGTCATTTTTGAAGACGGCACCGATTTGTACTGGGCCCGTTCGCGCGTGCTGGAGTATCTGAACCAGGTTCAGGGCAAGCTGCCTGCCGGCGTGAGCTCTGAAATCGGTCCTGATGCCACCGGCGTGGGCTGGATATTTGAGTATGCGCTGGTGGATCGCAGCGGAAAACACGATCTCGCAGAGTTGCGCTCGCTGCAGGACTGGTTCCTGAAATTTGAATTGAAAACCATCCCGAACGTGGCTGAAGTGGCCTCCGTCGGCGGCGTGGTAAAGCAGTATCAGATCCAGGTCAATCCATTAAAACTGGCTCAGTACGGCATTAGCCTGCCGGAGGTTAAGCAGGCACTTGAGTCGTCTAACCAGGAGGCGGGGGGATCGTCAGTTGAAATGGCGGAAGCGGAGTATATGGTCCGGGCCAGCGGCTATCTGCAGACGATGGATGATTTCAATAACATTGTCCTGAAAGCCGGAGAGAACGGGGTACCGATTTATCTTCGCGATGTCGCCCGCGTACAAACGGGGCCGGAAATGCGCCGCGGCATTGCCGAATTAAACGGGCAGGGGGCAGTTGCGGGTGGCGTGGTGATCCTGCGTTCAGGTAAAAATGCGCGTGAAGTCATCACGGCGGTGAAAGATAAGCTGGAGACGCTGAAGGCCAGCCTGCCGGAAGGCGTTGAGATTGTGACCACCTACGATCGCAGCCAGCTCATCGATCGGGCAATCGACAACCTGAGTTCCAAACTGCTCGAAGAGTTTATCGTGGTGGCCATCGTCTGCGCACTGTTCCTGTGGCACGTGCGCTCTGCGCTGGTCGCGATTATCTCTCTGCCGCTTGGCCTATGTATTGCCTTTATCGTCATGCATTTCCAGGGGCTGAACGCCAACATTATGTCGCTGGGAGGCATTGCCATTGCCGTCGGGGCGATGGCGGATGCCGCCATCGTCATGATTGAAAACGCGCACAAACGGCTCGAAGAGTGGGATCACCAGCATCCGGGAGAGCAGATTGATAACGCCACGCGCTGGAAGGTGATCACCAACGCCTCTGTCGAGGTTGGCCCCGCGCTGTTTATTAGCCTGCTGATTATCACCCTGTCCTTCATTCCCATCTTTACTCTTGAGGGGCAGGAAGGGCGGCTGTTTGGTCCGCTGGCCTTCACCAAAACGTACTCCATGGCGGGTGCGGCCGCGCTGGCCATCGTCGTTATCCCCATCCTGATGGGATTCTGGATCCGGGGTAAAATTCCCGCTGAGACCAGTAACCCACTGAACAGGCTGCTGATTAAAGCCTACCATCCGCTACTGATTAGAGTGCTCCACAGGCCAAAAACAACCCTGCTGGTTGCGGCCTTGTCCATATTCACGGTGATCTGGCCTCTCAGCCAGGTGGGCGGCGAGTTTTTACCGAAGATCAACGAAGGCGATCTGCTGTATATGCCGTCAACATTGCCGGGTGTTTCTCCGGCAGAAGCAGCGGCGCTGTTACAGACCACGGACAAGTTAATCAAAACCGTGCCAGAAGTGGCCTCCGTTTTTGGTAAAACGGGTAAGGCTGAGACCGCAACGGATTCCGCGCCGCTCGAGATGGTGGAAACCACGATTCAGCTCAAGCCTGAGAATGAGTGGCGGCCCGGCATGACGATTGACAAGATTATTGACGAACTCGACAAGACCGTTCGATTGCCCGGCCTGGCGAACCTCTGGGTTCCGCCCATTCGTAACCGCATCGATATGCTTTCCACCGGGATCAAAAGCCCGATTGGTATCAAGGTGTCGGGTACCGTTCTGTCGGATATCGACGCCACGGCGCAGAGCATCGAGGCGGTAGCCAAAACGGTGCCGGGCGTGGTGTCTGCCCTGGCTGAACGTCTGGAGGGCGGGCGCTACATTGACGTTGATATCAAGCGGGAAAAAGCCTCGCGCTACGGGATGACGGTGGGCGATGTGCAGCTGTTCGTCTCCTCGGCCATCGGCGGGGCGACGGTGGGGGAAACGGTGGAAGGCGTCGCCCGGTACCCGATTAATATCCGCTATCCCCAGGACTACCGGAACAGCCCGAACGCGTTAAAGCAAATGCCGATCCTGACGCCGATGAAACAGCAGATCACGCTGGGCGATGTGGCGGATATCAACGTGGTTTCCGGCCCCACGATGCTGAAAACGGAGAATGCCCGCCCTGCGAGCTGGATTTATATTGATGCCCGCGGCAGGGATATGGTGTCGGTGGTGAACGACATTAAGACGGCCATCAGTCAGAACGTAAAGCTGAGGCCGGGTACCAGCGTGTCATTCTCCGGGCAGTTTGAGCTGCTCGAACACGCCAACAAGAAACTGAAGCTGATGGTGCCGATGACGGTGATGATCATCTTCATTCTGCTGTATCTGGCGTTCCGCCGCGTGGATGAAGCGCTGCTGATCCTGATGAGTCTGCCGTTCGCCCTGGTCGGTGGGATATGGTTCCTCTACTGGCAGGGCTTCCATATGTCTGTGGCAACCGGCACCGGCTTTATCGCCCTGGCCGGGGTGGCGGCAGAATTTGGCGTAGTCATGCTGATGTATTTGCGTCATGCCGTTGAGGCTCAGCCGGCGTTGTCCCATCGGGACACGTTCACTGAACAGGGGCTTGATGACGCCCTTTACCATGGCGCCGTGCTGCGCGTGCGGCCAAAGGCCATGACCGTCGCGGTGATTATTGCCGGCCTGCTGCCCATTCTTTGGGGAACGGGGGCAGGGTCAGAGGTCATGAGCCGGATAGCGGCGCCGATGATTGGCGGGATGATCACGGCGCCGCTGTTATCGCTGTTTATTATTCCTGCGGCGTACAAGTTAATCTGGCTGCGCAGGTATAAAAAATCCTAAAAAAACCCGCCAGCGATGGCGGGTTTTGTACGGGATGAACGCTTAGCGCGCTGTTTTAGCACGCGTCTGGCTGAGAAGCTTGCGCCAGGCACGATTATGCAGAGTAAACAGCAGCATCTTATAGAAGGCGGTGGAAAGGATACAGCTGCCGCTAAGCAGTAGCATGCCGATACTCACTAGCGCCGCGGTCAGACTGACGCCCGGAGCTGCGCTACCGCTCAGCGCGACCAGCAGATAGGCTGCTGTTAATACCAGGCTTATCACCGCCAGCGTAAGGTGTAACCGCACGGCGCGCATGCTGCCTTTGCCAATCATAAACATCGTCACGCCGTTAAGGCCAGCGAACAGAAGGGCGATCAGGACAACCCATACGAATACGTGTTCCGCTGGCTGGTCGAGTCCGGCGAGTACGCCATACCCCAGCCACAGCTGAGGAATAGCGAAACTGACAATCACCCCGAGGGTACTGATCGCCGCTGGAATACCCATGGTGTGTAGACCTACAGGTTTGCCCATTTCGTCAGCCAACTCAGTTTTTAGCTGTTGCAGCTGTGTCGGGGAGGCATTGCTTATGCTGGTAGCCACCTCGTTACAGTGTTGCAGGCGGCGGGGAAAAACTTTAACCATTTGAATACTCAGTGTTTAGTTAGGCGAAAATGACTGCAACAGACCGACTACATAGCGCCCGTACTGGACGGTGTTTTGAGGATTGCGGATCGTCCCCGTGAGTGAACTGCCCACAAAGGCCGATGCGTTGTTCACGGCACTCATCAGCTCACGTTGCAGTGATTTTTGTAATGATTCGCTGGGGAAACGTTTCGAGTAGACGCCTGCGCGGATCGCTGCCTTCACGCCGGCACTGGAGATACCTGGATTCTGCGCTTATTAAGACTTAGATAATAGCAGCGTTAACTCAGCGATCAAATCATAAAGATGTTCCTTAAAGGTCCAAGTCAGAGAGGGGTATCGACCCGTTACTAGTATTGTTAACGGAGCATGGTGCCAGACATCTCATCAACGAAATTGGTCATTTGATGGAGCATGTTGATGACGGGATGGTAGTCTGTATACACCTTCATTTATATGATCGTATGGATAAGATCCCGTTCGATAACATCACGGCATTCTTCAATAACTATCTGAATAAAAGATAACTTCCTCAGTAACCGATGCAGTGATCCAAAGGTTACTGCATTGATGTGAGAGGGAAGGCAGCTATGAGGGTTTTGACTGAACGGTTTATGGCTTATTCTCTGATGCCCATATCTAATTTAACATAATATACATTATGCGTACCAATGTGGAATCAGAAGAAATCTGGCATCTTATGGACACGTTGGGCCTGGATGCTGATGTCCTCTGATAGTGTCTTCTCACGTGCTGCTATCGTCACGCTGATCATCTCACAGTGCATGGCTTACCGTTTTGCCCTGTTGATATAAGCCTGTAAACCCTCTGCAAGAAAATCAAACACCGTTTTGCACGCCTGACTGTGGCGTAAATCCTCATGCATCACCAGCCAGGTGTCCAGATGAAACGCAAAGTAATCAGGCATTATCCTCTGCAACGGCGGAGAAAAATCTGCCAGTTGTACCTGACACATTCCGATACCCGCTCCTGCGCGAATAAGGTTTAATTGAGCAATATCACTGTCGGTCCGCACGCTAAACAGATCGCGGTTTAGCTGTGGGTATTGTTTAAGTGCCTGTAAAATAAAGGGCGTTAAATTATCGAAACCGACAAGCGTATGGGTTAATAACTCATCAATATTTTCCGGAGCACCACGTCGTGACAGATAGGCTGGCGCGGCATGCAGGCCTATTTCTATCCTGCCCATCCGACGTGAAATCAGTTGCTCATGCACCGGTGTGGTCATGCGTACCGCAATGTCCGCTTCCCGGTTCAGTAAATCCTGAACGCGATTAGACAGAACCAGTTCAACGGTTATTTGCGGATATTCTTCTTTTATCTGTGCAATCACGGGAGACAGAACCTCCGTTCCGATGATTTCGCTGGCGGCGACGCGCACCACGCCCCGCAATCCGGTTGCGCCGGAGCTGAAACTGGCCGCCGACCGCTCAATCATCATGGCCGTATTTTCCATTGCCTGCGCATGGCCCTTCAGCTCGACGGCGGCGTCCGTAGCCTGCAATCCAGTCTGCGAACGGGTAAATAAAACAAGGCCGAGGGCTGATTCCAGTGCCGCAATATGACGTCCGGCGGTTGGCTGGGTGATGGCAAGCCTGCGTGCGGCTCCTGACAGCGACCCTTCCTTCATCACGGCCAAAAAAGTGCGATACCATTCCCACGGGATATTTAGCTTCATACAAAAATGCATACCTGCTGGCTTATATTATGCAATTACATTTAGCCCGTGTGGCCCTTAAGATGTCAAGCAGATATCCAATAAGGGCCAGACGATGAAAAGCACAAATAAGGTACTGATACTGGGCGCAACGGGTGGGATCGGTGGCGAAATTGCCCGTAAATTGATCCGTGACGAATGGGATGTACGTGCATTGCGCCGCAGCGTTCCGGGAAATGACTCCCACAACAAAAGCATGACGTGGATAAGCGGCGATGCGCAGAATGCTGAACAGGTTCATGCCGCGGCGTCAGAATGCAGCGTGATTGTTCATGCCGTTAACCCGCCAGGTTACCGAAACTGGGAACAGCTGGTTTTGCCCATGCTGCATAACACCATCAGCGCAGCGGAGCGAAACGGTGCATTAATCGTTCTGCCGGGCACGATTTATAACTACGGTCCGGATGCTTTTCCCCTCTTACGCGAGGATTCCCCTCAGGATCCGGTTACCCGAAAAGGAGCCATACGCGTGCAAATGGAGAAGGCGCTCTCAGCCTATGCTCAGCGTGGCGGAAAGGTGCTCATTTTGCGGGCGGGTGACTTTTTTGGTCCCCTCGCAGGCAACAACTGGTTTTCACAGGGACTGGTAAAACCGGGACATCCACCGAAGGTCGTTAAAAATCCCGGGCAAACCGGCGCAGGACATCAGTGGGCTTATCTGCCGGATGTCGCCGATACCGTTGCGGCTCTGCTGGCGCGGCGGGATGAACTCGAACCGTTTTCCTGTTTCCATATGCGTGGACACTGGGATCCTGATGGGACAACGATGACCGCAGCCGTTAAGCACGTCGCGGAGCATGCCGGTATTAAGGCGAAGGTGAAGTCATTTCCATGGTGGCTGGTCTCTGCAATGAGTCCGTTTAACACCACGCTGCGTGAAATGCGGGAGATGCGCTATCTCTGGGAGCAGACAATAGAGATAGATAATTCAAAACTGATCGCCTTTTTAGGCCATGAACCGCAGACCCCTCTTACCGAGGCCGTGCGTTCTACACTAGCGGGCCTGGGCTGTATTTAACATAACCTGCACGTTTAGAAAGGGTTGAAAAATGTCTGATATACTTCAGCTTTTGAAAACGCTGTCGTAAGCAAATGGAAATTGAATTAAATAAAAGTTTTAAAGAGAGAGTTTTCCATGCTGTCATTTTTGAAGTGACGGCCAACGTTATCATCGCGCTGTCACTCGCCTGGCTGATGAACGTGTCGGTACTTCAGTCAGGCTCGTTGTCCGTGATATCTGCACTTACCGCAACGGTCTGGAATTTTATTTTTAATAAGCTCTTTGATTCCCTGCAGAAAAAACATCAGTTTCAACGCACATTTCTTGTTCGCGCAATCCATGCTGTTGGTTTTGAAACGGGACTTATCATCTCCTTAATCCCTGTGGCAATGGTTATGCTGAACCTAACCGTGACGGAGGCGTTTTTTGTTGAGATTGGCCTGGTGCTGTTTTTCCTGCCCTATACGATGCTGTTTAACTGGCTTTACGACTACCTGCGCTGGACGTTCGTTGGACGAAAGCGTTCGGCGTTATAGCTAAGTGAATCAATGTAAAAAATGAAGAGGAAGAAAAATGCGAAGCCTCCTGAATAAAGGAATTTGTCTTGCGTTAGCGCTGTCCGCCGCCGGGACGGCTCAGGCCGGTAAGAAAGAGAGCCATGACGACAAGCTCACCGGGATAACCATTTTCGCTCAAAAAGAGTCTCAGGGAAGCCAATGGGACAGTACAACGGGCGAAGCAAAATATATGGTTAGCTACAAGGTTACGCTTGATAACGCGTCGGGTAAAAGTATTGAGCCGGGCAAAGAAAATAAGATGTGTTTCTTCCTGTTTGATAAAAACGGAAAAACATTTATGAGCACCGGCATTGAGCTTGAAATGCTGAAAAAATACAACCCAAGGGACAACAGAACCGGACTGGTCTATTTTTCCAGCTCAAATCCTGACGTTTTAAATATGCCATTTGTCCGCTTCGGCATCGGAAAAGACTGCATAAATTGATGACTGTCACATTGACACGTTCTTTCGTATGGTCGCCCCACTCTCCTTCTATACTGGTTATTTCTCCATCTCATAAAGGAAGGAACCATGTTCGATCATGTGAAATTCGGCGTCAGTGATTACGAAAAAAGTAAAACCTTCTTCCTCCATGCGCTTAAGCCGCTTGGTGTAGAACTCATTGATGAAGGCACGCCAGACTACGGTGTCGAAATGAGTTCAGGCGACGTTTCGTTCTGTCTTTTTCAGACAAATGATAAACCTGCTCCTCTGCATCTGGCGTTTGTGGCCAACACGCGCCAGCAGGTCGATGCGTTTTACCATGCCGCCCTGCGCGCCGGTGGACGCGATAACGGCGGGCCGGGGCTGAGGTCATACGGTGAAAATTACTATGCCGCGTTTGTCATCTCGCCCGATGGCCACAATATTGAGGCTGTGTGCCATGCGCCGGAGGGCGTGTAGCACAAGGCTTTTTCAGTCACTCTCCGAGGTCAACACGACGGAGACCCCTTTTTCCAATACCGCGCGGATCCAGTCCCGATCGGTATTGTCTTCAACGACGATGGTGTTCACCGATGACACATCGCCAATCACAAACGAAGACGCTGTGTTGACCTTTTCCGGGGAAGCCAGGACGACCGTCTCCGCGGCTCTGCCGGAAAATGCACGTTTGATGCACGCTTCTTCGAAATCGCCGGTTGTCAGCCCCGCCTCAGGATGGATCCCGGTCACGCCCATAAAAAACAGATCTGCATGAATATTTTCGATGCCTTCGATCGCTGCAGCGCCGACCGCAACAATGGAGTGCTTATACAAGCGACCGCCGATCAGAATCACCTCGATGGACGGATGATCCACAAGCCCCAGGGCGATGCTCGGGCTGTGCGTAACCACCGTGATGCGCAGGTCTGGAGGGAAAAACGTAATCAGCTCTGAAGTTGTCGTGCCACCGTCAACGATCACCACCTGCCCTGATGAAATCAGCTGAGCCCCTTTCCGGGCTACCCTCTTTTTTGCATCCATCTTCACGGATTGCCGTTCGGCATAGGGAGCAATAGCAGAAGATGACGGCAGCGCGCCGCCGTGAACCCGCTGTAAACGCCCTTCCGCCGCCAGCTCGCGTAAATCACGCCGAATGGTGTCTTCAGAAACGTCAAAGAGCATGCTGAGTGCTTTTGACTGGACCTGACCTTCTGCGCCGAGCTTTTCGAGGATCAATTGTTTTCGCTGACTGGTGAGCATCATGAATTCCTGATGTTGCATGTTTTATCTTGAAAGTGCACGATAATGCTGTTTATGATAATTACTCTACGTAAGGAGGAACAAACGTGCAATCAAAACGTGCAGATGTGCGCATCATTGACAGTGAAACCCTGTCAGATAACTGGTACAACCTTAAAAAATACACCTTCGACCTGCAGCGCCGTGACGGCGAATGGCAAAGACAGCAACGGGAGGTCTACGACCGTGGCAACGGCGCAACTATTCTTCTCTACAACCGTGAGGAAAAAACGGTGATCCTGACGCGCCAGTTCCGCTTTCCCGTCTTTATCAACGGCCATGAGGACGATTTAATCGAAGCCGCGGCGGGACTGCTGGACAACATGGATCCCGAAAGCCGCATAAAAGCAGAAGCGGAAGAAGAGACAGGGTTTCAGGTTTCGAGCTTGCAGAAAATCTTTGAAGCCTATATGAGCCCGGGCTCCGTCACGGAAAAACTCTATTTTTATCTTGCCGAGTATCAGCCGAAAGACAGAACCGGCGCAGGCGGCGGGATCAAGGCTGAGGGAGAAGATATCGACGTGCTGGAAATGACGCTTGAAGAGGCATTACGCGGCATAGAAACAGGCAAGATTGTCGACGGTAAAACCATCATGCTGCTTTATCATATTGCTCTTAAAGGCATTATGTAGACTGCTGGTTAAAATCCTGATTTTGAATCTGGGTCGTTACGCTTATCCATTACTCAAATGTAAAGCGGAAAACCTCCTAAATTTTGCAGCCTACTATATTTAGTGAACTATTTCGGGATTTGACAAAATCTTCAAAAATTCGCCGAGTCATCTGCATTTACCATTAGAAATGCCACACGTTGACCAGGCTACCAGTTGAGGTAGCCTGTCTTATCTGTTGGCTGGATTAAAATGCGACTCGCTACAGATAACGAAGCATATTATACTTGCTCCTCCACTCGAACAGGAGGCAAGCAACTCACGTGAAGGATACATATTACAACGACATAGCGATCAATACGCTAATTCAGAGTGAGCTGGACGCGTTTTTTGAGGATTTCAAAGGGATCGTCTTCGCCTACGCCATTATGAACAAGAAAGATCCTTCCCAGATGCGGATAATCAATAACAGCCCCGAGTGGTTTGATATCTACCTCGACAGGAAATATCAGTTCATTGACCCTGTTATCATTCGGGCTTTGCGCTGTGTTGAAGATTTTTTCTGGGAAAGTGATGTCATTCTGTCGGATGGTTATAACCTGACGCGCATTTTCAACGAAAGCGTCCAGTATGATATCTACCAGGGACAGACTTTTCCTCTGCATGACTATCTGAATAATCTTGTCGTCTTATCCGTCATCAGTCCTAAGCACTCTGGTATTGATATAGAAAAATATCGGCCACAATTTCTAAGCTTCCTTGTTCAACTGCATCAGAAGACACTCAACCTGTATAGCCAGCATCAACAGAAAAAGAATGTTTTTCTGTCACCACGTGAGCGACAAATCCTTAAATGGGTCAGCGCCGGGAAAACCTACGCAGAAATTTCTGTTATTTTGTCTATTGCTGAACGCACCGTTAAGTTCCATATGGGAAATGTAATGAAAAAGCTCGGTGTGAATAATGCCAGACACGCAATAAAGCTTGGAACAGAACTACGCTTACTGGACGACTGAGCCTCAGCCACTGGTTATAAGTGGCGTAAATGCTCCAGCATTTCGCGAAGCCAGTGACTGGATTTGTCTTTGCTAATAATGTCTTCAATAATGCTGGTGCTGGCAGGAATATAAATATAGTAAATAACCTCCCCTTTTTCAGAAACACCGCGTTGAATAACTTCAACTTTCCAGTTCGCATGGCGAAATATGGCATACATACCGCGACTGGCTACAGCGTACATTCCATGGTATTTTTGCTTTATGCAATACATATTCATTGCAAGAAACAATGCCTTACTGGCGGGCACGCCCTGCAGACTTGCGGAGTCTCGCGTTTCTTTATCTAAAAATAAACGGCTAATTTCACAGCAGGGAATATCTGCCGGGAAAATAATGGCTTCGTCAAAATAATTGTGAAAGATTTCGCTTATCATCGTCGGATGCGTCGAGTTAATGAATCGTGCGCCGCATAACAACTGTCCCTCATACATACCCAGCAAGTATGTCGTGTTTGGGTTGTCAAACTGATCCTTTTCCATATCTTCAACGCATTCAACTTTCCAGTCGAGTCGGTCCCGAAAGGTTTTTCTCCGGAGTCGGAAAAGTTCGCGGGCTAATGCTGACGGTAAATCATCGTAATCATGCAAAAAAAACTCAATAACAGAATTCATTGCTCTTATTCCTGATAATAACACCTGAAACTATTATCCCCTGTCTTTTAGGACAGCTTTCATTGTGCATGGTATTCCTTATACTTAAAAGGTACCCGGCCACTAAGTCCTCGTGAAACTCAGTGGCCAGGAGGTCAAAGACCTACGAAACACCAGGGATATATCCATTCATGATTATCTAATATTTATAGTTTCGGGTACAGAGCGTAAGAAGCACTTAGCCGATAAAATATTAAAAAACGATAATCATAAAATAATTACAATTAAAGTATTGCCCCTTAAAAATTTAAGGGGTAATATTTCCTTTTTCTATTTTTTCTCCTATTATCTCTGTTCTTAATGCTGTGCTACTCTTGCAGAAGCATGCTAAACGGAGAACCAAAATGGCCGACTGGAATCCCTCTCTTTATCTGCAGTACGGCGCGGAAAGAACGCGTCCTGCCGCTGAACTGCTCGCCAGAATTCCTCTGGATGAGGTCTCCACCATCGCTGATTTAGGCTGCGGGCCGGGAAACAGCACCGCGCTGTTGAAGCATCGCTGGCCTTCGGCGCACATTACCGGGGTCGACAACTCCCCTGCAATGCTTGAGGAAGCAAGAGCCGCATTGCCTGACTGCCATTTTGTTGAGGCCGATATCCGCCAGTACAAGCCTGGCCAGCCGCTGAACCTGATTTATGCCAACGCTTCGCTGCAATGGGTTCCTGACCATTACGATCTCCTGCCTCATCTCGTTTCTTTACTCACGCTTAATGGCGTATTAGCAATCCAGATGCCTGACAACTGGCTTGAACCTACTCATGTGGCGATGCGTGAAGTGGCGCTGGAACAAGACTACCCTGACCGCGGCCGCGAACCTCTCCCTGGTGTGCATGCCTACTACGATATCTTGTCCGAGGCGGGCTGTGACGTGGATATCTGGCGGACAACCTATTTCCATAAAATGAGCTCGCACCAGGCCATAATTGACTGGGTAAGCGCCACCGGCTTGCGCCCGTGGCTCCAGGAACTTAACGAGAGCGAGCAGAAACGTTTCCTGAAACGCTACCATGAACTGCTGGAAGAGCAGTATCCGCTCCAGGAAAATGGGCAGATACTGCTCGCTTTTCCGCGGCTGTTTATCGTGGCGCAACGCCAGCCCTGACGGGTTATGACCGGGCTTCTTTCAGCAGCTGCTGAATGACCTTTTCCTGTTGCGCATAATCTCCTTCGCCAAAGGCGGTATAGCGTAGCTGGCCTTTGGCATCGAAATAGTAATGCGCTGGCCAGTACTGGTTCCCGAAATCGTTCCAGATTTGATAGTTATTATCAGTCACCACCCGGTACGGCAACTGCCATTTATTTACCGCGTTTTTCACCGAGGCGAGCGGTTTTTCCCAGGGATATTCCGGCGTGTGAACCCCAATCACGACCAGCCCCTGCGACTGATACTTCGTGGCCCAGTCCCGCACGTGCGGGAGCGTATGCTGACAGTTAATGCAATCCCAGGTCCAGAAATCAATCAACACCACCTTCCCTCGCAAGGATTCAGACGTGACAGGGTCACCGTTAATCCACCCTGTCCCCCCGCTTAATGAAGGCAGCTGGCTGCTGGGCTCTGTCATCACGACCGGCTGGAGCTTCACCGGCGCGGCTGTGGGTTTCGCCAGCGTCAGGAGTGTTGTCTCCAGACGGTCCGCAACGCCGTTTGCTCCTTTCAGAAGTGAAGTCATTCCCGTCGCGTTAAATACGACAGCCGCCAGCATCGCCACGCCCGCCCCCTGCCGCAGCTTTTCCATCAGCGCCGATTTTGCTCTTAGCGGCGCCATCAGCGTGCGTCCGCCGAAAACGAGCAGGCTTAACATCAGCGCGCATCCGCTGCCGTAGGCCGCCAGCAGCGCGCCCGTCGCTATGGCCGAGTGGCCCGCGATATTAATGCTAAAAATGGCGCCCAGTATGGGACCGGCGCAGGGAGACCAGAGCAGCCCCACCGCGAGCCCGGCCAGAAAAGCCGATGCCAGACCGCGCGTTTGCCCGCTTCGGGTGTTCAGGACATTTCCCGCGCTGACGGCCGGGCCCGCAATACGCTGGGCGAATGACGGAAAAATTAAGGCCAGCGCGGCCGTGGCCAGAATAACGAGAGCGATCCAGCGCCCGACGATGGTTGCCTCTGCGATCCACTCGCTGGCGACGGTGACGGCCATCGCCACCAGGGTTAACATCACGATCATCCCCGCCAGCAGGGCCAGAATATGTCGTCGCTGTCCCTGAAAACCGGCGAAAAGGAGTGGAATAACCGGGAGCGTACATGGACTGAGCAGGCTTATCATCCCGCCCAGAAAAGCGATTACCAGAAACATAGACACCTCACAATACAAGTCCTGCGACGCTGCAGTGAGGCTATTTCATCGTGCGGATGTGTTCAGGATATGTGTAAAAACGCAGATTTTGTCTGGCTCTGTATCACCCGGGCCGGGAGATACAAAGCCGTACAATTAACGGCGCGGTAGCGTAATGGAGACATCCAGTCCGCCTCCGGCCCGGTTCGTCAGGTTGAGCTTTCCTTCCAGCTGAGCGGTGAGCTGCGCGGCAATCGCCAGTCCGAGTCCTGTTCCGCCGGTATCGCGGTTGCGCGATGTTTCCACCCGGTAAAACGGCTGTAATACTGCCTCAATCTCGTCATCGGGTATTCCCGGTCCGCCGTCAGTGATGTGAATCACCACCTCTGTGGAAGACGAATTATCAATGGTAATAACGGCATCCCCACCGAACTTAAGGGCATTATCCAGCAGGTTGGTCATCACCCGACGAAGCGCCTGCGGACGCGTAACGATCGGTAAACGGGTATCGTTTGACTGAAGCTGCACGTTTTTACCGATGTCCTGATAATCGCAGGCGATGCTGTTGACCCAGGCATTCAGCTCCAGCTTCAGCGGGGTCTCTTCCAGGGATTCTGATGACCGGGCATACGCAATACCCTCGCGAACAAGACGCGTCATGCTATCGAGATCGTTCAGGAGCTTGTCGCGAAGTTCAGGTTCCCCTGCCATCTCGACGCGCAGCTTCATGCGGGTAATCGGCGTCTGGAGATCGTGAGAAATGGACGCCAGGATCTGCGCGCGCTCCCGGAGATAAGACTGAATGCGCGCCTGCATCGCGTTGAAGGCATGCGCTGCACGCTGCACCTCAAGCGGCCCTTTCTCCGTCATTGGCGTGCTGGCCGCCGGATCCAGCGAATCCACCGCGCGGGTAAATTGTGAAAAAGGCCGCACCACCTGCCGCACGGCAATCCAGGCACACGCAGCCAGCAACAGCAGCTGCAGGATCAGCACTACGGGCAGCCAGCTGGCGACCGGCGGCATGCGTGGGATCAGGTCAATGGTCAGCGGCGCGCCGTCGCGTAACGTCAGATGCGCCTGGATGTGTGAAACGGCACCGGGAACGGCGGTGAAGCTGAGCGGGTACTGTGACGCAAGCGTCGCTTTTAAGGTTCGGATGGCGTCCTGCGAACGCTTATCCGTCGGCGCGTTGCCGGGCTCTCCCGGTCCCAGAATATAACGGTAATTGCCCCGTTCGAGGCGCGAAAGCCAGGCCGCGCGCTCGCTGGCCGGTAAGCGGTCTAAAATGGCGACGCTGGTTGCGACGTCGTTTTCCAGATTACCGAGCATCACCGTTCTGGCGCTGTGCATTCGTTCAATCATCACCAGCGTCAGGCTCAGGGCGTTGGCCAGCAGCAGGCCGGACAGCACGACGAGCAGCAAGCGGGCCAGCAGCGAGCGTGGCCAGAGCGTCATTCGTTAGCCTCTTTGATGGTGACCGGCATGGTAAAAACGTAGCCCTCGCTGCGCACGGTCTTGATATAGGCGGGCGTGCGGGCATCTTCGTTCAGGCGCTGACGGACCCGGCTAACCAGCAGATCGATAGAACGTTCAAACAGCTCGGCGTCTCGCCCCTGCGTCAGGTTGAGCAGCTGATCGCGGGTCAGCACCCGTTGAGGATGGTCAAGGAACACGCGCAGCAGGCGATACTCCGCCCCGCTGAGCGCGACGATCACCCCTTCCGGATCGATTAAGTGACGGGCAACGGTATCGAGCTGCCATTCACCGAACATCACCAGCCGCCCGGCTTCTGTCACCTGCAAATTGGGCGGCATCGTGCGAAAACGCCGTAAAATCGCTTTGATACGCGCCAGCAGTTCCCGGGCGACAAACGGCTTCACCACGTAGTCATCCGCGCCCATCTCCAGACCCAGGATCCTGTCCGTCTCCTCGTTGCGGGCCGTCAGCATCAGGATGGGCAGATCTTTATATTTCCCGACGCGTAGCTCTCGACATAACGTAAGCCCGTCGTCGCCGGGCATCATGACATCCAGCACAACCAGGTCGATATGCTGTTTATCCAGCACGACGCGCATCTCTTTGCCGTTGGCCGCGCCCGTCGCGCGATAGCCAGACTTAACGAGATAATCGACAATCAGTTCACGAATATCCCTGTCGTCATCGACGACAAGGATATGATCAATATGCTCCACCGAAATCTCCAGACCGAAGGGTAACGTACTGAAAATAGCACATTTCAGAGCTTGTCCGCGTCAACGACGGCCTTGACGAAATCCTGCGGATCTTCCTGAGGCGGATTGTGCCCCACGGTTGCCCCGAAGGTGCGGTGCTCATATTTACCGGTAAATTTACCCGCGTAGGCCTGCGGTGCTGGATGCGGCGCACCGTTGTTCCCACCTTCGATGGTGATCGTTGGAACGGTGATATTCGGCAGCGTAGCGAGTTTTTGCTCGTAGCTATCGTATTTGCGCTCGCCTTTTTCCAGCCCTAAACGCCAGCGATAGTTGCTGAGCGTCACCGCGACGTGGTCGGGGTTATCGAGGGATTTGGCGCTGGCGTTGAAGACAGCATCGCTAAATTTCCAGTCAGGCGAGGCCTGAGACCAGATCAAACGGGCGAAGTCATGCGTGTTTTTGGCATAGCCTTCAGCACCGCGCACGGTGGCGAAATAGAACTGATACCACCACTGCTGCTCCGCTTTTGGCGGCAGCGGCTGTTTGCCAATCTGCTGGCTGCTGATGAGATACCCGCTCACCGACACCAGTGACTTAACGCGCTCTGGCCACAGCGCCGCAACGATATCCGCCGTACGAGCGCCCCAGTCATA
Source organism: Enterobacter sp. 237C8 (assembly GCF_034106865.1). Classification (NCBI taxonomy): domain Bacteria; kingdom Pseudomonadati; phylum Pseudomonadota; class Gammaproteobacteria; order Enterobacterales; family Enterobacteriaceae; genus Enterobacter; species Enterobacter sp. 237C8. Next base: position 1,402,367 of record NZ_JAWNDF010000001.1, on the reverse strand, counting down.
TCCTGCAAATACCGCCTGCTTAATATTCAGGGCATCCATCAGGTTCACAATATCCTTCGCCATGGCTGAAGGCTGGCCGTTGCGCGGCGTTTTGGCAGACAGGAAGCGCGTGGTGCCGTAGCCGCGCAGAGAAGGCACAATCACCCGATAGCCTTTTGCCGCCAGCGCGGGGGCGACGTCGGCATAGCTGTGAATATCGTAAGGCCAGCCGTGCAGTAAAATAACCGGCTGGCCGTTTTTCGGGCCGATGTCGACATAACCGACATTCAGATCGCCGGCGTTAATTTGCTGCGGATGATCAAAGGCTGCCGCGAAATTTGTGCCGGTGACTTCAGCCTGACAGGACATCACGGTGCCAAGTGAAACGGTCAGTGCGAGGGTTGAGTACGCGAGTTTGCTAAACATGTTGGTATCTCCGGTTGAGTACAGTTCACGGGGATATAACAACACGGCAATGTATAGCGGATATGTGCGAAAGCGGGTTTATTGCAAGCCTGTGTATGTACCAGCGACGCAGATACAGTGTGATACAAACCCAGGCCTTGTCGCCTTAAAGCGAGAGCCGATAGCGGACGTAATCGTCAGCTTGACCGTATTTGTCATAAAGTTTGCGCGCCGGGTTGTTCTCCCGGGTGACCCAGTACAGTTTTGACCACCCTTCGCGTTTGCCTTCCTCAATCAGAGCATCAATGAGCGCCTTACCGGCTCCCGCCCCGCGTTCGTCGGCATCAACAAACAGATCTTCCAGGTAGCAAACGGGGGCCGTTGACCAGGTTCCTTCGTGCAGAATGCACATCGCGAAACCGATGACCTTTTCATCCGTTTCTACCACGCGGCAAAACATCGAGGAATGCGCTGAGAGCGCCCTTTCCCATGTCGATGCGGTGACGGATTCCTCGAGGTAACAATCATAAAAATGGGTATAGCCATCCCACAGCGGTCGCCATTGGGAATAATCGTCTTCACGTAGAGGTCTTACCGTGACAGCCATGTGTTCCTCACATTACAAGTCGATCGCCATTTCAAAACAGCGTAAATCAGCCCCTGCCATACGCGAGTGATGATAGTTTTCGCGCAGCGTGACAAACCCCAGCTTCTGATAAAACGACTGGGCGTTAGGGGTTGCATCCAGCCTCAGGCGGGTTATCCCCCGGCTACGGGCTTCATTTTTGAGCGCCTCGATAATCCGGGTCGCCATGCCTTTACCGAAGGCCGCGGGCAAGGTGAATATCGCCTCCAGACCGTGGGTATCCAGATCCAGATAGCCGGTCGCCGCAACGCCGCCCGTTTCATCTTCCACCACGTAAAAAGGGTATTCAATGACCATCTGCCGATAGCGTTCGGGCATGAGATCCGGCGTCCAGCGCGCAATGACGTCGGCGTCGTAACTGGTTTTACAGCCGTGACGAATCGCCTGATTGCGAATATTCCAGAGTATTTCGGCTTCCTGTGGCTTAGCTTTTCGTAAAGTCATAACCCCTCTTTAACGGCTTTTTAGTCGCATTTCCCGTGCCAGTCTGGCAAGACGCTGAGTACGACAATAGAGCGTAAACAGCACAAAGCCGCTGCTGTTCATCACCACCCGACAAAATAACAGTGCGAAGGATGCGATGACCAGCGGCCAAAGGCCTCCGTCATGCGAAAGCAGGATATGTAAAACCTGAACGAGGGTCGTTATCAGCAGAATGATGAACAACGCCCTAAACCCCAACAATCCCGACGTCTTCCCACGAGCCAGGAGTACGCTTATCACAATGAGCGCGCCTGTCATCGTCAATGATGGTACGAAAAAGCTCAATGCATGATGTAAAGGTGACAACCCCTGCAACGCGCTGAGAAAAGGCAGAAGGTTTAACGCAAACGCCACTAAAAACAGAGGTAACAGCACCGCTACCGGATAAGGATTTTGACGCGGAAGCTCGCTGAGAGGACGCGAAAAATACCGTTCCAGCTCTGGCGTGGAATAATTCAAGAGACGGGTATCACGCTGACCAATAGCCTCCTCTATCTCTTTGCCATCCTGCAGGAGATCCTGGAAAACCCGTCCGGTTAAAAAACTCAAAAACTTCATCAGAATACCGCCAGTGACTGAATGGTACCGATAATGTATTTACCGGTCCGTGGTAAATTACTGGGCGCTGCAATAACGCCACTCACAGCACTCCCGGCCAATGCTGCGGCACTTGTAACCACTTGCCCAAGTTGTCGAGTGAGCTCTACCTGAACAGGCCCGGTTGGAAATCGTTTCGGATAAAGACCAGCGCGTATAAGTGCCTTAATTTCCTTGTTGCTTATACCGGGGTTTTGCGCGCGAATTATCAATTCGGTCAAACGAGCGCGATCCTGACGAGGATAACTTTTTAACCACTCAGTGGCTTTCAAGGAAGATATAGATTTCATTGCACGCCAGGTGGTAACTGCTTCTTTTAGCGCCCCTCCTGCACTTGCTAACGAAATTACATCCAGTGAAGTTGAGGTGGCGACGTACCATTCTTGCGTATCGAGCCAGGCAACATTACCGCCACCGTTTTCAACCAAATCATAGATACGATAAAGGCCGTTAACGCATTGCAACCCGGTCGCAAGGGTTCCTGCGTAGCCAATCGCTACCAAAACACCACTTCCTCCTGCAGTAAGGGGGGTTGCCGCCGTGCCGGCAAGCATCACACCTCCAGTGATGATCATCGCCCCACATGATAGTACCGTCGATGCAAGTTCAGTTCCCATAGATGTAGATGCCACAGCATCAGTCAAGGATTTACCTACGCTAGAGGCGGATGGTTGTGAGTTCGCTTTAGTTACAATTACGTGAGTTACGATACCACTTTGACCATTGGGATGACGCTGACCAGAGCGAACCAGATAGCGTTGAGCACCATCAGAATAAATGATCCCGGCCTGAGCGAATTCGCGATTACAGTCCATTGCGGAACCCAGTGCTTTGAAATCGAAATCTGCAGCTCCAAAGCCTGCTATGCGCGCATAATCATATCCCGGTAGATTTTTCTCAGGATTCATTCCAGGCAAAACCATACATTACTCCTTATGTGGATGGGTAAGTTAACCCAACTAATCTGACGGTAATCGAGCGCTATGCAGAGCAAAATTTTGGTAGTAAATAAGTTTCAACGCAACTAAATAGAATGTGGTAGAAGTGAAAATACCAGAACACAAACAAAAGAATAACGCTTAAATATGGAGATCCGCGGATGACGATACCGACGCTCACGACAGAACGCTTATTGCTAAAACCGCTGGTTGCCGAAGATGCGGCCCAGATACAAAAGCGTTATCCGCGCTGGGAGATCGTCCGCTATATGGTCTCTTCCGTGCCCTGGCCCTACCCGGATAACGGCGCGGAAAACTATGTCAACAACGTGGCGCTGCCGGATATGGCAAAAGGGATCGCCTGGTTCTGGAGCATCCGTCGTCGCGAGGTGCCGGATGAGTTGATGGGTATTATCTGTTTGTATGACGTCGAAGATAACAACCGTGGATTCTGGTTGGCCCCGGAGTTTCAGGGCCAGGGATACATGCGCGAGGCCAGCATTGCCGCGACGGATTACTGGTTCAATACGCTAAACAAACCCGTATTACGCGCCCCGAAAGCCACCGCCAACAGCCGCTCCCGGCGTATTTCAGACAGTAGCGGCATGCGGCTTATCAGGACGGAAAAGAAAGCCTACGTCAGCGGCATGCTGGATTCCGAACTGTGGGAGATCACCCGCGACGAGTGGAACGCCCGTCAGGTCAGCTGATAATACTTATCCGGCATCAGCCTTTCAGGAATGTTCTCTTCATCGTTCATCTGCAGCAGATCGCGTTCCATCATGTTGCAGATGGCGTCCAGCGGCAGATCGTTATCTTCTGTGCCGAACGGGTCTTCCAGCTCTTCCGCCAGGGTGTCCAGCGAGATAAAGGTGTAGGAGATCAGCGCCGAGACAAACGGCGTCATGTAGTGCAGATCTACAACCAGCGCGAACGGCAGCATGATGCAGAACAGATAGACCGTGCGGTGCAAAATCAGCGTATAGGCAAACGGCACCGGCGTAGTCGCAATGCGCTCGCAGCCGGAGAGGACGATGGACATATCGTTCAGACGGTTGTTCAGGCTGTGGAACAGGATGTCTGAAAGCTGCCCGTTACGCCGCCGCACGGCCAGCCACTCCCCCATAATCAGTAAAATGCGGTTCGCCGGCGAGTTGGCGCTCATCACGTGACGTAAATCGTCCGGAGCAAGATAGCGAGAGAGCTGTTCGGCGTTCAGGTCCCGGCGGAGGGTCATGCGCAGGCAGTTGGCAAAAGCTATCTGCAGGCGGACAAATTCCCCCAGGTGCTTATCGTCAGGCAAGGTGTTTTTCACCTCGCGAAACAGCGAGCGTGCCGCTATCATCAACTGCCCCCAAAGCAGGCGAGCCTCAACGTAGCGCGAATAACAGGCGTTGTTTCTGAAACCGAGAAAGATAGCGATCGCCACGCCGAGAATGCTAAATGGCGCCACGGTAAATTTGATACCCAGCGAGGTATACCACGGCAGCATCAGGATAACGGCAATAGAAAGCAGGAAGTTGAGCAGCAGTCGGGTGTAAATTTTGGGAAGTACCGAGCCGTGCCAGACAAAAATCAGTTGTAGCCAGTGCTGTTTAGGACGAACAATCATAGTGAGTTTCAGGAAGGAAAAGAGCGTGGCTATTAAACGTGATCTCCCTCACGGTTGCAAGCATGTTAACGGGACATTGAATTTTATGACCTGCTTAGCGATAACCGCACGGTGCTGCATGCGGTTTTAAAAAAAGAGTAAATAGTATGTTGTAACTAAATTAAGATGTAATTAAACCCGGCCGAAGCCGGGTAACGTCATTAGCAAAGGGGTTTCACCGCTGCGCGCATTCCCTTCAGGAGAATGGCGTCAAGATCCAGGGTGACCTGGTCGACGAGCCCGGTGACCTGCGTGAGATCCAGTTCCCAGTGCTCGCTCACGCTCAGCACGGACTGCACCAGCTCACGGGTGCTCAACTGCTGGTCGCGGTGCTGTGCCCACAGCTGCTGATAACGTTCCAGCCAGAATGCATCATCCTGCACCGGATAGTTCTCCCCGTTACGTTCCCCGCGATAAAACGCTATCAGTGCAGCCAGCGCGAACGTCAGACGTGCAGGCAATTGTCCGCTTGCGTTCTGCCCTGCCAGCAGCTGCGGCAGAATGCGGGTGCGGTATTTGGTCATACCGTTAAGCGCGATGGAAAGCAGCTGGTGTCTGATGTAAGGGTTGCGAAAACGCCCTGTTACCGCGCTGGCAAAAGATTCCAGCTCGTCACGCGGCAGATCGAGAACCGGAATGATCTCCTGATAAATCGCTTTTTCGACAAACGCGCAGATCTCTGCATCATTCATCGCCTCGCCTACCGTCTCTAACCCAGCCTGGAATGCCACCGGCACCAGCGCCGTATGCGCGCCGTTCAGGATAGCGACTTTGCGCTCTTTGTAGGGCCTGATGTCGTCGACAATCAGCACATTCAACGGGTATTTATCCAGACGAAGTTCCTGCGCAAGAGATGCCGGCCCCTGGATAACAAACAGATAGAATTGTTCAGCCGTATCCAGGAAACCATCGTGATAACCCAGCTCAGCCTCCAGCGTGGCCGCTTCGTCGCGCGGGTAACCGGTCACGATACGGTCAACCAGCGTCGAGCAGAAGCTGTTTGCCTCGTTAAGCCACTGGATAAAGGCGGCAGGCAGCGCCCACTCCCGGGCATAGCGCAGGACGAGTTCATGCAGCGCGTCACCGTTGTAGTCAATCAGCTCGCACGGAATGATGATCCAGCCTTTATCCGCTGCACCGTTGAAGTGGCTATAACGCTCAAACAGCAGTCGCGTCAGCTTCGCCGGGTAGCTCACCGCAGGGGCATCGGCGAATCGGTCACCAGCGTTGTAGCTGATACCCGCTTCGGTGGTGTTCGAGAAAACAAAGCGCATGTCCGGATTGTGCGCCAGTTTCAGGAACGCATCATACTGGCCGTAGACGTCGATCTCCCGGTTAACCGAGCGGATAAGACGGCTCTCACTCACCGCTTTACCCTGCCCGTTCAGGCCGCGAATGATCGTGGTATAGAGACCATCCTGAGTGTTCAGCGACGGCGGGAAGTCGCTCTGAATAGGACGGACGATAACCACACCGGCGTTAAGATCGGTATGTTCATTTAGCAGGTCAATTTGCCAGTCGACAAACGCACGCAGGAAGTTGCCTTCGCCAAACTGAATAATGCGTTCCGGGTATTGAGCACCGGGAAAATCACGACGGTTGAGCGTGTTCACAAGAGGGTTCCTTTTATGATTAGTCATACAACCTGATAAGATTGGTACGATAACTTATCAAAACTTAACGACCAGAAACCCTGTTTTGATCAATCCACGGCGTAGTTGTACAAAATAATCATAAGAACTTATAGAACACGGACGTGGCCGTCATGGCGCCGTCCGGCATCAGGGCATAGCGCGGGATCTCCCCCACCTTTTGCCAGCCGGCACGCTGGTAGAACGTCTCGGCGCCGCTGCCGGTGGAGGTATCGAGCACCAGAACCGAAATATCTCTGGCCCGGGCCTCCGCTTCAAGCGCTTCCATCAAGGCCATCGCGGCACCTTTGCGGCGGGCTTTCTCGTGAACCAGCAGCTTCGCCACATCGGCGCGATGCGGCTGGTTTTCCGGCTGGTCGACGATCAGCTGCACCGTACCGATGACGCCGTCCTGCGGGTCGACACAGGCCAGCACCAGACGCTCGTTGCGCCCTACGCTTTCAGCGATGCCGCGCCAGAACGAACGAGCCTTATCCCGACTAAAGGGAAGCATAAAGCTGACGGATGCCCCGCCGTTCACACAGTTTTCGAGGATCCCGGCCAGCGCATCAAGATGGGTGAGAATGTCGTCTCGGGTGAGGTTTTTGATTTGCAGTGAGGTATTCATTGTTTTTCCTTACGTTGAATACCGTCACTGTGCATTTAACATCTTCTTAACGCAAACGGATCGGACATACGCTTTTGTTATGTTACCGGGAGCGCTGTCGCTGCTGTTTCATGGCATACATCTTTTCATCGGCCTCTTTTAACCACTGCTGCAGGTCGTTGCCGTTATGATCGAATTCACTGAGCCCCCACGAGAAATGGAGCGACCAGGGATGTAGCTTGCGGGCGTTATAGTTTTCTACCTGCTCGGCAAGATACTGCATGGCAATCCAGGCGCCCTGCTCATCCGTATCCGCGAACAGCACGGCGAACTCGTCCCCGCCAAAACGCACCAGCAGATCCGCTTCGCGGAAAGAGGCGCGCATTAGCTGCGCCATCGCTTTCAGCGCCTTATCCCCCTCTTCATGCCCGAAGCGATCGTTAATTTCCTTAAAGCGATCCAAATCCAGCCAGCCGAGCGTGAGCGGCTCAGCGCGACGCCGGGCAACGGAAAGCGTGAACCGCACGAGCTGATTAAAGCCCCGACGGTTGAATAACCCGGTTAATTCATCCGTGGTCGCCGCGCTGATGGCAGCAAATTCATCTTCCGCCAGCGCGCCAAGGTCACCCAGCACGGCGAGGTCGGCGGCAGAAAACTCGCGGGGGGCGTAATCAATCAGGCACAGCGAGCCAACGCTTGCGCCGTCGCGCAGGCGCAGCGGGAAGCCCGCGTAAAAACGCACGCGAGGCTCACCGGCCACCAGCGGGTTATCCGCAAAGCGATCGTCCTGAAGCATATCCCCCACTACCAGCGGCGCTTCGGTGAGGATCGTATGCCCGCAAAATGAGATATTGCGCGGAACGCTGCCGGGCGCCTGACCGTCGGCCGACTTCACGATCAGCGAATGCTCATCAATGAGATTGACCATCGCCAGCGGCACCTGGAAGAAGCGTTTTGCCAGACGCGTTAAGCGGTCAAACGCCGGGGAACTGTCGATCTCAAGCAGACCTGATTCTCGTAGCGAGTTGAGTCTGTCTGTTTCATTTTCAGGGGTTGCAGGTGCTTTCATAATGTCTCCTGACGTAAAGCGTTACTAAAAGCGTAGCTTAAACAGAGACATTGTCAGTGTTCTGACATCCTGTTAAGCCGCTTACTATTCACGTCAATGCCTTATGACGATTAACGCAGCTATGTTTCACTCCCGGAGGGCGCGGCAATCTGCTCGTCCGCCACCCGGGCGCTGGTACGGTTTCGACCCGCTTTTTTTGAACGATAGAGATGATCGTCCGCTTCGGCCATAAGCTTGTTGAAGACCTCGGTCAGCTGCCAGGACTCAGCCTTTCCGCTGCCGAGGCCAATGCTGACCGTCAGATAGAGCGTCTGGTGACGCCATGTAAAAGGATGACCGGCAACGGTGGATCGGATACGTTCAGCCAGTTCAAAACCGTGCTGCGCGTCGCCTGAATTGACCACCACGGCGAACTCCTCTCCGCCCATGCGCGCCACCATGCCGTCTTCGCCGACGACCTGCTGAACCTGTCGGGCAAACGACGCCAGCACGCGGTCTCCGCACTCGTGGCCGTAGTTATCATTAATGCTTTTGAAATAATCAATATCCAGCAGCATGACGGTCAGAAAACGCGTGTGCCGGTACGTCTCTTCATGCTTTAACGCCTCATAAAGCCCGGAACGCGAGTAGACGTGCGTTAAAAAGTCATAATCCGCCCTCAGTGAAACCTGGCGGATCAGGGAATTAATCGCCGCCATGCTGACGGATACCATCACCGGGCAGATCGCCATCGTGGCGATCCCCAGCCGGGCTGAAAACATCATTGGCGTCGTAAACGGCGTCGCCACGGCGATATTAATAATCGAGTTGGCGACCAGAATGATTTCAGTGGCCCCCGTGATAAACGTCAGCAGACAGGTGGCGGGCAGCGAGTAGCGAACCGCACACCAGATAAGCGCGGGCAGAGGAAACGAGAGGCTCCCCGCTCCGCCAATCACCACCGACGCGATCACCGAGACGATCAGCGCAATTACCGGCAGCAGCTGCTCAAGACGTAGCCTGAGCTCACGCCCGGGCATGCGTAACGTGAGCATACAGGGCACAACAAGCACGCCGGTTGAGAACTGCTCGCTAAACCAGTCGGCAAATAGCGGCCAGAAGGTATGACTGTCAATCCCGACCGACCCTACCGCGCCGAGCAAGGCGCAAAGCAGCGCGGCAATCAGACAGTAGTTAAACAGGCGTAGCGCGTTAAGCGGATCGGGGGTTTTCTTCATCAGCCGCTTGTCGCGCTGAACCAGCACGGCGACGACGACGATAAAGATCATGTTTGACAGGTTGATCAACACGGAGGCCATCCCCCAGTTGGTCGTTACCGCGTCGTACAACAGCATCGCGACATAACATACCGCGTAGTAATGCAGGCGATTCAGGTAAACATAGCGGGCGAAGATCCCTGCCATGACGCCATTTAGCGGCCAGAACAGCGACAGGGCCTCAACGAGCCGTAATTCCGCGCCCACAAAATAGAATAAAGTGGTGAGGATGAAGATCGTCGCTGCATTTCGCAGCGGCGTATCAATCTGGAACGGCCTGAAAGCGGTAAGAGCAGAACGCATTAAATATCATTCCATATGAAAGCTTATGGCAATTATTGCGGTCGTCAGCATGATCGGGACTAACTTGGGATGCATCTATAACACAAATACCACGGGAGCATAACTCGTCAAATTTAGGCGTTCATCTGCAGCACCAGCCAGTGGTGGATGACGCTGACGATATAATTTTGTTGCTGCGCCGTGAGCGTTACGCCCTGTGGAATGTTATGCCATTTTGCCAGACAGCCCCGGCAACAGGTGGCGGTGGCATGCTGGGCGATAAACACCGGATGACCGCGCATGGGCGTCTGCTTACCGTCGTTTGCGGGGTACGCGGGCGCAAGGCGCTTTTCGACAAAATCCGCGGCGTGCCGATCAATGGTTTCGGGGCCTTTGTCCCAGCAGTACTGTCGTTCCTTATCGCCTAAGCGAAAGCGCGAACGAAATGTCGATCGCGCCAGGCGGGAAAAGAGAGGATCCAGATCGGACATCAGTATACGGAACGTCCCAGGCGCTGGGTAAGTTTCTCCAGAACCGCCACGCCGGCAAGGGAATTTCCCGTTTCATCCAGTTCCGGGCTCCAGACGGCTATCGCCATTTCATGCGGCACAATCGCCACGACCCCGCCGCCAACGCCCGATTTAGCCGGAAGGCCAACGCGCCAGGCGAACTCGCCGGCGTTTTGATACATCCCGCTGGTGGCCATCAGCGCGTTAACCTGCCGGGCCTGAAGCGGAGAAACCACCTCCTGATCGAGATGCGGCGCGTGCCCCTGGTGCGCAAGGAACAGGAACGTCTGGGCCAGCTCAACGCAGCTCATTTTCAGGGCGCAGTAATGGAAGTAGTTTTGCAGCACGGTCGCCACGTCGTTGTGGAAATTACCGAAGGATTTCATCAGCCATGCGATAGCCGCGTTACGGGCAGAGTGTTCAAACTCCGAGCGTGCCACCACCGCATCATAGGCAATATCATCAACGCCCGAGAGCTGGCGAACAATCTCCAGCATTCGCTGGCGCGGTGCGCTGAGGCGACTTTGCAGCATATCGCAGACCACCAGCGCCCCGGCATTGATAAAGGGATTTCGCGGTTTACCCTGCTCAATCTCGAGCTGAAGCAGCGAGTTAAAAGGCTGGCCGGAAGGATCTTTACCGACACGCTGCCAGATCTCTTCTTCTTCATACTGGCGCATCGCCGCAACCAGACTCAGCACTTTCGAAATGGACTGAATGGAAAAACGCTCAGTCGCATCGCCTGCCTGGTATCGCTGTCCGTCGATGGTACAGATAGCAATCCCCAGCTTATTCCCGCTCACCGAGGCAAGGGCCGGAATATAGTCGGCAACCTTCCCCTTTCCAATTAACGGACGAACCTGCGCCAGAATCTCGTCCAACATCTCATTATGGATGACCGCAGCCACACTTTGCTCCTTGCCCTCAGGCTAAAACGGGCTGCGAGTATAACAGAGGCTTATGTATTGCGTCAGGCGCTAAGACGAAAACGCGAAACGGCCTGCAATAAAAGATCGGATTGCTTTTGCAGCCGCTCAGAGGCATCCGAGGCGTCTGAGACCAGCAGGTCCGTCTGACGTGAGACCTGATTCAGCGCCTGAAGCTGGCGCGTCATCTGGTGAATACTGTCTCCCTGGCTGAGCGTGGCGGTTGAGATCTCATTAAGCAAACTGCTTAAATTGCCCACCAGGCCAGTGACCTGCTGCAGATTTTCTTCCATCAGGTTAACGGCGCGGGAACCGTCTTCAATCCCCTGCAGCGAGCGGTTGATAAGCTCCTGAATGGTCTGCGTCGAGTGGCTGCTTTTTCTGGCCAAAAGCCCGACCTCCCGCGCGACGACGGCAAAGCCGCGCCCCTGGTTTCCGGCATGGGCCGCCTCGATGGCGGCATTCAGCGCCAGGATGTTGGTCTGAAACGCCACGCTGTCGATCATCGCCACGATCCCGCGCATCTCAGAAGATCGGTCGACGATCGCCTGCATAGACGCATTCACGGTAGACATCATCCGGTCGCCGCCCGCGGCCGCCTGACGCGCTTCATCGGCCCGCGAGCTGGCGAGCCTGGCATAGCCGGTATTCCCTTCCACATGGCTTTCCAGCGCCGCGATATGCGCCGTTACATCCTCAAGCTCTTTCGCCTGGCGCGCTGACTGCTGATACAGCTTCTGGTTACCCTGCGCAAGGGAGTCAATGTTCTCCACCATCGTTGCGGTGGCATGGCTGACCTGCGTCACCAGCTGCTGCAGACCGTGCTGCATCGTCGCAATACTGTCGCTAAGCTGACCTATCTCCCGGTTGAAGCGCATGACGTTCGGCGGCGTGCCGGAGAGATCCCCTGCCGCCAGCCGGTTAATATGCGCAATCAACCGACGCAGCGGCGTAATCACCCATCTGGACATGCCGAACCAGACGACAACCGCGATGGCGAGCAGCAGCACCGGCGCAAACAGGAACAACGTTTGCAGGCCGGAGAGCTGCGCCATTAAGCTCTGACGCCCCTGCATGGCCTGCTTCTCGCTTGCCTGCTGATAGCGCGCATAGTTGTCGTTAAAATCAGACTGAAACGCCTGAGCCGGTACGGCAAAAAACGCGTCGATGGTGTTGGTCTTAATCAGACCTTCAGCCTGCTCGTTGATCGCCCCGTAGAAAAGCTGATAGCTGTTCACCAGGGCGTCGTCTTTCGGCGGATTCAGCGCCAGCCAGGCCTTCCACGCCTGCTGAGAAACCGCCAGCGCCTTTTGCGCATCGTCCATCAGGCTATGCCAGCTCCCGTCGGAGCCGGTCTCTTTATCCTGCATAAACCAGACGCCGGAGCGGTTAAGCAGGTCGCTTGCCGCCAGCAGGGAAACGCGGGCCAGATCCAGCTTGCTCTGCTGCTGCCAGGCCAGCAGGTTTTGCTGCTCGTTGCGCTGGGCGTCGTTCAGGGAGGCGTTAAGCAGAAATGAGGAGGAGAGCTGCAGCGCGGAGAAAAGGCCAATAATGCAAAAGATACCCGTCAGCAGGCCAAAGTGACGAGGGGTGAGACGCTGCGCAATACGGCGAAAAATTTGCGTTAGGTTCATAATTATCTTCATTAACAATGCGTTAGACGCGAGCGAGTCTACGAAATGAAAATGACAGAACCATTGCAGATAAATGACAACGGCCCTCGTGATGAGGGCCGTAATCACAGGCGGGCAATAAATTACACGCGATCCTTCCACACCGTCTGCACGTTGCAGAACTCGTGCAAACCAAAGTGGGAAAGCTCCCGGCCAAAGCCGCTTTTCTTCACGCCGCCGAAGGCCACGCGCGCGTCGCTGGCGCTAAAGCCGTTGATAAACACGCCGCCGCACTCCAGTTCGCGGGAGAATTTATCCGCAAGCGCCGCGTCAGCGGTAAAGACGGTGGCGGACAGGCCAAAGTCGCTGTCGTTGGCAAGCGCCAGGGCGTGCTCCGCGTCTTTTGCGACAGTCACGGCCGCGACCGGACCAAACAGTTCCTGGCGAAACGCCGTCATCGACGGGGTGACGTTGGCCAGCACGGTTGGCGCGTAGTAATTGCCCTCTCCGCTGATTTTCTCTCCGCCCAGCAGCAGCGTTGCCCCTTCGGCCAGGGTGGCCTGCACCTGCTGATGCAGCTCATCGCGCAGGTCATAACGCGCCATCGGGCCCAGGTAGTTCTCTTCTGCTTCCGGCGCGCCCATCTTTAACGCGGCGACGGCGTCGACGAAGCGGCGGGTAAAGGTATCTGCAATCCCCTCTTCCACAATGAAGCGTTTGGCCGCCGCGCACACCTGCCCGGTATTCTGGTAGCGACCCGCCACCGCCGCCTTCACGGCGAGATCCAGGTCGGCATCGTTAAGGACGATAAACGGGTCGGAGCCGCCCAGCTCAAGAACGCATTTTTTCAGCGCGGCTCCTGCCTGCGCGCCAATGGCCGCACCGGCACGCACGCTGCCGGTGACGGTCACCGCCGCAATACGGCGATCGTTAATCGCCTGGCTTACGCCGTCATTGGTGGCGTTCACCCAGCCGAATACGCCTTCAGGGAAACCGGCATCCGCAAAGATCTGAGCAATAAGTTCCGCAGAGCCGGGCACGTTTGGCGCATGCTTAAGCAGATAGCTGTTACCTGCCAGCAGGATCGGCACCGCGCCGCGCAGCACCTGCCAGAGCGGGAAGTTCCAGGGCATTACCGCGAGAATCGGCCCCAGAGGACGGTATTCAATGACCGCGTTGTGGTTTTCCACCAGCGTAGGCTCCGCACGCAGCATCGCCGGGCCGTGCCCGGCATACCAGTCGCACAGAGCTGCGGATTTTGCCACTTCCGCCCGCGCCTGCAGGATGGGTTTCCCCATTTCACGGGAGATCGTCTGCGCCATCTCTTCCGCGCGGTTTCGCAGCGCGGCGCCGAGATCCCGGAGCTTCTGTGCCCGTTGGGACACGCTTTCGCGTCGCCACTGGCGATACCCCGCGTCAGACTGAGCAATCGCGCGGTCAACCTCTTCCGCCGTCGCCCAGGGATAAGCAGCGAGAGTTTCCCCCGTTGCCGGGTTAACGGACAGGGCATGTGTAGCAGATGAATATTTCATGATGTTCTCCACGCATTTCGGTTGATTCATTGTGGCTCACTCTGCTATTTCTTAAAAATGAATAATACTAACCACCTTATTCACGAAACGAGAATGCCATGGACTTAACCCAGCTTGAAATGTTTAACGCCGTCGCGCTGACGGGCAGCATCACCCAGGCGGCGCAGAAGGTGCATCGCGTGCCGTCTAACCTGACGACCCGCATCCGCCAGCTGGAAGCCGATCTTGGCGTTGAGCTGTTTATTCGTGAGAACCAGCGTTTGCGCCTATCTCCCGCCGGACATAACTTTCTGCGCTACAGCAGGCAGATCCTCGCCCTGGTGGATGAAGCGCGCATGGTCGTCGCGGGTGATGAGCCGCAGGGGCTATTTGCCCTCGGCGCGCTGGAAAGCACCGCCGCGGTGCGCATTCCCGAAACGCTGGCTCAGTTTAACCAGCGCTATCCGCGCATCCAGTTTGCCCTTTCTACCGGGCCATCCGGGACGATGATTGATGGCGTACTGGAGGGAACCCTCAGCGCCGCCTTTGTCGACGGGCCGCTGTCGCACCCGGAGCTGGAGGGCATGCCGGTCTACCGGGAAGAGATGATGCTGGTCACGCCTGCCGGGCACGCGGAGGTCGCCCGCGCCACGCAGGTCAGCGGCAGCGACGTTTATGCCTTTCGCGCGAACTGCTCGTACCGTCGACATCTGGAAAGCTGGTTTCATGCGGACAGAGCCACGCCCGGCCGCATTCATGAGATGGAGTCCTATCACGGCATGCTCGCCTGCGTCATTGCGGGCGCGGGCATCGCGCTGATGCCGCGCTCGATGCTGGAGAGTATGCCGGGACATCATCAGGTTGAAGCCTGGCCGCTGGCGGAAAACTGGCGCTGGCTTACAACCTGGCTGGTGTGGCGGCGCGGAGCGATGACCCGCCAGCTGGAAGCTTTTATAGCGCTGCTAAACGAACGTCTTCAACCAGCGCCTTCTCCATAAACAGGCTGAGCGGATCGTCAGCGTACGGGGCAAACGCCGGACGCAAATCGTACCCGCACTGCTCGTACAGGCGAACCGCAGCGCGCTGTTTGATGCCCGTCTCCAGCCTTACCGTGTGGCAATGGCGGCTCAGGGCCTCATCTTCCAGGGCGGCCAGCAGCGTCTCGCCGAGATGCTGCCCGCGATGGGCCGGATCGATATAGACCCGCTTCATCTCCCCCGTTCCGTCGCCGTTGAGCACGATGGCTCCGCAGCCTACGGCGTGCAGCTGCTGGTCACGAATGACCATCAGGATCAGCGAGGCTTCCGGCAGCGCGGACAGGTCGAGAAGATGATTGCTTTCGGCGGGATAGAGTTCGCTCTGGTAGCGGTCAAGCGCCGCGATCAGCGTGAGAATGTCCGGATGACGTGCAGATTCAGAGGTAATGGAATACATGGCAGGCTCCTTGCTGTTTTTATATCAACATAGCTCAGGCCTGCCGGGGTGGTTCATAGTATTAACTTATAGCGCGTCACTCAGCTAGCGCAGGAAGATTCGCCCTTTCAGGTACAGCGTAGCCTGGCCGCCAATCAGCACGCGGTCGCCCTTCAGCTCGCAGCGCAGATCCCCGCCACGGTATGACACCTGGCGGGCATTGAGTGACATTTTGCCCAGCTTTTCGCTCCAGTAAGGGATCAGCATGCTGTGGGCGGATCCGGTGACGGGATCTTCCGGCACCCCTTCGCCAGGGCAGAAGAAGCGGCTGACGAAGTCATATTCTTCTCCCGGCGCCGTCACGCAGACCATTTTATCCAGCGGAAGCATGGCCCCAATATCCGGCGTTAACGCTTCCACCTGCTGCTGGCTCTCCAGCACCACCATGTAATCGCGTCCGACGCGCACCTCTTTCGCCTCCGTGATGCCCAGCGCGCTAAACAGCACCACAGGTGGGTTTTCGACGACTTCCGTCGTCCACGCGGGGAAGTTCAGCGTCAGCCAGTCGCCGCTGCGCTTGACGGTCAGCTCGCCCACGAAGCGCGTGGTGAAGGTGATTTCGGTATGCGGATAATCAAGGTATTCGAAAATGACGTGCGATGCGGCAAGCGTAGCGTGACCGCACAGGTTAATTTCATCCAGCGTGGTGAACCAGCGCAGCTCAAACCCGCCGTCGGTGCGCACGAAAAAGGCGGTCTCAGACTGGTTATGCTGTTGCGCCATTTTGAGCAGCGTTTCGTCCGGCAGCCATTCTTCCAGAGGACATACCGCTGCGGCGTTGCCGCCAAAGGTTTTATCGCTGAAGGCATCCACCAGATAAAAATCAATTTCCTGCATTGTCTCTTCCTCTCTTGTTATGGGTTTTTAGCGCAGAAAAACTGTGCCTTTCAGATAAAGCGTGGCCTGCCCGCTCATCAGCACGCGCGAACCTTTCAGCTCACAGCGCACATCGCCGCCGCGCGCTGAAACCTGACGGGCAAACATCGTGGTTTTGCCCAGCTTTTCGCTCCAGTATGGGATCAGCATGGTGTGCGCGGAGCCGGTGACCTGGTCTTCCGGGACGGAAACGCCCGGTGAGAAAAAGCGGCTGACAAAATCATATTCCCCCTCACCGCGCGCCGTAACGCTCACCTTATGCTCGCCCGGCGTCATCACCGAGAAGCGCGGCGCAAGCGCTTCAACCTGCTGGCGATTTTCCAGAACGATCAGCCATGCGCGCCCTTTACGGGCTTCAACGTAGCGGCTGATACCCAGCGCCGAGAGCATCTCCGGCGGGGGTGTCTCTTCATGGGTTTGACATGCCGGGAAGTCCAGCGTCATCCACTCCCCCTCCCGGCTGACGGTGAGGCGGCCAGAGGCGGTTTCAAAGTGGATCCGCGAATCCGGGTAATCCAGCTCGGTAAACAGCACGTGCGCGGCCGCCAGCGTAGCGTGGCCGCAGAGATTGACTTCGGTAAGCGTGGTAAACCAGCGTAGCTCAATGCCCCCTTTACTGCAGACGAAAAAAGCCGTTTCCGACTGATTATGCTGCTGCGCCATTTTCAGCAAGGTCTCATCGGGTAACCATTCCTTGAGCGGGCAAACGGCGGCCGGATTGCCGCCAAACAAGGTGTCGCTGAACGCATCTACCAGATAAAAATCAATCTCCTGCATTGTCTTACCGCCTGTTTTTATTGTGTTGTTCTTTTATATTCAATGAAAACGGCGTTCCCGGCTACCGCTTTCATAAGGTAAATATTGAGATCTGCGTCACATAATGGTTGAGTTTTCGCCGTTCGACGTTTTAAGATCGTCTCCTCTTCTTTTCAGCAACGAATCTCCGACATCCCTATGACAACGAACACAGTTTCCCGCAGGGTTGCGTGGCTACGCGTGGTCACGCTGGCCATCGCCGCGTTTATTTTTAACACCACAGAATTTGTTCCGGTTGGGCTGTTGTCTGACATCGCTGAAAGTTTCCAGATGGAAACGGCGCAGGTGGGCATTATGTTGACCATCTACGCCTGGGTTGTGGCGCTGATGTCCTTGCCGTTTATGCTGCTGACCAGCCAGATGGAGCGGCGCAGGCTGCTGATCGGCCTGTTTGTGCTGTTCATCGCCAGCCATGTCCTGTCGTTTATGGCGTGGAATTTTACGGTGCTGGTCATTAGCCGCATCGGCATTGCCTTTGCCCATGCGGTGTTCTGGTCGATCACCGCGTCGCTGGCTATTCGACTCGCGCCAGCGGGTAAACGCGCCCAGGCGCTGAGCCTGATTGCCACCGGTACCGCACTGGCGATGGTGCTGGGTCTGCCGATTGGCCGCATCGTAGGGCAATACTTCGGCTGGCGTACGACATTCTTCGCCATTGGTATGGGCGCGCTGGTTACGCTGGTATGCCTGATTAAGCTGCTGCCCGCGCTGCCGAGCGAGCATTCCGGCTCGCTGAAAAGCCTGCCGCTGCTGATGCGTCGCCCGGCGCTGCTGGGTATCTACCTGCTTACCGTCATTGTGGTGACGGCCCATTACACGGCGTACAGCTACATTGAACCCTTTGTGCAGGTGGTGGCGGGCTTTAGCGCCAACTTTGCCACCATCCTGCTGTTGATCCTCGGCGGAGCGGGCATTATTGGCAGCGTGCTGTTCGGTAAGCTGGGTAACCGGCATGCGTCAACGCTGGTGAGCTGCGCTATCGGTCTGCTGCTGGCCTGCCTGCTGCTGCTGATGCCTGCCGCAGGCAGTGAAAGCCATCTGGCGATCCTCAGCCTGTTCTGGGGCGTGGCGATCATGATTATTGGTCTGGGCATGCAGGTGAAGGTCCTGGCCCTGGCGCCGGATGCAACGGACGTCGCCATGTCGCTGTTCTCAGGGATTTTCAATCTGGGGATTGGCGCGGGCGCGCTGGTGGGAAATCAGGTAATACTGCACGTATCAATGTCGGCGATTGGCTATCTGGGCGCCATTCCGGCCCTGGTGGCGCTGGTCTGGTCAGTGCTCATCTTCCGTAAATGGCCGGTGGCGCTGGAGGAACAGGGTCAGCACGGGTGAGCCTTCTTGCCGGGTGGCGGCTTCGCCTTACCCGGCCTACAAAACCCGCAGGCCCGTGCAAGCGAAGCGCCACCCGGCAATTGCATCAGTGATAGGTCTTAATAATTTCCAGCACGCCGTTAATAATAAACTGCACGCCCATACAGACCAGTAAGAAGCCCATCAGACGGGAAATCGCCTCGATACCGCCCTTGCCTACCCAGCGCATAATGGCCCCAGAACTGCGCAGCGACGCCCACACGATAACCCCGATAATCGCAAAAATCAGCGGTGGCGCAACCGTCAGCACCCAGTCCGGGAAGGTTGCGCTGTCGCGCACCGTTGATGCGGAGCTGATGATCATCGCGATGGTACCCGGCCCCGCCGTGCTCGGCATGGCAATCGGTACAAAGGCGATATTCGCACTCGGCTCGGTTTCCAGCTCTTCCGATTTACTGGCCGCTTCCGGCGACTCATGCGCTTTTTGCGCCGGGAACAGCATGCGGAAACCGATAAAGGCCACAATCAGCCCCCCGGCGATACGCAGGCCGGGGATGGAAATCCCGAAGGTGTTCATCACCACCTGTCCGGCATAGTAAGCCACCATCATGATGGCAAACACATACACCGAGGCCATCATCGACTGATGGTTGCGCTCGGCGCTGTTCATATTCCCTGCCAGACCGAGGAACAGCGCCACCGTCGTTAACGGGTTAGCCAACGGCAGCAAGACCACCAGCCCAAGGCTGATTGCTTTTATTAAATCCAACATAGTGCGTTGTCGTCCTTATCCATATTTAACACAGCAATTATAGGGTGAAAGTGTGACATTGAGCCATGGGTGCAACGCAACGATTATTTCCGTCCTGGAAAGATAACTGACAGTTATCTATATGATTTGAAAGACCTCAAAAAAAGTTCATGAAACGTTTTAGCAATTCGTGGCATCGGCTGACTCATTCAGTTGACTTATACTTGCCTGAGCAATAATATCTGCCGTGACTAACTACTTGCCAGGGCAACCATTGTGAAAAGCACCAGTGATATCTTTAACGACGTTGTTCCGCTGGGTCGTCTTATTCATATGGTAAATCAGAAAAAAGATCGCCTGCTCAATGACTATCTGTCACCGCTGGATATCACCGCAACACAGTTCAAAGTGCTGTGTTCCATTCGCTGCGAAGTGTGTATCACACCGGTTGAGCTGAAAAAGGTGCTCTCTGTCGATCTGGGCGCGTTAACCCGCATGCTGGATCGTCTCGTCTGCAAAGGATGGATAGAACGAAGCCCTAACCCGAATGACAAACGCGGCGTACTGGTGAAGCTGACCAGCGATGGCGCGGCCATGTGCGAGCAATGTCATCAATTAGTAGGACAAACACTGCATCAGGAACTAACAAAAAACTTAACGGCAGATGAAGTGGCAACCCTTGAGCTTCTGCTCAAAAAAATACTGCCGTAAACAGAAAAAGAGGTATGACGATGTCCAGACGCAATACTGACGCTATCACCATTCATAGCATTTTGGACTGGATCGAAGATAACCTGGAATCGCCGCTCTCCCTTGAAAAAGTGTCAGAGCGTTCAGGTTACTCCAAATGGCACCTGCAACGGATGTTCAAAAAAGAGACCGGTCATTCATTAGGTCAATACATTCGCAGCCGCAAGCTGACGGAAATTGCCCAGAAACTGAAAGAAAGCAATGAGCCGATCCTTTATCTGGCGGAGCGTTACGGATTTGAATCGCAACAGACCCTGACGCGTACGTTCAAGAACTATTTTGACGTGCCGCCTCATAAGTACCGAATCACCAGCGTGCCGGGCGAATCCCGATACCTGTATCCGTTAAAACACTGTAGTTAATCATCGCCTGTAACAGACGTAACCGAGGAAATCATGAAAGTTACCGCCTCCGCCGCCCTCGCCTTGCTGGTGCTGTTCTCCAGTCAGACCTTCGCGGAGCAAACCCCTCGTGCAACGCAGCAAAATAATCCTGATACGATGATTTTGCCGTCAGCACATGACCAGTCGCCTTATGATTTCAACCATATGGGTGCTGGTAGCGACAAATCCGACGAATTAGGCGTGCCTTATTATAATCAGCACGGCCTCTGATTCGTTTTTGCCCCGCAGACGCGGGGCTTTTTTTTATGCCTTTTCGCTTACCCGCGTCGCCCGACAAACCCGCAGACCAAACACGTTAATGTACAGCCCGGCCATGATCAGCACGGCGCCAATCAGTTGCAGCGCGCTCAGCGTTTCATCCAGCAAGAGTGCCGCACTGGCAAGCCCCACCACCGGCACCAGCAGGGATAACGGCGCCACGCGCCAGGTTTCATAACGCCCCAGCAGCGATCCCCAAATCCCGTAGCCCACAATGGTGGCGACAAAGGCCAGATAGACAAGAGAAAGGATTGTGGTCAGATCGATCTCGACCAGGCTGTTGAGCATGACGTCCGGACCATCCAGAATAAACGACGCCGCCAGAAACGGGATTATCGGGATCAGCGCGCTCCAGACCACCAGGGACATCACCGCCGGGCGCGCCTCGTGCTGCATAATCAGCTTGTTGAAGATATTCCCGCAGGCCCAGCTCAGCCCCGCCGCCAGCGTCAGCATAAAGCCGAGCAGCGCCACATCCTGGCCGTTCAGGCTGGCTTCAATAAGCACCAGCACGCCAAACACCGCCAGCGTAATGCCTGCCAGCTGTTTTCCCTGTAAACGTTCGCCAAACACGAAGGCGCCGAGAATGATGGTAAAGAACGCCTGCGCCTGCAGCACCAGCGAGGCCAGACCGGCCGGCATCCCGAATTTGATGGCGCAGAAGAGAAACGCGAACTGGCCAAAGCTGATGGTCAGGCCATAGCCCAGCAGCAGCTTTAACGGGATCTTCGGACGGGCGACGAAAAAGAGCGCCGGGAACGCGACCAGCAAAAAACGTAAACCGGCGAGCATCAGCGGCGGCATGTTGTGCAACCCCAGCTTGATGACCACAAAATTGAGCCCCCATACTACGACCACCAGCAACGCCAGCAGCCCGTCTTTACGCGTCATACCCTGCCCCTGAATTATTAATTATTTGTTAACAGTTCAAGGTAACAGAAAAAAGTGCGCGGCGAGAAGATCATTAATTCTGGCAGTCAGGCTAAGCACTTACGGATAAATTGGGCGCTATACAAGCCCCTTATGTCGTGATACTCCTTTTAGGACACAACATAAAAAGCATAAGCAACTGTCGGGCAGGAATATGAAACCATCTCTCAGGCGCTCAACCGCAGCGCTGCTGGCGTCGTCATTGTTATTAACCATTGGTCGGGGAGCAACGCTGCCGTTCATGACCATTTATCTCACGCGCGTCTACAGCATGAGCGTCGAGAATATTGGTTATGCACTGACGATTGCGCTGACTATCGGCGTGGTGTTCAGCCTGGGATTTGGCATTCTGGCCGATAAGTTTGATAAAAAGCGCTACATGCTGATTGCGATCGTGGCCTTTATCGCGGGGTTTGTCGCGATCCCGCTGGTCGATAACGTCACGCTGGTGGTGCTGTTCTTTGCGCTGATCAACTGCGCCTATTCCGTCTTTTCGACGGTGCTGAAGGCCTGGTTCTCCGACGTGCTCACCGCAAGCCAGAAAGCGCGCGTTTTCTCGCTTAACTACAGCTTTCTGAACATTGGCTGGACGATCGGGCCGCCGATTGGCACCCTGCTGGTGATGTACAGCCTGCAGCTGCCGTTCTGGCTGGCGGCCTTCTGCGCGGCGCTGCCGCTCGGATTCATCCATTTCTTCGTGCAGAAAAGCGTTGCGCTGGATACCGCCGAGGAGAAGATGCCCTGGCAGCCGTCGGTATTGCTGAAAGACCGCGCGCTGTTCTGGTACACGCTCTCTGGCCTGCTGGCGTCATACGTCGGCGGATCGTTCGCGACCTGTATTTCCCAATACGTTCTGGCCGCGCATGCAGACAGTAATTTCGCCGAAAAGGTGGTCGCCGTGGTATTGCCCGTCAACGCCGCCGTGGTGGTGACGCTGCAATATGCGCTGGGCCGCAAGATCTCTGCCAGCAATATTCGCCCGCTGATGACCCTCGCCACCCTGTTTTTTATCGTGGGACTGGGTGGCTTTATGCTCTCCGGGGAAAACCTGGTTTACTGGGGCATCGCTGCCGCCATCTTTACCCTGGGTGAGATTATCTATGCACCGGGCGAATACATGCTGATCGACAACATTGCCCCGCCGGGGATGAAGGCAAGCTATTTCTCTGCGCAGGCGCTGGGCTGGCTCGGCGCGGCGGCAAACCCGATGATCACCGGTATTATCCTGACCAACCTGCCGCACTGGTCGCTATTTGTCATCATGATGGTCGCCATCGTTATTGCGTGGCTGATGATTTTGCGTGGGATGAGCGTGAAGGCGTGGTGTGAAACGCCCAACGTGGCGTAGCGCTTCCAGGCCGGGTGAGGCGTAGCCGCCACCCGGCAATAAAGCATCAGTGGTGCAGCATTTCCTCTACCACCTGCTCTTTGTACATCTCATTCGGATAATAGGTCGGCCAGTTATCCATCTCTTTCAGCAGCGCCTCGTGGGAGGTGTTGCCCATGAAAATATGGAAGTGCGAAGAGGCCTTCGGGGCGATGGTGTGGTCGCTGAACTGAACAAACTTTGGTGCCTTGCTGCCGGCATCCTTACACTCAAACAGGTAGCGAACGCCTTTTTTTCCCGATGCGTAGGTCAGTATTTTGTAGCCGCTGTAATCATACTGACAGCGGCTGACCGCTTTGCCCTTATGAAATTCCATCACGTTGTTTTCGATGCCGATAGCATCCACGTCCGTCGCATAGCCCTTGCGGTAGTACGCTTTCACCTCGTCAAAGGTTTTGCTTTTGTCTTTCTGCGCTTTCTGTTTAAAAACCGGATCCAGCGAGCCGTCCATCAGGAACGGATAGACCGACTGCCAGGTCCCGTCCCAGTCAGACAGCGCTCTGTCCTTCACGTCCTTATCCTCAAACACGCCGTTCGCCGCCCTCTGTTCCGCTTCGGTCATCTGATGGCCGTGCGAGTGAGCAAACAGCTGGCCGCTGACCAGCAGCGCCCCCAGAGTCATGGCAAATTTCCCAAAATGTGCAGCCAACATAACACCCTCATTCCGTTTTATAAGAATTCGAATGTTATATTATAACATTTTAAATCGCAACCAGCCCGCGAACGCCCTCCTGCTCCATGTTTTCACCCCGGCCGCGCTGGATAATCGTGCCGCGTGACATCAGCAGATAGCTGTCGGCCAGCTCGGCGGCAAAGTCGTAAAATTGTTCGACCAGCAGGATCGCCATGTCGCCTCGGTTCGCCAGGGTGCGGATCACCTGTCCAATCTCTTTAATCACCGATGGCTGTATGCCTTCGGTCGGCTCATCCAGAATCAACAGCTGCGGACGGCTCGCCAGCGCGCGACCAATCGCCAGCTGCTGCTGCTGTCCACCGGAGAGATCGCCCCCGCGGCGGTGCTTCATCTCTTTAAGCACCGGAAACAGCTGCCAGATCTCATCCGGAACCTGCTTCGCCTCGCGGGCGGAAAAACGCGACAGCCCGAGCAGAAGATTCTCTTCCACGGTCAGGCGCGGGAAAATCTCGCGGCCCTGCGGGACGTACGCCACGCCAGAGTGCACCCGCTGGTGCGGCTTGCTGTGGGTGATCTTTTTACCCTGCCAGATGACCTCCCCGGTTTTCGCCGGGATCAGCCCCATCAGACACTTCAGCAGCGTGGTTTTCCCGACGCCGTTGCGCCCCAGCAGGCAGGTGACTTCTCCGGTGACGGCCTCAAAACTCACGCCGCGCAGGATATGGCTGCCGCCGTAATACTGATTCAGTTCGTTAACCTGTAACATAATCGCTCCTTAGCGCCCCAGATAGACCTCAATCACCTGCTCGTTAGCCTGCACCTCGCGAAGCGAACCTTCCGCCAGCACGCGTCCCTGATGCAGCACCGTGACGTGGTCGGCGATAGTCTCAACAAAGCCCATATCGTGCTCCACCACCATCAGGGAGTGCTTACCCGCCAGCGTTTTGAACAGCTCGGCGGTGTATTCGGTTTCCGCGTCGGTCATCCCGGCGGCCGGTTCATCCAGCAGCAGGTGCGGGTCCTGAACCAGCAGCATACCGATCTCCAGAAACTGTTTTTGCCCGTGCGAAAGCAGCCCGGCGCGGCGGTCGCGCTCGCTGCTAAGGCGCAGCAAAACCAGCATCTCATCGATGCGGTCGCGCTGTTCACCGTTGAGTTTTGCCCGCAGGCTCGCCCAGACGGATTTATCGGTTTTCATGGCGATCTCCAGGTTTTCCCACACCGTCAGCGCTTCAAAAACCGTGGGTTTCTGGAATTTACGCCCGATCCCCTGGCGGGCAATGGCCGCGGGCTCCAGCGCGGTCAGGTCGATAGACTGATCGTAAATCGCCCTGCCGCTCTTTGGCCGCGTTTTGCCGGTGATGACGTCCATCAGCGTCGTTTTACCGGCGCCGTTGGGGCCAATCACGCAGCGCAGCTCGCCCACGCCAATATTCAGCGACAGATCGGTCAGGGCCTGAAAGCCGTCAAAATTGACGTTAATGGCCTCAAGCTGCAGCACCGGGTCGGTCTGTTCACGGTAACGATCGCCGGGCAACTGGCGGGTGAATAACCCTTCGGCTGGCTGCATTATTTCTCTCCCTTTCGAAACAGACCGTAGACGCCGCGCGGTAAAAACAGCGTGACGGCGATGAAAATCAGCCCCAGGAACAGCTGCCAGTATTCCGGCATCGCGACGGTGAAGAAACTCTTGGCGCCGTTCACCAGCGCCGCGCCAATCACCGGCCCGACCAGCGTGCCGCGCCCGCCCAGCGCCACCCAGATTGCCGCTTCTATTGAGTTCGTCGGCGACATTTCACCGGGGTTGATAATGCCTACCTGCGGGACGTACAGCGCCCCCGCCAGGCCGCACAGCACGGCTGAGAGCGTCCATACCAGCAGCTTGAACCCGCGCGGATCGTAGCCGCAAAACGTCAGGCGGTTTTCGGCGTCGCGAACGGCGGTCAGGATGCGGCCAAACTTGCTCTTCGCCAGCGCAAATCCGGTGCCTAACGCCAGGAGCAGCAACAGCACGGTCGCCAGAAACAGCGCGATACGGGTGGTCGTTTCCGTTACCGAAAACCCGAGCAGCGTGGTGAAGCCGGTAAAGCCGTTATTGCCGCCAAAACCGGTTTCGTTGCGAAAGAACAGCAGCATCCCGGCATAGGTCAACGCCTGGGTCATAATCGAGAAGTAGACCCCTTTGATCTTTGAACGGAAGGCGAACCAGCCGAACACCAGCGCCAGCAGGCCCGGTACCATCACAATCAGCACCAGCGCCCAGGCAAAATGCTGGGTTCCCCACCAGAACCACGGCAGTTCGCTCCAGGAAAGAAACGACATAAACGCAGGAAGACCGTCACCCGCAGCCTGACGCATCAGGTACATGCCCATCGCGTAGCCGCCCAGGGCGAAGAAGATGCCGTGCCCAAGAGAGAGCATCCCGGCGTAGCCCCACACCAGATCCAGCGCCACCGCAACGATGGCATAGCAGAGGATCTTGCCAATCAACGTCAGCATCCAGGTCGACAGCGCCAGCGGATGCGTCGCAGGCAGTAAGGCGAAAAACGGTAATATCAGCAGACACACCACCATCAGGCTACCTGCAAGTTGCGTTGTGCGCGGCGCTTTGCGCGCCAGCGTTAAGGTCAGCGGCTGGCTCATCAGTCAATCACCCTCCCTTTCAGCGCAAACAGCCCCTGAGGGCGTTTTTGAATAAACAGCACGATCGCCACCAGAATCACGATCTTGCCCAGCACCGCCCCCATCTGCGGTTCAAGAATTTTATTGAAAATACCCAGGCCAAACGCCGCGGCCACGCTGCCTGCCAGCTGGCCTACGCCACCGAGCACGACCACGAGGAAAGAGTCGATGATGTAGCCCTGACCCAGCTCCGGCCCGACGTTACCGAGCTGCGATAGCGCCACGCCGCCTAACCCGGCAATTCCTGAGCCAAGCCCAAACGCCAGCATATCGACGCGGCCTGTCGGTACCCCGCAGCAGGCGGCCATGCTGCGGTTCTGCGTCACCGCACGCACGTTGAGCCCCAGACGGGTTTTATTCAGAATGAGCCAGGTAAAGAACAGCACCAGCAGCACGAAGCCCAGCACCACAATGCGGTTCCACGGCAGCGTCAGGTTGGCAAAAACCTGCACCCCGCCGGACAGCCATGCCGGGTTGGCCACCTCCAGGTTCTGGGCGCCAAACGTCATGCGCACCAGCTGGATGAGCATCAGGCTAATCCCCCACGTTGCCAGCAGCGTTTCCAGTGGGCGACCGTACAGATGGCGGATCACGGTGCGCTCCAGAACCATCCCGATGCCCGCCGTCAGGCAGAACGCGACCGGAAGCGCGATAACGGGATAGAGCGCCAGCCACTGGGGCGCAAGCCCGGCCATTGCCTGCTGCACCATCCAGGTGGCATACGCCCCCAGCATCAGCATCTCACCGTGCGCCATATTGATGACGCCCAGCAGGCCGTAGGTGATAGCAAGCCCCAGCGCCGCCAGCAGCAGCACCGGCCCCAGAGAGAGCCCCATAAACGCCTGGCCCAGCAGATCGCCCCACATCAGTCGATGCTGGATCTGGCTCAGACTCTCCTGCGCGGCGGCGCGCACCCCGGCATCCGGCTCTGTCTGTGCCTGGGTAAACGGGGTAAGTCTGGACTCCACGTCCGGATCGTCTGACTGCCCTAATAACTCGACGGCCTTGCGGCGCACCTCTGCCTGCGGGCTGGCTAGCTGGAGGTTCGCCACCGCCAGTAAAAGCGCCTGACGTGCCACCGCGTCCGTTTCATCGTTTACCCGCTTTTCCAGAAAAGCGAGCATTCCGGGCTGTGCATCACGCTGAAGCTGACGGGCTGCGGCCCGCCTTTCTGTGACACTGTCACTCACCAGCTGATGCGTAGCGATAGCCGTGGCGGCCAGCACGCGCAGCCGGTTGGTCAGACGAACGGCTTTGGCTGCCCCTTCGGTCGACTTAGCGTCACCGAGCGAAACCATTTGACCGTTGCGCTGCGCAAAGGCGTGCTTTTGACTGTCGGTATAGAGGTTTTCTTTTTGCAGTGCCTGCAGCAGCGGCAGCCTCGAGGCGTCCGGCGCGGCGGCCCACTGCGTCAGCAACTCTGCCTGCTGGCTGCGGCTGGCGGCAACAAAACGATCGGCATCCGATGCCTGCGCCATCCCTGGCAGCAGTCCGGAAAGCCATACAAGAGCGATGAACATGCGCATGGCGTTCATGACGTTTCTCCCTGGTGATGGCTTAGTTGCTGGCGGTTTTCATCGGCTGGTCGGGCTTTTTGTCATTCCCGGCGATGAACGGGCTCCACGGCTGGGCGCGTACCGGCTGTTCCGTCTGCCACACCACGTTGAACTGACCGTTGCCTTCGATTTCACCGATCATGACCGGCTTATGCAGATGGTGGTTGGTGGCATCCATGGTGAGCGTAAAGCCTGACGGCGCCTTAAAGGACTGGCCGGCCATCGCCGCACGCACTTTATCCACGTCGGTAGTACCCGCTTTTTCCACCGCCTGCGCCCACATATGAATCCCCACGTAAGTCGCTTCCATCGGGTCGTTGGTCACCACGGTATCGGCGTTCGGCAGCTTGTGCGCTTTGGCATAGGCTTTGTAATCCGCCACGAAGGCCTGGTTGGTCGGGTTATCCACGGATTCAAAGTAGTTCCACGCCGCGAGGTTGCCGACCAGCGGTTTGGTGTCGATCCCGCGCAGCTCTTCTTCACCCACGGAGAACGCCACCACCGGCACGTCGGTTGCCTTCAGACCCTGGTTAGCCAGCTCTTTGTAGAACGGTACGTTGGAATCGCCGTTGATGGTCGACACCACGGCGGTTTTGCCGCCCGCGGAGAATTTCTTGATGTTAGCGACAATGGTCTGGTAGTCGCTATGACCGAACGGGGTGTAAACCTCCTCGATGTCCTTATCCTCCACCCCTTTCGAATGCAGGAAAGCGCGCAGGATCTTGTTGGTGGTGCGCGGATAAACATAGTCCGTACCCAGCAGGAAGAAGCGCTTCGCCGCGCCGCCGTCTTCGCTCATCAGGTATTCCACCGCGGGGATGGCCTGCTGGTTCGGCGCGGCGCCGGTATAGAAGACGTTTGGCGACATCTCTTCGCCTTCATACTGCACCGGATAGAACAGCAGACCGTTCAGCTCCTCGAAGACCGGCAGCACGGATTTGCGCGATACCGACGTCCAGCAGCCGAATACCACCGCCACTTTATCCTGACTTAACAGCTGGCGCGCCTTCTCGGCAAACAGCGGCCAGTTTGAGGCGGGATCCACCACCACCGGTTCCAGTTTTTTACCCAGCACGCCGCCTTTGGCGTTGATCTCGTCGATGGTCATCAGCGCGACGTCTTTCAGCGGCGTTTCGGAGATGGCCATGGTGCCGGAAAGAGAATGCATGATCCCCACTTTGATGGTATCGGCCGCCTGCACGCCAAAACTCATTCCCATCGCCACGACGGATGCGGATAACGCAAAGGCTTTTAATAAGGTACGACGCTGCATATTTTCACTCCTGAAAAAGAACGCTGTGCGAAAACGTCCGTTACGGCGTGGACGCGGAAAAAAATGTGTCAGCGAAGCAGGAGCAAAAAGGATGCCAGAATGGAGGAAGCGCTATTTCAGGAAGGGGAACGCAGGATGTAAAGAGAACGTCTCAGAATGGCACAGCGCTGCACTTTTATAATGCAGCGCTGTGGATGAGGCTTTACCAGACTTCGCTGGCGATCTGCGTGACCAGACGGACTTTGTCCCACTGCTGGGATTCGCTCAGGCTGTTGCCCTCTTCGGTAGAGGCAAAGCCGCACTGCGGGCTGAGGCAAATTTGCTCTTTTGCCACGTATTTCGCCGCCTCTTCCAGACGGGCTTTAATCCCCTCCGGGTTCTCCAGCTCGCCGTTTTTCGTGGTGATCAGGCCCAGCACCACCTGCTGCTTGCCCGGGCGAATGAAGCGCAATGGCGCGAAATCCCCGCTGCGGTCGTTGTCGTATTCAAGGAAGAACGCGTCAACGTTGACCGTCCCGAACAGCACTTCCGCCACCGGCTCATAGCCGCCTTCGGAAATCCAGGTTGAACGGAAGTTACCGCGGCAGACGTGCAGGCCGATGGTCAGATCGTCCGGCTTGCCTTCCAGCGCCTTGTTCAGGACGCGGGCATAGATGCGTGCCAGCTCATCGGCATCGTCACCGCGCTCGCGGATCTG
The DNA here is from genome assembly GCF_034106865.1 of Enterobacter sp. 237C8. Classification (NCBI taxonomy): domain Bacteria; kingdom Pseudomonadati; phylum Pseudomonadota; class Gammaproteobacteria; order Enterobacterales; family Enterobacteriaceae; genus Enterobacter; species Enterobacter sp. 237C8. The sequence continues at coordinate 1,372,463 of NZ_JAWNDF010000001.1, read as the reverse complement.
ACGGCGCTGATCGTCCGAACAGAGATAGGCCCAGACGGTATCGTCCAGCTGCAGGTAACGGCAGCCCGCGTCGTAAAATGCGCGGATGGCGTCGCGCCAGGTGGTCGCCAGATCGTCGAAATAGTCATTCAGATCCGGGTAGACCGTCGCATCGATGTCTTTACGGCCGCCGCGGAAATGGAGCACGCTCGGGCTGGGAATGGTCATCTTCGGCTGAGCATTGCCGCTGATGCTTTTCAGGTAGCGGAAATCTTCGAGCATCGGATGGTCGCCAAAGCCCAGCTTGCCGGTCACGCGCACGCCGTGGGCTTTGGTTTGTACCCCGTTGAACTGAATGCCCTGCTGTGAATCGTAACGCTCAACGCCCTGCAGACCGTCGAAGAAGTCGAAGTGCCACCAGGCACGGCGAAATTCACCGTCGGTGACCACATGCAGGCCGCACGCACACTGCTGCTCAACGACGTGGCGAATGGCATCATCCTCTACCGCGCGAAGCTGTCCGGCGTCAATTTCGCCGCTGGCGAACTTCAGGCGAGCCTCTTTGATGGCATCCGGGCGTAAAAAACTGCCGACTACATCGGCGCGGTACGGGGCGTGCTGTCGTTGCATGGAAATCTCCTCAGTCTGCCGGCGATAATTGCCAGCAGTGATAATTCATCATTTGAAGTTTTAGACTTCTGGATGTCTAAATGTCCAAAAAAGATGTCATACCTGTCCTGCTCCGGCAAACGAGAAAATTTCACGGGTGTTGAAAAAAATTCATCTTCACAGCGCGACGGCGGTTTCGCTGCTGGCAAAGGCGAACTTTTCATCCTCCCAGCCGGTGATCCCCCCGAGCATGATTTTGACCGGCAGCCCGAGGCGCGCCAGCTTCAGCGCGGCTCTGTCCGCGCCGTTACAGTGCGGCCCTGCGCAGTAAACGACGAACAGCGTGCCTTCAGGCCATTGGGCCATGCGCTCGGCGGTCATCTGGTTCCGCGGCAGGTGCAGTGCGCCAGGCACGTGACGGCGGGCAAACTGCTCCGGGCTGCCCACCACGTGCAGCAACACGAAGTCCTGCTCATTATTTGCGATGGCGTGGTGCACATCCGCACAGTCGGTTTCAACGCTCAGGCGGCGCAGAAAATGGGTAACGGATTCCTGCGGCTCGGCAGCCGGAAATTCAGTAACATAGCTCATGATTCTTCCTCATCTTTGGCGTTTGTGTTAACACTACTCTATCCACAAATTCAGCCCATGAATGCGTTCGCTTATGCCAGAAAACAGCAAAAAGATGACAAACTTAAGACAAATTGCCCGCCCGCAGGTGGTCGTGCTGGCGTATGACGGTCTGTGTACCTTTGAGTTTGGCGTAGCGGTGGAGATCTTCGGCCTGCCGCGTCCCGAGCTTGGTGATGAATGGTATCGTTTTGCGGTGGCGAGCGTGGACAGCGGTGAACTTCGGGCAATTGGCGGGATCCGCATCGTTACCGATGGTGATTTAAGCCTGCTTGCGTCTGCGGACCTGATTGTGGTTCCCGGCTGGCGGGGGCTGGATTCACCGGTTCCGGACGCGCTCTGCGAGGCACTACGCCAGGCCAGCGCGCGAGGATGCCGGCTGCTCTCCATCTGTTCGGGGGTATTTGTGCTGGCCGCTACGGGGCTGCTGAACGGCCGCAAAGCCACAACCCACTGGCGCTACATCGACGCGCTTAAAGCCCGTTATCCAGACATCGACGTGGTTGAGGATGTGCTCTACCAGGACGAAGGCGATATTCTGACGTCCGCGGGCAGCGCGGCGGGAATCGATCTCTGTCTGCACGTTGTGCGGCGGGATTATGGCATGGAAACCGCCAACAGCGTGGCGCGTCGGCTGGTCATTCCCCCTCACCGGGATGGTTCACAGCCACAACAGCTGAGCCGCCCGGTAGCCCAGCTGCGGGAAAGCCAGCGTCTCGGCCAGCTGTTTGACTTTCTGCACACGCATCTTATCGAGGCGCACAGCGTCGACTCCCTGGCGCGTCGGGTCGGAATGAGCCAGCGCACCTTCCTTCGTCGCTTCGAGGCGGCAACGGGGACGACGCCCGCACGCTGGTTAATCAATGAACGCCTGCTGAGAGCAAAAGATTATCTGGAAAGCAGCCGGTTGAGCATCGACAGCATCGCTGAACAGACCGGGTTTGGTCAGGCGTCGACACTGCGTCATCATTTTCGCCAGCAGTTCGCGCTTTCCCCGGCTCAGTATCGCAAACAATTTTCACGTCCGGGTACTGCCCGCTAACGGTTGAGGGTTCCCCACAAAATAATGCCTGCACGGACGCCCCCCTCTCCCTTGAGGGAGAGGGCTGGGGTGAGGGGGAACATACGGCTGTGGTGGTCATTCCGTTCACTTTATGTTCCTTGCTATTCTTTAACGACATAACCTGTGAACGTGCCAGGGTGGCTCAATCGCCACCACCCTGGCGACCCGGGCTCCCGGCGGTAAATCGCCGCTTCGCGGTGCCCTCAGCTTATTCCTTCAGGCTATCGGGTCGGGCATGAGCCTGCATCCCTGCAGGCCACGCCCTCTCGGCGCATCCCTGCGCCTCGCCCCGGCCTTATGGAAACGCTTCGGCGATTTACAGCCGGACCAGGGCATCGCTGTAAGTCTGTCATTATTCTGAAGACAGTCTTATTGCTTCAGAATACACGTTTACAAAGGGGCCCCTCTCCGCTAAGAGGAAGATTCATTTTTTAATTTTCGTAATACGGAGCACCTGATGGTCACTACACACGTTTTTATCGCGGTTAGTCTTGATGGCTACATCGCCCGACAGAATGACGATATCGACTGGCTGCTGCAGCGCGACGATCCCACAGAAGATCATGGCTATGAGGCGTTCATCGCGGACAAAGAGTGGATCGTGATGGGCCGGGGTAGCTATGAAAAGGTACTGACCTTTGACGCATGGCCTTACGATCGGCCCGTGCTGGTACTCTCCCGACAGCTGGCCGGTACGACCGTGCCGGAGGCGCTGAAGGGAAAAGTGCAGTTCTCTTGCCGCACGCCAAAGGAGGTGCTGGACGATCTCGCTGCGCAGAACGTTCATCGGGTCTATCTCGATGGCGGACAGGTGATCCAGTCGTTCCTGCGCGAAGGACTGGTGGCCGATATGGTGATCACGACCGTTCCTGTCCTGCTCGGAGCGGGAAAACCGCTGTTCGGAACCCTTCCTCAGGATATTGATTTAACGCTTGTATCAAGCCGCAGTTTCCCTTCGGGTCTGGTGCAGTCACATTATCGGCTGAGGCCATAAAACCATCGCGACGGCCTGCGCAAAAAAAAACCGCCAATAACTGGCGGTAAATGCTTGCATGGATAGATTTGTGTTTTGGTCTCTACGTCCCGACACTCCGTGGCCGGGCTGCGGATCCCTTACAACCTAACACCTGTTGTCTTAACGAACGCTAAACAACCTTATTAACCTGCATGAGTATTGATCTGCAAATAACGCAGAAGCCCCTGCTCAGCGCTCTGTTTTGCGTCGTCATTAAGGGCTTCAAGATAAAAGGAACGGGCGACACCATAAGGTGCTTTTTCAGAGGGATACACCGCAAACTGGAATGTTTTTCCTCTTGCCTGATGAGTACAATCTAATTCCCAGCGCCGATCGTTTATTTTTTTGCTGGAGCAGGCAACGCCACCATAATCGCTGGTTAAATAGGAACCCACGCGAATTTCCGCAGAACGAATATATTCTGGTTCGTCATTACCTGCATAACGAATCCCTGCAGCGGTCACAACAGCAACCGCCAGAAGCGCAAGCGCTATTATTTTTTTCATTTAGAAATGACCTGTTCCTTAGCCAGAGACTTACTATTATATAAGGTTTATCCTTAATGCAAATATCTAATTGAGGTCCAGAAATGGTACTTTACAAAGCGTCATGGTTTTTTTAGGAAATATCTTAACCGTAATTCCGAACCCACATTATTTGACATTTTCTTTTCGCTAATTTTAATTTTTGAATAATAACCCTAAAAAATAATCGACATGATTATCCCGCATTCTTTTTCAGCGGTGAATCCATGATTAAAAAAGGGTTATCTTTCGTCATGCTTATCTGTGCGCTGTTTTCCGGCCAGCTTATGGCCGGGCACAAAGGACACGAGTATTTATGGGTCAAGAATGTGGCGCATCAGCTTCGTCATGAAGCCGACAGCGATGAGTTGCGAAGCGCTGCGGAAGAGTCGGCGGAGGGTTTGCGCGAGCACCACCTGTGGCAGAAGTCGCGCAAACCGGACACGCACGTTCGGTAATTAGCTGCCCTTGCGTTTCGGCAGCGTTTTCATCAGATCGTCCGGACTGACGGACGCCACGATGCTGCCGGGCTGCGGCATTTTGAAGATGTGGTTTTTCATCTTACCAATCACATGCATTTCACAAGGACGGCAGTCGAACTTGAGGGTCAGAACCTCATCGCCGTTTACCAGCTGCATGGGGGTGGCCTTCCAGCTCTTAATGTTCCCTTTCGCCTGCTTAGGACACAGGTTAAACGCAAAGCGCAGGCAGTGCTTGGTGATCATCACCGGCACATCGCCCTTCTCTTCATGCGCTTCATAGGCTGCGTCGATCAGCTGCACGCCGTGGCGATGATAGAATTCACGCGCCTTATGGTTATAGACGTTGGCGAGGAAGGATAAATGGGTGTCCGGGTAGACTGGCGCAGGTACGGTTTCCGCTTTACGGCTTCCGCGCGGATACTGCGCCAGGCGCGCGGCATCCAGCATCTCTGCCGTTTCGCGGCGGAACTGGTTAAGCAGGCTGTTCGGCACGAACAGCGCGTCCGGCAGCGCCACGTCGATCGCACGCGCGTAGTAGATCGTCTGGCCCAGCTTCGCCACGCCATCCTTCAGGCTGTTAAGCGCTTTTTCGGCATTGTTTGCCACCTCGAAATGACCATCGAGCGTATGCGTCACGCTGATGCCATCTTCGCAGGTCATGGTCAGAATCAGCTGCTCTTCCCAGCCGCCCAGCTCAATATCCACGGCGATACGGCGTTCGCTGGAGGTTTTAAGCAGCGCCTGCTGCCAGTTATGATCGAGATTACGGTTAAGCGCCGCGTTCGGCCGCGCCTTGTAGAGATCGGCGGGCATTTCATTCGGCCAGACGCGGTAGCGGTTCTCGCCGGTTTTCTCGACCGTATTGGCACGGAAGCCTACGACCTCACGCTTAATCATCACGTTAAGGCCATCTCCGTTCGCCAGCGGTTCCGTCACTTCGACATCAAGGTGATCTTTCGCCACTTTCAGCACTTCGCCCACCGGTAAACCGATAAACTTCGGTGAGTCAAACGCGCCGATATCCCCTTTACGGGCATTCACAAAATAGTCCGTGCTGCCGCGGTGGAACGTTTTGTCCGTCGACGGAATAAAGAAATGTTCGGTGCGACCGGCCGACGCGCGCGCCAGGTCACCGCGATCTTCGATGATGGCGTCCAGCATCTGGCGATAGTGCGCGGTGATGTTCTTCACGTAGCTCATATCTTTGTAGCGCCCTTCAATCTTGAAGGAACGCACGCCCGCGTCGATCAGCGCGCCCAGGTTGGCCGTCTGATCGTTATCCTTCATGGAGAGCAGGTGTTTTTCGAACGCCACGACGCGGCCCCGATCGTCTTTCAGGGTATACGGCAGGCGGCAGGCCTGAGAACAGTCGCCGCGGTTGGCGCTGCGGCCCGTCTGCGCGTGGGAAATATTGCACTGACCGGAGTAAGCCACGCACAGCGCGCCGTGGATAAAGAATTCGATCGTCGCGTCTGTCGCCTGGTGAATATCGCGGATCTGATTCAGGTTCAGCTCGCGCGCCAGAACGATCTGCGAAAAGCCGACGTCGGAGAGAAACTTGGCCTTCTCGACCGTGCGGATATCGCACTGGGTACTGGCATGCAGTTCAATGGGCGGAATATCCAGCTCAAGCACGCCCATATCCTGAACGATCAGGGCATCAATGCCGGCCTGGTAGAGATCGGTAATCAGACGTTGTGCAGGCTCCAGCTCATCATCATGAAGAATGGTGTTCAGGGTCACGAACACTTTCGCCCCGAAACGGTGGGCGAACGGCACCAGTTCTGCAATATCGCTCAGGCTGTTGCTGGCGTTATGGCGGGCACCGAAGCCCGGGCCGCCAATGTAGACGGCATCAGCGCCGTGAAGGATCGCTTCACGGGCAATGGCGGCGTCGCGGGCCGGGCTTAAAAGTTCAAGATGATGGGATTGCAGGCGCATACTTCGTCGTTATCCGTTATGGTCAAAATGGCGGCTATTGTAGTCAGAAGTATGCGTCAGCGAAACAGTTTTGCGTAGCGTCAGCGGGGATAATGAATCAGGGAGTGAAAATGCACCGTCCGGTCGCTGCTGTTGCGGTAGGCGTGCGGTTTATCGCCGGCGAAACGGACGCCCGAATTGGCAGAAATCGTCTGCCACGTGTCGTCAATCTTCATCTCCAGCTCGCCGCTGACCACCACCACATGTTCGATCACCCCGGCCTCATGCGGCGTGGACTCACTCAGCGCGCCGGGTGCCAGCGTGATGGAGAAATAATCAAACCCGAGCGTCTCGTCCCACGGAAAAAGCGGTTTGACCACCATCGCCTGCTGCTGCGGGTCAAACACCGCCTGCCGGTCCGCCTCTGGCGTGATGAACGCGGAAAACGGCACGTTCAGCCCGGTGGCAATTTTCCACAGCGTCGACACCGTCGGGCTGGATTCATTGCGCTCGATTTGCCCCAGCATCGCTTTTGACACGCCGGTCTCGTCCGCGAGCTTCGATAAACTCCAGCCGCGCGTCTGGCGCAGCGTTTTCAGCGTTGTTGCAAGGTGTAGTGTGATGTCCATAGTCCCTCCTGATGGCGATCAGCATACCACTTGTACGCTATAGCGCACAGTGTTACCTTATATCGGACGTTATAACGCACAACGGAGTTTTCATGCGCCCTTCCTCTCACCTTGTTCCAGTCGCCCTGGCTGGTTTTGTCGCCGTGCTGGTCGGTTACGCCAGCTCGGCCGCCATCATCTGGCAGGCCGCCGCGGCGGCTGGTGCCAGCGCACAGCAGATCGCAGGCTGGATGACCGCGCTGGGGATTGGGATGGGCGTCAGCACGCTGGCGCTTTCCTGGTGGTACAAAGCGCCGGTGCTGACCGCCTGGTCAACGCCCGGCGCGGCGCTGCTCGCCACCAGCCTGCACGGCGTAACGCTGCCGGAAACGATCGGCGTGTTCATCTTTGCTAACGCGCTCATTTTACTTTGCGGCATCACCGGGCTCTTCGCCCGTCTGATGAGGCTGATCCCCCATTCGCTTGCTGCCGCCATGCTGGCAGGCGTGTTGCTGCAGTTTGGCCTGCACGCGTTTGCGCACCTTGAGGGTCACTTTCTGCTGTGCGGCAGCATGATTGCCGCGTGGCTGATCGCAAAAGCGCTGGCACCGCGCTACGCCATCGTGGTCACGCTGCTGGTCGGCGGTATCGTGGCATGGGCGGGCGGTGACGTTGTCACTGACAAGGTTACCCTATCTCTGATAATGCCTGAATTTATTGCGCCTACGTTCACCTTCACCAGCCTGGTGAGTATTGGCGTGCCCTTCTTCCTGGTGACTATGGCCTCACAAAACGCGCCGGGGTTCGCCACGATGAAAGCCTCCGGTTATCCGCTGGCGGTCTCGCCGCTCATCATCTTTACGGGAGCGCTGGCGCTGTTGTTATCCCCTTTTGGCGTCTTTTCTGTCTGCATCGCGGCCATTACTGCCGCCATTTGTCAAAGCCCGGATGCGCATCCGGATGCCGGTAAACGCTGGCTGGCGGCCATCGCAGCCGGAGGATTTTATCTGCTGGCGGGGATTTTCGGCGGCTCGATTACCGGGCTGATGGCCGCTCTGCCGCTCAGCTGGATCCAGACGCTCGCCGGTCTGGCGCTGCTGGGCACCATCAGCGGGAGTTTATATCAGGCACTGAGCCAGGAGGCGGAGCGCGACGCGGCCATCGTCACGTTCCTGATGACCGCGAGCGGCGTCACGATCCTGGGCATCGGTTCGGCATTCTGGGGGCTGGTGCTGGGCGGCGTATGCTATGCCCTGTTTTCACGCGCTCGCCGCGCGTAGCTGCGAAGGCGTCATGCCCGTCGCGCTGCGAAAGCGGTTGCTGAAGTGGCTGGCGGAGTTAAACCCGCAGGCAAGGGCGATGTCCGTTAGCGGCGTCGCCGTGTTCTGCACCAGCGCCTTCGCTTTTTCCATTCGCCTCTGCATCACGTACTGATGCGGCGCCAGCCCCGTCGACTGGCGGAACATGCGGGCAAAATGGTATTCGCTGAGGGCGGCCTGCGCCGCCAGTTCAGCCAGCGTCAGAGGCTGGCCCAGGTTCTCTTCGATAAAGGCCAGCACGTTACGCAGTACGAATGGCGATAGCCCGCCGGTGACGACCGGCAGCTTCCACTGAACGTTAGAGTAGTTTTGCAGCAGGTGGGTCAGGAGCAGCGTAGAGGCCGTGCTCAGGGTGAGCTGGTTGGCGTGCTGCTGCCAGTCGCAGCCGAGCAAAAACTGGCGATACAGCGCGGTGATTTTCGGATCGCTACCAAAAATGCGCTCGTCGAGCGTCAGCGAAAGCGGGCGCTTGTCCCAGATCTTTTCCCCCACGTCGCGCAGGTGTTCATCGGTGCAGTAGAGGTGCACAAACGACAGGTCATCACGGATATCCCACGTCGATTCGCTCTCTTTTGGCATCAAGCAGAAACGGTCCGGCCCCCCGCCGTTCTTCCAGCCGCCCGGCGTTTTTTGGTAGCTTTCGTAGCCGTCCGCCACGTACAGGCTCAGGGTATGGTGGTTACTTTTTACCGTTATCGTATCGTGCTTGTTGTACCACGCTGCCAGCTGAATGCCCGAATTCAGCGAGACGGTTTCCCGCAGGACCGCATTCTGTTGGCAAAGCGTTTCAAAGGTATCGTAAGCGTGAGACATGACCGTAAGCGCGTGATTGACTGGAATATCAGTCTAAGAAGAGTTGTCTCCCGTTGCCAGCCCCCGGGAAAGAAAAAAGCGCAAGATTTTGCAAGTCGACCGCAAGCCGGTGAAAGCCCCTGACCGATCTCAGCGGCATACTGCGGGCTTCCGTGGTTTGAGAAGAGAAAAATATGAACGCATTATTATACGGACTGGTGGTGGTCATCTGGGGAACCACCTGGATTGCGATTTTCCTGCAGCAAGGTCCCGTAGCGGCGCCCGTCTCTATTTTCTGGCGTTTCGCCGTCGCCAGCCTCACGATGATGGTGGTGTTAATCGCCCTGCGCCGCCTGCGCAAGCTGGCGCTGCGGGATCACCTCTTTTGTATGCTCCAGGGATGCTGCGTTTTCTGCTTTAACTTCTGGTGTTTTTACGCCGCAGCCTCGCACATCAACACCGGGCTGGAATCGGTGATCTTCTCCATGGCCGTACTCTATAACGCCATTAACAGCTTTATCTTCTTCGGGCAGCGCCCGCCCGCGCGTTTCTGGACGGCGGCGGCACTGGGCCTGACTGGGATCGTCACCCTCTTCTGGGACGATCTGCTGGCCAGCGGCTGGAGCGCGTCGCTCCTGACCGGGATTGGTCTCTCCGCGCTCGGCACCTACGGCTTCTCGCTGGGCAATATGATCAGCATGCGTCACCAGCGCAAAGGCCTTGAAACCATGACCACCAACGCCTGGGCGATGCTCTACGGCACCCTGGTAATGGGCTGCATTGCCCTGTTCAGAGGCGACAGCTTCGCGCCAGAGTGGACCATCAGCTACATTGGCGCGCTGCTCTATCTGGCCGTGTTTGGTTCGGTGATTGCCTTTGGCGCCTACTTCACGCTGGTGGGACGTATCGGTCCGGGCAAAGCGGCCTACAGTACGCTGCTCTTCCCGCTGGTGGCGCTGACGATCTCAACGGTGTATGAAGGCTACGTCTGGCATATCAACGGTATCGTGGGGTTATTGCTGATTCTGGGGGGAAATATGGTGATGTTTACCAAACCAGAAACCTGGTTCAGACGCTTACGAATGGCGTAAATAAAAAGGCCTGCATTAAGCAGGCCGTTTTATTTTATTTCGCGGTCTTTTTCACATCAAACATGGTGGCGTCCGTCGCCATGTCATCAACTACCTGCTTCAGCGTCGCAAAGGTCATCGGCGTACTTTCGTTGTTCAGATCTTTACCTTCGCCTTTACGCACCACCTTCATGACCGGTTTGTTGGTGGCCGCATCGATCAGTTCGCCTTCAAAGAAGAGATGCGTATCCATGGTGCGATGCCCGGTTGCCATCTGCGTACCTGCTACAACCAGCGCGACCGGCACCACTTCATAGAACTGCAGACCTTCTTTCTGCGAACTCACCCCGGTAATTGCACCGCGGAAAATCAGGCTGTGTTTACCCGGCGTGGTCACGACTGGCTTACGGGTACCAATAGCGGTTTTCATTTTGTTATTGGTGTAATTCAGCAGCTCATCAAGCGTTTTTTGACCAATTTGAGTGGTCGGTTTAGGCGCAGGATAATAAGTAATCGGCGTCCAGAGAATACTGTCGTAATTAGCTTCGTTATAAGAAGGATCAACCCAACGCAGCGTTGGTTTACCCGTCGCAGACGTCGTCTGCTGCAAGCCTGAATAGTCTTTCAAAAAGCCAGAATATTGTTCGGGAGCCGCGACTTTTGAAGAACAGCCCGCCAACGCCAACAGACCAGTAAGCACTGCAACTTTAAAAAAAGTTTGAGTACGCATGATAGTTTTCCATGTTATCTGCAAGTATGCATTTGAAGTTATAGCAAAAGACCGACGGGTTTGTTGTGACAAAAAATGATGCGGAGAGCACAAATTGCGAAAAGACTGCCCGGAAGCGTGCCGGGCAGTGAAAAATTACTGATTTATATCCAGTTGCCAGAACAGATGTTTGCCAAACGGGTCAATTTCATAGCCCGTCACCTCCTTGCGCACCGGTTCGAAAATGGTTGAATGCGCAATCATCACCGCCGGCATTTGATCATGCATCATTTGCTGAGCCTCTTTATACAGCGCCACGCGTTTATCGCGATCGGTGGTTGATTTTGCTTCCGCAATAATGTTATCGAAGGGCTTATAGCACCATTTCGCCGAATTTGAGCCACCGTTTGCCGAGGTACAGGTAAATAGCGGACCAAAAAAATTGTCGGGATCGCCCGTTGCGGTCGTCCAGCCCATCAGCGCGGCCTGATGCTCTCCGCCCTTCACGCGTTTCAGATATTCGCCCCACTCATAGGTGACGATTTTGGTCTGTACGCCGATTTTCGCCCAGTCGGCCTGAATCATCTCCGCCATGCGTTTCGCATTCGGATTGTACGGACGCTGCACCGGCATCGCCCACAGGTCGACGCTCACGCCGTTGGCAAAACCGGCCTCTTTCAGCAGCGCTTTCGCCTTTTGAGGATCGTAATCGTAATCCTTAAGCTCGCTGTCTGCGCTCCAGACGCCCGGCGGCAGCAGGTTCTTTGCCGCAGTGCCGGTGCCGTGGAAAACCGCATCAATAATGGCCGGCTTATTGATGGCCATCGCCAGCGCCTGACGGACTTTTACGTTATCCAGTGGCGGCTTTTGGGTATTGAACGCCAGAAAGCCGGTATTCAGTCCGGCTTTGCTCATCAGGTTGATGTCTTTGTTCGCCTTCATGCGCGGCAGGTCCGCCGGGTTCGGGAACGGCATCACCTGACACTCGTTCTTCTCAATTTTGGCAAACCGCACGGAGGCATCCGGGGTGATGCTAAACACCAGCCGATCCAGCTTCGATTTCCCCTGCCAGTAGTCGTCGAACGCCGTAAACAGGATCCGCGAATCCTTCTGATACTGCGCCAGCTTAAACGGCCCGGTGCCTATAGGCTCCATATCCACCTTCTCCGGCGTGCCCGCTTTGAGCATCGCGTCGGCATATTCCGCGGACAGGATAGAGGCAAAATACCATGCCAGATCGGCGACAAACGGCGCTTCCGGGTGCGCCAGGGTAAAGCGCACGGTGTGGTCATCAACTTTATCAATGCCGGTAATCAGGCTGCCAAACTCCAGACTTTCGAAGTTGGAATAGCTGCCGTTAGAGACGTTGTGATACGGATGATTCACGTCTTTCTGGCGCATAAACGAGAAAATCACGTCGTCGGCGTTAAAGTCGCGGGTCGGCGTGAAGGATTTATTGCTCTGGAATTTGACGCCCTTACGCAGATGGAAGGTGTAAACCTTGCCGTCGTCGCTCACCTCCCAGCGCTCCGCCAGGCTTGGCACCAGCTCCGTGGTGCCGGGTTTGAAATCAACCAGCCGGTTATAGACCGGCACGGCGCTGGCGTCCACGCTGGTTCCCGAGGTGTATAGCTGAGGATTAAAGTTTTCCGGCGATCCCTCGGAGCAATACACCAGCGTTTTCGCGGCGACGGTGGAACTGACCGTGAGTGCAGCAAGCGCCAGCGTTATAGTTGTGAGTTTGCTTTTCATCATTTATTCCTGTCTTTTTAATTCGACGGCTAATTAATTCTTTTGCCATTTCATAAATAACATTAAAGTGATGTGGCAAACACCTGAAAAATAAATAAGGAATAAATCACTATGGGCTCGCCGCTTTCCAGACAATTAACGCACCGTTTTTTCCGCTATCTCGCGATCACCAGCCAGAGCGATCCCAAAGTCAAAACCCTGCCCTCAACGCCGGGCCAGCACGACATGGCACGGGAGCTGGCGCAGGAGCTGGCACAGCTGGGGTTAGACGATATTGTTATTGATGAATTCGCCACGGTAACGGCGGTAAAAAAAGGCAACGTGCCCGGCGCGCCGCGCATCGGCTTTATTACCCATATTGATACCGTGGACGTGGGATTATCACCGGATATTCATCCACAAATATTAACGTTTACCGGTGAAGATCTCTGTCTGAATAAAGAGAAAGACATCTGGCTGCGGGTTAACGAGCATCCTGAAATTCTGGCGTATCCGAATGAGGAGATTATTTTCAGCGACGGAACCAGCGTATTGGGCGCGGATAATAAATCGGCGGTCACGGTGGTCATGACGGTGCTGGAAAACCTGACGGCGGAACATCAGCACGGGGATATCGTCGTGGCGTTTGTGCCTGACGAAGAGATCGGCCTGAACGGTGCAAAAGCGCTGGACCTTAAGCGCTTTGACGTCGACTTCGCCTGGACCATCGACTGCTGCGAGCTGGGGGAAATTGTCTACGAGAACTTTAATGCGGCAGCCGCTGAGATCCGCTTTACCGGCGTAACGGCGCACCCGATGTCCGCCAAAGGCGTGCTGGTGAATCCCCTGCTGATGGCGACTGACTACATCAACCATTTTGACCGCCAGCAAACGCCGGAGTGCACCGAGGGGCGTGAGGGCTATATCTGGTTTAACGGCATGCAGGCCGGCCAGAACGAGGCCATTCTTAAGGCCAATATCCGCGACTTTGACAAGGACAACTTTGCTGCCCGCAAGCAGCAGATTGCCGACGTTGCCGCGCTGATTGCCGCCCAGTATCCAACGGCCAGGGTGGACTATCGCATTGAAGATACCTACAGCAATATCAGCAATGCGATTGGTGAAGACAGGCGCGCCATCGATCTGATGTTCGAGGCAATGGAATCACTCGGCATCACGCCGAAGCCGACGCCCATGCGCGGCGGTACCGACGGCGCGGCGCTCTCGGCAAAAGGGCTGCTCACGCCGAACTTCTTCACCGGCGCGCATAACTTCCACTCGAAGTTTGAATTCCTGCCGCTGTCGTCGTTCGAGGCGTCTTACAACACCGCCCTGCAGATCTGCCTGCTTGCTGCCCGCTAAGCGGGCTTGCGCGCCAGCATCGTGGCAAAGCGCAGCTTGATGCGGTTGCCGTTTTCGTCGGTGCGGTGCAGTTCGCCAACGTCTTCGTTGTATTTGAGCAACTCCCAGCCTTCGTAGTAGTTGCTCAGCTCACCGCTTTTGAACGCAAACGGGAAGCCGACGGTGCACGGGTAATCCGCCGTGTCCATCGCGGCAACAATCAGGTTGTAGCCGCCGGGCCTGGTGCAGCGCTGCATGTTGGCGATAAGTCCCGGGATGGTTTTTGACTCCAGGAACATCAGCACCACGGTGGAGAGAATGAAATCGTACTCGCCGTCAAAACTGAGGTTGTTGAGATCTTTAATCGCCGTGTGGAGGTTATCGATCCCTTCTTCCGCCTTAATGCGCTCGATATTCTCGATGCTCATCGGGTTCTTGTCCCATGCGGTCACCTCGTAACCGTTGGCCGCCAGATAAAGGCTGTTGCGGCCGTTGCCGCAGCCCAGATCCAGCGTTTTGCCCGGTTTAATCTGTGCCGCACTGAACAGCACCTCTGAATGGGTGCGGGTTAAGCCATATTTCTCTGTGAAGTAATTCTCATCAACGGTCATTATTTTTTCCTGAGCCTGCATAAGTTTAAAGTGCATCCTGAATGCCATTTTAAGGCGTTTACCGTCTGGTTTCCAGCCGCTCGAAAACCGAAAAATTTGCTACGTTTAGTTGAGACGCTTATCAGAGACCAAAAGATGAAAAAATATCGCCTTAGCGACGAAACCCGCCTCTGGCAATGGAAAAACGGCGAAACTACCCGCTCCGTCACGCTGCGGCAGATTATCGCGACAGTGGATTTTAACGACGTGACGGTCGGCACGAAAGGCGGCTGGGTTGACGATGAGCGCGCCCTCGCGCAGGACGGCGACTGTTGGATCTACGACGAAAACAGCGTGGTGTTCGCCGGTGCCGTCGTGTCCGGCAACGCGCGCCTTACCCTGCCGTGCATCGTTAGCCACGATGCGCATATCAGCGGCAGCTGCTGGCTGGACGGCGCGGAGGTCAGCCACGGGGCGCGAATAAGTGACAACGTCACCATTCAGCACTCCTGCGTGCGGGGCGAATGCCATCTCTACGGCGATGCCCGCATTCTGCACAACAGCGTTATCATCGCCGCCAAAGGTCTGACGCCGGACCATGACCAGATCCTGCAAATCTACGATAAGGCGACCGTCAGCCAGTCGCGCATTGTGCATCAGGCGCAAATCTACGGCGAGGCGATGGTGAATTTTGCCTTTGTTGAGCACCGCGCCGAAATATTCGACAACGCTATCCTCGAAGGTAACGACTTAAATAACGTCTGGGTCTGCGACTGCGCAAAGGTCTATGGCAACGCCCGCGTGATTGCCGGTTATGACGACGATGCTATTCCGACGGTGCGCTACAGCTCTCAGATTGCGGAGAATGCCGTGGTGGAAGGAAACTGCGTCATCAAGCACCACGTTCTGATTGGCGGTCAGGCATGGCTGCGCGGCGGACCGATCATGCTGGACGATAAGGTGGTGATCCAGGGACGCGCGCGGATCAGCGGAGATGTGCTCATTGAGCACCGGGTTGAAATCACAGATGATGCGGTCATTGAAGCCTTTGCCGGGGAGAGCATTCACCTGCGCGGCGAAAAGGTGATTAACGGCGACCAGCGCATCACCCGCACCCCGCTGCTGGGAGCGTTATAGGGCGTAGATCTTCCCGTAGATGTTCACATCGTCAAAGCGGCCATTCAGGTATTCCGCTTCCCGCAGGCACCCTTCCAGCGTAAAACCGTTACGCACGGCAACGCTGTTGCTGTGCTGATTCGCCACCCGACACTTGATCACAAAACGGCGGATCTCCCCGCGTTCGACGTAGTAGCGCACAAACGCCTGCAGTGACCGGGAGAGAATGCCCTGCCCCTGATGGCCTTCATCCAGCCAGTAGCCGATGTACCCGGCCTTGTTGGCTGGTTCAATCGTATTGAACGACAGCACGCCGACCAGTTCATCACTCTTGAATATCAAAAACATTTTGGCGTAGCCGCGCTGGTGCAGCATCTGGTTACTTTGCACGTTGCGGCGGGTATCGTCCTCGCTGCCCACGTGCTGCGCCCAGTCAAAGGCGGTTTGCAGAAAGGTTTTGTTTTTGACGACGAGATTATGCAGATCGGCGGCGTAGCGCTCTTCGACGGCGCGAAGCTCGAGAGCGTCAGATACCGGGATAATTTCGGATTTTGCTGCGGTCATTGCCCCTCACCCTAACCCTCTCCCAAAGGGAGAGGGAATCGATCGTTAACGCATTATCCGGTCGTCAACGTAGTTACGTTTATCCGGCGCTGGCGGGAAATACTGGTACAGCCAGGTTTCACTGATGGCATCGCCCTGGCAGCGCAGGAACAGGCGCATATCCACCGGCTCCGTCGAATCCGAGGTTGGGTACCAGTCAAACAGGATGCGATAGCCGTCAAACGGCTCAACGTAGAGGATCTCAACCTGCTTCGCTTCACCGCTGGAGAGCGTAATCACCGGTTCGATGCCTTTTGGCGCAGCGGCCTTGAGGTCGCCACCGACGAAGTCGATAGCAAAGCGACGGGCCCACACTTTCGGGTAATTTTCGCCCGGTGCCCAGCCTTCCGGGAAGCCGCCCATGCCGGTACGGGTGGCGAAGACGTTGGCCAGCGGAGAACGCACCGGCGGCATTGCGCTCCAGTACAGACGATATTTAAAGTCCAGCTCGTCGCCCGCCTTCACCGCTTTTTCCGGCTGCCAGAAGCAGACCACGTTATCCAGCGTTTCGCCGGTGGTCGGGATCTCCATCAGGCCAACCGCGCCTTTACCCCAGTCGTTACGCGGTTCAACCCACAGGCTCGGGCGTTTGTTATACCAGCCCATCACGTCCTGATAGTGCGAGAAATCGCGGTCAAGCTGCAGCAGGCCGAACCCTTTCGGGTTTTTGTCCATATAGGCGTTAAACTGCAGCTTCTGCGGGTTGTTCAGCGGACGACAGATCCACTCCCCGTTGCCGCGCCACATTGCCAGGCGGTCGGAGTCATGAATTTGCGGGTGAATGGTGTCACACATGCGGCGTTCGTTATTGCCGCAGCTGAACATGCTGGTCATCGGCGCGATGCCGAGCTGCTTGATGTCCTTCCGCGCGTAGAGATGGTTTTCCACCTCCATAATCACCTGGCTCTTCTCGCAGTGGATCACGAATTTATAGGCGCCGGTGATGCTCGGGCTGTCCAGCAGCGTGTAGACGGTAAAAGTCGTGTCGCCGGGCTTGACGGTTTCAAACCAGAAGGCGGTAAAGTCCGGGAACTCTTCCGGCGTGTCGGTAAAGGTGTCTACCGCCAGACCGCGCGCGGAAAGGCCGTACTGGTAGGTGTCATCTACCGCGCGGAAATAGCTCGCGCCCAGGAAAGAGACAATATCGCGACGCGCCAGCTCAGGCGCCTTAAAGGCGCGGAATCCCGCAAAGCCGAGATCGCTTTGCCCTTCAAGCTGCTTGGTATCCACACCCGTTTCGCCGTAGCTGAACAGCTCCGGACGGAAGTGGATCTCGCGCGCCATAGAGGTCGACTGGTCCAGCGAGAACATCCGCACGCGGCGGCGGAACCCCATCCCCATATGGAAGAACTGCACGTCCAGCTGACGCCCTTCAATGTTGTTCCACAGTGACTGTTTTTCATCGTAGCGGATGGCGTTGTACGCCTGCGGCGTCATGGTTGCCAGCGTGTCCGGCAGCGGACGCGGCGCGCCACCCCACGGGGTTTTCGCCAGGTCATGCGCCATGGATTGCAGTACGGAGAAGTCGAAACGACGGCTCTGGCCGTCAGCAATGTCAGAGTCGGCAGCGTATGCCGCTTTGGAAAACAGGGAAGCAAGGCCAGATGTGCCGCTCAGGGCTGCCACTGCCAGCGAGCCTTTTAGAAAACGTCTGCGATTCATGCCTGGAAAAACGTCCTTATGGTCGTGTGAATGTGTTTCGCGCTCGGCGAAATGACGGCAAGAAAGAACGCACAGCCTAAACAAAAATGGTTAAGAATCCAATTGTTGGCCGGTGATTATATGAACAAAGTGAGAAATATTTTCTGTCGACCAGAACGGCCCGAAAGTGGTGTAAAAAACAGTAAATACACAAAATCATTCATGCTGGATCAAGGCGGCAAGTCTGAGAATCACCAGGAGCTTACTTAAGTAAGTGACTGGGGTGAACAGACGTAGCCAACGCAGAGGCAGCTTGAAGGATGAAGTGTATTAAAAATGCCCCGGCGCGACATCGTTCGCCGGGGCTAATGAGGCGGTTATTTTACGCTGACATCGATACCCGGGAAGTACTTATCAGCGAGTTTAGCGATCGTGCCGTCGGCACGTACTTTATCAATCGCGGCATCAAGCTGCTTTTTGGTGGCCTCGTCGCCCTTACGCAACCCAAAGCCGATCCCGCTGCCGAGGATAGTGTCGTCAGACACCGGTTTGCCGATGAAGCCAAACCCTTTCCCCTGCGGCTTGCTGAGGAAACCTGCCTGCCCGGCCGCGGACATGACCAGCGAGGCGTCGATACGGCCATTCAGCAGATCGCCCCAGGCCATATTCTGATCTTTATAAGACACCACGGTGACACCCTGCTTTTCCCAGTGCTCTTTGGCATAGGTTTCCTGGATGGATCCCTGCAGCACGCCGATGGTTTTCCCCTTCAGCCCTTCTGGGGTTGCCTCAACCGCCGTACCTGCCTTGCCGACCAGCTGCGACGGAATACGGTAGATCGGTTGGGTAAAATCAATGCTCTTGCGGCGCTGCTCGGTGATGTTCATCGCCGAGTTGATGGCGTCAAATTTCTTCGCCACCAGGCCCGGGATCAGCGCATCAAAGGAGGTTTCAACCCAGCTGCACTTCAGCGCTGCCGCTTTGCAGATGGCATTCCCCAGCTCAACGTCAAACCCTTCCAGTTCGCCCGCCGCATTGCGGCTCTCAAACGGCGGATATTCCGCTTCCAGACCGTAACGCAGCTCGGTGGCCGCGAAGGAAGAAAAAGTACACAGCAATCCCATGCCGACAACTAACGCGCGTAATTTCATCTCATACTCCTCAGCGTGGTTTAACCCGACACAGGGCCTGGGCACCTGCCCGTAACGTCGCCTCATCTTTCGCAAAAGAGAGACGAATCAATTTATTATCCGTACCGTCCGCATAAAACGCCGACAGCGGAATGGTGGCAACGCCGTACTCAACGATCAGCCGTTTCACCAGCTCGCTGTCGCGCTCGTCGCTGAACTGGCTGTAGTCCGCCAGCATGAAGAACGATCCGGCGCTCGGCAGCAGGGTAAACGGCGAATCGGCCAGCAGGCTGTGCAGCAGATCGCGCTTGCGCTGGTAAAACGCCGACAGCGACAGCCAGGTTTGCGGGTCGAGCATGTGCTCAGCAAACGCGTGCTGCATTGGCGTATCGGCAGAAAACATTAAAAATTGATGCACTTTACAAATCTCGTCCATCAGTACCGCCGGTGCAACACAGTAACCCACGCGCCACCCGGTGACGTGATAGGTTTTTCCGAAAGAGGAAATAATCACGCTGCGCTCCGCCAGCTGCGGGTGCGTGGCCATCCCGTGATGCGGCTCGCCGTCAAAAACGACGTGTTCGTACACTTCGTCAGACAAAATAATGATGTCGGTATTGCGCGTCAGCGCCGCCAGCTGCTGCAGGTCACTGGCGGAGAAGACTTGACCGCTCGGGTTGTGCGGCGTGTTGATGATGATCATGCGCGTGCGCGGGGTGATCGCAGCGCGAACCTCATCCCAGTTGACGGCAAAATCCGGCACGGTGAGCTTGATGGCAATCGGGGTTGCCCCCTGCAGACGGACAATCGGCGCGTAGCTGTCAAAGGACGGCTCAAAGTAGATCACCTCATCGCCAGGGTGCACCAGCCCGCTAATCGCCGAATAGAGCCCTTCGCTGGCGCTGGCGGTCACCAGCACCTCGCTGGCAGGGTCGTACTGCGTGCCGTAGAGCGTGGCAATTTTATCGGCAATACGTTCCTTGAGCGGCTGTAGACCGGTCATCGACGCGTACTGGTTATGCCCTGCCTCCATTGCGCGGGTGACGCCCGCAATCAGCTTCGGGTCGCAGGAAAAATTCGGTGCGCCCTGAGAAAGGTTAATCGCGTTATGCTGCGCCGAGAGCTGGCCGATAACGGTAAAAATGGTGGTTCCCACATCCGGCAGTTTGGATCGCGTTTGCACAGGCGTTCGTAAAGTCATCCTCTTTCCCTTCTCATGGACATTGCATAACTATTCAAACAACATCTGTGCTGTCGGGACAATCGAATTGTTGTCATAATAGCCATGAGAAAAATGCATAGCTGAGGTGTTTTCTATGTCACGCCGTTCGCTCCCCCTTAATGCCATCGACGCTTTTTTAGTCACCGCGCGTCACCTCAATCTTACCCATGCCGCGGCGGAACTGTGTCTGACGCAGGGGGCCGTGAGCCGTAAGATTGCCTCCCTTGAGGCGTGGTTTGGCTTTCCGCTTTTTGAACGCCACGCGCGCGGGCTGCGCCTCTCACCGCAGGGCAGCGCCCTGCTTCCGGAGCTGCAGTCCGCTTTCGAGCAGCTGCTGTCCGTGGCCGACCAGGCCCGCAGCCAGCACACGGTGATCCGGCTAAAGGCCCCCACCTGCGCCATGCGCTGGCTGGTGCCGCGCCTGCTGGAGGTGGAGCGCGAGCATCCGGATCTGCAGATCGCGCTGACCACCACCACCGATCACAACGTCAATTTCAAAACCGAATCTTACGACGCGGCCATCGTGTTCGGCACGCACATGAGCGCAGGCGATCTGCTGTTCGAAGAGGCGCTCACGCCGGTGTTCAGCCCGGTGCGGGCGGGTGCTGCGCTGGGTTCGCTGACGTTTCTGCACCCGACAAGGGACAAGACAGACTGGTCGCTGTGGCTGACGAAACAGGAAGGTCCGGGCTTTGCCATGCATAAAAATCAACACTTCGATACGATGGATCTCGCCATTACGGCCGCCATTCAGGGGCTCGGCGTCGCCATCGCCGACGAAACGCTGGTGGCAGAAGATATTCACGCGGGAAGGCTGGTACGGCCCTATGAGACAAGCATAAAAACCGGCGCAAGCTACCGGCTGGTGCTGCGCGAAACGCCAGGGGAGGAAAATGGACTGGCGGCGTTTCGCGCCTGTTTGCTTAATCGAGGCTGACGTGGTGCTTCATCACCCGCTTGAAGAGGCTCATGCGGGCGCGCATAAAGCGGTTTTCAAGCCTGAAAGCTGCATGTTTATTCACGCCAATGCGTAACAGAACGTCCCGCCCTTTACGGCACGCGGGCCAGTGCGTCGGCCCGGGCAGGATCTCGCGACGACCCGCGTCACGCGCAAAACTCACCCAGTAATCCGCCACCTGGGCAGCAAACTGCAGATCTCGCTCATTGACGTACTGACGTGAAGGCTCTACCTGACCGAGCGTATCGAAGACGTAGGGAACTTCGTTGCCGTGCCAGGCGCCGTTGATGTACGTGCCATGTTCCGCCTCTGCGACATAGTCAAACCAGTAACGCCAGCACAATCCGCCGACGCGCTGCTGGGCCTGCATCACCACGTAGCCCATCGTGGTAAACGCCATGTCGCGACACACCTGCCTGCCCAGCTCTTCATCGCCCTTCACGCCCGGGTAGAGCAGCTTAATCAGCCCCAGCCCGAAGCGGCGCTCCCGGCGAAGCTTCTGGATTTGTCCGGCGAGATCGATGCCAAACACCGCCATCACGCTGGCTTCATCGCTGTTGGAGCCAATCATCACCGGCACCGGATGCTGACGGGCGGCGAAAAAGACGTCAAGCATGGCTTCCGGCAGAACACAGTCTCCTGCGATAGGCGCCGGAGCGACGTTCAGCGGCGCGGTGAGCGGCCAGAACGCCTCGGGCGGAATGGCGCGCAGCTGCCCGGCGGTCGCATTTTCCAGCCCGAAATGGGCGGCCAGCGCTTCCCCTTTTTGCAGCGCCTGCTCGCGCGGCGTGTCCGGTAAGGTGTATCCGCTTTGCACAATCGCCTTGTGGAACAATCCTGCTGCCAGCGGAGAGGCCAGCAGCGAGAGCACGCTCCGCGCGCCAGCGGATTCGCCAAACAGGGTCACATTGGCGGGATCGCCGCCAAACCCGGCGATGTTATCCCGCACCCATTCGAGCGCGGCGATCTGATCCAGCAGGGCAAAATTATGCACCACGCGCCCTTCCTCACCTTCCAGCGCGGGATGGGCGAAAAAGCCGAGATGGCCGAGACGGTAGTTGATCGTGACCACAACCACGCCGCGCGTGGCCAGCGCTTTGCCGTTATACGGCGGCAGGCCTCCGGCACCAATCGTAAACCCGCCTCCGTGCAGCCAGACCATAACCGGAAGCGGCTCGGCCCGCTCTGCGGGAGACCAGACGTTAAGGTAGAGGCAATCTTCGGAAAACTGGCCCGGATCGCCGCCGCCGAGCTCCTGACAATACTCGCTGCTTTGCCAGCTTGAGGGCGAAAATGCCGTGGCCTCGCGCAGCCCATCCCAGCGTTCAGGCGGCCGGGGCGAGCGCCAGCGCCACTCCCCCACGGGCGGCGCGGCGTAGGGAATACCGCACCAGACGTGGACGTTTTCATCGGTTAAACCAGACAGTGCGCCCTGGCGCGTTTCAACCACAGGGGCGGAAGGATTTTGCATAACGACCTTATTGTTTCCATCACACCCCTGCAGAGTAACGATTTCAGAGCAAACCGCAACGCTGTTTGCTGCGCGTTTCAGCCTCCTGATAGAGCGTAAACTCGTCATACACCGGGCATCCCAGCGCGTCTTCAAACGCATCGCGGCTGGCGTTACCGTGGCTGCGGGCCTGGGTTTCGTTTCCTAGATTGGACTGGAAAATCCCCGCAGCGCTGACCGGGAGGAAATCTTCGTAGGTGATCGGCTGGGCAACCACCCATCCGCGCTCAATCAGCGGCTGCGGATCGTCGCCCGGACGAAACGCATGCCGATGCGCTTCCCCGGCTGGCGTCAGGCGGTAGCGGAAATAAGCCAGCTCCTGACGGCGCATGAGCATTTCGCTGTCCGGGAAGGCGCTAAAGATCTCCCGCAGATGCAGCTGATGGGTCAGGTTATCTTTACCGGTACCGGCCTGGGCGAGGAGGCTATCGTACAGTTCACGGCCTTTCGGGGTCAGCGCCACGCCGCGCTGTTCAATCTCACCGAAGCGCGCGGTGTGGGTGCCTTTATGTTCACCGGCAAACAGCACCGGCTCTTCCAGCGCCTTGAAGCTGGTTTGACGCAATAAGACGGGCACCTCGCGACGCGGCGGCCCTTCGATTAGAATTTTTGGCTCGATACCGTACTTCGGCATCAGCTCCTGCACCCGGTCAATGTCCAGCGTGCGCGGCGTGAGGTGGTTAATGTGGCAGCCCGGGAAGCAGACCACGTCGGCAATCAGACGGTGCTCGTTGTGCAGCGCCAGATAGGTTTCCTGATCGACCGTCGCATGGCGGTGCCAGCGGAAGGTTTCTAACGCTTCCTGCACAAATTCGTGCGCCTGTGCGTCAGTAAACTGCCCTTCCGACTCGTGGAGGTCGAGCAGTTCCAGGCAGCGCGGGGTGAAGATGTTGCGGTGAGACAGGATCTCCGCGGCCCGCTCGCGCAGCACGACGTTTTCAATCAGCTCAAGACGCAGCAGCGAGGTAAAGATACGAAACGGATTCCGGCACAGCGCCGCATCCTCTATCGGACGAAACGCCGTTGAGTGGACGGGCACCCCCGCCTGAGAGAGATCGTAATAGCTGACCGGGTACATACCCATAATGGCAAACATACGGCGCAGGGTTGAAAGTTCCTGTGCCGTGCCGACGCGGATCGCCCCGTGACGCTCCACGTTCAGGCGTGCAAGCTCATCGGCGTTAGCCAGTTGTTCATGTAATAGTGGATTATTTTCCAGAACCGCCAGGTTTACGTCCGCAACCAGTTCAAGCAAGGTGCCGTACTGCGGAACTTCCTGCTGGTACATCGCCGACATAGCCTGCGAAAAGTGTTCCCGAATGTCATCAGCCGTGATGGTGTTCGCCATGATGTCATGCCTCCAGTGAATATTACCTGGAGTGTAGAGAAACCCGTTCCTTCCGGGGGGAAGAATTTCTGAATTGTGATCTTAAGACGACAGTGGTCAAACCGTGTGCTATCAGGCCCCTGAACAGCGCCGAACGGAACCGCCCTTTCAGCCTGAACGCTTTTATCCAGGATTTTCCTTATAATTATTTAGGGTTCCGCTTTCTATCTATAAAGGAGTATTTTTTGGCTCTCTTCTGAGTGCAAATTAACCAATTCGAGTACGCCATTATTTTTATCCTCTTCTTTCAAATTTTTAGCTCGAAGTTAGGATTAATCTGAATGGTTGTTTACAAGTCCTTCCTGTCTATCCATATTTCCCTTTTAAGCGAAGCGCAAATTTACAAATATTTAAAAATAACGCAACCGCAAATAGCAAAACGCATTTGACGGATGACGCACAGCGACTAGAGTTATTACTCGAACGACGAGTGATACGGAATATTTTCGTATCGTACTGACATAACCAATATATGACTATGAGGTTTAATATGGCAGAGCATCGTGGTGGTTCCGGTAATTTCGCTGAAGACCGTGAAAAAGCATCAGAAGCTGGACGTAAAGGTGGCCAGCATAGCGGTGGGAACTTTAAAAACGATCCGCAACGCGCTTCTGAAGCGGGTAAGAAAGGAGGACAGAACAGTCACGGCGGAGGCCGTAAATCTGATAACTCCTGATCTTATTTAATACTCTTTTAATAAAACCAGAGAGCATGCTGCGGGCTGAAAAGCTCGCAGTACTCTTTCCTTATTTTACCGGAGCGTAATTATTATGAATATGAAAAGCGTCGAGGATGTCTTTATTCATCTTCTCTCGGATACCTACAGCGCAGAAAAGCAGCTTACCCGAGCGTTAAGCAAACTTGCCCGCGCCGCCTCCAGCGAGAAGCTGAGCGCCGCTTTTACCGCACACCTTGAGGAGACACAGGGTCAGATCGAACGTATCGACCAGATCGTTGAGCAGGAAGACGGTATCAAGCTTAAGCGCATGAAGTGCGTGGCGATGGAAGGCTTAATTGAAGAAGCCAACGAAGTCATCGAAATCACGGAAAAAAATGAAGTACGTGATGCCGCACTTATTGCCGCCGCGCAAAAAGTCGAACATTACGAAATTGCCAGCTACGGTACCCTTGCAACACTAGCTGAACAACTGGGCTATAAAAAAGCCGTTAAGCTTCTTGCCGAAACGCTGGAAGAAGAAAAAGAGACCGACCTTAAACTCACCGATCTGGCCGTAGGAAATATTAACCAAAAAGCGCAGAAATGACGCAATAATACAGGTTAAATAAAATGAGCATCAGTCCCAGGACAATTAAACGGTGCCATTTAGCGGCAGCCATAATATGGTTCATTCTCGCCATCCCTTCCGTAATATGGTGGAAGAACAGCGTGCTATGGGTCATTATCATCAGCATTTACGCCAATATTGTTGGCCATTTATCTGGCTACAGTGCCGCGCGTGCCGATCAGGCTGCTGAAAGTGAGACCAAATAAGCGAACCCCTAATGAGGATACAATGATGAATCACGTAGAACACTACCATGACTGGCTACGCGATGCCCATGCGATGGAAAAGCAAGCCGAATCTATGCTGGAATCCATGGCCAGCCGTATCGATAATTATCCTGATGTTCGCGCCAGAATTGAGCAGCATATTAATGAGACAAAACGGCAAATTACATTGCTGGAAGAAATCCTCGACCGTAATGATATTTCTCGTTCGGTTTTAAAAGATTCGATGAGCAAAATGGCGGCGCTCGGCCAGTCCATCGGCGGCATGTTCCCGTCTGATGAGATCGTGAAGGGTTCGATCAGCGGCTATGTTTTCGAACAGTTTGAAATAGCCTGTTATACCTCCCTGCTCGCTGCGGCGAAGAAAGCAGGCGACACGGCCTCGGTACCTGCCATCGAGACGATTCTGGCGGAAGAACGCGAAATGGCCGACTGGCTGATTCGCCATATTCCGCAGACCACGGAACAGTTCCTGCTGCGTTCAGACGCATCGGGCGTCGAAGCAAAAAAATAATCAGGGAGAATCGCCATGTTCCGACACGTCAAACAGCTGCAATACACGGTTCGCGTTGCCGAACCGAACCCAGGCCTCGCCAATCTTTTACTGGAACAGTTCGGTGGGCCTCAGGGCGAACTGGCTGCCGCCTGCCGGTACTTTACGCAAGGATTGAGCGATGACGATCCGGGCCGTAAAGATATGCTGATGGATATCGCGACCGAGGAGCTAAGCCACCTCGAAATCATCGGTACCCTGGTCGGCATGCTGAATAAAGGCGCCAAAGGCGCGCTGGCGGAAGGGGTGGAAAACGAGGCCGAGCTGTATCGCTCCATGACCGAAAACGGCAATGACAGCCACATCACCTCCCTGCTGTACGGTGGCGGCACTCCGCTGACTAACTCGGCGGGCGTGCCATGGACCGCAGCATACGTCGACACCATCGGCGAACCGACGGCGGACCTGCGCTCAAACGTGGCAGCAGAGGCCAGAGCGAAAATCATCTATGAACGGCTGATCAACGTGACCGACGATCCCGGCGTAAAGGATGCCCTGGCGTTTCTGATGACGCGCGAGGCGGCGCACCAGCTCTCCTTTGAGAAGGCGCTACAGTCCATCCGTAATAATTTCCCACCGGGAAAATTACCGCCAATCGAGGAATTCACCAACAAGTACTACAATATGTCTGAAGGTGGAGAGGTTCGCGGAAGCTGGAACAGCGATAAACATTTCGATTACGTTGAGTCCCCCCAGCCTGCGGTTGACGGCGGTGATGGCAGCGCAAGCGTCACGCTCACGACCGAACAGGCAACCCTGGTCAAGGCGATGTCTGTCCGCACGAAGTCCGATCCACATTCTGACCCGCTGACCGGTGCCGAGCTGGGTGCCGGTAAGACTAAACCGTAATCGGTTTTGCCGGGCAGCCATAAACTGTCCGGCAATTCTCGTGCCCCATCGTTTCAGAGGTACGGACCATGTTCGAACTCGACGCGTTCCATCTGGCCAGAATTCAGTTCGCTTTTACCGTCTCGTTTCATATCCTTTTTCCTGCGATCACCATCGGCCTCGCCAGCTATCTGGTGGTGCTGGAGGGCATGTGGCTGCGCACCAAAAACGACGTCTGGCGATCGTTGTACCATTTCTGGCTCAAGATATTTGCCGTTAACTTCGGGATGGGTGTCGTTTCCGGCCTGGTCATGGCGTACCAGTTTGGCACCAACTGGAGCGGGTTCTCACAGTTCGCGGGCAGTATTACCGGCCCTCTTCTGACCTATGAAGTCTTAACCGCCTTCTTCCTTGAAGCCGGTTTCCTTGGCGTCATGATGTTCGGCTGGAATAAGGTCGGCCCGGGTCTGCACTTCTTTTCAACCTGCATGGTGGCGCTCGGCACGCTGATGTCGACCTTCTGGATCCTCGCTTCCAACAGCTGGATGCATACGCCGCAGGGCTTCACTATCGAGAACGGACAGGTTATTCCGCAGGACTGGCTGGCGATCGTCTTTAATCCCTCCTTCCCTTATCGCCTTATTCATATGGCTATCGCCGCGTTTCTGAGCAGCGCGCTGTTTGTTGGCGCGTCGGGCGCATGGCACCTGCTGCGCGGTAACGATACCCCCGCCGTCCGCACCATGTTTTCCATGGCGATGTGGATGGCGCTGCTGGTCGCCCCCATCCAGGCGGTCGTAGGCGATATGCACGGTCTGAACACGCTTGAGCATCAGCCGGCCAAAATTGCCGCCATTGAGGGACACTGGGAAAATCCGCCGGGCGAAGCCACCCCGCTGCTGCTGTTTGGCCTGCCGGATATGGAGGAGGAGCGCACCAAATACGGTCTGGAGATCCCCGCGCTTGGCAGCCTTATCCTGACCCACAGTCTGGATAAGCAGGTCCCGGCGCTGAAGGATTTTCCGAAAGAAGATCGCCCTAATTCGACCATCGTCTTCTGGTCGTTCCGCGTCATGGTCGGGATGGGGCTGCTGATGATTACCCTCGGGCTGATTAGCGTCTGGCTGCGCTATCGTCATCGACTTTTCCACTCTCGCCCGTTCCACTGGTTTGCCCTCTGCATGGGGCCTGCCGGGCTGCTGGCGCTGCTCGCCGGCTGGGTCACTACCGAGGTGGGCCGTCAGCCGTGGGTGGTCTACGGCTATCTGCGCACCATCGACGCGGTATCGCTGCACAGCACCCTGCAGATGAGCATCAGCCTGCTGGCGTTCTTCGTCGTCTACTCGTCGGTGTTTGGGGTGGGCTATGTTTACCTCATCCGGCTGATTAAGAAAGGACCGCAGCCTGTCGATACGCTGACGTCAAACACCTCGGGCACACCCGCCCGTCCGCTGTCTGCCGCTGAGTCTGTTCCTGAACAGGAGAGAAACTGATGGGCGTCGATATCTCAGTTATCTGGTTTGCCATCATCGTCTTTGCCACGCTGATGTACATCATCATGGATGGCTTTGATTTGGGCATCGGCCTGCTGTTTAACTTCGTGGGCGATGCGAAAGAGCGCGATGTGATGGTCAACAGCGTGGCGCCGGTCTGGGACGGCAACGAGACCTGGCTGGTGCTCGGCGGCGCGGGCCTGTTCGGCGCGTTTCCGCTGGCCTATGCGGTGATTATTGATGCGCTCACCATTCCTCTCACCGCGATGCTGATCGGCCTCATCTTCCGCGGCGTCGCCTTTGAGTTCCGCTTCAAAGCCACGCCGTCGCACCGCAAATTCTGGGATTACTCCTTTGCCGGCGGCTCTCTGCTCGCCACCTTCAGCCAGGGCGTGGTGGTGGGCGCCGTGATTAACGGCTTCGACGTTGAGGGGCGGCGTTTCGTCGGCTCCGCGCTTGACTGGCTCACCCCCTTTAACCTCTTCTGCGGTATCGGGCTGGTTGTGGCCTACACGCTGCTGGGCACCACCTGGCTCATTATGAAAAGCGAAGGCGCGCTGCAGGCCCGCATGCGCGAGCTGACCCGCCACGTGCTGCTGGCGCTGATGGTCGTCATCGCCGTGGTGAGCATCTGGACGCCGCTCGGCTGGCAGTACGTGGCCGACCGCTGGTTTACCCTGCCCAACTTCTTCTGGTTCCTGCCGGTTCCGCTGCTGGTCGGGCTTTTCAGCGTGCTGATCTGGCGCCTGACCCGCAACCCGGCCAGCCACTCCCGCCCCTTCCTGCTGACGCTGGGGCTTATTTTCCTCGGGTTTAGCGGGCTCGGCATCAGCCTCTGGCCGAACATTATTCCGCCGCGCATCACCCTGTGGGAAGCCGCGGCCCCGCCTGCCAGCCAGCTGTTTATGCTGGTAGGCACGTTGCTGATTATCCCGGTGATCCTGGTGTACACCGCCTGGAGCTACTACGTCTTCCGAGGCAAAGTGTCGGATACTGAAGGCTATCACTGAGGAACGCTATGACCGACTGGCATACACGAGCCATTATTTATCAGATTGATACCGCGCTATTTTATGATTTGAACGGCGATGGCTGCGGGGACATCGCCGGGATCGCGGCCAAGCTGCGCTATATACGCCGCATGGGTGCGACGGTCATCTGGATCACCCCGTTTTACCTCACGCCCTTTCTCGATGAAGGCTACGACGTCAGCGACCACCTTCAGGTGGATCCCCGCTTCGGAAAGCTGGCCGATATCATCGCCTTTATCGAGCAGGCCCGCGAGCTGGGAATGCAGGTCATTATCGAGCTGCTGATCCAGCACACGTCGGACGCGCATCCCTGGTTCCAGCAGGCCCGCCGCAACCCGGCGTCACCCTATCGTGATTATTACCTCTGGTCGGATAACGACGAGGACGATACGCCCCCCATGTTTCCAGGCGTGGAAGAGAGCATCTGGACCTGGGACGACGAGGCGGGACAATACTACCGGCACATGTTCTATCGCCACGAGCCGGATCTGAACCTCACCTCGCCCGCAGTGCTTAAAGAGATTGAAAACATCATCCTCTTCTGGCTCAAGCTGGGCGTGTCGGGATTTCGCCTCGATGCCGCGTCCCACCTCACCACCCAGGCAGGAAACGGTGATGAAAAAAAGGGTCTGTGGATCCTGGAACATATGCGGCATCTTATCGAACAGCGCAATCCGGACGCGATCCTGCTTGGCGAAGTTGACGTAGACGTTGAGGCCTATAAAGACTACTTCGGCAATAACGACCGCCTGAATCTGGTGCTCAATTTCTGGCTCAACAAGTATTTCTACGTCAGCCTGGCCCGCAAAAGCGCCCGCCCGCTGCGCAATGCGGTGAAGAAGATGATCGTCCCGCCTGACTCCTGCTGTTTTGCCAATTGGCTGCGCAACCACGACGAGCTGGATCTGGAAGGCATCAGTCAGAAAGACAAACAGTTTGTCCTCGATACCTTCGCCCCTGATGAGGAGATGAACGTCTATCAGCGCGGGATCCGCCGCCGCCTGGCCCCGATGCTCAACGGCGATCGGAAGCGGCTGGCGTTCTGCCACGCGGTGCTGTTTTCCCTGCCGGGTGTCCCGGTGATGCGCTACGGCGACGAGATCGGCATGGGTGACGACCTGGATCTGGAGGAGCGCTACGCCGTCCGCACGCCGATGCAGTGGGCAGGTTCGCAAGGAGGCGGTTTCTCTGCAGCCGACCCGGAAAAATTTATCGCGCCGATTATCGACCATGGCTCTTACCGCTATCAGAAAGTCAACGTCGCCGATTCGCTGCTTCACCACAACTCGCTTTTGCACCGGATCATCGATATTGCCACTACCCGCTCGGAGTTCCCCGAAATTGCCGTTGCGCCCTTTCGCCTGATCGCAATCGATGATGACGCGGTGCTGGGGCTTTATTACGAGACCGACGAGCGCAGCATCCTGACCTTCGTCAACTTCAGCGACCAGCCGGTGCAGTTCACCGCCAAAGGGATCCGCAACGCCACCTGGACCGCCTGTCTCGAGGACAAGCGCTACGATGACGCGCTGATTTGCGGTAAAACCCTTCAGCTCAGCCTTGGCGGCTACGGCTATCGCTGGTTCTGGACGCACCGTAGCGCGCTGCGCTGACTACGGTTTCCGGCGGGTTATCAGACGCGTCAGCACTATCCCCGCCACCGCGAGGGCGCCCAGGGCCACTTTCCCCGGCATGCCGGAGGTGACGGACGGCGCGCGGGTTTTCGCCTCGTCAGTAAAGCGGCCATGGATTTTATGCAGATCGTTAACCGGCTGGTCGAGATAGTCCCGACGATCCGGCGCGTTGAGATCGTCGGTCATCTGGCCTTCCCACGCCTTTTTCACCATCAGCCGGTCGAGAAAACCGGGGAAGAAAAATTGCCCGACGATGGACTGGATGGTGCTGCTGCCTACCCACAGCTCGCGCACCGGTTTTTGCGCCACCCTGAAGATGGCGCTGGCGGCCACCTCAGGCTCAAAGACCGGCGGCACCGGGCGCATCGCCCAGGCGAACTTATTCCTCGCCCATTCGAACTGCGGGGTATTGAGCCCCGGCATCTGGACCATCGAAAGCTGAACCCGGCTGTTCTCATGCATCAGCTCGGTACGCACCGCATCGGTGAACCCACGGATCGCCGCTTTTGCCCCGCAGTAGGCTGACTGCAGCGGAATGGAACGGTAGGCCAGCGCGGAACCTACCTGGATAATCACCCCCCTGTCGCGCGGAACCATAAGTTCGAGCGCGGCGCGAGTGCCGTTCACGTAGCCGAGGTACGTCACCTCAGTCACGCGCCGAAACTCGTCCGGCGTGAGGGTACGAAACGGCGCCAGAATGGCCCCCATCGCGTTGTTCACCCAGACATCAATCGCGCCGAGGCGATACTCAATTTCGTTAGCGGCATCCACCACCGCCTGGCTGTCGGCGACGTCCGCCTGCACGGCGTGGGCATTAACGCCAAAGCGCCGTAGCTCCTCCTGGGTAGAGTGCAGGCTGGCCTCATCGCGGGCGATGAGCCCCACGTCGTAACCCGCCTTTGCAAAGTGCAGCGCCGTGGCTTTTCCCACGCCCGCCGTCCCGCCGGTAATCACTATGACAGCCATAGAACCTCCACGTGAGTTTATCCGTTATTCCCGTCTGACAAGGTTGTCACCAGTTCAGCCAGCGAGTAATGCACCGCTTTTTCGACCACATCCTGACAGTCACCGGAGAAAAGCACGGTGCGGGTCTTCGTCTCGCCGCGTATGTTCCACGCGAAGCAGACCGTCCCCGCCGCCGTGCCGTCGTCGCCCCCTTCCGGACCCGCGTAGCCGCTGATGGCGATGCTGATATCGGCCTGGGCAATGTCGCGGATACTGGCGGCCATTTCGGTTACCGTCTGCTCGCTCACGGCCGTAAACCGCTCAAGCGTCTCGGGACGCACGCCGAGGATCCGCGCTTTAGCTTCATCGCTGAACACGACCAGCCCAACATCATAAAATTCGGCGGTGTTTTCCTCTGCGCAAAGCGCCACCGAGAGTTTTCCGCCCGTGCAGGACTCCGCGGTGGTTAAGCGAAGCCCGAGATCGGTTAATTTGCTCGCCAGCTTTTTCGTCAGTTCACCCACGGTATTATTGCTGTCGTGAAAAAGATTGCTCATCTTGCCGCCTCTTATTTCTCGAAAGGAATGATTGAAATATGCCCATTGCGCTCAAGTATGGCATATTTAATGTCGCTTATTTCCGTAATGCCATTATTTTGGCGCGCTGACACCAGAATATCATCACAGGACACGTCAACTTTTTTCAGTTTATCGGCTAACGGCACGCCGTTCTCCACCAGAATAACAGGCGTGCCATCCAGAATATTCTCCACTGGAGAAAAATACTTCTTCATTAGTCCGAAAATAATATCTACTACCACCAGCGTGGTAATGGTAATCATCGCGCCGGTGACGGAAAAATCCTGTCCGAGAAGCGCCTGCTGCGTGGCTTCACTAATTATCAGGAGCAGAATGAGATCGAAGCTGGTCATCTGCAGCAGCGCGCGACGCCCGGCCACTTTAAATACCACCACCAGAAACAGATAAATAGCCAGCGCGCGAAAGACCATATCCATATCAGCCTCCTACGGATAAATAAATTGCCAGATGTTAATTTCCGGCTCGCTGTTGACGCGGATGACGGTTTTCCATTTACCGGCTCTGGAAGGTGTCGTGAAGAGTAACACGGAGAAGCTGTCTGTTTTTTTCAGGTTGTTATAGACAAAATAGAGAGTCTTCCCGCGGCTGAACATAGCGTCCGGCTGCGGCCAGACGCTGCCGGGCTCATACGCATCGCTGCTCTCGCTGGTCATGCTGAGGACATACTTCCCCTCGCTCTGCACCGGAAACGCGAGCGCCATCCGGGTCTCTGTCTCCCGTCGTCCAAAGCGTTCATAGTCTATGGTCAATGATTTAGAGGAATTCGTTTTGACCGTGTCGCTGACCATTCCGCTGGAAAACAGACCGGCAATCGCCGCGACGATAATACCCAGCAGAACAATAAAACCCACCTGACGAAACGCGTATTCAAACGTCAGCAAACGGTAACTCTCATCTATCCCGGGTAACTTTTCATTTTCACGCTTCATGGTCATCGTCACCGTTTCGCTTATTATCCGATAATTTTGATTTCTAACGCGAATGTTTTTAGGACTTATCACATTTGCCACATAAAGGAATAGCAACAATACTTAATAAGTCAAGACACGCAAAATGAAGGATATCGGATGAAATTATCACTTATTTCCGCTTTATTGTTATTTCTGGCTCCGGCCGCATGGGCAGATAATAACGGGGGTTTACAAAAAGGCGAAGCGCCACCGCCTCCCCACGCGCTTGATAGCGGATATCGCGGAACCGACGACGCGCGTATTATGACCATCAGGCAGGCAAAAGAATTGCACGATGGTGCGACAATTTCATTACGCGGTAATCTTATTGACGGTAGCGGCGATAAGTTTGTATTTCAGGATAAAACCGGAAAAATCGACGTTATTATTCCCCAGGCAGTCTTCGACGGCAGAACGGTAAAACCCGACCAGATGATCAGTATCAACGGTTCGCTTGATAAAAAATCATCTCCTGCCGTCGT
Organism: Enterobacter sp. 237C8; assembly: GCF_034106865.1. Classification (NCBI taxonomy): domain Bacteria; kingdom Pseudomonadati; phylum Pseudomonadota; class Gammaproteobacteria; order Enterobacterales; family Enterobacteriaceae; genus Enterobacter; species Enterobacter sp. 237C8. Next base: position 1,338,489 of record NZ_JAWNDF010000001.1, on the reverse strand, counting down.
CCGTGTAGATCGTTTGCAGAAATAATTCAGCGAAGCGTTAACGCTGCAGTTATCCATCAAATCTCACCCCTTGGCTTAAGGAGTCAGCTATGAGTGATACTAAACAACGTACGAACGCTTACCCGCAGCCCCCGTTCCCGGAACAGCCGCAAACGCCGCCGGGACTGGCATCCGAAATGCAGCCCGTACCCGACCACGGGGAACAAAGCTATAAAGGGCATGGCCGCCTGGCCGGCAAAAAAGCGCTGATTACCGGCGGAGACTCCGGCATTGGTCGCGCGGTCGCTATCGCCTATGCGCGTGAAGGCGCTGACGTTGCCATTAACTACCTGCCCGAAGAGGAAAAAGACGCCGCTGAGGTCATCGAGCTGATCGAAGCGGAAGGCCGCAAGGCCATCGCGCTGCCGGGAGACGTCCGGGACGAAACCTTCTGTCAGAATCTGGTCGAAGAAGCCGTGTCGCGACTGGGCGGGCTGGACATTCTGGTCAACAACGCCGGCCGCCAGCAGTTCCGTGAATCGCTTGAGGAACTGACCACGGAAGATTTTGACGCAACGTTTAAAACCAACGTTTACGCTCCGTTCTGGATCACCAAGGCGGCCCTGCGCCACCTGAAAGCGTCGTCCGTTATCATTAATACCTCCTCCGTTCAGGCGGTGAAGCCCAGCCCCGTGCTGCTGGACTATGCCCAGACGAAAGCCTGTCTGGCGGTGTTTACCAAATCCTTAGCCAAGCAGCTGGGTCCGAAAGGCATTCGCGTCAACGCGGTTGCTCCTGGCCCTTACTGGACGGTTCTTCAGTCCAGCGGCGGGCAGCCGATGGAAAAAGTGAAGGAGTTCGGTGGCGACACCCCGCTGGGACGTCCGGGTCAGCCCGTCGAGATTGCCCCGCTGTACGTCACGCTGGCCTCGGATGAATGTTCATTTACGTCCGGCCAGGTGTGGTGCTCCGATGGCGGCGACGGCGTGATCTAAACCGGTAGACGATACTCCTCGGCAATGAGCAATAAATGAACAAGGATGTTCGCTTTTATTCCCCCGCCAAAAAACATGTTGTAACTCAAACAGATCAAATGTTAAAAATATTTTGCTATCAGGTTATCAAAATTAAACAACTTAACTTGTCACCCGCATCGCTCTGTTTTTAACATCGCCTATGGAAAAAAATGGTCTGTTCAGTCAGCGCATACGCTTGCGCCATTTGCATACATTTGTGGCCGTCGCTCAACAGGGAACGCTGGGGCGTGCGGCTGAAACTCTCAATCTGAGCCAGCCTGCGCTCTCAAAAACCCTCAACGAGCTGGAACAGCTGACCGGTGCCCGTCTTTTTGACCGCGGCCGGCTGGGGGCGCAGCTTACCATCGTGGGCGAACAGTTTCTCACGCACGCCGTGAAAGTGCTGGATGCGCTCAATACCGCAGGCCAGTCCCTGCACCGAAAAGAAGAGCAATCCAGTGAGGTGGTGCGCGTGGGCGCTCTGCCTACCGCGGCGCTGGGCATTCTTCCGCCCGTTATCGGCCAGTTCCACAAGCAGCAGCGGCATACCACGATTCAGGTCGCCACCATGAATAACACCATGCTGCTCGCGGGGCTGAAATCCGGCGAACTGGATCTCGGAATCGGTCGCATGTCCGACCCTGAGCTGATGGGCGGCCTCAACTATGAACTGCTGTTCCTGGAGTCCCTGAAGCTGGTGGTTCGTCCCGATCACCCCCTGCTGCAGGACACGGTCACGTTAAGCCGCGTGATGGAGTGGCCGGTAGTGGTCTGCCCAAAAGGGACCGTTCCCCGCCAGACCGCCGAAACCTTGCTGCAAATGCAGGGGTGTACGCTGCCCTCAGGATGTATCGAAACGCTGTCGGCTTCGCTTTCGCGGCAGCTTACGCTGGATTATGACTACGTCTGGTTCGTCCCCTCCGGCGCGGTGAAAGACGATTTGCGCCAGGGAACGCTGATCGCCCTGCCGATTACCTCCCCCGGCCCCGGTGAACCTATCGGCATTTTGACCCGCGTAGACACGCCGCTTTCAACGGGCGCGCAGACGCTGCTGAGCGCTATTCGTAAATCAATGCCGGTCTGACAACTTTCGCCCTCCTCATCCTAACCCTCTCCCCAACGGGGCGAGGGTTCACCAGCCATTTTTCCACCCGAAGCGATAAATATTGCCTCAGGAAAATGAAGAACTTACAGCGACGCTCTGGTCCGGCTGTAAATCGCCGAAGCGTTTCCGCAAGGCCGGGGCGAGGCGCAGGGATGCGCCGAGAGGGCGTGGCCTGCAGGGATGCAGGCTCATGCCCGACCCGATAGCCTGAAGGAATAAGCTGAGGGCACCGCGAAGCGGCGATTTACCGCCGGGAGCCCGGGTTGCCAGGGGGGTGGCGATTGAGCCGCCCTGGCACGTTCACAGGCCATGTCGTTACAGAGTAGCAAGAAACATAAAGTGAACGGAATGACCACCACAGCCGTATGTTCCCCCTCACCCCAGCCCTCTCCCTCAAGGGAGAGGGGCCGTCTTGCGCGCTAATCAATTAATGCGGAATAATCCATTAACAATTGCGTAAAACAATTTAACAGTTTTATCATAGCGACGAATTCACCAAATGGTTCGTAAATAATTTTACAACTCCGAATTCACCCGTATTAATCATTCTTCCCTCCGCATTTATTACCCAACTGGTACACACCCAGCACGACGGGGGGATCTTAAGGAGACAGAAATGGCATTTGGCAGCGCGCCACGTGGGATACCGCGTATCCTGCAGTGGCTCCTTGCCGGACTGATGTTGCTCATCGGTCTGGCAGTCGGCGGGCTGGGCTTTAAGCTCGTCACCGTAGGCGGAAGTGGATACTTCCTGATAATGGGCGTGGTGATGGTGATTGCCGCGATCCTGATTTTCCTCAATCGCAGCAGCGGGATCGTACTTTACGGCATCGCCTTTATTGCCTCGCTGTTCTGGGCGGTAGGCGATGCGGGCTGGGATTTCTGGCCGCTCTTCTCTCGCCTGTTTACCTTTGCCGTACTGGCCTTCCTCTGCGCCATCGTCTGGCCTTTCCTGCGCGCGGCAAACCACAGCGCCGCGAACAAGGCTCCCGCTTTTGGCGTCGCGGCCGTGCTCGCGGTGGCGATGCTGGTCAGCCTGGGCTGGATGTTTAAGCCGCAGACCCTCGTGGCAGCGAACGAGCCCGTTCCGGTGAAACCCGTCGCCCCCGGCGAGCAGCAAAAGAACTGGGCGCACTGGGGCAATACCACCCACGGCGACCGTTTCGCCGCGCTGGACCAGATTAACAAGCAAAACGTCCGCGATCTGAAAGTCGCGTGGGTTGCGCACACAGGCGATATTCCGCAGAGCAACGGCTCCGGCGCGGAAGATCAGAACACGCCATTGCAGATTGGCGACACGCTGTACGTCTGTACCCCGTACAGTAAAGTGCTGGCGCTGGACGTGGATTCCGGCAAAGAAAAATGGCGCTACGATTCCAAAGCCACGGCGCCTAACTGGCAGCGCTGCCGCGGTCTGGGCTATTTTGAAGACCATTCCAGCGTGACAACGTCACAGACAGAGACACAGCCTGCGGCATGCCCTCGCCGCCTGTTCCTGCCGACCACCGACGCCCGCCTGATTGCCATCAACGCGGATACCGGCAAGGTCTGCGAAGACTTCGGTGACCATGGCACCGTGGATCTGAGCGTCGGCATGGGCGAGATCAAGCCCGGGTATTATCAGCAGACCTCCACGCCGCTGGTCGCAGGCAATGTTGTTGTCGTCGGCGGTCGCGTCGCGGATAACTACTCCACCGGCGAACCGCCGGGCGTGGTGCGCGCCTACGACGTTCACACCGGTAAACTGGCGTGGGCGTGGGATCCGGGTAATCCAAAACTGACCGGCCTGCCGCCGGAAGGCCAGACCTACACCCGCGGCACGCCGAACGTCTGGTCAGCAATGTCTTACGACGCTAAGCTGAAACTGATCTACCTGCCAACCGGCAACGCCACCCCGGACTTCTGGGCGGGCGAACGTACCGCGCTGGACGATAAGTACAGTTCCTCCATCGTCGCCGTCGACGCGACCACCGGTCAGGTGCGCTGGCATTTCCAGACGACCCACCACGACCTGTGGGACTTTGACCTGCCTTCCCAGCCGCTGCTGTACGACCTGCCCGACGGTAAGGGCGGCACCACGCCCGTGCTGGTGCAGACCAGCAAGCAGGGCATGATCTTCATGCTTAACCGCGAAACCGGCAAGCCGGTGGCGAAGGTAGAAGAACGTCCTGTCCCGGCGGGTAACGTTGAGGGTGAACGCTACTCTCCGACCCAGCCGTATTCCGTGGGCATGCCGATGATTGGCAACCAGACGCTGACCGAATCCGACATGTGGGGGGCGACGCCTGTTGACCTGCTGCTGTGCCGCATTCAGTTTAAAGAGATGCGTCATCAGGGCGTCTTCACCCCGCCGGGTCTCGACCGTTCCCTGCAGTTCCCTGGCTCACTCGGCGGGATGAACTGGGGCAGCGTCTCCGTGGACCCGAACAACAGCCTGATGTTCGTCAACGATATGCGCCTGGGCCTGGCAAACTACATGGTGCCGCGCGCTAACGTGGCGAAAAACGCCAGCGGCATCGAGATGGGCATCGTACCGATGGACGGCACGCCGTTCGGCGCGATGCGCGAACGCTTCCTGTCGCCGCTGGGCATTCCGTGCCAGAAGCCGCCGTTTGGCACCATGTCGGCCGTTGACCTGAAAACCGGCAAGCTGGTGTGGCAGGTGCCTGTTGGCACGGTGGAAGATACCGGGCCGCTGGGCATTCGTATGCACATGCCAATCCCAATCGGCATGCCGACGCTGGGCTCATCACTCTCTACCCAGTCCGGCCTGCTGTTCTTCGCCGGCACGCAGGATTTCTATCTGCGCGCGTTTGATACCGCCACCGGGAAAGAGATCTGGAAAGACCGTCTGCCGGTCGGCAGCCAGTCCGGCCCGATGACCTACGTGTCGCCGAAAACCGGTAAGCAGTACATCATCATCAACGCCGGGGGCGCTCGCCAGTCGCCGGATCGCGGTGATTACGTTATCGCGTACGCGTTACCCGATAAGCAATAAGATATGAAAAAGGGACCGAAAGGTCCCTTTTTTGTAGGTCAGATTTTGTAGGTCGGGTAAGCGAAGCGCCACCCGACACTGCCGACAACTCAGAACGTCTCCCAGTTATCCCCGGAAACCGTCGCCGCCGGGCGCAACGGCGCGTTCTTCGCCACTGGCGCAGACGTCACCGCGCGGCCCGACTTTGTACCGCTCAGACGAAACGCCCCGACCGCCTCGGTCAGACGCGCGCCCTGTTCTTCCAGAGACGCGGCGGCCGCAGAGGCTTCTTCCACCAGCGAGGCGTTCTGCTGGGTCACTTTATCCATCTCAGAAATCGCCTGGCTCACCTGCACAATACCGCGGCTCTGCTCGTCGGACGCGGCGGCAATCTCCAGCATGATGTCGGTCACGCGTTTAACCGCTTCGACGATTTCATTCATGGTGTTACCGGCAGCCACAACCTCACCGGAGCCCTGGTCGATCAGCGAGACCGATTCGTTAATCAGGCTTTCGATCTCTTTTGCGGCATTCGCACTGCGGCTTGCAAGGGTTCGAACTTCGCTTGCCACCACGGCAAAACCGCGCCCCTGCTCGCCCGCCCGCGCCGCTTCAACCGCCGCGTTAAGCGCCAGGATATTGGTCTGGAACGCAATGCTGTTGATGACGGCGGTGATCTCGGAGATTTTTTTCGAACTGGTGGAGATATTGCCCATGGTTTTGACCACGCCTGAGACCATCTGGCCGCCGCGGCTGGCTTTCCCGGAGGCATCTTCCGCCAGCTTGCTGGCATGATGGGCGTTATCGGCATTCTGTTTCACCGTCGCGGTAAGCTGTTCCATGCTTGCAGCGGTTTGCTCAATGGCGGCGGCCTGCTGCTCGGTGCGCGAAGAGAGATCGGTGTTACCGGCAGAAATCTCGCTCGTGCCGCGGTAGATCTCCTCCGCCCCCTGACGTACGGTCCCCACCGTGTTTTCAAGCGAGTGCTGCATGGTTTGCAGATCGCGCGTCAGGCGGCCAATTTCGCTGCGCCCGGCCACGTCGTCCGGCATCGTCAGGTCGCCTTTGGCGATATTCTCGATACGTTTCGCTGCACGCTGCAAAGGATTGATTACCGTGCGGCGCAGCACGACAAAGGTCATCGCCGTCAGCACCAGCGCCAGCGCAAACGCGCCCATCATAAACATCAGGCCCAGCTGCGTGCGGCTGTGCGCCTGCGCCGTCAGCGCATTGGCACGCTCGGTACGGATCTTAATCGCCTTCAGCAGCACGGCGTTGTAAGCGTCATCCAGCGGACGCGCCGTTTCGTTTTCGTGGTTGATAATCGCTTCGAACATGCCGTTTTTGGCGAATTTCACCATCGGCTGCATGCCCGCGATATAGGCGTCGTACCGCGCCTTGAGATCCTCATCCAGCGCTGCCCCCTCAGCGGTACGCACGGCACGATTCATATAGGCGGTAAAGCTCTCCTGGGACTGCTTAATGCGCGTTTCCGCCTCGCTGATGTTCTGCTTCATCGCATCCATCTCCGCGATGCGGCTTGCCGCACCGGCGTGGATCAGATTGATACGCGCGGTACGCAGATGGTTTGAGCTGTTCGACAGCCCCATACGCACCTGAATTTCGGACGTGACATCCTGCTGATCGTTATCGGCCTGCAGCAGGAAATACCCCGCCAGACCCGAGCTCAAGGCGAACAGAAGAATAATGCCACCGAGAATGGAGGAAAACAGCGGAACCAGCCTGATGTGATGCAAGAAGCTCAGCTTGCGCTGCGCCTGCATCGAAGTAGTGTTGTCCATGACCGTCGACTCTCTTGTAGGTAAGATGCGTAAAAACATGCGTGTTAAATAGTCATCGGCACGGTGGGGATTTAGATTACGGCTAAAAACGCCGCACTGGTCACACTTTAGAGAAGATTATTAAAGAAACGCCAGCGGTGAAAAACCGCTGGCAGAAGAGTTACTTGTCGCCGAAATGAATGACGGTACGGATGGATTTTCCTTCGTGCATCAGATCGAACGCGTCGTTGATCTGCTCCAGCGGCAAGCGGTGGGTAATGAACGGGTCGAGCTGAATCTTGCCGACCATAGCATCTTCAACCATACCCGGAAGCTGGGTACGGCCCTTCACGCCGCCAAACGCGGAACCGCGCCATACGCGACCGGTGACCAGCTGGAATGGACGGGTTTTAATCTCCTGGCCCGCGCCGGCCACGCCAATGATGATGCTCTCGCCCCAGCCTTTGTGGCAGCATTCGAGTGCGGAACGCATCACGTTCACGTTGCCGATACATTCGAAGCTGAAGTCAACGCCGCCGTCGGTCATCTCAACGATGACGTCCTGAATCGGTTTTTCGTGATCTTTCGGGTTAACGAAATCGGTCGCGCCCATTTCACCCGCCAGCCTGAATTTCTCCGGGTTGGTGTCGACCGCGATGATACGACCGGCCTTCGCCTGCACCGCGCCCTGAATCACCGCCAGACCAATGCCGCCGAGACCGAACACCGCCACGGTGTCGCCCTCTTTGACTTTTGCCGTGTTATGCACCGCGCCAATGCCGGTGGTCACGCCGCAGCCCAGCAGGCAGACTTTATCCAGCGGCGCCTGCGGGTTCACCTTCGCCAGCGAGATCTCCGCGCAAACGGTGTATTCGCTGAAGGTGCTGGTGCCCATGTAGTGATAAACAGGCTCGCCGTTATAGGAGAAACGGGTGGTACCGTCCGGCATCAGCCCTTTCCCCTGAGTGGCGCGAACCGCCTGGCAGAGGTTGGTTTTACCGGATTTACAGAACTTACACTCGCCGCACTCCGCGGTGTACAGCGGGATAACGTGATCGCCAGGCTTCAGGCTGGTCACGCCCTCGCCCACTTCCACCACAATCCCGCCGCCTTCATGACCCAGCACCGCCGGGAAGACGCCTTCCGGATCGTCACCGGAGAGCGTAAACGCATCGGTATGGCACACGCCGGTATGGGTGATTTTGATCAGCACTTCGCCTTTCTTCGGCGGTGCCACGTCGATTTCAACGATTTTCAGCGGCTGGCCGGGACCAAACGCAACTGCAGCGCGAGATTTCATCATGTCTTCCCTTTTTGTCAGGTGTGTGGGTTTATTTTAGATAAGAGCGCAGCAAATGACCGACTTCCGCCATGCGTACGGCTCGCTGATCCGGCGTGGTTTCTCCCGTCACCAGCTCATCTTTGAGGTGAATTTCAACCATTTCGCCCATCAGGCCATTGGCAGCCCCGCGCACGGCGGCGATTTGCTGCAGGATGGCCAGACAGGGGTCGCCCGACTCCAGCGCGCGTTCAAGGGCATCAACCTGACCCCGAATGCGGCGGACGCGAGTAAGAATACGTTTTTTATCTTCGGGTGAATGCGGCATACGCCCTCCTGATACTATAGGGGGGTATGGTACCTATTTTATCCTTAAGATGTAAACACTCTGTTTTTTATGGTTAATGCGCATTTCGTTAACGTTACGTATTACTCCGGCAGCGCTATCCCTGAAATCTCGGTACAAATATCAATGAGACGCTCCTGCAATACAACGTCGTGCGCCTGCGGATTAGCCGTCATGCGCTTCATGTGGTAGAAATATTTCCCCGTTACGTCAGCCTCAGAATCACGGCTGGCGGCAAGCCAGGCCTGGGTCAGGTGCGCCTGGTCCATATCGTCCGGGGCATGCGGCCCTCCCATATTTGTCGGCACCCAGCCAGGCTCGAGGCTGTTACTACGCACATCACGCCAGCGACGCGCCATAGCAAAAGCCAGCATAGCGTCGTGCAATTTGCTCTCCGCATAGGCGTCTGAGCCATTCCAGCGACGTTTGCGCCAGAGAATATCACCCAGGTTTGCCCGGGCATGATGATGCATACCCGAACTCAGATAGACGAGGCGCTGTGGACGTTCAATCAACGCGGTGAGGATGTAAGCCGAGAGCGTGTTGATCGCGAAAACATGCGGCAGCCCGTCGCGGGTCAGGCGATACGCTTCATTGTAGCCAACGGCAGCATTTTGGATGACGGCATCGAAGCGTCCCAGGGCGTTGACACGTGATGCCGTTTGCCTGGCACCTTCCATTGTCTCCAGGTCACCGACAACGACGGCTTCAGCCTGCGGTAAGGCGCGTTGGGCATCTTCTGCACGGTTCGCATTACGCGCGTGCAACACAACCTGATGTCCTTGTTGAACCAGCAGTTCGGCTGCCATCAGACCCAGGCCTGTGGACGAACCGGAGATGAAAATGCGTGACATATAATTTCTCCAGATTAGTAAACCGACAGCAAGCGCTGCCGGCTCGAATGTTTATTCAGGATTGCTGCATGCGAGACGCGCTCGCAATCAGCGCCCCCAGCAGCGCACAGACCGCACCAGACAGATACACAGCGGCATAACTAAACTGACCGGCGATCAGGCCAGCGACTGGCCCGGCGATTCCATAAGCGACATCCAGAAATGCAACGAATGCGCCCATTGCGCTGCCGCGGTTGGCTTGTGGAACACGTCTTAAGGCTTCGACGCCCAGTGCGGGGAAAACCAGCGCACAGCCCAGTCCGGTAACCAGAGCACCTGCAAGTGCCATCCATTCGTTTGAACCCAACCACAGCATTGCCTGGCCTAGCGCTTCAACCACCAGTGACCAAACTGCAACGCGATAGCCGCCTATTTGGTCTGGCAGATGCCCCAGGGCGAGGCGAACGAAAATAAAACCCAGACCAAACGCAGTCATCACCAGGCCGGCGTTCTGCCAGTGATGTGCCGCAAAGTACAGCGAGGCAAAAGCGGTTAGTCCTGACAACCCAACGCCCTGCAGCATTAATCCCAGCCCTTCGCGCCAGATGCGCCCTACTACGCGATGGAATGGCAGTCGCGGACCTCCAGGCGATATATATGATGGGGTACAAAATACAACCAGAGCGGCCAACATCGGTGCAGCAATACAGGCAATCATCGCCATTGCGAGGCTGTAATGCTGATATAACGCCATGCCAACAGGAGCACCAATCGACAGCGCCGCGAACATCGCGATGCCGGTCCAGGACATGGACATACCGGCGCGCTGAGGGCCAACTGAAGCAATTGCCCAGGAGACACATCCCGTCACGAACTGACTTTCGCCAAAACCGGCCATCAGACGACCTGCGATAACAATGCAAAGGGTTGCAGCAGGCGATAAATCCGTTACCGAAGCCACCAAATACAGCGCCCCTGCTATCGCTGAAAGGATTGCTCCCTGGAGAGCAGAACGTTTACCGCCCTGCTGGTCTGTAAGCCGTCCGGCATAGCCGCGGGTCAGGACGGTGGCCAGAAACTGGATGCCGATCGCCAGTCCCACCACGAGGTTGCTGAAGCCGAGATGGCCATGGATGAACAATGGAATCACCGGCAGCGGCAGTCCGACTGCCAGATAGCCAAAGAAAAGTGCGGCAATAACGCCCGTTGCCGGGCGGGGAAGCAGGACGCGCGGGGTGTTATCCTCCGCGAACCGCTTTATGGCGAGGGCTCCCATGTCATTATCCTTTATGAAATATGATTAAGAGGGTTGAACGGCCCGGTGTATCAGGCCGCTCTGTCATCAGGATGCTTTAAAAAGATCGATGTGATAGCCGCTGGCGTTGAGCAGGTAATCACGAGAAACGGTTATCTCTGTACTGAGCGCCGCCAGATCAATATCCACCAACTTGCCCGCACGTTTACGAAGCTGGCCGGCCACCATCACGGTATCCACATCAGACCGCTCTATCGCCTGCACGACGGTACCAATGACGTTGGTTACCGGGAAAACAGCGGCTCCGCTGGTGCGAACCATAATAATGTCGGCCTGCTTGCCTGGCGTAAGGGTGCCAATCTGGTCCTCCAAACCGGCCGCACGCGCGCCATTAACCGTTGCCGCTTTCAGGACATCCTCGGCCGTGATGGGAGACGGCACATTGTCCTCACCACGGAAGCGACGGTAGCGCATAGCCGATCGCTGTTGCCCGAACAGAGCATGCATTTCCCCGAACATATCGCTGCCAAAGGCAGTATCAAGGTCAATGCCCAGTGCCGGGGTCAAGCCGCGATCGACAGCCTGCTGGTAGGCAAAACTTTCATCGTCGAAGCCAAATAGCGCATCCGACCGTGGATTGACCGTGATGTTCACTCCTGAATCGGCCAGGAGCTTCCACGTATCCTGAGGAACCCTTGAACAGTGGTTGAAGATGTTATGTGTGCCCAGTACGCCCGGCGTGGCAAACTCAGGGCCGAGATTGGCGAGATCGCCGATGAATTCGGTCAGAATGCGCATGTCGAGTTTGCGCGCGACCTTCCACCAGTCAAGATTGAGCTGACCAAACAGACCAACGTGCACCAGGCTGTCATTTGTATTCCAGCTTCGCGACAGTCGCTCCAAATCGGCAGGCAAATGCGCCGACGAAGCTTCTTTATCCATTGCTGCACCGACCATATGTAACGCACGGATGCCGCTTTCCTTTAGAGCATCTAATGCTGCATCAGTATGCTCGGGGCTGCGCGAGTTGTGGCAGGCATCAATGATGGTAGTAATACCAGCGTCCAGTGAGGCAAGTGCCGTGAGCCTGGTACTCAGGTACATGTCCAGAGGACGATAATGTTTGCCCAGTTTCTCTGCGACCACATCAATGTAAGCAAAAAGATCGTCGACATTTGGCATCATGCGGCGCATCACGCCAAGCCACATATGGTGGTGAGCATCCACCAGGCCGGGCATAACAATATGGTCAGCTGCATCGATCACCTGGGCATCATCCGCCTGCAGTTCCGGACCCACTGCTGCGATACGGTCGCCATGGACGAGAACATCGCCCACGGAGAGGTTGGGAATATCGGCATCCAGAGTAAGGATGATGCCGCCTTTAAAAAGAGTGCGCGTCGTTGTCATTTCGTATTCCTCAGGGTTAAGTGATGCCGTTCGTTGCGAGGTTTGCCCAGCCGGAGACAGGTAAAATAGCGCCCGGCAACGAATTGGCTGACACAATAGGTTGCGCACCATTTTTGATAAAGGTAGTTTTATGCAAATTATATTTGAATAAATTCAAAGGTGATTCTCTATGAGTTTTGACGGAAGGCTACTGTCAGGATTGAGCGTGTTGGCCGCAGTTGTCGAGGCGGGTAGTTTCAGTCGCGCTGGCGAGGTGCTGGGACTGTCCGCTTCTGGCGTAAGCCGATCGATAGATCGTCTTGAAGAGAGGCTCGGAGTGCGCTTGCTAAACCGTACGACGCGTACGATGAACCTGACGAACGAAGGCCGGGCTTTGTATGAGCGCGCCTCGCCACACCTTGAAGGTATTGAGGTTGCGGCAAGCTACGTATCCGGTGCCGCCATTGCTGTACGAGGATCATTGCGTGTCAGCGTTAATCCAATCTTCGCTCGTTATATTTTGGCCCCGAAACTGCCTCTTTTGCGCGAACGTCACCCGGAACTGGAACTTACAGTAGTGCAGCAGCCTGACGTGGGGGATCTTGTGACGGAGGGTATAGATGTTGCGGTGCGTTTCGGGCCGCAACTCCCCTCAACTATTTCTTCGAAATTGCTCTTTCAAACGCGCGTACTCACTGTGGCATCACCGGCATATCTGAAACGGCATGGTAGACCTGCGCATCCTGAAGAACTAGTCACGCATGAGTGTATTCAGTATATCGATCCTCGCCGCGGGAAACCGTTTGAGTGGGAATTCCGTCGCGATCGCGAAGTACTGGCTATTGATACTCACGGTCATTTGACGACAACCGATGTAGACCTGATGGTGCAATCCTGCGTAAGTGGTGTTGGCATTGCTCAGGTACTCTCACTCAGCGTTACGCAATTGATCGCTGACGGAGTGTTGATCGAACTTTTTTCGGAATGGCCAGGCGAAACCTATCCGCTGTATATCACGCGGCCATCTCGTCGACTGCCCCCCGCTGCTGTCGAAGCCTTTATGGAATTTTGCGCTGAAATTTGCGCAAATCATGAAGCGAACTGAAAAAAAACTATCAGCTGTTGGCCGCACTTTAGCGGCGAGCAGCTGATAGCCTCAGCGATACTCACGAACTTTGTCTGTTCACAAACATGACCCCATTCATTTATCCCTTATTCGATATTATTTACTCTGCCTCAACATGTACGCTGATATTCAGCCGTTTTGCTTCCATGGATATCATTTTTTGGGCAAGAACCATATTGCCGCCATGTACTTGATCTATTAAGTGTTGAACGAGAGTCATCATCAAATAATCCTTATTAGCCGGATAAAATTCGGTCATATCAATCCCGCAATCCTGCAGCTGCTGGTGCGTAGATCTCTCCGTTTCAGCAACTATTTCGGCTACTCTGGCCTGCATCTTGTCGATTTGCTCAAATACAATACGGTTTATGATTTCGATTTGTTCTGGCTTTAAGTCCTTTTCCATCATTACCTCTCATAAAATTTTGTAGCTTAGAAAATTTGGATTATGACAAACCTAATATAAGTATAGGAAGTGAGTCTTCATTCATCATTCAGCAGTATCATAGGTACGACGGAACGATTAATGCCGCACAACGATATACCGCCAGTCTACCCTCTCCATAATCAGCAAGATCGGTCAGGATTTTGGACGTTCGGAGAGGCAAAGTAGGTCATCAGGAGGATGCAATGTACGATGCAATCAAAACGGCTTACCGCGAGCGCTTCACGACGGTGTGCGACTATATCGCCCAACATCTCGATGAACCGCTTACGCTGGAGAAGCTCAGCGCGTTAGCCTGCTGTTCGCCTTATCATTTTCACCGGCAGTTCCTGGCGTTTAGCGGCCAGCCTTTGTATCGCTATATTCAGTGGTTGCGCCTGCGTCATGCGTCCTGGCGACTGGCGTTTAATCCTCAGGATAAGGTGATTGATATTGCGCTCGATGCCGGGTTCCAGAGCCCTGAATCGTTCAGTCGCGCCTTCAGAAACGCGTTTGGAAAAAGCCCGCGTCAGTTTCGGCAGCAGCCGGACTGGCTGAACTGGCACCAGCGCGTACCGAAAATGACCTTCCAGGAGCAAAAAACGATGGAAATTAAAATTGTTGATTTCCCACAGACCCAAGTGGCAATGCTGCAGCACCGTGGTAGCCCGGATCGGGTTAATGACAGCGCGGCGAAATTTATTGCATGGCGTAAAACCACGGGCCTATCGCCAGTACACGAAAGCAGCACGTTTGGTATTGCCTGGGATGACCCGGCAACCACACCCGCAGACGCCTTTCGTTTCGATATCTGCGGCAGTATCTCTGAAGCGATACCAGAAAATGAATTCGGGGTTTGCAGTGGCGAAATCGACGGCGGACGTTACGCTGTTGGCCGTCACACGGGGTCTCTGGATACCATTTCCGCCACGGTGTGGGCGATGTTTCGCGACTGGCTACCGGCCAGCGGCGAAACGCTGCGCGACGCCCCGGTATTTTTCCACTACCTCAACTTTATTCACGAAGTGCCGGAACATGCGCTGCAAACCGATATCTACCTGCCGTTAAAGTGACTATCTCTTATTGACCGCCATTTCTGCCGGGCGGCACAGCGCTTGCCCGGCCTACGGTTCCCTGCCAGCCTGCGCCAGCGTTTGCAGCTCATCCTTAAGCCAGCGCGTTGCGCCCCGCTGGCCGCTGCGTTTATGCGAGTAAATTTTCACTTCAAACGTGCGTATCGAAAACGGTAAAGGAAAAATCCTCAGGTCCGCTGCCGCAGCCAGCTTCTCAGCGGCAAAACGGGGGATCGCCATCAGCAGGTCGCTTTCGGCAACGATAAACGGCGCGCTCAGCATCGACGGCGTTTTGATCGCGATTTGTCGGGTATAGCCCAGCTGTTCGAGCCGCACGTCCAGAACGCCCTGCTTCTCATTCCATGGCGTCACCACCAGATGTCGGGCCGCGAGATAATCCTCCAGCGTCAGACGCGTCCGGCGCGCGTTGCCGATGACCACATACTCATCTTCAAACCAGTCGATCTCTTCCAGCTCCGGGTGCCGGATATCATCCTGAGTGCTGAAACCCAGCGCGAGATCCACTTCGCCCGCCAGCAGTTCCGTCAGCGCCGGGCTGTGCGGCAGATAGCGCAATTCGAAACGCAAACCCGGGGCAGCAAGCTGCAGTTTGTGCATCAGCGCCGGGAAAATGCACAGCGCGGTAAAGTCCGTAATCCCAATTTGTAAGCTTTCGGTACTGCTGGCCGGGTCAAACTCCGGCTGCGGGGTCAGCTCATGATTGAGGAACGACAATGCGGAAGCAATGGAAGGCGCAAGCTGAGAGGCATACACGCTGGGGGACATGCGATGCCCTTCCCGAAAAAAGAGCGGGTCATTAAGGGTGATGCGCAAACGCGACAGCGCATGGCTCAGTGCCGATGTGCTCATCGCCAGCTCATCAGCGGCCAGCCGAACGGAACGATGGCGGTAAATCGCGTCGAAAACGGGCAGCAGGTTTAAATCAAGACGCCTCAGTACCGGATGCATAATATTCATCTTTTGTTGATTTCATTGCACTTAATTCTTCGGACAATACTCCGTATGCTTAACGCCATCAATCGAAACACAGGCTAAAACACAGGGAAAATAATGAGCATCACCATTCGTCAGGCCCGCCCCGAAGATGCGGCGGCAATATACGCCATGATCTACGAGCTGGCGGTGTATGAAAAAGCGCCGGAAGAAGTGGTTACCACGCCGGAGGAGATCCGCGAAACGCTCTTTGGCGCAGGCACAAAAACCGAAGCGTTGATCGCGGAGTGTGAAGGCAAGACTGCCGGCTATGCCGTGTTCTTCACCAGCTATTCGACCTGGCTCGGACGTAACGGGATTTACATGGAAGACCTGTACGTATCCCCGGAGTATCGCGGTAAAGGCGCGGGAAGAGCGCTGCTGAAACATATCGCGCAGCTCGCGGTAAAACGGCAGTGCGGCCGCCTTGAATGGAGCGTGCTGGACTGGAACCAGCCCGCCATTGATTTTTACCTGAGCATAGGCGCGCTGCCGCAGTCCGAATGGGTTCGCTATCGTCTTGATGGCGACGCGCTGCTGAATTTTGCCGAATAGCGACACGTGGTACCCGAGATGATCCCGCCCCGCGGGGTCGCTCTGACCTGCCTTAATCCCGTCTCAACAGATGATGAATTTATGCTACCCTTCCATAAATTTCATAAACATATTGCAGAACGCCATGACGACAGCCCCTTTTATCCGCCCACAACTTTCCCTGCCAGACGGTGCCGACAAGCTGCTGTTGCACTCCTGCTGCGCCCCCTGCTCGGGTGAAGTGATGGAGGCTATCCAGGCTTCGGGGATTGACTATACGATTTTCTTCTACAACCCCAATATCCATCCACAAAAGGAATACCTCATTCGTAAGGAGGAGAATATTCGCTTTGCGGAAAAACACGGCGTGCCGTTTGTTGATGCCGATTACGATACAGATAACTGGTTTGAGCGTGCGAAAGGCATGGAATGGGAACCCGAGCGTGGCGTCCGCTGCACCATGTGCTTCGATATGCGTTTCGAGCGTACGGCGCTCTATGCGGCAGAAAATGGATTCAGCGTCATCAGCAGCTCGCTGGGGATCTCCCGCTGGAAAAACATGCAGCAGATAAATGACTGCGGCCAGCGTGCTGCCGCGCGCTATCCGGGTATGGTTTACTGGGACTATAACTGGCGTAAACAGGGCGGCTCCTCTCGCATGATTGAGATCAGCAAGCGGGAGCAGTTTTACCAGCAGGAATACTGCGGGTGCGTTTATTCGCTCAGGGACAGTAACCTGCATCGTAAGTCTCAGGGCCGCCCGCTGATTCGCATAGGGAAACTGTATTACGGTCAGGATGACAATGAGAAATAACGGGTTCCCGGTATAGAGATATATCCGAAAACAGCCCTGATATGTACCGAATTTAGCCTAACGTCTCCCACATCCACAAAGAGCGGCTATCCTTTAATAATCAACAAAAGGAGGCAAAAATGTCTGATTTCGGTACTGATAAAAACACCCAGTTTGCTGAAGATAAAGCAAAAAATAAATTTGACGAGCTTGCAGGTTCCGCGCAGCAGCAGTTTGGTGAATTCGTTGATTCACCAAAGCATCAGGTAAAAGGTGCGGCCAGAAAATATGCCGCGCAGGCCAGCGATGCCGTTTCCGACGTCACTGAAGCTGTCAGAAATAATCCCCTCACCGGCCTCGTCGCAGCGGGTGCGGTCGGTATTGTTCTCGGCCTGCTGCTCGGTCGAAAATAATAAAAGGCCCTTCGGGGCTTTATTTTTCTTAGCTAAACATTCTGACCATGCGGTCTAACTCTTCCTCTTTCACTGCGCGCGATAAATAATACCCCTGAAAATTTTTGACGCCCAGCGCGACTAATTTTTCAAACTTTTCTTCACTATCAACCCCCTCGGCAATACAGTCCGTTCCGGTCATGTCGCTATAAATCTGTATCGCTTTAATCAGGTTATAGTCATTGTCGTTTGCCACAAAATGCTCAACGATGTCGCGATCCAGCTTGAGTCCATCAAAATGCACCTGCCGCACCGGGAACATGGTTTGATGGTTAGAGAAGCAGTCATCCAGAAATAATCGACACCCCGTATTACGCAAATGCCGCATGGTTTCAGGGATCCTTTTGTCCTTCGTCACGTCAATATCTTCAGCAAATTCAAAGACCAGCTTTTCGGCCCACTGCGGCTTGAGCAGCATGTCGATAGCTTTCTTTGCCATATCAGGTAATGCATTTCCGGAAGCCAGACGAGGCGGAATATTCACAGAAAAATAGTATTTACCGTTATACTTATTAATCCCGGACACGGCGGCATGGATGACTAACGCCGTTATTTTCAACCATATCTCATGGTTTGAAATATCCGTCAGAAAACTGGCCGGCTTGACAATTTTACCGTTTTTATTCCAGCGGATCAGTATCTCAAAGCCTACGCCCTTTTTGTCACGATCGGTAATGATCTGATAAGCGGGGAAGATCTCTTTTTTATATAATGAATTAAAAATTTCTGATTCTTTATCCGTAAAATCCGTATTTTGGTTCCGCCGCTTGATACGTCTTTCCGCGCTGAAATTGTGCGAATCGTTTAGCCACCGCTTAATTAAGCGTAATTTCAGCACGCCTTCCTTACGGTGGGTATAAACCGTTTTATTAGAAAGCCCCATTTCGTCGCACATTTCTTTTACGGACATGCCGCGGTAGAAATTTAATAAAACGTCAATTTCTCTTTTTGTTAGCCACTTTACGGTTTCTTGCGAAGAATTATCCTTGTAGCGATCGCGTAATACGTACGAACGATCTTTAAAAACATGATGGTGTGTATGAATACAGGTTATGACATCTGAAACGCGGGCCAGTCGAATCAATGATAATTGATAACTATTATTTAAAAGAGTGCCCAGGGTGCGATATAGCCAGCTATCCGGCAGGTCGCCATACAGGGTGACGCGTCGAATCACGGGAAGTGCATTGAGTACGGACGCCAGTCTCTTCAGGCTCTCCAGGAGGCTGACGATACCTTTTCCGAGAAACACCACAATATGAGCACTCTGATTTATAAGGATATTTTCAAGATCCTGTTGGGATACCTCATCCCCGTCAAAGTGAATATGCGAAGCCTGTATTCCGTACTGGTTAAGGATCAGACGATATCCCTGGAACGTAAAACCGCAGGCGGAGATGACAAATTTATGTTCATCGCACGCCTCATTTCTGAGAGAAATTGTGTGGGTCATAAACTGCTCCTGGGCACTGAGGCGCCATTTCCATTTGTGAATACGTAAAATTTAACGCACCTGTTATAAACATTAATTTTACAGTACAGCCTCAGGGTAAGAAACAGTTATCCGCTGAACTCACAGGAACATCTTTGCGTTAATCACCGTCGTTTAAATATACTTTTCTTTGCAAATAACAACGGCAAATATCTTATTCTCAGGGTATAATGAAAATTCCGAAAAAGAAGAGTGGACACTTCATCTATCGGCTCATTCAAATACGAGAAAAATGCTATGGATAATCACATCTCATCCAGGGCCTTGCTACATCGAAGGGATGTTATAAAGAACAATCCGCGATTCGGTGAGGCAATATTAGAGCACTACACAATTAATGACACCATCTACAAAAAACAACCTTTGTTCTACAAGACAATGCTGCAGGAATCACGGTTTAACATTATCCTCTCCATGTGTTGTTTTATTTTTGGAAATCAGGCCGAGTCAGTTTCAGAGATTAAAGAGTTATGCTCTCGCTATAAAATAGCCAGCCCCAACAGCGTGATTGCGATCATTACGATACTGAGAACCACCGGGCGCATCAGGACCTGGCGCTGCACGGATGACCGACGCAAAACGAGAATCGCGCCAACCGAAAAAGGACTCAATGAACTTAAGCGCTATATGTCCGGCGCTTTTTTGCCCGTCAGCATTCTTTATCCGGCATTTAATATTAATGTTAACCTGCTGGATAATGATATTTTGAGAAACAACTTTTTCCGCCGCGCGGCTGAATATCTTTTCCGGGGATTAACGTTCAGAAAGGTGTTACCTGAGGTGGGGTTATTTATTGATAAAGATGGCGGCCGCATGATTATGCTTTATATCTATCTGCAGGCCATGAAAAATAAATCCGCTCACGGTGCGGTCATTGACTATTCAGCCAGCACGCTCGCAAAGGAATTTTTTGTTTCGCGCATCCACGTCAACCGAATTGTCAAATCGGCACAAGAGGCGGGTTATCTTAAAGATCGTGGTGATGGTCGGATGTCGATATACCCGGCGTTTATCGACCTTGTCGAAAATTATGCCGGTTTATATTTTGCGTATGTTACGCATTACATCAACGTTGTGCCTAAAGAGCGACGCCACGCTCACAACGTGACGTCAACCGTATAATCCAGCAGGCGTTCGGAGTTCCGAACGCCATTCCCCTATCGTTCCCGCAGCGCCTCTTTCGCCTTGTTCAGCGGTTTCAACAGATAATCCAGAATGGTTTTGCTGCCGGTTTTAATATCAACGGTGGCAATCATGCCCGGAAAGACCGGAAATTCCTGACCCTGCTTATTGGTCAGATGGTTACTGTCGGTACGGATATAGACGCGATAGTAATAGACATCCCTTTTCACCTCATCCTGCAGGGTGTCCGGCGAAATCATGGTCACTTCCCCTTCCAGCCCGCCGTAAATGGAGTAGTCATAGGCCGTAATTTTCACCAGCGCTTTCTGGCCGGGATGAATAAACGCCACATCGCGCGGCGAGATTTTCGCTTCGACCACCATCTGATCGTCAAGCGGGACAAGGCTCATCAGCTTGCCGTTCGGCGGAATAACGCCTCCCACGGTCGTGACGTCAATATCCTTCACGATCCCGCGAACCGGGGCATTGAAGGTCAGCCGGGTCAGGGAGTCCTCACGCCCTTTCATCACCGAACGCTGGGCCTCAATCTCCGCATTGGCTTTTGCCAGCTCTTCACGGGCGCGAACGTAATACTGGTTTTTCATCTCGGTGATTTTGTTCTCAAGCTCATTTTTTTGACGCTCAAGACGTAACACCTCAACCTTGCTGGCCGCCCCCTGGGTCACCAGAGGACGAGTTAACGACAGCTCGCGCTGCACCAGCTCGGCGCCCTGACGCAACCCGGCCAGCCCTTTTTCGAGGCTTTCACGACGGGACTGGTAAAGCGCCGTTTCCTGTTTGACCAGCTCAACGTCGTCATCCAGCTCCTCCGGAAACGCGAGCTCCGAGTCGTTCACCTCGGCCTTCAGGCGCGCAGCGGTTGCCAGCGCCGCATTCAGGCGAGACTCGCTCTCCAGCACGCTTGACTCGGTTTTTGTCCGGTCTAGCTGCGCGAGCTGCTGCCCGCGTTCCACGATGTCGCCTTCGCGCACCATCAGGCTGTGAATGATGCCGCCTTCCAGAGACTGGATGACCTGCTCATGCGAAGACGGTATGACCTTGCCGCTGCCGGTCGTCACTTCATCCAGATGGAACAGGCTTGCCCAGGCGATAAACACCGCCAGCAGGGGGAACAGGGACCATGCCACCAGCGACGAGCGCGGCAGGCGTGGCTCCTTCAGTCGGCTATTGAAACGAGAGAAATCATTCATGCCGCGCCCTCCTCTGCAACCGCCGCTGGCTTCATGGTCACGGTGCGCTGCGGGGCTTTCTGCGGCGCCATGCCGTGCTGGTGCAGTATCGCATCGCGCGGGCCGTCCATCACCACCTTGCCGTTTTCCAGCACGATGATGCGGTCGACCAGGTCCAGGATCGGCAGGCGATGCGTCGCCACGACCAGCGTCCGGCGTTTACCCAGCCATTTGTGAAGATGCTGAATAAACTGCTTCTCGCTCATTTCGTCCAGCCAGGCCGTAGGCTCGTCCAGCAGCAGGATAGTCGGCGAGGTAATCAGGGCTCGCGCCAGCAGCAGCGCCTGACGCTGCCCACCGGACAGGCCCGCCCCACCCTCGTTGATGATGTAGTTCAGCCCCATTTTCTGCTTGCGCACAAACTCCAGCGCGCCGCTGTTAACCAGCGCCTGATGAATCTCATCGTCGGTGGCTAACGGGTTCCCCATCAGGATGTTGTCCCGCACGGAGCCAAAGAACAGCCGGGCCTGCTGGCTGAGCAGCTGCATGTCGCGGCGCAGGTCGGCCGGGTCCAGATGATTGAGGGCGATATCGTCGAGCAGGATGCTGCCCTGCTGCGGCTCCTGCATGCCCGCCAGCAGCTGCAGCAGCGTGCTTTTACCGGAGCCGTTGCGCCCAAGCACCGCCACGCGCTCTCCGGCGCGGATCTGCAGCTTGCCGATATTGAGCACGGTGAGTTTTTCTTCCTCGTCGTAATAAAACCCGACGTCCTCAAGCGCATAGTCGCCGCGCAGGTGGGCTTTGTGCACCTTCTTGCCGTGCTGCGGATCGTCAATCGGGCGCTGCATCAGGTCGTCCAGCCCCTTGCGGGCCACTTTTGCCGACTGCCAGCGCGACAGCACGCCTGAGATCTGCGACAGCGGCGCGATGGTGCGCGACGCCAGAATCGAGGTTCCCACCAGCGCACCGGTAGTCATGTCGCCGCTGATGACCAGGTAACAGCCCACCAGCAGCACCACCGCGTAGACGATGGACTGCACCTCCTGAGTCCAGGTCAGCAGTAACCCCGTCAGCCAGCGCTGCTTCATGCCGACGCTGGCGGCAACGTCGTTGGTGTTATTCCACTGGTTCTGGAAACGCTGCTCGGCGCGCATCAGCTTGATGTCTTCAATGCCCTGCACCGCTTCCACCAGCGTGGCGTTACGGATGGCGGATTCACGCATCCCTTCGCTGGAGAGTTTCCCCAGCGGGCGCTGCACCAGCAGGCCGGGGATGAGCAGCAGCGGCACGGCGAGCAGGACCACCAGCACCAGCGGGCCGCCAATCATCCACAGAATAAAGACGAACAGCAGGAAGAACGGCAGATCGGAAATCGCCGCAATGGTGGTCGAGGTAATGAGCTCGCGCACCGACTCCAGCTCGCGGATCTGGGCGATAAAGGATCCGGTCGATTTGGAACGCGCGCCGTTTTTAATCCGCAGCGCGTGGGCAAACACGCGTTCAGAAATGCGCAGGTCGGCGCGCTTCCCCACCACGTCAGAAATATGCACGCGCAGCATGCGCATGATGAATTCGAACACGATGGCAATCATCACGCCGCCAAACAGCACCCACAGCGTGGCTTCCGACTGCGACGGTACCACCCTATCGTACACCTGCATGGAGAAGACCATGCCGGAGAGCGCCAGCACGTTGGCGACCAGCGCCACCAGCATAATGTCGCTGTAGCGTCGCCAGTCCTTCAGCGCCAGCTGCCAGAACCAGTTTTTCTCATAGGGTTTGATGTAGTCGTCCACGCGGGCATCCGGCGTGGATTCGAGCGGGCGCAACACCATCAGCCCCTTTAACCGCGCCCCGAGTTCGTCACGCGTCAGCGTCGTCTCCAGCCCCGCGTCGCCGCTAAACTGCAGGCTGACGTTGCCTTCGCTGTCCATGCGGTTAATGACCGCGATTTGTCCGCCGGTGAATTCCGCCAGCAGCGGCAGGCGCCACGGATCGAGGGATACCGCTTCAGCCGCCACCATACGCATCCCCAGCCCAAGCTGGCGCGCCATCTCCTCCAGCACCAGCTGGCGCGGAGACTGGCTTTCATGGTTAATCGTGACCCGAACATGCTCCGCCGAAAAGTCCAGCCGGTAGTGTTTCGCGATGATGAGCATGCCCTGCAGCCAGGGTTCGTACTGTGGATGTGTCTTCATAATGCTACGTCCTGTCCAGAGCGGTAATTTCGCACTGAAATGATACCTTTACGGAATGATTAAAAATCGAACGCTTTCTAAACGAGCCCGCAAAATAATCATGTGAAATATAGGGTTATGGCTATTCATGTAAAGAAACGCAAAAGGCCGCGGGGATCGCTCCCCGCGGCGTTGTTTTACGCAATTAACAGCTGATGGTTCGCCAGCAGCGTCGCCAGATCCGTCTGCACGCCGTTCAGGGTCACCAGCGTGGTTGGCGAGAACTGACCGCCGGTACCGTCCAGGTCAACCTGGATCTCGGTATTGCTGCCGTTCTGCACCACGCGGATATAATCGCTGATATTGCCCGCGCTGCTGTCCAGGGTGGCGACGCCGTTCACGTAGCTTGCCGAGCCCGTGCCGGTATAGCCGCTGCCGGAGAGCAGATCGCGCAGATCAATGCGATCCGTGTCCGCGGTCCCTTCCCATGTGCCGACCGTAAAGCCGTTCACCACGTCGTGACCGTTACCGCCCGTTGCATCCGAGGCGTTGATCAGCTTGTAGAGCAACGTATCGTGACCGCCGCTGCCGATGTTGAAGGTGTCGTTCCCGCCGCGGCCTTCGAACCGGTTATCACCGCTGTTGCCGGTAATGACGTCGTCGAAGTTCGAGCCGTTGATCCCCTCAATGTTGAGCAGTCGTGACGTTCCGAACCCGGTGTCCTGCGCGGTAGAAAGGCGCAAATCAACGGTCACACCGGAGGTCGCATTGCGGTAATCCACCACGTCCATCCCGCCGGTGTTGCTCCAGGTGTCGTAGTCGGAATGGGTATTCCAGCCGCCGGAGCCGTTGTAGGTATAGGTGCCGTTCTCTGCGATAAAGGTGTCGTTATACCCGGTCCCGGTTATGGTCCCGCTGTGGCCGCCGGTGGCGGCTTCGGCCGTCAGGACGTAGCCCTCTTTGCCGTTGCCCGCTTCCAGACCGCTCCAGGTAACGTTATCCGACACGCCGTTGGTGATCTTCAGGATTTCGGCCGAATAGGTTTCATTCGGATCCAGCCCGTAGAAGCTCACCAGCGCAGAAGTATCGTTCGACCCGATACCGGACTGGGCGTTGATGATCTGCGAGGCCACCAGCACGCCCGCGGCGTTGTACAGATTGACCGTGTTGCCGTAGTAGGCGTTGATGCCCTCGCTGTCGACAATGTGCAGGTGCATCGCGGTGCCGTCAGCAATGGTTTTGCTGTTTTGCACCAGCACCACCTTGCCGTTCTGCTGAGAGACCAGCAGATCCTGCGCGCCGTCCCAGTTGTAGTCGACTGCGGCCACACCGGTAACGTTCGCCAGGCCGGAAGCCAGCTGGCTGGAGGTCCAGGTGGAACCGTAGCCGTTGTTGGTAAACAGCGTTGCCGTCTGCGAGCCGCCGTAGGTGCTGAGCTTGATGATGTCCATCTGCCCGTCACCGTTCCAGTCCACCGCCACCGACAGATACCCCGCCGTGGCGTTAGAGGCTTCCACCGCGCTCTTGGT
Source organism: Enterobacter sp. 237C8 (assembly GCF_034106865.1). NCBI lineage: Bacteria > Pseudomonadati > Pseudomonadota > Gammaproteobacteria > Enterobacterales > Enterobacteriaceae > Enterobacter > Enterobacter sp. 237C8. Next base: position 1,313,624 of record NZ_JAWNDF010000001.1, on the reverse strand, counting down.
GGCAGAGAGCTTCCCGGTACCGTCGTTGTAGTAGATCACCCCGCCGTTGTTGTTGTAGCTGCTGCCCAGGTACAGATCCATGTAGCCATCGCCGTTGAAGTCCGCCCACGTCATGGACGCCGCCGTGGTGGTATTCGAGGCGTTTGCCACAAACACGTTCGTCAGGTTCTGACCGATAGAGAGCGTGCCGTTACCGTTGTTGTTGATCACGGTTAACGAGTACGCGCCGCTGCGGTTGGTGTGCTGAACGATATCCACCGTGCCGTCGTTGTTCAGGTCGACGCCGGAGATTTCACGCCCGGAATCGAACTGACCGTAGAAACCGCCTTCGCCACCGGTGCCGTCCGGCGACAGAACGCCGTTGTTGTTCACCAGGTAGGTCAGTGAGTCCATGCCGGCATCGCCGTACGCCAGATCCAGATAGCCATCGCCGGTTTTGTCGTAGGCAATCACGCCGCCGTACCAGATGGTGGTGCCCATCGCCAGCTGGCTGGCGTTATAGGTGCTGCCATCGTAGGTCCACATCACCTGCGTTGACCCGGCGTAGGTATTTTCCGTCGCGAAGATATCCTGCGTGCCGTTACGGTCAAAGTCGGCGGCGGTCTGGCTCACCACGTAATAGCCGCGGGTGTTGGTCAGCGCATTTCCGGCATAGGTCGAGCTATCGCTGCTGGAGTATGACTGGCCGTTAGCAATGATATTCCACAGACCGCTGCTGTTCATGCCGAGGGTCATGGTGGAGTTGTTGCTGTTCCCCGCCGTGGTTGCCCAGTCGGTATTCACCGAGGTGGTATCAATCACCAGGCTGCCGGTCGCCGTACCGGTGGTATTACCGTTCCCCGCGCTGCTCTTCACCTGCGCCGTCACGCTGTAGCTCGACACGCTCAGCGCATCGCCGTCCGGGATCTGCAGATACCAGGTGTTGTGATCCGGATCGACCACCACCGCACCGCCGGTCTGGGAGGTGTAGGTTTTTCCGTTTACCGTTACCACCAGGTATTCACCGTTCACCAGATCGGCGGAGACGGTACCGCTGACAATCGGCGTGGTGTCCGACGTGGTCTGCGCGGTAATCGCCGCCGTGGTGGTCGGGATGCTGGTATCAACGTTCAGCACAAAGCCGTCCGATTCCGTGTAGTTACCTGCCCTGTCGGTGACGCGCACAATGTAGGTGTGGTTGCCGTCGCTCAGGCCGTTGTCCTGGAAGGACCAGCTTGCGCTGCCGTTCATGGTCACCTGGCCGAGCAGGACCCCGTCACGGTAGAGCTGCACAATTTCACCGTCGTCCGGGGCGCGGTTAAGCGTACCGTTGATCAGCGGCGAGTTATCGTCCGTTGCCACCGCGCTGCCAAAGGTGCCCTGACGCTCGCCTTCGCCGTCGGTATAGCTCACTACGGTTCCCACCGTGGTTGGCGGCGTGGTGTCTACCGTCACCACCTGAGAGGCGGTGGAGCCGACGTTGCCCGCCTGGTCGATAATCCGCACCTGGTAGGTGTAGTCCCCGTCAGCCAGATCGCGGGTATCGGTGTAGCTCCAGCGCTGGTTGGTGACCGTGGCGTCTGACCAGGTGTTTCCGCCGTCCAGGCTGATCTGTACGCGCTCGTCGTTTGCCAGCGCGCTGCCCAGCGAACCGTTGATGGTCAGCGTGGTGTCCATGGTGATGAAATCACTCCCGGACTGGCCGGTATCTTCGCTGATGCTGTCGATGGTGATGCCGTACTGCGGCGCCTGCGTATCCACCGTCACCGCCTGCGCGGTGGTTGCCCCGACGTTCCCCGCCTGGTCGACGACCCGCACCTGGTAGTTATGGCTGCCGTCGGTCAGGGTACGCGTGTCGCTGTAGCTCCACTGCGTACCGCTGACGGTGGCGTACACCCAGGTGCTGCCGCCGTCCATGCTCACCTGCACGAATTCACCCGCGCCCAGCTCTGCGCCGAGCGTTCCGTGCAGCGTGTACGAGGTCGAACTGGTCAGGAAGTCGTTATTGTCGAAGCCGGTATCCACGGTGATGTTATCCACGGTCACCGTAATCGCCGCATCCGGGGCGACCGTATCGACGGTCACCTGCTGATGGGCGCTGGCCCCCACGTTGCCCGCCGCATCCACCACGCGAACGTAGTAGTCATAGGTCTGGTTACCCAGCGTGCGGCTATCGACGTAGTACCAGCTGTTGCCTGTGACAATCACGTTCTGCCAGGTGACGCCGCCGTCGATGCTGATCTGGGCATATTCGCCGTCGGCCAGCGTCGCGCCGAGCGAGCCGTGCAGCGTCAGGGACGTATCGTTAGTAACAAAGTCGCTGCCGCTCAGGCCGGTATCGTCGCTGATGCTCTCGATGGCGATGGTTTTGCTCGCGTCCGGCGCAACCGTATCAATGGTCACCACCTGGCTGGCGGTGGCGCTGATATTGCCCGCGTCGTCAATCACGCGCAGCTGGTAGTTGTAATCCCCGTCGGCCAGCGTGCGGCCATCGACATAGGTCCAGCTCAGGCCGCTGACGCTGACGTCTGTCCAGGTAACGCCGCCGTCGAGGCTGATCTGCGCGTGGTCGCCGCTGCCCAGCGCCGCGCCGAGCGTCCCTTTCAGGCTGATCTGGTTATCGCTGGTGATAAAGTCGCTGCCGGACAGGCCCGTATCCTGCGTGATGGAATCCACCGTAATGGTCGTCGCCGCAGGCTTCGTCTGATCGATCACCACGTCCTGGCTGTCCGTCGCCCCCACGTTGCCCGCGTTATCGATAACGCGCACCTGGTACTGATACGTACCGTCCGTCAGGGTGCGGCCATCGGTGTAGCGCCAGGTGGTGCCGGTCACGGTCAGGTCAATCCAGGTGGTGCCGCCGTCGAGGCTGATCTGTGCCTTCTCGTTATTGCCGAGCTGCGCGGTCAGCGAGCCGTTGACCACCACCTGAGCGTCGTTGGTGATGAAATCACTCGCGCTGAGGCCGGTGTCGTTTTGCAGCGAATCAATGCTGATGCCCATCGACGGCGCGGTGAGATCCACGGTCACGGTGTGGTTATCGCTGCCGCTGTTGCCGATGGTGTTGCTGACCTGCGCGTTAATGACGTACGAACCGCCGTCCGCCAGCGCGGCCACGTCTGCGCTGCCCACCGTATAGCTCCAGCTGCCGTCATTCTGGACGGTCGCCGTGTAGGTTTTACCGTTCAGCGTGATGGTCACCGTCTGGCCCGCCGGGGCGTCGGTGGTACCGCTGACGACCAGCGGCGTACCGTGCTCGGCGGCGTTGACGATATCGTCCTGCGCAAAGGTGTTGATGGTGATGGTTGGGACATCGCCGTTCAGCGTCACGTCGTGCGTCGCGCTGCCCGGGTTGCCCGCCCTGTCGCTTACCGAAGCGGTGATGGTGTAATCCCCGTCGCTCAGGCCAAGGAAATCACGGCCCGGCACGAAGACCGACCACGAACCGTCCGCCCCGACGGTCGCCTGATAGCTGTGCCCGTTGAAGGAGACGGTCACCGTCTGGCCCTGTTCCGCCGTGGTGGTGCCGCTGATGGTCTGGCCCGCCAGCTGCTCCGCGTTGTTGACGATATCGTCATCGGCCACGGTGCTGATGGTCACGGTTGGCGCGACGGTGTCTACCGTTAAGGTGTGCGTGGTCTGGCCGTTATTACCCGCTTTATCGTCGACCGAGGCGGTCACCGTCAGCGCGCCCTGGCTCAGCGCAGCCAGATCGGCTGCAGGAACATCCAGCGTCCACGTCCCGTCATTCGCGACGGTGGCAGTGTAGGATTTGCCGCCCAGCGTCACGGTGACGGTCTGGCCCGCTTCCGCGCTGGAAGAGCCGTGCACGGTCAGCGGCTGCTGCGCTTCAAGCGCGTTCAGCATGTCGTCACCCGACAGCGTCGCAATGCTCACGACCGGCGCGGTGGTATCCACGCTGATGCCGTGCGTCGCCGACGCGCTGTTGCCCGCGCTGTCCTGTGCCGAGACGGACACCTGGTAGCTCGCGCCATCGGCCAGGGCGCCCACGTCGGCGGCCGGTACGGTGGTCGTCCAGCTGCCGTCGCTCTGGATGGTGGCCGTATAGCTCTTGCCGTTCAGCGTCACGGTGACCTGCGTCCCGCTGGCGAACTGGGCGCTGGAGCCGTTAATCACCAGTGGCGAACCGGCTTCAGCCGCGTTGATGACGTCATCGCCGCTGAGGGTATTGATGGTCAGCGCCACGGAGGCCGTGTTCACTACCATGTCGTGGGTCTGGGTGCTGCTGTTGCCCGCGCTGTCGGTAATCGTCGCGCTGAGGGTCACGGTGCCGTCGGTCAGCGCGGAAATCACGCTGGCCGGCACGCCCACGCTCCAGTTACCGCTGGCGTCAACGGTGGTGGTGTACTGGTTCGAACCGATGGTGATGACCAGCTTATCGCCGACGCTCGCGCCGGTTGCCGTGCCGCTGACGATCTGCGCCTGCCCGTGCTCCACGCTGTTGATGACGTCATCGCCCGCGACAGCGTTAAAGCTGACTGTCGGTGGCGTGGTATCAAGCGTAATCGCTTTGCCCGCGCTGCCCGGGTTACCCGCGGCGTCGCTCACGCTGACCTGCACGGTGTAGCCGTTATCCGCCAGCGCGGACAGGTCGGTGCCCGGCACGTTCACGCTCCAGATGCCGCCCTGCTGCACCTGCGCGGTATAGCTCTTACCGCCCAGCGTCACGGTGATCGTCTGACCGACTTCCGCCGTGGTGGTGCCGGAAATGGCCACGCCCGCAGCCGCTTCGCTGGCGTTAATCACGTTATCGCCTGCGACCGTATCGATGGTCACGGCTGGCGCGGTGGCGTCCACGCTGTACTCGCGGCCAGCCGAGGCGCTGTTGCCGTGCGCGTTGGTGACGCTCACCTGCACGCTGGCATCGCCGTCTTTAAGGCCCGCGAGATCCGCAGACGGCACGGTGGCCGTCCAGTTACCGTCGGCATCGACTTTCGCGGCGTACGTCTTGCCGCCGAAGGTGATGGTAACGGTCTGGTTTTCCTCCACGTTCGAGGTGCTGCCGGACAGCACCAGATCCGCGCCTTTCTCCGCCGCGTTAATGACGTCGTCGGTGGCAATCGCATCGATGCTGATAGCCACCGCCGACAGATCGACGGTCACGTCATGGCTGATGGTCACCGGGTTGCCCGCCGCGCTCTGGCCTGCAGCGGTCACCGTGACCGTGCCTGCATTCAGCGCGCTGACGTCCGCCGCCGGGATCGCCGCGCTCCATGTGCCGTCTGCCAGCACGGAGGCCGCATAGGTTTTGCCGTTGACGGTCACGGTGAGCGTGGTGCCTGCCGCCAGCCCGTCGCTGGAGCCGGTAACGATCAGGTTCTGCCCGTGCTCGATGCTGTTGATCACATCGTCGCCCGCCACGGTATCAATGCGCAGTCCCGGCAGGCTGGCGTCGATAGTGATTTCGCGCTCGCCCACGCCGGTATTGCCGTGGCCGTTGGTGACGGATGCTGACACCGTCAGGTCACCGTTGCCCAGCGCCGTCAGGACGGATTCCGGCACGTTCACGGACCAGGTCAGATCGCTCTGCACCGTTGCGGTGTAGCTGTTGCCGCCAATGGTGACGGTGACAGTATTGCCCGCTTCCGCGTTCGCTACCTTACCGCTGATGGTCTGACCCGCGGCCACTTCCGCCGCGTTGATGACGTTATCGCCCGCCACGGTATTGATGGTGACGGTCGGCAGCGCGGTGTCCACCAGCAGGGTCGCCGTATTACTGACGCTGTTGCCCACGCCGTTGGTTGCAGTCGCGCTCAGGGTGTAATTCGCTTCGCCCAGACCCGCCAGATCCGCTGCCGGAACGGTCAGGCTCCAGGTGCCGTCCGCCGCCGTCGTGGCCGCGTAGTTTTTGCCGTTGAGGGTTACGGTCACCACGGTGCCTTCCGCGAGGTTGGCGCTGGTGCCGCTGACGCTCAGATCCTGACCTTTTTCAACGGCGTTCAGCACGTTATCGCCGCTGATTGAGTTGAACGCCACGGATGGCAGGCCGGTATCGACGATCACGTTATGGCTGCCGGTGCCGGTGTTGCCCGCCGCGTCGGTGACTGACGCAGTCACGGTCACGGTGCCGTCGCTGAGGCCGGAAATCACGCTGGCCGGTACGCCCACGCTCCAGTTCCCCGCCGCGTCCAGCACGGTGGTGTAGGTCTGGCCGCCGATGGTCACGGTGACCTTATCGCCCGCTGCCGCGCCGGTGGCGGTGCCGCTGATGATGTGCGCCTGGCTGTGTTCTGCGAGGTTAATGACGTCATCGCCCGCCACGGTGTTGATGGTCACCGCAGGCACGGTCACGTCCACCGTCAGATTGCGATCCGCCGACGCCGGATTGCCCGCCTTGTCGCTGACGCTCGCCGTCACGGTGACGCTGCCGTCGCCGAGCGATGCCAGATCCGCCGCCGGAACGTTCAGCGTCCAGCTGCCGTGTGCGCCTGCGGTTGTGGTGTAGTCTTTGCCGTTCAGCGTCACGATCACGGTCTGGCCCGCTTCGGCGGTGGTGGTGCCGCATACGGTCAGATCGGACTGCGCTTCTGCGGCGTTCAGAATATCGTCAGCCGCAAGGGTGTTGATGGTCACGGACGGCGCGGTTGCATCCACGCTGTACTCGCGGCCCGCCGAGGCGCTGTTGCCGTTAACGTTGGTGACGCTAACCTGCACGCTGGCGTCGCCGTCCCTGAGGTGTGCCAGGTCCGCAGAGGGTACGGTGTAGGTCCAATTACCGCTGTCGTCTACTGTCGCGCTATAGATTTTGCCATTCAGGCTGATGGTCACGGTCTGCCCGGCTTCCACGTTGGTGGTCGCACCGGACAGCACCAGATCCGCGCCCTTCTCTGCCGCGTTAATTACGTCGTCGGTGGCGATGGCGTTGATGCTGATGGCAACGGTCGCCAGATCTACCGTCACGTCGTGGCTGATGGTAATCGGGTTGCCCGCAGAGCTGTCGCCGGTCACGCTGATTTTGACGGTGCCTTCCTGCCACGCGCTCACGTCGGTGGACGGGATCGCCGCGCTCCAGGTGCCGTCCGCCAGTACGGTCGCCGCATAGGTTTTACCGTTGACGGTGACGGTCAGCGCCGTGCCTGCCGCCAGCCCGTCGCTGGAGCCGGTGACGATCAGGTTCTGCGCGTGTTCGATGGTGTTGATCACGTCATCACCCGCGACGGTGTCGACGCGCAGGCCCGGCAGGTTAGCGTCGATAGCGATCTCGCGCTCGCCGGTGCCGGTATTGCCGTGGCCGTTGGTGACGGTCGCCGTTACGCTCAGGTTGCCGTTGCCCAGCGCGGTCAGCACGTCGGACGGCACGTTCACGGACCAGGTGAGGTCGTTCTGCACCGTTGCGGTGTAGCTGTTGCCGCCGATAGTCACGGTTACCGTGTTGCCCGCTTCGGCGTTCGCCACGGTGCCGCTCAGGGTCTGGCCTGCCGCCACTTCCGCCGCGTTGATGACGTTGTCGCCCGCCACGGTGTTGATGGTGACGGTCGGCAGCGCGGTGTCCACCAGCAGGTTCGCGGTGTTGCTCACGCTGTTGCCCACGCCGTTGGTGGCGGTCGCGTTCAGGATATAGTTGGCCTGGCCGAGACCGGCCAGATCCGCTGCCGGGACGGTCAGGCTCCAGGTGCCGTCCGCCGCCGTCGTGGCAGTATAGTTTTTGCCGTTGAGGGTCACGGTCACTACGGTGCCTTCCGCCAGGTTGGCGCTGGTGCCGCTGACGCTCAGATCCTGACCTTTTTCTACCGCGTTCAGTACGTTGTCATCGCTGATGGCGTTGAAGGCCACCGATGGCAGACCGGTATCGACGGTCACGTTATGCGTGCCGGTGCCGGTGTTGCCCGCCGCGTCGGTGACTGACGCCGTTACGGTTATGGTGCCGTCGCTGAGGCCGGAAATCACGCTGGCCGGTACGCCCACGCTCCAGTTCCCCGCCGCGTCCAGCACGGTGGTGTAGGTCTGGCCGCCGATGGTGACGGTCACCTTATCGCCCGCTGCCGCGCCGGTGGCGGTGCCGCTGATGATTTGCGCCTGGCCGTGTTCTGCGAGGTTAATAACATCGTCGCCCGCAACGGTATTGATGGTCACCGCAGGCGCGGTGATATCTACCGTCAGGTTGTGATCCACGGACGCCGGGTTACCCGCTTTATCGCTGACCGATGCGGTGACGGTCACGCTGCCGTCGGTTAATCCAGCCAGATCCGCCGCCGGGACGTTCAGCGTCCAGCTGCCGTCTGCGCTGACGGTTGTGGTGTAGTCTTTGCCGTTCAGCGATACGGTCACGGTCTGGCCCGCTTCGGCGGTGGTGGTGCCGGATACGGTCAGATCGGACTGCGCTTCAGCGGCGTTCAGAATATCGTCAGCCGCCAGGGTATTGATGGTCACGGACGGCGCGGTCGCATCCACGCTGTACTCGCGGCCCGCCGAGGCGCTGTTGCCGTTCACGTTGGTGACGCTCACCTGCACGCTGGCGTCGCCGTCTTTCAGCCCCGCCAGATCCGCAGACGGCACGGTTGCTGTCCATTTTCCGTCGGCGTCCACCGTGGCGGTGTAGTTCTTGCCGCCAAAGGTAATGGTAACGGTCTGGTTTGCTTCCACGTTCGAGGTGGTGCCGGAGAGCACCAGATCCGCGCCCTTCTCGGCCGCGTTAATCACGTCGTCGGTGGCGATGGCATCAATGCTGATGGCAACGCTCGCCAGATCCACCGTCACATCGTGGCTGATGGAAACCGGGTTACCGGCGCTGCTCTGGCCCGCAACGGTCACGGTAACCTTGCCTGCGGCCAGCGCACCCACGTCCGCCGCCGGGATCGCCGCGCTCCAGGTGCCGTCCGCCAGCACGGTTGCCGGATAGGTTTTGCCGTTGACGGTCACGGTCAGCGCCGCGCCAGCCGCCAGCCCGTCGCTGGAGCCGGTGATAATCAGGTTTTGAGTACGTTCGATGCTGTTGATCACGTCGTCACCCGCCACGGTGTCGACGCGCAGGCCCGGCAGGTTAGCGTCTATCACGATTTCGCGCTCGCCCGTTCCGCTATTGCCCACACCGTTCGTGACGCTGGCCGACACCGTTAAATCACCGTTGCCCAGCGCGGTCAGCACGGATTCCGGCACGTTAACGGACCAGGTGAGATCGCTCTGCACCGTGGCGGTGTAGCTGTTACCGCCAATCGTCACGGTCACGGTGTTGCCCGCTTCGGCATTCACCACCTTACCGCTGATGGTCTGGCCGGCTGCCAGCTCCGCCGCGTTAATCACGTCGTCGCCCGCAATGGTGTTGACGATCACGCCCGGCAGAACGGATTCCACGTTTACGGTGTGCGACGCGCTGGTATTATTGCCGACGCTGTCCGTTGCTGAGGCGGTGACGGTATAAAGCGCCTCGCCCAGCTGACCGACCTCGTTCGCCGGAACGGTAGTCGTCCATTTTCCGTTATCGTCCACCTGCGCGCTGTACGCTTTGCCGTTCAGCATCACGGTCACCACCGCGCCTGCCGCCAGGCCGGAAGCCGTACCGGAGATCGTCAGATCCTGGGTTTTCTCGGCGTTGTTGATCGCATCGTCACCGGAAACGGTGTCAATGGTCAGCACCGGCGCGGTCAGGTTCACCTCCACGCCGTGCGTGGCGCTGTTGCTGTTGCCCGCTTTATCGGTCAGCGCCGCGGTGATGGTGTAATCCCCTGCGGCTAGGGCGGTAACGTCCGCCGCAGGCACGCCCACGCTCCAGTTGCCTGAGGCATCCAGGGTGGCGGTGTACGATTTGCCGTTGAGGGTGACGGTGACCACATCGCCCGCCGCCGCACCGGTCACAGAACCCGTGACAATCAGTGCCTGCGCATGCTCGGCGCTGTTGATCACGTCGTCGTCAGAAACGGTGTGGATGGTCAGCTGCGGGACGGTGGTATCGACCAGCACGTCGCGATCCGCTGAGGCCGGGTTGCCCGCCTTATCAGACACGGCGGCGCTGATGGTGTAGTTGCCGTCGGTAATACCGCTCAGATCCGCGGACGGCACGGTCACGCTCCAGCTGCCGTTTGCCTGCACGGTGGTGGTGTAGTCCAGGCCGTTCAGCGTCACGGTGACGGTCTGGCCCGCTTCGGCGTTGGTCACGCCGTTAACGACCAGATCCTGCTGCGCTTCGGCGGCGTTGATGATGTTGTTGTCGCTGACGATCTCGATAGATACCGTCGGCGCGGTGGCGTCCACGCTGTACTCGCGGCCCGCCGACGCGCTGTTGCCGTTCACGTTGGTGACGCTCACCTGCACGCTGGCATCGCCGTCTTTCAGGCTGCCCAAATCGGCGGACGGTACGGTCGCCGTCCAGTTGCCGCTGGCATCGACCGTCGCGGTGTACGACTTGCCGCCGAAGGTAATGGTGACGGTCTGGTTTTCTTCCACGTTGGTGGTTGAGCCGGACAGCACCAGGTCCGCGCCTTTCTCAGCCGCGTTGATTACGTCGTCCGAGGCAATCGGGTTAATGCTGATGGCGACTGCCGCCAGATCCACCTTCACGTCGTGGCTGATGGAAACCGGATTGCCCGCCGCGCTCTGGCCTTCCACGGTCACGGCAATCGTGCCCGCATTCAGCGCGCTGACGTCTGCCGCCGGAATGGCCGCCGTCCAGGTGCCGTCTGCAAGCACGGTTGCGGCGTAGGTTTTGCCGTTGACGGTCACCGTTAACGCCGCGCCCGTTGCCAGGCCTTCGCTGGAGCCGGTGATAATCAGGTTCTGAGCGTGCTCAATGCTGTTGATGACATCGTCGCCCGCCACGGTGTCGACCCGCAGGCCAGGCAGGTTAGCGTCTATTACGATTTCGCGCTCGCCGGTGCCGGTGTTGCCGTGGCCGTTGGTGACGCTGGCTGACACGGTCAGATCGCCGTTCCCGATGGCGGTTAAGACCGTGGACGGCACGTTGACCGACCAGCTCAGATCGTCCTGAACCGTCGCGGTCCAGGTATTGCCGCCGATTGAAATCGTGACAGTGTCACCGCTCGCCGCGCCGCTCACTTTGCCGCTCAGGGTCTGCCCGGCAGCCACTTCCGCTGCGTTAATGACATCGTCCGTGGCGACAGGGTTGATGGTGACCTGCGGCAGCGCGCTGTCAACCAGCACGCTGTGGCCGGTGCTTGCGCTGTTGCCCGCCGCGTCGGTTACGCTCGCCGTCACGACGTAGCTTGCTTCGCCCAGCGCGGAGACATTTGCCGCCGGAACGGTGATGCTCCAGTTCCCGCTGGCGTCGGTGGTGGCCGTATAGCTGATACCGTTCAGGGTCACCGTAATGGTGGTTCCGTCCGGCTGGTTGCTGGTGCCGGACACCAGCAGATCCTGGCCTTTCTCGGTCGCGTTGATCACGTCGTCAGCCGCCAGGGTATTGATGGCAATCACCGGTGCGGTCAGGGAAACGTCAAACTCGTGCGTCGCGGTGGTGCTGTTACCGGCTTTATCGGTGAGGGTCGCGGAGATGGTCTGTTCGCCGTTAACCAGCGCGCCTACGTCCGTCGCCGGAACGCCCACGCTCCAGCTGCCGGACGCGTCCAGCATGGCGGTGTAGTCTTTGCCGTTCAGGGTCACGGTAATCACGTCACCCGCCTGCGCGCCCGTGACCTTGCCGGAGACGATCAGCGCCTGGCCGTGCTCGGCAATATTCACGACGTCGTCGCCCGCGACGATGTTGAACGAAATCTGCGGTACGGTGGTGTCGACCAGCACCGAGGAGCCCGCGCTGGCCGGGTTGCCTGCCTTATCGGACACGGTCGCCGTGACCGCCGCGCTGCCGTCGGCGATGCCTGCCATATCCGCCGCCGGAACGTCGAGCGTCCAGCTGCCGTCGGCCTGCACCTGCGCGGTGTACTGATTGCCGTTGAAGGTCACGGTGACCGTCTGGCCTGCTTCGGCAGTAGAGATGCCGCTCAGGGTCAGATCCTGCGCCGCCTCTGCCGCGTTCAGCATATTGTCATGGCTGATGGTGTTGATGGTCACCGTCGGCGCGGTAGTGTCGACGCTGAATTCCTGCGCCGAAGACGCCGCGTTGCCGTTCACGCTGGTGACGGTTACCTGCACGCTGGCGTCACCGTCTTTCAGGCCGCTCAAATCGGCTGCCGGAACGGTCCAGGTCCAGTCGCCGTTAGCATCCACCGTCGTGGTATAGGTTTTACCCGCAAAGGTGATGGTCACGGTCTGGCCCGCTTCCACGCTGGAGGTGGTACCGGAAAGCAGCAGATCCTGGCCTTTTTCCGCCGCGTTGAGCACGTTATCGTCGGTCACGCTGCCGATGGTGATGGCGACAGGCGCGAGATCGACGTCCACCACGGTGCCGATAGTCACCGGGTTGCCGGAAGCATCCTGCGCGCTTGCCTTGATATCCATCGAACCGTCCGCCCACTGGGACACGTCGGCCGCCGGTACCGCCGCCTGCCAGGTGCCGTCCGCCAGTACCGTTGCCGAATAGGTTTTGCCGTTGATGGTCACGGTCACGGCGCTGCCCGCCGCCAGATCGGTGCTGGTACCGGACACAATCAGGTTCTGAGCGTGTTCAATCACGTTGATCACGTCGTCACCCGCCACGGTATCAATACGCAGTCCCGGGAGCTGGGCGTCGATGGTGAAGTCGTGAGAAGAAGAGCCGGTATTGCCGTGCGCGTTAGTCACGCTGGCGGATGCGGTGAGGTCGCCGTTGCCGAGCGCGGTTAACTGGCTCTCGCTTAACGGCAGGCTCCAGGTCAGATCGTCCTGCACGGTAGCCGTGTACGTCTGGCCGCCAAGGATAATAGTGACAGTGTCACCTGGCGCCGCATTCGTCACCTTACCGGTCAGGGTTTGCCCTGCCGCCACTTCCGCTGCGTTAACGATATTGTCGCCCGCCAGGGTGTCGATCGTTACTACCGGCAGCGAGCTGTCCACCAGCACATCGTGCGAGGTTGAGGCGCTGTTGCCTGCGCTATCCGTGACGCTCGCCGTCACGGTGTAATGGGCTTCTCCCAGCGCGCTTACGGCGGAGGCCGGTACGGTCACGCTCCAGTTTCCGCTGGCGTCGGTGCTGGCGGTGTACTGAATGCCGTTCAGGGTCACCGCAATGGTCGTGCCTTCCGGCTGGTTGCTGGTGCCGGAGAGCAGCAGATCTTCGCCCTTCTCGGTCGCGTTGATCACGTCGTCCGCCGCCAGCGTGTTGATACCGATGACAGGCGGCACGGTATTCACCACCACATCCAGCGAACTGCTTCCGGTGTTGCCGGACCTGTCGGTCACGGAGACGTCGATAGTCCAGGTGCCGTCAGTCAGTCCCTGCACGACGGACGCCGGCAGGCCAAGGCTCCAGTTCCCCGCCGCATCCACCACGGTGGTGTAATCGACGCTGTTAATGGTGATGGTGACCAGGTCGCCCGCGGCCGCACCGGTGACGGAGCCGCTCAGGATCTGCGCCTGTGAATGGGCGAGCTGGTTAACGGTGTTGGTGTCGGTGACAAAGTCGTTAATGGTCACCTGCGGTACGGTGGCGTCCACCAGACCCACGCGCTCGGCGCTGCTGGCGTTACCCGCCACGTCGCTGACGGTGGCCGTCACGGTCACAATGCCGTCGTTAAGGTCACCGACGTCTGCCGCCGGGACGCTCAGCTGCCAGGTACCGTCCGTCTGGACCGTGGTCTGATACGTTTTGCCGTTCAGCGTCACGGTGACCGTCTGGCCCGGTTCCGCACTGCTGCTGCCGCTTAACAGTAAATCCTGCTGCGCTTCAGCGGCATTGATGATGTTGTCGGCGGTCAGGTTATCGAGCGTAATCGCCGGAGGCTGCGTATCCACCGTGACCACACGCGCGGCGTCGGCGCTGTTGCCGCTGACGTTAGTGACGCTGACGCTCACCTGCGCGCGCCCGTCGATCAGGGTTTCCATAGCGCTGGAGGGTACGGTCAGGCTCCAGGAGCCATCCTGCTGCACCAGCGCGGTGAAGGTCTGGTCGGCGAATTTCACCACCACGGTCTGCCCCGCCTCCACGCCCTGCGTCTGGCCGGAAAGAGTTAAATCACTGCCTTTTTCTGCCGCATTCAGCAGGTCATCGCCGGAGACGGTATCAATGGTGACCGCCACGGCGTTCAGATCGAGTTCAATCGGGTGTTCAGCCGCAACGGGATTGCCCCAGGCATCTACCGCGCTGACGCTAACCGTCATGCCGCCCGCCGTCCAGGCCTGCAGGTCCGCCGCCGGAACGCCGATCTGCCAGCTGCCGCTGGCGTTAACCGCGGTGACGTACTCCACATTGTTGATGGTGACGACAATCTGCGTGCCCGCGGCCAGATGGGTGCTGGAGCCGGTGACGCTCAGATCCTGCTGCTGTTCGATGGCGTTGATCACGTCATCGCCGGAAATGGTGTTCACGCGCAGGCCCGGCAGCTCCGCGTTGATGTTGATATCACGCTCGCCGGTGCCGGTATTGCCGTGCCCGTTGGTGATGGACGCGGTGAAGGTTAAATCCCCGTCGCCGAACGCCTGAAGATCCGCTGACGGGATTTTCACGCTCCAGGTCAGGTCGCTGCCAACCGTTGCGGTGTAGCTCTTGCCGCCTGCGGTGATGGAGACGGTATCGCCCGCCGCCGCGCCGGTAACGCGACCGCTGAGGGTTTGATCGACGCCCGCTTCGGCGTTATTAACCAGGTTGTCGCCCGCAAACGTATTGATAATGACCTGCGGAAGAACGGTATCCACCAGCAGATTCGCCTCGGCAGAACCGCTGTTACCCACGCTGTCGGTCCCGCTGACGCTGACGGTATAAAGCGTGTTCGCCAGATTCAGGACGTCGGAAACCGGCACCTGGACCGCCCAGATACCGTTTTCGACGGTGGCCTGATAGCTGACGTTGTTCAGCGTCACGGTGACGGTGGAGCCGTCCGGCAGGTTGCTGGTGCCGGTCAGGCTCAGCGGCTGCATCGCCTCCTGGGCATTAAGGACGTTATCCTGGCTGATGGCGTCAATCGTAAATTCCGGCGGGTGTCCGCTCAGCGTAATGCCGTGCGTGGCGCTGCCGGTGTTGCCTGCCGCGTCAGTGACGGAAACCGAAAGCGTGTGGTTGCCTTCACCCAGCGCGCCCAGCACGGACGCCGGAACGCCCACGCTCCAGCTGCCGTCCGCCAGCACCACGCCGGTGAAGGTCTGGCCGCCAAGCGTCACGGTGACCACATCGCCCGCGCCGGCACCGCTCGCCAGGCCGGAAATAATGTGCGCCTGGCCCTGCTCGCTGATATTGAGGATATCGTCGCCCGCCACGGTATGGATGGTGACGACCGGCGCGGCGGTATCCACCGTGAAATCTGCCGTTACGGACGAACCGTTGCCCGCTTTGTCGCTCACGTTAACCGTCAGGGTGTGATTACCCTCACTCAGCGCCTGCACGTTGTTCACATCAAGCGTGACGGACCAGGCGCCGTCGCTGCCCACGGTGGCGTTAAAGTTTTTACCGTTCAGGGTGACCGTGACGATCTGACCGGCTTCCGCATTCGTTTTACCGGTCAGGGTCAGCGGCTGATTGTGCTCAGCCGCATTAATGATGTTGTCCTGCGCGAGGGTATCGACAGAGAGGGTTGGCGCGGTGGTATCCACCCCAATCGTCTGGCTTCCGCTGACGGTGTTACCCGCCGCGTCTTTACCGCTCACGTTGACCGTCCAGGTACCGTCGCCCAGCGCCTGCGCGTCCGCCGCAGGCACGTTAACACTCCACGCGCCGTCTGCCCCGACTTCAGCCGCGTAGGTTTTGCCGTTCAGCGTCACGGTGAGTGCGGTACCCTGCGCCAGGTTTTTGCTGGCACCGGAAAGCGTAAAGCCCGCGGATTGCTCGCTGGCGTTCAGCACGTTATCGCCCGCCGTGGTGGCCAGCGTAATGGCGGCGTCGGCGGTAGAGACCGTCACGGTGATACTGCCCGCAGAGGTGGTTTTATTGCCGTCGATCTGCACGACGGACCAGGTGTGCTCCCCGTCCGTCTGGGTCGGTAATATTACCGTCCAGGTGCCGTCTTTACCGACCATGGCGCTGGCAATGGTGCTGCCGCTGCTGTCTTTGATCTGGATGGTCGCGCCCGGCTGACCGGTGCCGCTAAAGGTTGGGTTGCTGTCGTCCGTGATCTCATTTGCGCTCAGCACGCCCTGCTTGTCACCCGCTTTATCCGACAGCAAGAAGGTCGGCGTGGCGCTTTCAACTTCTTTTGTATTATCAATGACTTTTGTTTTAGTTTCGCCGTCACCGCCGTTTGCCAGCAGTGCCCCGATGGCACCGCCGCCTAACGCAGCCCCCGCAATCCAGCCCCACGGCGCGTCGCTTAAAACACTTTCCTGCTCGAGGAAAGGTTGAATGCTGCTAATCGGTGTGGCCTGCGCGGTTAACTCGGTCACCGCAGCGCCTGACGCTTCCCCGGCATCGGCAAAAGAAATATGCGTCAGTTCCTGACGGTCGTTGAACACCAGCTCTGACTGATTATGCGTTTCTGGATCTTCGACAAAATAGTTATTGCAGCGAATAACGCTGCCATCTTTCATATAAATGAGGAGATCTTTACCCTGGCGGACATAACGCGCCACATCCTGAGCAGAGCCCTGGATTTCAATCACGCTCGGCGATGAAATAGAAACCGACAGATTTCCTTCGCCGGTTAATTTCGTTTTCTCCGCCGTTTTGCGAATGATGACATCAACAACTTTCATGTTACTCATATTCTTCTCCTTGCAGGTGTACGGATTCCTGTGGATATGTCCACCAGACGGATGTAGCTATCCCTGGGAAAAAACACCCATTATTTTCAGTCTTACTTTGCGCAACACTGCGCGTCTTTTATTAACTCAAGTCGGGTAATTTTGCGGCAGCGTTTTTCTCTATTCCAATAAGCGGCATTAAATTATCAACCGCAGAAGCATAATTAATTGCCGAACTCCAGCCGTCATACTCGGCGATTATTTTCGCTGAAGTGGCCTGCCAGACATCCTGCTCAACGCTTAGCAGATCGTTAATGCTCCGCTTGCTCAGGGTGTATTCATTTTTATAAACATCGCGGGCCCGCAGCGCATTTTCCAGCTGTTGCTTCCCCGCCTCCATTCGTCCCCGCGCGCCGGTCCAGTCAGCCTGCGCGACGGAGGCCTTTTGCAGGACATCGAAACGCGCCTGATCGACCTGAGAGGAGGCCATGGCCCGTGCGCCTTCCGCCTGTCGAACGCGCGCGGAAACCGCGCCCCCCTGATACAGCGGCGCGTCGATATTGAGCTGTATCTGGTCGTCCCAGTAGGAACGGTTGTCCGATTCATAACGGGTGCGCCCCCCCTTCAGGCTTAGCGTCGGCCAGTGCTGGGACTTCGCCGTTTCCACGCCATACTGGGCCGAACGTTCCATGTTCTGCGCGGCCATCACCGCCGGTATCAGGGAATAATCGATGCGGTTGAGCGAGTCCGGCTCCACGGCAAGATTCGCGGGCACCGGCGAATAGGCCTCTGCCTGCATTCCGGTTAATACCGCAAGCCTGGCGCGCGCGCTGTTTAAGGCGGCGTGATACTGCGCGACCGTCGCCTGCATGCCGGCAATGCGCGTGCGGGTCTGAAGCTCATCGGACGTAGAACTCACGCCCGCGTCTGCGCGCAGCTTTGCCAGCTGCTCGACGTTCTTGAGCGCCTGTACGTTATCTTTTGCCGCCTGCAGCAGATCGGAATAGCGTTTGACCTCGACATAGCTCAGCGCCGTTTTTTCCGCCACGTCAGAAAGCGTGCCCATCAGCTGATAGCGGTAGCTATCGCGCTGGGCGGAGGACTGGCTGATGCTGTTATTGGTCTTGCCAAAATCGTACAGCAGCTGCGTCAGGCTCAGCCCCCAGGCGGCTGAATTCTTCAGCGACCCGCTGGAATCGGTGGTCTGGCTGTGCCCCGTACTTCCGTTCAATGATATTTGCGGCATCCAGCCGCTGCGCGCTTCATCTATTTGTGCCTGGCCAATACCTAATTGCGCGGCCTGCTGGCTAATTGACGGATCGCGATCGATCGCAAAAAGAATACTTTCTTTTAAGGTTGTGGTTGCCACCGGGGCAATACCCACCTGATTACTATTGGCGAAAGCCATATTTATGGCTAATGAAATGAATGCCAGTGCTGCTGTAAATCGGCGTAACATAGGCTTTCGTAATATCGTCATGTTATCTCCCTGACTCTGAGTGATACTCAAGCAAATACCCAAAAAGAGGTACAGATAATTAGACAAATATCTTATTTAGCTACCTTGCTGAATTTCAGGTAATACTCCCCATACCCATTTCCATCGGAGATGAGATCTGCCCGCATCTTATTTCAATTAAGAATTTACTTATTTCTTAAACTGGTTAGCAGCATAACAAAATGTGTTATACCCCACTACAGCCACAATGTTAATGTGGTGTTACAAGCAAGAAAAAATATGGGGTTTCTGGACAAAACTCTAAAAGTATCCTTTCAGATGAAACATATAAACTCTCTGTTATCTAAGGAAAATTCTTAATTCCCTCCGTGCACATTTTTGCGTTAATTTCAGAGCGAGTCAGACACAAAGATTTTCAAAGAAGTGTCAGTTTACGTAGCCAAAGGGATATATTTAAAATTAAAAACTATTAAAAAACCAATTAAAGCAATTAAAACCTGCATAATTTCAATTAAACAGCACTTAACACCACGCAATGGCGTTACGCTGGTTACATAACCCAAATCGTTAAATAAAACATAACAATAACATTGTGATTAACATTCAAAACGGCTTCCTTATACCTGCTTAATAAAATTTTAATAATCACCTATCTGAATTATCACGCCGCCGCACATCGTCCTGAGGACATTCCCCTTCTCTCTGCGTCAAAATGCTGTATTATGCAAACTATTGCGACATTTTGCAGGAATGTACCCCATGCACAAAACCGCTCGTCAACGCTACGTCCTGGATATCCTCAGCGAGCAAGGCCAGGCAAGCATCACCGACCTGGCTGAAAAGCTGCAGGTTTCGGCGGATACCATCCGTCGGGATCTGACCGACCTGGAAAACCAGGGCCTTGCGCAGAAGAACCACGGCGGCGCCATCGCGCTCAACCTCTCCGCCATGAACCGTCAGGGCCGCAATACGCTGCTGCCCGAGACCAAACAGCGCCTGGGTAAACAGGTCGCACAGCAGGTTCCACCGGGCTCCACCCTGTTTCTGGATGCCGGAAGCACGGTGATGGCCGTCGCCACCTTTCTTCAGGGGCCGCTCACCGTTATTACCCCCTCGCTGGATATCGCCCAGCATTTTAGCGACCGGGAAGACGTTGAGCTGATCCTGCTAGGCGGGAAATGGGACCACAAGCAGCGACTGTTTGCCGGCAGCGCCACGCTGTCTTTGCTGTCCCGTTATCGGGCAGATATCGCCATTCTTGGGGCGTGCGCCATTCATGCCGAACTCGGTTTGAGCGCCGGTAAAGAAGCGGATGCCGAGGTGAAACGCGCGATGCTGGACGCAAGCCATGCGCACTGGATTGTCGCCGACCACCTGAAAATTAACCGCTGCGAGCCGTATCTGGTTTCCGGGTTATCCAGCATTCAACAACTCTTTTTAGATCGTCCCTGGCCTGAGCTTGGGGACCATAGCGCACTGCAGGTTACGGTATGCGCGAATTAACGTGGAGAAGGTCATGAGTAAAGTTCAAACAATCAACATTGCGCTGATCGGGTATGGATTTGTCGGTAAAACCTTCCATGCCCCGCTGATCCAGTCGGTGGACGGGATTAAGCTGGCCGTGGTCTCTTCTCGTGATGAAGAGAAGGTTAAACGCGATCTGCCGGACGTACAGGTGGTGGCGACACCGGAAGAGGCTATTCAGCATCCTGATATCGATCTGGTGGTGATTGCCTCCCCCAACGCCACGCACGCCCCGCTGGCGACGCTGGCCCTGAACGCGGGTAAACACGTGGTCGTGGATAAGCCTTTTACCCTCGACATGCAGGAAGCCCGAGACCTGATTGCGCTGGCGGATGAAAAGCAGCTGCTGCTCTCCGTCTTCCACAACCGCCGCTGGGACAGCGATTTCCTCGGCATTAAGCAGATTATTGACCAAGGCACGCTCGGCAAGGTTAAACACCTGGAATCGCACATCGACCGCTTCCGCCCGGAAGTGCGCGTGCGCTGGCGCGAGCAGAACGTCCCCGGGAGCGGTCTGTGGTTTGATCTGGGCCCTCACCTGATTGACCAGACGCTACAGCTCTTTGGACTGCCGGAGTCGGTTCAGGGGAATATCGCGACGCTGCGCGACGGCGCAGAAATTAACGACTGGGCGCACGTGGTCTTAAACTACCCGGAGCATAAGGTCATTCTGCACGCCAGCATGCTGGTTGCTGGCGGTACGGCGCGCTTTACCGTCCACGGGGACAAGGGCAGCGTGGTGAAAGCCAGAATCGACCAGCAGGAAGCGCAGCTGCTCGCAGGAGTGATCCCCGGCAGTGAAACCTGGGGCGAAGACGGCGACAGCATGGTGTTCTTTGGGGCCGACGGCGCACCGCAGACGATCCCTACCCCGAAAGGCGATCAGCGCCAGTATTACGTCAACGTACGTGATGCGCTGCTCGGGAAAATCACCAACCCTGTCCACCCTGTTGAGGCACTGGCGGTCATGGCCGTGCTGGAAGCGGCGGTGAAGTCGTCGGAAACGGGGTCAACGCAGGCGCTGGCGTTAACTGCCGAAGAGCGTGCGCTGCTGGGTTAAAAAAACAAGCCGGGTGGCGCTGCGCCACCCGGCAAGCGTTAAAGACTACGAACGCTTTTTCGGCATCATGCGCAGAAGAGTATTATCTTTCCAGAAATAGTGATGCATCAGCGCCGCCGCCGCGTGCAGGCCAATCACAAAATAGCCCAGGTTCGCCAGCGTCTCGTGCCACTCTTTCAACATATCAACCAGGTCGAAATTGGACTCCGCCGCATGCGGCATCGCCATGCCAAAAGCAAACCAGTCGCTGCCCCGGTTGTACATCATCACAATGCCAATCAGCGGCAGCGCAATAAACAGCAGATACACCACCAGATGCCCAAGGTGGGACATCCCCGTCACCATCGCTTTTGGCTTCGGCTGAATCGGTGGCGCGCGGAATTTCAGGCGAACCAGCAGACGCGTCACCATCAGCACCAGGATACTGATACCGCACGAGACGTGGATCATATTGATCGCTGGACGCGCGGTGCGCGGGAAGAAACCTTTGAACTCCATGGCGCAGTAGGCGACGATGATTAACAGAAACACCAGCCAGTGGATGCCGATTTGCAGGCTTGTATATTTAGTGCGCATGTGATTTCCCGATTAAAAACAGTTACCGCGCCAACATAATCTCCTTTCCTTAAAAATTCATTAACTTTTCTGTATGGTTTTTCAAATACTTCCTCCCGCATGAAGCATCTTCAATTGCCGCCCTGCCCGTGATGGTCTAAGCCTGGATGAGTTCAAACTGTCGCATCGACACGTTTACAGGAGAACACCATGAGTAAAATTGGCATTAACGGCTTTGGACGCATTGGGCGCCTTGTACTGCGCCGCCTTCTTGAAACCCAGGACAGCAATACCGTCGTCGCCATCAACGACCTCACCTCACCGAAAGTGCTGGCCTACCTGCTCAGGCATGATTCCAACTACGGTGGCTTCCCGTGGAGCGTCGATTTCACCGAGGATGCGCTGATTGTCGACGGTAAAACCATTGCGGTGTACGCCGAAAAAGAGGCGAAGCACATTCCGTGGAAAGCCGCAGGCGTGGATATCGTCGTGGAGTGCACCGGCTTTTATACCTCTGAAGAGAAATCACGGGCGCACCTGGACGCCGGCGCGAAGAAAGTGCTGATCTCTGCGCCTGCGGGCGAGATGAAAACCATCGTCTACAGCGTGAATGACGACACCATTGACGCCAGTGACACCATTATTTCCGTCGCATCCTGCACCACCAACTGCCTCGCCCCGCTGGCGAAAGCCCTGAACGATGCGTTTGAAATAAAAGTGGGCACCATGACCACCATTCATGCCTATACCGGTACGCAGGCGCTGGTGGATGGCCCGCGCGGGAAAGACCTTCGCGCCTCGCGGGCGGCGGCAGAGAATATCATTCCCCACACCACCGGTGCCGCAAAGGCCATCGGTCTGGTGATCCCGGCGCTCAGCGGCAAGCTGAAGGGCCACGCGCAGCGCGTGCCGGTAAAGACGGGTTCAGTCACCGAGCTGGTGGCGATTCTGGGCAAGAAAGTGACCGTTGAGGAGATCAACGCCGCGCTGAAAAAGGCGACGCAGGGCAATAAATCGTTCGGGTATACCGACGAAGAGATTGTGTCGTCCGATGTGATTGGCTCGCATTATGGTTCGGTGTTTGACGCCACGCAGACGGAGGTGTCAGAAGCGGGAGAGCTGCAGCTGGTGAAAGCGGTAGCCTGGTATGACAACGAGTACGGTTTCGTGACGCAGCTGGTGCGGACGCTGGATAAGTTTGCGGCGCTGTGATTCTATGCCTTTATTCAGGGCTAATATGAGCAGTGAAGCATCCCCTCTCCCTGTGGGAGAGGGTTAGGGTGAGGGGAACATACGGGTGTGGTGGTCATTCCGTTCACTTTATGTTCCTTGCTACTCTTTAACGACATAACCGGTGAACGTGCCAGGGTGGCTCAATCGCCGCCACCCTGGCAACCCGGGCTCCCGGCGATATACAGCCGGACCAGGACATTGCTGTAAGCCAAAGGTTATTCTGAAGCGGTTGTTATCGCTTCTGATTACACCCTTAAATCGAGCGCCTGGACAACGCATCCGCGAGAACTGGGTCCTGCTGTAACTGTTCCCATGCGGCAATCACAGCATCCGGGAATTCAACGTGCGCGATAAAATCCCGCCCGGCCGGACCATAGCCGTTAACGTCATCATACAAACGCGGCAGCTCCCCCAGAACCAGTGACAGGTAGCGGTCAACGGGCCACAGTCCGCTATTGCCCGCACTAAACTCCACGCCCTCTTTGCCATTGTGCAGCACTGGCGTAAACCCGGGATGGCTTATCCACTGCGGTGACACGGGCTCATCCCGACAAACGCGGGCAAACGTCGCCATCGTACGGCGCTGCATCGTCGGATCCTGCACCACCAGCACCCGCCCGGTCGCTCGCTGATGCTGTTTCAGCATATTCCAGCTAAAACGCGCGTTCTCACCGCAGTTGGTGGATTGATCCTCAATCCACAGGCGCGTCTCGGGGATCTGCCAGAACTCCCGCGCAATGTCGGCAAGAATGCTCGCTTCCGCCCGCCCTTCGACGGGCAAGGTGTGATAACGCGGATGACTGCCGATAGCGGCATATAAAAACGCGGTTGAATGACCAATACCGCCGCTAATCAGGAGCGGGATATCTCTCTGCGCGGCAATACGGCAGGCCGCCTCAATGGTCGGGATCACCGCGTTTCCTGCCAGGATGACCGCATCGACGTCCGGGGGCTGGCGGCTGCCGCTCAGGTCGTCCTGCGCCAGCCATTCACCGACAGTATTGATGGCCGCCAGCGTGGCATCCGGCAGGATGGGAAAATGGGGCTGTTCCATGATGAACTCCTTCTCTCTATCCCTTCAGGGTAGCGACTTCAGGTTCTCAACACAACGGCGACATCGGGCCGCTCTTTTTCCTTAAACTTCCCTTCTACATTTGATTAACATGCGTAAATCATATTCACTTGAATTATCATTTGCGGCAGACGTAGAATCGCTAGCCCGCTAATTATTCAATTATTTCTAAGGTAAACGACGTTATGCGCCTGCCCGAACGCGACCCTTATGCTCCTCGCGAGTGGCAGCCACATGAGAAACCCGCCCTGCTGGGTTCGCCTTCCACACCCGAGCACAGTACGCCAAAACGCATTGCCTACGGCGTCGTTGGCCTGCTGGTGTGCCTGACGGGGGCGCTGGGAAATGCGGTGGTGACCGCCAACCTGCAAAACCTGCAGGGGACCTTTGGGGCCTGGTCGACCGAGATCGCCTGGCTTCCCGCGGTCTACGTCATGACCAACATCTCTATCAACCTGCTGCTGGTCAAGTTCCGCCAGCAGTACGGTCTGCGCGCCTTCACGGAAGGTTTTCTGGTGCTGTACGTGCTGGTGACCTTTTTCCACCTGTTCGTTAACGATCTCAGCTCGGCGCTGATGGTGCGCGCCGCGCACGGGATGGTGGCCGCCGCGCTCAGCTCGCTGGGGATTTACTATCAGATCCAGGCCTGGCCTGCGAAGCACCGCCTGAAGGCGCTCACCATCGGGATTACCGGCTCATCGCTCGCCATTCCTCTGGCCCGCCTGTTTTCCACCGAACTGCTGCAGCTGGACGAGTGGCGCGGGCTCTATTTCTTCGAGCTCGGGCTGGCGCTGATCTCCCTGGCCTGCGTGATAGCCTTAAAACTGCCCCCGGGCGATCGGCGAAAGGTCTTTGAGAAGAAAGACTTCATCACCTTCTTTTTAATGGCCCCCGGAATGGCCCTGCTCTGCGCCGTGCTCTCGTTGGGCCGCCTTGACTGGTGGTTCGAGGCGCCGTGGATCGGCTGGTCGCTGGCGCTATCGCTTGTATTAATTGTGGCTGCGATCGTCTTTGAACATAACCGCGCCAACCCGCTGCTGAACACCCGCTGGCTGTCGAGCGGCAGCATCGTCCGTCTGGGGCTCATCATGCTGCTGATCCGTATCGTGCTGGCAGAGCAAAACACCGGGGTCATCGGCTGGCTGCAGTACGTGGGGTTACAGAACGAGCAGATGACCCACCTGGCGTGGTCCATTTTCGCCGGGATCGTCTGCGGGATTGTCACCAGCTGCCTCACGATTAAGCCGACCAAACTGGCGTGGCCAATCATCACCTCCCTGGCACTGATGATTGTTGCCTCGCTGCTGGACAGCCAGTCCAACAACCTGACCCGGCCGGATCAGCTGATGCTAAGCCAGTTTCTGCTGGGCTTCGGCAGCGCCTTCTTCCTGGCGCCCGCCATGCTGGCCGCCATTGGCGGGGTGATCGCCGACCCGCGCAACCTGGTCAGCTTCTCGGTGATGTTCGGCATGAGTCAGAACCTCGGCGGCCTGCTGGGCTCCGCGATCCTCGGAACCTTCCAGACCTGGCGCGAAAAGTACCACTCCAGCCTGCTGGCGGACCAGCTCACCACGCTCAATCCGCTGGTCAACGAGCGTATCCAGATTTACACCCAGATGTACCGGAGCCTGATTGGCGACAGTTCGCTGCTTGGAACGCAGGCGATCACGCAGCTGCAAACGGTGACGACGCTTGAGGCGAATATTCTGGCTTACAACGATACTTATCTGCTGACGGCGGGCATCGCTGCCGCCACGCTGGTCTGGATTTTATGGCGCTTGCTGCGCCTGCGCATCACTGCCCGTATGGCGCTTAAGAACGCCACCGGCAACAAATAATTGAAATATTTCTGGAGAGTTTATGAGTCAGCAGGATGCCGCCAAAGAGCAGGCCAACACCCGCAAAAATGTGCGCATTGTTTCCGTTTTCACCGCCGCTGCCATCGGTATTGTCGGCGTGCTGGTGATCCTTTACGCGTGGCAGCTGCCGCCGTTCACCCGCCACGCGCAGTTTACCGACAACGCCTACGTGCGCGGTCAGACGACGTTCATCAGTCCCCAGGTGAATGGCTATATCACCGAGGTGAAGGTTCAGGACTTTGTACAGGTTAAAAAAGGCGACCTGCTGCTGCAGATTGATGACCGTATCTATCGTCAGCGCGTGCATCAGGCCGAGGCACAGCTGGCAATGAAAATTGCCGCGCTTAATAACAACCTGCAGCAGCGTAAAAGCGCCGAAGCGACGATCGCCAAAAACGACGCGGCGCTGAAAAATGCCCGCGCCCAGAGTCTGAAAACCCAGGCGGATTTAAAACGCGTGAAGGATTTGACGGCGGACGGCTCGCTTTCCATTCGCGAGCGCGACGCGGCGCTGGCCAGCGCGGCCCAGGGCAGCGCCGACATCGAGCAGGCCAAAGCCTTGCTTGAGATGTCGCGTCAGGATCTGCAGACGGTAATTGTGAACCGCGGCGCGCTGGAGGCGGATGTCGAAAACGCCAAAGCGGCGCTGGAGCTGGCGCAAATTGACCTGCAAAACACCCGCATCATCGCCCCGCGCGACGGCCAGCTCGGCCAGATTGCCGTGCGTCTCGGGGCGTACGTGACCGCCGGGACCCACCTCACCACGCTGGTTCCGCCGCAGCACTGGGTGATCGCCAATATTAAAGAGACCCAGCTCGCGGAGCTGCGCGTCGGCCAGCCTGTCAAATTCACCGTCGATGCGCTGAACGACAAAGCCTATCAGGGCCGCGTGGAGAGCATCTCGCCGGCAACCGGGGTTGAATTCAGCGCCATCACGCCGGACAACGCCACCGGCAACTTTGTCAAAATCGCCCAGCGTATTCCGGTGCGCATCGAGGTGCTCGGCAAGCCTGAGGAGTCCGCCCTGCTGCGCCCGGGCATGTCGGTGCAGGTGACGATTGATACGCGGGAGGGCAAACAATGACCCTTCGCCCGATAGCCGGTCTGGTGCTGGCGGTAATGCTCACCGGATGCCAGTCCGTCGACGTAAAACCGGCGCAGCCAACGCTGCAAATCCCTGCGCAGTGGCGCGCCGATTCCGGTCCTGCCAGCCCGGCGGAGCAGCTCTGGTGGCGCAATTTTCATGACAACAACCTCAACCGCTACGTGGATCGGGCGCTAAAGAACAACAGCGACGTGCTGATCGCCCGCGAACGGATTAACGAGTATCAGGCGCGGGTCTTTGCGGCCGACGGCAGCCTGTTTCCGTCGCTTGATGCGGGCGTAACGGGGACGCGCGCCCGTTCGCAATCCGCCGCGACCGGGCTGCCGGTCTACGGCACGCTGTACAGAGGTAGCCTGACGGCGAGCTACGATGTGGATATCTGGGGCGTCAACCGCAGCACGGCCAGTGCCGCCGAAGCCTCGCTGGAGGCGCAAAAAGCCGCCGCTGCCGCCGCGGATTTGACCGTCGCGTCCTCCGTTGCGTCCGGGTACGTCACCCTGCTCTCGCTTGACGAACAGCTGCGGGTGACCGAATCCACGCTGAAATCGCGCGAAGAGGCATTTAACCTCGCGAAACGTCAGTTTGAGACGGGCTACAGCTCGCGTCTGGAGCTGATGCAGTCGGATTCCGAACTCCGCTCGACGCGAGCGCAGGTTCCCGTGCTGCAGCATCAGATTGCACAGCAGGAGAACGCCCTCAGCCTGCTGCTGGGAAGCAATCCCGGCGCGGTAGCGCGCAGTGAAAGCTTTGAGGCGCTAACGCCGCTGAGGCTGCCGTCACAGCTGCCTTCTACGCTCCTGAACCGTCGCCCGGATATCGTTCAGGCCGAACGCCAGCTGGTTGCGGCCGACGCCTCGCTTGCCGCGTCGCGCGCGAGCCTGCTGCCGTCGATCAACCTGACCGCAACCGGATCGATACAGGATCGCACCCTGTCCGGCCTGCTGGACAACCCGCTTCAGCTCTGGAGCGTCGGGGGCAGTATTCTCGCCCCGCTGCTGAACCGCCAGGCGCTGAATGCGCAGGTGGATATTTCCCAGTCCCAGCGTAACCAGGCGCTGTACGCCTATGAAAAAACCGTGCGCAACGCGTTTGCCGAAGTGAACAACAGTCTTGATGCTATTACGCGCTATCAGGAACAGCTGACCGAGCTGCTTGCCCAGCAGGAGGTGGCGCAGGAGACGCTGCGCATTGCGCAGAACCGCAATCGCAACGGCTACTCCTCCTATCTGGACGTGCTGGACGCGCAGCGCACGCTGTACTCGGTTCAGACCAGCGTAGTGCAGGTGAAAAATAACCTGCTGCTGGCGCAGATCGATTTGTACAGGGCGCTGGGCGGCGGCTGGAAGAGCGCGTGAACCCCCTTGCGCGCTGATGCCCTCACCCCGACCCTCTCCCACAGGGAGAGGGAGAAAAACCCAAGGAGTCAATCTATGCATCAACAATGGTCTGCAGTAGATAATTACATGATTTCTTCGCTGATCCCTGACGATGACGTGCTTCATCAGGTGCTGGAAAACAACAAACGCGCCGGGCTACCCGAACACGATGTTGCGGCCAATCAGGGGCAACTGCTGGCGCTGTTCGTGCGCATGACCCAGGCAAGACGCATCCTTGAGATTGGTACGCTGGGCGCCTATAGCTCAATCTGGATGGCGCGAGCCCTGCCGCCGGACGGAAAGCTGATTACGCTCGAGGCTGACCCGACGCATGCCGATGTGGCCCGCCAGAATATTCACCTCGCGGGGCTGAACGAGCGCATTGAACTGATTGAAGGCCCGGCGCTGAGCTCACTGGAGAATTTCGGTGACGTTCCGCCGTTCGACCTGATCTTTATTGATGCCGATAAGCCGAACAATCCCGGCTATCTGGAGTGGGCGCTGCACTATTCACGTCCCGGCACGATAATCATTGGCGATAACGTGGTGCGCGATGGCGAAGTGATTAACGGGCAAAGCGACGACGCGCGCGTGCTGGGGGTGCGGCGTTTTATCGAAATGATTGGGGATAACCCGCGCCTAACCGCCACCGCGCTGCAAACGGTGGGGGTTAAGGGATGGGATGGGTTTACGCTGGCAATGGTGAACGGGTGAAAATTGTGCGGCCTGATGCCCTCACCCCGACCCTCTCCCACAGGGAGAGGGAGAAAACCGGGCAAGGATTTTAAGCGGAAATCTGCTCCATCGCCTGCAGAATACGTTTATCCGAAATCGGATACGGCGTACCGAGCTGCTGGGCAAAGAAGCTGACGCGCAGCTCCTCGATCATCCAGCGGATCGCCTGCACGTCTTCATCGTCGCGGCGCGCCGGCGGCAGCTTGTTTAGCCACTGCTGCCACGCCTGCTGCACGCTCTCCACTTTCAGCATCTGCGCGCGATCGCGGTGCGGGTCGATAGCCATTTTTTCCAGACGTTTTTCAATCGCCTGCAGATAGCGCAGCGTATCGCCCAGACGCTTAAAGCCGTTGCCGGTGACGAAGCCGCGATAGACCAGCCCCGCCATCTGCGCCTTCACGTCCGACAGCCCCAGCGCCATGGTCATATCCACGCGCCCCTTCAGGCGCTTGTTGATATTGAACACGGCGGTGAGGATCTGCTCGACCTGTTTGGCTATCTCCACCACGGTGTCGTTCAGCTCTGCGCGCACCTTTTCATGAAGCTGAGCAAAGCCCTCTTCCGTCCAGACCGGACCGCCCGCCTCGTGGATCAGCTTGTCCACGCCGCAGGAGATGCAGTCGTCAATCAGATCCAGCACCTTGCCGTACGGGTTAAAGTACAGCCCGAGCTTAGCCTTGTTCGGCAGCTTCTCGTGCAGATACTTGATCGGCGACGGGATGTTGAGCAGCAGCAGGCGACGCAGCCCGCGCCACATCATCTGCTGCTGTTCCTGCGGATTATCAAACAGTTTGATCGCCACGCTGTCGCGCTCGTCCACCAGCGCAGGCCAGGCTTTGACCTTATAGTTACCGCGCTTCTGTTCGTAGCTTTCCGGAAGCTGACCAAAGCTCCAGATATGCAGCCCGCTCTGCTCGATACCGTCGTCCGCCACCGCAGAAAGCGTCTCCTGAACTTTCCCTTTCAGCGACTCTTTCAGCTCGCTCAGCGAACGCCCTTCCAGCAGCTTTTTGTTTTTATCATCCACCACGCGGAAGCTGATTTTCAGGTGATCGGGCACCTGATCCCAGTTCCAGTCTTCGCGGTCGATGGTGGTGCCGGTCATGCGGCGGAACTCGCGCTCCAGCGCGTCCAGCAGCGGCAGCTCCAGCGGCGTGACGCGGCCTAAAAACGCTTCCGCATAGTTTGGCGCAGGCACAAAGTTGCGGCGCACCGGTTTCGGCAGGGATTTGATCAGCGCAATCACCAGCTCGCGGCGCAGGCCGGGAATTTGCCATTCAAAACCGCCCTCATCGACCTGGTTTAGCAGCGGCAGCGGAATATGAACGGTCACGCCGTCCGCGTCGGCACCCGGTTCAAACTGATACGTCAGACGCAGCTTGAGGTTGCCCTGATGCCAGAAGTTCGGGTAGTCGAGCTTGCTGACCGACTCCGCCCCCTCTTTAATCAGCATGCTCTTTTCAAAGTTGAGCAGGTCCGGCGTCTCTTTGCTGGCCTTCTTCCACCAGCTGTCGAAGTGGCGGGCGGAGATAACATCGTGGCTGATGCGCTGGTCGTAAAACTCAAACAGCGCCTCGTCGTCCACCAGAATGTCGCGGCGGCGGGACTTGTGCTCAAGCTCCTCCACTTCCGCGCGCAGCTTCAGGTTTTCGCGGAAGAAGGCGTGGCGCGTCTGCCAGTCACCCTCCACCAGCGCGTGACGGATAAACAGCTCGCGGCTGAGCGCCGGGTCAATCTGGCTGTAGTTGACCTTACGCGCGGCGACCACCGGCAGGCCGTAAACGGTCACCTTCTCGGTCGCCATCACCGCGCCCTGCGCGCGCTCCCAGTGCGGTTCGCTGTACGAGCGTTTCAGCAGGTGCTGCGCCACCGGCTCCACCCATTCCGGATCGATACGCGCGGCAATGCGCCCCCACAGGCGGCTGGTTTCCACCAGCTCGGCGACCATGGTCCATTTCGGCGGCTTCTTGAACAGGCCGGAACCGGGGAAGATGGAGAAACGGGCGTTGCGCGCGCCGGTATATTCCTGCTTTTCGGCGTCCTTCATCCCAATGTGGGACAGCAGGCCGGTCAGCAGCGCGATATGAATCTCGCGGTACTCCGCAGGCTCGCTGTTGACCGGAATGCCCAGCTCTTTCACCACCTGGCGCAGCTGGGTGTAGATATCCTGCCACTCGCGCACGCGCAGGTAGTTGAGGAAATCCACGCGGCACTGGCGGCGGAACTGGTTCGAGGAGAGCGCTTTCTGCTGCTCGCCGAGATAGTTCCACAGGTTCACGAAGGCGAGGAAGTCGGACTCTTTGTCGTGGAAGCGACGGTGCTTTTCGTCAGACGCCTGCTGCTTGTCCATCGGACGCTCGCGCGGATCCTGAATGGAGAGCGCCGAGGTAATGATCATCGCCTCGCGCACGCAGCCGTGCTTTTGCGCTTCCAGCACCATACGGGCCAGGCGCGGATCCACCGGCAGCTGGCTGAGCTGGCGGCCCAGCGGCGTTAGCTTGTAGACCGTCGCCTGCTCGTCGGTGGTAATGGCGCCGAGCTCTTCCAGCAGACGCACGCCGTCCTGAATGTTGCGTTTATCCGGCGCTTCGACGAACGGGAACGCCGCGATGTCGCCCAGCCCCAGCGCGGTCATCTGCAGGATAACGGACGCCAGGTTGGTGCGGAGAATTTCCGGGTCGGTAAACTCCGGACGCGACAGGAAATCATCTTCGGAATAGAGACGAATACAGATCCCTTCCGACACGCGGCCGCAGCGGCCCTTACGCTGGTTCGCGGACGCCTGGGAGACCGGCTCAATCGGCAGCCGCTGGACCTTCGTGCGGTAGCTGTAGCGGCTGATGCGCGCCGTGCCCGGGTCGATCACGTATTTGATACCCGGCACAGTCAGCGAGGTTTCCGCCACGTTGGTCGCCAGCACGATGCGTCGCCCGCCGTGCGGCTGGAATACGCGGTTCTGCTCGCTGTTTGACAGGCGCGCGTAAAGCGGCAGGATCTCCGTGTGGCGCAGGTCGCGCTTGCTGAGCGCATCGGCGGTGTCGCGGATTTCGCGCTCGCCGCTCATGAAGATCAGAATGTCGCCCGCGCTTTCGTTGCCCAGCTCGTCAACGGCGTCGAAGATGGCCTGCAGCTGGTCGCGCTCGGTATCGTCCGCCTCTTCCACAATCGGGCGATAGCGCACTTCCACCGGATACGTGCGTCCTGACACCTCGATAATCGGCGCATTGTTGAAATGCTTCGAGAAGCGCTCCGGGTCGATGGTCGCGGAGGTGATGATGATTTTCAGATCCGGGCGACGCGGCAGCAGCTCTTTCAGGTAGCCGAGCAGGAAGTCGATGTTCAGGCTGCGCTCGTGCGCTTCGTCAATGATGATGGTGTCGTACTGCATCAGCAGACGATCCTGCTGGATTTCCGCCAGCAGAATACCGTCGGTCATCAGCTTGACCATGGTGTTATCGCTAACGTGGTCGCTGAATCGCACCTTGTAACCGATGCAGCCGCCCGGCTCCGTCTGCAGCTCTTCGGCAATACGGTTCGCCACGGTGCGCGCCGCCAGTCGACGCGGCTGGGTGTGGCCAATCAGCCCTTTTAGCCCGCGTCCCAGCTCCATACAGATTTTCGGCAGCTGGGTGGTTTTCCCCGAGCCGGTTTCCCCCGCAACAATCACCACCTGGTGGTCGCGGACGGCCTCAAGGATGTCCTGTTTTTTCTGGCTGACGGGCAGGTTTTCCGGGTAGGTAATTGCCGGACGTGCGGCTTCGCGCAGCACAACTTTCCCTGCCGCCTGTTCAATCTCTTTCGCCATCTCCTGGTAAATGGCCTGTTGTGCATCAGGATTTTTAACCTTCTTCACGCCGTGCAGACGGCGGGCAAAGCGCTGTTTATCGCGCAGCATCAGAGAATCAAGCTGTTGCAGGAGCATCGGGAAGGTTAATTTTTGTTGTTCTGTCATAGCGTTAAAGGGCAGTACACGCCCTGATAAACTCTCTTTTTAATGATTGCTATAGAGTACCACATCGACGCCTTTCGCGCCTTATTCAAAAAATTCGAACATAGACTTCGATATATTGCGCTATCTCTGTGGCAGGATTGTGAATAGAGTGTCAACAAGCAACGGGGCAACCCCCTTCAATCAAATGCAACAACAGGAATCACCCATGAGCAAAGTATTAGTTTTGAAATCCAGTATTCTGGCAGGGTACTCTCAGTCTGGTCAGCTGTCTGATTACTTCGTTGAACAGTGGCGTGAACAGCATTCCGCTGACGAAATCACCGTGCGTGACCTGGCTGCAAACCCAATTCCTGTGCTGGACGGCGAGTTGGTTGGCGCGCTGCGCCCAAGCGATGCACCGCTGTCTCCACGTCAGCAGGAAGCCCTGGCCCTGTCCGACGAGCTGATTGCCGAGCTGCAGGCGCACGACGTTATCGTCATCAACGCCCCAATGTACAACTTCAACATCCCTACCCAGCTGAAGAACTACTTCGACCTGGTGGCGCGCGCTGGCGTAACCTTCCGTTACACCGAGAACGGCCCTGAAGGTCTGGTGAAAGGTAAACGTGCGATCGTCCTGACCAGCCGTGGCGGTATCCATAAAGATACCCCAACCGACCTGGTTGCGCCGTACCTGAGCCTGTTCCTGGGCTTCATCGGCATCACTGACGTGAACTTCGTGTTCGCTGAAGGTATCGCTTACGGTCCGGAAGTGGCGACCAAAGCGCAGACCGATGCGAAAGCCGCCATCGACAGCCTGGTAGCAGCCTAAGATTTTGCCCTCTCACCGCCTGGTGGGAGGGTTTTTCTTTTCCCCCGCATTTCGTTATCATCCGCTCCCACTCTCCAGTCGGGCGGCCTGATGTCTGCGATTATTGATTCTTTTATTGCCCCACCGTGTTACGACGACATTCAGATCCTCTGGCAGGATGAACATCTGCTGCTGATCGATAAGCCTTCCGGTCTGCTCAGCCTCTCGGGCAAAAATCCGCAAAACCTTGATTCCGTCCATTATCGTCTGGTCCAGACGTTCCCCGGCTGCACGCTGGTACACCGTCTGGATTTCGGCACGTCCGGGCTGATGGTGGTTGCGCGCAATAAGGCCATCAACGCGGCGCTGTGCCAGCAGTTCAGCCAGCGCAGCGTGGAGAAGGTCTACAGCGCCCTGCTTTGCGGCCATGTGGAAAACGACGAGGGAATAATAGACGCGCCAATTGCCAAAGACCCGGCGCTGTTCCCGCTGATGTCGATTTGCGCCATCAACGGAAAACCCGCCCGCTCCCGCTATCGGGTGGTGGAACGGTTTTATCAGGGTACGGGACTGCCGTTAACGCGGGTGATGCTTACGCCGGAGACCGGGCGAACCCATCAGCTGCGTATTCACTGTCAGCAGCTGGGGCACCCGATTCTGGGCTGCGATCTGTATGGCGGTCTTGAAGCGCCGGGGGCGGAGAAAACGCCCCGGCTGATGCTGCATGCCAGTGAGTTGAATTTTATTCATCCCGTGAGCGGAGAGCCGGTTAACGCCCGTCACGCCGCCCCGTTCTGAAGGCGGTTTACCACATCAAATCGTCAGGGATTTTGAAGTCCGCGTACGGATCGTCTTCGTCCTGCTCTTCCTGGCTGAGCGCGCTGTTTAACACGATGCTGTCGGCATCGCGCTGGGCAATTTTATCGGCCACCACCGCCGGAATAATCGCGTATTCACAGTCGCCGCTGGCGTTAATGACCAGACGGGCAATCGCCAGACGGCCGTTGATCAGCTGAGCCTGGGTTTGCTTGTCGACCTCGATTTTTTTGATCAGATTGCCGTCGGTGAAGTTAAAGGTGATGTTGCCCCTTGAAACGGTGATGCGGTTCATCTCAATCAGCTGCTTTACCTGTGCCTTAAACTCTTTCGCCAGCACGGTCTGCTTCTGCTGCTCGCTCAGCAGCTTGTCGCGCTCGATCTGTGCCTTTTTGTTCTCTTCTACCGCTTCCCGGGCCTCACGCGCCTGAACGCGTGATTTCTTTGCCGTGCGCTGCACTTTTGCCGCTTTTTTGCTGCTGACCAGGCCCGCTTTCAGCATCTGCTCTTGTAAGGTGAGTTTTGTCATGATTGTTTCTAAACCGGTTGGAAATTTTGGGGATTATAGCGGGAATTGCGGAGAGTGTGCCAGAGAAGTAGGCATGGCGCTTTGTCGCCTGAGCTTTGTTTATTATTTATTCAGCGTTTACTAACGTTACAGCCGCAAGAGTGATTAAAAATTGTCAGGTCATTTTCTTAAAAAAAATCAGCAACTCATAAATATGATGTGAGTTGAATATCTGTACCGGCTTCAGGCGTAGGCTGCTTTTCTCTTATTAAAAGAGTAAGGAGAAAATATGGCCTTAAAAGGAACAATGCTGCTTAACGATGCTGACTATGCGCCTTTTAACCTGCACGGCGTTGGTGTGTTTATGGCCCATTCCGGGCAGGGAATTTACAGAAACAATGGATTATGTGGTGCTGTTAAAGGCTCAGGTCCAATTCCCCCTGGGAAATACTGGATTGTTGACAGAGGGACTGGAGGTTTCTTTTCAGGTTTAAAAGCGAAGGTTCAGGATCGGTGGAACAAGGTTAGATCCGGGGCAGAATTTGGCCGCGATGAGTGGTTTGCTTTATACAAGGATGACTGGGGTATCGATGATGGCACCTGGATTGATAACGTCTATCGGGGTTTGTTTCGGCTGCATCCGGGTACGCTATCTGAGGGATGTATCACGATTGCCCATGATTCTGATTACGCATTGATCCGCAATGCTCTGATGAGTACGGAACTTATTCAGGTTCCCTGTATGCGTTCACTGATGGCACGCGGCTGGGTTGAGGTGATTGAAAGTGGCTACACCAACACTTGTCCGTAAATGGGGCATCAGGCTATTCAAAACGGTTTGGTTTCTATGCATCAGCATTATAGTAGGCCGCATATTGGGACCCGCTGAACGCTATCTTGATCATGATGTGGCCTCATCTATATGTGATTTTATTTATGGCGACGTGAATGCTGAAACAATATATGACACATATACCAATATCGATATTTTAATCGTACTGACCCTCGCCACGGTTATTTATCGCTTAACAACACTGCTACTCAAGAAAATAAGGAAATAAAGAATGCCAATTCCTCCCTACATGTGGCTAAAAGACGATGGTGGAGCAGATATTAAAGGTTCCGTTGATGTTCAGGACCGTGAAGGTAGCATTGAAATCATAGGGCTGAGTCATGGCCTTAACCTACCGGTAGACAGCGCTAACGGCAAGATCACCGGCACGCGTCAACACTCATCCATGCGGATTGAAAAGGAAGTTGATAGCTCCACGCCGTATCTCTATAAAGCAGCCTCTACCGGTCAGGCGCTTAAAAGCGCTGAAATCAAGTTCTATCATATCAATGATGCCGGACAGGAAGTCTGTTATTACACCGTCTTGATGGAGAACGTAAAGGTTACGGGTGTTAACTGCAGCGTGCCGAACGTGAAGATCGCTGCCAACAATAAAATGAACCATGTTGAAAGCGTAAGTCTCCAGTACGAAAAAATCACCTGGCGCATTGTCGACGGCAACATGATACACAGTGACGCCTGGAACGAACGTCCTACAGCATAACGCTAAGGGGCGCGATGCCCCTTACTCTTCCTATCCCAGCATGTGCGCGCAACACTGTTCATGAACTTCGCTCATGTTGCATTGAAATTAAGTCACTTCCCCTGCGCCGCGGGCTCAGGCATAAATTATGCATCGGTAACTTCTTAGCAACATGAACTTAGGATGCATAACCACAATGAGCAAAGCTTTCACATATACCCTTAAGCGCAGTTGCTTCGATGAGAATTACAACCCGTCAGAAAATACGCGTACGACCACCAACTTTGCGAACCTGGCGCGCGGGGAAAAACGTCAGGAAAACCTGCGCAATACGCTGGTGATGATCAACAACCGCTTTAACGCCCTGGCGCGCTGGGATAACCCAAACGCCGATCGCTACGCGGTTGAGCTGGAAATCATCTCTGTCGACTTGAACATTGGCGCGGAAAAACCGTTCCCGGCCATTGAGATATTGCAAACCACGATTGTCGACAAAAAAAATAACCTGCGTATCCCTGGCATCGTCGGGAATAACTTCTCTTCTTACGTGCGGGATTATGATTTCAGCGTGCGCCTGCTGGAACACAACAAGAACCAGCAGCACTTCAGCATTCCGGAAAAGTTTGGCGAACTGCACGGCAATATTTTCCGCCACTTTGTCAATTCGCCGGAATACAAAGAGAACTTCAGCAAGGGTCCGGTGATCTGCCTGAGCGTCTCCAGCAAAGACACCTATCGCCGCAACGGTAACCAGCACCCTGTGCTGGGCGTTGAGTATCAGCCGGATGGCGAGTCGCTGACGGAACAGTACTTCGCGAAGATGGGGCTGCAGGTTCGCTATTTCATGCCGGAAAACAGCGTGGCGCCTTTCGCGTTCTTTTTTACAGGGGATTTGCTGAGTGACTACACCGATCTGGAGCTGATTGCCACCATCAGCACGATGGAGACGTTCCAGAAAATCTATCGCCCGGAAATTTATAACGCAAACTCGGCGGCGGGACTGTGCTACCGACCGGATCTGAACCAGCAGGATCACTCCTTAACCAAAATTGTTTATGACCGGGAAGAGCGTAGCCGACTGGCGATTGAACAGGGTCGCTTTACCGAAGCGTACTTTATTAAGCCTTACCAACACATTCTTGAGCAGTGGTCTGATAACTACACGCTTTAATTCATCAAAAAAGGTCTTTTATTATGAAAACATTGCTCCCGACTTCTACGGCTGGCAGCCTGCCTAAGCCGACCTGGCTTGCACAACCTGAAACGCTGTGGTCACCCTGGAAATTACAGGATCAGGAACTCCTGGCGGGTAAACAGGACGCGCTGCGCCTGTCTCTGGATGAGCAGATCCGCGCGGGTATCGATATCGTCAGCGACGGAGAACAGACCCGCCAGCACTTCGTCACCACCTTTATTGAACACCTGAGCGGCGTGGATTTTGAAAATCGCCAGACGGTGCGCATTCGTAACCGCTACGACGCCAGCGTGCCGACCGTGGTTTCAGCCGTTGCGCGTCAGAAACCGGTATTCGTGGACGATGCGAAATACCTGCGTCAGCTCACGGACAAGCCGATCAAATGGGCCCTGCCCGGGCCGATGACCATGATCGACACCCTTTACGACGCGCACTATAAAAGCCGCGAAAAGCTGGCCTGGGAATTCGCCAAAATCCTCAATCAGGAAGCGCGTGAGTTAGAGGCCGCAGGCGTCGATATTATCCAGTTTGATGAACCGGCATTTAACGTCTTTTTTGACGAGGTGAACGACTGGGGTATCGCCGCGCTGGAGCGCGCCATTGAAGGGCTGAAGTGCGAAACCGCGGTACACATCTGCTACGGCTACGGCATCAAAGCCAATACCGACTGGAAAAAAACGCTCGGCTCAGAGTGGCGCCAGTACGAAGAGGCCTTCCCTAAGCTGCAGACCTCTAATATCGACATTATCTCCCTGGAGTGCCACAACTCCCGCGTGCCGATGGATCTGCTGGAGCTGATCCGCGGTAAAAAGGTGATGGTCGGCGCGATTGATGTGGCAACCAACGCCGTTGAAACGCCGGAGGAAGTCGCCGATACGCTGCGTAAAGCGCTTCAGTTCGTCGATGCCGACAAGCTTTACCCGTCAACCAACTGCGGCATGGCCCCGCTTTCACGCCAGGTGGCTAACGGCAAGCTGAAAGCGCTCAGCGCCGGCGCAAAGATTATCCGCAAGGAGCTTGGCGCGTAATCCCTTACGTTTGCCAGTAGAGCGGCGTACCGAAAAACGCCACGTAATAATCAATCACCGCCCTGACGTTCAGGGGCGGATGACGTGCGTTAGGATAGATCGCCGCAATATTGAGTTGCTCCGTGTTGATGGCGCACGCCATTTCCGGCAAAAGGGCGACCAGCTCCCCCCGCTTCAGCCTGTCGCCAATCAGCCAGTCCGGAAACAGGACGATCCCCATCCCACCCAGCGCGGCAATAAGCAGCGATTCCGCATTATTAGACGTCATCAGCGGCGCGACGGGATAATGCACCCAATTCTCCCCTTTGCGACGTACGAGCCAGCGGTTAGGCCCGGACGAACCGCGATAGACCAGACATTTGTGCTGGCTCAACTCGGTCGGGTCGGCCGGGACGCCGTGTTGACGCAGATACGCGGGCGATGCGGCGAGGTGGTAGCGCTGCTGCCCAAAAACACGGGCGTGGAACGTCGAATCCGTCAGCGTGCCGATGCGGAAGATGAGATCGGCGGCATCCCGATGCGGGTCGATAAAGTCATCGGTCAGCGTCAGCTCAATGGTTAACCGTGGATAACGCTCGGCCAGACCTGCCAGTCCGGGCGCAACGTGTCTCTGTCCAAAAAATACCGGCCCGTTTATGCGGACCGTGCCGGAGGGTTCGGTCGAACGTTCATCCAGCTCACGGCGCGCCTCTTCGAAGTTATCGACCATCGCCCGGGCATAGCGGATAAACAGATGCCCGCTTTCCGTGGGGATCACCGCCCGGGTATTGCGATAGAACAGCTGCTGGCCGAGCGCGTCTTCAAGCTGATGAACAATGCGCGACACCTGCGAGGCGGATATTCCCTCTCGTCGCGCGACGACGGAAAAGTTCTGCGTTTCATAGACGGCAATAAACAGCAGCAGTGAGCGAAGGTTCATGCTTCCGGCATCTGACATTAATGCATTTCCTGCAAAGGTGTTTCCTGCATTATGGCATTTTTCTCACGGGTCTACCGACGTAATCTTCTTCGCCTGAAAACGGAGGAAGCGTAATGCAGTTTGTTTTGATTTTACTGGTGATTGCCGGCGGGATGGGCCTCTCCGTCGAGGCGGGGCTACTGGGGCCATTAGGGGGAGAAGTGGGCGATTTATGGGCGACATTCAGCATTTTTGGCGTCGGCGCCGCGCTGACGTTTCTGCTGATGCTGTTTTTCAGCCCGCGCAGCAGCCCGTCGTTTTTCGCCCAGCCCGGCTGGCAGCTGCTCGGCGGCGTGCTTGGCCCTGTTTACGTGGTCATTCTGACGATCGCCACGCCGACCATCGGCATCGCTCTGACGATGATTGGCATTCTGGCTGGTCAGGTTTTTAAAAGCCTGATCATTGACCACTTTGGCCTGCTGGGTACGCCGCACAGGAAGATAAACGCAAAACGTATCGTGGCGCTGGTTTTTATTATTGCGGCACTGGTACTGGTCGCACAGGGGTGATGATATGACGCTGATAATGATTCTCCTGGCCGTCTGCGGCGGCGCAACGCTGAGCATTCAGGCCGCGATTAACGGGCAGCTCGGCAGCAATGTCGGGGTATTTAAAAGCGCGTTTCTGACGTTTTCCGTCGGCGCGCTGGTAACCGCCCTGCTCATTTTCTTCTTTGAACCGAAGCAGGCGGTCACGCTGCTGGACGTGCCGAAATGGCAGCTCATCGGGGCGATGTTCGGCGTGCCCTACATTGTGATCATGGTCGTGGCGGTGCAGCGCATCGGCACCGCCGTCGCCACGGTGGCGGTGATATTCGGCCAGCTCGCCATGAGTATGTTGATTGATAACTTTGGCTGGCTGGGGAATGCGGCCATTCCGTTTTCGACGAGCCGTCTGGGGGCAATTGTCTGCCTGGGGATTGCGCTTGTCTTTATTTACTCGGGTAGTAAAACCCGTTCTGCCGGGACATGACACCACACCTTGCGGACACAGCGTAGACACGAAACAGTTCCCTCGCCCCTTTGGGGAGAGGGTTAGGGTGAGGGGAACATAAGGCTGTAGTGGTGATTCCGTTCACTTTATGTTTCTTGCTACTCTGTTACGACATAACCTGTGAACGTGCCAGGGTGGCTCAGTCGCCACCACCCTGGCGACCCGGGCTCCCGGCGGTAAATCGCCGCTTCGCGGTCCCTTCGGCTTATTCCTTCCGGCTTATCGGGGACGGGCGGAGGTAACGTCCCTGTAAAGCCCGCCCTCTCGGCGCATCCATGCGCCTCGCCCCGGCCTGCAGGAAACGCCTCAGCGATTTACAGCCGGACCAGGTCATCGCTGCAAAATAATCATGTCATTTTAAAAAACCTGAATCGCTTCTGATTAAGAATTGAGTGGGATTCCTTATCCCTTGGTAAAGAACAGCGTCACCGTGGCGACGGTGACGCCCAGCTTCTTCATCTCGGTTTTATTAAATAGATGCTTCTCATCCTGCAAATACATCCAGTCGTCGAAGTTCAGTAGCCAGGTGCTGCCGTTGGCCTTCACGTTCATGCTGTAATGCCAGTTAAAGGCGTTGCCTGCAGCCTGCCCCGTGGCAACCCCTTCAATATCCCCTGCCGTTCCCTCGTAGCGATCGTTCCCCACGCGCCGGATGTGCCAGACCCGCTGCTGCTTCTCGCCATCGTCGTAGACAAAGTGCTCATTCAGCGTCAGCGTATCGCCGATAACGTCTCCGGCAATCTCAACGTGGAAACGGCGGATCTGCTTGCCGCTGCGATCCTGCACCATCCCCCACGCTTCGGTTTTGCCCTGGAAGTAGTGAAAGATATCAAGCCGCGGCTGCTGCTGGCGATACTCGGCCACCTCGGTGCTACAGCCCGCCAGCAGCATTGTGAATGCCAGCGCCATCATCAGGATACGTTTCATTTTTGGCCTCCGATTAACTGCTGACGCAGCTCAGGATATTGCGTTCGGGGATCGAGCCAGATGGCCAGAAAACGGGTGCTGAACGCTTCCGACTGGCGCGGTCCGAGTGGAATAAAGGATGTTTGCGCCGCTGACGCGCGATACCAGAACTGCCCCTGCTTATCGTTGAGAACAAACGCCAGCTGTGAGCCCGGGCGGACATCCGGCCACAGCGACCGGAGCATCCGCAGCCAGGCTTCGCTTTGCGGTTCCTGGGCCAGGATCCCCTGCGCCTGCCACTGGTCGCGGGTCGCCTCAACCAGTTCATCGCGATCGATGTCTCGCGCATAGGTAATAATCAGCGCCTGATCCTGATTATCCCGGCTATAACGGCCATCCGGGGTGCGTAGCTGGGAGGTATAGACGGTGAACGGCCCCCAGGTGAGCGTGGCGTCCCCCACCTTACTCCAGGCAAGCCAGTCGGCGGCCTGGGCGACAGGCACAACCAGCGTCAGCCAAAGCAGCAAGACTATAGATCTCATTTTTGTCTCCCTATCAGCAGGTGGAAAAACAGCATCAACACCAGCCAGCCCGGCGCCATCCAGCTGACGACGATAAAGGTCGGTTCCAGAAACGTGATGCCCCCCAGCCGCTCGCCGAACAGGTAGGCCACCGGTCCACCCACGGCGGCCAGCAGGGTCAGCAGCCAGCCGGGTAGCGTGGTGGTGCGCGTCAGCTGCGTCCAGACCGTGGCGAACATCAGCCATAGTGCCACCATCCATAACGGCATCAGGGACTCGCCCGTAAAGGCAATCAGCCCGGTCAGGGCCCAGAGTGCATCCAGCAAACTGCCCGCCGCGGCCAGCCCAATGGCGTAAAACCGGTAAGCAGGCGGCAAGAGCAGGCACGCCAGGATCGCCAGCGCGAGCCAGATAATCAGGCCCTGTTCGCGAAAGAGCACCACCAGCGCCCAGTAGAGGTCGAACGCGACGGCGAGCAGGAAGACCTGAAGGTAACGTCTCATACGCGCTCGGCGGTCAGCTGCACCACGCTGATGGTGCGAGCGTTAAACCCGGCTTCGCAGTAGCCAAAGTAGTACAGCCACATGCGGCGGAACCGTTCATCGAAGCCGAGCTTTTCGATCTCCTGCCAGGCATGGACAAACCGCTGCCGCCAGTGGGCCAGCGTGCGGGCGTAGTCGGGGCCCATGTCGAAAAGATTGCGCACCACGAAATCGGTGTGGCGCGTCATCAGCTCGTTCATCGCGGTGATGCTCGGCAGGAAGCCGCCGGGAAAAATGTAGCGCTGGATAAAATCGACGCTTTTGCTGTAGTCGCGATAGCGCTGGTCCTGAATGGTAATGGCCTGAATCGCCATCCGTCCTCCGGGGCGCAGCCGCGCCTGGCAGGTGCGGAAGAACGTGGGCAGATAGCGTTGCCCGACGGCTTCAATCATCTCAATTGAGACCAGCTTGTCGTACTGTCCGGTGAGGTCGCGATAGTCGCAGAGCAGTACCTCAACGCGATCCTGCAACCCGGCGCGGGCGATCCGCTCGGTCGCCCAGCTATATTGCTCCTGCGACAGCGTGGTGGTCGTCACCCGACAGCCGTAATGACGCGCCGCGTATTCCGCCATCGCGCCCCAGCCGGTGCCAATTTCCAGCAGGTGGTCACCCGGACTTAGCGCCAGCTGGTCACACAGGCGCGCCATTTTGGCCTGCTGGGCCGCCGTCAGATCCTGCTCGTCAGCGGTAAACAGCGCGCTGGAATAGAGCAGCTCTTGATCCAGAAAATGGGCGTAAAAGGTATTGCCCAGATCGTAATGGGCGGCAATATTTTCGCGCGCCTGCATGCGGGAGTTACGCCGCGTCCAGTGGCGTATCCGCTCCAGCGGCCTGCCGAGCAGACGGAACCCGTTTTCCAGACGGCCAAGCACCTCGCCGTTGAGCGCCAGCAGTTCCAGAAGCGGCGTAAGGTGCGCAGTTTCCCATTCACCGTCCATCCAGGCTTCTGCCGCAGCAAGGCTCCCGCCCGTTAAGACGCGCCAGTAGACGCCGGGCGTGAGGATCTGCACGTCGGCGTGCAGCGCGGAGGATGTCTCGCCAAAATGAAAGGTCTGCGCCCCTTCACGCAGCGTGAGCGAGCCGCCGCGGATACCGCTTAACAGACGAAACAGCAGCCATCGCGCGATGCGGACGTTGCGCGGAATATCGGGTTCTAACGCAAAGACGGGATCGGTCATGAGCGTTCACTCCTGCTGACGGGATGGTTATACAGCGGCA
The DNA here is from genome assembly GCF_034106865.1 of Enterobacter sp. 237C8. Taxonomy (NCBI): domain Bacteria; kingdom Pseudomonadati; phylum Pseudomonadota; class Gammaproteobacteria; order Enterobacterales; family Enterobacteriaceae; genus Enterobacter; species Enterobacter sp. 237C8. Next base: position 1,270,031 of record NZ_JAWNDF010000001.1, on the reverse strand, counting down.
CGCGCTTGAGCCACAGGCGCAGCGCCTGCCAGTAAATGGCAAAAACGGTTTTCAGGGTCATGAGCGGAATGCGCAGCAACAGCGAGCGCAGCGCGGAGCGCGTCAAAGGCTCCCGGCGCAGCGCCAGCGTGGCGTCAAAAACCTTCGCTTCCTGATGATTTTCAATGTGCATATGCAGCGTGTTATCCGGGTCGTTAAAGCGCCAGTGGTAGATCATGTCCATCGGGTTGAAGGGGGAAACGTGAAACGCTTTTTCCGTGGGCTGCGCATCCTGTCCATTGACGGCATAGTAATGACGTTCATTCCACGGCGTGTTGCGGACCTCTGCCAGCACCCAGCGCAGCGTCTCCTTCCCGTCGTAGCAGTAGTAAAAGTTGACCGGATTGAAATGAAAGCCGAAATAGCGCAGCTGCGTCAGGAGCATCACCCGCCCGTCCGGACGTTCCCCGGTCAGGCTCTCCAGCCTGCTGAGCACGTTCTCTTTAAGCGGCGCGCCGAGCGGATAGTCAGCGTCGTGGAACGAGGCGCCGGCAAAGCGATTGCGCCGCACGCCGACTGACGGCAGCAGCGGCAGTTCATCGAGATCCAGCCAGGCCATAAAGACGCTGTAGCTGAATTCATGGGTTTTCGGCTGAAGGCGGCGGTGGCGTAATACGCCGTGGTAGAGGCAGCTGTTCATCTCAGTTCCCCTCTCCGGCCGCTATCGCGTTGACCACGTCCAGCGCGCTGCGCACGCCATCTTCATGAAAGCCGTTGTACCACCAGGCACCGCAGTACCAGCTCCGGTTATGACCGTTGATCTCGCCGCGCCGCGCCTGCGCCCGCCAGCTTTGCGGGTTAAACAGCGGATGTTCATAGACAAAGCGTTGCAGAACGAAGCGTTCATCCACCGGCGCGTCCGGGTTGAGGGTGACGCAGAACAGCGGACTGCCCTCAGGCAGCCCCTGCAGGATGTTCATGTTGTAGGTGACGCAGGCGCTGGCCTGTTCCTGCGCGCTCAGGCGGTAGTTCCAGCTGGCCCACGCGCGCCGCCGCTCCGGCAGCCAGCGCGGGTCGCTGTGTAAAACGACCTCGTTGCGCTGCCAGCCGATATCGCCCAGCACCTCGCGCTCTGCGGGCGTCGGGTCATCAAGCATCGCCAGAGCGCTGGCGGAGTGGCAGGCAAAAATCACCCGATCGAAAGTATGACTGCCGTTTTCAAGCTGAAGCGTAACCCCGTGCTCGTGGCGGCTCACCCGCTGCACCGGAGAATTTAGATGCAGATTCAGACGGTCGCCCAGCTTGTCGAGCATGGCGCGGATATACTCCCGCGAGCCGCCCGGCACCACGTACCACTGCGGGCGCTGGGTGATATCCAGCAGCCCGTGGTTCTGGAAGAAACGTAAGAAAAGCGGCAGCGGGAAACGCTTCATCTCCTGCAGCGACGAGGACCAGATGGCGGCCCCCATCGGCAGAATGTAGTGGCGCGCAAAAAACGGCGTGAAGCCGTGCTGTTCCAGAAACGTTTGCAGCGTGGCGTTCGGGTCCACCTCCCCGTCCAGCGCCTGTTTCGCCAGACGATTGAAGCGGACGATCTCCCCGAGCAGCCGCCAGAATGCCGGATTCACCAGGTTTCGGCGCTGGGCAAACAGCGACGTCAGGGTGTGTCCGTTGTACTCCAGCCCCGTCGCCGGGTTGTGCACCGAAAAGCTCATCTGCGTTTTTTGTCCGCTGATGCCCAGCTCGCTGAGGAGGCCCATAAAGCGCGGATAGGTGCGATCGTTGTAAACGATAAACCCGGTATCGATCGCGTAGGTACCCTGTGGCGTCGGGACGTCAACCGTTGCGGTATGGCCGCCGGGCGTGGCGCCCGCTTCAAACAGGGTCACCTGATGGTGCCCGGCCAGGCGCCAGGCGCAGGTCAGCCCGGCGATGCCGCTGCCGATAATCGCAATGTTCATGAACGCACCATCCTGCGCAGCAGCGCGCGCTGAAGAAACGCAGGCAGCCCGGAGAGCAACCGCAAAATAAAGCCGAACCCGTCAGGAAACGCGATATGCATTTTCCCTGCCGCCAGCCCGGTACGGATCGCCTTGACCGCCTCGTCGACGCTCACCCTGCCCGGCATGGCAAAGTCGTTTTTGCGCGTCAGCGGCGTATCAACAAAGCCCGGGGAGACCACCGTGACGGCAATTCCTTTTGGCTCCCAGTCCAGGCGCAAACTCTCGGCAAACCAGCTCAGGGCCGCTTTGGACGCGCCGTAGGCTTCTGCCCGTGGGAAAGGCAGCCAGTGGGCCATGGAACTCACCAGCACTACGCGGTTGCCAGCCGTCAGCTGGGGCTGCAGCGCGTCAAGACAGTTCACCGGGCCGAGGAAATTTGTCGCCATAACCCGCTCCACCAGCGCCGCATCCACCACGCCTCCATCGAGATATTCGCAGGTACCGGCGCAGAGAATAATCAGATCGGCATAGCTGCCGGTCAGCGCCTGGCGACAGGCATCCCTGTCTGTCATATCGAACAGGCGAACGGTGAGATTGGGGCAGGTCTGATGCAGCGCTTCGAGGCGCGCCGGATCGCGTCCGCAGGCAATCACGTGGTAGCCGTCTGCGGCAAAGGATTTCGCCAGCCCGGCGCCAATGCCCGAGCTTGCTCCGGTGATCAGCACCGTTTTCATGATTTGACCCTCCGCTTCACGCCGCGTACCGCCCAGCCCAGCAGAGGAAGGTGTTCGTAGATCATCTCTCCCGCATCGTAGTAGTCGCGCTGGTGCGTGATGAGATCGTTTTCCGTGTCCACCACCGAACATCCCGGCAGTTCGAGCGGCTCTCCGCCGGCAATGCGCGGATGCGACCAGTGCATTACCCAGGTCACAGCAAACCGGTTCCCGCTGCACAGCGGCGTATCGATGGTAAAACGGCAATGCTCGACGTTGGCCAGCAGATGGGTGAAATAGCGCTGAAGCGCGAAAATCCCGTCATGCTCGCCAAACGGATCGATAAGCGTGGCATTCGAATGGTAAAGCCCCACCAGCGCGGACGGCGGCTGGCTATCCAGTGCGGCGTAGTACTCAATAAACCGACTCACGACAGAGGGCAAAGTGCTCATGGGTCACATCCTGGCTGTAAACAACGTGGCGTAATCGCATAATTAAAACTTACACAATTAACGTTATTTGTCCAAGTTTGTGATGATTTATTTTTTATTTTAACTATATATCAATAATTTAATAACAGTAAAAAAGTGAGTTTTGTAGACCGGGTAAGGAGTGGCCGCCACCCGACTTTAACTTTCAGGATTTCCTTAAGGCAAACTCGCCGGTCTTCTTCCAGGCTTATCCTTTTTATTCATAAGGATGCCTGCATGAAACGTTTCTTTCTCTCCCTATTCTCAAGCCCGGAATCCTTACTGCAGGTGATGAGCCAGCAGGAAATCATAGAAGCCGTCGAAGATGGCGATCGCATCATTATCGACCAGGACGGGAACGCCTCGGTGAACTACAAAAGCAACGAAGTGCGGCAGGATTTTCTGCGTCACGTCAATATGCTGAAGAGGGCCTGATATGGGAACGGCGATATTTATGGTGCTGATGGTATGCGGGTACTGGTACACCAGCCGCGACCTGTCGACACGCTTTAAAATCAAGCGTTCATTTGGCTGGGACGTCTATTTTCTTGTGGCGCTGTACGGCTGTATTTTCGTTCTTCAGGGCGTGATTGCCACCGGTCTGCTCTGGCTGCTCCTGCTCGCCCTTTCTGCGGCCAACAACGCTTTTCACTTTGCCTCGCCGAAATATACCGACTGGCAAATCGACTTTATGAACTGGAGCTTTTTAGGCATTCAGGCGCCGGTGGTTGTGATGCTGGCGTTTGCCATCCTGTTTTGTCTCTACCGCTCTAACTGGGCAGGCAGCGCCAGGCTGGACGGCGAAAGCCGGAAAAAGCTCTACAAACGTCTGGCGCAGTCGAGCGGTATTGAACAGCTGCTGTATCAGTGTATGGAGCAAGGGGAACTGGCGCAGGTCACGCTGCGGTCGAGGCGGATTTACGTCGGCATGATCCACACCGCGACGCTGGAATATGAAAAAACGGCCAATATCGTGCTGATTCCGATGTTAAGCGGGTACAGAGATGCGAAGACGATGAACTTTCGCATCGAGAATAACTACAGCAAATGGTATGCGGAGCATGACATCACGCTCGACTCCGAACCCCGCAGCGCCATGTCATTCCGGAAGGTGATTTTACTCAATCAGATTGAGAGCCTCTCGCTGTTCGATCCCGCCAGCGCCAGCGCGCTGTCGCTGGCACAGCGCGACGAGAGCTCTCGCTCTAAAGAGACGTCCCCATAATTCTGAGAATGCTCTGCTGTGAAGCGGTTTCGAAAAGGACGTTCTTAACGCAGAGCATGCCCTGCTTCTGGTAGAACCGGTACGCTCCCGCGTTCTGCTCAAGCACTTCCAGCCAGAGATAGTCTTTCCCCCTGCTCCGGGCCATGTCGGTGATGTTGTTGAACATCACCTGGCCATAGTTCTTGCCGGTCTCGGCGGGATCGAGGTAGAGCTTGTTGAGGAGAACGCCCTTCTTGTCCGTTTCCGGGAGCAGGGCTTCCCAGGTCACCTTCATGAATCCCACTGGCCGATCGGTCTCGGCAACATACCAGGAAACAGCGTTCTCTTTCAGGCTCTGTTCAAGTACGGAAAGCGCGTACTCGCCGTCAAGAAAATCCTTCATCTCTGCGTCTGACACCCACAGATGCTGAAAATGGGCGGGATAGATTCGGTATCCCAGCTCGCTTAAGAGCGCGGCATCGGCACGGGTGGCCTGTCGAATTCGAAGCGTCATGGAAAGTCTCCCTGGTAATCACCCACGTTGGACATTTTGGTAGAGATCCCAGCGGTTGCCGTAAATATCTTCAAACACCACTACCGTACCGTACTCTTCCTCACGAGGTTCTTCGCAGAAATGGACGCCTTTGTCTTTCATGGCAAGGTAATCGCGCCAAAAATCGTCCGTCTGAAGGAAGAGGAAAACTCTGCCGCCGCATTGATTGCCGATAAAGCTTTCCTGCCTCTCGTTAGAAGCGCGAGCCAGCAAAATATTGCAATCACTTTCCGGGTTGGGTGAGACGACCACCCAGCGTTTACCCGGTTGAGGCGTATCCTCTACGAGGGTAAACCCCAGCTTGTCTGTGTAGTATTCAATGGCGCGATCGTAGTCATCAACCACAATAGCCACGCAGCCGAGGCATCGCTTCTGTGTTCTCATTTTTCGTTTCCTTTGCATGAATGGGTACGGGCACGCTATCCCATTGCAGCGTGCTGGCCGCCGGGGTTACTGGCTTGCGTAAGCCTCGCGCTTTTCAGCCCATTTCAGCATGGCATCAAGCGCCGGACATAATGCCTGCCCCCAATCGGTGAGGCGATATTCCACTTTCGGTGGCACTTGCGGGTAGACCATCCGCGAAACGATACCATCGGATTCAAGTTGCCTGAGCTGCTGCGCCAGCATCTTCTGGGAAATACCGGGGATCAGTTTTTCGAAATCAGAGTAGCGCTGCACTTTTCCGTCGAAAAGATGAAAAAGAATGATTAATTTCCAGCGGCCTTCCAGCAGCCGTAACACTTGCTCCACGCCGCTCGCGGCAGATTCCGGACTATATAACTTACTCATAATTCAGTAGCTCACTTTTTCGTGCGTACTTGTCAATTTCTCAGTCTATGTTGAATATACCTGTACTGTAAATAACGGGAGTGCAAGGTCATGTCATTAGATATTGATTTTAAAGGCAAACGCGTGCTTGTTACCGCGGGCACGAAAGGGCTCGGAAAAGCGGTCGTCGGACTTTTAAAACAGCTCGGTGCAACGGTATTCACCACTGCGCGCCACGAGCCGGACGTAGATGTCGCAGATACTTTCGTCGCCGCTGACCTTACGACGGTCGCTGGATGTTCCGCTGTCGCATCTGCGGTTCAGGAGCAGATGGGAGGCGTCGACGTGATTATCCATGTTGCGGGCGGTTCAACCTCACCCGGTGGCGGTTTTGCTGCGCTTGGCGAGGAAGAGTGGCAGCAGGAGCTCAATCTTAATTTGTTGCCTGCAGTACGCTTAGATCGCGCCCTGCTTCCCGGAATGCTCGCGCAGGGAAATGGGGTGATTATTCACGTGACGTCTATTCAGCGCGAGCTGCCGTTACCGGAATCAACAACGGGTTATGCGGCGGCTAAAGCAGCCCTCTCAACCTACAGTAAAAGCCTTTCAAAGGAAGTCTCACCGAAGGGCGTTCGGGTGGTGCGCGTTGCGCCCGGCTGGATCGAAACTGAAGCGGCGGTTGCACTGGCGGAGAGGCTGGCAAAGCAGGCAGGTACAGACTACGAAGGCGGCAAGCAGATTATTATGAAGGCGCTAGGTGGAATACCGCTCGGACGCCCTGCCAGACCGATTGAGGTGGCCAACCTCATCGTCTTCCTCGCTTCATCGCATGCTGCGAGTATCACAGGTACTGAATTTGTGATTGATGGCGGCACCATTCCGACAGTGTAACGCGGGTGCTTAATCGGCTCGGTGCGAGAGTTGATTAAGCACCAGGGAATATCACTGTTCGGACAGTTTCTCCAGGCCCTTTTTTAACGCATGTCTTACCATTTCTGAATCCATGCCCATCTGTGCATGAATAATTGCGCCGTCAATGAGCAGCATGATTTCATTGACGACGCGCTCATCAGCACTCTTCGTCAGCAAGGCAATAATTTTCTTTGTTTCTGATTTATGACTGCGGCATATCTCTTTTATTTCGTTTTCAATATCTTCCGATTTCGCCTCTGCGCTGGCGTTAATAAACGCGCAGCCGTGGAACTCGGGCGAAATAAACCATTCGTAAAGCGTTGCGGATATCGCATCAGCAGGTATTTCGCCTTCATCGAGATGTCGACGCAGCGTGGTCTCAAACCAGTTAATCCATATTTCATGCCGGTAGTTCAAATAGGCAAGAATAAGCAAACTCTTGCTGGGAAAATGGCGATAGAACGTCACCTTGGTCACTTTAGACGCTTTAATCAGCGTATCCACCCCCGTCGCCCTGAAGCCCGTGGAATAAAACAGATCGTGCGCCGTGAGTAATATCTTATCTCTGACGCTAATTTTAGTATCGTTGTCTGCGGGTTCTGTTTTCACTTTTTGGTAGCCTCTAAAATAATGTTGACAGCGTTATTTTACAGGCATAGATTACCGCAAGTAGACAGACCTGTCTACATAATATAACACTGAGGTAATCGCCATGAACACACGTCCTCCTTTACCGCCCTTCACTCGTGAAAGCGCCATCGAAAAAGTCAGACTGGCAGAAGATGGCTGGAACAGCCGCGACCCGGCGAAAGTCGCGCTTGCCTATACGCTGGATACCCAATGGCGTAACCGCGCAGAGTTCGCCACCAACCGTGAAGAAGCCCAGGCGTTTCTGGAGCGGAAATGGAAAAAAGAGCTGGACTATCGTCTGATTAAAGAGCTCTGGGCATTTACGGAGAACCGGATCGCGGTGCGCTATGCCTATGAATGGCATGATGATTCCGGCAACTGGTTCCGCTCTTACGGCAATGAAAACTGGGAGTTTGAGCCGGACGGACTGATGAAGCGCCGCTTTGCCTGCGTAAACGATATGCCAATCAAAGCCTCTGAGCGTCTGTTCCACTGGCCGCTGGGCAGACGTCCGGACGATCACCCTTCGCTGAGCGATCTTGGCTTATAGGATTTTTGCATTACTCCGGGCCGCCCCGGAGTAATGAATTTACAGCGCGCCCAGCTGTTTCATCAGCGTCAGGTTGTCCTCAATATGCCAGTTAGCCACAATTTTACCGTCAGCAATCTTATAAAGATCCGTGGCGATGAAATCTATTTTCTGCCCCTGTCCTTTCAGCTTGCCAAATGTTCCGGTGAACGTGCCGTGAAAATGTAAATGCGAAACCACGCGATTGCCTGAAATAATCATTTGCTCAACGTCACAGCGCAAATCAGGCACGGCCGCGCGAAACGCGCGGGACGCTAAAATAGCGCCTTCCGGCCCCTGCTTACGCCCTTCCGGAGGCGTTTTATCAATAAAACCTGCCGCCAGGGCATCACGCGCCAGGTTTTCATTACCCGTGTTCCAGAATGAAGCATATTCTCTGGCAACGGCTTCATTCACCTTTAATTGCGCCTGCGGCAGGCTGTTGTCCACTATAAGCTGTTTCGGCTGCAGCCATTCCCCCTGCGCGGAAATCGCATTGCCCGACAGACCTGCAAAAATAACCATCGCTACCGCCGAATGAAAATACGTCGAATATTTCATGATATCTCTCAATAGAGTATTACATTACCCGCAGTCGATTTCCTGCAGTTCAAATCAGACAGGGTTAGTTAATTAACGCCCCGCCCTCAATATCAATGACCGACCCCGTGACAAAGGGATTATCAATGGCGAAAAGATATCCTTGCGCCACGTCCTCCGCCCTTCCCCAGGCTTTGGCTGGCAGGGTTTCCGCCGCGCCAGCGAGCATTTTTTCCCGCGCGGCGGCGTCCATGCCCGCATACGCTTCCGTGTCTGTCAGCCCCGGACTCACGACGTTGACGCGCAGCGGTGAAAGCTCTTTCGCCAGCACTTTTGTCGCGGCCTCGATGGCGGCATTCATCGTCGTTTTAACAATGGCGCCCGCCACGGTGCGACGCGCCACGAACCCGCTGGTGAACGTCAGCGTACCGCCGGGGGCGATGTTCCCGCAGAGATAGCGGGCGACATTGATGCTTCCCCAGAATTTTGTATCAAAAGCCAGCCTTGCCGCGCGGAGATCCAGCCCGGAAAGAAGCCCTCCCGGTGCCTGTGAACCCGCCGTAACGACGATATTATTGACCTCACCCAGCGTTTCACCGAGTGCGACAAGCTCTGCCTCACGGCTGATATCCAGCACGAGGGTATGAACAGACGCGGCGTGGGCGCTCAGCCGTTGCCGCGCAGCGTCCAGCTTCGCGCCGTCGCGGCCCGCGAGAATAATCTCCTCGCCGCGCCCGGCAAGCAGGCTGCCCACGGCGAAACCGATGCCGGAAGCGCCACCGATAATTAAGGTTTTACGGGTCATAACGTTTTCTCCTGCAGGGTGTAAATGGGGTAATCGGTATATCCCGTCGCGGTGCCGCCAAACAGCGTGGCGGGATCGCGCACCTGGGCCAGAGGCAGCTGGTGCGCCAGACGGTGGGGTAAATCCGGGTTGGCAATAAACGGCCGTCCGAAGGCAATCAAATCGGCATAGCCGGCAGCGAGGATCTTTTCCGCTTTTTCAAGGTCATAGTTCCCCGCGACGATAAGGGTTCCGCTAAATGTCTCGCGTAGCGATTGTCGGAACGGCTCAGGCACCTGCGGCGCATCGTCCCAGTCGGCTTCCGCCAGGTGGATGAACGCAATCCCTTCTTGTTCACACCAGGCCGCGAGAGCGAGTATGGCTTCCGTCACCTGCGGATCGTTCATCCCGCGCTGGGTAATAAACGGGGAAAGGCGAATGCCCGTACGCTCGCGGCCAATGGCCTCGGCAATGGCGCTTAACACCTCCTGAGCAAAGCGGATCCGGTTCGCCAGCGTGCCGCCGTACTCGTCCGTGCGTTTGTTGGAGGTTTGACGAAGAAACTGGTCGATCAGATAGCCGTTTCCGCCGTGAACCTCCACGCCGTCAAACCCGGCCTGAACGGCATTCAGTGCCGCCTGACGATAGTCCGCGATGATGCTGAGGATGTCCTTGCGCGAGAGGGTTCTCGGCTGTGGGCAGTCAACCATTTGGCCTTCGCCTTTTTCATTCACCACCCACACCTGCGCGTCCGGCGCCAGTGCTGACGGGGCGACCGGCTGACCATCCTGATGAAAGCTGGCGTGCGACATTCGCCCGACGTGCCAGAGCTGCGAAAAAATCACCCCGCCCGCCTGGTGCACGGCGCCCGTGGTGAGCTGCCATCCTGAAACCTGCTCAGGTGAATGGATGCCGGGCGTCCAGGAGTATCCCTGGCCCTGAGGCGAAATCTGGGTGGCTTCCGTGATGATTAATCCGGCGCTGGCCCGCTGCCGGTAATACTCCGCCATCAGCGCCGAGGGAATATTTCCCGGCTGAAGGGAGCGCGCGCGGGTCATCGGCGCCATGACGATACGGTTCTTCAGGTCTTGCTGACCCAGCCTGTAACGTTCAAAAAGTGAGGTACGTTGCATGTTTTCATCCCTTATGGTTTGGATGAAATCACTTTACAGTCGGCATCTGATTTTGATAATTACGCTAAAATCAGATGCACTTTTCGGAATATATGAATAATGGGTAAACTCGAAGACATGGCGTTACTGGTGGAAGTTGCCGAGGCCGGCGGTCTTTCTGCCGCCGGGCGACGCCTGTCGCTTTCTCCCGCCACCATGACGGCCAGGCTGAAGGCGATTGAGGAGCGTTACCAGACGCGCCTGTTTCACCGCTCAACGCGATCCATCACGCTGACCCGCGCCGGGGAAGAGTTTTACCATGCCGCGCTGCGCGTGCTGGAAGAAGTGCATCACGCCGAGTCGTTACTGACGCAAAAGGAAGGCGTGCTCAGCGGCAACATTCGCCTTTCTGCGCCCTCGGACTTTGGCAGACAGTATCTTAGCCCCGCCGTCGTGGAATTCTCCCGACGCCATCCCGACGTTAAATTTTTCATCTCGCTAAGAGAACACGTTGAGGATCTGGTCGCTAACCGGCTGGATATGAGCGTGCGTTTCGGCAACCTGCCGGACAGCAGCCTTGTCGTCAGAAATATCCGCCCGAACCATCGGGTGCTGGTCGCCTCCGGGGAGTATCTTAACGAACGCGGCATCCCCGCCACGTTTGCCGATTTAGCTCAGCACCGGTGCCTGGCGCTTGAGTCTCAGGGCGTGGTGATGAACGAATGGCGCTTTGAAAAAGATGGCGATGAAAGCGTCGTTCGCGTAGAGCCAGCCATGGTGTGCGACGACGGGGCTTTGCTTCGTCAGTGGGCACTCAGCGGGGCTGGCATTGCGGGGAAATCGTGGTGGGACGTCAAAGACGATGTTGAAACCGGAAGGCTCACGGTACTGTTTGCCGACAGCTTCACCGGCTTTAGCCGATACGATCGCAAAGATGTCGGCCTGCAGCTTGTTTACCCCCAGCGCAAACTGCAGCCGCTTCAGGTCACGGCGTTTAGCCAGTTTTTTCTCGACTGGCTAAAAAAACAGTAAAATTAAATCGCGTCAGGCATCTGCGGTTAATTTCTCGCCAAAATAAGAGATGGCGCGCATTTCGTTGACAACCTCAGGACTACTCTGTTTGCGGTTTTCAGGAGGTACAAAATATGAAAAAGCTTCTGATCTGTTGTTTGTTTGGTAATACCGCAAACTCTCTCGCAAAAAAAATGCAGTCTCTGGCAGAACGCGAAGGCTATCCGCTGATGATTAGCGCTGTTGGGCTGGATAACTTCGCCAGCGTCGCTCCCGCTTTCGATGGTTTCCTCATCGCGCCGCACATTCAGTACAAACTCGATGAGATAAAAGAAACGGTGGGCAATACGCGTTCAATCGCCATTATTGAGAGCCTGCCCTATGCCTCTCTCGACGCGAGGAACGTATTGAATTTCGTGAAGGAACAGATGCCTGAACTGGCTGCCTGACAGATAAGGCCGCATCGGTTTTGCGGCCTCCTCTCACCCGGCGATCAAAACGTGTCGACACAAGGCTGCCCGACCTTATTAAGGGCGTTTTTCAACCTGGCTCTGAGTTCAATTAACGCCGCTTCTTTCTCTTCAAGCTGCTGCAGCTTGCGGCGCAGAGACGCCTGTTTTTGCTCAGCGGTAAATTTGTCGTCAACCCAGACAGCCAAAACCTCTGAAATTTCAGCTAAGGTAAAACCCAGCATTTTGGCATGCTTGATCATGTTTAAACGCTGTAAATCGACGGCGGAATAGACTTTATAGTTATTGCTGCGATTGGGTTGCGGGATATTCTCTAACAGCCCCTGTCGCTCATAGTAACGCACCGTCTCTTTCGACAATCCCGTTTTCGCACACAGTTCACCAATTCGCATCGCGTCGCCCTCACCTTGTAAAAATCACGCTTGACCGTGTACCTAAGTGCACGGTTTATGCTGTGCAGCATACATTAGGGAAACGGGATTAAATATATGAACTCTTTTGATTATACCGGAAAAACAGCGCTGATTACCGGAGCGTCGTCGGGCATAGGCCGTGATTTTGCCCGGCAGCTCGCCGCCCGCGGCGTGGCCTTGATCCTGGTCGCCCGCTCCGAGCCAAAGCTGCAGGCGCTTGCCGTAGAGTTAGTCAGAAAGCACGGCGTCTCCATCACGATTATCGTGCAGGATTTAGTGAAGCCGGAAGCCATTCCCCACATTGTGGAACGGCTTGAAACCTTAAGACGCGTCCCCGACATTCTGATTAATTGCGCCGGCTTCGCCACCTACGGGCCATTCGAAAAGCTGTCGATCGACAGGCAGCGTGATGAGATAAACGTAAACTGCATCGCCCCCGTGGAGCTGACTCACGCCTTGCTGCCGGGAATGCTGCAGCAAGGTTCCGGGGTAATTATTAACGTTGCCTCAACGGCCGCGATGCAGCCGGATCCCTATATGGCGATTTATGGCGCAACCAAAGCCTTCCTGCTCTCGTTTTCGAACGCGCTGTGGGGAGAGTATCGCTCAAAGGGCATCCGCGTCCTGGCGCTTTGCCCCGGCGCAACGGATACGGCCTTTTTTGATGTGGTGAATGCTGAGGAAGCCTCGGTCGGTAAACGAATGCCCGCTGACAAGGTGGTCACCCTGGCGTTGAAGGCCGTGGAGAGTAACCGTAACTACCTGATTACCGGATGCGGTAACTGGCTTCTGGGGCAGCTACACCGGTTCGTGACGCGCAGGCGTCTGGTGCTTATCGTTGAAAAAATATTGCGTCCGCGCTCGGCCTAAGCAAAAACGGCTCTGTTCAGCGCAAGGGAGTTGCGCTGAAATCCTCGCTTATCGCAGGCAGATAGATGCCATAGTGCACGAAAAACAGTGATACACTTACCGCATCTGGTTGATCGTCCCGTCTGAACGGCGCATGATGAATGACGGTAACCAAATCTCAAAATGGTCACTCGTTGTTAATCGTAGCCCGTCACGCTAAGCTTAAATAATGACTAAAAATATGAATCCCCCATCATCACGTGGTCCCCTTGATCACGCTGTCAGAGAGCAAATCGTCGAAGCGGCTTTTGAGCACTTCGGCCACTACGGCTATGAAAAAACCACCGTCGCCGAACTGGCTAAATCCATTGGTTTTTCAAAGTCCTACATTTATAAGTTTTTCGATTCCAAACAGGCAATCGGCGAGGTGATCTGCGCTAACCGCCTGGAGCTGATCATGGCGGCAGTACTATCCGCCATCGAGGATGCGCCGTCGGCAAGCGAAAAATTACGCCGCCTTTTCAAAGCGCTCACCGAGGCGGGAAGCGAGCTGTTTTTCCACGACCGTAAGCTATACGACATCGCCGCCGTCGCCGCGCAGGAGCAGTGGCCTTCCACGCAAAAGTACAGCGAAAGCCTGATGAAGCTGATTGAGAGCATCATTATCGAAGGCAGGCAGGCCGGCGAGTTTGAAAGAAAAACGCCGCTGGATGAAGTCACCTGTGCCGTCTACATGGTGATGTGCCCTTACATTAATCCCGTTCAGCTACAGTACAACCTCGAAATGGCCCCCACGGCGGCAGTGCTACTCTCTTCACTGATTTTAAGAAGCCTGGCCCCCTAATTTGTGACCATTGACAATTTTGGTCACCAGTCAGAGAATGCGGATACCGTCCTGTTACGTCAAAAAGGTTTCCCATGCTCAGGCTCACTTCAGCCCGCGTTGCCGTTTGTCTCCTGCCGTTTGCCCTGGTGGCCTGCGGCGATATTTCAGCGAGTGACGATCCGCGCACCAAGCCACCGCTCGTCAGATCCGCCTCCGTCGAGCTTGCGAACAATACCGCCCGCGCCTTCACGGGCGTGGTGGTCGCAAGAACGCAAAGCGATTTAGGCTTCAGAGTTCAGGGAAAAATCCTTGAGCGACTGGTCGATACGGGCCAGACCGTCAAACAGGGCCAGCCCCTGCTGCGCCTGGATCCGGTTGACCTGAAGTTACAGGCTCAGGCGCAGCAGCGCACGGTAGATGCGGCCCAGGCGCGCGCGCGAAAAGCCACCAGCGATGAGGCGCGCTATCGCGGTCTTGTGGCGTCCGGCGCGGTGTCTGCCTCGGAGTATGACCAGATCAAAGCGGCGGCCGATACGGCCAGGGCCGATCTCAGCGCCGCCCGGGCGCAGGCCAGCGTGGCGCAAAACGCCACGGGGTATGCCGTACTGCTGGCGGATTCAGACGGCGTGGTCATGGAGACGCTCGCCGAGCCGGGTCAGGTCGTCAGCGCCGGACAGGTGGCGATCAGGCTCGCCAGAGCCGGACAGCGTGAAGCGCTCGTCCAGCTTCCGGAAACGCTGCGCCCTGCCGTCGGCAGCGAAGCGCAGGCCACGCTGTATGGCAATGAAAAACATCCTGTCACCGCAACGCTGCGCCTGCTGTCTGATTCGGCCGATGCCGCGACCCGCACGTATGAAGCCCGCTACGTGCTGGATGGACTGCTGGCTAACGCGCCGCTGGGGGCGACCGTCACGCTGAACGTTCAGGACAACAAAGCGGAAGGTCAGGTCATGCAGGTCCCGCTGGCTTCACTCTATGATGCAGGAAAAGGTCCCGGCGTCTGGCGCATTTCCGCCCAGCCGGCAAAGGTCGCATGGACGCCCGTCAGGGTGCTGAGCGTGGGTGAAGATGCGGCGCAGGTCACGGGCGGCGTGAAGCCCGGTGAGAAGATTGTTGCGTTAGGCGCCCATCTTCTGCACGAAGGTGAGGTCGTCAGGCTTGCTAAGCAGCGCAATGCCGCCCTGGCGGAGAACACGCCATGAGCGGAAGCCGCTTTAACCTGTCGGCGCTGGCCGTCCGTGAACGTTCCGTCACGCTGTTCCTGATCGTTCTGGTCACGATTGCCGGAATTTACGCCTTCTTTGGGCTCGGGCGGGCGGAAGATCCGCCCTTCACGGTAAAGCAAATGACGGTGATAACCGTCTGGCCGGGCGCCACCGCGCAGGAGATCCAGGATCAGGTCGCCGAGCCGCTGGAAAAGCGCCTGCAGGAACTCAAATGGTATGACCGTACCGAAACCTATACCCGCCCCGGCATGGCGTTTATCACGTTGTCATTGCAGGACAAGACCCCTCCAGCCGAAGTGCAGGAGGAGTTCTATCAGGCGCGTAAGAAGCTCGGAGATGAATCTCAGCGTCTGCCGGCGGGCGTCATCGGCCCGATGATCAATGACGAATTCTCGGATGTCACCTTTGCCCTCTTTGCCCTGAAAGCGAAAGGCGAACCGCAGCGGCAGCTGGTACGCGATGCCGAAGGCCTGCGCCAGCAGCTCCTGCACGTTCCCGGCGTGAAGAAAGTGAACATTATCGGCGAACAGGCCGAGCGGATTTACATCTCCTTCTCCCACGACCGTCTGGCGACGATAGGGCTCTCACCCCAGGACATTTTCAACGCCCTCAACAGCCAGAACGCGTTAGCCGCGGCGGGCTCCATTGAGACCCGAGGCGCGCAGATTTTTATCCGCCTGGACGGCGCGTTCGATGAACTGCAGAAAATCCGCGATACGCCTTTTGTGGCTCAGGGCAAAACGCTCAAGCTGTCCGATGTGGCAACGGTTGAGCGAGGCTACGAAGATCCCCCGGCGATGCTGATACGCAATCAGCATGAGCCCGCCCTTCTGCTGGGCATTGTGATGCGTGAAGGCTGGAACGGTCTGGCGCTGGGGAAAGCGCTGGATGCGGAAACGGCAAAAATAAATGATAGCCTGCCGCTGGGCATGTCCCTGACCAAAGTCACCGACCAGTCCGTGAATATTCGCTCGTCGGTCGATGAGTTCATGATCAAATTCTTCGTCGCCCTGCTTGTGGTCATGGTGGTGTGTTTTGTCAGCATGGGCTGGCGCGTGGGTGTTGTCGTTGCGGCGGCGGTACCGCTGACGCTGGCGGTCGTTTTCGTGGTGATGGAAGCCGCGGGGATAAACTTTGACCGCGTGACGCTGGGCTCCCTGATCCTCGCCCTCGGCCTGCTGGTTGATGATGCCATCATCGCCATCGAAATGATGGTGGTAAAAATGGAGGAAGGTTACGACAGAATCAAAGCCTCGGCCTTCGCCTGGAGCCATACCGCCGCGCCCATGCTGGCCGGTACCCTGGTGACGGCCATTGGATTTATGCCGAATGGTTTTGCCCAGTCGACCGCAGGGGAATACACCAGCAATATGTTCTGGATCGTCGGCCTCGCCCTGATTGCCTCGTGGTTTGTCGCGGTGGTGTTCACGCCCTATCTTGGGGTGAAGATCCTGCCGGCGATCCCCAAAGTCGAAGGGGGTCATGCCGCCATCTATAACACGCCTCGCTATAACCGTTTTCGCCGGCTGCTGGCCCGCGTTATCGCCAGAAAATGGCGGGTGGCCGGCTCGGTGGTCGCCATTTTCATCCTGGCCGTGCTCGGCATGGGGCTGGTTAAAAAACAATTCTTCCCGACCTCCGATCGCCCGGAAGTACTGGTTGAGGTGCAGATGCCCTACGGTACCTCGATTGAGCAAACCAGCGCCGCAACCGCAAAAATAGAAGCGTGGCTGGGCCAGCAGCCCGAAGCCAAAATTGTCACGGCCTATATTGGTCAGGGTTCACCCCGTTTTTATCTGGCGATGGCGCCAGAACTGCCCGACCCGTCTTTTGCGAAAATTGTGATCCTGACGGACAGCGAGACGTCACGCGAGGCGCTCAAGCTCCGGCTGAGAGAAGCGGTCGCCAACGGCCTTGCCCCTGAAGCGCGCGTGCGGGTAACGCAGCTGGTGTTTGGCCCGTACTCGCCCTTCCCGGTTGCCTGGCGCGTGTCGGGGCCGGATGTCGAACAGGTGCATGACATCGCTGACCGGGTGAAAGCCGTGCTTCAGGCGAGCCCGATGATGAGAACCGTCAACACCGACTGGGGGTCGCGCGTTCCCGTCCTGCATTTCACCCTCGATCAAAACCGCCTGCAGGCGACCGGCTTGACCTCCAGTGCCGTTGCCGATCAGCTTCAGTTTCTGCTCTCAGGCGTGCCCGTCACCTCCGTGCGGGAGGATATTCGCTCGGTGGAGGTTATTGGCCGCGCGGCGGGAGACATCCGTCTCGATCCGGCAAAAATCGAGGGTTTCACCCTTGTCGGCAATGCGGGACAGCGCGTTCCGCTGTCTCAAATCGGCAAGATTGAGATCGGTATGGAAGATCCGATCTTGCGCCGTCGCGATCGCACCCCGACGATTACCGTGCGGGGCGATATCGCTAACCATCTTCAGCCACCGGATGTGTCGGGCGCCGTCATGAAGCAGCTCCAGCCGATTGTTGACGCGCTGCCGGCCGGATACCGTATCGACATGGCGGGTTCGATTGAGGAATCGGGCAAAGCCACGCAGGCAATGATCCCGCTGTTTCCGATCATGATTGCCCTGACGCTGCTGATCATCATTTTGCAGGTGCGCTCAATCTCGGCGATGGTGATGGTGTTCTTAACCGCGCCGCTGGGGCTGATTGGCGTAGTGCCCGTGCTGTTGATTTTCAATCAGCCGTTTGGCATCAACGCGCTGGTCGGCTTGATCGCCCTTTCAGGCATTCTTATGCGCAATACGCTGATCCTGATCGGTCAAATCGATCATAACCAGAAGCAGGGCATCGAGCCGTTCCAGGCGGTGGTTGAAGCGACGGTCCAGCGCGCGCGCCCGGTCTTGCTGACCGCCATGGCCGCCGTGCTGGCGTTTATTCCCCTGACGCATTCGGTGTTCTGGGGCACGCTGGCTTACACGCTGATAGGCGGAACGCTGGGCGGGACGATCGTCACGCTCGTCTTCCTGCCCGCGATGTATGCGATATGGTTCCGGATCCGTCCTGCGGAACAACGGGTGCAGCACTCTGCATAAAACGTGTAAACTACCATGAGTAGATAACACTTCTGAGGAAAGCATGGTTGTTAAGCGCTTAAGAAAAGAGGACCGCCGCGTGCAGCTGCTGGAGGTTGCGCGCGGAATCGTTCGTCAGCAAGGCACGGAGGCGCTGACCCTTGGCTACCTGGCCGAGCGGGCCAACGTGACCAAGCCTATCCCCTACGATCACTTTGGCGATCGTGAAGGGCTGCTGATGGCGCTGTACCAGGATTATAGCGACCGGCAGCTGGCGAAGTTCCGCGAGACGCTGGCGGTCGACAGCAAAACGCTGGAGAAGACGATCCGCTTTTTCAGCGCCGCCTATATCGACTGCGCCATTAGTGCCGGGCCGGAGACCGGCCCAATCGCCGCGGCGCTGTCCGGATCCCACGCGCTGCAGACGTTTCGTGAGGCATGCGTGGCCGAATGCGCCGACTGCCTGCGTACCGCGCTTTCCCCGTTCGTCGCGCTGAAAGGCGTTCAGGGAGAAGCGGTACTGACGGCCATCATTGGCGCGGCGGACGCGCTCAGCACCGCCGCGGGCAACGGCGTGCTCGCCCGGAACGTGGCGGAAGATACGCTCAGCGGCGCCATGACCGGCGTGCTGGAGACCTACGTGAATAGCACAAAATGATCGCTGGGGGCGAATTGACACCTAAGTTACCAATAGTAATATAGGCATCAGTTCTCACCCATTCGAGGTCGCTATGTCTGCTACAAATGCCATTAATAACGCACTGATCGTGACGGCACATCCTGTCGACAATTCGTTATCCCATTCGCTGGCAGCCCGTATTGCCGGAAAATTACGCGAGCAAGGTACGCAGGTTGAGATTGCCGATCTGCATGCTGAAGGGTTTAATCCGGCGATGACCCGCGCCGATCTCGATTTGTATCACGGCGATCCGAGCGCCCTTCCCAACGATATTCTGCGCGAGCAGCAGCGCGTCGAGCGAGCGGATATGCTGGTGTTTGTCTTCCCCGTGTACTGGTGGTCGGTCCCCGCGCTGTTGAAAGGCTGGTTCGATCGCGTATTAACCCTGAACTGGGCGTATAAGGTGGCCGACGATGGCCGGATTGTGGGCAGCTTACGCGACGTTCCTGTCCGCCTGATCGCTACCGGCGGCAGCGATCTCACCGGATTCGACAAACACGGCTATTCGACGGCGATTCAGACGCAGATAATCGAAGGCGTGTTTGGCTTCTGCGGGTTGAAGAACGTTAAGCTCGATATCCTTTACCAGGCAGACACGGCGACGCCTGAGCAGGTAGAGGATTTCCTGCAGGGGCTAGAGAGTCTTAAATAATCCCGGCTATCCAGTCACAGCAAAGGCGCGCCTCCTTCGCCAGAAGGAAGCGCGTGTCTCGTTATCACCTACCACCGTCAGGGGCGATCTTTTAATCCTGCTGGCTAACCGGAACTCTCTTTCCAGCGATTATTCAAAAAATAACGAGAAAAGGCCAATCGCCATCACTACGCTCATAATCACCTGAATCAGAATAATAAAAAAAGCGACCCCACCCAAGACTGTGATTTTTCGACGCAGAATGAAAGTAATGCCGGAAAGTACAGCACTGAACAGAATGGCTTTAAGGATATAGGAAAGCGGAACCATTGCCGGGTGACCGGTATGCACTCCAGCAAGCCCAATGAGACCCAGCAGAAAACCTCCGCAGAATCCCCATCCCCAGAAAGTCATCGGTAAGCTCATCTGCCCCGCGACTAATCTTTTCAACATACGCACATCCTTTTTGTGATTATTTTTATCAAAATTCACCGGTTTACAGGGTAAAACCCCCGTCACCCACCTGCGCCTGGGCGTACCATTTCATCAGCTCCGCGCAACCGGGCGCGTTCTCAGCCGGTGACCATGGGGCGGTATCGTGCTCCGGAACAGGCTGATAGCCGCCGTGTTTTACCTCGAAAATGACGCCGCCTTTATCCAGCGACAGCACGGCATGCCAGGTACCGGCATCCATCTCCAGCACTTTGCAGTCTTCACCTAACACCACGCGCTGGGTCACGTTACCGCCGTCATCAAAATTCAACACCAGAAAGCGACCGCTCAGAGCCGTCAGCAGTTCAAACGTGTGCGGGTGGCGATGAGGGCGAACATAGGTCCCAGGCTCCATCGCGATAGCCAGGCGCTGTACCGGGTCGCTCAGCTCGGGATGTAAATTGCGGTGCGCGCGTAAGCGAGGAGAATTGGCAGCCTGCTCGCTTTGTTGCTGCAGGTCACTGAACGTAATTTGTTTCATATACACCTTTGTGAATGGAGTCAGCGGACGGCACCCCTTTAGCCGCACGACGTTATACCATTCTGGACGGTCGATGAGCGATGGCATTTGTGAAACAAATCGCTGCAGCGTGAGGATGCGTGCGATCGCCCCCAAAGCGCAACGTTGAGTAAAACTCACATTGATTCCCACTATTTATCGTTTTTAAAAAGTGACGCACCTGAAATACCATCCATTCACCCCTGGGATAGAAAAATAAATAATACTAAGCCTGTATGGAGCACCTATGACACTCGATGTTTTATTCCCTGTATTGAATATTATCTCGCCTCATAAATATAGCCCTGATGCAAATGTGCATGAGCTGATAACGTTACTTTCAGCAGAAAAGGAAAGCTCAGAAGCGCTATCATCTTTCATACATCGACTGCATCTTTTGGCTTTCGCCCAAAGCAATCCGGGTAACGCCGAAGAGTTGCTCTCAGCGCATTTACCAAAAGAGGATGGGATCCTTCCGCTGCTGGACTTTGCGGACTGGCCAAAGGTGCGTTACGCCGCGTCAGGCGAAGCTCAGACGCGTGAATCGCAGGAGTATTTCCGTGACATGACCTCGGCTGCCAATCTGTTACGCACTGCGCTGGTCGACGCCGAGCGAGCAAAGGGAACGCCTGCGCTTTATATTCTGGATAAATTACTCAACCTGAACAGCGCCCTGCCGGAGCGATATAAACAGATGGCGAATATTCCCTACGCGTAAATATGTTCTATATGCGGAATATCCTTCACTAAATATTCCGCTATTTATTAAACCCGATTTTCATTGTAATCAAGACAGACGATATCCAACGAAGGCAGCACCGGCGCATTAAGGTTAAGCCACGCCAGCAACCGTTCAATACTCTGTCTTCTGAGCGAATTTTTCGGCCAGACGAGGTAGTAGCCATCGCCGGTTGCGATAGCTTCCCTGAAGGGCAGCGCGAGCAGGCCGCTTTTCAGCGCGTCGAGCGTGAGGCGGAGGTCGGCCATCGCCACGCCGTGACCGTGCATGGCGGCCAGGCTTCCCTGCTCCAGGGTGTCGAACACGATTCCACGACTCACGTCGAGCCCGGGGAATGACCCGGTTCTTTTCAGCCATCGCTTCCAGTCCCGTCTGTCCGGAGAGGGATGGATAAGATCGCACTCTGGGAGCTGATGCCGGGCAGACTCAAGCAGCGACGGGGTACAAACCGGAATGAGCCATTCACTGAAGAGCAGCCGGCTTTCCGTAGACTCGCCGAAATAGCCATTACCGAGCAGGATCGCACAATCGTAGGGCTCACGGCTGAAGTCAACGGTGTCGAAGTCCATCCAGACGCTGGCAATTTCAATTTTTGGCTTCGCATGGTTCTCGCGAAAGGATTTAAGCACATTCAGCAGCCACCGCATCGTCAGGGTGCTGGGGGCTTTGAGGCGCAGAAGGTGGTTTTCGCTTCTGAATGCGCGACAGGCCCACTCAATATTCGAGAAACTTTCGCTGAGCTGTCCGGCCAGAATACGTCCGGCATCACTGACCTCCACTCGCGGCCCCTGGCGTTTAAAGAGCTCACAGTCGAACCACTGTTCAAGCGTCCGGACATGCCTGCTGACCGCGCCCGGCGTGATATTCAGTGCTTCAGCCGCTTTGCTGAAGGAGTTCAGCCGCGCGGCAACTTCAAAAGCGCGCAGCGCATACAGTGGTGGTAAAGACATACATTCCCTTTCTGTGAGGTTTAGCTATGCAGTTTTTGTATTATCGGCACTCGGTGACTTGTCGCTCAGGTCCTCAGACGGGAACGTCATCAGCAGCTCCCTGAGCAGGGACTCAAGCTGCGCGCGCTGCGCGTCAGATAAGTTGCTCAGCAGCGCATTTTGCGTTTGTGTATGGACGATCAGCGCCTGTTCGATGCGCTCCTGCCCGTGCGGTGTCAGGCTTACGAGGGTGCTGCGCTTGTCATCCGGATCGGCAATTCGCCTGATAAGCCCAAGCTGTTCGAGATGGCTGAGCCGGTTCGTCATCGCCCCTGAGGTTACCAACAGCGATTTATAGAGCTGCGTGGGTGAAAGGCAGTACGGCTCACCGGCGCGACGCAGCGTGGCGAGCACGTCAAACTCGCCCTCGCGAAAGCCAAACTGCGCCATCGCCTGCGCCCATTCTTTTCCCAGATGCTTCATCAGCCTGAGCATTCGGCCAAAAATTTTCATCGACGAGGCGTCCAGCGCCGGCATGGCGCGGCTCCACTGGCCGACAACGAAGTCTACGTGATCTTGCATTTTCACCCCTGATGGCGTGCGAATTTATCCTGTTGTGCGGTACATCTTACGCAAAAACATATTTTATCTTAACGTTAAGATAAATGCTCGTGGCAATTTGCCCGGGCCATTCACAACCGAAAAGGACTCCATGTTGAAACGCACGTCGCCTTTACTCTTCGCCGTTATCGCTTTTATCGTCGGGCTGAACCTGCGCCCCATTCTGGCTTCTGTCGGACCGCTGTTTTCCGTGCTGCAGCGCGAAGCGGGGCTGACCGCTACGCAATTCAGCCTGCTAACCACCCTGCCGGTCGCGATGATGGGGCTGGCCGCCCTGTGTGGCCCCTGGCTTTTAGCCCGAGTCGGCGCCGTACGAGGCATTATGCTCGGGCTCTTTATCCTGCTTGCGGCCTGTTTGCTGCGCGGTTTTAGTGCCTCACCGGAGAGTCTTATGGGCACCGCGTTACTGGGCGGGGCCAGCATAGGCACGATCCAGGCGTTAATGCCTGCCCTGATAAAAAAGGAATATACGCAAACGGCCAGCACGGTGATGTCGCTCTTCAGCACGGGCATTATGGCCGGAGCGGCAGTCGCCGCCGCCAGCGCAGAGCCGTTGTTCTCATGGCTCACGCTGAAGCCCGCGCTGGCAATGGCCGGGCTGTTAGCGCTGCTGGCGCTGATACTGTGGTTAACCCTGGTTAAGCATCCTCAGGAGGAAAAAACAGCACGCGAAACCGTTACGCTCTCGTCCTCCCGAACAGCGCAACTGCTGCTCTTTTTCGGCGTGGGAACGGGCGCCTACACGCTGGTATTGGCCTGGCTGCCCCCGCTCTATATTCAGGCGGGATGGTCCGCACGCAGCAGCGGCTACATGCTGGCCTGGCTGACGTTAACCGAGGTTGTCGCCGGGTTTGCCGTCTCCGCGCTGATCGGTAAATTCCCCGATCGTCGCGTACCGCTGATTGCCGTTTTGCTGTTGCTGCTGGCAGGATTACTGTGTCTGGTCTTTGCGCCGGGTACGACGCCTGTATTATCCACGTTGCTGCTTGGCACCGGGATCGGCGCCCTCTTCCCGCTGTCGCTCATCGTCACGTTCGATCATGCGCGAACGCCCGCCCAGGCCGGGAAGTTGCTGTCTAAAGTTCAGGGAGGCGGATACACGATCGCCGCGCTTATGCCGTTAATTGCGGGGATCGTTCGCGACAGTTCGGTCTCGTTGACCAGCGCATGGCTGATCATGAGTGCGGGAGTCGTGCTGCTGATCGTTATCGCGCTAAATTTTAATCCCGTCGTGGACGTGCAGGCACGGTGAACGCGATACCAGTTTTGAGAGTCGTATTTCCGCCGATCGTAAGATAAATTCAGGGTGAATTTCACCTCATTCAGGAGTGGATATGTCGCAGACGTTACCGGAAATTGATGTCTTGTTCGTCGCCGGGTTCGGGCCCATTTCGCGGGATACGGAGTCCAGCACCGCGTTTTATGTCCAGACACTCGGCCTTCCGCTTAAGCCGATGGAGGGGAATACCGATTATCTGCTCACTGAAGAGGGCCAGCTGGAAGGCGTGAAGCATTTCGCCGTCTGGCCGCTCGCACAGGCGGCAACGTCCTGTTTTGGAGAAGAACAGTGGCCAGTTGAGCACCCGATACCGCAGGGATGGGTTGAGTATGAGGTACAGGATTTGGACTCGGCTACACGCGTTCTGAGCGAAAAAGGCTATCGGATGCTGGTGGCTAACCGTTTGGAACCGTGGGGGCAAACCGTCACTCGCCTGCTCAGCCCGGAAGGCTTGCTTACCGGGCTGACGATTACGCCGTGGCTGCGGGGATAATGGGGTTTTGGAAAGCAGCATTGTGGTGGGAAACGCCTGCTTTGAGCGAACAGTGGGCGTACCCTTATGCTATTTACACCAACGTTGTGAGTCTATTTCTGGGTACTTCAGCCGGCACTGCGGGCAAGCTCATCTATTTTTGTGCCAAAAACCCGATGATAGTTAACACTCTTGATAACCTGAGCACCGAAAGACTCATAAAACTTTTGCGCCAGTGGGTCTGCTGCCACAGATAACCAATCGAGTTGTAAACACCCCCGCTCTTGAGCCCGGCTGGCTATAAAACTCATCAGCTTTCTACCCACTCCAGCCCTCCTGAAAGGTGCTGAAACAAAAAGCTCTTTGATAAACATTTGCCCGCTGAAACGTGGTGAAGGGTACATCACTGAGACACATGAAAACGCAGCTATTACTCCTTCACAAACCACTTTGTGAACTTCAGTATGAGAGTCGACTGCAAGGACCTTATCCCTCAGATATGCGGTCATGTCACTCCTGGACAAGCAAACATCCTGGTTATAATAGTTTTCCATCTCGATAAAAATATCAACCAAATCAGGATATTCGTCTGGTTTGCAGATGGTGATGTTCACGCATATCTCCTTAAGCAAAT
Source organism: Enterobacter sp. 237C8 (assembly GCF_034106865.1). Classification (NCBI taxonomy): domain Bacteria; kingdom Pseudomonadati; phylum Pseudomonadota; class Gammaproteobacteria; order Enterobacterales; family Enterobacteriaceae; genus Enterobacter; species Enterobacter sp. 237C8. Next base: position 1,245,053 of record NZ_JAWNDF010000001.1, on the reverse strand, counting down.
AGTACCAATTTAAATTAACACAAAAGCAATAAAGCTATATCAATAAAGGTTACTACCGCAAATTGTTAAATAACGCAGTTGTTTCATAGTTCCTGAAGCAGTTTTGAGCTCGGAGCGGACACTCAGTATATAAGTGAAAAAATTGCTGATTTTGCATTCAGGCCCTGTTAAGTTGAATGACGATGAAAACACACTCAGTCCTAACCTATTCAATGATTATTATCACCTGTCTGACTCAGGTGGGATAACGTTCGCCATTTTCCCGCCGGTAAGGCGGGCCTTACCGGTAACAATTCAGTGAGGTAAAGAATGGACACAAATGCAGTAACGACGCCTGAAAAACCTGTCTTGCACTTGTTATGTGGAAAAATTGCATCCGGAAAATCCACATTGTCAGCAAAATTAGGATCATCACCTGGGACTGTAATTGTCAGCGAGGATCGCTGGCTGGCTGCCCTCTTTACCAATGAAATGCAATCCATATCTGATTATGTGCAGTATTCATTAAGACTAAGAAATGCCATGAAGCCTCATCTGGTGTCACTACTCAACGCTGGTTTATCAGTGGTTCTTGATTTCCCGGCAAACACACAAACAAATCGTGAATGGATGATGAGCATTATTAAGGAGTCAGGTGCCAGTAATCAGCTGCACTATCTGAAAGTTTCTGATGAAGTATGTAAATCCCGCTTGCGCGCCCGTAATGCAGAAGGCGTGCATGAATTTTCTGCCTCAGATCAACAATTTGACATCATAACGCGCTATTTCGAAGAGCCAACGGCTGATGAAGGGTTTGATATTACCGAATACAGCTAAATTTACCTTCCTGCACAAAAGCCGCCAGTTGGCGGCTTCATTATTTTCCATCTCATACGGTTATAAACGGTACTACAGCTAACTAAAAGTCCGCTCCTGGCACAAAGCGGACATCGGGTATTCCGGAAGTGCCCGACTCATGGTTAATTCCATTCACCAAAACTCTCACCTCCCCAAAGCCTCCACAATCGCCCTCTCCATTTTCTCTGGCGTGGTCATCGGTGCAAAACGCTTGAGTGGTTTACCGTCGCGGCCGATCAGAAACTTAGTAAAGTTCCACTTGATCCGCCCTCCCAGCACGCCGGGCAATTCGTTTTTCAGATAACGAAACAGCGGGTGCGCTGCGTTACCGTTAACTTCTACCTTCTCAAACATCGGGAAGCTCACGCCGTAGTTGATGTGACAGGTTTTCGAGATTTCGTCGGCGCCGCCGGGTTCCTGTTTACCGAACTGGTTGCAGGGGAAGCCCAGCACCACTAGTCCTTGATCGGCGTATTTCTTGTATAGCGCTTCAAGGCCCGCATATTGCGGCGTAAAGCCACACTGGCTGGCGGTATTGACGACCAAAACCACCTTTCCCGCATAGTCGGCCATTGAGATAAGGCGGCCATCCAGGCGGGTGGCGGTAAGTTGATAAAAGCGAGTCATACTGAAATCCCTCAAGGCTGGCCGAAAAGTCACGGTGACCATCAACAGGGCCGCCGCCGTTTAGAAAGTTTACATTCAGGCAGGCTATTTGTGATACATTCCTGGCGCGCCAATGACCACCACACTCGCTATCAGGTATGCAGAACATAACAAAAAAAATTCGCTGGCTTCTGCTTACTCTCCCACTCCTCAGCGGTTGTGGCACGCTCTCACAGATGTCCTCCCCGGAAGGTACTCAGGAACTTCTCACCCATGATTCGCTGGATGGCGACGTTGACAGCGTGGTGCGTCACTATATGGCGCAAAAATCCGTTCCCGGGATGACGGTCGCGGTGATCCATAATCACGGCTCGCCGCAGTTTTACACATGGGGCGTAACCGATGCGGTCAATCGCTATCCGGTCAGGTCCGACACCCTGTTTGCGCTCGGCTCGCTCAGCAAAGGGATCACGGCGGAAGTGGTGGCTTGTCTGGTGAATGAAGGGCAACTGAACTGGAACGATAACCTGGCGACATTGCTACCGCCGGGGACGCCGCTTAGCGCGGATGCACAAAAAATCACCCTGCTTGAACTGGTAACCCACACCTCCGGCCTGCCGCGTCAGAATATGGATGTTCCGATGCTTGGGAAATTCATCGGCTATTTAAGCACGGGCGAAAATTTCTATAGCGAGCTGGACAGCGATAACGTGCTGCGCTACCTCGCCGACTGGCGGGCGCCAAAGAATAAAGTGCCGCAATATTCCAATACCGGCTACGCCCTGATCGGCTATATCCTGAAGCACAAGACCGGCGAAGATATCCAGAGTTTAGCCTCGCGCTATATTTTCCGTCCGCTGCAAATGGCTAACAGCAGCTTTATTCCCCAGCGGCTCAAAGGCTACCCGCAGCGTGCGCTCGGCCACGCGGGCGATCAGCCTAAATTCATCCCGCGCGGGCAGCTCACCCCGGACTGGCATTTTTCCAACAACATGGTGGCGGCAGCGAGCTTGTACAGCAACGCCGAAGATCTGGCGGCCTATGCCCGCTATCACGTCTCAACGACCCACAATCCCCTGCTGGACAATGTCTTTGCCGAAGTGAGAAATACCGATATTCAACGCCCTGACGGAGTGCAGGGTATTGCCTGGACCACCGACTTTATCGGTCTGGAAAAAATCACCTATCAGGTCGGCTATATCGGCGGTTACTCCAGCTTTATCGGCTATGACAAAGAAAAAGGCAATGCGGTGGTGGTGCTGCAAAATACCTTTAACTGGAGTAATTACATCGGCATCGCGCTGTTGATGGATATGGCGAAAAAAGACGGTCTGAGCCCTACACCGCCGACTTCGGCCTTAAGTTCTCATCAAACGCCAGCCGTTTCCGGTCAGGCTCAACGTCTCGCAGCGGCTCCACCTGGTGCATAGTTAGCTTGCAGCGCTCCACCAGCACCTGATACTCCCGCGTGCCCTGCTGCTTCCACGCCAGCTCCTGCTCGCTCAGCTCGCGAATCGCTTTGGCCGGGCTGCCGATGATCAAATGGTTGGCGGGCATCTCCGCTTTCGCCTTCACGAACGCCGCCGCGCCGACGATGCTGTTTTCACCGATGACCGCCCCGTCCATCACCACCGCGTTCATGCCCACCAGCGCATTGCGGCGGATCACGCAGCCGTGGAGAATAGCGCTGTGGCCGATATGCCCGTCCTCTTCCACCACCGTGTCCTGCTCCGGGAAGCCGTGCATCACACAGTTATCCTGAATGTTGGCACCGTCTTTCACCACGATACGGCCAAAATCACCGCGCAGGCTGGCGTTAGGACCGACGTAAACGCCTTTGCCCAGAATCACGTCGCCAATCAGCACCGCCGTCGGGTGAACATAGCTCTCGTCCGGCACGACCGGCGTCAGACCGTCAATTTGATAAACTGGCATCTTCGCTCCTTATGCGCTTGTAAGACCACCAAAGCGTTGATAGTAAAGCGTGCCGGGCACGGGCAGTTCGCCCACGGAGGTTTCGCCCTTCTCACTGACAAACGCCAGCGCCCCCGGCGCGACACGCTGATAGATGTTAATGCAGAGCTGTCGGGCGCTTTGCCCCGCCCAGTGCGCGGGCAGCAACTCTTCCGGCAGCAGCGGATCTTTCAGCACCACGCGACGATAAAAGTGAATCAGCAGCAGCTGGATCTGGAAACAGCGTTCCGGCGTCAGCTCCTCCGGCGCGGCCTCTTTCAACAGCGGCAGCAGCGGGCGGAATGAATCGATGAACGTCTCGTACATCGCGTTTTGCTCGGTTAGCTGCCAGCACTCCTCCACCCGCGAACGCAGCGCGGCACGGGAGAGCGCCAGCGGCGAGTGGGCTTCAAAGAAAATCACGTTTTCCGCCACGCCGGCATCGTGAAGCAGGGACTGCACATCCGCCAGATGCTGCGACGGCGAGGCCATCAGGCTCGGCGCCAGCGTGCCAAACCCCTGCCAGATCAGCTGTTTTTTGACGTCGGCAAGGGTGGTTTTATCCAGACCTTCGGAGAGCAGCAACAGCCATTTGCCGTCCCAGGCGGGCAGTTCCGCGCGGTAAATCTTATTCTCCGCGCGACGCGTCAGGCGAAGCCCTTTATCGCTCAGGCGGTAAAAGCTGCGACGCCCGATGCGGGAAACGTCCAGCCAGCCCTCTTTGTTGAGTCGAAACAGCGCGGTACGCACGAAGCGCTCGCCAAACCCCATGCCTTCCAGCAGGGCGGCCAGGCTGCCGAGCCAAATCTCACCGCCGCGATGGGAAAGCGCGTCACCGTATAACGAGGAGATAAGCGAGGTCCCGCTGACGGGAACGGAGCTGACCGCGTGCTGGATAAAGGCGTCGAGTTTATTCATGTGATTCATTCTGTTGTTATTTTTGTCCTGGATGAATCATAGCACAGGATTCTGAGGTTTCTCCCTCACCCTAACCCTCTCCCTTTGGGAGAGGGAACTGTTTACACCCTCTCCTTTTGGGAGAAGGAACTGTTTACACCCTCTCCTTTTGGGAGAAGGAACTGTTTACACCCTCTCCCTTTGGGAGAGGGCCGGGGTGAGGGAAAACTTAGCCGTTGGCCGCAGCTTTACGCAAGTCAAACACCCGGCAGGCTTTGCCCTCCGAGCGCGGGATGCTGCCGCAGTTAACGATCATTACGTCGGTGGAAATCCCCACCATCGACTTAATGCGGTGGCGAAGCTGGTGGCACACCTGGCAACGCTGCTCATGGGTCAGCGTGAGGCTACTCTCTTTCAGCTCCACCTTCACAGAAAGTGAATCAAGATGACCGCGACGGTTCACCTCCAGCTGATAGTGCGGAGAAAGGTGTTCGAACTTGACGATCTCCTCTTCCAGCTGCGACGGGAAGACGTTGACGCCGCGGATGATCAGCATATCGTCACTGCGCCCGCTGATGCGGTCCATGCGGCGCATGCTGCGCGCGGTGGCCGGGAGCAGGCGCGTCAGGTCGCGGGTGCGGTAGCGGATCACCGGCAGCGCCTCTTTGGTCAGCGTGGTGAACAGCAGTTCGCCCTGCTGCCCGTCATCCAGCGGCGTGCCGTCGTTCGGGTTGACGATCTCCGGGTAGAAGTGATCTTCCCAGATGGTCGGGCCGTCGACGGTTTCGATACACTCCATCGCCACGCCCGGCCCCATCACCTCGGAGAGGCCATAAATGTCCAGCGCCGTAATGCCTAAGCGTTTTTCAATTTCGCGCCGCATGGCCTGCGTCCACGGCTCGGCGCCGAAGACGCCCACGCGCAGGGAACAGCCGCTGGCATCGCCGCCCATCTGGCGCTCCAGCTCCTCAATCAGGTTGAGGCAGTAGGACGGCGTCACCATGATCATATCCGGCTGGAAATCACGGATCAGCTGCGCCTGTTTCTCCGTCTGGCCGCCGGACATCGGGATCACCGTCGCGCCTAAACGCTCGGCGCCATAGTGCGCCCCCAGCCCGCCGGTAAACAGGCCGTAGCCATACGCCACGTGAATTTTGTCCTTCGCGCTGCCGCCCGCGGCGCGCAGGGAGCGGGCCACCAGATTGGCCCAGTTGTCGATGTCGCCCTGCGTATAGCCGACAACGGTCGGTTTGCCGGTGGTGCCGGATGAGGCGTGAATACGCACCACCTGCTCCATCGGCACGGCAAAGGTATCGAACGGATAGTTATCCCGCAGGTCCTGCTTGGTGGTGCACGGGAATTTGCGGATATCCGCCAGCTCGTTGAAATCGTCAGGGTGAACGCCCGCGGCGTCAAACTTGCGTTTGTACATCGGCACGTTGTTGTAGGCGTGATGCAGCGTCCATTTCAGACGCTCGGTCTGCAGCGCCTGTAGCTCGTCAAGGGAGGCCGTTTCAATCGGATCAAGCTTTGTTGTATTTGTCATTGTAGGGTACTCACATTGTTTTTATGCTCAAACACGCTCAAGGATCATGGCAATGCCCTGACCCACACCGATGCACATCGTACACAGCGCGTAGCGCCCGCCGCGTCGGTGCAGTTCGTTGCTCGCGGCCAGCGCCAGTCTGGCACCGCTCATGCCCAGCGGGTGGCCCAGCGCAATCGCGCCACCGTTCGGGTTGACGTGCGCGGCATCATCCGGCAGGCCTAACTGACGCAGCACGCCCAGCGCCTGCGAGGCGAAAGCTTCGTTAAGCTCGACAACGTCCATATCGTTAATGCTGAGTCCGGCGCGTTCCAGCACCTTGCGGGTCGCAGGGACCGGGCCGAGCCCCATCAGACGAGGCTCCACGCCCGCCGTCGCCATCGCCACGATCCGCGTGCGCGGGACCAATCCCTGCGCCAGCGCCATCTTCTCGCTGGCGACGATCAGCGCCGCAGCGCCGTCGTTGACGCCGGAGGCATTCCCCGCCGTAACCACCCCGTTCTTACGAAACGGCGTTTTTAGCCCGGCGAGCTGTTCGAGCGTGGTGTCCGCGCGCGGATGTTCATCCACGCAGAACTCAGTGACCGCCCCTTTTTTGCCCGGCACCGGTACCGGCACGATCTCCTGCGCCAGAATGCCGTTCTGCTGCGCCTGCGCGGTACGCTGCTGGCTGCGCAGCGCGAACGCGTCCTGATCGGCACGGCTGATATTTAACAATTCAGCTACATTCTCTGCCGTTTCCGGCATACTGTCAGTTCCGAATTGCTGATGCATGAGCGGATTCACAAATCGCCAGCCGATGGTGGTATCAAAGATTTCCGCCTGACGCTGAAACGCGGCGGTGGCTTTGCCCATCACAAACGGCGCGCGCGACATCGACTCCACGCCGCCCGCAATCAGCAGCTCGCCATCGCCCGCCTTAATGGCGCGGGCAGCAAACCCAATCGCGTCCAGACCCGACCCGCACAGGCGGTTGATGGTGGTTCCGGACACCGTCTGCGGCAGCCCGGCGAGCAGGGACGACATGCGCGCCACGTTGCGGTTATCTTCCCCCGCCTGGTTGGCGCAGCCGAAAATCACGTCGTCAATCCGCTCGAGATCGAGCTGGGGATAGCGGGCCAGCAGCGCGCGCAGCGGCACGGCACCGAGATCGTCGGTCCGGACTGCGGCAAGCGCGCCGCCGTAGCGACCCACCGGGGTTCGAACGCCATCACAAATAAATGCGTCACGCATCAGGCCTCTCCTGTCACGCTGCCGCCGATGCGGTGAGATTTCCCGCGAAAAAGGGCGACGGTTTTCTGTTGTTGGTTCTGGATTTCAATGTCGTACACGCCGGTCAGCTTGCCCTGATGCATCACCCGCGCGGTGGCGGTGAGCGTGTCCCCGGCAAAGCCCGGACGCAGAAAATCAATCGAGCAGCCTGAGGCTACCGCCGCCAGCCCCTGGCTGTTGCAGGCGTAGGCAAAGGCGGTGTCTGCCAGCGAAAAAAGCTGTCCGCCGTGGCAGGTTTTATGGCCGTTAAGCATCTGCGGGGTGATGGTCATGGTCACCACCGCGTAGCCCTCGTCCATGTCGACAATGTCCATTCCCATCGCCTGCGCGCAGGCGTCCCGTTCGTACATCGCGCGGGCGTTATGCCAGGCGTTATGACTCATAGCTACTCTCCAGAAGCGCGCGCTGGCGCAGCAGGGAACAGGGGCGGTAGCGCTCTTCACCGTAATGACGCTGCAGGTTCTCCAGCAGCGTCAGCAGGCGCTGCCAGCCCAGCCGCTCGCCCCAGGCGATCGGCCCGCTCGGGTAGTTCACGCCCAGGCGCATGGCGGTATCGATGTCCTTCTCGCTGGCGACCCCTTTTTGCAGGGCATCCAGCGCTTCGTTGGCAATCATCGCCAGCGTGCGCCAGACCAGCAGGCCGGGATAATCGGCAATTTGCACCACCCGGTTACCCTGCTGTTGCAGGTAGCGGATGGCCTTTTGCGTCGCGGTGTGCGGGTTGCTGGCGGCCGCCGCAATCACCGCCACGTCGCGCTCAATGCGGTCCACCACCACCACCGGGCCGTTGAGCCGCAGCGCCAGCGCCTGAGCGGTTTCGCCCTGCGTTTCAATCAGGTACACATCATCAATTTCGGTGACACCGTCACGTCTTCTTTCCACGCGCATCGGGCTGTAGCTGTCGTTCACGGCCGGCACCCACTGCACGGCGGGTTTGTCACTCTGCCAGTCGTAGACGCCCTTCCCGCTCTTTTTGCCCAGCCTTCCCGCCAGCACCAGCTCCTGCTGAACCAGAGAAGGCAGAAAACGACGCTCCTGCCAGAAGGCGTTAAATACCGAGCAGGTCACCGCGAAATTCACGTCCTGACCAATCATGTCGGTCAGCTCCAGCGGCCCCATCGGGAAACCGCCGCCGTCGCGCAGGGCGGCATCAATCACCTCCGGCGGCGCGACCTGCTCTTCCAGCGCGCGCCAGGCTTCGGAATAAAACGGACGCGCGACGCGGTTGACGATGAACCCCGGCGTTGACTGGCAGCGAACGGGCTGTTTGCCCCAGTTCAGCGCCAGCTCGCACAGCGCGTCGGCCACTTCCGGAGAGGTCGCCAGCCCGCTGACCACCTCCACCAGCTTCATCACCGGCGCCGGGTTGAAGAAGTGCAGCCCTGCGACGCGCTCCGGGTGGTGGACGTCCGCCGCAATCGCCGTAACGGAGATGGATGAGGTATTGCTGGTCAGCACCGTTTGCGGCGGGCAGATCTCAGCCAACTGAGCAAACAGCGCCTTTTTCACCTCCAGACGCTCGGAGGCCGCTTCTATGACCAGATCGGCCGCGGCGAGCGCCTCGATATCGGTGACCGGAAGCAGCCGGGCGAGGATCTGGCTCCCGGCATCGGCGGAGAGTTTTCCGCGCGTCACCCGGGAGGCCAGACGCTGGCGGATCCCGTCGATGGCCCGCGATATCGCATCGCTGGAGATGTCGTAGATCAGCACCTGATGCCCATGGCTGGCCGCGACTTCGGCAATCCCTGCGCCCATCGTGCCGCTGCCAATCACGGCGACAGTCCGTATGTTCAGCATCTTATTTCCCCGCAAAGTTCGGCGCGCGCTTCGCCAGGAAGGCGCTAACGCCCTCGCGGTAGTCGTCGCTGCGCCCGGCCAGGCGCTGGTAGTCGCGCTCCAGATCGAGCTGGGCGTCCAGGGTGTTGGTTTCCGCGGCATTGATCGCCTGCTTGATCAGCCCCAGCCCGAAGGTCGGTTGAGACGCAAAGTGCAGCGCCATCTGCTGCGCCGTAGCGGAAAGCTGTTCGTCATCCACCACCTGCCAGATCATTCCCCACGCCTGCGCCTGTTCGGCGCTGAGCTTGTCGCCGAGCAGCGCCAGCCCCATGGCGCGGGCGCGTCCGGCCACGCGCGGCAGCAGCCAGGTGCCGCCGCAGTCCGGCACCAGGCCGAGCTTGCTGAAGGCCATCACGAAGTTGGCGGAACGAGCGGCAATGACCATGTCGCACCCCAGCGCCAGCGTGGCACCCGCGCCGGCCGCCACGCCGTTAACGGCACAAATGACCGGTTTCGGCAGCTTTGCCAGGCGACGCACCAGCGGGTTATAGAAGGTTTCAACGGACATCCCCAAATCCGGCGCCGTGCCGTTGGGGTCGACGTTGCGGTCGTTCAGATCCTGACCCGCGCAAAAGCCGCGTCCCGCCCCGGTGATCAGCAGGCAGCGAACGGTGTCATCACGCTCGGCCTGTTTCAGGCACTCGGCAAGCTGCTGGTGCATCACGTCGTTAAAGCTGTTCAGACGCTCCGGACGGTTCAGCGTAATGGTCATTACGCCCTGCTCAACATGACTGAGAATAAATTCCACAATTAGCGTCCTTTAAAGTCGGGGGTGCGTTTTTGTAAGAAGGCGTCGATGCCCTCCCGGCGATCCTCGGTGGCAGAAAGCAGCGTAAACAGCTGACGCTCCTGCGCGAGTCCGGCCTGGAGCGGCACCTCCTGAGACTGGCGCAGCGCCTGTTTCGCCGCCTGCAGCGCCAGCGGAGAGTTGCGCGCCATCAGCGCCGCCTGCTTCAGGGCATACTCCAGCGTCAGCGCTGGCGGGAAAACGTCGCTCACCAGCCCGGCGCTTAGCGCCTGCTGCGCGGAGATACTCTCGCCGGTCAGCACCATTTTGCTGGCAAGGGATTTACCGACGCTGCGGATAAGACGCTGGGTGCCACCCGCGCCGGGCATAATGCCCAGCGTAATTTCCGGCAGGCCAAAGCGGGCGTTATCGCCAGCAATGACTACGTCGCACAGCAGCGCCAGCTCGCAGCCTGCGCCCAGCGCGAAGCCGTTCACGGCGGCAATCAGCGGTTTAGGAAAAGCGTTGATGCGCGCCCACAGCTGCGGGCGGATATCGTTCAGCGTGGCGGGCAGATCTTTCTCCGCCATTTCGTTGAGATCGGCCCCGGCGGCAAAGCAGCGCTCGCTGCCGTAAATCACGCAGACGGCGATGTCGGCATCTGCTGCGGCGTCCTCAAGCTGCTCGGCAATCTGGGTTAACAGCGCGTTATTGAGGGCGTTGCGCGCCGCCGGACGGTTTAGCGTCAGCTGAAGCACGCGGCCATGGCGGGTAACAATCAGTTCGCTCATGCCATCCCCTTCGCGTCGAAGTCGACAATCACGTCGGCGGTTAACGGCAGCGACTGGCAGCTCAGCACGTATCCGGCGGCCAGCTCGTCCGGCTCCAGGCTGTAATTGGTCGCCATGTCCACCTTCCCACGCAGCACTTTGCATTTACAGGTGGCGCACACGCCGCCCTTGCAGGCATACGGGAGATCCGCCCCCTGACGCAGGGCGGCATCCAGGATGCTTTCATCGTCCGCCGTCAGGGTGATTTCGCGGTCGCGCCCGTCCTGGCGCACGGTCACTTTCTGTCCTTCCGCCTGGACATGCACCGCGCGTTTAGCGGTGGTTCCCGGGGTGTTGAAGCGCTCAAGGTGAATGGATTTGTCCGGCATCCCCAGCGCCTTCAGCGTCGCTTCGGCGTCGTCCATCATCGCCGACGGTCCGCAGATAAACGCCTCGTCGTACTGGCGGAAGTTAATCAGGGTTTTCGCCAGCGCCTGCAGCTTTTCCCCGTCGATGCGGCCATAAAGCAGATCGCTGTCCAGCCGCTCCTGGCTGAAGATGGAGACCAGCTGCAGCCGCTGCGTGTACTTGTCCTTCAGATCCGCCAGCGCCTGGCGGAACATCATGCTCTGGCTGCTGCGGTTGCCGTAGATCAGGGTGAAGTGGCTGTTGGGTTCGGTCGCCAGCGTAGCGGAGATAATCGCCAGCATCGGGGTGATCCCGGAGCCTGCCGCAATCGCCAGATAGTGGCCTTCACGTTCAGCCCGGGGCTGGTAGCCAAACTGTCCCTGAGGCACCATCACCTCCAGCGCCATGCCCGCTTTGATCTCATCCCGCGCATAGCGGGAAAAGCGCCCGCCGTCGATGGCTTTGACCGCCACGCTGATTTCGCCCGGGGCGGTACTCCGGCAGATGGAGTAGCAGCGGCGCAGCTCGTCCCCGCCAAGCTTCGTTTTTAACGTCAGGTGCTGGCCGGGGCGGAAGCGGTAGGCGTCCTGCAGCGCCTGCGGCACCGCGAACGTGATGGTCACCGCGTCGCGGGTTTCGGGTTCCACTTTTGCCACTGTTAATGAATGAAACGTTGTCATGGCAGCCTCAAATGCATTTGAAATAGTCGAAGGGCTCGCGGCAGGTGTTGCAGCGGTAGAGCGCTTTGCAGGCCGTCGAACCAAATTCACTAATAATGGAGGTGTCAGTGCTGGCGCAGCGCGGGCAGCTCACCTCCACAGGCGCGTGCGCGTGGCAGCTATGCCCCACGGGCGGGCTGATGCCGTACGCCCGCAGGCGCTCGCGCGCGTCGGCGGTCATCCAGTCGGTGGTCCAGGCGGGCTCAAGCTGGAGCACAATATGCACCGGGGTAAAGCCGTTCGCGGTCATCGCGTCGCGGATCGCCCCCAGCAGGTGCTCCGTTGCCGGGCAGCCCGAGTAGGTTGGCGTGAAGCCAATGACCCAGCCTTCCCCCTGCGCCTTCACGCTGCGCACCATGCCTAAATCGGTGATGGTTAATACCGGCACTTCCGGATCGGGGATCTGGCTTAACAGCGACCAGATCTGCGGGATTTGCGCGGGCGCGATGTCGACGAGGCGTTGCATAGCGTTCTCCTTTACCACTGCTGACCGGGATACGCGCGCTGGAGATACTGCATTTCCGCCAGCATCGGGCCCAGATGTTCGGTATGCAGCCCCCTCTTGCCCCCGGTGCGGTACGCCACCTCTGCGGGAACCTGCAGGCAGGCCTCATTGAGACCGGCAAAGACTTCGCTTTCCCACGGCTGGCGCAGGACGCGCGGGTCAACCGCCACGCCGGCGTCAATCAGGGCCAGCTCGACGTCATCGGCTTCAAACAGCTCCGCCGTAAAACGCCACAGGTTGTCGATAGCCTGCTGCATTTTTTGCGCGGACGTTTCGGTCCCGTCGCCCAGACGCACCAGCCAGCCGCGGCTGAAGCGCAGGTGGTAGCGCGCCTCTTTAATCGCTTTGGCGGCGATGGCCGCAAGCTGGCCGTCGCTGCTTTGAGTCAGCCGTTCGTACAGCGCCACGTTCCAGGCATCCATCAGGTACTGTCGGGCAATGGTGTCGGCGAAGCTGCCGTTCGGCTGCTCCACCAGCAGGACGTTGCGGAACTGGCGCTCGTCGCGGCCAAACGCCAGCGTGTCTTCATCGCCCTGGCCTTCCCGCTCCGCGGCATAGGTCAGGAAATTGCGCGCCTGCCCCAGCAGGTCGAGGCCGATATTGGCGAGCGCGAGGTCAATTTCCAGCTCCGGCGCGTGGCCGCACCAGGCGCCGAGACGCTGGGAGAGCACCAGACCGTTATCGCCCAGACGCAGGGCATAGGCAGTCACTGAATTCATTCTTTGCCTCACATATGCTCGATGCCGTCGGGGATGGTGTAGAACGTCGGATGGCGGTAAACCTTGCTTTCCGCCGGGTCGAAGAACTCACCGCTCTCTTCCGGCTGGGAGGCGACAATCTCACTCGCCTTAACCACCCAGATAGAACACCCTTCGCTGCGACGGGTGTAGGCATCGCGCGCATTTTCCAGCGCCATGCGATCGTCGGCGGCATGCAGACTGCCCACGTGACGGTGGGATAACCCTTGTTTGCTACGTACGAACACTTCGTACAGCGGCCAGTAGACGTTGCTCATCGTGATTCCTCTTAAGCCACTTTGCGGGCGTGTTGTTTTTCCGCGTGCGCCAGTGCGGCCTCGCGCACCCACGCCCCCTCTTCCCAGGCTTTACGTTTGGCGGCCAGGCGCTCGTGGTTGCAGATGCCGCGCCCGCTAATGACCTCGTCAAACTCATGCCAGTCGATCTCGCCGAAGCGATAATGACCGCTCTCTTCATCAAATCGCAGGTCGGGATCCGGCACCGTCATGCCCAGCATCTCCACCTGCGGCACCGTGTTGTCGACAAAGCGCTGGCGAAGTTCGTCATTGCCGAAGCGTTTGATTTTCCACGCCAGGCTGCGGGCGCTGTTCGGCGAGTTGTCGTCGTTCGGCCCGAACATCATTAGCGCTGGCCACCAGAAGCGGTTGATGGCGTCCTGCAGCATCTGGCGCTGGGCCTCGCTGCCCTGCGCCAGCGCCATGCAGGCCTCAAAGCCCTGGCGCTGGTGGAAGCTCTCTTCTTTACAGATTTTCACCATCGCGCGGGCATACGGACCGTAAGAGGTCCGGCACAGCGCCACCTGGTTGACGATAGCGGCGCCGTCCACCAGCCAGCCGATCACGCCGATATCGGCCCAGCTCAGGGTCGGATAGTTGAAGATGGAGGAGTATTTCATCCTGCCGTCGAGCATTTTCTGGTAGATGTCTTCCCGCGCGCAGCCCAGCGTTTCCGCCGCGCTGTAGAGATAGAGTCCGTGCCCGGCTTCGTCCTGCACTTTCGCCAGCAGGATCGCTTTTCGGCGCAGCGTCGGCGCGCGGGCGATCCAGTTCCCTTCCGGCAGCATGCCGACAATTTCGGAGTGCGCATGCTGACCAATCTGGCGGATCAACGTCTTACGGTAGGCGTCAGGCATCCAGTCCTGAGGCTCAATCGCCGTCTCCTGCGCTATGCGCTGCTCAAACCGTTGTTCTTGCGTCACGTCATCACCTTTATGATTCGTTAGTTTGCAAATTAAGGCGTAATGTTGAATCACTTTGTTTTTTAGAAGTTACACATAGGTTAAATATAACCCCAAGAATTGTTTCCTGGTTTTGTGATGCTGCTCGCAAGGCTTTTGCATCAGGCCTTTCAGAAAGCGTCTTCAAGCGATGCGATTCATCCAGCCAGATCACAACGTTAACAATTCATTAAAAACTCAGCTTGATTTTTATGATTCACGATCAAACTATTAATGAGTAAATCACGTAACATTTGGAGATAAGCGATGCAGCAGTTAGCCAGCTTCTTATCCGGTACCTGGCAGTCTGGCCGGGGCCGCGAGCGCACTATTCATCACGCCATCAGTGGCGAAGCCCTGTGGAGCGTGACCAGCGAAGGTCTGGACATGGCGGCCGCCCGTCGCTATGCGATTGAGCGCGGCGGGGAAGCGCTTCACGAGATGACCTTTATCGAACGTGCTGCCATGCTGAAGGCGGTGGCAAAGCACCTGCTTAGCGAGAAAGAGACGTTTTATGCCCTGTCGGCCCAGACCGGGGCGACGAAGGCGGACAGCTGGGTGGATATTGAAGGCGGCATCGGCACCCTCTTCACTTACGCCAGCCTGGGCAGCCGCGAGCTGCCGGATGACACCCTGTGGCCGGAAGACGAGTTAATCCCACTGTCGAAAGAAGGCGGCTTTGCGGCGCGCCACGTCCTCACCTCCAAATCCGGCGTGGCAGTTCACATCAACGCCTTTAACTTCCCCTGCTGGGGGATGCTGGAAAAGCTGGCGCCGACCTGGCTTGCCGGGATGCCCGCCATCATCAAACCCGCTACCGCTACCGCACAGGTGACGCAGGCGATGGTGAAATCCATCGTCGACAGCGGGCTGGTGCCGGACGGCGCCATCAGCCTGATCTGCGGCGGCGCGGGGGATCTGCTCGACCAGCTCGACAGCCAGGACGTCGTGACCTTTACCGGCTCCGCCAGCACCGGGCAAAGCCTGCGCGTGCACCCGAATATCGTGGCGAATTCGATTCCGTTCACGATGGAGGCCGACTCCCTGAACTGCTGCGTGCTGGGGGAAGACGTTACGCCGGACCAGCCGGAGTTTGCCCTGTTCATCCGGGAAGTGGTCCGCGAGATGACCGCCAAAGCCGGGCAAAAATGTACGGCCATTCGCCGGATTATCGTCCCACAAAACCAGATTGACGCGGTGAGCCAGGCGCTGATTGCCCGTCTGGAAAAAGTGGTGGTGGGCAACCCGGCGCAGGAAGGGGTGAAGATGGGGGCGCTGGTCAACGCCGAACAGCGCGCGGACGTGCAGGAGAAGGTGGATCAGCTGATCGCTGCAGGCTGCCAGATCCGTCTGGGCGGCAAAGCGGATTTGCAGGCCGCGGGCGCGTTCTTCCCGCCGACCCTGCTGTTCTGCCCGCAGCCGGATGAAACCCCGGCGGTGCACTCCACCGAAGCCTTCGGCCCGGTTGCGACGCTGATGCCGTATCGCAACGCGCGCCACGCGATGCAGCTTGCCCGCGCGGGCGGCGGCAGCCTGGCCGGTACGCTGGTCACCGCCGATTCGGCGATTGCCCGCCAGTTTATTGCCGGCGCGGCTCGCGCCCACGGTCGCATTCAGATCCTTAACGAGGAATCATCAAAAGAGTCTACCGGCCACGGCTCCCCGCTGCCTCAGCTGGTGCACGGCGGCCCGGGCCGCGCGGGCGGCGGCGAAGAGCTGGGCGGCCTGCGCGCGGTGAAGCACTATCTGCAGCGCACCGCGATTCAGGGCAGCCCGACGATGCTGGCGGCCATTGGCAAACAGTGGGTGCGTGGCGCAGCGGTGCAGGAAGACCGCGTGCATCCGTTCCGCAAATACTTTGAGGAGCTGCAGCCGGGCGACAGCCTGCTGACGCCGCGCCGCACCCTCACGGAAGCGGACATCGTGAACTTTGCCTGCCTGAGCGGGGACCACTTCTACGCCCATATGGACAAGATCGGCGCGGCGGAGTCGATCTTTGGCGAGCGCGTGGTGCACGGCTACTTCCTGATCTCCGCCGCGGCGGGACTGTTTGTTGATGCGGGCGTCGGGCCGGTTATTGCCAACTACGGCATGGAAAACCTGCGCTTCATCGAGCCGGTTAAGCCGGGCGATACCATTCAGGTGCGTCTGACCTGCAAGCGTAAAACGCTGAAGAAACAGCGTACCGCCGAGGAAAAACCGACCGGCGTGGTGGAATGGGCGGTTGAGATCTTCAACCAGCACCAGCAGGCCGTGGCGCTCTACTCCATCCTGACGCTGGTAGCGCGCCAGCAGGGTGATTTCAGCTAACGCCCCTTTCCCTTTACCACAATGGCTGGTGGCTCCCGGTAATTTGACGCTGCTTACAGATTCACTGGGGGCCTTTAGCAAGGCCCTCAACATAAAGTGAAGGGAATGACCACCACAGCCGTATGTTCCCCCTCACCCCAGCCCTCTCCCTCAAGGGAGAGGGGGCCGTCTGTGCTGACATCATTTGTGGGGTTACCTCAGCCTCAATGGGGAGAGGAAATGGCCCGGCCTGTGATTTATCCCCGCTCTTTTTTTAACCTGGCAAGGCTGACAAATAATCTGGCAGATGCAGGCAAACGCTTTTCTCAGGCGCCTGTCAGGATAAGGCTGTCACAACACAATATCCCCTAAATAATTCGAGTTGCAGGAAGGCGGCAAGGGAACGAATCCCCGGGAGCGTACATAAGTACGTGACTGGGGTGAGAGAGTGCAGCCAACGCACCTGCAACTTGAAGTATGACGGGTATAAACACAACAAGATGAGGTCTACGATGGGAAGCAATTCTTCTTTTTCTGCCCGTAGAACGGCGCTGGCCATGGCCGTTGCGCTGTGTTGCGCCTGGCAATCCCCTGTTTTCGCCCACGGCAGTGAGGCGCATATGGTCCCGATGGACAAAACGCTGCAGGACTTTGGTGCGGACGTTCAGTGGGATGATTACGCACAGATGTTCACCATTGCGAAAGACGGTGCCTTTGTGAAGGTCAAGCCGGGCGCAAAAACCGCCATCGTCAACGGTAAAACCCTCAGGCTTGAGGTGCCGGTGGTGATGAAAGGCAAGAAAGCCTTTATTTCCGATACCTTCATCAACGATGTTTTCCAGTCCGGCCTTGACCAGACCTTCCAGGTTGAAAAACGCCCTCACCCGTTAAACGCGCTAACGGCGGACGAAATTAAGCAGGCCGTTGAGATTGTGAAAGCCTCGGCGGACTTTAAGCCAAATACCCGCTTTACCCAGATCGCCCTGGCAGAGCCTGAGAAAGCCAAAGTGTGGGACTTTGTGCTCAACGGTACGGCAGTGGATGCCCCTCGTCAGGCGAAGATCGTCATGCTCGACGGCAAGCACGTTATCGAAAGCGTGGTGGACCTGAAGGATAAAAAAATCCTGCGCTGGGAACCGGTAAAAGACGCGCACGGCATGGTGCTGCTGGATGATTTCACCGCGGTTCAGCAGATCATCAACGAAAGTACCGAGTTCGCCGAGGTGCTTAAAAAACACGGCATCACCGACCCGAAAAAAGTGATTACCACGCCGCTGACCGTCGGCTATTTCGACGGTAAAGACGGCCTGAAGCAGGAAGATCGCCTGCTGAAGGTGGTGAGCTATCTGGACGTGGGCGACGGCAATTACTGGGCGCACCCGATTGAGAACCTGGTGGCCGTGGTCGATCTTGAACAGAAAAAGATCCAGAAGATTGAAGAAGGCGCCGTGGTTCCGGTTCCCATGACCCCGCGTCCCTATGATGGCCGCGACCGCATAGAGACGCCGAAAAAACCGCTCAACATCACTGAACCGGAAGGCAAGAACTACACCATCACCGGGGATATGGTGCACTGGCAGAACTGGGATTTCCACCTGAGCCTGGATTCCCGCGTCGGCCCGATGATTTCAACCGTCACCTATAACGACAACGGCAAAAAGCGCCAGGTGATGTATCAGGGGTCGCTCGGCGGCATGATCGTCCCTTACGGCGATCCGGACGTGGGCTGGTACTTTAAAGCCTATCTCGACTCCGGCGACTACGGTATGGGCACCCTGACCTCACCGCTGGTGCGCGGTAAAGACGTGCCGTCCAACGCCGTGATGCTCAATGAAACTATCCCGGATTACACCGGCGCGCCGATGGAGATCCCGCGCGCGATCGCCATTTTCGAACGCTACGCCGGGCCGGAATACAAACACCAGGAGATGGGTCAGCCAAACGTCAGCACCGAGCGCCGCGAGCTGGTGGTGCGCTGGGTGAGTACCGTGGGCAACTACGATTACATCTTCGACTGGGTGTTCCATGAAAATGGCACCATCGGCATTGATGCCGGCGCGACGGGTATCGAAGCGGTGAAAGGCGTTCAGGCGAAAACCATGCACGACGCCACCGCCAAAGACGACACCAAATACGGCACGCTGATCGACCATAACATCGTCGGCACCACGCACCAGCACATCTACAACTTCCGTCTTGATATGGACGTGGACGGCATCAACAACAAGCTGGTGGCGATGGATCCGGAAGTGAAGCCGAATACCGCCGGGGGCCCGCGGACCAGCACCATGCAGATCAATCAGTATGATATTGATACCGAGCAGCAGGCGGCGCAGAAATTCGACCCGGGCACCATTCGTCTGCTGAGCAACACCAGTAAAGAGAACCGCATGGGCAACCCGGTCTCATACCAGATTATCCCTTACGCGGGCGGTACGCACCCGGTAGCGACCGGCGCGAAATTTGCCCCGGACGAGTGGATCTACCATCGCCTGAGCTTTATGGACAAACAGCTGTGGGTGACCCGCTACCACCCGGATGAACTCTATCCGGAAGGCAAATTCCCGAACCGCTCCATCCACGACACGGGCCTGGGGCAGTACAGCAAGGATAACGAGTCGCTCAACGGTCAGGATGACGTGGTCTGGATGACCACCGGCACTACCCACGTCGCCCGCGCGGAGGAGTGGCCGATCATGCCGACGGAATGGGTACATACCCTGCTTAAGCCGTGGAACTTCTTCGACGAGACGCCAACGCTAGGGAAAAAGAAAGAGGAACAGAAATAAATAACGTACCGGGCGCAATGCCCGGTTTTTTTTGCCTCTGCATTTGAGGATCGTCCTGGCTTGCTTATAGTTACTGATATCTCACCTGCATGATTTATCCCCCGGACGGGAAAGGGCTTTATGGAAAAAAGAAAAAAACCGACACTTGAACGGGCAACCTGGCCAACGCGCCATGCTATGGTTATGCACGGGCTGGCGATGAACCTGCCGTGGCTGGCCTTCGTGAATATCAGCTTCGCGGTGATGATTCTGCTGCGACACGTTTTGCTTAATACCAGCGATCCCCTGTATCCCCATTCGCCGCAGCTGACGAGAATAGTTGATGCCTCCATGCTCGGCATTATCATCCTCTCCGCTGCGCTGATCCTGATGGCCTGGCGGCGCATCGCCGGCATCAGCGTGGTGTTGTTTATCTGCAGCGCCATCTGGTCGGTCTCCTGCTTCTGGTTTATCACCCAGCTGCTGCTCCCGCACGTCTGGCCGCTGTGCGTCATTTTATTACTCGCCGGCTTAACGGCGCTCTATTTTTATCCTGAAGGGCTACTCGCCTTTGTGCTCCCGCTCTGGATCACCCTGCCGGTAGCAAGCTGGATACGGAACGATGGCCTCAACCTTCACTTCATTGTTATCTGGAGCGTCTTTACGCTGATTCTGATTTGCGGACGTTTCATCCTGCTGAGCTGGTTTGACGAGGCCTGGCGACGTAACCAGCAAAATCAGCTATTGATCTCCAGGCTGGATGCGCTGGCGCATCAGGATCCGTTAACCAAAACCGCCAATCGCCGGAAAATGGAAGTGGTGCTGGAGAACGCGGTTGAGCAGAAAAAAACCTTCTCGGTGATTATGCTGGATATCGACTATTTCAAACGCTACAACGACACCTACGGGCACCAGGCGGGTGACGACTGCCTGACCCGCGTGGCGCGGGTGCTGAAGCAGTCGGTGCGCACGCCTGACGATGTGGTGTCACGCTACGGCGGCGAGGAGTTCGTGGTGATCCTGTTTAACTGCCCGGAAAACATTGCGGAAAAGGTGGCCTTACGCATTCAGGACGGCCTGCGTACAGAAGCTATACCGCACAGTGCGTCAACCGTTAGCGATCGTGTCACCGTGAGCATGGGGATTGCGAGCATGGCGGAGGGGTTAGCGGGCACCGAGATCATCGCCCGCGCCGATGCGGCGCTGTATCGGGCGAAGGAGGCCGGGCGGGATCGGTGGTCGCTGTAAACATGTCGGGTGGCGGCTACGCCTTACCCGGCCTACAAAATTCGCCCGGTGCAGCCTGATGCCCTCACCCTGACCCTCTCCCACGGGAGAGGGAACAAACACAAAAAAGGCAACCTCCAGGTTGCCTTTTGCTTTTACTAGTAGCGCACGCACACCGATTTGGTTTCACACCAGCCGTCCAGCCAGTCCGGACCAAAGTCACGCCCGGTGCCGGACTGCTTCATGCCGCCGAACGGCAGGTTGGCGTCAATCAGCGTATGGCTGTTCACCCAGACGGTGCCCGCCCGCAGCCGGTCGGTGTACTCCAGCGCCTTGCTGATATTCTGCGTCCAGACGCTGGCCGTCAGGCCATACTCGCTGTCGTTTGCCAGCTGGAGCGCCTCTTCCCCGTCGGCGACGCGTACGAGGTTGACCACCGGGCCAAACACCTCTTCGCGGGTCAGGCGCAGTGAGGCATCCGGGTTCACCACCAGCGTAGGCGAAACGTAATAGCCTTTGCCTTCCGGCCCCCGGTTACCGACGATCAGCTCCGCGTTGCGCGACTTCGCTTCGTCAAGGAAGGTCTGCACCTTGTCGCAGTGCGCGCGCGACACCAGCGGGTTGATAAACGCCTCCGGCGACATGCCCGGCCCGACGCTCAGGGATTTCACCGCCTGCTCAAACCCGCTGACAAGCGTGTCAAACAGCGGCGCTTCAATATAGATGCGCGAGCTCGCCGCGCACACCTGCCCCTGGTTCAGGAAGCTGCCGGTCATCAGGCCTTCGATCACCCACGCCGGGTCTGCGTCTTTTAGTACGATGGCCGGGTTTTTCCCGCCCAGTTCCAGAGTCACCCCGGTTAGCGTGTCCGCCGCCGCGCGGGCAATTTGCTTACCCGTCGCCGTTGAGCCGGTAAAGCTCACCTTTGCAATATGCGGATGCGAGGTCAGCGCTGCGCCGCACACCGCGCCGCTCCCGGTGACCACGTTGAACACTCCGTCCGGAATGCCCGCTTCGCTGGCCAGTTCCGCCACGCGCAGCATGGTCAGCGGCGTGGTCTCTGACGGCTTGATGACAATAGAGCAGCCCGCGGCCAGCGCAGGCATCACTTTCCACATCCCGATCATCAGCGGGAAGTTCCAGGGCACAATCCCGGCCACCACGCCAACCGGCTCCTTACGCGTCCACGCCTGATAGCGTGCGCCCTGCGGCAGCGGGATGGAAAGGTCGAGAGTCTTACCCGAAATTTTGGTGGTCAGCCCGGCGGTATAGCGCATCCAGTTCAGGGTGCAGCCGACTTCAAACATGCGGGAAATGTTGATGGATTTGCCCTGCTCCAGCGTTTCAAGCTGGGCCAGCTCCTCGCTGTGCTGTTCGACCAGATCGGCGAAATGAAGCAGGATCCGCTCGCGCTCCGCCGGCAGTTTTCCGGCCCAGCTGCGGGCGACAAACGCGCGCCAGCCGGACATGACGGCACGATCAACGTCATCGACGCTGGCATCGGCAGTCGAGGCAATGACCTCGCCCGTGGCCGGGTTGAAGACGTTCAGCCGTTTTTCACTGTCCGACGCGGCCTGACGCCCTTCAATCCACAGGCCATGCTGTCGGTCTAAAAATTGTTGTACGGCAGGCTGAATGGCCACCAGTGATTCAGACATAGGATACTCCTTCGTTATTCTTCGCAGGGTGTCCATCCAGTCTAAGTGGGGTTTTGCGTTCGCGCTTTTGTCTCTGTGACATTCGCTTTGCCACCTGTGACAGGCTCCGCAAATCGCGATAATTGCCGCTTATATCGCTGTTACCGGTGAGTGTTCTTTCCTATAGTCAGCCTCATAGCTCTGACAAAATGCAACACAAATGCAACAATGCAAAAACGTTGACGGTGCAGTGAGAGAAACGATGGCGTGTGCAAGCGAGCAGGAACAGTATCAGCAGTGGCTGGCGCAAATTAACCAGGTTTGCGGGCGTTTTAACGCGCAGCCCACCGGGGGGAAATTCTTCGGCGAGCTGGAGACCAGCTATGCGCGCAGCCTGAAGCTCAGCACCGTGACCGCAGGCGGCGTCAACCTGTTCCGCTCCCGTCAGGAGATCGCTCAGAGTAATGATGCCTGGTTCTATACCGTGTTCCAGCTCGAAGGCAGCGCGGAAATTGAGCAGGATGACCGTCGCGCGCTGCTCAGAACCGGTGATATCACGCTGATTGACGCGTCACGTCCCTGCTCGATCAACTGGCGGGAAAAATCCCGCCAGATTTCGCTGCTGGTTCCCCGTCAGATTATTGAGCAGCAGTGTCGTTTCCAGGAGATAAGCTGCGCGACCGCCCTTTCCCGCACCTTGCCCACGGTACAGCTGAGCCATCGCCTGCTGATGGAGAGCATGAGCAATGCCGACCTGAGTGACCGGGAGAGCGAAGCGGCGCTCGAGGCGATGATCTGCCTGCTGCGCCCCGCTTTCCAGCAGCGTGAAATCATTCAGCCGCGCAAGGAGCGCCAGTTCCAGCATGTGGTGGCGCTGATTGACGATCATATTCAGTCTGAATCGCTGCGCCCGGAATGGATTGCCGCCGAGAGCGGCATGTCCGTGCGCAGCCTTTACCGCATGTTTGCCGAGAAGGGGCTGGTGGTGGCGCAGTACATCAAAAACCGTCGTCTGGATCTCTGCGCGCAGGCACTGCAATCTACCGGTGATGATGAAAAGCTGGCGGGCATTGGCTACAGCTGGGGCTTTACCGACCATAGCCATTTTTCAACGGCGTTTAAGCAGCGTTTTGGCGTCTCGCCGGGTGAATACCGCAGGCGCTACCGCTAACTACTTTTTGAGCCATTTTCCGTTAATGCCCTTCACGTATTCGCCCGGCTGCGCGCGGGCAACCAGTTTCTGACCGGCCATTTTAGCCACTTCATCGACCGGCAAATTATTGCTGTCGGCCAGCTTCTGGTAGTTTTCCGTGCGCGCCGCATTGATACGATTGACCAGCGCCAGCGTTTCCGCGTCCTGTTGAATCGGGGCAAGATAGCCGCTGAGGGTTTCCCCCACGCGCCCCTGCGCCCGGGCATCGTTTAAGGTCAGCGCTGCCGCCTGCACGTTCATCCCCAGCGCCAGTAAAATGAGAGCTAATCGTTTCATGGCATCCTCAGAACAGATCGCTGCGCGATTTCAGCAGGGTTTCAACGTCTTTATCGACCTTAATATGGATCTCATGTTCGATTTTGACATTCATATTAATTGTAATCGGCTCCTTTGGCGCAGCGACTTCAATGCGCGGCGTACAGCCGGTCAGTAGCGCGGCAACGGCAACGGTGAGCACACCAGCCATCTTTTTCATTGTTGTTCCTCACTTTCCTTGCCAGTCGAACTGCGGGGAGCAGGTATCGCCGCATGTTGCTCAAACCAGGTTTGCAGGTTGTCCCCAAAGCGCAGGCTGCGCCAGAGGGTAAAGACATTCTCATCATGGGTATAGTTCAGGTTGACGGAGCTGCTTTTGCCATCCACCCGGCTGGTCCCCTTGATGGTCGCCTGCATGGTTAATTCACCCAGATTATCTAAATTGATTCTCGTCCACGAACGCGAAATTTCCATATAGCGGAGCCAGTTAATCGCGGCGCCCGCCACCATATTATCTTTCACGATGGCGTCTGCCGTATCTTTGTCGATGCGCAGCGTCATTGGCCCCGGGTTGGTCAGCCAGCCATCTTTAATGATCCATTTTTCATTGTCCAGCCAGAACGGCAGCGCCCCGCTCACCGGCCCTGACATGGCAAACTGTTTCGGATTAACGGCGCTGATCAGCTCGCTCGAAGAGATATTGTCCACGCGCAGCAGGGCCGGATCGTGCTGCGGCATCCGCAGCTGCTGCATGGTGATCTTCCCGCCGAGGGTTTCCACCTTCACGTTGGTGAGGAGCAGCGGATTGTCCTCCGTCCACGGATAATCCCCCTGTAGATCGGCGGTAATGTTGCGCGCGGTCACCAGGTTTTCCACTTCGCCTATGCGCAACGTGACCGGACCGCGCGTGCCGAGAGACCAGGTACCCTCGCTGAAGCGGAACGGCAGCACAAAATCGACGCCATTAATCTGGTTATCCGGCATCCAGGCGCTGCCGGATTTCAGCACGCCGTGCCCACCGGCCTCAAAGCCCTGATCGGCCGCCGCCGAGAAGGCGACCTGCGCGTAAAGCTCCCCGTCGCGCAGCGTCATTTTCCAGTCCGGCGGGATCAGCGGCTGGAAGACGGTGAGCGACTGTTTTGGCCACCAGGCCTGCCCGCGAAGGCGCACGCCATCCCAGCGTCCGTTCACCTGTACCGGGCCGATTTTGTCCGCATGGAGGTCGCCCCTGAACTGAAAAATGGTCGGGTCGGTGCCGTCGACGCTGAAGGTCAGGACCGAGGGCGGCAACGCGCTGCCGCCGGAGAAACGGGTTTGCCCGGCGTTGAGCGACAGCGCGCCGCTGAAGGCCGGTTTTTCGGGGTCACGCAGCCAACGCACCGGTTGATCCAGCACCAGACGCGGCTTGCTGACCTCCATCGTGCCGTACTGGAGTTTGTCAAAACCGGTGGAGAGCGCCGTCAGCTCAATAAGATTGTCGCGCCACTCGCCTTTCCCGGCGACATCCCAGCGGGCATGCATCGGCGTAAAACCGCCTTTCCCCCAGTAGCGCCACTGCCACAGGCCGTTATCAGGTAAAAAGTCGTTGGCCTGACCGTCCAGATGGAGTTCAAAATCGCCCATCTCGTTTTCATGAGCGCGCAGAATCGCCTGTAAACGACCGTCCACGCCCTTCTGCGTCAGCTTCACGCCCGCCAGCGGCCAGCGGATTTCATCGATATCGAGTGAGTCGATGATGCGCCCGCGCGAGCGGAGCAGCGCGCCCGGGTCAAAGGCCAGCTGCGGTTCATACAGGCTGCCGGTCAGCGTGGCGGGCAATTTGGCGTAAAGAATAAGATCGTTTTGCTTCGCCTCGCCGCTCAGATGCAGGGGCATGTCGCTGTTTTCCATGCTGAGTCTGCCGGGCCCAATGTTCAGTACCGCGTTGCCTTTCCCCGCGTCACCCTGGGTAAGCACATTCAGCCGTCCGGTCAGGGTGGTTTTATCCAGCCCCTGCTGCCAGTTGTCGGCGCGAAGGGATACCCGCCCGCTCAGCGGCATACCCGAGAGATCCCAGTTCCAGCGCCCGTCGCTGATGTTCAGCTGCTGCGCGGTGATCTGCCACGGCAGGTCGAGCAGCGGATCGGGATTATCCCGCGCCATCACCACCAGCTGACCCTGATTGTCTTCCCAGTCCAGATCGGCATCGACCAGAGACGTCAACTGTGGCACGTTAAAGGTCGCGACCGCGTGGCCCTTCACCGGCACGCCATCCGGTACCAGCGGCAAGGTAAACTCGCCCACCAGCTTAATCGGCTGCGGCTGGTCCGGGAGCTGGACATCGAACTGGCTGACCGAGAGCGTCTGACCGCGAAGCGTGCCTTTAATGCTGACCTGCTCGCCTTTATAGGCGATCTCCTGAATGGACGGCGTCAGCGACGCATGCAGCTCGCCCTGCCACTGCTGCCAGGGCGACAGCGTCAGACGGTGAACCGTGATCCAGGTATTCGGTAATACCGCCTGCCACTGTGCCAGCGTTTTGGGGGCGACCGTTGAGGGCGCAGACTGGGGAATTTTGCTCAGACAGACGGAGTTAAGATCCAGCGCACCGATATCCAGCTTCCAGCGGCTCGGATGTGACAGCGTCACGTTATCGATGCGGGCAATTTCGCAGTCTTCAACCAGATAGCGAAGATCGGGGATCACCAGCGCGTGGCGGGTAAGTTTCGGACTCTCTTCGAAAGCGATGCGCGTCCCGACGGGCAGCCAAATCCCGGCGAGCGTCGGTACCCACTGGGCGAGCGTCATCAGCAGCGTCAGCGGCAACAATATGAACAGCAGTAAAAGCGCAAGAGCGGCTTTGTATTTACCCTTCATGGGCAGTTAATATCCTGATTTAGCGAAAGATTTAAGCCGGCAGTGCCGACTATTGTCGCATGTTTAGCGGTTGAGTTGAAGTTGACGCCAAGTTAAGAATAGATGCTGTAATAGTAATCGGTAATTTTTTTGCTATGCGTAACCTAAAGAATATAGTTTCGGTTCAATTGGTTACGCATAAGTTCAAGAATAATCGCAGAGCAGATTTGCGACATTAATACCTATTCCGTGGCATTGCCAGCAGGTAAAGCATGGCGAATATCAATGACCCCCAATACACCGAGTCGTACCGCCAGGGATCAAAATCAATATGTAAAAAACCGCTAACAAACTCATAGCCGTTGGCAAAAACGTTAATTTGAATGGCTGCGATGGCTATCACAAATAGCGTATAGGCAATGAACAGAGGATATTTATGAAGCCTGTTGACCTTGAGTTTCCCGAGATACAACAAGAAAAAAATGACAATAGATACAATAAAATAGCATACGGCAGGTAGAATCGGTGGGGTTAATGACAACTCGAATTGTTCCGACATAATTAATTCTCTTTAGCTATCTGGTACATCTGCCAACCTGTGACGCTTCCACTGGTTATATCCAGAGCCATCGCTGTTTTAGAAGCCTCTTGCCATCCTCTGATATAATCAGATTCGATGTTGCGAAACAGACTCCAGGATTTTTCTCTGGGAGCCAGTACTCTCCTGCCCGCGCCATAGGCTGATAAAGAGATATCAACTACTCCATAGACAATATCAGCTTCATTATTCCCATAGCCGAGTTTCGCTGCTGCGTAACGATAAGCATCTCTTAGCGTGCCAGACCGATCTTCACGATAAAGAAGATAGTATCCATTTTCATACATGTTGTTTAGCCCATGAGTAATCATAGGTGCACCATACGCAGCACAGGCCAGACCCAGCGAACCGACGCATAAACTAGCGCCCCCATACACTTGCGCACCACCGGCAACGAAACCGATCTGTTTAAGCGCTAAAGTCGTCGTTGTTGTCCGGTTTTTTTCAACAACAATAAATAACTTAGCTCTATTGAAGGTGAGTAAATCATCCTGTTCCTTAAGATGATGTATCTGTTCATCAAGTAATTGAATCCCGCCTGACCAGGTCAAGCAATGCGACTCGATCTCCCTTCTCAGGTGAGCAACAAGTTGTTGAGTTTCAAAAAACATACCAGCGGTACCATAAAGCAAATGCTTTGTGGCAATTCGCTGCGCAAGATTTTCAATCTCTAAGACTTTCTCTTCGAAATGACTTTTGTCCCGATTATGGTTGTACATTCGGTCTCCCTGTCATTTTAATATGATAGTAATAATACTACCTTCAATGTTAGGACATTCAAAGAGCTACGTAATTTTAACAGCTAAAGGTAGTCATATTTTCAAGCATTGGGAAACCACTTACCAAAACATACGCACTTGTTGTGACTTTAGTCTCCCCCATAGCCCCCTTAGAGTAAACAAGCAGACATGTCGCTGGTGTCAGTCCCGCTTAAGAAATCGGTGGATATGAATATCATGGAGTTAGGGTGCACATATGCTCTAGAATAATTGATAGAACTTATTGAATTCAATAATATTTTAGAAATTGTAAGATAATTTTAATCATGCTAACGTGAATGCAAAATCACTGGAGAAAGTCTTATGAAACTCTCGGTATATAGCACAAAGCAGTACGACAAAAAGTATCTGCAACATGTTAACGAGGCTTACGGGTTTGAGCTTGAATTTTTCGACTTTCTGCTGTCCGAAAAAACCGCCAAAACGGCGCACGGTTGTGAAGGCGTCTGCATTTTTGTTAACGACGACGGCAGTCGTCCGGTGCTGGAAGAGTTGAAAAAACAGGGCGTGAAGTATATCGCCCTGCGCTGCGCGGGCTTTAATAACGTGGACCTCGACGCGGCGAAAGAGCTGGGTCTGAGGGTGGTGCGCGTCCCGGCGTACTCCCCGGAAGCGGTCGCGGAACATGCAATTGGCATGATGATGTCGCTCAACCGTCGTATTCACCGCGCTTATCAGCGTACCCGTGATGCCAACTTCTCTCTGGAAGGGCTGACCGGCTTTACCATGTACGGCAAAACCGCGGGCGTGATCGGCACCGGTAAAATTGGCGTCGCCGCCCTGCGCATTCTGAAAGGCTTCGGCATGCGTCTGCTGGCGTTCGATCCGTACCCGAGCGCCGCTGCGCTGGAGCTGGGCGTGGAATACGTCGACCTGCCGACCCTGTTCTCCCAGTCTGACGTGATCTCCCTGCACTGCCCGCTGACGCCGGAGAACTACCACCTGCTTAACCAGGCGGCGTTTGACCAGATGAAAGATGGCGTGATGATCATCAACACCAGCCGCGGCGGGCTCGTTGACTCTCAGGCCGCTATCGAAGCGCTGAAAACCCAGAAAATTGGCGCGCTGGGAATGGACGTGTACGAGAACGAACGCGATCTGTTCTTTGAAGACAAGTCGAATGATGTGATCCAGGACGACGTGTTCCGCCGCCTGTCAGCCTGTCATAACGTGCTGTTTACCGGACACCAGGCGTTTCTGACTGCCGAAGCGCTGATCAGCATTTCAGAAACCACGCTGGGTAACCTGCAGCAGCTTGAAAAGGGCGAAGCGTGCCCTAACGAACTGGCGTAAGCGTGACGCCGGGTGGCGGCTATGCCCCACCCGGCGTACTGTCTGTTTCCCAGGTCCGGTGCGCAAAGCACCACCAGAGCAGGACGGCTACCAGCGCAATCGCGCTCAGAACACTGAATGCCGTGGCAAATGAGTAATGACCGGCAATCGTGCCGGTTAACGCCGGGCTCATGGATGCCCCAACCCCCTGCATCAGCATCACCACACTTTGCCCGGCATTGACGTGCCCGCTCCCGCGCAACAGCACCACGATAAACGACGGCACCGCGACGCCCAGGATCCCTGCGGCCAGCCCGTCGAGAATTTGTACCGGGATCATCATGAGCGGCGCGTCCGTCGACGCCGCCAGCGCTGCGCGCACCGGCATCACCAGCAGCGCCAGCATAATTAAGCGCCAGTAGCCGTAGCGGTCTATTCGGTGGGCGACCCAGATGGCGACGGGGATCATCACGGCCTGAGAGATGATAACGGTGCCCGCCGCGTACAAACCGGGATTGATCGAGGCGGGCGCGGCGGCCACCCTCATGCTCAGCATCGGCAGCAGCGCGGCGTTCGCCAGGTGAAAGAGCAGCAGCGTCAGCCCGGTCACTAACAGCGCCCGGTTTTTAATCAGCACGGCAAAGCCGGGAACCGGCAGGCTCGCTGAAGAAGAGAGCCCCCTCGCCGCGTCGTTATCGATATCCCCGTGGCGAATGGCAAGCAGCGCACAGAGCGTTAACAGCGTCGTACAGGTCATCAGCAGGAAAATCCCGCCGACGCCCCAGTACCACGCAATGCCCCCTGCAATCAGTGCGGTAACAAAGTTGCCGCCGTGATTGAACGCCTCATTTTTGCCCATCTGCGCGCTGAACCCGCTCTGGCCGGTCAGCCCCAGGGTAATCCCGGCGATCAGCGGCCCAACAAACGCCGCGCAGATGCCGGAGACAATTTGCGAAACGGCGACAACAGCGCTCTGCTGGCTAAACCAGAGCAGGAGCGTGCTAAGGGTGATGAGCAGGCACACCAGCGCCAGCACGGTCCGCTTGCTGCGTGAGGTGTCGGTGATGAATCCCGCCGGCAGCGTGGCCAGTAATCCCGCCAGCCCACCGGCCGTCATCAGGATGCCGATATCATCGGGAGCCCAGTGGCGTTCGGTCAGAAAAATACCGAGAAAAGGACCGAGGCCATCGCGGACATCCGCGATGAAAAAACTTGTCAGGCATAATGCCCGCAGCGAACGAAGAGACATACTTCCTGCCTTTGTCTGTTATCGCCTGTAAAAAAGGAAATGTAGTATAGCGGGTATTTTTTAAAATCAGATGACGTCTTAAAAAATATGCCTTGCGAACTTAAACAATTCATAACGGAGGCTGTTTTTTCGCTTTACTCATTATCGACCCTGACTATACTGGCAATAAATTTTCACAGGAGTCCTTCGTTGGAAAGTTATTTTATTGTTGATACGAAGGTAAGCTAGCGCGATTTCCTCGCTGCTTACCTGAAACGGTGGGCAGCAATCCTCTTTAAGCGATTGTATCCCGAAATAGTAAAACCACTCAATTTGTGGGGCATCGCATGTTCATGTTTACACATTCACTCTTTCCGCCACCGTCGTCCTGACACGTTTAGCATTTAAACGGCGTTATGATGTGCTTAGCAAAGCACTGACGCTTATTATTTAATAACGTTAACAGGCGACAGGCTGATGTTCCCTTATATCTCTCATCTGCTCGCAGCGATGCTGCTGGGCGCAATTATTGGCGCGGAAAGACAGTGGCGCCAGCGTATGGCCGGACTTCGTACTAATGCACTGGTTGCCACGGGTGCGGCAGTGTTCATTTTAAGTTCGGTATCGACTTCTCCTGATAGCCCGGGGCGTATCGCAGCGCAGATCGTCTCCGGAATCGGCTTTCTTGGCGCTGGCGTCATTATGCGTGAAGGAATGAATATTCGTGGTTTGAACACCGCCGCAACGCTGTGGTGCTCGGCCGGAATTGGCGTACTGTGCGGATTAGGCCAGTTCTGGAATGCCGCCATGGCCAGCCTAATTATTCTCTGCGCTAACATATTGCTTCGCGAAGCCGCGCAGCGAATTAATCAACTGCCTGTGCTCCATGAAGGCGAAAAATGCTATGTACTTAAAATCACCTGCAATGATGAGCATGAAGATGCGGTGCGGCAGAGCGTCGTAAATATGGCGAAAGAGTTGACGTTAAGTCTGAAAGCGATTTATTCCGCTACGGCGCAAGCAGAAGGTAAAACCGAAATTCGGGCGGAGGTGATGACCCGGGAGGAATACCGAAAATTACTCGATCTGATTATGGGGAATATGGGCGGGAATAAAATTATCGCGTCCGTCAGCTGTCACGCAATATGAACAAGGTACCGGGCATTGCGCCCGGTTGAGGCTTTGGCGTTTTGAAGAAAACGGACCGTGACGCGGAGAGATTCATCCCCGAATGCCCCTGTTCGTTGTCACGCCACGTTGACGAGATCAGGGCTGGTTCGACTGTACGCCTATCACATAACCGAAATTTGTCCCCGTTATGACAGCTTGCTCTCTGTTTTCCTGAAATTAACGGTCTACCCTGAATTGTGTGAAAAACACTCAGGAGGGACAAATGTATAACTCAATTTTGGTTCCAATTGACATTTCGGAGGATAGCCTGACGCACATGGTTATCCCCTTCGTTCAGGCACATACAGCACTTAACACAGCTAAAGTTCACTTTCTTACCGTCATTCCATCGCTTCCGTATTATTCATCATTAGGTTTGGCCTATTCGGTTGAAATGCCGAAGCTGAAAGAGTTCCAGCACGCGGCCTTAGCGAAGCTGGATGAAATCGTTAAGCAATTCAAAATTCCTCCAGACAAGATACAGACTCACGCCGTGACGGGCTCTCCAAAAGATCAAATCCTTAAGCTCGCTGACACGATCGATGCCGACCTGATTATCATCGCTTCCCACAAACCTGACATATCGACGTATCTGTTGGGTTCGAACGCTGCAGCAGTGGTTCGGCATGCGAAATGCCCTGTCCTGGTCGTAAGATAGAAAGCGGCGTTTACGATCGTGGATACGAACGGAGAGCGGATAACAAAAACCGGGCGAGAAGCCCGGTTTTTCATTTGCGCTTTCCTGAGTGAAAGCGCGATTTAGAGATTTACTCTGTTGGCGTTTAAATTTAAGTCCGTAATGGCGGCCGGTTTTCCAAGCAGGTAGCCCTGAACTTCATCACATTTATTTTTTTTCAGAAAAGACAGCTGTTCGACGGTCTCCACCCCTTCTGCGGTTACCGCCATGGAATAGGCTTTCCCCAGGTCGATAATTTTCTCCACGACTGACTGGTTCTGCGGCGAGTCACCGAGGGTAAAAATAAAGCTCTTGTCGAGCTTAAGCCCGTCAAACTGAAACTTCCGCAGATAGCTCAGGGAGGCATAGCCGGTACCGAAATCGTCAATCAGAATGCGGACGCCCATTTTTTTGAGAGACTTCATGGTCTGCAAGGTTTTTTCCGGGTCAGAAAGCGTTACGTTTTCAGTCACTTCAATTTCCAGCCGGTTGGGTTCAAGCCCCGTTTCGTGAAGGATCTCTTTTATTCTTTCGGCAAGATCGCTTGCCTGGAATTCGATAGCAGAAATATTGACGGAGACCGATAATCCCGGCAATTTGTCTTTCGTCTCCGTACAGGCTTTGCGTATGACCCAGTTGCTCAGGCTAATAATCAGCCCGGTTTCTTCTGCCAGCGGGATAAACTGATCGGGCATTATGGTCCCCCGAGCCGGGTGCTGCCAGCGTACCAGCGCTTCGACGGCCTCAATTTTAGAATACCGGAGGTTATAACGCGGCTGGTAAACCAGGTAGAGCTGTTCTTCGCGAATCGCGGTCTTGAGTTCTAATTCCAGTTTCCTGCGTTCGGTCAACTTTTCCGACATATCCGGGCGATAATAGACCCATCGGTTTCTGCCGGATTGTTTCGCCTGATACAGCGCAATATCCGCGTAGCGCAGAAGATCGTTTGCGCTGCTGCTATCCCGGGGAGCCAGCGCAATGCCCATGCTTACGCCTATCGCCACATCATTGCCCTCAATGGCGAAAGGACGGTTAAGTTCGTGCACGATACGACGACACACCTCCTCAATCTGGTCTTGCTGGCTGGTGTTGCCGAGGAGAAGCATAAATTCATCCCCTCCCTGCCGTGCGACAAAATCACCCCGACGAACGCAATTTTTAAGACGTGAAGCGACCTCGCCAAGCAGGGCATCGCCGGTGGAGTGCCCGAAAATATCATTGACGGGTTTAAACTTGTCTAAATCAAGGCAAATCATGGCAAACGGATAACGGTTAAGGTCTTCTTTCGCCAACTGGCCAGCCAGAAATTCCTTAATATGATACCGGTTCGGCAGACCGGTTAATTCATCATGGCGTGACAGGAACTCCACGCGTTTTGTTGCTTCCACTTCCTGAGAGACGTCGGTTGCCGCGCCTCGCAACACCACCGTTCCATCAGGCTGAGCAGAAAACTTTGCCAGAAGCGTGCAATATGACGTGGTTTGTTGCGCGTGAGTATAAGGACAGTTTTTAAATTCAAAGCGTTCGGTTAAATCCCGCTGCCCGGCGCAGTCATGTGATAATCCGCCTGTCGCCGGAAAGAGTTCATCCAACCTACGGCCTATCCATTTGCTATTTTCATATCCCGTTATTGTAGAAAAACGACCCGATAGCCACGTTATCCTTAACGATAAATCTGTTTCCCAGAACCAGTCGCTGGTTGTTTCACTGACGTCCCGGAATCTTTTTTCACTCGTAATAAGATTCAACCGCGCCTGCTCGAGGAGAAACGTATTTTCGTCAAGCATTCTCGCCTTGTGCATAATATGGCGCATTAATATCACCGTCATCGATACCGTCAGAACGACGGAGAGAATGAGTAATGGCAAAAAATAAATTATTAACGCCTGGCCGGGATTTTCACCGTCCCAGATAATTTGCACATCCCCATTTTGGGTGCTTAAGGTAAATTCCGTCTGATTATTTATTTGAGAAGTGGCTGTATCAGGTGAAGTACGAACGTTCTGGATGCCGTCATCCTGCCCAATCGTGAGGAGTTTTTTAGCCGTTAACTTGTCTATAAACACCATTGTCGACGGTTTTCCGGGCATGGTTTGCACGCTCGCATCATCGCCCGTCGTTATCCATTGCGCAGAAACAATGGCCGGCACGGAATCGATAAGCGCTAGCACAGAAACCGGCACTCCCTTTTTTATACTCAACTCATGGAGTAAACGGTCTTTGGTTGATTTGTCTAACCAGCGTTCCAGCTCCTGAAGCTTCAGCTTCCCGTCAACGACGCTGTATCGCGTACTCCCTTCCGGAGAGAGAACAAACACCCCTTCGTAGCCAAAGTTGTCATACAGGGACTTACCCAGGTTCTGCTTATCCCACGCCCAGTGAACGTCATTGTTCAGATGAAGATGTTTGTAGGCATCTCCCCACTCGGCATTATCTTTCAAATGACTTCGCATGCTCTCCTGGCGGGTCTCCAGGGCTTTCCTTAACAAAAATTCATCGTGCGTGTCGCTGATTTCATTCACATTATCTTTTATTATTAGCAGGGAAATTATTGCCGCAATAAAAATACTTATTAACAACGTTACAATATAGGTAAAGGTTTTATTTATCAGGCCTTTAGAAGGCTCGGTGTCCGTGAAGCCCGGATTGTTCAGAGGTAGGGTCATCTTTCGCCTTCTTAACTGCTACTGCGTCGATTTTTATTCCACTTTCATTTATCGGCACAAAATAACAAAAATTTATAGCTAAAAATCCGAAGCTAAAGGTTTTTATTTTTACAATCCAGAACAAACTATTAACCATTAATTCATTTAAAGCCTAATCTTGGCTAATTAAATATACTGTTCGAAGTAAGTTTTAATCTCACCTGTTTTATTTATAAAGAAAACATATTAAAACTGTTTTTGCAGAAGACGTTACAAGCACGTTGGAGCCTATAAAAAAACCGGGCGTAAAGCCCGGTTCTTTTTTCTGACGAGACTGGCTCTATTCGCTCAACCCGCGATTTTCCAGCATCGGTTCAATCTTCGGATCGTGCCCGCGCCAGTTGCGATACAGTTCAGCCAGATCCGTGCTGTTACCACGGGACAAAATCGCCTCGCGGAATTTTTGTCCGTTTTCACGAGTCAGACCGCCCTGTTCGACAAACCACTGATAGCCATCGTCCGCCAGCATTTGCGTCCACAGGTAGGCGTAATATCCCGCCGCGTAGCCGCCGCCGAAAATATGGGCAAAATAGCTGCTGCGATAGCGCGGCGGTACGGCGGGCAGATCCAGCCCCTCTTTTTTCAGTGCTGCCGCTTCAAACGCGTCTACGCTCGAAACGGCTTCGCTGATCCCGTGCCAGTTCATGTCCAGCAGCGCGGCAGCCAGCAGCTCCGT
The DNA here is from genome assembly GCF_034106865.1 of Enterobacter sp. 237C8. Lineage (NCBI taxonomy): Bacteria > Pseudomonadati > Pseudomonadota > Gammaproteobacteria > Enterobacterales > Enterobacteriaceae > Enterobacter > Enterobacter sp. 237C8. Next base: position 1,209,675 of record NZ_JAWNDF010000001.1, on the reverse strand, counting down.
CATGTCATAACCCTTGTTGAAATGGGTCGCGTTGAGCATGCTTTCCCGCAGCGCGTCCGGCATCGGTTCACCGGTTTCGTAATGGCGGGCGTAGTGGGTAAATACCTGTGGATGGCTGGCCCAGTGTTCGTTGATCTGCGACGGGAATTCAACGAAATCACGCGGCGTATTGGTCCCGGAGAGCGTGGCGAAACGCTGGCTGGCAAACAGACCGTGCAGCGTATGGCCAAACTCGTGGAACAGGGTGATCACGTCATCCCAGGAGAGAAGCGCGACGCCGCCGTTAGCCGGTTTTTGGTAATTACAGACGTTGTAGATCACCGGACGGGCGGCAAGCTCGAAGGATTGCTCGACGAAATTCCCCATCCAGGCCCCGCCCTGCTTGGAATCGCGGGCAAAAAAGTCGCCGTAAAACAGCGCCATGCCCTCACCGGTGTGGTCGAAAATTTCCCAGACGCGGACGTCCGGGTGATACACCGGAATATCGAAGCGCTCCACAAAGCGGATGCCAAACAGCTGGCTTGCGGCCCAGAATACGCCATCGTGCAATACGGTATTGAGCGCAAAATAGGGTTTGATTTGCGATTCATCGAGGGCATATTTTGCCTGACGCACGCGCTCGGCATAAAAGGCCCAGTCCCAGGCCTGCGCGGTGAAACCGCCCTGCTCGTCATCAATCACTTTCTGAATATCGGCCTGCTCGCGCTCTGCCCGGGCGCGGGCGGCGGGCACAATGCCGCGCATAAATTCCAGCGCGGCGTCCGGGGTTTTCGCCATCTGGTCGGCGATACTCCAGCTGGCGTAATCGTCAAATCCCAGCAGGCGGGCCTGCCGGGCGCGCAGCGCCGTAAGGCGGAGGATCAGCTCGCGAGTGTCGTTTTCATCCCCTTTCTGGGTGCGCGTCCAGCCTGCGTTGAACAGGTTTTCGCGGGTCTGACGATTGCGCAGTGCGGAAAGCGCGGGCTGCTGAGTCGTGTTCAGAAGCGGGATCAGCCAGCGGTCGTTTAACCCTCGATCCGCGGCAGCCTGCGCCGCGTCGGCGATCTCGCTGGCGCTGAGCCCATCAAGCTGGTGCGCGTAATCCACCACCAGCCCACCCGTCTTATCGGCAGCCAGCAGACGCTGATTGAACTGGCTGGTCAGGGTCGCCGCCTCGGTATTCAGCGCCTTCAGCTCGGCTTTTTCCGTTTCATTGAGACGCGCGCCGGCCAGAATAAACTGCTGATACGTCTCCTCGACCAGCCGACGGGATTCGGCGTCCAGCGCGGCACGGTCCTGCCAGACGCTCTCCACGCGGGCGAAAAGGGTGTCATTCAGCCAGATGTCGTTTGCCAGCGCGGCAAGCTCGGTGGAGAACTGCTCCTCAAGCTCCTGCAGATACGCATTGGTGTGTGCGGAGGTCATAGCGAAGAACACGCTGCTGACGCGCGAGAGCAAAGCGCCGCTTTTCTCCAGCGCCAGCACGGTGTTGGTGAAGTCCGGCGCAGCGGTTTGGGACACAATGGCGTCTACGTCCGCCCGCTTCTGGCGAAGCGCTTCATCAAAGGCCGGGCGATAGTGGCTATCGTTGATTTCATCAAAATGGGGGGCCTGGTAAGGCAGCAGGCTGATGTCAAAAAAGGGATTCGTGGCCGTCATCTTTCGCTCCTGAGTACGGGTATCCTCCCAGAGTAGGCCAGGCCGCCATCCCCTGCAACGCCGTCATACAAATGTTGCCTTAACGCACCCTCTGCGGCCGTGCTATGTTAGTACAACACAAAAAGCGTTGAGGAACAGTGAGATGATTATTTTAGTTACCGGGGCAACGGCAGGTTTTGGTGAAAGCATCACGCGTCGCTTCGTCGCCAACGGGCACAAGGTTATTGCCACGGGCCGTCGTCAGGAGCGCCTTCAGGAGCTGAAGGACGAATTAGGCGACAGCATCCTGACCGCGCAGCTGGACGTGCGTAACCGCGCGGCCATTGAAGAGATGATTGCCAACCTGCCCGCCGAGTGGCGCGCCATCGACGTGCTGGTCAACAATGCCGGTCTGGCGCTGGGCATGGAGCCCGCCCACAAAGCCAGCGTGGAAGACTGGGAAAACATGATCGACACCAACAACAAAGGGCTGGTCTATATGACCCGCGCGGTGCTGCCGGGCATGGTCGAGCGCAACCGCGGCCACATTATCAACATCGGCTCCACCGCCGGAAGCTGGCCTTACGCGGGCGGCAACGTCTATGGCGCAACGAAGGCGTTTGTGCGCCAGTTCAGCCTTAACCTGCGTACCGACCTGCACGGCACCGCCATTCGCGTTACCGATATCGAGCCGGGCCTGGTGGGCGGCACCGAGTTTTCCAACGTGCGTTTCAAAGGCGATGACGCGAAAGCGGGCAAAACCTACGAAAATGCGAACGCGCTGACGCCGGAAGATGTGACCGAAACGGTCTGGTGGGTGGCGACGCTGCCAAAACACGTCAACATCAATACCGTGGAAATGATGCCCGTCAGCCAGAGTTTTGCCGGACTTAGCGTCCATCGTGGCTAACTCTGCCCTTCCCGGCCTGCGGGCCGGGTCTGTTTCGGGTTATAAAAGAATGGTAGTATGTTCAGGCTAACTCTCTGAGAAATGACAACTCATGGCCGCTGAATCGCAACTCAATCCCACCCAGCCCGTTAACCAGCAAATCTATCGCATTTTGCGACGTGATATTGTCCATTGCCTGATCCCACCGGGAACGCCGCTTTCTGAAAAAGAGGTGTCCGTGCGTTTTGACGTTTCCCGTCAGCCGGTACGTGAAGCGTTTATTAAGCTTGCTGAAAACGGACTAATTCAGATCCGCCCGCAGCGCGGCAGCTACGTGAACAAAATTTCACTCTCTCAGGTACGCAACGGCTGTTTCGTTCGCCAGGCCATTGAATGCGCGGTGGCGCGCCGCGCCGCAACGCTTATCAACGACAACCAGTGTTACCAGCTGGAGCAGAACCTGCACCAGCAGCGTATTGCGATTGACCGTAAGCAGCTCAATGATTTCTTCCAGCTTGACGATGAATTCCACCAGAAGCTGGCGCAAATCGCGGATTGTCAGCTGGCCTGGGACACCATCGAGAACATCAAGGCCACCATTGACCGCGTGCGCTATATGAGCCTCGATCACGTCTCCCCGCCGGAAATGCTGCTCCGACAGCATCATGATATTTTCAGCGCGCTGGAAAAACGCGACCCGGACGGTGTGGAAAAAGCGATGACGCTGCATCTGCAGGAAATTAGCGAATCCGTGCAGCTTATTCGTCAGGAAAATAGCGAGTGGTTTAGCGAAGAGTAATATGCGCCGCCCCTTTCGGGTGCGGCGAGGTGATTAGCGAACGACTAACACCGGGATCGTAGCGTAGCGCAGAATAGATTCCGCATTTGAACCCAGCAGATGCGTGGAGATGCTCGGATTTTTCGACCCGATGACAATCGCATCATATTTCCCCTCCTTGCTCAGCTTGATAATTTCATCCCGGACGTTGCCAAAACGCACCATGCTGTGAATATTTTCAGGGGCAATATCGAACAGTCTTTTTAACTCGTTCATTTTCTTCCCGGATTCTGCGGTCATATACTCTTCAAACTTTTTTATATCGGCGTTGAAACCGCGCAGCAGAGACCGGCTGCTGGCAGGCAGAATATTGACCAAGGTAATCGACGCGCCCTCAGCCTTCGCAAGGCTTGCCGCGTGGCGAACCGCTTTGTCGCTCAAATCCATTTCAAACACGTCTACAGGCATCAAAATGTTCTTATACATAAGCCTGACTCCTTATTCCAATGAAAGGGTTATTTCCTGCACACAGGATGACATCCGGAATATAAACCAACCCTCAACGCTTCCCTGTCGAAACTATCAATTAATGAAAATAACGGTCCACTTTGTAAATTACCGTCCTGAACCGTCAGCGCTCGACGAAATAAAGAAAAAAGTGTGAGTTTGATCAAAAACAAAAACATGAAGCGCGGACAGGCGTATTTATATGCCCCGTGAACGGCATAACCCGAAATAGCGCCGTAACGAACAGGTTAGAGAGGAGAAAATACCATGATGACATACGACCGTAACCGCAATGCAATCACCACCGGCAGCCGCGTCATGATTAGCGGCACGGGCAAAACTGGCGTGATTAAAGCGATCCACAGCGACGGGCTGGATGCCGCGCAGGTGCGCCGCAGCAAAACGGTTGAAGTGGAAGGATGCGAAGGTAAGTTCGAACCGATTGAGCTGATTCGCCTGGGAATGCACTAAGCTGTGCGCAGACATGCCGCCGCGCACGGCGGCATGTGCTGAACTACCGTTGAGACGCGTACTGCGCGACGGTCGCTTTCGCGCCTTTTTGCAGCAACGACCGGTACGCGGCCATCACCGCAGCCACAAAGCGCGGCTCCTGCGGTAACTCGTTACCAAAGATGGCCTCAATGCCGAGAAGCGCATTGACCCGGCTTTCGCCTTCCGCACTTCCGTTCACCGCCGCCTGAATCACCGCCAGCTGCGGATCGCTCACGTCGATGGCGTTACCCTGCTCGTCAATGCCGCCGACATAACGCATCCAGCCAGCCACCCCCAGCGCCAGCAGCGGGAAAGGCGTCTGGTGCACCAGGTGCCAGCGCACGGAGTCCAGCATACGCTGCGGGAGCTTCTGGCTGCCGTCCATCGCGATTTGCCATGTCCTGTGGCGCAGGGCCGGGTTGCTGTAGCGAGCTATCAGGAGATCGGCATAGCGACCTAAATCAACGCCCTTCACTTTCAGCGTGGGCGCCTGCTCGTTAAGCATCAGCGCGCGCGCGGCGAGGCGGTAGTTCTCATCTTCCATACAGTCGTTTATATGCTGGTAGCCGGCCAGATAGCCCAGGTACGCCAGGAACGAGTGGCTGCCGTTGAGCATGCGCAGCTTCATTTCTTCAAACGGGATCACGTCTGACACCAGCTCGGCTCCGGCCTTTTCCCACTCGGGACGTCCTGCCACAAAGTTATCTTCGATCACCCACTGGCGGAACGGTTCACAGGCGACTGCCGCCGGGTCACGCACGCCGGTCAGCTGCTCAATTTTATCCAGCGTATCGGGCGTGACCGCCGGCACGATGCGATCCACCATGGTTGACGGGAAGGTGACGTTAGCCTCGATCCAGTCCGCCAGCTCGCCGTCTACGGCCCGGGCGTACGCGCAGGTCACATTGCGCATCACGTGTCCGTTCTCCGGCATGTTGTCGCAGGACATCACGCTAAACGCGGGCAGACCCGCCGCTTTGCGACGCGCCAGCGCTTCCACCACCACGCCCGGCGCGGATTTCGGCTGGTGCGGGTTTTGCAGGTCGGCGACGATAAACGGGTGATCGAGCATCAGTTGTCCTGTCGCCGGTGAATGGCAGTACCCTTTCTCGGTGATGGTCAGCGAGACAATCGCCACCTGCGGTTCGCACATCGCCGCCAGCACGCTTTCCAGCCCGTCAACCTGCGCATGCAGCGCTTTTTTAACCACGCCAACCACGCGGGATGTCCATGCGTCGGCAGACATCTCCGCCACGGTGTAGAGGTTATCCTGCGCCTTCAGATCGGCAATCTGCTGCTCGCCGCCAATCAGGTTAACCTCACAGTAGCCCCAGTCGCTGCCGTGCTCAGCGGCGAGGATGTCGGCGTATACCGCCTGGTGCGCCCGGTGAAAGGCGCCAAAACCCAGATGAACAATCCGTGGTTGAAGGCTGTCGCGATCGTACTGAGGCAGCGTCGCGTTGGCCTGTAATAAGGTGTTTTCCATGATTAAGACTCGTTAATTTGAAAGCCGTGGACCGCTGCCGCTCCTCTGAAGCGGCAGCGCCTGCTGACTACACCAACTAGAATGGCAGCCGGGGTAAAAAAATAACTGCCATCAACCATACTGATACTGCCGTTTGAGATTTTGATTTATATTAACTTTTGCTCATGTGGTGTGACATAAAGTCAGAGTTGTGTGACAGGTCACGTAAGTTATGAACCACTAGCGCCGCGAGGAGACCGCGCCGTAACCCACGCTCTCTTCTGGCGCGGATTCCGCTGCGTCTTGCGCCGCGCTCAAATCACGGTCGCGCACTTCCGGCATCAGGATCGCCGAGACCAGCCCAATCACGGAATAAGCCACCAGCATGGCGACGATCGGCCACCAGGAGCCGGTCATGTTGCAGAAGATCCCCGCCAGCACCGGACCAAAGCCCACCGCCACCAGACCGCCCGCCTCTTTCGAGATAGCCATGCGAGTAAAGCGATTTCGCGAGCCAAACATCTCAGCCATGGTGATATTTTCCAGCGCAAACAGCCCCAGTACGGCGAAGTTATGGATAACGATGATAGAGAGCATAATCGTCCCCGGCGCATAGCTCTTATCGACGATGATCGACAGCATCGGGTACGCGAGAAGAATGGCGGAGATATTGAGGATAATGTACGGCAGACGGCGCCCTACTTTATCGGAAAGCCAGCCCAGCAGCGGAATGGAGATAAACCCGAGAATGGAGCTTATCATCAGCGCATCGGTCGGGATGGCTTTATCGAACAGCAGCGTCTGGACCAGATATCCGGCGAGGAACGTCTGGATCAGGCCCGAGTTGCCCGCCTGACCAAACCGCAGGCCGGTCGCCAGCCAGAAGGATTTACTTTTCACCATTGAACCCAGCGAGGTGTCCGGCTGTACGGTTTGGGCATCGTTCACTTTCTCAAAGACCGGGCTCTCTTTCAGGTTCATTCGCAGCCAGATGGCGAAAATCATCACCACGACGCTGGCGAGGAACGGCACGCGCCAGCCCCAGGCAATCAGCTCTTCACGGTCGAGGGCAAAGAACATCACCGCCCAGATCGCCGTGGCGCTCAGCGTCCCGCAGTTAGTGCCCATCGCCACCAGCGAGGAGATAATGCCGCGTTTGCCTTTCGGCGCGTACTCCGCCAGCATGGTCCCGGCCCCGGAGATCTCAGCCCCGGCCCCCAGGCCCTGGATGATACGCAGCGTCACCAGCAGAACGGGAGCAAAAATCCCGATCTGCGCGTAGGTCGGCAGGACGCCAATCAGCGTGGTGCAGATCCCCATCATGGTGATGGTGATAAACAGCACCTTCTTACGACCAATGCTGTCGCCCATTCTTCCAAAGATAAAGGCGCCGACAATGCGTGCGATATAGCCTGCGCCGTAGGTCCCCATCGCGAGGATCAGCGCCATCGCGGCTGACTGTTCCGGGAAAAAGATCTCGTGAAAGACCAGGGCTGCCCCCAGCGAGTAAAGCTGAAAGTCCATAAACTCCAGGGCGGTGCCCAGCCAGCCGGAAACGGCGGCTTTCACCAGATCGGAGGTGGTTCTTTGAGGTTGTGCTTGCGTCATAATGGCTATCTCTGAAGGGTAAGATGCGTACCACATAGAGCCTGTCTGCGCAGGCTCTTAACCGCGTAAAGGATTATTGCCCGAACGTGAGCAAGACTTTGCAGCACTGCCGCTGGTCTTTCTCAAACAGTTCAATGGCGTCTGTTACATGGTGATAGTCAAAGGCATGAGTGATCAGTTTTTCCGGGTCGATCAGCCCTTTTTTCAGCCAGTCGATGACGACCGGGAATTTGTTGGCATTGAGGCGCGAGGAGAAGATCGCCAGCTCTTTGCCGGTGATGCCCTGCTGGACAATCTGGCTCGGCTCGCTGGAGAACCCCATCAGCACGATGCGCGCCGCCGGAGAGGCCAGGGTAATCGCCTCCTGCAAAATCGCCGGATGACAGGCGGCATCAATGATTAACGTCGGTTTGATCCCCCTTTCCTCCAGTGCGGCCTGCAGCGACTGCTCGCCGTTATTCAACACCCAGTCCGCGCCGCTGCGCTGGGCCATTTTCAGGCGTTCGTCGATGCGATCAACCACGATAACCTGCTTCACCTTATAGACGCCCTTCAGCGCCTGCACGGTGACCAGCCCCATCGGCCCTGCGCCATAAACCAGTGCGACGTCCTGCTCGATGGGGTTGGCCTGCCCCGTTACGTTGGCGGCGATGGTGAAAGGTTCCACCATAACGGCGTGTTTATCCGGAATGTCATCGGGGATAGGCCAGGCATTTTTAGCGGGTACCGCCGCGTATTCGCTGAAGCCCCCGTCGCGGTGTACGCCCAGCACCACCAGCGAGGTACAGACGTTCGGTTTTCCGACGGAACACGGATAGCAGTGTCCGCAGCTGATCACCGGATCGACCGAGACGCGCTGGCCCAGACGTGCACTGTCGACCCCCTCGCCTACGGCGTCAATCACGCCAAAGAACTCATGGCCGATGACGCGTGGATATTTCGCAAACGGGTTATGGCCGCGATAGATGTGGCTATCCGAACCGCAGATCCCCGCCAGCGTGATTTTGACGCGAACTTCACCTGCACCTGGCGCCGGGAGTGGCCGCTCTTCAATCACCAGTTCGTTCGGCTGTTGAATCACTACGCTTTTCATCGTTCGCTCCTCGTTTACCAGTTCCACAGCGTGCCGTCTTCAAGACGGGCCACCGGCAGATAGGCCGGATCGTAGGGGTATTTCGCCGCCAGTTTTTCATCAAACTCGATACCCAGCCCCGGCTTGTCGCCCGGATGCATATAGCCGTTATCAAAGCGCCAGCTGTGCGGGAAGACTTCCAGCATCTGTTCGGAATAGCCCATATATTCCTGGACGCCAAAGTTTGGCACCCACAGGTCGAAATGCAGCGCGGCGGCGTGGCATACCGGCGAGAGATCCGACGGGCCGTGCGAACCGGTTCGCACCTGATAGAGCGAGGCGAAGTCCGCGATGCGACGCATCCCGGTGATCCCGCCCGCGTGGGTAATGGTGGTGCGGATATAGTCGATGAGCTGCTCTTCGATGAGCTGCTTGCAGTCCCAGATGCTGTTAAACACTTCGCCCACGGCAATTGGCGTGACGGTGTGCTGGCGAATGAGGCGGAAGCAGGCCTGGTTTTCCGCAGGCGTTGGATCTTCCATCCAGAACATGCGGAATTCCTCGATGCTCTTGCCGAAGCGCGCCGCTTCGATTGGCGTCAGGCGGTGATGCATATCATGCAGGAGATGCTCATTGAAGCCGAATTTACTGCGCACCGCGTCGAACAGCTTCGGTGTGAAATCGAGGTATTTTTCGGTGGACCAGAGCTGCTCTTCCGGCCAGTCGCCTTTGGTCGCAGGCTCGTAGGCAAGTCCCTTCCCTTTGGCCATGCCGTAGGTGGTTTTCATACCCGGCACCCCGCACTGCACGCGGATTGCCTTGAAGCCCATCTCTTTATGGCGGGCGTAATCTTCCAGCACGTCGTCAATCGTGTGGCCGGTCGTGTGGCAATAGACCATCACCCCTTCGCGGGATGCGCCGCCCAGCAGCTGGTAGAGCGGCATGTTGGCCGCTTTGGCTTTGATGTCCCACAGCGCCATGTCCACGGCGGAGATGGCCGACATAGTGACCGGGCCGCGACGCCAGTAGGCGCCCTTATAGAAAAACTGCCAGATGTCTTCGATACGGTGCGCATCGCGGCCAATCAGCTGCGGGCAGAGATGGTCTTTCAGGTAGGAAGCCACGGAGAGTTCACGCCCGTTCAGCGTAGCGTCACCGAGGCCGACAATCCCCTCATCGGTGGTGATTTTAAGGGTGACAAAGTTCCGCCCCGGGCAGGTAACATACACGTCAGCCGCGACAATCTTCATAATTCCTTTCCTTACATCATTCGTTGTGATGCTGGAAACTTACCCACTAACCAGACTACCATACAAGTATAATGATCATAAAATCCGCTAACGATCACAAAACCGGGGCCTCAGGCCCGCCCCCATCCCGCCACAATAATCAGCATTCCGCACAGGGCAATCAGCGCGCCGGCCCAGTCGTACGCGCTGAGCTTGACGCCGTCCACCACGCGTAGCCACAGCAGCGCGGTACAGACATAGACACCACCGTAAGCGGCGTAGACGCGGCCGCTCGCGGCCGGATGCAGCGTTAACAGCCAGACAAACAGGGCCAGCGCGACGCTTGCCGGGATGAGAAGCAATACGGATCCCCCCTTCTTCAACCAGAGCCAGGGCAGGAAGCAGCCGATGATTTCGCATAGCGCGGTGGCAAAAAAAAGCAGCGTCGTTTTGAGCATATTTCACGTCAGGTGAGGATTTATTTAGACATCATACCTGATGATATCCTTTACTTTCCCATACTTGCACCGCGGGTATGCCGTCTTTTCGCTTTGGTGTAGAATCTGTTCAGGGTAACTTGATTATCTGCACCCGTTTAAAAGGAAACGCTATGACCACATTAAGCAAACGCCTTTGTCTGACAGCCCTGCTGGCGCTGTCATCGTTCGCCTTTGCCGCCTCTGCGACAGCGGAAACCAGCAAGCTCATTATTGAGTCTGGTGACAGCGCGCAAAGCCGCCAGAACGCCGCTATGGACAAAGAACAATGGAATGACACCCGCAGCCTTCGCCACAAGGTCAACAAACGTGCTGAGAAAGAGTGGGACAAAGAAGATGTCGCTTTTGACGCGCGCGATAAGTGTCAGCAAAGTGCAAACGTCAACGCCTACTGGGAGCCAAACACCCTGCGCTGCCTGGATCGCCGCACTGGCCGTACGGTAGCCCCGTAATGTCGGCGCCCTGCGACGTTAAGCTTCGCCCGCTGGAGCGTGAAGACCTGCGCTTCGTCCACCAGCTCGACAATAACGCCAGCGTAATGCGCTACTGGTTCGAAGAGCCGTACGAGGCCTTTGTTGAGCTGTCCGATCTCTACGATAAGCACATTCACGATCAGAGTGAACGTCGTTTTGTGGTGGAGTGTGAAGGCGAAAAAGCCGGTCTTGTGGAGCTGGTTGAAATCAACCATGTTCACCGTCGGGCGGAGTTTCAGATCATTATTTCCCCTGAGCATCAGGGAAAAGGCCTTGCCTCACGGGCAGCGAAGCTGGCAATGGATTACGGATTCAACGTTCTGAATCTCTACAAGCTTTACCTGATTGTGGATAAAGAGAACGAGAAAGCGATCCATATCTACCGCAAGCTGGGCTTTATGGTGGAAGGCGAGCTGATTCACGAATTCTTTATCAACGGCGAATACCGCAATACCATTCGCATGTGCATCTTCCAGCATCAGCACCTGGCCGGACACAAGCCGTCAGGCGCCAGCCTGCTGAAACCGACCGCGCAGTAACCTGCGCGGTTTTACTCTCAGTAGTATTCAATCGTGTTTTTGATGGTGTATTTGTGCTCAACGGCAGGTTTGACGCTATCGTCCGTGATCGTCAGGTCGCAGCTCACCGGATTATTGTGTCGATCGTAGTCGCAGCTCTGCTTCACGTTGCCCAGCGGCTTGTCATTCAACATGCTCACTGCCGAGTAATCCATTCTTTTGCGAACGTCTTTAGACGGCGTCGACTGGACGGACAGGTGCTGATCCCCCGAGACGGTGGTTTTGCCCAGCGGGTAGCCATCCGCATCGTAGCGATACTTCACTTCCATCTCTTTGCCGTGCGCCGCCACCACAAAACCGTTGTCGTCGGTATCCCACGTTATCCCGGCTGACGGCAGTTCGGCCAGCTGGCATTTCCCCTGCAGCTTCACTTTGCGCTGCTGGGTTTCCGCATCAAGGTAGTAATTGGCATCCAGCACCAGCGCCACGCCGGTATTGGCCTCCAGGTCGTGCAGTTCCAGGGTATCGAAACACCCTTCCGCCGACACGGTGCCAGTCACCCGTTTGGACACTTCGCCCTTCTCGTTGAGCAGCGTCTGGGTGAAGTCTTTCACCGGGCCGCGCAGCGGATCAAAATCAAATTCGTTCGAGAAACTCGCCATCTCGGGCGTAAACGACAGCGGCGCGGAGCTGTTGTCGCACCCCACCAGTGTTGCTGCCAGTAGCGTTATCGCTGCGTATTTCTTCACATTTATTACCGTACAGGGAGATTATTCCCAATCATATTAGCAAATACAGTTGTTTACACGAAGCCTGCTAAAATTAATCTCTACACAGAGAAAAGGAGCTAGAGATGAAACGGTTACCCTGGATTACCGCCCTGCTGTTAATGAGTGCCTCAACGGCCGCGCTGGCGGCACCGGATTCCTGCGAGCGCGTGAAAAGCGACATTCAGCAGAAAATTATCAACAACGGCGTGCCTGAATCAGGTTTTACGCTGAGCATTGTGCCGAACGATCAGGCTGACCAGGCGGGCACGCAGGTGGTAGGCCACTGCGCCAACGACACCTTTAAAATTTTGTACACCCGTACAGGCAACGGGGCTTCTGAAGCGCAGTAATTTACCCTCAATCCCCTTTGATTTGATGAGGATTAAGATTTAATACCCCCAAATCAGTAACACTCACCCCATCATTAGCCCGGTTATCATTTCGGGAAAAATAATACGTAATTATAATGATGGGGTGAGCCATGTCCGATACTGAACATCACGGCGGAATTAGCCGTCGAACTCTCGTGAAATCCACGGCAATAGGTTCTCTGGCGCTGGCCGCCGGCGGGATCTCGCTTCCTTTCGGCTTAAAAAGCGCCGCCGCGGCGGTGAAGAACGCCGTCCAGCCTGCTGAAGATAACGTGGTATGGGGCGCCTGCTCGGTCAACTGCGGCAGCCGCTGCGCGCTGCGTCTGCACGTCCGCGACGACGAAGTGTACTGGGTCGAAACCGATAACACCGGTGAAGATATTTACGGTAACCATCAGGTGCGCGCCTGCCTGCGCGGTCGTTCTATTCGCCGTCGGATCAATCATCCCGATCGTCTCAACTACCCTATGAAACGCGTGGGCAAACGCGGAGAAGGCAAGTTCGAGCGCATCACGTGGGATGAAGCGCTTGACGCCATCACCGCCAGCCTGAAAGACGTGGTCGACAAATACGGCAACGAAGCGGTGTATATCAACTACTCCTCCGGGATTGTCGGCGGCAATATCACCCGCTCCTCCCCTTACGCTTCGCTGGTGGCGCGCCTGATGAACTGCTACGGCGGTTTCCTGAGCCACTACGGCACCTACAGCACGGCGCAAATCGCCTGCGCGATGCCCTACACCTACGGCAGCAACGATGGCAACAGCACCTCGGATATTGAAAACAGCAAACTGGTGGTGATGTTCGGCAATAACCCGGCGGAAACCCGCATGAGCGGCGGCGGGATTACCTATTATCTGGAGCAGGCCCGCAAGCGATCCAATGCGCGCATGATCGTCATCGACCCGCGCTATACCGATACGGCAGCCGGACGCGAAGATGAATGGATCCCAATCCGTCCGGGTACCGATGCCGCGCTGGTGGCGGGTATTGCCTGGGTATTGATCGACGAAAACCTGGTCGACCAGCCGTTTCTGGATAAATACTGCGTTGGCTACGACGAAAAAACGCAGCCGGAAGGCGCGCCCGCTAACGGCCACTACAAAGCGTACATTCTCGGCCAGGGCGATGACCGCACGGCGAAAACGCCGGAGTGGGCCTCACGCATCACCGGCATTCCCGCGGATCGCATCATCAAGCTTGCTCGTGAAATCGGCTCCGCGAAACCGGCCTATATCTGCCAGGGCTGGGGGCCACAGCGCCAGGCGAACGGCGAGCTGACGTCGCGCGCCATCGCCATGCTGCCGATCCTCACCGGAAACGTAGGAATCAACGGCGGTAACAGCGGCGCGCGCGAGTCGACCTACACCATTACCATCGAACGTATGCCGATACCGGATAACCCGGTCAAAACGCAAATCTCCTGCTTCAGCTGGACGGACGCCATCGCCCGCGGGCCGGAGATGACCGCCCTGCGCGACGGCGTGCGCGGTAAGGATAAGCTGGACGTGCCGATTAAGTTCATCTGGAACTATGCGGGCAACACCATCATCAACCAGCACTCCGATATCAATAAAACCCACGATATCCTGCAGGACGAAAGTAAATGCGAAATGATTGTCGTCATCGACAACTTCATGACCTCGTCAGCGAAGTACGCCGATATTATTTTGCCGGACCTGATGACCGTCGAGCAGGAAGACATTATTCCTAACGATTATGCCGGCAACATGGGCTACCTGATTTTCCTCCAGCCCGTGACCGCGCCGAAGTTCGAGCGTAAGCCGATCTACTGGATGATGAGCGAAGTGGCGAAACGCCTCGGGCCGGATATCCATCAGAAATTCACCGAAGGACGCACGCAGGAACAGTGGCTGCAGTATCTGTATGCCAAAATGCTGGAAAAAGATCCTAAACTGCCGTCCTATGACGAGCTGAAAAAAATGGGCATTTATAAGCGTAAAGATCCGAACGGACACTTTGTGGCCTATAAAAAATTCCGCGAGAACCCGGAAGCCAATCCGCTGAAAACGCCCTCGGGCAAGATTGAAATTTACTCCAGCAAGCTGGCGGAGATTGCGGCTACCTGGGAGCTGGCAAAAGATGAGACCATCAGCCCTCTGCCCGTCTACGCGTCGACCTTTGACGGCTGGGATGCGCCCGAGCGCTCGCAGTTCCCGCTGCAGCTGTTCGGCTTCCACTTCAAGGCCCGTACCCACTCGAGCTACGGTAACGTCGACGTGCTGAAAGCGGCCTGTCGCCAGGAGGTGTGGCTTAATCCTGTCGATGCTGCAAAACGCGGCATCAAGAACGGCGATACGGTGCGCGTATTTAACGATCGCGGCGAGGTGCGAATTGAAGCGAAAGTCACGCCACGCATCATGCCCGGCGTGAGCGCCATGGGCCAGGGAGCGTGGCATGATGCCAATATGAATGGCGATCGTATCGATCACGGCTCATGCATCAATACGCTGACGACCCATCGACCTTCTCCGCTGGCAAAAGGCAACCCGCAGCACACCAATCTGGTGCAGATTGAGAAGGTGTAGAGGGTGAAACGCGAGACCCTGGTTTATTCTGTGGTCACTATTATCGGTTAACACAGTCGCGCGGGCGTCATCCGCGCGAGCAAGGAAAGTTTAATGAAAGACGTCTCACATCATGAATCGTTCGCGTTCAGCGCCCGGGTGCTGGGCGCGCTGTTTTATTTCGCTCCCGACAGCGAGCAGGCCGCGCCGCTGGTGAAAGCGCTCACCGCTGGCGAATGGGTTCAGGACTGGCCCCTGCCTTCGGAAACGCTGCAGCCCGTTGCCGATACGTTTGCTTCATCTTCCGATGAGCCGCTGGCGGACGCCTGGCAACGGCTGTTTATTGGTCCGTATGCCCTACCCGCTCCGCCGTGGGGTTCCGTCTGGCTGGACCGTGAATCCGTATTGTTTGGCGACTCGACCCTCGCGCTGCGCCAATGGATGCGGGAGAACAATATCGCGTTTGAGATGCAGCAGAATGAGCCGGAAGATCATTTCGGTACGTTGCTGCTGCTGGCGGCGTGGCTGGCCGAGAACGGCCGCGAGCCGGAGTGCAATCAGCTTCTGGCGTGGCACCTGCTGCCGTGGAGCACCCGCTTCCTGTCGGTGTTTGTCGACAACGCCGGGCATCCGTTTTATACCGCGCTGGGCAGGCTTGCGCAGCTGACGCTCGCGGACTGGCGATCCGGGCTGCTTATTCCGGTTACGGAAAAGACGCTGTATCGCTAAGGGTGTGGCTTGCTCGCGGGTGGCGGGCAAGCCTTTAGCTTATACCTCGCCACCTGATTCACTCGCACTCTCCTTGCTTTGAATGAACCGAAGTGCCAGATAGAGGTCTGGCGCCAGAATCATGTCATCATCATTCATCGTTGGCCGGCTATCTTTAAACCAGCGCGTTAATTCCGTTTTTCTGCCCGCAAGGATTAACGTAATCTCTCGACCTTTCAGATCGCGCTTTAACTCATTTATGGTTGCCAGAACGCTGATATCTGAATAGGTGAAGCAAGCAACGGCATCAATGACCACCCATTTAGGCTGTACTGCTGCACCATCAACCAGGTTCAATACCCGGCGTTTAAAATAAGCCACGTTAAAATAGGTCAACGGGGAGTTAAATCGATACATCAGCACGCCCGGAACCATTTTAATATCGGTTGTATTCCCTAATGAGTGAATCATTCCATTTTCGTCAGTTCCCAGTAAATGCTCGGAGGGACGAAACACCGTACGCAGGAACTGTAACAGGCCAAGCAATACCGCAAGGCCGATCCCCTGGATAACGCCGATAATTAACACACAGCCAAACGTGAAGAAGGCCAGGCGAAATGCCTGTTTATTTCTTCGCCTCAGATTCCATAACCCGCGCAGATCAATTAATGACCAGGATGCGTACATCAGAACAATACCTAATGCAGATACCGGAATAAATTGTAATGGCTGAGTGAAAAACACCACCACGATACCGATGAGTAAGGCTGCGACGATGGAAACCAGCTGGCTTTTCCCACCCACTGAATCATTAACCGCGGTGCGGGAATCGGCACCACTGATAGCAAACCCCTGAGATAACCCAGACATAATGTTCGCAATACCCAGCGCTCTGAACTCTGCATCAGCATTAATTTCATAGCCATTTTTCGCGGCGAAACTGCGGGCGGTCAGCATCAGGCTGACAAAACTGACCAACGCCAGGTTCAGCGCCGGGATCACTAAATCACGCATCGGACCGGGCTGGAACGCGCCCCAGTTAACGACGGGTAAACCAGGCTGGAAGCCTTCCCCCCCAATAGTGGCAATACCGTACTGTTGTGCAGATGTCGCCCATACCAGTAGCGTTGTCATCACAATGGCAATCAACGGTGCTGGCCAGTGGCTGCGATACGTTTTGATCGCCATTAAAATAATTAACGTTAAAAGCGATATGCCAACGGTTAATAAATGGCTGTCTGAAAGACGGCCTGGCAAGGCCATTATTTTCTCAATAACCTGCGCTTCGTCGAGTTTTATCCCCAACACCTTGCCTAATTGCCCGACAATAATCGTCACGGCAACGCCATTAAGCAAACCCGTGAGGATGGGATGAGAAAGTAAATCGGCAAGTGCGCCCAGACGAAATTTACTGGCAAGCAGGCACCATCCGCCCATCATCAACGTCATGATGATGGTCAGCTGCCAGTGCAGTTCGGAATTACCTGCAGAAAGAGGAAACACGACGGCCGCAATCACCGCGCAGGTCGTGGCATCAGGCCCCACAATAAGCTGACGTGAAGAACCAAAGAGTGCATACGCTATCATCGGTAAAACGCAGGAATAGAGCCCCACTATTGCCCCAACACCTGCCAATTCAGCATAAGCAATAGCCACGGGTAGCGCGACAGCCGCAACGGATAAGCCAGCTTTAACATCATGTTTTAGCCAGCTTTTATCGTAGGCTAACAAAGTTTGTAAACCTGGCATGTAGTTTAACAATTGTTCTCCGAACACATTGTTCTCCGGATAGGGATATTAGCCACATCATGCTGGCACACTTCTCAGTGAGGTTCTGGTTTTCAAATGCTCCGGATTAAGGCGCCACTGTTCAGAATCTAATAACAGTTGAACTATTTATTATTCTGACTGGTGTTAAACATAGTTCAAAAACGACCGCTTGTGACTATTCTTCGTCCGGGAACGTATCGGCTTCAGGAGAATAATGCTGAAAAACGCATGCCAGCTTATGCCCGTCAGGATCGCGTAGATAGGCAACATAAAAATCGGGGCCGTATGCGGTTCGTGTCCCTGGCATGCCTTCACTCCTCCCTCCCGCAAGAAGGCCTGCGGCATGGAAACGTCTGACTAGCTCCGCATTAGCTGCACGGAATGCGAACATTGTCCCGTTTCCCGCCGTTGCGGGTTGTCGGTCAAACGGAGGACAAATACAGAAGCTAAACCCCTCATCTGGATTATTTTCATCTCCCCACATTGCCCAGTCCTCGGTCCAGGCAGGCAAACGTGAATAGCCAAGCACGTTAAAAATCGCGTCATAAAACGCCGCGGCGCGCTGAAGATCCTTTGTACCTATAGTGATATAAGTCAGCATCTTGTCACATCCTCTTTGCCGTTTTCTGAACAGCGATTATACCTCAGAGGCTATGATTTTAGCGGCGGCAAAAGGCTGATTTTCGCTCCTGTAAGCGCGTGGGGTAAGGGTTCTCAGAACATGTCCTATCGTAATTTCAGCCCCCAATCCGTGACGTGAATATCTCGAGTTTTGGTATGTATGCTAAAATTTATCCAGCTGAAGACCGAAAACAGTCCTTATAATTTCAGTACGTTAGCCAAAGTGAGCGAATATGGATAATATTCCACATAAGCAGACAGATCGGAAAAGATGCCCCACATGGCTGTGGTGCGGAAGTTTTTATCTTTTTACGTTGCATTGCTCTGCAGATGAAATAAATCTGTATTCAATAAACACCGGCTCATACGTTTATCATCTGACCCATAATCGAGGACAATACACGGAGAACTTTGAAAATAAGTTCATATCCGTGGAGAGGAAATTCTCGGATACGTCGAAATACAGTCTTGTGCTAGGGACAATGAAAAACAGCTTTAATGACAGATGCCTGGCTGCCGGCGTAAGAAGAGACTGGGCTGGATGGGATAACGGTTGGGTTTTTAAAGGAATCTATGGATATGTAGGTGAATTTTTCTTTGATACTTTCGATGATTGTGGTGACCATGGTTCATACCATGATTTTAAAAAAGCAACGGGGATAGGATTTTCGCCCTATATATATCATGGGTTCCAGTATAATTTTACGTCTTATTTTGGAATGGATGTGGGTATTATCATACCTTCCGTGTTTGTCATTACGGCACAATGGAGCTTTAGATAAATCCGTCAACCACGTCTGCAGTGCTGTAACTTTCTGCAAAGGGAACCGCCCCGCCATCTCAACCGGAGCGGCTTTAATTACCGCAAGTGCCTGCTCAAAACGTTAAGCCACCGCAGCCCACAATCAAAAACTGTACGTCACCTTCAAACTCCCCGTGGGCGATGTTTTGCGTTGCACAATGGGACTATCACTCGCATCCCCCGTCAGCTGCGTAACGCCCGCTGAGGCAAGGACGCTCCAGCGCGAGGTGAGCCTGTGGGTCCAGTCAAGATTCATCGAGTAGCCATAAATTCCCGCCCCGGCGTCATGTCGGGCAAAGCCCGATGCGCTCGACTGAGCGGCGCTGACCCCGTAGTAGGTCTGCATGTACTTGTCGGATCCCCAGCTGCCGGTCAGCGCCAGCGTCACCTCATTTTTTGGTGAGGTATAGAACGGGCTGGAAATGCCGAAATGCACCGCTTCACCGTTGTCCCTCTCAGAAACCGGAACCTCTGCCTGCAGCTGCAGGTGAAGCCAGTCGGTCACCCTGTACTCAAGCCCGGGCACAACGATTGCCGAGCCTTTTATCTCGCCCATTCCCCGCAGCTCGTCGCTGCCGGAGCTGATGGAATCGCTGCTCACGTCTTTATCTTTACGCCCAACTCGATAGCTCAGCGCGGCGCTGTAATCCAGGTTGCCAAAGTTGTTGCCGTAACCGATCCCTCGCGTGGTGCCGATAAAGAAGCCGTTTGCCATGGCGTACTCCACCACCTGAGCTGCGGAAACGCGGGTTTTATCTGAACCCGAGTAGCGCGGCGCGACGTCCACGCCGCCCCCCAGGGTTAAGACGTTACCCTGGCTCTGTTCTGCCGCCAGTACGGGCGTAGCCAGTAACGCCAGAACGACGCCCGGCACGATGTTTTTCAGGCTGCGGCCCGGAAGTAAATGGGGGAATGTATGACGCAGTTCGATGTTTCTCATTAAAGAAGCCCTTCTGGATTCAAATGATGACGATGCATGCGGTTAACCGCCAGAACGCCCATTTTGAATACCGACCCTAAGGTTCTTATGAGCCGAACATGAAGAAACACTGAAGCGCGAGCCGACGCTGTAAACCGGGCAGGTTTCCTGATACCGTTTTTTTCTTAAGAAGTTCTTCATTCACGGTTGATACAGTTACCAGTGTGAAAATTCTACTAATCGAAGACGACCTGGATCTCGGCAACGGCGTACGTATCGCCCTCTCCGATCAAGGGTTTGACGTCATATGGGTTCGCCGCAAAGAGGATGCGCTGCATCAGCTGGACGTCTGCGTGCCGGAACTTATTTTGCTCGACCTGGGGCTGCCCGACGGCGACGGCATGAGCCTGATGGCGCGTTTGCGTCAGCAGCTCAAGGGGATCCCGGTCATCATTCTGACGGCGCGAGGTACGCTGCAGGACCGGCTGTGCGGGCTGGATGCCGGTGCGGACGACTATCTCGTCAAGCCATTTATTCTCGCCGAGCTGCTGGCGCGGGTGAGAGCCCTGGCGCGGCGCAGCTACGGTTTCGAAAATGAGGCGATAGAAATCCGAGGCTTATCGCTTCATGTTCCGACGCGCCGCGTGACGGTGAGCGCGCGCCACGTAGACCTGACGGCGAGTGAATATGCGCTGCTGGAAACGCTGATGCTGCGCGCTGACCGCGTGATTACGCGACGGTTTCTGGAAGAACGGATATTCGGCAACAAAGAGAACCTCAGCAATGCGCTCGACGTGCATATGGGAAATTTGCGGCGAAAAATCGGCGATGGCTATGTGCGAACGGTGCGGGGCGTCGGGTATGTCATTGATACCGTTTCAGTCCAGAAGGTGACAGGGTAATGCAAAACGTCTGGTACCACCTGAGACGCCCAACGCTGGTACGGCGAATTATTATCGCCCAGCTGCTGCTGCTTACCCTGCTGTGGTGTCTATTTTTAACCTTTATTCTGTGGGAGGACCTGCGCAGCCCTCCCATCCTTACGGGCAGTCATACCTACGACACCCTTTTTACCCTGGTCGAGCGGATGGACGAACACCCGCAGGATCGCACCGCGGTGCTGGAAGCCTTTAGCAAGGCGCTCCGTGAGGGCTATGGCGGCGGCGAAGATCCCGCGCTGTCAATCAACTTCATCGTGCGCAAAAATAACGCGATTATTTTTTCATCGCCTGATGCTCCAACGGGGGTAACCAACACCCGGTTTGGGGAAATGCAGCGTGTTCAGAGCGATGGTCGTACCTGGACCAGCCGAACCCTTAAATCCGCTCATTCCGACGTGGAGGTTACCCTTTTCACCCCGGCCGGCGGCTGGAACTTCTTTATCTACCTGAACTCGCGCGGCTACTACATCATGCCGCTGCTGGTCTGCTTCCCTTTTCTTCTGTTTCCCGCGTGGCTGTCAATCCGCATTGCGATGCGCCCCTGGAACAAGGTGGTCAATGAAATTACGCTACGCACGCCTGACGATCTCTCCCCTTTAAAAGCCGTTCCCGGACACAGGGAGCTTCGCCAGATGGTGGATGCGATCAATGACTTCCTTGCCAGGGTGCGTGAAAGCGCGGAAAGGGAACGTGTTTTCATTGCGGATGCCGCGCACGAGCTGCGTACGCCCCTCGCGGCGATGCGCATCAACGTGGAAGCGCTGCAGTCCTGGGTCATTAGCGAGAGCCAGCAGGAACTGCTTGCGGGGGTGATTCGCAGCAACAGCCGGGCAGCGCGTCTCGTCAACCAGCTGCTGCTGATGATGCACAGCGAAGCGCGCATTGATACGGAAATGGAGACCGTGCCGCTGACGACGCTCATCCAGGAGCGAATGGCCGAGCTGGAACCGCTGGCGTCTGCGCGCAGGATTGAGCTGGAATTCTTCGCCGAGGATGACATCTGGATCCCCGGCGTCAGGGAACGCCTGGTATCGCTTATTGATAACCTCATTGAGAACGCCGTGAAGTACAGTCCCGAGGGCGGGCGAATTCAGGTCGATGTCTGCATAGCAGATGGCTTCGCGCGGCTTCGCGTTTCAGATGCAGGGCCCGGTATTCCGGTTGAACTGCGCGAGCGCGTGTTCGACCGGTTTTTCCGCGATCCCAATCAGGTGCAAAGCGGGAGCGGGCTGGGGCTTGCCATCGTCAAAGCGGTGGCGCAGCAACACAACAGCAGCGTAAACCTGAGTACTTCCGCTGAAGGTGGCCTGATGGTGACGGTTGACTTCCCGAACCGCACGTTTTGCTAAATCAGAACAGGGAGTTCGATCGCAAATGCCGCAGATTGCTTCAAAATAATTACCGTATTTGTTATATTGTTGTTTATTGCTTATTCACCTCTGCGGTGCCAAAAAGAACAAGATTCACCGCAACCCAGGACAGAGAAATGTTAGATTACCGCTTCCCGACAGCTTTGCAGATGGTTCTCAGCGTAGCGATGGCGGAGCAATTGGGTGAACGTTCCACGAGTGCGATTCTGGCCTACGGCCTGGAAGCGAACCCGAGCTTCATCCGCAAATTGATGGTTCCGCTGACGCGTGACGGCATTATCGTCTCAACGCTTGGCCGTAACGGCTCAATTCATCTTGGTCGCCCGCCGGAAGAGATCACCCTGCGCGACATCTACCTTTCGGTCATCGAAGATAAAAAGCTGTGGGCCTCGCGCCCTGACGTGCCGGCCCGCTGCGTGGTCAGCGCTAACGCCTGCTGGTACTTCAAATCGATATCCGAAGAAGCCGAGGAGGCTTCGTTAGCGGTACTGGCCCGCCATACCGTGGCAAGCGCCCTGGAAGCGGTTAAAAACGCCGATAGCAGCGGATGGGATCCCCTCCCGGACCTTATTGCCCAGTATCAAAAAACGTCTTAACGATCTTGCCGGGTGGCGCTGCGCTAACCCGGCCTGCATTCAGATGTAAAAAAACCGCCTTCACAATGAAGGCGGTTTTTTATTATCTGCAGCGTCCCTATGCGGGCAGAACGTCCCTTTCCTCTTTTTTCCCGCGCGTCACGAACTTACGCAGCGTCACGTAAAACACCGGCGTCAGGAACAGACCAAACAGCGTCACGCCCAGCATCCCGGAGAAGACCGTGATCCCGGTGACGCCGCGCACTTCTGCGCCCGCGCCGTGGCCGAGGATCAGCGGAATGGTCCCGGCAATAAAGGCGATGGAGGTCATCACAATCGGACGTAAACGCAGGCGGCACGCCTCCAGCGCGGCTTCCATAATGCCTTTACCCTGAATTTCCAGCTCGCGGGCAAACTCCACGATAAGAATCGCGTTTTTACACGCCAGCCCCATCAGCACCACCAGCCCCACCTGCACGAAGACGTTGTTATCGCCACCGGTCAGCCAGACGCCAAACAGCGCGGAGAGCATGGTCATCGGCACGATGAGGATCACCGCCAGCGGCAGCGTCCAGCTTTCATACAGCGCCGCCAGGACCAGGAACGCCAGCAGCACCGCGACCGGGAAGACGATCAGCGCCGTGTTGCCCTGCGTCGCCTGCTGGAAGCTCAGGTCCGTCCATTCAATGTTCATCCCGTTTGGCAGGATCTGCTTAGACATGGCATCCAGCTGCGTCATCGCCTGTGAAGACGAGAGCACGCGCGGGTCGGCATCGCCAATCAGATCCGCCGCCGGGTAGCCATTGTAGCGGATCACCGGATCCGGGCCGTAGGTGGTCGTGATTTTCACCATACTGCCAATCGGCACCATTTCGCCCTGACTATTACGGGTGCGCAAATTCGCAATATCTTCAACGCTGTCGCGGAACTGCCCGTCGGCCTGCGCCATCACGCGCCAGGTACGGCCGAACTGGTTGAAGTCATTCACGTACGACGAGCCAAGATAGGTTTGCAGCGTACCGAAAAGATCGGTCAGCGACACGCCCTGCGCTTTCGCCTTGTCACGGTCGACCTGCACGTCCAGCTGCGGAACGTTAGCCTGGTAGGTTGAGATCGGGAAGTGCATTCCCGGGGTCTGCATAATCGCGCCGGACATGGTGTTCACCGCGTTTTGCAGCGCGCCATACCCCAGACCGCCGCGATCCTGGATGTACAGAGAATAGCCCGACCCCTGACCCAGCCCTAAAATCGGCGGCGGCAGAATGGAGAAGCCAAAGCCTTCCTGAATTTGCGCGATTTTCGCGTTAATCTCCGCGTTTATTTCCGCCGCAGTATGTTTGCGCTGGTCGAACGGCTTCAGGCCAAAGAAGACCGTCCCGGTATTCGGCGTATTGGTGAACTGCAGCGCGTTCAGCCCCGGGAACGCCACCGCGTAGTCCACGCCTTCGGTATTCATCCCGATTTCGCTCATTTTGCGGATCACCGCGTCGGTGCGCGCCAGCGACGAACCTTCCGGCATCTTCACGCCGCCAATCAGGTACAGCTTATCCTGCGTCGGAATAAACCCGCCGGGCACCGCTTTAAACATCACGCCAGCGGCACAGAGCAGCAGCAGATACACCACAAATACCGAGCCGCGTCGTCCCAGCGTTTTGCCCACCAGCCCCTGATAGCCGTTCGAGCTGCGGTGGAAAAAGCGGTTAAACGGACGGAAAATCCAGCCGAACAGACGATCGATAAGCCGGGTCGGGAAATCTTTCGGCGCGCCGTGCGGTTTTAACAGCAGTGCCGCCAGCGCCGGAGAGAGCGTCAGCGAGTTAATGGCGGAGATGACCGTGGAAATCGCGATCGTCACCGCAAACTGCTTGTAGAACTGACCGGTAACGCCCGAGAGAAACGCCATCGGCACAAACACCGCGCACAGCACCAGCGCAATCGCGATAATCGGCCCGGACACTTCGCGCATCGCCTGATGCGCCGCCGCAAGCGGAGCAAGCCCCTCTTCTATGTTTCGCTCGACGTTTTCCACCACCACGATGGCGTCGTCCACCACGATGCCGATGGCCAGCACCAGCCCGAACAAGCTCAGGGTATTCAGCGAGAAGCCGAGCAGGTAGAGAATGCTGAAGGTACCCACCACCGAAACCGGCACCGCGATCAGCGGAATGATCGACGCGCGCCAGGTTTGCAGGAACAGGATCACCACCAGCACTACCAGCACCACCGCTTCCAGCAGCGTTTGCACCACCGCACGGATGGAGTCGCGCACGAATACGGTCGGATCGTAAGGTGCCGCCCACTTCATGTCAGCCGGGAAGCGCGTGGACAGTTCGTCCATTTTCGCGCGCACCGCGTTAGACAAATCAATGGCGTTCGCCCCAGGCGACTGGAAGATACCAATCCCGACCGCGTCTTTGTTGTTCAGCTGGGAACGCAGCGCATAGCTGCCGGACCCCATTTCGATACGCGCCACGTCGCGCAGGCGGACCACCGTACCGTCCTGCGTCGTTTTCAGGACAATATTGCCGAACTCTTCTTCAGTATGCAGACGGCCCTGGGCGTTAATGGAGATCAGGAAATCGCTCTCTTTCGGCAGCGGCTCGGCGCCAAGCTGCCCGGCGGATACCTGCACGTTCTGCTCCTGCATCGCCGTCACCACGTCCGACGCGGTCAGCCCGCGGGCCGCCACCTTGTTGGGATCCAGCCAGACGCGCATCGCGTACTCACCCGAGCCGAAAATCTGGATCTGGCCGACGCCCGGCAGGCGCGCCAGCTCGTCCTTCACCTTCAGCGTGGCGTAGTTACGCATATACAGGGAGTCGTACTTACCGTTGGGCGAAAACAGATGCACCACCAGCGTCAGCGTCGGGGACTGTTTCTGGGTGGTAATGCCCAGGCGCCGCACGTCTTCCGGCAGACGCGCTTCGGCCTGCGCGACGCGGTTTTGCACCTGCACCTGCGCCTGATCCGGGTCGGTACCCGGACGGAAGGTGACAGTGGTGACCAGCACGCCGTCGGAGCCCGCGACGGACTTCATGTACATCATGTTCTCAACGCCGTTGATCGCCTCTTCCAGCGGCGTTGCCACCGTCTCGGCAATCACTTTCGGGTTGGCGCCCGGGTACTCCGCGCGCACCTGCACGCTTGGCGGCACGACGTCAGGATATTCGCTCACCGGCAGGAGCGGAATGGCGATTAACCCTGTGATAAAAATCAGAATCGACAGCACCGCGGCAAAGATCGGCCTGTCGATGAAAAAGCGGGAAAAGTCCATGGATGGATTCTCAGGTCAAGGGATCAGTTGAGGGCGCTGGTGGCGGTCATGGCAACGGTTTTCGCGTTAACCGGCATCCCCGGCATAAACACTTTTTGTAAACCCTCGACGATGACTTTATCGCCAGGGTTCAGCCCCTGCCGCACGATGCGTAAACCGTCTGCCAGACGGCCCGGCGTAATGTCACGGCGCTGCGCTTTCCCCTCTTTATCGACGATATACACGTATTTACGATCCTGATCGGTCAGCACCGCTTTGTCGTCGATAAGCGTGGCTTTGAACTCCGCGCTGCCCGGCAGGCGGACGCGGGCAAAAAGTCCCGGCGTGAACTGACGCTGGGCGTTATCCAGCAGCGCGCGCATGCGGATGGTGCCGGTACTCGGCGTCAGCTGATTATCAAGGAAGTCCACTTTGCCCTGATGGGGATAGCCCTCCTCGCCCGTCAGGCCAATCTCAACCGGAAGCGCCGTGTGATTGCTGGACGCCCCCTGCCCGCTGCGGGCCAGATTCTGGTAGTGAAGGTAGGTCGACTCGTCCACGTCAAAGTAGACATAAACCGTCTTCTGCGAGACCAGCGTGGTGAGAACGCTGGCGGTGTCGCCCGCAGTCACCAGATTGCCGCTGGTGATCAGCGCCCGGCTGGCGCGACCGTCGATAGGCGCGGTGACTTTGGTGAAGTCCAGGTTGAGCTGCGCGGCGTCAACTGCCGCCTGCGCGGCGCGAATATCGGCCTGCGCCTGAGTGGCGGCCGAACGACGCTGCTCCCACTCTTCACGGGAGACAACGTTGGTATTGACCAGCTTATCGGTACGGTTAGCCTCACTCTGCGCCAGGCTGGCCTGCGTTTTAGCTCTCGCCAGGTTCGCCTGCGCCTGTTCCAGCGCCGCGCGATAGGTTCGGTCATCAATCGTGAACAGCACCTCGCCCTTCTTCACTTCCTGACCGTCGGTGTAATTCACTTTATCAATGTAGCCGGACACGCGCGGACGGAGCTGAACGCTCTCCACCGCCTCAATCCGGCCGTTAAAGCTATCCCACTGGCTAATGGATTTCACCACCACGTCAGCAGCGCTGACGGCGGGCGCAGGCGGCGCGGCGTTTTGCGCGACGCTGTTGTCGCATCCGACGAGCAGCACGGAGAGCAACATGACCCCCAGCGCGTTCAGATGAAAGTTACCCCAGGTTTTTTGCAGGCTCATTATTTTTATTCCGGTAATTGTCGCCGCCGGGCAAGACGCAGCAGGAGGCACTGCGCCACTTCCTTTGTCCGGTGGCTGTCTTAAGGCCATTTGTGTCGTTCATCGCCACAAAACTGTAACAGTTGCGAATACACTATCGCGGCGATTGTAGGAAGGCGCTTAACTAAGTGCAAGAATAATTGTTGCACTTTATGTGCTATTTGAGCGGATGTGAAAAGACCCGTTACGGTCAGGGATTTAAATGCAACAATAAAACTTGCAATTAATACAAAAACGCGCCACCTTTTAATGCAACAGATAAAGATACCTTTTGACAGACCGCGTGGGGGTAACCCGATGAACACTGGCGCATTTATGCATGATTTACTCGACTGGATCGACAACAACCTGGATAGCCGTCTGGACATTGAGTCCGTTGCCAGGCGATCCGGCTACTCAAAATGGCACCTCCAGCGCCTGTTCAAAGAGCATACGGGCTATCCCCTGGCCGGGTATATCCGCGCGCAAAAGCTGCAAAAATCGGTTGAGCGCTTAACCCGCAGCGATGAACCGATTCTGAACGTGGCGATCGCGCTGGGCTTCGACTCCCAGCAGTCCTTCAACCGCAGCTTTAAGCGTCAGTATGGTCAGGCGCCCGGGGCGTGGCGGCGGAGTATGGGGCGCCCGGAATCGCAGCAGCTTTGCCAGTGATGCATATTTTGCTGCAACGTCGATCGGTAGCTGCTATACTGTATATAAATACAGTATAGCGAGGTGCACGATGGCTGTTGAAACAAAATTTGTTGTCGTAAGAAAAGGTGAAGAGAAAATGACATTTGCCAGTAAGAAAGAGGCTGACGCTCACGACAAGCTGCTCGATATGGCAGACGCGTTCACCGACTGGCTGTTGCAAAGCGGAATGCAGATGGATGAAACGCAGGCTGAAAATCTTGGCCTGTATCTCGCCGAGCAGAAAGAGACGGTGCAGCATATTCTGCGTACCAGCAAGCTTCCCGATCTCAATGCTCCAGCTGCAACGGATAAAACAGAATCCGATGCGGCTGACATGAAAAAAATCAGGGCCGTGAAAGCGGCCTGATTGTCAGAAAAATCATCTCCGATCCCGGCGCCGTAAGCAGATAACTGCTTACGGCTTTTTTAGCTGTCTGCAGGGTTCCGCTGCTGGTTGAGAGTAACGATGTCATTGTTTCATATTCAGAACATAAATAAGGAGATGACGTGCGCCAGGAAATGAAGGCGAAAATCATCAGGATCTGTGATTCAAAAATTGCCTCCAAGGGAAGCCACGTTGGGCTTTCGTTTTATGCTTTTTTTGCTAATAAAAATGACGATCCAGAACTGCTTATGGAAGTTGCGCACTGGTGGATTATGGAAATGAAACTCGATCATTTTGAAAAGGCAGAAAAGATCAGAAACCTCGTCTCAGCTCTGTAACACGCTAAAGCGGGATGGCCGGTGAGGACAGGACGCCAGCTTACACGTCAACTTTTCGTTCAAAGCAGACATTTTTTCTGCTGATGTACGCTTTGCACTGTGTGTTCAATCGCTTAATGAGATCGCCCGGCGTTTAGCGCGTTCGGTGTCGAATCAGCTCTATCGCACCTGTCCAGGTTAATAATACAACCTGTTATGCGCTCCGTAATAACAGATGCCGTTCAGTTTATTCTGAACGGCATTTTTCTTTTTATTTTCGTTTTATTAAAGAAAAATTAACATCATTTTCGTATTAGAGTGCAAACCTGTTATCAGGCAAAAGCCAGGGTAATAACGCCTCAAAAAAACTCTATCCTATCAGTCGATTGCAACACCCGCCTGATGCCTGGGGATAAAAGTACTAAAGAGGACTATATTTTCGGAGTTTTTCTTCTTAAGTGAAAGTAAAATTTCTGAACTTTCTAGTCGGCCGCAATTAAAATTGCTCGCCGCAATATATCGATTCATTTTTATGGCAAACCACACTCTATGGTGCAATATGGCAGACGCAATGAAACAGTCTAATTGTTTTAAACTTAAACCTAATCCAGTTAATATTTTTGTACTGGGCGTTCTCTATTCGACAGGTCTTTTTTCGACACAGGCCGTAGGTAGTACAACGGATATTACCGGACAAACCATCACCGACGGAGTGTTAGTAGATACCCCTGACGATATTGTTAATATTAATGGCGGCAGCAAAATAAGTAATGCACCCGATAAAGCTGGTGTAACTATTAATGTTACAGATCCTACAAAAAGCGCAACACTGAATGTCAGCGGCGCAGGGACCACTATTTCTGGTGGGAAAATTGGTATAGATGTTGCCAACTCCACAGGGGCTAAGGTTAACATCACGGATAACGCGTATGTTGAAGGCGTGGAAACCGGCTTATTTGTCCGTAATAATGTTAATGGTCAGGCTAACGCAAATCTGAAGGTTGAAAACTCGACAGTCAAGGGTGGGAAAAACGGAATCTACGTCTGGGAAGCCACGGGGAAAAGTGGCAGTAATATTGATATCTCTAATTCCTTGATTGAGGCTAATGGTGGCGGTTCTGGCGACGCGGCCGTGTTTATGAGCGAAGGGAATAGCGTTGTCCATATCACTAACAGCACGATTAAATCGGACGATCGCGGCATCTCGTCCAATGGTGGTTATTCCGGTATAATGGATATCACGGACTCCACTATTTCAGCTCAGTATGGCTTAAGATTAACACAAAATAACGGAAGCGCTTATAACATTTCTAACACAACTATAAATGGCGATGATACTGGCGTTTATTATACAACAACCGCTAGTAAAAATACCAATGTAACGCTGTCTAATGGCACCACTGTATTCGGGGCTAAAAATGGGATCGCCACTGAGGATTCTGGTAATGAAAATAATATTATCAGTATTGATGGCTCCACCGTTCGTTCGTCGACCGGCAATGGTATTTCAATGGGCGGCGGTTTCACGTTAAATTCGAGCGCCGGGTCAACCATCGAAGGTGATAATGCCATTATCCTTAAAGGGGATACCACTGGCAGCACCGTCAACGTGAAAGATTCCACGGTGACCGGCAAAACCAATCTGCTGCAGATCTCCGGTACCAGCGCAGTGGATACGGTCGGTTTCAGCGGCTCTACCCTTTCCGGCGCCATCACCACCTCTTCAGGTGCTGACCAGTCGGTGAATATCGACAGCTCAGCCTGGACCGGCAGCGCCGGGAAAACCGGTACCGGCGCGCTGGCGCTGAATATCAGCAACGGCTCAACCTGGATCAACAACGCGGCCACGGATGTCGATGCCATCAGCCTGACCGGTGGCAGCACCATCGTGATGGACGGCGGGAATATCCACACCGCAAGTCTTTCCGACACCGCACCGACCACGCTGCTGGCGGCGGCCAGCCCGACGGCGTCCACCATTTACTCCACGTATAACGCGGAAACCGGTTCAGCCTTCGTGCTCACGGCCGACAAGGCCACCGGCAGCTTTAATGCCGGCGTTACCTCCAGCTCCAGCGGTGCGGCGGGCGATATGACCGGCAACACCATTGTGCAGGTGACGGACGGTTCCGGTGCAACCTTCAACTCCATGCAGAGCGATGTCGGGGTTTACCGTTACGAATCACGCAGCGTGGCTAACGCAGACGGGTCAACCAGCGTGATCCTCGATAACATTACGCCAGAACCGACGCCAGACCCGAACCCGAACCCGGATTCACGCACGCTCTCAACCGCCGCGCAGGCTGTGGTGAATACCCGTGCGGCAGCGATGAGCATCTGGAGCGACGAACAGGATGTGCTGAACCGCCGTCTGGATAACGAGCGCCTCACCGGCAGCAGCGACGGCACGGTGAACGCCTGGGGCAGCTACTACGGCGGCTACCACCGTCAGCAGGTCGAGCAGACCAGTTCTGCCTACGATCAGACCAACAACGGCTTTATGTTAGGTGCTGACAAGCGTGTCGATATCGCGCCGGGCAACCTGCTGTTCGGTTTTGCCGCCGCCCGCGGGTATTCGGATGTGAACATGCATGACGGCGGCAGTGCAGGTACAGATGTCGACAGCTACGGCGCCTCACTGTATACCTCACTGCGCCTGAACAACGGTCTGTTCTTTGATGCCAGCATCAAGGGCACGCACCTGAAAAACGACATCAGCGTGACGTCTCTGGACGGCGGTCATACCACCGGAGACTATAACAACAATGGCTTCGGCGGAGCTTTCAAAACGGGCTACCACAAGCAGTTTAATGCCTGGTATATCGAACCTTATGCCCAGATTTCTTATGCCCGCTATAACAGCGTCGACTACAAGCTGAAAAATGGCCTGCACACGAAAGATGACGGCAGCACCTCACTGGGTCTGGAAGGCGGTGTGAATGTCGGTACGGCGATGGCGCTGAACAATGGCACCGAGGTCCGTCCGTATGTGCATCTGGCCGTTGCGGGTGAAACCGATAACAGCAACACCATGGACATCAACGGCGAAAAAATCAACGACAGCACCGACGGTTCACGCGGCATCGTTGGCCTGGGCGCGGATGTAAAACTCAGCAAAAACCTGAGCGGATGGGCCGGGGCGAACTATGCCAAAGGTCAGGATCACTACGAGTCTCCATGGCAGCTGAATGCCGGTGTCAGCTACACCTGGTAATTTAATGGCAGGAGCGAAAACCGGGCATAATGTTATGCCCGGTTTTTTTTACGAAAAGCCTGCAAGGATAACTTCATATTACAAAGGCTTTAGCATGGCACAAAAGGTAACGCGTTTCTGCGCAGTCAGCTTTCTCCCCCGCCCCTGCCGCCCTCACCTCAGAAACCCATTGCAATCCAGCAACCAAAGAGCCCTGCCTGCAGATACATCAGGTTGGTTCATAAACACGGTTCTATGATAATAGTGGACAAATAAAGAAATTTTGTCTGATGTAACAATTAGAACACAATCCTTTTAAGGACTTACAAAAAAAGACTTTTTTTATCTTCGCCAGTATCATCTTTTAAGATCTGCAAGGAGCTCCAGATAATAATATTACGGAGTTTGTTTCAATTAATTATTGTGGAGTCAGGATTGAAAGCCACATTACCTATATTAACTGGCTGCGTTGCAATTGCCCTCATTCATAATACCTCCGACACTGTCAATTTCCGCGGCACCCGTTTTTTAGATAAAGCAGCAAAAAAAGAAGTTTCAGTAATCGTGCGCAACCCGTTCAGTGCACCGTATTTAATTGAGGCGGTAGTGAAAAATCTTAACAACGACGTGCACAAATCCCCCCACCTCATCATTCTTCCCTTCTGTCACCAGGAAGGCGGTAAAGAGAACCTAAAGCGCCTTGTTATTGCAGGCACGCTTTCCCAGGTTAAAGAGTCGATGTACAGGCTTCGCGTCAAGGCGATTCCGTTTGCGTCTAAGGAAAATAAGACGCTACAGATTGCCGCCGCGACCAGTATCAAACCCATCTATCGCCCTGACGCGCTAAAAGATGCCCACGTTGAAAAACAGAGCGATAAACTCAAGTGGCATGTTACAGGCGAGCGGTTTGAAGGACTTTCTTATGAGGCCTACAGCGGCGGGAGAACAGGGATTATCGATACTGCCTCAGCAGTTGGCACGCCGACCTTTAAAATTCATACACATACTGTGAGTATGGCCTCTGGCAACATACCCGGTACAATCAGTCCTGTTAATACCATGTCATTTGCATACAACTGAGGACGAGCTGCGTACGCAAAACCGCTATCGGAAGGCGGTTTCATGTTTGTTTTTTCTCACAAGGATGTCCAGATGAAGCTAATCCTCCAACCCCATATTCTGTTCAGAGCCTTATCAACCTCCTGACTGATTGTATCGATACGTTCTGATTCGGAATTTTTATCATCTTTTCAACAAACTCTTCTATCATACATTAACAATTATAATTTTTTTGGTAGCCATAAGTATGAAACCTGAAACACATTTCAATACCCTGATCGAGGCAGCCTCTGACACCAGGCGGATCCAGAGCGGTAAGCCACGCCAGCTCATTTCGCTGGAGAAGAAAACCGAGCCAGTAACGTTTATCCTGCATGAGGGAGTCGTTGCGATATACCGAAGCAGCGATCGGCTTCTAATCAAATACATCAAAGCCCCAATGATTACTGGCATGAACGAATTAATTGACACCAACGCCGACATTTTTATAAAGGCCTACAGAAATGTTAGCTATGAGATCCTGCCCACAAAAGAGATGCTTGACGTCATCAGTACGAAGGGATTATGGAAAGAGGCCGCATACTGTTATATGTATGCCGTCCGGCAACTGCTGGTCGCCCACTACTCATCCGTCGGGCTCTCCACCTATGAGTTGATACGACTGAATTTGATTGCCCTGATGAATGAAGATGAAGCGCTGAGTGGTCATGTCAACGTCAGTGATTATATTCTCGAAAAAACCCGACTTTCACGCAGTCGTGTTATGAAAATACTGGGCGATTTGCGTATCGGTGGTTATATTGAGATCAATCGAGGTATTCTGATAAAAATTAATAAATTGCCTGAAAAATATTAAGCGCTTTTAACGGATAATTAACACAGGTCCGTTACATCTGACAAACAATACCGGGGGATAAATTACCTGACGTAAGTACAGCTGCCGCATCACAGCGGCGGCTGGAGCTTTTGTATCGCTTTGCGCAGTTGCAGATCATTCTTGACCCCCAGCTTAAACATAATCTTTCGCTTATGGGTACTGATCGTTTTCTGACTTCGAAACATTTCACGTGATAATTCAATCCCGGTTTTACCGCTTTTCAGGCCAATAAGTACTTTTTTTTCTGCATCGGTAAAAACCATACCGTCGGTTATATTATTTTCCTGCTCCTGCAGTCGCAGGAAGTGAGCACTGATATAACGTTGTTTTTTCATACTGTGTTTTATTAGCTCACGCAGTTCAAGCAGACGTTCATCCACACAAAGCAGTGAACACCGGTATGACCTCATGAGCTGATGCGCCAGCTTCTCCTGACATGCAGAGAGCATAACCAGAGCAGTTCCTTCACCTGGCCGGCAGAGACTTTCGTACTCCGCGGCGGAGATATCAGTAAGCGTGTCATATGCGGTGAAATCAAGCAAAGTCAGGTGCGCGTTATCATGCCGTGTAAGTTCATATTTCCAGTCAGGGTTTTGTTCGCGAAAAGCCTTCAGGCTGGATATAAACCCGTTCAGTAGAGTCGGATGAACCACACGGGAACAAACAGTAAAAGTAAACATAGTTCTCCAGATGTTCAGACTGAATAAATCTGATCCAAACGGTTAAGCAGATCCAGCCAACTGGCTGACTTTTGCAGGCTCAGACGTAACCGGATGTTTTGTTTATGGGTGAAGACCGTTTTATATCCCATATGGCGCAGACTGGCGATCTCATAGGCACTCAGACCTCGGGCGCAGTCGATAAGAATATTCAGTTCAGAGTGTGTGAGCCTATTTTTTCTATTCATGTTATTTATTAGCGGGGAGCGTAAAGGCAAATATCCTGAACTGAAATTTTTGGATAACATGCGCTGAGAGAGTTCTTCTTCCAAATAATTTTCGCAGAGTAGCGTCTGTACACCAAGCTCGTACATCAGTCTGATAAGCAGGTCATCCCGTTTTGCGACCCAGACGATAATTTCTTTTCCCTGCATTATCAGATGATGAATTATCCGCAATAGAGAATATATTTCTTCACCGGCACCACTAACGCCTGCAGCGAATAAAGACGTTTGATCATTAAAGGGGGTACCTCCTCTATTAGCGCGTCTGGTTCAATCACTAACAGAGAGCCATTGACGGCCTGGATGCTGTTTTTGGCCGCATTGCGAAACAGTGGCCGAGGTTCATAAAGTATAATTTCTGTTATTTTTTGCTGTAACATCGTATCATTTATAAATATAAGTCAATATAGATAATATTAGATAAACATGCTGCAATATTGGAGTGGTTTTGTGTCCAATAAAGGATGTCAATTGCAGATAATTATTTTCCAGGGGATTCCCGGGGCGGAATTTATTTTTTTCGGCAGGAAAACGATGATCGCTGGCTTTGTACCATCGACAACTCCTGCGGTACGAGCGCGGCGCAGTTGTCTGAGACAGCAAAAAGATAGGCATCCGCCGGAAGGGGTCGATTGGGCAAGACAGTACATCCCACTAAATTTTGCCCCAACCTTCCCCGTTCAACTGGTGTATTGTTTTTAGACAATTCATTCCTCTAAAGGACACCTGCGCAATGATCACCATCCTCGGCAAAACCACCTCCATTAACGTTCGTAAAGTGCTCTGGACCTGCGAAGAAGCAGGCCTCGAATATCTACAGGAAGATTACGGCAGCGGTTTTGCCTCAACGGAAACGGAGGCCTTCCGCGCGCTGAATCCCAACGCCATGGTGCCGGTGCTGATCGATGACGATTTCGTGCTGTGGGAATCTAACGCCATCTGCCGTTACCTGGCGCGCAAGGCCGGACGTCACGATCTGCTGCCCGCAGAACCGCAGGCCTGCGCCAACGTCGAGCGCTGGATGGACTGGCAGGCGACCGAATTTAACAACGCCTGGCGCTATGTCTTCCCGGCGCTGGGGCGTAAAAACCCGGACTTTAACGATCCTGAACGTATTGCGGCGGGAATAAAAGAGTGGAACCACTGCATCACCATCCTGGAAATCCAGCTGCAGCGCACCGGCGCCTTTGCGGCGGGCGAGACGTTTACCCTTGCGGACGTGGTGCTTGGGCTGTCGGTGAATCGCTGGAAAATGACGCCCTTTGATAAGCCCGACGTGCCCGCGATTGAGGCCTGGTTTGAACGCCTTAACCAGCGACCGGCGTTTTTGCGTCACGGAAATAACGGCATGATTTAAAGTATTATCGACCCCATTTTGAGTAAGGATATTTTAATTAATTACTAAACCCTGAAAGTCGTCAGAGGGAATAATAATTAAGCCATATCCTGGACAGCCCGTTGCGCCGCTTTGCTAGCCTGAATATTCAGGCAAAGCTCAATCTGGAGGTATTCTTGCTGATTAGACTCAAGAAAGAACGAACGCATAAGGAGGATCGCCGGCTTGCTCTCTGGCTGGCGACCTCGGCAGGTTTGCTGAATGCCATCGCTCTCGGGGCATTTGGTTTTTTCCCCTCACACATGACCGGCAACACCTCCCAGTTATCCAGCGAAGTCTCTTCCACCGATCTGAGCGATATGATTTTCTTCGGCTCGATTATTCTCTCTTTTGTCGCAGGCGCCATTGTTGCGCGCATGATTGTGATATGGGGAATTATCCATAACGTCAGGCTGGTTTTTTGCCAGATCCTGTTTGTCGAAGGGTTATTACTGACCGGCGTCTCCTTCTACGAGATGTATTTTCATGCCCTCACCAGCAACCGCGTGATTATTCTTTTTCTGTGCGGACTAATGGGCATTCATAACTCCACCTCCACGCAGCTTTCCGGCGGGCGGGTGAGATCAACGCACATTACCGGCACGCTGACGGACGCGGGGATATCCCTGGCCTCGGTACTGGTGGCTATGCTGCGCAGGGACTACTCCAAAGATACGGCGGCGCAAAAAAGCCAGCTGACAACCCACTTAACCACCCTTTTCTCGTTTATTTCGGGCGGTATCGCGGGGCTGCTGCTGTTCAGATGGATCGGGTTTAACGCCATGCTGGCGCTCGGGTTGATGCTCGCCGTGGTCGCTATCGTTTCAATTATCACCGTCTCGACGCGGGTTCGACGGGTTCGTGCCTCTCTTTGAAGTTAATGACCAATATCCGGCGTATGAGCTCTTTAGATGTGACACCGTCACATCTAAAAATTCGCTTTAGGACTATTCTGCCTGACCCTCAATCAGCCCTTATGCCATAAGGCTTAACCCAAGGTTGTCACTGTTTTCATAGGGTTACTGATTTTACCCCTTCGCTGGAACCCTTCCCAAACGCTTGCTATAGGTGAAATACCCCTGCCGAAACATGGCATAACAACAGGCAACCGGTGGTTGCTATAACGCATGCGCACAGGGAGACACACCGCAATGCACCCATTACTCAAACGTTCGCTGCTGTTTGTCGGCGCCATTATCGTGGTCCTCGCCCTCCTCGTCTGGGGCATCGGGCTGGAAACGATAAGGGAGCGCCAGGTTGACCTGGTTTATCTCGGGCAACAGCACATGATTCTGGTTTTCTCATCGATGTTTTTTGCCCTGCTGGTCGGTATTCCAGCCGGTATTCTGCTGAGCCGCCCGGCCGCGCGGGGGATCGCCGAATATGTGATGCAAATCTTCAACGTCGGCAACACGCTCCCGCCGCTGGCCGTGCTGGCGCTGGCGATGGTGGTGATTGGCATTGGCGATACGCCCGCCATCATCGCCCTGTTCCTCGCCTCGCTGCTGCCGATCGTGCGCAATACCTACGCCGGGCTGTGCTCGGTACCGCCGTCGCTGCTGGAAGCGGCAAACGGCATCGGGATGACCAAATGGCAGCGTCTGCGTCAGGTTGAGCTGCCAGCCGCCTGGCCGGTCATGCTCTCGGGGATCCGCATCGCCACCGCCATAAACGTCGGTACCGCGCCGCTGGCGTTCCTGATTGGCGCCAGCAGCTACGGCGAGCTGATTTTCCCCGGCATTTACCTGAACGATTTCCCGACCCTGATCCTCGGCGCGGCGGCCACCGCCCTGTTCGCCCTGATCCTCGATACCCTGCTGGCGGCGCTGGGTCGCGTAATGAGTCCCCATCTCGCTCGATAACTATAACAAGGAGCTTTTATGAGACTGTTTTCCGGCCTGACGGCGCTGTGTGCCGCGGCGCTGTTCACCAGCCAGGCGATGGCGGCCCCGCTGATTCTGGCGACCAAGAGCTTTACCGAGCAGCATATTCTCTCGGCGATGACCGTGCAGTACCTGCAAAAGAAAGGTTTTCAGGTCCAGCCGCAAACCAACATTGCCACGGTGATCTCCCGCAACGCGATGATCAACAAGCAGATTGATATGACCTGGGAGTACACTGGCACGTCGCTGATCATCTTTAACCACATCAACAAGCGCATGTCGCCGCAGGAGTCTTATGAGACGGTGAAACGCCTGGACGCGAAGCACGGTCTGGTCTGGCTCAAGCCCGCCGACATGAACAACACCTACGCTTTCGCCATGCAGCGCAAGCGCGCCGAGGCGGAACACATCAACACCATGTCAGAGATGGTGGCGAAGATTGAGCAGATCCGTAAAACCAACCCGGACAAAAACTGGCTGCTGGGATTAGACCTGGAGTTTGCCGGGCGCAGCGACGGCATGAAGCCGCTGCAGGCGGCCTACAAGATGGATCTGGACCGCCCGCAAATCCGTCAGATGGACCCCGGTCTGGTCTATAACGCGGTGCGCGACGGCTTCGTTGACGCCGGTCTGATTTACACCACCGACGGGCGCGTAAAAGGCTTCGACCTCAAGGTGCTGGAAGATGATAAAGGCTTCTTCCCGAGCTACGCGGTGACGCCGGTGGTGCGTAAGGACACGCTGGAGGCGAACCCCGGTCTGGAAGAGGCGCTCAACACCCTCTCGGCGCAGCTCAACAACGACGTTATCACCGAGCTGAATAAGAAGGTGGATATCGACCATCAGTCACCGCAGCAGGTCGCCCGCGATTTCCTGCGTAGCAAACAGCTGCTGTAGGAGGCGCTATGGAGACGATTCACTACATTCTCGACAACTGGGATTACCTCTTAACCCTCACCCTTCAGCACCTGTGGCTGGTGGCGCTGGCCGTAGGTTTAGCCATCATCATCGGCGTACCGCTGGGGATTCTGATTGTCCGCCATAAGTGGCTGGCAACGCCGGTGCTGGGGATTGCTACCATCGTGCTGACCATTCCGTCCATCGCCCTGTTTGGCCTGATGATCCCGCTGTTTTCGCTGATCGGTCAGGGTATTGGCGCCCTGCCCGCAATTACGGCGGTATTTCTCTACTCGCTGCTGCCGATTGTGCGTAATACCCATACGGCGCTCGACAGCCTGCCGCCGGGCCTGCGCGAAGCCGGACGCGGCATCGGCATGACCTTCTGGCAGCGGCTGCGCTGGGTTGAAATCCCGATGGCGCTGCCGGTGA
The DNA here is from genome assembly GCF_034106865.1 of Enterobacter sp. 237C8. Lineage (NCBI taxonomy): Bacteria > Pseudomonadati > Pseudomonadota > Gammaproteobacteria > Enterobacterales > Enterobacteriaceae > Enterobacter > Enterobacter sp. 237C8. Next base: position 1,170,610 of record NZ_JAWNDF010000001.1, on the reverse strand, counting down.
TTTTCGGCGGGATCCGCACCGCCGTGGTGATGAATATCGGCGTGATGGCGATTGCCGCCGTGATCGGCGCGGGCGGTCTGGGCCTGCTGCTGCTCAACGGCATTGGCGGAAGCGATATTCGCATGTTGATTGCGGGCGCGCTGATGATTTGTCTTTTAGCGATTGTGCTCGACTGGCTGCTGCACCGTCTGCAGGTGGTTCTGACTCCAAAGGGGATTCGATAATGATAAAACTGGAAAACCTCACCAAACAATTTTCACAGAAGCACGGCCAGACCTTTAAGGCCGTCGACAACGTCAACCTGACCGTGCCCGAAGGGGAAATGTGCGTCCTGCTCGGCCCGTCCGGCTGCGGGAAGACCACCACCCTGAAGATGATTAACCGCCTCATTACCCCGAGCAGCGGGACGATCCTGATCAACGGTGAAGACACCAGCGGGATGGACACCGTCACCCTGCGCCGCAACATTGGCTACGTTATCCAGCAGATTGGCCTGTTCCCGAACATGACCATCGAAGAGAACATCACCGTCGTGCCGCGCATGCTGGGCTGGGATAAAGCGCGCTGCAAAACCCGCGCCGAAGAGCTGATGGATATGGTGGCGATGGATCCGCATAAGTTCCTCAACCGCTACCCGCGCGAGATGTCCGGCGGCCAGCAGCAGCGTATCGGCGTGATCCGCGCCCTGGCGGCGGATCCTCCGGTACTGCTGATGGATGAACCCTTCGGCGCGGTGGACCCGATCAACCGCGAGGTGATCCAGAACCAGTTCCTGGAGATGCAGCGCAAGCTGAAAAAAACCGTCATGCTGGTGAGCCACGATATCGACGAAGCTCTGAAGCTCGGAGACCGTATTGCGGTGTTCCGTCAGGGGAAAATCGTGCAGTGCGCCAGCCCGGATGAACTGCTGGCGAAACCGGCGAATGAGTTTGTCGGCTCGTTCGTCGGTCAGGACCGGACGCTGAAGCGCCTGCTGCTGGTATCGGCGGGCGACGTCACCGACCAGCAGCCGACCATTACGGTACGGGGCTCTACTCCGCTTCCCGACGCCTTTGCGACCATGGATGATAACGATATTCGCGCGATTACCGTCGTCGACGAGCACGGCAAACCGCTGGGCTTTGTGAAGCGTCGCGAAGCGCGCAACGCCAGCGGTACCTGCGCCGACATCCTGCACCCGTTCCGCATGACCGGCAAGGCGGAAGACAACCTGCGCGTGGTGCTTTCACGTCTGTATGAGAGCAATACCAGCTGGATGCCGATCGTGGATGAGGACGGTCGCTACAACGGCGAGATTTCGCAGGACTATATTGCCGAGTACCTGAGCTCCGGGCGTACGCGCCGGGCGCTGAATATTCATAGCGACAGCTAACCTTTCTGGCCGGGCATCGCCCGGCTTTTTCGCACGCATACCTTTTGCTAACCCCGCGATTTGCCGCCACAATATCGTATCGTCCCCGTTTAATCGCGACTCATGCAACGTCTTCATACCTACCCCGACATCCGCGCGATGTTTCGCCGACTGCTGATTGCTACCGTCACCGGCGTGCTGGCCGCGCTGGCCGTGGCGGTATTCCGCCACAGCATGTACCTGCTGGAGTGGCTGCTTCTCAGCAACGACAGCGGCAGCCTGGTGAATGCGGCCGCGTCGCTCTCGCCCTGGCGGCGCGCGCTGACGCCAGCGCTGGGTGGGCTGGCTGCCGGACTGCTGCTCTGGGGATGGCAGCGTCTGACCGCGCAGCGGCCTCATGCCCCCACCGATTACATGGAAGCGCTGGAGACCGGAGACGGCCAGTTTGACTACGGCGCCAGCCTTGTGAAATCCCTTGCCTCGCTGCTGGTTGTGGCCAGCGGAAGCGCCATCGGGCGTGAAGGGGCGATGATCCTGCTTGCCGCCCTCGCCGCCTCCCTTTTCGCCCGGCGCTTTACGCCCAAATCCGAATGGAAATTATGGATAGCCTGTGGTGCCGCCGCCGGGATGGCCAGCGCCTATCACGCGCCCTTAGCAGGAAGTCTGTTCATCGCGGAAATTCTGTTTGGCACGCTGATGCTGGCCTCGCTCGGCCCCGTGGTGATCGCGGCGGTGGTGGCGCTTCTCACCACTCAGCTCCTGGCACCGGGCGCGGGTACGCTCTACGCGGTCCATCTGAGCGGCATCCTCACCGCGGCCGATTATGCTCTTCTCGTCGCGATGGGGCTGGTGGCGGGCCTCTGCGGACCGCTGCTGATGTGGCTGATGGACGTCAGCCACGGGCTTTTCCTGCGCCTCAAGCTTTCGCCGCCGTGGCAGCTGGCGCTGGGCGGTGCGATCGTCGGGCTGCTGTCTCTTCTCACGCCGAAGGTGTGGGGGAATGGCTACAGTGTGGTTCAGGCTTTTCTGCTCGCCCCGCCGCTGCTGTCGGTGATTGCCGGGGTGTTCATCTGTAAACTGCTGGCGGTACTGGCGAGCAGCGGATCGGGCGCGCCCGGAGGGGTGTTTACGCCTACGCTGTTTGTCGGTATGGCAACAGGAATGCTGTTCGCGCAGCTTTTCGCGCTGTGGCTACCGGGCTCTGAGACGGCGATTTTGCTGGGGCTGGCGGGGATGGCAACGCTACTTGCCGCGACCACGCATGCGCCCATTATGTCGGCGCTGATGGTCTGTGAAATGACCGGGCAGTATTTTTTACTGCCCGGCCTGCTGGTCGCCTGCGTGGTGGCGTCCGTGCTGTCGCGGACGTTACGCCACGACTCGGTCTACGGTCAACACGCCACCGAGGGCAGAGAGATCGATGTACTGCGCTAGCTCGCGCTGCTCGGCACGGGGCAGATAAGGCAGCTCGCCCACCAGCGGCCCGGGCAGCTTTTTGCTCAGCACGTCGATGATCTCCGCGTAGTGCGCCAGGCCCGGGTTGATGCGGTTTGCCACCCAGCCAATCAGCGGCAGGCCGTCATTGGCGATCGCCTGCGCCGTCAGCAGCGCGTGGTTGATGCACCCTTCCTGGATACCCACCACCATTACCACCGGAAGCTGCTCCTGTACGACCCATTCAGACAGCGGGCGCAAATCATTCATCAGGCTGCGCCAGCCGCCCGTCCCTTCCACCACCACGTGGTCCACCTTTTCGCTCAGGTTCGCCAGGCCGTCGGACAACAGGGGATAATTAATCAGGCCGCTGTGCGCTACGCTGCTCTCCTCTTCGCTTAACGCAATGGGATTGACCGCGTGATAAGGCAGTTCCAGTGACGAGACGCTTTGCAGCACCAGGGCGTCTTTATTACGCAATCCCTCTGGCGTCTCTTTACTCCCTTTTGCGACCGGTTTGTATCCTGCCACGCGTTTACCGCTTGCTGCCAGCGCCTGCAGCAATGCGCGGGATACGACGGTCTTGCCGACAGAGGTATCTGTACCAGTAACAAAGAAACGCTTAAGCATGACTCACTCCACCTCTTGGGTATGCTTCGAAAATATAAACCAGGTAAATAATTCAGTGGAGGAAGTCTACGGGATGCGTGCGCTACCCGGCTTGAGATAGCGCAATTTTTCTTACATCTGCGGAAAAGAGTTAACCCTGCAGCAGGCGGATCAACAGCGAGCCGTTATACATGGCATCTTTGACCAGCGCCGCGCCGGCCATGGTTCCCTGGTTGGAAAACTGGGTGCTTTCTACCGCAATATTTTTGCTGTAGGCGGGAAGCGACTGCTGATGGATGCAGGCCGAAATCGCCGGGAAGAGGATCTCCGCCGCCTGGCTCAGCGGTGAGCCAATAAGGATTTTTTGCGGATTGAAGAGGTTCACCATAATGGCCAGTATGCGGCCAACGTTATTCCCCACGCCGGTAATAATGTCCTTCGCCAGCAGATCGCCCTGGCGCGCGGCGGCGCAGAGGGAATCCACCGTCAGGGGTTGGCCGTGCAGCGAGGAGCTCATGGACTGGCTGAGCCGGACCTGCGCCAGCTCCAGCACGCTTTCCACGCTGGCAATGGTCTCCAGACAGCCGTGGTTTCCGCAGTAGCAGCGCTTGCCGTACGGGTCGACCTGGGTATGACCGATTTCCACCAGGCTACTGCTCCCGGCGTGGAGAAGACGTCCGTCGGTAATCACGCCCGCCCCGACGTTATGGTCAATAACCACCTGAATCACATCCCGCGCGCCGCGCGACGCGCCAAACAGCGCTTCCGCCATTGTCCAGGCGCTGATGTCATGCTGGATATAGACCGGTACGCCGGTATGGTTTTTCAGCACCTCGCCCAGCGGCATCTCTTTGACATCGTCGTAAAACGGCATGCGGTGAACAATCCCGTTTTCGGTATCAATAATGCCCGGCATGGTGATGGCAATCGCCGTTAAGCGTTCCAGCCGCTGCTGATGGCGGATAAAGAAGTGATCGATATGCGAGACAATCGCGTCGAGGAGCGGTTCCTCCGCATTGAGCGGCAGTTCAAGCCGGTCTTCCACCACCAGCTTGCTGCTCAGGTCGCGCAGCGCAAGGAAGATCTCCCCCCGGCTGATGCGCAGTGACAGGTAGTGCCAGGCTTCCGTTTCAACCACCAGCCCGACAGCAGGACGACCGCGGCTGCCCGGCTCCTGAATTTCCGTCTCCTGAACCAGGTGCGCTTCCAGCATCTCGCGGACAATCTTGGTGATACTGGCAGGTGCCAGTTGTGCCAGGCGCGAAAGATCGATACGCGAAACCGGACCAAGCTGATCAATCAGGCGATACACCGCGCCAGCGTTGGTCTGCTTAATCTGATCGATATGCCCTGGCTGGCTATCAGCAACCACCTCGTACTCCCTTATTTTCGAGCTTCGAAATAAACTATTTGCTATGGTGAAGCACTTGCATGGCCGTCGTCAAATATTTACTTAGCCATGTGATTTACCGCACATTTTTACCCTCTTTTGCGTGAAAATGCCGCCCGGCAGAGGCGCTCATTAGCTGCTGTTTGAAGCGCTGTGCGGCATGGCTCTGTTCACGGTGTTTTGACCACACCAGCCACATTTCGGAAACGGCATCCTCTTCGGCGATGGTCACCCAGCGCATTTCGCGCAGTTGCACCCGCTTAAAGGAGGCCGGAAGAATAGATACGCCCAGACCGGCCGCGACCAGGCCGATAATGGTCATCGCTTCCCCTACCTCCTGAGTGATGACCGGGGCAAGATCGTAGCGGCGCATCAGCCCCAGGATATCGTCATACAGACCCGTCCCGACCTGTGGGTCAAAAAAGACAAACGGCTCTTTTGCCAGCTCTGCCAGCGAGACCTCCGGACGCGACGCCAGCGGGTGATCGTGCGGGATCATAGCCATCAGCGGTTCGCGCAGGATAACCTCCCACGCCAGCGTGTCCGGCAGCTGGGTGTTACGCATCAGCCCCAGATCCAGCGAACCCTCATTCAGCGGCGCAATCTGCTCGCGAGTGTTGATTTCGCGCGTCTGAATGTGAACATCCGGAAAGTGGCGACGAAATGACGAAAGGGTCTCCGAGACGGCGCTGATAAACGGCGCGGACGAGGTAAACCCGATCCGAAGCTCTCCGGCTTCCCCGAGATAGAGCCGTTCTGCACGGGCGGCGGCGTCATCGACCATGCTCAGAATTTGTCGGCTGTCGATCAGGAACTGTTTACCCGCCGCCGTCAGGCTCACGCTGCGGTTGGTGCGGGCCAGAAGGCGCGCCCCGACCTGCTGCTCCAGGATCTGAATCTGCTGGCTTAACGGTGGCTGAGAGATATTCAGCCGTGCCGCCGCGCGGCCAAAATGCAGCTCCTCGGCGACGGCGACAAAGTAGCGAAGATGACGCAGCTCGACATTCATATTTTTAAAGTATCATTTGAGATTATTAATATATTAGACAGAATATTTACATTTTCCTACCCTGAACAGGTGGTCATACCCGTCACCAGAAATCACGGGGATGTTTAAGCAAGGAAATTGTGTGAGCCGTACAACGACTATTGATATCGATCCGGCAAGAGATATCGATGATTTACCCGCAGCACCGCAGCCGGTCCAGTTCATTAAACGTGGTACCCCCCAATTTATGCGCGTCACGCTGGCGCTCTTTTCCGCCGGTCTGGCGACCTTCGCCCTGCTCTATTGCGTTCAGCCGATCCTGCCCGTTCTCTCACATGAGTTTGGCGTATCGCCTGCCAGCAGCAGCGTTTCGCTCTCTGTTTCTACCGGCATGCTGGCGATTGGCCTGCTCTTTACCGGACCGCTGTCCGACGCCATTGGCCGTAAACCGGTGATGGTAACCGCGCTGATGCTGGCGTCGGTCTGTACGTTACTCTCGACCATGATGACCAGCTGGCACGGTATTCTGGTGATGCGCGCGCTGATTGGGCTCTCGCTCAGCGGCGTGGCGGCGGTCGGGATGACCTACCTCAGCGAGGAGATCCACCCGAGCTTTGTTGCTTTCTCCATGGGGCTTTACATCAGCGGGAACTCGATTGGCGGAATGAGCGGCCGCCTGCTGAGCGGGGTGTTTACGGACTTCTTTAACTGGCGTATTGCGCTGGCGGTAATCGGATGTTTTGCGCTGGCATCAGCGCTGATGTTCTGGAAAATTCTGCCGGAATCGCGTCATTTCCGCCCGACATCGCTGCGCCCGAAAACGCTGTTTATCAACTTCCGCCTGCACTGGCGCGACAAAGGGCTCCCGCGACTGTTTCTGATGGGATTCCTGCTGATGGGTGCCTTCGTCACGCTGTTTAACTATATTGGCTACCGCCTGATGCTCTCGCCGTGGCATCTGAATCAGGCCGTTGTCGGTTTGCTTTCTGTGGCCTATCTCACCGGCACGTGGAGCTCGCCGAAAGCCGGGGCGATGACCGCACGCTATGGACGCGGGCCGGTACTGCTGGTCTTCACGGGCGTGATGTTACTCGGCCTGCTGCTGACGCTATTATCCTCGCTGTGGTTCATCTTTGCCGGGATGCTGCTCTTCTCCGCCGGGTTCTTCGCCGCCCACTCGGTCGCCAGCAGCTGGATTGGCCCGCGCGCGCGTCGCGCCAAAGGCCAGGCATCATCGCTGTATCTGTTCAGCTATTACCTGGGCTCCAGCATCGCCGGGACCCTCGGCGGCGTGTTCTGGCATAACTACGGCTGGAACGGCGTGGGCGGGTTTATCGCGCTGATGCTGTGCGCGGCGCTGCTGGTGGGCACCAGTTTGCATAAACGTCTGCATTAACATTCCAGCGCCTTCGTGTTTAAATTAAGCCGATGCTAATTTTTGTCATCGGCGGATTCAGACACGAGGACTTCATGAAAAACAATAACTACCAACAACTCACCCGCACCTTCCAGCGTCTCTCCCGCTTCTCCCACCTCTCCTCCATCGCCAGCTGGGATATGTTCACGATGATGCCGCCGGGCGGCAGCGCCGCGCGCGGTGAAGCACTCGCGGAGATGAGCGTCCTGCAACATCAGATCCTGACCGATAAAAAAGTCGGCGACCTGTTAGCGGCGGCGGCAGGTGAAGATCTGAATGATGTCGAACAGGCCAACCTGCGCGAAATGACGCGCCACTACCAGCAGGCCACTCTGCTGCCGGAATCGCTGGTGGAAGCCAAATCCCTGGCGGGCAGCAAGTGTGAACACGCCTGGCGTACTCAGCGCCCCGCTAACGACTGGCAGGGTTTTTCCGCCAACCTGAAAGAGGTGGTCAAACTCAGCCGCGAAGAGGCTCGCCTGCGGGCCGAAGCCAAAGGCTGTACGCCGTACGACGCGCTGCTGGACATTTTTGAACCCGACATGACCAGCGCGCGTCTGGACGTTCTGTTCGGCGATATGAAGTCCTGGCTCCCGGACCTGCTGGCAAACGTGGTGGAAAAGCAGGCTCAACGGTCGTTTATTCCGCCGCAAGGCCCCTTCCCGACGGCAACACAGCGTGAGCTGGGTCTGGAAGCCATGAAGATGCTTGGCTTCGATTTTAACGGCGGTCGCCTGGACGTGAGCGCGCACCCGTTCTGCGGCGGCGTCCCGGAAGACGTGCGCATCACCACGCGCTATGACGAAGATGAGCTGCTCAGCGCGCTGTTTGGCGTGATCCACGAAACCGGACACGCCCGCTACGAACAAAACCTGCCGCGCGCGTGGGCAGGACAGCCGGTTGCCCTGGCGCGCTCAACCGCGATCCATGAGTCACAGAGCCTGTTCTTTGAAATGCAGCTGGGGCGCAGTGAAGCCTTCCTCAGGCATCTTCTCCCTGCGGTACACGCCCGCTTTGGCAGCCAGGCGGCGTTCAGCGAAGAGAACTTTATTGCCTGGAACCAGCGCGTGAAGCCTAGCTACATCCGCGTCGATGCGGACGAAGTGAGCTACCCGGCACACGTGGTGCTGCGCTATGAGATTGAGCGTGCGCTGATCAACGGCGAGATCGAGGTGGACGATATTCCCGCCCTGTGGGACGAGAAAATGCAGGCCTGGCTCGGATTATCCACCAAAGACAACTACCGCAACGGCTGTATGCAGGATATCCACTGGACCGACGGCGGTTTTGGTTACTTCCCGTCATACACCCTTGGCGCTATGTACGCCGCGCAGCTGTTCCATGCCGCCCGAACCGCACTGCCGGGTCTGCAGACCTCCATCGCTGAAGGCGATTTTTCCGCACTCTTTGAGTGGCTGCGTCAGAACATCTGGCAGCACGGCAGCCGCTTCAGCACGTCGCAATTAATCACCCAGGCGACGGGCGAAGATCTGAATATCCGTTACTTCCGCGAACATCTGACCTCCCGTTATCTTTAATCCCTCTGCCGGAGCCTGCTCCGGCACTCTTCTCACCCTTTTAATAACCATATGATTTAGCACATGTTGTCATGATTGCGTCGGGTGTATGAATGCGTGTCCTAACGTCACAATTAAACGGCTACAGGTCAGGATTAAAAAATAAAGGGATGACCACAAAAGGTTAAATTGTCGATAGTCAGGCGACCCTTTCTTTGTTAGTCATATTTTTCCGTTTCCATTTGCGGCTTTTTTGTTCCTCAATTCTACTGGTAGGTGAGGTTTAACGTTGCAGTTGCATTTGCCTTGCCGGGTCTAATCTGGTCTTTATCTTTTGTCTGATAGTAACGAGCTTCTATCGGGAATATCTCCTGACCTCCGGTGGAGCGTTTAAGGTTCAGCATTTCATTTAATTTAATGGGTATATTATTATAAAGCAATTGTACACCGACCCCTTGTGCAACGCCCGGTTGCCCCTGATTACTTAGTGCCAACACACTTTGCTCTGAACAATCAGGATGTTGATTTCCAGCGAGCGTGATGTTGATATTAGCATTATTGTCACAACTCAGGTTTAAATTCTGCACAGACGTTTTAGCAGGCGCGTATCCACTTTGTGCGTCGAAATCGGTTATGCTGACATTCCCAATGTCAAATGACATGTTATTATTATTTATTGTACATTTATCCGAGAGGACATTGATCGAAGATGAAATAGTTATACCATCTAACGGATATGTAAACGCAGAGCTATTATATACTGTTTGTGTATTTATCATACCTGGAGTTGACGTAACTGTACCAGAGGTTATTAAGGGACTTGTTTTTACTAATTTCGCCCTGATAAGACTTGTAACTCTCTCAGAAGGCGTATCATCAAGCCAGTGGCATATCAAACCTATATACGACCCGTTCGTTCTTATATATTCCTCACTATTTTCCCTGCGGCAGTAGGTAAAGCCATAAAATTCCTTAACATCATAGTAAAATCTTATCCCAACGCCCTCTACATTCGTTTTAAACACCCCCGGCATCCCACCTTCACTCTCACCGCTGGCAGAAAATTGATAATATACATCTCTATCAGTTATGCCGTCCTTATCGCTGATTAATGCGCAGGTCATACTTTGTTGAATATCCGGGGTTAGATATTCGCTTTCCGTTCCTACCGGAGAATCACGCTGAAAATGCGCTGTACCAGATAACGAGACTGACACAGGTGTGGAAGTACATGATTTCAGCTCCTCTCCCGGCAAAGCATCTTGAGCATGAGCTGATAATGAAAATAACGCTAAAAAAATCAAACTAAACTCTTTCATACTGCCACACTATATTTAGGTAATAGAATGGCTAGAATGTATATTGTTTATACAAACTTTTGAAATCCAATTTTAGCTCGCTTTCTTCTTGATTTATCTTTTTTTCTGTGCCGAATATTTTTATTACAGGTTCATCGAAAATAATATACACTTATACCGATCTATTCAATATAAATCGATCGGTTAAAACTATCATGTAAGTTTGAATATGTTATATTGTCTCGACATGATGGATTTGGGATCGGGTTTCCGGGTAGCCCTGCCTTTCACACGCTATGCATCCCGTTAGATCCAGGCATGGGGCAGCATAGAGACGCTTGTCAGCGATCGGGGGAATTTGTAAAAGATGAAAAGCATAATGAAAACGATGTTAGCCATTCTGTGTGCGACCAGTTTAAGTACTTTCGCAGCCACGGATAATACCCCGCAAGACGCGTTCAACGATATTACCCGCTCTCTTGCGGACCTCCAGCCCATCACGTTTCAGGCTCCTGCTGAAAAATATAAGCTGCTGGTGTTTATTGATAACCAGTGCATTTACTGCAGCAACGTAGTGAAAAGCGTTAAGCAATATACGGATGCCGGTTTGACGATGTCGTTTCTGACCGTTGCGCCCAACGCCATTCGCGACTCGGTAATTGAAGATATGGGGCGCGTCTGGTGTTCAACCGATAAGGTCAAAAGCCTGCAACAAGCGATGGCGGGATTTTTACCGGATAACGACACCACCACAGCCTGTTCCGATCTGATCGCGCGGCAATCTGCCCTGGCAGAACGTTTGGGCATTAGCATCACCCCGGTAATGGTGGTGATCGAGCCTGAATCACGGACGATTATAGGCAGTCAGTCTCCGGCGGCTATTCTGGCCACACTGAACAAATAACAGAGGCCCGTACGAGCAGCTGCGTTTGGCCTGTTCGTACACTTTTCTCCCCGCTGTACATTCCGTTACACGCCGATACCAATCACTCACGGAAACCTCGAATTTACAGGGATATAGTTATTTCAACGGCCCCGCAGTGGGGTTAAATGAAAAACCAAATTCGAGGGTATGAGAATGAATAAAGTATTAGCTCTGGTTGTTGCCGCTGCTATGGGTCTGTCTTCTGCTGCGTTTGCTGCTGACACTGCTGCACCGGCTGCGGCGCCTGCTGCAACCACCACCGCTGCGCCAGCAAAAGCGGTTCACCATAAGAAACATCACAAAGCTGCAGCGAAAAAAGAAGCCGCTGCACCAGCAACCGCAGCACCAACCGAGCAGAAAGCTCAGGCTGCCAAAAAGCACCACAAAAAAGCCGCTAAACCAGCGGTAGAACAGAAAGCTCAGGCTGCTAAAAAGCACCACAAAAAAGCAACCAAACCGGCTGTAGAACAGAAAGCGCAGGCTGCTAAAAAGCACCACAAAAAAGCAACCAAACCGGCTGTAGAACAGAAAGCTCAGGCTGCTAAAAAGCATCACAAAAAAGCAGTAAAACACGAAGCTGCTAAACCAGCTGCACAGCCAGCTGCGTAAGAGTACAAGCTTAACCGTGCCCTTCGGGGCACGTTGGTAAACCGGCGCTGAACCGGAACAGGTTCCGCGCCGTTTTTTTATTTCCGGAGGGCGTATGCTGCGACGCTATCGGTTTGAGCTGATTCTTATCCTGCTTATTTTATGCGCGCTCATCGCCAGCCATTTTTATCTTTCCTGATTGTAGCACGCTGATTTTACTCCCACTTTAGCGCTGTCCCGTCTATAGTATTTTCATAGGGTTCACTTTTAATAATCATAATTACCCCCACCAGAGTGTGATATGCGTAAATCTGTTGTGTTGTTACTGGGAACGTTTGGTCTTTTTTCTGGATTCTCACATGCGGATGATGGCGGTGATGACACCATTAGCGCGAAAGAGCTAAAGACGCTTTTTTTCGGTCATGACGATCGTACGCGCGTCGCCGATCCCACCCAGGCCCCCTGGGATGCTATAGGTCAACTGGAAACCGCCAGCGGTAACTTATGCACCGCGACGCTGATCACCCCGCAGCTTGCCCTGACGGCAGGTCACTGCCTGTTAACGCCGCCAAACGGCAAGCCGGATAAAGCGGTTGCCTTGCGGTTTGTGTCGCAAAAAGGGACCTGGCGCTATGAAATCCACGGCATTGAAGGACGGGTCGAACCGTCTCTCGGCAAACGCCTGAAGCCGGATGGTGACGGCTGGATCGTGCCACCGGCAGCCGCCTCATGGGATTTTGGCCTGATCGTTTTACGCTACCCGCCTTCGGGTATTACGCCGCTGCCGTTATTTGACGGCGACAAGGCCGCCCTCACCGCCGCGCTGAAAGCCGCCGACCGAAAGGTGACGCAGTCAGGCTATCCTGTCGATCATCTGGATACGCTTTATACGCACAGCGACTGTATTGTGACGGGCTGGGCGCAAACCAGCGTACTCTCGCATCAGTGCGATACGTTGCCGGGTGACAGCGGTTCGCCGCTGATGCTGAAAACCGACAATGGCTGGCAGTTGATTGGTGTCCAGAGCTCTGCCCCGGCGGCAAAAGACCGGTGGCGCGCCGATAACCGCGCCTTGTCCGTTACCGGTTTCCGCGACCAGCTGGAAGCGCTGGCGCAGCAGTAAATCAGCAGCGTCTGACCTTACGTAACGCTTTGATTGACTCAATTGGCATCGGCTGGCTGAACCAAAAACCCTGCAGTTGATCGCAGCCAGCCAGCCGCAGCAGTTTCATTTGCTTCTCGGTTTCCACCCCTTCTGCCACCACCGCCATGCCCAGCGCATTGGCGATCCGCACCGTACCGCTCACCAGCGCGGCCGCCTGTTCATCGTTATCCACCAGCCCGGCCAGGGATTTATCGATTTTGATGGTGTCGAAGTTAAAACGCCGCAAATAGCCAATGCTGGAATAGCCGGTGCCAAAGTCATCCAGCGCCACCGCCGTACCCAGCGCTTTAAGATTCGCTATCGCCATGCGGGCTCGCTCCGGATTTTCCAGTACATACGACTCCGTAACCTCAAGCTGCAGCCGGTTGGCCGGGAAACGGGTGCTCTCCAGCACGCTGGCCACTTTTTCTTCGAAGGCAGGATCGCGAAATTGCGCGGGGGAGATATTCACGGAGAGCTTTAATTCACCGTACGGCTGCAGATCCTCACAGGCCCGCTGCAACACAAATTGACCCAGCTTGTAAATCAGACCGCTGGTCTCCGCAATGGCGATAAAGGTATCCGGACCCAGCGGCCCCTCCGGGCGACGTGGCCAGCGGACCAGCGCTTCGACGCTGCTCATTGTCTGACTGCGGGCGTCAACGATCGGCTGATACCAGACCTCAAACTCATCGCGCTCCAGGCCGCTGCGGATCTGATTTTCAATCGCCAGCTTGCGTTCCCGGACGCTGTTCAGCTCCGCGTCGTAGTGGGTAATACGCCCTTTCCCGCTCATTTTGGCGTGATACATGGCAATATCGGCACGGCGAAACAGTTCGGAACTGTTGCATTCCGTCAGGGTTCCGCTGGCGATGCCGATGCTGGCACCGATATGGATGGTGCGTTCCCCCAGCTGAACCGGGGTAGTGAGAAAATCCAGCACGGAAACGGCAAAGGCGGTAGCCTGCGCCTCTGCATCATCTCCACCGATGGTCATGGCAAACTCATCCCCGCCCATGCGCGCCAGCATCCCGCCCGGCGGCACGCGTTCATTCAGCGTTTTCGCTATCGCCACGATGAGGTCGTCCCCCACGCTGTGGCCGTAGATGTCATTCACATCTTTAAAACCGTCCAGATCGATAAACACCACGCTTTTGACGTCGGTATCGCCGCGTAAACGCACCCGATCAAGCGTCTCGATAAGCGCGCGCCGGTTCGGCAGATGGCTTAGCCAGTCCGTTCTTGCAACCAGACGCGCCTGGCTTTCGCCGCGCGCGAGTTTGTACAGCCCCACGCTGCTCACCAGAATGAAGAGCAGAATCAGCCCCGACACCAGCACCACAATCTGCCTGATATCAGACGATGCCGCCCGGGCGGCCTGTGCGCCCGGGAGCCGCGCCTGCCAGTTCAGATATCCGACCAACTCCCCTGCCGCACTGTGCAGCGGCATACTGCGATCGTTGATTTTGCCTGGGGTAAAATGGAGGTTATCGATCTGAAAGGTGCCGCCCAGGTCGGATAATATTCTGGCGTTCAGATGGCGGGTAATCACCAGATAGCGGCGCGTTCCGTCGTGGACCTGTAAGCTGCCGACCATCGGGCGAATCAGCCCAATGCCGACAAAGGCCACGCCGTTGCGCGTCTGGCTGATCCCCGCATAGATATTTTTTTCGCCCGCAAGCTCGCGCCCGTGCTGGTCGATAAGCGCTTTGAGGCCTTTACCAAAGAAGTCGAGGTTTTTTTCGTTAAAGGGCCGGCTTTGAAACGATCCCCAGAGGACGTTGAAATGCTCATCCAGCACGAAGGTGCCGTCATAGAGGTTATTGATTTTAAAGCCAGTACCCCAGGTGTTGTACAGCCAGTCGGTATCGAGCGTGGGACGGTAGGCCTCCCGCACCGCATCGTCCCAGACGGCGTTATCAAGCACCAGAGAGGAGACGCGGTTAACCGATGTCTGAATAGACCCCTGCACGGAAAGCGCCGTGCGGTGTTCATCAATTTCATTGGTTTTCGTGCTGATAAGATGCAGGGATAGATAGAGCAGTGCGACGATGGAGATGATTAAGCCGATGCCCGCCATGAAGACCAGGGCAAACAACGTTCTCGCATTGGGAATATTGCGCCAGCTTAATGTGCGATACATCAGCCATCCTCTTCATGTTTTGCTTTTCTAAGCGTAATACAGGCAGCGAATTTCGCTGCCTGTAAATCATGGCGAGAGGTCTGTCAGGCGAGTTTTATCATGATCATGCCGGCAAGCAGCAAGATGAGCCCCATCCAGCCCTTGTTGTTTAAGCGCTGGCCGAAGAGTACCCAGCCAGCGGCCAGGGTAGCGGCGATACCAAAACCGCCCCACAGCGCATAGGCCACCGAAAGATCGATCCCTTTTACCGCCTGGGACAGCGCGCTGAACGCCCCCAGAACCGCGGCAATCGACATCAGGCCGTAGAGTTTACGGCGAAAACCATCCGAGAATTTCAGCAGAACGTTCGCCAGGATCTCCAGCACGATGGCGAGCCCCAGCCAGGCCGCATGAACCCACTCAAACTGTTGCATGGTTCTGCTCCTTCTGCTGTTTGCCAGGCTTACGGGTACCCGATTTAATCAGCACAATACCCGCGACCAGCGTCGTTAATCCGGCGACCTTCATTGTTGTTAATGTTTCGTCAAATATCAGCACGCTGAACAGCGTAATCAACAAAATACCGATCCCTTCCCACAGTGCATACGCGACGCCCAGCGCAATTTTTTTCACCGCAAACGAGAGGAAAATATAAGAAAGTGAAATCATCACCAGCATCAAAATAAAACCGGTGTTGCCATCGCTGACGCTTGCCCATTTCATAGACAGCGTGCCGGTAATTTCAGCGATGATAGCCAGCGCTAATAGGATCCAGTAAAACATGTTTTTCTCCTGCTTGAGAATATAATCCATCATGGCTCGCTGCGTGCAGCAAACCCAAAAAAAACGAATTGAAATCAGAAAGCTAAGCGCTTAGCGCCAGCTCAGGCAGAAGACGTGACTATAGTGCGGTGCGCCAGTGTTGCTCACCAGAAAGCAGGCAGAAAGAAGTGGAGTAGACAGCGGTATTGTTTGAAGAGTACGTCCTGAACATATTGTCCATAAAATTACAATTATCCGCGTTGTTGCTTCTCGTCTTTGCGGATGAAAATTGTCCTCAGTAGTTAAACACACCAGATTTGTACCATAAGCCAGGATTTTACTCAAAGTCTTTGCAATTCTTTACCCATACCGTTTGATTTTGGTTAGTTTATTGCAACGCCTTTCACCTTTATTATAAATATAAAGAAAAATTCGGAGTCACCATGGCTAAACCCATTATTACCCTGAACGGGTTAAAAATTGTCATCATGCTGGGCATGCTGGTGATCATACTGACAGGCGTTCGTTTTGCCGCCGACATTATTGTGCCTTTTATTCTGGCCCTGTTTGTTGCGGTGATCCTTAATCCGCTGGTACAGCGCATGACGCGGCTACGCATTCCGCGCGTGCTGGCCATCACGCTGCTTATCAGCATCATTATTGTGGGGATGGTCTTGCTGGTGGCGTATCTGGGGACCTCGCTCAATGAGCTGGCGCGAACGCTGCCGAAATACCGCTCTTCGCTGGCGATACCGCTGCTCCAGCTGGAACCCTGGCTGCAGCGCGCGGGTATCGAAGTCTCGGTTGAGGAGCTCCTGAAATATATCGACCCCAACGCGGCCATGACGATCGTCACCAGCCTGCTGGCGCAGCTTTCCAATGCCATGACCTCCATTTTCCTGCTGTTTTTAACGGTGGTGTTTATGCTGCTGGAGGTGCCGCAGCTGCCGGCAAAGCTGCAGCAGATGATGGTCCGTCCGGTTGAAGGAATGGGAGCGATTCAACGCGCGCTGGACAGCGTCTCCCGCTATCTGGTGCTGAAAACGGCGATTAGCCTGGTCACGGGCGGTGTTGTCTGGGGAATGCTTCTTGCGCTGGACGTTCGCTTTGCGTTTGTCTGGGGGTTACTGGCGTTTGCGCTTAACTATATTCCCAACATCGGCTCCGTGCTGGCGGCGATCCCCCCTATCCTCCAGGTGCTGGTTTTCAGCGGGCTTTATGACGCGCTGATCCTGCTGGCCGGCTATCTGGTCATCAACCTGGTATTCGGTAATATTCTTGAGCCACGCATGATGGGACGAGGGCTGGGACTCTCCACGCTGGTGGTCTTTTTGTCCCTGATTTTCTGGGGCTGGCTTCTCGGGCCCGTTGGGATGCTGCTCTCCGTCCCGCTGACCATTATCGTCAAGATTGGTCTGGAACAGACGGCGGGCGGGCAAACTATCGCCGTGCTGCTGAGCGATATGAGCCATAAATAGCGCTGACAGGAGGGACGTATTGCCCCTCCTGTCTTCGCGATAAGCGCCCGGATAGTTACAGATTGAGAATCACGCCACGCGCTATCCCTGCGTGCCAACTACTCGCGCCAGCCCATTGCCGGTGCGACGTGTTTGAGAATAGACTCAATCACGTGCGCATTGTAATCCACACCGAGCTGGTTCGGCACGGTCAGTAATAACGTATCGGCTTCGGCAATCGCGTCGTCCTTTTTCAGCTGTTCAATCAGCTTGTCCGGCTCCGCCGCATAGCTGCGCCCGAAGATGGCGCGCGTTTTCTCATCAAGGTAGCCCACGCTATCGCTGTCGTTGCGGCTGGCACCGAAATACATCCGGTCGCGGTCGTCCATTAGCGCAAAAATGCTGCGGCTGACCGACACCCGCGGCTGGCGCGTATGCCCTGCCTCTTTCCAGGCCTGACGGTACGCGCGGATCTGTTTTGCCTGCTGAATATGGAACGGCTCGCCGGTTTCATCGTCCTTCAGGGTTGAACTTTGCAGGTTCATTCCCAGCTTTGCGGCCCATACGGCCGTCGCATTCGAACCGGCGCCCCACCAGATACGCTCGCGCAGCCCTTCAGAATACGGCTCCAGGCGCAGCAGCCCCGGCGGATTCGGGAACATAGGCTGCGGATTGGGTTTGGCAAACCCTTCACCGCGCAGCACCTCAAGCAGCACCTCGGTATGACGGCGCGCCATATCCGATTCGTCTTCCCCTTCCTGCGGGACATAGCCGAAATGGCGCCAGCCATCAATGACCTGCTCCGGCGAGCCGCGGCTGATGCCAAGCTGCAAACGACCGCCGGAAATTAGATCCGCCGCGCCCGCGTCTTCGGCCATGTACATCGGGTTTTCATAGCGCATGTCAATTACGCCGGTACCGATTTCGATGGTTTTCGTTTTTGCGCCAATGGCCGCCAGCAGAGGGAATGGCGAGCTAAGCTGTCGGGCAAAGTGGTGCACGCGGAAATAGGCGCCGTCTGCCCCCAGCTCTTCAGCCGCCACGGCTAAATCAATGGACTGCAGCAGCGTGTCTGCCGCCGAGCGCGTGCCGGACTGCGGTGAAGGCGTCCAGTGACCAAAGGATAAAAACCCGATCTTTTTCATAACCATGTGTCCTGAGAATGCTTTGCGTTCTATACACTTTACGCATTACCCGGTAAGAATAAATGCCGTTTATTTAACGGAAAGCATCAAATAAATTGACTGAATAGCGGGGTTCGTCATTCCACTCCATAATGCGATATAATCTTCCCCTCTCTTTTCATGGCAGGTAAAACCGGCAATGGCTTTGATCCCCAAAAACTACGCGCGGCTGGAAAGCGGCTATCGCGAAAAAGCATTAAAAATCTATCCCTGGGTCTGCGGACGCTGCTCGCGCGAGTTTGTCTATTCCAATCTGCGCGAACTCACGGTGCACCATATCGATCACGACCATACCAACAACCCGGAGGATGGCAGCAACTGGGAGCTGCTGTGCCTGTTTTGCCACGACCACGAACATTCGAAATACACCGAAGCGGATCAGTACGGCACCACCGTGGTTGCCGGGGAAGACGCGCAAAAAGACGTGGGCGTCGCCACGTTTAACCCGTTTGCCGATTTAAAAGCGATGATGGATAAGAAGAAATAATCGTTTACCGCCCATACCTGCCGTATGGGCGGCTCAGGAAAGGATAAAGGCCATGGACACCCTCCGCTGCTACTGGGATATGTTTTATACCGCCTACGGTTTACTTTTCACGAGAATACTTTGCCTCATACTTCTGGTCTGGCTGTGCAATGATTTTCTGCGCCGCCCAGGGAAAAAAGCTGCTGATGCCGCTGGCCCGATTGCAGAAGCCGATGCCCGGGAGCGATATCAATGGCGTTTTCAGCTGTGGTCATTGCGAACGGTACAACTCCTCTGCGTGCTCTCACTTTTCTGGATGCTTATTAAGGGACTCTTTGACTGACCCTCTCCCTGGTTAAAATGTCCAGGTGATAGCGGCGGTTGCAGCCCCCTCATTGCGCCGCATCACGATCGGGCTGTTATTCGCATGGTCGCCCAGCCAGGTATAGTCCGCGCTCAGAACCGTTCCCCAGTGGGCATCGAACTGATGGCTCCAGGTCAGGCTGGTGTCGACGCCATAGAATCCTCCCGGCGCAGCATAGCGGCGATAGCCGGTGCGGCGGCTCTGCTGCTCGCTGACCCCATACCAGGTATTCAGATAACGGCTGTCGCCAAACAGGGCCGCAGACTGAAAGGCGACCGTGTCCTGATTATTTTGTACCGGGATCAGCGTAACGGAAGCCTGATAGCTTGCCCCCTGGCTGTCCGTTAACGGCAGCGTCGCTTTGCCTTCCATACTCAGCCATGGCGCGGCCTGCCAGCCGACGGCAAGGCCGGTATTCAGGGTGGCATCAATGTCCCCCATCCCTTTCAGATTGTTTGCGCCCTCACGCCAGCCAGAATTTTTATCAGCCCTTCCGAAGTCGTAGCCCAGCGAGTGTTCGAAATACCAGCCGCTGTCGTTTTGCAGGTCATATCCCACCCCTTTTTGCGCATCAATAAAGAAAGCGCCTTTACGACCCTGCAGCACCGGAACCACCTGCCACACCTGCTTGTCTGAGCCTGAGTAACGTGGGGCATACTGTCCCCCCAGCCCGACGGTTAAGGAATCGGACGCGGAGCCATCATCCGCCTGCGCGCCAGAACTCACGGCCATCAGAAGCGGGACGGACATATACAGGACTTTTTTTATCGCTATCATACTGCTCTCCATACGGACGCTGGCGCCTCCTGATACGGGGGCGGCCACACAATGTTGGCGCAGTATGATTTGGCTGAATCAATGAATCGTCGGGATAGTGTTAAGAAATGGTCAAGGTGAACGGATGTTGTCCAGAAGAGTGCTGATTATTGAAGATGACGCCGATGCGGCCGGCGTGCTCGAGGCCTATTTACGGCGGGAAAATTACGACGTGACCATTACCGGAGACGGTCATTCCGGACTGGATATGGCGCAGCGGTGGAAGCCCGACCTCATCCTGCTGGACGTGATGCTGCCGGGGCTTAACGGCACCGAGGTGCTGGCTGGCCTGCGTCGTAAAAGCGATGTGCCGGTGATCATGGTCACGGCCATGGGGGATACCCCGGACCGCATTGGTGCCCTGCGGTACGGTGCGGATGATTACGTTGTGAAGCCTTATCATCCGGGCGAAGTGGTGGCTCGGGTGCAGGCGGTGCTGCGGCGCAGCAGTAAAAAAGAGACGGACGAAGCGATCCTTCGCTGGCAAACGCTCGAGGTGGACGTTGCCGCCATTGTGGCGAGCGTGGATAACGGCGGCGACGCGCCCGTGATGCTCGATCTTACGCCAACGGAATTCTCGCTTCTGGCAACGCTGCTGCGTTCTCCGGCGCACCCGTTCTCCCGCCAGTATTTACTGGAGCACTGTTTGCCGGAAAGCGAGGCGCTGGAGCGCGTGGTGGACACCCATATTTATAACCTGCGTAAAAAACTGGAAGCGGCGGGGATCTCCGGCGTGCTGATCAACGTTCGCGGCGTGGGTTACAGGTTCAGACAGCCATGATTAAAAATCAGCACTCCTCTCTGTGGCGCTGGATTTGCGCGCGCATCCTGGCGCTGGCTATCGGCAGCGTGATCGTCATTGCCACCTGCATGTGGCTGCGCTATGCGGTTCAGAACTACTGGATAATGGGCAAAATGCCAGCGGCGGTCCGGCAGGAGTTTCTGACGCTCAGCCAGAACCCGCAGGCCAATCCGGCCCGCTTCCACTCGATTGTGGACACCTGGTGGGGCCTGAGCTATTCCACGCCGTCTATCGCCTCAGCCGACTGGGCCACGGTGGCCCTGCTGGTGCTGGTGATGATCCCGTTTATCGTGGTGATGGGGCTCAAACACGCCCGGCCGCTGGCGCTGCAGTTCAGCCGCCTTCGCGATGCGGCAAAGGATGTCGCCGACGGGGAGTTTGGCCGCCAGGCGGAACTTATTAAGGATGCGCCGGCTGAAATGGTCAGCTTTGCGACCGACTTTAACTCCATGACGGGACAGCTCGCCCGCTATGAAAAAGAGCTCCGCGCCTCGCACGTCGCGATGGCGCACGAGCTGCGCTCGCCCCTGACGGCCGCCATCGGGCGTCTGCAGGGCATGTTAGACGGCGTGTTTGACGCCAGCCCTGCGCAGCTCGGCATGGTGATGAAACAGCTCCAGCACCTCAACCGCCTCACCGATGAGCTTCACCTTCTCTCGCTCGCCGACGCGGGTAACCTCGTGCTGGAGGACCAGCCGTTTTGTCTGGATGAGCTGATTCAGGAGCGGGCTGCCTGGATCATGCCCCAGGCTGACGCGCATCATTTCCGGATAACGCTTCGCAACCCGCGCCCCAGCCCCTTCAGAGGCGATGCGTTCCGTCTTGGACAGGTCGTTACGATCCTCATGGAAAATGCGCTACGTTACGGACGCGAGGGCGGCCACCTCGAGGTGGCGCTGCATTACGCCATCGGGCGCTACACCCTCGAATTTACCGATGACGGGCCGGGGGTATCGCCCCAGTTCTTACCGGAAATGTTTAAACGCTTTAGCCGCGAGGAGCAGTCCCGCGCGCGGCATTCCGGCGGCAGCGGCCTCGGTTTATCCATCGCCCGGGCGATTTGCGAGGCGCATGGGGGTGAGATTAGCGCGTCATTACCGGAAACCGGCGGCCTCGCCGTGCGCATTTTATTGCCCTGGCATCCGTCCGGTAATGAAAATCTTCACTCTTGATAAAGCCTTGACAGAACATCGAATCTTTCTCGACGTAGCGCGCATTTAATAACGCCATTCCCTTTATGGAGCGGCGTTATGTCAGACGAATTTTTTCTCTCCCTCCGCCACTGCCTGCATCATTTGTACGGCGTGGCGCGCACCCTTTCCTGGCTGCATTTTCTTCCCCTGGCCCTGCTTGCGCTGGCGATTTTTCCGCTGACCGGCTGCGGTGATAAACATGAAAATAAGCCCGATCCTGCGCGAGCGGTACGCTACGTCGTCGTCGGGGCCGCCCAAACCCTTCCCACGCTGGAAAGAACCGGTGAGATCCGTGCCCGCGATGAAACGACCCTGAGCTTTCGGACCGGGGGCCGGATACTGACGCGCAGCGTTGATATTGGCGACCGGGTCACTGCCGGACAGCTGCTGGCCACGCTTGACAACACGACCGGGCAAAACCAGCTCGACAGCGCGGCGGCCGACTATGAAGGTGCTAAAGCCTCGGCGCAGGTCGCCGCGCTTAACGTCAGTCGAATGCAAAAGCTCATGCCAACGGGCGCGATAGCCCGCACGCAGCTCGACAGCGCCCGTGCGGACTGGCTTGTCGCCCGCGCGCGCTTAAAAAGCAGCGAGGCCGCGTGGCGAAATGCCCGCGAAAGCCTCGGCTGGACGCGCCTGATCGCGCCGCAGGCGGGCGTCATCACGGCCGTGAACGCTTCTGCGGGGCAGGTTGTCAGCGACGGTCAGTCCGTGCTGATGCTGGCAACGGGTGAAGCCCGCGACGTGGCGTTTGATATTGCCACTCCGGATGCGATCCCGCCTCTGGATAAGGCGGAGTTGCGGGTTTCACTCCTCAGCGACCCGTCGGTACAGGCGTCTGCCGTGCTGCGGGATATCACCCCGCAGGCCGATCCTCAGACCCGCACCTGGCGCGTCAGGGCCATCCTGCAAAACCCGCCGGCGGCCATGGCGCTGGGCGCCAGCGTTACCGTCACGTTGCCATCGTCTGCCCCGCGCGGCTACACCCTTCCCGCCTCGGCGCTGACCCGCGTCGGCGACAAACCGGCCGTTTTTGTGATTACCCCGCAGTCGCGGGCGCAGCTGCGCGCGGTGGTGCCCGCGAGCTATACGGCCACCTCCGTCATGATTGCCTCCGGCCTTGAGCCGGGCGACAGGGTGATTACGGCGGGCGTGAGCACATTACGATCCGGCGAGCCGGTGGTTGTCGGAGAGGTTCAGCCATGAACACAGTACCGGAAGCCAAATTTAACCTCTCCGCCTGGGCGCTGAAGAACCAGCAGATGGTCAGCTTTTTCATGCTGCTGGTGATTGCGATGGGCGTGTTTTGCTATGAGAAGCTGCCGCGTAATGAAGATCCGGCTTTTACCATTAAAACGGCCGTCGTCTCCGCGCAGTGGCCGGGAGCCTCCGTGGCGGATACCACCCGCCTGCTGACCGATACGCTTGAAAAAAAGCTGCAGGAAACGCCCTGGCTGGACTATCTCGAAAGTGAAACCCGGGCCGGACGCACCGTTATCCACGTCAACCTCCGTGACGATACGCCCCCGCAACGCGTGCCGGATATCTGGTATCAGGTTCGCAAAAAAATGCAGGACATCGCGCCGTCCCTGCCCGAAGGGGTGCAGGGCCCTGCCGTGGACGACGAATTTGACGACACGTTCGGCACAATTTACGCCTTTATTCCCGAAGGTTTTACCCTGCGGGAGGTGCGGGATCGCGCAGAGACAATACGGCGCGAGCTGATGTCCCTGCCGGATATAGGCAAAACCACCCTGCTGGGCGAACAGCAGGAGCAGTGGGTTCTCGCCTTTTCTCCGGCGCGCCTGGCCGGGATGGGGCTCGATATTCAGGAGGTTGCCGACGCCCTCCGGGCGCAAAATGCGGTTGTCCCGGCAGGCACGATGCGTACCGAAAAAGAGAACATGGCGATCAAGGTCAGCGGAGCGCTCACGACCGAGGAGAGCTTACGCGCCGTCACGCTGCACGTGAACAATCGCTATATTCCGCTGACCGACATTGCCACCGTCACCCGGGAAATCGCCGAGCCACCGGCCCCGGCCTACCGGGTGAACGGCAAACCGGCTATCGGGCTGGCGGTGTCGATGGCGCCAACGGGCAACATGCTGCGTTTCGGCGCTGCGCTGAATGCCAGAATGGCGGCCCTCAGCGCCGGGCTGCCGCACGGTATCGAGATGGTGAAAGTTGCCGATCAGTCAGCGGTGGTCAGTGACGCGGTAAGCGGGTTTATCCGGGTGCTTATCGAAGCCGTTGTTATCGTGCTGGCGGTTTCATTTGTCTCGCTGGGGTTACGGGCCGGACTGGTGGTGGCGACGGCCATTCCGCTGGTGCTCGCCATGACGTTTGCCGGCATGATGCTCGCCGGCATCGGCCTTCAGCGTATCTCGCTCGGGGCGCTGATCATTGCCCTGGGCCTGCTGGTGGATGACGCCATGATCGCCGTCGAAACGATGGTCTCCCGGCTGGAAGCGGGGGATTCCCGTCGGCACGCGGCCACGCATGCGTTCAAAACGACGGCCTTCCCGATGCTCACCGGTACTCTGGTGATGATTGCCGGCTTTATTCCCGTTGGTTTTGCGGCCTCCAGCGCCGGTGAATACTGTTTTTCCCTGTTTGCGGTGGTGCTCATTGCCCTGCTCTGCTCCTGGGCTGTCGCGATCCTGTTTTCGCCGCTGACGGGCACGTGGCTGCTGCCGGAAAAAGTCAGACATCACGCGGCAGGCCCCGGCAGGATCGCGCGCGGGTACGGACGGCTTTTACGCCTGGCACTGCGCCACCGGCTCGCTACCGTGCTGATTGCGCTTGCCGCGCTGGGGCTGTCAGCGTACGGCACAACGTTTATGCAGGGCGAGTTTTTCCCCGCTTCGGACCGGCCAGAGCTGCTGGTCAGCCTGACGCTTCCGGCCAACGCGTCGCAGCCGGAAACGTTAAGAGAGGTAGAAAAGCTGGAAAAGGCGCTGGCAGGCAACGGCAACATCGATCGCTATTCGACGTACGTCGGGTCGGGCGCCATCCGTTTTTACCTGCCGATGGACGTGCTGCTGGAAAATGAAAACATCGCCCAGATGGTCGTGGTGGCTAAGGATCTTGAGGCGCGGGATCGTCTGCATGCCCGGCTCAACAGGATCCTGGCGACGCAGTTTAGCGACATCATCACGCGCGTGTCGCCCCTTGAGCTGGGGCCGCCCGTCGGCTGGCCCATCAAATACCGGGTGAGCGGGCCAGATTATCTGCAGGTTCGGGCGTTGGCGAACCGTCTCACGGACGCGATTGGACAGTCCCCGTTCTCACGCGACGTTAACCAGACGGCCGGAGAGCCGGAGAGGGTCATCACCCTTAAGGTGAATCAGACGGCGGCCAGAGCGGCGGGAATATCGTCAGAAAGCCTCGCCCGCACGCTGAACACCGTCTGGTCCGGCAGCGTTGTCACCTCCATCAGGGATAATGACCGCCTTGTCGACGTGGTGCTGCGGGCCACGGACGATGCGCGTCACAGCACCGCCACCCTCTCCTCGCTCACGATTCAGGGGAATGACGGTAAAAAAATTCCGCTCAGCGCCGTTGCGACGCCGGTCTGGGGCGTGGACGATCCGGTCGTCTGGCGTCGGCAGCGCGTGCCCTTCATCACGGTGCAAACGGACCTTGCCCCGGGGCTGAAGGCTGAAGCGGTATCCGCGGCGCTGCGTCCGGCGGTCGACAAGCTGCGCGCGAGCCTGCCCGCAGGTTACAGCATTGAAGAAGGCGGCGCGGTTGCCGAATCGGACAAGGGGAACAGCTCCGTCTTTAGCGTTCTTCCGGTAACGCTGGTCCTCATGCTGTTGCTGCTGATGCTTCAGCTGCGGCGTTATTCCCGGATGCTGCTGGCCCTCCTGATGGCCCCGTTTGGCCTGCCGGGGATCGTGCTGGCTATGCTGCCCGGCGGCACGCCGATGGGGTTTGTCGCGCTGCTGGGCGTCATCGCTCTGGCGGGAATGATCGTGCGCAACGCGGTGATACTGATTAGCGAGGTTGACAGCAATCTTGCTCAGGGGATGGCAAACGATGCCGCAATTATGGCGGCCGCGGAGCACCGGGCCAGACCCATCTGCCTGACCGCCTGCGCCGCCATTCTGGGCATGATCCCGATCTCTCATCAGGTCTTCTGGGGGCCAATGGCCTATGCGATTATCGGCGGGCTGCTGGTCGCGACGCTGGTGACGCTGACCGTATTACCCGCGTCGTTTAGCCTGCTGTTACAGTGGGGAACTCAGCGCAAAGCCGCAGAAGACGGACTGCGCTGAGGCCCCCCTCGTTCCCCGATAGATTACGCGGCGGTCAGCGCAAAACGGTCCTTCAGGACATGGCGGATTTCATCCTCCGCCAGTTTCCGCGTTTCTGTGCCGTTCGCCGTGATGGTTTTCAGCATATCGCCCAGCAAAATCTGGCGTCCCTCCGGGCTGTGCTGCACCACCACCCGCTTCTGCA
Organism: Enterobacter sp. 237C8; assembly: GCF_034106865.1. Taxonomy (NCBI): domain Bacteria; kingdom Pseudomonadati; phylum Pseudomonadota; class Gammaproteobacteria; order Enterobacterales; family Enterobacteriaceae; genus Enterobacter; species Enterobacter sp. 237C8. The sequence continues at coordinate 1,144,319 of NZ_JAWNDF010000001.1, read as the reverse complement.
CAAAGATGGCATCCGGGTGCGTGGAGTTAAGGTAGTTGGCCGGAACGAAATCAATCCATTCCTGAGGGGTGAGATCAAAGCCGTACTGCCAGGCCCACTCTCCCTCAACCTTCGCCTCAAGCAGATACTCACCCTCCGCGCTGCGGCTTAGCCGAAACGTGTCGAAATCCTGCGTGATATCCACATCAAGCGTGTCCAGCGCCATCGGCGCACGAATGCCGTAGCTGCCGAACCCGAGATCGCAAAGCCACTGTCGGCTATCTACCTCAGCGACGATCGCCATGTGGGTTTTCGGCCGCCGCGCGGGGTAGAACATCGGGCGCGCCGCCACGAAGCGGTAAGGAATTCCCAACGCCTCCAGCGCCATGGCAAAAAGCCCGTTTACCTCATAGCAGTAGCCGCCGCGCGCCTGCGTTAACACCTTATCGGCAATATCGTCTGGCGCCAGCGAGACAACTTTGCCCGCCTGAACGTCCAGATTTTCAAAGGGAACGGAAAAGAGCTGATGGCGCATGAGCGCATGCAGGGTGGCCGTATTGGCACCCGCCGGTCCGGTGTAGTTTATGCGGTTGAAATAGGTGGAAATGTTGAAGTTATCACTGTGCATAATGCCTCCTTGTCCTGAACATGCCGGACACTATAGATGGCGCGCATCAATGGCTGTATAGTCAGTTTTATCGAAAATTAGCCTGAACAGTTACCCATGTCTGCCCCGTCCCAGTCCTCTCCTCACTATCGCCGTATTGCGGATATGCTGCGTCTTACCATTACGTCCGGCGCGCTGCGCGCCGGTGACAGGATGATCTCCGCGCGCAAACTGGCCGAACGCGAGCGCGTTAGCCTTCCGACGGCGCTGGAGGCCCTTCGCTGCCTGGAGGCTGAAGGGCTGATCGTTGCGCGCCCGCGTTCAGGCTATTACATCCGTCAGACCAGCCAGCCTGCGCGCGCGGAGCCCGCGCGTTCCACGCCGGACCCGGTCCCCGTCACAATGTCCGCCGTGGCCCGGTCGCTGTTCAGCAGTGCAGAAGCCCGGCTGATCCCGCTGGGCGCCGCCCTGCCCGATCCCGCGTGGCTGCCGGGAGATGCCCTGCAGCGGGCGTTGCACTCTGCGGGCCGTCGTCTGGACGCGCATGGACAGAGCTACAGCCTGCCTCCGGGAAGGCGGGATTTGCGAAGCAAGATTGCCGCGCGCTCTGCCCAGTGGGGAGCCCGGTTCGGCGCGGACGATCTCATTATTACCGCAGGCGCGACGCAGGCGCTGCGCCTGGCCCTTCGGGCCGTGTGCCAGCCGGGTGACGTCGTGGCGATTGAGCAGCCAGCCTACTTTGGCACGCTCCTGCTGCTGGAGGATTTAGGCCTGAAGGCCTTAGCGATCCCCACCGACCCTGGGGAAGGCCTGCTGCTGGAACCGCTGGCGGACGCTATTCGCAGCCACCGCCCCGCGGCCGTTCTGGCCTCGCCCACCGTGCAAAACCCTTTGGGTGCCAGCATGCCCGTCGCGCGCAAGCAGGAACTGGTTGCCCTGCTTGAAGAGGCTGAAATTCCTTTGATTGAGGACGATGTTTACGGTGACCTGGTCGGCGAGGGGCAACGCCCTCCGGCCTGCAAGGCGTTCGACCAGAGCGGGAATGTGATTTACTGCAGTTCCCTGTCCAAAACGCTTGCGCCCGGATGGCGAATCGGCTGGATCGCCGCCGGACGCTACTCCCCGCAGGTCTTACAGGCCCGCATGGCCGGAGAATGGGCTGGCGCCCCGCTGCTGGAAGCGGCGACGAGCGAGGTTCTGGCGAGCGGCGACTACGATCGCCATCTGCGGCGGCTGAAGCGCCGGATCGCAGAGGGCGTTCGCGCCGTCGTGGCGCAGGTCAAGGCGAGCTTTCCCCCCGGTACGCGCGTTAACGTGCCCGCTGCCGGTTTCCTGCTGTGGGTTGAACTGCCTCAGCGGGTCAACGCGCTGGAGGTGCACCGTCGCGCGCTGGCGCTGGGTATTGGCGTCAGCCCTGGCCCTCTGTTTTCACCTGCCGCAGAGTTAACGCACTTTCTGCGGCTGAACTGCGCAAACGAACCCACGCCCCGCCTGCTGAACGCCGTAGAACAGATTGGCGCGCTGTGTCACGAGCTGGCCGCTTTCACACCAGACTCTCCAGCCACTCGGTAAAGACCCGCACCTTGCGGGAGAGGTGGCGGTGTGGATAGAGCAGTGACAGCTTGCGGTCCGGCGAGCGATAGTCCGGCAGGACTTCAACCAGAAGACCGCGGTCAATGTAAGGCTGGAGAAAGAGATTCATCCCCTGCATTAACCCCAGTCCGGCCAGACCTGCCGCGATGTAGGCTTCGGAGTTATCCACGACAAGCTTACCGGGCAGGGTAATTTCCGCGATGCCTTCTGGCGTGGTAAACGTCCACGGATGAATTTGTCTGCTGCGGTTATTAATCCAGTTGATGGCCTGATGTTTGCGTAAATCATCCGGCGTTTCTGGCGTACCGTGCTTTGCCAGCCAGGCCGGGCTGGCGCAGGTCGTGATTTTGATGTTCCCGATTTTACGCGCGATATACTCGCCGTCCTCCAGCTCTCCCACGCGCAGCACGCAGTCCAGGCCATCCCGCAGCATATCCCGACGGCGGTCAGAGCTGCTCAGAATGATGTCGATCTCAGGATGCTGACGATAAAAATCAGGCAGATTAGGTATCACCCGCTGCGTGGCAAAAGAGACCGGCATATCCACACGCAGCTGGCCGTGTATTGCCCGGTCCGTACCAAACGACTCCAGCAATTCGTCCGCCTGCGCCAGCAGGGGTTTACTCCGGCGATAAAAGGCTTCCCCATCCGGGGTCAGGCTAATCCGACGCGTTGTGCGCTGCAGTAGCCGGGTGCCGCTGTGCTGCTCCAGAAGCTGTAACGCTTTGGTGACTGCCGGACGATGGATCTGCAGATTCTCCGCCGCCTGGCTAAGACTGCCTGACTCAACAATTTCAATAAAAATTCGAATAGATTCAAAGAGGTTTATTTGCATAAGGAATGCTTTTGCCGCGAGCAGAATAATATTATTGTTATTACTTTTATAACAGTGATGAATCTTTTTGGCTATTTTTCCTAACAATACTCCGCCCTACACTCTTCCCCATTCAAACGTGAGGGAGAGTCTGCTATGAAAAATAACCGTATTTGCCAGATCCTGGGCATCGAAAAACCTGTTATTCAGGGGCCGTTATCCTGGCTCACCGATGCCCGCTTGGTCGCAGCGGTCAGCAATGCCGGAGGGCTCGGCGTGCTGGGGCCCAATGCCGGTTTAACCGCCGACACCGCGGTCTCCACGCCGGAAGAAACCGCCGAAAAAATGCGCGAAGAAATTCGTAAGACCAAACGGCTGACCGAGAAACCCTTTGGCGTGAACCTGATCCCCACGGCCGTTAATGACGTATGGACAGGGCCTATTCTTCAGGTGGTGAAAGACGAAGGCGTCAGGGCCGTGGTGTATACGGGCTACGGGGAAGGCAGCATTATTCCCGCGCTGTTCCGCGAGTTAAAAGAGGCGGGTATCGCCATTATCTACCGCGATATCAACCCAACGCCTGAGAACACCCGCCTCGCAGAAGAAATGGGGGCCGACATTATCGTCGCCACCGGTTTTGATGAGGGCGGGACGTTACCCGCTACGGTGCTTGGCACCTTTTCCATCGTGCCGCTGATTGCCGATGCCGTGAAGCACATCCCGGTGATGGCCGCGGGCGGCATTACCGACAGTCGCACCGCCAGAGCGGCCCATGCATTGGGTGCGGAAGGCGTGTTTGCCGGGTCGGTCTTTATCAGCACGGAAGAAAGCCGCGTGCCGCAGGGGGTCAAAGAGAAAATCGTTGCCGCCAACGGTCTCGATTTGCTGCTTTTCCGCACCGTGCCCCATTACTACCGCGCTCTTCCCGGCAAGCTGGCGGAAAAACTGGCGGCGATGGATAAAGCAGGCGCAAGCAACGACGCGCTGGGCAAGGCGATGGGAGGATTACGGGGCCTGCGCCTGGGCATGCTGGAAGATAATACCGATGAAGGCTATATCGCGCTCGGCACGGGGATTGGGAATATCCGCAGCGTGAAAAGCGTGGCTGAGGTTGTGAATGCGTTAACGGTTGAGTAAGTGCCCAGCGTCCTGGCTTGCCCCAGGACGCCCGGCTCATCAGGGAATAATCCGCGCGGCTCTCAGCTGCGCGAACAGGCTGAAAAACATCTCATCGGTCGCCTGCATTTGCGTAAAGCCCGCCCTGCGCAGCTTGCTCCCGTCACCAAACATGTCGTAATTCCAGCCAAAGACAAAATCGGCAAAATGGCCGTCGCTCAGCTGCAAAATATCCGCTTCCGCCAGCCGCTCTTCGGCAAGCTCGCGCCATACGCCGCGATAGTCGTTAAACAGCTGATGAAATGACAGCCTCACCGGCGGCGCAGAGTCCAGTTCAAACCAGCGTGCGATGCGCGGCCACAGCTCGCTCCAGCGCCAGATATCGCCATTGTTCACGTTGAACGCCTGATTCTGTGCCGCAGGTGACGCGGCGGCCCACACCGTGGCCTCGGCCAGCAGCCCGGCGTCGGTATGGTCAACGATGCTGTGCCAGGCCTGTTCCGAACCGGGAAAACGCAGCGGTAAACCCTGCGCCCTGCACAGGGAGGCGTACAGGGCGATGCTCAGCGCAAGGTTCATGGGATTGCCCGGTACCGGGCTCCCCACCACGCCCGGCCTGATGGCATTCCAGTGCCAGCCTTTCCCCCGCTGAAACTGGCTGAGCCACGCGAGCTGCGCGGCGTTAAATTCGGCACCCGGCACGCCGGGATCGCTTTCCCGCGCCGGGGTTTTAAACGGCCCCAGATGCGCACCATAGACTTTGTATCCCTGCATCAGGCTGACCATCTGCAAAGGTGCCGTTTTTTCGAGGGTGCTGACCAGATTGCGCAGCATGGTGACGTTCGGCTCAACCATGTCCGTCCAGTTCGCCGCGTTCGCCCAGGCGCTGTAAAAGATGTGGGTAACACCGTTCAGGGCGTGCAGCGCCCTTGCGGTATCCTGCGCATCCAGTAAATCGACGTTCACCATGGGAATGCCGTCCGGATGGGTTACCTCGCGGCGACTGAGGCCAATCACTTCCCACTGATGGTGCAGGAGCGTGTTGACCAGCTGTCTGCCGACAATGCCGCTGGCACCCGCGACCAGGGCGACGTTATGTTGCTGCATCTTATTCATGGTGTTTCTCCGCAAAGGGTGACAGACGCAGTGTGATCTATTATTTTTTCTGGAGATATCCCCTGAAACCGATGGCACTTATAAGCAGAATCATTAAATGAATAATAAGCTCACCGCCATTTCTACCTTTCTACGCGTCGCTGAAGCGGGCTCGTTTTCAGCGGCCGCCCGTCAGACCGGCATTAAGCAGTCCGCCGTCAGTCAACAGATCGCGGCGCTTGAGGATGAGCTTGGCGTGGTGCTGCTGCACCGTACGACGCGTACGATGAAGCTGACCGAACAGGGTGAACGTTACCGGCGTGATATGCAGCTTGTGCTGGACGCCATGGGGGAAGCGGAGAGGCGTTTACATCCTGCCGACCATCGCGTTCAGGGACGCGTCCATGTCCAGTTGCCGAGCGGCCTGGGGCAGATCATTTTGCCGCATCTGCTGGCGCTACAGCGCCTGCATCCCGAACTGCAGCTGATGATTTCCCTGGATGACCGCCTTGCCGATCTGGTGACGGAGGGCGTGGATGTCGCGATACGGCTGAGCAGCGAGCCTCCGCAGGCGCACGCGGCTCGCGTGCTGGCGCGTATTGAAGCCGCGCTGTTCGCCGCTCCCGGTTTTCAGGCGGTACACGCCGTCAGCGAGCTGGCGACGCTGCCACACGTACGGTTCAGCGGTATTCCGCTGGATGCCCCCCTGCGCCTGATGTCCGACGAGGAAACGGTCGAGATCAACGTGAATACCGTTTTCCGAGCCAACACCAGCGACGCGCTGCTGCAGGCGCTGGAATCCGGCATGGGTATCGGCGGCATGCAGCGACCGCTCGTGGCCAGGGCGCTGCAGGCGGGCACGCTGGTACCGGTGCTGCCCGACTGGCGGTTACCCGATCGCTTCCTCTATGCCGTCTACCCTGACGCCCGCTTTATTCCGCAGCGCGTCAGAAAGGTCGTCAGCGTAATCGAGCAGTTACTGCCTGAAATAATAAAGAAAAATTGATTATTTCCGCCGTAAATCACGTGCATTTTTTAACCGCCAGGAATAGAGTGTTTTTACCGTATCCTCCTCTTTCTGGAGCACTTATGCCGGATTACCGTTTTTTCCAAAAAGGCCCGAACCTCATTGCGATCGAGAGCGCAAACACCGATGCGGCCGCTCAGCTCATCGCTCAGGGGTTTGAAAAACAGTTTGAGGAGATTGGCGCCGCGGATGAAAAAGAGGCGCTTACCCGCCTTGCCGATATCCGTAAAAATAACGAGATCGATCGCCATAACTTCCTGGCCGGAGCGGGCCAAATGCCGTGGATTGGCGTGCTGACGGCTGCGGCAACCTGGTTGACGCAAAAGAAATAACGCAACCATCTTCTACTTCGCCACCGGCAAATCGGCGTACCGCGTCGTATAGGCCGGTGACAGCATCTCACGCTTCATCGCCCAGGATTTCTCAATACCCTGCCCGGCAAACCATATCTTCCCTTTGCCGGAATGATTCAGGCTGTCGATCGTTTCCATCAGCGCCGCGCTGTTGGCGCGCAGGCGATTATCGTCAAACAAGTTAAGCTGGGCGACGCCGCTGCTGAAAAAGTCCGCAAGCATGACCCCGGCTTTCATATAGCGATAGCCGTCGAGCCATATACGCCCCAGCGCCTCCGTGGCGGCGCGGATGATATCCCGTGAGTCATTGGTAGGCGTCATCAGGGTGACGGAAGCCTGATTGCCGTAATAAATTTCGTTATCCGCGTGCGGGCTGGTGCGCACAAACACGCTGATAAAACAACAGTATTGATGCTCGCCGCGCAGTTTTTCCGCAGCGCGTTCCGCGTAGGCGCAAATGGCCTGGTGCATCTCTTCATATTGGGTAATACGGTGTCCAAACGAACGGCTACAGATGATTTGCTGCTTGGTGGGGGTGAACTCCTCCAGATCAAGACAGGGCTCACCGCGCAGCTCGCGGGCCGTCCGCTCCAGTACCACGTTGAAATGTTTGCGGATGACCCAGGACGACGCTTCCGCCAGCTCCAGCGCCGTGGTAATGCCCATAGCGTTGAGCTTTTTCGTGATGCGCCGCCCTACGCCCCACACCTCCTCTACCGGAACCTTTTCCAGCAGCTTACGCTGCCGCTCGCGGCCTGAGAGATCGACCACGCCGCCCGTGCTGGCCCAGCGTTTCGCCGCATAGTTGGCCAGCTTTGCAAGGGTTTTGGTCGGGGCAATACCGACGCCAACGGTTAGGCCCGTATTTTTAAAGACCTCTGTGCGCATCTGGTGACCGAACGCTTCCAGCGACAGGCAGTGGCTGACCCCTGAAACGTTCACGAACGCTTCATCGATGGAGTAAATCTCTATTGCCGGGGCGAGATCGGTCAGCGTCTGCATGACCCGACTGCTGAGATCGGCATACAGCGCATAGTTCGAGCTAAAGACGTAAACTTTTGACGGATATGGCTTTTCTTTGAATTTAAAATACGGCTCACCCATTTTTATGCCGAACTGCTTTGCCTCCCGCGACAGCGAAATAATGCAGCCGTCGTTATTGGACACCACCACGATGGGTTTCCCCTGCAGATCGGGGCGGAATACCCGCTCGCAGGAGGCGTAAAAGCTATTCACATCAACCAGCGCGAACATGTTTATGCGTTTTGAGCGTGTGGGTGACGACGCCGAAGATCTGCAGCTCCTCTTCGGACTGAAAGGTAATCGGCTGATAGCGGGCATTATGCGGCAGAAGTCTCAGAACCGGACGGGTCTGTAGCTCTTTCACCGTAAACTCACCGGCGACCGACGCCACGACGATATCACCGTGTTCGGCATTTAACGAACGATCGACCACCAGCAGATCGCCATCGCCGATCCCCGCCCCAATCATGGAGTCTCCGCTCACCTTGATAAAATAGGTCGCACTGGGGTGTCTGACTGCCAGCCGGTTAAGATCGAGACGATCCTCCACATAATCCTGCGCCGGGCTGGGAAAACCACAGGCCACGCGTTCTAAAAAAAAAGGTAATTCAATGTCTTGTTTTGGGTGATAAGAAAAGAGAGTGTCCATAATGCCTTTCTCGCCAGATACTGTATATAAATACAGTATTACGGATTATGAACAAGGATCAAGGTCATTTCCAAAGGCGAACCCAAACGCGTTGAAGTTTGAGCGGTTTTAATTTAGCAACGTTGCCCGCCGTTAACAGGCCTGACAGCAGAAGTCATATAAAAGTCATCTGGTTTATGACTTATAAAAAATAACATCACTATGCAATAACTACACAGTGACTTTTAAGTCAGATAAAAGCATATTTTACCGAACGAATTAACAAGACTTACTGGAGAATATTTTCAATGCCAGCCCGTGACTATCCAGACAAGCGTGTTGCACGCGGTCTGGCAAAGGAGGCCGATCTCAGGATGTTGAGCGCCCGCATCGATCCCGATCTGATGGAGTACATCAGAACCACCGCCTTTGAGACGCGTAAGAGCAAGCAGGAGATTGTGGCGGAAGCGTTAGCGCTGCACAGGCAGAAAAGTCAGACAGGAGCCTAAGCGCGCAAAGCCGGAAGCATCCTTCAGGCTTTGCGCGTGTCACTTTTAATCCCTCAGCGAATTCAGCGTTTCCAGTGCTTCAGGCGGCAAACGCAGCTCCCCCGCCGCGAGGTTTTGCCGCAGATGTGCCACGGAAGAGGTGCCAGGAATCAGCAGAATATTCGGGGAACGTTGCAGCAGCCATGCCAGCGCAACCTGCATTGGCGTGGCGCCCAGTGAATCCGCGACGGCCTTCAGCCCGGAAGATTGCAGTGGCGTAAAGCCTCCCAATGGGAAGAACGGTACATACGCGATCCTCTGCTGCGCCAGCAGATCCACCAGCGCGTCGTCACCCCGGTTCACAATGTTGTACATGTTCTGCACGCACACCACCGGAACCATTTTCTGGGCTTCCGCAACCTGGGTGGCCGTGACGTTGCTCAGGCCAATATGACGCACCAGACCCTGCTGCTGTAATTCGGCCAGGGTGGAGAGCGGTTCAGCAATTGACCCTTCCGCCGGCCCGTGCGCGCTAAACATGATTCTGAGATTCACCACGTCCAGCACGTCCAGCTGCAGATTACGCAGGTTGTCATGCACCGCCTGGGTCAGTTCCTGCGCGGAAAAGGCCGGCAGCCAGGCACCTTTGTCGTTGCGACGGGCGCCAATCTTGGTGACGAGCGTTAGATCGTCCCGATAAGGGTGAAGCGCCTCGCGGATCAGCTGGTTAGTGACATGAGGACCATAAAAATCACTGGTATCAATGTGGTTCACCCCCGCCGCCACCGCTTCGCGCAGCACGTCCAGCGCGGCCTGCTTATCCTTCGGTGGACCAAAGACGCCCGGCCCGGCGAGCTGCATCGCACCGTAGCCCAGTCGTTTTACCGTCCGCGTCCCGAGCGCGTACGTCCCGCTTTTATCAATGCTGCTCATGTTAACCTTCCTCATAAAAATGATCCGGATTTACAACAGGTTCCTCACCGGAGCCCTTAGTTAAGCGCGAGTTAAATTAAAGTTTAAATTCTATACGACGATAGTATTGGTGTACCTCTGCATCCTTTCTAACGGACGACCGCTATGCTGAAAAATTTGCACGTGATTACCGGTATTATCTTTGCCCTCACCATATTCTGTCTGTTGCAAGTTGTCACGGGAGGGTTGTTCTACTCTGCCGTCAGCAACGATCGCCATAACTTCCAGAATTCCGGCGTGCTCAATGCCCAGCAGGAAAGCCTGAGCGACAGCGTGAACACGCTGGTGAAAACACGCGTCACCGTCACCCGCGTGGCGATCCGCTACCTGAAAAACCAGCGCGATCCGGCTTCCCTTGCGGCGATCAATAAACTGCTTGGCACCGCAGCCGACTCGCTGGCAAAAGCCGAAACCTATAACAAAGAGTGGCAGAAGCTGCCGCAGGTTAACGGCCAGGAGGCAGCATTAACCGACGAGATGCAGAAGTCCTGGAACCAGATGCACGAAGTGATGCGCCTATCGATTGAGTATCTGCGTGCCGACAACTACCAGGCCTATGGCGATCTGGACGCCCAGCAGGCGCAGGACGAGATGGAGGCGGTCTATAACCGCTGGCGTGCCGAAAACAACACCCTGCTGAAGGCCGCAACCGAAGAGAACCAGAGCAGCTTCACGCAGATGCAGTGGACGCTGGCGGCTATTCTGCTGGCCGTTATCGCGGTTCTGGTGGTCATCTGGCAGGGTTTACAACACCTGCTGTTAAAACCCCTCCACTCCATTATGAACCATATTCGCGCCATTGCAGGGGGTGACCTGACGCAGGAGATCGCTATCTCCGGTCGCAATGAGATGGGTCAGCTGGCCGCGGGCCTGCATGAGATGCAGCAGTCGCTGGTGACCACCGTCAGCGCCGTACGGGGAAGTACGGATTCCATCTACACCGGCGCAGGCGAAATTGCCGCAGGGAGCAACGATCTTTCCGCCCGCACCGAGCAGCAGGCCGCCTCGCTCGAAGAGACCGCCGCCAGCATGGAAGAGCTGACCGCGACGGTTAAGCAGAACTCCGATAACGCCCGTCAGGCCACGCTGCTGGCGAAAAACGCCTCTGAAACGGCCGCGCGCGGCGGTCACGTCGTGGATAACGTGGTTCGCACCATGAACGAAATCGCCGACAGTTCGCAGCAAATTGCGCATATTACCGGCGTGATCGACAGCATCGCGTTCCAGACCAACATTCTGGCGCTTAACGCCGCGGTGGAAGCGGCACGCGCCGGGGAACAGGGCCGTGGTTTTGCGGTTGTTGCAGGTGAAGTCCGTACGCTGGCGAGCCGCAGCGCGCAGGCGGCGAAAGAGATCAAAGGGCTTATCGAGAACTCCGTCAGCCGGGTGAATACCGGTTCTGAGCAGGTTAGCGAGGCTGGCACCACCATGAAGGAAATTGTCGCCGCCGTCACCCGCGTGACTGATATCATGGGTGAGATTTCATCAGCCTCTGACGAGCAGAGCCGCGGTATTGAGCAGGTGAGTCTGGCCGTTTCGCAGATGGACAGCGTGACGCAGCAAAACGCCGCGCTGGTACAGGAGTCCGCCACGGCGGCTGCGGCACTGGAAGATCAGTCCGAGCAGCTGCGCCAGGCGGTAGCCGCGTTTCGCCTGAACGGCAAAGAAAAAGCGGTCGCCCCGCGCCCGGCCAGTCTGAAAACGCCACAGCTGCTGCGCCCGGCAACGACAACCGCCTCCACCGACAGCAACTGGGAAACGTTCTGAGTCACCGGCGGGCGAGGAGATCGCCCGCTAGCGGCTGCGCTTGGCGTGCCGCTCCCAGTTTTCCCGTTTTGCCTCATCCGATTTTCGCAGTGAAACATAACATGCCCCGCTGCCGCCGTGATGCGGCAGCGCCGCGCAGAAGGCCTGCACTTCCTCGAACTCGGTTAACCAGCGCGCCAGATAGCTGCGCACCACGTTGGGATGCGAGTTCTGCTCGCGCCCTTTCCCGTGAATGATGATCAGATTGCGTAACCCGTCGCGTCCGGCCTGGCGAATAAAAGAATAGAGCATCTGACGGCAGCGTTCGGCGGGCTGGCGCAGGAGGTTTAAGCTGGCCTGGCGGGCATATTTCCCCGAGCGCAGCTTATCGATAACGCCCTGCTGTACCCCTTCGCGCTGGAACGCCAGCGGTTCTTCCAGGGGAAGCATGTCAAGAAAATCCAGCGTCAGGAAGTTATCCAGCTGTTCGCTATCCACCTCCTCGCGCGTCCGCGTATTGCGGCTGGGCTGCCAGTGAATATCCGCGCAGCGCTTCAGGGGCTGGACATCTTCCATGGCGTCAAGAAAAAATGATTTGTCGTCAGGGTTCATGGACATCCTCCGGCTGCATCTGAGGACTGTACTATACCTGCGCCAGGGACCGGCCTCAATCACCGTTACGGGGCAATGCGCGGCAATAATATTAACCTGATGAATATATATAGTAATTATTAAATAGATTTAAATCAGACTTAACTAAAATTTCAGCAAAGGTAAAATACGTGATTTATGTTAAAATTTCGTGAAATCAATCACTCGCCCGCCTTTCATTTTTCAGAAAAGGTGTTATACCTAAATATACCTGCCTCATGGAAATAATACCCAGGATTGGCGAAAGGACGCACTGCTGTGTGTACTATAGGGTCTGTCTGATGTCGGGCAGATCCTGTTTTTTTTTAATCTGCATTTCACGCGACGATTATTTTTCTCGCTTCCCTTCTGAACTGCGTAATTAATGACTCAGCAAGGGGCGTCTGACGTGAATCACGGCGCTGAATTAAATAATAGGTTGCTTTAGGAAGCGATTCGACAACCGGCAGCATGACCAGACGGTGTGCCAGCAGCGGGTCACAGCCTAGCTCCTGCGGCAATATGCTTAAAAAATCACTTTGCGCGACCAGGCTAATACAGGAAGAAAATGTTTCGCAAACCACACCAATTCGCGGTATTTGCGAACGATGACTAAATACCTCCTCTAATTGCTTATAATAACTTCCCCGCGGCGTCGGCATTGTCCAGTTATAATGCAGGAGCTCATTAATTGACGTTGCCCCCATTGCCGGATGCCCCTCCCGACAAAATACCGCAAACGGTTTTTCGAAGAGCTTTTCAAACGTAAATTCCTGGTCGTAAGGTCCCTGATAATAGGTGTTGATGGTGAAGTCCAGCTCGCCCTGGCGTAATTCATTGATCATCGATACCAGCTGCCCTTCCATAATCCGCACCTTGACCTGCGGATGCTGCGCATGAAAGCGGGTGATAACGGCGGGCATCAGCGTGCGTGAAACGCTGGCCCCCATCCCGATGTTGATCTGCCCGGCCAGCTCACCCTGCCGCTGACGGATGTCATCCTGCGCCGCGCGCAGCTCTTCCAGAATCAACCTGGCGCGCTGGTAAAAACCCTCACCGCATTCGGTCAACGCGACGCCCTTACTCCTGCGCACGAAAAGCTGCGCCGCCATGCCCTCCTCCAGCTCTTTGATGGATTTGGTCAGCGCCGGCTGGGAAAGATTCAGCGTCCTGCTGGCACCGCGAATACTGCCCTGACGCGCAACCTCAACAAACGCCCGGATTTGATGAAATTTAATCTGGAATGTCATAGCCCGACCGATAACCGTTGTTTATCAGAGTAAAGAAACTGTCATCTACTTTAATGGAAAGGGATGTGCGAGGGTAATTCCTGAACGGTTAAAACTGTGAAAAATCGGTTAGTGATAAGTAAAATCTATCACAGCGTGAAGCAGTTCACATATTTTAATGATGACAGGAACAGATATGGACACACTGGCGCAGTACATCCAGACACTATCCCCGCAGCTGAGCGCATGGCGTCGCGATTTTCACCATTTCGCGGAATCCGGCTGGGTAGAGTTTCGAACGGCCGCGAAAGTCGCGGAAATCCTCGACTCGCTGGGCTACGAACTGGCGATGGGCCGCGACGTCGTCGATGCCGAAAGCCGGATGGGGCTGCCCGATGCCGCTACCCTGGCGCAAGAGTTTGCCCGCGCGCGGGCGCAGGGCGCGCCTGAGAAATGGCTGGCGCCGTTTGAAGGCGGGTTTACCGGCATTGTGGCGACCCTCAATACCGGCCGCCCTGGACCGACCCTGGCGTTTCGCGTCGACATGGATGCCCTTGACTTAAGCGAAGCGCTGGATGAAAGCCATCGCCCGTTCCGCGACGGGTTTGCCTCCTGCAACGCGGGCATGATGCACGCCTGCGCGCACGACGGCCACACCGCTATTGGTCTAGGGCTGGCGCAGGTGCTTAAGCAGAATGACGCACAGCTCAACGGCACCATCAAGCTGATCTTCCAGCCAGCCGAAGAAGGCACCCGCGGGGCGCGCGCCATGGTTGCCGCCGGGGCGCTGGACGACGTGGACTATTTTACGGCCATCCATATTGGTACCGGCGTCCCTGCCGGAACGGTGATTTGCGGCAGCGATAACTTTATGGCCACCACCAAGTTCGACGTGAACTTTACCGGCGTTGCCGCACACGCGGGCGGTAAGCCGGAGGACGGACGTAACGCCCTGCTCGCCGCCGCGCAGGCCGCCCTCGCCCTGCACAGCATCGCCCCGCACAGCGACGGCGCCTCCCGGGTGAACGTCGGGGTGATGCAGGCGGGCAGCGGACGCAACGTGGTGCCCGCGAATGCTCTGATAAAGGTTGAAACCCGCGGTGAAAGCGAAGCGATTAATCAGTACGTCTTTGAGCGCGCGCAGGCGGTCATTACCGGCGCAGCGGCGCTCTACGGCGTGCGCGCTGAGATGCGCCTGATGGGTGCCGCGACGTCCAGCGCGCCGACACCGGCGTGGGTTGATTACCTGCGCGAACAGGCGAGCCAGGTTTCCGGGGTTATTCACGCCATCGACAAGGTGAAAGCGCCAGCGGGTTCCGAAGACGCCACGCTGATGATGGCCCGCGTGCAGGAGAACGGCGGCATGGCGTCCTATATGGTGTTCGGCACGGATTTGAGCGCCGGACATCACAACGAAAAATTCGACTTCGATGAGCAGGTCATGGCGATTGCCATTGAAACGCTGGCGCGAACTGCGCTCAATTTCCCGTGGACGCGAGGTGTGTAATGCAGGAGAACTACGCTTTTATTGCCGATGCGATCGACACGCGATGTCGGACGTTAACCGATATTGCCGACGCGATCTGGGATCGTCCTGAAACCCGCTTTGAAGAGTTCTGGTCCGCCGAGCGGCTGGCCAGCGAGCTTGAGGCCGAGGGCTTCACGCTGACGCGCGAGGCCGGCGGTATTCCAAATGCCTTTATCGCCAGCTTCGGCAGCGGGAAACCGGTCATCGCCCTGCTGGGCGAATACGACGCGCTGGCCGGGCTAAGCCAGCAGGCGCACTGCGCGACGGCGCAATCCGCCACGCCGGGAGCCAACGGCCACGGCTGCGGGCATAACCTCTTAGGCACCGCGGCGCTTGCGGGCGCGGTGGCGGTGAAAAGCTGGCTGGAGCAGCACGGCGGCAGCGGAACGGTGCGTTTTTATGGCTGTCCCGGCGAGGAAGGTGGCTCCGGGAAAACCTTTATGGTGCGCGAAGGCCTGTTTGATGACGTCGATGCCGCCGTCACCTGGCATCCGGAAGCCTTCGCCGGGATGTTTAACGTCAGCACGCTGGCGAATATTCAGGCCGCCTGGCGTTTTCACGGCGTGGCGGCACACGCGGCCAACTCCCCCCATCTGGGACGCAGCGCGCTTGACGCCGTGACGCTGATGACCACCGGCACCAACTTCCTCAACGAACACATCATTGAGAAAGCGCGCGTCCATTACGCCATCACCGACACCGGCGGGATTTCGCCCAACGTGGTGCAGGCGCAGGCGGAGGTGCTGTACCTGATCCGCGCCCCGGAGATGGCCGATGCGCAGCAGATCTACGAACGCATCGAAAAAATCGCCCAGGGCGCGGCGATGATGACCGAAACCACCGTCGAGTGCCGCTTTGATAAAGCCTGCTCCAGCTACCTGCCGAACCGCACGCTTGAAGCGGCGATGTATCGCGCGTTGCAGCACTACGGCACGCCGCTCTGGACGGAGGAAGAACGCGCCTTCGCCCGCGAGATCCGCGCCACCCTGACGCCCAACGATCTGCAAAACAGCCTGAAAAATATTGCCGCGACGGGCGGTGACGCGGGTAAAGCCTTTGCCCGGCGCCATCAGGAGACGCTGCTGGTGGATGAAGTCGCGCCCTATGCCATCACCGACAACGTGCTGGCGGGTTCAACCGACGTGGGCGACGTCAGCTGGAAAATGCCGGTCGCCCAGTGCTTCAGCCCCTGCTTTACCGTCGGCACGCCGCTGCACACCTGGCAACTGGTGGCGCAGGGCCGTACCTCCATTGCCCACAAAGGCATGCTGCTGGCCGGAAAAGTGATGGGGGCGACCGCACTCAATCTGCTGCAGGACGCGGCGCTGCTGAAAAAATGCCGTGAAGAGTTCGAACAACAAATACAAGAAAAACCGTACGTGTGTCCGATCCCACAGGGCGTGACACCGTCACCTTTAAAATAAAAAAACACAACACAACAACACAACACTCCCGAGGAACGCCCATGAGTATGTCATCCATACCTTCGCATTCCCCATCCGGTAAGCTCTATGGCTGGGTTGAAAGGATCGGCAATAAAGTGCCGCACCCTTTCCTGCTGTTTATCTATCTGATTGTGATTTTAATGGTCGCCACCGCCGTGCTCTCCGCCTTTGACGTGAGCGTGCGCAGCCCGGCCGACGGCAGCCTGGTGGCGGTGAAAAACCTGCTCAGCGTTGACGGGCTGCACTGGTTTTTACCCAACGTGATTAAGAACTTCAGCGGCTTCGCCCCGCTGGGCGCCATTCTGGCGCTGGTGCTGGGCGCCGGGCTGGCTGAACGCGTGGGCTTGCTGCCCGCATTAATGGTGAAGATGGCTTCTCACGTCAGCGCGCGTTACGCCAGCTATATGGTGCTGTTTATCGCCTTCTTCAGCCATATCTCCTCCGACGCCGCGCTGGTGATCATGCCGCCTATGGGGGCGCTGATTTTCCTCGCCGTCGGGCGTCATCCCGTGGCGGGCCTGCTGTCGGCGATTGCGGGCGTGGGCTGCGGATTTACCGCTAACCTGCTGATCGTCACCACTGACGTGCTGCTCTCTGGCATCAGCACGGAGGCGGCAAAGACCATTGATGCGGCCATGCACGTCAGCGTGATCGACAACTGGTACTTTATGGCAAGCTCAGTGATTGTCCTGACGATTGTCGGCGGGCTGATTACCGATAAAATCATCGAGCCGCGGCTGGGTAAATGGGAAGGCCGTAGCGATGAAAAGCTGGAAACCCTGAGCAAGGAGCAGCGCTTCGGCCTGCGCGTGGCGGGCGTTGTCTCGCTGGCCTTCATCGCGCTGGTGGCGCTGATGGTGGTGCCGGAAAACGGCATCTTGCGCGATCCGGTTAAACATACCGTCCTGCCGTCGCCGTTTATTCAGGGCATCGTGCCGCTGATTATCCTCTTCTTCTTTGTCGTTTCGCTCGCCTACGGTATCGCGACCGGTAAGATCCGCCGTCAGGGCGATCTGCCGCAGCTGATGATCGAGCCGATGAAAGAGATGGCGGGATTTATCGTGATGGTGTTCCCGCTGGCGCAGTTTGTGGCGATGTTTAACTGGAGCAACATGGGCAAGTTTATGGCCGTGGGCCTGACCGACGCGCTGGAGGCTGCCGGGCTAAGCGGCGTACCGGCGTTTGTCGGCCTGGCGCTGCTGTCATCCCTGCTGTGCATGTTTATCGCCAGCGGCTCCGCCATCTGGTCGATTCTGGCCCCGATCTTCGTACCAATGTTTATGATGCTGGGTTTTCATCCTGCGTTTGCCCAGATCCTGTTCCGCATCGCGGACTCCTCGGTGATTCCGCTGGCGCCGGTTTCGCCGTTTGTTCCGCTGTTTTTAGGCTTCCTGCAGCGCTATAAACCCGAGGCCAAACTGGGTACCTACTATTCGCTGGTTTTACCCTACCCGCTTATCTTTTTAGGGGTATGGCTGGTGATGCTGGTGGCATGGTATCTTGTCGGCCTGCCGATTGGGCCGGGGATTTACCCGAGGCTGAACTAAAGGAATGAGGATGCTGAGATTACTCGAAGATAAGATTGCGACGCCGCTCGGGCCGCTGTGGGTGATCGCGGACGAGCAGTTCTGCCTGCGCGCCGTCGAATGGGAAGAGCACAGCGACCGGATGGAAGAACTGCTCCATGTTCACTACCGCTCGCAGGGATATGAACGTATCCGCGCCACCAACCCGGGCGGGCTGAGCGACAAGCTTGCGGCCTACTTCGAAGGCGATCTCAGCATCATCGATACTCTGCCGACCGCCACGGCAGGCACGCCTTTTCAGCGCCAAGTGTGGCAGGCGCTGCGGTCCATTCCCTGCGGGCAGGTCATGCATTACGGCCAGCTCGCGGAACAGCTAGGGCGCGCAGGCGCCGCACGCGCGGTGGGTGCCGCTAACGGCTCTAACCCGGTCAGCATCGTGGTGCCGTGCCATCGCGTCATTGGCCGCAACGGCACCATGACAGGCTATGCCGGCGGCGTGCAGCGAAAAGAGTGGTTGCTGCGTCACGAAGGGTATCTCCTGCTCTAGCTCCCAGGCTTTTTGTGCTTAATTTTCTACCGGTTAGGCTAAAAATCCATAATCAAGCTGTGGAATTTCAAGAAGATGGCGACACGTTGCCGTCTCTTGTCCTTATTGAGGGTTTGTCAGGCTTACGTACTTACCAAAAAGATGTTAAAATTGACCAATATCAATTAAGGCTTGAGCAAACCTATGATCCCGGAAAAGCGAATTATACGACGCATTCAGTCTGGCGGTTGTGCTATCCATTGCCAGGATTGCAGCATCAGCCAGCTCTGTATCCCGTTTACCCTGAATGAGCATGAACTCGATCAGCTTGATAATATCATCGAGCGCAAAAAGCCTATTCAGAAAGGGCAGACGCTGTTTAAAGCGGGAGACGAACTGAAATCGCTCTATGCTATCCGTTCTGGCACCATCAAGAGCTACACCATCACCGAACAGGGTGATGAGCAGATCACCGGCTTCCATCTGGCGGGCGACCTGGTGGGCTTTGACGCCATCGGCACGGGCCATCATCCGAGCTTTGCTCAGGCACTCGAAACCTCAATGGTTTGCGAAATCCCGTTTGAAACCCTGGACGATCTGTCCGGTAAGATGCCTAACCTGCGTCAGCAGATGATGCGTCTGATGAGCGGTGAGATCAAAGGCGATCAGGACATGATTCTGCTGCTTTCTAAAAAGAACGCAGAAGAGCGCCTGGCCGCGTTTATCTACAACCTCTCCCGCCGCTTCGCCGAGCGTGGCTTCTCGCCGCGTGAATTCCGTCTGACGATGACGCGTGGCGATATCGGCAACTACCTGGGTCTGACCGTGGAAACCATCAGCCGTCTGTTGGGCCGTTTCCAGAAAAGCGGGATGCTGGCCGTTAAAGGTAAATACATCACTATCGAAAACGGTGAAGCGCTTGCCGTTCTTGCCGGGCACGCCCGCAACGTGGCGTAACTCTCCGCATGTTGATGACCAGACCATAAATTCTAGTGATTTATTGGTCTGGTATAATCACTTCTGTTTCAAGAAATTTTCACCGTAGCACGTCCCCACACAGCGCCCGAAAGGTTCTCGTTGAGGTTATGAATTGAGAGAAAGTTTGTTTTTCGTTTCAGTCGTGATTGCCTCTGTGACCTTTATCTTCATCTGGATCATGCTTGTCGGTCCGATGAAGGGGGAAGAAAAAACCTACGTCCAGGATTCCACGACCTTTGCGATAGCGGTGATGGTGCTGTTGTTTATTGCGTTTATCGCGGTGACGACGACGGTACTTTTCCTCTGATAAATTTTCATGAATTATTGATCTGGCAAAACCTCCCCTCTGTTTCATTCAGGATATATAGGTTACTCTTTTAATTACAGACTGTGGTGACAGTAGTAAGGAGACCTGTATGGCCAAGTATCAAAACATGCTGGTAGCTATCGATCCGAATCAGGACGATCAGCCGGCATTACGACGTGCTGTGTATTTACATCAACGGATTGGTGGCAAAATCAAAGCGTTTTTGCCGATCTATGACTTCTCGTATGAGATGACCACCCTTCTGTCGCCTGACGAGCGCACCGCTATGCGTCAGGGCGTCATCAGCCAGCGTACCGCGTGGATCCGTGAACAGGCGAAGTATTACCTGGAAGCGGGCGTGCCCATTGATATTAAAGTGGTCTGGCATAACCGACCTTTCGAAGCCATCATCCAGGAAATTGTCGCCGGTGGGCACGACCTCCTGCTGAAGATGGCGCACCAGCACGACAAGCTGGAATCCGTGATCTTCACTCCGACCGACTGGCACTTGCTGCGCAAATGTCCTTGCCCGGTCTGGATGGTGAAAGACCAGCCGTGGCCTGAAGGCGGGAAAGCCGTTGTGGCGGTAAACCTCGCGAGCGAAGAGGATTACCACAATTCGCTGAACGAGAAGCTGGTGAAGGAGACCATCCAGCTTGCCGATCAGGTCAATCATACCGAAGTGCATCTGGTAGGCGCCTATCCGGTCACCCCGATTAACATTGCCATTGAGCTCCCTGAATTTGACCCGAGCGTGTACAACGACGCGATCCGCGGTCAGCATCTGCTGGCCATGAAAGCGCTGCGCCAGAAATTCAGCATCGATGAGAAAATGACTCACGTGGAAAAAGGCCTGCCTGAAGAGGTGATCCCGGACCTGGCGGAACACCTGCAGGCGGGGATTGTGGTGCTGGGCACCATTGGCCGAACCGGTATTTCTGCCGCCTTCCTTGGCAATACCGCCGAACAGGTGATCGACCATCTGCGCTGCGACCTGCTGGTCATTAAGCCGGATGAGTATCAGACGCCGGTTGAGCTGGACGATCCTGAAGACGATTAACGCCTGACGCCCGGCGGCGCAGGCTTGCCGGGCCTACAAAACCGTAGGCCGGGTAAGCGTCAGCGCCACCCGGCAATAAAAAAACCGCCGAATTCGGCGGTTTTTTCGTTTCAACGCAACTTACAGTGATTTCAGAATCGCATCCACGCTGGCTTTAGCATCGCCGAACAGCATGTGGGTGTTCTCTTTGAAGAACAGCGGGTTCTGAACCCCGGCATAGCCGGTATTCATGGAGCGTTTGAAGACGATCACGTTCTGCGCCTTCCACACTTCCAGAACAGGCATACCGGCGATTGGACTACCCGGGTCGTCCTGTGCAGCAGGGTTAACGGTATCGTTAGCACCAATAACCAGCACGGTGTCGGTGTCGGCGAAATCATCGTTGATCTCATCCATTTCCAGCACGATGTCGTAAGGCACTTTCGCTTCCGCCAGCAGCACGTTCATATGGCCAGGCAGACGCCCTGCCACCGGGTGAATACCAAAGCGAACCTTGATGCCCCGCGCGCGCAGCTTCTCGGTGATTTCCGCAACCGGATACTGCGCCTGCGCCACCGCCATGCCGTAGCCCGGAGTGATGATCACGGAGTGCGAGTTTTTCAGCATGTCTGCGGTATCTTCCGCAGAAATTTCGCGGTGCTCACCCACTTCTTCATCCGCACTGGAAGAAGACCCATCGGTCCCGAAACCACCGGCGATGACGCTGATGAACGAGCGGTTCATCGCCTTACACATGATGTAAGACAGGATCGCACCGGAAGAACCCACCAGCGCACCGGTGACGATCAGCAGGTCGTTGCTCAGCATAAAGCCTGCCGCCGCTGCCGCCCAACCGGAGTAGGAGTTCAGCATCGAGACAACCACCGGCATATCCGCACCGCCGATGGACGCCACAAGGTGCCAGCCAAACGCCAGCGCGATGATGGTCATTACCAGCAACGCCAGTACCTGCAGGCCGACGCTTTCGGTACGCACGAAGACCACCAGCAATACAAACGACACCACCAGCGCCGCCAGATTCAGCTTATGACGGTTTGGCAGCATCAGCGGTTTAGAGGAGATCTTCCCGCGCAGCTTGCCGAACGCCACAATGGAGCCGGTGAAGGTCACCGCACCGATGAAGATACCGAGGAACACTTCCGTCAGGTGAATGTTCACCAGAATCGGTTCCAGACCCGGTTCGTGATACAGGTAGCTGTTGAAGCCCACCAGCACCGCCGCCAGACCCACGAAGCTGTGCAGAATGGCAACCAGCTCCGGCATCTCGGTCATTTCAACGCGTTTTGCCAGTCGAATACCAATCGCGCCGCCGATGATCATCGCCACCAGGATCCACGCCACGTTGCCGGTATCCGGCCCGAAGATGGTGGCAATCAGCGCAATCGCCATCCCGGCGATACCAAAGTTATTCCCCTGCTGAGACGTTTCGTGTTTGGAAAGCCCCGCCAGACTGAAAATAAACAGGATTGCAGCAACAATATATGCAGCTGTCACTAATCCTCCAGACATATGCTACCCCTTAGCCTTTACGAAACATTTTCAGCATGCGCTGAGTCACGGTGAAACCACCGAAAATATTGATACTGGCGATCAGCACCGCGATAAAGCTCAGGAAGCTGATCCAGCCGCCGTGACCAATCTGCAGTAACGCCCCCACCACGATGATCCCGGAGATGGCGTTGGTTACCGACATCAGCGGCGTATGCAGCGCATGGGAGACGTTCCACACCACGTAGTAGCCCACGACGCAGGAGAGCGCGAAGACGGTAAAGTGGCCGAGAAACTCTTTTGGCGCAACGTCAGCCAGCCAGCCGAACAGAATAATCACCAGCGCCATGATCGCGTATTTGCGCCATGGAGAAGCGGGTTTGGCGGGTTCTTTTGGCTCAGGTGCCGCTTTCGTTGCCGCCTGAGGCTGAGCAGAAACCTGAATAGGCGGCGCAGGCCAGGTAATTTCACCTTCACGGACCACCGTGACGCCGCGCACCACCACATCGTCGAAATCAACCGTGACGTTGCCGTCTTTCTCTTTGCAAAGCAGCTTCAGCAGGTTAACGAGGTTAGTGCCGTAGAGCTGAGAAGACTGCGTTGGCAGACGGCCCGGCAGATCGGTATAGCCGATCACCTTCACGCCGTTAGCGGTCGTGGTTACCTGATTTGGAACGGTATATTCACAGTTACCGCCGTTTTGGGCGGCCAGGTCGACAATCACGCTGCCCGGCTTCATGGAGTCAACCATCTCACGGGTGATCAGCTTCGGCGCCGGTTTACCCGGGATAAGCGCGGTGGTGACAATAATGTCGACATCTTTCGCCTGAGCGGCGAAGAGTTCCATTTCGGCTTTGATGAAGGCTTCGGACATTACCTTCGCGTAACCATCGCCGCTGCCTGCTTCTTCCTTGAAGTCCAGCTCAAGGAATTCGGCGCCCATACTCTGGACCTGTTCTTTTACTTCAGGACGGGTGTCAAAGGCGCGTACGATAGCGCCCAGGCTGTTTGCCGCACCGATTGCGGCAAGGCCCGCCACGCCTGCGCCAATCACCATCACTTTCGCCGGAGGGACTTTACCCGCGGCGGTGATTTGACCGGTAAAGAAGCGACCAAACTCGTGGGCCGCTTCAACAATGGCGCGGTAGCCAGCAATGTTTGCCATGGAGCTTAAGGCATCCAGCGACTGCGCGCGCGAAATGCGCGGCACGGAGTCCATTGCCATCACGGTCACGCCACGGGCCGCCAGCTTCTCCATCAGCTCCGGGTTTTGCGCAGGCCAGATGAAGCTCACCAGGGTCGTTCCCGGATTCAGCAGCGCAATCTCACTCTCTTCCGGTGCGTTGACCTTCAGAATCACCGGCGACTGCCAGACGTCAGCACCGTCGACCACTTCCGCGCCAGCCTGGATAAAGGCCTCGTCATCGAAACTCGCCAGTTTGCCCGCGCCGCTTTCAACCGCGACCGTAAAACCCAGTTTAAGCAGTTGCTCCACCGTTTTCGGTGTTGCCGCTACGCGGGTTTCATTGGCTAACCGTTCTTTTGGTACCCCAATACGCATAGTTTTCCCTTCCATCGGTTTTTGATGATGGTTTATCGATAAATGCCCGCGGTTTGTATCAATTTTCGCCATCGCGCGAGCGACGAGAGATGATTAACCCCGGAAAATAAAACAGTAACAAACTGTCTATAACCTACTGAAAATAGCGCCCGCGATCTACCGCCAGAAAACACTATTTCTTACTTTATCTGTGAAAAATAAGCGATCGGCGTCACTGACAGTGATATTTACCTTAAATTCACTGCCAGAACCGATAAATCGCGCAAGCGAAGCGGTAAAAACATGATATAGCGCCATAACAGAACAACTTGTTAACATTAAATTAACTTGTAAAAGTCATATGCTTTATCAGTTTTACTTGTCAAACGCGTGTTTTTTCAACATATCACTAAATGTTATCGAATTCGGTGATTCAGTAAGCACAGGCAGTGAAAAATGGCGCAGACAGCGACGGGTTTTAAATGCAATAATCGGGACCGTCTCAAATTAACAACAATACCAGTACATGGTTTGCGCAAGGCGAAGGATCATTTTTATGAAGCTTAAGAACACACTCCTGGCGTCCGCACTTCTTTCCGCGACCGCCCTGTCTGCGAATGCCGCAACAGAGTTAACGCCGGAGCAAGCGGCAGCGTTAAAACCTTTTGACCATACGGTCATTGTGGGTCGTTATAATTCTATTGGCGACGCCGTCGCCGCTGCATCAAAAGCCGCTGATAAAAACGGGGCGGCCTCGTTTTATGTCGTTGACCAGTCCGATTACGGCAACAGCGGTAACCTGCGCGTGACCATCGCGCTGTTCAAAGACAATGCGCCAAAAGCTGACGCACCGAAAAACCGCGTGATCAACGGTGTTGTTGAACTGCCGAAAGATCAGGCGATTGAGCTGGAACCTTACGACACCGTCACCGTTCAGGGCTTCTATCGCAGCCAGCCTGAAGTGAACGATGCCATCACCAAAGCCGCGAAAGAGAAAGGGGCCTACTCTTTCTTCATCGTGCGTCAGGTCGATGCTAACCAGGGTGGCAATCAGCGTATTACCGCGTTCATCTATAAAAAAGATGCGAAAAAACGTGTTCTGCAGAGCCCGGATGCCATCCCGGCAAATTCAGAAGCAGGTCGCGCGGCGATAGCGAAAGGCGGCGAAGCAGCGAAGAAAGTTGAAATTCCAGGCGTAGCAACGACGGCTGCCCCAAGCGCTGAAGTGGGCCGTTTCTTCGAAACGCAGTCCACGAAAGGTGGTCGTTACTCCGTTACGCTGCCTGACGGTACCAAAATTGAAGAGCTGAACAACGCCACTGCAGCGCAGATGGTGCCGTTCGACAGCATCAAGTTTACCGGCAACTACGGCAACATGACGGAAGTCTCTTACCAGGTCGCGAAGCGTGCGGCGAAGAAAGGGGCGAAGTACTACCACATCACCCGCCAGTGGCAGGAACGTGGTAACAACGTGACCATCAGCGCCGATCTGTACAAGTAACAAAATCGTTGACCAAAGGCGGCGCAATGCCGCCTTTTTTTGTTACTTTTTTTGAATTTCTGCCTCACGTCATTGCATGCATTCGTTACACTCCGTAAAATCCCGCGCCTTAGTGTGATCCACCATTTTTATGCGCCTGAGCGAAATAATTATTCTGGATTTTGACCTTTCATAACAGGAAGCCAATGGAAAAGAAACTTGGCCTGAGTGCTCTGACTGCACTCGTTTTAAGCTCAATGCTGGGTGCAGGCGTATTCAGTTTGCCGCAAAATATGGCGGCCGTTGCCAGCCCATCCGCGCTCATCATTGGCTGGGGCATTACGGGTGTCGGCATACTGCTGCTGGCCTTCGCCATGCTCCTGCTCACCCGCATTCGTCCGGATCTGGACGGCGGCATTTTCACCTATGCGCGTGAGGGTTTCGGCGAGCTGATTGGCTTCTGTTCCGCGTGGGGATACTGGCTATGTGCCGTTATCGCCAACGTCTCCTACCTGGTGATCGTCTTCTCGGCGCTCAGTTTCTTTACCGATACGCCTGAGCTGCGCCTCTTTGGCGACGGAAATACCTGGCAGTCTATTGTGGGCGCCTCGGTGTTATTGTGGTTCGTCCACTGGCTGGTGTTACGTGGCGTACAAACGGCCGCCAGCATCAACCTGGTGGCGACGCTGGCGAAACTGGTTCCGCTCGGCCTGTTTATCGTTCTGGCCTTTATTGCGTTCCGTATGGACATCTTTAAGCTCGATTTCACCGGTATCGCGCTGGGCGTGCCCGTCTGGGAGCAGGTGAAAAACACGATGCTGATTACCCTGTGGGTGTTCATCGGCGTTGAAGGCGCGGTCGTGGTTTCTGCCCGGGCCAGGAATAAACGCGATGTGGGCCGCGCCACGCTGCTGGCAGTTCTGGCCGCGCTGGGGGTCTATCTGCTGGTCACGCTGCTGTCGCTGGGCGTGGTGGCGCGTCCTGAACTGGCTGAAATGCGTAACCCGTCAATGGCGGGCCTGATGGTGAAAATGCTCGGCCCCTGGGGCGACGTGGTGATTGCCGCAGGGCTGATCGTCTCCGTCTGCGGCGCTTACCTGAGCTGGACCATCATGGCGGCTGAAGTGCCGTTCCTGGCCGCGACGCACAAGGCGTTTCCACGCCTGTTCGCCCGTCAAAACCAAAACAGCGCGCCGTCGGCATCGCTCTGGCTGACCAACATCAGCGTTCAGGTCTGTCTGGTGCTGATCTGGCTCACAGGTTCAGACTATAACACCCTGCTGACCATCGCCTCGGAGATGATTCTGGTACCCTATTTCCTAGTGGGTGCGTATCTGTTAAAAATTGCCACACGCCCGGCGCATTATGTCGTGGGTGTCGGAGCCTGTATTTACGGCCTGTGGTTGTTGTATGCTTCCGGGCCTATGCATCTGCTGCTGTCGGTAGTGCTGTACGCACCGGGTCTGCTGGTGTTTATCTACGCCCGCCGCACGCATCAGCTGGAGAACGCGCTGAAGCGCCGTGAAATGGCATTAATTGGACTGTTACTGGTTGCTGCCCTACCGGCAACCTGGATGTTAATGGGATAGCATCGCCTTTCCCATTGTTGAACTGTAAAGGAGAATACGATGGGAAATGCACCGCTTCGCCCAATACTGATTACCGGTGGAGGCCGCCGTATCGGCCTCGCCCTCGCCCATCACTTTCTCAACCTTCGCCATCCGGTCATTGTCAGCTACCGTACGGAATACCCGTCGATTGAAGGGTTACGCAAAGCCGGGGCGGTCTGCATTCAGGCTGATTTTTCGACCGATGAAGGCATTCTGGCTTTCACGGAAAAGGTAAAAGCCACCACGACGGGACTGCGCGCCGTGATCCATAACGCCAGCGCATGGCGAGCCGAAAAACCCGGTACGTCACTCAGCGAAACGCTCTCCGCCATGCTGCAGATCCACGTCAATGCCCCTTATCTGCTTAACCACGCTCTGCAGGATTTGCTGCGCGGCCATGGGCACGCGGCGGGCGATATTATTCACTTCACCGATTATGTGGTGGAGCGCGGCAGCGACAAGCACATCGCCTACGCGGCCAGTAAAGCCGCACTGGATAATATGACGCGCTCGTTTGCCCGCAAGCTCGCGCCCGAGGTGAAGGTAAACGCCATCGCCCCGGCGATGATTTTGTTTAACGAAAACGATGATGCGGAGTATCGCCAGCAGGCGCTGAATAAGTCGCTCATGAAAATCGCGCCGGGCGAGAAAGAGGTAATCGACCTCGTGGATTACCTGCTCACCAGCTGCTACGTCACGGGCAGAACCTTTGCCGTGGACGGCGGCCGCCCGCTGCGCTAGTGAAAACGGCTCCAGAAGAAAATTAGCACCCAGGCGCTGAGTCCCCAGCAGACCACCGCCCCGCTCAGCGCCAGGGGAAGACGCAGAAAACCGGTGAAATACCACAGCGAAAGCAGGTAGAGAAAATACGGAATGATAGACCACATGCCAAACACGATGGTCGTGCGTAACGCTTCCGTACCCCGCTCAGAAGCCACAATATAGTGAGCAATTAGCGCAAAGGTCGGGAACAGCGGGATTAGCCCGGCAATGTAGTAGTTTTTCGTTTTTGCCAGAATGCCAATCAGTAACACCACCAGCGCGCCCAGTGCGGCTTTGATCACCAGCCCCATACTTTTCCCTATAACAATCAAATAACAATATGAGCGAGAATAACGGAACCGGCGTTAATTTTGAAAGATTAATGGAAGGTTAAGGTTCCGCGGTGTATGTTGGCTTTTTTCACGAAAACAGACGCTGTATGAATAAGATTGTTTATGTTGAAGACGAACCCGAGGTCGGGCAACTGATCGCCGCCTATCTGGGTAAACATGATATGGACGTCATTGTTGAACCTCGCGGCGATCGTGCCGAAGAGGTGGTCGTCCGTGAAAACCCGGATCTGGTACTGCTGGATATTATGTTGCCAGGCAAAGACGGCATGACGCTCTGCCGTGACCTGCGCGCCCGGTGGGAGGGCCCTATCGTCCTGCTCACCTCACTGGACAGCGATATGAACCACATTTTGTCGCTGGAGATGGGCGCCAATGACTACATTCTGAAAACCACACCGCCTGCCGTCCTGCTTGCCCGCCTGCGCCTGCATTTGCGCCAGCACGCCAGCATCGAACGCGAAGCGCCCGCGCCGTCTCTGACGCCGCACAAAGCGATGCGCTTCGGTACGCTGTCTATTGACCCCATTAACCGCCAGGTGCTGCTCTCCGGCGAGCTTATCGCCCTCTCCACCGCAGACTTTGACCTGCTGTGGGAGCTGGCAACGCACGCCGGGCAAATCATGGACCGCGACGCGCTGCTGAAAAACCTGCGTGGCGTGAGCTATGACGGAATGGACCGCAGCGTTGACGTGGCGATTTCGCGCCTGCGCAAAAAGCTGCAGGATAACGCTACCGAGCCCTACCGCATTAAAACCGTGCGTAACAAGGGTTATCTGTTTGCCCCACATGCGTGGGAAACCTGATCCCATATCCCGATAAAATAACCTGCGCGAAATGAAGGCATTGCGCGACGATGCCCTTCTTTCGCGCGTTTACTTTTACGTTTGCGCAACAATTAACTTGCTAAGCACGCAAACTATCCCATAATTAAATCTTCATCCATCCTTTCTACAGCCAGCTCAGCCCCGGCGACATGCAGACTCTTTTTTCACCGTGAAGCTCTCACGATACCTCTCCCATAAAATCTTGAAATGAGGATTTAAGCCCATGAAATATGTATAGCTACAGTCAGGTAGAAGCCATCAAAACCAATCTTGAATGGATTGTTAATCAGGCAGCGCTTAGCCATTCCTCCCCTTCACGCGCCGATCAAAAAGCGCTCTTTGATCTCCTTGAGCTCATCCAGACTTACGAAATACTTCTGGATTTAATTAACGAATTCGGTACCGATGTGATTGATATGCACATTGCGGAAGGACTGGCCGTAACGGAAACACTCATCGCCAAGGTAAAAAACAGCGCAATTGCCATGTAACGCGCTCCACAGACATGAAAATATCGACGGGTTTTCATGTATATTCTGCACAAAGCGTTTCTTCGGTGAGATCCAATGAAAAAGCTGTTTGTGCAGTTTTAGTGTGCAGAAAAACCCCAACTCATTGAAATGGACATACTTATTATGTTTTCAATAAGTTAGCCCGAAACGTTTAACGGACATCTACGGACATTCACGGTCTTTTTTGTGCCCCTTTTGGTGTCCCTCCTTCAAAATGCCCCCAAATTTGCCCCCAAAATCCCCCTATTTTGCATAGCTCCTTCCAGTTTCGTAACACACCGCTGTACGAACTCCATTCTCTTCAGGAGAATCGCCCCGAATACGTTTGTAAGACTTAACCAGCGCGCTACTTTTTCTCCCTGCCCTATTGACTAACTGGAGGTTTCTATGTGTGGACGTTTTGCACAAGCACAAACACGTGAAGAATATCTGGCTTACCTGGCCGACGAAGCCGATCGTGACATTGCCTATGACCCGGAACCTATTGGCCGGTACAACGTGGCGCCAGGTACTAAAGTCCTGCTGCTGAGCGAACGCGACGAGCAATTACACCTCGATCCGATATTCTGGGGCTATGCGCCCGGGTGGTGGGATAAGCCCGCGCGCGTCGAAACTGCGGCCACAAGTCGAATGCTTAAACTTTTGTGGGAACATGGCCGAGCGATCTGCTTTGCCGATGGGTGGTTTGAATGGAAGAAAGAAGGCGACAAGAAACAGCCCTACTTCATTCACCGGGCAGACGGTCAGCCTATTTTCATGGCTGCAATCGGCAGCACGCCGTTCGAGCGCGGCGATGAATCGGAAGGTTTCCTAATAGTGACATCTGCAGCTGACAAAGACCTGGTGGATATTCATGACCGCCGGCCACTGGTTTTGTCAGCAGTAGCAGCAAGGGAATGGATGCGTCAGGACGCTGGAGGGAAAGAAGCTCAAGAGATAGCGGCCGACGGCGCTGTACCAACCGACAAGTTTATCTGGCATGCTGTGGCCCGTGATGTTGGAAATGGAAAAAATCAGGGGAGAAAATTGATAGAACAAACAGATATATAATCTGCAGTGCTTTTGATGCGCACTTTATATTTGGTTCAATATTATCTTACTTTAAGAAAGAAATATATTTGCAGCCATCGGACCACTAAGTCCATTTATACGATAAAATTCAACACGAACACCTGGCTTTAACGTTTGGCTTTCACTATTACTTAATGCAGAAACATGCAAAAAAACATCTTTTCTGCCATCTGATGGGATAATCAATCCCTTTCCGCTCTTGAAGTCAAAACTTTTGACAATTCCTGTCATTTTACGAGACAAATATTTTCCTAATGGTAATCCAGATTTCACTATACAGGATCAGTTAATAATAGCTAACACTATTTTAACGGCCTTCTAGAAGGCTAAGATAAAATTTGCTTAATCATTCAACACGTGCCTTAATGGTTTGGCTGATTCGGTGCGATGATGAATCTAACTTTTCCAAAAGCCGTTCTCATAACTAGGTGTTATCTCTGATATCCCTCCTCTTGAGTCCATACATATACCAGCATACGTTTCTTATCATGAGCTTGCTTGTCAGTTTGAAATGTTCAAACGGAGTTTGTATGTCATCTAAAATCATAGGTCTTGTTAAGTGGTTTAACGAAGATAAGGGGTTTGGCTTTATCTCCCCACTCGATGGAAGTAAAGATGTTCTTGTTCACACTTCTTCCCTGCTGGGAAAAACATTTAATACTCTTTTTGAAGGACAAAAAGTCAAATTCGCTATCATAGCTGGAACTAAAGGTCCAATCGCTGCCAATGTAACACTTTGCGATAGATAATTTTTAGATGGTTTGCTTAAGCCAGCATGACTTTATCAGTGAAAGGTGATGTTCGGTTACTCACATCATTACAACAGGCCAGCATATTTACTTACCATCAAGTTTGCTGACCGATGTGATGAAATGCAGGACTGCTGCATGAACAGTCTCAAAGCAGAAGCTAACTGCTTATAAAATACTAAAGTGCGTAAGAGGTTAGGCAGCCTCCAAAAGCATCACTTCTTATTTTTTTAATAATTTTTTTAGAAGCGCTGGGAAGATTTGAACAAAGCACTGCAGTATGGGCACACCAACTGAGCCCCCTTTTGTACACGATTGTAACTATGTTCGGAATCTTTTGAGCAGTTTGGACAAGGACATTTTACTAAATAATTTCGGCGGAATTGAGTGTTTTTACGTGCAGACATAGACTTCTCCAGTTCAAATGGACCGTTACAGTACACGTTAAGAAAGTATAATGCTTGTTTTAATTTCGAAAGAGGCAAAAAAAAATGAACAAACAGAACCCTTTCGACCACCTGCAGGGGCTAGAAACCCGCAAAATACATGGTGATATATGAAAAAAGTAATCATTTTTTTTAATGGTAAGCCAAGTAAAGTTATCACTGTGCTTAAAGGTGTGACATCAATACGCGAAGAATATCCTAATGGAGAAGTGATAAACCTTCAGATAATGTCAGCAGGTTTTCCCTCTTTAACAGGTGACCATGAAGTGGTCCATGTGGCATCAGATCGAGAACTTACCTCTCAGGAAATATTAGATGCGGCGCAGAAGTATCTTTGACGCTAGGGATTCAACGCCGACATTCATGAAATCATTATTATAACTACGTTTAATTATTATAGCCTGCTTAACGCAGGTTTTTTTACCCCCACACAAAAATTTATAATTAAGACATGTACATCCAGCACCATGGCAATATGACTTTATTGCTGAGGCAACCATAAGGCTTCCATGAAAATCCTGCATTACACAGTATTAATAGTTCTTGAAGCCCCATTCTCAGATAATAATATCAACCCTCTTATCTTGGGTCTCTTACATGACCGGAACTATTCAAGTAAGTCAAACCGAGGTGTCAAACTTCCATCCCATGCATTCATTGGTTCAGAGGGTCAGGCAGTTTTAGAGTGGGAGTCTGAAAAAGATGGAGCAGAAAAACTAAAAAAAAGACTCTACCAGATGCTGCATGGAATTACACGTTTAGAAAAATCTCCCACAGCAATTTTTCTAATGATTTGCCCAGAAGATAAAACCTTAACCTTTGTCTCAAGACTTAAAGTAAAAAAATGAACATCGATATTTTAACCTTCACCATCTGAAAATTCCGTGACCGTGAAAACCGCGAAAGAAAATCATGAGGCACATCAGTAAATATTGTATCATTTGCTAAGCATTGCTGTTACATTCGGTTTAATGATGAATCCTCCTCAGCGGCAGGGCTAATTAACCTGATGATTTGTATATCCAGCGGCTCATCGTGAATTTCTGAAGCAGCGAGTCACGAGTGGTTAGTTCAATGACTCACCGGGAGGCACCCGGCATCATACCCATAAGCCCCTGTATAATTGCAGGGGCTTATTTACATTACAAAAGCATAGTAGTAGACATATTAATCTTAATACTCATAGCCGATAATTAGGTTCGAATGAATATACCGTTTAAAGGATCATCTAACTTTTATTAGGTCTGAATACCTCGTAGTATATCGTGGAGATAACATATCCCGTTTCATCTGCCACTGCTGCTGTATGCCCTGCCCGGCAAAATAAAGCGTTCCCTTTCCATCTTTCCCGTTCAGATAATCCAGAACTTCCATCAGCCTCTCGCTACCAGCACGCGGCGCGTTCTCATCGAACAGGTTGAGCTGGGCCACGCCTTGGCTGAAAAAATCCCCAAGCATGATCCCTGCCTTCTGGTACCGGTGGCCATCCTTCCAGATTTTGTCCAGGCACTTTACAGCGGCGTTGATGATGTCGCGTGAATCCTGAGTGGGGGTAAGAAGCTTCATGGACGCACTGTTACCGTAATACGGCTCGTTAAACGCAAAGGGAGAGGTTTTCACGAACGCAGAGATAAAGCGGCAATTTCGCCGTTTCGTTTCTAAGTTTATATGCAGCTTCGAATTATGAGTTTTGTAAATTTTATGGCCGTAACTCAGTGTGAACAGATTTAAGCCGATTTTGAAACTGGGAATTTTTTATACAGCGTGCACACCGCCACATCATAGATGATTGCCACCTTCTTCCTGTCCACGCCGTTCGCTATCAGTCGACCCGCCTGCGCCCATTGTTCCTGGGTGAGCTTTGGCCTCCTCCCACCGATTCGTCCTTTCTCACGAGCTGCGGCCAACCCTGCCCGGGTGCGCTCCACTATCAACTCCCTCTCCATTTCTGCCAGCGCTGACATGATATGAAAGATGAAGCGCCCCATCGGGCTTGATGTGTCGATGCTGTCCGTGAGGCTCTTAAAGTGGATGCCGCGCTGCCGGAGTTCGTCCACCAGCAGCACCAGATTCCGCATGCTGCGACCGAGTCGATCCAGTTTCCAGACCACCAAGGTATCCCCCTCATTTAATGCCCTGAGAAGCCTTTTAAGTGCTGGCCGGTTCGCTACCGTTCCGCTCATTTTTTCTTCGAAAATTTGTTCACATCCTGCGCGTTCGAGCGCTTGCCGCTGAAGATCCGTATTTTGTTCATTTGTTGACACCCTTACATAGCCAATTTGCATATTTTTCACCCAGTTATTTCTGCAAAAAAATCAGGTGAAGTTATCGGCCAGGCCGCTCGAGAGCAATCTATAAAACGTCGGTTTAGGAAACAGCGCAATCAGGGACGTCGGCGCAGCGGCGGGAACGGTCGCAGCCGGCGATGATTCGCGCTTAAATACTGTCGATCAGAAAGCGGGTGGGAAAATTACGAGCCCAATTACAGTCCAGCCAGGGATTAACGGTAACCCCGGATTTGCCGTCAATTCTGGGGATAATGGTGGCGGTGGATTGATGAATAATGGCATCAGCCTGGTCGTGGCCAGTGGCTATAACCCAAATACAGGTAATTACGTCAACCTCATCAAAGGTACCTGGTATACAGGAGAATGGTCTTTCGGGGGAGCCCGTGGTGGCGGGGCTAATTTTGATAATGTCACACTAAACCTGAAAGGGTCGAATCAGGAAGGGATGGTCACTTGGGTTTTCCATTCCAATGGCGCTGCCACAGGCAATTGGGTAACGGCATCTGATGAGCGTATCAAAGAAAATGTAACGGTAATCGCTGATCCACTTATGAAAATGCAGCAGCTTCGAGGCGTTGAATGGGACCGCCTCGACACTCCTGCGCATGGGTATGGCTTCATAGCTCAGGAAGTTGAGAAGGCTTTTCCTGACGCTGTGAAATCTTATGGGAAAACAACCTTACGAAATGGAACAGAGATTGAGGATGTAAAATCTGTTGATACGTTTGGTGTTGCCGCGGCTCTTCACCATGAGGCGATCCTTGCTTTAATGGTGAAAGTTGAAAACCTTGAGCGTCAACTAGGAATATCTTAACGCGACCTGTCTTCGATTTTGTCGTTAAGTTCTTTAATGGCCTGGATGCAAAGTGCGATAACACCTGCATATTCCACCGTATAGCTGCGCTTACTGTCATCTCTTTTTCTTGTCAGTTGCTGGGTGATTGTCACCTCACCAGCCTCATTAACTTCTTCAACTGACTCATAATGATCATGATCTTCAAATACTGACCCGACAGCCTCCGGCAGAACTTTGATGAGTTCCTGGGCAATAACCCCAGCAGATGGAAGACCGCTCTCCTTCCAGTTGAATGTCACTCCACTTAAGCTCATTACTTTGTCGAGTGCGTTCTCGATGGCTTTGACATCGTCTTTTTTATCCGCATCTGAAGTCTGTGTCAGTGATGCGCAGGTGATATTTCCAGGGGTAATAAATCTATCTCCCCGCATTGCGAAATATTTTTCTGTACCGGGTTTGGCTGCCTGGGTTGTGACAAATACCAGATCACCATAATTTTCGCAGAAGGAGTAGGACATACTATCCAGAGAGCCCGGATACTTGAACGCAAACACTCCGAAACTGCTGGACTGAGTAAGGACATTTATTGAACCAGTGGCATTTAAAGCTGATGAAATCGTGCCTCCTGATTTTCCGTTCACTGTACCCAGGCGTGAATCATCGCCGGCTGCGACCGTTCCCGCCGCTGCGCCGACATCCCTGATTGCGCTGTTTCCTAAACCGAGGTTTGTGCGAGCGCCTGATTCGGTTGTCGATCCGGTACCGCCCTGATTAACAGGTACGGCTCCGCCGCTCTTAGTCGCCATATTGTCAGACAGGTATTTCCATGACGGGCCGGTGAAGGTAGTGCCGTCTGGCAGCTTCACTGTGATGTTTCCAGCGGCACTGTAAACCTGCTGCCAGTTCTGTTTGTCGTAATTCAGCCCACGCAGCGCTTCAGCACTTTGCGCCACCAGCGCAGCAGTTACCATGTTCAGCGCCACGCGCGGGACCGCTGACCAGGCCGCACCGGCTTGTGTCGGACCGGTGAAGCTGATTACAAGCGTCAGTTGGGTATCACTGTCTACCGATTTTACTGGCAATGTGTACGGAACGCCGCCCACAGTAGAGACAATGAAGTCACCTGCAGAGAGTTCAGTTGTAAATGCAGTTCCGGAACCGCCAACAATGGCGGAACCGTTCGTCAGGGTGATGGTACCTGCTGACATGATGGACTCCTGAGTTCAGATAATAAAAAACCCGCCGAAGCGGGTTCTTGTTTTGTTCATTTTGAACAGGTCGACCTGGTGAAGTTGTTTTTGCTCACCCATCGCCAATTGAAGGGGTAGCCTGCCCTATATTCTGTCTGATTAGCTACTTTACGCACGCCGTAAATCTGCACCGACTCTTCCTTTCCCCCGATCAATGCGGTGGCTTCGCAAACGGGATTTTGTTTCTCGATAAGGGGTGACGAGCAAGCGGCAAGGAGACAGCATATAAGTGCACAGCCAATTAAAGGTTTCATCATTCATCCCTGAGAAAAATAAACGCTCTAAAACGTTAACTTAGAGGAAAAAACAATGAAAATAGATTTTATAGATCAATATTTTTAGATTGATCGTTTTGAACGATCGTTTAATCGTAAGCAGTTGTATTGATGGCAGTTAAAGACATCCCCGTATTGGTACCACCGCCTGGTGAGCCTGTCCCGGTAGATGTCCCACCTGCGTTTATTCTTGTACTGCCTCCGTTAAATCTGCACGATGAATACGCGTTGATCGTATAAATGGTCGGAGGCTTGGTCGCGTTATTGGTGATAATTGTCTGACCAAGCTGTGCAGGAGCTACAGCCCAAGATCCAGACAATGTCTGGTCTATGTTTATGCCTCCGTTTGCACCTGCAGTGCCCACTGTTTGCAGATCAGAAAGAACCCTTGATTCGTTTGTCAGAACAAGTTTTCCCGTAGCATCCCAGATTGCAAATCCCCACGCTGGTAGTGTTTGCGGGAATATTGCAAAGACATAGGCAGTAAGCGTAAAGCTCTGGTTATACGGGTTCACACCACCAATATAAACATTTCCTCCGAGTCGATATGACACGACTGGTGTCGGTTGCGCCGTATCAGTAGTTTTGATAAACACCATTACCGGATAATCTGCAGGTATAGAAAGATATTGCGTCACCTGCTGTGAACTGCCGTTAGGTGAGGAGCTAAAGGTGTATTTACCGTAGAGGCAGAATGGAGTTGATTGCGGCGTAACGAAGGGATTTCCATTATCCATCAATATCATCGCACCATAATCAGCCATTAT
The DNA here is from genome assembly GCF_034106865.1 of Enterobacter sp. 237C8. Taxonomy (NCBI): domain Bacteria; kingdom Pseudomonadati; phylum Pseudomonadota; class Gammaproteobacteria; order Enterobacterales; family Enterobacteriaceae; genus Enterobacter; species Enterobacter sp. 237C8. The sequence continues at coordinate 1,107,438 of NZ_JAWNDF010000001.1, read as the reverse complement.
GCTTTCTCCATAAAAATAATCAGCTCGCATTTAGATGCCGGATAATTGCCCAAGCCCGTTTCTGATGCGGGTGTCACAGCAATGGTGTTCCCGCTCGCTACAATTCTGCGTCCGACACTGTTTCCCCCCTCGTCAAGAGAAACAACAAACCCCACTTTAAACCCCTGAGGTAGGCTAAAGCTCCATGCCCCTGAGTTCTGCCCTGCCGCTAGTGGAATACGTCCAACAACCGAAACTGGCTTAATGCCATAGTTATTTGGACTTCCACTCGCATCCCATGTTTGTATACCCCATGACATCAGAACACTCCTGTCAGTTTGCCAATCTGTACGCGGAGGACACCGTTCGCATCCCTGATGCTGTCAGTAACGTTCGTGGTCTTTCTTGCACCCTGGCCGTCACTACCGTAGTTTTCCCAGGTACCACCTTTATCCAGTTTCCATCCGGATTGTCCAGCAACGTAATTATTGGACTGGATGAAATTGCCAATTTTGGCATTTGTGATCGTGCCATCCTGAATAAATGCTGAGCTCATAAAGACCTGACCATTAACCACCGCGAACGGTGAATACTGCGCGTCACCACTGCCACTCATAAGTACAAACTGATTAGCGTTGAACCCAATACGGGTAACTACCGGTTTCCCGGCCTCAGCAAGCACAGCAATCGACATCCCGGCGTTGTACATCACCCCGTTTATCCTCACGCCTGTTTTGAGGGTGTAGATTGCCGAAGCACCGGAGGCATCGACGACGGCTGTGAGCTTGTCTTCCAGGGAAGCGGTGACGTTGTCGATCTGCGCCTGCACCTGTGTCGACATTTCGGCCATTGCCCTATCTACCTCAGCAATAGTCGTTTTCACAACCAGGATATCGGCACGTACTTCTCCGTATTGCGCCCATTGATGTTCAACTGTTCCATGGTTGGCCAGCGCGTTCTGCATTGCAGCTTCGAGATTGGTATCAATATCGCTGGTCAGACGGTCGCCGTCGGCCGAGGTAAGGAAATCGTCTGCGATTTCACCCAGATAATCATCAGCATTATCGTTAGACATTCCCCTGATCCAGTCGGTATAGCCGGACTCGTTACCCGTTCTGTCAACCAGCTGCGCGCGATACCAGAATTCCTGCCCGGCTTTCAGCCCGAGCTGGGTATATTCAGCAGATGGATAAGGTACGTCCGATAGCAGCAACGGATCGGAAAAGTCACTGTTAGCGGTGTACTGAATTTCCGTTTTAAGCGTATCGCCGGTGTTTGCCGGGAAGCCCCAGTTCAGACGAATACCCCAGTTGATGGCCGTAGCCATAAAGCCCACTGGCTTGGGCGGATTGCCCACTTTGCCGGTCAACGTCTTCTCTTCTGAATATCCCCACCCGGAAGAAATTTCCGCTGCGTTGATAGCACGCACGCGCACCAGGTACCGTCCGGCGTAAATCCCCGGGACGTCGAATGACGTGGTGGAGCTGCGCGGCACGTTAACCCAGTTCCCGTCATTGCGGCGCCATTGCGCCTCATAGGCGATGGCATTTTGTGCCTGGTCCCAGCTTACACGCATGGTTTCGACGCTGATATTTTGCTGAATCACCGAAAACGAGCTGATCGCGATGTTGACTGGCGGCGACTGATTACCTGGAGGGATGACACTTACCGGCCGCTGATCTATAACGGCACCTGTATCGATACGGGCATATTTATCCGGATCGTGATTTGCCCCCGTGATGGTATATGTCCCGTCATTGTTATCGGTGACACTAATTACCCTGTACTGCTGCGCATAGAGTTCATCAGATTCAATAACCCATACAGCCTCAGCCTGCGGAAGTTCACTAAAGGCAGTTGTCACGGTAACCATTTCGCCGGACAGGGACTGAATCGTCCGGGATTGGGTAATGCCCGATGGCAGGTTTACCATTATCCTGTCACCGGCCTTAGCACTTGGCACCCGGTCAAGTTTGATTACACGACCATTAACCGCGGATAATCGACCACCTAAATCTCTCCCTGAAAGATTTCGGTCAGAAACAGCAATTATGTAGCCCGGCTGAGGAATATTGCCGTCCAGACCAACGTCAAACGTTACAACCCTGTCTTTATTGTTGGTCAGGATCCCCCAGCGCCCTTTCCTGTTTGCCTCAGACTGTCGGGTGCACCCGATGGCGGTGATCTCAAGCTGGTTGAAACCATAGCGCGCCACCAGAGCCTGCTCGAAGACGGGCTCCATTGCATCAGCATACCCATTTTCCGGATCAGACCAAGATACAAGAGCGTTTGTGTAGCGACTTTTGGTTGTGCTGCTGGAATATACGAATTTGCCGTCGACAACGTTAGCATGCGTGTAGGTAAAATCGACATCTCTGGGCATGTCCGCAAGGGCAACAATCTGATCGTCTCCCCAGTAGGTCATGCCTCGAAAAATGGCGGCGAAGTCACGCAGGACGGTGTAAGCGTCATTTCGATCCTGAATGTATACGTTGCAGGTGTAACGAGGTTCAGTTCCGCTACCACCCTTACCATCCGGTACCGGTTGATCACAATATTGAGCGACCTGATAAAGCGTCCATTTGTCGATATTGGCTGCCGTTAGCCGATTACCAAGGCCGAAGCGGTCAGTGACCACCAGATCGTAAAATATCCACGCAGGGTTATCTGTCCATGCCCACTTAAAAGCGCCCGTCCAGATGCCGCTGTACGTTCGTGTTTCTGGGTCATAGTTATCGGGCACACGGATAACACGTCCGCGAGGCTCGCAGGATATTTGCGGTATCGAGCCATTGAACTGGCTCGAGTCAAATTCAATGAACAAAAGCGCAGTGTTCGGATATCGAAGTTTGGCGTCGATTACTTCTGTGAAGCTTTGCAGCATCATCGTGTCGCCAATCTTCGCGCTATTGGCATCGGCTGTAATTTTGCGCAGCCTGATGGTCCAAGTGCTACCCGCCTGAGGTAAATCAATACGGTGGCTGCGCTCGTAACCTGACGTCGTTTTCCCGGTCACGCTGGTATTCAGCACTGTCTGCCAGGAGCCGCCATCTGTCTGAAGGTCAATTGCATAGTTGACCGAATAGCCAACCAGATCGCCATCATCCTCCTGTTTGAAGAGAGAAGGCCATTTTAGACGCAGGCGAACAGCTGAAAGCTGCGTATTGGTGAACGTGCGCGTCCACGCTGTAGAGCTGGAAACTTCGGAGCCTACATTGATTTCATTTTCGGTACCCAGGATTCCTTGAATGTATTTTTGCGCCTGAGTTCCAGAACGAAACTCCCACGCCACACCGCTGAAGTTCTGTGAACCATCTGCGTTCTCAAGTGCGGTGCCATCGAGATAAATATCGCGCGCAGTAAGGCCACCAGCAAACTCCCCCTCTCCCAGCGCGAGAAGGATTTTTGCCTTGGCTACTGACTGCAGATCGTCTGGCTGTTCTGTAGGAGTTCTTGAGCTTGAACTGCCGCCCTTGCGGCCTTTAATAGCGGTTGCTATAGCCATATTGCGCCCATAAAAAAAGCCACCCAGAGGTGACCATGATTAGAACAATGTTGAATTAAATATTATTTGATAAGCAAACCAAAATAATAGTGTTCATCGAAAATACGGAGAAAGCGAATTGCACAATTACGAACGTACTCTAATTGTTTCGAGCGAGGAATGTCACCGTGTCGCGGATAGTTCAGGTAATAATACCCAACCTCATATTCATAATTATTTGTAAAATCATCATGCAATGCGCTCCAGTACGTCATTACTCTATATAAAAGGCCATTTGGCAAGTCATACCATTTAACAAAAGTTCTAGTTAATTCACTCCAGACATCATCCTCAAGTTCAGAATAGGCGAGCTTTTTGAATGTTAGTCTCATTGCCAATATGAACGCGACTCGTTCAGTTGGCATCACTTCTCCAATCTCATCAACGTAGCCATCAAAATAGCGAAACACCTCATCTTTCGAGATTTCCTTATCTAATCCCAAAGATGCCAAAATCAAAAGATTTGAAGACTCATTGCCAGCAGAAATCTGGTTTTCAGCCCAGTCTGTGAACGCCCTTCTGTCCAAACCAGGCTCGTTTAATTTTCTTAATCCAAGCAAATCTTGAAAGTCTATAGCATAACCATCCATAAGCATTTCCAGTCTTATAATGCGTTCTTTCAAGAAGATACTCTTAGTTTGGCACTATAGCTACTGCTGATCGTCAACATAAATGCCAGCAGAAATGATCGCTCCACCGATGCGGCGCTTGCCGTAAAGGAGCGGCACAGGATTACCCTGGGCTGTCGTATTGGTTACTCCCCCAAAGGCATAACTGGCCTTGTTGTCTGCCGATTGCTTGCTGGCAAGTCCGGTTGTCTGTGGAGAGAGCATTTGTACGACACCGCCAAGGGCCATCGCAGCGCCAAATTGCATTAGAGGAACGCCGACAGCACCACCGCCAAAGTATGACGCCACAGCACCAACTGCGACCAAAGCCACGCCTAAGATGGTCTGGAATACTCCACCACGTTTACTCCCGAGGATAACCGGCGCAATACGGATGTCAGCTGTACTCTGATCCATAGAGAGCTCATCATCGTTCAGGTTACGCTTACCGCTGAAAACAGCGTAGGTTAGGCCGCGCTGCTTGCTGGTATTCAAAAAACGCTCGAAGCCTGGCACGATAACGCACAATGCGCGGATGGCTTCTTTTGGTGAGGCTACCGAAAGTTGGAATTCGCGGCCAAACGTAGTACCCAAAACACCATATAAACGAACAGTACGGACGGATTCGCACATTATCCCTCCTGCATGATTAGGCTTTTATGCCTGACAATTTTCATGGTTCTCTCCATCCAGTACCCTCCATATGGCACACGTTGACTGAGGTGACCATAAAGATGATGGAGAAGCATATTCCCCTCCAGCAAGATCCCTGAATGGTTCCACTTATTCGATTCCACCTGCATGATGATCAAATCGCCCGGCATCGGTGATCCACTGAATTCGCGGAAACCACATTCGTACCAGCAATCCTGATAGAAATTATCCAGATAGGATTCCTCCCACCACGGATAATCAACACGGTAATCCTTAAGTTCGACATCAAGCTCCTGCCGGAAATAGCTCATCACCAGCCCCCAACAGTCGTAGTGTCCGAGCACAAACGGGCGCCCGAGCAGCGGCAATTCACCGCGGGGAGTAATGGTACGAAAGTCTCCTTCCGGCCAACTGACAATATGCCAGGGCAGCAACGTTGCATCGCATTGAGCCTTGTCCAGTTCGCTTGGTTGGGTCGTCGCGTCGGGGTGGCTATGTACGATTCCCGTTATCGTCCCCCAGTCTTCAGCAGCAGCGTAATCCTCTGGCGAAAGGTGAAACTGTTCCGTTGGTTCGGCAGCCAGATTACGGCATGGGAAATAGCGTTCCACCCGGCTTTTCTGCGCTATCACGCCGCAGCATTCGTGGGGATAGTCTTTCGCAGCATGCGCCAGGATGTCCTGAATTGTTTTCTGACGCATGTTAACTCCTGATCAAAGATGTTCCTGGAAAACCACCGAAAGGAAGTTCATTGTGTTCACCAAACCGAAGCTTGCAGGCGGTGAGCGTACCGTTGCATTCATCCAATGAGGGATCGCTTACCGGATTGTTGTTTCTGTCGAAGTAAAGCGTGCCGGCATAATCGCACCCATCGCCGGTGCGGTACTTGTTCCGGATGCACCATGTGCAAAGGGAATGCAACTGTCTGGTCGGGATCATCAACCCCTGCAGATCCATCGGGCTGGTAAGAACAAACTCGATACTTTCACCGGGAAGCTCGCTATTTTTACCGTCGATATAGAAAACCCGCTTTCTCACCTGCAAGGGATCTGCTGTTGGATTTCCATCCGGGAAATTGCGCGCATCCAGGTAATGCGCAAAAGTGTCATGAATCGTAACTTTGGCCTGCAGCATATCGTCATAGGCCAGACAGAGCGCTGTGATAGAGCTGTCAATGTTGGCAACGGTGAGCGTCGGCTGGGCGCTACTGCCATCGGTTGACGCTTCCAGTCCCTCGAGCTTATATGGCCAGGCACCATACTCTTCTCCCTGCCACCAGATACTCTTCGCCTTTAACTTTGATTCGTCGCCACCAGTAGCCGCAATCTCTTCTTCAGTATGCGGGAGGTTATAAGCGTGAAAGCGCAGAACGTCGTCCAGACCAAACGGAGAACCGTCGACCTCAAGAAGACGTATTTTTTCACCCGGTTCGAGGCGTTGATAATCTTCAGTAATCATGGTGCGTATGCCTGTTTGAAGGTTGCTTTTATGGTCATCACTTTGCTGGATAGCGGCTGGGCTTTAATGGAATCAGCTTCAATCCGGTATAAACCGGTTTCGCCAACAGGAGACGTCCAGATAAAGGATTTTGTGATGTGCTTGCGGCAAAAACTCAGCGCATCGAGCATCTCTGCCTTTTTTCCCGTTAAGGTCATTTGCCATGACTGTTTTCCAGGATTGATGCCTTCACCGGCGATCTGTTCAAAGCCGTCTCCGAAGGATGCAGAGCGTGTTGCGTAAGTGAACTCCCCTTCCATTCCCGCTTGAATCTGGGTTCGCCAGGTAAATGTTTCGATCGCCACCTTTCCTCCGGGCATAAAAAAACCCAGCGAAGGCTGGGTTAATCACGTGAGATCCTATTTATTATTAAAACGATTCCACAGTCGAGATTCGGTAGACATAAGGCCCACGTTGCGATCCGTTCTCGTCAATTTCGTTGTATGTAATGATGCCGTCAACATTTAGAGGGACATCCAATACATCAATTGTGGCTATGTTTTTGTGGATTGTTGACCCCCAATCAAGAAGGGCTAAACCTTTCCCAAATTCTTCCATTACAAATGGGTATCGTTCGACTCCCCATGTCTCGTAGTTTTCTACAACGCCAAAACCGAAGGAAGCATTGTCATAATTGAGTTTTTTGTCATTCAGAACTGGAGAAACGAATGAAATACTCGATTTTTCATCCCCGACCCATAGAGCCGTCACCTTAACTGAAGCCATTTCGTGTCCCTTAAGCCATTAATTTCAGTGACATAATCATACCAGTCAAAATGCCCGGATGGTGGTTATTTATGGCACGATTACCAAAAAGGGATATAACAAATAACGGTCACTATTCATCATCTCGATCTCGTCGCATTCCAGATTAGACCACCAGGCTGAAGCTGTTTGGCAATTCCAGTACGAACAGACTGATCGATGGTCTGTTTGTAAGCCCGAGAAATAGCATCGTTATTGCCGGAAGTCTGCTGGTGAGTGTTCTGGTTTTGAACGACCACGGAAGTTTGAACGGTTACGCCGCCAGCTGCATTCGATTGCAGCCCATACATTGGGGCTGTGCCAACATAACCACCGTTTGCATACCCCTGAGCTCCACGCATAAGCGCATAGAGATTGCCAACACCTAATGCACTTGTCGCTTCCTTCGTAAACACAAACTCACCGCCGTGTACAACGCCTTTCGGTTGGTATTTACCGCCATCTCCCGTGTAGCCGCCTCCATCAAAACCGGGGACCAAACCACCACCTGAGAAACCAAAGAACGCGCCGATACCGGTTCCACCAAACGCTGACTTCATTCCATTAACCAGAGCCAGTTGGGTCAGCATCTGGGCGATGCCCTTGAGGAAAGTGGAAAGGAAATCTGAGAAGTTAGATTTACCTGTTGTGAAGAAATCAGTCAGGGTGCTGGCCATGCCGGTGAATGCGTTGCTGGTAACCGTCTGCACCTGGGAGTAGACATTGGTCGCGCTGTCTTCGAAATCAGCCCAGCCCTTTTTCGCGCCGGTCAACCAGTCGCCACGCAACCTGTCCTCTGCATCATAGTAATCATTCGCCGCTTTAAGCTGCTTCTTATATCCGCCATCATCCAGCGAACCACCTGAATTTTTCCAGCCGGCGGCGAGCTGGCTCTTTGCCAGCTCTCGCTGCGCCTGGCGGTCACTCATCCCCGCGCCACCCAGTAATGCGGCCTGTTTCTCAGCCATCTGCGTGACGTATTTCTGCGAGGTATCCATGCGCTTGTTCAGCAGTTCCTGCGCGGAAATCTGATCACCCAACAGGGCTTTCTGCCGCGCTAACTGCAGCGCCTGGTCTTTACTCGCCAGCAGGGATTGTTCCTGCTTTGTCAGTGAACGTGAACGCAAGGCCTCCTCCAGCACCTGAAATTTCGCTTCAGTCGTCCACAGATCTTTGCGCTGCTGGCTGATGGTGTCGTTCAACCCTTTATGCTGCTGCAGCGCGCGTAACTGTGCCTGAAGCGCCAGTAACTCGGCCTGAGCAGCATCCGTGCTGCGATCGCCAGCCGATATAGTGCCCTGCTTTCCGGTTTTCGACTTTTTGCCAAAAGCAGCGACTTCTTCTCGATCCTTCTGTGTGGTCGCGGTTTTTATCTTGCGGGTGGTATCAAGGTATTTACTTGCACTAATGTCTGCGGCATCCCAGTCTTTTTTCAGCTGAGAAACGCTGTCGCCATAAGCACCGGCCATTTGTTCGTTATAGTCCTGCCATCCCTGCAGAGTATCTGTTTTCGCCCAGTCAGGAACGAGATTAATCGCGGCAGCGATAGAGGAAGAAATGATCTGGTTCAGTTTCTGGAAAACTATCGCAACGCTGTAATAAATTGCGTTGAATTCCTTCAGTGTGTTTGATGCCAGCTCAGCTACCCACTGACCGATATTCTGCATGGCCTCAGACGCCCAGTCTTTGATATCCAGCCACAGGCGACCAAACGGTGTCAGCGAGTCGTAAGCCTGCTCTCCACGTTCTGCCATCGTATCGCCAAACAGGTCCATAGCCTGTGTAACGGCCGCGGTCTGGTCCTTCTGTTTCACCAGCTCATCAATGTGCTTAAGCTGCGAAACAGTCAGGAAATTGTATTGTTCGTTTAGACTCTGAAGGGCTTTAACCGGATCCTTTTCTATATCCTGATATGCCTTGGTGATGTCCTGCGCCGAAACAATACCGGTTTGAACTGCTAGTGCCGTAGAGCCTGCCACTTTTTCAAGCTGCTGCTGTGTAAGCGATCCCATGCTAATCAGTTCAGTCATCAGACTTTGAACGGTTTCTACAGTAGCGCCAGTAGAGGCAGCAATCGACTGGGAGGAAGCCATTATCTGGAGCGCTGACGTGCCTGCAATGTTGCCAGTCCTGATAATGGCCTTGTTAATTTCGTCGTAGGCTGTGAAGTAGTCCGCTCCCGCTTTTGCAGCAATCAGAACAGCACCGGCCAGGCCACCAATGGCCACTCGGGCAGGAGTCACCATCGATAACATCGCTTTCAGAGCATTGCCTACACCGCCAAACGAATCGCGCAGCTGGCCACCCTGCTGAATGGCTACCATATAAACCGGCATACCGGACGCCAATGAAGTTACGATGTCGGTCATTTGCATTGGTAGATAACGCATCGCGTTGCGGTATTGCCCCGCGCTGATCGCTCCTGACTTCCACGCTTCCTCCTGCTCTTTCAGTCGGGCGATCATCGGTGCAGCACGATCGGACACGCCAAGTTGGGCTGCTTTTAGCTCTAACAGTTCTGCGCGCGTTTTTCCGATTGCTGTGACCTGCTCTTCCAGCGAATCGATAAAGGTTTTGCCCGCCGCCGCTGCACGCTGCGCTGCCTGTGCCTGTTCAATGCGAGCCCGCCCCTCTGCGGTCTCAGACTCCATGACCTGCGCCAGTTTAGCTCGGGTCGTCTCAAGCACGCTGTTGTAGCGAGTAAAGTCCTCGTCTCCCACCAGCCCTTTACCGCGAAACTTCGCCAGGCTCTCCTGGATCGTGTCCAGTTCATCCAGCGCCTTGTTGACCGGGCTGATTTTATTCAACAGGTTCTGCAGCTCCTGGCGCTGTTGCTTCAGGCTTTCGCTGTTCTTCTTCTGGTTGTCGATACCGGTGCGGAACGTACTGTTCAGGTCATCCGCTTTACCTGCCGCGGCGGACGCGGTCTCCTGAAAGCGATCCAGTGCCTGATTACCGCGCTCCAGCTCACTGGTATTTACACGCAGGGAAATCGTGGCGATATCGTTACTCATTACGCCCTCTCTTTATGCATAATTTTTAGCGCAGCACTTTCCATCACCCGGATGTCCGAAAGCGCGGTTGCCTCGTCGTCGACGTTGTGCAGACGCATTACCCAAGGCAAAACGTTATAGTCGAGCCCGGACGCGCCGCCCATTCCCGTTCGCCATTGCGTGCTGACAGCCTGAAATACCAGGAATGAAGGCCAGATATCGGGCCAGACATCTACGAAATTATCGTCATAGTCATCCGGCGTAAGCCCGTAAGGCGCCAGATCTGCCGCGGTGGGTTCAGGCGTATAGAACGCAGAGGCAACCGCTATCAGTTTTTTTCGCGCTGCCCCATCAGCTCGCGGTAGTAGGTTTCCGGGATGGCCTTCATCGCCGCCGGATAGTTCTCCAGCAGCACCGACAGGTTTTCCGCGTTGAATGCGTCGGGAAGTGCCCAGCCAGCAATGATTTCCATCAGAAAATCAGTGGCGGTTTTGCCATCCATTTTCTCCAGATCCGCAAGTTCTTTGAGTGGCTTGTGATTAAACGTGAAGGTCAGCACACCATCCTCATCGCCGGCTCGGGGGATCGAGACATTGGCTTTAAATGTTGGTTTGGGCTGAAGAGTGAATTTGGTCGCCATCGATACCTCTTAACTGAAAAAAGCCTCCACAATGGGAGGCATGGAATAGTGAAAGCTCTGACGGCTAGGCGGCAGCGTCAGTCACCTTGTAGAACGTCATCGCCGGTGACTGCAGGTTTAGCACCACACTCACTGTCTCTACCTCGTTAACTGCAGTAGTTGGCGTATCGTCAAAGGACGCCGTGGCCGCCCAGTAACGGTTTTCCTTCGCCTTCGGCACGTACATGTAAGCCGCAATCGTCTCTTCGTCTTCGTCCAGTTGGCGCAGCAACGGATATACCGGGAGAGTTGAGTCGTGAGCAATCGAGTAGGTCTGAGAGACTGCGGATTTATAGGTATTCAGGTTTCGCTGGCGGTCGTCGCTCAGGAACTGAATCTGTGTGGTGTTCTGATCGCCACCAGATTTCGACACCTCAGTAATTTGCGGCAGCTCGGTCCATTCAAGAACCTTGCGGATCGAACCGGTACCGCCACCAGCGGCATATTTGTTTTTGTTGGTGGTATTGATATTGCGAAGAGTTACGGCGCTTTCGGCAATCGCATCAATTTTTGCAATGACGTTATCAACACCGGACCAGTTGCAGTTCACATGAACAATATCACCCACCTTGAGTGCGTCCGCTTCACTCACGGTGATCACCATATTTTCGGCGTTCGTCGCCCCGGTGAAAGATATGGCTGGGCCATAGCCCGATGCCAGATAGACGTGGGCGCCATTAGGCAATGCAAAGCCCATATTGGTTACTCCTTTAGAAACGGGAAAACCGGCAAAGAGCCGGTCAGGTTTAGTAGGTTGTGAGGATTAGCTGGAGATATCAGCTCGATAATTGAGACTAACGGGAACGGTATAAGAGACAGATGTAGTGATCCCGCGGAAAACACCAGGCGTTTGATCTATCCAGCATGTAAAACCCCTGCCTTCAATCTCCTGCCCCTCGGGGAACAATTCAGCCACGCGGTCAGCCAGAGCAACGACGGAGGTACGGCCGGAGCCGGCTGGCGCCACGACATTAATCTGGTACACGCCTGAATAAGTCCGGCAGCGCAATCCGAGATCGATTGTTCGCGGCGTAACGGGCATATCGTGAACGGCCAGGTACATCTCGTTAGCAGGAGGTGTGAACGGCACGTTCTCCCATGCAACCGAAATGCCCTCGGCATCGGCCCAGGCACCCAATCTGGCGGCCAGTGCAGATGCAATATCAGGAATCACTTAGTCACCTCCCTGACAGCTTCCTCAAAGAAGCGTTGAAACTCAGCTGCAGTTATGCGGACCATACCGCCCGGAGCCTGTGTGGAATGCCCCATTTCAAGCGGGTAGGCATAGGGCACGTTGTTGCAGAAATAAATGGCCTTCATCCCGACTTTGAAGAGCGACAGCGTGTAATTCCCTGCGGCTTTTGTCAGATTTCCGGTTTTATCTACACGTCCCATTTCATCTGTGGTCGGTGCATCAAAAGACACCTGCCAGTTACCGCGAAAGCGTCCGCCCGTATACCCCGGCGGTGCTTTGATATCCATCCCATCAACCAGTCGAGCTTTCTTCTTAAGCCGTCCGGTTTTAGTCAGGTTGGCAGGGTCCGATTTTTGCGCTTCGTTATGGTCGTATACCGCCTGATTGTAAGAGGCTGCCGTCTGGTTGATGCCCCAGAGTTCGGGGTTGCCGACAGGTGACATCATCACCAGTTGATTAAGGATCCGAATGCCGACAGCACGTACGACCGCTTCCTGATTCGCTTTGGCTTTGTCCACGAACGCGGTGATGGCAGCCGTGAACGCCTTATTATCGTCCATGTTATGCCCTCAACTGAGCTTTGTAGCAGAGCACCATAGCGCCCGGTTTCACGGGGTTTGGTTTAACTACGCGGTGGCTTACGCCGTCCACGTCGATCAGATCGCCGGTTTTAATGTCCTTCTCAGCACTGAAGACAATCCGAACATCGCCGTTTTCAATGACGGTTCCGTCAATTTCACCTGGCGAGTAATCCGTCTTCACTCCTGTGGCGGTGAACTGGATATCATCGGAACGATGCTCTACACCACCGATGACGATTAACGTGCCCTTACGCGTGACGTTGTATGCAATGCCGTTCTGCTTGAGCATACGAGTCGTTGTCGTCTGCATTCGCTGATAGTTGATGGTCATTACGCGCGCTCCGCGAAAGTATTGATTGCATATCCACGCCCACCAGCCAGGTCGCCGAGAATAGCCATTACCGCCGGGTAAGTTGGCGTAAACACCTCACCGTCGGCAACCGCATAAGTCATGGTTACGGCACCTTCGACACGTTCGGTTTTCACAGCGGCTTCGCGCACGCTGGAGAGTAAATCGCCGTCGATTGCCTCTACCGCCAGCATGCACTGCGCGGTTATAACCTGCCGTGGTACTTCATCCGGCGGGAAATCATGTTCATCCAGAACGACATTCACGCGTGGCCATGCCAGCGGCTGTCGAGGGGCTGCTTTGGAACCTACCCAATCAAGCCCTTCCAGGTAGTCCATCGCCTTAATCAGTAACGGTGCGAGATTTTCAGGCAGCTCAATCCCTCTCAGCGCGGCAAATGACGCCAGTTCATCTTCGCTGGCGTAACTGTTAACGTCAGCGGCGGTGATATCATTATTAATCATCTGAGCATCCGGTGAATGGGGCTTACGCCCCATCGATTAGCCAGCTGCAGGTGCGGTGAAGGTGATTTCCTCACTCGATTTAGCAATACCATCAACAGTACCAGTGACTGTGAAAGTACCTGCCGTATCAGAGGTGAGTTTGACCGTCGCCCCACCAGCAGAGCCGGTTTGAGAACTGGCAGTGCTGAGCGTGCCGCCGGTTGAATTCCAGGCAACGGTTTTGCCGGAAACACCTGCGCCGTTTAGGGTGTACTTCAGGGAAATGGTGACCGCATCGGTGCTGTCAGCGGTTGCGGAGGTTTTATCCGCTGACAGCGTTACTCCCCCGCTGCGGATCCCAGTTTAATGAGCACGCCAGCCGTAGATTTGTTGCTGGTGAAGTGCTTCTTCCAGTTACCTGCAGTGCCGATTTTGGTCAGGTCCGGGTTATCACCTTTTGAGGTATCCCAGCTGTAACCCAGCAGGTCGACATTCACCACGCCTTCAGCACGGTACCCGATCGCCAGGTTTTCCTGATCGTTGATGTCGTAGGAACGGAACCCCGGCGCCTGCGACTCGGTGACGGTGACCGCTCCGGCCACCAGCCCAAGAATCGCATCCGCGTCCATGGTATCGGTCACCAGCACAGGTTTACCCAGCGTGCCCGGCTGCCCGCCGTAAACCACCACGCCAGCTTCTTCGTAGATTTTGTTGGCGATCGCCTCATCCACGATGTCGAAGTAAGTGGCGGAGTGCATAACGAAGAGCACAACACGGTTGAACTTGTCGCCGTACTTACGCAGGCCGCGCGTCAGGGTCTTCTTACCATCTGTTTCGATATCGGCGGTAACCACCATGTCCGCGTTGGCGCCAATAGCTGCCGTCAGCGCCTTCAGGCCATATTTCACATAGCCTTCCAGCGTCGCGTCAGCCACATCAGTGCCGATCACTTCGGAAAACTCGTCTACAGAGCGGCCGCGGCGTTTGAACGCTTCTTCGGTTGTTTCGTATGGACCGTATTTCCACGGCGCTTTGACGGATACGGCTTCACCGGCGCCAATCTTCTTACCCGTCACTTTTTCGGTGGAGTTAACGTCACGCGATTCGATAGAACCGCCCACTTTGTAGAAGGCTCGCTTGCGGAAATCGCCTTCAATCAGCTCGTTATCCAGCAGGATCGCACCGTTGGAGGACGCGTTGAAAATAGCCAGGTTGTCCTGGCGGCGCTCAAGGAAAGCGGTCTGCGCCAGGTCGTCATAAATGATCAGGTCACTATTAACAGTGGTAGACATGGGTTAATCCCTTATTTCGGAAGTTTGAGGAAGGCCTGCTGGCCATGCTTGCGGATGTAGTCCGCTTTGTCGCTGGCGCTCATTTCGGAACGTTTCAGGCTGCCACCACCGTTTGGTTTGTGTCCGCCCGCGCCGGTGCCTTCCGCGCGTGGGAACAGATGCGGAGCCGTCTCCTTAAGAGACTCCGCCCACTCAAGCGGGCTTAGTGGGGTTTTGCCGTCTTTACCGAACAGAACATCGCCATTTGCATCAACTGCTACGGCCTCGCCTTCGTCGTTGAGCTGGAATGTGCCTTTGGCACGCAGAATCAGATCGTCGGATGCTTCCGGCAGCGCGCCAGCTTTTGAGGCTGCTGCACGGATTGCATCGCCCAGGACTCGATCCCGGAATTTGTTGGAGAACGCTTCGGCTTTGTCGGCGCGTTCATTTGCGGCTTTAATCTGCTTATCAACGTCAGCACGCAGACGCTCGGTGCGCTTATCGAGCACCTCATCGATTTTCCCGGCGGCAATCAGCTTTGCCTCTTCGTCGTCGGAAAAACGCTGCAGGATCCCGCGCACTGCATCAGGGTCGATACCATCGAAGCGAGACAGGTTTTCTTTTTGCTGCTTGATGGTCCCCAGCAGCTCAGAGTTTTTTGATTTTAGGCCAGTGACTTCGCTGGTCACGCGCTCATCAATCAGCTTCTGGATTTCTGGGGTGATTTCGATACCACCGCCACTGCTGCCCTCACCGCCGCTTTCAGGTGCGTAAAATTTCAGAAGCATGTTTCGAATTAACATAATTTCCCCTTGGGATTTTGCCGGGCCTCGCCCATAAAAAAGCCCCGGCGGATGCCAGGGCGTGATGTATGAAATGGTTGTTAGATATCAGTGCCTGAGAGCTGCTTCAGACGTTCGAGGCTTATCCATTCCCCTTTGTCAGTGAACATATCAGCCAGGTTGATTTCACCCGCACGGAACAGACGGCCACGCTCGGCACCCAGAACCCGATCCTGGCGTAGTGCCGGCTGGCGCGCGAGCCATTCCAGATACGTGGTGTTACCTGGTACCTGCCCATCCATGCTGGCACGAGTGCCCTCGTCAATGTCGTCGATATCAATGCCGAGTTCGCGCCAGGACTTGAGAATTAGGGTTTCAGTAGAACGGCAGCAGAAATGAATCTTCCCGGGTCCCTGTAGGTAAGGCACCTTATGCCCGACCGGTTTATTATCCAGGGTATAGCGCAGCAGGTCACGAATAACGCAGTCGTGGCTGGTTTTATTGTCCAACGTAGACAGCCACTGTTTGCCTTTCACGATATCGCTGTTGGCACTGGTGAAGCTGTTGCGTGCTGTGGCAGCCAGATGATTTACGACTGTTTTAGCGATGCTGGCGGCATTTGCCCTGCTCATCTGCAGCGCGCCGTCGCGATAGTCTTTGTTGGCGTGGCCACGAACATTGCGGGCTATAGTTTCTACCGTGTCGCCGGCAAGATAACCCCGGCGGACGGCATTCACGATACGCGCCAGCCTGTCCGACTCCAGATTCTCCGCCCATTCACTCAACAGTCGACCCTGGAAGGGTTGCGCCATCGCCGCGGCATACACCATGTCGGCTGTAATGCCCTGCAGCGGATATCGCGCTAGCACCTGAGATGGAAGAAGGGAACCGAACAGGCTCAGCTGATAACTGGCTTCGTTCTTTGCCAGCGCCACCAGCTCATTCTCGAGCCCTGCCTGCATGGACGCTACGGCTTGATGGTTAAGCTCGCGCACGCTGCCCAGTAAACTCTGCAGACGATTAACGGTGAAGCTCTCCGGAGGCAATCTGTCCAGCGCATCCAGCAGGCGTGCTGACAGTTCTGCGTCCGTCTCGTTGAGCAACTTCACCATCCGGTTTGCCACTCCAGTGGCGTAGCGGCTTAACCAAACGGAATGTGCGATAGATTCATCACGTAGGCTTTCGTTAATGGTGGGCATATCAGCCTCCCGTCAACGTTGGTGCCTGATTGCGAAGCACATCAATAACCTCGTCCGGACTGTCCGCCGGGTCTATAAGGTCAAGCTTCTGCAGTGCGCGAATCATATCGCTATCGCGCAGCGCACCGGACTGCCAGGCGTTGACGATTGCCGTCACCATGCCCGACTCAGCAACCTTCGCGATGAATTCCTGATTGATGGTGTAACTCGTCGTTTCGCCCTTAACGCCGAGGTATTTCGCACACCAGCCAAGCGCCAGCGTGTAGGCCTCGGAAACGTTTGAAACGCAGATACCGAGCACGGATGTGGAAGATGTTTGCTCACCACTCGCCTGGGTTGCTGTCTTCGCCGTGGCGTTCTGTTCAATCAATCGGGCGCCCAGTTGCACCATGTATTCGCGCTTACTGTCCATGGCCTCTTTAGCAAGCATGTTCGGCTGCGCCTGGGCATAACCAAACGAGCCTTCTTTGGGAAGCAAAAGCGGTGATCGGGAACCAATTTTCACGCCCTTCTTCTCGAGGTGATCGCGCCATCCGGTGTCGAGCCCAGTCATGTACGGCTGCACCTGGCCACAGAACCACACGCTGTCTTCATAATCAGCACTGTTACGGTAATGCCCATGGTTTATCTCTACCAGCGCGGCCAGCGGTGAATCATCGATAGTTGGATCGTTGTTCTGGGCCCCGACGAATGTGAACGGGATTTCATCCCAGTAGTCCTTTCCTTTCGGCTTAGGGTGGTACTCACTGTCAACGGTGTAGGTTCCGCTTGCAGTGCCACCAGCCCGGCGCCATACCCGGCAGATGAACCGCCCTTCTTCCAGCGCCAGCTCGCGGTACTGGATTTCATCCTTGTAAGCGTAACCATCCGGCTCTTCTACGCATTCGCGCAGGACCACAAGCACCAGCTGATCGCGCCCGTTAATTCGCTTTGTTCGCCAATTAATGATGTTCTCTGCCGGGTAGCGGAGGATGATCGCCTCATCGGATTCTTCAGCGTAATCGACGTAAATGCCCTCTCGCGCAACCTCCAGCACGTTCTCAGCCACCAGCTGTGACTGCTGATAGATGCTTGTACCGGCCCCGTCAGCATTGTCCAACAGGTATTTCAGCTTTTCAGGACCGTTAAACGTGGGGTCCTTGCGATACGCCATCCCAAGCATGCCGATCTTCGTATTACCGGCAATCGCATAGAACACCGCGCGGCTCAGATAGTCCTCATTACGCTTACGGTTGCGCGTGGATTTATCAGTTGGGTCGAGATAAGGCAGGTACTTATTACCCGCAGCCTTTACGGCCTCAGCGCCTTTGCAAAAGTCCCTGTATTTCCGCCAGGCAGCAGAAGCCGCCCGGTGTTCTGGCCGAACCCAGGTGATGTCGTCGTTTGCCATATCAGAAAGTGGTGTCCATGGTGATTGAGTATGCCGGTTTCACGATCGGGTAATCCTTCACGATGAAGTACCCACCAGCATCATTGGGGTGATCGTTATCAGCTGATTTGTCCGGTTCGCCATTAGGCGCCCAGATTTGCTGCTCGAGGCTCTCGGTGTAAACCGGGCAGTTCTGAACGTTCACCAGATAGCGGCGTTCTCCGTTGGCGTTGCAGAACATGGCGTTCATTGAGTTGATACGGTCCTTAACCGGCGGGTTGGCATCATCAACAATGACACTGAATCCTGCATCGTTGAGCTGAGCGATATCGGTCTTGCTGGCGTTCTGAGATTTGCGTGAATCCCCTGATGCATCCGGATAGATGTAAATCTCCCGGTTTTTAACGTAGCGACCATCCTCGTAGCGCCAGAACTCTTCCTGAATGCGCTTAATCATCGCCGGCGTGTCATAGATCTTAACCAGCTCACGAACCGCACGCGGCAGGCCATTACGCTTAACGTGAACAATCGCGGCCATTTTTCCCACGTTGAAGTCCATACCAATGAACAGCGGATCCCCATCCTGAATCTCGTCAGAACAGTTATTTAGCTTACGGTTGAAGGTGTGGTAAATGGTCCCGCTGTTAAGGTTGGTGAACTTCCCGCGCAGATAGGCCTGAATCAGTTCGTCAGGGTAAGAGCTCAGCAGCGATGGGATGTAATCAGGCGGTAGATTCTTCGCATTGTCGAACGTGCTGGCCTGAATCAGTCCGTATAGAGCCGCAAGCTCTGGCTTTTCACGCACAGCCTTCACGAACTGCTGGTAGACGAATTTGAACCCCTCCGGCGTGGTCGTGACGTCAATACCGTTACGCAGCCCATCAACCTTGTAACGCATACGGGCGATGATTTTTCGCCAGGCCTGCTGCGCTTTAGCAGCCGCCATGACGTCCAGCTCATCAACCATCGCGTTACCGATTTTGAAACCGACTATCGATCCGGGCTTCTCCATTGAACGGCAGATTGTGGTCCCGCGGTATCGTCGCCCCTCGTAGAAGTGAACCTCTTTGTTCCCCTCATTGATTATGACGCTCAGCCCCCAGTCAAAGGCGACCTCTTCAATCGTCGGGTAGAAGATGTCACGGATCTGCGGGTACGTCGGCGCGAAATAACCCTGGTTGATTTTAGGATGCTCCCACATCCCCTTACAGATGCCGCCACAACCCACCCATGTTTTACCGGAACCGAACCCGGCAACGTAAGCCTTGAACTTGTGTTGCATTGCGAGGAAGCGCGCCTGAGGAATGTTAAGTGTCGGGCTGATCCCCATCGTCCGCCCTCGCGTCCACTACGTTGATATTGATCTGCACTGGAGTTGGTTCATCGTTCTCACCATCACCCGCCAGCTCTTTACGGAGTTTCTCGACCTCAAGCTGCCGGCGCTCGATTTCAATCTGCTGCAGGCGCTGCGCGAACTCACTATCGGCCAGGCCCAGGCGTTTCATGACCGCTTCGAACATCCGCTCGCGGCTGATAGCTGTGATTTCGACGCCGTTTTTGCCAACCTTCACGCCGGAGTAAGCGAGCCGAGAAGCTGCCGCGAGTTTGCGAGTGTCAGGGAAGTAAGGCTGCCCAATGCCGTCACCATTGCAGCGCGGGCATTCTGGGTTAGGCTCTCTGTTGTGGTCATAGCCGTAACCGCCAGAATCTTCGGGTTCACGTCTGTCACGCTCAACAGCCTCGAGTCTTTTCTCTTCGAACTCCACGGCATCACGCCACTGATACTGGTGATCGAAGCCCCAGCAGTAACGGCACGCGCCGCGGCGGTATTGTGAAAGTTGGTTTGCATCGAAAGTGGCGAGCTGCCACATCTGCGCAAGGACTTCATCGGCACTGCCCAGCGTGCGCGCAATAGAGGCTTTTTGCTGCTGCGCAATGGCCTGCGCAACGTTAGGATTCGCTATGAGCTGACGACCGTAGTTTGGGTCACTATAACCAGCACGTGCAGCGGCAGCGGTGGCGTTGTTGTCCTTCAGGTACTCCGCTACAAATAAGCGCTGCTGAGCGGTAAGCCCATCATCATCCACCAGCTCATTTGCGCTTTTATCCTTTTGCGCAGTGCGCATTTTTTTCTGCGCAGGTTTTTGCACAATTTGCGCAGTAGGCTTTTTGATGTATCGGCGGGCAGTCGCATAATTCAGTCCCTGCGCTTCACACCACTCTTTCGGTGATACGCCGGTTGCGGCATGTTCGGACAGGAACCGTTGCTGAAGCTCGCCCCAGTCCGGTTTTGCCATATTTTTTCCTTGCGTCACTCACTTTCAAATAGCAATAAAAAAGGCCGCATGAGCGACCTTGTTTTGTGAAGTTACGATTAAAGGAGTTTGATTTTGACCTCGTACCCTTCAAGACCTGTCATCGCTTCACGAGCGATAAACTCAATTTCGGAAACTTCATGGCCTGTTTTTTTTCGTAACTCTGAAATTTTTTTTGATATGAGGGCAGAAATTTCTTCCTCTGCCTTGTGCGTCAGTTCTTCAATTTTCATTATTACCTCTTTTGGCCGTTTACTATTTCCACTATCAAGTAAGGCGACAGTTATAGATAAGCTGCCTTTAACCTAACTGTATGTAAATAGTAGACTACCTGTGTTACAGATGCTGAATGGGCTAACGTTCAGCTTGTCCCCTATGGGGTCCCAAGCGTCAGTGATGCCCCAAATAATGATAAAAAAAGCTCCTTCATCATTACAAGAGCTTTTGCCACATGGTGCAGGGTACATCCTTGTGAATCGTCGCTTAGTCACCGGAAGCCCGCAGCCTCATTTGTTCAAAATTGGCGCATGACAAGAAGAACAATCAGACACATCACTGCCGCTATGAACAGGGCAATTCAAAACCTTCCGCTACAGTGAAGCCAGCTATTAATGATTGCCGTTTCCGCCTGAGATTGATAGCGCAAGATGAGGGGCTTCACGTTATTGCATTTAAAAGTGCATTTAATTTGCAATATCTGAGTGAGATGTTATTTTGCCAAAGCCTTAGAGCAAGAAGCACATAAACATAACAAAAGATTCAACTCATAATTGCCCCTCACAAGGGGCATTTTTTATGGCAGAACGCAGTTCTACCCATTCCTATTTGTGCATGTAATTTCGAGTAAAAATCAATCTGATTATTGGGAATATCATGTGAAGCATATGCAACAGGTAAGTACTATTAAAGGCTGCCAGCCTGAGGAAATTCCTAATACTTTTCGCTTACGCTTGTTGATTATTGGTTAACTGCCAGGCTATCCAAGACTCTGATGCGGAGAATGCCAACTCCAGGGAATCATCGATAAAAAGAGCATGTGAAACTGAGACTCCTGTAGCCCTCCTTGTGGGGGCTTTTTTTGGAATTGATGCGCTTCCCTTGTGAAATATTGAGTCTTTTCTAGAATTTAAAGGTGCTTTGCTATGTCAGGTAAAGCCGTCGTTAAGAAATACCCGTGTGCTCAAGGATGAGCCATCCCTAGTTTTTCCTTTCCAGCTCTATCTGCCGTATACCAGCCAGGTTATTGTTGCCCTTCTCAATCACGGCCAGCAGCGGCTTGATCCAGAGCACTGCCTGGCAGTACGTCATTGAGCTGGCGGCAGCGGCACGATCATCGGCTGTGTCAGGTCTGTGGGTATCGGAGTACAAGGCGCTGGCACGTAAACGGTGCGCGTATTCGAGCAACCCACCAGCAATGTCAGCAGGAACAGGCAGATTACAGGTTTTTTCACGACGGAGAATCTCCCGGTATTCGATTATGGTTTCTTCTGTACTGATGTCGATCAGGGAATTCAGCCTGTTGGCTTGTTCCGCAACCTGATTGAACCGGTTGAAGTTGAATGCTTGGGTGGCGATTATCTGCTCCTGCAGAGCATTGTCACTGCGCAGAACCTCGTTATCACGCTGCAGGCCGTTGGCGTCTGAGCAACTTTTAACGAGTGCGACTGAGAGACCAGCAATAACCACAACCGCGATTGGTAAAAGATTAAAGTTCACTGGTCTATCCCCCAGCACGCCAACGCACTTTCCTGGTCTCGCCGTTCTACCTGACCGTAGCAGCCGTTCTTCTGGCCTTTAGTCAGGCGGCAGTCGCGGCCACCGTCTCTAATCCACCAGCGAATTGCCTCGCATGCTCCGCGGCGGTCACCGGCATTAATGCGCTTATAAAAGGAGGACGGGAAGCACTTACCCGGCCCGATGTTGTACGGACAGAAAGAGGCGATCCCAGCTTTCTGCGGTTCGGTAAGCGGTACCGAAATATTGCGGTCAACCCATGCCAGAGCCTTATTGCGTTCGATAGCATTCACCTGATTGCATTTGGCCTGTGTCAATTTCATGCCCTGCACAACCGGTTTACCATCAACCATCGTTGCGCCTCGGCAAATAGTCCAAATACCACCGCCATCTTTGTAGGCCGTGAGGCTGTTACCCTCTTTCTCATTCAGAAATTGATCGAGAATTACGGATGCAGGAGCACCAGCCAGTACCAGCCCCAGAACTGTAGTACTCAGCTTTGCTCTGGATCCCATCACTCACCTTCCTTTTGTAATGCCTCAACGACCACGCTTGCAGCAGCAGGACGCTCGTGAAGGGGTTTATCACCAACGCCTTTCAGGTAGTCATTGACCATTTTTGTTCGAATCTCATCCTCTCTACGCCTACGGTTTGCATCCACTCGCCCGTTAATGTAGGAGGCAAGCGAGATAAGCAGACCAGCAGCGCCAAAGAACATGAACACCAGATCCTGAGTAGTAAATCCAATTGCTGACGCCAGAGCTGCTACCCACGCGAAAAACTGCGTGAAGATGTTCCCTGAATCATTCATTTTCATGGTCTCTCACCTCGCTTTGTGCGGGTGCTGTTACTAGAAATAAAAAAGGCCGCCAAACGGCCGCCTTGTGAGGGTTGTAACCTGCTGTAGCTTCCTTCTTCTGAGGAATGCAAAAAATTAAATAATCCTTAAGAAGAACTATTTAAAGCTTTAAAATAATTAACTATTCGCATAGTTTTTAGATGTTATCATTTGCGTTAAGTTAAAAACTTATCCTCATAGGGATATAAAAGATACAAGCGGGTAGCAATGGCATTATTAATGCGGAGAAGATTGATGTCGTTCTCCGCACTTTTTTTTGTGCACTGAGCTAGCTAACAAATGTCCACCAGCCATTACATTAGTGCCAGAAACATGATCAGACACTTAGCCCCCTCTTACTTTGGCTACCCCATTCAGAAAATTTGAATGGAGAGATAAAAAAAAGCCCGCTCTTTTGAAGCGGGCCAATGAGTTGACTATTTGTAAGGTAGGTGTGATTGAAACCAATGACTCAGTAGTGAAGCTGTATCGGCTGATTCACATAAGGTTCAGGAGAACCACCGAGCATTCAGTAACTTCTCACGACTTAAAGCGTAGCAGTAGTTTTCCAAGTCATAAAAAAAGGCCTGCGTTTTATGGCAGGCTCTCAAGGAATTTGAAACTTGTGTTGTTGTTTTCATGGTGCCGGGTGCCTCCCGGTGACTCTACCCCAGTCAGCAAAGACGCGCGCATACCTGCAGACAGCAGTTGACTGGTACGCCCTTTCGCATAGAAAGGATTCACCACGTGAATAAATTACGATGAATTCATTCGCATGGTCAATATGTCATTGCTATGGGCACTCTTAAAACGAGGGATAACAAAAAAAGCCGCCGATAGGCAGCTTTGAAAAATGTTTGGCTCAGTTTTCATCAGGAAAGAAGATAGTTTGTTGCACCGGGTGCCTCCCGGTGAGAATGACTCCAGTAAACATTCCCGCGTCTGAGAGGTTTCCTTTTCAGGTAACTACTGGAACGCCCCACCGCAGAGGGGGATTCGCAACACTCACAGTATAGACATAGAAATTTAAAAAGCCCCACGGGGTTAACCGCAGGGCTTTAAACGAAGGCAATAACCCATCGTTAGAGGAAAACTACCACAGATTCGGGAAAAGTAAATAGCTCACGATAAAATAATGCCCTATTTTGTTATCTGCTTAAGCTGCGCATCAGCCCAAGCCTCTTCGATATCAAACTTGGTGATTAGCTGATCGTAAAATGGCTTAACAGACTTTTTCCAAGTATCGAGGCTGATTGCATCCGTTATCTGACACACCGCGGCGTAAGCCTCAGTTGATGGAATTCTTTCATACCCCCGCCCACTGCAGCGTTTGCAATCAGCCAGAACCGGAACGCCCTGCTGTTTTGTAAGAGCCTGATTAATGGCTTTCCCGCGTCCATGACAGTCATTACAGGCACAACTAACGACCCTCTTCCCCTTACACTGTGGACATAGAACTCGAGTGACTTCCCTAACCTGCCTGTGCACCTCATAGTCGGAAGGACGAATATCTTCGATGCCCATTTGCAAAGACATCTTCACGAACCTCTTCTCTCTTGCCGGAGTGTGAGACTTCATGCTGAATACCTCAGCGTCAATAAACCCTTCCCCATTGCAGCCATCGCACTGCTTCACGCTGGCGGCGCTGCGGGAATAGTCCTCAAACGCGAAGGTGGCCAGCTGGTGCATCACTAATGGCTTAACCCTGGCATCCAGTTTGCGAAGTGCAGCAACCCGATCGCACTTAGTCAACGCGTACTGGGCCAGCAATTCGATCGCCCTCTCCCGGTCATTGTTGCTGATACCCATCTTCCCGAGAAAGGCGCTGTATCCCAATGCTGCCCGTTCTTGTGTCATACCCATAGCGGCCATGATATCCGTCCCGGTTAATGAGTCTGACGCAGTAGCACGCGGAGAGTCGCTAATCATTGTCGATTTGGCGAAGTGATATTTGAGGGTATTTTCAAGATTCATGCGGTCTCCAGCTCGGTAATGGTGAGTTCTAATTTCCCGCCGTTAACGACAGGCATTTTCACAACGCGATAGTCGACAACCTGGCAGTCATCCATCCAGAACCCCGCCTTGGTTAAAGCGTCAAAAGCTGCCTTCTGCAGGTTATCCAGATCACGGCGCCGGCGGTCGGGCATGTGACATTCAATTCGGATTTTGAGTGGTGCAGCCGTTCGGATATTAAGCCGGGCGCTTCGAATGACACTTGCAACCGCGTAGCGGTACGCGACGCCATCGGCGCTAATGTGAGTTCGCCCGCGGTTGTGCCGGTAATACCGGTTGTTGCTCGGCGGCCAGGGTAAAGTGATTTGATATGTCTTCACGTTCACCCCCACATCCGGTTTCGCCAGCGGCTGTCCGGGCGCGCTGGTGTATTTGAGGTCGGCAAGAATGCACTGACAGTCCAAGTCACGTAATCCGGGTTAAGGCTGCGCTCAACCCGAACGCCGCGCGCTTTGTAACGCTTAACCAGTTCGTCAGCCTGTTCGGTGCTGCAGTCGGTATGATGGAACCATGTCTTCTTCATTCCATCACCCCGCGAAGCCAAGCAGCTGCGCGGCGACATTCTCAGCCTCATCACGACTGCGGAATGAACGGGACAAGACCCAGCGCCATAGAACATCGAGCGCAGCTCTATA
Source organism: Enterobacter sp. 237C8 (assembly GCF_034106865.1). Lineage (NCBI taxonomy): Bacteria > Pseudomonadati > Pseudomonadota > Gammaproteobacteria > Enterobacterales > Enterobacteriaceae > Enterobacter > Enterobacter sp. 237C8. Next base: position 1,082,016 of record NZ_JAWNDF010000001.1, on the reverse strand, counting down.
GAGCTGCTGAAACTCGAGCTCGTCCATGTTGGCAAACGAGATGCTTCGAGGATGTTTTTTGAGTGTTCCGTCTGGCAGTTGAATGGCATCAAAGTGCCCCGCCTCAACGATCACCCAGGAGCGGTAAGCGTCAAAGGATTTGCACAGACTAATGCCATTCGTGACGCGCCGGTAAGCAACCTGCTCAAGATACTGCTCAGCAGCATCGATCAGCGCGCCCTCATTCCCGCCATAAGAAGCAAGGAATTTTGCGTAGCCGGTTATCAGCTTCCGCTCGTTACTTGAGATGGCCCCGCCGGTTGGTTCCCAGTATTCAAAACCGAGATTGAGTAGCGCGAAAAAGCGCCGATGGAACGCCGGGTTACGTACCCGCCTGAACTCGGCAACAAGAATATCGCCGAGCCGGGTTTTTGATTGCAGGATATCGCTGGTCTCGGGCGTAGCCGGGATCAGTATTCCTGAGTGGTGTTTTATAAGTTGTAATTCTAGCGCCATGGTTCTCTCCGTGGCGCATCAGGTATAGGTTGTTCAGGCCTATGAAAGAATAATATCAGACGGTGGTGTAACTCGGTACCCCAGTCGTTTTGCAAATTGCATAAACCCGTTGAGAGTGAATATTTCTTCCTCTTCGAGTAACGGTCGTATTGAAACTATTCCATTTACTCGATAAACCAGATATCTCCCTTCCGCCGGGAAGCTATAGATAACTGCTTTATCGGCCCTTCTGACCACGTCGTACCATTGATCATCTGAATTAAAGGCATCTGCACTACACACTATTTCCCCCAGAGCGACTTATTGACTCGGTAAACAGTAATCGGGAACAGCCAGGGGAACGCAAACAGCGATACTCTTTGAAACTGCTCCAGTGAAATTCACGCGATTAATAAAACCACTCGTCCGCGCTTTCCCAGGTCTCCTGCACGATATGTTCGACCTCTTTCTTGTCGCCTCCGAAAACAGTCAACCCATCATTGCTTGCACGCTTGATCGTTAGCTGACAATTATCGAACTGCTTGCTGAGCCTTTTGAGCAGTTCTGACTCGAGTGCAGGTATAGCTCCATCAGGAAGTTTCTTCATGCGATCAATGGTTAACTCAATTTTCATTTTTCCCTCCGCAATGAATTACTGTATGCGTATACAGTATATTTATAAACATATCTTACGGATTTTGCAACGCTTTAACAGCTCACAAATCACCTAGATGATTAAACAACCAGGCAAACTACTCGCGGCTTCTTAGCGCGGACATAATGGAGGCCTAAAGTTCTGGTGGATGGGAGTTCGGGGGGGAAATCAGGTGGATTTGTGGCTCTTCTGCGGTTCGGGGTATTCGCCCTCAGCAGGAAGAGCCGTTTGAGTTTCATCTGTTAACGCAAAGCGCAAACGGCGACTGCAGGTTTCCTATCAGCCAGCCATTACTTGTAGGCTCTATCTTAAGCTGGCGAACGGTACCTTCAGGAACGTAAAAGAAGCTGCTTTTGAAACTTTCATCATCAGCAGTATCTCGTGGATTTTTAACGTAGCGTGTATCTGTCAGTGAAATCTCACCCGGCCTGTTCATCTCATAGCTAAAGAGAATTGTACGTGAGATGACATTAACACCCCTGTCTGACTGGATATTACCCGACAGAACAGCCTGACCATCGTGGTTTTTATCCAAACGGAAAACAAACTCCAGCGTAGCGATGAAATCAGGTTCATGGTGGTTATAACGTACTATTGTGGAACAGTTTACATTTAACGCACTCTGTTTTTGATGCATGTGAACATAGAACCAAACCGATAACGCCAGGATGATAATTAAAATTACGGCCAATACCCCTGTTTTTTTATTAATTGCGTTCATAACCACTCCAGTAGTTATTGAGGCAGGAAATGTATTTATCATTTCTGGCTGTACATCGACTAATAAAAGCTCGACCTTTGTTGCCGTAAAGATATGACTCAGAAACCTGATACAAGAATGAGGTTCCATCCAGACAATCAATTCCATTGGCCTTTGCCAACTCGATGAACAAATCTTTTTTTTGTTCAGAAAGCGATGCGGAATTTCTTTGTACAGTGTATACAGGGCACGAACCATATTTAAAAAGAAAATAAGTCTTCAACTCTCTTACCTGATTCAAATCTTTTGATGGAACCCTAAGCCCTAACGAAATCAAGATCGCGCTTATTAAAACGACTGCCAATGCCAGAGCTAAAGGTAATTTTCTGTATTTAACTCGCACCGGAGAGCGTTCTTTTACTACTTGCGCATCATTTTTTTCATCTTCTAACCTAGACTCATCCTCAATAGTGGGTTGAGTCAAAACCCTTACCTCGACATCACTATTAAACATAAAGCCAACGCGAGGCACCGTAGTAATACACTCCTCGACAATCCCAAACTGTACGAACTGCTTTCTCAGTTCGGAGATGTATTTGTTTAGCGTGTGACTAGAAGAACGAAGACCATGAGCATCCCAGACGCTATCCAGAAGTTCATTTCGCGTAAGAACCTGACCATGCTTTTCCAGAAGACATGCAAGAAGCCTGTTCATTGTCAGGGTCAGAATGACAGCAGAGCCCTCGTCTCCGGATGGCCATATGGCACCATCTTCCGATCGATAGAAAACCCTATTATCAACCACGAAAACCATCTCTGACTCCTTATCCATGATGGTAATTGAATGGTTTCTCTCGTTTCTCCAACTTACGGATAACCATCAGCTTCTTTGTTTCATCCTAGCACAGCCAGGCGCAGCAGCAGTTTTTGCAGTTATATTGCTTGTAAATTAATGAATTAATAGAACATAAATTTGTAATTAAACAAATCCACAATACATATAACTGGATTGGGTTTTTGGTTGATAGGATTATTCGCAGAAGTGAATGAGCAGGTTCTTAATCTCCAGGATCAGTCATCCGCCCTACCGCCATTCACAGTCCCGGGAACGAAGAGACAGCTCGGGTAGCGAATCCAGTAGATAAGGAGCGACAAAATGATAAGCACCAAAATGCTCATGAAGGCAGAACGTTTCTTCATCAAAGCTCGTACATTGATTAGAGAAACAATCTTATCAGCGGAACTGACCAATGCTGAATTTGTACCGTTTATCCAGCCCGTCTGTAAGGGAGATAAGATCGTAGGCGGAGAGGTATTACTCAGAGTTCTCAAAGATGGGATTTACCAATCTCCCGAAAAATACCTTTCGGCAATGGAATCATGTGAGGTGATTAATGATGTCACTTGCAGTCTGATGTCTGATGTTAAAACATTTTTCGAAGGCTATGAAGGTACTCTACCTGATGACTTTTATCTCTCCTTCAATATCTGTGCGAGACAGTTGAACTCTTCAAGAGTTATTGAAGCAGTGACGGACTTTAAGAAAACATTCGACGGAAGCATTGCTGTCACGCTGGAAATTGTCGAACGTGGAACAATGAACCTGGATGACTTTGCACTCGATGCTATGCAGCAACTTACTGAGTCAGGTGTGCGATTTGCGATTGATGATTTCGGCAGCGGAAGCTCATGCCTTAAATATATTGAACATGCAGGTTTCTCAACAATCAAGATTGATAAATGCCTCACAATTGCCAGCAATGGATCATTAATCTATTCCGCGGTGATTGATTCAATTATCACTCTCGCAGAGCGGCTGCAAATTCATGTCATTGCTGAAGGTATAGAAAATAAAGAACAACTATCGCTTTTGAAAGACAAAGGGGTGGATATTTTTCAGGGTTATCTATTTTCAAAACCTGTAAGCATGCACGAGTTTTGCACGCACATATAACATTTTTCAAAAGCACAAATACAGCAATTCGCAACCTGTCATGGAAAGCATTACTTAAATAAATGTAGTGCACTCAATCTAATTGTTACAGATTTAAAATTACCACCGAGGACAAATTATATATGTCAGCTAACTTCCCAAACCCTCCAGAGTTTCCATCCTACAAAGGGCCAGAAGGAATTTTTTATGACTTTAACTATGGCGCGCGCGTTTTGCTTCCGGAAGGAAAATGGCACGTTGTTTTAATGGACGATGGCAGCGGTAATATTCTTTTCAGCTGTGATTCAGAAGGCGGCTGGGTAACCAGTAATAAAAAATATTACATCCGCTTCCGCATTCAGGTATTCCACCAGGGGTCAGTGAGCCCGGTCCTAGATGAAACGCTGGATATGAAGGACAAGCCTGTCGTCATCTTTTTCCCGACGGGTACACTGGGCGACATGCTTGGCTGGTTCCATTATGCAGAGCGTTTTCGCCAGCTACACCGCTGTCAGCTTGAGTGCGTCATGGGGCAGGAAATCATTGAACTGCTCAGCCCGCAATATCCCGAGATCACATTCTCCACCAAGGACAATCTGCGGACGGTAAATCCCTACGCGTCCTGGTATATCGGCCTTTTCTTTAAGGGTGATACCACACATCAACCCATTGATTTCAGGAAGGTCGGCTTCCACCGTAATGCCGGCTACATCCTGGGGGTCGATCCGCGGGAGTGCCCGCCCCGTCTGAAGCTGGATGCAGAGCGAAAAATTGCTGAGCCGTATGTCTGCATCGCCGCGCAGTCCACCAACCAGGCGAAGTACTGGAACAACGGCCATGGCTGGGCAGAGGTGGTTGCCCACCTTAAATCTCTGGGATATCGGGTGCTGTGCATTGACCGCCATGCGCATTACGGCCAGGGCTTCGTCTGGAATCACATTCCTCAGGGTGCCGAAGACTTTACGGGGAATATTCCGCTCCAGGAGCGTGTGGACCTGTTAAAGCATGCGAGCTTCTTTATCGGACTTGGCAGCGGGCTGTCATGGCTAGCCTGGGCGTCCGGTATCCCTGTGGTGTTAATCAGCGGATTCAGTCTCCCCAACAGCGAATTTTACACCCCCTGGCGAGTGTTCAGCAGCCATGGCTGTAACGGCTGCTGGGATGACACGTCCGTTGATTTTGACCACGTGGATTATTTGTGGTGTCCGCATCACAAGAACACCCCACGTCAATACGAGTGCACGAGTCTGATAACCGGTAAACAGGTCATCGGCATGGTGGACCGTCTGCATTCAGGATTAGTTGATAAGTAAGGGACTTAAATATGAACAAGATATATACCACAGTCTGGTGCGAATCGCGCCAGCAATGGGTTGTTACCTCTGAGCTGACAACCGGTTCTGGTCGCCCTAAACTGGCACCAAGGAAAAGCGCTCTGGCACTTCTGCTTTGTAGCGTACTGCTGCCTTCTGGGTTTGTCACTGCCGCGGATTATGTCGACGTAACGTTAGAGGGGAGTGAACAGTTTTTGCGTTCAGGCGATACAGCTACCTCTACGACCATCAACAACAATGGTCATCAGCATGTATACAGTGGGGCTGCGGCAACCTCTACTACCATTAACAGTGGTGGTTCGCAGAACGTCGACAGTGGCGGCGCGACCATCTCAACTACCATTAACAGTGCTGGCTGGCAGTCCACCATTGGTACCACCACTGACACCACCATCAACATGGGTGGTGTTCAGTTCGTAGCTGGCGGTACGGCCACCTCCACTACCATCAACGGTGGTATTCAGGAAGTCTTCAGTGACGGTTCAGCCTTTATCACAACCATCAATAATGGCGGAGAGCAGAATATTGCCGCTGGCGGCAAAGCCACCACCACGATCATTAATAGAAGCATGCAACATGTAATGGGTGGTGGTTCGGCCATCTCTACCACCATTAACAGTGGCGGTATACAGCACGTATCCAGTGGCGGAACGGCCACCTCCACTACCATCAACAGTGCAGGTAATCAGCACGTATCGAGTGGAGGTACTGCCAACTCTACAAACATCAGCCATGGTGGTTTTCAGCGTGTTTCCAGTGGGGGCTCGGTCACAGACACCATCATCAATAATGGTGCTCATCTTGTCGCAGGTACGGCGACCTCTACTACAATAAACGGGGGTTATCAGGAGATTTCCAGTGGCGGTTCAGGCATCGCTACTACCATAATCAGCCGTGGTACCCAGCACGTTTTTGATGGCGGTTTGGTCATTTCGACTTCGATCAATGGTGGCCATCAGTACATTTCCGGCGGCGCCTCGGCCACTTCTACTACCGTCACGAGTGGTTCGCAGTACGTTGAAAGTGGCGGCTCGGCCACCTCTACAACCCTCAATAACAGTGGAAGTCAGTATCTCTTAGGCGGGTCGGCCACATATACTACCATCAACAGTAATGGAAGACATTTCGTCCACGATGGTGGCTCGGCTAGCTTTACTACCATCAACAGTGGTGGATTGCAGCGTGTCTCAAGTGGCGGTTCGCTTACCGCTACCACCATCAACAGTGGTGGTCATCAGTACATAGATGGCGGCACAATCATTGATACCATCATCAACGGAGGTCAGTCGTGGCTGATGACAGGGGCAGTGGCTGACGGAGAAACCCAGATCAACGCCGGTGGCGTACTGCTGGTTAACGCAGGCTCTCTCGCAACGAACGTAATCATCCAGGGAGGCTCCCTCTCTGTCATTGACCTTTCCGATGCCATATCCGGCCCGGACACAGCTCAGGTCGGTAAGCTGACCATGGACGGCGGTAACGTCAACTTCCTGCGCAACAGCGATGGTAAATTTGCGAAGCTGACGATTACGGAGCTTAACGGCATCGGGAATTTCCTGCTCAATATATCTCTCGCCGATCGTCAAGCCAACTTCGTCACTATCGAACAGGGAACTGGCCATTTTAGCCTTACCGTGGCTGATTCCGGTAAGGAGATATCCGACCACACTGATCTGACGCTGAACCTCATCCATGAGAAAGGCGGTGACATTGATTTTGAGATGGTCACGGCATCCGGACGTAGTACAAGAGCCATTGACGGCGGTACTTACATGTACACGCTGTTTAGCCAGCAGGATAAGGACGGCTTGAATGGAGGCAACGTATGGTATCTCGGAGCTATGACTGATGAACCGGGTGGCGGTGAGAACCCTGGCGGCGGCGAGAACCCTGGCGGTGGCGAGAACCCTGGCGGCGGCGAAAACCCTGGCGGCGGCGAGAACCCTGGCGGCGGTGACAACGGCAACGCAGGAGGTAACGGAAATGGCGGTAAGAAGCCAATGACCACCCCTGCAACTGATGCCATTCTGGCCATGTCCAATGCAGGTCTGAACGTCGTCCATTCCGAGCTGGATGGCCTGCGCACGTATCGCGCGGGTCTGGAGAAAACCGGACCAGAAAGCAACGTATGGGGACACTACCTCGGCAGTAAAAGTGACATTGATACAAGCAATGGCGCAGCCTATAAGTTGAGCCAGAACGGACTTGAGATCGGCGCTGACACCAGGACAGACTTTGCGGGCGGCAGCCTTGTCACCGGCGCATTCATGTCCTTTAGCGATAACAAAGTGAAACATGCCCGCGGCGGTACAAGCAAAATCGACAGCTACGGTCTCGGCCTGTATGCAACCTGGTACGACGCAAGTGGGTTCTACGCTGACGGTGTAGTCAAAGGTAACCGTCTTAACAACAAACTGAGAGCAGTTATGACTAACGGAGGTAGAACCGGCGGTGACTGGAAGCAGTATGCACTCAGCACAGCCGTTGAAGGTGGTTATCAGTTCGATCTCAAAGATGACGTAAGCATCACGCCTTATGCGCGCCTGGCGTTTGTTCAGATGACAAGTGAGGATGTGAAACTCAGCAACGGCATGAAAGGTAATACGGGCTCACCGCGTTCTGTCACGGGTGAAGCCGGTGCGAAGATTGCCGGTAAGTTCAATATTGGCTCGACTGAGTTCAAACCTTATCTGTCAGCTGCAGTGCTGCAGGAGTTTGCTAACTCCAACGAGGTCACGATCAATGAGCGCAATCGCTTTGATAACAACGTCAAAGGCACATCAGGCAAGTACGGTCTGGGAGCTTCAGTCAACGTTGGCAAAGACGTAACCTTGTTCGGTGAGGCTAATTATCGTCAGGGCAGCCAAATCGAGACACCTATTCAGGGTGTGGCCGGTATCCGTATCGGATTCTGATGTTACCAGAGGGGCCTTAGGGCCCCTTTTCACTTTGTTCTGAGATGTTCAGGTTTTTTTTATGCCTCACATGATTTTGACGAAAGATGTATTTTTGAATAAAGCGTTGTCTGTCATCCTCCAGCAAGCGTCCCCCAGCAGAAAGGTTTGCATCGTAGATATTGAATCATTCAGAAGCCTGGGTGCTATTTACAACCTTCTGAAAAGGAAGAAACTGACGGAAAAGCACCAGGTGATCTTCATAGGTGGCAAGGATGTCAGTTCAAGTGTCCTGGAGCCACTTGTGACGATCTACAGGAAATCGTGCTTTGTGGAGTTCAGAAAACAACTCACTTGCGGACGGATGCATTCTCCTGAGTATGCGTTGAACCACATATCGCGGTGCAGGAGTCTCAGTATGCTTTCAGCTCAGGAAAAGAAGACCCTTTTCGCCCTGCTGGATACTGACGATACTTACGCTGCAGCAAGAAAAATTTACCTATCACCTAAAACTATCTATACCTACACCAATAATATCGGGCACAAACTTAACCTCAATTCTATTCTTCAAGTCAGGCAATTTATCCATGCGGAATTTGAATTGGGCTTAGAATAAAAATTCAGGTCATTTTATTTCCAGGACGTTTTTAAGTTTGCTTTGTTACGCTCGTACTTCGCCTTAAACAACTCCGCCGGTGTCGGCCCCTTCGGCGATACCGGCGCGGCCAGCGCCCGACGAACAAGCGTTGCAGTACTGCTGCTGTCAACTTAATCTCACAATTTATCAGCCTCAACATTTACGTTAACATTAAGCCGTTTTGCTTCCATGGTGATCATCTTTTGGGCAAGAACCATATCGCCACCATGTACTTGATCAATCAAGTATTGAACAATAGTCATCATCAAAAAATCTTTATTAGCCGGATAAAAGTCGGTCAAATCAATCCCGCTATCCTGCAGCTGCTGATGTGCAGTACTCTCCGTCTCAGCAACAATCTCGGCTACCCTAGCCTGCATCTTGTCTATCTGCGCAAATACAATACGGTTTATAATTTCGAATTGTTCTGGGCTTAAGTCCTTTTCCATCATTACCTCTTATAAAATTTCGTAGCTTAGAAAATTTAGATTATGGCCAGCATAATATAAGAAAAGAAAGCTGCCCTAAATATCATCATGCAGTGAGCATATTAGGAAATCACGCCAGCATCCCCTTTCCTCTTGCCAGGTTAATTCTATCAACGCATTCTCTCAGCAGTTTGACTTGCTCCGGAGAGAGATTAGATTCATCAATTGTGGCCAGAAGCGCGTTGAGGGAGCGCTCAATATCGTTTTTAGTCAACCGTAAACAGATAACCTTAACCCAACGTGGCGAGAATTTACTGAGGCCGATTGCTCGCGTGATTCTTAATTTCATTCTGATGCCTCTTTGTCGCCAGAGGAGGCGACTTGTACTCGGTTATAACACGCAATGGAGACAAAGCTATTAACTCATTAACCATGCGATACGAATCTTCAGAATCTTTACTGGCACACTTACCCCCTCCCACCAGCTTTTAAGCGCGCGTATTTAGCCTTCAAAAGCTCAGCAGGTGTTGGCCCTTTCGGAGCCACTGGAGCTGCCAACGCACGACGAACAGGCGGAATCGGCTTTCCGGCCAGCACCCGCTTTTCCCACAAATCCAGAATGTCGCTGGCTTCACGCTCAAGCTCTTTCTGGCTCAGTTGGCCATCAGTTCCGCGGCGACGCAGCTCGAGGCAGATGTGGTAATAAACCGGCTTCGGCCAGGGATACTGCTCACTGCTCGGGTACCGGAATACCAGCTTACGCCACTTCCAGTACTCAGCCATGACGTCAGCGGTGGTGATCCCTAGCACGCAGCGCCCTTCCCTGCACCACTTGATGAACTGGCCTGGCGAAGGCAGAAACGGGCGATCCTGGCGACGCACCATGCGCATGCCGGCTTCAACCTCCTCCAGAGTGGTGATCCCGTTTTCTTTGAACGCCAACACCCACTGTCGGCGGACCTCGTTCACGTCTTCCTGACTACGATTAAGCAGGCTTGCCGGGAACGCGGCCGCCAGCTGTACAAACAGGCCGTTGATAATCTGCGCCACCTGCTGCGTTTGTTCGCGTTCGGTGTACTGCTCAGGCAAGTTGTGCGCCACGCGCCGAGCCTGTTCCCGGTCAAAACTGCGAATGTTCTCTGCGAGGTTTTTCATTCCAGCACCCCATCAATCCAGTCGGTGTTATGCAGGTCAATGCCGCCCCGGGATGGCTTTGCCGTTCCGGTTGCACGCAGCCGCTTCGTGGTTAGCTGATCCCACTGCTTGCGCAGACTTGAAGGGCTTAGGATGTTGTCTTTCCAGAACACGTCCCGATTGGCCCATTGAAACAGGTCACAGATTTCGTAGTGAGTACGCTTGTCCTGAACACGCATTAGCCTGATGGTATTTGCCCATTCAGCCCAGTTTGGTTCGGATAGCGATGCGTTGACGGTGAGAAGCCTGTCGTAAATCCAGCGAGCCGCCTTGAGGTCGTCAGCGGATCCCCATGATTTACCTGCCGGGGTGTATATCCCGGCGGCAGCTTCAGGATGGCGAGAGAGAAACTTTTGAGTTTTCTGGTTTCGGGATTCGTCAGAATTCCGAGACGAGGATATTTTATTATTGTTCTTGTTATAGTCTTGGGTGTCTACCGTTTCCGGGAAGGTTTTTCCCGTTTTCGGTAACACTTTTCCCGATTTCGGGAAGACTTTTCCCGTTTTCGGTTTGTCTAAAATCCAGGCTGAAAGGTCAGTATTTATACCGACCGTTTTCATCACGCCCTGCTTCTGACTGAAGATAATTTTACGTTCTGCGAGCGATTTGAGCGCATCAGAAACATGCGAATCACTCAGCCCTGTAAGCTCAGCAATCACCGTGTTCGTAACGCGGTCCTGCTTCTTGTTCCAGCCGTAGGTAAGCCAGATCACCGCTTCAAAACATTGCCACTCCCGGCCTGACATTCTCAGACGAGGCTTGAGCTGTTGGATCTCGTTAGCGACCTTGGTATACCCGTTCGACAGGTCGGCCATACGACCTCCCGGTTGTTCGGTTCTGTGGGGGAAATTGATAATTTCAGCTGTGTTTGACATACTTAGCTCCGCAATTACACTCCGTTTTTGCACCTGAAAGCCGTTGGTGTTCGAGCACCGCGGCTTTCGCCTTTTCTGAAGTCTTCACACTGCCCCCAGCATGGTTGTGACCATCGCCAACAGCGGCGCCGTAAGGTCCGGATCGACACGGAACATTTCAAAAATCCCCTCGCCTAACTCCTTCAGTTTTTCCTTCTTCGGAGCATCGAGCATCAGAGCTTGCTTCGCCTCACTCACCTCTTTCTCCAGCCTGGCCATCCGGTAGGCAAAGGAGTCGTTCTTTACGACACGGTCGCGGTATCGAAGCGGTAATACAGACATGATCGCTGGCACCAGCTGTTCGACATTCTTTCGGTAAGATGCGGAGTCTTCTTTGTTGTCCAGCCATCGGAACAGCTTCACGTTCCAGACATCTGCATGACCAGACACATCCACGCCATCAAGTTGAAGTTCTTCCGCCGCTTCTTGGATTTGAAGCGCAACAGCTACGCGCCCTTCTGCCGCTGCCCACGCTCGGACTGCAGAACAAATATCTCGATGATCAACATCCTGCGCTGCCGATTCGCTTTGATGACACGGGAATATCATTGGATTAGAGGAAGCTCTGCTACTCTGTTGAACTGAAACAGTTTGCATTGTTAAGGCTCCTGTTTAGGTAAACCATCAGTGGGGTTTGGGTATAGATCAGGTCGTAGTTCGTGAGGCGTTACGCCGGTAACCTCAAATACTGGCAGCACTCGTTCAGCAGGAATACCCTTGCGGCGCCAAAGCGAAACAGCCATCTTTGAAACGCCGATTAAAGCGCCAAGCGCGCTGGCCGAACCAGATCGGAGAATTGCATGTTCAATTCCAGTCATAGGACCTCCTTAAATGCAGGAAAGTAAAGCACCAATTTACCAATCAGTCAATAACCACCTGCCTATCAAGTGGTAAAGCAATTGTTTACAATCCATATATGAATAGAAAAGAACCTAACCAAAGCCTAATTTCCAGGCTGACTGATTTGAATAACAAAGGCTTCTCTAAAACAGAGATGGCCAAGGTAGCTAATGTCAGCAAGCAAGCGGTCACCGGATGGTTTCGTACCGGCAAGATGAGCAAAGAATCAGCACTTGCTGTAGCAGATGCAGCTGGAGTGTCGGTACCATGGCTCCTTGGTGAGGACGTTGGAGAAAAAGACGGCCTTAAAGCTGACGAACAGCGTCTTCTGGAGCTATACCGCCAGTTGCCCGAAGAAGAACAACGGAACATGCTCCGTATCTTTTCGCTTCGCCTGAAAGAGCTGGATGACTTATATGAGAAGTACATGAAAGGTCGCATTAAAAGTAGTGAGAGCTAAAACGACAATCAGCATTCACTGTGACCATATTGCTGGTTCGTAAAAAAGTAGCGGTTATGGTTAGATATTCCTCAATTCAAATTAGGCACCGGGAGAAGTTGCCCGCCACTCATTATTAAGGAAAATCAGATGGTTAACGAGATAAGATCAATATCCCCCCGCCAAGGTAACCTGCAATTATTCCCTGTAAAAGAGGTGGAAGTTGAAGGTGTTGCAATGGGAGTTCTCAACGATGGAACTCCATACCTGACAGGGCGTGGACTAGCTGAAATGTGTGGCGTGCACCATAGCGTAATTCAAGATATTTCTTCGGATTGGCCCAGTGAGCGGCTAAAACCCAGAGGAAAAAAAATTGATACTATTCTCCTTGATCAAGGTATTGATGTTGATTCTCTTTATATACCATCATCAGAAACTAAAAGAGATCATTACCCATATCCTGACTATGTATGCATGGCTATTCTCGAGTATTACGCTTTCGATGCAAGCCAAGCTAACAACGCTACTGCACTTCGTAACTATCGCCTTTTAGCAAGACAAACGCTTCGTGAGTTCATTTTTAGAAGCGTTGGCATTGATCCCCGAAATCCAGTAAGTGGAGCGTGGAAATGTTTCCAGGAACGGATTATCCTCAATGACAAAATCCCAGCAGGATTTTTTAGCGTTTTTAGGGAAATGGTCGATATAACAGTACCTTTGATTAACGCTGGTTTTGAATTAGGTCCAAAAACCGTACCAGATATCAGCGTTGGTACTCGTTGGTCTAACCACTGGAAGCGGAATAAACTCAGCGAAAAATATGGTGCCATACAGAAACATCCCCACGTCTATCCAGATTGGTTTCCACAAAGTAAGGCTGGTAATTTACCTGCGAATATTTATCCAGAAGAAGCTCTTGGTGAATTTCGTCGATGGTTACGCGAGGAATATGTTCCAAAAGGATTCAAAGAATATCTGGCGGATAAGGTTCAACAAAAAGTAATCGAAAACGCTAAAGCGATTGAGGTTTTGGAAAATCTTCAGCGCCCAGAGTTACCTAACAAAGAACACTAAATCGCCACTGTGGCAGGTGTTTACTAGCCTATCCCCCATAGTTCCAACGCATTCATGATCACTTCATCTTGAACAACATATTTCACAACGATCCCGACCACAGTGTCGGGATTTTTTTGCCCTCAATAAATCATTCTCGCACCCCAGGTAAAGAATTGCTGTACTTTTTAATACCTCAATACTTGACCATTTAGTAAAGTAGTGATTTACTAGCATCACCAAGACGCACTACCAACCACCAAGGCAGGACGCCCACGGAGTAGCCGCCGACGGCATACGAACAGTCGGATGAGGTGGAGAGATTAACGCGCATCAGGTGTAAACGTTCCGCTGGCCGGCGATAAGGCAAACGAGGGTGAGAATGATTGATTTCGCACGCAAACCAGGACGGCAGCAAGCCGTAAAACTTAACTTGTTCGAAGTGATTCTTCGTCGCCTGTGCTACCTGCTGGCGCAAAAGGGGAATCCAGATGTGTAACTCAACGAAATGCGGGTACTGCGGCAAGCCGGTTGAACCGGAGAAAGTAGTCAAAAGTACCCTTCTCTATCGCAACGGCTCACAGCTGGCGCGCAAAGAAAAAGAATACTGCTCTGAACGTTGTGCTTCGTACGACCAGATGGCCCACGAGGCATAACGTAAAAGCCGCGCAAGGCGGCCCGTACGTCCGGTGCTCCCGACCAAAGTTACACCGGAAAACTACTTAAAAAACCAAAGTTCACCCAATGGGCGCTATCTCTGGCCCGGGGATCTTACATCCAAAAAAGAGGATCTCACATGGAATTTTTCTATGTAGTTAAGGCTACGCAGAAATCAGGCAAAGATGATGCAGTGATTTGGTTCACTGCGAAATCAGAAGCCCGTGCCAACCTGCAGCTCGATGTTGAGCTGGAAGATGCCGGTATTGAAACCGGCCGCGGTAAGGATTATGCCAAACCAGTTCGCACCGATTTCCCGGTGTATAACGACCTGCCGGAAGAAAGCACCGTGGATTACACCTGGTGCAAACGCAACGAACTCCAGGACGATGGACGCACCTGGCTACCAAAGGCTGGAGCTGAATCTACTGGAGCCGTGGACAACACTGCCGCACCGGAAACGACCGTTAAAGTCGAAACTACCGTTGACAATGTCCCGCTTGAAAACCGCACTCCAGCGGTCCGTTTTGCCGTCCACCTGACCAGCGACAAATACCAGTCACATATCACTAAAGAGCAGCAGCTGGCTGCCAGCGAAATGTCACTGGATGACGGCAACACCTATCTCCAGAACCTACTGCTGGCGAAAAACGGCATTCCAGAAGTTGCCGAACTCAGCCTGAACGCTGAGTGGAAACTGGTTCAGGCGATAAAGCAGGTCTTCGCGCCGGATGAAACGCACGAAGCTGAATTTATCGCTACATTCATGGCTGACTGGGCGAGAGCAGATGCCGGCGATCGCAATCAGTTAGTTGAAGAGTGGAGAAGCGGAAAGCTTACACTTCTCAAATCAAAAAGCACCAGCAACTCCGACGTTACAACCGATCAGGTTCTGGAACCTGATAACGGTATCCAGATTGACGAGAATGATGACGAAACCACTCGTTATCCAGTCGTGCGTATGCCGTTCCGGAAGCAGCTACTCGCCCAGTTCACCGCCGACGAACTGCGCCACCACTTAACCCGAGAAGAGTACGAAGCTATCAGCGCGCTGGAGATGGACACTGACAACAGCTATGTCCAGAACCTGCTGCTGGCGGCAGAAAACTGCGAAGAGGTTAAGGGTTACGATACCAAAGACCTTTGGCGCTATACCGACGCCATTCGCAAGGTGTTCAGCCAGGAGAAGCGCCACGAACTCGCTTTGGTTCTCCGTTTTACCCGAATCTGGGCGGCGACTGATTATATTGACCGCGGCATTCTCGTTCGCGAGTGGGCAGCCGGTAATCGCATCAGTAGTATTCAGCGCACCGATTCTGGTACCAATGCAGACGGCGGCTATGTTACCGACCGCGGCGAAGGCGCGCATCACACTCTGGACACTCTCGATCTTGAGATTGCCTGTGCCCTACTGCCTATGGACTTCCACCACTTCGAAATTCCTTCGAGTGTGTTACGACGCGCCAAAGAAATCGTAGCCAAGAAAGAAGAGCCATGGAAGTCATGGAGCGCAATCCTACGCAATCAACCAGGCGTACTAGCGGTGAACCGTGCGGCAATCTTCAATCTGATCCGCATCGCACCAGAAAACATTCATCACACGCCAGCGGCTCATCTTGAGTTTGTGAATAAAACCATGACGGCTGAGTTTAACTCTGCTGTGGAGTTGCTGCCGCTGTCTACTCCGGCTGTTGAGACCGAAGCACCTGTTGAACAACCGCAGGTTGAAAATCTCGGCAGCGGCATGTTCTCCATCGATGGCCTGATGGGTGGAAATACCGAACCGGTCGTCGATACCTCCTCAAATGAAGTCGAAAAAACGGAAAACACAGCGGAGACCACCAACGATGTGCAGATGGAAACGGCTAAGCCAGAGAAAGACGAAGATGTTGGTTCGGTACCACCGAGCGAAAGCACAGATGCAGCTAATTCGCAGACAGATTCCGTAGCGTTGGAAGAACAGCAAGCAGACCCGGTAACTGAATACCCGGCTTACTTCGAGCCTGGCCGCTACGAAGGCCTACCGAATGACGTTTATCACGCAGCAAACGGTATTAGCTCAACCCAGGTGAAAGATGCCCGCGTCAGCCTGATGTACTTCAACGCACGCCATGTGGCTAAAACCATCCCGCGCACAACATCCAAAGTGCTGGACATGGGGAACCTGGTGCATGCCCTTGCATTGCAGCCGGAAAACCTCGAAGCAGAGTTCAGCGTAGAACCTGAGATCCCGGAGGGTGCTTTCACCACCACCGCAACTCTGCGCGAGTTCATCGAAGCGTACAACGCCAGCCTGCCGGCGCTGCTAAGCGCTGACGAGACTAAAGGGTTGCTTGAAGAACATAACGCGTCCCTTCCCGCTCCAGTGCCGCTTGGCGCCAGCCTGGAAGAAACGGCTCAAAGCTATATGGCTCTCCCTGCTGAGTACCAGCGTATTGAAGAAGGCCAAAAGCAAACAGCAACGGCAATGAAGGCATGCATTAAAGAGTACAACGCGACTCTGCCCGTGCCGGTTAAAACCAGCGGCAGCCGTGATGCGCTACTCGAGCAATTAGCGATCATCAATCCAGATCTGGTGGCGCAGGAAGCGCAGAAACCGACACCGCTGAAAGTGTCCGGTACCAAAGCAGACATGATCCAGGCTGTTAAATCAGTTAAGCCCGATGCCATATTCGCCGACGAACTGTTGGATGCCTGGCGCGACAACCCTGGCGAAAAGATTCTGGTTACCCGCCAGCAGTTGGCCACCGCGCGAGCAATTCAGTCCGCACTCCTGGCGCACCCGACCGCGGGCATGCTGCTGACACATCCAAGCCGCGCCGTAGAAGTGAGCTACTTCGGTTTCGACGACGAAACCGGATTGGAAGTGCGTGTACGCCCTGACCTCGAAATTGAACTGGACGGCGTGCGCATCGGTGCTGACCTGAAAACTATCAGCATGTGGAACGTGAAGCAAGAAAGCCTACGCGCCAGACTGCACCGGGAAATCATTGACCGGGACTACCACCTCAGTGCGGCTATGTATTGCGAGACCGCGGCGCTGGACCAGTTCTTCTGGATTTTCGTCAACAAAGACGAGAACTACCACTGGATCGCCATCATCGAGGCGTCAACCGAACTGCTGGAACTGGGCATGCTCGAGTACCGCAAAACGATGCGCGCCATCGCAACCGGATTCGACACGGGCGAATGGCCAGCGCCGATCACTACCGATTACACCGATGAACTGAACGATTTCGACCTGCACCGCCTCGAAGCGCTGCGCGCTCAGGCTTAAGGGGGATTTATGCATAACACTAACGTTACCGTTGCTGACCAGAACACTGTTATTAACTCCAACGTGGCTTTGTTTGATTCCCAGTATCTGAACGCCATCAGCACGTTCGCGCAGATTATGGCGCAAGGCACCGCGACTGTTCCTAAACACCTGCAGGGCAACCAGGCCGACTGCATGGCGGTTGCGATGCAAGCGGCACAGTGGCAGATGAATCCTTTTGCCGTAGCGCAGAAGACACACCTGATTAACGGTGTGCTCGGGTATGAAGCGCAGCTGGTTAATGCCGTCATTTCACGCAGCGGCGTGCTGGCCAGCCGCTTTGAATATGAATGGTATGGGCCATGGGAAAAGGTTGTTGGGAAATTCCATATCCGTAAAGGCGACAAAGGCGAGTACCGCGTCCCGGGCTGGACCCTGGCTGACGAAGCCGGGATCGGCATTATTATCCGCGCAACCCTGAAAGGTGAAGATCAGCCAAGGGAACTCGATTTGCTGCTGGCTCAGGCCCGAACCCGAAACTCTACCCTTTGGGCTGACGACCCCCGCCAGCAGCTGGCATACCTGGCCGTCAAACGCTGGGCGAGACTGTTCTGTCCGGATGTGATTCTGGGCGTTTACACCCCGGATGAGCTCGATGATCGCCGTGAAGAACGAGAGGTAAACCCCGCACCGGCGCAGCACGTTAGCCTTGCAGACATTTCAGGTGACAACGTCACTACGACTCAAACTGCTCAGGAATCAGCTCAAAACATCGATGCACTTGCTGATGATTTCCGTGATCGCATCGAGGCGGCTCAGGATGTGGATAGCGCTAAAGCTCTGCGCGCAGATATTGAAACCGTGAAATCAACGCTGGGTTCTGCCCTGTTCACTGAGCTGAAAAACAAGGCAGTGAAGCGTTATTACCTGGTTGATGCACGGAACAAAGTCGAAGCAGCCATCAATTCCTTGCCACCTTCAGATGAGCCCGATGCAGCTGCGCGGTTCGCAGAAGTAGAGCGCGTTCTTGCATCGTCGAAACGCCATCTGGGCGACGAACTGCATGGTCAGTTCAGCATCACCCTGGCGGATATGAAACCGGAATACGTGGACTAACGAGATCGGGAGGGGAAACCCTCCCTCAAGGAGAAGAAATGCGACTGATTAATCGAGGCAGTAAGCAATCCCCTTTGGCTCGCCAGGCATGTGAAATCGCACTCGCAGCCCACCAGCAAAGATACGGCGACTATGGGCGCAGCAAGATGAAAGAGACCTATACGGTGAGAGTGGAAGGCGTGAAGGTCTGGGTTGAAGTGGTCAACTGCAAGGCAAGCTACGTGGCCACAGCAATGACCGGCATGCGCCGACTGCGTTCCCTGCCCGGCCAGGCAAACTGAAACTGAAATATCAACGACTAAAGACCGGCATATCTATACTCATGCCGGTTACCTGAGGTGAACCATGTCGCAGGTAATTTACGATTCAGAGTGGGGCGTTGCTTCAAAACTAAAAGAGAAGACAGGCCTTACAGATCGTCAGATTAAAAGCTATCGCCAAACCTCCTGGGTGGAAGGTGTTCATTTTAAGAGAATCCCATTGGATGGAAGCAGCTCCGAAGAGCGAGGACTTGTCTGGTACAACATCCCAAACATTAACAGGTTTGTGAAGGAGGCATAATGGCTGCAATGCCAACGGGTGTTGAGATCCACAACAATAAGATACGAATAAGTTTCAAGTTTCAGGGCGTTAGATGCCGAGAAACATTGAAAGGATGGATCGTAAATGCTTTGAATCTCAAAAAAGCCGGGAATCTAAGGGCCAAAATTGTAAGCGAGATTCAGCTGGGCACTTTTGACTACCGGGGCGTGTTTCCGGAGTCAAAGGTAGCAGAAAAGTTTTATGCATCTAAAAATATTACGACGTTCGCCGAACTTGCATCAACCTGGTATGAAAACCATAAAATCGATCTCTCACCCAATGCCACAAGAAGCTATGGGATAGCTGTAAGAACGTTAACAAAACTAATTGGCCCTGAAACGCTGGTTGCATCCATCACCAATAGCGACATTCTGGGCTGGAGAAAGGAATTACTGACCGGCGAGACTAACTATGCTCCCGAAAAGAGGAGAAATAAAACCGGCCGCGCCGTTAGAACAGTAGATTATTATCTGGCCATCCTGCGACAAATCCTCGACTATGCGGTCAAAAATAAAGTCATTTCATATCAACCATATGTCGGGATAAAAAGGCTTCGCAAAGGGCAAACAAAACCCGATCCACTGCTGAGACATGAATTTGAGCAGTTGAAAGAGACTGCTCCGACTCAGCAGAAAAACATGTGGCAATTTTTCGCTTATACCGGCGTTCGGCCCGGGGAGCTTTGCGCTCTTGCCTGGGAGGATATCGATCTTAATTCCGGCGAAGCTACGATTGCACGCAATCTAACTCAGGAAGGTTTGTTTGGACCACCCAAAACCGAAGCTGGATACCGGACGATAAAGTTACTGGAGCCGGCTCTGGAGGCTTTGCGAGCTCAAAAAGAGCTAACGGGAAGTGCCCCTAAGGTACCAATCACTTTTCACCACCGGGAGTTCGGTAAAACGGAAACGCAAAAGCTGCACTTTGTGTTTATGCCTCGACCTCAGAAAGGCAAGCAAGCTGCGTACTATTCAGTCAGTTCAATTGTGTCATTATGGGATATTACGGTAAGACGATCGGGAATTCGCCGCAGACGCCCCTATCAGCTGCGTCATACATACGCATGCTGGATGTTGTCGGCAGGTGCTAATCCTGCTTTTATAGCGAATCAGATGGGTCATGAGAATGCAGAGATGGTCTTCCATGTATACTCTGCGTGGATAAATGCTCTCGATAGCGATCAGGTATCATTTTTGAATCAGCGCTTTGGCGGATATGCAAATGCCCCTATAGTGCCCCTGAAGGTAAAAACAAAGTAGTTAATTACTTGATTTCCCGGTGATATTTAATGAAAAAGCTGTTTGTGCAGTTTTATCTTTTGCTGTTTGTCTGTTTCCTGGTCATGACCATGCTGGTCGGGCTGGTCTATAAATTCACCGCCGAACGTGCGGGCAGGCAGTCGCTGGACGATCTGATGAAAAGCTCGCTCTATCTGATGCGCAGCGAGCTGAGAGAGATCCCGCCGCACGACTGGGCGAAAACCCTCAAAGAGCTGGATCTGAACCTGTCATTCGATTTACGCATCGAGCCGTTAAAAGATTTTGAGCTGGATCCGCCCGCCATGCAGCGTCTGCGCGACGGGGACATCGTCGCGCTGGACGAGAAATACACCTTTATCCAGCGTATTCCGCGCAGCCATTACGTGCTGGCCGTCGGGCCGGTACCCTATCTCTATTATCTGCACCAGATGCGTCTGCTGGACATGGCGCTGATGGCCTTTATCGCCATTTCGCTCGCGTTTCCGGTCTTTATCTGGATGCGCCCGCACTGGCAGGACATGCTGAAGCTGGAATCCGCCGCGCAGCGTTTTGGCGAAGGGCATTTTACCGAACGCATCCACTTCGACAGCGGTTCCAGTTTTGAACGTCTGGGCGTGGCCTTTAACCAGATGGCCGATAACATCAATGCCCTGATCGCCAGTAAAAAGCAGCTGATCGACGGGATTGCGCACGAGCTGCGCACGCCGCTGGTTCGCCTGCGCTATCGTCTGGAGATGAGCGAGAATCTGACGGAAGCGGAGTCTCAGGCGCTTAACCGCGATATCGGCCAGCTTGAGGCGCTGATTGAGGAGCTGCTGACCTACGCACGACTCGATCGTCCGCAAAACGAACTGAACCTCAGCACGCCGGACCTGCCTGCCTGGCTGCAAACCCACATCGATGACGTTCAGAGCGTGAACCCGCAGCGCACGCTGTTAACGCGCGTCACGCCGGGTGATTACGGCGCGCTCGATATGCGCCTGATGGAGCGCGTGCTGGACAATCTGATGAACAACGCCATGCGCTACAGCGAAAGCACGCTACAGATTGGGCTGGATTTGCAGGGCAATCAGGCCAGCCTGACGGTGGAGGATGACGGTCCGGGGATTGCCCCGGAAGCGCGAGAAACCGTGTTTGAACCGTTTGTCCGCCTCGACCCCAGCCGCGATCGCGCCACTGGCGGATGCGGCCTGGGGCTGGCGATTGTTTACTCTATCGCGCAGGCGATGGGCGGCACGGTGCATTGCGAAGAGAGCGAGCTCGGCGGCGCGCGCTTCTGCTTTAGCTGGCCGGTATACCATAACATCGCCCTTCCCGTCCCTGCCTGACTTCAACCGCACGCTGGCCTGACCCGGCGTGCTGTGCTATATGATAAGTATGTTGTAACTAACGAGAGTGCTTATGGCGACCTACGATCTCCTCGAACGGCTGAACAGCACGTTTCGGGCAATAGAACACGAGCTCCTGACCCTGACAGAACGTTTGCAGAGCTGCCGTCTGCTGGCCGCGCGCGTCTTTACCCTGCCCGAGGTTGCCAAAGGGGCCGAGCACGACCCGCTGGACACCATCGCGGTTGAACAGCACATCGGCAGCGCCGCCCTTGAGCTGACGCTGAAGCACTATCGCCGCCTGTTTATCCAGCAGCAGTCAGAAAACCGCAGCAGTAAGGCCGCCGTGCGTCTGCCTGGCGTGATCTGCCTGCAAACCGATGCGACAACGCGCGACGCGCTGGAAAGCCAGATTACCCACATCAACACCCTGAAAGCGGCCTTTGAAAAGATCGTTACCGAAGAGTCCGGCCTCGCCCCTGCCGCCCGGTTTGAATGGGTGCACCGTCAGCTTCCGGGGCTGATTACCCTGAACGCCTATCGCACGCTGACGGTACTGCGTCACCCCGCCACGCTGCGCTTCGGCTGGGCGAATAAGCACATCATTAAAAACTTCACCCGGGATGAGATTCTGGCGCAGCTGGAAAAAAGCCTGAAGACGCCGCGCACCGTCGCACCGTGGTCGCGCGAGCAGTGGATTGAGCGCCTGGAGCAGGAGTACCACAGCATCGCCTCGCTGCCGGCGGACGCGCGCCTCAAGATAAAGCGTCCGGTGAAGGTACAGCCTATCGCCCGCGTCTGGTATTCCGGCCAGCAAAAACAGGTTCAGTATGCCTGCCCTACGCCGCTGATTGCGCTCTATGATGCCGATCGGGGGGCCATCGTGCCGGATATTGGTGAGCTTTTGAATTACGATGCGGACAATGTCCAGCACCGTTACAGACCTCAGGCGCAGCCGCTGCAGCTAATTATTCCGCGGCTGCACCTGTACGTGGCGGGATGACTATTTCAGGCTGCCGACCATCGCTTCCGGGCGAACCCAGGCGTCGAACTCCGCCTCCGTCAGATAGCCCAGCGCCAGGGCGGAGGCTTTCAGCGTCAGCCCCTCTTTGTGCGCTTTTTTAGCGATCTCGGCGGCTTTGTCGTAGCCGATATGGGTATTCAGCGCCGTCACCAGCATCAGGGATTCATTGAGCAACTGGCTGATACGCTCGCGATTCGGCTCAATCCCTACCGCACAGTGCTCGTTAAAGCTCTCCATACCGTCCGCCAGCAGACGAATCGATTGCAGAACGTTGTGGATCACCATCGGGCGATAGACGTTCAGCTCAAAGTTGCCGGACGCGCCGCCCAGGTTGACGGCCACGTCGTTGCCCAACACCTGGCAGCAGAGCATGGTCATGGCTTCGCACTGGGTCGGGTTCACTTTACCCGGCATGATGGAGCTGCCCGGCTCGTTTTCCGGAATGCTGATTTCACCGATGCCGCAGCGCGGACCCGAGGCCAGCCAGCGCACGTCGTTGGCGATTTTCATCAGCGAGGCCGCCAGCCCTTTCAGCGCGCCGTGGGTGTGGACCAGCGCATCGCAGGTCGCCAGCGCTTCGAACTTGTTGGGCGCCGTGACGAACGGCTGCCCGGTGATGTTTGCCAGCTCCTCCGCCACGCGCACCGCGTATTCTGGATGGGTGTTTAACCCGGTCCCGACCGCCGTCCCGCCGAGCGCCAGCTCCGCCAGGTGCGGCAGGCTGTACTCAATATGCTTCAGGTTATGTTCCAGCATCGCCACCCAGCCGGAAATCTCCTGGCCGAGCGTCAGCGGCGTGGCGTCCTGCAGGTGCGTACGGCCAATTTTGACGATGTCGCGGAAGGCCTGCGCTTTCTCGTTGAGCGTGGATTTCAGCACGTTAAGCTGCGGGATAAGCTGCTCGCGGATAGCAATCACCGCCGCCACGTGCATCGCCGTCGGGAAGACGTCGTTAGAACTCTGGCTTTTGTTGACGTCATCGTTCGGATGGACCTTACGCTCCATTCCGCGCACGCCGCCCAGCAGTTCGCTGGCCCGGTTTGCCAGCACTTCGTTCATGTTCATGTTGCTCTGGGTGCCGGAACCGGTCTGCCAGATGGCGAGGGGGAATTCGTCGGGATGCTTGCCCGCCAGCACTTCGTCGGCGGCGTTGATGATGGCGGTCGCTTTGTCTGCCGTCAGCAGGCCTAAATCCTGGTTCACTTTCGCGGCGGCGCGTTTGGTGAGCGCCAGCGCCTGAATCAGCGAGACGGGCATTTTTTCGGTCGAAATACGGAAGTGCTCCAGCGAACGCTGGGTTTGTGCGCCCCAAAGCTTGTCGGCCGGGACGTCGATGGCGCCCATCGAGTCTTTCTCATGGCGTACCGTGGTCATTACTTTCTCCTTGATAACAAAAGAGGGATTGCTCACATGCTTAAGGGATTAGTATTGATGACTTCTGAGAAACGATATGGCGCTTTGTGCGCTCTTTTTGATATCGGGTGGCGCAGCCGCCACCCGTCAATTTACAGAATTACTTCACGCACGCCGAACACTGGGACGACTGGATCTGCTTGAAGAAGTCGTTGCCTTTGTCATCCACGAGGATAAACGCCGGGAAGTCTTCCACTTCAATTTTCCAGATCGCTTCCATACCCAGTTCCGGGTATTCCACGCACTCCAGGCTCTTAATGCTGCCCTGCGCCAGAACCGCAGCCGGGCCGCCGATGCTGCCGAGGTAGAAGCCGCCGTGCTTGTGGCAGGCGTCCGTCACCTGCTGGCTGCGGTTGCCTTTCGCCAGCATGATCATGCTGCCGCCGTTGGCCTGCAGCTGGTCAACGTACGAGTCCATGCGCCCTGCCGTGGTTGGGCCTAACGAGCCGGACGCGTAGCCTTCAGGCGTTTTCGCCGGGCCTGCGTAGTAGATCGGATGATCTTTAATGTACTGCGGCAGGCCTTCGCCGTTGTCCAGACGCTCTTTCAGCTTCGCGTGCGCGATGTCGCGGCCCACGATGATCGTGCCGTTCAGCGAGAGACGGGTCGAGACCGGATACTGCGAAAGCTGCGCCAGAATCTCTTTCATCGGACGGTTCAGGTCGACGCGAACCGCTTCACCCTCACCCGCTTTGCGCAGCTCTTCCGGGATGTATTTGCCCGGGTTGTTTTCCAGTTTTTCGATCCACACGCCTTCGCGGTTGATCTTCGCCTTGATGTTGCGATCCGCGGAGCAGGACACGCCCATCCCGACCGGACAGGAGGCACCGTGACGCGGCAGACGGATCACGCGCACGTCGTGGGCAAAGTATTTGCCGCCAAACTGCGCGCCGAGGCCCAGGTTACGCGCCTCTTCCAGCAGTTCCTGCTCAAGCTGCACGTCGCGGAACGCCTGGCCGTGCTCGTTACCTTCGGTAGGCAGGCCGTCATAATATTTGGTTGAGGCCAGCTTGACGGTTTTCAGCGTGCTTTCAGCCGACGTACCGCCAATCACAAACGCGATATGGTACGGCGGGCACGCCGCGGTGCCGAGGGTGCGCATCTTTTCAACCAGGTAGTTCTTCAGCTTGCCCGGGGTGAGCAGCGCCTTGGTTTCCTGGTAGAGATAGGTTTTGTTGGCCGAACCGCCGCCTTTGGCGATACAGAGGAATTTGTACTCGTCACCGTCGACGCTGTAGAGATCGATCTGTGCCGGCAGGTTGGTGCCGGTGTTGACCTCTTTGTACATATCCAGCGCCGCGTTTTGCGAGTAGCGCAGGTTATCTTCGGTGTACGTGTTGTAGACGCCGTGCGCCAGGGCCGCTTCGTCACCGCCGCCGGTCCAGACGCGCTGGCCTTTTTTACCGACGATGATCGCCGTGCCGGTGTCCTGACAGGTAGGCAGAACACCTTTCGCGGCGATGTCTGAGTTACGCAGGAACTGCAGGGCAACGTATTTATCGTTTTCGCTGGCCTGCGGGTCGCTGAGAATATCGGCAACCTGCTGCTGGTGCGCTGGGCGGAGCATAAACGAGGCGTCGTGGAAAGCGTGCTGCGCCAGCAGCGTCAGCGCCTGCGGATCCACCTTGAGGATCTCTTGTCCTTCAAACTCAGAGACGGAGACGTGATCGCGGGTTAACAGGTAATACTCGGTCCGATCCTTACTGAGGGGGAAAGGATCCTGATAATGGAAGGGTTTATTCGACATTGGTCTCTCACTTACTGCTTCGGTCTGTTTATTCAGGGCAGATGTTCCGCTGCCCGGCTTAAAAGCGAGTCAGCTTATCCTACACAATTTTTTAACAAAAACTGAGACTAGTACGACTTTTTACATCCACACGTTACTTCCATGAGGTTTATTGCTTTAATACCCGGAGTTAATTCCACAATTGAATCAGGGCTTGATAATGCAAAAACTCATTAACTCAGTGCAAAACTACGCCTGGGGAAGTAAAACTGCGTTAACGGATCTCTACGGTATCGCGAACCCGAACAACCTGCCGATGGCAGAACTGTGGATGGGGGCGCACCCGAAGAGCAGCTCAAAAATTGAAGACGCCAGCGGCCAGGTTCGCAGCCTGCGTGACGTGATTGACGCCGATAAAGCCGCGCTGCTGGGCGACAAGGTGGCTCAGCGCTTCGGCGAACTGCCGTTCCTGTTCAAGGTACTGTGCGCCGACCAGCCGCTCTCCATCCAGGTTCACCCGAACAAGAAAGCCTCTGAAATCGGCTTTGCGAAAGAGAACGCGGCGGGTATTCCGTTAGACGCCGCCGAGCGTAACTACAAAGATCCTAACCACAAGCCGGAGCTGGTCTTTGCGCTGACCCCGTTCCTGGCGATGAACGCGTTCCGCGAGTTTTCAGAGATCGTTTCTCTGCTGCAACCGGTCGCGGGTGCCCACAAGGCTATCGCCCACTTCCTTGAAAACCCGAACGCGGACGCGCTGAGCCAGCTGTTTGCCAGCCTGCTGAATATGCAGGGTGAAGAGAAATCTCACGCGCTGGCGGTGCTGAAAGCGGCTCTGGGCAGCCAGCAGGGTGAACCGTGGGAGACTATCCGTCTGATCTCCGAATTCTACCCGGACGACAGCGGCCTGTTCTCCCCTCTGCTGCTGAACGTGGTGAAGCTGAACCCGGGCGAAGCGATGTTCCTGTTTGCCGAAACCCCGCACGCCTACCTGCAGGGCGTGGCGCTGGAGGTAATGGCCAACTCCGATAACGTGCTGCGCGCAGGCCTGACGCCGAAATACATCGATATTCCTGAACTGGTTGCCAACGTGAAGTTTGTGGCGAAACCTGCCGCGGAGCTGCTGACTCAGCCGGTGAAAAACGGCGCAGAGCTGGACTTCCCAATTCCGGTTGAGGATTTTGCTTTTTCCCTGCACGACCTGAGCCAGGCCGAAACCGCCATCGCGCAGGAAAGCGCGGCGATTCTGTTCTGCGCCGAGGGCGAAGCGACGCTGCGCAAAGGCGAACAGCGTCTGGTGCTCAAGCCCGGTGAGTCAGCATTCGTTGCAGCCAGTGAATCACCGGTCAGCGTAAGCGGCACCGGTCGTCTGGCGCGCGTTTTCAATAAGCTATACCCTAAATAATTCGAGTTGCATGAAGGCGGCGACGCAGCGAATCCCCAGGAGCGTACATAAGTACGTGACTGGGGTGAGCGAGGAAAGCCAACGCACAGGCAACTTGAAGTATGACGGGTATTAGGGACTTACTGATTTTTTTAACAACTCTTGCTAAGCTAGTTGCAGGCTTAATATCTCCAGGCGGTTTTTACCGCCTGGTTTCATTTTAGGGATAGTCGCAATGAAAAAATCGGTCGTAGCGGTTGGAGTGATTGTAGCGTTAGGCGTGGTCTGGACGGGGGCCTCCTGGTTTACCGGGAAACAGCTGGAAGGCCGTCTGGCTGAGATGGTGGCGCAGGCTAACGGAGAGATTAAGCGCAGCGCGCCGGAGGCGGGCCTGGAGCTGAGCTACCAGAATTATCATCGCGGCGTGTTTACCAGCCGTATGCAGCTGGTGGTAAAGCCAGTGGCCGGTGCTGAAAACGGCTGGCTGAAACCGGGTCAGAGCGTGGTGCTGGACGAGGTGGTGAGCCACGGTCCGCTGCCGCTGGCGCAGCTGAAGTCCTTTAACCTGATCCCGTCGATGGCGTCCGTTCATACCGTGCTGGTGAATAACGACGTCACCAAACCGCTGTTTGACCTGGCAAAGAATGAATCGCCATTCGACATTAATACCCGCATCAGCTATGCCGGTGACACGAGCTCCGATATTGCTCTGAAAGCGCTGAACTACGAGAAAGAGAATGAGAAAGTCGCCTTTAGCGGCGGTCACTTCAAACTCGATGCTGACCGGGACGGAAACGTGTTCTCCCTGACGGGTGAAGCGGAAAGCGGCCTGGTCAATGCCGTGAACGAATATAACCAAAAGGTTCAGCTCACCTTCAACAACCTGAAAGCCGACGGCAACAGCCGAATGACCGATTTCCAGGAGCGTATCGGCGATCAGAAACTCTCTCTCGACAAGGTAGCCATTGCGGTTGAAGGAAAAGAGATGGCCGTGCTGGAAGGCATGGACGTCAACGGCAAATCTGACGTTTCCAAAGACGGTAAAAGCATCAACACGCAGCTGGATTACACGCTGAAGAGCCTGAAGGTACAGAATCAGGATCTGGGCACCGGCAAGCTGTCGCTGAAGATCGGCAATATCGACGGCCAGGCGTGGCACGAGTTTAGCCAGAAATACAGCAAAGAGAGCCAGGCGCTGCTGACCGATGCCGCACTCCAGCAGAACCCTGAGGTGTATCAGCAGCAGGCGATGGCGGTACTGTTCAACAACCTGCCTGTCCTGCTGAAAGGCGAGCCGGTGATCACCGTTGCGCCGCTGAGCTGGAAAAACAGCAAAGGCGAAACCAGCTTTAACCTGTCGCTGTTCCTGAAAGATCCGGCAACCGCAACGGGTGAACCGCAGACGCTGGCGCAGGAAGTGGATCGCAGCGTGAAGTCTCTCGACAGCAAGCTGACCATCCCGATGGATATGGCGACCGAGTTTATGACCCAGATTGCGAAGCTGGAAGGCTACGGCGATGAAGACGCCGGCAAGCTGGCGAACCAGCAGGTGAAAGGTCTGGCGGCAATGGGCCAGATGTTCCGCATCACCAAAGTGGAAAACAACACGATTTCCACCAGCCTGCAGTATGCCAACGGCCAGGTAACGCTCAACGGCGATAAGATGCCGCTGGAAGACTTCGTCGGCATGTTTGGTATGCCGACGCTGGGGATGCCGGAACCGGCTGAACCCGCAGCGCCAGCCGAACCGGCGGCACCGCAGCAGTAAACGTCAAAACCCCTCGCACGAGGGGTTTTTTATTGCCGGGTGGCGCTGACGCTTACCCGGCCTACGATCCCGAGCCGTTGTTGGCCTGTGCAAGCGAAGCGCCGCCGGGCGAAGTGCAGCGGAGATTATTTCACCGTCACCAGCCGCGCCGCCACAATCTGGTGTCCGGCCTGAACGTCCGTGTTGTCGATGCGCTGCATGATCCTGTCCGCCAGCGTGTAGCCCATCTCTCGCGCAGGGGTGGTGGCCCAGACGATCGGCAGGTCGTCGAGCGCGTTTTCACCGACATCGGCGAACGCTCCCAGCGCCACCTGATGGCCGAAGAAGGTTTCCACCCCGCCCTCGCCGCTCTGACGCCCGGCGCGGATCAGGCCAAACCAGGCGCCCATGGCAATCACATCGTTGTAGCAAATCACGGCGCTGATCGTCGGACTGCTGCGCAGCAGCGCGCCTATCGCTTCCGCCGCTTTCTTCTGGCTGGATTCACACTCCACGACCCATTCGCTGTGGAACGGCAGGCCGTATTTAATCAGCGTCGCGCAGTAGCCGCCGACCCGCTCGGCGCGGGTCAGGGACGAACTTTTCCCGCCGAGCCACGCAATGCGCTGGTGTCCGCGACGAATAAGATGCTCGGTCAACATTTGTGCGGCCTGCATGTTATCCGGACGCAGCGTATCGGCCTCGTCCAGGTAGCTGGCGCGCGAAGCAAACACCAGCGGCACGCCTTTTTCGGCGGCGCGCTCGCACAGCTCGCTGCCCACGCCCGACGCCCCGGCGACGATCACCCCGTCAACACCCTGATTCAGCAGCATATCGAGCCGGGAGAGAAGCTGATCGGGCTCGCGACCGCCGTGCAGAAGAAAGACCATCCGCCCCTGCGCTTCAAGCGCTTCGGTTAACCCTGCGGTCAGCTCCGCATAGAAAGGTGACGTCAGGTCGCGGACAATCAGGCCAATCACCCCGCTTTGCCCGCCGCGCAGCGCCGACGCCTGACGGTTACGCACAAAACCCAGCTGCTCAACCGCCTCGTTAACCCGCTGACCGGTCGCAGGAGAGATGCGCCCTTTTCCGCTTAGCACCAGAGAAACGGTGCTGACGGAAACGCCCGCCGCCAGCGCGACATCGTTGATGGTGATTTTTTTCGCTACAGCCATGTGTTGGCGTGACTCCCTGAAATGAGATCGGTAAAACGTTTTATCAATACGTTATCTTTATACTACCAGTCAAAGCCTGAGAATGTGATTTAGCGCGCACTAAACTTTGATAAAACGTTTTATCTTCTCGCAGCATTGAAGCAGGCAAACTGATTTTAACAATAAAGGAGTCGTTTTATGACGGCGAAAGCAGCACAAAAAATATCGCTGTGGGAATTTTTCCAGCAACTGGGTAAAACCTTTATGCTGCCCGTGGCACTCCTCTCGTTCTGCGGGATCATGCTCGGGATCGGCAGCTCGCTGAGCAGTAAAGACGTCATCACGCTGATCCCGTTCCTCGGTACCCCGGTGCTGCAGGCGATCTTCATCTGGATGAGTAAAGTCGGCTCCTTTGCGTTTAGCTTCCTGCCCGTGATGTTCTGTATTGCTATCCCGCTGGGCCTGGCGCGCGAGAACAAAGGCGTCGCGGCGTTTGCCGGGTTTGTAGGCTACGCCGTGATGAACCTGGCGGTTAACTTCTGGCTGACCGCGAAAGGCATTTTGCCGACCACCGACGCTGCCGTACTTAAAGCCAACAACATTCAGAGCGTGATCGGTATCCAGTCTATTGATACCGGGATCCTCGGGGCGGTGATCGCGGGTGTGATTATCTGGATGCTGCACGAGCGCTTCCATAATATCCGGCTGCCGGATGCCCTGGCCTTCTTCGGCGGTACCCGCTTTGTGCCGATTGTTACCCTGGTGGTGATGGGTCTGTTCGGTTTAATCATTCCGCTGATCTGGCCGGTCTTTGCGATGGGCATCAACGGTATTGGCCGCATCATCAACGGCGCGGGAGATTTCGGTCCGATGATCTTCGGCACCGGCGAGCGTCTGCTGCTGCCGTTTGGCCTGCAGCATATCCTGGTGGCCCTGATTCGCTTCACCGAAGCGGGCGGTACGATGGAGGTGTGCGGTCACGACGTGAGCGGCGCGCTGACCATCTTCCAGGCGCAGCTGAGCTGCCCGACCACACACGGCTTCTCCGAAAGCGCCACCCGCTTCCTGTCTCAGGGTAAAATGCCTGCCTTCCTCGGCGGCCTGCCGGGTGCCGCGCTGGCGATGTACCACTGCGCGCGCCCGGAAAACCGTCATAAAATTAAAGGTCTGCTGATTTCCGGCGTGATCGCCTGCGTCGTGGGCGGTACCACCGAGCCAATCGAATTCCTGTTCCTGTTCGTCGCACCGGTGCTGTACCTCATCCACGCGGTGCTGACCGGTCTGGGCTTTACCGTGATGGCGGTGCTGGGCGTGACCATCGGCAACACCGACGGCAACGTGATCGACTTCGTGGTGTTCGGGATCCTGCACGGCCTGTCCACCAAGTGGTACCTGGTGCCAGTTGTGGCGGCTATCTGGTTTGCGGTTTACTACGGCATCTTCCGCTTCGCCATCACCCGCTTTAACCTGAAAACGCCTGGCCGCGATACCGATACGGCGAGCAGCGTTGAACAGGCGGTTGCCGGGACCGTGGGCAAATCCGGCTATAACACACCGGCCATTCTGGCGGCGCTGGGCGGCGCGGATAACATCACCTCGCTGGATAACTGCATCACCCGCCTGCGTCTGTCGGTGGCGGATATGTCAAAAGTGGATACCAACGCCCTGAAAGCCAACCGGGCCATCGGCGTGGTACAGTTAAATCAGCACAATTTGCAGGTGGTTATCGGCCCGCAGGTCCAGTCGGTGAAGGATGAGCTGGCTACCCTGATGCGAACAGTTGAAGCCTGATGCCTCAGCCCCCTCTCATGAGGGGGTTTTACTTTAAGGACTCACGTCATGTTTGATTTTTCTACCGTCGTGGATCGACACGGCACCTGGTGTACGCAGTGGGACTACGTCGCCGACCGCTTTGGCGCGGCCGATCTGCTGCCCTTCACCATCTCGGATATGGATTTCGCCACCGCGCCCTGCATTACCGACGCGCTGCATCAGCGCATCAATCACGGCGTGCTGGGCTACAGCCGCTGGAAGAACGATGAGTTTCTCGCCGCCGTCGCGCACTGGTTCCAGCAGCGCTTTAACAGCCAGATTGATACGGAAACCGTCGTTTATGGTCCTTCCGTTATCTACATGGTGTCAGAGCTGATTCGTCTCTGGTCACACCCCGGCGACGGCGTAGTGGTGCACACCCCGGCATACGACGCGTTTTACAAAGCCATTGAAGGGAATGCGCGTCATGTGGTGCCCGTGGAGATGGAAAAGCACGCCGCAGGCTGGCAGGGAAATATGGCGGCGCTGGAAGCGGCCCTGGCGAAACCTGAAAACAAAATTTTACTGCTTTGCAGCCCGCAAAACCCAACCGGCAAGGTCTGGACGCGGGACGAGCTGACGCACATGGCTAAACTGTGCGCACGCTATGACGTGGCGGTTATCAGCGATGAAATTCATATGGATATGGTGTGGGGAGAGCATCGTCACACGCCGTGGAGCGCGGTGGCACGCGGTAAATGGGCGCTTCTCACCTCCGGCTCGAAAAGCTTTAATATTCCAGCGCTGACGGGCGCTTACGGCCTGATTGGCGATGAACAGAGCCGTAACGGTTATCTCAGCGCGCTAAAAGGCCGGGACGGACTCTCTTCCCCTTCCGTGCTGGCGCTGACGGCGCATATCGCCGCCTATCAGCAGGGAGCACCGTGGCTGGATGCCCTGCGGGGGTATCTGGAAGAGAATCTGTTGTATATCGCGCAGGAAGTAAACCGCGCCTTTCCGAAACTGAACTGGCAGCCGCCCGAAGCGACCTATCTGGCCTGGATTGACCTGCGCCCGCTGAATATTGACGATCGGGCGCTGCAAAAAGTGCTGATCGAGCAGCAAAAAGTCGCCATCATGCCGGGATATACCTACGGCAAAGAGGGAAACGGCTTTGTTCGCCTGAACGCCGGCTGTCCGCGCAGCAAGCTTGAACAAGGGGTGCAACGCCTCATTGCCGGGATTAACACGCTCCTCTAATCAATTTGCGCAACGGAATATTCCCTTGCGCAAATAGCTTTTTACCCCGTTTTGTTTTTATAATATGGCGCACTTTAACCAGAAAAGAGTGCGACCATGATTGATACACGCCTGCCTTTAACTGATATTCATCGTCACCTTGACGGTAACATTCGTGCCCAAACCATCCTCGATCTTGGCCGCCAGTTTAATTTAACGCTTCCTGCGCAGACGCTTGAGTCGCTGATCCCTCACGTACAGGTAACCTCCAATGAACCGGACCTGGTCAGCTTCCTGAGCAAACTCGACTGGGGCGTGAAGATGCTGGCCTCGCTGGATGCCTGCCGCCGCGTGGCGTTTGAGAACATTGAAGATGCGGCCCGTAACGGCCTGCATTACGTCGAGCTGCGCTTCTCGCCGGGCTATATGGCGATGACCCACAGCCTGCCCGTTGCAGGCGTGGTGGAAGCCGTGATTGAAGGCGTGCGCGAAGGGTGTAAAACCTTCGACGTTCAGGCCCGTCTGATTGGCATTATGAGCCGTACCTTCGGCGAAGCCGCCTGCCTGCAGGAGCTTGAAGCATTGCTGGCCCATCGCGATGCCATCACCGCCGTCGATCTGGCCGGTGACGAGCTGGGCTTCCCGGGCAGTCTGTTCCTCTCCCACTTCAACCGCGCGCGCGATGCCGGCTGGCACATTACCGTGCATGCGGGCGAAGCGGCTGGCCCGGAAAGCATCTGGCAGGCCATCCGCGAGCTGGGCGCCGAGCGTATCGGTCACGGCGTGAAGGCGGTAGAAGATCGCGCCCTGATGGATTTCCTGGCGGAGCAGCGTATCGGGATTGAGTCGTGCCTGACGTCTAACATTCAGACCAGCACCGTGGCAACGCTGGCGCATCATCCGCTGAAAACGTTCCTTGAGCACGGCGTGCTGGCCTCGCTGAACACTGACGACCCGGCGGTTCAGGGCGTGGATATCATCCACGAATACAACATCGCCGCACCGCAGGCGGGTCTGAGCCGTGAGCAGATCCGTCAGGCGCAGATCAACGGGCTGGAGATCGCCTTCCTGACGCCTGAAGAGAAACAGGCGCTTAAAGATAAAGTGGCTCGCGGTTGAGCATTTGCCGGGTAGCGGCTACGCCTTACCCGGCCTACAACAGCCCTTAAAGCTTATGCCAGACAGAGCGTGGCGCGATGTTTGGCAGATTCAATACCCAGCTCAATCAGTTCCATAATCTGAATCGCCTGGCCGGCCGGAACCGGATTTTCGCCCGTGCCGTTCAGCGCATCGCGAATGCCCGCATAATAGGCCGGATAGTTGCCCGGGATCGTCAGCAAGGTTTCCTCTACCAGTTCCTCACCTTCCACCCGCGTGACCACGCCGTCCCGCATATCATAGCCCCAGTCTTCCTGCGGCAAACGTTCACCGCTTTTCAGCCGGTCCTCCTGCGGATCGAGGCCAAACTTCACGTAGCTCCCGCGCGTGCCGTGAATGATGTAGCGGGCAGATTCCGCGGCCGCGACCATCGTGCCGTGCAGCACAATCCGCCGCTGCGGGTAGCTGAGCACCGCGTGGAAGTAATCGGTCGTCTGCGCTCCGGGCCGGAGCTGGGCCAGATCGACCGTCATGCTCACCGGCAGACCAAAAAGATTGATGGCCTGATCCAGCAGATGCGGGGCTAAATCGTACCAGATACCGCTGCCCGGACCGGCCTGCTCGCGCCAGCGGTTTCGTACCTGCGGCCGGAAGCGGTCAAAGTGCGATTCAAAAAAGAGGATCTCCCCTAGCGTGCCTTCACTGAGAAGCCTTTTTACCGTCAGAAAGTCGCTGTCCCAGCGGCGGTTATGGAACACCGACAGCAGCCTGCCCAGACTCTTTGCCAGCGCATCCAGCTCGCGAGCCTGAGACAGGGTGACGGTAAAGGGCTTATCGACAACCACGTGCTTACCGGCCTCCAGCGCGGCCTTTGCCAGCGGAAAGTGGGTGTCGTTCGGGGTGGGGATAACGATTAAATCAATATTTGGATCGTTGAAAAGGTGTTTTGGCTCAGAGACAACCGGCACGGAAGGCCAGTCGGCATGGACTTTAGCGGCATCGCTGCTGGATACCGCAGCCAGGGTCATCCCCGGCGTCCCGGCTATCAGAGGCGCATGAAACGTTTTGCTTGCATACCCGTAGCCGATAAGCCCAACGCGGATATTATCACTCATAGTGCCGTCCTCTTTTATGACGTTCTTATTTCACACTGGCTAGCCTGGCATTACCACAGATTAATAATGTGCCATATGACTTAAAATAGCAGGTTGTAGGGGTTGTTTTTGTTACATAGTATTAACCCACTGATTTTGTTTAAGGGAACCGTTCCCAAAGCGCTTGCCGTCGGGGAAACGTCGCTGTAACATTTGCGACCTGTATTTATGGATAAAGTACAACTACGAATCATGACGTCAATTATTAATCGAATCATTGAATTAGCGGGATGGATTGTCCTTGGGGTTTCGGTCATTTTGCTGGGCGTTGCCAGCCATATCGATAACTACCAGCCGCCGGAGCCTGTCACAGTCGCCCAACCTAAGTAACCGGTTACTGCAATAAAGAGTGACATAATATGTCAGTTACTTATTGCCAGCCCTGGTGAACACGGTTAACCTTCTCTTCCAGGCATCGTCTGATGCCTGAATTTCAGCAAAGAAAACTCCTAATTTCGTCGCGTTACCTGAGTGGGCTGTTTACGTCTTTATTAATCCGTTTATTATTCGAACGAATTACCTTAACTGGTATTACTCACTTTTATATGGAAACTTATTAATATGACAGTTCAGGACTATTTATTAAAATTTCGCAAGATCAATTCGCTTGAGAGCCTGGAAAAACTGTTTGACCATCTGAACTACACCCTGTCGGATAATCAGGACATCATTAATATGTATCGCGCTGCTGACCATCGCCGTGCGGAGCTGGTTTCCGGAGGTCGTTTGTTCAACGTGGGTGAAGTGCCTAAGTCCGTATGGCGTTACGTTTTATAAGAAAGTAGCCATCCGCGCGAAATGTTATATACTCTCCGCCCTGCAAACTGGCTGTACAACATTTCGCGCAGATTATGGGAGAGTTCATGACCGCAACGCCTGGAGAACGCATTGGAGGCTGGTTAATCGCCCCACTGGCATGGCTGCTGGTTGCCTTATTAAGCGCATCACTTGCGCTGCTGCTGTATACCACCGCACTGATTACTCCTCACGCCATCCAGACCCTGATGTCGCAAAGCGTGCTGAGTATTGCGATGTGGTTTGTGTCGTTCGTTTTCGCGATTGGTATGTGGTACTACACCCTGTGGTTGACCATCGCCTTCTTTAAGCGCCGCAAAAGTGTACCTAAACACTACATTATCTGGCTGCTGATTTCGGTTCTGCTGGCGGTTAAAGCCTTTGCTTTTTCGCCCGTATCAGACGCTCTGGCCGTTCGTCAGCTGCTTTTCCCGTTACTGGCGGCCGCGCTGCTGGTTCCCTATTTCAAACGTTCGACGCGGGTAAAAAACACCTTCGTGAACCCGTAATAACCTTACAGATAACCTGTTGTCGCCTGCGTGAGTTTGTCCGATAATAGGCGGCTTTTTTATTTCAGGCTAAATAATGACCGATTACTTACTGCTCTTTGTCGGCACCGTGCTGGTTAACAACTTCGTTCTGGTGAAGTTCCTTGGCCTGTGCCCGTTTATGGGCGTGTCCAAAAAGCTGGAAACGGCGATGGGCATGGGGCTGGCGACAACCTTCGTCATGACGATGGCGTCCATCTGCGCGTGGTTGATTGATACCTGGATCCTCATCCCGCTGGGGTTAATCTATCTTCGTACGCTGGCTTTTATTCTGGTCATTGCGGTTGTTGTGCAATTTACTGAAATGGTGGTGCGTAAAACCAGCCCGGCCCTCTATCGCCTGCTGGGTATCTTCCTGCCGCTGATCACCACCAACTGTGCCGTTCTCGGCGTTGCGCTGCTGAACATCAACCTTGGCCATAACTTTATGCAGTCGGCGCTGTACGGTTTTTCCGCCGCCGTCGGTTTCTCATTTGTTATGGTCCTGTTCGCGTCGATTCGCGAGCGTCTGGCGGCAGCGGATATCCCTGCGCCCTTCCGCGGTAACGCGATTGCGCTGGTGACCGCGGGTTTAATGTCTCTGGCCTTTATGGGCTTTAGTGGTCTGGTGAAGTTGTAATGAATGCTATCTGGATTGCCATCGCCTCTATCAGCGTCCTGGGGTTGGTGTTTGGCCTTATCCTGGGTTACGCCTCCCGCCGCTTCGCGGTAGAGGACGATCCTGTTGTTGAAAAAATTGATGAGCTTTTGCCGCAAAGCCAGTGCGGGCAGTGCGGCTACCCGGGCTGCCGTCCCTACGCTGAAGCGGTAGGCATTCAGGGTGAAAAAATTAACCGCTGCGCCCCCGGCGGCGAAGCGGTGATGCTGAAAATCGCGGCCCTGCTTAACGTCGATCCGCAGCCCGTTGATGGCGATGCGGAGGTGCAGGAGCCGGTTCGCGCCCTCGCCGTGATCGACGAGGCAAACTGCATCGGCTGCACCAAATGTATTCAGGCCTGCCCGGTTGACGCCATTGTTGGCGCCACCCGCGCCATGCACACCGTCGTGGCGGATCTGTGCACCGGCTGTAACCTCTGCGTGGCCCCCTGCCCGACGCAATGTATCGAGCTGCGCCCGGTTGAAACGACTACCGAAAGCTGGAAGTGGGATCTTCAAACCATTCCGGTTCGCATCATTCCTGTGGAACAACATGCTTAAGTTATTTTCTGCTTTCAGAAAAGAGAAGATTTGGGACTTTGACGGCGGTATCCATCCGCCAGAGATGAAAACCCAGTCCAACGGCACGCCGCTGCGTCAAATTCCGCTGGCGACGCGTTACGTCATGCCGCTCAAGCAGCATATTGGCGCTGAGGGCGAGCTGTGCGTGAAAGAAGGCGATACGGTTCTTCGCGGTCAGCCGCTGACCTTTGGCCGTGGACGTATGCTGCCGGTGCACGCCCCCACCTCCGGTAAAGTGGTAGCGATTGCCCCTCATACGGTGGCTCATCCGTCCGCGCTGTCGGAGCTGAGCGTGATCATTGAAGCCGACGGCGAAGACCGCTGGATTGAACGTGACGGCTGGAGCGATTACCGCAGCCAGAGCCGCGAAGCGCTTATCGAGCGTATTCATCAGTTCGGCGTCGCCGGGCTGGGCGGCGCGGGCTTCCCGACCGGCGTCAAGCTGCGCGGCGGTGGCGATAACATTCAGACGTTGATTATCAAC
This sequence comes from Enterobacter sp. 237C8, assembly GCF_034106865.1. Taxonomy (NCBI): domain Bacteria; kingdom Pseudomonadati; phylum Pseudomonadota; class Gammaproteobacteria; order Enterobacterales; family Enterobacteriaceae; genus Enterobacter; species Enterobacter sp. 237C8. The sequence continues at coordinate 1,043,587 of NZ_JAWNDF010000001.1, read as the reverse complement.
GCCGCCGAGTGCGAGCCGTATATCACCGCCGACGATCGTCTGATGCAGGATTGCGCCGCTCAGGTGGTTGAAGGCATCCGCATCCTGGCGCACATTCTGAAGCCGCGGGAAGTGCTGATTGGTATCGAAGACAATAAACCGCAGGCCATCTCGATGCTGCGCGCCGTGCTGGCGGGCAGTCATGATATTAGCCTGCGCGTTATCCCGACCAAGTACCCTTCTGGCGGCGCAAAACAGCTGACGCAAATTCTCACCGGCAAGCAGGTCCCGCACGGCGGACGCTCTTCGGATATCGGCGTGCTGATGCAAAACATCGGCACCGCCTATGCGGTGAAACGAGCGGTGATTGACGGCGAGCCGTTGACCGAGCGCGTGGTGACGCTGACCGGCGAGTCGGTTTCCCGTCCGGGCAACGTCTGGGCGCGTCTGGGTACGCCGGTGCGCCATCTGCTGGAACAGGCTGAATTTTGCCCGGCCAGCGACCAGATGGTGATCATGGGCGGCCCGCTGATGGGCTTTACGCTGCCGTGGCTGGACGTTCCGGTAGTGAAAATCACTAACTGTCTGCTCGCCCCTTCCCCCACCGAAATGGGTGAAGAGCAGGAAGAGAAAGGTTGCATTCGCTGCAGCGCCTGTGCCGATGCCTGCCCGGCGGATCTCCTCCCACAGCAGCTTTACTGGTACAGCAAAGGCCAGCTGCACGACAAGGCAAAATCCCATAACCTGGCCGACTGCATTGAATGCGGCGCCTGCGCCTGGGTCTGCCCAAGCAACATTCCGCTGGTGCAATACTTCCGTCAGGAGAAGGCCGAGATTTATGCCATCTCCATGGAAGAAAAACGCGCCGCGGAAGCCAAGGCACGTTTCGAAGCGCGTCAGGCGCGACTGGAGCGCGAAAAAATCGCCCGTCAGGAACGCCATAAACAGGCCGCCGTTCAGCCTGCCGGGAAAGATCAGGATGCGATCAACGCCGCACTGGCGCGAGTTCGCGAGAAAAAAGCCGATGCCGCCCAGACGGTGGTGATCCAGGCCGGGGAAAAACCGGATAACAGCGAAGCGATTGCCGCCCGCGAAGCGCGAAAGGCTGCGGCTCGCGCGCGTCAGGCGGAAAAAGCGCAAACGGTTCAGGCAGATACTGAGATCGACCCGCGTAAAGCGGCCGTTGAAGCGGCGATAGCCCGGGCCAAGGCCCGCAAAGCTGGAGAGCAGCAGGTAGTCGTCGAGCAAGAAGCGGTCGACCCACGCAAAGCCGCCGTTGAAGCGGCGATTGCCCGCGCCAAAGCCCGTAAGGCTGCGCAGCAGGCGCCAGAGGCAGAAGCAGAAGCACCACCGGTCGACCCGCGTAAAGCCGCCGTCGAAGCAGCGATTGCTCGCGCCAAAGCCCGCAAGGCTGCGCAGCAGGCGCCAGAGGCAGTATCAGAAGCACCACCGGTCGACCCGCGTAAAGCCGCCGTCGAAGCAGCGATTGCCCGCGCCAAAGCCCGTAAGGCTGCGCAGCAGGAAGAGCAGCCGCAGGCCGCCAACGATGACCCGCGCAAGGCCGCCGTCGCCGCCGCCATTGCGCGCGTTCAGGTGAAGAAAGCCGCACAGCAAGCCGTAAACGAGGATTAAATGGTTTTCAGAATCGCAAGTTCCCCTTACACCCACAACCAGCGTCAGACATCGCGCATTATGATGCTGGTCTGCCTGGCCGCGCTGCCGGGCATTGCCGTTCAGTGCTGGTTTTTCGGCTGGGGAACCCTGTTCCAGATAGCCCTGGGCTGCGCCAGCGCCGTCGCGGCGGAAGCACTCGTCCTGAAGCTGCGTAAGATGGCGGTGTCACGCATTCTGGCTGACAACTCCGCGCTGCTGACCGGCCTGCTGCTCGCCATCAGTATTCCGCCGTTTGCCCCGTGGTGGATGGTCGTGCTCGGTACCGTGTTTGCCGTGATCATTGCCAAACAGCTGTACGGCGGGCTCGGCCATAACCCGTTTAACCCGGCGATGATTGGCTACGTGGTGCTGCTAATCTCCTTCCCGGTGCAGATGACCAGCTGGCTGCCACCACACGAGATTGCGGCCACGGTCCCGGGCTTTATGGATGCCCTGCACGTTATCTTTACCGGCCATACGGCGCTCGGCGCTGATATGAACGCGCTGCGAATGGGCGTGGACGGCATCAGCCAGGCGACGCCTCTCGATACCTTTAAAACGTCCCTGCACGCCGGGCAAAGCGTTGAGCAGATCATGAAATCCGCGATTTACAGCGGCATGCTGGCGGGTGCAGGCTGGCAGTGGGTCAACCTGGCGTATCTGCTGGGCGGCCTGTTCCTGCTGCAGCAAAAAGCCATTCGCTGGCATATTCCGGTCAGCTTCCTCGTGACGCTGACGGTTTGCGCGACGCTGGGATGGGTCTTCTCTCCTGAATCACTCGCCAGCCCGCAGATGCATTTGCTCTCCGGTGCGACCATGCTGGGTGCCTTCTTTATCCTGACCGATCCGGTCACGGCGTCAACGACTAACCGCGGCCGCCTGATCTTCGGCGCGCTGGCGGGCCTGCTGGTATGGCTCATCCGCAGCTTTGGCGGTTACCCGGACGGCGTCGCGTTTGCCGTCCTGCTCGCCAACATTACCGTTCCGCTCATCGACTATTACACGCGTCCGCGCGTGTACGGCCATCGCTAAGGGTTTCGCCATGTTAAAAACGATGCAAAAGCACGGCGTCACGCTGGCTGTCTTCGCCGCGGTCCTGACCGGGCTGACGGCCCTGGTTAACTCGTTAACCAAAACGACCATCGAAGAGCAGGCTTCAAAGCAGCAAAAGGCGCTGTTCGATCAGGTGATCCCGTCAGATTTCTACGATAATGACCTGCAAAAGAGCTGCTTTGTGGTAGACGCGCCCCAGCTTGGGAAAGGCGCGCACCGCCTCTTTATCGCCCGTAAAGGGGATAAACCGGTAGGCGCGGTGATGGAAGCGACGGCGCCCGACGGCTATTCCGGCGCCATTCAGCTGCTTGTCGGCAGCGATTTCTCCGGCACTATTCTGGGTACTCGCGTGACGGAACACCATGAGACGCCGGGCCTGGGCGATAAAATTGAAACCCGTCTGAGCGACTGGATTTTGCACTTCGCCGGTAAAGTTATCCATGGCGAAGGGGATACCGCGTTTGCGGTGAAGAAAGATGGCGGCGAGTTCGATCAATTCACCGGCGCGACCATCACGCCGCGCGCCGTGGTGAACGCCGTAAAACGAGCCGGGCTGTATGCTGAAACGCTGCCCGCGCAAATCAACAATCTTCCGGCCTGTGAGGAGTAATCATGAGCCAGGTTAAAGAGGTTATTGTCCAGGGGTTGTGGAAGAACAACTCCGCGCTGGTCCAGCTTCTGGGGATGTGTCCCCTGCTGGCGGTAACGTCCACCGCCACCAACGCGCTCGGTCTGGGTCTGGCAACCACGCTGGTGCTGACGCTGACCAACCTCTCCATCTCCGCCCTGCGCCGCTGGACGCCGTCGGAAATTCGTATTCCGATTTACGTCATGATCATTGCGTCGGTGGTCAGTATCGTCCAGATGCTGATTAACGCCTACGCGTTTGGCCTGTACCAGTCGCTCGGGATCTTTATTCCCCTTATCGTGACCAACTGTATCGTCGTTGGCCGTGCGGAAGCGTTCGCGGTGAAAAACAGCCCCGCCATGTCGGCGCTGGATGGTTTTTCCATTGGAATGGGCGCCACCTGCGCCATGTTCGTGCTGGGCTCGCTGCGCGAGATCCTCGGTAACGGTACGCTGTTTGACGGCGCAGATGCGCTGCTGGGCGGCTGGGCCAAAGCGCTGCGCGTTGAAGTGTTCCACACCGATACGCCATTCCTGCTGGCAATGCTGCCCCCTGGCGCGTTTATTGGCCTTGGCATGATGCTGGCGATAAAATACCTGATTGATGAGAAACGTAAGCGCCGCGCGGCTGAGCGCAGCGTTCTGGAAGGGACACCCGAGAAAGCTTCATGAATAAAGAAAAGCGCATTGCGATCCTGACCCGTCTGCGGGACGAGAACCCGCACCCGACGACGGAGCTGAATTTTACCTCCCCGTTTGAGCTGCTGATCGCGGTGTTGCTCTCTGCGCAGGCGACCGATGTGAGCGTCAATAAAGCCACTGCCCTGCTCTATCCGGTCGCCAATACGCCGAAAGCCATGCTGGAGCTGGGCGTGGAAGGCGTGAAGTCCTATATCAAAACCATCGGCCTGTTTAACAGCAAAGCCGAGAACGTCATTAAGACCTGCCGGATCCTGCTGGAACAGCACGGAGGCGAAGTACCGGAAGATCGCGCCGCGCTGGAAGCCTTACCGGGCGTGGGGCGTAAGACAGCGAACGTGGTGCTCAACACCGCGTTTGGCTGGCCGACTATCGCCGTGGATACGCATATTTTCCGGGTCTCTAACCGCACTAACTTCGCGCCGGGGAAAAATGTTGAGCAGGTCGAAGAGAAGCTGTTAAAGGTGGTTCCGGCCGAATTTAAGGTTGACTGCCATCACTGGCTGATTCTGCACGGCCGCTATACCTGTATTGCCCGTAAGCCTCGCTGCGGCTCCTGCATTATTGAAGATCTCTGCGAATACAAAGAAAAAGTGTATCCCTGATCGTCACAAACCCTTACCAAAAGAAGGGCTACCAGACACCCTTCTTTTGGCCGTTATTTGTCCGTCTTTCATTCCCCCTGACCTGTCACTTGTTCGGTTGTTTAACGCTCAAACAGGTTAATACTTTTTTCATAGCCAAAAATTTCTATACATCTGTGATCGCGATCACCCTGATAACTTCATGTTGAATTTTTGTTGTCAAAATCCGCCTAAACCCTTTGTCTGACAAGATACTCTCCTTCCACCACCGAAGATAAGACCAGCTATTTTTCAGAATATGGCCCATATCACTGCATTAAGCGGCAAATAGCAGAACATATCGCCAAAAGCCGGTCGCGGTGGGTTAATGCCAGTCGAAAAAACTACCTTTACTCATCGTATGAAATTTAACGCTGAATAACATTTATATGAACCGACGATTATACCACTTCAGATATATGTAACAGATTATTACAAACGTATTGCCAAATGGGGCAGGATAGTGAACATTACCCGCCGTTTCTCCTCCCAATATAACTATAAGGCGTATGGACTATGGCCATCGCGCTATGAACACCCCCGTTAATATGGGATGTAAAAAAAGAGGTATATGTGTCTACTGCAAACAATAAACCAACAGATGAAAGCGTGAGTCTTAACGCTTTTAAACAGCCTAAAGCGTTCTATCTCATCTTCTCTATCGAGTTATGGGAGCGTTTTGGTTATTACGGCCTGCAAGGGATCATGGCGGTTTACCTGGTAAAACAGCTGGGTATGTCCGAAGCCGATTCCATCACGCTGTTCTCTTCCTTTAGTGCTCTGGTGTACGGTCTGGTCGCTATTGGCGGCTGGCTGGGTGATAAAGTCCTCGGGACTAAACGCGTCATCATGCTGGGCGCCATTGTCCTGGCGATTGGCTATGGTCTGGTTGCATGGTCAGGGCATGATGCCGCTGTCGTGTATATGGGTATGGCGACGATTGCCGTCGGTAACGGTCTGTTCAAAGCGAACCCGTCCTCCCTGCTTTCTACCTGCTACAACAAAGACGATCCGCGCCTGGACGGTGCATTTACCATGTACTACATGTCCATCAACATCGGTTCGTTCTTCTCGATGCTGGCAACCCCATGGCTCGCGGCGAAGTTCGGCTGGAGCGTGGCGTTTGCGCTGAGCTTCGTGGGCATGCTGATCACCGTGGTGAACTTCCTGTTCTGCCGCAGCTGGGTTAAAGACTACGGTTCAAAACCTGACTTCGAGCCTGTGCATATGGGCAAACTGCTGGCCACCATCGTGGGCGTTGTTGTCCTCGCGGCAATTGCCACCTGGCTGCTGCACAACCAGGGTATCGCCCGTGCCGTTCTGGGCGTGGTTGCGCTGGGTATCGTGGTTATCTTTGCGAAAGAAGCGTTCGCCATGCAGGGTGCTGCCCGTCGCAAGATGATTGTGGCGTTCATTCTGATGCTGGAAGCGATTATCTTCTTCGTGCTGTACAGCCAGATGCCAACCTCACTGAACTTCTTCGCCATTCGTAACGTTGAGCACTCAATTCTGGGCATCGCGTTCGAGCCGGAACAGTATCAGGCGCTGAACCCGTTCTGGATCATGATTGGTAGCCCGATTCTGGCCGCTATCTATAACAAGATGGGCGACCGTCTGCCAATGCCGCACAAGTTTGCTATCGGTATGGTGCTGTGCTCCGGCGCGTTCCTGGTGCTGCCGCTGGGTACCAAATTTGCCACCGACGCGGGTATCGTGTCCGTTAACTGGCTGATCCTGAGCTACGCGCTGCAGTCTATCGGTGAACTGATGATCTCCGGTCTGGGTCTGGCGATGGTTGCACAGCTGGTGCCACAGCGTCTGATGGGCTTCATTATGGGTAGCTGGTTCCTGACCACTGCCGGTGCGGCAATCATTGCGGGTAAAATTGCGAACCTGATGGCTGTGCCTGAAAACGTCACTGACCCACTGGTCTCCCTGAACGTCTACGGTACCGTGTTCATGCAGATTGGTATCGCGACTGCGGTTATTGCAGTTCTGATGCTGCTGACCGCGCCGAAACTGAATCGTATGACTCAGGACGACGACAAGACGGCTGAAGCGACCAAAACCGCTACCGCGTAAGATTATTGAGAAACGACAGAACAGAAGCCGCTAGTGTATTAGCGGCTTTTTTTTTGTCCGTTGGCGCACTAACATAGCTGAAACCTCAGCAAAAAGGAGTTACCGATGAAACTGTTCTACAAACCGGGCGCGTGCTCTCTTGCTTCCCATATCACCCTGCGCGAGAGCGGCAAAGATTTCACGCTGGACGGCGTTGATCTGATGATAAAGCGTCTGGAAAATGGCGATGATTTTCTTGCCATTAACCCCAAGGGACAAGTTCCGGCGCTCTTGCTGGATGACGGTACTCTGCTGACCGAAGGCGTCGCGATTATGCAGTTCCTGGCCGATAGCGTACCCGATCGCCAGCTGCTGGCTCCGGTCAGTACCATTTCTCGCTATAAGACGCTGGAATGGCTCAACTACATTGCGACCGAACTGCACAAAGGATTTACGCCGTTGTTCCGCCCGGATACGCCAGAGGAGTTCAAACCGACCCTGCGTGCGCTTCTTGAGAAAAAGCTGCAGTACGTTAACGAATCGCTGAAAGACGAACAGTGGATTTGTGGTTCGCGCTTCACGATTGCCGATGCGTATCTGTTTACCGTGCTGCGCTGGGCGCGCGCGGTTAAGCTGAACCTGGAAGGGTTAGACCATATCGCATTGTATATGAAACGCGTGGCAGAGCGTCCTGCAGTGGCTGCGGCGCTGAAAGCGGAAGGGTTGAATTAACCGAGCGGCCTGTGTTGCCGGGTGGCGCTAACGCTTACCCGGCCTACACGTTTTGGCCGGTTATAACCGGGTTGCGCTGAAATAGTGCTCCGGCTTCGCGATACGATCCTGTGCCGCAACCACCTGCAGTTCATATTCCTGCATCTCTTTCGTCGCAATCATGATTTCGTACACCGCCGCGGTAACGTGTTCCAGCGCGTCACGTATGGTCGCCCCCTGCAGTAATTTCACCAGCAGCAGACCACTCGTAACATCTCCGACCCCAACCGGCTGGCGCAGGCCGAAATCCACCAGCGGACGGCTAATATGCCAGGCGTCATCTTTCGTCACCAGAAGCATCTCAAAACGGTCCTGACTCAGCCCTGCGCGGGCGAGATGTTTTACCAGCACCACCTCAGGCCCCTGAGCGATCAGTTCGCGAGACGCGCTTACCGCCTCTTCTACGCTGTTAACCGGACGCTCGCAGAGAATTTCGAGCTCGACCAGGTTTGGCGCAATGATATCGCTGGCGGGCAGCGCGTGGCGGACGTGAAACTCTGCGACGCCTGGCGCCACGATACAGCCTTTCTCCGGATGGCCCATGACGGGGTCGCAGAAGTATTTTGCCGCCGGGTTTGCGGCTTTCACCTGACGTACGATGCCGAGGATATGCTCCCCCTGCTCCGCTGAGCCGAGGTAGCCGCTCAGCACGGCGTCACAGCGTCTGAGCTGGTCGATATCGGCAATCCCCTGCACAACCTCGGTGAGGTGCGAAGGTGGCATTACGCAGCCGGTCCATTTGCCGTATTGCGTGTGGTTAGAGAACTGCACGGTATTAAGGGGCCAGACGTTGACGCCGAGGCGACGCATCGGGAATTCCGCGGCGCTATTGCCAGCGTGTCCAAAAACAACGTGGGACTGAATGGCGAGGATGTTCTTCATTTTTTTCTTACCAAACCCTGAAAAAACAAAAGGGGCGTGGTTTCCCACGCCCCTGGAGACTGTTAATTATTTCCAGCAGACAAGGCAGTAGTTTTTCTTACCGCGACGCAGCAGCGTGTAGCGACCATACAGACGGTCACCGTCAACGAAGGTGTATTCCGGGTCAGCCTGTTTCTCGCCGTTGATGGTGATAGCGTTAGAGGCGATAGTTTTACGCGCCTGACCGCGCGAAGGCTGGAGCTCAGAGTCCACCAGCGCCTGCATCAGGTCAGCCCCTTTTTCCATCTCAACCATTGGCACGCCGTCCTGCGCCAGCTGTTCGAAGTCCGCTTCGCTCAGATCGCTCAGGGTACCGTTGAACAGGCTTGCGGTAATACGTTTTGCCGCGGCCAGACCTTCTTCACCGTGAACCAGTTTGGTCACTTCGTCCGCCAGCACATACTGGGCGCGCGGTGCTTTACCGCTGTTTTTGTCTTCTTCTTCCAGCGCGTTGATGTCTTCGATGTCCATAAAGGTGAAGAACTTCAGGAAGCGGTAAACATCGGCATCCGCCGTGTTGATCCAGAACTGGTAGAATTTGTACGGGCTGGTTTTCTTCGGATCGAGCCATACCGCGCCGCCTTCGGTTTTCCCAAATTTGGTGCCGTCTGCCTTGGTGATCAGCGGAACGGTCAGACCGAAGACCTGGTTCTGGTGCAGACGACGGGTCAGGTCGATACCGGAGGTGATGTTACCCCACTGATCGGAACCGCCAATCTGCAGGGAAACGCCGTGCAGCTTGTTCAGGCAGGCAAAGTCATAACCCTGCAGCAGGTTGTAGGAGAACTCGGTAAAGGAGATACCCTGGTCGTCACGGTTCAGACGCTGCTTCACGGCCTCTTTGTTAATCATCTGGTTAACAGAGAAGTGCTTGCCGATGTCGCGCAGGAAGGTCAGCACGTTCATGCTGCCAAACCAGTCGTAGTTGTTCGCGGCAATGGCAGAGTTTTCACCACAGTTGAAGTCGAGGAATGGTGCAACCTGTTTGCGGATCTTATCCACCCACTCCTGCACGGTATCTTCGGTATTCAGTTTACGCTCAGCGGCTTTAAAGCTTGGGTCACCAATCAGGCCGGTCGCGCCGCCCACCAGCGCAACAGGCTTATGGCCCGCCATCTGGAAGCGTTTCAGGCATAACAATGGAACAAGATGCCCCAAATGCAAGCTGTCAGCGGTGGGATCGAAGCCGCAATAGAGCGCGATCGGGCCTTGCGCCAGTCGCTCTGCTAACGCTTCCTCGTCCGTCACCTGGGCCACGAGGCCCCGCTCTTGCAATTGTTTAATCAAGTTACTGCTTGCCATCAAATTCTCCATGTATAAACGACTGCACCTTTGCCGGTACACGACTTTTCGCCTGATGCGAAAGGACAATAGAATAAAGCGCAAGCGCGGTGTGCGCTAGCGCTTAAATCAACAAATTTCGGGGATTACGGTGCCAGTCTGTCGATTTTCCAGCCGCCATTCTCGCGCTGGTATAAAAAGCGGTCGTGCAGGCGATGTTCGCCCCCCTGCCAGAACTCCATCTGCTCAATCGGGATGCGGAAACCGCCCCAGAAGCTTGGCAGAGGAATTTCACCCTGCTGGAACTTCTGTTTCAGCTCCAGGAATTTACTTTCCAGCACGCCGCGGGCGGAAATTCGGCTGGACTGTTTTGATACCCAGGCGCCAATCTGGCTGTCGCGCGGGCGGCTGTGGAAATACTTCACCACTTCCAGCGTCGAGAGACGTTCCGCCTTGCCGGTGACCATTACCTGACGTTCCAGCATGTGCCAGGGAAACAGCAGGCTGATACGCGGATTGTTTTCTAAATGGTGCGCCTTACGGCTACCGAGGTTGGTATAGAACACCAGCCCTTTCTCGTCATAATGCTTGAGCAATACGATGCGCTGATAAGGTTGGCCGTTTTCATCCACCGTCGCGACAACCATGGCGGTTGGGTCGGCGAGTTTCGCTTCGCAGGCCTGTTTCAGCCAGCGTTCAAAAAGCACGAGGGGCTCAGCGGGAAGATCCTGGCGACGCAGGCCGCCTTTAGTGTATTCACGGCGCAGATGCGCAATTTGCTGCAGTTCGTCGTTATCTGACATGGCGTTAGCTGACATTGAGAGTGGGTGGCGCTATTGTGCGCCGCCCCTGTAAAAATCTCAACGCTTCGGATTTTCGAGCTGGCAATTGTTCAGCACAATGCGGTCGCGTTTGTAGACCGTGGCGCTGTCGCCTTTCGACCAGAAGACGTAGATACCGTCGGAATAACGTGCGCCGGAAGCTGACATCCCCTGCTTCAGCGTCAGCAATTTATTGTCATAAACAAAACTGGCTTCCTGACGTGGGTTATTCAGCTTGACGGTCAGCGGTTTTTCATCGCAGCGATACTCCAGCGTATCGGTCTGCATGCGCTCAAGAAGCTGGTTATAGACGCTGCATCCTGACAGCAATAAAGGCGCGGCAATAAGAAGAAGTTTTTTCATGGGCGTATTCCGAAGACTTTCCTGGTCCTGGAGGGCATGGCTGCCCTCCTGTTTCGTTCCATTCTAACGATGACGCGCCGCGCTGAATTTCAGTTAACTCTGATTATGACGAGGATTTGCCGGGAAAATCGCCCCGAGGACGCTCGCCTCACGCGCGCCGGTCACCGACGGCAAGTTGCCCGGCAGTCCGGCAATGGTGCGCCAGGCAAGCCAGGCGAAGGCCAGCGCCTCCATATCATCCCCGCTGATGCCTGCCTCGTCGGTCGTGGTCACTTCGGTACCCGACAGTAGCCCCGCAAGACGCGCCATCACCAGCGGGTTTCGGCTTCCTCCGCCGCACACCAGCAGGCGTTCACATCCGCCGCTGAGCAGAACCTGTTCGGAGATCGACACGGCCGTCAGCTCGGCAAGCGTCGCCTGGACATCCTGCGGTGCGAGCGCCGGGAATGGCGCCAGCTGACGCTCAAGCCAGCCCAGATTGAAGTATTCACGCCCCGTACTCTTGGGGGCCGGCAGGGCAAAATAAGGATCGCTTAGCATCGACTGCAGCAGCGGAATAATCACTTTCCCCCCGCTCGCCCACTCGGCGTTTTTATCATACGGTTGTCCGCACTGCCGCCAGATCCAGGCATCCATTAACATATTGCCCGGGCCGGTATCGTAGCCGCGGACGGGCTGTCCCGGGATGAGCATTGACAGGTTGGCAATCCCACCAATATTGAGCACCATGCGACGTTCTGTAGGGTGCGCCAGTAACGCCTGATGGAACGCGGGTACCAGCGGCGCTCCCTGCCCGCCAAGGGCGATATCGCGACGACGGAAATCGCCTACCACAGTCACGCCCGTTTTCGCCACAATCTGGTTGTTATCGCCGATTTGCAGGGTATGCGGGGCATCTCCGCCGGGCTCATGCCAGACCGTTTGTCCGTGACAGCCGATGGCCACCACATCCTGCGGGCGAAGATGTTCTTTTTGCATCAAAGCCTGCACTGCATCCGCAAATAGCGCCCCCAGGCGAACATCAAGCTGTCCAAGCTGGGAGAGGGTCAGCTGCTGCCCCTGACAGATACTCAGAATATCCTCTTTCAGTGAAATGGGGATTGGCCAGGTCAGGCTCGCCTGCTGCGCCACCATGTTTTCGTCAATGGCGGCCAGAACGACATCTACCCCATCCAGACTGGTGCCTGACATCACACCAATGTAGCGACCCGATTTCATGCGCTTTCCTTACGTTGCGTGGGCTAAGGATATCCACTCAACCATAAACGGCGCAGCTTTGCCATCCGGCGATAATATTTTTTAACAATGTCAGACGGGTAACACGGGCGGATCCTGTTTATGTCTCGTTAAGTCAAATTCAAGTACAATTTTCTTATTGTTAGTGCAAAGATATGAACTATGGCCCCTTATGCCATATAATTTAGCCATAACGGATGCCCCCAATCGGGCGTTTTTGGTGAACAGGAGATTCAAATGATTTTACGTGTACTGGGCGTTTCGCTGATTGGTTTAACTCTGGCTGGCTGTGTGAATGACAGTTCACTTTCTGGCGACGTTTACAGCGCTTCTGAAGCGAAACAGGTTCAGAACGTGACTTACGGTACCGTTGTTAACGCACGCCCTGTACAGATCCAGGGTGGTGATGAAAGCAACGTGATGGGCGCAATCGGCGGTGCCGTGCTGGGTGGTTTCCTCGGTAATACCGTCGGCGGCGGTACAGGTCGCTCGCTGGCAACGGCCGCAGGCGCCGTTGCGGGTGGCGTAGCCGGCCAGGGCGTTCAGGGTGCGATGAACAAAACCCAGGGCGTAGAGTTGGAAATTCGTAAAGACGACGGCAGCACGATCATGGTTGTTCAGAAACAAGGCAGCACTCGCTTCTCTGCAGGCCAGCGCGTTGTTCTGGCAAGCAACGGAAGTCAGGTGACCGTTTCTCCACGTTAATTAAAAATGGATGTGGTCATCAGGCCACATCCATTTACATTATTTATCACTCCCACAAATATATTTACAAAATACATTCACCCCACCCATTATTAACCACGTCATATATTGTTTCTGCGCAAAGTATTTAGCGTGCTAATTGATTATACTCTTCGCAATACCCTCACCTTAATTCATTATAAAGTCATTAAAACCATATATGTTTGCGAATCGCCGTTCTGTAAAGGGCCGTTATATCTCGTTCTGTCTAGGTTGTATTGCTGTTATCGGCATCTTACACGCCCTGTTTTCAAAAATTGCCGAATGGGTTCCTACCTTTTCGTCTCACTTGTTCCCTACGCTCACCATTTTTTTACTGGTGTTTGACCTGTTTATTGCCTGCTTTATGGCAATGAAATACTGGTGTGACCGAAAACGGTTGTATCTGGTATCGCTTGCTTTTGCCTTTGCCGGGTCGGCATCGCTGATGGTCGGAACGCTGTGCAGCTTTCCCGCCTGGCTGGACCTCTATCAGTTCAACGCGGTGAACTACAACGATGCGATGATCTTCTATATGTTCCGCCATCTCTTAATGGCGGTGCTAATAATCGTTTCGGCAATACTTTATACCACGCGCAATTGTCCCCTTTCGCGGCTGGCGCATATTGCTATTGTGAGCGGCGAGTTTCTCTTTACCGCTTTTACTGTAGGGTTGGCCTGGATGTATTCCAGTCATTCTTCCATTTTATCCATTGATCTTGTTGATAATGAAACCCGTGAGTTTATGGTTCTCTGGAGCCACTTTATTAATATTGCATTGATTGCACTCTGGGTGGTCACATTAGCCACGCTGATGTTTATTACGCGCATACGCAACTTATTCTGGGTGGGCGGTAATTTTCTGTGCGTCTGCTATATCGTCACGCTCTCAATGCTGTTAGTGGGTGGACATGTTGAAGATGTCTCCTGGTATCGCGCTCGCTTATTTGAAACCGTCGCCACGCTGATGATCATTTTTGTTCTTCTCTACGATGTTTTCAGGCTGTATCGCGACTCGCACGTTAAGTATCAGCAGTCTTACCAGAACTCCATTCGCGACCCGCTGACGCGCCTGTATAACCGCAGTTATTTTTATGAAACATTAAAGCAGGCGCTGGATATCGCCAAACCCAGCCGTCCGGTTTCCGTCATCGTCAGCGATCTCGATCGCTTCAAGCGTATCAACGACACCTACGGGCATCTTCAGGGCGACAAGGTCCTGCAGTTTGTCGCTAATCTGCTGATGGATTCCGTGCGCCCCCAGGACATCGCGGCCCGTATCGGTGGTGAGGAGTTTGTTCTGATGCTGGCCAACACCTCATCAGACGCGGCGTATCAGGTGGCGGAACGCATACGGTTAAATCTGAGCAGCTTCGATAACGCCAGCAGCGGCGGTCAACTACCGGAGCCAATCACCATCAGCATGGGGGTATTTACGGCAACGTCACCCGCAATAGCCGCAGAAACGTGCGTGGAAAATGCCGACAAAGCGATGTATGAAGCGAAGGAGACGGGCCGTAACCGCGTTGTCGTCTTTAAGTAAAAAAAAGGCCTTGCTGCTGCAAGGCCTTGTTGTTTGTCAGTCGCGCGACTGTAGCTCATGGATGTTTTGCTCAAGGCGCCCAATGAGGCTGATGAGCATTTCCAGCTCCGCCGGTGAAACGCCTGACAGGATTTCACCGCGCGTCTTAGTGATCACGGCTTCCATTTCCGTGATGATAGGCGCCGCTTTCTCGGTGAGTTTAATCCGCTTGGCGCGACGATCGCTGGCGCAGGTTTGCCGCGAGATCAACCCCTTCTCTTCCAGCTGGTCAAGCGTGCGCACCAGCGACGGTTGCTCAATCCCTATCGCTTTTGCCAGTTGAATTTGCGACTGTTCGGGCGGCAGCTGATGAATGTTGTGCAGCGTGACCCAATGCGTCTGTGTGAGTTCCAGAGGTTTCAGGCGATGGTCAATCAGAGCACGCCAGACGCGTACCAACCTTGCCAGATCAGAACCTAATGGCGATTCCAATTTCATCTCCTTATAATTAGCTTGCTAAGTTATTATACTGATTTTAGAATAGTGTGCAGCATTTGTATTGCCAAAACAAATGCAATACTGCATTCATCGAACTTAAAAGTATGACTTACACTGAATTGTGATGCTTCATCATACTAAGACAAGCCAACGCGGCATTCTGTTCACTGCAAAGGATTTCTGCCCGTGACGTTTTTTCATCGCTCAGAGGGTTTACCCCTTCAGGACCTGATCTTCGGTGCGTCAGTCTACTTTCCTCCTCTGTTTAAGGCCGTTCTGGTGGGCTTTATCCTCTGGCTCATCGCGCATCGCCTGCTTCGCGACTGGATGTACTCCGGCGAAATCTGGCATCCCATGCTGATGGATCTTTCCCTGTTTGCCCTTTCCGTATGCCTGGGCCTTGCCGTTTTGACTGTGTGGTGAATATGTCCCTGAAAACGCTAAAGTACTTTTCCACCCTGTTGGTCCTTGCCCTCGCGCTGGTTGCGGGCTGGTGGATGTGGAATTTTTATATGCAGTCGCCCTGGACGCGTGACGGCAAAGTCCGCGCTGAGCAGGTCAGCATTACCCCTCAGGTGTCGGGAAGTATTACGACGCTGTTGGTTAAGGATAACCAGTTCGTCAAAAAGGGAGACATTTTATTCCGCATCGACGACACCCCGTACCACATTGCGATCCTGAACGCCCAGGCGCAGCTGGCTAAAGCCCAGTCGGATCTGGCAAAGGCCAACAACGAGGCCAACCGCCGCCGCCACCTGTCGCAAAACTACATCTCAGCGGAAGATTTAGACACTGCCAATATCAACGTTAAGGCGATGCAGGCTAACGTCAACGTGGCGGAGGCGACGCTGAAGCAGGCGCAGTGGCAACTGACCCAAACCGTGATTACGGCACCTGTTGATGGATGGGTGACCAACCTCTCGGCCCGCGTGGGGAATTATGCCACCACGGGACAACCGATATTCGCCCTCGTCGACAGCCACTCCTTCTACGTCGTGGGCTATTTCGAAGAGACCAAGCTTCGGCATATTCGCGAGGGTTCGCCAGCCGCAATAACGCTTTACAGCGGCTCTCAAAAGTTACAGGGTCACGTGTCCAGCATTGGCCGCGCCATTTACGATCAAAGTGTTGAAACGGATTCAGGCCTGGTGCCGGACATAAAGCCGAACGTTCCCTGGGTGCGTCTGGCCCAGCGCGTTCCGGTTCGCGTGGAGTTTGACCGCTTACCGGAGGACATTACCCTGGTGTCCGGCACAACCTGCACTGTCTCCATCGGAAACCGGTGATGAAGCTGCAGGGTCTCTCCTGGCAAAACACGCCGTGGATGAAAGCAACGCGTCCCCAGTGGCGCTACGCGCTGCGTAACGGCATTGCCATGTGTCTTGCGCTGACTGTGGCTTATTACCTGAACCTGGATGAGCCCTACTGGGCGATGACGTCTGCGGCGGTGGTCAGTTTTCCGACGGTCGGCGGGGTGATCAGTAAAAGTCTTGGCCGCATCGCGGGCAGCCTGCTGGGCGCCACCGCGGCGTTAATTATCGCGGGCCATACGCTGAACGATCCGTGGCTGTTCATGCTGAGCATGGCGGCATGGCTGGGGTGCTGTACCTGGGCCTGCGCCCATTTTACCAATAACGTCGCCTACGCGTTTCAGCTGGCGGGCTATACCGCCGCCATCATCGCCTTTCCGGTGGTTAACGTGCTCGACACCACCGAGCTGTGGGATATTGCGCAGGCGCGCGTCTGTGAAGTGATTGTCGGGATCCTCAGCGGCGGCTTCATGATGATGATCCTCCCCAGCACATCCGACGGCACCGCGCTCATCACCGCGCTGAAAACCATGCATACCCGGTTACTGGAACACGCCAGCCTGCTGTGGCAACCGGATACCAGCGACGATATCCGCCTCGCGCATGAAAAGGTGATCGGACAGATCCTGACGATGAATCTGCTGCGCATTCAGGCGTTCTGGAGCCACTACCGCTTTCGCCGCCAGAACACCCTGCTTAACTATCTGCTGCACCAGCAGCTGCGCATGACCAGCGCCATCTCCAGCCTGCGCCGGATGCTGCTCAACTGGCCGACGCCGCCTGAAAATACCCGAGCCGTGATTGAAACGCTTCTCGCGGCCCTTGCGCGCCCGGATGCGGACATTTACACCGTAGCGCGGATTATCGCCCCGCTTGCTCCGGTTGATGAGTACGACTACCGCCATCGCGCCTTCTGGCAGCGCCTGAATTACTTTTGTCGGCTGTACCTGCGCAGCAGCCGCTGGATTACGGCCGTCGAAAACGCGACACCATTGACGGAGTTCAACGTCCCCGGCAGCCCGGCACTTGCGCGCCATACCGACTATCTTGAAGCGCTGTGGGGCGGTTTTCGCACCTTCTGTGCGCTGATGCTGGTGGGGGCGTGGAGTATTACCACGCAGTGGGAGTCCGGTACGGCGGCCCTGACGCTTGCCGCCATCAGCTGCGTGCTTTATTCCGTCGCGGCCTCGCCGTTCAACTCGCTTACGCTGCTGCTGCGCACGCTGGTGCTGCTGTCGCTGTTCAGCTTCGTGGTGAAGTTTGGCCTGATGGTGCAGATAAGCGATCTGTGGCAGTTCCTGCTGTTCCTGTTTCCCCTGTTGACCACCATGCAGCTTCTGAAGCTGCAAATGCCTAAGCTGGCGGGCCTCTGGGGACAGCTGATTGTCTTTATGGGCTCGTTTATCTCCGTGACGAATCCACCTGTTTATGATTACGCCGATTTTCTCAATGACAACCTGGCGAAGATCCTGGGCGTGGGGCTGGCGTGGCTGGCTTTCGCGGTGTTACGTCCCGGCTCCGATGCACGCAAGAGCCGCAGGCATATCCGGGAGCTACGCAGAGGGTTTGTCGACCAGCTCAGCCGTAAACCGCATCTGAGCGAAAACGAGTATGAATCGCTGGTCTATCATCACGTCAGCCAGCTGAATAACAGCCAGGACGCGCTGTCCCGGCGCTGGCTGCTGCGCTGGGGCGTGGTGCTGTTAAACTGCTCGCACGTGGTCTGGCAGCTGCGCGCGTGGGAAACGCGTTCCGATCCGCTGTCGCAGGTTCGTGATGTTTGCATCTCCCTGCTGCGCGATGTAATGAGCGAGCGCGGTGTCGAGCAGCGGCCGCTGGAAGCCACGCTGAATGAACTGCAGCGGATCTGCGATACGCTTGCACAGCATCATCTGCCCGCAGCCCGTGATTTGGCCTCGATAATCTGGCGCCTGCACTGCTCGCTGTCGCAGCTGGAACAGGCACCGCCACCGGGAACGATTGGAGATCAGATCACGCCGCACGCATAGCGTGCTCCGCCACCGCCAAGCGGTTTAGGCCGATCGGACATATTGTCGCCGCCGACATGGATCATCAGCGCCTTGCCTTTCACCTCATCCAGCTTTTTCAGTCGCGGCGCGACAACAGGATCGGTGGCTTTACCGTCGTTATTCACCACCAGCACAGGCAGATCGCCTAAATGCCCCATTCCATCCGGGCCTTCATGCTTGCCGGAATGCTGCGGATCGAGGTGCCCTCCTGCCGCTTCCGCCGCAGACGGTTTACCTTCTTTTAAAGCGGGCTGACAGCTGCCTTTGGCATGAACATGGAAACCATGTTCACCGGGAGGGAGGGCTTTGAGGTTGGGGGCGAACTCCAGCCCTTTATCGGTTTCAGTGATTTTCACCGTTCCGATGGACTGACCCACACCATGTGGGGTGACGAGATTCATTTCCACTTCGTCACTGGCTGCCTGCGCCCCTGCGCAAACAACCAGCGTGACCAGTGCCAGAGCAAAACGCTTCATAGTGACCTCCGCGGGTTATTTTTTGCCCCTTAAGTGTATACCAGGGGCAAAGATTTCACCGGAAAGCCACCTTCAGGCGGTTTATGGTACGTCGTAACCCAGCGCGGCCTTACGGATGCGGAACCACTGCTGACGGGTCATCTGCAGCTCTTCAGCGGCCAGTGCAGAACGCACGCGTTCTATTTTGCCGGAGCCGATAATGGGCAGCGGTTTTGACGGCAGGCGCAGGATCCATGCGTAAACCACCTGTTCGATGCTCTCCGCGTTCAGTTCGCGGGCGATGGTTTCAAGCTCGTTGCGCAGCGGCTGGAATTCCTCATCATTAAACAGACGTCCGCCCCCCAGGCAGGACCACGCCATCGGGCGAATGCGCAGCTGCTGCAGCTGATCGAGCGTACCATCCAGCAGCAGCGGCTGGTGTACCGGGGAGATCTCAACCTGGTTGGTGGCGAGGGTGAACGGCAGACGAGACTGAAGCAGCGCAAACTGTGCCGGGGTAAAGTTAGAGACGCCGAAGTGACGCACTTTTCCACTCTGATGCAGGTTCAGGAAGGCTTCCGCCACCTCATCGGCATCCATCAGCGGGTCGGGGCGATGGATTAACAGCAGATCGATACGATCGGTCGCCAGATTGATCAGCGACTGCTCGGCGCTCTTGATGATATGCGCGCTGTCGGTAATGTAATGACCGAGGGCATGTTCAGGTTTTGCCGTGGTGGCAATCCCACACTTCGTGACGATCTCCATGCGGTCGCGCAGGGCCGGAACAAGCTTAAGCGCCTCGCCGAACGAGGCCTCGCACTGGTAGCCACCGTAAATATCCGCATGATCGACCGTGGTGATGCCTAAATCGAGGTGCTCTTCAATAAAGCTCGCCAGCTGGAGGGGGGACATATTCCAGTCCATCAGACGCCAGTAGCCCATCACAAAACGGGAGAATTCTGGCCCCTGGGGGGCAAGGGTAATTCGCTGAACCATAACATTTTCCTCAAGGACGTAATGTCATGAGTATACGCAATTACCGTGTTAAAAAAGTGAAGGTTGCTGGGGTTCTTCGGTCTCACCCGCTTTGTTTGCGCGTATTTTGCGCAGAAGACGCTGTCGGCAGAGGCGTAACACCTCCTGCTTTTGCGTGTCGCTAAAGTTTTGCCAGTTAAAACGCTCATCGCGGGTACGCATGCACCCGCGGCAATATCCGCGTTCATCGACCTGACAAATACCCCGGCACGGGCTCTGGATGGGGAAAAACTCCAGCTGCTCTGCCACACTCACCTCCCGATAGCTACTCTCACCTACAGTGAAGACGTTAATCGCGCCGCGTGCAAGGCCGTATCACAGATTTGTGGCATTAAGGTTTCACTAATCTTCCCTCTCTATACTCGGCCCATCATGACAATAACGGGTTTACCGATCGATGTGGTTAATCAGAAAGTTACAATGTAACGACATTAAATTTACTCTGGGCTGTGCACTCTTTTTTACTCTGCTGAACGGGCTGTTTATCCAGCGCAGCTGGGCCATTATCGGCCCAGTGCATCTGCACGACTTCCTCTTTGCCGCCTCCGTCCCGCTGGTGCTGTTTTGCGGCTGGGTGATTGTCTTTAGCCTGCTTAACATCCCGTATCTCCGCAAGCCGCTGCTGATTGTATTGACGATCGGATGCGCCGCGGCGACCTATTTCATGTATACCTACGGCGCGGTGATCGACCAGAACATGATTGTGAACGTGTTCGAAACCAACTCTCAGGAAGCGACCGCCCTGGTGACCCCGCAGATGATTCTGTGGATTGTCATAGCCGGCCTCGTGCCTTCCGTGGTGCTGGCGTTGACCCGGATTCGTACCGGAAAATGGTGGTACGCGCTGCTGACACGCGTTGCCGCGATGCTCGGCGCTCTGCTGGTGATTATCCTGATTGCCGCGCTGTTTTATAAAGATTACGCGTCGCTGTTCCGCAATAACAAAAGCATCGTCAAAATGGTCACCCCAGCGAACTATGTTAGCGCCGTGGTGAAGTACAGCAAAATGCGCTGGTTTGCCGGCGATCAAACGCTGGTGCGCATTGGTGAAGATGCCCACAAAGGGTCACTGATTACCGGCCAACAAAAGAAAACCGTTCTGGTGCTTGTCGTCGGCGAAGCCTCTCGCGCGGCAAACTACTCCCTGAACGGTTACGAACGCGAAACCAACCCGGAGCTGAAAAAGCAGGACGTGATTAACTTCCCGCAGGCCTCCTCATGTGGTACCGAAACCGCGGTTTCCGTTCCGTGCATGTTCTCCGGCATGACGCGCAGCAAATACGATGCCGACCTGGCTCACCATCGCGAGGGGCTACTCGACGTGCTTAAGCATGCGGGTATCAACCTGCTGTGGCGCGACAACGACGGCGGCTGTAAAGGTGCCTGCGATCGCGTGCCCCATACCGACATGACGCAGTGGCAGCTGGATCAGTTCTGCAAAGACAAATCCTGTATTGACGATGTGAACTTTTATCGTCTGGACAACGTGCTGGATGGCGTGAAGCAAGATACGGTGCTGGTTATCCACCTGATGGGGAGCCACGGTCCGGCATACTATCGCCGTTACCCGGACAACTTCCGTAAATTCACCCCAACCTGCGATACCAATGAAATTCAGGATTGCGACCATCAGGCGCTGATCAATACCTATGACAACACTATCCTCTATACCGACAGCATGGTCAGTAAAACCATTGATGCGCTGAAAGCGCGCCAGTCGAGCATGAACACCGCGCTGATTTATCTCTCAGATCACGGTGAATCGCTGGGCGAAAGCGGTATTTATCTGCACGGCACGCCGTACATGCTGGCACCGGAGCAGCAAACGCATATTCCGTTTATGTTCTGGCTGTCACCGGATTACGCGAAAAACTTTGGCGTCAACGAACAGTGTTTGCGCGACAATGCAGCAAAAAATGCGGTTTCCCAGGACAATTTATTCTCAACCGTATTGGGTATGATGGACGTGAAATCAACCGTTTATCAACCGCAGCTGGATATACTGAGCGCATGTCGCCAGTAAACTCGCTTGCATTAGACCGAACGGTCTATTAGAGTGCGGCCATGAGCAGAAATACTGAACACGATACCCGCGAACATTTACTGGCAACCGGCGAGCAGCTTTGCATGCATCGCGGGTTTACCGGTATGGGGTTGAGCGAGCTTTTAAAAACCGCTGAGGTACCGAAGGGGTCGTTTTATCACTACTTCCGGTCCAAAGAGGCTTTTGGCGTAGCGATGCTGGAGCGTCATTATGCTGGCTACCACCAGCGCCTGGCGACCCACTTTGCGTCGGGTGAAGGTAACTACCGGGATCGTGTTCTGAACTACTATCAGGAAACGCTGAACCAGTTCTGTCAGCAGGGCATTATCAGCGGTTGCCTGACCGTTAAGCTGTCTGCAGAAGTGTGCGATCTTTCTGAAGATATGCGCACGGCGATGGATAAAGGTGCCCGCGGCGTTATCGCCCTCCTGGCCCAGGCGCTGGAGAAAGGCCGCGATGAAAAAACGCTGGCCTTTTCCGGCGAGCCGTTAACCCAGGCGCAGGTGTTATATGCGCTCTGGCTAGGCGCTAACCTGCAGGCAAAAATCTCGCGCAGTGCCGTGCCGCTGGAAAGCGCGCTGGCACATGTGAAAAACAGCATTACTGCGCCTGGCATTTAACAGGCGTTTTTATTTACCCAACTACTAGTCGACTGGTCTACTCAGGAGTCTTTATGTCCGCTGAAAAATTATTTACCCCACTGAAAGTAGGTGCCGTCACTGCGCCAAACCGCGTGTTTATGGCTCCACTTACCCGCCTGCGCAGCATTGAACCGGGCGACATCCCAACCCCACTGATGGGTGAATACTATCGTCAGCGCGCAAGCTCTGGCCTGATCATCACCGAAGCCACGCAGATTTCCGCTCAGGCTAAAGGGTATGCGGGTGCGCCGGGTCTTCACAGCCCGGAACAGATCGCCGCATGGCAGAAAATCACCGCGGGCGTTCACGCTGAAGAGGGTCGCATTGCGGTCCAGCTGTGGCATACCGGTCGTATCTCCCACAGCAGCATTCAGCCTGGCGGCCAGGCTCCGGTCTCCGCTTCGGCCCTGAGCGCAAATACCCGTACTTCCCTGCGTGATGAAAACGGCAATGCGATCCGCGTGGATACCTCTATGCCGCGCGCGCTTGAGCTGGACGAGATCCCAGGTATCGTGAACGACTTCCGCCAGGCCGTGGCTAACGCCCGTGAAGCCGGTTTTGACCTGATTGAACTGCACTCCGCCCATGGCTACCTGCTGCACCAGTTCCTGTCACCGTCGTCCAACCACCGCACCGACCAGTACGGCGGCAGCGTCGAAAACCGCGCTCGCCTGGTGCTGGAAGTGGTTGACGCCGTATGCCAGGAGTGGAGCCCGGATCGTATCGGGATCCGCGTCTCCCCAATCGGTTCTTTCCAGAACGTCGACAACGGTCCGAACGAAGAAGCCGATGCCCTGTACCTGATCGAAGAACTGGCTAAGCGCGGCATCGCCTATCTGCACATGTCCGAACCGGACTGGGCAGGCGGTAAGCCTTACACGGACGCTTTCCGTCAGAAAGTGCGCGAGCGTTTCCACGGGGTGATCATCGGTGCGGGGGCTTATACCCCGGAGAAAGCCGAAGACCTGATCGGCAAAGGGCTGATCGATGCCGTCGCGTTTGGCCGCGACTACATCGCCAACCCGGATCTGGTTGCCCGTCTGCAGAAAAAAGCGGCCCTGAATCCGCAGCGCCCGGAAAGCTTCTACGGCGGCGGCGCGGAAGGCTACACCGACTACCCTTCTCTGTAATCTCGCCATTGTTCATTGATAGCGGCGATACTTCGCCGCTATACTAAAACATCGTTTCTGTTCAAAAAGACAGTCTATTCCATTGGTTAATGAGGAAATTATGCGCCTACTTCACACCATGCTGCGCGTTGGCGACCTGCAACGTTCCATTGATTTCTACACTAACGTCCTGGGCATGAAGCTGCTGCGCACCAGCGAAAACCCGGAATACAAATA
The DNA here is from genome assembly GCF_034106865.1 of Enterobacter sp. 237C8. NCBI lineage: Bacteria > Pseudomonadati > Pseudomonadota > Gammaproteobacteria > Enterobacterales > Enterobacteriaceae > Enterobacter > Enterobacter sp. 237C8. The sequence goes on along the minus strand of NZ_JAWNDF010000001.1, from coordinate 1,019,892 downwards.
CTCGCTGGCGTTCGTGGGTTACGGCCCGGAAACGGATGAAGCGGTGATCGAGCTGACCTACAACTGGGGCGTAGACAGCTATGAGCTGGGCACCGCCTACGGCCACATCGCGCTGGAAGTGGACAACGCGGCCGAAGCGTGTGAACGCATTCGCAGCAGCGGCGGTAACGTTACGCGCGAAGCGGGTCCGGTAAAAGGTGGCACCACCGTGATTGCGTTCGTGGAAGATCCCGACGGTTACAAAATCGAACTGATTGAAGCCAAAGACGCGGGTCGCGGTCTGGGCAACTGATCCCTCAGGGCGCAACATGCGCCCGTAGTTTTACTGCATCACCCTGCAAAATTTGCCATAATGCGCTCTGCTTTTTCCCCTTGTAAGAGACCCTGATGTCCGATAACGCTCAATTTAGCGGTCTGTGCGACCGTTTTCGTGGTTTTTATCCCGTTGTCATTGATGTAGAAACAGCCGGATTTAACGCTAAAACCGATGCGCTGCTCGAAATTGCCGCCATCACGCTGAAGATGGATGAACAGGGCTGGCTTACACCGGACACCACGCTGCATTTCCACGTTGAACCTTTCGAAGGGGCAAACTTACAGCCGGAAGCGCTGGCGTTTAACGGTATCGACCCGCACAACCCGCTGCGTGGCGCAGTCAGTGAATATGATGCGGTGCACGCCATTTTTAAAATGGTGCGTAAAGGCATGAAAGAGAGTAACTGCAGCCGCGCCATCATGGTGGCCCATAACGCCACCTTCGATCACAGCTTTACCATGGCCGCCGCGGAGCGCGCCGCGCTCAAACGCAACCCCTTCCATCCTTTTGTGACCTTCGACACCGCCGCGCTGAGCGGCCTGGCTCTGGGACAAACGGTGTTATCTAAAGCCTGCATCACGGCGGGTATACCTTTTGACGGCACGCAGGCGCATTCCGCTTTATACGACACGGAGCGCACCGCAGAGCTGTTCTGTGAGATCGTCAACCGCTGGAAGCGTCTGGGCGGCTGGCCGCTGCCGATGGGCGACAGCGAAGAATAAAAAAAAGCGACCTTATCAGGTCGCTTTTTTATTTGCGCAGAAAATTACTCTGCGTCCGGCTCTTCGGTTTTGTACTTCGCCGCCGTCTCTTTGATCAGCTGCTGCAGTTCGCCGCGCTGATACATTTCAATCAGGATATCGCAGCCGCCAACCAGCTCACCGTCAACCCACAGCTGTGGGAAAGTCGGCCAGTTAGCGTACTTAGGCAGCTCAGCGCGGATGTCCGGGTTCTGTAGGATATCAACGTAAGCAAAACGCTCACCACAGGCTGACAGCGCCTGAACCGCTTGTGCGGAAAAGCCGCAGCTTGGCAGCTTCGGAGAGCCTTTCATATACAGCAGAATCGGGTTTTCAGCGATCTGGCGCTGGATTTTTTCAATAGTGGTGCTCATGTCTTGCTTCCTTTAACTTCTGTTACGGCATTCGTCTGACATTGTAGCGGTTCAGACTGGCATCGGAAAATAACATTTTTGTCACGTTTATACATTCTACCCCGAGTCACGAAAAGTTGCATTGCAAATGGTGTTTACCCCTGCGACGGTCAGGGTTTTGCTTAGGGAGTGGGCAAATGTGCGACAGAACGATGAATTTTTTTGCACTTGCTAACGAAACACGATTGTAGATTGAAAAATGCTATTAACTTTCTGGGTTTTTATAGATTAGAATCGACGGGCTTTGTAAATCACACGCGGGTATTATTGATGACCTGCATTTATCAGGGGACTGCCCAGTGGCGCGGATAAATAAAATCTCGATCACGCTCTGTGCTTTACTGTTTACTTCACTCACTTTCACGCCAGTGGCAAATGCCTCTCAGCAGGCGCGGCATTCTGCTGTACAAAAAAACCATCTGGTGAAAGCCACAGAACGTAAGAAAAAAACCACCGCTAAGAACGACAAGAAAAAAACACCGGCTCAGACGAAACAGACCGCTTCCAGCAAGACGAAAACAAAACCTTCCCGCACTGCCCACTCCGCTAAAAGTAAAGCTTCGCAAACCGCCGCTAACCTCGTTACTGAAAAATGCATCACGCGTAAAGGCCACAAGGCGAAATGCACGAAGGTCACGAAAATAGCGGAAGTGCATAAAGTGCGTGTACAGAAAGCGCAAAAAACCGCGATGAACAAACTGATGGGGCAGATTGGCAAACCTTATCACTGGGGTGGCAGTTCGCCGCGTACCGGGTTTGACTGCAGCGGCCTCGTCTATTACGCCTATAAAGATCTTGTCAAATTCCGCATTCCTCGCACCGCCAATGAGATGTACCACCTGCGCGATGCTTCACCGGTTGACCGCGGTGAGCTGGAAAACGGCGATCTGGTGTTCTTCCGCACTCAGGGTCGCGGCACGGCTGACCACGTTGGCGTGTACGTCGGCAACGGGAAGTTCATCCAGTCTCCACGTAGCGGCCAGGATATTCAGATCACCTCTCTCAGTGAAGACTACTGGGTACGCCACTACGTCGGCGCGCGTCGCGTGATGACGCCAAAAACCATTCGCTAACCCCTGCCCTGCCGCATCCGTGGCAGGGTAAGTTCCTCTTTTGCATACCCTTTCAATTTGCTATCCTGTCCATGTTGTCTGTGTGGTTATTGGCAACACAAAATACAATAAGGAGAGAAGCAATGTCGTTCGAATTACCTGCACTACCGTATGCAAAAGACGCCCTGGCGCCGCACATTTCTGCGGAAACCCTGGAATATCATTACGGCAAGCATCACCAGACGTACGTCACCAACCTGAACAATCTGATCAAGGGCACCGATTTTGAAGGCAAAACGCTGGAAGAGATCGTCCGCAGCTCAGAGGGTGGCGTCTTTAACAACGCGGCTCAGGTGTGGAACCACACCTTCTACTGGCACTGCCTGGCGCCGAATGCCGGCGGTGAACCTGCCGGTGAACTGGCTACCGCTATCAACGCCGCATTTGGCAGCTTCGCGGATTTCAAAGCGAAATTTACCGATGCAGCCATCAAGAACTTCGGTTCTGGCTGGACGTGGCTGGTTAAAGAGGCGGATGGCAAACTGGCTATCGTGTCCACCTCTAACGCGGGCACCCCGCTGACCACCAGCGCTAAGCCGCTGATGACCGTGGACGTGTGGGAACATGCTTACTACATTGACTACCGCAACGCGCGCCCGAACTACCTGGAGCACTTCTGGGCACTGGTTAACTGGGACTTTGTCGCGAAGAACTTCGCCGCGTAAGAGACACGCAGAAGGGTTCGCCCTTCTGCGTTTTTGGTTTATTCCGCAGCGCAGGCTGCTTCAGGCTGTTTACGACCCGACATCATCACCAGCAGCAGGCCGAGCGCGGCAATAATCGCCCCCATCACCGGCACAAAGCTGTACCCCAGACCACCTGAAATCACGGCCCCACCGGCCGCCGCGCCCAGGGCATTACCCAGGTTAAACGCACCGATATTCACGGAAGATGAAAGTCCCGGCGCCTCGTGCGCCACACGCATCACGCGCATCTGCAGCGGCGGCACCACGGCGAAAGTGGCGGCTCCCCAGACGACCATCGCAATCGCGGCCCCGAACTCATTACGCGCCAGCCACGGAATGGCAACCATGATGACGATCAGCAGGGTTAAGAAGCCCTTCAGCGTCCCGCTCACGGAACGGTCGGCAAATTTCCCGCCCAGATAGTTGCCGATCGAGAAGCCCACGCCAATCAGCACCAGCATCGCGGTAACGAAGAGAGGCGTTGCGTGGGTGATATCGTGCAGTACCGGTGAAATATAGGTGTAGAGGGTAAACATCGCCCCTGCCCCCAGCACGGTGGTGAGCAGCGCGGAGAGCACCTGCGGGCGCATCAGCACCGCCAGCTCTTTACGCACTTCCGGACGTTCTCCGGCGCTTCCTTTCGGCAGGGAGAAGAACAGCGCCACCATTGCAACCACGCCCAGCCCGGCCGTCGCCAGGAAAGACATACGCCAGCCGATCGCTTCTCCCAGCCAGGTTGCCGCAGGCACCCCGCCGATATTGGCAATCGTCAGCCCCATAAACATGGTTGCTACGGCGCTCGCCTGCTTGTGTTTTGGCACCACGCTGGCAGCCACAACCGATCCCAGCCCAAAGAACGCGCCATGGTTAAGGCTGGTCAGAATGCGCGACAGCATCAATGTGGTGTAGTCCGGCGAAATGGCCGAAAGCACGTTGCCCAGGGTGAAAATCGCCATCAGGAAAATCAGCGCATTGCGGCGCGCGCGGTGTGAAAGAAGAAGCGTCATCAGCGGCGCCCCGACCATCACGCCGATAGCGTAGGCGCTGATTAACATCCCTGCCGCAGGGATAGAGACATCTACGCCGCGGGCAATAACAGGCAGTAACCCCATCGGGGAGAATTCAGTGGTGCCAATCCCAAAAGCGCCAATCGCCAGGGCCAGCAGGGGATAATTGATTTTCATGCGTCAACTCCGGATGCCGTGTCATGTGGTGACACAGAACAAAGAAGCAGAAAGCATGACATCAATCACAAAAAATGAGAAGTTAACAAAATGGCAAAAGATTTTTGCCAGAGAAGTAACAATCCGGGGAGTCGGGAGGGAGAAGGCTCTCCCTCCGCGTAAATCAGTGCAGCGCAGCCGTCAGACCGGCCGCAACAATCAGAGCCAGCACAACAACGGTGGTGAACAGCGAAAACTTAAGATCGGAACTCATCAATTTTTCTCCTTTTAATCCCCACACGAAAAGTGAGCTTGCTCATTTTTGCACAGATTACGTCAAAAATCTTCCTGGATTTATACTGATAACCACTTTACCTCTTCCCCTTTTCATCAAGATAGGACAAAATTCCACGCTAAATTTATTAGCGTACCGGCCATTGACCCCCTCCTGACGTCCCGTGTCGTTTTCCCGGCGTGCCGCAATTCAAGATTGCGAGATAAGGGTGAGAGAAGGCAAACGTTTACCTTCAAGTTTTTCAGGAGCTTAGGATATGGTCTGGAGTGACATTTAATGGCAACAATTAAAGACGTAGCAAAACGCGCAAACGTTTCCACTACAACCGTATCACATGTAATTAACAAAACCCGCTTTGTGGCGGAAGAGACGCGCAACGCCGTCTGGGCAGCGATCAAAGAGCTGCACTATTCGCCAAGTGCGGTTGCGCGTAGCCTCAAGGTTAATCACACCAAATCCATTGGATTGCTGGCGACCAGCAGTGAAGCGGCCTATTTTGCCGAGATCATTGAAGCGGTCGAAAAGAACTGCTTCCAGAAAGGCTATACCCTGATTCTGGGCAACGCGTGGAACAGCATTGAAAAACAGCGTGCCTACCTGTCGATGATGGCGCAAAAGCGCGTTGATGGCCTGCTGGTGATGTGTTCCGAGTACCCGGAATCCGTGCTGTCGATGCTGGAAGAGTATCGCCATATTCCGATGGTGGTGATGGACTGGGGCGAAGCGCGCGCAGACTTTACCGATTCCGTTATCGATAACGCCTTTGAAGGCGGCTATATGGCCGGTCGTTATCTGATCGAACGCGGCCACCGCGAGATTGGCGTGATCCCCGGTCCGCTGGAGCGCAACACCGGCGCGGGCCGTCTGGCCGGTTTTATGAAAGCGATGGAAGAAGCGTTGATCAACGTGCCGGAAAACTGGATTGTGCAGGGTGACTTTGAGCCGGAATCGGGCTACCGCGCGATGCAGCAGATCGTCTCCCAGCCGCACCGTCCGACCGCCGTGTTCTGCGGGGGCGACATTATGGCCATGGGCGCGCTATGCGCTGCCGACGAGCTGGGCCTGCGCGTACCGCAGGATATTTCCGTGATCGGGTATGACAACGTGCGTAACGCGCGTTTCTTCACCCCGGCGCTGACCACCATTCACCAGCCGAAAGATTCGCTGGGCGAAACGGCCTTCAACATGCTGATGGACAGGATCGTCAACAAACGCGAAGAGTCGCAGTCTATTGAAGTTCACCCGCGTCTTATCGAACGCCGTTCCGTTGCGGACGGTCCGTTCCGCGACTACCGTCGTTAATCGCTTTACGGGGCCAGCTATGCTGGCTCCCGTAACCATTCCCGGTTCAGCGTTTCGCTGTCTCCCAGATAATCCAGCAGCCAGGCCATCGCAGGCGAGACGTCATTTTGCTGCCATGTGAGGCAGCAGGCCGCATCCGGGAACGGATTCTCCAGCGTCAGCTCAACCCACTCTCCGGTATCGATGCGCGGACGCGCGAAATGAACGGGCACCATCGCGACGCACAGCCCGGCGCTGAGGCACGTCGCCGACGATTCCCAGTCAGGGGCCACCACCCGCCGCTGGTTGTCCAGAAGCCAGGTGATACGCTTGGGCAATGAACGGGACGTATCCTCCAGCACCAGCGACGGCCAGTTGCGCAGCGTGTCATCGCTGAGCGGCCCTTCCATCGCCGCCAGCGGATGGTCGCTTGCCACCACGCATTTCCAGCTCAGCATCCCCATATCGCGAAAAGCGTAACGTCCCCCGACCGGGATCGCCTGCGTAGCCCCAATCGCCATCTCTGCCCTGCCGTCCGCCAGCGCATCCCAGACGCCGTTGAACACCTCCTGCGAGACCCGCAGCTCGACGTCAGAGAAATGACGGTAGAAATCGACGATCATCTGCCGGGTGCGTTCCGGCTTAACGATGTTATCCACCGCGATGGAAAGATGCCCCCGCCAGCCGTTAGCGATCTGCTGACACTGTTCGCGGGTGATCTGCATTTTTTTGATAACAGAACGCCCTTCCTTCAAAAACCACGCGCCTGCGGGCGTTAATTCCACATCACGATGCCGCCGTTCAAACAGCGGAACCGCCAGCCACTCCTCCAGTTGGCGCACCGTGTAGCTTATTGCCGAAGGGACGCGGTGCAGCTCCTGCGCCGCACCGCTGAAGCTGCCGTTACGTGCAACAGCATCGACCACTTCAAGAGAATAATCTGACCACATTTTCTGCCTGCAAATTTTTTGAATGCACCCGCCAAATATTAGCGTTTCACAAGCGGCTTTGCACTCCCTACACTCAGCGCCAATGTATACCTGCCTCCTCAGGAGAATAAAATAATGCAACCCAGGAACGGTTTTTTAGCCTGGCTCGGCGGCTTAAGCGTGCTGGGCTTTTTGGCCACCGATATGTACCTGCCGGCGTTTGCCGCCATGCAGGAAGATTTGCAAACCCCGGCTGCCGCCATCAGCGCCAGCCTGAGCTTATTCCTCGCCGGCTTTGCCTTCGCACAGCTGCTCTGGGGACCGCTCTCGGATCGCTTTGGTCGTAAACCGGTGCTGTTGCTGGGCCTGGCCATTTTTGCCGTGGGCTGCCTGGGGATGTTATGGGTACGCGATGCCACCTGGCTGCTGGTGCTGCGTTTTATTCAGGCCGTGGGCGTCTGTGCCGCGGCAGTGACCTGGCAGGCGCTGGTCACCGACTACTATCCGGCTAACCGCACAAACCGTATTTTCGCTACCATTATGCCGCTGGTGGGCCTCTCACCTGCCCTCGCTCCCCTGCTGGGCAGCTGGATCCTCGCGCATTTCGACTGGCAGGCCATTTTCGCCACGCTGTTTGCCATTACCCTGGTATTGATGCTGCCGGCGTTCGCCCTTAAGCCAGCGCATAAAAAAGAAGCACATGCAGACGCGAAGCCGATTACCTTCACTTCCCTGCTCAGCGCCAAAGCCTATCGCGGGAATGTCCTGATCTATGCAGCCTGCTCGGCAAGCTTCTTCGCGTGGCTCACCGGCTCGCCGTTCATTCTGCACGATATGGGTTACAGCCCGGCAGCCATCGGCCTGAGCTATGTTCCGCAGACCATCGCATTCCTGGTAGGCGGGTACGGCTGTCGCGCGGCGCTGCAAAAGTGGGAAGGTCAGCAGATGCTGCCGTGGCTGCTGGTGCTGTATGCGCTGAGCGTTATCGGGACCTGGGCCGTTGGCTTTATTCCGGGTGCCGGTCTGGCCGAAATTTTGATCCCCTTCTGCGTGATGGCCGTCGCGAACGGGGCGATTTACCCTATCGTTGTAGCCCAGGCGCTGCGTCCCTTCCCGCAGGCAACAGGCCGCGCCGCCGCGCTGCAGAATACCCTGCAGCTGGGGCTGTGCTTCCTGGCAAGCCTGGTTGTATCGGCGCTGATTGCCACGCCGCTCCTGACCACCACCAGCGTGATGCTGGTGACCGTTGCGCTGGCGGTGTTGGGCTATCGCATGCAGGCCTCCGCGCAGCGTGCGCAGGAAAAGAGTGCTCAGGTTGAAACGTCACATGCCTGATTGCGCCAGAAATCATGTTAATTTTCAGTGATTAGGTTGCTAAGAATTTTCTATTGAATCACCAAATTTTGAGGCCTATACTAAATTTGGTTCGATTAAATACGATAAATATTAAGTGTTAACGGGAGCCGGAGTGCTCCCGTTTTACCATGGAAGGCATTTCGGCAAGGGTTATCTCCCTTCCTCTGTTCTACGTCGGATATTAGCCTCGCGGTATTTACCGTGAGATTTCTCACAAACCAAAAAAAGCGTCTACGCTGTTTTAAGGTTCTGATCACAGTAGGGTGATGGAGAAGCTATGAGTTCATCGTGTATAGAAGAAGTCAGCGTTCCGGACGATAACTGGTCCCGGATCGTCAGTGAACTGTTAGGTCGAGCAGGCATCACTATCAATGGATCATCGCCATCCGATCCTCAGGTTAAACATCCCGACTTTTTTAAACGCGTGCTGCGAGAGGGATCGTTAGGCCTGGGAGAAAGCTACATGGACGGCTGGTGGGAGTGCGAACGTCTGGATACCTTTTTCGCCAGCGTGCTGCGTGCCGGTCTTGAAAATCAACTCCCTCGCAATCTGAAAGACACCCTGCGCGTCGCCTCTGCCCGACTGTTCAATCTGCAAAGTAAAAAACGCGCGTGGATCGTTGGTAAAGAACACTACGATCTTGGCAACGACCTGTTCAGCCGTATGCTGGACCCTTTCATGCAGTACTCCTGCGCCTACTGGAAAGAGGCGTCGACGCTTGAAGAGGCCCAGCAGGCCAAGCTGCGTCTGATTAGCGAGAAGCTGCAGCTCCAGCCCGGAATGCGCGTGCTGGATATCGGCTGCGGCTGGGGTGGGCTGGCGTATTTTATGGCGAAGCACTATGGCGTCAGCGTCGTCGGCGTCACGATTTCAGCGGAACAGCAAAAAATGGCGCGGGAACGCTGCCAGGGCCTCGATGTGGATATCCGGCTGCAGGATTACCGTGATCTTAACGAACAGTTTGACCGGATCGTTTCCGTCGGCATGTTCGAGCACGTCGGGCCGAAAAACTACGCTACCTATTTTGAGGTGGTGGATCGGAATCTGAAACCGGACGGTATCTTCCTGCTGCACACCATCGGCTCTAAGCGGACCGACAATAACGTCGACCCGTGGATCAACAAATACATCTTTCCGAATGGCTGTTTACCGTCCGTCCGCCAGATTGCCAACGCCAGTGAACCCCATTTCGTGATGGAAGACTGGCATAACTTTGGCGCGGATTACGACACCACGTTGATGGCCTGGCATGCGCGTTTTCAGGAAACCTGGCCTGAGATTGCGGACAACTATTCTGAACGATTCAGGCGGATGTTTAGCTATTATCTGAATGCCTGCGCGGGGGCGTTTCGCGCACGGGATATTCAGCTCTGGCAGGTGGTATTCAGCCGTGGGATTGAACACGGATTACGTGTCGCACGCTAAAAAAATAACCCCGGATGCCCGGGGTTATTTTTTATTCTTCTTCTGTGGCGGTCTTTATTATCGCCGCTTCTTTTGCTGCCAGCACGCGCTCAACCGTATCCACTACCGCCTGGGTTTGCGGATCGATTTCAATATTCACGCGATGCCCCAGTTTTTTGGCGCCCAGCGTGGTGCGCTGCAGCGTTTCAGGAATTAAATGCACGCAAAAACGCGTTGGCGTTACTTCACCCACCGTCAGGCTAATCCCGTCAATGCCAATAAATCCTTTATAGAGGATGTATTTCATTAATGAAGGATCCTGCATTTTAAACCAGATTTGACGGTTATTTTCCGAGGTCACGATTTTTGCCACTTCAGCGGTGGTCATGATGTGCCCGGACATCAGGTGGCCGCCAATCTCATCGCTGAACTTCGCCGCCCGCTCAACGTTGACGGTATCTCCCACCGCCAGCTCGCCAAGGTTGGTGATGCGCAGCGTCTCTTTCATTAAATCAAAGCTAATCTGGTTGCCGTTAATTTCGGTAACGGTCAGGCAGCAGCCGTTATGGGCAATCGACGCGCCTGTTTCAATGCCCTCAAGCATATATTCCGGCAGCTCAACAACATGAGTACGGAAATTAGGTTTTTCATCAATGGACACCACTTTGGCGGTGCCCTGCACAATACCAGTAAACATGCTTACAACTCCTGTTTTTTCCGGACGGTGGTGACACCGTTTAATCCCACCACAATAACAGTTGGAAAAAGAGGTTGCCAGCGGAGCGCATTTTCTGGCGATTTTTTCACTAGATAAATAGCTAAAGCCCGCTACAATAGCTGGCACCCCCCTGCATTTTCTTCTTGCTGCCCGTTTCGGCGGCTTTTTTAGTCTCTCAAATAACAACAAAATAAAGGTGTTCACGTGCAGAAGTACATGAATGAAGCGCGCCAGCTATTGGCACTGGCTATACCAGTGATCGTCGCGCAAGTGGCCCAGACCGCAATGGGATTTGTGGATACGGTAATGGCAGGTGGCTACAGCGCCACCGATATGGCGGCCGTGGCTATCGGCACGTCAATCTGGCTTCCGGCCATCCTGTTCGGCCACGGTCTGCTGCTCGCGCTCACGCCGGTTATCGCTCAGCTCAATGGCTCGGGTCGTCGCGAGCGCATTGCCCATCAGGTCCGTCAGGGTTTCTGGCTGGCAGGGTTTGTTTCCGTGCTGATCATGGTCGTGCTCTGGAACGCGGGCCACATCATTCGCGCTATGCATAACATTGACCCGGCACTGGCTGATAAAGCCGTGGGCTATCTGCGCGCCCTGCTCTGGGGTGCGCCCGGCTACCTCTTTTTCCAGGTGGCGCGTAACCAGTGTGAAGGCCTGGCGAAAACCAAGCCCGGAATGGTGATGGGCTTTATCGGTTTGCTGGTCAACATTCCGGTGAACTATGTCTTTATTTACGGTCATTTCGGGATGCCGGAGCTCGGCGGCGTCGGCTGCGGCGTGGCGACAGCAGCCGTTTACTGGGTGATGTTCTTCTCCATGATCGCCTTTGTAAAACGCGCCCGTTCCATGCGCGATATTCGCAACGAGAAAAAATTTAGCACGCCGGACTGGAACATCATGACGCGTCTGGTGCAGTTAGGGTTGCCGATCGCCCTCGCGCTGTTCTTTGAGGTGACCCTGTTTGCCGTGGTCGCCCTGCTGGTCTCCCCGCTGGGCATCGTGAACGTGGCCGGGCACCAGATTGCGCTGAACTTCAGCTCCCTGATGTTCGTCCTGCCGATGTCGCTGGCGGCGGCGGTCACGATTCGCGTCGGCTTCCGCCTGGGCCAGGGCTCAACGCTGGATGCGCAAACGGCCGCCCGGACCGGGCTGGGCGTCGGCGTCTGCATGGCTGTCTGTACGGCGCTCTTTACCGTTGCATTACGCGAGCAGATTGCCCTGCTCTATAACGACAACCCGGAAGTGGTCACGCTGGCATCGCACCTGATGCTGCTGGCCGCAATTTACCAGATCTCTGACTCCATCCAGGTGATTGGCAGCGGCGTGCTGCGCGGATATAAAGACACGCGCTCCATCTTCTTTATCACCTTCATCGCCTACTGGGTGCTGGGTCTGCCGTGTGGCTATATCCTGGCGCTTACCGATCTTGTGGTGGATCGCATGGGTCCGGCAGGGTTCTGGATGGGCTTTATCATCGGCCTGACGTCGGCGGCGATTATGATGATGATGCGAATGCGCTTCCTGCAGCGCCAGCCATCAACGGTCATTTTGCAACGCGCGGCACGTTAACGACGCGGTAGCCGCCGCCCGGCGGCTACTTTCTCTTCACTTTGCGCGGTAATGAAGCAATCGCGTGAAATCAGAGAGAAAAATGCATTTTCCCTCTTGCCACCTCGGTGCTGTGCCGCTAATATTCGTCCCCGTTGTCGCCGACAACACGTTGCGTTCATAGCTCAGTTGGTTAGAGCACCACCTTGACATGGTGGGGGTCGTTGGTTCGAGTCCAATTGAACGCACCATTCTGCGTCCGTAGCTCAGTTGGTTAGAGCACCACCTTGACATGGTGGGGGTCGGTGGTTCGAGTCCACTCGGACGCACCATTTCAGTCCTGAAATGGTGCAAATCCTCTTCTGATATCCTGAATTTTCCTAATCCCTTATTTTCATCATTGTTCTCCTGCTACGCTTTTCTTATGGAAAAAAAACAGGAAGAACGTCGATGAAGAAAATCGCGATTATTGGCTCCGGCCCCACAGGGATTTATACTTTTTATCATCTCCTTAAAAACAGCAAGCCGCTCTCAGTTTCCATCTTTGAACAATCCGAAGACGCTGGCGTGGGTATGCCCTATAACGACGACGATAATTCCCGGCTGATGCTGGCGAACATTGCGAGCATTGAAATCCCGCCCATTTTTATGACCTACCTCGACTGGCTGAAGGATCAGAGCGAAGCTCATATGGCGCGCTTTAAGGTCGATACAACCCGCCTGCATGACCGGCAGTTCCTGCCCCGGCTTCTGCTGGGCGAGTATTTTCGCGACAGCTTTCGTTCAATCGTGAAAGAGGCCAGAAAGCTGGGGTTTCAGGTTGATGTCCATGAATCTGCGAAGGTCACTGACATCATTCCCGCGACAACCGGCGTTACGCTTTCCGTCAACGACAGCGCCTTTCCTGAACGCTTCGACCTTGCGGTTATCGCCACCGGCCACGTCTGGCCAGACGAGGACGAATCCACGCGCGCGTTCTTCCCAAGCCCGTGGTCCGGTCTGATGGACGCCAGTATCCCTCCCTGCCGCGTCGGTATTATGGGGACATCGTTAAGCGGTCTCGACGCGGCCATGGCGGTAGTGATGCAGCACGGTGAATTTCGTGACGATGAGTTCGTGCTGGATAAAGGCAGCGACGCGTTGAAGATTGTCCTGATGTCCCGAACGGGTATTCTGCCGGAAGCCGATTTTTACTGCCCTATTCCTTATGAACCGCTGACGGTCTTAACCGAATTTGTGGTTGAAAACGAGATCGCCAAAGGATCGAATGGCCTGCTCGACCGCATATTTACCCTGATGGTGAAAGAGCTTCAGCTCGCTGACCCGACGTGGTGTGAGAAAATATCCCTGCATAAGCAGAATGCGGACAGCATTCGTGAGGCCTGGTTTGAGGATCGTAAACGGCACGGCCCCTTCACCTGGGCGGAAGAAAATCTCAACGAGGTGGAGCGGAACAAACGCGAGCGGCGCACCGTAGCCTGGCGCTATACCGTGCTTCGGCTGCATGAGGTGGTTCAGGAGATTGTTCCCCACCTCAACGAACGGGACAGAGAGCGCTTTAAGCAAGGCCTCGCCCGCGTATTCATCGACAACTATGCAGCCATTCCTCCGCAGTCTATCCGCAGGCTGCTCGCGCTTCGCGAAGCCGGCATCATTAGCGTGGCGACGCTCGGTGACGATTACGCGCTGGATATTGGCAGCGATCGAACGGTAATCACCACACAAGAGACCGTTTACCGTTTCGACGTGTTTATTGATGCGCGCGGGCAGAAACCGCTCAAAACGAAAGATCTGCCCTTTCCGACGCTGCGCAAACAGCTGGAAGCCACGGGCGAAGAGATACCGGACGTCGGTGAGGATTACACCTTAAAAGCGCCTGACGCCGTTCGCGGGCGCATTGCCTTCGGCGCGATACCGTGGCTGATGCACGATCGTCCCTTCGTTCAGGGGCTGGCGGAGTGTGCAGAGATTGCACAAGCAATGGCGAAGGCGGCGGAAAAACCCGCGTCGGGATCGCGGCGCAGATTACCGTATATCGAGAACTGACAGGGCTTCCATGCCCTGCTGTCGCGGATTACTCGAAGAAGACTTCCGGGTTTTCAGACAGCGAAACGAAGGTTTTCGTCTCTTTATCCAGGGCAAGAATTTTGCCGCTTTCAATGTCGTACACCCAGCCGTGCAGTCGGATGGAGTTATTACGCAGGCCCACCGCGACGGACGGGTGGGTCTTAATGTTGCTCAGCTGCGCAAACACGTTCTCCTGCACCATCGCATTGACTTTATCGATCGGCTTATCCCAGGTTTTCTTCTCAACCACGGCTTTCGCCGCGTCAGAATAGCGCAGCCAGTGTGACACAGCAGGCATCGGCTCCAGGTTCGCGTTATCGGCAATCGCCTTCATCGCGCCACAGTTGGAGTGACCGCAAATCACGATATCCGTGACGCCCAGCGCCACCACGGCGTATTCGATAGTGGCAGACACGCCGCCAGGCTCCGGCCCGAACGGCGGCACGATGTTGCCAGCATTACGAATGACAAAGAGTTGTCCTGGCTCTTGCTGGGTGACCAGTTCCGGAACCAGACGGCTGTCGGAGCATGAGATGAACAGCGCTTTGGGATTCTGGCTGGACGCTAAACTGCGGAAGAGTTCTTTACGTTGCGGGAAAATCTCTTTTTGAAAGCTGAGAAAACCTTCAATGATATGTTGCATAGCAATGTCTCTTTTATCTGTTTTAGTTTAGGCATGATCGAGATCACACTCGTAAAGTTTACCCATCGTGGTTTACTTCAGACAAGCAATATATTTCTGGCCCGACCGCTGAACAATCTCGTCCGCGAAGGCCGGGATGTTCTGCCCTTCAAACGCGCCGTAAAGACGTTCGAAGGTTTTGCCTTCGAGATGATTCACCACCGACGCCACGGCGCGGGCCGGCAGCGGAAGATAATTCGGGTAGCTCCACATAAACGAGACGGCGTCTTTACCCGGCGTGACCTGCAGAATATCGCCCACCAGCAATACCCCATCCCCCTCCTGCCAGTGCAGCACCGTTCCACCGGCAAAATGCCCGCCCAGACGCAGCAAGGTGACCGACGGGAAAATCTCCAGCGCATCCCCCTCCCAGAAATGAATGGCCGGGCTGTCGCGCATGACCCACTCTCTGTCGCTGGCGTGCAGGTAAACCGGCGCATCAAACGCCGCAGCCCACTCCTGCATCGTGGTGTAATAGTGCGGATGTGAAATAGCAATCGCGCTGATGCCGCCGAGGGCGGTAATGAGCGTTTTGGTTGCGGGGTCGAGGTTGGCGATGCAGTCCCAGAGGATATTGCCGTGGGGCGTGTGCAGGAGCAGCGCCCGCTGGTTGATCGCAAACGCGGGGACCGTTTTGATCCCAAACAGCCGCGGCTCCAGCTGCTGCCATTTGTTGGTATGCGTGGTGGTGACGGTGTCGAAATCGGTCCACGCCTGGCCCGTGGCGGGCACGTACTGACGCTCATCCTCGCAAATCGGGCATCTGTCCGGGCGGGCATCGTAGGCGGTTCCGCAGGTTTTACAGAGTGTAATCATGTGCTCTCCTCAGCGATAAAGCACTGAGTATGGCAGGGATTATCCTTATGTGCTGCGAGGTACATTGCTGGCTTTTTTTGCCCTATACTGTGCCAGTATCAAAAACTGAACAGAGCAGGTGCCACATGGAAATTGATCTCGATAACTTAGTCTTTAACGGTCTGGATGAAGCCGAAGAGCGTAATGCCGAACGTCTGGATGATGCAGACAAAAAAGCGCAGGCGATTGTCGCCGACGACGACTGCGGCGACGCCTGCAAAATCTAATAAAAAAGCACCGGGAAACCGGTGCTTTTTTATTTCACTCGTTAAACGTCACGCACACCTCGTTCCAGTACGTTTCGCGCGTGCGGCGCAGTTCAGCGTGACGTTTTATCATGGAACCACTCCGGGTCAATGTTGGCAACGTCGACGCCATACAGGCTGGCGACAGGCAGGATTGGCTCAAGAACACGTTGCGCGCTGTTCTCCGCATTCACTGGTCGGGTCGCAAAAAACCGCCGTAACGTGCTGATCCATTTTTTCATCATCTTACCCTCTCTCGCCGTGTCTGATCTCAGTTAAGCACTCAAATGCCGCGCGGGGGAAATACCAAAATCCACTGTTGATGTGCAGGATCTGCAAATAGCATCCCGCTCTTTTCACTCTTCATTAACACGTTGTTCACTAATGCTTTTTTGCTCATAGCAAAGAACGATTTCTTATTTGGCGATAGCTTTCGCTTATGGGAGCGTAGCGGGGTAAAACAAAAACAACGGGATGGCGAATGACTATGGCAGCAAATATGAAAGGGTTTACCAAACGGACACTGGTTCTGGGATTACTGGCGGCGGGGAGCCTGCTTTCAGCGCAGGCACAGGCCGATCAGCTGGCGGATATTAAGGCCGCAGGGGTGGTGAAAGTGGCCACGTTTGACGCCAACCCGCCGTTTGGCTCTATTGATGCCAAAACGCACGAGATCGTGGGTTATGACGTGGACTTCGCCAAAGCGCTGGCAAAATCGCTCGGCGTGAAGCTTGAACTGGTTGCCACCAATCCGGCTAACCGTATTCCGCTGCTGCAGTCCGGAAAAGCCGATCTGATCGTGGCGGATATAACCATCACCCCGGAACGCGCACAGGTGATTGATTTCTCGACGCCTTACTTTGTCACCGGCCAGCAGTTCCTGGTGCCGGCTAAATCACCGGACAAGCTTGATGACTACAGCCGGGCGCGTATTGGCGCGGTCAAAGGAACGACGGGCGAGCAGGCGCTGCACCAGCGTTTCCCGCAGTCACGCGTGCTCTCGTATGACGATATTCCGCTGGCGCTGACGGCGCTGCGCAACGGTAACGTACAGGCCATCACCCAGGACAGCACCATTCTGGCCGGTCTGCTGGCGCAGGCGCCGGATAAAGCGAACTTTAAAATCCTGCCCGATCTGCTCAGCAAAGAAGAGATTGGCGTTGGGGTGAAGAAAGGTGAAACGGCGCTGCTGAAGGCCGTTAACGACGAGCTGATTAATCTCGAGAAGAACGGTCAGGCAGCAAAAATCTACGATGTCTGGTTTGGCCCAAACACGCCTTCCCCACAGCCTCGCGCCTTTAAAATAGAAGCCAGATAATTATGCTCTCAGGTTTATTTTCACCCTCCGCGGCCGGTGCCGCGGATTTTTCACATCTGGAACAGGCCAGCGTCGAGTTTCGTCATGTGGACAAACGCTACGGTGACCATCAGGTTTTAAACGACATTAACCTCACCATCACGCCCGGTGAAGTGGTCGCCATCCTCGGCCCTTCGGGTTCCGGTAAATCCACCCTGATTCGTCTTATCAACCAGCTTGAAACCCTGAGCGGCGGAGAGATTCTGGTCGACAACAAGCCTACCGCAAAGCTCTCCGGTACCGGGCTGCGCCAGCTGCGCAGCCGCGTGGGGTTTGTGTTCCAGCAGTTCAATCTTTACGCCCACCTCACCGCCAGCCAGAACATTACCCTGGCGCTGGAGCACGTTCACGGCTGGAAGCCGCAGCCTGCCCAGGAGCGCGCGCTGGCCCTGCTGGAGAAGGTCGGGATGCTGGAAAAAGCCCACCATTTCCCGGCAGAGCTTTCCGGTGGACAGCAGCAGCGCGTCGCGATTGCCCGCGCCCTGGCCTCATCACCGCAAATCATTCTGTTCGATGAACCCACCTCCGCGCTGGATCCGGAGATGATTGGTGAAGTGCTGTACGTGATGAAAGCCCTCGCCCACAGTGGGATCACGATGATCGTGGTGACCCACGAGATGCAGTTTGCCCGGGAAATTGCCGACCGGATTGTCTTTATCGACGGCGGGCAAATTCTGGAAACCGCGCCGCCGGCACAATTTTTCAGCCAGCCGTCGCATCCGCGCGCGCAGCGGTTCCTGCAAAAGGTGCTCAACCCGCTGCATCAGGAGCATCTGTAATGCCCGCGCTCGACTGGCAAGGGGTACTGACCGGACAGCCTCTGCAGTGGATACTCTCCGGATTCCTCACCACCCTGTGGGTCACGCTTGCCGGGATGCTGCTGGCCAGCCTGCTCGCACTGCTCTTTATGCTCCTGC
The DNA here is from genome assembly GCF_034106865.1 of Enterobacter sp. 237C8. NCBI lineage: Bacteria > Pseudomonadati > Pseudomonadota > Gammaproteobacteria > Enterobacterales > Enterobacteriaceae > Enterobacter > Enterobacter sp. 237C8. The sequence continues at coordinate 1,001,798 of NZ_JAWNDF010000001.1, read as the reverse complement.
GCCTTTCCGGCGGACGCCCCGGGAACGCGGTCGTCAGCAGCTGGGTGTCGCTGTTTCGCAATACGCCGCTGCTGGTGCAGCTGCTGTTCTGGTATTTTGCCGCCTGGAACGGATTACCGCAGGCGTTCCGCGACGCGGTGAACGCGGATCACGGCTGGTCAATTCTGCCCGGCGACGTCTGGTGGTTTACGCCCGAATTTTTATGTTCTGCCTGGGGGCTGGGGGTCTTTACCTCGGCGTTTTTAATCGAAGAGGTGGAGGCGGGGTTACGTTCCGTGCCTGCCGGACAGCGGGAGGCAGCGCTCGCGCAGGGATTCTCCGCGTGGCGTCTGTTTCGTTACATCCTTCTGCCGCAGGGCCTGGCCAACGCCTGGCAGCCGGTCGTGGGCCAGTACCTAAATCTGATGAAGCTCTCCTCGCTCGCGAGCGGGATTGGCTTTGCCGAGCTGACCTATCAGGTCAGGCAGATCGAGAGCTATAACGCGCACGCGCTGGAGGCGTTTACCCTCGGAACCGCACTCTATCTGCTGACCGGCCTGGTCATGGGGATGGTGCTGGTTCGCATCGGGCCTGACGCGAAACGTAAACGCCCAGGCGTCGCCACCACAGGGAGTGAAAAACATGATTGCCGGACTTAACGTCATCACCGATAACCTCGACTATCTGCTGTGGGGACGCGCGGCGACGGGTGAACCGGGGGGCGTATTGCTATCGTTGATGATGGCGGCCGGGGCCGCCGTCATCGCTCTGCCCGGTGGGATAGTGCTCGCGTGTCTGGCCTGGCGCTTTACCGGGCTCGTGCGAAAGGCCCTCTTTTTGTGGGCAGAGCTGATTCGCGGTATCCCGCTCATCTTCGTAATTTTCTGGATGTGGTATCTGCTGCCGCTTATGACCGGGGGCGATCTGCCGGGAGCGCTGACCGTCACGCTGGCCCTGGCCTGGTTTACCGCGGCAACGGTGATGCACTCGGTGCTGGCCGGGCTTAACGCGCTACCGTCCGGACAGTACGAGGCCGCACTGTCTCAGGGATTCAGCACGCAGCAAACCCTCCTGCGCGTGCTGCTGCCGCAGGCGCTGAGGAATATTCTGCCGTCGCTGGTGGGGATTTTTATCAGCCTGCTGAAGGATACGTCGCTGGCGTTTATCGTGAACGTACCGGAACTGACCACGGTGGCGGGACAGGTCAACAACCGGGTGCAAATCTACCCGGCGGCCATTTTTATCTTTACGGGCGTGGTCTACTACCTGCTCTGCTGCTCTCTCGAGCAGCTTGCGAAACGCTGGCGCATTACCCGGCCAGCGCTTTAACCACCGTTTCCATCGCTTCGGTTGTCAGTTCACTGCGCTTAACGCGCTGGTTCGCCAGCGCGGTACGCAGGACTCCGGCAATGACAATATGCTTTGGCTCCTGCCCTAAATCACGCATCTCAAGCACCACCTTCCCGACTACCCGGCACATCTCCTGATACAGCGCTTCATCTTTGGTCACGTTACCCATCGTCATCACTCCATTGCCTGTTAAACGTTGAGCTTAAATGATTCTCCTGCCGGATACAAAAAAGAAGCCCGGCGAGAGACTCGCCGGGCTTCATCTGTAAAATCAGTAAATTAGTTGTTTACTGGGATGACCGCGCCTTTGTACTTGGTGCGGATCCAGTCCTGAATCTCTTTCGAGTGCAGCACGTTCACCAGCGCAACGATATCTTTCTTCTTCTCGTCACCGCGATGCACGGTAATGATGTTGGCGTACGGGTTGTTTTCACCGCTCTCTACCGCAATCGGGTCGTGAACCGGATCCAGACCGGCGTCAATCGCGTAGTTGGCGTTAATCACCACCGCATCGCCTTCGTTGTTGTTGTACATCTGCGGCAGCAGAGAGGCTTCCACGTTCGGCGTGAACTTCAGCTTTTTCGGGTTCTCAACGATGTCGCTGATGCGCGCGGTCACTTTATCGATGCCCGGCTTCAGCTTGATCACGCCCTCTTTCTCGAAGATGGAGAGAATACGCCCCTCTTCAGAAACCGCGTCACGCATGATGATCTTGCCGCCTTCCGGCAGGTCTTTCAGCGACTTGTATTTTTTGGAGTAGATGCCGATTGGCTCAATGTGGATCGCGCCCGCACTGACGAAATCGTAGTCTTTATCGCCCGCATGATCCTTAAGCACGCTGTTCAGGTAAGGAATGTGCTGGAAATAGTTCGCGTCGATGTCATGACCCGCCAGCGCGGTGTTCGGCAGAATGTAGTCCTGGAACGGTTTAATCTCCAGGTCGATACCCTGCTTCGCCAGAATCGGCTTAGCCTGCTCCAGAATTTCGGCGTGCGGCGTGTTGGATGCGCCCACGGTCAGGGTGTCGGCCCAGGAGGCGAAGCTCAGGGCGCTCAGGGTTGCGGCGGCGATCAGTGTCAGTGTTTTTTTCATGATGTGGTTCCTGTGTGTATTTATTAGCGTTTATCTAACAGTGAAGTAATGACATCGCCGCAGAACTGGATAATGAAAACGATGATCAGAATGGTCACCGTTGCCACCAGCGTGACGTCACCATGGTTGCGCTGGAATCCTTCCAGATAAGCCAGATTTCCCAAACCGCCGGCGCCAATCACCCCCGCCATTGCGCTGTAGCTCACCAGCGCAATGAGCGTCACCGTAATACCCGATACCAGTGCGGGTGATGATTCCGGCAGTAAAACCCGAAACACTAACGTGCTCAGTCGTGCGCCCATCGAGCGCGTTGCTTCGATGACGCCTTTATCCACTTCACGCAGGGCGATCTCCACCAGGCGTGCGTAGAACGGTGCGGCGCCCACAATCAGCGCCGGCAGCGCCGCGTTGGCGCCAAGAATGGTGCCGACGACGGTCTTGGTGAACGGAATCAGCAGGACAATCAAAATGATGAACGGAATAGAGCGGAACACGTTCACCACAATCGAAATCACGCTGTAGACCGTGCGGTTGTGGAACAGCCCGCCGCGCGCGGTTAAAAACAGCGCCAGCCCCAGCACGATGCCCAGCACAAACGTCGCCACGCCGGACAGCGCGGTCATGTACAGCGTCTCCAGCGTCGCCGCCCAGAGCTGATCCCACTTGAGATGCGGAAAGAGATTCTCAGCCATGTTTAATCACCTCGCCTTCAATATCGCTGTGCTGCAGGTCGGCGAGGATATTGTTCAGTTGTTCATCGGATGCCACGACATGCACCCAGAGCTGACCAAACACCCCGTGGGCGGTTTGCGTCATTTTCCCGTGCAGGATATTAAACGGCAGGCCGTAGCGCAGGGTCAGTTCACCCACGATCGGCTTATGGGTGCTGTGCCCGGTAAAGGTCAGCCTGATGACCGTGCCTTCCAGATCGTTTGCCAGTTCGGTATTGAAGGTTTCCTCCTCGGCGTACTGGCTCACCTGGCGGACAAACTGCTGCGTAATCGGCTGCTGCGAATGGGTAAAAACGCTCAGTACGTCACCCTCTTCCACCACTTTACCGTTCTCCATCACCGCCACGCGGTCGCAGATTTTGCGCACCACGTGCATCTCGTGGGTGATCAGCACGATGGTCAGCCTGAAGCGGCGGTTAATATCCAGCAGCAGATCGAGGATCTGATCGGTGGTCTGCGGGTCGAGCGCGGAGGTGGCTTCATCGCAGAGCAGCACGTCAGGGCTGTTAGCCAAAGCGCGCGCAATGCCGACGCGCTGCTTTTGTCCGCCGCTCAGCTGGGACGGGTAGGCATTCTCGCGCCCCTTCAGGCCAACCAGATCCACCAGCTCGGCGACGCGCGCCTTGATGTTGGCTTTTGGTACACCGGCGATTTGCATCGAGAAAGCGATATTCTCGCTCACCGTGCGCGACCACAGCAGGTTGAAGTGCTGGAACACCATGCTGATTTTCAGGCGCGCCTGGCGCAGCGCTTCACCCTTTGCCGCAGAGATATCCTGTCCGTTAATGGTGACGCTTCCGGCGCTGGGTTTTTCCAGGCCGTTCAGCAGACGAATCAGCGTGCTTTTCCCGGCTCCGCTGTAGCCGATAATTCCGTAAATCTGTCCCTGTTCTATCGTCAAATTGACGTTATCAACGGCAGTCAGCGCGACCTTTCCGTTGTCAAAAACCTTCGAAATATTCCTGAGTACGATCATTCTTATTCTTTATCCGTTTCGCGCATGGCTGTTTAGCAGTATGGATGTCCAAACGATAGTAAACAGGCGTTATCAGCTTTCAAATGAACAAAAAAGAATTTGTTATAACTTTCGGAAATAAACAGCGGATTTACAGGGTGGGAAGCATTTAGACCAATTTCAGCAATGATTATCTGCCGGATGCATATCTGCTGGCAGATGCCCGCGAAAAACGCTCATTTTTGCAGCATTTCATGCCGGTATAGCCATCCTCACATCCAGACAACTTTACGTCTTGCTGTCCTGACATCCAAAAATGGCATTTATATTCTTTTCTGTTCTAAAGAGCAGTGAATGGTTCTTTATTGCGAAAATTTCGCCGCTCTATCATCCCGTCATGACATCCAGAAAGGAAAACATCATGACGATTTACCACTCCGTCACCGAACTGATTGGCCGTACCCCGCTTATCCAGCTGCACAAGCTTGATACCGGCCCCTGCTCGCTGTTCCTGAAGCTGGAAAACCAGAATCCGGGCGGCTCTATTAAGGATCGCGTTGCGCTGTCGATGATTAACGAAGCGGAGCGTACCGGCCAGCTGCAGCCGGGCGGCACGATTATTGAGGCGACGGCGGGGAATACCGGTCTCGGCCTGGCCCTGATTGCCGCCCAGAAAGGCTACTCGCTGATCCTGGTGGTGCCGGACAAAATGAGCCGCGAGAAGATTTTCCACCTGCGCGCGCTGGGTGCCCAGGTGGTGCTGACCCGCTCCGACGTTAACAAGGGCCACCCCGCCTATTACCAGGATTACGCCCAGCGCCTGGCCAACGAGCTGCCCGGCGCGTTTTACATCGACCAGTTCAATAATGAGGCCAACCCGCTTGCGCACCGCACCACCACGGCACCGGAACTGTACGAGCAGCTTGACGGGCGGATCGACGCCATCGTGGTGGGCGTCGGCTCAGGCGGTACGCTGGGCGGCCTGCAGGCGTGGTTCGCCGAGCACTCTCCGCACACGGAGTTTGTCCTGGCAGACCCGGCAGGATCGGTTCTGGCCGACCAGGTGGAAACCGGACGCTATCACGACGCGGGCTCCTGGCTGGTTGAGGGGATTGGCGAAGACTTTATTCCGCCGCTGGCCCACATTGAAGGGGTGAATCGCGCCTGGCGCATTACCGACCGCGAGGCCTTCACCACCGCGCGCGATCTGCTGAAAACGGAAGGCATTCTGGCGGGCTCCTCCAGCGGCACGCTGCTGGCGGCCGCGCTGAAGTATTGCCAGGCGCAGACCGCGCCGAAGCGCGTGGTGACCTTCGCCTGCGACAGCGGCAATAAGTATCTCTCGAAGATGTTCAACGATGACTGGATGCGTCAGCAAGGGCTCATCACGCGCCCTCAGGCCGGCGATCTCTCCGACTATATCGCCCTGCGCCACGATGAAGGCGCCACCGTTACCGCCGCCCCGGACGACACGCTTTCCACCGTACTGGCACGCATGCGCCTGTATGACATCTCCCAGCTGCCGGTGCTGGAGAACGGCAAGGTGGTGGGCATTATCGACGAGTGGGATCTCCTGCGGCACATCGGCGGCGACGGCGACCGCTTCGCGCTTCCGGTGACGGCAGCCATGACGCGTCAGGTGGAGTTTCTTGATAAACACGCCCCGGAAAGCGCCCTGAACGCCATCTTCGACCGCGGTCTTGTGGCCGTGATTAATGACAACGACCGTTTTCTCGGTCTGATTACGCGCAGCGACGTTCTGACCGCCTGGCGCAACCGTCTTCAGCAATAAAGGAATCGATGATGAAAAACCTGGCCACCCTCAGCGTACACAGCGGCGAGTTCAACGACCAGCACGGCGCCGTCATGCCGCCGATATACGCCACCTCAACGTTTGCGCAACCGTCACCCGGCGAGCATACCGGCTATGAGTATTCCCGCAGCGGCAATCCTACCCGCCATGCGCTGGAAACCGCCATCGCCGAACTGGAAGGCGGCACGCGCGGCTACGCCTTCGCCTCCGGTCTGGCGGCCATCTCCACGGTGCTCGAACTGCTGGATAAAGACAGCCATATTGTCGCCATTGATGACGTTTACGGCGGGACGTACCGCCTGATTGAAAACGTGCGCAAGCGCAGCACCGGCCTGCAGGTCAGCTGGGTTAAACCGGACGACTTAGCCGGTCTCGAGGCCGCCATCCGCCCGGATACCCGCATGGTGTGGGTCGAAACGCCAACCAACCCGCTGCTGAAGCTGGCGGATCTGGCGGCCATTGCGGCGATCGCCCGCCGTCATAACGTCATCAGCGTGGCGGATAACACCTTCGCGTCACCGGTGATCCACCGTCCGCTGGAGTCGGGTTTCGATATCGTGGTGCACTCCGCCACCAAATACCTGAACGGCCACTCTGACGTGGTGGCCGGGCTGGCGATTGTCGGGGACAACAGGGAACTGGCGGATAAGCTGGGCTATCTGCAAAACGCGGTGGGCGGCGTACTGGATCCGTTCAGCAGCTTCCTGACGCTGCGCGGTATTCGCACGCTTGCTTTGAGGGTAGAAAAGCACAGCACCAACGCGCTGGCGATTGCGCAATGGCTGGAGCAGCATCCTCTGGTCGAAAAGGTGTTCTATCCCGGCCTGGAATCGCATCCGCAATATCAGCTTGCCCGCACGCAGATGGCTCTGCCCGGCGGGATGATTTCCGTGGTGGTAAAAGGCGATGCGCAACGCGCCACCGAGGTAATTCGCAACCTGAAGCTGTTCACCCTCGCGGAAAGCCTCGGCGGTGTGGAAAGTCTGGTGAGCCAGCCTTACAGCATGACGCATGCCTCGATTCCGCTGGAGCAACGCCTGGCAAACGGCATTGTGCCGCAGCTTATCCGTCTGTCAGTCGGGATTGAAGATCCCAAAGACCTGATTGCCGACCTCAGCCAGGCGCTGCAAAAATAAGCAAAACGCGGCAGGTCAATCACCTGCCGCCATAAGTTGTCATCATGGCTTAACGCCTTGATAACAATATTATGTGAAACTGCACAGATTATTTCTGAAACACCGCTTCCATTTTCCTTTTATCTTAAAATCAGCGTATAATGCGCGCCTAATCCCTGGTGAATGGTTTCAGCGCTTGGAATACAAAAAACAACGTACAACTTCTCCTCTCCTTCGTTGGGCTGTCACTCAGGCACACTTTCTTCTGCACGCTCATTTGATGTCTCCTATCCTTAGTGCGTGTCATATACTCTTTTGCAACACAGGTTTGACTCCGCGGCGGTGCGCCCCCGGAGCGAGATTTCCATATCCTTCCCAACTTAAAGACTAAGACTGTCATGAAAAAGACGAAAATTGTTTGTACTATCGGCCCGAAAACCGAATCTGAAGAGATGCTGACCAAAATGCTGGACGCCGGCATGAACGTGATGCGTCTGAACTTCTCCCACGGTGATTACGCAGAACACGGTCAGCGTATCCAGAACTTGCGCAACGTAATGAGCAAGACCGGTAAAAAAGCTGCGATCCTGCTGGATACCAAAGGTCCAGAAATCCGCACCATCAAACTGGAAGGCGGTAACGACGTCTCTCTGAAAGCGGGCCAGACCTTCACCTTCACCACCGACAAATCCGTTGTTGGCAACAGCGAAATCGTTGCAGTGACCTACGAAGGCTTCACCAACGACCTGTCCGTCGGTAACACCGTGCTGGTAGACGATGGTCTGATCGGTATGGAAGTGACCGCCATCGAAGGCAACAAGGTTATCTGTAAAGTGCTGAACAACGGCGACCTGGGCGAAAACAAAGGCGTTAACCTGCCGGGCGTCTCTATCGCACTGCCAGCACTGGCCGAAAAAGACAAACAGGACCTGATCTTCGGTTGCGAACAAGGCGTTGACTTTGTTGCGGCCTCCTTCATCCGTAAGCGTTCTGACGTAGTTGAAATTCGTGAGCACCTGAAAGCGCACGGCGGCGAGAAGATCCAGATCATCTCCAAAATTGAAAACCAGGAAGGCCTGAACAACTTCGACGAAATCCTCGAAGCGTCTGACGGCATCATGGTTGCACGTGGCGACCTGGGCGTAGAAATCCCGGTTGAAGAAGTGATCTTCGCGCAGAAGATGATGATCGAGAAATGCGTTCGCGCGCGCAAAGTGGTTATCACCGCAACGCAGATGCTGGACTCCATGATCAAAAACCCACGCCCAACCCGCGCAGAAGCAGGCGACGTGGCTAACGCCATCCTCGACGGTACTGATGCCGTTATGCTGTCTGGCGAATCCGCAAAAGGTAAATATCCGCTGGAAGCTGTGTCCATCATGGCCACCATCTGCGAACGTACCGACCGCGTAATGAAAAGCCGTCTGGACTACAACAACGACAGCCGCAAGCTGCGCATCACCGAAGCGGTATGCCGCGGTGCAGTAGAAACGGCTGAGAAGCTGGAAGCGCCGCTGATCGTGGTTGCCACCCAGGGCGGTAAATCAGCTCGCGCGGTGCGTAAATACTTCCCGGATGCGACTATCCTGGCACTGACCACCAACGAAACCACGGCTCGTCAGCTGGTGCTGAGCAAAGGCGTGATCCCTCACCTGGTGAAAGAGATCGCGTCTACGGATGATTTCTACCGTCTGGGTAAAGAAGTGGCTCTGGAGCTGGTTGATCGTGGTCTGGCACAGAAAGGTGACGTTGTGGTCATGGTTTCTGGCGCGCTGGTACCAAGCGGAACCACCAATACCGCATCTGTTCACGTGCTGTAATAATTCCCGAACGAATTAATTTTGATAAAAAGCGCCCTCCGGGCGCTTTTTTTATTCCTGGCATTAGCTAAAGTCATTCAAATTGCAAATCGGGTTTTTCTATTTAATTGCGAATTATCTAAGATGAATCCGATGATAAATGCCTTTTTTTACATAGATTTTTGCTCAAAAAGGGCCGATTCGATGCTTCTTTGAGCGAACGATCAAAAATAGGTGTATTCCCATCAAAAAAATATTCTCAACCCAAAAAACTTTGTGTAATACTTGTAACGCTACATGGAGATTAACTCAATCTAGAGGGTATTAATAATGAATCGTACTAAACTGGTACTGGGCGCGGTAATCCTGGGTTCTACTCTGCTGGCTGGTTGCTCCAGCAACGCTAAAATCGATCAGCTGTCTTCTGACGTTCAGACTCTGAACGCTAAAGTTGACCAGCTGAGCAACGACGTGAACGCAATCCGTTCCGACGTTCAGGCTGCTAAAGACGACGCAGCTCGCGCTAACCAGCGTCTGGACAACCAGGCTACTAAATACCGTAAGTAATAGTACCTGTTAATAAAATGGCGCACATTGTGCGCCATTTTTTTTTCCTGCGTCAAACGGCTACTGCGTCACCTTCTCCCCTTCATCTTCCGCTACCGCAGCGGACACCCGACTGTTCTGCACCGACAACACGCTATTGCTGGCCGACGGGCCGCTCCCTGACGACACGATAACCGGGATCCCGGCGCGGCGTGACAGAGCTTTCTCAATCAGAGCCTTATCGCTTCCCGCCTGAGAAACAAAGGTCGCAAAGTCTGCGGAATGGGTAATGGGCGAGACCTGCGGGTTTTCTCCCTCAGCCTGCGCCAGCGGGCGATGGACTTCAATATAGCGTTTGCCATCCGGCTCCACGGAGAACTTCACGGGTTCATTGATAATCTGTACCCGCGTGCCAACCCGCACCTGTTCGAACAGGGCTTTAATGTCCGGGGCGTTCATCCGCATACAGCCGGAGCTGACGCGCAGGCCAACGCTGTCCGGCGCGCTGGTGCCGTGGATGAGATATTCCCCGTTGCCCACGCCTAAACGCAGTGCGAAACGTCCCAGCGGGTTATTTGGCCCGGCAGGTACCACCGGCGGTAATTTAATTCCCTGCTCCAGAGAGCGGGCTCTGATGCCCGGCGTGGGCGTCCAGGTGGGATTCGGGATTTTCTGGCTTACGCGCGTGGTCGTGACCGGTGTTTCCAGCCCCAGCTGTCCGATGCCGAGCGGGAAGACCTGAACGATGTTTTCTCCTGGCGGGAAGTAGTAGAGCCGCAGCTCAGCGAGGTTCACCACAATCCCCTCGCGCGGCGTGTCCGGCAGCAGCATCTGCGACGGGATGGTAATGACGGTTCCCGGCGCCGGGTTTACCGGCGCAATGGTATTGTTCGTTTCCAGAATCACCTGCGCCGCGGTATTAAACCGGCGGGCGATGGTCTGCAGCTTATTATCCCCTTCCTGTATCGTGTAGGTTTGATTTTGCCCAATCAGGCGACTGCCTGCGGGCGGCAACGGATAGTCCATCGCGCGGGCCGAATTAAGTGCGCCGAGCGAACCGAGGAGTAATAGAGTTATGAGAGACGCGCGCTTCATGCTGAGATTCCTTATTCACTGGCAGGACGCCAGAAAGCTGAAAAACCAGCGAGGCGGGAACCACCTCGCGAAACAGAATGAATGCTGTTCTGTAAGTCTAGCTAAGGATTGCAGCTTTGGCGCGGATTGCGCGAATCATCGCTTCCAGCCCCTGGGAACGAGACGGGGTGAGGTGTTGTGTGAGGGCCATTTTTTCAAACCACGGGCGGACATCGAACGCGACAATATCCTGCGCCGACATCCGGTGATAAAGAATAAAGACGACCGCAATAAGCCCTTTTACAATGGCCGCATCGCTGTCGCCGTGCAGTGCTATCGTGCCGTCGTCAGACTGTTCCATCACAATCCACACCTGGCTCTGACAGCCCTGAATAATATTTTCCGGGTTATGCGCCTCTTCACCGAGCGGCGGCAGACGCTGCCCCAGCTCGATGATATACAGGTACTTCTCTTCCCAGTTTGCGCAACGCCCAAAGTTGCGCAGCAATTTGTCTCTGTCCGGCAGTTCTGCCATCTTTCGCCTCTCCGTTAGCCCAGCAGCTGGTGAATGCGCTTAAGCCCCGCCACCAGCCTGTCGACCTCTTCCGTTGTGTTGTACATCACCAGCGACGCGCGGCACATTGCCGGCACCTGGTAAAACGCCATCAGCGGCATGGCGCAGTGGTGCCCGGTACGGACCGCCACGCCGTAGTTATCGAGGAAACTGCCCACGTCATAGGCGTGATGTTTCCCGAGATTGAACGCGATCACCCCTTGCCGGTCGGCAGGCCCGTAGAGGGTCAGATCCGGCACGCTGGCAAGCTCGGCAAGCGCATAGTGCATCAGCAGCTGTTCGTACTCCTGAATGCTCTGAAGGCCGATTGCGGAGACGTAGGAGACCGCCGCCCCCAGCCCGATAATCCCGCCGGTGTTGGGTGTGCCCGCCTCAAAACGCCACGGCGCGCGCGCATAGGTGGTGCCTTCCGTCAGGCTGACGGTGGCGATCATCGATCCGCCCCCTTCCCACGGCGGCATCGCCTGCAGGATATCTTCTTTCACGTACAGCACGCCAATCCCGGTCGGCCCATAGAGCTTGTGGCCTGAAAAGACGTAGAAATCGCAGTCCAGCGCCTGAACGTCTACCGCGTGGTGCATCACCGCCTGAGCGCCGTCAATCAGCACCTTCGCGCCGGCCTGGTGGGCTTTTTCGATAATCTCTGCCACCGGGTTTTCCGTCCCCAGCACGTTGGAGACCTGGGTGACCGCCACCAGCCGCGTGCGGTCATCCAGCAGTGCGTCGAGCTGCTCGAGCTGCAGCGTCCCGTCAAGGTTAAGCGGAATGACCCGCAGCTGCGCGCCAATGCGCTCACAGAGCATCTGCCACGGCACGATATTGGCGTGGTGCTCCATCTGGGTGATGATAATATTATCCCCCGCGTGGACCTGCGCGTTGCCCCAGCTGTTAGCGACAAGGTTGATCCCTTCGGTAGTTCCGCGCACGAAGACCAGCTCTTCAGGCGATTTCGCATTGAGGAAGGCGGCAATTTGCGTGCGCACGTTTTCCATACGCTGGGTCGCCTCGGCGCTCAGGGTATGAATACCGCGATGCACGGCGGCGTAGCCGTGGCGATAAAACTCGGCTTCCGCATCCACTACCGGGTTAGGCTTCTGCGCGCTGGCCGCGCTGTCCAGATAGGCCAGAGGAAGACCGTTTACTTCACGGGTCAGAACCGGAAAATCTGCCCGTACTTTCTCGACGGGAAAACTCATGCTTCGCCTCCAGGCAGACGCTGACCGATACGCGCCAGCACCTGCTGTTTCAACTGACCATCGTTCAGCGCTTCCGTCAGTTCGGCGGCAAACGCATAGATAATCATTTTCTGCGCCGCCTGCTGGTCGATACCGCGGGAACGCAGGTAGAACATCTGCTCGTCGTCGATGCGCCCGACCGTCGCACCGTGGCTGCACTTCACGTCATCGGCGTAGATCTCCAGCTGCGGTTTGGTGTCCACTTCCGCCAGGCGACCTAACAGCAGATTGTTGTTGGTCATCTGACCGTCGGTTTTAATGGCGTGCTGCGCCACGTTAATCAGTCCGTTAAACACCGCGCGCCCTTTATCACTCACGATAGTTTTGTGCAGCTGGCGGCTGTTGCAGTAGCCTTTGTTGTGCTCAAGCCAGGTGCGCGTGTCGCACACTTCAGATTTAACCGGCATCGCCAGGCTGTTGATGCGCAGCGTGGTGTTTTCACCGTTAAGCTGCGTGCTGGTGTTGTGGCGCAATACCGACCCGCCGAGCAGGAAGCTGTGGCTGTACGCCGCGGCATCCTGACCCAGCACAATGTCGTTATGGGCAAAGTGGTGGCTCTGCGCATTCTCAAACGCCAGCTTGACGTGGTGAAGCTGGGCATTGGCGGCAACGTTCATCGTCAGACGCGATCCGGTAAAGTGCCGGATATCGTTGAGGCTGACGTAATGTTCGATTACCGTGGCCTCCGCCCCCTCCGCCAGCTCAAGATGGTGGCGATAGTGCGCGGTGTTGATTTCGTCGCCGTCCAGACCCTGGGTGATGTGCATCAGCAGCAGCGGTTTTGCCGGACGCTGGTTACGCTTCACGCGGATATGCGTCACGCTGCGGGCCAGGCTCTCGGTCAGGTGCAGGAAAACCTCAGGCTGAACCGGGGCGCTCAGGGGCTGGCGATCGTCGTTTATCTCAATCTCAAATCCGCTCCCCTGAAGGTCGTCGCTCAGCTCCGGACGGAACTCACCGTCGACAAACACCAGGCGCACGGCATCCACGTTTACGGCCAGCGCGTCACGCTGCGCCGGGGTGAGATCTGCCAGACGGGTCACAAACTCGGCGTTCAGCAGGCCGTCAAGCGGAGTGTATTTCCAGTTCTCATGCTTACGCGTCGGCAGGCCGAGACGCAGCATCTGCTGCAGATGCTGCTGCGCCTGCTCAGAGCGCGTGCCGCCCTGGGCTTCAAACAGCCGGTGCCACTGCTGGAGCGCATTACTGCTGTTCGGTAAGCCAGCCATAGCCCTGCTCCTCCAGTTGTTTAACCAGCGTGAAATCACCGGATTTCACAATACGCCCCTGGTAAAGCACGTGAACGTAATCCGGCTTGATGTAGTCCAGAATGCGCTGGTAGTGGGTGACGATAATGAACGAACGCTTGCCGTCGCGCAGGGAATTCACGCCGTCAGCGACAATCTTCAGGGCGTCGATATCCAGACCGGAGTCGGTCTCATCCAGAATGCACAGCTCGGGCTCCAGCACCGCCATCTGCAGAATGTCGTTACGCTTTTTCTCGCCGCCGGAAAAGCCAACGTTCACCGAACGGGTCAGCAGATCTTCCGGCATTTTCAGCAGCTTGATCTTCTCTTCCATCAGGTCCTGGAAGTCAAAGCGATCCAGCGCCTCCAGGCCGCGATACTTGCGCACCGCATTCAGCGCCGTCTGCAGGAAGAACTGATTGCTGACGCCCGGAATTTCGACAGGGTACTGGAAGGCCATGAAGATGCCTTCTCCCGCGCGGTCTTCCGGCGACATCTCAAGCAGATCTTTGCCGTTAAACTCCACCGAGCCGTGGGTTACCTCATAATCTTCGCGCCCCGCCAACGTCGCAGACAGCGTACTTTTCCCCGAGCCGTTCGGCCCCATGATGGCGTGAACTTCGCCCGGCCTGACGTCAAAATTGAGGCCACGCAGGATGGCTTTGTCTTCTACGCTAACCTGTAAATCTTTAATGCTTAACATGTGCTTTCCTTAACCGACGCTGTGTTCAAGACTAATGGCGAGGAGTTTCTGGGCTTCAACGGCAAATTCCAGCGGCAGTTCAGAGAACACGTCCTTACAGAAGCCGTTAACGATCATCGAGATGGCGTCTTCTTCGCTGATCCCGCGCTGCAGGCAGTAGAAAAGCTGATCTTCCCCAATCCGCGACGTCGTCGCCTCGTGCTCAAGCTGGGCCGTGTTGTTACGGCACTCGACGTACGGGAAGGTATGCGCCCCGCAGTCTGCGCCAATCAGCATCGAGTCACACTGGGTAAAGTTTCGCGCATTGGTGGCCGTCGGCATGATTTTCACCAGCCCGCGATAGCTGTTCTGGCTATGCCCGGCAGAGATCCCTTTCGAGATGATGGTTGATTTGGTGTTTTTACCGATGTGGATCATCTTGGTGCCGGTATCGGCCTGCTGATGGCCGCTGGTCAGCGCCACCGAGTAAAACTCGCCGATGGAGTTATCCCCGCGCAGAATGCAGCTCGGGTATTTCCAGGTGATGGCAGAGCCGGTTTCAGACTGGGTCCACGACATCTTGCTGTTTTCGCCTTCGCACAGCGCGCGCTTGGTGACGAAGTTCAGGATACCGCCGGTATTGCCGTCGCCCGGGAACCAGTTTTGCACCGTGGAGTATTTCACCTCGGCATCTTTGTGGATGATGACCTCCACCACCGCCGCGTGCAGCTGGTAGCTGTCGCGGACCGGGGCGGAGCACCCTTCGATATAGCTGACGTAGCTGCCTTCATCCGCGACCAGAATCGTGCGTTCGAACTGGCCGGTTTTTTCGGCATTGATGCGGAAATAGGTGGACAGCTCCATCGGGCAGCGCACGCCTTTCGGCACATAGATAAAGGTGCCGTCAGAGGCTACCGCCGCGTTGAGCGCCGCAAAGAAGTTGTCGTTAGAGGGCACCACGGTCCCAATGTACTTTTTCACCAGTTCCGGATGATCGTGAATCGCTTCGCCGAAGGAGCAGAAAATGATCCCCTGCTCTGCCAGCTTCTCGCGGTAGGTGGTCGCCACCGAGACGGAGTCGAAAATGGCGTCTACCGCCACCTCTTTCCCCTCACGCACGGGCACGCCAAGCTGGTTAAAGGCTTCTTCCACCTCTTTGCTGAGGAAACTGTTCTCCGCACCGGTTTGCTGCACCGCGCCGGGCTGCGAGGCGCAGGTATCGTCACAGCTGCCGCAGGAGGGCGCGGAGTAGTAGCTGTAATCCTGATAGTTCAGCTTGTCGTAGTGCGCTTTCAGCCAGTGCGGTTCTTCCATCTCCAGCCAGGCGCGGAAGGCGCTCAGGCGGAACTCCAGCATCCACTCGGGCTCGTTGCGTTTCGCCGAGATCGCCCGCACGACATCTTCGTTGATGCCTTTCGCCAGCTCATCGGTCTGCAGCTGGGTGAAGAACCCCTCTTTATAGTTGAGGTGCCCACCGCCCCAGGTATTTACTTCACTCGTTGCTTCAGTATTACGAGACATAGTACCGCCTATACCCCAAAGCTTTCGCCGCAGCCGCATTCGTTCTGGGCTTTCGGGTTATGAAATTTGAATAACTGGTTTAAGCCTTCGCGGACGTAGTCCACTTCGGTGCCGTCAATAAACGGCATGGCCTGCAGCGCGACGTACAGCTTCGCGCCGTCAGTCTCGAACACCAGGTCATCTTTCTCGGGTTCGGTGACGGTATCGAGCACGTAGCCGAAACCCGCGCAGCCGGTCTGTTTGACGCCTAAACGCACGCCAAGGATCTCGGGCTTTTTCGCCACCAGCTCGTGAATATGTGCCGCCGCCGCTGGCGTGAGCGTTAAGCCGCGCCAGGCAAAATCGGCAGGATTAAAGGTTTCTGAATGCAGTTCCATAGGTCCACCTCATCTGATAAGCCATCAGGGCATAACACCATGTTAGTGATAACGATTATCACTTCAACCCTCTGTCAGCAGGGGCATTCGGCTAAACCGCCCTTTTTGCCTACTTTTATTAAGCATAGACCCTGTGAGAGGATGCAGTCAGGATGGATGTATTTGTTCAATGCATTGATTAATAATGCATTTCGTCGCGGCATTTATGACGGGGAAGAGAAAAGTAAAATATGCATCGGAAATGCCTATTTTTGAGATAGCTTTTGCTCAGAAAATGACAAAAACAAAAAAAGGCCCTCAAGGCCTCTGTTAATCAGTGATGAAATGAGACAGCAAACCCCTGTTCACGCCAGTGGTCGAGCTGTTCCTGCTGGCGAGGCGTTGGGGATTTCCCCGTCCAGACGAAGATTTTTTGCCCAGGGAACAGTTCAGGACGCGGCGAATCAATAGGTTCCGCCAGGACGTCAATGTGCCATCCCTTCTGCGATAAGCGCGCGGCTTCCAGCCACAGGTGGGTGCGGTCATCGCATTCCCAGCCAATCAGGAGGGCGTCTTTACCAGCTTTTTTGCGGGATTCCGCCAGGCTTGCAATCGCGAATTCGATCAGGACGCCGTCAAACAGGCTCGCCATGTGGCGCACGGTGTTTTGATCCTGATTCATGCGCTGACGAACGGGAGAAATAATATTGTCAATCAGCGCATCTATCGCGTGATCGCGGCGGAATTCGCCCATTTTGGCGCGCAGCTTTGCCGGGCTGGCGTAACGCAGAACGGTCATCATCTCTTCCTGGAACGAGACCCAGTTGCCCTGAGTCAATACTTCTTTGTTTTCCAGCAAGGCTTTGACTTTTCCGACCGAGACGCCGCTTTTCATCAGGCGCTTGATCTCTTCTATGCGGAGGATATCTTCATCGTCAAACTGACGATGACCCCCTTCGCTGCGCTGCGGCTTCAACAATCCATAACGGCGCTGCCAGGCACGCAGCGTAACGGGGTTGATACCGCATCGTTCGGCCACTTCGCCGATACTGTAATAGGCCATTAACTCCCTCACGCTCAGAACTTCCATACCTAACTGCACCAACCTTATCAGATTGTACACACCATTTGTATAACTAAGACCGCATTTTGCTCAGGTGAATGGGCTACTCCTCCCTTCACCTGTTAATACATTGTTGTATAAAAATTACCATTCGTACAGTTAACTCTGCCGTAATGTGTACAGCTTTATCAGAAGTCGAACTTTTTCTCCGGCCACGCAATCGCGGGAATACCGCCGTGTCGCGGGCTGGCAAAAAGATGTCCCTGGAACTGGGAAATCCCGGCGGATTCCAGCCACATCCACTCTTCAGCCTTCTCTACTCCTACCGCGCAGAACTGGATCTCAAGCGAGGAGCAGCATTTAATAATCGCCTGAATAATGGCCTGTCGGGGGCCACTTTTATGCACGTTCGCGACCAGATCGCGATTAATCTTAATTCTGTCCGGCTGGAACTGCGCCAGCAGCTGCAGCCCGGCAAAACCGGCGCCAAAGTGATCGATCGTCACGCTGATACCCGCGCTTTTTAACTGCCTGACCGAATCCGTGAATTCATCAAAACGGGAAATGGCTTCGCTCTCGGTGAACTCCACCACAATTTGCTCGGGTACAAACCCATTGGCTTCAATCGCGGTGAGCAGGAAATCCACGGCGTTGGGAATGTTGACCAGCGTCATGGGCCGCAGGTTGAGGGATAACGTCTGATCCTGTAGCCCCAGCGCGCTGGCCATGGAGAGCGCCACCTGCTTGCTGTGTAAATCAGAGGCGTACACCTCGTCACGCGGCAGATTAGCAAAGTAATCTCCCGGTGCGCCGCCGTCAGGCGTGCGGAGAAGCGCCTCCCAGGAGACGACCTGCTGCATAAACGGATCGACTATCGGCTGGAACGCAAAGCTGCAATCCGCCCCTTTCGCGACCACTTCGGGCTGCGCGGACAGGCGCGTTTCTTCGCGAACGAACTCCCAGGAATCCGCAGGCGGCAGTTCAAAATAGTTCGCTTTTTCCGTGGCCTCGACAAAGGTGCGGAAAAACTGCAGCGGGCGGTCATTATACGTCAGCTGATAGCGTGTCGTCCCCCTGTTGAGCACCTGCTGCAGCACTTCTTCCCTGTCGAAGTGGCGCAAATCAAAAAGCTCCATGCCCACGTTGCCAAAACGCCGGACAGGTCCGTGATCGCGCATCAGCTCCACCACGTTATGGTGGCGCGGGTCGTTGCAGATCTGCTCATAGATAGCAGAGACGTGTTCCACTGGCCCTTCAAGCAGCTGAAAAAAATGTGTGCCGTTAAACAGCAGGATCCCCGTGACGTTGGATTGCCGGTTTTTACTATTTGCTGCAGCGACCATGGCTTCCAGCGCTTTCACTGGAACGTCCTCGCAGATATGGCTGCGGTAAATGATGGTTGTGAGCATGCGATTCCTGGGGTTAGGGTTTTGGCCACAAAACGGTGGATAAGTATCATTTATAGCACATTCATTGCCTGACAAATAATTTACATCTCAATCATTTACGGCAGTTAATGAAACATTTTTCTGCGCTGTACAACTTACCAGTGTCAGACCTTTTTGTACAATATATCCTGTAACATTACCGGTTCATACCAACTAATTAACCACCTGAAAATAAAGCAATTTATAAAATATATCATAAAAATATTAAAAATCTGTACATTTTAAGTGTACAGATTTAAGAATTGTATATACCTTAATTGTAACGTTAGTGATTACAAAATTTTACAGGAGCGAAACATGCAGCAGAAAGGTTACGCCACAGATTCCGCAGCAGCGATCGCACAGTACTTCGAAAAGGCGGCGCTTCCTACTCAGCAGGAGACGCTGGGCCAGGTGGTTGTCGAAATCCTCAGCGACGGGCGAAACCTGAATCGCAAATCGCTCTGTACCAAACTGCTCAGCCGCCTCGAAAGGGCCGATGGTCCGGAAGAGGAAGAGCACTACCACATGCTGCTTGGTCTGCTCTTCGAACGGTAACGTGATGAATAGCAGTGACGCAGACCGACTGATCGACACGCTTATCGGTGAAGCCGTTCTCTCTCTTCTGAAAGAGCGGGGGCCAGTGACAACCGAAGGATTGCTGCAGCGTCTGCGGGTTATGAAAGAACATGAAAAGGATCCCCGGCGGCGGGAGACACTAGCGGTGGTGATTGCCGAGATCGGCTCAAACAGCATCGCCTTTAAACGTCGCAGAACCGCGCAAGGACGAACGAACAGAGAGGGACCTCTCAACGATAACAGAGACAATGTAGTGCCGTTATTTGGAAGTGGAAAACCGTCCGACCCCAAAAAAATACATTGACTGCAATTTAACAGCTACGGTGAGAACAAATGAGACAAAATATTCAGCTTCAACCCGAATACCACTCTGCTTTTTTAGACAATGCGCTGGCGGAATATTTCCGTCATGCAGGCGATCGTTTTGCTGAAGAGTCCGCTATTTTTTCTACTGCAGTACGCTGTGTTCTGGCCTCCGAAGGCCATCTGTCCAACAAAGCGATAATCCTCTGGCTCATTCAGACGCTGGAAGCGACCCACGATGTTGTCCAGGCGGATGTAATTCGCAAGACGCTGGAAATTGTCGTGGGCTACACCATGGACGACCTGTAATTTCACGGCCACTCATCCTGCTTTCGTGTCATCGTCAAAACTGACGAATGTTCTGACGATGACACGCGTCTTCCCCGCTTAATACCCTGTTAAATCAGCAAAGCCAACCTGGCACGGTTCCTGCTTACCTCTGCTTACGGGACTGGGTTTTCCAGTCAACTTTGCTTCATTTCTTAACAGGTCTGTTATTGATGAAAAAGATCGCCAGCGTCTGCCCCTACTGCGGTGCAGGCTGTAAATTAAACCTTGTCGTTGAAAATAACCGTATCATCCGTGCCGAAGCCGCAGAAGGCGTCACAAACCAGGGCACCCTGTGTCTGAAAGGCTTTTACGGCTGGGACTTCCTCAACGATACCCGTCTGCTCACCCCGCGCCTGACCCAGCCGATGATCCGCTACCATAAAGGCGAGGCATTTACTCCCGTCACCTGGGAAGAGGCTATCCGCTACACCGCGCACAAACTCAGCAGCATTAAAGCGCAGCACGGGCCGCGGTCGATCATGACCACCGGTTCCTCTCGCGGAACCGGCAATGAAACAAACTATGTGATGCAAAAATTTGCCCGCGCGGTGCTTAACACTAACAACGTGGACTGCTGCGCGCGCGTTTGTCACGGCCCTTCCGTGGCCGGTTTACAGGAAACGCTCGGCAACGGCGCGATGAGCAACTCAATCAACGATATTGAAAACTCAAAATGCCTGCTGGTGTTTGGCTATAACTGCGCGGACTCCCACCCTATCGTCGCCCGACGCGTGCTGAAAGCGCGGGAAAATGGCGCAAAAATTATCGTCTGCGATCCGCGGCGCATTGAAACGGCGCGCATCGCCGACCAGCATCTGCAGCTGAAAAACGGCAGCAATATGGCGCTGGTGAACGCCTTTGGCTTCGTGCTGCTGGAAGAGGAGCTCTACGACAAAAGCTACGTGGCGCGCTTTACCGAGGGGCTTGAGGCCTATCGCCAGACGGTGAAAGACTATGCGCCGGAGAAGGTTGAGCATCTTACCGGCATTCCCGCCCGCGACGTTCGTCAGGCGATGCGCACCTTCGCGGCGGCCCCTTCCGCCACCGTGATGTGGGGTATGGGCGTGACCCAGTTTGGTCAGGCCGTGGATGTGGTCAAAGGGCTTTCCAGCCTGGCGCTGCTGACCGGCAACCTCGGCCGCCCTGCCGTCGGCGTCGGGCCGGTGCGCGGACAAAACAACGTTCAGGGCGCCTGCGATATGGGCGTTCTGCCGAATATGTTCCCGGGCTATCAGGATGTGACCGATCCGGCGGTCAGGCAGAAGTTTGCCGATGCCTGGGGAATTGACGCAGATAAAATGGACGATCGGGTCGGGACGCGCATTACCGAGGTGCCTCATCTGGCGCTGGAAGGCAAGGTCAAGGCCTACTACATCATGGGGGAAGATCCGCTTCAGACCGAAGCCGATCTCGGTCTCGTTCGCAGCGGTTTTGAGGCGCTCGACTTTGTCGTGGTCCAGGACATCTTTATGACCAAAACGGCAGAAGTGGCGGACGTTCTGCTTCCTGCCACCTCCTGGGGTGAACACGGCGGCGTCTTTACCTGTGCCGATCGCGGATTCCAGCGTTTTGGCAAAGCCATTGAGGCCAGCGGCAACGTGAAGCGCGACTGGGAAATCATCAGCCTGCTCGCCACCGAGATGGGCTACCCGATGCATTATGACTCCAACCAGCAGATCTGGGACGAAATGCGCGAGCTGTGCCCTCTCTTCTACGGCGTGACGTATGAAAAAATGGGCGAGATGGGCCACGTGCAGTGGCCGTGCCCGACGCTGGATCATCCGGGAACGCCGTACCTGTACAAAGACAATCAGTTCGACACCCCAACCGGTAAAGGGCAGCTCTTTGCTGCCCCGTGGCGCGCACCGGCGGAAACTCCGGACGCGGATTTCCCGCTGGTGCTGTGTACGGTCCGTGAAGTGGGGCACTACTCCTGCCGCTCGATGACCGGGAACTGCGCCGCGCTGCAAAGCCTGGCCGATGAGCCGGGCCGGGTGCAAATGAACCCTGCCGATGCGGAAAAGCTGGGCATCGCGGAGGGCCAGCTGGTCTGGGTGCGCTCGCGTCGCGGCAAAGTGATTACCCGCGCCAGCATCAGCGAGCGTATCAACGCCGGGGCGGTCTACATGACCTATCAGTGGTGGATTGGCGCCTGCAACGAGCTGACCCAGGATAATCTCGATCCCATCTCCAAAACGCCGGAAACGAAGTACTGTGCGGTGCAGCTTGAGGCGATTGAGGACCAGCGCTGGGCGGAGGATTTTGCGGCGTCGGCGTATCAGTCCATGAAGTCGCGGCTGATCAACGCCGTCAATGTCTGAGGAAAATATCGGGTGGCGTCACCGCCGCCCGATACTGAATTTCAGACACAAAAAAGGCCGCACTCGCGGCCCTTTTATTCTCATGTACTCAATGGACGTGAACGCCCAACCGCCAGGCAAAGTAGATCTCTTCTTTCAGTTCATTCGAAGAGAGCGCCAGCAAATCTGTAAATTCCAGCTCAAGCTGTTTCAGCTTTTTCAGGTACTGCGCCGGAGACAGGTTGCTCTTATCGCGACGTAAATATTCAATTGCCAGCTGTGTTGGGGTTATTTCAGTATCCATGATGTCCTCGCTTATGTACAAAACCTGACCAGTATATCACAACGGACTGGCTAGTTTTTGACCAAAGGCAAAACATCTGAAAACTTTACACAACCGCCGTGGTCAGCCGCGACGAGCAGCACAGGCGATCCTGCTCATCGAGAATATCTATCTGCCACACCTGATGGCGGCTTCCGGCGTGCAGCGCGCGGCAAACACCGCGCACGCGCCCGCTGCGCACCGAGCGAATGTGGTTAGCATTCACCTCAAGTCCGACAACCTTCTGCTCCCCTTCGGTACAGAGATACCCCGCCACCGAGCCCAGCGTTTCGGCCAGCACGACGGAGGCCCCGCCGTGCAATAAACCAAACGGCTGGTGGGTGCGACTATCGACGGGCATGGTGGCCTCAATCTCATCGTCGCCAATGCGGATGAACTGGATATCCAGCAGCCCCACCATATTCCCCTCGCCCATGGCGTTCAGCGCCTGCAGCGTCACGGCACGTTTCCAGATCATCCAATTATCTCCAGTAAAGCCTGCAATGGGTGACGCACACCGTTACCTTCTACCCGTTTTACCTGGCTGCGACAGGAGTAGCCCGTCGCCAGACAGCGGTTTCGCGGCAAACGCTGCATCGCCTGATGCCAGGACAGCTCATAGATGCCGAGCGAGTTGGCGTGGTTTTTCACTTCGTGTCCGTAGGTTCCGGCCATCCCGCAGCAGCCTACGTTGACGCTCTCCAGCTTCGCACCGAAGCGGGCAAAAACGGACGCCCACTGCGCGGGGGCACCCGGCAGCGCGGTCACTTCCGTGCAGTGGCCGAAGAGATACCACGGTTCACCGCTGACATCCTGAACGGCTTTATCTGCCAGCGCCACCGGAAGCCACTCGTGCACCAGCATGACGTTGAAATCACCGCGCTTATCGCCCAGCGTCTGCTTGTATTCATCGCGATAGCAAAGCACCAGCGCCGGATCGACACCGACCATCGGTATCCCGAGTTGCGCCACGCGGTTTAAGAAGTCAGACGTTTTCTGCGCGGTCTTCGCAAATCGGTTCAGGAAACCCTTAATGTGCTGCGCCTTGCCGTTGGGAGAGAACGGCAGCACAACCGGCTGGTAGCCCACCTTCTCCGCCAGACGGACGAAATCGGCCACGACCTGCGCATCGTAGTAGCTGGTGAACGGATCCTGCACCACCAGCACCATATTGCCTTTTTGCTCCGGAGCGAGCGCCTCCAGCTGTTCCAGGGTCATGTTCGCCGAACGGTGACCGACGAGCTGGCGCTGCAGAGACGGGACCGACAGCAGCGGCAGATCGACCATGCCGATGTGTTTTTCGGAGAGCTTGCGCACCAGCGGCTGGTTGATAAAGAAGTTGAAGGTCTTTGGCGCACGCGCCATCAGCGGCGCGTAGCTTTCCACCGTCGCCACCAGATGGTCGCGCACCGGGCGGAGGTATCGGGTGTGGTAAAGCTGCAGGAAACGCGAGCGGAACTCCGGCACGTCGATTTTAATCGGGCACTGGGTGGAGCAGGCTTTACAGGCCAGACAGCCGGACATCGCCTCTTTCACCTCGTGGGAGAAATCATACTCGCCCTTGTTGGCATGCCAGCTGTTGCGGGTGCGCTCAATCAGCGAGCGCAGGCTGGCCCGTTTTTCCGGCAGCTCCTGCTCCAGCTTGAGCGGATCCACCCCGCGGTCGGCCAGCAGACGCAGCCACTCGCGCACCAGCGTCGCCCGCCCTTTCGGCGAGTGAATACGGTTGCTGGTGATTTTCATCGACGGGCACATCGGGCTTTTCACATCAAAGTTAAAGCACAGGCCATTGCCGTTGCACTCCATCGCGCCGCGCCAGGACGAGCGCACCGCAATAGGGATCTGCCTGTCGTACGTGCCGCGCTTGACGGCATCCACCTGCAGCATCGGGGCATCAACACCCTCAGGCGGGCAGATTTTACCCGGGTTGAGGCGGTTATGCGGGTCGAACGCCGCTTTCACCTTACGCAATTCCGCGTAGAGCTGTTCGCCGAAGAATGCCGGGCTGTACTCCGCGCGGAACCCTTTCCCGTGCTCCCCCCACAGCAGGCCGCCGTATTTGGCGGTTAAGGCCACCACGTCGTCGGAGATCTGCTTCATCAGGATCTCCTGCTGCGGGTCGCACATGTCCAGCGCCGGACGCACGTGCAGTACCCCGGCGTCGACGTGGCCGAACATGCCATAGCTCAGGCCGTGGCTGTCCAGCAGGGCGCGAAACTCCACGATGTAATCCGCCAGATGCTCGGGCGGCACGCAGGTATCTTCGGCAAAGGGAATGGGCTTCGCCGCCCCTTTCGCATTGCCGAGCAGGCCCACGGCTTTTTTACGCATCGCATAGATACGCTCAATCCCGGCCAGATCGTTACAGAGCTGCCAGCCGATCACGCCGCCTTCACCCTGCGCAATCAGCTCGTCCAGACGCTGGCAGAGCGTGGTGACCTGACGCTCAATCAGCTCCGCATCATCGCCGGCAAATTCCACGATATTAAGACCGAGCATCTCTTTGTCCGGCACGTCGGTAATGAGGTCGCTTACGGAGTGCCAGACAATATCTTCCCGGGCAAGATTGAGCACCTTAGAGTCGACGGTCTCCACCGACAGCGCCTGCGCTTGCACCATAAACGGCGCATTGCGCAGCGCGGAGTCGAAGGAGTCATATTTGACGTTCACCAGACGGCGCACTTTCGGCAACCGGGTGATATCCAGCCGCGCTTCGGTAATAAACGCCAGCGTCCCTTCGGAGCCGGTCAGCACGCGGGTTAAATCAAACTGGGTCAGGTCATCGTTGAAGACGTGTCGCAGATCGTACCCGGTCAGGAAGCGGTTCAGCTTGGGGAATTTATCGAGAATAAGCTGGCGGTTGTCGCGGCAACGTTCCAGCACGGTACGATAGATGCGCCCGCTAGCGGTGTTGTCTTTGCCCAGCGTTTCCGCCAGTTCAACCGGCATCGGCTGGGTATCGAGAATATCGCCGCCCAGCAGCACCGCACGCACGCCCAGCACGTGATCGGAGGTTTTACCGTAGACCAGCGAGCCCTGCCCGGAGGCATCCGTGTTAATCATCCCGCCAAGGGTGGCGCGGTTGCTGGTGGAAAGCTCAGGGGCAAAAAAGTAGCCGTACGGCTTGAGATACTGATTAAGCTGATCTTTGATGACGCCCGCTTCGACCCGCACCCACCCCTCTTCCGGGTTGATCTCAATGATGCGGTTCATATAGCGCGACATATCAACAATGATGCCCTGGTTCAGCGCCTGACCGTTGGTTCCGGTGCCGCCGCCGCGCGGCGTGAAGACCAGCGAGGCAAACCGCTCCTGCGTGGCCAGCCGGGCGATAAGCGCGACGTCGGCAGTTGAACGGGGGAAAACCACGGCATCGGGAAGAAGCTGGTAGATACTGTTATCGGTCGCCATCGTCAGCCTGTCGGCATAGTTCGTGGCGGTATCACCTGTAAAACCCTGTTGCTCCAGTGCTTGCAAAAAATTAAGCACCAGCTGAACGACGCCAGGTGCCTGAGAAATCTGTGGGATCATGACTGTCGACCCTAATTAGAGTTGTATGAAATCGTTTGCGTGTATCTTAAAAGTTTTATCACATTTTTTTCTTATAATCTCTGCTGAATTACAGGCAGAATTCGCCTGTTAAAAACCGCTGAGATCATTAATGATTAAAGAGACGCGGTTTTCCGTTCCCGCCAGTCGTACTGGCGTTCTTTTAAGGAAAGTTTCATTTATGGTCAATCTTCGCCAGCCCAGGGATGTTGCGCAAATTTTGCTGTCGGTGCTGTTTCTGGCCCTCATGATTATTGCGTGTCTGTGGATTGTTCAACCCTTTATTCTCGGCTTTGCGTGGGCTGCGACCGTTGTCGTGGCCACGTGGCCTTTGCTGCTGCGCTTGCAGAAGCTGCTGTTCGGCCGTCGTGGGCTCGCCGTGCTGGTCATGACGCTCCTGCTGTTCCTGCTGTTTATCATTCCGATTGCCCTGCTGGTAAATAGCCTGGTGGATTCGAGTGGCCCGGTTATTCGCGCCATTAGCAGCGGCGACCTGACGCTGCCGGATCTCGCCTGGCTGAACAGCATTCCGCTGGTGGGCGCCAAACTCTACAGCGGCTGGCATAGCCTGCTGGAGATGGGCGGCAGCGCGCTGATGGCAAAAGTCCGCCCGTATATTGGCACCACCACCACCTGGTTTGTCGGGCAAGCGGCGCATATCGGCCGCTTTATGATGCACTGTACCCTGATGCTGCTCTTCAGCGCCCTGCTCTACTGGCGCGGCGAGCAGGTGGCTTTAGGCGTTCGTCACTTTGCCACCCGCCTGGCGGGCAAACGCGGTGACGCGGCGGTGCTGCTGGCCGCGCAGGCCGTGCGCGCGGTTGCGCTGGGCGTGGTGGTCACCGCGCTGGTGCAGGCGGTGCTGGGCGGGATCGGTCTGGCGATTTCCGGCGTACCGTACGCCACCGTGTTCACCGTGGTCATGCTGATGACCTGTCTTGCGCAACTGGGACCTCTGCTGGTGCTGGTTCCCAGCATTATCTGGCTCTACTGGACGGGCGATACCACGTGGGGAACGGTGCTGCTGGTCTGGAGCTGCGTGGTCGGCACCATGGATAACGTGATTCGTCCGATCCTCATCCGCATGGGCGCAGACCTGCCGCTGATCCTGATCCTCTCCGGGGTCATTGGCGGATTGATTGCCTTTGGCATGATTGGCCTGTTCATCGGCCCGGTGCTGCTCGCCGTCACCTGGCGTCTGTTCTCTGCCTGGGTGCATGAAATTCCGCCGCCGGGAACTGACCCGGACGTGATTTTGAGCGAACTGGAAGAGCTGGAAGAGAAGAACACGCATTAAGGTATGCTGCCGGGTGGCGTTAACGCTCACCCGGCCTACACTTTCCCGCATGATACTTAAACACTGCTAAAGTATTTATTCGTTGCTCACTGGTCAGACCCGCCTTTTCAGCAGTAAGTCTGCTAATAACCTCAAGAATTCTTTACGTCTCTTTAACTATTGAGACGAATCCGATCGACGCTAAATAACACAATGCCTACTATTAGCACACGGTTATAAATCAACACCTTGATTTATAAGCATGGAAATCCCCTGAGTGAAACAACGAATTGCTGTGTGTAGTCTTTGCCCATCTCCCACGATGGGCTTTTTTTTATTCTGACTACGCGCGTTGAACCTCACAGGTACTGAGCATCCGCCACTCAGCCGGCAACACCCGCGTTTCCCCTGTCGCATTGACCATCACCGTCTCGCGGATATCCGCCGACGATGCGCCAACCTGCAGCTCAAACTCGCCCGGCTCGACGATGCGTTTTCCGTCGCGACGGGTGAAGTTGAACATCTCAACCGGCAGCGTGAAGGTGAGCGTGGCGGTTTCTCCCGGCGAGAGCGTGACGCGCTGGAAGGCCTTCAGCTCCTGAAGCGGCCGCACCTGCGTGGCGACCTTATCCCTGACGTAAACCTGCACCACCTCGCTGCCGCTGCGCTCTCCGGTATTGGTGATATCCACGCTCAGCCTCACCTCACCGTCGACCGGTACGCTGCTTTCGGCGACGCGGACAGCGCCCCAGCTAAACGTCGTCCAGCCGAGGCCGAAGCCAAACGGGTAACGTGAGCCGAAATGGAACGCAAACGGCGTACCTCCGCTTTTGAGCTTGTGATTGTAGTAATACGGCATCGCACCGGCGCTTTTCGGCACGCTCACCACCAGGCGACCCTGCGGCTCCGCACGCCCGGTTAACACGTCCGCAATCGCCCAGCCCCCTTCCTGCCCCGGCGCCCAGGCCATCATCAGCGCCGCGACCTTATCTTCCAGACCCTGCAGGTTGTATGGACGCCCCCCGGTCATGACCACAATCACCGGTTTACCGGTGGCGACCAGCGCTTCCAGCAGCTGTTGCTGCACGCCCGGCAGGTTCAGGGAATCGGTATCGGAACCTTCCCCCACGGTACCGCTCTGAAACAGCCCGGCGAGATCGCCCACGCAGGCCACCACCACGTCACTCTCCTGCGCGGCGTTCACGGCCTCGGGGATCGGGGCGGTACTTTGCGATACCGGTGACTGCTGCATCGGTTTGCCGCCGCTGTCGCCCGGGAAGACCGGCGCGCCCGCCATCCGTTTTTCGATGATGTGGCACCCTTTGGCATAGCGGACGTTCGATGTACCGAGATACTGCTCCAGCGCCGCGCGCGGGGTCGTGACCTGCGAGGTCTCTTCCACCATATCGCTGATGATCAAATGCACCGGGAAGCTGTAGCCGCTGAGTAACGCCAGCGGATCGTCTGCCGTCGGCCCCACCACCGCCACCCGGGGTTTACCGCCGAGCGGTAAAATGCCGTTATTTTCCAGCAGCGTGAGCGATTTCGTCGCCACCTCCCGCGCGGCCTGGCGGGTCATATCGTTTTGCAGATCGATACCGTTTTCATCCGCGTACGGCTTTTCAAACAGGCCAAGGCGGAATTTTTCCGTCAGCGTACGCGCCACGATCTCGTCGACCTTCGCCATAGCGATCAGCCCGCGCTCTACCGCTTCCGCCAGATGCCGCGCGCAGTCGTCTTTCGGCAGCTCAACGTCCAGCCCGGCGTTGAACGCCAGCGCGGCAGATTCGGCCGCGTCGTGGGAAATCCCGTGATGCTGGTGCAGCAGGCTTACGCCGCCGTAATCCGCAACAATAATCCCGTCGAACCCCCACTGCTCTCGCAGGACGGTGGTCAACAGGAAGCTGTCGCTGTGCCCCGGCTGGTTATCAATATCGTGGTACGCGGGCATCACCGAACCGGCGTTTGCCAGCTTGACCGCCATTTCGAACGGCAGCAGGAAGGTGTCGTTCAGCTCGCTGAACCCCAGGTGGACCGGCGCATGGTTGCGCGCTCCTTCGCTGAACGAATGCCCCACGTAATGCTTGAGCGTCGCCAGCAGATCGCGCTTATCGCCCTGTAAGCCCTTCACGTAGGCGGTCGCCATTACGCCCACCAGCCAGGGATCCTCCCCGAAGGTCTCTTCCGTTCGCCCCCAGCGCACGTCGCGGGATACGTCCAGCACCGGTGCCAGCCCCTGCTGGCAGCCGACGGAGCGCGCCTCTTTGCCAATCTGCTCTGCCGCCCGCTGCACCAGCTCCGGATCCCAGGTCGAACCGTAGTTCAATGACGACGGGAACAGAGTAGCATCTTTGCACAGCAGCCCCACCAGACACTCTTCATGGAACAGCGCCGGGATGCCGAGCCGCGTCTCTTCCATCATAATGCGCTGCAGGCGGTTCGCCGCGCGCACGCCGGTCTTCGCGTCAACGATGTGGGTGCCCAGCGGCCGCGTGATCTGCCCGACGCCGAGCTTCAGCCGTTCGCTGAGCGCAGCCTGCTCGCTCACGCCGGCGAATTCGTCACTCAGATCGCTGCGCTCGCGGTGGTTACCGTTTTCATCGAGGATCAGCCAGTACGCGTGCATCTGGGCGAACTTCTCTTCCGGGGTCATGCGCGCCAGTAAATCGGCGACGCGCTCGTGCACGGGATGTCCCGCGTCCTTATAGATAGTCGTCATGTTTTACTCCTGTAGTGCGGAAGGGGTTGCCGGGCGAAGCTGCCCCGCTTCGGGTCTGACTTCACGCTTGCTGGCCAGCTCCCTGGCGATGGAATCCACCAGCCGGCTGTTGAGTTTGTAGATAGCAAGCAGCGCGACCATGCAGAGGAACAGCGCGCAAGGGATAAGGGTGAACAGCGCGTTGATGGTCGAGAGAACGCCTGGCGCCTGGGTTGCCTGGCCCGGGGCGTAATCCACCATGCCAAGCACCCAGCCGACGACCGCCCCACCCAGCGCCAGGCCAAACTTGATGGCAAACAGCGCGGTGGAGAAGACCAGCCCGTCCAGACGACGACCGCTGCGGTGCTCTTCGTAGTCGACCACATCGGAGAACATGGTCCACTGCAGCGGCGTGGTGAGGTTTTGAATAAAGCTAAAGACGATGTTAAGGCCAAAGATTAGCCACACCTGTGAAGGAGGCAGGAAGAAAATCAGCGCGCCGAAGATAACGAAGGAGATAATCGTCCACTGGTAGGCGCGCACGCGGTCAAATTTCCCCAGCAGCCGTTCAGATAATAATGCGCCGCTTAAGGAGGCCACCATGCCGGAAACAATAAAGGCAAAAACCAGATCCGGGCGCAGCAGCACATAGTTCACGTAATACATGGTGGCGGAACCGCGCGTCACCACCGCCGTTAACAGCAAAATATTAAACAGAAACACAATCCGCCACTGGCTGTTCCCGGCCAGCAGTTTTAAATCGGTGAGCATGGAGCCGGAGGTATCATTGCGCGGAGAATAACGCTCGCGGGTCATCAGGAAACAGCAGAAGAACAGCACAATTCCCAGCAGACCCATCAGGCTCATGGCATAGAAATAGCCTTTCTGCACGTTGCCCTGGCCTAACAGTGAGACCAGCGGCAGGGCAATAACCGTCACGATCAGCCCGCCGATAAACGACAGGCCAAAGCGCCACGACTGCAGAGAATGACGCTCGCGCGGGTCCAGCGTCAGCGCGCCGGGCATGGCGCAGTAAGGCACGTTAATCGCGGAGTATATCAGACTTAAAATCGCGTAGGTCACGCAGGCGTAAACGATTTTTGCCGTCGGCCCAACGTCCGGCACATAGAAGGTAATGAGGCAGCTCACGCCAAACGGGATAGCAAACCACAGCAGCCAGGGACGGAAACGTCCGTGACGCGTCCGGGTGCGGTCAACCAGTGCGCCAATGCACGGATCGACAAACGCATCGACCACGCGCACCACTAAAAACATGGTGCCCATAATCGCGGCGGGCAGCCCAAATACGTCTGTATAAAAATAAGCGAGAAATAAGGTTGCCGTTTGCCAGACCAGCGCGCTGGCCATATCGCCTAAGCCATAACCTATTTTATCTTTGGTACGCAATACAGAGGAGAGTGTCATTGTTATTTGCCTTTTTATCAGGTTAAAACGTATTTCAACCAGTTGCGCATCTTCTTAAGGGAAATGCGCAGTAAGGCTCAAGTATTAGCAACGGTTTGCGCGCTAACAATTGTCTAAATTGACAGACAAATTATGATATTTGGTTTTTTACTTTATTTGTGATGGGGAGCAAATAAGAAATGAAATAAAAAAGGCGAGGAATAATATCCTCGCCTTTTCGGGTCAGCGTGGCGTTACTTGTTCAGTTCTGCCAGGCTCAGCCAGGTTTGCACCACGGTGTCCGGGTTCAGGGACAGGCTATCGATCCCCTCTTCCATCAGCCATGCGGCAAAGTCTTCATGGTCGGACGGCCCCTGACCGCAGATCCCGACGTATTTACCCTGCTTCTTCGCCGCGCGGATGGACATGGAGAGCAGCGCTTTCACCGCCTCGTTGCGCTCGTCGAACAGCTCGGAGACCACGCCGGAGTCGCGGTCCAGACCCAGCGTCAGCTGCGTCATGTCGTTCGAGCCGATAGAGAAGCCGTCGAAGTGCTCCAGGAACTGCTCGGCCAGCAGGGCGTTGGACGGGATTTCGCACATCATGATGATCTTCAGCCCGTTCTCGCCGCGCTTCAGACCCTGACGCGCAAGCTCGTCCACCACCGCTTTCGCCTGATCCACGGTACGCACGAACGGGATCATGATTTCAACGTTGGTCAGCCCCATGTCGTTGCGCACGCGTTTCACCGCCTCACACTCCAGCGCGAAGCAGTCGCGGAAGCTGTCGGACACGTAGCGTCCGGCTCCGCGGAAGCCAAGCATCGGGTTCTCTTCTTCCGGCTCGTAGCGCTCGCCGCCTACCAGATTGGCGTATTCGTTAGACTTAAAGTCTGACAGACGCACGATCACGCGTTTCGGATAGAAGGCGGCGCCCAGCGTCGCGATCCCTTCGGTCAGACGACCGACGTAGAACTCTTTTGGTGAGTCGTAGCCTTTCATCATCTCGCGGATTTCGTTCTGCAGCTTCGGATCCTGGTCGTCAAACTCCAGCAGCGCACGCGGGTGAACGCCGATCATACGGTTGATGATAAATTCCAGACGCGCCAGGCCAACGCCTTCGTTCGGCAGGCAGGCGAAGTCAAACGCGCGGTCCGGGTTGCCGACGTTCATCATGATCTTCAGCGGCAGGTCCGGCATGGTATCCACGCTTGAGCTCTTCACGCTGAAGTCGAGGATATCGGCGTAGACGTAGCCGGTATCGCCTTCGGCACAGGAGACGGTCACGTTCTGGCCGTCCTTCATGCGTTCGGTGGCGTCACCGCAGCCGACAACCGCAGGAATGCCCAGCTCGCGGGCAATGATCGCCGCGTGGCAGGTACGACCGCCGCGGTTGGTGACGATAGCCGCCGCTTTCTTCATGATCGGTTCCCAGTCCGGGTCGGTCATGTCGGTCACCAGCACGTCGCCTGGCTCAATACGGTTCATCTCGCTGATGTCGTGGATCACTTTGACCGGACCGGCACCGATGCGGTGGCCGATGGCGCGGCCTTCCGCCACGATTTTACCCTGCGCGTGCAGCGTATAACGCTCCATCACCTGACCGCGCGAGCGGACGGTTTCCGGACGCGCCTGCACGATAAACAGCTTGCCGGTGTTACCGTCTTTTGCCCATTCGATGTCCATCGGACGGCCGTAGTGTTTTTCGATCTGCACCGCCTGCTTCGCCAGTTCCTGCACTTCGGCGTCGGTCAGGGAGAAGCGGTCGCGCTGCTCCTGCGGTACATCTTCAATTTTAACCTGCTTGCCATGCTCCTGGGTCGGGGCATAGATCATGCGGATTTTTTTCGAGCCCATGGTGCGGCGCACCACCGCCGGACGGCCAGCGGCCAGCGTAGGCTTGTGGACGTAGAATTCGTCAGGGTTTACCGCGCCCTGCACAACCATCTCACCCAGACCCCACGCGGAGGTGATAAACACCACCTGGTCGAAGCCGGATTCGGTATCAATGGAGAACATCACGCCGGATGAGCCCACGTCCGAGCGCACCATGCGCTGCACGCCAGCGGAGAGCGCCACGCCGCGATGGTCGTAGCCCTGGTGCACGCGATAGGAGATGGCGCGATCGTTGAACAGGGAAGCAAACACGTGCTTCACCGCCACCAGCACCGCATCATAACCCTGGACGTTCAGGAAGGTTTCCTGCTGCCCGGCAAACGAGGCGTCCGGCATATCTTCTGCGGTCGCAGAGGAACGTACGGCAAAGGAGGCCTGCGCATCGTCAGCAGAGAGCTGGTTGTACGCGTCGTGAATGGCTTTTTCCAGTTCCGGCTGGAAAGGTGTGTCGATGATCCACTGGCGGATCTGCGCCCCGGCTTTGGCAAGCTCGGTAACGTCATCAATATCCGTTTTATCCAGCAGGTCGTAAATGCGCTGGTTAACACCGCTCTGGTCTAAAAACAGGTTAAAGGCATCGGCGGTGGTGGCAAACCCGTTCGGTACGGAGACACCCATACCTGACAGATTTGTAATCATTTCACCCAGGGAGGCATTTTTGCCCCCAACTCTGTCTACATCATTCATGCCGAGTTGGTTATACCAAAGCACCAGCGGTGACGAGCCATTGTTGGACATCGAAACAATCCTTTTGTGATATTTGATCGGAGTAAGTAACACCTGACTACGTATTTATACTGGCATATTTATTTCCGCTAAAAAAACGGTGAATCGTGTAAGCAATTTAAAATTTCAACTTTTCGGATACTTTCCCATCAACGATTAACCCAATGATTCCTCTATATTCAGCCAGAAACCCCAAAAATAAAGTCGCTATTTGAAAAATGAAATCCACTTTTCAGGAAAATCAAAAACAGCGTTTCATTCATAATTAGGATAAGTTCTTTGCTGTGTAATTTACTTTTTTAATTTATGCTTTCAGACAATTAGGTCTGATATTCAGGGTGAGTAAAATGGATAGTGCTGTCGATCGCCACGTTTTTTATATTTCTGATGGTACGGCGATCACCGCCGAGGTGCTGGGCCACGCGGTGATGTCGCAGTTTCCCGTCTCGATTAACAGCATCACGCTGCCGTTTGTCGAAAACGAGAGCCGCGCTAAAGCGGTGAAGGACCAGATTGACGCCATCTACCAGCAGACCGGCGTCCGCCCGCTGGTGTTCTACTCTATCGTGATCCCTGAGATTCGCTCCATCATTCTGCAAAGTGAAGGCTTCTGCCAGGATATCGTGCAGGCGCTGGTGGCGCCGCTGCAGAGCGAGCTTAAGCTCGACCCGACCCCGATTGCCCACCGAACCCACGGGCTGAACCCCGGCAACCTGACCAAGTACGACGCGCGTATCGCCGCTATCGACTACACCCTGGCCCACGACGACGGTATTTCGCTGCGAAATCTCGACCAGGCGCAGGTGATCCTGCTTGGCGTGTCGCGCTGCGGCAAAACCCCGACCAGCCTTTATCTGGCGATGCAGTTTGGCATTCGCGCCGCAAACTACCCGTTTATCGCCGACGATATGGATAACCTGGTGCTGCCCGCCGCCCTTAAGCCGCTGCAGCACAAGCTGTTCGGCCTGACGATCAACCCTGAACGCCTTGCGGCCATCCGCGAGGAGCGCCGCGAGAACAGCCGCTACGCCTCCATGCGCCAGTGCCGGATGGAAGTCTCGGAAGTGGAAGCGCTGTACCGCAAAAACCAGATCCCGTGGCTGAACAGCACCAACTATTCGGTTGAAGAAATTGCCACCAAAATTCTCGACATCATGGGGCTTAATCGCCGCATGTACTAATATGCTAGTACATTGGCTCAGATTCAGGTATCATCATCTGCAACCACGGGGCGGTGTCGCCCCGAACTTGAAATCAGCAGGGATTGGTTTAAGGTGATGCCCATCACTTCCCGGTAGTCTACCGATGAAGCAAAAATTTTCTGAGACATTCCATGAATAAAACCGATGAACTCCGCACTGCGCGCATTGACAGCCTGGTCACTCCGGCTGAACTGGCACAGCGGCATCCCGTTTCCGCCGCCGTCGCGGAACATGTGACGGCCTCCCGCCGCCGCATTGAAAAAATCCTGAACGGTGAAGACAAACGTCTTCTGGTGGTGATTGGGCCTTGCTCCATCCACGATCTGGATGCCGCGATGGATTATGCAAAACGACTTCAGGGACTGCGGGATAAGTACCAGCATCGCCTTGAGATCGTGATGCGCACCTACTTTGAAAAACCGCGCACCGTGGTGGGCTGGAAAGGCCTGATTTCCGATCCTGACCTCAACGGCAGCTATCGCGTTAACCACGGTATCGAGCTGGCGCGGAAGCTGCTTTTACAGGTCAACGAGCTGGGCGTTCCGACGGCGACCGAGTTTCTCGATATGGTGACCGGGCAGTTTATCGCCGATCTGATCAGCTGGGGCGCGATTGGCGCGCGCACTACCGAAAGCCAGATCCACCGTGAGATGGCCTCTGCCCTCTCCTGCCCGGTCGGCTTTAAAAACGGGACCGACGGCAACACCCGTATCGCGGTTGATGCCATCCGCGCTGCCCGTGCCAGCCACATGTTCCTGTCGCCGGACAAGAGCGGTCATATGACCATCTACCAGACCAGCGGTAACCCTTACGGGCATATCATTATGCGCGGCGGGAAGAAACCCAATTACCATGCCCAGGATATTGCGGCGGCCTGTGAAACGCTGGCCGAATTCGACCTGCCGGAACATCTGGTGGTGGATTTCAGCCACGGCAACTGCCAGAAGCAGCATCGCCGCCAGCTGGACGTCTGCGATGAGATCTGCCAGCAGATCCGCAGCGGCTCGACCGCCGTTGCAGGGATTATGGCTGAGAGCTTTATCAAAGAAGGCACGCAGAAAATCGTTGCCGGACAGCAGATGGTTTACGGCCAGTCGATCACCGACCCGTGCCTGAGCTGGGAAGACAGCGAACTGCTGCTGGAAAAGCTGGCAGCTGCGGTTGATTCTCGCTTCTGATGTTATTGTCGGGTGGCGCTGCGCTTACCCGACCTACGATTGTGCCCTTCTCCCTCTCCCTGTGGGAGAGGGTCGGGGTGAGGGCATCAGACCGCACCTCCCCCCCCAAATTTGATCCCCTCATCCTTTTTTCACAAAAACGCTTGCCGTCAATTTGTACTTTATTGATAATGATTATCATTGTTACATTGATTGCCATTTATAAACATTATGTCACGTACGGATAACAGCGCGGCAACGCCAGAAAAAACACACACAGCGCCAGCCCCCGCCGAGCGTCGCATTGACAGCAAAACCCTCCTCGGCGATGAGGGACGGGTCATTATCGAGCATGACGGACAGCGCTATCTTCTGCGCCAGACCCATGCCGGAAAACTGATCCTCACAAAATAAACAACACCTAAAAATACGCCAGCCACCCAGGTTATCCCCAGGCAGCCAGCGCTTTTCACTTCTTATGGAGAGTTGCTATGCCACACCTGCCTTCCGCATCTTTACGTCCGTCACTTCTGGCGCTGGCGATTGCCAGTACCCTACCGGGCGTCGCGTTCGCCGCCACAGACGACATTACCGTCACCGCCACGGGCAACGCCCGCAGCACCTTTGAAGCGCCCATGATGGTAAGCGTAATTGACGCCAGCGCGCCGGAGAAACAAACCGCAAGCTCGGCGGCCGACCTGCTGCGTAACGTCCCCGGTCTGACGCTGGACGGCACTGGGCGCACTAACGGGCAGGACGTCAACCTGCGCGGCTATGACCGTCGCGGCGTGCTGGTGCTGGTTGACGGCGTGCGTCAGGGCACCGACACCGGCCACCTGAACAGCACCTTTCTCGATCCCGCGCTAATCAAACGTATCGAGGTGGTCCGCGGCCCGTCGGCCCTGCTGTACGGCAGCGGCGCGCTGGGCGGCGTGATCTCTTATGACACCGCCGATGCCAACGATCTGCTCGAACCGGGTAAAAACAGCGGCTACCGCGTGTTTGGAACGGGCGCAACGGGCGATCATAGCCTCGGGATGGGGGCCAGCGCCTACGGCCGCACCGATACGCTTGACGGTCTGGTCTCCTGGTCCAGCCGGGATCGCGGTGATGTCCGCCAGAGCGACGGTGCAACCGCGCCTAACGACGAATCCATCAACAACATGCTGGCGAAAGGCAGCTGGAAAATCGACCCCACCCAGACCCTGAGCGGCTCCCTGCGCTACTACAACAACGCCGCTCAGGAGCCGAAAAACCCGCAAACCACCGGGGCGGACAGCAGTAACCCGATGACCGACCGCTCCACCATCCAGCGCGATGCGCAGGTTGGCTACCACATTTCACCGGAAGGGTACGACTGGCTGGACGCCGACGCGAAGGTCTACTGGTCCGAAGCGCGCATTAATGCCCAGAACATCGACGGTAGCGGTGAGTTCCGCAAGCAGACCACCAAAGGCGGCAAGGTGGAAAACCGCACCCGTCTGTTCAGAGACACCTTTGCAGCACACCTTCTGACCTACGGCGGGGAATACTATCGTCAGGAGCAGCATCCGGGCGGGGCAACCACCGGCTTCCCGGACGCGAAAATCGACTTCAGCTCCGGCTGGCTGCAGGATGAGATCACCCTGCGCGATCTGCCTGTTACCCTGCTGGGCGGCACGCGCTATGACAGCTACCGCGGCAGCAGCGACGGCTACAAAGATGTGGATGCAGACAAGTGGTCATCCCGCGCCGGGTTAACCATCAGCCCAACCGACTGGCTGATGCTGTTTGGCTCTTACGCGCAGGCCTTCCGCGCGCCGACCATGGGCGAAATGTATAACGACGCCAAACACTTCTCCATTGGCCGCTTCTATACCAACTACTGGGTGCCAAACCCGAACCTGCGCCCGGAAACCAACGAAACGCAGGAGTTTGGTTTTGGCCTGCGCTTTGACGATCTGATGCTTGCCAACGATGCGCTGGAGTTTAAAGCCAGCTATTTCGACACCAAAGCCAAAGACTATATCTCCACCACCGTCGATTTTGCCGCCGCGACCACCATGTCGTACAACGTTCCGAACGCCAAAATCTGGGGTTGGGATATGATGGCAAAATACTCGGCCGATCTCTTCAGCCTCGATCTGGCCTACAACCGCACGCGCGGGAAAGACACCGATACGGGCGAGTACATCTCCAGCATTAACCCGGACACCGTCACCAGCAAGCTGGATATCCCGGTGGCGCAAAGCGGGTTCTCCGTCGGCTGGATCGGTACTTTTGTCGATCGCTCAACGCATATCAGCGGCAGCTACAGCAAGCAGCCGGGCTATGCGGTCAACGATTTCTACGTGAGCTACAAAGGCCAGGAGCGGCTCAAAGGCGTGACCACTACGCTGGTGCTGGGCAACGCCTTTGACAAAGCGTACTGGTCACCTCAGGGCATTCCGCAGGACGGTCGTAACGGCAAGATTTTCGTAAGCTATCAGTGGTAATTCCCTTCGGGGCAACTATTCAGAAGGAAGAGACAATGAATCACTACACGCGCTGGCTTGAGCTAAAAGAAGCCAATCCGGGTATGTACGCGCGCGACGTTGCGGGGTTAATGAACATCAGTGAAGCAGAGCTGACCTTTGCCCGCGTAGGTCACGACGCCTGGCGACTGCGCGGTGAAATCCGCGAGATCCTGGGCGCGCTGGAGGCGGTGGGCGAAACCAAATGTATCTGCCGCAACGAATACGCCGTACACGAGCAGGTCGGGAGATTTACCAACCAGCACCTGAACGGCCACGCCGGGCTGGTGCTGAACCCGCGCGCGCTGGATCTGCGCCTGTTCCTCAACCAGTGGTCGAGCGTGTTTCACATCAGTGAAGCCACCGCACGCGGCGAGCGGCAGAGCATTCAGTTCTTCGATCACCAGGGCGATGCCCTGCTGAAGGTCTACGCCACGGACAACACCGACGTTTCCGCCTGGGGCGACGTGCTGACCCGCTTTATCTTTGCCGACAACCCGCCGCTGGCGTTGAGGATAGCCGATGCTCCGGCTCATGCAGAAAACGCAAATGCCGCTCTCGTGGATAACGAGTGGCGCGCCATGACCGACGTTCATCAGTTCTTCAGCCTGCTCAAGCGCCATAACCTCAGCCGCCAGCAGGCGTTTCGCCTGGTGGGTGACGATCTGGCCTGCCGGGTAGAAAACACCGCGCTGGCGCAGCTCCTGGAGACGGCGCGTCGGGACGGTAACGAAATCATGGTCTTCGTCGGCAACCGCGGCTGCGTGCAGATCTTCACCGGCGCGGTGGAAAAGCTGGTGCCAATGAAAGGCTGGCTGAACGTCTTTAACCCAACCTTTACCCTGCATCTGCTTGAAGGATCCATTGCGGAAACGTGGGTCACGCGCAAGCCGACGGCTGACGGGCATGTCACCAGCCTGGAGCTGTTTGCCGCCGACGGAACGCAAATCGCCCAGCTGTACGGCCAGCGTACGGAAGGCGAACCGGAGCAGAGCCAGTGGCGCAGCCAGATTGACGCCTTAACGGCGAAAGGGCTGGCCGCATGAAACGGTGGCTTGCCCTGCTTAGCGCCCTGCCCCTGCTGGCGTCTGCGGCGGCGCAGGAGAAAATCGTTACCCTCGGCGGCGACGTCACCGAGATTGTCTACGCTCTCGGCGCGGCGCCCTCGCTGGTGGCCCGCGACAGCACCAGCCAGTGGCCGCAGGCGGCGAATTCGCTGCCTGACGTGGGCTATCTGCGCCAGCTCAATGCGGAAGGGATCTTATCCATGCGCCCCACGCTGGTGCTGGCCAGCGCTCAGGCGCAGCCGTCTCTGGCGCTAAAGCAGGTTGAGCAAAGCCAC
Organism: Enterobacter sp. 237C8; assembly: GCF_034106865.1. Lineage (NCBI taxonomy): Bacteria > Pseudomonadati > Pseudomonadota > Gammaproteobacteria > Enterobacterales > Enterobacteriaceae > Enterobacter > Enterobacter sp. 237C8. Next base: position 961,664 of record NZ_JAWNDF010000001.1, on the reverse strand, counting down.
GTCAGGGTGATCGCTGTTCCTGCCAGTAACGACCTGAACGTCATTGACGAAAAGGTGCGGATCGTCGCTGAAGCGACGCACCGCGAGGTCGAGGGGGAGGTCCTGCGCAGCACGCTGCGCCAGGCACTGTCGGCGCTTCCCGCGTCGCCGCTCAATAAGCGGGTACTGTTTATTCTCAACCACGGCGGGATGACCGCCATGGCCGCCGGACAACAGACCGGCGCGGATGCTGCCATTCGTGCGGCGGGGCTGCAGAACGCGATGCAGGGGTTTACCCGCTATCAGCCGCTGTCTCAGGAAGGCACGATAGCCAGCCAACCCGATCTGGTGGTGATTTCTCAGGACGGTCTCAACGCCCTGGGCGGTGAAGCGAATCTGTGGACGCTGCCCGGCCTGGCGCAAACCCCGGCGGGACGGAACAAGCAGGTGCTGGCGATTGACGATATGGCGCTGCTGGGCTTCAGCGTGCGAACGCCGGAAGCCATCCAGCAGCTGCGTGCCAAAGCGGAGCTGCTGCCCTGATGTCCCGGCGGATCGCCTTATCGTTATGGATGCTGACCGCGATCCTGACCATCATGACGCTCGCAGCGACCGGGGTTGGGGCATTACACCTGCCGATCAGCCTGATGTGGAACGGGACCGACGAGGCGCTGCGTCAAATCTGGCTGACAATCCGCCTGCCTCGCGTGCTGCTGGCGCTGGCGATCGGCGGTTCACTGGCGCTGGCGGGTTGCGTGATGCAGGGGCTGTTTCGAAATCCGCTGGCAGACCCGGGACTGCTCGGCATCAGCAGCGGCGCAGCGCTCGCCGTTGCGCTGTGGGTGGTTCTTCCGCTCTCGCTGCCTGCACTGGTGATGCTGTATGCCCCGATGCTGGCGGCGTTTCTCGGCGCGCTGGCCGCCACCTTCGTGATTTTCCTGCTCAGCCGTCAGCGTGACGCTTCCCTGTCGCGCCTGCTGCTGGTGGGAATTGCTATCAACGCCCTGTGCGGCGCGGCCGTCGGGGTGCTGTCATGGCTCAGCAATGATGCCCAGCTTCGCCAGCTTTCGCTCTGGGGAATGGGCAGCCTCGGCCAGGCGCAGTGGTCAACGCTGCTGGTCGTCGCGTCGCTGATGGTTCCCACCGTGCTCGCGATCTGGCGTCTGGCAGGCGCCCTCAACCTGCTGCAGCTGGGCGACGAAGAGGCACATTACCTCGGCGTGGAGGTTGCCGCCGTGCAGCGGATCCTGCTGTTGTGCAGCGCCCTGCTGGTGGCCGCCGCCGTTGCGGTCAGCGGCGTGATCGGCTTTGTCGGCCTGGTGGTGCCGCACCTGGTGCGCATGTGGCTGGGAGCCGACCACCGGGCCGTGCTCCCCGGCTCGGTGCTGGCCGGCGCGTTGCTTCTGCTGGTTGCCGATACGCTGGCGCGCAGCCTGGTCGCACCGGCGGAAATGCCGGTCGGCTTACTGACCAGCCTTCTCGGCGCGCCGTGGTTTCTGTGGCTTATCTTTCATCGCGGAGGTGCGCATGGCTGAACGCTATTGTGCTGAAAACCTTGTTTTTCGCGCCGGACAACGCACGCTGATTGACGACGTGTCGCTGACCTTATCTCAGGGCGAGCTGGTGGCGCTGATTGGCCCCAACGGCGCCGGGAAATCAACGCTGTTGCGGCTGCTGACCGGCTACCTTAAACCTGCGGGCGGACGGTGCAGCCTGGCGGGCACACCGCTTGCGGCCTGGCAGCCGCACAGGCTCTCCCGCTACCGGGCGGTGATGCGCCAGAACACGCAGCTCGGATTTGACTGGCCGGTTGAGGCGGTCGTCGGTATGGGGCGAGCGCCCTGGACCCGCACGCCTGAAGCGACGGTTATTGAGGAGGTCATGGCCGTCACCGGCTGTTTACCGCTGGCGGGCAGGCAGTTTGCCGCACTCTCCGGCGGCGAGCAGCAGCGCATCCAGCTCGCCCGCGCGCTGGCTCAGCTTTGGTGCGACGGCGCGCCGCGCGGCTGGCTGTTCCTTGATGAACCCACGTCTGCGATGGATCTCTATCACCAGCAGCATCTGCTGCGCCTGCTGAAATCCCTGACCCGTCGGGGTCATCTGCACGTTTGCGCGGTGCTGCACGACCTTAATCTGGCGGCGCTGTGGGCGGACCGCATCCTGCTGCTGCATGACGGCAGAATCGTGTCCCAGGGAGCACCGGAAACCGTTTTGCAGGCCGACGCGCTGGCGCGCTGGTACGGCGCGCAGGTTATCGTCGGCAGGCATCCGGCTCACGCCGCGCCGCAGGTGTTTCTCGCCCCCTGATTGGGCTGGTAAAAATCTTTCAGCGTTTCCAGCAGGGCATGCGCCGCTTTAGAGAGCTGCGTGTGTCCTGGATGGATCGCTCCAATGCACTTTTCTATCGGCGGGTTATCCAGCGGAATACAGACCGCGCCCAGCGCCGTCATCTGCGCCTCGCAGAGCGCCGGAACGGCGCTGCCGCCCAGCCCGCTCGCGACCATTCGCCCGACCGTCACCAGCTGATGACTCTCCAGCGCCACATCCAGCTTTCTGCCGCTTCGCGCCAGCTCCTCCTCCATCATCAGACGTACCGCCGAAGGGCGCTGCAGGGTGATGAAATCCAGCGTCAGCAGCTCTTCCCATGACAGGCGCTTCTTGCCTGCCAGCGAGGAATCTTTTGGCACAATGGCCACAAACCTGTCGAGGCCCAGCGGGGTAAACAGCAGGTTGTGCGTTGGCGCGGGCTCAAAGGCGATGCCCATCTCGACCCGCCCTTCCCGCACCATCTCTATCACCTGCTCGTTAATGACATCATGCACGGTGACGTTGATCCCGGCATGGCGATCGCGAAACGCTTTTAGCACCTCGGGCAGGACATTCGCGGCAAACGACGGCATGGCCGCAACCGAAATTTTACCGCGCTGCAGGGTAAAGCACTGGTGCATCGCCTCTTCGACGTTATCCCAGTCGGCAAGCAGCTGGCGCGCCATCGGCAAAAACGTCTCTCCCTCCTGCGTCAGCGCGACCTTGCGCGTGCTCCGCTGCAGCAGCGGTCCACCGAGCGCATCCTCCAGCGCTTTAATCGTCAGGCTCAGGGCCGGCTGGGAAAGATTCAGCCGTTCGCTGGCGTGCGCGAAATTGAGAGTGTGAGCTACCGCTAAAAACGCGCGTAACTGTTTGACACTCATTCTCATTTTTCATCCTGTTAACTAATTGAAAAATTTTAGTTAACAGTAAATTAATAAAAAAACCAAATGAGTGGGTCACAAATTCAAAATTAACAAATGAGTCGCCGCCCCTAATGATACTGGCACGGATAACGGGAGGGATAACTATGGCGGGACTGGACAAGCGCGTCGGCAGCTATGCGCAGGCGCTGGAAGGGCTGACGGACGGAATGACCTTGCTGGCGGGCGGCTTCGGCCTGTGCGGGATTCCGGAGAACCTGATTGCAGAGGTCAGACGCCGTCAGGTGAAAGATCTGACGGTGGTATCAAACAACTGCGGCGTGGACGGTTTCGGTCTCGGGATACTGCTCGAAACGCGGCAGGTTCGCAAAGTGGTGGCCTCTTACGTCGGCGAGAACGCCCTGTTCGAGCGGCAGGTGCTGAGCGGCGAACTGGAGATTGAACTCACGCCTCAGGGCACGCTGGCGGAAAAGGTGCGCGCGGGCGGCGCGGGCATTCCGGCATTTTACACGGCCACCGGCTACGGCACGCCCGTGGCTGCCGGCAAAGACGTGCGCCAGTTTTCGGGGAAGCACTACATCCTTGAAGAGGCCATTACCGGCGATTTCGCGCTCATTAAGGGCTGGAAAGCGGACTGGTACGGCAACGTTGTCTATCGGCATACCGCGCAAAATTTTAATCCGCTGATGGCAACGGCGGGCCGGATAACGGTCGTTGAGGTGGAAGAGATTGTTGCACCGGGCGAGCTGCCCCCGTCGGCCATTCATACCCCGGGAATTTACGTCGACAGGCTGATTGTCGGCCAGTTTGAAAAACGCATTGAACAGCGCACCCTGCGCGCGGAAGGAGTCTGACGATGTTAACCCGTGAACAGATGGCCATGCGCGTCGCCCGCGAGCTGCGCGACGGGTATTACGTCAACCTGGGGATCGGTATTCCTACCCTGGTGGCGAACTACATTCCGGACGGGATGGACGTGATGCTTCAGTCGGAAAACGGGCTGCTGGGGATGGGGGCTTTTCCTGACGAGCAGAGCCTTGACGCCGACATGATCAACGCCGGTAAACAGACCGTCACCGCACGCACCGGCGCGGCCATTTTCGACTCGGCCCAGTCGTTTGCCATGATCCGCGGCGGTCATGTGGATCTGACCGTGCTGGGCGCGTTTGAAGTGGACGTCGAGGGCAATATCGCCTCGTGGATGATCCCCGGAAAGATGGTCAAGGGCATGGGCGGCGCAATGGATCTCGTCGCCGGGGCGCAGAACATCATTGTGGTGATGACCCACGCCTCGAAAAGCGGTGAGTCTAAGCTGCTGCCGCGCTGCACGCTGCCGCTCACGGGCGCGGGCTGCATCCGTCGGGTCTTGACCGACCTCGCGTTGCTGGAGATCGAGGACGGCGCGTTCATCCTGCGGGAATACGCTCCCGGCGTCAGTATCGACGAAATTGCGGCTAAGACAGCCGGAAAAATGATTGTGGCGGACGACGTTCGCGAGATGCGCTTCAACTGAGGACTCACGATGAAAGAAGTCATGATTGTCGGGGCAACGCGGACCCCCATAGGCAGTTTTCGCGGCTCGCTATCGTCCCTTTCGGCGGTTGAACTGGGGGCCGTCGCGGTGCGGCAACTGCTGGAGAACAGCAATCTTCTCGAAGAACAGGTAGATGAACTGATTTTCGGACAGGTGCTGACGGCGGGATGCGGGCAAAACCCCGCGCGCCAGACGGCCATCGCCTCCGGATTACCCGTCAGCACGCCGGCGACAACGGTCAACCTGGTGTGCGGCGCGGGCCTAAAAGCGGTGCAGCTCGCCGCGCAGGCGATCCGCTGCGGCGACGCGAACGTGGCCATCGCTGGCGGTCAGGAGAGCATGAGCAACGCCCCCTATCTGCTGGACGGCGCGCGTTCAGGGCTGCGTTTTGGCCATACTGGCCTGCAGGACAGCATGATTACCGACGGCCTGTGGGACGCGTTCAACGATTACCACATGGGGATTACCGCTGAAAACGTCGCCCGGGAGAATGCCATTTCCCGCGAGCAGCAGGACGCCTTCGCTGCCCGGTCGCAGCAAAAAGCGGCCTTTGCCATTGAAGCGGGTCGGTTTGACGCCGAGATAGCGCCGGTGACGGTAAAACAGGGCAAAAAACCGCCGCTTATTGTCAGCCGTGACGAACAGCCCCGGCCTGGCACCACCGCTGAGCAGCTGGCGCAGCTGCGCCCCGCCTTTCTGCAGGCGGAAGGCACGGTCACGGCCGGAAATGCGTCAACGCTCAACGACGGTGCCGCTGCGGTGCTGCTGATGAGCGGCGAAAAGGCGCGGGAGAGCGGTTTGCCGATCCTCGGTCGCATCGTGAGCTACGCCGTGACGGGCGTTGACCCGTCGGTAATGGGCATCGGACCGGTCAGCGCCTGCCGGACGGCGCTGGCGAGGGCGGGCTGGACGCTCGATGACGTGGATCTCATTGAAGCCAATGAAGCCTTTGCCGCCCAGGCGCTGGCGGTGGGCAAGCAGCTCGGCTGGGATGAGCGCAGGGTGAACGTTAACGGCGGCGCTATCGCCCTGGGTCATCCAATTGGCGCCTCCGGCTGCCGCATCCTCGTGACGCTGCTGTACGAAATGGAGCGCCGTGACGTCAAAAAAGGGCTCGTCACCCTGTGCGTGGGCGGCGGGCAAGGCATTGCTCTGACCGTCGAGCGTTAAGCATCTCGTTGGTATCCGAATAATAACTAAAGTGAGGAGTCGTAATGAGTGTGTTAATTGCCCTGGCGGCGCTGGCGCTGCTGATGCTGGCGGCCTATCGCGGATACAGCGTTATTTTGTTTGCGCCGATTGCGGCGCTCGGCGCCGTGCTGCTGACCGATCCGGGTGCCGTCGGCCCGACGTTTACCGGCCTGTTTATGGAAAAGATGGTGGGCTTCGTCAAGCTCTACTTCCCGGTGTTCCTGCTGGGGGCCGTTTTCGGCAAGCTGATTGAGCTTTCCGGTTTCTCACGATCCATCGTCGCGGCCGCGATTCAGATCCTCGGTCGTCGCCACGCCATTCCGGTGATCGTCCTGGTGTGCGCGCTGTTAACCTACGGCGGCGTGTCGCTGTTCGTGGTGGCATTTGCGGTGTATCCGTTTGCCGCGGAACTGTTCCGCCAGAGCGGCATCCCCAAGCGGCTGATCCCGGCCACCGTGGCGCTGGGGGCATTTTCGTTTACCATGGACGCCCTGCCCGGCACGCCGCAGATCCAGAATATCATCCCCACCAGCTTCTTTGGCACGAACGCCTGGGCCGCGCCGTGGCTTGGGCTTATTGGCTCTCTGTTTATTATCGTCTTTGGCCTGCTCTGGCTGGAGCGCCAGCGTCGTAAGGCGTTCAATAACAACGAAGGCTACGGCACGGATCTGAAAAATGAACCCGAAACGCCGGATAACATTAACCTCCCGCACCCGCTGATTGCTATCTCCCCGCTGCTGGTGGTGGGCATACTGAACCTGCTGTTTACCCGCTGGATCCCCGGCTGGTACGGCACGACCCACGAGCTGACTCTGCCCGGTCTGGCGAAACCGATTGTCACCGAGGTGGGCAAGATCACCGCCATCTGGGCCGTCGAGGCGGCGCTGATCTCCGGTATCGTGCTGGTGCTGATTTTTGGCTTTCGCAATATCCGGGGTCGTCTGGCAGAAGGCAGCCGGACCGCGGTGAGCGGTGCCATTCTGGCGGCGATGAATACCGCCTCGGAATACGGTTTCGGCGCGGTGATCGCCGCCCTGCCCGGGTTCCTGGTGTTATCCAAAGCACTGGCGGCCATCCCGAATCCGCTGCTGAATGAGGCCATCAGCGTGACGGTGCTTGCGGGGATCACCGGATCGGCGTCCGGCGGGATGAGCATTGCCCTCGCCGCCATGTCAGACTCGTTTGTCGCCGCCGCCCACGCCGCCAATATCCCGCTTGAGGTTCTGCACCGCGTGGCCTCGATGGCGAGCGGGGGGATGGATACCCTTCCCCATAACGGCGCGGTGATTACCCTGCTGGCGATTACCGGCCTGAGCCATCGTCAGGCCTACGGCGGCATTTTCGCTATCACCCTCATTAAAAGTCTGGCAGTGCTTTTTGTCATTGCCGTGTTCTATCTGACCGGCATTGTGTAAGGAGAGAAAGATGAATCTGAACGGTAAGACCGCGCTGGTGACGGGCTCGACCAGCGGCATTGGACTTGGGATCGCCCGCGTGCTGGCGAAGGCCGGAGCGCAGCTGATCCTCAACGGTTTCGGCGACAGCGAATCAGCAAGAGAAGAGATTGCGCAGCTGGGCAAAAAGCCGGGCTATCACGATGCGGACCTGCGTGACGTGCTGCAAATTGAAGCCATGATGCGCTACGCCGAATCGCAGTTTGGCTGCGTGGACATTCTTGTCAACAACGCCGGGATACAGCATGTCGCCCCGGTTGACGCATTTCCGGTGGAGAAATGGAACGACATTATCGCCATCAACCTCTCCTCGGTATTTCACACCAGCCGGCTGGCGCTGCCCGCCATGCGCGAGAAAAACTGGGGGCGCATCATCAATATCGCCTCCGTTCACGGGCTGGTGGCCTCAAAAGAGAAGTCAGCCTACGTTGCCGCCAAGCATGGCGTAGTGGGCTTTACGAAATCGCTGGCGCTGGAAACCGCCCGCACCGGTATTACCGCCAATACCATCTGCCCGGGCTGGGTACTGACGCCGCTGGTGCAACAGCAAATCGACCAGCGCATCGCTGAAGGCGTCCCGCCGGAGCAGGCTCGCGATCGGCTTCTCGCGGAGAAACAGCCTTCGGGCGAGTTTGTCACTCCGGAGCAGCTGGGTGAACTGGCGCTGTTTTTGTGCAGCGATGGCGCCGTGAACGTTCGCGGCGCCGCGTGGAATATGGATGGCGGCTGGGTTGCGCAGTAATTTTTGCCGGGTAAGGCGACGCCGCCACCCGGCAAAATCTCTAGCTTGAGCAGCTGACCTCCAGCCGCTTGCCCCAGTCAGGCGGGCGGCTGACGTAGTCATCATCCCGGTCGGCAAACGGCGTGCGCAACGCCAGATGCAAACGGTGTAGCTCGTCATACTCCCCCTGCTCTGCCTGCTCAATCGCCCGCTGCGCCAGCCAGTTGCGCAACACCATCGCGGGATTTGTCGCGTTCATCTGCGTCTGTCGGACAGCGTCGTCCACCTGCTCCTGCTGCAGCCGCGCGCGGTAAGTGGCAAACCAGTCGTCAAACGCCTGTCTGTCAATAAACTCGTCGCGCAGCGGCGAGGCCGCACTGTGCTGCTCCGTCTGGCTCAGCATCCGGAAGGTACGGGTATAATCGCTGCCCTCGCGCGCCATCAGGGCAAACAGACCGTTGAGAATGTCGTTATCGCCCCTCTCCTGCGTCATCAGCCCCAGCTTGTTGCGCATCAGCGAGCCGTATTCTCGCAGCAATATGTCCTGATAGCTGTCGAGCGCATCGTTGAGGGCATCTACGTCGATGAACGGCGACAGGGTTTGCGCAAGCCGCTGCAGGTTCCACAGGCCAACCGCTGGCTGATTATCAAAGCTGTAACGTCCCTGATAGTCGGAGTGGTTGCAGATATAGCCAGGCTGATAATCGTCCAGGAAACCAAACGGACCGTAATCAAAGGTCAGCCCGAGGATCGACATGTTGTCCGTATTCATGACGCCATGCGCAAAGCCCACCGTTTGCCAGCGGGCAATCAGGCTTGCGGTACGGGCAACCACATCCCTGAACCAGAGAACGTATTTATCCGCCTCGTCCTGCAAATGCGCCCAGTGGTGACGAATGGCAAAATCAGCCAGCTGGCGAACCTTGTCCGGCTCGCGGCGATAGTAAAAGTGCTCAAAATGGCCGAAGCGCAAATGGCTTTGCGCAATACGCATCAGCATTGCCCCTTTTTCCACCGTTTCGCGCGCTACCGGCGTATCGCTGGTGATAATCGACAGCGCGCGCGTAGTGGGAATACCCAGGGCATGCATCGCTTCGGACGCCAGGCACTCGCGAATCGTTGAACGCAGCACCGCGCGCCCGTCGCCCATTCGCGAATAGGGAGTAAGGCCTGCCCCTTTCAGGTGCCAGTCAACCGTTCCCCCGTTGGGAAGCCGTTGTTCGCCGAGCAGGATCCCCCTGCCGTCGCCCAGCTGCCCCGCCCAGACGCCAAACTGATGTCCGCTATAGACCTGAGCCAGAGGTTGCATCCCGGCGAGAAGCGTTTCACCGCCCCAGACGCCAGCGCCCTCTGAAAGCTGAAACAGCTCAGGCGGAATGGTCAGCTCTTCTGCCAGCAAATCGTTGTGCCAGATAAGGCGTGAATTTTGTAACGGTGTTGGTTTGAGTGCGGTGTAAAAGCCATGCAACTCGTCATGCCAGTGAGCAGTAAAAGACAGGGTCATAAGTCCTCCTGCTTTTAGTGTAGAGGGTTTACCCGGACTTAAACACGGGCGAAAGCAAGGGTTATCGCTGCTGAACCAGCGATGTAACGTGCTCCGCAGAGACGGCTGGCCAGAGTGCGCCCTGCATGGCGCCAAAATTGAAGGACAAAACGCGTTGCAACAGGCCGTGGTCGTCAATGCCCGAGACGATCACTGACTGGCAGTGCGGCGTGATTTGCCAGAGGATGGCGCGCATAAAAGGCTCGAAAGAGAGCTCCGGGGCACGCTGCTGAATGAAACCTTTGTCGAGAATAACCCGTTTAAATAATCCATCATAGACCGCTTTGAGCGATGCGGCACCTGCGCCAAAGTTTGCCAGGACCAACGGGAAATGGATTGCCATTCTCGCCAGCTGCAGATCGTCCTTTCCGTTATTTAAACCTGGATAATTCTCATTAACAGTAAACTCAAGAAACGGGTAACGCTCAAGGATTGAAACAGCGTTTCCATTACTTAATAAAAATTCAACTATTGCAGGTGTAATATTGATCCATGCAATTAACTGATGCTGAATAAAAAACAGTTTACAGGTATCAAGCAATTGCAATTTTTCGTTAAACAGCACTAACTCTTCAGCTGCTGAAAGCCGAGGGATAACGAGCTCAGTGGGGATCCGCACATCGCTGCCGACGCCAGTAAAGTTAACCAGAACCTCTAAACCTTTAAGCTCCCCTGCGCTATTACGAGCAGGCAGAAGCAGCAGTTCAGACTGGTAAGCATTATCTAGCGTAATAATCATTGCACTCGCTCCGCATTAAAGATGAGAGAGGACATCCTGGAGCAATTGCCGACACAATTCCACTGTCTTGATTTTAATAAGATTAATTTCATTAGTTCCGTATTTATTTTCAGATTTATCCCTGAATCTAAAATAATTTTATCCTGGTTGCCGAATAATAGCCAGTTTTAGATAAAACAGACACATGCAGGATTCGCTAATTTTAGATAAATTTAACTTTAAGCATCTTATTTGAGAAAAAACGGCATGATTTATTAGATACCATGCCGTCATAAGAGAAGTGTCTGACAAAGACTATATACGTCGTGCCTGCCAGAAATTTTTACGCCAGTAAACATTATCAAGAGAAGAGCGCATCACCCCGCGGCTTGTCGAGGCGTGAATGAACTGATTGTCTGTATCATATATGCCCACATGAAGACCGCTTTCACCCGATCCGGTTTTGAAGAAAACCAGGTCCCCGGGGAGAAGATCGCCTTTATCAATTTCAGTGCCAATTTCGGCCTGCTTGCGCGTTTCGCGCGGAAGCTGTAAATCAAACTTGTCGCGGAACGTCATCAGAACGAAGCCGGAACAATCTACGCCGCCGCGGCTCATTCCGCCGTAGCGATAAGGCGTGCCGCGCCAGTTGCTCAGCTGATCGTTAAGGCTGGCAATGACGGTGATCGAATCTGAAAGCCGTGGGTTAGGCGGCGGCGCACGATGGCTACTGCATCCCGCAAGAAAAAGTGCGGCCATCAGGAGAAACCAGAATCGCATTTTCAGACGAATCCTCTGCTTTTTTTGTTCTTTTCGTAATTTAGCGTGCAATTGTGCTAAGAGGCAAGAAACGGTTACGTCTGCCCGGTAGAAATCAGCATCTTATGTCCCTCAATATCCAGCCTGCGGAACGACATGTTGTACGCGCGGGCAAGATGGGGCGGCGTAAGCACCCGATCCCGCGCACCGCTGGCGATCATCTTTCCCTGCGACAGCAGCCACACCCGGTGGGCATGACGCAGGGTGTGGTTGAGGTCATGACTGCTCATCACCACGGCGATACCTTTTCGGCTCAGGGCGCTTAACAGCGTATCCAGTGCCGCCTGCTGCGCCACATCCAGACCGCTCATGGGTTCATCGAGGAGCAGCATTCTCCCGTGAGGATTACCTGCCGGGTGGATCTGAAGAATGACGGCCGCCAGGCGCACCCGCTGCCACTCTCCGCCGGAAAGCTGGCTGGCGTGCCGGGACAGTTTATCTTCCAGCCCCAGGGCCGATGCAACGTCCGTCAGCAGTGCCGTCTGTTGTTTGTCGTGCAAATGCAGCATCAGATAGTGCCAGACCGGCATCGCAAAGGGCGGCACCTGCTGCTGCACGAGGTAACTGCGCCGATGCGCCAGCGAGACCGGTGACCAGTCGGCGAGCGTATGCTCCAGCAGCGTTATCTGCCCTTCTCCGACGGTCATGCCTGCCATCCTTGCCAGCAGCGTGCTCTTCCCTGCACCGTTTGGCCCGACAAGATGCAGGATTTCTCCCGCATTGATGGTACCGGTTATCGGCTCCAGACGTCCCCGCTCGGCAACGTCCGTGAGCTGCATCAGCAACGACATTATTTCGCCAGCGCCAGCTTGATCGATTCCATGACGATCGGATCCTCAGGGGTCATATCCGGCGAAAAACGCTGAACGACCTGGCCGTCGCGGCCAATCAGGAATTTTTCAAAATTCCACAGGATATCGTCCGGGTAAAGCGGCGCGCGGCCTTTGCTGGCCATGCGTTCATAAAAACCGCTTCCTTCCGGCGCAACGGCCTTCGGCGCGGCAGCGATCAGCTTCGCATACAGAGGATGGCGGTCTTCGCCGTTGACATCGATTTTGCTGAACATCGGGAACGTCACGCCATAGGTGGTGCTGCAGAAGGTTTTAATCTCCTCTTCGCTGCCCGGCTCCTGGCCCAGGAACTGGTTGCACGGGAAGCCCAGTACGGTGAAACCGTCTTTCTCCCAGGCCTTCTGAATGTTCTCCAGCTGCTCGTACTGCGGCGTCAGGCCACATTTGGATGCCACGTTGACGATAAGCAGCACGTTGCCTTTGTAGCCTTCCAGCGTGGTGTTATCGCCATCAATGGTGGTCACTTCAGTATTCAGGATGTCTGACTGCATAGCATTCCCTCAGGTTGTCTTACGGCTTGTTGAATTAACGTCCAGCTTTTAATAGTAGCCAGATAAATACCGGCGCGCCCAGCGTGGCGGTCACCACGCCAATCGGCAGCTCTGCGGCCGTCAGGGCAAGCCGGGCGATGATATCAGCCACCAGCAGCGTGACGGCACCGGCAACCGCCGAGGCCGGAAGCAGGGTCCGATGGTCCGTGAGGCCACACAGACGCAGCATATGCGGAATAACCAGCCCGATAAAACCGATCGCGCCCGCCAGAGCCACGCTGACGCCGACCAGCCAGCCAATGACGATCACCAGCACATTACGCCAGAACCCAATCGGCATGCCGAGCTGGCGGGCAGAGGTTTCACCCAGCGCGAGCATATTCAGCGGCTGCGCCTGCAGGGCCGCCCAGACGATGACCGGCACCAGCAGCGCCATCAGCCAGCCCTGGTGCCAGTCAACGCCTCCAAAGCCGCCCATCATCCAGTACATCAGCTGACGCAAGTCAAAGGATGTTGAGAAGTAGACCGCCCAGGTCATCAGCGCGCTACAGATGATCCCCAGCGCCACGCCGGCAAGCAGCAGGCGGCTGGTCGATAAGTGCCGTCTGGCGAAACGAAGAAGGATCGCGGTGATTAGCAGCGCGCCGAGGATAGCGCTCAGGCTAATACTCCATCCGGAGAGTTCTCCCCCACCCAGCATCACCGCCGCAATCAGGCCTACGCCTGCGCCGTTTGACACGCCGAGCAGCCCGGGCTCCGCCAGAGGGTTATCAAACAACGCCTGCATTATGGTACCGCACAGCGCCAGCGCGGCGCCGACCAGAACCACCGCGACGGTGCGCGGCAGGCGAATTTGCCAGACGAAGAGCTGCCCGTCAGGCCCCCACCAGCTTTCAGGCCCGATCCATCTGTCGCCCGCGCAGAGGCTCACGCCCGCGGCGACAATGAGCATCAGCACCAGCAAAAGCAGGTGACGCCGATCGGAACGGTGCTGGTGATAGGCATAATCAAGCATGTGTACGGTTTTAGTAGCGTGAGATGTAATTGATTTTACGGCGGGTTTGCCGGAGAGCGCAAAGAAAAAAGGCCGCGTGGGCGGCCTTTTTAGTTAGTTCATATTACTCTGCTTTGGGCGTTGCGTTTTCGACACGGCTTTTCAACTTCTGGCCGGGTCTGAAGGTCACCACGCGGCGGGCTGTAATGGGAATATCTTCCCCCGTCTTCGGGTTGCGGCCCGGACGTTGGTTTTTGTCTCGCAAATCAAAATTGCCAAAACCGGAGAGTTTTACCTGCTCACCATTTTCCAGAGCACGACGGATCTCTTCGAAAAACAGCTCTACCAGCTCTTTGGCATCCCGTTTGCTAAGCCCAAGCTTATCAAACAGATATTCTGACATTTCAGCTTTTGTAAGCGCCATAGGTTCAATCCCTCAATGATGCCTGGAATCGCTCTTTTAATGCCTCTACACATTTGGCGACGGTAGCGGCAATCTCCTCTTCTTCGAGTGTACGGCTGGTATCCTGAAGGATAAGGCTAATAGCGAGGCTCTTGAAACCTTCTGCTACGCCCTTGCCGCGGTACACGTCAAATAAGTTTACGCCAACTACCTGATTTACGCCAACTTTCTTACATTCGGCCAAAATATCTGCTGCAGGCACATTTTCCGCGACCACAACCGCGATATCACGGCGGTTTGCCGGGAAGCGGGAGACGTCCTGAGCCTGAGGAATAACGCGGTCAGCCACCGGGTTCCATTCCAGCTCGAACACGATGGTACGGCCGTTCAGGTCCAGCTTACGCTCCAGCTCAGGGTGAACAACCCCAATAAAACCAACGCGTTTGCCGTCTAAATAGATCGCTGCGCTCTGGCCCGGATGCAGAGCCGGGATAGCTTCTGCGCGGAATTCAATTTCAGATAATTTACCGGTCAGATCCAGAATCGCTTCCAGATCGCCCTTCATATCGTAGAAATCAACCGTGCCTTTTGCCAGGTCCCAGTGCTCTTCATAGCGGTTGCCGCTGATGGCGCCAGCCAGCATGAGATCCTGACGGATGCCTAAATTTGCCTGATTATCCGGTACAAAGCGCAAACCGCTTTCGAAAATTCGCACGCGGTTTTGCTGGCGATTCTGGTTATAAACGACAGTGCCCAGCAGGCCCGTCCACAGAGACAGACGCATCGCGGACATTTCGCTGGAAATTGGGCTTGGCAGGATCAGCGCCTCCTGACCCGGGTGGATCAGCTGCTGCAGCTTTGGATCAACGAAGCTGTAGGTGATCACTTCCTGGTAGCCTTTGTCGTTCAGCATGGTTTTCACACGCTTCAGGGACAGGTCGGCTTCACGGTGGGTGCCCATCACCAGACCTGCCTGCACAGGCTCGTCAGGAATGTTGTTGTAGCCGTAAACGCGGGCCACTTCTTCCACCAGATCTTCTTCAATTTCCATGTCGAAACGCCATGATGGCGCAACGGCTTTCCACTCGTCCTGGCCTTCGGTTACTTCACAGCCCAGACGTTTCAGGATGTCAGTTACCTGCGCATCGGCAACGTGATGGCCAATCAGGCGATCCAGCTTGCTGCGGCGCAGGGTGATGGTCGCACGCTTCGGCAGGGTCGCTTCGTGGGTGACGTCGATAACCGGGCCCGCTTCACCGCCGCAGATGTCGATCAGCAGGCGGGTCGCACGTTCCATCGCTTTGTACTGCAGCGCCGGGTCAACGCCGCGCTCGTAGCGGTGAGAGGCATCGGTATGCAGGCCGTGACGGCGTGCGCGACCGGTGATGGAGAGCGGGCTGAAGAACGCGCATTCCAGCAGGACGTTTTGCGTCTCGTCGTTGACGCCTGAGTGCTCGCCACCGAAGATGCCGCCCATTGCCAGCGCTTTGCTGTGGTCAGCAATCACCAGGGTGTCGGCGTTCAGTTTCGCTTCGCTGCCGTCGAGCAGAACCAGGGTTTCGCCCTCTTTCGCCATGCGCACAACGATGCCGCCGTCGATACGATCTTTATCGAACGCGTGCATTGGCTGGCCCAGCTCCAGCAGAACGTAGTTGGTCACGTCAACCACGGCGTCGATAGAGCGAATACCGCAGCGGCGCAGCTTCTCTTTCATCCACAGCGGAGTTGGCGCTTTCACGTTGATGCCTTTCACCACGCGACCGAGGTAGCGCGGGCAAGCATCCGCAGCGTCAACCTGAATAGGCAGCACGTCACTGATGGTCGCTTCAACCGGCGCGATTTCCGGCGCGTTCAGTTCGGTCTGGTTCAGCACGGCCACGTCGCGCGCCACGCCGATGATACCTAAGCAGTCGGCACGGTTTGGCGTGACGCTGATTTCAATGGTGTTGTCATCAAGCTTCAGGTATTCACGGATATCGGTGCCGATTGGCGCATCCAGCGGCAGCTCAATAATGCCGTTGTGATCGTCGGAAATACCCAGCTCGGAGAAGGAGCACAGCATGCCTTCAGACGGCTCGCCGCGCAGCTTAGCCGCTTTAATTTTGAAATCACCCGGCAGCACCGCACCGACGGTCGCCACGGCCACCTTCAGGCCCTGACGGCAGTTTGGCGCACCGCAGACGATATCCAGCAGACGGTCACCGCCCACGTTTACTTTTGTTACGCGCAGTTTGTCAGCGTTAGGGTGCTGGCCGCACTCGACCACTTCGCCAACGACCACGCCGCTGAAGGCACCGGAAACCGGCTCAACGCCGTCCACTTCCAGACCCGCCATGGTGATCTGGTTAGAAAGCGCGTCGCTGTCCAGCGTGGTGTTCACCCACTCGCGTAACCACAGTTCACTGAATTTCATTGTTCTGTCCTGCCCTTATTTAAACTGTTTGAGGAAACGCAGATCGTTTTCGAAGAATGCACGTAAGTCGGTCACGCCGTAACGCAGCATGGTCAGACGCTCCATGCCCATGCCGAAAGCAAAGCCGGAGTAAACTTCCGGATCGATACCCACGTTGCGCAGCACGTTTGGATGCACCATGCCGCAGCCCAGCACTTCCAGCCATTTGCCGTTTTTACCCATCACGTCAACTTCCGCAGACGGTTCGGTGAACGGGAAGTAGGACGGGCGGAAACGAACCTGCAGATCTTCCTCAAAGAAGTTGTTCAGGAAATCGTGCAGCGTGCCCTTCAGGTTGGTGAAGCTGATGTTTTTATCAACAATCAGACCTTCCATCTGGTGGAACATTGGCGTGTGGGTCTGATCGTAGTCGTTACGATAGACGCGGCCCGGCGCGATAATGCGGATTGGCGGCTCCTGATCCTTCATGGTACGGATCTGAACGCCGGAGGTCTGAGTACGCAGCAGACGCGTAGCGTCGAACCAGAAAGTGTCGTGGTCAGCGCGTGCCGGATGATGGCCAGGAATGTTCAGGGCGTCGAAGTTGTGGTAATCATCTTCGATTTCCGGGCCAGTCGCCACGGTAAAGCCGAGCTCACCGAAGAAACTTTCAATGCGATCGATGGTGCGGGTAACCGGATGCAGACCACCGTTTTCGATACGGCGACCCGGCAGAGAAACGTCGATCGTCTCTGCGGCCAGACGCGCATTTAGCACCGCGCTTTCCAGCTCGGCTTTACGCGCGTTCAGCGCCTGCTGTACCTGCTCTTTGGCTTCGTTAATCACCGCACCTGCTGCCGGGCGTTCTTCTGCCGGCAGCTCACGCAGGGTTGTCATCTGAAGGGTCAGGTGCCCTTTCTTCCCAAGATATTCGACGCGGACATTGTCTAACGCGGCAACATCTGAGGCCTGATTAATGGCGGCTGTTGCACTGGCAACCAGCTCTGCGAGATGTGACATGATTTTCCTCATTATGTCGGTGCAGACACCGATTTGGTGGAGTTATTCTCTCAAATTCAGGCACAAAAAAAGCCTCCATCGGGAGGCTTATCTGGCGCTGTTTTTCGTTTCATCTTTCACGCGCTAGCCTCCTGAAATCAGGTGCTAAAGTAAAAGAAGAAGCGGAAAATAGCAGCATTCATGCTTGCGTTACCTTGTCTGGTAAAAACCGTTGAGACCTTATTGAAAAGCCTGGACGGATAAATGTCAATCTTCTGATGGTGTTAAATGAAAAGAGGGAGCAAAGCCCCCTCTTTCAACTGGCTTATGCCAGTGCTGCTTTCGCTTTTTCGACCAGAGCGGTGAACGCTACTTTGTCGAATACTGCGATGTCAGCCAGGATCTTACGGTCGATTTCAACAGAGGCTTTTTTCAGGCCGTTGATGAATTTGCTGTAAGAAATACCGTTCTGACGTGCTGCTGCGTTGATACGCGCAATCCACAGTTGACGGAACTGACGCTTACGCTGACGACGGTCACGGTAAGCGTACTGACCTGCTTTGATAACAGCCTGGAAGGCAACGCGGTATACGCGTGAACGCGCACCGTAGTAGCCTTTAGCTTGTTTCAAAATTTTCTTGTGACGTGCACGTGCAATTACACCACGTTTTACGCGAGCCATATGTGCTCTCCTGTATCTATATTCTTAGTAAAAAATTAAACGTTAACGGCTTATGCGTACGGCAGGCACGCGATAACCAGACCCAGATCGCCTTTAGAAACGAGGCCTTTTGGACGCAGGTGACGTTTACGCTTAGTAGATTTTTTGGTCAGAATATGACGCAGGTTTGCGTGCTTACGCTTAAATCCACCACCACCGGTTTTTTTGAAGCGCTTAGCAGCACCGCGTACGGTCTTAATTTTTGGCATCTTAATAACTTCCACTTCGCATTGTTAAATAAACGAAACATAGGCGAACAAAACCTATGAAACCCGAAGGCTCCACAGATTTTGCTGCTTGAAGGCCTTACTGTTTCTTCTTAGGAGCGAGCACCATGATCATCTGGCGGCCTTCGATCTTCGTAGGGAAGGATTCGACTACTGCCAGTTCACTCAGATCGTCACGGACGCGGTTAAGCACTTCCATACCAATCTGTTGGTGGGCCATCTCACGACCGCGGAAACGCAGTGTGATCTTGGCCTTATCGCCATCTTCCAGAAAGCGAATCAGGCTGCGGAGTTTTACCTGATAATCGCCATCGTCGGTACCAGGACGGAATTTGATTTCCTTAACCTGGATAACTTTTTGCTTCTTCTTCTGTTCCTTAGAAGACTTACTCTTTTCATAAAGGAACTTGCCGTAGTCCATGATACGACAAACTGGCGGTTCGGCGTTAGGGCTGATTTCAACTAAATCTACTCCAGCTTCTTCAGCTTTTTCGATCGCTTCTCTCAGACTCACAATTCCCAGTGGTTCACCTTCAAGATCTGTTAAGCGAACTTCCTGGGCGCGAATCTCGCCATTGATACGATTCGGACGTGCCGTTTGAACTCGTTTTCCGCCTTTAATACCTTATTCCTCCAGTTGTTGAAGACTGCGGCTGCGAATCTCTTGTTGCAGCTTCTCAATCACTTCACTTACGTCCAGGCTGCCCAGGTCTTTACCACGGCGGGTGCGAACGGCAACTTTGCCTGCTTCCACCTCTTTATCACCACAGACCAACATATACGGGACACGACGTAAAGTGTGCTCGCGGATTTTAAAGCCAATCTTCTCATTTCTCAAGTCTGCTTTTACGCGAATGCCCGCATTTTGTAGTTTCTGCGTCAATTCTTTAACGTAATCCGCCTGAGAATCGGTAATGTTCATCACCACGACCTGCACTGGCGCAAGCCAGGTTGGGAAGAAGCCAGCGAACTCTTCGGTCAGGATGCCGATGAAGCGCTCCAGAGAACCGAGAATTGCACGGTGAATCATTACCGGTACCTGACGCTCGTTGTCTTCGCCAACATAAGAGGCGCTTAAACGCTGCGGCAGGGAGAAGTCCAGCTGTACAGTACCGCACTGCCATGCGCGATCGAGGCAGTCATACAGGGTAAATTCAATTTTCGGACCGTAGAATGCGCCCTCGCCCAGCTGGTATTCGAACGGAATGCCGTTCTCTTCCAGCGCCACGGCGAGATCCGCTTCTGCGCGATCCCATGTCTCATCGCTGCCGATACGTTTTTCCGGACGCGTTGAGAGTTTGACCACGATCTTCTCGAAGCCAAAGGTGCTGTACATATCGTAGACCATACGAATACAGGCGTTAACTTCGTCACGGACCTGATCTTCAGTACAGAAGATATGCGCATCATCCTGAGTAAAGCCACGAACACGCATCAGACCGTGCAGCGCACCTGATGGCTCGTTACGGTGGCAGCTACCGAACTCCGCCATACGCAGCGGCAGGTCGCGGTAGGACTTCAGACCCTGGTTGAAGATCTGAACGTGGCCCGGGCAGTTCATTGGCTTGATGCAGTATTCACGGTTCTCAGACGAGGTGGTGAACATCGCATCTTTGTAGTTGTCCCAGTGGCCGGTTTTTTCCCACAGCACACGGTCCATCATGAACGGGCCTTTCACTTCCTGATACTGGTACTCTTTCAGCTTGGAGCGTACGAAAGTTTCCAGTTCACGGAAGATAGTCCAGCCGTCGTTATGCCAGAACACCATACCCGGCGCTTCTTCCTGCATGTGGTACAGGTCAAGCTGCTTACCGATTTTACGGTGGTCACGCTTCGCCGCCTCTTCCAGGCGCAGCAGGTATGCGTTCAGGGCTTTTTTATCAGCCCACGCGGTACCATAAATACGCTGCAACATTTTGTTGTTGCTGTCGCCACGCCAGTAGGCGCCCGCGATCTTCATCAGCTTAAAGTGATGACAGAAGCGCATGTTCGGCACGTGCGGTCCACGGCACATGTCGACGTATTCTTCGTGATGGTACAAGCCAGGCTTGTCATCATGCGAAATGTTTTCGTCAAGAATAGAGACCTTGTAGCTCTCGCCGCGCTTCACGAAGGTTTCACGCGCTTCGTGCCAGCTGACTTTCTTCTTGATGACGTCATAGTTCGTTTCGGCGAGCTCGTGCATGCGTTTTTCGAGCGCGTCGATATCTTCCTGAGTCAGGGTGTGGTCAAGGTCAACGTCGTAGTAGAAACCATTGTCGATAACCGGACCGATCGCCATTTTGGTGTTTGGCCACAGCTGTTTGATGGCATGGCCTAACAGGTGCGCGCAGGAGTGACGAATGATCTCCAGACCTTCTTCGTCTTTCGCAGTGATGATTGCAAGCGTCGCATCGTTTTCGATCAGATCGGAAGCATCCACCAGCTCACCGTTAACGCGGCCAGCGATAGTCGCTTTCGCGAGACCAGGACCAATGTCCAGGGCAACATCCATTGGGCTAACAGCACGGTCGAAATGGCGTTGGCTGCCATCAGGAAGAGTAATTACAGGCATTTTATATCCTTATTTGCAGTGATGCCCCACACATAAGAGCATATACAAAGAAAATAATCGTGATTTGACAATAGATTACGACACCATCTGACCAACAATCGTCAAATTGGTTCGTCATCATTCACCAGCCGAATTCAGATTAATGCGGATTTACGGCAAGCGACGTAATGTTAACACTAACGGCAAGGAGATTGCACCCTCTGCGGCCAGATTGATGGGCTGGCGCTTTCGTACGAATTTGCAGGTTGCTTCTCCCCTGCGCTCGCATTTCAAAGATGCTGGGCTACTCTTGAACAGGTCTTTAAACCCAAAGGTGCATACCATGAACGTATCCAGTAGAACGGTTGTGATATTGAACATCCTTTCCGCCACAGGTTTATTGTTGATTCTCGCCGAACGATTCCACTGGTTCTGAGCCGAATCCTGCGCTGGCATAACCCAATCGATCCTGAGAAGGGGCATATTTCGGCCCTGTTTGGTAGACTGGGGATATCAACCAACAAGGATTAGGTTATGCCAACTAAACGATTTGCCGTAAAACACTGGAAAATGGTGCTGGTGCTGATTGCCATCTGCGGCGCAATGCTGCTACTCCGTTGGGCGGCAATGATTTGGGGCTAGGGGCGAAGACAAGTCATCAGAAGGGACGTCAAAAGACCGCAGACAATAAACGGGCCGACATCATCATCGGCCCGCTTTTATTACATTCTATAACCCAGTGAAACCGTGGTTCTGCGGTCGGTATGATCCGGTGCAGATTCTGGTGGTGAAGAGTTCCAGGTCACGTTGTAGGCGACTTTCAGGCCAAAGTGTTCGTTGATAGCCACGTTCAGCGCCGTCTCAGAGTTCAGCGTCGTATCGTCGGCACCAAATACAGAAACACCCTGGGTAAATTTGGTGTTGTCAGTCATCTGCCAGGCATAGGTACCGGAAGCGTAACCGAGCGGTTGGGTTTTGGTATCGCCATTGGTGTACTCGTCGTAACGCACACCCGGACCGAATTCAAAACGGAAGCTGTGTACCGGACCGTTCAGGAACTGGCGACCATAACCGGCGGTGAATACATCGCGCTGGCGATAACCGTTGTAACGGTCGGTTAACCAGCTTGCCTGACCAAACAGGTAGTCATAGTCGGTCATGTTGTAACGGCTACGTCCGCCTACCGCATACTTCTCGGAAGAACGTTCGTCGTTAGCAGAAGTGTTGCTGGCATTACCCCATAGAGACCAGGCGGTGGTATTACCGTACCAGGTGAGCGTACTGTCCGCCGTCAGAGAAGAGCTTTTCGTGTTACCGGATTGTGCCAGGTATCCGGCGTTCAGGTTACCTTCAAACGGTTTTTTCGCGGTGGAAGGATCGTCCATGACAGTAAAAACGGTATCATCAGCGGTCGCGTTCATAGCCGCAAACACGCCACCCGCCAGCATCAGTGCAGCGGGCACTGTCTTTAAAAGCTTCATTTTATTAAGGAGTCCGTACAACAAAAAAAGAGACCACACGGTCCCGGAATCTTTCTTGAGGATCAATGACAAGGCGTCCAGAGAAAGGTAACAAATTATAAAAAGCCGCAAATAACATAGCAATGTTTTCTTATTTCATTTTTTGAATAAGAACGATCTCAAAAAGCGTTTTATTTTATATATCCCCCGCCTCACTTTTCGTCAGTATTCATATTTAAAATCATACTGTTATTTACATTGCCTTCCTGACAAATGGTGCCAGGCTAATAAGAACCCATGCTAAAAGGAGGTAATGATGGTTTCTATTTATACTCTGACGCTCTCCCCTTCCCTGGATTCCGCCACCCTGACGCCGCAGATTTACCCGGAAGGTAAATTGCGCTGCAGCGCCCCGGTCTTTGAGCCCGGCGGCGGCGGGATCAACGTGGCGCGCGCCATTACACACCTCGGCGGCAAAGCCACGGCCATTTTCCCCGCAGGCGGTGCCACCGGTGAACACCTGGTCTCTCTGCTGGCCGATGAACAGGTGGCCGTAGACACCGTCGAGGCGAAAGACTGGACGCGGCAAAACCTGCATGTCCACGTAGAATCCAGCGGCGAGCAGTACCGTTTTGTCATGCCGGGTGCGAAACTCAGCGATGACGAGTTTCGTCAGCTTGAAGAAAAAGTGCTGACGATAGAGAGCGGCGCGCTGCTGGTGGTAAGCGGCAGCCTGCCGCCCGGCGTAAGCACGGAAAAATTAACGGCGCTGATTCAGGCCGCGCAGCAGCGCGGTATCCGCTGCATTGTCGACAGCAGCGGCGAGGCCCTGCAGGCGGCCCTGGTGCCGGGCAATCTGGAGCTGGTCAAACCCAACCAGAAAGAGTTAAGCGCGCTGGTCAACCGCGAGCTGACGCAGCCTGATGATGTGCGCACCGCCGCGCAGGAGCTGGTGCGCAGCGGAAAAGCGCGGCGCGTAGTCGTCTCCCTTGGCCCTCAGGGGGCGCTGGCAGTCGATGAATCGTCGTCCGTTCAGGTTGTCCCACCGCCGATGAAGAGCAAGAGCACGGTTGGCGCGGGCGATAGCATGGTGGGCGCGATGACGCTAAAACTGGCGCAGGGTGCGTCTCTGCTCGAGATGACACGCTACGGCGTGGCGGCGGGTAGCGCCGCCACCATCAACCAGGGCACGCGTCTCTGTTCGCTCGCCGATACGCAAAAAATCGTCGATTACCTGTCCCGAAATTAACGCCTTTTCCCCTTCGTCTTTACGGAGGGGAATGTCGTCTCTGAGTCGCCAAACGCAAACTATCGACTATGCTAAGAAAACTTCCATGATAACAATGAGGTGAATTATGAGCAGTGGTGACATCACACGCTACGTCGTGACCATCAACCTTCATGAAGCATCGCTGACCGAGCTGAATGAGCTCAACAATGCTTTCACCCGCGCTAATTTTCTCCTCACGCTGACGGATGACGAGGGCAACATTCATGATTTAGGCACCCTGACATTTGGTCTGATCGGCGCCCTGAGTCAGGAAGAGGTTCATGCGCTGGCCGCCAGTCTGGTGGAGAGCGTGACCGACAAGCCTGCCGAAATTGACGTGGATACCTGGGAAAGCTGGCGGAAAAAAGAACAATAAGTGCGCTGTATGAATTTAAACCGCTCAGGTGTGCGTTAGTTCGTATTTTTTTACCGCAGTTATGCGCTAACTTTATGATCTGGCAGACAACATGGGAGAGACAACATGTGGCAGGCTATCAGTCATCTTTTACGTGAGCAGCTGGGTGAAGGTGAAATTGAACTGCGTAACGAACTGCCAGGCGGTGAGATCCACGCCGCGTGGCATTTACGCTACGCAGGGCGCGATCTCTTCGTTAAATGCGATGAGCGAGAGCTGCTTCCAATATTTACCGCCGAAGCCGACCAGCTGGAGCTGTTGTCCCGCAGTAAAACGGTCACGGTCCCGCAGGTTCTGGCCGTGGGGAGCGACCGCGACTACAGCTTCCTGGTAATGGAATATCTCCCCGCCCGCCCGCTGGATGCCCATAATGCGTTCATCCTTGGCCAACAGTTAGCGCGCCTGCATCAATGGAGCGACCAGCCGCAGTTTGGTCTCGACTTTGACAACGATCTCTCCACCACGCCACAGCCCAATGCCTGGCAGCGTCGTTGGTCGACATTTTTTGCCGAGCAGCGCATTGGCTGGCAGCTTGAGCTGGCCGCCGAGAAAGGGCTGGAATTTGGCAATATCGACGCCATCGTCGAGCACGTTCAACAGCGTCTGGCATCCCACCAGCCTCAGGCGTCGCTGCTTCACGGCGATTTGTGGTCCAATAACTGCGCGCTGGGTCCCAACGGCCCGTACATCTTTGACCCGGCCTGCTACTGGGGTGACAGAGAGTGCGATCTAGCCATGCTGCCACTTCATCCTGAGCAGCCGCCGCAAATATACGACGGATACCAGTCTGTTTCCCCCCTCCCGCCCGGGTTCCTCGACCGCCAGCCGGTGTATCAGCTTTATACGCTGATGAACCGGGCCATTCTTTTTGGCGGAGAACACCTCGTTAACGCGCAGCGGGCACTCGAGCGTATGCTTGCCGCCTGAGAAGATAACGGGTGGCCTTGCCGCCACCCTTATCGCTTACAGAAAACCGAGCAGTGAAAAGAAGAAGTATCCCGCCACAATGATAATCACGGGAAGGATATAGAGCGGGAAAATTTGCAGGAAAATGGTGTGACGCGGCACAACAATGCGGGATTCAATCTGCTCCCGACTCATTCCTTCCGGGCCTTTGGCCTGCTCCAGAATCAACTGATCCTCAACACCTTCGCGTAAAAAGCGCGTCTGGCGACTCATTCTCGCGCCAGAGGCCTGTAATGCCAGCGCGACAAAGATCAGGGCGTATATCACCCAAAAGCCGATATTCAGCTGTTGATGAAAATCCGGGGTGGGTGAGTTAAACCAGAAGACATTCAAAAATGGCGTATTAAAACGCATCATCTCAATCATGACATGAGCGAAATCAAGCATTACCGCATTGATACCCGGCTGTTTTTCGCTGTGGTCGTACATAAATTTGAGTACAGAAATCAGCGTAGAAATGACGGCAGGAATAAAAATCACCCAGCCAGCAATGCGTTTTAAGACCGCAATGCGTCCAGCTTGTTGATACGTCATCAGTTCCTCTTCATAAAGACGCGTTATTTGTGTCTAAGTCTACCTGCTGGTCATCAATTTCGCCCGCTCTTTAAAAGCAATATGCTAAATTGCAGAGTGTGCTTAGCACGTATCGTCTGTCGAACACCCTGGATAAGGAGACGTTGTGATGTCGACACCGCGCCAAATTCTTGCCGCAATTTTTGACATGGATGGATTACTGATCGATTCCGAACCGCTGTGGGATCGCGCCGAACTGGATGTGATGGCCAGCCTGGGCGTGGATATCAGCCGCCGTAATGAACTTCCCGATACGCTGGGCCTGCGCATCGATATGGTGGTTGACCTGTGGTTTGCCCAACAGCCTTGGGTAGGTCCCAATCGCGATGAGGTGACCGCACGCATTATCAGCCGCGCCATTTCTCTGGTGGAAGAGAACAGGCCGCTGCTACCCGGCGTACGTGAGGCCGTCGCGCTGTGTAAAGCCCAGGGGCTGAAGGTTGGCCTGGCCTCGGCCTCACCGCTGCATATGCTGGAAAAAGTGCTCACGATGTTTGAACTGCGCGACAGTTTCGACGCGCTGGCGTCCGCTGAAAAATTGCCTTACAGCAAGCCGCACCCGCAGGTTTATCTGGACTGCGCCGCAAAGCTGGGCCTGGATCCCCTCAACTGCGTTGCGCTGGAAGATTCCGTTAACGGTATGGTGGCGTCGAAGGCTGCACGGATGCGCTCCATTGTGGTGCCCGCTGAAGAAGGCCGTCACGACCCCCGGTTTGCCCTCGCCGACGTGAAGCTTAACTCGCTGGCAGAACTCACGGCGCATCATCTGCAGGGCGGTTAACGCCCTTCTCCGGTTTGTGACAAACAGTTACACCGTCACCTCTTCCGCCTACTGTATAAAAACCCTATACTGTATGAATTGACAGTTTTGTGGGTTTTATCATGACGGCGGAAGGCCACCTGCTTTTTTCTATTGCGTGCGCAGTATTTGCCAAAAACGCTGAACTCACCCCCGTGCTGGCGCAGGGGGACTGGTGGCATATTGTCCCTTCCGCCGTATTGACCTGTCTGCTGCCCGACATTGACCACCCCAAATCTTTCCTCGGACAACGCCTGAAGTGGGTGTCGAAACCCATCGCCCGCGCGTTCGGCCATCGGGGGTTTACGCACAGCCTGCTGGCCGTGTTTGGCCTGCTGACGCTTTTCTATTTGAAGGTGCCCGAAAGCTGGATAGTCCCCGCCGATGCCATCCAGGGGATGGTGCTGGGCTATTTAAGCCATATTCTCGCCGATATGCTGACGCCTGCGGGCGTGCCGCTGCTTTGGCCCTGCCGCTGGCGTTTCCGCTTTCCGATCCTCGCACCGCAGAAAGGGAACCAGCTTGAGCGCGTATTGTGCATGGCGCTATTTGCTTATGCCGTCTGGATGCCGCAAACATTGCCCGAAAACAGTGCAGTTCGCTGGTCATCCCAGATGATTAATTCGCTGCAATTTCAGTTCAATCGCTTTATTCATCACCAGATTGAACAGTAAACCAACAAAATTATCCTATTTGTCATAACCCATTCCATTTGGATATAAGCGCTACATCACACTTCTGCTAACCTTCCGCCAACAGGATCGGTAAAAACCGACCCAATAATAAATCAGGAGAACGGGGATGAATTTTCCACTCATCGCGAACGTCGTTGTGTTCGTTGTATTGCTATTGCTTCTCGCGCAGGCGCGCCACAAACAGTGGAGCCTGGCGAAAAAAGTGCTGGTTGGTCTGGCCATGGGTGTCGTATTTGGTCTGGCGTTACAGGCAATTTATGGCTCCGATAATCCAGTTCTGAAAGATTCTATTCAGTGGTTCAACATCGTCGGTAACGGCTATGTCCAGCTGCTGCAGATGATCGTTATGCCGCTGGTATTCGCCTCTATTCTGAGCGCCGTTGCCCGCCTGCATAACGCGACCCAGCTGGGAAAAATCAGCTTCCTGACCATTGGTACGCTGCTGTTCACCACGCTGATTGCCGCGCTGGTGGGTGTGCTGGTCACCAACCTGTTTGGCCTGACCGCAGAAGGTCTGGTTCAGGGTACCGCTGAAACGGCGCGTCTTACCGCGATTCAAACCAACTACGTTGGTAAAGTGGCTGACCTGACCGTGCCGCAGATGGTGCTCTCCTTCATTCCGAAGAACCCGTTTGCTGACCTGACCGGTGCGAGCCCAACCTCAATCATCAGCGTGGTTATTTTCGCCGCGTTCCTGGGCGTAGCGGCGCTGAAGCTGCTGAAAGACGACGCGCCTAAAGGCGAACGCGTGCTGACCGCGATTGATACCCTGCAAAGCTGGGTGATGAAGCTGGTGCGTCTGGTGATGCAGCTGACGCCTTACGGCGTGCTGGCGCTGATGACCAAAGTGGTTGCCGGCTCTAACCTGCAGGACATCATTAAGCTGGGCAGCTTCGTTGTCGCCTCTTATCTGGGTCTGGGCATTATGTTCGTGGTGCACGGCATCCTGCTGGGCGTAAACGGCGTCAGCCCGCTGAAATACTTCCGTAAAGTCTGGCCGGTACTGACCTTTGCCTTCACCAGCCGTTCCAGCGCCGCGTCTATTCCGCTGAACGTTGAAGCGCAAACCCGTCGTCTGGGCGTGCCTGAATCCATCGCCAGCTTCTCTGCCTCCTTTGGTGCCACCATTGGTCAGAACGGCTGTGCGGGTCTGTACCCGGCGATGCTGGCGGTGATGGTTGCCCCTACCGTTGGGATTAACCCGCTGGATCCGGTCTGGATCGCCACGCTGGTCGGGATTGTTACCGTAAGCTCCGCAGGCGTTGCGGGTGTTGGCGGTGGCGCAACCTTCGCCGCGCTGATTGTGCTGCCTGCGCTGGGTCTGCCCGTGACGCTGGTCGCGCTGCTGATCTCCGTTGAACCGCTGATCGACATGGGCCGTACCGCGCTGAACGTGAGCGGCTCCATGACCGCCGGTACGCTGACCAGCCAGTGGCTGAAGCAGACCGACAAAGCGATTCTGGAAAGTGAAGACGACGCCGAGCTGGCGCACCGTTAATTACGGTCGAAATAAAAAAACCGCCTGATGGCGGTTTTTTTATGGCTGTTATTCCTCAACCTCTTCATCCTGGCGGATCTGCATCGCCCACCGTTGCGCTGACTCCGGCACGGTAAACGTGGGCGAGCGGCGGAAGTGTTCGCCGATCAGCACAAAGGCCACATATTTCCCCCGAAGCTGCCAGACATCGCGAAAACCCTCCACTTTCAGGGCATGGTCAGGCGGCGCGGGCTCAACGCGGGGCACATAGCTAATAACCTGGCGGTTTTGTTGACGAAGAGGTTTCATAAGCGACTGGTTCACTAAAGCAAATTCTTGAAGCAGGAAAATTCTATGATAGCCGATCCTGCTGCCTTCCGTCGCGCCCCGAGTGGGCGAGAAGGCTCCTTTCGTCAATGACGGCATGTGAAAACTCTTAGTTCGCGAGCCATCCCGCGACATTGTTCTATCCTTAATAGGGTTTTTAGCAATGGATAAAGGAGAAGCGTGCAATGTCGAACAAAGATAAAACACATCAATCACCGATTCATGGCACTGAGGAATCTCAACCGGGTATGGACTCTCTCGCCCCTGCTGACGGCTCTCACCGCCCCTCCCCTGGCCCCTCTGCACCGGGCGAACAGCCTACCGCACCGGGAAGCATGAAGTCGCCGGACACGGGAAACGAGAAGCTGAAATCGCTTGAGCCGCACCGCAAAGGCGGCGAAGGTTTTGCGCTGACCACCAATCAGGGCGTGCGCATTGCTGACGATCAGAACTCCCTTCGCGCAGGCGCGCGCGGGCCAACCCTGCTGGAAGATTTTATCCTGCGGGAAAAAATCACCCATTTCGACCACGAGCGGATACCGGAACGCATCGTCCACGCGCGCGGTTCCGCTGCGCACGGCTACTTCCAGCCCTATAAGAGCCTGAAAGCGATCACCAAAGCGCATTTCCTCTCCGATCCGGACAAAATCACTCCGGTATTTGTGCGCTTCTCCACCGTACAGGGCGGCGCGGGTTCGGCAGATACCGTCCGGGATATCCGCGGCTTTGCCACCAAGTTTTATACCGAAGAGGGTATTTTCGATCTGGTGGGCAATAACACCCCGGTGTTCTTCATTCAGGACGCGCATAAATTTCCTGACTTTGTCCATGCGGTAAAACCGGAGCCCCACTGGGCCATACCGCAGGGACAAAGCGCGCACGACACCTTCTGGGACTATGTCTCCCTGCAGCCTGAAACCTTACACAACGTGATGTGGGCGATGTCAGACCGCGGCATTCCGCGCAGCTATCGCACCATGGAAGGCTTTGGCATCCATACCTTCCGTCTGATCAACGCCGAGGGTAAAGCCACGTTCGTCCGTTTCCACTGGAAGCCGGTGGCGGGTAAAGCCTCCCTGGTGTGGGATGAGGCGCAGAAGCTGACCGGTCGCGACCCGGACTTCCACCGCCGCGAGCTGTGGGAGTCCATCGAAGCGGGCGACTTCCCGGAGTACGAGCTGGGCCTGCAGCTCATTCCGGAAGAGGACGAATTTAAGTTCGATTTCGACCTGCTTGACCCGACGAAGCTGATCCCGGAAGAGCTGGTGCCGGTTCAGCTGGTGGGTAAAATGGTGCTCAACCGCAACCCGGATAATTTCTTTGCCGAAAACGAACAGGCCGCATTCCACCCGGGGCATATCGTGCCGGGGCTGGACTTCACCAACGATCCGCTCCTGCAGGGTCGCTTGTTCTCGTATACCGATACGCAGATCAGCCGTCTGGGCGGGCCGAACTTCCACGAAATTCCGATTAACCGCCCAACCTGCCCTTACCATAACTTCCAGCGCGACGGGATGCATCGTCAGGATATTGATACCAATCCGGCAAACTATGAGCCGAACTCCATCAACGATAACTGGCCGCGCGAAACGCCTCCGGCGCCTAAACGCGGTGGATTTGAATCGTACCAGGAGCGTGTCGACGGCAACAAAATTCGCGAGCGCAGCCCGTCGTTTGGCGAGTATTACGCCCACCCTCGCCTGTTCTGGAACAGCCAGACGCCGATTGAGCAACAGCACATTATCGGCGGCTTCAGCTTTGAGCTGAGCAAAGTGGTGCGTACCTACATCCGCGAGCGGGTCGTCGATCAGCTGGCGCGCATTGATATTCAGCTCGCCCAGAGCGTTGCGGATAACCTGGGCATTACGCTGACCGACGAGCAGCGCAACCTTGCCCCGCCTAAAGAGGTTAACGGCGTGAAGAAAGATCCGTCGCTGAGCCTGTATGCCGTGCCGGGTGGCTCGATTAAAGGCCGCGTGGTCGCCATCCTGCTGAACGACAAAACCCGCGCCAGCGACGTGCTGGGGATCATGCAGGCGCTGAAGACCCAGGGCGTGCATGCGAAACTGCTTTATTCCCGCATGGGGGAAGTGACCGCCGATGACGGCTCCGTGCTGCCGGTGGCGGCGACCTTTGCCGGGGCGCCATCGCTGACCGTCGATGCGGTGATTGTGCCGTGCGGGGATATTGACAACCTGCTGACCAACGGTGACGCGGTGTATTATCTGCTGGAAGCCTACAAGCACCTGAAACCGATCGCGCTGTCCGGCGACGCGCGACGGTTTAAGGCACAGCTGAAGGTGGCAGATCAGGGTGAGGACGGTATTGTCGAGGGCGACAACGTTGACGATGCCTTTATGACGAAGCTGTTTGATTTGCTCGCCGCGCACCGCGTCTGGTCGCGCAGCAGTAAGATTGACCAGATCCCGGCGTAAAAAATACCCTCACCCCGCCCCTCTCCCACAGGAGAGGGAGAAAACAATAAAAACGGTAACCCAGGTTACCGTTTTGCTTTTACCTCGCCACCGGGCTGTATCTCAAAGATCCCCGAACGTCCCCAACCGATACCCGCGCTCGGCAATCGCGTATTTCAGCGACGGCGACGTCAACACGTCCAGCTCCGCCAGGCGCGGCCAGCAGTAGGCGCTTTTCCGCACCGTATTATCGACAAACGCCGGGTGCGCCATCACCTCTACGGACTTTTCACCGCGAGCGGCGGACTCATCCAGCACCTTCAGGAACAGCGCTTCGTCGATCTCGTCGCCGTAAAATGCGCTGCTGAACCCCTCTGTGGTGGTCACGTCGCAGTCGGGAACGCCGCGCGCCTCCCGATCCACGCGCATCGCCACGCCTTTACGCTGCGCAAACTCCGCGACAATCGGGAAAATCGCCGGGATCATATGCACGTGGTGATGGCTGTCGATGTGCGTCGGTGCCTTACCAAAGGCGTCAACAAAGCGGTTGAACTGACACTCCAGCTCGCGGGCAATCTCTTCGAGCGGCAGAACGCCCTGCTCCGCCAGTTCCCAAATCCATTTGCCCAGCTGGCCGTCGCGCGTCAGGCCCGGCATGGGCGAAAGCGGCATCCCGAGCGTCAGCACAAAATGCATGCCGACGCCCAGCTCCGGCACCTCGCGGCTCAGCTGCGCCGCGTGTTCAACCGCCTCACCATTCACCAGTGCCGTGGTCGAGGTCACAACACCCCGGCGACAGGCTTCAATAATGCCGTAGTTCTGACCTTTCGAGAGGCCAAAATCATCAGCATTAACGATCAGCAGGTTTTCCATTGTGCGTCCTCTCAGTGGTGTTTGAACTTCAGCTTCTCGATGGTGGCGGCAAAGTTCGGCAACCATTTTTCATGCGCCAGGATCATCTCGCTGGCCAGCTGCTCCGCATCGCGGTCGGAATGCACCAGCGGGCTGAGGTTCAGCGCCAGAAGCACGTCATTGAGCTCGCCGCTCAGCGCCGCGTTGCTTGCCGCCACTTCAAAGCCTTTGATGGTGTGGATCAGGCCCATAACCTTATCATCGAAGTGGGTGATGCGTGGATGCGGTTTAGCGCCATCGCGTCCCAGGATGCAGGTCATCTCGACCGCCCAGTCAGCCGGGATATTGTCGATATGGCCGTGGTGCGGCACGTTGACATAGTGTTCCGCCTGCTTGTCGTTGTAGATGGCGTTAATCACTTCGCACGCCGCATCGGAGTAGTAGGCCCCGCCGCGCTGCTCCAGCTCTTTCGGTTTGACGTTCAGGTTCGGATCTTTATACAAATCGAACAGCTGCTTCTCGACTTTCTGAACGATCTGCGCGCGCGCGCCGCCCTTATAGTACTCGCCCATTTCGATGGCCAGCATCTCTTTCTGCTTAAAATAGTAAAGCAGGTACGAGCACGGCAGCAGATTCAGCGAGCGGATCAGCCCTTCGCTGAACGGCAGGTCAAAGATGTTTTTCACCGATGCCGCCGTCAGCCGACCGGAAGCCACGCCGTCGAGCAGTTCGGCAAAGCGCGATTTTCCGTTCACGATCACGTCTTTAATGAACACCATGTGGTTCAGGCCGAACAGGTCGATGGAGAGATCGTCGCTGTCGTTCAGCGCCAGCACGTCGCGGATAAACATCTTCATACCAATCGGAATATTACAGACGCCGATAAAGCGTTTGAAACCGGTATGACGATAGACCGCCTCGGTCACCATCCCGGCCGGATTGGTGAAGTTAATCACCCACGCGTTCGGGCAGATCTCCTGTACGTCTTTGACGATGTCGAAAATCACCGGGATGGTACGCAGGCCTTTGAACAGGCCGCCCGCGCCGTTGGTCTCCTGCCCGAGATAGCCGTGGCTCAGCGGGATACGTTCGTCCAGCTCGCGCGCCTTCAGCTGGCCGACGCGCAGCTGGGTGGTGACGAAATCCGCATCTTTCAGCGCCAGACGACGGTCCAGGGTTTTATGCACGGTCAGAGGCACGCCCGCTTTCTCCACCATGCGCTTGCACAGGTCGAAAATAATATTCAGCTTTTCCTGACCTTCCTCAACGTCTACCAGCCATAATTCGCTGACCGGTAATTCATGATAACGTTTCAGGAAACCTTCAAGTAATTCCGGGGTATAGCTGCTGCCGCCACCAATGGTTACGACTTTTAATTTCTTCTGCATAATATCTCCCTTAGCGTATCAGGTTAATCGCCTGCAAGGTATAGCGTACTCTTCCCGCTATTTGGGCAAGCCATTAAAGCAATATTTGTGGCGGGTAATCCGCCGAAAGTTAATTAATTACCGTTAAATTCTTCCGGTAACTGTTCGGTGTGAATGAAGTCAATTTCTTAAAGGTCTTAATAAACAGGCTGGGACTGCTGTATCCTGACTCGTACGCAATATCGGTGACAGAGTAGTTGGTAATTTCCAGCTGTTTCCTGGCAAAATTAATGCGGATTTCATTAATAATTTGCACGGGTGTTTTACGATAATAGCGCTGCGTCGCGCGGGTCAGATATTCCTGGGATTTTCCCGACAGTGACACCATATTTTCCAGCGCATTTTCGCTGAACTGGCCTTTATCGTGCATCAGCTCAACGGTGCTGCGCAGCCACTGTGGAATATCATCCGTCACCTGCTGCTCCTCACGATGATGGCGCAGCCGGTTCATCACATAGAAGGTCACCGTTTCAATAAACTCATCAAATTCATTGTCGCGGAAGTTAAGCGAGGCGATAACCGTTTCAATCCAGGTCATAAACTCGTTTTTGACCCGATAGACCTGGGAGGCCACAAAGCAGAACGGCACCAGCGGCAGATAGTGCTTCTCAAAGAAGCGTCTGCTGACGCCCACATTCAGAATACGGGTGGCACCAAATTCGTAAAAGCTCTGGTGATAAGACCCCATCGGCAGGAAGACAAAATCCCCTCGCTCAAGCAGGACGCGCTTACCGTTGATCTCCTGGTAGTAGCGGCCGGTCAGAACAATCGTGAACTCGTAGTAGTCATGCTGGTGCAGACCGCTGGCGCTCTCCGTCTTGTTGTAGATAACCACGTGAAAATTTTTGCCGTTAAACAGCTGCTGTTCAAGTGCGGTTTTAATTTCCATCGTGCTGACCTCCTGCTGCGAAATCCGACTCAGTGCATTTTCTCGTGAAGCTCGATAAGCTCCGCCACCAGCTCACGCGCCAGCATCGAGGTCATCAGGTGATCCTGCGCGTGGACCAGCACCAGGCTGACCTTCATCTTCCCTTCGCCCTGATCGCCTTCAATCAGCTTTGTCTGCACCAGGTGCGCTTCGTTCAGCGCCGTGCGGGACTGGTCCATCATGGTTTTCGCCGCGGCGAAATCTCCCTGCTTGGCCTGCTTCAGTGCGGCATAGGCCAGGCTGCGGGCCTGTCCGGAGTTGATGATAAGCCCCATCACCACTTCTTCGAGATCGTTCTCGACGGCTTCGTCTGCGACAATACTATCCAAATCTAACATGTTTAAGCTCCTTGTGGCTGGCGCGGGCTTCCCCGCGCCGGTCAATCTTAGAATTTCAGTGAGAGGGCAATATCCTCTTCGCTCTCTTCTTCATCAATAATGGTGGCGGCTTTGTTGGCAATCGCCACGAACGGCATGTACAGCAGGGTGGCAATCCCGAGGTTGAATATCGCCAGCAGGAAGGCCGCGACGCTACCGTTGGTGTTAAAGAAGGCGCCCAGGCCCGCCGGCATGGTCCACGGCGCAATGTTGGTGACCGGTGGAATGATGCCCATGTAATACGCCGTCAGGGTGATCGCGGCCAGCAGCGGCTGAATCAGGATGAACGGAATGAACATTACCGGGTTCATGATGATTGGCAGACCGAACAGAATCGGTTCGTTAATCTGGAAGATGCCTGATGGCAGCGCCAGCTTCGCGACCTGACGGTAGTCAGCACGACGAGAGACAATAAAGACCGCGATGATCAGACCCAAGGTCGCCCCGGTACCGCCCAGGAAGATATAGGAGTCAAGCATCGGCTTCGCCCACACATGGAAGGTTTTACCCGCTGCCAGCGCCGCGTCAACGGAGCCGTACTGCTGGTAAAGCGCAACGTTTTCCAGTGCCCAGGGGGTCATAATCCCGCTGTCCAGCGCGGCCAGTGCCAGTGAACCATGCACGCCAAAGAACCACAGCAGAGAGGTGAAAATCACATACGCCCAACCGACCACGCCACCCATCGACGCCAGCGGCGTAGAGATAGAGTCCATGATGATCTGGTGGAAGTTAGTGCCCCAGTGGGAGAGCGCCCAGGCGATAATCCCCATGATGGAGAGAATAATGAAGCCTGGAATCAACGCGGAAAATGAACGAGAAACGGAAGCCGGTACGCTATCCGGCAGGCGGATAACCCAGTTGCGGCGGATAATAAAGGTGAACATTTCTGCCACCACCAGGCCGATAACAATACCGGAGATGATGTTGGCCCCGCCCAGCCAGTTGGCGCCAACGGCATAGGCTTCACCCACGCTATAAGGCGTTACGGTCATAAAGGCGGCAACGGATAATAACCCGGCAGCCAGCGGATCCACTTTACGCTCTTCTGCCAGTGCCATCCCAATAAAGAAAGGCGCCATCAGCGACATAATCCCTAACGTACCGTTATAGACGTTGCCGCCAATGGCTTTAAAACCATTAAGGGTTTCAATAGTGGAAGCGTCTAACCGAATTCCTAATGAATAAAAGAAGGAACCTTCACCAAAGCTCAGAAAAACGTTGTTAATTAAAACGAACATGGCCCCGGCCAGCGTCAACGGCATTAATTTAATAAAGCCGTTTTTGATGGCATTAACGTGAGGCTGCTTTCCTATTTTAACAGCAAAAGGAAGGAGTACCTTTTCAAGTGAAGCGATGACTTTACTCATAGGAAAATACCCTTAAATGCCGTAACGCATGTTACGGCGTATTGTGTGTGAAATAACTCTTTGACGGGAAAAATAAAAATTAATTAGCAGCTTTTTTAATGGCTGCCACAGCAGCTTTAAGAACACCTAAACCATCAATTTTGCCGTACAGCCCCGAGTCGATCACTTCGACCGGTTTATTGGGTAACAGTCGTTGAATTTCGGGCAACATATAGGCAATTTGCGGCCCCAGTAAAACAACATCTGCTGTCTGGCCTTTTTCGCCCGCCAGCGTCTCTGGAAACGCTTCAATCACCACAGGGACTTCATACTTTTCAGCCTGCGCACGCATCTTTGACACCAGAAGCGACGTTGACATGCCCGCTGAGCAGAACAGGTAGATATGTTTCTTTTCCATCGTGATTTCCCTCTTGTATGACTACCTGCCATCGCGCTATCACTCGACTCGCTGTCCCGGCAGACAGGTAGCTTGCGTACTGTTGTTTATCGTTGGAGTGAGTATACGCAATGGTACAGACAGGGGATAATTCTGGATAGACTCAAATTGTCTCTCATTGACCTGGCTTGTTGACTCCCTTCACATTTCGGGCAAATAATTCGCACAAAGAAATAAGATTTTCTGATGCATAAAAAAACCGGCCCATGGGCCGGTTTGTTAACATCCTCAGGCAAGCAGGGTTACTGCGCCTTAGGTGCCTGCGGATCGGTGTCGTATTCAGCACAGGTCTGATAGCCGGAGTTGATCACATGACCGGTATCATCCAGGGCGACGAAGTAGGTTTCTGCCTTACCATCACGTTGACCCAGGATATAGGTCTGGCAGGTCCCTTTCGCATGAATCATGGTCACTTCAGAAGAAGGTTTACCGGCAATCGCAGCCACCTGCGAACGGGTCATCCCTTTTTTAACGTCTTTTACTACGGGCTGCGTAAACTGATCCTTAGTGCGATCGTAAGCCGTACACCCTGCCAGCATAGTCAGTACCGCCGCTGCGCTAAGAATTCCTGCTACGTTCTTGTTCATATTCCGTCCTCTTGTTTATCAGCGTGTTATCTAAGCATGGGATAAAAAGTACTATTGTTCAACTTTGTGAGTTACGCCAGACGAATTTCGGAAAATTCTAATAAAACAACGATAACCTGCTAAATCGGCGCAAATTAGCGCACTCGAAACTGTGATCCTTGTCGTTTCTCGCCCAAAGGGTTAGTTTTAACAGCTAACACATTCTGTTTATGTACTGCATATGGAGGGCGTGATGGCTCTGCAACAAGAGATTATTCAGGCACTGGGCGCGAAGCCTACGGTAGATGCACATGAAGAGATCCGCCGCAGCGTGGATTTTTTAAAATCGTACTTAAAAAAGAACGCTTTCCTGAAATCCCTGGTGCTGGGCATCAGCGGCGGCCAGGACTCTACCCTGACCGGTAAACTCTGCCAGATGGCGATTTCAGAGCTTCGCGAAGAGACGGGCGATGAGAAACTGCAGTTTATCGCGGTACGTCTTCCTTATGGCGTACAGGCGGACGAGCAGGATTGCCAGGATGCCATTACCTTCATTCAGCCTGACCGCGTGCTGACCGTGAATATTAAGGGCTCGGTGCTGGCAAGCGAGCAGGCGCTTCGCGAAGCGGGCATTGAGCTGAGCGATTTTGTTCGCGGCAACGAGAAGGCCCGCGAGCGCATGAAA
This sequence comes from Enterobacter sp. 237C8, assembly GCF_034106865.1. Taxonomy (NCBI): domain Bacteria; kingdom Pseudomonadati; phylum Pseudomonadota; class Gammaproteobacteria; order Enterobacterales; family Enterobacteriaceae; genus Enterobacter; species Enterobacter sp. 237C8. The sequence continues at coordinate 923,869 of NZ_JAWNDF010000001.1, read as the reverse complement.
GCGCAGTACAGCATCGCCGGGATGACCAAAGGCGTTGTCGTCGGCACCGACCATGCGGCAGAAGCGATCACCGGTTTCTTCACCAAATATGGCGACGGCGGCACCGACATTAACCCGATCTTCCGTCTCAACAAGCGTCAGGGTAAGCAGCTGCTGGCCGCGCTGGGCTGTCCTGAGCATCTGTATAAGAAAGCGCCGACAGCGGACCTTGAAGACGATCGCCCTTCCCTGCCGGATGAAGCGGCCCTTGGCGTCACCTATGACAACATCGATGATTATCTGGAAGGCAAAAAGCTGGATGAACGGACCGCGAAAATCATCGAAGGCTGGTATCTGAAAACCGAGCACAAGCGCCACACGCCAATTACGGTGTTTGACGACTTCTGGAAAAAATAAAGCAAAGCGGTAACCAGGTTACCGCTTTTAATGTTTGCGCCCTCTCCCGTGGGAGAGGGTTGGGGTGAAGGCATCAGGCCGCACGTCCTGGCCGGGTAAGGCGTAGCCGCCACCCGGCTCTTTTTTAACCATCACACTCCTGCTACACTGTATGCCTGAACAGTATATGGAGCAGTATGTGAGCAGGCGTCAATCCGCCCCGCGTCTTGAATTTGAAGCGGCGGCTATCTACGAATATCCCGAGCACCTTCGCCCCTGGCTTGAGGCGCTGCCTAAACAGCCGGGCGTGTACATCTTTCACGGTGAAAGCGATACCCTGCCGCTCTATATCGGCAAGAGCGTTAACATTCGCAGTCGGGTGTTATCCCATCTCCGTACGTCGGACGAGGCCGCCATGCTGCGCCAGTCGCGACGCATTTCCTGGTTCCAGACGGCGGGAGAAATGGGCGCGCTGTTGCTGGAGGCGCGGTTGATAAAAGAACAACAGCCGTTGTTCAATAAGCGCCTGCGCCGCAACCGTCAGCTCTGCTCGCTGCAGATAAACGATGGCAGGCCGCAGGTCGTCTACGCGCGCGACGTCGATTTTTCTCATGCCCCGAATCTCTATGGGCTATTCGCCAATAAACGCGCCGCGCTCCAGGCGCTGCAAACGCTGGCGGACGATTTACAGCTTTGCTACAGCCTTTTAGGTCTGGAGGCTACCACCCGGGGACGCGCCTGTTTTCGATCCGCGCTGAAGCGCTGCGCCGGTGCGTGCTGCGGGAAAGAGAGCGTTGAGGCGCATCACGCCCGGCTTCTCACCGGTCTGGCGGCCATCAGCGTGAACTGCTGGCCCTGGGAAAGCGCCGTTGCGCTAAAAGAAGTGGGCGAGGCTATGACCCAGTATCACATCGTCAACAACTGGCTCTGGCTGGGCGCCGTCGACGACATCAACGACGCGGCAACCCTGCTGCGCACGCCCGCCGGATTTGACCACGATGGCTACAAAATTCTCTGTAAACCGGTCCTGGCAGGAAAGTTTGAGATCATTGTGCTCAATGACCCGGCAGCCACGTGATTTCGCTGAACAATAAGGTGCCCTGAGCCTCCAGCAGACGCAGCGTATGGGTACCCTCCTCCCAGCTGGCACCCTGATCGGCCGTCAGCAATTTATCGCCCAGCTGCCACGCCCCGCTTAGCACGAACACCACGCCTCCGCGTGAGCCAAAGGTGGTGAAGGTTCGGTCAGCAACGCGCACCTTCGCCCGGCAGCAGTCGCGCCGGGTCATGATGTTAAAGTCCATCGCCATCCGCCCATCTGAAAGCAGCGCTTTCACCGGCAGATCGCCGGCAAAACTGTAGGGCTGATGATGCTTGAGGGTATGGGAGAACGCCTGACCCGCGTCCAGCGTCACCTCTCCCCCTTCCAGCAAGGTAATCACCCGGTCAACACCGGGAAACGAGGAGAATTCGCCGTTGCTGGCAATCGTCGCGATACTGGCACGCCAGTGAAAATCGCGCGTCGCGGGAGGGAAGCAGCAAATCTCACGCGTTTCGCCAGCACCATTGCGCCAGAGGCTGACCGGCATCTTACGGATATCAAAGAACTCCATCACCACTCCTGAATGGCACAACCCGTGCCAGGGCAAGGATATCGCTATCGTTGCTGTCTTGTTTGTTATCGTTGGGTATTCACAGAAACAGTATCGGCAGCAGAGCGGGCAGGCCTTAGCTGAACGTTAATAAAAATTCTAACGCCATGACTCTGCAAACATTCTCTGAAACGACTACAGGAGGATACCGCGCTGGCGGCGGCAGGCAAGAGGGCAGGAAAGAAAAACCGCCGGTCCTGTCCACAGCGGTTGCGCTTTTGTGGACAGGATCCCGGCGGTCTTAAGAGAGTGAACCGATTATTCGGTTGGAGCTGGCATTTTACCTTCCATCGCCGGACGTTCTGTCAGACGCTTCTCAAAATTCGCATTAAATTGTTTTTTCTGTTCCGGGGTCAGAATGTTGTAGATCTTGTTCTGGGTTTCCATGTGAGCCAGCATGCGGGCTTTGTGCTGCTCGGCCATTTTGTCGATCTGCGCTTCGGCTTTCGCCTTATCGAAGCTGTCGCTGGCGATGATGTCATGCATCACACGGCGCTCTTCAAGCGGAGGACGTTTCATCTGGTCGCGTTCGCCTTTTCTGATGTCGCGGATCTGCTGCTTCTGCGCATCCGTCAGGTTGAGATCCTTAAACATCATCATCTCGTTGTGCATACCCGGACCTTTATGATGCATCATCATTTTGCCTTCAGCAGGCGCGGTAGGTGTAGTGGTCGCAGTATCTGCGGCGAACGCCATGCTGGTAGCGCCCAGAGCCAGGGTAGAAGCAACAAACAGTGCAGTAAACTTACGCATAATTTATTTCCTTTCTTTCAGTTATTCTTCGGCGCTATGCCGTGTTGACGAGATTAACTTTACGGGGTTTATCGTCAATTAGTCAGAGCAACGGTAAAACAATGAAAGTGTAAAAAACAAATTTTCGCCAAATGTGGAGGAAATAAGGATAAAGCGTGGAGAGTTGCAACAAAAAATATTTAACAGGATGATTTTAAAGAGATTAAGCAGAAGTATAGCGAAGTGAAGATCAATAATAAAGCAATTCACCAGGAATATTCTGCAAAACAAGCGCAAGCGCTTTAATCGTTAAGAAAAGTTTTTTGCTTCCCCCACCCGGATGATGGGAGGGGAAAGGTTCAGGATATTTTTTCCAGCATCAGCCCGGCCCGCAGACCAAACGCGACGGTGGGGTTAGGGAATAAGACATACTCGGTGGTGTTCTGCACCTCGTAACGTTCCTCGCCATCCTCAGCCAGCAGCGCCCCTTTGCGGAACGGGGTGAAGTTCAGGGTGTGCGCGGCCATATGGAGCTGGAAGGCATCGCTGCGGCGCGTGATCTGCTGTACGACCCGATACCGCTCAACGGGCTGACGCGCGTGCTCGGGAGCCGTTCCTCCCAGCAGCGCCCGAAGGGCGAGATGCGTAGGCGCAAAGCGGGTCAGATCGTTCTGGCCGAACGGCAGCGCTTTTCCCAGTTCCAGCGTGCAGGACAGCGCAGCGAAACGTTCACAGGTGAAATGGGTAAACGTTCCGCCCGGCGACTGATGAAATACCAGCGCCTCCAGCCCGGCGTCACCCAGCCAGCTCAGGAACGCTTCATCCCACGGCTGACTGCGCTGCGGCAGAACGCCGAAGCGAACGTGGTAAGACGCGCGGATTGCCGTATGCAGATCCAGATGCCAGCGCCCCGGCCCCGCGACGGCAAAAAACGCGGTCACGACGTTCTCCAGCCACTCGGCCCGCGCCGTTTCATCGCTCTGCGGAAACTGCGACCAGCGGCCGCCAAACATGCGGTTAATGTCGCTCACCAGATACCGTTTGTTTTGCGCCAGCGCAGGAGGATTGCCGAGCACCACCAGCACGCGGCACTTTAGTTCGATCTCATTGCGGTACAGCGCACGCAGCAGCAGATCAACAATCTCGACGGGCGCGGTTTCATTCCCGTGGATACCCGTTGAAAGCAGCAGCGAGAGATCGCTTTTTACGGTCGGCGTCAGCTCAAGCACCCCTCGCCCCAGCCACCGCCAGCGAAATGAGGGGCCGTCCCCCTCTTTCTGTTCCGGCGTCTCATCGGCCAGGGTCAGCGCCAGTAAATTTTCCATATCCACTCCTTTAGCGCTGGAACGGGTAAACCGATCCCAGCTGCAGGATTGTCGATAACGCGTCCAGCGCCTCGCGCCCTTCACGCAGAAGCTGCGGGTCAACCAGATCCGCCTGCGTCAGACGATCGCGATAGTAGCGGTCGACCCAGTCATTCAGCCGCGTAAAGAGCGTATCGTTCATCATGACCGCCGGGTTCACCGCCTGCATTTCGTCCTGGGTCAGGACCACGCGCAGACGTAAACAGGCGGGACCACCGCCGTTGGCCATGCTTTCGCGCAGGTCAAACACGCGCAGTTCGTCAATCGGGTTATCGGCCTTCACCAGCTCCGTCAGGTAGCGCCACACGCCTTTATGATCCCGGGACTCCTGCGGCAGGACCAGCATCATGCTGCCATCGTCACGGCTCAGCAGCTGGCTATTGAACAGATAGGTTTCTACCGCGTCCTGCACGCTCACCGCCTCCGTGGGCACCTGGACTGGCGTGAAGCCGCGCACGCGCTCATGCAGCGTGGCGAGCAGCTTCTCCTGATGGGCAAACGCCTGCTCGTGGCAGAACAGCACCTGGCGGTTAGAAACGGCAATCACGTCGTTATGGAAAACGCCCTGGTCAATCACATGCGGGTTTTGCTGGGCAAAAACCACCTGGGAAGGATTGACCTGGTTCAGTCGGGCAACCGCCTGGCTGGCCGCCAGCGTCTGACGAGCAGGATAACGGGTTGGCGCGGCGTGGCCCCCCTCTTCTCGCCCGTAGATAAACAGCTGCAGGCCCGGGTCGCCATAGTCGCCCCCCAGGCGGTTATGGTTGGCCGCGCCTTCGTCACCAAACATCGCCACCTGCGGCAGGGCCTGATGCACCTCAAAATGGGCGTCATGGTTGAAAATGGCGCGCAGCACGCGCTCGGTGGTTTCCGCTTCGGTGGCGCGGTGGAATTTATTGTTCAGGTTCGCCACCGTCAGATGAACTTTGCCATCCAGCGTGTCGGCTGACGGCGCGACGGTCGCGGCGTTTGCCACCCACATAGAGGAGGCGGAGCTTGCCGCGGAGAGCAGGTGCGGGGTCTGCGTACCCGCTTTTTCGACGACCTGCTCATCGGTACCGCTAAAGCCGAGCTGACGAAGGACCGCCACGTTCGGGCGTTCCTGCGGCGGGATCACCGCCTGCGGGAAACCGGCATCCGCCAGCGCCTTCATTTTTAGCAGGCCCTGCTTCGCCGCCAGCTTCGGGTTGGAGACCTGAAAACGGTGCTTCGTCGAGGCTTCATTACCAAAAGAGAGACCGGCATAGTGGTGCGTCAGCCCCACCAGCCCGTCAAAGTTAACCTCACGCGCTTTCATGGCGATCCCCTCCGGTAAAATCCAGCCCCGGATTAAGCGTCTCCGGCAGCGTCAGCGCCGGGGTTTCCAGGCTCGCCATCGGCCACGCGCAGTAATCGGCGGCATACCACGCGCTGGCGCGATGGTTGCCCGACGCGCCCACCCCGCCGAACGGCGCGGTGCTCGCGGCCCCGGTCAGCGGTTTATTCCAGTTCACAATCCCGGCGCGCGCTTCCAGCAGCAGCCGATCAAACTTCTCGCGATGCGGCGAAATCAGCCCGCTCGACAGGCCGTAGCGGGTGTTGTTCGCCATCGCAATGGCCGCATCGAAATCGTCGTAACGCCAGACGCACAGCAGCGGGCCAAAGACCTCTTCATCCGGCACGTTGCTCGCGCCGCTCATCTCTACAATACCCGGCGTCAGCAGCGAGCTACCCGGCTGAACCTGCTTCGGCTCCAGCAGGGTTTTCGCGCCGCGCGCGACGTGGTCCTGCCAGGCCTTCAGCACGTTCAGCGCGGCCTGTTCGGAAATCAGCCCGCCGATAAACGGCTGCGGGTCGGCATCCCACGCGGCAGGCACCAGACGCGCGCTCACTTCAACCAGACGTTTCAGGAAGGCATCCCCCTGTGCGCCCCGCTTCACCAGCAGACGGCGGGAACAGGTGCAGCGCTGTCCGGCGGTAATAAAGGCGGACTGAATCGTCAGGTGCACCGCGGCGTCGATATCGTCAGGGTCTTCCACAATCAGCGGGTTGTTGCCGCCCATCTCCAGCGCCAGGATTTTCTCCGGCTGCCCTGCCAGCTGGCGGTGCAGCTGATAGCCCGTACCGGCGCTGCCGGTAAACAGCAGGCCGTCGATATCGCTCAGCGCGCTCAGCGCCTGACCGGTTTCCCGCCCGCCCTGCACCAGGTTCAGCACGCCCGGCGGCAGGCCGGCCTGTTCCCACAGCTTAACCACCGCCTCGCCGGTGAATGGCGTGAGCTCGCTCGGTTTGAAAATGACGGTATTGCCCGCCAGCAGCGCAGGCACAATATGGCCATTCGGCAGATGCCCCGGGAAGTTATACGGGCCAAACACCGCCAGCACGCCGTGGGGACGGTGGCGCAGCGTGGCCGCGCCGTCCGGCATGTCGGTGTGCTGTTCGCCGGTGCGGGTGTGGTACGCCTTCACCGAAATGGCGATTTTGTTGATCATCGCCGTCACTTCGGTTGTCGCTTCCCAGCGCGGCTTGCTGGTTTCTGACGCGATGATGCGCGTCAGTTCGGCCTTGTTTGCCTCCAGCAGCCCGGCAAACTTTTCCACAATCGCCTGACGCACGGCGAAAGGCTGTTTTGCCCACGCAGGAAACGCGCGGCGCGCGGCACGGCAGGCTTGTTCCACCTGCGCGGCGCTGGCGTCATGCCCCTTCCAGAGCACCTCTTTTCCAACCGGATTGGTCTTTACGCGCTCTTCGCCTTCGCCCGTGACCCAGTCACCGTTAATCCATAATGTCATGCTGTTTTCTCCTCAGGGCAGAGACGCACCAGGCGAACCGTATCGCCGGCGTTACATTTCAGGGCATCCAGTTCTGCAGCCGTCAGCACCAGACGTTCACATTTCGGGTTGGTACGCACCAGCATGGCGCGGAAGTTGGCGTAATTTTCGTTCGACACCAGACAGGCGGGCCAGTCACCCGGCGCGGGCTTACCTTCAGAGACCTCAACCAGACGGCTTTTACGGATCGCGCGCACGCGGTCGATATCGCACTCAAGCGTTGGGCCGCCGTCAAAGATGTCGACATAGTTCCGGTAGCGGAACCCTTCTTTTTCCAGCACCGCGCGGGCAGGCGCGGTTTGCGGATGGACTTCGCCAATCACCGCCTGCGCTTCCGGGCTGAGGAAATGGGTATAGATAGGATGCTTCGGCATCAGTTCGGCAATAAAGGCTTTCTGGCCGGTGCCGCAGAGATAGTCCGCCCGGCTGAACTCCATCGAGAAGAAGCGCTCGCCCAGGCTCTCCCAGAACGGCGAGTAGCCGGTGTCGTCGATCACGCCGCGCATCTCTGCGACCACTTTTTCGTTAAAGCGATCGCGGAAGGCGGCCATAAACATAAAGCGCGATTTGGAGAGCAGATAGCCGTTGCCCTCTTTGCGCCACGCCGGGTCGAGGAACAGCGTGCACAGCTCGCTGGCGCCCGTGTGGTCATTACAGAGGAACAGCGTGGGCAGCGCGTTATAGACGTTCAGCTCTTTCGAGGCGTGAACCATGGTGCCGACGCGGTAGTTGTACCACGGGTCGTTAAGCCCGACGGCCACTTCGATGGCGCAGATCCCGGCTACGGTCCCCGTGTCGGTGTCTTCCAGCACGAACACATACCCCTGTTCGCTTTTTGGCAACGTCCCCTGCCAGGTTTGCAGGGCGCGCTCAATGCGCGCCGACAGCGTTTTTTCATCGGCAGGAAGCGAGGTCAGCCCGCCTCCCGTCTTACCGGCAAGCTGCATGAGCCCGGCGAGATCGCCGCGCTCAACGGGACGGATGACCATCATGATGACACCCCGGATTTCACTTTTTCACACGCCAGCGCAAAACGGTCCAGACCGGTTTGCACCTCTTCCTCGCTGACGATCAGCGCCGGCGCAAAACGCACCACGTTGGCACCGGCAATCAGCACCATCACGCCCACTTTTGCCGCTTCCTGTGAAATAAGTTTAGCTTTTCCGGCAAACTCGGCGGTGAGCTCGCAGCCGATTAACAGCCCCAGACCGCGAATTTCTTTAAACAGCCCCGTTTTGCCGTTGATGGCATTCAGGCGCTCGACAAACCAGTCGTGACGCTGCTTAACGCCTTTCAGCACCTCAGGCGTGTTAATGATGTCCAGAACCTGCCCGGCGACGGCGGTTGCCAGCGGGTTACCGCCGTAGGTAGTGCCATGGGTACCTACGGTCATTACGCTGGCGAATTTATCGGTGGTCAGCGTCGCGCCAATCGGGAAGCCGCCGCCCAGCGCTTTGGCGGTCGAAAGCACGTCCGGCGTTACGCCATAGTGCATATAGGCATACAGCTCGCCGGTGCGGCCCACGCCGGTCTGCACTTCGTCGAAAATCAGGACCGCGTTGTGGCGATCGCACAGCTCGCGCAGCCCCTGCAGGAAGGCTTTTTGCGCCGGAAGCACGCCGCCCTCGCCCTGCATCGGTTCGACGATCACCGCGCAGGTGGTGTCGTTAATCAGCTCGCTGGCGGACTGCAGATCGTTATAAACACCGTGACGGATATCCGGCGGCAGCGGTGCGAAATTCTGCGAGTAGGAAGGCTGGCCGCCCGCGCTGACGGTAAAGAGCGTGCGCCCGTGGAAGGCGTTTTTAAACGCCACGATGCCGCTCTTGTGGGTACCAAATTTATCGTGCGCATATTTGCGCGCCAGCTTCAGCGCAGCTTCGTTGGCTTCCGCCCCCGAGTTACAGAAAAAGACCTTTTCGGCAAACGTCGCGTCGATCAGTTTTTTGGCCAGGCGCAGCGCGGGCTCGTTAGTAAAGCCGTTGCCGGTATGCCAGAACTTCGCCGCCTGGTCATTCAGCGCCTGACGCAGCGCAGGGTGCGCATGACCCAGCGCGTTGACCGCAATCCCACCTGCAAAGTCGATATACTCTTTACCCTGCTGATCCCACAGGCGCGAGCCTTCCCCACGAACCGGAATAAAAGCCGCCGGAGCGTAAACCGGCATCATCCATTCATCGAAATTTTCACGCGTAATTGACAGAGACATAGCGACCTCATCCGGTAAATAAAAAGTTATTTGAATGTTAAATAATTGAGTGTTTGCACTGTGAATGTAGATTGCAGCCTTCGTGCCAGCCAGCGATAAAATTGCATAAACGGGTTGAGGTAACAGAATATCAATAAGTTACAATATGGAGTTATTCACTGTTATTGCATAAAAAGTGAATATTTTTACGACAAGCGGCGCTTTGCCGCATGAAAATCAGAAAGAGTATGCACAGGCCAAATATAATTCTGGAATTGTGATCGCTCGCGAAATTTATCGGTCATTTACGCCCTGTTTGAGGGCGAGTCGCGTCAGAATGGTGCAAATATTGCACCACCGGCATTATCTGTCGCAGTTATTGGCCGAACCCGGTAACAGTTGACGCAAATTCTGCTACCATCCATGCACTATTCACCTTGCACTGGCAGCGACTATGAAATTTGTCTCTTTTAATATCAACGGCCTGCGCGCCCGCCCCCATCAGCTTGAAGCTATCGTTGAACAACATCAGCCAGATGTGATCGGTCTGCAGGAGACCAAGGTTCACGACGACATGTTCCCCCTCGAAGAGGTGGCGAAGCTCGGCTACAACGTCTTCTATCATGGGCAGAAAGGCCATTACGGCGTTGCGCTGTTGACCAAAGAGACGCCAGTTTCAGTCCGCCGTGGGTTTCCCGGCGATGACGAAGAAGCACAGCGCCGCATCATCATGGCGGAGCTGCCTTCCCCGCTGGGGAACATCACCGTGATTAATGGTTACTTTCCCCAGGGCGAGAGCCGCGACCATCCGACCAAATTCCCTGCTAAGGCCAAGTTTTATCAGGATCTGCAGAACTACCTGACAACCGAACTCAATAAAGACAATCCGGTGCTGATCATGGGTGATGTGAATATCAGCCCGACCGATCTGGATATTGGCATCGGTGAAGACAGCCGCAAACGCTGGCTGCGTACCGGCAAATGCTCCTTCCTGCCGGAAGAGCGCGAGTGGATGCAGCGCCTGCTGGACTGGGGGCTGGTGGATACCTTCCGTACCGCCAACCCGGACACGCAGGATCGCTTCTCGTGGTTTGACTACCGCTCAAAAGGCTTTGACGACAACCGTGGCCTGCGTATCGACCTGCTGCTCGCCAGTTCGCCGCTGGCAGAGCGCTGCATCGAAACCGGGATCGACTACGAGATCCGCAGCATGGAAAAACCGTCTGACCACGCGCCGGTGTGGGCTAAATTCAAGCTGTAATGTCGCGTGAACATTCGAAAAACACTTTTCCTGTGCGCCCTTCTGGGCGCATTTATTCTGACGTTTGTCATGCTTCCCCCAGGCGCGCTCTCCCTGGAAGGGATTAAAACCCACCAGCAGGCACTCCTCTCCCATGTTGACCACGCGCCGCTGCGAAGCGCGCTGATCTTTTTTGCGCTCTACGTGGCGGTCTCCGCCCTGTCGATCCCCGGCGCGGCGATCCTCACCCTGCTGGGCGGAGCGTTATTTCCCCTGTGGGAAGGCACCGTTCTGGTCTCGTTTGCCTCCACGCTCGGGGCGACGCTTGCGATGCTCGCCAGCCGTTATCTGCTGCGCGAATGGGTCCAGCGGCGGTTTGCTCAGCAGATGAAAACGGTGAACGCCGGTATGGCGCATGACGGCGCGGGCTATCTTTTTGCCCTGCGCCTGATGCCGCTGTTCCCGTTTTTCCTGGTGAATTTGCTGATGGGGCTGACCCGCATTGGAGTCTGCCGCTACTGGTGGGTCAGCCAGGTCGCGATGCTGCCCGCGACGGTTGTGTTTCTGAACGCCGGGCGCGAGCTGGGGAAAGTGGCGTCGCTGCGCGAGATTGTGTCGCCGGGCATGCTAATCGCCTTTACACTACTGGGATTATTGCCGCTGGCGACGCGCCGGCTGTTTTCCCGTTATCTCCCGTCTGTTAAAAAGTGAGGCATTATGCGCCGTGTGCGTTTTTGCGCGTTCCTGACCGGTCTGCTGCTGGCAGCCCCCCTCTGTGCCGCCGAAAGCTGGCACGCTATTCAACAGCAGGCCAAAGGCCAGACCGTCTGGTTTAACGCCTGGGGCGGCGATCCGGCGGTCAACCGCTACCTTGAGTGGGTCAGCGGTGAGATGCAAACGCACTACGCCATTACCCTAAAAATCGTCCCGCTGGCGGACGCCGCCGATGCGGTAAAACGGATCCAGACCGAAGCCGCCGCAGGACGTAAGGCCAACGGCTCGGTTGACCTGCTGTGGGTCAACGGCGAAAACTTCCGCACGTTAAAAGAGGCGAACCTGCTGCAAACCGGATGGGCGCAGACGTTGCCAGACTGGCGCTATGTCGATACCCGCAAACCCGTCACGGAAGATTTTGCGATTCCAACCGACGGGGCGGAATCCCCGTGGGGCGGCGCGCAGCTGACCTTTATCGCCCGCAAATCCAGCATGCCGACGCCGCCGGAGGATCCTCAGGCGCTGCTGGCCTACGCGCAGCAGCACCCGGGCAAGGTCAGCTATCCGCGCCCGCCCGATTTTACCGGCACGGCATTTCTTGAGCAGCTTCTTCTGACGCTCACCGATCGCCCTGATGCTTTACAAAAAGCGCCCGATGCAACGTTTGCTGAGGTTACGGCACCGCTCTGGGCCTACCTTGATAAGCTGCACCCGCTGCTGTGGCGCGAAGGAAAAGATTTCCCTCTCTCACCTGCCCGAATGGATACCCTGCTTGCCAGCAGCAGTCTGAACCTGTCGCTGACCTTTAACCCGGCTCATGCGCAGCAGAAAGTGGCGAGCGGCGAACTGCCTGCCGACAGCTACAGCTTTGGTTTCCAGAGCGGGATGCTCGGCAACGTCCATTTTGTGGCTATCCCGGCCAATGCCAGCGCGAGCGCGGGTGCAAAGGTGGTCGCTAATTTCCTGCTGTCACCGCAGGCGCAAATCCGCAAGGCCGACCCGGCCATCTGGGGAGACCCGAGCGTCCTGGATGCGAAAGCGCTGCCCGAAGAGGAAGCGAAACAGCTGCTGGCCCATACGCCTCAGGGGCTGCCGCAGGTGCTTGCAGAGCCGCAGTCCGCCTGGGTGAACGCGCTGGAGCAGGAATGGCTGCGTCGTTACGGCACCCGCTGAGCGGGCTTGTCTGGCTGGCGATGGCGGTGATTTATCTGCCGATCCTGCCCGCCGGCGTCATGCTGCTCGCACCGGCGTTTTCTGCGACAAACTGGCAGCGGCTGCTGAACGATCCGCAGCTGCCGCAGGCGACCGTCGCCACGCTGGTCTCAACGCTCATCGCCACGCTGGGGGCGTTGCTGATTGCCCTTTTCTTCGTCTGCCTTTTGTGGCCCGGTCAACGCTGGCGACGCCTCACGACCCGCCTGCCGTGGCTACTGGCGATCCCCCATGTGGCGTTCGCCACCAGCGCGTTACTGCTGTTTGCCGAGGGCGGTCTGTTTTATCAGCTCTGCACCGTCTGTACGGCTCCGTTTGACCGCTACGGCGTCGGGCTGGGCGTGACGCTCGCGGTCAAAGAGAGCGCGTTCGTGCTGTGGGCCATTTACGCCGTGCTGCCGGAACAACGGCTCGCGCAGCAGAAGATCGTCCTGCAAACCTTTGGCTACGGGCGTTATCAGACGCTCAGCTGGCTGATCCTCCCGGCGATCGCGCCTGTCCTCGGCGCGGTGATGCTGGCGGTGCTGGCATGGTCGCTCTCGGTCGTGGACGTGGCGATCGTTCTCGGGCCCGGCAACCCGCCCACCCTGGCCGTGCTGGCCTGGCAGTGGCTAAGCCAGGGCGACGCGCAGCAGCAGGCAAAAGGAATGCTGCTGTGCCTGCTTCTCCTTGTGCTGTTGGCCGCGCTGGCCGCCCTCGGATACGGCCTCTGGAAAGCATGGCGTCGCACGATCCCGAATCTCGCGGGGACGCGCCCCCGTTCTCCACTCGTTCTGCCTGAGCGGGCATTCAGCGGGTTACTGCCCGCGTGCGGCATCCTGTGCACCGCGGTACTGCTGATGCAGGCGCAAGGGGGCGACGTTGGCCCCGTGGAGACCAGCCTTTCCTTCGGCCTGCTGTCGAGCCTGATCGCCCTCATCGTCATTTTTCTCTGGCTGGAATGGGGACCGCAGCGCGGCGCAGCGTGGGTGTGGTCACCGCTCGCCCTTCCTGCGCTGCCGCTCGTCACCGGGCAATACTTTATTGCATTGCGTCTGGGACTCGACGGGCACTATGCCGCCGTGCTCTGGAGCCATCTGCTGTGGGTATTACCCTGGATGCTGCTGGTTCTGCAGCCCGCCTGGCGGCGGATCGATCCCAGGCTTATCCTTACCGCCAGAACGCTCGGCTGGCGACCGGCAAAAATATTCTTACTGCTGAAATGCCCCCTGCTGGTGCGCCCGGCGCTGCTGGCCTTTGCCATTGGTTTTTCCGTCAGCATGGCGCAATACATGCCGACGCTCTGGCTTGGCGCGGGGCGTTTCGCCACGCTGACCACTGAAACCGTCGCGCTCAGCAGCGGGGGCAGCATCCCGATTCTCGCTAACCGGGCGCTGGGATTACTGCTGGTCACGGGCACGGTGTTCGGTCTTGCCGCCCTGTTATCCCGGCTCGTGGGCCGCTACCGTCAAGGATTACGTTAATGCTGAAGGTAAAAGATCTCACCATCGAACCGCTTTTCCGCGAGGTCAATTTTTGCGTTCCCCGCGGGGAGATCGTTACCCTGATGGGGCCGTCCGGCAGCGGTAAATCGACCCTTTTTGCGTGGATGGTCGGCGCGCTGTCAGACGATTTCCAGGCGCGGGGCGAACTGTGGCTCGACGCGCGTCGCTGCGACGGCCTTCCCGTTGAATCACGCGGGCTGGGCATTCTCTTTCAGGATGCGCTGCTGTTTGAACCGTTCAGCGTCGGGCAAAATTTGCTGCTGGCCTTGCCTGAGCGGATCGTCGGACGCGCGCGTCGGGAAGCGGTCGAGCAGGCGCTGGATTCCGCCGGCCTGAGCGGTCATTACGCCAGCGATCCGGCCACCCTCTCCGGCGGGGAGCGTGCCCGTGTCAGCCTGCTGCGGGCCCTGCTCGCAGAGCCGCAGGCGCTGCTGCTGGATGAACCGTTCAGCCGTCTCGATAAAACGCTGCGCACAACGTTTCGGACATGGGTTTTTGACGCCGTCCGCACGCGCAATATCCCGGTGGTGCTGGTCACCCATGACGAAGATGATATTCCGCCCGGCGGCGAGCTGATTGAGATTTCTCGCTGGCAATAATGTGCTAACGCAATGTTTTCCGTTTCGGGAGAGACGACAATGCCCCCCTCTTTTACTGACGTCAGGTTATTCGATGAAACGTGTTTCTCAACTGACCGCGCTGGCCCTGCTCTGCGGCCTCGCGTCCTTTTCCTCTCTGGCAGCTGACATGGCCAACGCGATGACGCTCTCCCAGCTTCAGGCGCAGCACGGCACGCCTGTCGACACCCGTCCCAGCGCGTTTTACAACGGCTGGCCGCAGACCCTCAGCGGCCCCTCCGGGCATGAACCCGCCGCACTCAACCTGGCTGCCGCCTGGCTGGGCGCAATGAGCGACGAGCAGATTGCGAGCTGGGCAAAACAGCATCAGCTTACGCCTGCAACCGCCATCGCCCTTTACGGCGACGAGAACGATAACCTGGCGGTGAAGTCCCGCCTGGAGAAAGCCGGATACCGCCACGTCTCGCTGCTCAGCGACGCGCTGCAGACGCCCGACCGCCTTCAGCGCCTGCCCCACTTTGAACAGCTGGTTTACCCGCAGTGGATCCACCGCCTTCAGCAGGGTAAACCCGTGACCGCCGCGCCGGCGGGTGACTGGAAAGTGATTGAAGCCGCCTGGGGCGCACCGAAGTTTTACCTGCTGAACCACATTCCCGGCGCGGGCTACATCGACACCAACGAGGTGGAGAGCGAGCCGCTGTGGAATAAAGTCTCCGACGACGCGCTGAAAGCGATGCTGGCAAAGCACGGGATCCGTCACGACACCACCGTCATTTTGTATGGCCGTGACGTTTACGCCGCCGCGCGCGTGGCGCAGATCATGCTGTATGCGGGCGTGAAGGATGTGCGTATTCTCGACGGCGGCTGGAAGACGTGGTCGGATGCAGGCCTGCCGGTTGAACGCGGCACGCCCGGTAAAGTAACGCCAGCCCCCGATTTCGGCGCGCCGATCCCCGGCCAGCCGCAGCTGATGGTTGATATGGAACAGGCGCGCGGGATGCTGCACCGTCAGGATGCCGCCCTGGTCAGCATTCGTTCGTGGCCGGAGTTCATCGGCGAAACCAGCGGCTACAGCTACATCAAGCCAAAAGGTGAAATAGCCGGTGCCCGCTGGGGTCATGCGGGCAGCGACGCGACCCATATGGAAGATTTCCATAACCCGGATGGCACCATGCGCAGCGCGGACGATATCGCCGCCCAGTGGAAGCGCTGGAATATTCTGCCGGAACAGCACGTCGCGTTTTACTGCGGCACCGGGTGGCGCGCGTCAGAAACCTTTATCTACGCCCGGGCGATGGGCTGGAAGAATGTCGCCGTCTATGACGGCGGCTGGTACGAATGGAGCAGTTACCCGCAGAACCCGGTCACCGCCGGAGAGCGCGGGCCCGAGAGTACTCTCTAACGGGTGAGTGACTTCAGCGTTACATAACCGCTCCAGACGCGCGTTGTGGTGGTCAGCCAGCACAGCGCGCCGAATACCCACGCGAACAGCGCAAAGTGCGCCGGGAAGAGGCAGCACAGCACGAACAGCGCGATGGTCTCCGTCCCTTCCGTTAACCCACCGATGTAATAAAACGACTTGTGCGCATAGCCGGGGTTGTCGATGTCGTGCTTTGCGGCCAGCGCCGCAAACGCCAGAAAGCTGCTGCCGGTACCGATAAACGCAAACAGTAGCCAGGCGGCCGCGAGCGCATTCTCTGCCGGAGCCGCGAGCGCAAAGCCAAACGGTACCAGGGCGTAGAACAGAAAATCGAGCGCGATGTCGAGAAATCCCCCCGCATCGGTCAGCCCTCTCCGGCGCGCCAGCGCGCCGTCCAGACCATCCAGCAGGCGGTTAAGCACGATGGCGGCCAGCGCCGCCGGATACCAGCCGAGGGCCAGAAACGGCAGCGCCAGCACGCCGAAGACAAACCCGGTCAGGGTCAATCCGTCGGGCGTGATGCCCGGCCTATCCAGCACGGAAACCAGACGATTCAGAACGGGCTTTACCCGCGGATGAAGATGACGGTCAAGCATGAGGAGTCTCGTTAAACGTGGCGCACAGCCCCTGCGCCGGAATATCCAGCGCGGCATTAAAGCGGGCGGAGAGATTCTGAAACGCAATCAGCGCCGTCATCTCGGTGATGGCATCATCCGTGAAGTGGCGTTTCAGCGCCGTTCTGACTGACTCATCCGCCCGGGGCGGCGTGGCGGTCATCGCCTCGGCGTAGGCCAGGGCCGCGCGCTCTTGCTCGGTAAACAAGGCGGAATCCTGCCAGTCGCTCACGGCCTGAACCTTATCCAGCGCGCCGCAGCGCTCGGCCAGCCGCAGGCTGTTGGCATCAATACAGAAAGCGCAGTGACAGAGCTGGGATACCCGCGTCATGAGCAGCGAACGCAGCGCGGGCGTCAGGCGCGCGTGACGACGCTCCAGAAAGCCGACAAACAGCGCCACCAGCCAGAACAGACGCGGCATTCGCCCCCACCAGCGGGTGGGATTCAGCACCGCGCCAAAGTGCTTTTTCTGCATGGCGGCAATCGGTTTTAGGCTGGCGGGAAGGGATTCGAGGGGGGCAACCCAGGCGGTGGACTCTTTCACCTGATTCTCCTGTTTACTGGACTCTGAGAAAGGGCACGATAATATGTCTTTTTTCGCTATCAATTATTGACGACCATGCTGAAAACACTCGATGTCGTTGCCGCCATCATCGAAAAAGACGGCAACATTTTACTGGCGCAGCGCCCTGCCCACGCCGACCAGCCGGGAATGTGGGAATTTGCAGGCGGTAAAGTCGAGGCCGGAGAAACCCAGCCAGAAGCGCTTATCCGCGAGCTGCGTGAAGAGTTGGGCATTGACGCCCTGCCGGGGCAATACGTGGCAAGCCACCAGCGGGAAGTGTCGCAGCGGTTGATTAACCTGCATGCCTGGCACGTTCCTGCTTTTCGCGGCGAGCTCACGGCGCACTACCACAGCGCGCTCGCGTGGTGTACGCCGGAAGAGGCGTTTGGCTACGACTTAGCCCCGGCGGATATTCCGCTGCTGGAAGCCTTTATTGTTTTACGCGACGCCAGACCAGCGGGTTCGTGCTGATGGCGCGCTCGTCGCGCTGGCACTGCAGCAGAATGCCGTCCGCTTTCACAACGGCCCCTTCCGAGTAGTTCTGATTCTGATAGATACAGCACTGATTACAGGGCTGCACCGTTTGATTCTGGCCGCTGGAGCTAAACACTTCCGGCGGCACATTCACTTCCACGTCCGGGAGAATGGGGTTGGCCTGCACGCCTGCGGCAAAGATCGCGCATAACGCGGTGAGTAGATAACGTTTCATAGACACATCTTCCAGTAGTTCCTTGATAATGACTATAACGGTAAACCAGAGCGGAACCTTTAATTTATCTCTTCATCGCTTTTCGTTATGACGCCCGCCCTCTCATTAATTTCCCTTTCGTCATAAATTTCTGCTTGCCTCACAAAGCGGTACGGGTGGTATAGTCAAAAAAACAACACAAATCGCATAAGTAATACACATAAAATACGATAAGAGGTTCTTATATCTATGGATCAGACACGCTCTCTGGAAAGTTTCCTTGCCCATGTTCAGCAGCGCGACCCGCACCAAAGCGAGTTCGCGCAGGCCGTGCGTGAAGTTATGACCACCCTGTGGCCCTTCCTTGAACAAAACCCGCGTTATCGCCAGATGTCTCTGCTTGAACGCCTGGTCGAGCCAGAGCGCGTGATCCAGTTCCGCGTGACGTGGGTTGACGATCGCAACCAGGTACAGGTTAACCGCGCGTGGCGCGTTCAGTTTAACTCGGCCATTGGCCCGTTTAAGGGCGGCATGCGTTTTCATCCGTCCGTGAACCTGTCGATTCTGAAATTCCTCGGCTTCGAGCAGACCTTTAAAAACGCCCTCACCACGCTACCGATGGGCGGCGGGAAAGGCGGCAGCGATTTCGACCCGAAAGGCAAAAGCGAAGGCGAAGTCATGCGCTTCTGCCAGGCGCTGATGACCGAACTCTACCGTCACCTCGGCCCGGATACCGACGTTCCTGCCGGTGATATCGGCGTGGGCGGACGTGAAGTGGGCTTTATGGCCGGGATGATGAAAAAGCTCTCCAACAACAGCGCCTGCGTCTTTACCGGCAAGGGGCTGTCGTTTGGCGGGAGCCTGATCCGCCCGGAAGCGACGGGATACGGCCTGGTTTACTTCACCGAGGCGATGCTCAAGCGTCACGGTTTAGGCTTTGAAGGTATGCGCGTCGCGGTGTCCGGCTCAGGTAACGTGGCGCAGTACGCGATTGAGAAAGCGATGCAGCTTGGCGCTCGCGTGGTGACCGCCTCTGACTCCAGCGGCACGGTAGTGGATGAAGCGGGCTTCACGGCAGAGAAGCTGGCGCGCCTGTGTGAAATCAAAGCCAGCCGCGACGGTCGCGTGGCGGATTATGCCCGGGAGCTTGGCCTGACCTACCAGGAAGGGAAACAGCCGTGGGGCGTGCCGGTGGATATCGCCCTGCCGTGCGCCACGCAGAACGAGCTGGATGCGGACGCCGCACGTACCCTGATTAGCAACGGCGTAAAAGCGGTGGCCGAAGGGGCGAATATGCCGACCACCATCGACGCGACGGACCTGTTCCTCGAAGCGGGCGTGCTGTTTGCGCCGGGCAAGGCCGCTAACGCGGGCGGCGTGGCGACCTCCGGCCTCGAGATGGCGCAAAACGCCGCGCGTCTCGGCTGGAAGGCGGAAAAAGTGGATGCGCGCCTGCACCACATCATGCTGGATATTCACCATGCCTGCGTGGAGTACGGCGGCGAGGCGTCGCAAACCAACTACGTGCGCGGGGCGAATATCGCCGGATTCGTGAAGGTGGCGGATGCGATGATTGGTCAGGGCGTGATTTAAGGTTTATCGCGTGCGGCCGGGAGCCCTCATCCCGGCCCTCTCCCAGAGGGAGAGGGAGAAAACCGGGCGTATCAGGCCGCGCTCTTTTTCTTTTTGAACGGTTTCTTCGCGCCGCCACCGGGCGCAACCATCCCTCTGAACGTTTTCACCGGCGTGCTGCGCGCCTGATCGATCAGCTGGTAAAGCGTCCCGACCAGCGGCTGCATAAAGTCCTGATAGCGGCACTGCTTCTCGCTGATCTGCGTCAGCACCGATTCCCAGTGCGCGGTCATGTCCGGCCTCGCGGCCAGCTCCGGCAGAGAATGAATCAGCGCCCGGCCCGGTTCCGTTGAGTGGATGTAGCGTCCCTTTTTCTCCAGGAAGCCGCGCTTAAAGAGCAGCTCGATGATCCCCGCTCGCGTCGCTTCCGTCCCCAGACCATCGGTGGCGCGCAGGATCTTCTTCAGATCTTTATCCTGCACAAACCGGGCGATCCCGGTCATCGCCGACAGCAGCGTCGCATCGGTGAAATGGCGCGGCGGCTGGGTCTGACGTTCAACCACTTCGCCCTTCTCGCACAGCAGTTCGTCATCTTTAGCGACCACCGGCAGCGGCGTGCCGTCGTTCTCTTCGTCGCGCTCTTTGTTACCGAGCAGCGTGCGCCAGCCTGCTTCCGCGAGGAAACGCGCTTTGGCGATAAACTTGCCTTTGGCAATCTCAAGCTCAATCACGCACTTACGGAATACCGCGTCCGGGCAGAACTGCATCAGGTACTGACGGGCGATCAGGTTATAGACCTTCGCTTCGTTCTCGGTCAGGTTGACGTTGCTGGCGCGCGCCGTCGGGATAATCGCGTGGTGAGCATCGACTTTTTTGTCGTCCCAGCAGCGATTATGGGTGTCCGGATTCACCGCCGGCTGCGGGAGCAGATCCGGCGCGTGCACGCTAATGGCGTTCATCACCGAGTGGCGTCCGGCAAAGTGTTCTTCCGGCAGATAGCGGCTGTCCGAACGCGGATAGGTGATGAGCTTGTGGGTTTCGTAGAGCTTCTGGCAGATGTCCAGCACGTTCTGTGCGCTTAAGCCAAACTTTTTGGCCGCCTCAATCTGAAGTGCGGAAAGCGAGAACGGCAGCGGCGCGGGTTCTGATTCCCGTTTATCGTTATAGCTGGTGACGATAGCCGGCTGGCCGGTAATGCGGTTAACCACGTGATCCGCCAGCGGACGATGGAGCAGTCGCCCCTCTTCATCCTGATACGATTCACAGGCATCGCTCGGCTGCCAGACGGCGGTAAAGCGTTCGTCTTTAGGCGTGACGATATGCGCTTTCACCTCAAAGAAATCTTTGGCGACGAAGTTCTCAATCTCTTCGTCACGACGCACGACCAGCCCCAGCACCGGCGTCTGCACGCGCCCCACGGAAAGCACGCCCTGATAGCCCGCGTTGCGCCCGAGGATGGTGTAGGCGCGGGTCATGTTGATGCCGTACAGCCAGTCGGCGCGTGCGCGGGCTAATGCCGAGACGCACAGCGGGATAAACTCGCTGTTGGCGCGCAGGCGCGAAATCGCCCGCTCGACGGCCTGCGGGTTGAGGTCGTTTATCAGGCAGCGCTGTACCTGCTGGCGCTTTTCCGGCGCCAGCTCAAGATAGTCCAGCACCTCATCCACCAGCAGCTGCCCTTCCCTGTCCGGGTCACCCGCGTGCACAATTTCAGCCGCTTCATGCAGGAAACGCTTGATCACGTTGAGCTGTTTGGTGACCGAAGGCCGGGGCTGCAGACGCCATTTTTCCGGCACGATGGGCAGATCGTTCAGGTTCCAGCGGGCGTAGCGGCTGTCGTAAACGTCCGGCTGCGCCTGCTCAAGCAGGTGACCAATACACCAGGTGACCACCTGCCCGTTACCGCATTCGATAAAGCCGTCGCCCTTGCGATGCGGCTTAGGCAGCACGTCGGCGATGGCACGGGCCAGGCTCGGCTTTTCGGCAATAAACAACCGCATCGAATTAACGGATCTCAATCATCGGACGACCGCCGCGCGCGGTCACCAGCTCGCCGATCGCCGTCAGGGTGATGCCGAACTCGGCGGCAGTGGCCTGAACCTCGGCTTCGGATTCCGGCGTGACCGCCAGCAGCAGGCCGCCGGAGGTTTGCGGATCGCACAGCAGGTTGCGCCACTCCTCAGGCATTTCGCCCATCAGGTGACCGTAGCTGGCGAAGTTGCGCTGGGTACCGCCCGGGACCGCGCCCTGAGCAATATACTCCTCCACGCCCGGCAGCTTCGGCACGTCCTGATACCAGACCTGCGCCTGAACGCCCGCGCCCTGACACACTTCAGAGAGATGTCCCAGCAGACCAAAACCGGTGACGTCGGTCATCGCCTTCACGCCGTCGATATTGGCAAACGCCGCACCGGCAAGGTTCATCTGGCACATGACTTCCGTTGCCAGGCCTTTGTGCTCCGGTTTCAGCAGGGATTTTTTCTCGGCGGTGGTCAGCACGCCAATGCCCAGCGGCTTGGTGAGGAACAGTTTGCAGCCCGCCTGGGCGGTGCTGTTGCGCTTGACGCGTTCGGTCGGCACCACGCCGGTGACGGCCAGGCCGAAGATAGGTTCGGGCGCATCAATAGAGTGACCGCCGGCCAGGGCAATCCCCGCCTGCTGGCAGGCAAAACGTCCGCCATCAATCACCTCACGGGCCACTTCCGGCGGGATGGTGTTGATCGGCCAGCCCAGAATGGCAATCGCCATGATCGGCTTACCGCCCATCGCGAAGATATCGCTGATGGCGTTGGTGGCCGCAATGCGCCCGAAGTCGAACGGGTTATCGACAATCGGCATAAAGAAGTCGGTAGTACTGATAATGCTGGTGCCGTTACCTAAGTCATAAACTGCAGCATCGTCACGCGTTTCGTTGCCGACAAGCAGGTTCGGGTCGACAAACTTCGCCTGTTCACTGTGCAGGATGGTCTCCAGCACTTTCGGGGAAATTTTACAACCGCAACCGGCTCCGTGGCTGTACTGCGTTAAACGAATGGTTTGCTCGCTCATGGACGTCTCCTGTCATCTCAATCGCGCTATGGTAGCGCTCATTCCATAAAGAGGTAAGTATGACTGTCTGAATTCTGCGGCAGATGCTCAGAATCCAGACAGTTTAGGTGCGTTATCAGAAATGGCTGACGAAAGGCGTGGTGTCCGGAATGCTGATGGTGCTGGAGGCTTTAAGCTGCGGGGTGCCGAGATAGAGGAAGCCGACAATTTTGTCATGCTCACCGCAGCCAAAACCGTCACGGACCGCCGGGCTTTCGGTCAGCGCACCGGTACGCCAGATACCGTTAAAGCCCTGCGCGACGGCGGCCATTTGCATCGCCATGACCGCACAGCCTGCGGACATTTCCTGCTCCCAGACCGGCACCTTATGACCGGCCTGGCATTTCGCCACGACGGCGATAATCATCGGGGCGCGGAACGGAGCATTGCGCGCCTTGTCGATACCTTTCTCATCCTGACCGGCGGCAACCGCGCCCTGCTCCAGCAGCTGACTGAAACGATCGCGGCCTTCGCCTTCAATCACAAAGAAGTGCCACGGCTGCAGCGTGCCGTGATCGGGGGCACGCATGCCGGCACGCAGAATGTTCTCCAGCTGCTCGCCTGCCGGTGCAGGTTCGGCCAGACGGGAAGCGCTACGGCGGTTAACAAGCAGTTC
The DNA here is from genome assembly GCF_034106865.1 of Enterobacter sp. 237C8. Classification (NCBI taxonomy): domain Bacteria; kingdom Pseudomonadati; phylum Pseudomonadota; class Gammaproteobacteria; order Enterobacterales; family Enterobacteriaceae; genus Enterobacter; species Enterobacter sp. 237C8. The sequence continues at coordinate 900,958 of NZ_JAWNDF010000001.1, read as the reverse complement.
GAGTGCGTCCATTGGTTAACTCCTTTCTTGAAATTTACTCACAAAATTAACACGACGGCAGATTTTGTTACAGCCTGGCAGGCGATTCCTGCTGACAAGTGGCGGTTGGGTCATTACGATAACCCCACATTACCGTCCAGTGGCGACGGAAACAGTCATTTTCTGGTTAGGGAGAATACATGCGAACCCTTTGGCGAATCATTGCCGGTTTCTTTAAATGGACGTGGCGACTGCTCAACTTCGTCCGCAACCTGGTGATGAACATCTTCTTCATCCTGCTGGTTCTGGTTTGCGCGGGCATCTGGATGCATATCAGCAACGCGAATCAGGCTCAGCATTCGACTCGCGGGGCCCTGTTACTCGATATCACCGGCGTTATCGTTGATAAACCGTCCGCCAGCAACCGTCTGGGGGCAATCAGCCGCCAGCTGTTTGGCGCGACATCAGACCGTCTGCAGGAAAACTCCCTGTTCGATATCGTCGATACCATCCGCCAGGCCAAAGACGACCGTAACATCACCGGGATCGTGCTGGATCTGAAAGATTTCGCCGGAGGCGATCAGCCTTCAATGCAGTACATCGGTAAAGCGCTGCGTGAATTCCGCGACAGCGGCAAGCCGGTGATTGCCGTGGGCGACAGCTACAGCCAGGGGCAATATTATCTGGCGAGCTTCGCCAATAAAATCTGGCTCTCACCGCAGGGGACGGTGGATCTGCACGGTTTTGCCACCAACGGCCTGTACTACAAATCCCTGCTCGACAAGCTGAAGGTCACCACCCACGTCTTCCGCGTCGGCACGTATAAATCAGCCGTCGAGCCGTTTATCCGCGACGACATGTCTCCTGCCGCCCGTGAAGCGGACAGCCGCTGGATTGGCGAGCTGTGGCAGAACTTTCTCGGCACCGTTGCCGCCAACCGCCAGATTACGCCTGAGCAGGCGTTCCCCGGCGCGCAGGGCGTGCTGGATGGCCTGCGTAAGGTTGACGGTGATACCGCGAAATATGCGCTGGATAACAAACTGGTTGATGCCCTGGGCACCAGCGCCGAGATTGAAAAATCCCTGAGCAAGCAGTTTGGGTGGAGCAAAGAGGACAAAAATTACAGCGCCATCAGCATGTATGATTACTCGGCGAAAAAGCCGGATGACAGCGGTGACAGCGTCGCGGTGGTGTTTGCCAACGGCGCCATCATGGACGGCCAGGAGACGCCGGGGAACGTGGGCGGCGATACTACCGCGTCACAAATCCGCGATGCTCGCCTGGATCCGAAAGTGAAAGCTATTGTCCTGCGGGTGAACAGCCCTGGCGGCAGCGTCAGCGCCTCCGAGGTGATCCGCGCTGAACTGGCCGCGGCGCGCGCCGCCGGCAAGCCGGTGGTTGTATCCATGGGCGGAATGGCCGCCTCCGGGGGTTACTGGATCTCAACGCCAGCCAACTACATCGTGGCCAACCCAAGCACGCTGACCGGTTCGATTGGCATCTTCGGGGTGATCAACACCGTGGAAAACAGCCTGGATTCTCTGGGCGTGCATACCGATGGCGTGGCCACCTCTCCGCTGGCGGATGTGTCGGTGACCAAATCCCTGCCGCCGGAAGTCTCTGAGATGATGCAGCTCAGCATTGAGAACGGCTATAAGCGCTTTATCACCCTGGTGGCGGACTCGCGTAAAAAGACGCCTGAGCAGATCGACCAGATTGCACAGGGACACGTCTGGACCGGCCAGGATGCGAAGAACAACGGTCTGGTGGACAGCCTGGGCGACTTCGATGACGCGGTGAAGAAAGCCGCCGAGCTGGCGAAGCTCAAGCAGTGGCATATCGAGTATTACCAGGACGAGCCGTCGTTCTTCGATATGGTCATGGACAGCATGTCCGGCTCGGTACGCGCCATGCTGCCGGAGGCGATGCAGGCTTACCTGCCTGCGCCAGTCGCCACGGCGGCGAAAGCGATGAAGGCGGAAAGCGACAAGCTTGCGGCCTTTAACGATCCACAGAGTCGTTACGCGTTTTGCCTGACCTGCGCTAACGTCCGTTAAAAACCGTCCCCTCTTCCCGCGAAGAGGGGATTTTTTTCTTTGAAGAACAAGAACTCACTACCATGCAGAAGAAATCGATTTATGTAGCCTACACTGGCGGTACCATCGGTATGCAGCGCTCTGAAAACGGCTATATCCCTGTCTCCGGCCACCTTCAGCGTCAGCTTGCGCTGATGCCAGAATTCCACCGTCCGGAAATGCCTGACTTCACCATCCACGAATACGAGCCGCTGATGGACTCCTCCGACATGACGCCGGAAGACTGGCAGCATATCGCGGATGACATTAAAGCCCATTACGACCAGTACGACGGCTTTGTGATCCTGCACGGCACCGACACCATGGCGTTTACCGCCTCGGCGCTCTCCTTCATGCTGGAGAACCTGAGCAAGCCGGTTATCGTCACCGGGTCGCAAATCCCGCTGGCTGAGCTGCGCTCGGACGGGCAGATCAACCTGCTTAACTCCCTGTACGTGGCGGCGAATTACCCGATTAACGAAGTGTCGCTGTTCTTCAATAACCGTCTGTATCGCGGCAACCGTACCACCAAAGCCCATGCCGACGGTTTTGACGCCTTCGCCTCCCCTAACCTGCAGCCGCTGCTGGAGGCCGGGATTCATATCCGTCGTCTGGGCACGCCGCCTGCGCCGAACACCGCCGGCGAGCTGATCGTGCATCCGATAACTCCGCAGCCGATTGGCGTGGTCACTATCTACCCGGGTATCTCTGCCGACGTGGTGCGTAACTTCCTGCGCCAGCCGGTGAAAGCGCTGATTCTGCGCTCCTATGGCGTCGGCAACGCGCCGCAGAACGGCGAATTCCTGAAAGAGCTTCAGGAAGCCAGCGAGCGCGGAATTGTGGTCGTGAACCTGACCCAGTGTATGTCCGGAAAGGTCAACATGGGCGGCTATGCCACCGGCAACGCGCTGGCACATGCGGGGGTTATCAGCGGCTTCGATATGACCGTTGAGGCAACGCTGACTAAACTTCACTATTTACTGAGTCAGGATCTGGACATTCAGTCCATTCGCAGCGCGATGATGCAAAACCTGCGCGGCGAGCTGACCCCGGACGAATAAGGAGTGCTCATGAAGCAACGCGCCCTGCTACTGGTCGATTTGCAAAATGATTTCTGCGCGGGCGGTGCGCTGGCCGTCGCCGAAGGTGACAGTACCGTTGAAGTGGCAAACACGCTGATTGACTGGTGCAAAGCCCGCGGTGAAGCGGTTGTCGCAAGCCAGGACTGGCACCCGGCGAACCACGGCAGCTTTGCCAGCCAGCACGACGTCGAGCCTTTCACTCCGGGGGAACTCGACGGGCTGGCGCAAACCTTCTGGCCGGATCACTGCGTACAGCAGACGGAAGGCGCGGAGCTGCATCCGCTCCTGAACCAGAAAGCCATCGACGCGGTGTTCCATAAAGGTGAAAACCCGGCTATCGACAGCTATAGCGCGTTTTTTGATAACGGGCATCGCCAGAAAACGGCGCTGGACGCGTGGTTACGCCACCATGAAATCACGGAGCTGATCGTGCTGGGCCTGGCGACGGATTACTGCGTGAAGTTTACCGTGCTGGACGCGCTCCAGTTGGGGTATACCGTCAGCGTCATCACCGACGGCTGCCGCGGGGTAAACATTCACCCGCAGGACAGCGCTCAGGCGTTTATGGATATGGCTGCGGAAGGCGCAACGCTGTATACGCTCGAAGACTGGCTGGAAACACAGGCGTAGTCTTTTACGCCCTCTCCCTGTGGGAGAGGGTATCAACCTGCACCGTTATTGCATTTTCATCGTCGCAATCGGCTTCGGCGTGATGCCAAAGTCTTCTTTCAGCTCGCGCTTGCTCTTCATGACCATCTGGCCTTTGGTGTCGATCGTCATGTGCTGCGCGTCGGTGTTATTGCGCGCCTGCCACAGCATCACCAGCTGCAAACTGTTCTCTTTTTGCTCCGGCGTCAGCGCAACGCCGTCGGGCCATTTTCCCAGTTCTACGGCGGTCACCAGACGCTGATAAATCTCCGGCGTCATGCCGCTAATCATGTCATCAATATTCACTCTCGCACCCTTTCAAAGGAATAATTTGCTGAATCGTTTTTTCAACCCTTAATCTGGTCACCGTTTTCATCATCGGTGAAGCTCATTGAGGCTGAATTTACGCAGAAACGCTCGCCCGTAGGCTGGGGGCCATCCGGGAAGACGTGCCCAAGGTGCGCATCGCAGTTGCCGCAGCGAATTTCCGTACGCACCATGCCGTGCGACGAGTCGGTCAGGTAGCGGATGGCCTCATCGCTCACCGGCTCGTAGAAACTCGGCCAGCCGCAGCCAGAATCAAATTTCGTTTGTGAATTGAACAGAGGCGCATCGCAGACCAGGCAGTGGTACACGCCGTCTCGCTTGTTGTGCAGTAAACGCCCGGTGAACGGCGGTTCCGTTCCGTGATTCTGCGTCACGTAAAACTGCATTTCTGTGAGGTTTTTTTTCAAATCGTCAGGGTTACGTTGGTTCGACATATGCTTACATCTCGCTGTAGAAACAGACATCTTTCAACCCGGATTCTAACAAAACATTAACACCCTTGCGTGCACTTTTGATCTAAACTTATGTGTCGCGAATAAGCGGTCAGGCAATTGTGATCACGTTCACATTTTTATCCTGCGAGGACTTTAAAATCCCGGCTCAGCCCCCATATGGGTGCAAGCTCAAAGGGAAAGTGAGGCGAGTCAGTCGCACAAACGTTAGTCACAGGATTGATTTGTCGCAATGATTGACACGATTCCGCTTGACGCTGCGTAAGGTTTTTGTAATTTTACAGGCAACCTTTTATTCACTAACAAATAGCTGGTGGAATATATGACTATCAAAGTAGGTATCAACGGTTTTGGCCGTATCGGCCGTATTGTTTTCCGTGCTGCTCAGAAACGTTCTGACATCGAAATCGTTGGTATCAACGATCTCCTGGACGCTGAATACATGGCGTACATGCTGAAGTACGACTCAACTCACGGTCGTTTCGACGGCACCGTTGAAGTGAAAGACGGCCACCTGGTTGTTAATGGCAAAACCATCCGCGTTACTGCTGAAAAAGACCCAGCTAACCTGAAATGGAACGAAATCGGTGTTGACGTTGTTGCTGAAGCAACCGGTATCTTCCTGACCGACGAAACTGCGCGTAAACACATCACCGCTGGTGCGAAGAAAGTTGTTCTGACTGGTCCTTCCAAAGACAACACCCCAATGTTCGTTCGTGGTGCAAACTTCGAAACTTACGCTGGCCAGGATATCGTGTCTAACGCATCCTGCACCACCAACTGCCTGGCACCGCTGGCTAAAGTTATCAACGACAACTTCGGCATCATCGAAGGTCTGATGACTACCGTTCACGCGACTACCGCTACTCAGAAAACCGTTGATGGCCCGTCTCACAAAGACTGGCGCGGCGGCCGTGGCGCGGCTCAGAACATCATCCCATCCTCTACCGGTGCTGCTAAAGCTGTAGGTAAAGTACTGCCAGAACTGAATGGCAAACTGACTGGTATGGCGTTCCGCGTTCCAACTCCTAACGTATCCGTTGTTGACCTGACCGTTCGTCTGGAAAAAGCTGCTTCTTATGAAGAAATTAAGAAAGCGATCAAAGCTGCTTCCGAAGGCGCAATGAAAGGCGTTCTGGGCTACACCGAAGACGACGTTGTATCTACCGATTTCAACGGCGAAATCTGCACTTCAGTATTCGATGCTAAAGCAGGTATCGCACTGAACGACAACTTCGTGAAACTGGTTTCCTGGTACGACAACGAAACTGGCTACTCTAACAAAGTACTGGACCTGATCGCTCACATCTCCAAATAAGTTGAGATGAGTGTTTGATCCAAAAAGGCGACTTCGGTCGCCTTTTTTTATTTATAAGACAGAGGATTGCTTAATGACTAATAAAATTTTTGCACTTCCGGTAGTCGAACAACTTACCCCTGTGCTCTCCCGCCGTCAGATTGACGGTGCTGATGTCATCGTCGTTGACCACCCACGCGTTAAAGCCTCCGTAGCGCTCAACGGCGCCCACCTGCTCTCCTGGAAACCGGAAGGCGAAGCAGAAGGCTTATGGCTGAGCGATGCGACCTCCTTCAAAAAAGGGGCCGCAATCCGCGGTGGCGTACCGATCTGCTGGCCGTGGTTCGGCCCGTCCGCACAGCCGGGTTTGCCGTCTCACGGTTTTGCCCGTAACCAGCAGTGGACGCTGAAAGCGCATAACGAAGATGACAACGGCGCAGTGCTGACCTTTGAGCTGCAGGCTAATGATGAAACCCGCGCCCTCTGGCCGCACGATTTCACCCTTTATGCCCGCTTCAAGCTGGGTAAAACCTGTGAAATCGAACTGGAAGCTCACGGCGAGTTCGAAACCACCTCTGCCCTGCACACCTATTTCAACGTGGGTGATATCAGCGCCGTGAAGGTGAGCGGCCTGGGCGATACCTATATCGACAAAGTGGATAACGCGAAAGAAGGCAAACTGAGCGACGGCGTTCAGGCATTCCCTGACCGTACCGACCGCGTTTACCTGCACCCGGAAGCGTGCAGCGTGATCCACGACGGCGCCCTGAACCGCGGCATTGAAGTGGTCCATCATCATCACAGCGACGTGGTGGGCTGGAACCCGGGCCCTGCGCTGTCCGTCAGCATGGCCGACATGACGGATGATGGCTACAAAACGTTTGTCTGCGTGGAAACCGCTTGCGTGAGCAACCCGCAAAAAGCGAGTGAGGAAAAACCGTCTCGTTTAGGGCAGACGATTCGCATTGTTAAGCGATAAATTCACTGCACCACGCTAAAGCAAACGGGGCGCAAGCGCCCCGTTTTGATGCATAGATTGCACTAAATTAATGCACAATCAGAACTTGTAGCTCACACCCACAGAGAAGATGCCTGCCCAGGACTTATCGACCATCGGGCTATCCTTCACTTCGTCGCTCAGACGCTCATAGCGGCCGGTACCGTACACGCTCCAGTCGCCAAGGAAGTTGTAGCTCGCGGTCAGCTCCAGGTAAGGATCCCAGCCGTCATCTGCACTGTAGCTTTTCAGACCACTGCGGCGGGACTCGTTTTTAGAGACGCCGTAGTAGTAGTCGTTGTAGTTCTCGCTGTTGTACTGCACACCGATACCCGGCGTCAGGGTGAGCCCACCGTTGGTGTAGCGGTACAACCACGCCAGATCCCAGATAAAGCCGTTGCTGTTATCCAGCGTGTCACCCGCCAGGGCCGTACGCAGGAAGCCATACTCGGTGTTATGTACATACGAGAGCCCGGCCATCATGGTGCTTTTACGCTTGTCGAGCTGGCGAAGCGCATGGCTGTCGCTGTCACCCGGCTTGAAGTGCGTTGGATCGTAGTAGGCCATGATGGAAAGCTTATCGGCCTTATCGTTCCAGAGATAGTAGCCGCCGCCGAGCCCGCGGAACCAGACGTTGTCGCCTTCATAGGTGATAACGGGAACAGGATAAACATCACGGTCATACTGTTTATACGGGCTGTTAATGACGCCAACACCCGCGCCAACCGTCCACTGACTTTCCGCCTGCGCGGTGTTCACTGCGGTTGCGGCAAGGATGCCTAATGCCAGAAGTTTGAGTTTGGTCACAATCCATTCTTTCCTGTAGTCAAATAATCAGCGGATGAAGTGTAACCGCCATTCCCGCACATCCCAAAATTTTTTGCCTGCTAATCAGTCTAATTAACCCGTTATTTTTAACTTTTCAGATGACAACACGCTTTCATTTATATGACCACTGAATGAAAAACGTGCATTTGTCTTATAACGACAGTGGAAATTTTTGGATGAGTTATTGATATGTCATTGAAAGTAGATTTTCTGGGCATGCAAGTTTTGCAAATGCCATCTACGCTTTAATTTAAGAAGAGTTTTCCTGAACACCCTGCGGTTCTTAGCGTCTGACCTGGCACACAGGTTGCTGCTCTGGCAGTGAGGTGCGAGAGATTCTCTTCCGGGAGCCTCCACTACTCATACGAACGGCTCTTATCCTGTGCTAAAAAACGAAAGGACGGCATGCCATGAATATATTCGATCACTATCGCCAGCGCTATGAAGCTGCCAAGGACGAAGAGTTCACACTGCAGGAGTTTCTTACCATCTGTCGGCAAGATCGCAGTGCCTATGCCAATGCGGCAGAACGGCTATTGATGGCTATTGGTGAGCCAAACATGGTTGACACTGCCCTGGAGCCTCGGCTTTCCCGTCTCTTTTCGAACCGGGTGGTCGCCCGATACCCGGCGTTTGAAGAGTTCTATGGTATGGAAGATGCCATCGAACAGATTGTCTCCTATCTGAAGCATGCCGCTCAGGGTCTGGAAGAGAAGAAACAGATCCTCTATTTACTCGGCCCGGTGGGTGGCGGTAAATCATCGCTGGCTGAACGTCTGAAGTCGCTGATGCAGCGCGTCCCTATCTATGTGCTGAGCGCCAACGGTGAACGCAGCCCGGTAAACGACCATCCGCTGTGCCTGTTCAATCCGCAGGAAGACGCGCAAATTCTGGATAAAGAGTATGGCATCCCGCGTCGCTACCTCGGCACCATCATGTCGCCGTGGGCGGCAAAACGCCTGCACGAGTTTGGTGGTGACATCACCAAATTCCGCGTGGTGAAGGTCTGGCCGTCTATCCTTGAGCAGATCGCCATCGCCAAAACAGAACCCGGTGATGAGAACAACCAGGATATCTCGGCGCTGGTGGGTAAAGTCGATATCCGTAAGCTGGAAAACTTCGCGCAAAACGATCCGGATGCCTACGGTTACTCAGGCGCGCTGTGCCGTGCGAACCAGGGGATTATGGAATTCGTCGAGATGTTTAAAGCACCGATTAAAGTGCTGCATCCTCTGCTGACGGCTACCCAGGAAGGCAACTACAACGGGACGGAAGGTATCTCCGCCCTGCCGTTTAACGGGATTATTCTCGCCCACTCGAACGAATCTGAATGGGTGACCTTCCGTAATAACAAAAACAATGAGGCCTTCCTTGACCGCGTGTACATCGTCAAGGTGCCTTATTGCCTGCGGATCTCCGAAGAGATCAAAATTTACGAGAAACTGCTTAACCACAGCGAGCTGGTGCACGCTCCCTGCGCGCCCGGCACGCTGGAAACGCTGTCGCGCTTCTCCATCCTTTCGCGTCTGAAAGAGCCGGAAAACTCCAGCATCTATTCGAAAATGCGCGTCTATGACGGTGAAAGCCTGAAAGATACCGACCCGAAAGCGAAGTCGTATCAGGAATACCGCGACTATGCCGGGGTTGATGAGGGGATGAACGGTCTGTCCACGCGTTTCGCGTTTAAGATCCTCTCCCGCGTCTTTAACTTCGACCATGCGGAAGTGGCGGCCAACCCGGTTCATCTGTTCTACGTGCTGGAGCAGCAAATCGAACGCGAGCAGTTCCCGCAGGAGCAGGCTGAACGCTACCTTGAGTTCCTCAAAGGTTACCTGATCCCGAAATACGCCGAGTTCATTGGCAAAGAGATCCAGACGGCCTACCTGGAATCCTATTCAGAATACGGGCAGAACATTTTCGACCGTTATGTCACCTATGCTGACTTCTGGATCCAGGATCAGGAGTACCGCGACCCGGATACCGGCCAGCTGTTTGACCGTGAATCCCTGAACGCGGAGCTGGAAAAAATCGAGAAGCCTGCCGGGATCAGCAACCCGAAAGACTTCCGTAACGAGATTGTGAACTTTGTCCTGCGCGCCAGAGCGCATAACAACGGGCGCAATCCGAACTGGACCAGCTACGAGAAACTGCGCACGGTCATTGAGAAGAAAATGTTCTCCAATACCGAAGAGCTGCTGCCGGTGATCTCGTTTAACGCCAAAACCTCAACCGATGAGCAGAAAAAACACGACGACTTTGTCGACCGTATGATGGAAAAAGGCTACACCCGCAAGCAGGTCCGTCTGCTCTGCGAATGGTATCTGCGCGTGCGTAAATCGTCTTAAAAACAAGTGCCCGGTGGCGGTTAGCGCTGACCGGGCCTACAAAATGCAAGTTGGCAAATGCAGTACGGGGGGTATATGACCTGGTTTATTGACCGGCGTCTTAACGGCAAAAACAAGAGCACGGTGAACCGCCAGCGCTTCTTGCGTCGTTATAAAACGCAAATTAAACAGTCTATCTCCGAGGCCATCAACAAACGCTCGGTGACCGACGTCGACAGCGGCGAGTCTGTCTCCATCCCCACCGATGACATCAGCGAACCGATGTTTCATCAGGGGCGAGGCGGCCTGCGCCATCGCGTACACCCAGGTAATGACCACTTCGTTCAGAACGACAGAATTGAGCGTCCTCAGGGCGGCGGCGGTGGTTCAGGAAGCGGTCAGGGACAGGCCAGCCAGGACGGTGAAGGTCAGGACGAATTTGTCTTCCAGATTTCGAAAGACGAATATCTCGACCTGCTGTTTGAAGACCTGGCGCTGCCGAATCTGAAAAAGAATCAGCATCGTCAGCTTAATGAATACAAAACCCATCGCGCGGGCTATACCGCCAACGGCGTGCCCGCCAATATCAGCGTCGTGCGTTCGTTGCAGAATTCGCTGGCGCGACGAACGGCCATGACGGCGGGCAAACGGCGCGAACTGCGCGAGCTGGAGAGCAGCCTGAAGGTCGTGGAAAACACGGAACCGGCGCAACTGCTGGAAGAGGAGCGTCTGCGTAAAGAGATTGCGGAACTAAGAGCGAAGATCGAACGGGTACCGTTTATCGACACCTTCGACCTGCGCTACAAGAATTACGAAAAACGCCCTGAGCCCTCCAGCCAGGCGGTAATGTTCTGTCTGATGGACGTTTCCGGCTCGATGGACCAGGCCACGAAGGATATGGCGAAGCGTTTTTATATTCTGCTCTACCTGTTCCTGAGCAGAACCTATAAGAACGTGGAGGTGGTTTATATTCGTCACCACACTCAGGCGAAAGAGGTGGATGAACATGAGTTCTTCTACTCGCAGGAGACCGGCGGGACCATCGTATCAAGCGCCCTGAAGCTGATGGATGAAGTGGTGAAAGAGCGTTACGACCCGGCGCAGTGGAACATTTATGCCGCGCAGGCGTCCGATGGCGACAACTGGGCCGATGACTCACCGCTGTGTCACGAGATTCTGGCGAAGAAAATTCTGCCGGTGGTGCGTTACTACAGCTATATCGAAATTACCCGTCGCGCGCACCAGACCCTGTGGCGGGAGTATGAACATCTGCAAGCAATGTTCGATAATTTTGCCATGCAGCATATCCGTGACCAGGATGATATTTATCCGGTGTTCAGGGAGCTGTTCCACAAGCAATCTGCTACCAGCAACGCATAATCCAACAGCCAGCGAACCCGCTGGCTGTTTTCTTTCGACCCCGTTCATCCCGTGCTAATGTAGAACCCTGCAAAATGGATTATCACCGGGAAATCGTTATGACTGACGACGTTATTGGGGCAGGAACCCACCAGCAGCTGATTACCTTACTCACCGAACAGGGCGCGCGGTTTCGCGTCATGGAGCACGAGGCGGTTGGGAAATGCGAAGCGGTAAGTGAAATTCGCGGGACCGATCTGCGGCAAGGCGCAAAAGCCCTGGTCTGCAAGGTGAAGGGAAACGGCGTAAAAAAACACGTTCTGGCGATCCTCGCCGCCGATCTGCAGGCCGACCTGAGCCAGCTTGCCAGCCATTTTGGCGGGCTGAAGGCCTCCCTCGCCAGCCCTGCCGAGGTCGATAGCCTGACCGCCTGCGTTTTCGGCGCGATCCCGCCCTTTAGCTTCCATCCTGATTTGGCGCTGGTTGCCGACCCGCTGCTGTTCGAGCGCTTTGACGAAATCGCCTTTAACGCCGGTTTACTGGAGAAATCCGTGATTATGGATACCCAGGATTACCTTCGCATCGCCCGTCCTGAGCTGGTGACCTTCCACAAAGCGTAACCGCGATGGCTGACGACCCTGTCAGCCTTTTCTTTCCAGAAACAGCACGGAGGCGACGAGAATAATGGCAATAGCAAAAAACGATGAGGAGATAATCAGCGTTTCAACAAACATGTGATCGTTCATGATGGCGACCCCTTTTGCGATATCTGCCTTCGTTTTAATCCGCGTAAATGACAAGGTTATGACAGCAATATAATCTTTTTAAAACTGTCCTCCGCCGCGTTTGCGCGTAAAGTAAGCAAGTTGATTATTTTGGCAAGGATTCCCTATGTTTGACCCTACTCTGCTCATTCTTCTGGCACTCGCCGCGCTCGGCTTTGTCAGCCATAACACCACGGTCGCCATCTCGATTCTGGTGCTGATTATTGTTCGCGTGACCCCGTTAAATACCTTCTTCCCGTGGATAGAAAAACAAGGCCTTACCATCGGGATCATTATTTTAACCATCGGGGTAATGGCGCCTATCGCCAGCGGCACGCTTCCCGCCTCAACCCTGCTGCACTCGTTTGTAAACTGGAAATCGCTGGTGGCGATCGCGGTGGGGATTTTTGTTTCGTGGCTGGGCGGGCGCGGCGTTACGCTGATGAGCAGCCAGCCCTCGCTGGTGGCGGGTCTGCTGGTGGGCACCGTGCTGGGCGTGGCGCTCTTTCGCGGCGTTCCGGTGGGGCCGCTGATTGCGGCAGGCCTTGTCTCTCTGTTTATCGGGAAGTCGTAGTCAGGCTGGCCATATAACGCGCCGGCGTCTGGCCCAGTCCCTTTCTGAACATGGTGATAAACGCGGTGGTAGAGTCGTAGCCAAGTGTCTGTGCCACCTGCTGTACCGATTTCCCACCGATCAAATGCTGTAACGCCACGATCAGCTGCAGCTGGTGACGCCAGCGGCGAAAGCTTAAGCCGGTCTCTTTCACTACCAGCCGCGCCAGGTTGCGTTCGCTCATGGCAAAGTGGCTCGCCCACTGCGTCAGCGTCTGCCAGGCGGCGGGCTCTTCCGCCATTTTCTCGCTCATCAGCCGAATTTTAGGATGGGGCGAGACGGGCAGCTGCAGATGCTCCTGACGCTGGAGCGGCAGCTCGTCAAACAGAACGTCTACCAGGCGCGACGTGGCCGCAAGAGAGAATTGTTCACGCGATTTTTCCGCCAGGGATAAAATCAGCTCCCGCACCAGAGGGGAGATTTTCAGGGTGCAGCAGCGGTCGGGCAAGCTTGCCGCCCCCGGTTCAATGAACAAAAAGCAGAGCTGCGCGCCCGGGGTGGCCCTGTTGCTGTGCGGCATCTGGCCGGGGATCCAGACGGCGTACTGGGGCGGAACCATCAGCATGGCATTTTCCACTTCGCAGGTGATCGCGCCGCCGAGGGCCAGAATCAGCTGCCCCTTACGGTGATGATGCCGGGGAATATACTGTTCCTCAGCCACCACGCGGATGCGAAATGCGACGGCCGCGTCGTGCTGGCTATCGGGATCATAGCCGTCCAGTCCCAGACCAATCATCAGTTTGTCCGATTTTAGCGATAAACTGTCATTTTAGCCTGATTTCAACCGCCGGGAAAATCGGTATTGTGTGCGCTCGCTTGAACGTATGAGAACATAATGACTACTGCTATTCGCACCTCAGGAAAACACGGCGCGCTGTTGATTGCAGGCATCCTGATGATTGCCACTACGCTTCGCGTCACCTTTACCGGCGCAGCTCCGCTGCTCGACACTATTCGTCTTGATTATGGCTTAAGCACGGCGCAAACCGGTCTGCTGACTACCCTGCCCCTGCTGGCTTTCGCCCTTGTCTCGCCGCTCGCCGCAGGCGTTGCCCGACGTATCGGCATGGAGCGCAGCCTGTTTGTCGCCCTGCTGCTGATTTGCGCCGGAATTGCACTTCGCTCGCTGCCTTCCGCCGCGCTGCTTTTCATCGGAACCGCGGTCATCGGCTGCGGAATTGCGCTCGGGAACGTGCTGTTACCCGGATTAATTAAGCGTGACTTCCCGGGCCTGGTAGCCCGACTCACCGGGGCCTATTCTCTGACGATGGGCGTCTCGGCGGCGTTTGGCTCAGCGATGATTGTTCCCCTGGCGCAGGGTAGCGCGGGCTGGCATGGCGCGCTGCTGATGCTGATGGCGTTTCCGCTGGTCGCGCTGCTGCTCTGGCTGCCGCAGTGGCGCCAGAAACACGTTGCGACGGTAACGGGCGCTGGCGCGCTGCATAATCGCGCCATCTGGCGTTCGGCCCTCGCCTGGCAGGTGACGCTCTTTTTGGGGATTAACTCGCTGATTTACTACGTCATCATCGGCTGGCTGCCGGCGATATTGCTCAGCCACGGCTACAGCGAAGCGCAGGCCGGCTCGGTGCACGGGCTGTTGCAGCTGGCCACGGCCGTGCCGGGGCTTGCCGTTCCGCTGGTTCTTCACCGTCTGAAAGATCAGCGGGGGATCGCCGGCGCGGTGGCGCTGATGTGCGCGGTAAGCGCGGCAGGGCTATGGTTTATGCCTGACATGGCGGTGATGTGGACGCTGGTGTTTGGCTTTGGCTCCGGAGCAACGATGATCCTCGGCCTGACGTTCATCGGTCTGCGCGCCAGCTCCGCGCACCAGGCTGCGGCGCTGTCCGGCATGGCGCAGTCGATTGGTTATCTGCTCGCCGCCTGCGGCCCTCCGCTGATGGGGAAAATTCACGATAGCGCGGGAGACTGGCAAATCCCGCTTCTGGGCTGCGCTCTGGCCGCCGTGATAATGGCGCTCTGCGGCGTGCTTGCCGGGCGAGACCGCGAGATCGCGCCCCGTTAAAGACTCTGGCAGACCATCGGGTCTGCCTTTTCCTACCCGCGAGCCGCGCGCAGCATCGCCTGCACCAGCACGACCGGACGGCCTTCCAGCGCGGCACGCTCATGCTGGAATAAGGTGATCACGAAGAACGGGTGCGTAACCAGCTCTGCGGCGCGAATTTCCCCCTGTTCGTCCCAGCCCGTAACATGCATATCACCGCTTTCCAGCGCCTGGGAAAACGCCGGCGACACGCCATAGTTACAGTGATAACCCTCTTCTATTTCCGGCTTGCCGTAGGCTTTCGCGATCAGCGTATTTTTGCGCAGCTCAATGGCATCGGTTTTTTCCACCAGCGAGCAGGTCAGCGGCGCAATCACCATGGTGCCTTCGGTATCCGTCTCGGCATGTGCCGCATCGGCCCAGCCCAACACATTGCGGGCATACTCAATCAGCGCGTGCTGGAATCCACCGCAGGTGCCCAGGAACGGTACGCCGTTTTCACGCGCGTAGCGCGCGGCGATAAAGGCGGCCTCGGTGTTTTTATAGGGGCTGGCAGGCACCAGCCAGATGGCATCGTAGCCCACCAGATCTTCAGGGCTTGTCAGCTCCGTGGTGGCAAGCCAGTCGTAATCGGCGGTGAGGTCAAGGACTGCGGCGGCGTCGTCAATCGCCAGCGGGATCGCCTGATGCGCAATAACACTGGGATTGTAATCGCCAACCAGCGCAATGCGCAGCGTCGTTTTAACCGGGAGGTGTTCCATGAAAGGTTCCTTATGCCAGAGTATTATCAGATAACATAAGGAACCTCAGACTACCGATCTTCTGCAATTATCACAATACCTTAAATTGGGAGGGTGGAATTATGATTCAATGCAAACGCGTATACGAGCAGGCTGGTCCGGACGACGGCTATCGGGTGCTGGTAGACAAGCTGTGGCCGCGCGGGGTCAAGAAAACGGACCTCGCGTATGATGAATGGTGTAAAGCGCTCACGCCTTCGAATGAATTACGCAAGGCCTTTCATAGCGAAACCATTGATTTCGCCGCCTTCAGCAAAGCCTATCGGGAAGAGCTGGCGCAGCATGCTGACGAGGGAATGCGTCTGGCGACGCTGGCGAACAGGCAGACCGTCACCCTGCTCTACGCTGCCAAAGACACGAAGCAAAATCACGCCCTGGTATTAGCCGACTGGCTGCGCCATCTCTGATCAGCCGATCGCCAGCTCATCGAGGATTTGCGGCGCTTCATCGGGAGTGAGCGGCATCAGATGTTCGGCGCGGACAAAGGCAAAGCCGTGCTGATTGTCAAAGGCGTAAACATCGCCAGTCACCAGCCAAAGGGCGCGATCGGCGGTAGCGGGTAATTGCGTCATTACGCCGTTGACCGGGTTAACGAAACGCAGGCCAGGCTGACAAAGGCCAAACAGCTCAACAGATTTACCAATATTGCGACGGCCTGACGCCGTGCGGGCACCGATGATCATCGCCATGCTGCCCGGTTTAAGCTGAAACATACTTCTCTCACGGTAACGATAGCCAGGGACTGGCTAAGAATAATCCTAAAGAGAAGTGTATCGCAGGCAATATACGTCTGTCACCTGGTGGGTTGCGGACGATCGCGACGGTAGAGCGTCCATTCATCAATCACTTCGCCCCCCGGTAGTTTGCACTCCGTGCGTACGCCCTGCGGGCTTTGAACCGGGATCTGTTCCCCACCTTTCTCCAGGCAGTACACGGAGGCCGGGTTCGCCATACCGATAGCGTGCGGTGGTTTCGGCGCATCGGGTGGGGTTGTTTTCGCGGTGCAGGCAGCCAGGGGAAGCGCCAGCGCCAGAAGCAGAAATCTCATCTCATTGATCCTTGTGACATCATGACAATCTAAGGTTAACGGGTCATCGCCCCTTTCTCCATGATTTCTCCATTTTAACTGCACTTTTCAACACTATAGTGTGGCATGTTCTCGATATGACCAGAGAACATCATTCCGTAATCAAGATGTCTTTGCCCCGGTCTCAACAACGGGGCCTTTTTTTCTCTGCTGCTGCCCTCTCCCTGCATATATTAAATTTTTTATATTCATGTTTTACTATGCCTGAAGTCTAAAAATTCAGCATAACATGCAGATGCAGACGTCTTCTGCCTGGGAGTCATTCTACGTCATGTCGGATATTATCCTTGCCCGTGTTTCAGAAACCCTCGCCACTGAACAATCCCTTGAAGGTCTCGTTCGCCAGCTGCTGGAGATGCTGGAGATTGTGACTGACATGGAGTCGACTTACCTCACCAAGGTAGATATCGAAGCCCGACTGCAGCATATCCTCTACGCCCGCAACAGCAAGCAGATGACAATTCCTGAGGGGCTGAGCGTCCCATGGGATGAAACACTGTGCAAGCGCGCGCTGGATAGCGACACCGTATTCAGCAACGACGTTCCCGAACGCTGGCCGGAATGCGAGGCGGCGAAAGCGCTCGGCATTACGACCTACATGAGTATTCCTGTCCATCTTGCGGATGGTTCACTCTACGGAACGCTTTGTGCCACCAGCACGGCCAGAAAGCCGCTTAGCGAGCGCGGTGAACAGGTCCTGAAGTTATTCGCCGGTCTGATTGCCCAGTCCATTCAGAAAGAGTCGCTGGTAACCCAGCTTCGCGAAGCCAACGCGGCCCTCATCGCGCACTCTTACACAGATGCCCTTACCGGTTTACCCAACCGTCGCGCCATTTTTGAAGATCTGACCACGCTATTTTCGCTGGCGCGGCACCTTAAACGTAACACCGTCATCGCGTTCATCGATCTGGATGATTTCAAGCTGATTAACGATCGCTACGGCCACGAGGCTGGCGACCAGTTCCTGATTGAAGTGGGCAAGCGTCTGACGGAAGAAAAACAGCAGGACGATATCATTGGCAGGCTGGGCGGCGATGAGTTTCTGGTGGCGTCGTTGAGCACATCCCACAGCGAAGGAGATAACGCGCAGGTCACGCTGCTCAAAACGCGCCTCAGCGCCTCTATTGCCGGTGAATACTGGCTGGGTAGCGTCAACCTCATTTACCCCGGAGCCAGCGTCGGCGTTATCGAAGTGGACCCTCGGGTAACCGATCCGGACAGCGCATTACGCGACGCGGATGTCGCGATGTATCAGGATAAGAAAGGAAAAAGCAAAACACGCTTTCTCACTATCGATTAACCCCGTACACTCTACGGCGTTACAAAAACCGAAACAGGTGATGATATGAGAATAGGGATCCTCTTCCCGGTCGTTATTTTTATAACGGCGGTGATTTTTTTAGCATGGTTTTTTGTCGGTGGTTACGCGGCGCCTGGGGCATAAATGAGAAAAACGACCCTCGTTATGCTGATCGTTGCCATCGCGGCATTTGCCGGCACGCAGCTTGGCTGGTGGTAAACGCCACTACGTAAAAAGGCCGCCATCTGGCAGCCTTTTTTAACGCTTGTAAGCCTTAGCTTTTGATTTTTCTGTAGATAAACAGAACAACCAGCGCACCGATGACCGCGACGGCAAAGCTGCCGAAGTTAAAGCCATCGACTTTGCCAAAACCGAACAGCGTACTGATCCAGCCGCCGACTACCGCGCCGATAATACCCAGTATTACGGTGACGATAAACCCACCGCCATCTTTGCCCGGCATGATCCACTTCGCCAGAATACCCGCAATAAGCCCAAAGATAATCCAGGATAAAATTCCCATAACTTTCCTCTCTGTATGGTTTTTGTCATTAAATCAACGACACAAAAAAGAATAGCACAGGATTTCAGAAAGGAAATTTGTGATAGGCATCACAATGAGAGAGTGCGCAATTATTCATCAACAAAAAGAGCCTGCCGCATAAACTGTGGGGTTGCATCTTCTGTTGAGAAAGATTATCTTTCTCAACACTGAATAGTTGAGCGTAACACTCAGGTATTCAGTACGACATTGCTCACATTGCTTCCAGTATTTCTTGCCCACTCCTGTGTGGGCTTTTTTTTCTGTTCATACCCCAACAAACGCGTACCGGTTACGTCCCGCGCGCTTTGCCTGATAGAGCGCCTGGTCAGCGGCAATAATGATATTCTGCTGGCTGCCCGCGATGTCGACCGCACGCGCGGTAGAAATCCCGACGCTTACCGTCACCCGTCCGAAGGGGCTAAAATCATGCGTGATTTGCAGGGAGAACACGTTGCGAATAATCGTCTGCGCCAGTCGAAGCGCCTCCTGAATATCCGTATCAGGCAATATCAGCGCAAACTCCTCTCCGCCGTAGCGCGCCACAATCTGATTATCACGGGTAAGGCTCTCCCTGAGACTGTTTCCCAGCAGCGTCAGACACCGGTCCCCTTCCGGATGGCCGTAGTTATCGTTGTATTTTTTGAAGTAGTCCACGTCCACAATCAGTATCGAAATTGCTGCGTCATGCGCGGCACAAGTCGCGATTTCCGAGAGGATTCTTTCATCAAAAATGCGACGGTTATACAGCCCGGTCAACGCATCCTCGGAAGCGATAATCTTCAGCGCCTTATTATCTCTGGTTTTTCTGGATAAGTCGGAATACAGGAAGTATGACGCGACGATAAGTATCGCAGTGAAAACGAAAATGAGCAGCGCCAGCTGAATGGCCTGCTTGCGCCACGGTGCGAGGGCTTCATCAATGCTGACGGCCACGGTGGTCACCAGCCCGTAGCGTCGGTTTTTCTCATAGGCGTAAATGCGTTCGATTTTATCAAACCGCGAGACGGAACTGGCTATCCCGGTATTTTGTACCTTTAGGTATTTCCTGAAGAGGGGTGAATCAGAAAAAATCGTGCCGACGTAGGTATTTTTAAAGGGGTGACGGACCAGCAGCACGCCGGATTGTGTCGTTAAGCCAATGACGCCCAGGTGACCAATATTAATCTGCCCGTAAAGCGCGAGAAAATTCTCGATACCCAGCGTCACCACCACGACACCGTTAAATGCCCCGGTGTGGGTTTCAAGGCGACGACTAATGGTAATGACCCATTTGCCATTGGTTCTGCTGACCACGGGCTCACCAATAAAAATCTGCTGATTTTTATTTTCCTTGTGATAGATAAAAAATGACCTGTCCGATCCTTTGCGTGGGCCTGTAAAAGTTTCGTGCAACGCGGTAAAGATATCGCCCTGAGCGTCGTAAACAACCACATTATTAATCTGGGTAAGAAGATTATCCTGATTATTTATCATCCGCTGAATATTGGTCGCCTGTTGCGGCGTCATGCCATAAATTTCGATTATGTCGGAAACGGTAGTAATTAACATTTCGCTTTGGCGCATGATCCCCTCGGTGTAGACATCAAGGGTATGGCTCAGGTTAGCAACGCTGGTATTAATTTGCTGAATTGACTGCTGTCTGGACGTGGCAATTTGGACGGCAAGCGACAGCGAGATGATCAATGAGACAATGATGACGGTAATGGTTGTTGTGTAAAAAGTATTTTTCACATGCACGAGCTTTTCCACCTTATCACGCCTGACATCCCTGGCTGACAACTCTTGTCACTGTAACAAAGCTCGGGATAAGAGGAAAATGAATTGCACTTAAGCATACAACAGAAGCTCGTCTTTATTTCGTTTTACAAACTAACAGTCTCCCTGGGTTTAGATAAAATGACTTTAATAAAATCGATATAGGAGACGGGCTTACCAAAATAATATCCCTGTAACAGGGTTATCTCATTACGGTTGAGATACTCCAGTTGCTCTTTTGTTTCTACGCCTTCAGCGACAATGCGCAAAGAGAGTTTTTTCGCCAGGTCAATGACGCAGTCCAGCAGGATCGTTGAGTCTTTTTCCTCTGAAACCCGGTTCACAAAGCTTTTATCAATTTTAATATAATCAATGGCCAGCGCATTAAGGCATGACAGCCCGGAATAACCCGTACCAAAATCATCCAGGGCAATAACAAAGCCGGCGTTATGCAGCATGTTAAGGTTCTCCACGAGGTGAGGATTATCGACCAGCGGTTCACGCTCGGTCACCTCGAGAACCAGTTCGACCTCTTTACCCTGAAACCCCTTCCCGAAAACGCGACAGTCACCGATAAATGAAGGCGCATTAATATGCCTGGCGCTGATGTTCACCCCGATATGAAACCCGTCCGGTAGCTTAGGCAAAAGCGGCTTAAGCTGGGTCACCACTTTCGCCATCAATCCTTTGGTCAGCGGAATAATCAACCCGCTACGTTCAGCAATAGGAATAAAGACATCCGGCGGGATAAAGCCTGACTTTGGATGCTTCCATCTTGCCAGGACCTCAACGCCGTACAGCCCGCCGGTATCGCCGTTCACGATCGGCTGGTAATAAGGCTCGATCTCCCCCTGCAAAATCGCTTTACGCAAATCGTCTTCAAATGAGGTACTTTTCCCCTTGTATCGGCGGATCAAAATACCTACCGCCACCGATAGCGCGAGAATAAGCAGTATCAGGCTCCATCCCTGTTGCAAAAGCCGCGTCAGGCTGAAAAAGGCAGGAGGTTGCCAGGCCAGGCTAAAGGGAAATTGCGTTGATGCCGTAAGCGACCCCGTCCAGGAGGCCGCTTTCCAGCCCCTCACATCGCCGTTGCGAACAAGCATGCTTTCGCCGACAACCAGCCCCAGATCCACGCTGTTCGATGCACTTGCAATGACGTCCTGCAAATGCGCGTCACTGATGCTGACAATGACGCGCCCTCCCGCGATGGGCATCTGGAAGATAAGCACCGGAATGCCGTTCACCAGTCGATTGCCGGGTAACAGCATCAATTTTTCGGCAGGTAACGTCTCAGGATGAATAATCAACACGCCATTCCCGGGAAGGGAAGTACAGATGATTTTCCCCTGCAGCTCGATCATGATGGCGCGCAGATGCGGTTTTAGCGCTGCCTCTGTTCCCAGCACCAGCTGTCCGCTACTGGTACACCCTTGAGCCGCAACGCGCTTTGCCGTGCTGGCCGCACTGACTGCTTCAGCCAGAATGTTTTCTATTTTTTGGGTGCTGGCCGTGGCGGTATGACTATTACTCAGCTTCGCCATCTGCCATAGCTGCCAGTTAATAATCAAAATGCCGCTCAGAAAAAGAAACAGAGCGCTAAGAATAGGGATCATCACGTTGCGCACGATGTTTTCCTTAATAGAAAAAACAAGCATGGATGTTCTGGTAGAAGAGCCTGTGCTATCCCGGTATTGCATATAACAATGAAAATAGCTTAGCTGAGAATTGTCTTAAAAAACTGATACTTTCGTATGAGTTCACCTGCCGGCATTTACTCACATGACGTGACTATCAGGCTTGTTCCTTGCCCTGGCTGTGTTAAGATTTGTGAAATCAGGGAGCGGACTGGATATCTGGAAAATGAAAAAGCTCATTGCCATTGCTATCGTTTCGACGCTTCTGGTCTTCCTGTCTCTTTATGCGGTCAATGCTGTAATCATCGGTCAGCAGAAGAGTAAACAGCGTGAAATATCCCGTACCCTTTTACATTATTCAGAAGACGTGTCCCAAAGCGTGGCGCTGGGTCTCAAAAGCATCACGACGCAGGGATGTGATAAAACCAGCCTCGATCGCTACAGACAAATTAAGCTTAATAATCTTTATTTTGCCGATATCGGCTTTATTGAGAAGGGAAAAATAGTCTGTACCGCTTTTTGGGGGAAACTCGCGACGCCCGTTGCACTTCCTGCAGAACTGCATAAAACGCCGAGGGGCTTTCTCCTGGCCCAGTTTTCGAGAAAAGACTTTTTCACGGGCAATGCGGCAATTTATAATAATATTATTATCTTCACCTCCCGCTATGCTTACGATAAATTCACCCCGGTCACCGCAAGCTATTCGCTCAGTGCTACCACCAAAGACTTCGGCAGAGTCTTTTTTTCGGCCGCCACGGAGCTAAATCAGCAGAGCTGGCTGCATTCGACATTGTTTACCCTGACCCTGACACAGTGCAGCGCCTTCTGGGACCTGTGCGTCATCGTGCAGCATCACGACGCCGGGCTCGCCTCGTTACCTCCGTTTATCTTTGCGCTTCTCGCGGTCATTCTCTGTTTTATCTGGATTGCGATAACGTTATTTATCTTCCGTATCTATGAAGACCGTTTTTCTCTGGAACGTACGCTGATAAAAGCCGTCCTCACGAATACCATAAGCGTTAACTATCAGCCCATTATTCGTATTCACGATCAAAAAATCGTGGGTGTAGAAGTTCTGTCGAGATGGCGTGACCAAAAGCACGGGGACGTCTCTCCGGAGCTGTTTATCCCATTAATTAAGAAGATCGGTTTGTATAAAAAATATTACAGTAATATTATCGAAAAATCCCTTTCCGAAATTGCCCCTCTGGCGATAAAACACCAGCTGATAGTCTCAATAAACGTTGGGCACAAGGAAATTGAAGATGGACAGTTCATTACCATTTTGCGTCGTGCGTGTTTTGCCAATCACCTTCCCCTTTCCCTGATGAAGGTCGAACTTTCTGAGAAAGCCGTTTCCACGGCAGATATCCTCGAGGGATTCTGTCAGGAGCTGAAATCGCTCGGCGTTAAAATATCAATAGATGATTTTGGCGTGCAAAACTCCAATCTCGCCCGCCTGTCGCTGCTTGAATATGATGAAATCAAAATTGATAAGTCGCTGGTGGACGGCATCAGCGAGCATTATAAGCAAAACATCTTTGCAATCTTCTGCGATGCCCTTGCAAGATTGAATAAAACGCTTGTTTTCGAGGGCGTGGAAAATGAAATTCAATATCGCTTTATTGCAAGCAGATATCCCGATGCGCTGATTCAGGGATGGTATTTTTCAAAAGCACTCACCCGGAGCGAGCTGGCGAAGCGACTCACCGGGGTCGCACCGTAACCCGAAGCCTTGCGCGTCCGTTTTTTTCCAGTCGGGCATTTCTATTTTTTACGCAAAAACATATAGTCGTCACATTCAGACGGTAGATTACCCTGAAGCACACTCATATTTTGGTTAAAAACGTGAAATTATCCTTACTATTCCCAGTGGTACTCTTTTGTCTGACCGTTATTTTCGCGCTGTTTATCGAAGCCCCCGCTTCGCATATTCTGCGGAAAAAATGCATGTGGTCCGATAGCGTGATGCTGAGCTGTATCGCAAAGCATCAGCATAACGGTTTTTGAAGCAGACTATTCATTTCCCCACTGATTGAGGAAGTTCGCAATATCATCAACGCGACCCGCACGGATCCCGGCCTCAGTGGCCATCTCCTGCTGGGCTTCCTCGCTAATCTCCTCATTATTCGATAAACGGGTGAGCAGCAGCTGGAAATAATGTGCCAGCGCGTCGCGCTCTGACTCAGCGACCTGTTCAGCGGCTTCCGTCGCGTACTCATCGGCAATGTCATAATATTTCAGTGGGATATCGTTGTTCATAACTGTCTCGTCGCTAATTTTTACGGGTAAAGCCATCAGTATATCGGACGCCTAATCTCAACCAAAGCATTGCTTCAGATGAGTAACGCAAGCAGCGCTGCGAGAGCAGGCGCGGCCTGTACATACAAAATTTTTCGGCTGGCGGTGGCTGCGCCAAAGAGTCCGGCGATCAGCACGCAGGTAAGGAAGAAGATGGCCACCTGAATCCCCTTTTCCCCGAGCCAGAGGCTCCAGAGCAGACCGGCCGCCAGAAAACCGTTATACAGCCCCTGATTCGCGGCCAGCACGCGGGTCTCGCGCGCAAAATCAGGACGCAGATTAAAGGCCTTATGCCCTGTTTTGGTATTCCACAGGAACATTTCCAGCACAAGAATATAAAGATGGATGAATGCAACGACAGCGATAAGGACGGTGGCTAACATCGTGTTGTTTCCCGCAGGCAGAGGCAAAAAAAACGGGAACCCTCAGGCCCCCGCTCTTGTTTAACCCAGAATCCTGGATTACATGTTCGCGATAATCGCGTCGCCAAACTCTGAGCATTTCAGCAGCTTAGCGCCTTCCATCAGACGTTCGAAGTCATAGGTTACGGTTTTCGCGTTGATCGCGCCTTCCATACCTTTAACGATCAGGTCTGCGGCTTCGAACCATTCCATATGACGCAGCATCATCTCTGCGGACAGGATGATAGAGCCTGGGTTCACTTTGTCCTGGCCCGCGTATTTAGGTGCAGTACCGTGGGTCGCTTCGAACAGGGCGCACTCGTCACCGATGTTCGCGCCAGGGGCGATACCGATACCACCAACCTGAGCAGCCAGGGCGTCAGAGATGTAGTCACCGTTCAGGTTCATACAGGCAATTACGTCGTATTCTGCAGGACGCAGCAGGATCTGCTGCAGGAACGCATCGGCGATCACATCTTTAATGATGATCTCTTTGCCGGTGTTCGGGTTCTTAATCTTCTGCCACGGGCCGCCGTCGATCAGCTCACCGCCGAACTCTTCTTTCGCCAACTGGTAGCCCCAGTCTTTGAACGCGCCTTCGGTGAACTTCATGATGTTGCCTTTGTGAACCAGAGTCACAGAGTCACGGTCGTTGGTGATCGCGTATTCGATGGCCGCACGCACGAGACGTTTAGTACCGTCTTCAGAGCATGGCTTGATGCCGATACCGCAATGCTCAGGGAAGCGAATCTTCTTCACGCCCATCTCTTCGCGCAGGAATTTAATCACTTTTTCTGCGTCAGCAGAGTCCGCTTTCCATTCGATACCCGCGTAGATGTCTTCTGAGTTTTCGCGGAAGATAACCATATCGGTCAGTTCAGGGTGCTTAACCGGGCTTGGGGTGCCCTGATAGTAACGAACCGGACGCAGACACACGTACAGGTCCAGCTCCTGACGCAGTGCCACGTTCAGGGAACGGATACCGCCGCCAACTGGCGTCGTCAGTGGGCCTTTAATAGCAACGCGGTAGTCGCGGATCAGGTCCAGCGTTTCTGCTGGCAGCCAGACGTCCTGGCCATAAACTTGAGTAGATTTCTCACCGGTGTAAATTTCCATCCAGGAAATTTTACGCTCGCCTTTGTAGGCTTTCTCAACAGCGGCATCAACCACTTTCAGCATCGCCGGGGTAACGTCTACACCGATACCGTCACCTTCGATGAACGGGATAATCGGATTGTGAGGAACGTTAATCTTGCCGTTTTGCAGGGTGATCTTTTTACCTTCCGCCGGAACAACTACTTTGCTTTCCATTAACCTCTCCTTCGAGCGCTTCTGGTTGTTACTGATCTTATGTTAATAAATTGTAATGAGCCCTTCGATAGTACCTGATTGTCCTGCGCCATGAAAGGTCTTCGTTATTAGGCTATAATGCGGCAATTGATAACGCCTGAAAATACCATGAAGAAAACTTCTTTTACAAAACACCGGGTTGAGCGATTCAGCTCGCGACAAGCCGCCAGAAGACCGCAGGAAACCCAGCCGAAGCGGGTTATTTTGTTCAATAAACCCTACGATGTTTTGCCGCAGTTTACCGATGAAGCCGGGCGCAGCACGCTGAAGGACTACATTCCCGTTCAGGGCGTCTACGCGGCCGGGCGCCTGGACCGCGACAGCGAAGGCCTTCTGGTCTTAACCAACGACGGCGCGTTGCAGGCGAAGCTCACGCAGCCGGGCAAACGCACCGGTAAAATTTACTTCGTCCAGGTGGAAGGCGAGCCGGATGACGCGACGCTGGCAGCGCTACGCAGCGGCGTGACGTTGAACGACGGCCCAACCCTGCCCGCGGGTATTGAACGCGTGAATGAGCCGGAGTGGCTGTGGCCGCGCAACCCGCCGATTCGTGAACGTAAATCCATCCCGACAAGCTGGCTCAAAATCACCCTTTATGAAGGCCGCAACCGCCAGGTTCGCCGCATGACCGCACACGTCGGCTTCCCTACCCTGCGTCTCATTCGCTACGCCATGGGCAGCTACACCCTGGAAACGCTGGCAAACGGCGAATGGCGCGACGTCGCCCCTTAAGGAGTCACTATGTTTAAACCTCATGTCACGGTTGCCTGCGTGGTCCACGCCAGGGGTAAATTCCTTGTTGTTGAAGAGAGCATTAACGGCAAAGCGCTGTGGAACCAGCCTGCCGGACACCTTGAAGCCAATGAAACCCTGCTGCAGGCAGCAAAACGCGAGCTGTGGGAAGAGACCGGTATTCACGCTGAGCCCCAGCACTTCATCCGTATGCACCAGTGGATCGCGCCGGATCACACCCCGTTTCTGCGCTTTTTATTCGCCGTTGAGCTTAGCGAAACGTGCGCCACAGAGCCGCAGGATGACGATATCGATCGCTGTCTCTGGGTCACCGCCGACGAGATCCTGAACGCGCCAAACCTGCGCTCGCCGCTGGTTGCGGAAAGCATTCGCTGCTGGCAGTCTGCTGGCCGCTTACCGCTGGACGTCATCGGCGCATTTAACTGGCCGTTTACAGAGGGTGTCAATGGTGGGGGGGCGTGATAGAATACGCCGCCTTGAAGTTCAATGTCGTGAGTATTCCATGTCAGATAACAGCCAGAAAAAAGTGATCGTCGGCATGTCCGGCGGTGTCGATTCCTCCGTTTCCGCCTACCTGTTACAGCAACAGGGCTATAAGGTGGAGGGCCTGTTCATGAAGAACTGGGAGGAAGATGATGGCGAGGAATACTGCACCGCCGCTGCGGATCTCGCCGACGCGCAGGCCGTATGCGATAAGCTCGGCATTGAACTGCACACCGTTAACTTTGCCGCAGAATACTGGGACAACGTTTTTGAACTGTTCCTGGAAGAGTACAAAGCGGGCCGCACGCCGAACCCGGATATTCTGTGCAACAAAGAGATCAAATTTAAGGCCTTCCTGGAATTCGCCGCGGAAGATCTGGGCGCTGACTACATCGCGACCGGTCACTACGTGCGTCGCGCAGACGTCAATGGCAAAAGCCAGCTGCTGCGCGGTCTGGACGGCAACAAAGATCAAAGCTACTTCCTCTATACGCTGAGCCACGAGCAAATCGCCCAGAGCCTGTTCCCGGTCGGCGAGCTGGAAAAGCCGCAGGTGCGTAAAATCGCCGAAGAGCTGGACCTGATCACCGCGAAGAAAAAAGACTCTACCGGCATTTGCTTCATCGGCGAGCGCAAATTCCGCGATTTCCTGGGACGTTATCTGCCTGCTCAGCCGGGTAAAATTGTCACCGTCGACGGGGAAGAGATTGGCCAGCATCAGGGGCTGATGTACCACACGCTCGGCCAGCGTAAAGGCCTCGGTATTGGCGGGACCAAAGAAGGTAGCGAAGATCCATGGTATGTTGTCGACAAAGACGTCGAAAACAATATTCTGGTTGTTGCCCAGGGCCACGATCATCCGCGTCTGATGTCCGTTGGCCTTATTGCACAGCAGCTGCACTGGGTCGATCGTGAGCCGCTGAAAGGCACCCTGCGCTGCACGGTGAAAACACGCTACCGCCAGACCGATATTCCTTGCACCATTACCGCGCTTGATGACGATCGCATTGACGTGCGTTTCGACGAGCCGGTCGCGGCCGTCACCCCGGGTCAGTCTGCTGTCTTCTACAGCGGCGAAATCTGTCTGGGCGGCGGGATCATTGAACAGCGCCTGCCGCTGCCTGCTGTTTAATACGATTCACACATAAAGGAGAGCGTGTGGCGAAGAACTACTATGACATCACCCTGGCGCTGGCGGGAATTTGCCAGTCAGCCCGTCTGGTGCAACAGCTGGCGCATCAGGGTCATTGCGACGCAGATGCCCTGCACGTTTCACTGAACAGCGTTATCGATCTCAACCCCGGCTCGACCCTGGGCGTGTTCGGCGGCAGTGAAACTAATCTTCGTCTCGGTCTTGAAACCCTGCTCGGCGTGCTTAACGCCAGCAGCCGTCAGGGATTAAACGCGGAGCTGACCCGCTACACGCTGAGCCTGATGGTGCTGGAGCGTAAGTTGAGCGCTGCAAAAGGCGCAATGAATACCCTGGGCGATCGTATTGCCGGGCTGCAGCGCCAGCTCGATCATTTTGACCTGCAGTCCGACACGCTGCTGAGCGCTATGGCCGGCATTTATGTTGACGTCATCAGCCCGCTGGGCCCGCGTATTCAGGTCACCGGATCCCCTGCCGTGCTGCAAAGTCCGCAGGTACAGGCAAAAGTGCGCGCGTCCCTGCTGGCAGGTATCCGCGCCGCCGTGCTGTGGCACCAGGTGGGCGGTGGCCGCCTGCAGTTAATGTTTTCTCGTAATCGCCTGACCACTCAGGCAAAACAAATTCTTGCTCATTGTTAACCTCCCGGAGTTGCGAATTATGGAATTATCCTCACTGACCGCCGTATCCCCTGTCGATGGACGCTACGGCGATAAAGTCAGCGCGCTGCGCGGGATCTTCAGCGAATATGGTTTGCTGAAGTTCCGTGTTCAGGTTGAAGTACGCTGGCTGCAAAAGCTGGCCGCCCAGGCAGCAATCAAGGAAGTTCCTGCTTTTGACGAAAAGGCAAACGATTACCTTGATAAAATCGTTGCCGAGTTTAGCGAACAAGACGCCGCGCGCATTAAAACCATCGAACGCACCACCAACCACGACGTGAAAGCGGTTGAGTACTTCCTGAAAGAGAAAGTGGAAAGCGTCCCTGCGCTGCATGCCGTGTCTGAGTTCATTCACTTCGCCTGTACCTCTGAAGACATCAACAACCTCTCTCACGCGCTGATGCTCTCCACCGCGCGTAAAGAGGTGGTGCTGCCTTACTGGCGTAAAATCATCGACGCGGTAAAAGCGCTGTCCGTGGAATACCGCGACATTCCGCTGCTCTCCCGTACCCACGGCCAGCCGGCCACCCCATCCACGATGGGTAAAGAGATGGCTAACGTCGCGTACCGTATGGAGCGCCAGTACCGTCAGCTGGAGCAGGTTGAGATCCTCGGCAAAATCAACGGCGCGGTCGGTAACTATAACGCCCACATCGCCGCTTACCCGGAAGTGGACTGGCACCAGTTCAGCGAAGAGTTCGTGACCTCTCTGGGCATTCAGTGGAACCCGTACACCACGCAGATTGAGCCGCACGACTATATCGCCGAACTGTTTGACTGCATCGCGCGCTTCAACACCATCCTGATCGACTTCGATCGTGACGTGTGGGGCTACATCGCCCTGAACCACTTCAAGCAGAAAACCATCGCCGGTGAAATCGGCTCTTCCACCATGCCGCACAAAGTGAACCCAATCGACTTCGAAAACTCCGAAGGCAACCTGGGCCTGGCGAACGCCGTGCTGCAGCATATGGCGAGCAAACTGCCGGTATCCCGCTGGCAGCGCGACCTGACCGACTCCACCGTACTGCGTAACCTGGGCGTGGGCATTGGCTACGCGCTGATCGCGTACCAGTCCACCCTGAAAGGCGTGAGCAAACTGGAAGTGAACCGTGACCGTCTGCTGGACGAGCTGGATCACAACTGGGAAGTGCTGGCGGAGCCAATCCAGACCGTGATGCGCCGTTACGGTATCGAAAAACCGTACGAGAAGCTGAAAGAGCTGACCCGCGGCAAACGCGTTGACGCCGAAGGCATGAAGCAGTTTATCGACGGTCTGGCGCTGCCGGAAGAAGAGAAAACGCGCCTGAAGGCGATGACCCCGGCGAACTACATTGGTCGCGCTATCACCATGGTCGACGAGCTGAAGTAACGCCCTTCTCCCCCTTTTCGCCCGAAAAGGGGGATGCTTTTCCCCGGTTTACTCAATGTTTATCCCCACAACAACATAATCAGCGTTAAACTATTCATACCAATTATTTAGGGAGAAGAGATGATGCGCGTACTGGTTGTTGAGGATAACGCATTGCTACGCCATCACCTGAAGGTTCAGCTTCAGGAGATGGGACATCAGGTGGACGATGCTGAAGATGCAAAAGAAGCCGATTATTATCTCAATGAACACCTGCCGGATATCGCCATTGTCGATTTAGGGTTGCCTGACGAAGACGGTCTGTCGTTAATTCGCCGCTGGCGCAGCCACGATGTCTCCCTGCCGGTTCTGGTTCTGACCGCCCGTGAAGGCTGGCAGGATAAGGTCGAAGTGCTCAGCGCGGGTGCAGACGATTACGTCACCAAGCCGTTTCATATTGAAGAGGTGGCGGCGCGCATGCAGGCGCTGTTACGCCGCAACAGCGGGCTGGCTTCACAGGTTATTTCCATCCCACCATTCCAGGTCGATCTCTCCCGGCGGGAATTAGCAATCAATGATGAAGTGATTAAGCTCACCGCCTTCGAATACACCATTATGGAAACGCTGATCCGTAACAATGGCAAAGTGGTGAGCAAAGATTCCTTAATGCTCCAGCTTTATCCTGATGCTGAACTGCGCGAGAGCCATACCATTGACGTGCTGATGGGACGTTTGCGTAAAAAAATTCAGGCGCAGTATCCGCAGGATGTGATTACCACCGTCCGTGGCCAGGGCTACCTGTTCGAATTACGCTAAATGAGAGGGATTTTACGCCACATTCTGCCCCTCTCGCTGCGGGTTCGTTTCTTACTGGCAACAGCCGCCGTCGTGCTGGTGCTGTCGCTCTCCTACGGCATGGTCGCCCTGGTGGGCTACAGCGTCAGCTTTGATAAAACCACCTTTCGACTGTTACGCGGCGAAAGCAATCTGTTTTATACCCTGGCGAAGTGGGAAAACAACCGAATCACCGTCGAAATGCCGGAAAACCTCAACCAGCAGAGTCCAACGCTGGCCCTGATTTATAACGAAAAAGGGAAATTACTGTGGGCGCAGCGTGATATCCCCTGGCTGGTTAAAAGCATTCGTCCGGACTGGCTCAAAACCAACGGGTTTCATGAAATTGAAGCCGATCTCAACACCACCAGCTCGCTGATCCGTGAAGATCGCTCCCTGCAGCAAAAGCTGAACGAGATCCGCGCCGACAACGCCGAAACGGAGAT
Organism: Enterobacter sp. 237C8; assembly: GCF_034106865.1. Lineage (NCBI taxonomy): Bacteria > Pseudomonadati > Pseudomonadota > Gammaproteobacteria > Enterobacterales > Enterobacteriaceae > Enterobacter > Enterobacter sp. 237C8. Next base: position 869,363 of record NZ_JAWNDF010000001.1, on the reverse strand, counting down.
GACGCACTCCGTCGCGATTAACCTCTATCCGGCGACGCTGAACATGCCGCAGCTGACCATTGTGGTGATCGACACCATTCCGGTCGAGCTGAAGCGTTCTTATATGGTCTGGAGCTGGTTCATCTACGTTCTGGCTGCGAATCTCCTGCTGGTGATCCCGCTGCTGTGGGTGGCAGCGTGGTGGAGCTTGCGCCCCATTGAGTCACTGGCGAAAGAGGTTCGTGAGCTGGAAGAACATCATCGCGAGAAGCTGAACCCGGAAACCACCCGTGAGCTCACCAGCCTGGTGCGTAACCTCAACCGCCTGCTGAAAAGTGAACGCGAACGCTACGATAAATACCGTACCACCCTTACCGACCTGACCCACAGCCTGAAAACTCCGCTGGCCGTCATGCAAAGTACCCTGCGTTCAATGCGCAGTTCGAAGCTGAGCGTCGATGATGCCGAGCCGGTGATGCTGGAGCAGATCAGCCGTATTTCACAGCAAATTGGCTATTACCTGCACCGCGCCAGCATGCGTTCCGGCAGCGCGCTTCTGAGCCGCGAGCTGCACCCGGTAGCCCCGCTTCTGGATAACCTCACGTCCGCCCTCAACAAGGTGTATCAGCGTAAAGGGGTGAACATCAGCCTCGATATCTCGCCAGAGATAAGCTTTGTGGGTGAAAAAAATGACTTCATGGAAGTGATGGGTAACCTGCTGGATAACGCCTGCAAATACTGCCTGGAGTTCGTGGAAGTGTCAGCGCGTCAGACGGAAACCGAACTGCATATTATCGTTGAGGATGATGGCCCGGGGATCCCGCGAAATAAACGCGATGTGGTGTTCGATCGCGGTCAGCGCGCCGATACGCTACGTCCTGGCCAGGGCGTAGGATTAGCCGTCGCCCGTGAGATTGTCGACCAGTACGACGGGAAAATCGAAACCGGCGAAAGTCTGCTGGGCGGCGCCAGAATGGAGGTTATTTTTGGCCGCCAGCAGCCCACATTGAACGATAGTTAACCCGTTATGTGAAAAATGCGAGGATCTCGCAGCCGGGGGGCTGAGCTTCCGTTATAATCCGAGTCAGTAAGAGCCTGCGGAATAAAAAAATATGGATTATCACTTAACGCTTAACTGGCCCGAGTTTATTGAACGTTACTGGCAAAAACGCCCGGTGGTTCTGAAACGCGGATTCAGCAATTTTGTCGACCCTATCTCGCCTGACGAGCTGGCAGGTCTGGCCATGGAAAACGAAGTCGACAGCCGTCTGGTGAGCCACCAGGACGGGAAATGGCAGGTTAGCCACGGTCCTTTCGAGAGCTACGATCACCTCGGTGAAAACAACTGGTCGCTGCTGGTGCAGGCGGTCAACCACTGGCACGAGCCGACTGCCGCCTTAATGCGCCCGTTCCGCGCCCTGCCCGACTGGCGCATGGACGATCTGATGATCTCCTTCTCCGTGCCGGGCGGCGGCGTAGGTCCACATCTTGACCAGTACGACGTGTTCATCATTCAGGGTACGGGCCGCCGCCGCTGGCGCGTGGGCGAAAAAGTCCCGATGAAGCAGCACTGCCCGCATCCTGACCTGCTTCAGGTTGACCCGTTTGAAGGGATTATCGATGAAGAGCTGGAGCCGGGTGATATTCTCTACATTCCGCCGGGATTCCCTCACGAAGGCTACTCCCTGGAAAACTCACTCAACTACTCCGTGGGGTTCCGCGCGCCAAGCGGCCGCGAGATGATCAGCGGATTTGCCGACTATGTTCTGCAACGCGAGCTGGGCAGCTATCGTTACAGCGATCCTGATGTGCCTGCGCGCGAGCATCCGGCGGATATTCTGCCAGAAGAACTCGATAAGCTGCGCGGCATGATGCTGGATCTGATCAACGAGCCGGAGCACTTCAAACAGTGGTTTGGTGAGTTTATCAGCCAGTCTCGTCATGAGCTGGACGTTGCGCCGCCGGAGCCGCCGTATCAGGCCGACGAGATTTATGATGCGCTTCAGCAGGGCGACAAGCTGACGCGTCTGGGCGGGTTGCGCGTGCTGCGCATTGGTGAAGAGGTGTTCGTCAACGGCGAGAAGCTGGACTCTCCGCACCGTCCGGCGCTGGAAGCCATTGCCAGCCATCTGGTGCTGACTGCCGACACCTTTGGCGATGCGCTGGAGGATCCTTCCTTCCTCGCGATGCTGGCCGCGCTGGTCAACAGCGGGTACTGGTTCTTTGAGGACTGAGTCGCCTTAATTCCCGGTGGCGCTTCGCCACCGGGCTTTTCTTACCGCTTCGCGGTCAACTCCGCTATCCGCACTATCACCTTCACCGCTTTTTCCATCCCCTCCAGCGTCACGAACTCATGCTTACCATGGTAGTTGTAGCCACCGGTAAACAGGTTCGGGCACGGCAGCCCCATAAACGACAGCTGAGAACCGTCGGTGCCGCCGCGAATCGGCTTCAGCTGCGGTTCAATATCGCAGTCGCGCATTGCCTGCTGGGCGATATCGAGAATATGCGGATGCGCCATCACCTTCTCGCGCATGTTGTAATAGCTGTCTTCAATGATCAGCTCAATATAGCAATCAGGGTGTAAACCTTTACCGACCTTCTTTGCGATCTCCATCATCTTGCGCTTGCGCGCCTCAAAGGCTTTGCGGTCGAAATCGCGGATGATGTAGTGCATCTGCGCGCTGTCCACGGTGCCTTTGATGCTGGTCAGGTGATAGAAACCTTCATACCCTTCGGTCTGTTCAGGGCTCTCTTCCGACGGGACTTCTGCATGAATTCTGGACGCCAGCGACAGCGCGTTCACCATGACGCCTTTCGCCGAACCGGGATGAACGTTGTTGCCGACAATTTTGATCGTGACGGACGCGGCATTGAAGTTTTCATACTCCAGTTCACCGACGCCGCCGCCGTCGACGGTATAGGCCCACTGCGCGTTAAAAGCTTCCACGTCGAAGTGCTTCGCGCCCTTGCCGACCTCTTCATCCGGCGTAAAGGCCACGCGGATATCGCCGTGCGGGATGTTTTTGCCCTTCAGCACCGCCAGCGCGGTCATGATCTCCGCAATGCCCGCCTTGTCATCCGCCCCCAGCAGCGTTTTACCGTCGGTGGTGATCAGCGTCTGGCCCAGCAGCTGGTGCAGTACCGGGAACATCACCGGCGAGAGCACCTCGTCGCCAATGCCCAGCGCAATATCGCCGCCGCGGTAATTTTCCACAATCTGCGGGTTCACATGTTTACCGCTAAAATCCGGAGAGGTGTCGACATGGGAGATAAAGCCAATCGCCGGAATATCCCCCTGGACATTCGCCGGCAGCGTTGCCATCACAGTGCCTTTTTCGCTTAACGTGACGTTGACCAGCCCCATGGCGTCAAGCTGCTCTTTAAGCAGGTTTAATAACTTCCACTGGCCTTCGGTGCTCGGCACCTGGCGAACACCCGGCTTAGATTGGGTATCCAGCGAAACGTACTGTAAAAAACGCTCAAGTAATTTATCCATGCAGTCACCCTCACTTTTCGTGACAACATTATCAGTAAGCATCAAAACGCAAATATTGCGTCAGGTCACTTTTATCCCGCAAACGAGAATATTTTCCGTTTATATGGTTATGCGTTAGTAAATGTAGCTTATGAATCAGTGACAAGGTTTGGCGATCGCAGGGGATTGCCGTAGAATGTCCGCCCTCATTACGAGTCACCAAGGTGGTTACACACAAACCCCGCTTCAGTCTGCTGCCTGAGGCGTCTATATGGGACAGCGCAAAAATTGAATACACAATCCCGTTCACGTTCACCGCTGGTGCAACTGGAACGAATTCGTAAAAGTTTTGATGGTAAAGACGTTATTTCCGACCTCACTCTGACCATCAATGACGGTGAGTTTCTGACGCTGCTTGGCCCCTCGGGCTGCGGCAAAACAACCGTACTGCGCCTTATCGCCGGGCTGGAAAGCGTCGATAACGGCCATATCCATCTTGAAAACCAGGACATCACCCAAGTTCCTGCCGAAGACCGCCACGTCAATACCGTCTTTCAGAGCTACGCCCTGTTCCCGCACATGACCGTGTTTGAAAACGTGGCGTTTGGCCTGCGGATGCAAAAAACGCCGGCGAATGAGATCGAACCGCGCGTCACCGACGCCCTGCGCATGGTGCAGCTTGAGACGTTTGCCCAGCGTAAACCCCATCAGCTTTCCGGCGGCCAGCAGCAGCGCGTGGCCATCGCCCGCGCCGTGGTCAACAAGCCGCGCCTGCTCCTGCTGGATGAATCCCTCTCCGCGCTGGATTACAAGCTGCGCAAGCAGATGCAGAACGAGCTTAAAGCCCTGCAGCGCAAGCTCGGCATTACCTTTGTCTTCGTCACCCACGATCAGGAAGAGGCCCTGACCATGTCCGACCGCATCGTGGTAATGCGCGACGGCAAAATCGAGCAGGACGGCACGCCGCGCGAAATCTACGAAGAGCCGAAGAATCTGTTTGTCGCCAGCTTCATTGGCGAGATCAATATCTTCGACGCCACGGTGATTGAGCGTCTGGACGACCAGCGCGTGCGCGCCAGCGTCGAAGGACGCGAGTGTAATATCACGGTGACTTTCCCCGTCGAAAAGGGACAAAAACTCAACGTTCTGCTGCGCCCGGAAGATCTGCGCGTCGATGAAATTCACGGCAATACCGAGGCCGAAGGGTTAATCGGCTATATCCGCGAGCGCAACTACAAAGGGATGACGCTGGAGTCCGTTGTCGAGCTGGAGAACGGCAAGATGGTGATGGTCAGCGAGTTCTTTAACGAAGACGACCCTGACTTCGACCACTCTCTCGACCAGAAAATGGTTATCAACTGGGTAGAAAGCTGGGAGGTTGTGCTGGCTGATGAAGAACACAAGTAAATTCCAGAATGTGGTGATCGCCACGATCGTCGGTTGGCTTGTGCTGTTTGTCTTTTTACCCAACCTGATGATCGTTGCCACCAGCTTTCTGACCCGCGACGACGCTAGCTTCGTTTCGCTGGTCTTTACGCTGGACAACTACGCGCGCCTGCTCGATCCGCTCTATTTTGACGTGCTGCTGCACTCGCTCAACATGGCGCTGATTGCCACCCTTGCCTGTCTGGTGCTGGGGTATCCTTTCGCATGGTTCCTCGCGGGCCTGCCGCAAAAGGTGCGGCCCCTGCTGCTGTTTTTACTGATTGTTCCCTTCTGGACCAACTCGTTAATCCGCATCTACGGGCTGAAGATCTTCCTCAGCACTAAAGGCTATCTCAACGAGTTTCTACTGTGGCTGGGGGTGATTGATACGCCGATCCGCATCATGTTTACCCCGAGCGCGGTGATTGTCGGCCTGGTCTATATCCTGCTGCCGTTTATGGTGATGCCGCTCTACTCCAGCATCGAGAAGCTGGATAAACCGCTGCTGGAGGCGGCAAAAGATCTGGGCGCTAACAAGCTGCAGACCTTCATACGCATTATTATCCCGCTGACCATGCCGGGCATTATTGCGGGCTGTCTGCTGGTAATGCTCCCGGCGATGGGTTTGTTCTACGTGTCGGATCTGATGGGCGGCGCGAAAAACCTGCTGATCGGTAACGTGATCAAGAGCCAGTTCCTGAACATCCGCGACTGGCCGTTCGGCTCCGCGACCAGCATTACGCTGACGGTGATCATGGGCCTGATGCTGCTGGTCTACTGGCGCGCCTCACGCTTGCTGAATAAAAAGGTGGAACTCGAATGATCGGTCGACTGCTTCGCGGCGGTTTTATGACCGCCATTTATGCCTGGCTCTATATCCCGATCGTTATTTTGATCGTGAACTCGTTTAACAGCTCACGCTTCGGGATTAACTGGCAGGGCTTTACCACCAGCTGGTACAGCCTGCTGATGAACAACGATAGCCTCCTTCAGGCCGCGCAGCACTCGCTGACGATGGCGATCTTCTCCGCCACCTTCGCGACGCTGATTGGCTCGCTCACCGCCGTGGCGCTCTACCGCTATCGCTTTCGCGGCAAACCGTTTGTCAGCGGCATGCTGTTTGTGGTGATGATGTCGCCGGACATCGTGATGGCCATTTCGCTGCTGGTGCTGTTTATGCTGCTGGGCGTACAGCTTGGCTTCTGGTCGCTGCTGTTCTCACACATCACCTTCTGCCTGCCGTTTGTGGTGGTGACTGTTTTCGCGCGCCTGAAAGGGTTCGACGTGCGCATGCTGGAGGCGGCGAAGGATCTGGGCGCCAGCGAGATGACCATCCTGCGCAAAATCATCTTGCCGCTGGCGATGCCCGCCGTGGCGGCCGGATGGCTACTTAGCTTCACCCTGTCGATGGATGACGTGGTCGTGTCCTCCTTCGTCACCGGTCCGAGCTATGAAATTCTGCCGTTGAAGATCTATTCAATGGTGAAAGTCGGCGTCTCACCGGAGGTGAACGCGCTGGCAACCATTCTGCTGGTGTTTTCGCTGGTGCTGGTGATCGCCAGCCAGGTTATTGCTCGTGATAAAACAAAATCTCAGGGGACAATGAAATGAAAAAAATGCTCGCCGCTGCGGCGCTGGTGCTTGGCATGGGTGCCGCGCACGCTGATGACAGCAAAACGCTCTACTTCTACAACTGGACCGAATACGTGCCGCCGGGCCTGTTGGAACAGTTCACAAAGGAGACGGGCATCAAGGTTATCTACTCGACCTACGAGTCGAATGAAACCATGTACGCCAAGCTGAAAACCTACAAAGACGGCGCGTACGATCTGGTCGTGCCTTCCACCTACTTTGTCGACAAAATGCGCAAAGAGGGCATGATCCAGAAGATCGACAAAACGAAGCTAACCAATTTTGCAAACCTCGATCCAGAGATGCTCAACAAGCCGTTCGACCCCAATAACGACTACTCCATTCCGTACATCTGGGGGGCAACCGCGATTGGCGTGAATAGCGATGCCGTCGATCCGAAAACAGTGACAAGCTGGGCCGACCTGTGGAAACCGGAATACAAGGGTAGCCTGCTGTTAACCGACGACGCGCGTGAAGTGTTCCAGGTCGCGCTGCGCAAGCTGGGCTACTCGGGCAACACGACGGATCCCAAAGAGATTGAAGCGGCATATGCCGAGCTGAAAAAGCTGATGCCTAACGTGGCGGCGTACAACTCTGATAACCCGGCAAACCCGTATATGGAAGGCGAAGTGAACCTGGGGATGGTGTGGAACGGCTCCGCGTATGTCGCCCGCCAGGCCGGGACGCCGCTTGAGGTGGTCTGGCCGAAAGAAGGGGGGATCTTCTGGATGGACAGCCTTGCGATCCCCGCCAACGCGAAAAACGCTGAAGGGGCGCACAAGCTGATTAACTTCCTGCTGCGCCCGGACGTGGCGAAACAGGTTGCCGAGACGATTGGCTACCCGACGCCAAACCTCGCCGCACGCAGGCTGCTGAAGCCTGAAGTGGCTAACGATAAATCGCTCTACCCGGATGCCGAAACCATCAGCAAAGGTGAATGGCAAAACGATGTCGGTGACGCCAGCCGCCTCTACGAAGAGTATTACCAGAAATTAAAAGCGGGCCGATAAACGGTATCGCGTTCTTCCTCACGCCGTACGTGCGGCGTGAGGAGGATTAACTGACCGCATTCTCCCCAGCCCAGATCGTCGCCTTTCTCATCGCCTCAACCACATCCTCATCCGACAGACCCAGCGCCTGACGAACCCGGGCAGCCTCGTCCCACTGCTGCTGTTCATAGTAACGGCACAGGCTCACCATATCGGCTAACCGTCCCTCCTGGTGGCACAGGGCATTGCTCACGCTCTGCGGGACCGCAATTTGCTTCATCAACTCGGCCATCGGCTGTTCGAGGAGGGTATCGAGCAGCGAAAACAGGCCGCACATGAAGGCATTTTCAGCCAGCGCCGGTTCGTTCATCGTCCCGGCTATCAGCTCGCAGAACTTGCCGCGCATCATGCTCAGCGGATAAAGCTCGCTGACGGTGTCATTGCCTGCGCTCGCCAGGACCACGACGGCAACAAACCGTCTCAGCTGGTTTTCTCCGAGATATCTGAGGACTTCACTCAGGGTTAACTTGCTGAAATTACAGGCACCGATATGTTTAAAGGCGGTGTGCTTCATGTAGCGCATGATTTTCCAGGACAGCGTGAGATCGGTTTTAATCAACGACTCGACGATCCGAAAATCAGGCTTATTGCGCCCAACCTCCATTTGCAGCCGAAAAATTGCCAGCTGATTTTGCGATAGCCGTTTATATTTAATGACCTCCGGACGGCAGAAAAAATAGCCCTGAAACAGCGAGAATCCCTCTTCCCTGTATTGGCTGAATTCCTCTTTAGTCTCAATTTTTTCAGCGAGATATTTAATATGCCCGGTTAAATGTTTACGCTCTTTCAGATACTGTTTAATTTGCGCTAAGGTATAATTTCTGACGTCAAATTTCAGTATTGAAATATAGGGTAAAAAAGCATCCCATTCTGGAGCAAGGGTGAAATCATCAAGCGCAAACTGATAACCATCCGCACTCATCTCCCTGACGGCCTGCAACAGCTCCGCTCCCGGCACAGCATCTTCCAGGATCTCAATGACCACGCTCTCTTTATCCAGCGCTTCTCCACTGCGGTCTATGACCATCCGCGAAGGGAAATTAATAAACGACGTATGTGCCCCGGCGATGCGCTGGGACGGCACGCATAAAAACTGATCTGATATCATCCTGGAGGTGGCATATTCCGCCGACACGTCCGGAAAACGGTTTGTCATCCCATCTCTGAAGAGCAGCTCATAGGCCACCGTCTTCATCTCAGGGTTAAAAATGGGTTGTCGCGCAATAAATCCGTACATATCCCATCCTCCTCTACAACTTTATATTTATTAGCATCCTCTTTCTACACGACGATAACGAGCTTTATCGAGCACTATTTTGATAGAATGCACAAAATAAAAGCATCCACACTAATTAACCGGATTTACAAATCAAAATTTAAATTAAATATCCCTGGCGCTCTACAGAAAGAGGAGAAAATATCCGATAAGGAATATGTGCCTGCCCGACATGCACGATATTACGGGAGATGAGAATGAAAGACGCCGTGGTCCAAAGAAAAAAAATAAGAGTCAAGACGTTGATGCTATTGTCCATTTTCCTCACCGTAACGGTGGGCTTTACGGCAACGATCGGGTTTATGATGTGGCAGTGGATGGCACAGCAGGAGGTTCTGGCCAAAAAGCATATCCGCCAGATTGCCGAGGTGCAAGCGTTGCAGGTCAGTAAACAGCTGGATTCTGCCCTGACTGCCGCCCGGGATATGGGCAACAGCGCCCTGGCGCTGCGCGAGGCGGGCGTGACCGATCGCCAGAGCCTGAACCAGCTGCTCATCCACTACCTTTCGGCTCACCCGCAGTTTCTCTCCATGTCGATGGCCTTTGAGCCTAACGCGTTCGACGATAAAGATGCCGTCTGGGCCGGTCAAAGCGGTGAAGATCCTGCCGGGCGCTACGCCCGCTACGTTGACCGGGACGCCACCGGCAAACCGGCATTACACCTGCTGACGGACATCGAAACGCCCGGCAGCGGCGATTATTATCTGCTGCCGAAACAACGCCATAAAGATGTGATCATCGAACCCTATATCTATCCCTACAACGGCGTGGACGTGATGCTCACCTCGATTGCCGCCCCCATCATGCGTGACGGTCAGTTTCTGGGCTCGGTCACCTCTGACTTCTCTCTCGCCACGCTGCAATCGACGATCGGCGCGATTAAACCGTGGAACGGCACGGGCTATGCCCTGCTCCTCTCCGCAGGTCATAACGTGGTGTCCAGCCCGGACAAGCGCGCGGCGGGCAAGCCTTACGCCGGTCAGATTGCCGGTCATGACGTCACCCGCATTAACGATCCGCTGCTGAAGGAGGACGTGTTTATCACCTGGCAGGACATCGCCGTCGGTAACAGCCAGACGCCGTGGAAACTTGCCATTATCACGCCGGTCAGCGAAGTGATGGCCGAAGCGCGCGCATTTTTACTGAAAGCCATCATCATGATGGTGCTAAGCATCGTGGCGGTTAGCCTGGTCATGGCACAGATCTTCACCCGCAAAGTTGACCGTCCGGTTGGGGGAGAACCTTCTGAGGCCGCCGGGATCGCTCTGGCCGTTGCCCGGGGAGACCTGAACAACACCATCCCGGTGCGTTCCGGAGATACCCACAGCATTTTTTACGCCCTGCACACCATGCAGATGCAGCTCAAGCGCATCGTCGACAACATCAGCGAAGCCAGCCACTCCGTGCACGGCGGCACCAGCGAAATTTCGGCGGGCAACCTGGACCTCGCCTCGCGAACCGAGGAACAGGCGGCTGCGATTGTTGAAACGGCAGCCAGCATGGAAGAGATTTCGGTCACGGTGAAGAATAACGCCGACAACGCCCACAAGGCGACCACGCTGACCGATCGCGCCGCGAGCCTCGCCGGGCATGGCGAAACGCTGGTGAACGACGTGGTCGTGGTGATTGGGGAGATTGATGAGAGCGCGCGTAAGATCGGCGAGATTAACAGCATTGTCGATGGCATCGCCTTCCAGACCAATATCCTGGCGCTGAATGCTGCCGTTGAAGCGGCACGGGCAGGCGAACAGGGGCGCGGCTTCGCGGTCGTCGCAGGGGAAGTGCGCAATCTTGCCCAGCGAAGCGCTAACGCGGCAAAAGAGATCTCTCAGCTGATTGCCGAGTCCTCAGGGCGCGTCAGCAAAGGCGTTGAGCTGGTCAATGAAACCGGCGTGATGATGAAACAGGTGATTGAAGCGGTGTCGCATGTGCATCTGGTCATCAACGATATCGTTCAGGCGCTGGACGAGCAAAATCGCGGGATTAGCCAGGTCAGCACCGCCGTTAACCAGATGGACAGCACGACCCAGCAGAACGCCTCGCTGGTTCAGCAGATCTCTGCGGCGGCGCTCTCGCTGGATGAGCAGGCTAAATCGCTCGAGAAGACGCTGGCGTTCTTCCACTCATAAATAAAAAGGCACCCGCTGGACGGGTGCCTTTTCACGCGATTGCCGTTATAGCCCTTTCAGCAGCTTGTCGACAAACTCCGGGACGACCGTGCTTGCCAGACCGTAGTGTTTCTCTTCAAACTCGCTGCCCACCTGGCTTGGCTCAAGATTGAGTTCTACCGTATGCGCACCGTGCAGTCGCGCTTCGTGGACAAACCCCGCCGCCGGATAAACATGACCGGATGTGCCGATGGCGATAAACACGTCGGCCATCGCCAGCGCGCTGTAGATATCATCCATTCCCAGCGGCATTTCACCGAACCAGACCACGTGCGGACGCAGGCGCGACGGGAACTGGCAGCAGTGGCACTTATCCTCAGGCAGCACGTCCTCTTGCCAGTCCAGCACCTGACCGCTCCAGGCGCAGCGAACCTTGAGCAGCTCGCCGTGCATGTGGATGATGTTCTTGTTACCGGCCCGCTCGTGCAGGTTATCGATATTCTGCGTCACCAGCAGAAAACGATCGCCGAGCGCCTCTTCGAGCTTCGCCAGCGCCAGATGTGCCGCATTCGGCGCGACGTCAGGCTGCTGAAGCTGACGGCGGCGGGCGTTGTAAAACGCCTGCACGAGATCCGGATCGCGGGCAAAGCCTTCCGGCGTGGCTACATCCTCCACGCGGTGCTCTTCCCACAGCCCGTCCGCCGCGCGGAAGGTTCGAATTCCTGACTCGGCGGAGATCCCCGCCCCGGTCAGCACCACCACTCTGGGTTTATCCATCGCTTCTGGCATCATTCTGTCTCTGAAAAAGATCCGCTGGCGCAAGCGCTCACGCAAGCGGCGTTTGTTTTTGCGAAAACGGCTGAGTCGACCCTGGCGACGCGACAGCATAGAAACCTCGTAAACTAATCGGTGAGATGAAGGAATGCGGCTCCGCGCATGCCTCCTGCGTCCCCGTGTCGCGCGCGTTCAATACGCGGCACGCGGGCAACCGGCAATAAATGTCGGGGCAAACGCCCGGACAACCGTTCCGTAATCGCGGTAAAGTTTGAAAGCCCTCCCCCGATCACCAGCAGATCCGGGTCGACGATGGTGAGAATATTTCCCAGACACACCGCCAGCAGATCCAGATAGCGCTCGACGTGCTCACGCGCCTGCGCATCCCCTTGCTCCCACAGGGTAATGATTTGAGGGGCCTCAAGTTTCTGATGATAGAAGTGTTCGTAAAGCCATGCAAACCCGCGGCCGGAGAGGTAGTTCTCAATACAGCCGTGCTGGCCGCAGCCGCAGCGGGTCAGCGGGAAATCGCGCCCCACTACCTCCAGGGCATCCACCGGGAGACGGATATGACCAAACTCGCCGGTGATGTAGCTGCGCCCGGTGATTGGCTTCCCGTTGATCACAATTCCCCCGCCGACGCCGGTACCGAGGATCAGCCCCATCACCAGCGGATACTGACGGAACTCATCGTCCCAGGCTTCGGAGAGCGCAAAGCAGTTAGCATCATTGTCTAAACGCACGTCGCGTTCAAGGAGGGCAGAGAGATCGGCGCGGAGCGGTTTACCGCTGGCGGCAGGCACGTTGGCGGCATACAGCGTGCCGTCGTCGGTTTCGGGCATACCCGGAATGCCGATGCCGACGCTGCCTTTCACGCCAAAGCGTTCATCGGCCTGCGCCACCAGCGCGGCAATCGCGGTTAAAAATTCGTCGTAGCTTTCGCGCGGCGTGGGAACGCGGGTTTCCCACTGTAGTTTGAGGTCTTTATCAAACACGCCGAGCGCAATCTTGGTGCCGCCAATATCAAATCCGTAATACATAACGCATTCCTCTTTTAACCTGGCGGCCCGAAAGCCGCTAGATCATGACGTAATTACTGGCCACTTAATACCCTCGCCGGATCAATTCGGCTTGCGCGACGCGCCGGATACCAGCTTGCCAGCAGACTCAGTAAAAGTGCTGTAACCAGCACATAAAAAACGTCCAGCCAGTGCAGTTCAGACGGCAGGAAGTCAATAAAGTAGATATCACCCGACAGGAACTGGTGGCCGATAAGCTTTTCGATCCCGTTGATAATCGGCGTCAGCTGCAGGGAAACCACCACGCCAATCACTACGCCGCACAGGCTGCCGAACAGCCCCGCCAGCAAACCGTACCAGACGAAGATGGCGCGAATAAGACCGTCTTTCGCCCCCAGCGTACGCAGCACGGCGATGTCGCCGCTCTTGTCCTTGACCGCCATCACCAGCGTCGAGACGATATTAAAGCACGCGACACCAATCACCAGCACCATCGCCAGATACATGATGGCGCGGATCATCTGGATATCACGGTACATATAGCCGTAAGTGCCGATCCAGCTTTTGATGTAGACATAGTTATTGGTCACGCTGCCCGCGTCGCGAACCAGCTTGTTGGCGTTAAAGACGTCGTTCACCTTGATGGCAATGCCCGTCACGCTGTCGGCCATGTCGAGATACTGGCGCGCATCCTCCATCGGCACCATCGCAAAGCTATGGTCAAGCTGACCGCTCAGCTGAAGAATACCGGTGACGTGCAGGCGCACGCGCTTAGGCTGCTGCAGCTTGTGGTCGGCGCTGGCGTTCGGGATCATGATCGACACCCAGTCGCCCTGCTTGACCTTCAGGGCATCGGCCACGCCTTTACCCATGATGATCTGCTGCTCGCCGGCCTTAAAGTTGGCCCACGCGCCGTTCTGCACATAGTTTGGCAGCGCGCTGAGACGCGCTTCCTGGGCGGGGTTGACCCCTTTCACCTGAATCGCGCGCAGGTTTACCCCGCTCTCCACCAGCCCGGTAAAGTTAATGTAGGGCGCGGCGGCGGCAATGCCCGGCACCTTTTCGACTTTGGCGAGCGCATCGCTCCAGTTCGTCCACGGCTGGTTAACCGGCTCGATCTCCCCGTGCGGCACTACCGCCAGAATGCGGTTATTCAGCTCGCGCTCAAAGCCGTTCATGGCGCTCAAGCCGACAATCAGCACCGCCACACCGAGCGCAATGCCGATGGTCGAGATGACGGAGATCAGCGACACCATGCCGCCGCGGCGGCGGCCGCGGCTAAAACGTAAACCAATGAGTAAGGATAACGGTGACGCCATTACTCTGCTCCCATCAGGGTCAGTTCCGCGTTCAGATGGCCGTCGCGCATTTCAAGCTGGCGCCCCATGCGTTTTGCCAGCTGCAGATCGTGGGTCACGACCAGAAACGCGGTGCCCTGCGAGGCGTTCAGCTCGCCCAGAAGCTGGAAAATACTGTCCGCATTGCGGGCATCCAGGTTACCGGTAGGCTCATCCGCCAGCACCAGACGCGGGTTGTTGACCAGCGCACGGGCAATCGCCACGCGCTGGCGCTCGCCGCCGGAAAGCTCAGAGGGACGATGGTTACCGCGATGGCCCAGCCCTACCGCTTTCAGCATGTCGCTGGCGCGGGCGTTAATTTCTGCCGGTTTCTTTTTGCCAATCAGCAGCGGCATCGCCACGTTTTCCAGCGCCGTGAAATCCGGCAGCAGGTGGTGGAACTGGTAGATAAAGCCCAGCTCGCGGTTGCGCAGCTCGGCCTTCGCCGCGGAGGACATTTTGCTCATCGGCTGGCTGGAGAAAATCACGTCGCCTTCGGTTGGCGTATCCAGCCCGCCCAGCAGATGCAGCAGCGTACTTTTACCCGAGCCGGAGCTACCGACAATCGCCATCATCTCGCCTTCGCCCACGCTGAAGCTCACATTGTGCAGCACGTCGGTTTGCACAGTGCCTTCCTGATAGCGTTTGGACAGGTTGTCGCATTGCAACAGGATCTTATTCATAACGTAAAGCCTCAGCGGGTTGAGTGGCGGCAGCGCGCCAGGAAGGATAAAGCGTAGAAAGCAGCGCAATGGCCATCGCGGCCAGCGCAATACCGACCACCTGCAGCGGCTCGATAGCCACCGGCAGCGCCGCGCCGTCGAGCAGGGCGCCGATGATCGGCATTAAGTTATTAAGCTGGCTGGCAAGCAAGGCCCCCAGCACGGCGCCGAGCAGCGCGCCAATGATGCCTGCGCTGGCACCCTGCACCATAAACACCGCCATGATCTGGCGCGGCGTGAGCCCCTGGGTTTGCAGAATGGCGACTTCGCCCTGCTTCTCCATTACCATCAGGCCCAGCGAGGTGATGATGTTAAATGCGGCCACGGCCACGATCAGGCTCAGCAGCAGCCCCATCATATTTTTTTCCATCCGCACGGCCTGGAACAGTTCGCCTTTACGCTCGCGCCAGTCCTGCCATTTGGTGCCGTCCGGCAGTTTTTGCTGGCTGAGGGTATCGACCTTCAGCGGCGCATCGAGCCACAGACGCCAGCCGGTGATGTTCCCTGCCGGGTAGCGCATCAGGCGTGAAGCGTCCTGAATGTTAACCAGCATCTGGTAACCATCGACTTCGCTGTTGGCAGCAAAGGTACCAATCACGTTGAACAGGCGCTGGCTTGGCAGGCGCCCCATCGGCGTAAACTGGCTGGCAGAAGGCACCATCACGCGCAGCTGATCGCCGCGGTTGACGCCAAGCTGTCCGGCAAGCTGTTCACCCAGAATCACGTTGTATTTCCCGGCTTCCAGATCGGTCTGCTTCACGTTAACCAGATACGGCGTCAGCGGATCGTTTTGCGCCGGGTCAATACCCAGCATCACGCCGACCGCCACGCTGCGGGCGCTTTGCAGCACCACGTCACCGGTCGTCAACGGCGCGACGCGCGTGACGCCCTGTAACTTCGCCGCGCTTTCCGGCAGCTGTTGCGGGTTAACCGAACCGTTGGATGATGAGAGAACGGCCTGCGGCATCAGCCCCAGGATGTTGTTTTGCAGCTCGCGCTCAAAGCCATTCATGACGGAAAGTACCGTCACCAGTGCCATCACGCCAAGCGTAATGCCAATAGTCGAAAGCCAGGAGACAAAGCGACCGAAGCGGTCCGCGGCGCGCCCACGCATGTAACGTAAGCCTATGAAGAGTGCGACAGGTTGATACATGAAATCCGTCTGTTTGCTGATAGCAGACCCACGAGTATATAAGCGAATCCGTTAAGCGTAAATGACTGAAACAGTAAGCTTTGGTAATCATTCTTCCTAAAAATTCAGATAAATCAGGGTGCTATTGTCTGAATACTCGCCTCGCAACCTCCACCTTTTCCGAAAAACCGCCGGATACAGACTGTTACCCATTACATCCCGGCTTCGTTTTACAACAATTGCTCGTTCGTTTATGGCAATAAGGTAGTGGCGAACAATGAAGCAAAAAGCATTATGGATTAACCAGATAAAAGGGCTGTGTATCTGCCTGGTGGTTATCTATCATTCGGTTATCACGTTTTATCCGCATCTGATCGGGCTGCAGCACCCGCTCTCCGGCCTTCTCGCCAAATGCTGGGTCTATTTTAACCTCTATCTCGCACCGTTTCGTATGCCGGTCTTCTTCTTTATCTCCGGCTATCTGATCCGTCGTTATATTGACGAAGTGGACTGGCGAACCAGTCTCGATAAACGGATCTGGAGCATTGTCTGGGTCCTGGCGCTGTGGGGCGTTCTGCAATGGCAGGCGTTGACCCACCTGAACGCCTGGCTGGCGCCCGAGCGTGAGCTTGCCACCGCGTCGAACGCGGCCTACGCCGACTCGCTCTCAGGATTTGTACGGGGTATGCTCACCGCCAGCACCAGCCTGTGGTATCTGTATGCCCTGGTGGTCTACTTCACGCTGTGTAAACTGCTGAGCCGCTGGAAGCTGCCGGTTCTTGGACTGCTGGCGCTGGCGAGCATCGCGATTAACTTCCTGCCGCTGCCGTGGTGGGGAATGAACAGCGTGGTCCGCAACATGATCTACTACAGCCTCGGGGCGTGGTATGGCGCAGCGCTGATGACGTGGATGAAAAGCGTCAACCTGCGCCGCATCTGGCTGGCAACCGGCGCTTTCGCCGCCGTCTCCGTGGTGCTGTGGTTTGCTAACGTTCCGCTGCTCCTCTCATTGCTGTCGATTGTGTTGATCATGAAGCTGTTCTACAGCCTTGAGCAGCGCTACGCCGTTAACCCGAACAATCTGCTGAACGTGATTGGCTCCAATACCATTGCGATTTATACCACCCACCGCATCCTGATTGAGGCCTTTAGCCTGTTCCTGATTGGCGAAATGAATGCCGCCTCGTGGCCGGTCTGGGCAGAGCTCACCTTGGTGCTGGTCTACCCGTTTGCCAGCCTGCTTATCTGTACCCTTGCCGGGCTCGGAGTGCGTAAAATCTCCACCGCGCTGTTTGGGGACGTTTTCTTCTCTCCTCCGTCTACGCTAACCCTGTCACCTTCAACGCGTTAATGCCCTCTCCGCCCCCGTTTCGGGGGCGTTTAGCCCCGCCGTGCGGTTACGATTTGCTTATGTAAAACGATCGAGGATAATAAAGACATTGCGTATCAGTGATATGCCCCAATACTGTTGGTATATCCATAAGAGACTCTGACATAGCTATGCCTGAACACTATCGTTATTCCTTGCCTGTCAAAGCGGGCGACCAGCGCCAGCTGGGTGAACTCACGGGCGCGGCGTGCGCCACGCTGGTGGCGGAAATCGCCGAGCGTCATCCAGGCCCGGTGATTCTGGTTGCCCCGGATATGCAAAACGCCCTGCGCCTGCACGACGAAATTCGCCAGTTCACCGATAGCCTGGTATTCAGCCTGGCCGACTGGGAGACGCTGCCGTATGACAGCTTCTCTCCGCATCAGGAGATCATCTCCTCGCGCCTGTCGACGCTCTATCAGCTGCCGACCATGCAGCGCGGCGTGCTGATTGTGCCGGTGAACACCCTGATGCAGCGCGTCTGTCCGCACAGCTATCTGCACGGTCACGCGCTGGTGATGAAAAAAGGCCAGCGCCTCTCCCGTGATGCCCTGCGCGCGCAGCTTGACGGTGCCGGCTATCGCCACGTCGACCAGGTGATGGAGCACGGGGAATACGCGACCCGCGGCGCGCTGCTTGACCTTTACCCGATGGGCAGCGACCAGCCGTATCGTCTGGATTTCTTTGATGATGAAATCGACAGCCTGCGCGTATTCGACGCCGACACGCAGCGCACGCTGGAGGAAGTCGAGTCGATCAATTTACTGCCCGCGCATGAGTTCCCCACGGACAAAACCGCTATCGAGCTGTTCCGCAGCCAGTGGCGCGATAAGTTCGAGGTGAAGCGCGACGCGGAACATATTTATCAGCAGGTCAGTAAAGGCACGCTTCCAGCCGGGATCGAATACTGGCAGCCGCTGTTCTTCAACGAGCCGCTGCCTGCCCTGTTCAGCTACTTCCCGGCGAATACGCTGATTGTCAACACCGGGGATATCGACGCCAGCGCCAGCCGCTTTGAAAGCGAAACCCGCGCCCGTTTTGAAAACCGTGGCGTTGACCCAATGCGTCCGCTGCTGCCGCCGGAAGCGCTGTGGCTGCGCACCGACGAGCTCAACGCCGAGCTGAAGCGCTGGCCGCGCATGCAGCTGAAAACCGATTCGCTTGCCGACAAGGCCGCCAATACCAACCTCGCCTTCCGGACGCTGCCGGACCTGGCCGTTCAGGCGCAGCAGAAATCCCCGCTGGATAATCTGCGCAAGTTCCTGGAGTCCTTCACCGGCCCGGTGGTGTTCTCCGTTGAGAGTGAAGGCCGCCGCGAAGCGTTAGGTGAGCTGCTGGGACGCATTAAGGTGGCGCCGAAGCGCATCCTGCGTTTGAGCGAAGCGACCGGAAACGGTCGTTACCTGATGATTGGCGCCGCCGAGCACGGGTTCATCGACACGCTCAACAACCTGGCGCTGATTTGCGAAAGCGACCTGCTGGGCGAGCGCGTCGCGCGCCGCCGTCAGGACAGCCGTCGGACCATCAACCCGGACACGCTGATCCGTAACCTGGCCGAGCTGCATCCGGGCCAGCCGATTGTTCACCTGGAGCACGGCGTTGGGCGCTATCAGGGGATGACCACGCTGGAAGCGGGCGGCATCAAAGGTGAATACCTGATGCTCACCTACGCCAACGACGCCAAACTGTATGTCCCGGTCTCCTCCCTGCATCTGATCAGCCGCTACGCGGGCGGCGCCGAAGAAAATGCGCCGCTGCACAAGCTGGGCGGCGATGCCTGGGCGCGCGCGCGCCAGAAGGCGGCGGAAAAAGTGCGCGATGTGGCAGCCGAGCTGCTGGATATCTACGCCCAGCGCGCGGCCAAACAGGGCTTCGCCTTTAAGCACGATAAAGAACAGTACCAGCTGTTCTGCGACAGCTTCCCGTTTGAAACCACGCCGGATCAGGCCCAGGCCATCAACGCCGTGCTGAGCGACATGTGCCAGCCGCTGGCCATGGACCGCTTAGTCTGCGGCGACGTCGGCTTCGGCAAAACCGAAGTGGCGATGCGCGCCGCCTTCCTTGCGGTGGAAAACAACAAGCAGGTGGCGGTGCTGGTGCCGACCACCCTGCTCGCTCAGCAGCACTTTGACAACTTCCGCGACCGTTTCGCCAACTGGCCGGTACGTATCGAGATGCTCTCGCGTTTTCGCAGCACTAAAGAGCAGACGCAGATCCTCGAACAGGCCAGCGAAGGCAAAATCGATATTCTGATCGGCACCCACAAGCTGCTGCAAAGCGATGTGAAGTGGAAAGATCTGGGGCTGCTGATCGTCGACGAAGAGCACCGCTTCGGGGTACGTCATAAAGAGCGAATCAAAGCGATGCGCGCCGACGTCGATATCCTGACCCTGACCGCGACGCCGATCCCGCGAACCCTCAACATGGCGATGAGCGGCATGCGCGATCTGTCTATTATCGCCACGCCGCCGGCGCGCCGTCTGGCGGTGAAAACCTTTGTCCGCGAGTACGATAATCTGGTGGTGCGTGAGGCCATTCTGCGTGAAGTGCTGCGCGGAGGTCAGGTCTACTACCTCTACAATGACGTGGAAAACATTCAGAAAGCCGCGGACAGGCTGGCGGAGCTGGTGCCGGAAGCGCGCATAGCTATCGGTCACGGGCAGATGCGCGAGCGCGAGCTGGAACGGGTAATGAACGACTTCCACCACCAGCGCTTTAACGTGCTGGTGTGCACCACCATCATTGAGACCGGGATCGACATTCCGACGGCAAACACCATCATCATTGAGCGTGCGGATCACTTTGGTCTGGCGCAGCTTCACCAGCTGCGCGGCCGCGTCGGGCGTTCGCACCATCAGGCCTACGCCTGGCTACTGACGCCGCATCCGAAAGCGATGACCACCGACGCGCAAAAGCGTCTGGAAGCCATCGCCTCGCTGGAAGACCTCGGCGCAGGCTTTGCGCTGGCCACGCACGATCTCGAGATCCGCGGTGCCGGCGAGCTGCTGGGTGAAGACCAGAGCGGCTCCATGGAAACCATCGGCTTCTCGCTCTATATGGAGCTGCTGGAAAACGCGGTTGATGCCCTGAAGGCCGGACGCGAGCCGTCGCTGGAAGATCTCACCAGCCAGCAGACCGAGGTCGAGCTGCGTATGCCTTCCCTGCTGCCGGACGATTTTATTCCGGACGTGAATACCCGACTGTCGTTCTACAAGCGCATCGCCAGCGCGAAGAAGGAGAACGAGCTGGAAGAGATTAAGGTGGAGCTGATTGACCGCTTTGGACTGCTGCCCGATCCGGCGAGAAATTTGCTGGATATCGCGAGGCTGCGCCAGCAGGCGCAAAAGCTGGGGATCCGCAAGCTTGAAGGCAATGAAAAAGGCGGCGTGATTGAATTCGCCGAGAAGAATCACGTCAACCCGATGTGGCTAATCGGCCTGCTGCAAAAACAGCCGCAGCATTTCCGTCTGGATGGTCCAACCCGTCTGAAATTTACCCAGGAGCTGACGGAGCGCAAAACCCGTATGGACTGGGTGCGTAACTTTATGCGTCAGCTGGAAGAGAACGCGATCGCTTAACCTTCCTTCCCCCTGTTAGCTGAGGAGTTTCATGTAGTTTATTAACCGGAAGCGATGAAAGTTGCTTCCGGGAATGAACAGCTTACAGCGACACCCTGGTCCGGCTG
Source organism: Enterobacter sp. 237C8 (assembly GCF_034106865.1). Taxonomy (NCBI): domain Bacteria; kingdom Pseudomonadati; phylum Pseudomonadota; class Gammaproteobacteria; order Enterobacterales; family Enterobacteriaceae; genus Enterobacter; species Enterobacter sp. 237C8. The sequence continues at coordinate 848,378 of NZ_JAWNDF010000001.1, read as the reverse complement.
TAAATCGCTGAGGCGTTTCCTGCAGGCCGGGGCGAGGCGCAGGGATGCGCCGAGAGGGCGGGCTTTACATGGACGTTGCCTCCGCCCGTCCCCGATAAGCCGGAAGGAATAAGCCGAGGGCATCGCGAAGCGGCGATTTACCACCGGGAGCCCGGGTCGCCAGGGTGGTGGCGACTGAGCCACCCTGGCACGTTCACCGGTTATGTCGTTAAAGAGTAGCAAGGAACATGAAGTGAACGGAATGACCACCAGAGCCGTATGTTCCCCCTCACCCCAACCCTCTCCCTCAAGGGAGAGAGGGTCGTCCGTTCAGGCATTATTTTATGGGGATCCCTTCCCCCTGTTAGCCCGGCGCTACGGGGGGACAATTTACAAACTCTTTGCACTTCACCCGATCTTCCCGACACACCCATTCGCCATAATTATGTTTAACGCCTTACAAAACAATAACCTTATCATTTACATGGATTATGGTGATGATGACCTCTTCGCGTTTTACTCGCTGGATGACTCTGTTTGCGCTGGCAGCCACCGTCGCGGTTGCGCTTCCCGCCCGGGCAAACACCTGGCCCCTTCCCCCTCCCGGCAGCAAGGTGGTGGGTGAAAACCGCTTTCATGTGGTTGAAAATAATGGCGGTTCACTGGAAGCGATTGCCAAAAAATATAACGTCGGTTTTCTGGCCCTGCTGCAGGCGAACCCCGGCGTCGATCCGTATGTCCCGCGCGCGGGCAGCGTACTGACCATCCCGTTACAGACCATCCTGCCGGACGCCCCGCGCGAGGGGATGGTGATAAACCTGGCCGAGCTGCGCCTGTACTATTACCCGCCGGGTAAAAATGAAGTCACCGTCTACCCTATCGGTATTGGTCAGCTGGGCGGCGACACGCTGACGCCGACGATGGTCACCACCGTCTCGGATAAACGCGCGAATCCAACCTGGACCCCGACGGCCAACATTCGTGCCCGTTATAAGGCCCAGGGGATCGATCTTCCTGCCGTGGTGCCGGCAGGTCCGGATAACCCGATGGGACACCACGCGATACGCCTCGCGGCATACGGCGGCGTCTACCTGCTGCACGGAACGAATGCGGACTTTGGCATCGGCATGCGCGTCAGCTCCGGCTGTATTCGTCTGCGCGATGACGATATCAAAACGCTGTTTAACGTCGTTACGCCGGGAACTAAAGTGAATATTATCAATACGCCGATTAAAGTTTCAGAGGAGCCCGGCGGCGTGCGGCTGGTTGAGATCCATCAGCCGTTATCGAAAAACATTGGTGACGATCCGCAGACGCTGCCCATTAACCTGAATGCCGCGATGGTAAGTTTCAAAACGAATGCGAATACCAACAGCGTGGTGATGGAACGTGCGATGGAAGCCCGGTCAGGCATGCCGACCGATGTCACCCGGCATCACGGTGTCGTCCCGCAGTCGATGTAAATCAGAAATAAAAAAACGCCCTGCTCAGCAGGGCGTTTTTTATTGCAGTGGCATAAATGAGGGTTCATGCACGGCTTATTTGTAGATGACAGCAGTGCCGTGCAGGGTGTTAGGACCGGTCACTGAGGTGATGCGGTAAGATTTTGCACCCATCTCTTGCGCTTTTTGCGCCAGCTGATCTTCCAGGGAACCCAGGTTAGTACCTGCAGACGCAGAGATTGTCCCGACTTTATGCTGGTCGGCAGGGGTGGATTGCACCTGTACAGCAGCAAAGCTTGCGAAAGAGAGTGAACTCAGGACAGCGGCAGCGATGAGAGTTTTTACGTTTTTCATGATGTTTACCTTTAGCAGATGAATTTGGAGGTCGTTAATCATTTAGTTAACGATCGATAGGTAAATCATAAATGTGATCCATGTCACGCGTCAACATAATTTTATAACGATCGTTAACTTAATTTTAAAATTGTTATTTTTCATACATATATGATTAATTTATTTTTAAGCATTCTGCACTGGTGGTGGGTTGCGTTTATTTTTATAATGGTCATTCACCAAACCAACAGAGGACCAACGGCAAATGACAACCGATGTCACGAGTTGTGCGAAGAAAAGCCGTGGCCGACCAAAAGTGTTTGACAGGGATGCAGCGCTTGATAAGGCCATGACTCTCTTCTGGCAACATGGGTATGAAGCAACCTCGCTTTCCGATCTGGTAGAAGCCACCGGAGCCAAAGCGCCGACGCTGTATGCCGAATTTACCAATAAAGAGGGGCTGTTCAGGGCGGTGCTGGACAGATACATTTCGCGCTTTGCGGCGAAACACGAAGCCCAGCTGTTCTGCGAAGAGAAAAGCGTTGAACAGGCGCTCCGGGACTATTTCACCGCCGTCGCGACCTGCTTTACCAGTAAAGAGACGCCTGCGGGCTGCTTTATGATTAACACCTCTGCCACCCTTGCGGCGTCCTCTAAAGAGATTGCCAATACGGTGAAATCACGGCATGCCATGCAGGAAGAGACCCTCAGCGCATTTCTGGCTCAGCGCCAGCAGCGCGGTGAAATCCCGGCGCAATGCAACCCTCAGCTGCTGGCGCAATACCTGAGCTGTATTTTGCAGGGGATGTCGATCAGCGCCCGTGAAGGAGCCACGCTGGAAAAACTGCAGCATATTAGCGAAACCACGCTGCGGCTGTGGCCTGAGCTACTGAAAATCTGAAGCAAAAAAAAAGCTCCTCAGCCTGAGCGCATGAGGAGCTAAATTCAGAGAACATCTTTTTTACACTTTGTTATTCAGAACCAGCTGGCCGTTTCCATCCAGTGGAATTTGCGTGCCCGGGTCTTTATCCATGCGGATTTTGCCCTGCTGATCGCCAATTTTGTACGTCACGTCATAGCCCAGCATTTTTTCCGACTTGTCATAGACGGTTTTGCAGCGTTGCTGAGTCGTGGTGTAGGTATCATTATCCTGCATCGCGCCCTGCACTTGGTTACCGGCATAGCCGCCACCCAGCGCGCCGACCACGGTAGCCACGTCTTTACCCCGGCCGCCGCCAAACTGGTGACCAATAACGCCACCCGCTACTGCCCCCAGAACAGAACCGGCAATGCGGTTTTCATCCTGCACCGGACGACGGTGCGTCACGGAGACGTTACGGCACTCCTGACGAGGCGTTTTTACGGTTTCTTTAATCGGTGTAGCAGAAACCACCTGTGCATACTGCGGGCCGCGATCTAATACGTTGAGACTGGCAACGGCAGCCACACCTAACGCAGCCGCGACGCCAATCCCTATACCCGCCAACATTGATTTATTCACGGGACTTCCTCCTTTGTTGCTATTGGTAACAATTTTGCAATGGAGGCACGGCTTCGCCAATAAGATAAAGGATCAAAAAAGGGGCGTTGAGAGGAGATATATTGTATTTAGGAGAACTCTTAAGCAGTCAAACTGTGATCTACAGCATGAAATGCTAAAAACTCCCTCCGGAGGGCCCGGAGGGAGTGAAAGATTAGTGCAACTTCAGACGCGGACGGATCACGCGGTTGATTCTGCCCACCAGCATCATCAGCCCGGTTTTGAAGTAGCCGTGCAGCGCAATCTGGTGCATGCGGTACAGGGAGATATACACGAAGCGGGCAATGCGCCCTTCTACCATCATTGAGCCGCGCATCAGGTTGCCCATCAGGCTGCCGACGGTAGAGAAGTTTGACAGCGACACCAGTGAACCGTGGTCTTTGTAGACATAGGCTTTCATTGGCTTGCCTTTGTACTGCGCCAGAATGTTGTGCAGCACCAGGCTTGCCATCTGGTGAGCGGCCTGCGCGCGCGGCGGCACGAATCCACCTTCAGGACGCGCGCAGGAGGCACAGTCACCGATGGCAAAGATTTCAGGATCGCGCGTGGTTTGTAGCGTTGGCTCCGTCACCAGCTGGTTAATGCGGTTGGTTTCCAGACCGCCGATCTCTTTCATAAAGTCAGGCGCTTTGATACCAGCCGCCCAGACCATCAGATCCGCTTTGATATACTCGCCGTCTTTGGTGTGCAGGCCGCCTTCGTCGGCGCTGGTCACCATGGTCTGCGTCAGCACCCGCACGCCCAGCTTGGTGAGCTCATTGTGCGCCGCACCGGAAATACGCGGAGGCAGCGCAGGCAGGATACGTTCACCGGCTTCAACCAGCGTGACGTTCAGCGCTTCGTTAGTTAACCCTTTGTAACCGTAGCTGTGCAGCTGCTTCACCGCATTGTGCAGCTCCGCTGACAGCTCAACGCCCGTCGCGCCGCCGCCGACAATGGCGATATTCACCTTACCGTTCGCACCCATATTGCTGGTGTACTTCAGGAACAGGTTCAGCATTTCCTGATGGAAACGACGCGCCTGGTGCGGGTTATCGAGGAAGATACAGTGCTCTTTCACGCCCGGCGTGTTGAAGTCGTTGGAGGTACTGCCCAGCGCCATGACCAGCGTGTCGTACGCCAGTTTACGCTCGGGAACCAGTAGCTCCCCTTTTTCATCGCGCAGCTCTGCCAGGGTGATGGTTTTGCTTTCACGGTTGATGTCCACCACCGAGCCCAGCTGGAACTGGAAATGATGGTTGCGCGCGTGCGCCAGATAGCTGAGCGCGTCCACGCCCTCATCCAGAGAACCGGTCGCCACTTCGTGCAGCAGCGGTTTCCACAGATGGCTGTGGTTACGATCCACCAGCGTAATTTTGGCTTTTTTACCGCGACCCAGCTTCTTGCCCAGCTGTGTAGCCAGCTCCAGCCCGCCAGCACCACCGCCTACAATCACTATCTTTTTCAATGGCGTAGTCAACGTGACCCCCTCAAATTATTAACCAATTGTTAATTAAAAGTTATAAAAATAACCCTTAATTAACAACAGGTTACAGCACTGAAACCATTCAGGTGCATTGAGAATACCACGTCAGGCGCATTGGTCATACCAAAATTGATATGCATCAAGTTTTGATGGCTTAAAAGTAGACAATTCTGGTCAAAAAGAAAGCCCGGTACGCTTTCGCGGCCGGGCTTTGATGCATGCGGGTAATTGATTAACCCAGCGTTTTAAACGCTTTGATACGCTGCAGATGCGGAGAGATGTTTTTGAACTTGTGGGTCTGTTCTTCGTCCCAGACGATCTCATAGTAATGATGCAGGAGCTCTGCTGCCCGATGGGTGTTGAGCGCTTCATCATTACGGGAAAGGATCACCAGGCAGCGGTCGCGGTTTTTCTCACGAAAATTGCTGACGCACTTGGTCGCAATATCGACATACTCTTCCGGGCGGTCAATTTTGCCTTCCATGTTCTCGTTCGGGAACAGGTTAGGATTGAACACCACCTGGCGAATATCGCACAGGAAGCCAATTCGCTCCGCCCAGTAGCCGCCCAGCCCCACGCCGCAAATCAACGGGCGATCGTCGACGTTGAGCTGCAACATCTTGTCCACCTCTTTGAGCAGATGCTGCATATCATGCTTCGGATGGCGCGTGCTGTAGCTGATCAACCGTACATCCGGATCGATAAACTGCAGCTGCAGCACCTTCTCATGATTGCCAGGACTGTTTGAGTCAAAACCGTGTAAATAGATGATCATCGTCTTCTCACCACGCTACGCCTTCCGGGAGGGTTTACAGGCTGGCTTTATGTGCCTGCCAGCGCTCATTCAGGTCTTCAAGCCGGGCGTTGACCGTCTTCCAGCGCGCCGAATCCATCAGCTCCTGACGGCTAAATGAACCTTTATGATACAATTGTGTAACACGCTCTGCATTGATCGGCGACAGGTTATCCAGCACGCTAACGGCACCTTTACGATTATTGCAGACCAGGATCATATCGCAACCCGCATCCAGCGATGCCTGACCGCGTTCAGCGTAGCTGCCCATGATCGCGGCCCCTTCCATCGACAAATCGTCAGAGAAAATCACGCCGTTGAAGCCCAGTTCCTGACGCAGGACGGTTTTCAGCCAGTGCGGAGAACCGCTGGCAGGACGCGGGTCGACGTCGCTGTAAATCACGTGCGCGGGCATAATGGCATCAAGCTTGTTATCGGTGATAAGCGACTGGAAAACCGACATATCTTTGGCGCGAATTTCCGCTTCCGGGCGCGGATCGCGCGGGGTCTCTTTGTGAGAATCCGCCGTCACCGCCCCGTGACCCGGGAAGTGTTTCCCGGTGGTTTTCATGCCTGCGTCGTGCATGCCGTCGATGAACCGGGTCGCCATTGCCAGCGCAATACGCGGGTCTTCATGGTATGAGCGCTCTCCAATGGCAGCGCTGATATGCCCTACATCCAGCACCGGTGCAAAGCTGATGTCGATATCCATAGCAATCATTTCGCTGGCCATCAGCCAGCCGGCCTCCTGCGCCAGTTTTCCACCCTCTTCCGTGCCGAGCAGTGCAGCGAATGACTGGGCTGCCGGGAGACGGGTAAAACCGTCGCGAAAACGCTGCACGCGCCCGCCTTCCTGATCGACGGCCACCACCAGATGGTTACGCGACGCGGCGCGGATCTGACGCACCAGCTCACGCAGCTGCGCCGGATCGTGATAGTTGCGGGTAAACAGGATCAGGCCACCCACCAGCGGATGCGCCAGAATTTCACGCTCCTCCGCATCCAGCTCAAACCCTTCTACATCCAACATGACTGGACCCACATCCACCTCTCTTATCCTTTAGGTTGTAACTGACGCCAGGCATCGTCTGCCAGCGCAATAAATTGTTTGTCTCTGGACTGCCGATAGCGCATTTCAAACCAGCCAGCCATTAACATGATGACCCAGGGTCGCCAGCGCCTGACCTGACGCCTCAGCGCGTCGGGGTCAATATGCGCTACCCGGGCGTATTCCCTGATGAGCATCTGCCGCGCGGCTTCACTTTCCGTCCAGACGGCCGCCAGCTCCAGCGCCACATCGCCATCTCCGGCATACTCCCAGTCGATAAGCCTGATCCCCGCTGGCGTATGAACAATATTCCCGGCATGAACATCCATATGCAGCGGCGTGAGCCGAATCGGCTGCGGCTCGCCCGTTTTACGCAACCGCCTGAGAAGTGCCAGCCACACTGGAGTACGCCTGTCAGGCAGGGCTTGCTGCCAGTAATGTTCCAGCAGTGGGAATAACGTAATTCGCCATCCCAGACGTGGCTGCCGGTGCAGATGATACAGCACCGCCGCAAGCTCCGGCGTGTCCGGCAGCGCGCTTTTAACTTCACCTTCCAGATAGTCGACGGCCATCCAGCCCTGTCTGAAAAAACGAGGGGCAGGTACGAGATCCGCCGGAAGACGTCTCAGGGCACGAAACTGACGACGGAAATGGGAGGCAGGCGCGTCGGGGTCGTGATTTTGCCGCAAGACCAGACGTCGTTCGCCCTGTTCTATAATGCAACTCGCGCCGCCAAGCCCGGAATGGGCCTGCGGCGCGATAAGGCGGTACTGAGGAAAATAGCGCGTCAGAATCTCTTCACGCGTGCCGTCATTGTTGCGTAACCGCACCTTTACCTGACCAGATAATTTCGCCTGTCTGAACCAGCATCAGCTGCATCTGCAGGGCTGGGGTATTCACGTTACCGGTGGCGTTAGAGTAAAGCACATACTGCGCGCCAACGTTACGGGCAATGCCGATCGCCTTGCTGCGGGTACCGAGGCTATCCTGCGGCGACAGGCCCAGCTGCTGTTTGGCGACGGCGAGCTGCTGAGCCGAGACCAGCGTAAACTTGCCGTTGTTAGCCAGAGCATTGCGCAGGGTTTCCGTGGCTTCACCCGCGTTCAGCGAACCGTTGGTACGGTTGTTCACGCTGTCGACCAGCAATACGCTGCCCGCCGTCACGCCCTGCGCCTGCAGCATTTTGCCTACCATCGGCTGCATCGCCCCGTTCCAGTCGTAATGGCGCACGCGCGGCGTGGGCTGTGACGTCTGGTCCGGATGTTCAATCGGGCCTGGCTGCGCCGGAATAGACGGTACAGATGGCACGGTTGGCTGCTGCTGCGTTGGCGATGTCGGCTGTTCAGTACCCGGTTTAGCCTCTTCCACAGGCGCAGGCTGTTCAGTTCGGGTCACACACCCTGCAAGAAACAGAGCGAAAGCTGTCACGAGCGCATAGCGGCTCAAATTTTTAATCAAGGTTCACCCCTCAGAGATAAAGATAAAGTCTCACCTTATGCGCACCCAGATAGTTGGCGCTGCCATAGAGCGTTACCGACGACCTGGCCGGAATGGTGACGCTGCGCGGCGCCTCCAGCGGATGCATTTCAAGACCTCTTACGTCATACCAGAAAAAACGGTAGTGGACCGTCACTGGTTCATGTCTTTCATTAAAGAGCGTAGAGGAGGCTGATGAGTTGATTTCACTGATGGTCAACGCAGGCTGTTGCGCCGTGATGCCCGCGGCAAGCACGGAGGATTCCATGACCAGCGTCTGTTCATCATTCACGGGGATCGCCGGACGCGAGCTGCACCCCACAATCATCATCGCCATTACCAGCGCTGCAATACGCCCTTTCAGCATGTCAAAGACCTTTATGTGCCAGCATCGGCCCCAGAGGACGTCCACCCAGCAGATGCATGTGAATATGATAAACTTCCTGGCCACCATGGCGGTTGCAGTTCATGATCAGACGGTAACCGTCTTCTGCAATCCCTTCCTGTTCAGCGATTTTGGCAGCCACCGTCAGCATACGACCTAACGCCACTTCGTGCTCGGTTTTTACGTCGTTTACAGTCGGAATCAGAATATTGGGAATGATAAGGATGTGCGTCGGAGCCTGAGGGGAAATGTCCCGGAAAGCCGTCACCAGTTCATCCTGATAGACGATATCTGACGGAATTTCGCGGCGGATAATTTTACTGAAAATCGTTTCTTCAGCCATGACCTTTTCCTTTTTTGTTTAATCTGGCGCAATGCGTCCGCTGTAAACACACTCCCGGGATCGGTGTGTGACACAATCCAAGAGTATGAGCGAGTTTCTCCTGTCCTTTCAACCTCCTCCCTCGATTTCTTTCCTGAATGTTCACCAGCTGACTGAAGAGTGACCGCTCTCGCGTCTCAGTGGCGTTTTTTAAGACACAAATAAAAAAGGCAGCCATTCGGCTGCCTTAGTCTCCCCAGGTCACAACTTAGTTGCTGCGGATGTACTCATCCATTTCGGTTTTCAGGTTATCGGATTTGGTACCGAAGATTGCCTGTACACCAGAACCTGCAACAACTACGCCCGCTGCGCCCAGTTTTTTCAGACCCGGCTGGTCTACTTTCGCCACGTCGGCAACGCTCACACGCAGACGAGTGATGCACGCGTCCAGGTTAGTGATGTTCTCTTTACCGCCGAACGCTGCGACCAGTGCCGGAGCCATTTCGCTGGTAGCGCCAGCTTTGCTGTCTTCTGTCGCATCTTCACGACCCGGAGTTTTCAGGTCCAGTGCTTTAATCAGCACGCGGAAGATGGTGTAGTAAACAACGGCATAGCACGCACCCACGATTGGGAACAGCCACAGTTTGCTGCTGTTACCGGACAGAACGATGAAGTCGATCAGACCGTGAGAGAAGGACGTACCGTCACGCATACCCAGCAGGATACAGATTGGGAACGCCAGGCCCGCCAGAATCGCGTGGATAACGTACAGGATCGGCGCAACGAACATGAAGGAGAACTCGATCGGCTCGGTGATACCGGTCAGGAACGAGGTCAGCGCTGCGGAGATCATGATACCGCCCACTTTTGCACGGTTCTCTGGCTTAGCAGAGTGCCAGATAGCAATCGCAGCTGCTGGCAGACCGTACATTTTGAACAGGAAGCCACCAGACAGTTTACCTGCAGTTGGGTCGCCCGCCATGTAACGTGGGATATCGCCGTGGAATACCTGACCTGCTGCGTTGGTGAATTCACCAATCTGCATCTGGAATGGAACGTTCCAGATGTGGTGCAGACCGAATGGTACCAGGCAACGCTCGATGAAGCCGTAGATACCAAACGCCACAACCGGGTTCTGGTAAGCAGCCCACTGAGAGAAGGTCTGGATAGCAGAGCCGATTGGTGGCCAGATGAAGGACAGGATCACGCCAGTGAAAATCGCTGCCAGACCAGAGATGATCGGAACGAAACGCTTGCCCGCGAAGAAGCCCAGATACTCAGGCAGCTTGATGCGATAGAAGCGGTTAAACATATACGCTGCAATCGCACCGGAGATGATACCGCCCAGAACACCGGTGTCCACCAGGTGTTTCGCGGCGATCTCTTCTGCCGGTAAATGCAGAACCAGCGGCGCAACCACAGCCATGGTTTTCACCATGATGCCGTAGGCAACCACTGCAGCCAGCGCAGAAACGCCGTCGTTATTGGTGAAGCCCAGAGCCACACCGATCGCGAAGATCAGTGGCATGTTAGCAAAGACAGAACCGCCTGCTTCGGCCATCACGTGGGACACTACGGCTGGCAGCCAGCTGAAGTTAGCAGAACCGACACCCAGCAGGATACCTGCGATAGGCAGTACGGATACTGGCAGCATCAGCGATTTACCGACCTTTTGCAGGTTAGCAAATGCATTCTTAAACATAATTGAGAGTGCTCCTGAGTATTTGTGCTTTTTTTTACGCTTTCACGCATTGGCCCGGGGGGAGTACCGTGCCGTGGACAGGACATCTAAGCGCCCTTTATTTATTACACAGAGTAAAATAATTCCCTCTGAGTTTGTTTGACGGCTATCACGTTTCAGCTTAAGGCGGTCGAAAAACTTTCAGTTATTTACAAAAAGCATGTCCGGATGTGTCTAAATACACACTCACCGCCCCAAATGAGGCGGTGAACTTTACTCGCTTTACTTATTAATTACGAGCCTAAAAAAAACAGGTGTATCAAACAGATTGCAGGCGGGCGGGGTCGATATGGAACAGCGTGGAGAAGTTTTCCGTCGTCACGCGGGCCAGCTCATCGATGCTGACGCCCTTCAGTACGGCCATGTACTCAGCCACATCTCTCGTCATAGCGGGCTGGTTCTCTTTACCGCGATGCGGTACCGGTGCCAGGTACGGAGAATCCGTCTCCACCAGAATGCGATCGAGCGGAACATAACGTGCAGCATCACGCAGCTGCTCAGCGTTACGGAACGTCACGATCCCCGAAAACGAGATATAAAACCCCAAATCAAGCAGCTTCCCCGCCGTTTCTCTGTCTTCTGTGAAACAGTGTAGTACGCCACCGCAATCCGTCACGTTTTCTTCCCGGAGGATAGCCAGGGTATCCGCACGCGCATCGCGGGTGTGGACGATAACCGGCTTATTCAGTTCCCGACCAATGCGAATATGGTTGCGGAAGGACTCCTGCTGGCGCGGTTTGGTTTCCGGCGTGTAAAAATAGTCCAGCCCGGTCTCGCCCATCGCCACAACGCCCTCTTCTGCTGCCAGTCGGCGCAGATCCTCAACGTCGTAGGCCTCGTCCTGATTCAACGGATGCACGCCGCAGGAGAACACCACGTTATCGCGAACGCCCACCAGCTCACGCATGGAGCGGTAGCCCGGCAGCGTCGTCGCCACCGCAAGACAGAATTTCACATCGCGGGCAGCGGCTTTTGCCAGCACGTCATCCACGTTTTTATGCAGGGATTGATAATCCAGGCCATCAAGATGGCAGTGTGAGTCGACTAAAAACATAATGTCTCTCTCAGAGATGGAAAACAGGCGGTGTGACGCCGGGTTGCAGGTAATGTTCGATACGCAGTAACTGGTCGGTCAGTAAAAGCTCGCGATTAAGACCCGTTACGGTTAAAAGCTGTTCACGGCTCTGGCAGATGTCATGGAGCATCGCGTGAAGAACCGTCCCTGAGAGCCGGTTCGCCAGCGTATTCACCAGCGGCAACGCGTCCGGGTTAGTCAGAAGCGTTGCACCTTGCTGGATTTTGAGCGCATCCAGCAGTAGGGAGGCCAGCCAGTGCAGACGATCAACGGCCCGATCGCTGTTAAGCGCAGGCAGTAAACTTAGCCAGTCCTGACTGTTCAGTGAGACATCCAGGGCCCGGCAGAGCGTTTCTCGCTCTGACCAGACGTCAGGCTGCAGTAGTGCCAGCGCCGCCGCGGGCGCGCCGCTGCTCAGGCGCAAGGCGGACAGCGCACTCTCAGGTGACGTTGTCACCTCTCGTTCAAGCCAGCTCAGCGCCCACGATTCCTGAGGTACTGCAAGGTGATGAAGACGACAACGGCTACGCAACGTTGCCAGTAATCGTCCCGGGTCACGGCATGAGAGGAAAAACCACGTTTTAACCGGCGGCTCTTCCAGGGTTTTAAGCAGGGCGTTAGCCGCCGCCTCGGTAAGCAGCGTGGCGTCTTTAAGCCAGACCACTTTAGCGCCGCCCAGTCGCGCGTGTTCATACAATTTTTCACTGACTTCACGCACGGCATCGATACCGAGCGCGCTTTTGCCCTTCTCAGGCTCAAGGGTGTAGTAGTCAGGATGCGTGCCCGCCTGCATCAGCTGGCAGCCACGGCATTTACCACAGCTCTTGTGCCCTTCCGGCTGCTGACACATCAGAAAACGGGTGATGGCATAAATCAACGCATCATCACCCATTCCTGGCAACGCCTGAATCAGTAACGCATGATGCCCCCGACCCGCCTGATAGCTGCCGATCAGCTGTTCAAAGTGTGGGCGCAACCATGGATACCATTTCATGCCTGCTGCTCCTGCACCCACTGCGTAATGGTGTGCTGAATGTCGCGCGTAACGTCGTCCAGAGACTGCGTCGCATCGATGGTACAAATTGAGCTGTCCTGTGCGGCCAGTTCAAGATAGCGCGCACGGGTGCGGTTAAAGAAATCAAACGACTCTTGTTCAATGCGGTCCAGCTCGCCGCGCGCGCGGGCACGTTTGAGACCCACTTCCGGGGTCACATCCAGATAGAGCGTCAGGTCGGGGCGAAAATCACCCAGTACGGCATTACGCAGCGTGGCAAGCATTGTCTGGTCGATGCCGCGTCCTCCGCCCTGATACGCCTGAGTCGACAGATCGTGACGGTCGCCGATCACCCACTTGCCCTCGGCCAGCGCGGGTTTGATCACCGTCTCAACCAGCTGAACGCGCGCCGCGTAGAACATCAGCACTTCGGCTTTGTCAGTGATAACTTCGTCGCCGACGGATTTGATATCCAGTACCAGGCTGCGCAACTTTTCAGCCAGCTGCGTGCCGCCCGGCTCGCGGGTAAATACCATGTCCGCCACGCCAAGCGCTTTGAGCGTATCCACCACCACGTTGCGGGCGGTGGTTTTACCCGCCCCTTCGAGTCCCTCAATGACAATGTATTTACTGCGCATTTTTTTCCTTAAGTGCCTTCAGATAGTCCTGAACAGAGCGATTGTGGCTGGCAAGGTTGGTGTTAAAGGTATGCCCCCCTTTTCCATCAGCCACAAAATAGAGATACGGTGTTTTAGCCGGATGCGCGGCGGCTTTGAGCGACGCCTCGCTCGGCGTGGCAATCGGGCCCGGCGGTAAACCGCTAATCACGTAGGTATTATACGCCGTTGGCGTCTCCAGATCTTTTCTTGAGATCTTGCCGGTATAGCTCTCACCCATGCCGTAGATTACGGTAGGGTCGGTTTGCAGACGCATGCCGATGCGCAGACGGTTGATAAATACTGACGCCACCCGATCGCGCTCAGCAGCGATGGCCGTCTCTTTCTCGATGATCGAGGCCATGGTGACGAACTGGTTCGGATCGCTGTAAGGCAATCCTTCCATCCGCCCTTCCCAGGCGGCATCTACGGCGGCAACCATTTTTTTGTGCGCCCGCTTCAGGATAGCCACATCGGTCGTGCCTGCCGTGTACATCCAGGTGTCTGGCCAGAACCAGCCTTCCACCCATTCCGGATGTTCAAGCTTCAGCGCTTCTGCCACCGTCTGATAGCTATCGTCTTTTAACGTATGTTTGATATACGGCGCGTCACGCAGCTGTTTGAGGTAATCACTCAGGCGCATCCCTTCCACAAACCGCAGGGGGAACTGGGCTTCTTTACCGCTTTCCAGCAGCTGCAGCATCTCTCTGACGGTCATTCCCGACGTAAAGCGATAGGTACCGGCTTTGAAATGTGACAGCTCAGGTTCCACGCGCAATAGCCACTGGAATACGCGTGGACGATTGATAATCTTGTCGCCATAGAGCTGTTCCCCAAGCGCCTGACGGCCGGTTCCCGCTTTCAGGGTAAAGATCGTTTCGTCTTTAACCAGGATCTTGCTGTTCGCCAGCTGGCGAACTTTCCATACGCCTGCTCCGCCGGCGACGCCCAGCGCGACGATGAGGATAAGGACAAAGCGCAACATTTTTTTCATGACTATCTGGTTTGCTCACATATCGGGGCTAAAAACTGAAACAGCTCGCGCGAAGACCAGCGTTGTTGGCCATACGCACGGACGGGTACAACAGGCATCAGCGCATTGCAGATGATGACTTCATCGGCGGTCTGTAGCGCCGCTTCTCCTGCGCTAACTTCGACAACGCGAAAGTCAGAGCGTGCCAGCTGTTGCAGACAAAACTGACGCATTAACCCATTTACGCCAGCGTGTTCCAGCGACGGAGTGAACACCTCTTCCCCCTGCCGCCAGAGTAAATTAGCCGCACAGCATTCCGTAATGAACCCTTCGCTGTCAAGAACCAGCGCCTCATCGGCGTCCGTCTGTTCAAGATGAGTACGAATGAGCACCTGCTCGAGGCGGTTGAGATGCTTAAGCCCGGCCAACATCGGGTTTCGTCCCAGTCGTACTGGGCTCAGCGTCAGCGTGATGCCGTCTTCTCGCCAGCGAGTGTAATGCGCGGGATAAGCAGAAACGGAGAGAATACGCGTAGGGTTGATACACGATGCGGCGCTGTAACCCCGGCCACCACTGCCGCGGCTGATGATGACTTTGAGTACGCCGCTGTCCTTCCCGGTTGCCAACTGGCACATTTCCTGTCGCAACGTGTCCCAGTGCGTAAAGGGGATCATGAGCTTTTCACAGCCATGCTGCAGGCGTCGAATGTGCGCCTCCAGCAGGCAGACATCGCCGTCCAGAATGCGCGCCGTCGTAAAGCAACCATCACCAAACTGTATCGCCCTGTCGCTGGCAGGCAGCGTGTCCTGCTCAAGGCCATTGATTAAAAACATGGTGGCTCCTTATGCGTGGGCATTTAGTCTGGCAGGATGTCATGCAGCCGACAAGAAGATTAGGCTTAATAAAAAAGGCCCGGCAAGCGGACCTTTTTAAAAGCTATCGGGACGTCAGGATCAGATCTTTTTGAAGATCAGAGAACCGTTGGTGCCGCCGAAGCCGAAGGAGTTACACAGGGTGTACTCCATACCGCTAACCTGACGCGCTTCGTGAGGAACGAAGTCCAGATCGCAACCTTCATCCGGGTTATCCAGGTTGATGGTTGGCGGAACAGCCTGATCGCGCAGCGCAAGGATGGAGTAGATTGACTCTACTGCACCCGCCGCACCCAACAGGTGACCGGTCATGGACTTGGTGGAGCTCACCATTACGCGGCTGGCAGATTCGCCGAAGATAGACTTAACCGCCTGAGCTTCAGCTTTATCGCCTGCAGGTGTAGAAGTACCGTGCGCGTTCACGTAGCCAATTTGTGCTGGGGTAATACCCGCATCACGAATCGCGTTTTCCATCGCCAGCGCAGCACCCGCGCCGTTCTCAGGAGGAGACGTCATGTGGTAAGCATCGCTGCTCATGCCGAAACCAACGATTTCAGCATAAATTTTCGCGCCGCGTTTTTTCGCGTGTTCGTACTCTTCCAGTACGATCATGCCCGCCCCGTCGCCCAGCACGAAGCCGTCACGGTCTTTATCCCACGGACGGCTCGCCGCCTGCGGGTTATCATTGCGGGTAGACAGCGCACGCGCCGCACCAAAACCGCCGACACCCAGTGGGGTACTGGCTTTTTCAGCACCGCCCGCAACCATAGCATCTGCATCGCCGTACGCAATAATGCGCGCGGCCTGGCCGATGTTATGTACGCCAGACGTACAGGCAGTCGCGATAGAAATGCTTGGCCCACGCAGGCCGAACATGATGGTCAGGTGACCCGCCACCATGTTAACAATCGTGGACGGAACGAAGAACGGGCTGATCTTACGCGGGCCGCCATTCATCAGAGATGTATGGTTTTCCTCGATCAGGCCAAGACCGCCAATCCCGGAGCCGATAGCGGCGCCAATACGGGTTGCGTTCTCTTCCGTAATCACAAGGCCAGAATCCTGCATGGCCTGAACGCCAGCGACAATTCCATATTGAATGAAGGCATCCATCTTGCGCTGTTCTTTGCGCGAGATGATCTCTTCACAGTTAAAATCCTTTACTAAGCCAGCAAATTTCGTTGCATAGGCGCTAGTATCGAAATGGTCGATTAGGCTGATGCCGCTCTGACCGGCAAGGAGAGCTTTCCAGGTGGACTCTACGGTATTGCCGACAGGAGACAACATGCCAAGTCCGGTCACAACTACACG
This sequence comes from Enterobacter sp. 237C8, assembly GCF_034106865.1. Taxonomy (NCBI): domain Bacteria; kingdom Pseudomonadati; phylum Pseudomonadota; class Gammaproteobacteria; order Enterobacterales; family Enterobacteriaceae; genus Enterobacter; species Enterobacter sp. 237C8. Next base: position 831,973 of record NZ_JAWNDF010000001.1, on the reverse strand, counting down.
ACGCTTAGACACGTTTGTCCTCCAGGGAGGGATAAAAAAAGAGATTCGTGGGACTAAAAAAGATAAAACTCAGGCGGTCGAATGACCGCCTGGAGATGTTCACTTACGCCTGGTGACCGTTGATGTAATCAATGGCAGCCTGAACGGTGGTGATCTTCTCAGCTTCTTCGTCCGGAATCTCAGTATCAAACTCTTCTTCCAGAGCCATTACCAGCTCAACGGTGTCAAGAGAATCTGCGCCCAGGTCTTCAACGAAGGAAGCGGAGTTCACAACTTCTTCCTGCTTAACGCCCAGCTGTTCGCCGATAATTTTCTTAACGCGTTCTTCGATAGTGCTCATACTCTTAAATTTCCTATCAAAACTCGCTTTCGCGATGGTTTTCGTAGTGTATAAAATGTTGAAAAATTTGCAACTAAATCCCGGCAGTTCGTACCACGATTTTACGTTATTTTGAGGCCATTTGCCCTAATAACGCAAATATTTTTCTACACGTCATCATCCAGGCTGCCTCTGCGTTGGCTGCGCCCTCTAATCCCGGTCACATAGTAATCTATGCTCCCAGGCTTCTCGGTCTTGCCGCCTTGATCCAACCAGAATGATTTAGTGTATCTCGTGGTTAAACCATATACATCCCGCCGTTGACGTGGAGGGTCTCACCAGTGATGTAACCCGCTTCGTCAGAGGCTAAAAATGCAACCGCACTGGCGATTTCTTTAGGGTCGCCAAGACGACCCGCCGGAACTGCCGCCAGCGTACCCGCACGCTGCTCATCAGTCAGCGCACGCGTCATGTCCGTTTCAATAAAGCCCGGAGCAACAACGTTTACCGTAATACCGCGGGACGCGACTTCACGCGCCAGCGACTTACTGAAACCAATCAGACCTGCTTTCGCCGCAGCGTAGTTAGCCTGACCAGCATTTCCCATGGTACCAACCACAGAACCGACAGTGATAATACGTCCATGACGCTTTTTCATCATAGCGCGCATTACCGCTTTTGACAGACGGAATACAGATGACAGGTTGGTTTCGATGATATCGTTCCACTCGTCGTCTTTCATTCGCATTAACAGGTTATCGCGAGTGATCCCGGCATTGTTTACCAGAATATCCACTTCACCAAACTCTGCGCGAATATTTTCCAGAACAGATTCGATAGATGCAGGTTCGGTCACATTCAGTACCAGACCTTTACCATTTGCACCCAGATACTCGCTGATGGCCTGAGCGCCATTCTCGCTGGTTGCTGTACCAATCACCTTCGCGCCGCGCGCAACCAGTGTTTCAGCAATTGCACGCCCGATACCGCGGCTTGCGCCAGTGACCAGGGCGATTTTTCCTTCAAAACTCATGGTATTCCTCTTTTATTGCGAGAGTGCCGCTGACATCGCTTCCGGCTCGTTAATCGCCGAGGCTGTCAGGGTGTCAACAATACGTTTTGTCAGACCGGTGAGGACTTTACCTGGGCCGACTTCATACAGGTGCTCAACGCCCTGAGCGGCCATAAACTCAACGGTTTTAGTCCACTGTACCGGGCTGTAGAGCTGGCGAACCAGCGCGTCACGGATCGCTTCCGGCGTGGTTTCGCATTTCACATCGACGTTGTTCACAACGGAAATCGTCGGTGCGTTAAACGTAATTTTTTCCAGCTCAACCGCCAGTTTTTCGGCAGCAGGCTTCATCAGCGCACAGTGAGACGGCACGCTGACCGGCAGCGGCAGCGCACGCTTAGCACCCGCTGCTTTACAGGCCGCACCCGCACGTTCAACCGCTTCTTTATGACCGGCAATAACCACCTGGCCCGGCGAGTTGAAGTTTACCGGAGAGACAACCTGGCCTTCAGCAGATTCTTCACACGCTTTTGCAATTGCAGCATCATCCAGACCGATGATGGCAGACATGCCGCCCGTGCCTTCCGGCACCGCTTCCTGCATGAATTTACCGCGCAGTTCAACCAGACGTACCGCGTCAGCAAACGCGATCACGCCGGCACACACCAGCGCAGAGTATTCACCCAGGCTGTGACCCGCGAGCAGCGCTGGCGCTTTACCGCCCTGCTGCTGCCAGACACGCCACAGCGCAACGGACGCGGTCAGCAGCGCTGGCTGGGTCTGCCAGGTTTTGTTCAGTTCTTCGGCCGGCCCCTGCTGGGTCAGCGCCCATAAATCATAACCCAGTGCATCAGAAGCTTCACGGAAAGTCTCTTCAATTACCGGATAGCGTGCTGCCATTTCAGACAACATCCCAACGGTTTGAGAGCCCTGGCCCGGGAACACAAAAGCAAATTGCGTCATTTTTTATTCCTTATACTAGAAACGAACCAGCGCGGAACCCCAGGTGAACCCGCCACCGAAGGCTTCAAGCAAGACCAGCTGGCCCCGTTTGATTCGTCCATCGCGTACCGCTTCATCAAATGCGCACGGTACCGACGCCGCAGAGGTGTTGCCGTGACGATCCAGCGTCACCACAACGTTATCCATCGACATGCCCAGCTTTTTCGCGGTCGCGCTGATGATACGCAGGTTCGCCTGATGCGGCACCAGCCAGTCGAGTGCGGTACGCTCAAGGTTATTCGCTTCCAGCGTTTCATCAACGATGTGTGCAAGCTCGGTTACCGCCACCTTGAACACCTCGTTCCCTGCCATGGTCAGGTAAATCGAGTTGTCCGGATTAACGCGATCGGCGTTAGGCAGGGTCAACAGTTCGCCATAGCTGCCATCAGCATGCAGATGCGTAGAGATGATACCTGGCTCTTCGGACTGCCCCAGCAGCACCGCACCCGCACCATCACCAAAAATAATGATCGTTCCACGATCGGTTGGATCGCAGGTACGCGCCAGCACGTCAGCACCGATCACCAGCGCGTATTTAACGGCACCGGATTTCACGTACTGATCGGCGACGCTCAGCGCATAGGTGAAGCCTGCGCACGCGGCAGCGACGTCAAACGCCGGACAGCCTTTAATGCCGAGCATGTTCTGCACCTGGCATGCCGCGCTTGGGAAAGCATGCGTGGCAGACGTCGTGGCGAACACGATCAAACCAATCTGTTCTTTATCAATGCCCGCCATTTCGATAGCACGCTGTGCGGCTTCGTAACCCATGGTCGACACGGTTTCGTCTGGCGCAGCAATACGACGTTCACGGATACCTGTGCGCGTGACAATCCACTCGTCAGACGTATCTACCATTTTTTCCAGATCGGCGTTGGTACGCACTTGTTTTGGCAGGTAGCTGCCGGTACCTAAAATCTTCGTATACATGTACGCTCAGTCACTTTTAGCTAATACAGATTCCAGGCGAGCGGCAATCCGCTGAGGGACTTGTCGCTGCACCGCCTGCACTGCCTGTTCAATCGCGACAGCAAATGCTCGCTGATTGGCGGCGCCATGACTCTTAATCACGATGCCGCGCAATCCTAACAGACAGGCGCCATTATACTGGTCGGGGTTGAGGTGACTGAATCGCCGCGTCAGGCTCTTTTGTAACCAACGCTTCAATAAAATCAGCCACCAGGCGCTTTTTTTGCCTTCTCCCTGAGATTTCAGCAGAGAAAGAAACATGCGTACGACCCCTTCCATGGTCTTCAACGTGACGTTTCCGGTGAAGCCATCGCACACCAGAACATCCGTTTTACCCGTCAACAACTCATTGGCTTCGAGATAACCAATATAGTTGATGGAGGGAACCTGTTTGAGCAATTCAGCTGCTTCGCGAATGCTGTCCAGGCCTTTGGTCTCTTCTTCACCAATGTTCAGTAACGCAACACGGGGAGTGTTGATCCCGACAACTTCTTCTGCCAGCACCGATCCCATCACGGCAAACTGAGCCAGCATAGTACTATCACAGTCGACGTTAGCGCCCAAATCGAGCACCACCGTCTTGCCCTTTTGCTGATGCGGTAACACCGTTACCAGCGCAGGGCGCTCAATACCTTCAATAGGTTTGAGCAGCAATTTCGACAGCCCCATCAGCGCGCCGGTATTTCCCGCGCTGACGCAAGCCTGAGCTCGCCCTTCTTTCACCAGCTCCAGCGCTATCCGCATAGAGCTGCCACGACTATTGCGAATCGCCTGCGAGGGTCGGGCATCACTGGCAATAACTGACTGCGCAGGAATAATCTGCAGACGCGAACGTTGTTCAAAGTCAGCTTTTGCGAGTAATGGCGTGATTGCGTCGGGATTGCCGACTAAAAGAAGTGTGAGTTGCGAATTAGAATTCAGTGCCTGCAATGCTGCAGGCACTGTCACGGAAGGGCCAAAATCTCCCCCCATGACATCTAACGCCAGGGTTAGACGTGTCAAGGTATCGTCGCAGCCTGGTTCGGTAAATTCCCCGTTTGCACGGGGAAATCCTCACTAAGCCTAATCACGCTTGCGCGTGATTACTTAGTGATAACCTTGCGGCCGCGGTAGAAACCGTCAGCGGTGATGTGGTGACGCAGGTGTTTCTCACCAGAAGTCTTGTCTACAGACAGGCTGGTAACTGCGGTCAGCGCGTCATGGGAACGACGCATGCCACGTTTGGAACGGGTTGGTTTATTCTGTTGTACGGCCATGGACCTTACTCCTCAATTACTTACGCTTTAAGCTGGCTAATACGGCAAATGGGTTTGGTTTTTGCGCTTCATCAGGCAGTTCCCCAAAGACCATGTCCGCCTCGGACACTTCACAGTGTTCAGAATCATGCACCGGAACTACTGGCAAGGTGAGGATGATTTCATCTTCAACCAGAGCCAGAAGATCGATTTCACCGAATTCGTTAACCTCAATCGGCTCATACGCTTCCGGGAGTGCTTCAGCCTGTTCGTCAGAACGAACGGGACTGAAACAATACGTTGTGTGAACATGCTGTACAAACGGTTTCCCGCAACGCTGACACTCGAGCGTTACCGTCACCTTTGCATCACCGGTTAAAACGGCGAGACGCTGGTTGTCGATAGCGAACGACATGGAGCATTCTACATCACTGTCCACACTGACTACGGATTCGGCAATACGCTCAGCCTGATCGGAAGTATAGATACCTTCGTAATCGAGGCGTTTTTGAGCCGTACGAACCGGATCAAGAGTCAGGGGTAATTTTACCTTTTGCATAGGGCGCGCATATTAACTTTGTAACGTCATAGAGTCAAAGAAAAAGGCAACCAGAGCTGCCTTTTGCCAATTATTCGCACACATTGCGGCCTGTAGTTTAAAATGGCTGGCATCGATACGCTATATCTGGTGATAAAAATATGCCAAATCTCGTCCTTGCTTCCACTTCTCCCTACCGCCGAACGATGCTGGAAAAGCTCGGGATCCCGTTTGAATGCGCCGCGCCAGAGGTTGATGAAACGCCACAGCCGGGCGAATCACCGCGTCATCTGGTGATGCGTCTTGCTAAGGAGAAAGCGCAGTCGCTGGCCGCACGTTATCCCGCACATTTGATTATAGGCTCCGACCAGGTTTGCGTACTGGGCGGCGAAATCACCGGCAAGCCCCATACGGAGGAGAACGCCTGCCAGCAGCTTCTGCGAGCGCGAGGCACTATCGTGACCTTTTATACCGGCCTGGCACTCTATAACTCCGCCACCGGTCATCTGCAAACCGAATGCGAGCCGTTCGACGTACACTTCCGCCATCTCAGCGAGCAAGAGATCGTGGATTATGTGCGCCGGGAACGTCCGCTGAACTGCGCAGGAAGCTTTAAAAGTGAAGGATTGGGAATTGCGCTGTTCGACAAGCTGGACGGTCGCGATCCCAACACGCTGGTGGGGTTACCGCTGATTGCCCTGTGTCAGATGTTAAGGCGAGAAGAGTGTAATCCGCTGACCATGTGACTTTTGCCCAGCGGCGCTTCGCTTGCATGGGCCTACTAAACTGCGGCCTGATGCCCTCACCCCGGCCCTCTCCCACAGGGAGAGGGAGCAAACATTAAAAACGACAACATTCGTTGCCGTTTTACGTTTACCTTAGCCGCGCAGAACCTTAAGACAGCGTTTCAACTGCTCGTCCAGCGGCGCTTCAATACGGATGACTTCCCCCGTATTAGGATGGGTAAACTTCAGCGCTGCCGCATGCAGGAACAGACGCGACAGCCCCGTCCCCGCCAGCTGCTTATCAAACTCGCGGTCGCCATAGCGGTCATCAAAGGCGATAGGGTGCCCTGCGAACTGCGTATGCACGCGGATCTGGTGAGTACGACCGGTCACCGGACTGCAGCGCACCAGCGTGGCAAACTCATAGCGCTCTTCAACTTTAAAGCGCGTCTCAGACGGTTTCCCTTCCTGGCTCACGCGGACAATACGTTCGCCGCTTTGCAGAATGTTCTTCAGCAGCGGCGCCTGCACCACTTTTACATGGGACTGCCACTGACCGCGCACCAGCGCCAGGTAGTCTTTCTGCATCCCTTTCTCACGCAGCTGTTCATGCAGAGAACGCAGCGCAGAACGCTTTTTCGCCACCAGCAGTACGCCAGAGGTGTCACGGTCAAGACGGTGCACCAGCTCAAGGAAACGCGCTTCCGGGCGCAGGGCTCGCAGTCCTTCAATCACGCCGAAGCTCAGACCGCTGCCGCCATGGACAGCCGTTCCTGACGGTTTATTGAGCACCAGAATATGGTCATCTTCGTAAAGGATCACATCGCTCAGGGCCGCCACTTTCTGTAGCTTCGGTGAAACGGTCTCTTCTTCACGTTCCGCAACGCGCACCGGCGGAATACGCACTTCATCGCCCGCCTCGAGTTTGTACTCAGGCTTCACGCGTTTTTTGTTCACCCGCACCTCGCCCTTGCGCAGGATGCGGTAAATCATGCTCTTTGGTACACCTTTCAACTGGGTGCGCAAAAAGTTATCGATACGTTGCCCCGCGTCATCTTCGGCGATGGCAACCATTTTTACGGCTGGAGTCTCTGTTTTCATGGTTGGCGATTCTAAATATCGTCAGCCATTAGCGCCACTCATTTTTCTATGCTTATATTTACTTTTATCCGGCCAGCTCCCCGTTTCGCGCAACCGATTTGGTGGTTATTAAACCAATCGCCATTCTGAAGTGAAGAAACTGTGAGTAACCGGGTGATAATTGGTAAAAGTCATCTTGCTATAACCCGGCGAGCAGTGGAATAATGAGGCTGTTTTCCGTGTTAAATCCTGGTTAAGTAAGGATGTTGACGGAATGACCAATTTTGTCTGACCGATCATCCACGCAGCAATGGCGTAAGACGTATTGATCTTTCAGGCAGTTAGCGGGCTGCGGGTTGCAGTACTTCCCGGTATAAGGATTGTTCTCTGGAGAGTTCTACCCAGGCAATTCCCCTGATAATTGCGCTGTGTTTCCGTATGAAACACAGGCAACCGACACTCTGCGCCTCTTAAGCGAGCGACAACCGTGAGGTTGGCGACGTGAACAGACACGAGGCCATCGGTTCATACCCCGGAAAGCGTCACCTTGCCCGCAGCTTTGTCGTCAATGTAAGAATAACGAGTAAGTTACGATGAAAAGAATGTTAATCAACGCAACTCAGCAAGAAGAGTTGCGTGTCGCCCTTGTGGATGGGCAGCGCCTGTACGATCTGGATATCGAAAGTCCTGGACACGAACAGAAAAAAGCGAACATTTACAAAGGTAAAATCACCCGCATTGAACCAAGCCTTGAAGCTGCATTTGTCGATTACGGTGCTGAGCGTCATGGTTTCCTCCCTCTGAAAGAAATCGCCCGCGAATATTTCCCCGCAAACTACAACGCCCATGGCCGCCCAAACATCAAAGATGTTCTGCGTGAAGGTCAGGAAGTTATCGTTCAGATTGATAAAGAAGAGCGTGGCAACAAAGGTGCCGCACTGACCACCTTTATCAGCCTGGCTGGGAGCTATCTGGTGCTGATGCCTAACAACCCGCGTGCGGGTGGCATCTCTCGCCGTATCGAAGGTGATGACCGTACCGAGCTAAAAGAAGCGCTGGCAAGCCTCGAACTGCCTGATGGCATGGGGCTTATCGTGCGTACCGCAGGCGTTGGCAAATCAGCCGAAGCGCTGCAATGGGACCTGAGCTTCCGTCTGAAGCACTGGGAAGCCATTCAGAAAGCAGCCGAAAGCCGCCCTGCTCCGTTCCTGATCCATCAGGAAAGCAACGTTATCGTGCGTGCCTTCCGTGATTACCTGCGTCAGGACATCGGTGAGATTCTGATCGATAACCCGAAAGTGCTTGAGCTGGCGCGCCAGCACATCGCCGCGCTGGGTCGTCCGGATTTCACAAGCAAAATTAAACTGTACACCGGTGAAATCCCGCTGTTCAGCCACTATCAGATCGAATCCCAGATTGAGTCCGCCTTCCAGCGTGAAGTGCGTCTGCCATCCGGCGGTTCTATCGTTATCGATACCACTGAAGCGCTGACCGCTATCGACATCAACTCCGCGCGTGCAACGCGCGGTGGCGATATCGAAGAGACCGCCTACAACACTAACCTCGAAGCCGCTGATGAAATCGCCCGCCAGCTCCGCCTGCGCGACCTGGGTGGTCTGATTGTTATCGACTTCATCGACATGACCCCGGTACGCCACCAGCGTGCGGTTGAAAACCGTCTGCGCGAAGCGGTGCGTCAGGACAGGGCGCGTATCCAGATTAGCCATATCTCACGCTTTGGCCTGCTGGAGATGTCCCGTCAGCGTCTGAGCCCGTCTCTCGGCGAGTCCAGCCATCACGTTTGTCCGCGCTGCTCCGGCACCGGTACCGTGCGTGATAACGAATCGCTGTCCCTCTCCATTCTGCGTCTGATTGAAGAAGAAGCGCTGAAAGAGAACACCAAAGAGGTTCACGCCATTGTGCCGGTGCCCGTTGCCTCTTACCTGCTTAACGAAAAACGTGCAGCGGTAAGTGCGATTGAAGCGCGTCAGGGTGGCGTTCGCTGCATCATCGTGCCAAACGACCAGATGCAGACCCCACACTATCACGTGCTGCGCGTGCGTAAGGGCGAAGAGACGACCACCCTCAGCTACCTGCTGCCGAAGCTGCATGAAGAAGAGATGTCCCTGCCTTCCGATGAAGAGCCAGCCGAGCGCAAACTGCCAGAGCAGCCTGCGTTAGCGACCTTCATCATGCCTGAAGCACCACCGGAAGCGGCTCTGGAAAAACCTGCTGCCAAACCTGCAGCGCAGAAACCAGAAGCCGCGGTAGCAAAAGCCCAGCCGGCACAGCCGGGTCTGCTGAGCCGCTTCTTTGGCGCGCTGAAGAAGATGTTTGCTGAAGAAGAAGTTCAGCCAGAGCAGCCGAAAGAAGAGCCAAAAGCGGCCAAGCCAGAGCGTCAGCAGGACCGCCGTAAGCGTCAGAACAACCGCCGCGATCGTAACGACCGCAGCGATCGCAATGACCGCAGCGAGCGTCGTGACAACCGTGACAACCGCTCTGAGAATGGCGAAGGCCGTGAGCAACGCGAAGACAACCGCCGCAACCGTCGCGAGAAACAACAGCCGAATGTTGAAGATCGTGAAATTCGCCAGCAGGCGGGCGATGAGTCTGAGAAGAGCAAACAGCGTGACGACCAGCAGCCGCGCCGTGAACGCAGCCGTCGCCGTAACGACGAGAAGCGTCAGGCACAGCAGGAAGTCAAAAACCTGAACCGCGAAGAGCCTGTTGAACAGCAGGACGGCGAGCAGGAAGAACGTACTCAGGTTATGCCGCGTCGTAAGCAGCGCCAGCTTTCTCAGAAAGTTCGCTTCGCCTCTGAAGCAACCGAAGAGTCAGGCGCTATCGCGGTTGAAACCAGCGAGATCGCAACCGGTACACAAGTGGCAAAAGTTGACCTGCCAGCGGTCGTTGAAAACAACGTTGAGCAGGATGATAACGGTGAAAACCGTGATAACGCCGGTATGCCGCGCCGTTCACGTCGTTCTCCACGTCATCTGCGCGTCAGCGGCCAGCGCCGTCGTCGCTATCGTGACGAGCGTTACCCGACTCAGTCGCCAATGCCGCTGACTATTGCCTGTGCTTCGCCAGAAATGGCCTCCGGCAAAGTCTGGATCCGCTACCCGGTTGCTCGCCCGGAGCAGGTTGTTGAAGAACAGCCTGTAACCGAAGAGGTGATTGCACCAGCAGCCGCGGTAGAAGCTGTCGTGACTGAAGCGGCAACCGTGGTTGAACCTGAGGTTGTTGAACCTGAGGTTGTTGAAGCTGAAGCACCTCACGCAGTGGAAGTTGAAACCACCCATCCAGAAGTGATTGCCGCGCCGGTTGATGCCGCACCGCAGCTTATCGCCGAAGAAGATGCCGTGGTGGCTGAGGAAGTCGCTGAAGAGGCTGAACCTGTAGCCGCAGTGGAAGACACCGCAGAAACCCTCGTTGAAACCACCACTGAAGAAGTCGTTCAGGACGTTGAGATTCAGGTTGAACCGGTTGTCGAAGAAGCGAAAGCGCCTGAGGTAAAACCTGAGCCGGTTGTTTCTGCACCAGCCGCAGCCCACGTGGCGACAGCACCAATGACGCGCGCCCCGGCACCGGATTACGTGCCTGAAGCCCCGCGTCACAGTGACTGGGTACGCCCGGCCTTCAGCTTCGACGGTAAAGGCGCTGCAGGCGGCCACAGTGCAACGCATCAGGCGACTGCACCGGCGACGCGTCCGCAGTCTGTCGAATAACGACGCTGAAAGTAAAAAGCCGACCTTCGGGTCGGCTTTTTTTATGGCTGCTGCACGGGCTTTCTCATTCCGGTCACCTCAGGCATGACCTGCCGCATCAACTCCAGAAAACGCCGCAAGCGTGCCGGATAATAGCGGGACCAGGGGTAAACCAGATGCACCGGTAACGCCGCTGGCTGCCACTCTGGCAGCAAATGCACCAGCCGCCCTTCCCGAATATCATCCTGTACCGTCCAGCTGGATACCACCGCCACGCCAAGCCCGGTGAGCGCCGTATTGCGTGCGACATACAGGCTGTCGGTGCTCAGCCGTGGCGTAATAGCAATCCGCGCGGTGGCGGATGATGCATCGTGAAAAAGCTCCACATGGCGCTGGTAGAAAGAGCTAATCGCTATCCAGGGAAACTGCTGCAAATCCTCCGGCGTGTTGACCGTCGGGAAACGGGCCAGCAGCGCCGGAGAAGCCACTACCGAACGCGGCACTTCGGCCAGCAGCACGGACACGGTCGCCGGATCGACTTCCACGCCCACCCGAATCGCACAGTCAAGGTTGTCGCCGAGGAAGTCCGCCGACCGATCGTTGAGCATCCACTCAATCGAAAGCTGCGGATAACGTTGCAAAAACTCGGTTACGGGTTTCAGAAGCTGGTCCTGACCAAACGCGTGAGGAGCGCGCACCCGCAGCACGCCTACCGGCTCATCTTCCGTCTGCCCCACCTCATCTTCCAGCGCCAGCCAGCTGTCAATCACCCGACGGGCGTGCTGATAACAGCGCTCGCCGTCATCCGTCAGCCGCGTCGTGTGGGTGGTGCGCAATATCAGGCGCACGCCCAGCATGGTCTCCAGCGACTGTAACCGTCTGCTTACCGTGGCCTGGGTAGTAGCCAGCTGCCGTGCCGCCGCAGAGAGGGATCCCGCCTCCACAATACGAACAAACGTCCGCATTAGCTCCACCCTGTCTATACGCTCAGCTCTTTTCATCGCATTTTCACTTATACGTTTAACGTATAAGCGTTTTACCACCGGGCCCGCTACCGTCGCAAGGCGTACTGATAAAAAATAGCCTCACACGACGAATGAGGAACATCTTATGAACACAACAACCGCCGCCCATGCCGTGAGCCGCTGGGTAATCTTAATGCTGGCGATCGGTGCAGGTTTCAGCGTGGCATCTATCTATTATGCCCAGCCTCTGCTGCCGCTGATGGGCGCAGACCTTCATCTGAGTATCGAAGGAATGGGGTTGGTCCCAACGCTCACCCAGGCGGGATATGCCCTGGGGATCCTGTTCCTGCTCCCGCTCGGCGATCGCCACGACCGCAGGACGTTAATCCTGATAAAAAGTGCGGCGCTGGCGCTGTTTCTTCTCGGCTGTAGCCTGACCGGGCAGATCCACTCTCTGCTGCTGGCCAGCCTGCTCATCGGCATGGCCGCCACCATGGCACAGGATATCGTCCCTGCCGCAGCCATCCTTGCGCCGGAAGGTAAACAGGGGAAAACCGTGGGTACGGTAATGACCGGGCTGCTGATGGGTATCTTATTATCAAGAACCGTGAGCGGCGTGGTGGGCGAAGCGTTTGGCTGGCGCGTCATGTACCAGCTGGCGGCGGCGAGCATTGCGTTCGTCGGGGTGATGATGTGGTTTGTGCTTCCCCGTTTTGCCATTCACTCCACGCTGAGCTACCCCGCGCTGATGCGCTCAATGGAACATCTGTGGCGTCGCTATCCGGCGCTGCGCCGTGCGGCGCTGGCTCAGGGCTTTCTGTCGATTGCCTTTAGCGCCTTCTGGTCTACGCTTGCGGTCATGCTGCTGGAACGCTATCACCTGGGTAGCGCTGTAGCGGGAGGATTTGGTATTGCAGGTGCCGCCGGTGCGTTAGCTGCCCCGCTGGCAGGGGGTCTGGCAGACAAACTGGGCGCAGGAAAAGTCACGCAGATTGGTGCCGCTCTTGTGACCGCTTCATTCGCCCTGATGTTCCTGATGCCCGCGCTGGGCGTTCATGGACAGCTGATTCTGATCGCCATCTCCGCCGTCGGGTTCGACCTGGGGCTGCAGTCCAGCCTGGTCGCTCACCAGAACCTGGTATACAGCCTTGAACCGCAGGCGCGCGGTCGTCTCAACGCCCTGCTCTTTACGGTGGTCTTTATCGGGATGGCGCTGGGTTCCGCGTTAGGCAGCTATATCTACTCGCTGGCCGGCTGGACGGGCGTGGTCGCGCTGGCGACGGTCTGTGGCGTCATTGCGCTGGCAATCCGTCTGATAGAAAGCGCACGAGTCACCTCCGCATCAGCAGAAGTTGCATAAAAAAAATGCCCAATCCAGACGGATTGGGCAGTAAAACATGCCCAGTTTCAAGACATGTTCCAAGAGGTCAAGATGTTATTTGTTCAGCTGGAACAGAGACATGCCCTGCATATCGCTAAACGCTTTATAAGACGCCTGCAAGGCAGCCTGCTGCATGGTGTAAGAGGAAATCGCTTCGTTCCAGTCAACATCCACCAGGTCACTCATCTGCTTGGTCTGACCCAGCGCGCGGTCATCGCCCAGCGTGTCGAGTTTTTCCAGCTCGTTCATCTTGGTTCCCACATCCGCAACGACCGTCAGGACATTGTTCTGGGAGTTTTTGATGCCGATTTGCGCATTGGCAATCACCTGGCTTTGCGCCGTTGCGGCAGCCGGATCGTTCTCAATCGGTGTCTTCAGCGAGGCAATAGCAGAATCCAGGATTTTGAACATGTTGGTCTGGCCATATCCACCGCCCGGCAGCTGTTCCGCATTACTGGTAATGCTTTCGAAAATTTGCTGGCCGGTATGGCTGATGGTCATATTTCGCGCCGTATCAACCTGCTGTGTGATGGCCTCAGCGCCGCCGTTGTAATCCCCGGTCGCGGCATCAAACGGTGCGCTCTCGGTTTTGTATCCCGCAAAGATAAAACGACCATTACCATCCGTCGTGTTGGCCAGGTTCATCAGCTGATCGCGGATCCCCTGAATATCGGTTGCCAGAGAAAGACGGTCATCATCGCTTAATGTGCCGTTTGACGCATAAACGAGCTTCTCGCGCACGCTTGAGATCGCGGTGTTGACCTGGGTTAACACGTTATCTTCCAGCGAGACCTTCTGCGTTGCAAAGGTACGCGCGAGCGCAAACTGGCTGTTTTGCGACTGAGACTGTGACAGAACGATGGCCTGCGACGCGGCGATAGGATCGTCCGAAGGACGATTGACGCGCTTGCCGGTGGACATCTGCTCACCGTAGCTCAGCCATCTGCTCTGAGAATCGGTGATCCCACGCATGTTCTGCTCGTACATCATCTGGGTGCTAATACGCATTGTTCACCTCAACCTTAACGAATGTTGATAATTGCATCGAAGAGCGTACTGGCAGTTTGTAGCACCTGGGCATTGGCCAGGTAATACTGCTGATAACGCTGCAAATTGCCATACTCTTCGTCGAGGTTTACCCCAGAGATGGTCTGCTGCTGCTTGATTAACTGCGTTTCCACGTTGGCTTTCGTCTGGCTGCTCACCTTCAGTGACGCCGTTGAGCTACCGACGGTACTGACGAGAGAGGCATACGCATCGTTGAAGGTTTTATTTCCACCCACCACTTTGCCGTTTTGCAGATCGAGCAGTTTCTGGCCGTTACGGTTGTCACTTTCGCCGCCGTTCTGCACAGATGCCATCGCCAGTTTGGACTCGTCGCTGATCGCGAGATCCATGTTCATGATGACGTTGGAAACAGGCTTCACGGTAAAGCTGTCTTTGGTATTTGCCGTGCCGCTGACGTTGACGTTAAGGCCATCAAACGACAGATTGCCGCTGGCATCCGGGCTCATCGTAAAGCTGGTTTTGTCTGACGTGCGGGTGACCGTCCAGTCAGTGCCGTTAAACTGCAGCTTATAGTCTGTCGCCTGGACCTGTTTGCTGTCCGCCACAGAAGCCGTAACAACGGCAGAGCCGCCGTTCTTGCTGTTGGACAGGACCGCCGGAGAACCGAAGTTGAACAGCTTACCGCCCGCATCACCGTTCGCATCAAAACCGGCTTCATGCTGCGTGTTCATTGAATCGGCAAAGGCCAGCGCCATCTGGTTCAGGGTGTTACGGGCTTTATCCAGATCTTCCGTGCGGAAGGTCAGTAAACCGCCCAAAGAACCGGTGGTGATAAATTTCTCGGGGATCTCAATATTACCCGCCACGTCATCGACGTAGGCGATAGTCGTACGAGCCGGATCGGCGCTGGACTTCACGGCCGCCAGCTGGCTGGCTTTACTGCCCTGCACCAGGCTGTAACCGTTGCCGAGAGAGATGTTAAACGTACCGCTATCCTGCACGGAGACTTCCACGCCCACGATTTTGTTCAGTTCAGTCACGAGCTGATCGCGCTGGTCGAGCAGATCGTTAGGCGATGCGCCCGCACCGACGCCGGTCAGACGGGAGATCTGATCGTTCAGGTTCGCAATCTGTTTGGCATAGTTGTTGATCTGAGACACGCTGGTCCCAATCGCGGTATTGACCTGCGTATCCTGGTCACGCAGATACTGATCGTTGGTTTTGAACTGATTGACCAGACCGCCCGCTTTACCCAGCACCGTCTGACGTGCTGCCGGGTCTTCCGCGTTGCTCACCAGGGTTTGCAGGCTTTTAAAGAAATCCTGCAGGGTGGTGGAGAGCGAGTTGGTGGTATCGGAGAGCACATCGTCAATTTTTGACATCTGCTGATAGCGGGTCGTCAGACCGCTGCTCTGCGTCTGCGCGGCGCGCAGCTGGTTGGTGATGAAGGCGTCATACTCACGCTGGACACCGGAGACATAAACCCCGTTACCCACCCAGCCACCGCCGGTCAGCGTGCTGTTAGATGCACCCAGCACCGTGGTCTGGCGGGTGTAACCTGCCACGTTATAGCTTGAAATATTATTACTGACGGTATTGAGTGCCGACTGCGCGGCACTGAGGCCACTCATGGCGCTGTTAATCAAACTGGACATGGGGGTTCCTTTTATACGTTCAGACACGAGTCCTGATGAAGGTTATCGGCAACCTCCACCGGGACTTGAGAACTTTCAGAACAGATTTTCAATATCTGTGCTATAGGCTTTGCTGACCTTCTCGCCCATGGATTTCAGCTGCTGGATCATGCTGGTGAGCTTGCGCGCATAGTTCGGGTCAGTCGCGTAGCCCGCGTTTTGTAAGGCCTGAGCGCCCTGCTCCGCCGTCGCCGCCTGCGTAACGGCGGTATAACGCGGATTGCGGCTCAGCAGGCCAACGTAGTCGGACAATGCTTCCAGGTAGGAGCTGTAGACGCGGAATTTTGCTTTGACCTTCACCGCCGCACCGTTCTCGTATTCGGTGGTCGTGATCTCCGTTGTTGGCCCCTTCCAGCTGGAGGTGGCCTTCACGCCGAAGATGTTGAAGCTCGGATCGCCGTTTTCCTTGCGGATCTGACGCTGGCCCCAGCCCGACTCCAGCGCGGCCTGTGCCAGAATCAGGTGATGCGGCACGCCGCTCTGTTCGCTGGCAAGGCGCGCGGGCAGAGAAAGCTGCGCCAGGAAGTCTTTGCTGTCACCGGAGAGCGGCTCATCGCCGCTGCCCGTGGCTTTTGGCATCGCTTTACGCACCATTTGCGTCAGAGCCTGGTTCTGATAACTGGTCACCGTTTCCAGGTCGAACTTCATCGGCACCTGCTGCGTCTGATCCTGAGGCTGAATGCCCTGCGCGGCTTCGGTCTGTTTCACAATCATGTCAGCCAGACCGAGGCCTTTACTGGCGGTCATCTGCTGCGCAATCTGCTGGTCATACATGCTGGTGTAGAGACGCGTTGAATCACTGCTGAACATCCCGTCTTTCGGCAGGGTTTCACGCATGCTTTTCAGCATCATCTGTACAAACATCCCTTCCACCTGGCGGGCGACCGGGCGGATGTTCGCCGCCGGGTCTTTGCCTGCTTTGGTTTTCAGTTCGTTGAGCGACTGGGCGTCCCAGGCTGCACTGGTCAACAGTTTGCTATCGGTCAGCATTAGATGATTTCCAGTTTGGCGCGCAGGCAGCCTGCGCTTTGCATGGATTGCAGAATGGACATCAGATCCATCGGCGTTGCGCCCAGGGCGTTCAGGGCACGCACCACGCTGTTCAGGTTGGCGCTGGAGCGAACGCTCTGCAGCGACCCGCCGCTCTGACGCATATCAATCTGCGTTTGCGGCGTCACCACCGTCTGACCGCCACCAAATGGCGTATTCGGCTGGCTCACGTTCGCGGAGCGGTTTACCGTCACGGAGAGGTTCCCCTGCGCCACGGCACAGCTGTCCAACGACACTTCCCGGTTCATCACCACCGAGCCGGTACGGGAGTTGATGATCACTTTCGCATCCTGAACCGGAACGTTCACTTCCATATTCTGGATATCCGCCAGCATGCGCACCTGGTTGCTGCTGCCGGTGGAGGTGCGGATCTGCACGGTGCGCGCGTCGAGTGCCGTTGCATTACCGTAGCCGCGGCTGCGGTTGATGGTATCGGCAATTTGCTGCGCCATGGTGAAGTCTTCATTATTGAGCTGCAGGTTGATGGTGTTGCCCGCGCCAAACTGGGTCGGCAGTTCACGCTCAATGATCGCACCGTTGGTGATACGTCCACCGTTCAGCTGGTTCACCTGCACGCTGCTTCCGCCTGCGGATGCCCCCGCACCGCCAACCAGAATGTTCCCCTGCGCCAGCGCATAGACCTGGCTGTCAACGCCTTTCAGCGGGGTCATCAGCAGCGTACCGCCGCGCAGGCTTTTGGCGTTACCCATTGAGGAGACCACCACATCAATGGTCTGTCCCTGACGCGCAAACGCCGGGTAGGACGCGGTGACCATTACCGCGGCCACGTTTTTCAGCTGCATGTTGGTTCCCGCCGGCACGGTAATGCCGAGCTGGGAAAGCATGTTGTTCAGGCTTTGGGTGGTGAACGGCGTCTGGGTCGTCTGGTCACCGGTACCATCCAGACCAACCACCAGGCCATAGCCAATCAGGGAGTTTTCACGAACGCCCTGAACGCTGGTGAGGTCGCGAATACGGTCAGCCTGGGCAAACGTTGCCACCAGCGCGAGCGCCACGGCGAAGATCGATTTAAACATGGGTCACCTCGCTTACATCGGCGATAAATTAAGGAAGAAGCGCTGCAGCCAACCCATATTTTGCGCTTCATTGATATAGCCGTTACCGACGTACTCAATGCGCGCATCCGCCACCTGGGTGGACGGAACGGTGTTGGTGCCGCTGATGGTGCGAGGGTTAACCACGCCCGAGAAGCGAATGAATTCAGTGCCCTGGTTGATGGCGATCTGTTTTTCACCCACAACGTGTAAGTTGCCGTTAACCAGTACCTGGTCAACCGTGACCGTCAGCGTACCGCTGAAGGTGTTGCTGGCGTTCGCGCCGCCTTTGCCGTTAAAGGTATTGCCGCCGGACGCGTTCACATCAGCACGCGCGTTGCCGAACAGCCCTTCGAGATAGCGTGGCACGGTATCGAAGCCAAAATTGGTTTTGCCATCGCGGCTGGCGTTCGCCGACGAGCTCTTGCTCGCGCTGACGTTTTCCTGCAGCACAATGGTCAATGTATCGCCGACGTTACGCGGGCGGCGATCTTCAAACAGCGGCTGATAGCCGTAATTAATCGGCTGCGCGGTCTGGAAAATGGAGCCGTTTACCACTGGCGCGGGGCCAGGAACGGGTTGGGCAGTCGTCGCACCCTGGACCAATGGTTTAGACGGGATCAAAGCACACCCGCTGAGGGTGACAGCCAGAACAGTCAGTATCGGATAACGAAACGCCGCGTTTTTTTGCATTGCCTTCATCTTCGAAAACAGGGAGCCGGTGCGGCGTTTACCGCACCGGGCTACACCTTAGAGTTGCGTCAGTTTCTGCAGCATCTGGTCGGTCGTCGACACTGCTTTACTGTTAATTTCATACGCGCGCTGGACCTGGATCATATTCACCAGCTCTTCCGCCACGTTCACGTTGGACGTTTCAACATAACCCTGGTACAGCAGACCCGCGCCGTTCAGGCCCGGGGTGCTCTCATTCGGCGTACCGGAGGATTGCGTTTCGGTGTAGAGGTTCTCACCAATGCTTTCCAGACCGGTATCGTTCATGAAGGTGGTCAGGTTGAGCTGCCCGACCTGAACCGGCGCGGCCTGTCCCTGCTGGGTCACGCTGACCACACCGTCGCGTCCGATGGTGATGCTCAGGGCATTCGCCGGGATAGTAATCGCAGGCTGAACCTGGAAACCGCCCGCCGTCACCAGCTGGCCGTTCTGATCGACCTGGAACGAACCGTCGCGGGTATAGGCAGAGGTCCCGTCAGGCAGCTGCACCTGGAAGAAGCCCTGGCCTTTGATTGCCACGTCTTTACTGTTGTTGGTCTGAGACAGGTTGCCCTGGCTGTGCAGACGCTCGGTGGCCACCGGACGAACACCGGTACCGATCTGCAGGCCCGACGGCAGCGTCGTCTGTTCAGAAGACTGCGCGCCCGGCTGGCGGATGGTTTGATAAAGCAAATCTTCGAAAACGGCACGCTGACGCTTGAAACCATTGGTGCTCACGTTTGCCAGGTTGTTGGCAATCACGTCCATATTGGTTTGCTGGGCGTCCAGGCCAGTTTTCGCGATCCATAAAGAACTGATCATAAGGAGTCCTGTTAACTCATAGCCAGAAGTTGGTTAGCTTTGCCCGCGTTTTCATCCACGCTGCTGATGATCTTCATCTGCATTTCAAAACGACGGGCGCTGGCAATCATGTCGGTCATGGCTTCGACCGGCTTGACGTTGCTGCCTTCCAGAACGCCGGACATCACGCGGATGCTCGGATCGGCCTGTAACGTGGCACCACGCGTCGCCTGCGCCGCCTGGGTCAGACGGAACATGCCGTCGTCGCCGCGCTGCACGTCTTTGGCTTCCGCTTTCACCAGCTTCAGACGTCCGACGGGCGCAACGGTATTGGCCGGATCGCCCGGGTTCAGCGCCGAAATGGTGCCGTCCGCGGCGATAGTCAGCTCAGAGCCTTCCGGCACGGTCAGCGGACCCGCTTCCCCCATCACCGGATGCCCCTGAATCGTCAGCTGGCCCGTCGCGCTCACCTGGATATTGCCGTTACGGGTATAGCCTTCACTGCCGTCCGCAGTTTGCACCGCCAGCCAGCCGTCCTGCTGCAGGGCAACGTCCAGCGGGCGCGAGGTGTAGTCCATCTGCCCAGGCGTCATATCTGCGCCAGGGGTTGATGCCGTCACCAGCGTACGGGTCGGCAGGGACAACCCTTCTACCGGCACCGCGCGCAGCGCATTAAGCTGCGCGCGAAAGCCTGGCGTAGAGGCGTTTGCCAGGTTGCTGGCGGTAACGGCCTGCTGATTGAGCGTCTGACTTGCCGCGCCCATCGCGGTATATATTGCGTGATCCATTGCGCTTTCCTGTTAGCCGCTTAACGCAGGTTAACCAGCGTGTTGAGGATCTGGTCCTGGGTTTTGATGGTCTGCGCGTTCGACTGATAGTTACGCTGCGCGACGATCATGTTCACCAGTTCTTTACTCATATCCACGTTGGAAGCTTCCAGCGCGCCGTTGGTCAGCTTGCCGAAGTTACCGGTGCCTGCGGTACCCAGCAGCGCCACGCCGGAGGACTGAGTGGCAGACCAGACGTTGTCGCCTTCAGATTTCAGGCCTTCGTTGTTCGCGAAGTTTGCCAACACGATCTGGCCCAGAACCTGAGACTGTTCGTTAGAGTAGCTTCCCACCACGGTGCCATCGTCGTTGATCTGGTAGCTCACCAGGTCGCCAGGCTTGTAGCCGTTCTGATTGGTTGCCACAACGCTGTTTGCACCGGTGTTCTGCTGCATGGAGTTCTGGAAGCTCAGGGAGAAGGTCGCCGCCGTCGCACCGCTGACAGAACCCGTGGTGATGTTGATGGCCGGCGTGGCGTTTGGCGTTGCGCTCAGTACACCCGCAGCGTCGTAGTTGTAGACACCCGCCAGGTTACCGTTCGCATCAAAGTTCATCTGCGCCGCTTTCGCTGCAGTAGAACCCGCAACGCTGCCGTCCTGAGTGTAAAGATCCCATTTATTGTTGGCCGTCTTCACGTAGTAGACGTACATGTTGTGGGCGTTACCCTGGCTGTCGAATACGGTCACGGTCCCTTTTTTGTTATAGGTATCCGGGTTGGTCGCATCGAACGGGGCAGTTTGAACAGGATCGGTTGAGTTCAGGTTGATCTGCTGCGTCGCGGTGGTGGTTGATTTCGCCGCCATCAGGGTATTCGGGATAGTAATCGCCTGAGGGTTCGCACCGGTCTGAACGGTTGGAGGCGTTCCAGCTACCGGGTAGCCCGTCAGCTGCATGCCCTGCATGTTAACCAGCGTACGGTTTTCGTCCAGCTTGAACTGGCCGTTACGGCTGTAGAACACAGAACCGTTGGAATCGACCATACGGAAGAAACCGTTCTGGCTGATAGCAACGTCCAGACCACGACCGGTGTTGGTGGTGGTGCCGTCGGTAAAGTCCTGAGTGATGCCCGCAACTTTCACGCCCAGGCCGACTTTGGAACCGGCAAACATGTCCGCAAATGAAGCAGAACCGGATTTAAAACCATAGGTCGCGGAGTTGGCGATGTTGTTGCCAATGACGTCCAGGTTGGTGGCCGCAGCATTCAGGCCGCTGACCGCTTGAGAAAAGGCCATGACTTACTCCTGATAAGTGTTAAGGCTTAGATAATCTGCCGAACTTCGTCGAGTGTGGTGGAACCAGAGGTTCCCAAATCCAGTTTGTTGCCGTCGCTTCCTTTAATCACGCCCTGGACCAGCGCGAACTGCAGCGGCTGCGCCACCAGCTGGGTCGTCCCGTTGCTGGCGCTGATCGCTACTTTGTAAGAACCGTTTGGTGCTTTAGTGCCGTCGGTCAGGCTGCCATCCCACGTAAAGGTGTGAACGCCCGCCTTCAGCTCACCGATATCAATGGTACGAACCACCACGTTATTGGCATCCATGATCGTTGCAGTGACCTTCTCAGCCGCCTGCTGGAGCTCAACGCCAAACGGCGTGGTGGTCGTTGTGCTGTTGCCTTCAGTGGTGCTGGTGCCCGCCAGAATCGTGGTTCCCGGGATCATCACCCCGTGGCCAATCAGGCTTGCCGCCTGCAGAGACTGGGCACTGTTGATCTGCCCGGAGACGGAGCCGAGGGTGGTGTTGAGTTTCTCAATGCCGCTCACGGTGCTGATCTGCGCAAGCTGCGTGGTCAGTTCGTTGTTCTGCATTGGGTTGGTGGGATCCTGGTTCTTAAGCTGCGCCACCAGCAGCGTCAGAAAGCTGCCCTGAAGATCGGAGGCATTGCTCCCAGTGAGGGAGTTAGAACCCGTCGTACTCTTCGTGTTATTAACGCCCGAGTTCGTAGGATCATTCACATTTACGGCGATGGACATGCATGTCTCCTTTACTGGCCGAGAGTGAGCGTTTTGAGCATCATGCTCTTCACGGTATTCAGCACTTCAACGTTGGCCTGGTAGCTGCGGGAAGCCGACATGGAGTTCACCATCTCACCCACCACATCCACGTTTGGCATTTTCACGTATCCGCTGGCATCCGCGAGCGGGTTACCCGGCTCATACACCAGTCTGTCCGGCGCCTGGCTCTCTACCACATCAGACACCTTCACGCCGCCCGTCGCCGCGCCCGGCGCAGCATCGACCTGAAAGACAACCTGTTTGGCGCGATAAGGCTGGCCGTCTGGTCCGGTTACGCTGTCGGCGTTCGCCAGGTTACTGGCAGCCACGTTCAGGCGTTTGGACTGCGCGGTTAACGCCGAACCGGCAATATCAAAAATATTCAACAAGGCCATCTATCAGTTCCCCCCCTGCAGGACGTTCATCATGCCTTTGATTTGTCCGCCGAGTACGGTCAGGCCCGTCTGGTATTTCAGACTGTTATCGGCAAACTGGGTACGCTCCCGGTCCATATCCACGGTGTTACCGTCGAGTGAGGGCTGATCGGGAATGCGGTAAAGTAAATCGGTCGCTGGCGCGGTCATCGCCTGAGCAGGAATATGGCGAGAGGATGTCATGGCAAGTGCAACACCCGTTCCTTCGGCACGTCCACGCTCCATCACCTTTTTGAGTTCACTGGAAAAATCAATATCGCGCGCCTGAAACCCTGGGGTATCGGCGTTAGCGATGTTGGCGGCTAAAATCTCCTGCCGCTGGGCGCGTAAATTGAGCGCTTCCTGCTGAAAACGTAACGCGGCGTCGAGTTTATCGAGCATGTCTCCTCCGCTGATGGCAAAATTTCAGTTCACAGCTTAAATCTCACCCGGTCTCCCCTATCGACGGAATAAGCGCAAAATGCGTCGCTATTTATTGCGTTGATGCAAAACCACTGCAGGTAGAATTCATTCAACTCTGGAAACGGTGGAACTTGCGATGCAAACGTTAAAACGTGGCCTGGTGGCAACTTTCTTGCTGTTTAGCCCTCTGGTGCAGGCTGAAGGCTTACAGGATCGGCTGACGGCTTTTTTTGCTGAAAAGCTGGCGGGCTTTAGCGATGAGGTTAACGTTACCGTGCGCACCCCACCGAATCTGTACCCGACCTGTGACCAACCGTCATTCAGCGTGACGGGAACCACCCGGCTGTGGGGAAATGTGAACGTGCTGGCACGCTGCGCGAACGAAAAACGCTATTTACAGGTTGCAGTTCAGGCGACGGGCAATTATGTTGTCGCCGCCGTGCCCATTGCGCGCGGCAGCGTGCTGCAGACGAACAGCGTGACGTTAAAACGCGGCCGTCTGGACCAGCTGCCTCCACGCACCATGCTGGAAATGAACCAGGCACAGGACGCCGTCAGCCTGCGCGATGTCGCACCCGGCCAGCCGATACAGCTCTCAATGCTGCGTCAGTCATGGCGGGTAAAAGCGGGTCAACAGGTGATGGTGGTGGCCAACGGAGATGGCTTTAGCATCAACAGTGAAGGGAAAGCGTTAAACAATGCCGCGGTGGCGCAAAACGCCCGCGTCAGAATGTCCTCAGGCCAGGTGGTGAGCGGAACCGTCGATTCTGATGGGAATATTCTGATTAACCTATAATCTTTTTAAAGATTTCGCGGCGCGTGCCGATAAATATTCCACTAATGATGATGTCAGGCGCAAACGCCGCGAACCCTCGATGAGGACAACACTATGAGCATTGATCGTACATCAGCCCTGAAGCCGGTAAGCGCTGTACAACCTCGCGAAACGAATGACGCTCCTGCGCAGAAAACGCGTCTGGAAAAACCGTCAACGTCCAACAGCACCAGCGTGACCCTGAGCGACGCACAGGCAAAACTGATGCAGCCAGGCAGCAACGATATCAATATGGAACGTGTTGAAGCGCTGAAAACGGCTATTCGTAACGGTGAGCTGAAAATGGACACCAGCAAAATCGCTGACGCCCTGATTCAGGAAGCACAGAGTTTCTTACAGAGTAACTAACCGTATGAGTCGACTGTCAGAAATACTGGATCAAATGACGGTTGTTCTTAACGACCTGAAAACGGTAATGGACGCTGAACAGCAGCATCTCTCTTCCGGTCACATCAACGGCAGCGCGCTGCAGCGTATTACTGAAGATAAGAGTTCGCTACTGGCGACGCTGGATTATCTGGAGCAGCAGCGCCGCGCTGAGCAGGATCCTAAGCGTAGCGCCAATGACGATATTATTGAGCGCTGGCAAACCATTACCGAAAAAACCCAGCACCTGCGCGACCTTAACCAGCACAACGGCTGGCTACTGGAAGGTCAGATTGAGCGTAATCAGCAGGCGCTTGAGGTATTGAAACCGCATAAAGAAACCGGACTGTACGGTGCGGATGGTCAAACAGCGACTGCACGTATTGCGGGAGTTAAAAAGATTTCGATTTGACGCCTGTGCGACAAATCATGCAGCGGGGAGCACCATAAGGTGAACTCCCCTTTTGGCGTTTATGCCGTACGGCGGGCAAACTCTTTCACTTTGAACCCCAGCACCGCGAGCGTGGCAAAGTAAGCCACCACCCCGACGCCTACCACGGCCATCAGCCGCATCAGACGATAAGGCATGGTGCCCAGGGACCACTCCGGCATCACGTACATCATGCCGAGCAGCGCGGCTGACATCACCAGTACCGCAACGATCAGACGTGCCAGGAAACTTCCCCAGCCCGGCTGCGGCGTGAAAATATCCTGCTTGCGCAGCTGCCAGTACAACAGCCCGGCATTCAGACAGGCCGCCAGACCAATAGACAGCGACAGGCCGGCATGCTTCAGCGGACCAATAAACGCCAGGTTCATCAGCTGGGTCATAATCAGCGTCACGATGGCAATTTTCACAGGCGTTTTGATGTCCTGACGCGAGTAGAACCCGGGCGCCAGCACCTTGACGACGATCAGCCCCATCAAGCCGACCGAGTAGGCAATCAGCGCGCGCTGGGTCATAGCGGCATCAAAGGCGGTGAATTTCCCGTACTGGAAGAGCGACACCGTCAGCGGTTTGGCCAGAATACCCAGCGCCACCGCGCTTGGCAGGGCCAGCAGGAAGCAGAGACGTAAACCCCAGTCCATCAGGCGGCAATATTCATCATGATTGCCGCTGGCAAAGCTTTTCGACAGCGACGGCAGCAGGATGGTCCCCAGCGCCACGCCCAGCACCCCGGACGGGAACTCCATCAGACGGTCGGCGTAGTACATCCAGGAAACCGAGCCGGACACGAGGAAAGAGGCAAAGATGGTGTTGATGATAAGCGAGATCTGGCTGACGGAGACGCCGAGAATGGCGGGCCCCATCTGCTTGATCACGCGCATCGCCCCGGCATCTTTGAGATTGATGCGCGGCAGCACCAGCATGCCGATTTTTTTCAGATGCGGCAGCTGGTACGCCAGCTGCAGTACGCCGCCGACGGTAACTGCCCAGGCCAGCGCCAGCACCGGCGGGTTGAAGTGCGGCGCGGCGAACAGGGCAAAACCGATCATGCTGACGTTGAGAAACGTTGGCGCAAACGCCGGAACAGAGAAGCGGTTCCAGGTGTTCAGGATCGCCCCCACCAGCGAGGCCAGCGAGATGAGCAGAATATAGGGGAAAGTAATGCGCAGCAGCTGCGAGGTCAGCGCAAATTTGTCAGCCGTATCGGCAAAACCGGGCGCGGTCACCATAATCACCCACGGCGCGGCCAGCATCCCGAGTACGGTCACCACCGCCAAAGCCAGCGTCAGCAGCCCGGAGACATAAGAAACAAAGACGCGCGTCGCGTCTTCACCCTGCTTGCTTTTATATTCCGCCAGAATGGGCACGAATGCCTGGGAAAACGCCCCTTCAGCAAAAATACGACGCAGCAGGTTCGGCAATTTGAACGCGACGAAAAAGGCGTCCGTGGCCATCCCTGCACCAAATACCCTTGCCACAATGGCGTCGCGCGCAAATCCCAGCACGCGGGAAAACATGGTCATCGAGCTGACGGCCGCCAGCGATTTTAATAAGTTCATTAACGTGAATTTCCAGAACCATACGGATTTGTAGACCGGGTTAGCGTAAGCGCCACCCGGCAAAGCCAACAAGCGGCGCTTAGTCTAACCGGATTTCAACGAATTACTATCCGCAGATGTTACAGCGAGTTATTCGCTCATGGCATCGCGCCAGAGCCTTTCCACAATGCGCTGCGCCAGAATGGCCTGCTCGCCGGACGTTTCAGGAACCGTCTGATTTTGCACGCAGGTGATAAAGTGGCGGGCGCATCCTGCGAAACCGCGCTGCTCGAGGGTGCTCTGCCAGCCTGGCGCCGGGAGCGTCACCACGCCGCTGCCCTTCTCTTCCCGCCATTCGCGCATGTCCGTAATGTCGTACAGCGCGCCCTCGGTCACCGCCTGCACGGATTCACGCTGACTTCCCGCCCGACGGTGCATGCTGGTGGTAATCTGAAGATGCTCAACGGCGAAGTGGTGTTCCGCGTAGACCATCTGCCCCTGGTCATTCGTTAACAGGGTACCGCTCTTCAGCTGCGCATGGCCGTTGCTCAGCCACAGCGCCGTATCCACAACGTGCAGATAATCATCCAGAAGGGTGAAGCGCAGATCGTTTGGCCCAATGCTGTCGGTGCGGTGTTTATCCATCCGCAGCGAGGCGAGCGTGTCCGACTGCGCCTTCAGCTGCTGGTAAAGCGGCGCGAAGCGGCGGTTGAAGCCTACCATCAGCGTCAGTTTTTTGCGCGCGGCCAGCTCAATCAGCCGTTCGGCATCCTGAACATTTTCCGCCAGCGGCTTATCCACGCAGACGTGAACCCCCGCATTGAGCAGCTCGCTTACCACCTGATAGTGGGTTGCCGTTGAGGTATGCACAAAAACAGCATCACACTCGCGGGCCAGATCCTGCAGGGAGGCAGCATACGGAATGCGCCAGGTTTCGCAGATACGTTCTGCCTTTTCTCGGGTGGGTGACCATGCCCCTTGCAGGGTCCAGTCCGTTGCTGCACCTAAAACAGGCAGCCAGGCTTTTTGCGCGATGCCGCCGAGCCCCACCACGCCTACGCGTAATTTTTTCACCGTCAGTCTCCCAGATGTGCCAGCAACGCATCCAGGCGCTGTTTCAGCCCGGCGACCTCGTCTTCCAGCGCTTCTACGCGCGCGGCAAGAGTGTCATTACTTGCTGAGGATCCCGCGTCGCTCTCCACGGTAGCGGTAGCGACATCAACGTCGCCGCTGAACAGGTGCATATAGCGGCTTTCACGTTTGCCCGGCTCGCGCGCCAGACGCACCACGTACGGGCCGTCTTCACGTGAGGCCAGCCCTTCCAGGGTCTGCTCAACTTCCTGCATATCGCTGAACTCATGCATACGGGAAGCGCGCGTGCGCAGCTCTCCCGGCGTCTGCGCCCCGCGCAGCAGCAGCGTGGTGATGACCGCCACTTCCGCACCGCTCAGCTTCAGGTCGCCGAATTCGGAGTTACAGAAGCGCTGTTCGTATTTGGTCACGCGGTTGCCGAAGCCGCTGACGGTGCGCAGGTAGTGGCGTTTTACCAGCGCATCCAGCACGTCCTGAACCTCATGCTCGCTGAGGTTCATCACCGGCTCGCGGTTGGTCTTCTGGTTGCAGGCCATGGTCACGGCGTTGACGGAGAGCGGATACTGCTCCGGCGTGGTAACCTGTTTTTCGAGTAAGCACCCAATCACGCGCGCTTCTGTACCGTTTAGCTGATACTTCATCTTTTCTCCTTAACGACCTGCGGTCCAGTCCCGGGTGGTTAACGCCGTCAGAACGTGGTCGCGCCACTCTCCGTCTATCAGCAGATAGTCTTTGGCGTAACCCTCTTTCTCGAACCCTAAGCGGGCCAGCAAATTGCCGCTGCGCTGATTGTGCGGCATATAGTTCGCCATAATGCGATGGATATGCTGCGTGCGTTGCATATAGCGGATCGCCACCGTTAACGCCTCGTACATCAGCCCCTGCCCCTGCCATTTCTGGCCGATGGAGTAGCCAAGGTAGCAGGCGTGAAACGACCCGCGCACCACGTTTGAAAAGTTGGCGATCCCGATAATTTCTTTCTCTTCAGGATCCAGCAGCGCGAAATAAAACGCGCTGCCCTGCTTGTGAAATTCCGTAATCATGCTGAGGCGCGCCTGCCAGCCGGAAGGGTAACAATGGCTCTCATCCCGAACGGGTTCCCAGGGTTTTAAAAACTGGCGATTCTCGGCGTAATAATCCGCCAGACGCCAGGCATCACGCTCATGCACCAGACGAACGACCAGCCTGTCCGTTGTCAGACGCACTTTTGGCACATTGCTGCGATAGCCAAACATCGATACCACTCCTTCCCGTCACTTCTGCTGACCCATTAGCTTTACTATACCTGCGCCTGTGCCGTCTGTGAAAACAGTGACATACCATTTTCACCTCTTTTCACATTTTTCGATGAGAACTCTCTATCAAAGCACCCTTTTGATAAAAAAATATTGTCACCCACGGGGGTGGGAAAAAACGCGGCGACACCGCAGAATGTTAGCGTGCTCACCTTCTTATTTTCCCTGGAGGGAAAATGTCCCGCGTATCACAGGCCAGGAGCCTGGGTAAATATTTCCTGCTCGTCGATAACATGCTGGTCGTGCTCGGCTTTTTTGTCGTTTTTCCGCTGATATCGATCCGCTTTGTCGATCAGATGGGCTGGGCGGCATTAATGGTTGGCATTGCCCTGGGGTTACGCCAGTTTGTCCAGCAGGGTCTGGGCGTCTTTGGCGGGGCCATTGCCGACCGCTTCGGCGCTAAGCCGATGATCGTTACCGGTATGCTGCTGCGCGCGGCAGGTTTTGCCACGATGGCGGTCGCGCAGGAGCCCTGGCTGCTCTGGTTCTCCTGTTTCCTCTCCGGTATCGGCGGCACGCTGTTCGATCCGCCACGCACCGCGCTGGTGGTGAAGCTTATTCGCCCTCAGCACCGCGGCCGTTTCTTCTCGATACTGATGATGCAGGACAGTGCCGGAGCGGTTATCGGCGCCCTGCTGGGAAGCTGGCTGCTGCAGTATGATTTCCGACTGGTCTGCGCGGCTGGGGCGGTGCTCTTTATTCTGTGCGCGCTGTTCAATGGCCTGTTCCTGCCCGCCTGGAAACTGTCGACGGTCAAAGCGCCGGTCCGGGAAGGGCTTGGCCGCGTCCTGCGCGACAGGCGTTTTGTCACCTATGTGTTGACCCTGACGGGCTACTACATGCTGGCTGTACAGGTCATGCTGATGCTGCCGATCATGGTTAACGACATTGCGGGGACCCCTGCAGCCGTTAAATGGATGTACGCCATCGAAGCCTGCCTGTCGTTAACGCTGCTTTATCCGATTGCCCGCTGGAGCGAGCGGCGCTTTCGTCTGGAACATCGCCTGATGGCCGGGCTGTTCCTGATGACGCTGAGCATGATGCCGATCGGCCTGGTGAACTCTCTCCAGCAGCTTTTTACGCTGATTTGCACGTTCTATATTGGCTCGATCATCGCCGAGCCTGCCCGTGAAACGCTGAGCGCCTCGCTTGCAGATGCGCGTGCGCGCGGCAGCTATATGGGGTTCAGCCGGCTGGGGCTGGCGCTTGGCGGCGCATTAGGTTACGCGGGTGGCGGCTGGTTGTTTGATGCCGGCA
This sequence comes from Enterobacter sp. 237C8, assembly GCF_034106865.1. Taxonomy (NCBI): domain Bacteria; kingdom Pseudomonadati; phylum Pseudomonadota; class Gammaproteobacteria; order Enterobacterales; family Enterobacteriaceae; genus Enterobacter; species Enterobacter sp. 237C8. The sequence continues at coordinate 802,237 of NZ_JAWNDF010000001.1, read as the reverse complement.
AAGCGTTAAACCAGCCCGAACTCCCGTGGATGATGCTCGGCGCGGTGGGTTTTATGACGCTCCTTGCTCTGTGGTGGCAGTTCAGCCCGAAACGCAGCGCGAGCGGTATGCTCGAGCCTGGCGCGTAGCCTTTCCCTCGGGCGGCAGTCCCTCCCGCCCCACTTCTCAGTTTTTTCTGCTGGTTTCTGCCAATTCACACTGACATACTGGCGTAACAGGACAGAAGCGCCGATTTTTCGTTGAGGAACACTATGAAGAAAATTGTCTTTGCCGCGGCATTAGTAGTCAGCGGCCTGCTGGTTGGCTGTAACCAGCTCACGCAATATACCGTCAGTGAACAGGAAATTAATCAGGCGCTGGAAAAACATAACAATTTCTCTAAAGACATTGGCGTGCCAGGACTGGCGGACGCGCATATCGTCCTGACGAACCTGACCAGCCAGATCGGACGTGAAGAGCCAAACAAAGTTACCCTGGCCGGTGATGCGGATCTCGATATGTCATCCCTCTTTGGCAATCAGAAGGCCAACATCAAGCTCAAGCTGAAGGCTCTGCCCGTTTTCAACAAAGAGAAAGGGGCAATTTTCCTGCAGGAGATGGAAGTCGTCGATGCGCAGGTGTCGCCGGACAAGATGGCACCGGTTCTGCAAACCCTGATGCCCTATCTGAACCAGTCGCTGCGTAATTACTTTAACCAGCAGCCCGCGTACGTCTTAAGCGAAGACAAAAGCAAGGGTGAAGCTCTGGCGAAAAAATATGCAAAAGGTATAGAGGTGAAACCGGGAGAAATTATCATTCCTTTCACCGATTAACCTGAAGGGCGCTGCGGCGCCCTTTTTTTTACGGAAAAGTGTGCAAACGAAAACGTTTCCGCTTATGATTTGTGTCCGGCAAAAACAGCCATCCTTATGACTGATTCCTGACAAGCCGGAGCTTCCATGACTGCACAACCCCAGGTTCTTAAAATCCGCCGCCCTGACGACTGGCATATCCATCTGCGTGATGGCGATATGCTGAAAACCGTCGTGCCTTATACCAGCGAAATTTATGGCCGCGCGATTGTCATGCCTAACCTGGTTCCACCAGTCACCACCGTCGATGCCGCGATGGCCTATCGCCAGCGCATCCTGGATGCCGTTCCTGCGGGACACGATTTTACCCCGTTGATGACCTGCTATCTTACCGACTCGCTGGATCCGAACGAAGTGGAGCGCGGGTTTAACGAAGGCGTATTTACGGCGGCGAAACTCTACCCGGCAAATGCCACCACCAACTCCAGCCACGGCGTCACCAGCATTGATGCCATCATGCCGGTTCTGGAACGCATGCAGAAACTGGGCATGCCGCTGCTGGTCCATGGTGAAGTCACGCATGCCGAGATTGACATCTTCGACCGTGAAGCCCGCTTTATCGAGACCGTGATGGAGCCTCTGCGCCAGCGCCTGCCCGCGCTTAAAGTGGTCTTTGAGCATATCACCACCAAAGACGCGGCAGAGTATGTACGCGACGGCAACGATCTTATCGCCGCGACCATTACGCCACAGCATCTGATGTTTAACCGTAACCACATGCTGGTGGGCGGGGTGCGTCCTCACCTGTACTGTCTGCCTATTCTCAAGCGCAACATCCACCAGCAGGCGCTGCGCGAGCTGGTTGCCAGCGGGTTCTCCCGCGCGTTCCTCGGCACCGATTCCGCACCTCACGCCCGCCACCGCAAAGAGGCGAGCTGCGGCTGTGCAGGCTGCTTCAACGCCCCAACGGCACTGGCCAGCTACGCGACCGTCTTTGAAGAGATGAACGCGCTCGAACATTTTGAAGCGTTCTGCTCCCTTAACGGCCCGCGCTTCTACGGCCTGCCGGTCAACGATACCTTCATCGAACTGGAGCGTAAAGCGAGCCACGTTGAGGAGTCCATTGCGCTGACGGATGACACGCTGATCCCATTCCTGGCGGGCGAAACAGTTAACTGGACGGTAAAACGTTAAAAAATCAATGCCCCTTGTTGTCAAATCGATAATATACCTGTATAAACAAACAGTATATTACACAGGGGGCATTTATGCGTATTGAAGTCACCATAGCCAAAACAACTGTTCTGCCTGCCGGCGCGCTTGATGCACTGGCAGGCGAATTATCCCGCCGTATTAACAACACCTTTCCCGACAACGCGGGTGCCGTAACGGTGCGTTACGCCGCGGCGAACAACCTCTCCGTCATTGGTGCTGCGAAAGAAGATAAAGATCGCATCAGCGAAATCCTGCAGGAAACGTGGGAAAGCGCAGACGACTGGTTTATCACAGATTAACACTGCTCCCTCATTGTGTTTTTTTGCCGGGTCGCCCCGGCTTTTTTTTGTCTAAAAATCCTGCAAGTTCAAATTAATTCGGCATCTTCTTTAAAAATCGTGAACGAGATGGTGTTTTATTGTTCGAACAATCCTAAAAAGCAGAAAAATGTGTTGCCACCTGTTTATTTTTCCCGTTGGAACCCTTATTACTTGGTATACTGAAGATGCTTTCAGAAAAACATGCATTGAACCTCAGAGCCGTTGTCTTCTAACACGCATTAAGGGGGTTATAATGGAAAAGAATAGTGAAGTGATCCAGACCCATCCACTGGTTGGCTGGGATATCAGTACCGTAGATAGCTACGATGCGCTGATGCTGCGTTTGCACTACCAGACCCCGAATCAACTCAACCGTGAAGAAGCGGAAGTTGGACAGACGCTGTGGCTAACAACAGACGTCGCCCGTCAGTTTATTTCTATTTTAGAGGCAGGTATTGCAAAAATAGAATCTGGCGACTATCAGGAAAATGAGTATAAACGGCACTAAGCTTATGCCCACTTTTCTCTCTACAGGCACCCACGCGGTGCCTTATTTATTTCTCCCTTGTCTAACCCCGCGTTGTTAATTACTCTGCTAACAAAACATCAGTTTATGAGATGCATATGAGATACGACTTAATCATTATTGGTAGCGGCTCCGTGGGTTCCGCCGCCGGTTATTACGCAACACAGGCAGGTCTGAAGGTCCTGATGATCGATGCCCACCTTCCTCCTCATTCGGAGGGCAGCCATCATGGCGATACCCGTCTCATGCGCCATGCGTATGGAGAAGGCGAGCGCTATGTGCCGCTGGTGCTTCGCGCCCAGACGCTGTGGGATGAACTGGCGACACAGACCGAAGAGCGTATTTTCGAGCGTACCGGCGTCGTCAACCTTGGCCCTGCTCATTCTGATTTTCTCGCCGGCGTCGAGCGCAGCGCAAAAGCCTTTAATCTTGATGTCGAGAAGCTGGACGCAACGGGCATTACCGCGCGCTGGCCTGAAATTACCGTCCCGGACGATTACATCGGCCTCTTTGAAGCCCACTCCGGCGTGCTGCATTGTGAAACGGCAATCAAAACCTGGATCGATCTTGCCGCTAAGGCCGGCTGTGCGCAGCTGTTTAACTGTCCGGTGGAGGCCATCACCCATGACGAGAATGGCGTCACGGTAACGACTCTTGACGGCGACTATTCAGCGTCCCACCTGCTCGTCAGCGCAGGAACCTGGGTCACTCGCCTGCTGCCGGAACTGCCAATCCAGCCGGTGCGCAAGGTCTTCTCCTGGTTCCAGTCGGATGGTCGCTACAGCGCGCAGAATAAATTCCCGGCCTTCACCGGCGAATTGCCGAATGGCGATCAGTTCTACGGTTTCCCTTCCGAGAAAGACGCGCTGAAAATCGGTAAACACAACGGTGGCCAGGCTATCGCCTCTCCTGACGAACGCAAGCCTTTTGGCGCTTTCCCACAGGATGGTTCGGAAGCCTTCTCGTTCCTGCGCACTATTCTTCCGGGCGTCGGTGGCTTGCTGTATGGCGCGGCCTGTACCTACGACAACACGCCGGATGAAGACTTCATCATTGATACCCTGCCAGGGCATGACAACGTCCTGCTGATTACCGGGCTGAGCGGCCACGGCTTTAAATTCGCTTCCGTGCTGGGCGAGATCGCCGCGCAGTTCGCCCAGGGTATCAAACCGCAGTTTGATCTGACGCCCTTCTCGCTCTCGCGTTTTAACGGATAATCCGCACGGGCTCTGGAGGTACCGGGGCCCGTTTTATTCACACTGCATTACGGGGCATTATGCGCAGGATCGTTAGCTTTCTGATGAATAATATTCGCGAGCATTTCATGCTCTATATCTTATTGTGGGCGCTGCTGGCTATTATTGATTTTGTTTACATTGTATTTTATTGAAAACCCTGACTGACAATAATTGACATTAATTTAGCTTTATTGAAACTCTCAATTCCTCTTGCACGAAGACATTGAATTATCTTCGCCCTTTCCTTTCAAAATTGCTGAAATAAATAAAATACAAATCAATAGACAATTATTTCAGTTGCAATGTCACATCTTCCCGTTCATTTTTACTCTTCGGTTAATACGAAAATGGACATTCTGATGCAACTGCGTAACACCTCCCGGCGCTACGGAATAATATCCATAGGTTTGCACTGGATATTTGCTATTGCCGTCTACGGTATGTTTGGCCTTGGACTCTGGATGGTCACGCTCAGCTATTACGACGGCTGGTATCACCAGGCACCGGAGTTACATAAAAGCATTGGCGTTCTCCTGATGCTGGGTCTGGTTTTTCGCGTGATCTGGCGACATATTTCCCCGCCGCCCGCCGCGCCGAAGACCCACGGAAAAATGACCCGCCTGAGTGCCGTTGCCGCGCATATCGCGCTCTATGCGCTGCTCTTCGCCATTCTGATCAGCGGCTACCTTATCTCAACGGCGGACGGTAAGCCGATTAGCGTCTTTGGCCTTTTTGACGTCCCGGCAACGCTCAGCGATGCGGGCGCTCAGGCTGACACCGCCGGGGTCGTTCACCTCTGGCTTGCGTGGAGCGTCGTGATCCTGTCCGTGCTGCACGGGCTTGCCGCCCTCAAACACCATTTTATTGATAAAGACGATACGCTAAAGCGCATGCTTGGCCGCTCGTCAGTTGACTCTGGAGCATAAAATGAAAAAACACCTGCTGGGTATCGCCCTGGGTTCTCTGTTATTCACCGCCGGTTCCGCCGTGGCGGCTGATTATAAAATTGATAAGGAGGGCCAGCACGCTTTCGTCAATTTCCGTATTCAGCACCTGGGATACAGCTGGCTGTACGGTACCTTTAAAGATTTTGACGGCACATTCACCTTTGACGAGAAGAATCCTGCCGCCGATAAGGTCAACGTAACCATTAATACCAACAGCGTGGATACTAATCATGCTGAACGTGATAAACATCTGCGCAGTGGGGAATTCCTCAATGTCGGGAAATACCCGCAGGCGACCTTCACCTCCACGGAAGTGAAAAAAGAGGGTGATAAGCTGAATATTACCGGCAACCTGACGCTTAACGGCGTAACAAAACCGGTCACGCTTGATGCTAAATTACTGGGTCAGGGTGACGATCCGTGGGGGGGTAAACGCGCAGGTTTTGAAGCGGCGGGTAAAATTCACCTGAAAGATTTTAATATCACAACGGATTTAGGCCCGGCGTCTCAGGACGTTGAGCTGATTATTTCCGTTGAAGGCGTACAGCAGAAATCATAATAGATGCGCCCGGCAGGCTTTCGCCGTGCCGGGCGTTATTATCATTCCGGGTCAGGGATACCCAGTTTGGTATTCAGACGGCCGCGTGATTTATTAAAAATCTTGTTGCCGTTTTCACGTCCTGCGCGACGGCGACGCTGCTCTTCTTCCGGCAGGATGCTCTCTTCGCTGCACAGTTCGCTACAGCAGCCGTTAAACTTCTCGGCACAGGCCGGGCACTGAATGAACAGCAGATGACACCCGTCGTTTTTGCAGTTGGTGTGGGTATCGCACGGTGCGCCGCACTGGTGGCACTGGGCGATAACGTCTTCAGAAATACGCTCACCCATACGCTCGTCAAAGACAAAGTTTTTCCCGATAAAGCGTACCGGTAAACCCTGCTCGCGGGCGCGGCGGGCGTACTCGATAATGCCGCCTTCAATATGCCAGACCTTATTAAAGCCGTTGTGCTTCATCCACGCGCTGGCTTTCTCACAGCGGATACCGCCGGTGCAGTACATAACGATCTTTTTATCTTTATGTTCCTGCATCATCTCAACCGCTTTGGGCAGCTGCTCGCGGAAGGTATCGGCCGGGATTTCCATCGCGTTCTCGAAATGCCCCACTTCGTATTCATAGTGGTTACGCATATCAATGAACACGGCATCCGGATCGTCCAGCATCGCATTCACTTCCGCTGCCTTGAGATATTCACCGACATCCGCCGCGTTAAACGCAGGATCGTCGATACCGTCCGCCACGATGCGTTCACGCACCTTCATGCGCAGCACCCAGAAGGATTTCCCGTCATCGTCCAGGGCAATGTTCAGGCGTAAGCCGTCGAGGGCCGGATCGAACTGATAAAGACACTCGCGGAAAGCGCTGACTTTGCTTTCCGGTACGCTAATTTGCGCGTTGATGCCTTCACGGGCAAGGTAGACGCGGCCGAAGACGTTCAGGGCCGTGAACGCCTGATAAAGCGCATCGCGGGTCGCCTGCGGATCGTCGATCGTGAAGTATTTATAGAAAGAGATGGTTGTGCGCGGTTCGGTTTCAGCCAACATACGCGCTTTCAACATCTCATTCGACACGCGGTTGTGTAACACTGGCATGGTGTACAGTCCTGGAATCGTTAGAGAGAATGAAAAATCGGTCGGCATCATATAGCAAACAAAACCAATTTACATCCCCACAATTTACGCTACATTTCACACACCCTGATTAATCAGGCTTAACAATTGCTGTATTCGTGTACGCTTCGAAAGCAGATATTTTGGCTATGTCTCAAAAAATGAGACACTAGCAAAACAGGACGTTTGAACACAGGAAAGACATGACCCAGTTACCAAAATTTACTGCCGCCCTTTTGCATCCCCGCTATTGGTTGACCTGGCTTGGCATCGGCTTTTTATGGCTTCTGGTACAGCTTCCCTACCCTGTTATTTTTCGGTTGGGTAAATTTCTGGGCCGCTTCGCGCAACTGTTTATGAAGCGTCGCGCCAGAATCGCGTACCGCAATCTTGAGCTGTGTTTTCCGCAGATGAGCGAGCCAGAGCGTCACGATATGGTCGCGAATAATTTCGAATCCGTCGGGATGGGGCTCATGGAAACCGGTATGGCGTGGTTCTGGCCGGACAAACGCATGGCCCGCTGGAGCGAGGTGACGGGAACCGGCATGAAGCCTGTGCATACGCTTCAGGCCAACCAGACGGGCGTTTTGCTGATCGGCGTTCATTTCCTGACGCTGGAAATCGGGGCGCGCATGTTCGGCATGCAGGCGCCGGGCATTGGCGTTTATCGTCCTAACGATAACCCTGTCATCGATTTAATCCAGACCAACGGCCGCATGCGCTCCAACAAAAGCATGATCGACCGTAAGGATCTGAAGGGGATGATCCGCGCGCTGAAATCCGGTGAAGTGGTCTGGTATGCCCCCGACCACGACTACGGCCCACAGGCCAGCGTATTTGTCCCCTTCTTCGCCGTTGAAGAGGCCGCCACAACGACCGGTACCTGGATGCTGGCGCGCATGTCCAAAGCCGCCATCGTGCCTTTTGTCCCCCGCCGTAAGCCGGATGGTTCAGGTTACGAGCTGATGATGCTGGAGCCGGAACTCGCGCCACCGCTTGACGATGCGGAAACCACTGCGCGCTGGATGAACAGCGTTGTGGAGAAGTGCATCATGCTGGCGCCCGAGCAGTACATGTGGCTGCACCGCCGTTTTAAAACGCGTCCACAAGGCACGCCGTCCCGCTATTAATCCCCATGCGGTCTTCAGGGCCGCATGCCGTTTTAGCTTTAAAAGCTCCTCGTCATTGCGGCAATCATAACCCAGGCGCATAATTAGCAGGCTTATTACTTTATGCTTCAGGTGCTCTGCACCTCATTATGCGGATAGTTATGTCACCCTCAGATGCCCCCATAAACTGGAAGCGTAACCTCGCGGTTGCGTGGCTTGGCTGTTTTCTTACCGGCGCGGCCTTTAGCCTGGTCATGCCCTTCCTGCCGCTCTACGTCGAACAGCTTGGCGTAACGGGCCACAGCGCGCTCAATATGTGGTCCGGTCTGGTATTCAGCATCACGTTTCTCTTTTCCGCGATGGCCTCGCCCTTCTGGGGCGGCCTTGCCGATCGCAAGGGACGTAAAATCATGCTGCTGCGTTCGGCGCTGGGGATGGCCATTATCATGGCGCTGATGGGCGTGGCGCAGAACGTCTGGCAGTTTCTGATCCTGCGCGCGCTGCTGGGCCTGCTGGGGGGATTTATTCCCAACGCGAATGCCCTAATAGCCACGCAAATCCCCCGCCATAAGAGCGGCTGGGCGCTCGGGACGCTCTCCACCGGCGGCGTGAGCGGTGCTCTGCTGGGACCGCTGGCCGGCGGATTACTGGCGGATAACTACGGCCTGCGGCCGGTCTTCTTTATCACCGCCAGCGTGTTGTTCCTGTGCTTTATCGTCACCCTGCTCTGTATCCGGGAAAACTTCACGCCTGTCGCCAAAAAAGAGATGCTCCACGCCAGAGAGGTGCTGACCTCGCTCAAAAATCCCAGACTGGTGCTGAGCCTGTTCGTGACAACCCTGATTATTCAGGTGGCTACCGGGTCGATTGCCCCTATTCTGACGCTGTACGTTCGCGACCTGGCGGGTAACGTCAGCAATGTTGCGTTCATTAGCGGGCTGATTGCCTCCGTACCCGGCGTGGCGGCGCTGCTGAGCGCCCCGAGACTGGGTAAACTGGGTGACCGCGTTGGTCCCGAGAAAATCCTGATCTGCGCGCTGGTGATCTCCGTCCTGCTGCTTATTCCGATGTCGATGGTGCAAACGCCATGGCAGCTGGGCGTCCTGCGCTTTTTGCTGGGAGCCGCCGACGGCGCATTGCTTCCCGCCGTACAGACCCTGCTGGTCTACAACTCCACGAACCAGATCGCCGGGCGTATTTTCAGCTATAACCAGTCATTTCGCGACATCGGTAACGTCACAGGACCGCTGCTCGGGGCCGGGATCTCCGCCAGCTTCGGTTTTCGCGCCGTCTTTATCGTGACGGCGGGCGTCGTATTGTTCAATGCCATTTATTCATGGTTCAGTTTATCCCGCGCGCTGCGGCCCGTGACGGAATAAGACGAACGCCTGATAGCTTATTTTCGCATTCATACTTGCAGAATCTTATATTCAGCTATTCTTTCCCTGAAACCTTCTGGAAAACAGGGAGACACCAATGACCATGTACGCCACGCTGGAAGAAGCTATTGATGCCGCTCGTGAAGAGTTCCTCGCCGACAACCCCGGCGTTGAAGAAGAAGATGCTGACGTGCAACAGCTTAATATCCAAAAATACGTTCTGCAGGATGGGGATATTATGTGGCAGGCCGAATTCTTTGCCGATGAAGGTGAAGAAGGGGAATGTTTGCCGATATTAAGTGGTGAAGGTGCGCAGGCCGTCTTTGATGGCGATTATGACGAAATCGAACTTCGGCAGGAATGGCTGGAAGAGAACACCCTGCACGAGTGGGATGAGGGTGAGTTTCAGCTCGAGCCGCCGCTGGATACGGAAGAAGGTCAAACCGCAGCCGACGAGTGGGACGAGCGTTAATTTACGCTATTCGTAAGGGCCGTGGCTGGCATCGATCGGCAGCAAAAGCGTGTCGAAAATCAGCGAGAACGGCAGATCGAGCACGGTCAGGTAGCGCCACGCGGAATCACGAAGATCCCATTTCACGCCCGGGTAATACTGATTTCCGTGGCCCTGCCCTGGAATGGTGCGACTGATGATACTGCCGCAGCCGCTGAGCAGGCATGCCACCATAACGACGATGATTATTCTCATCTTTAACCTCTAAAAAAATACCGGCGATTAAGCCGGTATTTTATCTGGCGGGTGGCGCTTCGCTTACCCGCCTTACTTAACTGCTTACTTCGCCTTCAGGGCGAGCGGATTCAGCTTCACGTCCTTATAGTAGTTCACCCACGAAGAGTATTTCTCCGGAGCGGACCACACGCGGTAGTGAAGACGCGCCATTGTCACCGGGTCGCTCAACAGCACCAGACGACGGTCGCGGTTGAGTTTTTCCGGGGTCTCGTTAAGCGCCTGCTCAACGTGACGATCGCGGGCAATCTCCAGCACCTGGCTGGCACGGTGACGCGCGGTCGCCATTGCCGTCGCCAGGGCGTTGAATGACGGGTTAAACACGGCGTGCATGAAGCCGTCATCCAGCGAGCGACTGCGGTTCTGTTCCAGGTAACGATCGGTATCCACCAGCACCTGCGGCGGGGAATACTCTTCCGGGATCAGGAACAGCTTCCAGCGTTTGGTCCGCAGCCCCACCGTTGAACGGCTGGAAATCACGGACACAAACGGCGACAGGATCAGCGAGAAGACAATCGGCGCCAGCCAGAACAGGAAGCGCAGATCCAGCCACGCCATCCCGGCAGCCCACACCAGACCCAGCAGAAGCTGAGAACCGTGGCGCATAAAGGCTTCACCCCACGGCGTGGAGTCGTCGTCACGCTGCGGTGAGTTCCAGACCACTTCCCAGCCCAGGAACGCACTGACCACAAACACGGTGTGGAACAGCATACGTACCGGCGCCAACAGGACGGAGAACAGCACTTCCAGCAGCAGTGAAAGGGTCACGCGGAAGAAACCGCCGTACTCTTTCGAGCCTTTGCACCAGATCAGGATGATGCTGAGCAGCTTAGGCAGGAACAGCAGCACCATGGTGGAGGCAAACAGCGCAATCGCCAGCTCCGGACGCCACTGCGGCCACACCGGGAACAGCTGCCGCGGTTGCAGGAAGTATTGCGGCTCCGTCAGGGCATGGACAACCTGCAGCGCAGTGGAGAGCGCGAGGAACATAAACCACAGCGGTGCAGAGAGATAGGACATCACGCCCGTCAGGAACACCGCGCGGTGAACCGGGTGCATCCCTTTTACCAGGAACAGGCGGAAGTTCATCAGGTTACCGTGACACCAGCGGCGGTCACGCTTGAGCTCGTCCAGCAGGTTCGGCGGCAGCTCTTCGTACGATCCCGGCAGGTCGTAGGCAATCCAGACGCCCCAGCCAGCACGACGCATCAGCGCCGCTTCTACGAAGTCATGCGACAGAATAGAACCGGCAAACGAACCCTCACCCGGCAGCGGCGCCAGCGCACAGTGTTCAATGAACGGCTTCACGCGGATAATGGCGTTATGGCCCCAGTAGTGCGACTCACCCAGCTGCCAGAAGTGCAGACCGGCCGTAAACAGCGGCCCGTAAACACGGGTGGCGAACTGCTGGCAGCGCGCATAAAGGGTGTCCATTCCGGACGCTTTTGGCGAGGACTGAATGATACCGGCGTTAGGGTTGGCTTCCATCAGACGCACCAGACCGCTCAGGCAGTCTCCGCTCATGACGGAGTCAGCATCCAGCACCACCATGTAGCTGTACTGGTTACCCCAGCGACGGCAGAAGTCATCGATGTTGCCGCTTTTACGCTTAACGCGACGGCGGCGGCGGCGGTAGAAGATCTGGCCTTCGCCCTGCACTTCTGCAATCAGCTCCATCCACGCTTTTTGTTCCGCAACGCAGATATCAGGGTTGTAGCTGTCGCTCAGGATGTAAACGTCGAAATGCTCCGCGTTGCCGGTCGCCTTCACGGACTCCCAGGTCGCACGCAGGCCCGCAAATACGCGGTCAACGTCTTCGTTACAGATAGGCATAATCAGCGCGGTACGGTGGTCGGGATTAAGGGGTTCATCCCCGACCGTTGACGCTGAAATGCTGTATTTGTCACGCCCCATCAGCAATTGCAGGAAGCCCATCAGCGCGGTCCAGAAACCGGCCGAGACCCAGCAGAAGAGGACCGCGAACAGCAGGAGAATGCCGCTCTGCAGGATATACGGCAGCAGCTGCATGAAGGAGACCCAGAGATCCTGGCCCATCATGTCCGTTGGGTTGATAAACGCCCAGCCCTGGTAAGGCAGGATAGTTTTCATGTACCAGGTCGCGACGACCGTCTGCGCCAGCGTCAGAAGCAGCAGGATATAGCGACGGATTGTCCCCACGGTACGCCATTTCTGTTCGGACGCCTGCTCTTCTTTCGTCAGGCGCGACAGATAGCGCGGCGTCACATCACGCCCGCGCAGGCGATCCCAGAAGCGACCCACCGGGTTGGTGCGCCATGGATCGGGGAACATAGAGGAACGCGTGGCCTTCGGCATCGCCTGAAGCTGAGCGCGTCCTTCGTCGTCTTTAATCAACTGCCCTTCCGCCAGCGAGTCCGGCCAGGCCTGCTCCAGACGCGCCTTGACTGACCCGAGCGGCGTATCATCATCACGGGAAAACGTATGATGTTCACCATCCAGCGCGGTGTGAACCGCGCGGATGTCGCTCTTTGGCAGTGCCGCTTTTTCGATATCCGTCAGCGGCATGGCATCAATATATTCAGATGTATTATTCATTGGCAGGTAGCTGATAGCTCCAGGTTTCACTCAGCGGCTGATCGTTACTGACCAGCGCAGCACGCATTTCAGTGGTCTGTTTCGGATCTTTCACTTTCACGCGCAGGGTCAGACGCCAGCCTTTGGTTACCGGGTTGTAACGCACGGTATTCTCAACGATTTCACCGTTATCACCGATGCTGGCCTGAGCGACAACGGCGGTGTCCGGTGACAGTTTCTTCATATCCTGGCCTGTGAAGTCCACGACAAACGCCACGGTACCGTCAGGCTGACGAATAAGATTAGACTGCTTCACATCACCCGTTGAGCGGCGAGTCTGCATTACATACGCGTTATCCGGCGCATGCAGCTTATCTTCGTCGCGGCTGAAGGTAATGGTGTACTTGAAGTTCATCTCTTTACCGGCTTCCGGCAGTTGATCCGGCGTCCAGTAAGCGACGATGTTATCGTTGGTTTCGTCGTTGGTTGGAATCTCTACCAGCTCGACCTTGCCTTTACCCCAGTCACCGTTTGGCGTGACCCAGGCGCTTGGACGCTGGTCATAGCGATCGTCCAAATCTTCAAAGCGGGAGAACTGACGACCACGCTGCAGCAGGCCAAAACCTTGCGGGTTTTCCATTGCGAAGCTGCTAACCGCCAGATGTTTCGGGTTATTCAGCGGACGCCAGATCCACTCACCGTTGCCGGCATGAATAGACAGACCGTTGGAGTCATGCAGTTCCGGACGGAAGTTGGTAGCCGGTGACGGCTGGTTCGGCCCAAACAGGAACATACTGGTCAGTGGCGCAACGCCCAGTTTGCCCACTTTATCACGCAGGTAAACCTTGGACTGCACGTCAACTACCGTGTCACGACCCGGCATAATTACAAAGCGATAGGCACCGGTTGCACGCGGGGAATCCAGCAGCGCATAAATGGTCAGACGCTTATCCGTTGGCTTTGGACGTTCAATCCAGAACTCACGGAAACGCGGGAACTCTTCACCTGATGGCAGCGCGGTATCAATGGCCAGACCACGCGCAGAAAGCCCGTACACCTGCCCCGCGCCGATAACGCGGAAATAGCTGGCGCCAAGCATGCTGACGATTTCGTCGTTTTTATCTTTGCTGTTGATCGGGTAAAGCACCTTAAAGCCTGCGAAGCCCAGGTCTTTCACCGTATCTTTGTCGTGTTGCACATTGCCAAAATTGAAGTAATCCGGGCTGTACTTGATCTTACGTACCGCGGTTGCCGTCACTTCATTGATGGCAACAGGCGTGTCGAAGTACATACCCTGATGATAAAATTCAAGCTTGAACGGGGTTTTAATATTGCTCCAGTACGCTTTGTCGTGATTGAACTGGATCTGCTGATAGTCCGCATACTTCATGTCGCGGAAAACGGAGGGCAAGTTACTTTTCGGCGCTTCGTAGCTCTTGCCTGCCATCGATTTTGCCTGTTTTGCGACATCGTCGATGTTAAAGGCCAGTGCCGATGAGGTATACAGTGATAACACCACTGCAGCACCCAACCAACGCATTTTCATCATCTGTGGTTTATGTTTCATAATAAGTAAGCACTTCCCCCTTTGTGTGCTTATATCGATCCGATCCATTTTAATGGAAACTCAGGCAATCCGACAACATTATCACTGCTTTGTTCAGCTGCTGGCTCATGGAATAAGCAAATGAAAGAACCCGCTATTCACTTTGCGTGCTTATCCTGGAGACAGGGTGTCGGTCTTGGTGTAGGGTTGGCTTCGAATGTAACCATTATGAGTCTTAGGGATAAGACGAAAAGTCTGAGAATGCACAACGTTATATGAGCACAACACCAACAGAACGTGAATATTTCCTCGACTCGATCAGGGCCTGGCTGATGCTACTGGGGATCCCCTTTCACATTTCGCTGATTTACTCAAGCCACACCTGGCATGTGAATAGCCAGATGCCCTCCTGGTGGCTGACGCTGTTTAATGACTTTATTCACGCCTTCCGTATGCAGGTGTTCTTCGTCATATCCGGCTATTTTTCTTACATGCTGTTTCTGCGATACCCGCTCAAGCGCTGGTGGAAAGTGCGCGTAGAGCGCGTGGGGATCCCCATGCTGACCGCAATTCCACTGCTGACGCTGCCTCAGTTCATTATGTTGCAATACGTCAAAGGCAAAGCGGAGAACTGGCCGAACCTTACGCTGTATGAAAAGTACAATACGCTGGTCTGGGAGCTGGTGTCTCACCTGTGGTTCCTGCTGGTGCTGGTGGTGCTCACAACGGTGAGCCTGTTGATTTTCAGCCGCCTGCGCCACCGTCTGAGTACAAAAGCCGACACCTTCTTCGCCAACGTTACGATGGGCAAACTGTCTGTGCTCTTCTTGCTGTTGGGGATTGCCTATGCCGCCGTGCGACGGACGCTGCTTATCGTCTATCCGCCGATTTTGAGCGACGGGTTATTTAATTTTGTGGTGATGCAGTCCCTGTTCTACATTCCGTTCTTTTTAATCGGCGCGCTGGCCTTTATTCATCCGAAGCTTAAATCGCTGTTTGTCACCCCGTCACCGTGGTGCGCGCTGGGGGCAAGCCTCGCGTTCGCGGCCTATCTGCTGAATCAGCGCTACGGCAGCGGCGACGCCTGGATGTATGAAACGGAAAGCGTGATCACTATGCTGCTGGGGCTGTGGATGGTGAACGTCGTATTCGCGCTGGGACACCGCTTGCTGAACTTTAAGTCCAGCCGCGTGACCTACTTCGTTAATGCGTCACTGTTTATCTATCTGGTGCATCACCCGTTGACGCTTTTCTTCGGGGCTTACATCACACCGCACATCGCCTCCAACACGCTGGGCTTCTTTACCGGGCTGGTGTTTGTTGTAGGGGTGGCAATCGTACTCTACGAAATCCATCTGCGGATCCCGCTCCTGCGCTTCCTCTTTTCAGGAAAACCACAGGCAAAAGCCTCATAAATCACGCGGCGCATCAGATGCGCCGCGTTTGCATCAGCTCTCCAGCTCTTGTCTGCGCTGAGTCAGAAGCCGCTGATAAAGATGCGTGGTGTCGTCGTCGAAACAGACAAAAATCACCTTCTCTGGCAGCGGTTTTAGCGACAAATAGCGGTAAACCGTTTCAACGGCGATCGTTGCGGCAGCGGCCTTAGGGTAACCATACACGCCGGTGCTGATCGCCGGAAACGCCATCGTTTTATAACCGTTGTCGGCGGCCAGTCGCAGACAGTTCCGGTAAGCCTCTTCCAGAATACTCGCTTCGTGCTGATCACCGCCATGCCAGACCGGCCCTACCGCGTGAATTACCGCTCTCGCAGGCAGATTGCCCGCCAGCGTAATCACCGCGTGACCGGGAGGACATTCGCCCTGCTGTTGCCGCACGGTTTTACAGGCTTCCAGCAGCTGCGGTCCGGCAGCCCGGTGGATAGCCCCGTCCACGCCGCCTCCCCCCATCAGGGAGGGATTGGCCGCATTGACGATAACGTCGACGTGCACTGTCGTAATATCGCCATGAATAATTTCAATTTGCGGTTTCATAAAGCCCCTCTGCAACCCGCCATTTTCTTAAGTGTATCGCAGAGGAGACCGGGAGAAAAAACTATCAGAAAAAATCCTCATCCATCGCAGGGCGGGAGAGCGCGCATTAGCGATACTGGATTTCGACAACCGCGAGCGTTTTTTCAGGATTAAGGTATTTCATATTGAGCGTTGCCACGTTTGAGTCGCTCACTTTCCCGTTAAGCGCCTCTTCATAGCTGACCATACGCGTTTGCATACGGTTATTATCTGGACATGACATGGCAAACTGTTGCTTCTGGGGAGTGACTTCACAGGGGTCGGCGACAATGGCACCGCGAAAATGAATGACACCGCCGTCAACAACCGTGGCCGAATAAGCCGGGATACTCAAAGCAGAAACGACCAGACCCAGACCTGCCATGAGTCGAGCAAAATAGTTGTTCATTATAGGTACTCCTCAATGAAAATCGTCCATGAGGGGTAAACGCGCTTCATTTATTATGACAAACGAAGTTTCACGTTACGGAACATAACGACCTGGTCCCTGATATCAGCATAGCTCAACGGCCCAGACCCGCCACATTCCCAACCTATTGATTTCATGAACGTTTAGAGCGAGCGTTCCGCTGGCGACCACTGTTGTGATAAATGCAGCGATTTACCGTCTGAAACGGTGACAACGATTTTTACCGTGTCTCCCGCATTAATATTTAAACTCAGGCGCATTAAATCAATCGTCTGATTAGCGGGTATAAAAAGTGTGTTTTGCTGCCGGGAAGAACTTTGTCCCCCCTGCCCTTCTCGCACAGAAACAATCTGAACCTGACAATCACACGACTGCGCCAGAGTGACCTGAGGAACAATGGTGGTCATATTTTCCTGCTGTGACGTTTTGAAGGTTATCTGGCTGGAAAGCGCGGCGAGTAGAATTAAGGTATTCATGATGAACTCCCGAAAAAAAACAGGGCTGATGCCCTGTTTTTTTGTAGCACAGATTTCAGTATCAGTACTGATGAGCTGACGCGTGGTTACCAAAACCGATCTGGGTAACGTTAACAGTCGAGTTGGACGCAGTCTGGTCTACGAGTGCACCGTTAAAGCCGCCGGACTGGCTAACGTTCATAACGGATTTTTTACTGTTCCACTGATCAAGTGTCGCACTGTTGCCAAAACCTTTCTGGGTCAGGTTGATTTTACTGTCATCAGAGCCCTGACCAACGTCAGCACCGTTAAAGCCGCCGGTCTGGCTAATATTCAGGACGGAATTTCTGGCGTCTGTCTGCAGGGCAACCGCGGAGTTACCGCCACCGTTCTGATAAATATTCAGAGTTGAATTTGGGCCACTGTTTCCACCATGACCATGTCCATGACCCCATCCGCCCTGATTAATAGAACCCGCCATAGCACTACCAGAAACTACGATTGCTGCAAGTGCTGCCACTTTGATAAATTTCATGGTAAACCCCCATCGGATTGATTAAAGTCGTCGCGAACGCGCTAATGTTGAATAACGTTAATCGCCATTTGCGACTGTTTCTGCACTACAACTGCGGTTTTCTGCGTACCGTACTGCGTAATATTTGCTCTATTACCCGACCCTTTCTGGATAATTTTCGCGCTATTACCGTATCCATCTTGCGTAATACCTGCATCATTCCCGTTACCGCTCTGATCGATCCAGGCTAAATTGTAACTCCCTGATTGATCAACTCTCGCTCTGTTACCCGCCCCATCCTGAGATACAATGGATAAGAGTCTTGAACCGTCCTGGCTAACCTCAGCGTTATTGAAAACGCCCCGTTGACCAATAATGGCTGCCTGATTGAGTGATGAAAGACTTAATTCGTTAACCGCAAAGTTATATTCAGCATTTGCCAAATCTGAATTCGCTGCGGTTACAAATCCAGGCGCACCCAGTAATGTAAACATCATAATTAACGATGTGTTTTTCATGTTGTCACCCTGGACCTGGCTATTTAATCACGCCATAACCCTATAACAATGCTACTTGTTAAAACGACTCGTATTGTGTTAACGCGTCGTTACGGTGAAGAGTATGTCCGCTGAAACATTTTAAATATCTCACCCGCGCGGCTTATTTTTATTTATCGGCTCACCACAAAGTCGTAATTTACATCAAAAATCACTTTAATCAGGTCAGCTTATATTTTTTATTAAGCAGGTCTTGCGATCGGGTTGTACAACGGGATGAAGGCTGTCCAGGCGTCATCCCGCGTTGTTTAAACGTAACGGCTGGAGATCATTTTTCTCAGTGCGTGACACGACGCCTGTTTTCTTAAGCCAGGCAGCAGCCCATTCATGGGCTTAGAAATAATCTGAAACTCATACTTAATTACTGCTGCGTAAAAATAACAAATAATCTCAAAAATCAATCACATAAAAATATTTGTATGATTTTTAAAATCTGTGCACATCTATTTATATGTACAACTTTTTCATGAATTATTACCATTAACAACAAGCAGTTTTCACAAATTAATATTGATTTTTACATTATGTTACACGTTTAACACTTGCTTTAAACTTCGTAAAAGCTAGATTGAAATTAGATGTACGAAATTGGTTTTATATTTACCTCCCTGTGGAGATTATGGTCTGATTCTACACACAGCAGTGCAACATCTGTCAGTACTTCTGGTGTCCTCTAATAAACAGGAGGACAGCTGCCAGGTGCCAAAAAAAGTGGGGTTTCATCATGTATAATGAAGTCCATAGTTTACATGGTCATACATTACTGTTGATCACAAAACCTTCTTTGCAAGCGACAGCGTTATTACAACATTTAAAGCAATCTTTATCACTGAACGGGAAATTGCATAATATTCAACGTTCTTTTGATGATATTGCACCTGGCAGCATCATTCTTTTCGATATGATGGAAGCTGATAAAAAGCTTATCCATTACTGGCAAGATATTTTAAGCAGGAAAAACAATAATATCCGCGTGCTATTGTTGAATACGCCTGATGAATATCCTTTCAGAGATATTGAAAGCTGGCCGCATATCAATGGCGTGTTCTACGTCACGGAAGAAGAAGACCGGGTGGTAGAGGGGCTGCAAGGTATATTGCGCGGAGAGTGTTATTTTTCGCAAAAGCTTGCCAGCTATCTCATCACGCACTCCGGAAATTATCGCTATAACAGTTCAGAGTCCGCACTGCTCACGCACCGTGAGAAAGAGATCCTGAACAAGTTACGCATTGGTGCTTCAAATATTGAAATCGCCCGTTCGTTATTTATCAGCGAAAATACGGTAAAGACGCACCTTTATAATCTTTTCAAGAAGATAGCTGTTAAAAACCGAACTCAGGCTGTTTCGTGGGCAAACGATAACCTCAGGCGTTAATCACATGAAGCGCACGTTGAGTTGGATCGCCGCAGCGAGTTTCCTGCTCGCTGCCGGGAATCTGAAGGCCGTCGAGGTCGAAGTTCCCGGATTGTTAACAGACCACACTGTCTCATCGGTCGGGCACAGTTTTTACCGCGCCTTCAGTGACAAATGGGACAGTACCTACACCGGAAATATAACAATCAACGAGCGGCCAAGTGCACGATGGGGAAGTTGGATAACAATAACGGCTAATCAGTACGTTATTTATCAAACGTTTTTATTCCCGACCAAAATAGACTTCGATAAAAACGTAGCCTTAGCACTGGCACAATCAGAAGACGCTATTAATCGCCTGCAAATAGATAAAGCCCTATTAAGCACCAGCGATTTAGCAAAAGACGAGTTCTAGCGAACCGATATGCGGAGGCTGTCATGCGTATTGCATATGCAGTTGTTTCGATAATGCTGATAACACCCATAAGCTGGGCCGGAAACATGACGTTTCAGTTCCGTAACCCTAACTTTGGCGGTAACCCTAATAACGGCGCGTTCCTGCTGAACGAAGCCCAGGCGCAAAACTCCTATAAGGATCCCAGCTTAAAGGATTTTAGCGTTGATACCCCGTCCGCACTGGACAACTTCACTCAAGCTATTCAGTCGCAGATTTTAGGGGGGTTACTGACCAACATTAATACCGGTAAACCCGGCCGCATGGTGACCAACGACTTTATCGTTGATATCGCCAATACTGACGGACAGCTTCAGTTGAACGTGACCGATCGTAAAACCGGAAGAATCTCCACCATTCAGGTTTCCGGTCTACAAAGTAATTCAACTGACTTTTAAACAATAGCTAAATAAGGACAACGATCATGCAGCGCTTCCTGATATTTGTTGCAGTGTGCTTATTGAGCGGTTGTTTAACTGCTCCACCTAAAGAAGCTGCAAAACCGACATTAATGCCTCGGGCCCAGAGTTATCGTGATTTAACGCATTTACCTTCACCGACGGGGAAAATATTTGTCTCCGTATACAACATTCAGGATGAAACCGGGCAATTCAAACCTTACCCGGCAAGTAACTTCTCCACGGCTGTGCCGCAAAGCGCCACCGCCATGCTGGTTACCGCGCTCAAGGATTCGCACTGGTTTATTCCGCTGGAACGTCAGGGGCTCCAGAACCTGTTGAATGAACGCAAAATCATTCGTGCCGCTCAGGAAAATGGCACCGTCGCGGACAATAACCGCATGCCTCTGCAATCTCTGGCGGCAGCGAACGTGATGATCGAAGGATCGATTATTGGCTACGAAAGTAACGTTAAGTCGGGTGGTGCAGGAGCTCGTTACTTCGGTATCGGTGCGGATACCCAGTACCAGCTTGACCAAATCGCCGTGAACCTGCGTGTGGTTAACGTCAGTACAGGCGAAGTGCTCTCTTCGGTGAACACCAGCAAAACCATTCTGTCTTATGAAGTGCAGGCAGGGGTATTCCGCTTCATCGATTACCAGCGTTTGCTGGAAGGTGAAATTGGCTACACCTCTAACGAGCCGGTCATGATGTGCCTGATGTCAGCCATTGAAACCGGCGTGATCTTCTTAATCAACGACGGTATTGACCGCGGGCTGTGGGATCTGCAAAACAAAGCAGACGTGCAGAACCCGATACTGGTGAAATACCGCGATATGTCAGTCCCTCCGGAATCCTGACAGGAAGCGCATAAAAAGGCGAGATGATTATCTCGCCTTTTTTTATTCGCTCACCGCAGTGATGTTTTGCGCTTTTCCCCGTCGCGACGCCAGCCAAAGACCGCTGTTTTTCATGGCATAGCCAAACAGCAACCCCAGCGCCAGGGAGGGAACCACCAGCTTCCAGTCACCCTGCCCTGCAAAGGTCGCGCACGCCCCCATAAAGGTCCCCGGCACAAATGAAAGCAGCAGATGCTTAGCCTGGATGCACATTAAAAAGGCAACGACACCCGTCATGACATACCCCAGCATCTCCAGATGCGGCGCCAGCGCGCTGCCCTTCATGATCACCAGCGCCCAGATAACACCGCTCATCAGTGTGCAGCCAGAGATAAAGAGCCCTTTGACGCCCCCCTGCGGACAGGCAAAATAGGCGGTGCAGCCGAGGAACCCGGCCCAGCTGAGCAATCCGAGAGACACGGCTACCCATCCCCAGAGTCCGGAGAGAATACCTGTCGTTAGTGCGATACAAAGTAATATATTCATGGCGCGCATCTTAGCAGATGCGCACTATAGAAATGAGATCAGAAGCACATTACGTGCAAGTTGAAATGTTGAGTTGCAGAATTTATGTGATCTAAATCACTCTTCGTTCTCTTCTTCCAGCTCATCCCACATTGCCGCGATAGCGTCGCGGGTCAGCGGAGCCAGCGTTCTCCAGAATGGCGAGGTGGCATGCGCTTCGACTTTACCCAGGAATGTCCCGACCCACGGCAGCAGGTACGTTTCGAACAGGGTTTCGATGGCTTCATTCTCATCATCACCGGCGTTGTCTTCGATCCAGGACGCCGCCAGCAGCAGCGTACCGATATGATCGGCTGGCGTGTCGCTCAGCGGCATACCGCGCGTGGAGAGGAACGCGCGGACTTCCGCTTCCGTTGCGCCTTCCTGCCAGGCTGAACGGTATGGCGAAACGCGGCACTCATCGCCGACGAACAGCGCATTGTAGTCCGTCGCAATCTGCTGCATGTCGCAGCTTTTTTGCAGACGTTCCAGTAAATCATCCTGTTCCAGCGGCCAGTTCTGCGCCAGTTTGCCTTCACGAATTAACGTAAAGAGCGGAACCAACAGCGGGTCTTGCGGCTGGCGATAATAGAGCGTACCCAGCACGCGGCAGAGGATGGAAAACTCGTTCATTTTTATGATTCCATTACACAATTAAAGATCGGCAAATTCGGCTATCGGTTCCATTCCGCGCGACTCGA
The DNA here is from genome assembly GCF_034106865.1 of Enterobacter sp. 237C8. Lineage (NCBI taxonomy): Bacteria > Pseudomonadati > Pseudomonadota > Gammaproteobacteria > Enterobacterales > Enterobacteriaceae > Enterobacter > Enterobacter sp. 237C8. The sequence continues at coordinate 779,925 of NZ_JAWNDF010000001.1, read as the reverse complement.
GGAAATCGAGCATGCGGCGTGGGGTCACGTTCAGGATTTGCGCTTCCGGGAAGTTAACATCATTCAGCACTTTCAGGCACTCGCTGAAATCGCCCAGCGTAAACGCGGTATGAGAGTCTGAGCCCAGCGCCACCATGCCACCTGCGTCACGCACGGCGGCAGCCACTTCGCGACAGTTGGCTTCACTGCCCTTACGCGAGTGCACAAAAGAGGAGTTGTTAATCTCCAGCGCCACGCGGTGCTTCGCTGCCGCCTGCGCGACAGCCTGAATATCAATCGGATACCTCGGGTTACCGGGGTGGCTGATAATGTGCACATTGCCGCTGGCAATGGTGGCAATCATCGCCGCGGTGTTGGTGTCTTTATCCTGAGGCGGGAAAACCGGCTCATGAAAACCGGCGAGGATAAGGTCAAGAGACGTCAGCATCGGGCCGGTGCAGTCGATCTCACCGTCGGTATTTTTGATGTTCGCCTCAATGCCGCGCAGTATCCCAATGCCGTCCACCAGACGTGGCCAGATCCGCATATTCACAAAATGCCAGTAGTGCGGCGCATCCGCCATGTCCGGGCCATGATCGGTGATCGCGAACAGCTTGATGCCTTTAAGCTTCGCCTGGGCGATATAATCATGGAGGTTGCTATACGCGTGGGTGCTGGCGACGGTGTGCATATGCAGGTCAACGGGATACATCTCTCTCTCCTCTGCGGTTTTTCCAAAGGATAGCAGTTATCAGCGGCGAATATTAGCAAAAACCCGGCGAACGCCGGGTTTCTCTCAGTAGCCGCGCTGTCTGTCGACCTGTCCGGTGACCGCGTTACCCTTTTCCATTTCGCTGATGGTATGGGATATATACGCCACCGCTTCTGCCGGACGCGTCACGGCAGCCACGTGCGGGGTCATCGCCACGCGCGGGTGCGCCCACAGCGGGCTTTCCGCGGGCAGCGGCTCACGGCTATAGACATCCAGCATGGCGCCTTTTAGCTTTCCGCTGTCCAGCGCCTTCAGCAGATCGCCTTCCACGACATGGACCCCGCGCGCCAGGTTCATCAGGTAGCTCTGGTCGACGAGCTGATTGAGCAGGGCTTCATTGATGATCCCTACCGTTTCCGCCGTGTTTGGCAGCAGGTTAATAAGCACGCGTGTCCCTTTCAGGAATGCAGGAAGCTCATCCGTTCCGGCAAAACTCTCAACGCCCGGATAATCCTTGCGGCTGCGGCTCCAGCAGCGCAGCGGGAATCCCCACGGGGCAAGCGCTTCGGCCACTTTTGAGCCCAGCACGCCCGCACCGAGTATGCCGATCGTAAAGTCTTCGCGATGGTACTCCGGCAGCGGCTCCCAGTGGGCTCGCTGTTTAAAGGCCTGATAATCATCAAAGCGGCGGAACCAATGCAGTACCTGGCTCACGGCATATTCCTGCATTTGCTGGCCCATTCCGGTATCTTCCAGGCGGAAAAGGGGGATCTCTTCCGGCAGCATTTCAGGGTGTGCCTTCAGTTTGCTCAGAATGGAATCCACGCCGGCTCCCAGGGCAAAAACGGCCTTCAGCTTGCGGCCCTGGAGCATTTCTACCGGAGGATGCCAGACCAGCGCATAGTCAGCATGTTCATTATCGCCACGCTTCCACTCGCGAACGCGTGCGCCGGGTAACGCCGCCGAAAGCGCCTTGATCCAGTATGCCGTATCAAACGTGGGGTGATAGAAAAGTATATCCATAGTCATTCCTGCCTTTTATTGCGCTGATTTATTTTGCTTTTTCACTGGACGGTCAGCATAACAAATTTATAGCGCAACTGTGTTGCTGATAAAAAAGACGCTTTCAGCACATTTAAGAATCATGTTGCCTGAAGTTTGTCTAAACGCGCTAAATTACTGAAAAAGTGAGTTGACGGCAGTTCGGCTTTTCCTTACATTAGCGCCCGTCCCGGCAACAACGGGATGACAATATGGTGAGGTGTCCGAGTGGCTGAAGGAGCACGCCTGGAAAGTGTGTATACGGCAACGTATCGGGGGTTCGAATCCCCCCCTCACCGCCATATTTAAGATGAGAGCTCGTACGAAAGTACGGGCTTTTTTCTTTTATATTCTCCGTAAAGGGGGGGATGAGAACCCCCGGTGCTATATGCAGCTCGGTGCGGCCTGAGCCCCTCACCCTGCCCCTCTCCCCAGGGGAGAGGGAAGTGTTACTCTTCCACCATCCGCGCATACTCTTCGGTCAGAAAATCCACCAGCGTCCTGACGGACGGCAGCAGGCCGCGCCGCGAAGGATAAACCGCGTGAATCACTTCGCGTCGGGGTTCCCACGCATCCAGCACCCGTACCAGTTCCCCCGTCGCCAGCTGGTCCTTGACCATCAAAATCGGCAGCTGCACCACGCCGATGCCTGCCATGGCAGCTTCACGTAGCGCCAGCATGTCGGTGGTGATCAATCGAGGGTGGTAATGGATCTCCGCTTTGGCACCTCCGGGACCGGACAGCTCCCATTTATGAATATGTTTCCCCTCGTTCATGCTTAACCCGGGCCAGGCACATAGTTCAGACGGCATGACGGGTTCTCCCATGCGTTGAATCAACTCCGGACCCGCGACCAGACAATGTCCCCTGTCAGCCAGCACCCTTAATACCAGGTCGCTGTCATCAAACGGACGCGGACGCACGCGGATCGCCACATCAATACCTTCGCCAACAAGATCGACCCGCCGGTTGGTCGCCTCAAGCTGAAGATTGATCCCGGGGTAGCGCGCCATAAATCTGGCCAGCATCGGACCCACGTGGACATGCAACAGAGTTATCGGGCACGTAATCCTGACAACACCGCGCGGTTCAGCCTGCAGTGCCGCCACGGCTTCCTCCGCGGCCTCGGCCTCCACCATCATCGCTTTACAGTGCTGGTAGAAGGTCTGCCCGACCTCGGTCACCGTAAACTGTCGGGTTGTACGGTGGATGAGCCGCACGCCAAGGCGTTCTTCCAGCTGCGCTATCCGGCGGCTTAGCCTGGACTTTGGCAGATCAAGCGCCCTTCCCGCCGCCGCAAAGCCGCCGTAGTCCACCACCTTCACAAACCAGACGAAGTCATTGAGATCCTGCATAAATCCTCATCGTTCCATTTTCAGAACAGTGAATGCCAATTTCACTATCTACCGGAGTATTAACTCTGAATATAAGCTAATTACATCAACAGAACATCAGGAGTTAATCATGAAAAACGTAACAGGCGTTTATACCGCTCCCCGCCAGCACTGGGTTGGCGATGGTTTCCCGGTCCGTTCGATGTTTTCTTACCAAACCCACGGCGAGCCGCTGAGCCCGTTCCTGCTGCTGGACTACGCGGGCCCGTACAGCTTTCCGGCAGATGGGGCGAAACGCGGCGTAGGCCAACACCCTCACCGGGGTTTTGAAACGGTCACCATCGTCTATTCCGGTGAAGTGGAGCATCGCGACTCCACGGGCAAAGGCGGCGTCATTGGCCCCGGCGACGTGCAGTGGATGACGGCAGGTGCAGGCATTTTGCACGAGGAATTCCACTCCAGCGCGTTCTCGCAGAAAGGCGGAGAACTGAAAATGATGCAGCTTTGGGTCAACCTGCCGGCCAAAGACAAGATGGCGGCACCGGGCTACCAGAGCATGACGAAGGATGCGATCCCGGTCGTGACGCTACCGGATAACAGCGGTTCGCTGCGGGTTATTGCCGGTCGCTACGAGGCTGTAACCGGCCCGGCGCACACCTTCTCACCTCTCAACGTCTGGGACATCGCGCTGAACCTGGGAAGCCATCTGACGCTCAATCAGCCCGAAGGCTGGAGCACCGCGCTGGTCGTGCTTGAAGGCAACATTACGGTGAACGGTACAACGCAGGCGGGTGAAGCCCAGCTGGTCGTTTTGAGTCAGGAAGGCGACAAACTGCACCTGGAGGCGAACAGCGATGCCAAAGTGCTGCTGATGGCGGGCGAGCCGCTGAATGAACCCATCGTGGGCTATGGCCCGTTTGTGATGAACAGTAAAAGCGAAATCAACGAAGCCATTCGTGATTTTAATTCCGGCCGCTTCGGCCAGATCTGAAATTAATAAAGGAGAAGATAATGTCTACACCTGCGAATTTTAATGGCGCACGTCCGGTTATTGATGTGAACGATGCGGTGATGTTGCTTATCGATCACCAGAGCGGTCTGTTCCAGACCGTTGGGGATATGCCAATGCCGGAACTGCGCGCCCGTGCGGCTGCGCTGGCAAAAATCGCGACTCTGGCGAAGATCCCTGTGATCACCACCGCGTCCGTCCCGCAGGGACCGAACGGACCGCTTATCCCGGAGATCCACGCCAACGCGCCGCATGCGCAGTATGTTGCCCGTAAAGGCGAGATCAACGCCTGGGATAACCCGGATTTTGTTGCTGCGGTGAAAGCGACCGGGCGCAAGACGCTGATTATCGCGGGCACTATCACCAGCGTCTGCATGGCCTTCCCGTCAATCAGCGCGGTGGCGGACGGCTATAAGGTGTTTGCGGTGATTGATGCCTCCGGCACCTACAGCAAAATTGCGCAGGAGATCACCCTGGCGCGCGTGGTGCAGGCCGGTGTGGTTCCGATGGATACGGCGGCGGTGGCCTCTGAGATCCAGAGAACCTGGAACCGTGAGGACGCAGCCGAGTGGGCTGAGGTGTATACCCACATCTTCCCGGCTTACCAGCTGCTGATCGAAAGCTACGGCAAAGCACAGGAAGTAGTTAAAAACAGCGAAGTGCTCGATTCACAGCGTTAATTACCCGTGCTGCGACAAGAGCTGATTAAGGCTTAACCGAACGAGCACGAATACAGAAAATCTGCTTGACCGTGTTAGCGCAACTCCCTATAGTAGCGCCCCGTTGCCCCCCAAGCGGTCAGGCAGCAAAAAAATATGGTGAGGTGTCCGAGTGGCTGAAGGAGCACGCCTGGAAAGTGTGTATACGGCAACGTATCGGGGGTTCGAATCCCCCCCTCACCGCCATATTTAAAGAAGAGCTCGCATGAAAATGCGGGCTTTTTTTTCGCATGTTGCACGCCTGCGGGGGGATGAGAATCCCCGACCGGGGTTCGACAACTGGTGACAGCCAGTTGGACAGACTGAGAGCGTAGCGAACAGTCTGCCCGCAGGGCGAGCGAAGCGAGTCAATCCCCCCCTCACCGCCATATTTAAAGAAGAGCTCGCATGAAAATGCGGGCTTTTTTTTCGCATGTTGCACGCCTGCGGGGGGATGAGAATCCCCCGGTGCTATATGCAGCCCGGTGCGGCCTGAGCCCCTCACCCTGCCCCTCTCCCCAGGTGAGAGTGGATAAAAAGCACAAAAAACAAAGCCCGGTTTCCCGGGCCTTGAACACAACAGCAAACTCAATAATACGCTTGAAGCGTGCGCTGACAGAGCGCGGAACGCACGCAGTCCTCTTTGGTGAAGCGTACCACCCCAATCATCTCATCTTCCTCAAAACGTGACATGGCGTCGCTCAGCCCGGATTTCACGCCGGATGGCAGGTCACACTGGGTAATATCGCCGTTAACGATAACCGTCACGTTCTCCCCGAGGCGCGTTAAAAACATCTTCATTTGCGCAGCGGTCACGTTCTGAGCCTCGTCAAGAATGACGACCGCATTTTCAAATGTACGTCCGCGCATATAGGCGAACGGCGCGATTTCCACCTTGCCAATCTCTGGTCGCAGGCAGTACTGCATAAAGGATGCACCCAGTCGCTTCACCAGCACGTCATAGACGGGCCTGAAGTACGGAGCAAACTTCTCCGAAATATCTCCGGGGAGGAAGCCGAGATCTTCATCAGCCTGCAGTACAGGACGGGTAACAATAATGCGCTCCACATCCTTATGAATCAGCGCTTCCGCCGCTTTGGCTGCACTGATCCAGGTTTTCCCGCATCCGGCTTCACCGGTTGCAAAGATGAGCTGTTTACTCTCGATAGCATTCAGGTAGTGCGCCTGAGCCTCATTGCGCGCCACAATTGGAGAATTATCACGGCTGTCTCGGGCCATGCCAATTGCTTCTACGCCACTCATCTGCACAAGCGAGGTGACCGATTCTTCTTCACGCTGTTTATGGCTACGTGAATCCCGTCTCAGCACACGTTTTGCTTCGCGACGAGCTTTGATCACTGCTTTTTGTCTTCCCATGGATAGCACCTTGAGTTGTTGGTATTCATCACACGCGCCAGCTTCGGCACGATTATGCGCACGAACATCAGAGGGTTGGCTTCCTTGTAAGCCATTGCTTGCTTTATCGGATAACGATACGGAACAGCTACGCGCACCGTTCTGCACGTCGGTCGAATCAGATTCTTGAGGAAGGGGGGAGAATTTAGTGGTGAGGAAATCGCTGCCGGAGTCTGAGCCTCCGCGCCGGGTGCTGCGGTTGTTATGTTTACCTTGTCCAGTACAGGACGCAACCATTCGCGATCTCCATAGTGATTCAGCATCACTGCCGGGAACTACCGCTGTCTTATCTTAAGTACATCAGGAGTTATCATAAATGCAACATTTATTTTACCTGAATGCAACTTTTAAGACTGTCCCTACAGGTGAAATCAGTCTCATATAGAAATATTACAGAAATATAACAGGAGGATAGTCATATGAAAAAATAATGTCCCCGCGAACGGTTGCGGGGACAATTATCAGGCTTCAATAAGACCTTGAGCGAGGTACGCGTTCCGATCGCGCACGCCCGGCAGGGCAAAGAAATAGCCGCCGCCGATGGGCTTAATGTACTCTTCCAGCGCTTCGCCGTTGAGCCGCTTCTGCACGGTCAGGAAGCCTTTTTCCAGATCGTGCTGATAGCAGACGAACAGCAGGCCCATATCAAGCTGACCGGCGTTGGTCACGCCGAGCGAATAGCTGTAGCCACGACGCATCATCAGGCTGGACTGCGTCTCTTTGGTGCGCGGATTAGCCAGACGAATGTGGCTGTCCAGCGCGATGGTATCGCCATTGGGATCGCTGGCGTAGTCGGGCACGTCATGCTCGTTCTTCATGCCGAGCGGCGCGCCGCTTTGCTTATCGCGACCAAAGATCGTCTGCTGTTCTTTGAGCGGCGTGCGGTCCCAGAACTCCACGTGGAACTGGATAATCCGCACCGCCTGATAGCTGCCGCCCACCGCCCACGCCGGTTCGCCCTGATCCGCCGTCACCCATACCACGTCTTTCATCAACGCCGCATCGCTGCTGTCCGGGTTGGCCGTACCGTCCTTAAAGCCCAGCAGGTTCACCGGGGTCTCTTTCCCTTTACTGCGGGCGGCGTGGTCCGAGATAAAACCTTCCCGCTTCCAGCGCACGCTCAGCAGATCCGGCGTGTGCTTGATGATATCGCGCAGGGCGTGGATCACCGTGTCCTGAGTATTGGCGCAAATCTGCAGGAGCAGGTCGCCATGGCACAGCGCCGCGTCCAGGGAGTCATTCGGGAAACGCGTCATTTTCTGCAGCGCTTTCGGCTTCTGTTTTGCCAGCCCATAGCGCGCATCAAACAGCGACTCACCGAGCGAAACGGTAATGGTCAGGTTATCCGGGGCGATAAACGGCCCCAGAATGCCGGAGTCCATTGGCGGCAGACGCGGGTTCGGCGTATCGGGCGCCGGTCCGCCTGCGGTGAGAAACGCGATGCGCGTCGTCAGCAGGCGGAACAGGCGCTCCAGATCGGCTTTATCGCTGGCCAGCGAATCAAAGGCCACCAGCATCATGGACGCCTGCTGCGGCGTCAGGATGCCCGACTGATGCTCGCCATAAAATGGCTGCGTCTCCATGCGGGCATTGGGTGACAGCGTGCCGGGCGCGCTCTGCGGTTTCGCCGCATGCGCTACCGGACAGCCACCGGCCAGAGCAAGAGCGCCCCCCAGCGCCCCTACTCCTTTTAACAATCGACGACGTGAAGGCTCAACCACATCGTTCTCGTTATGCTTATTCATCGTGCTTAGTCCAGACCCAGTACGCCGCGCAGCAGAGAGAGATCTTCCGCCAGGGCGGTAATCGGGCCTTTCAGCGCGTTACGGTCGGCATCGGTCAGCTTGTCGTAGGTTTCAAACCCGTCTTTGGTACGGTACTTCGCCAGAATGGTGTCGACTTTTTTGAAGTTGGCATCCACTTTGGCCAGCAGTTCGCCGTTCTCTTTCTGCAGCTGTGGACGCAGCAGGTTAACAATTTTCTGCGCGCCGTCGACGTTGGCCTGGAAGTCCCACAGATCGGTATGGCTGTAGCGATCTTCTTCGCCGCTGATTTTGCTCGCGGCCACTTCTTCAATCAGACCAGCCGCGCCGCCCACCACTTTTGACGGCGGGAAGGCCAGCTCGCTGATGCGCTTTTGCAGCTCCAGCACGTCGCCGTTCAGCTGCTCGGCGTATTTCTCCATCCCTTTGGTGGAGTTGTCGCCAAACAGCGCTTTTTCCAGACGGTGGAAACCGGTGAATTTCGGATCGGCGGCTTTCTGCTCGTAATCGTCTTCGCGGGCATCAATGCTGCCATCAAGGTCAGAGAACAGTTCGGCAATCGGCTCGATGCGCTCGTAGTGCTGACGGGTTGGTGCATACAGGGATTTCGCTTTTTCGATATCACCGGCCTTCACCGCATCGGTAAAGGCTTTGGTTGCCGCCGCCAGGTCCGCCGTTTCTTTCGTGACATAGGCTTTATACGCCGTAATCGCGTCGCCCAGGCTCAGCACCGCAGCACCTTTCGCCGCATCGGCCGTCGCTTCACCTTTGACGATCAGCTTCCCTTTAGGGTTGGTCAGCAGGCCGCAGGTCATCTCATACTCGCCCGGCTGCAGGTTGGCGGTCATCTTCTGGCTGAAGCCAGGGGCGATGTTTTCGCGCTCCTCCACCACCAGAACCCCTTTCAGGATCTCCCACTCCAGCGCTTTCTGGCTGTGGTTCTGAATAATAAACTGGGTTTTGCCGCTGTTCACCGTGAGAGTCATCGGCTCACACTGCTTATCATTAACGGTGATTTTAACCTGAGGAACATCCGCGCCCCAGGCGGAGAATGCAGAAGCGAACAGCGCGGCAATGCCTGCGCATAACGCACTACGACGGAACTGAATTGCCATGACTCTTCCCTTTAAAAGTATGTTGTAACTAAAATAAAAATTATGGCGTAACGCGCGACGCCTGCGTGCCGGTACGCGGCGGCATTGCGAACAGCACCAGCGCCGGAACCAGATAGATAAAGTACATCGCCACTTCGCTGACGCTCGGCGTTTCCTGATAGCCGAAGATACCTTCGAGCAGGGTGCCGGTCAGAGAGTGCGTGGAGAGCACGTTGCTGAGGTCGAACGCCACGTCCTGGAAATGGTTCCACAGGCCCGCCTCGTGGAAGGCGCGAATCGCCCCTGCCGCCAGCCCAGCCGCCACCAGCAGAATAAACAGGCTGGTCCACTTGAAGAAGGCGCCCAGGTTCAGGCGAATACCGCCCCAGTAGAGCAGAAAGCCCAGCACAACGGCGGTTGCCAGCCCGAGCATCGCGCCAACCGGCGGCCAGATACCGACATCCTGCTGAAACGCCGCCAGCAGGAAGAAAACGGACTCCAGGCCTTCACGCGCGACGGCAAAAAAGACCATCATGATCAGCGCCCAGCCGTGGTTATTGCCCTTTTGCAGCGCATTATCCACCGCCTGCTCCAGCTGCACCTTCACGTTACGGGAGACTTTACGCATCCAGAACACCATCCAGGTCAGGATCACCACCGCAATCACGGCGACGATCCCTTCGAACAGCTCCTGCTCTTTCTGCGGGAACTCCCCGGTGGTTTCGTTGATGAGGATACCGAGGCCCAGACAGAGTGCCGCGGCAAGAAATACCCCGACCCACATGACGCCAATCCAGCGTCCGCGCTGGGTTCGCTTCAGATAGCTGGCGATGAGGCTCACGATAAGGGCAGCTTCAAGCCCTTCACGTAACATAATGAGAAATGGAACAAACATGCCGACACCTTAAATGTTTATCGCGGTCAACTGATGCAAAGAAAGGTAAATTCTTGTGATAGTGATTATCATTACGGCGAAAAGAAACACAAGCGAAATGTGTGGTGTTTTGATGACGAGTTGTAAACGCCGAGCCTGGTAATAGTTACATACGTTACGTTCAGGTTTATAAGTTATAACGAAAATGCCCATTTACGCTGGTACGGGGCTGTGGCTAAATATCCGCCTCAAACATCTGGTGAAAATTAATTATGTTTAAAATTGTCCATTTCCTGCTGGCGCTGGTCATTATTCTCGCGCTTGCCTGGCTGGTAAGTTTCGACCGCCGAAAAATTCGCATTCGTTATGTTTTACAGCTGATTGTTATTGAAATTGCGCTGGCGTTCTTTTTCCTGCACGCCGAAAGCGGGTTATTCCTGATTAAATATGTTTCCGGCTTCTTTGAGTCGCTGCTGAAATTTGCTTCGGAAGGGACCAATTTCGTCTTTGGCGGAATGGGGGAAAAAGGGCTGGCGTTCATTTTCCTCGGCGTGCTCTGCCCGATTATTTTTATTTCCGCACTGATTGGTATTCTTCAGCACTGGCGGATCCTGCCGATTTTTATTCGGGTCATCGGCACGCTGCTGTCAAAACTGAACGGTATGGGCAAGCTGGAATCCTTTAACGCGGTGAGTTCGCTGATCCTCGGCCAGTCGGAAAACTTCATTGCCTACAAGGGCGTGCTGGGCGATCTCTCCTCTCGTCGTCTCTTCACCATGGCGGCCACGGCCATGTCGACGGTCTCCCTGTCGATTGTCGGCGCCTATATGACCATGCTCGACGCCAAATTTGTCGTCGCGGCGCTGATTCTGAACATGTTCAGCACCTTTATTATTCTCTCCGTCATCAACCCGGCGCGCCCGGAAGCGGAGCCGGATATCAAGCTGGAAAAACTGCATGAATCGCAGAGCTTCTTCGAAATGCTCGGCGAGTATATTCTGGCCGGTTTTAAGGTGGCGATGATTATTCTGGCTATGCTGATCGGCTTTATCGCACTTATTAGCGCCGTTAACGCCCTCTTCTCCAGCGTATTTGGCATGAGCTTCCAGCAGATCCTGGGCTATGTATTTTATCCCCTGGCATGGCTGGTGGGTATTCCGCTGAGTGATGCCTTAAATGCGGGCAGTATTATGGCGACCAAGCTGGTGGCGAATGAATTTGTGGCGATGATTGAGCTGCAAAAAATCGCGCATCAGATGTCCCCGCGCGGGCTGGGCATTTTATCCGTCTTCCTGGTGTCCTTCGCGAACTTCGCGTCCATCGGCATTGTGGCCGGGGCGATTAAGGGCCTTAACGAGCAGCAGGGGAATGTGGTGTCGCGGTTTGGTCTGCGTCTGGTGTACGGCGCGACGCTGGTGAGCCTGCTGTCGGCGAGCTTTGCGGGGTTGGTGCTCTGATGCAATACCGGGTGGCGCTTCGCTTACCCGGCCTACAAAACAACAACGGCGGGATTTCCCGCCGTTTTTATTAGAACTGCACGCACACCGGCTGGTCGACGCGCATCACCGACTCCTGCGCGAAGCGTGATTTATAAATCCCGCGTAACGCTTCGATGTTCTTCTCGCTCTGCGCATCCTTACCGTGGATCAGCATCAGCGCTTTGCTGGGTTCACGCGCCACTTTCCCGTCGTTCCCCAGCCACTGCCCGCGCGCGTCAAACACCGTTAAGCCATCGCGGAAACGCGGCGTCACGTCCTGGTCAACAAACTGCTGCCACTCGTTGCTGGTGATTTGCGCCCCGGCAGGACGATTTAAGCCGAAATAGAGCGTGGTTTGCTGCATCTGGTTATCCGCCTTGCAGGTCTCTACAGCCGCGTGTTGCGATGGCGCCGTGCAGCCAGCGAGCATCAATAGTGCCGCTGCCATTACCCCTGTTTTGATTGTCATGCTTCGCTATCCTCATTGTTATAAGCACAGGGATATCACAGGAAATTACGGATTTTGGCAAGAAAAAAGCCGGGTGCGCTTGCGCTCACCCGGCCTGCATTGTGCTGCGAGAAAAATTATTCTGCCTGGAGCTTAGACGGCGGCGCAGTGTGGTAATGCGCGTCGGCTTCAGCAAAGCGTTTCTGCATGGAGGCAGACGGGGCTTTACCCAGCAGGCTGAACACCACGATGCCGATGCTGCCGAAGATGAAGCCCGGAATGATTTCGTACAGGCCCAGCCACGCGAACTGTTTCCAGACGATAACGGTCAGCGCACCGATAATCATCCCCGCCAGCGCGCCGTTACGGGTCATACGTGACCACATGACGGAGAACAGCACGACCGGACCAAACGCCGCACCGAAGCCCGCCCACGCGTAGCTCACGAGGCCCAGCACGCGGTTTTCCGGGTTGGCCGCCAGCGCGATGGCAATCAGCGCCACCAGCAGCACCATAAAGCGCCCTACCCACACCAGCTCTTTCTGGCTCGCATTTTTACGCAGGAAGGCTTTGTAAAGGTCTTCGGTGATCGCACTGGAGCAAACCAGCAGCTGACAGCTCAGGGTGGACATCACCGCCGCCAGGATTGCGGAGAGCAGAATACCGGCAATCCACGGGTTAAACAGAATTTGCGCCAGCTCGATGAACACGCGCTCGGCGTTCTGGTTGACCGCGCCCGCCTGCGCCGGGTTGTTGTTGAAGTACGCGATGCCGAAGAAGCCGACCGCACACGCCCCTGCCAGACACAGGATCATCCACGTCATGCTGATGCGACGGGCATGAACGATGGTGTGGTGGGAATCCGCCGCCATAAAGCGCGCCAGGATATGCGGCTGACCGAAGTAGCCCAGACCCCAGCCCATCAGCGAGACGATGGCCACGAAGTTCAGCCCTTTCAGCATGTCGACGTTTTCGATGCTCTTCTGCTTGATCACTTCCAGCGATTCGCCAAAGCCGCCAACGGTGAAAATCACAATCACCGGAGTCAGGATCAGGGCGAAGATCATCAGGCTCGCCTGCACGGTGTCGGTCCAGCTTACCGCCAGGAACCCGCCCACGAAGGTATAGAGGATGGTCGCCGCCGCACCGGCCCACAGGGCGGTTTCGTAGCTCATGCCGAAGGTGCTTTCGAACAGACGCGCGCCGGCCACGATGCCGGAGGCGCAGTAGATGGTGAAGAACAGCAGGATAACCACCGCAGAGATAATGCGCAGGATGCGGCTGTTATCTTCAAAACGTCCGGTGAAATAATCCGGCAGCGTCAGGGCGTTGTTGTTGGCCTCGGTATGCACGCGCAGACGGCCTGCCACCAGCTTCCAGTTGATCCATGCGCCCGCGGTCAGACCGATGGCGATCCAGCTTTCAGAGATACCGGAGATGAAAATCGCGCCGGGCAGCCCCATCAGCAGCCAGCCGCTCATGTCGGAGGCGCCCGCAGAGAGTGCGGTCACCATCGGGCCTAAACTGCGTCCGCCCAGAATGTAGTCGTCAAAGTTCTTTGTAGAACGCCACGCCAAAAACCCTATCAGGATCATGCCAAAAATATAAACGAGAAATGTCACCAGCATCGGTGTGCTAATAGCCATTCAAATTCTCCAAAATGTCGAGCGACAACCATCCGGGCTGCCTTGTTATATGATCACCGGAACGAGGTGAATGTATCTTGTGTTTCGGTTGGGCGCGCTATCCTGCCGTATGCGCCTTCCGCTGACAAACGATTTAACACTGCATTTACATCAATTTCATCCCCGGTTTGATACGAGTTTCCTATAGGTTGCACTCGCTCACGCTTTTACGGGTTGCACCTTTGAAAAGTGTTAACTACCGCATAAAACCAGGCTTCCCGCACAAAAGCCAGCGCGTTTTCCCAGCTAACTATTCGTTAACAATCCATTCATTTTCCGGGTTGCAAACCAGGTCACATTTAACACGGTTGCACAAAGTTGCAACATGGTGGATATTTCACGCTATCAACAGAACGCTATTACAGAACAACAGGAGCTTTGGCATGGGTATGACCACCATGGGGGTTAAGCTGGATGACGCAACCCGCGAACGGATTAAGACCGCAGCAACCCGCATTGACCGCACGCCGCACTGGTTAATTAAGCAGGCGATTTTTAACTATCTCGAAAGACTCGAGAGCGATGAGGGCCTGCCGGAGCTGCCTGCCCTGCTGGCCGGCGCGGCGAATGAAAGCGAAGAAGCCCCGGCCGCTGGCGACGAGAATCATCAGCCGTTCCTCGAATTCGCCGAGCAGATCCTGCCGCAGTCCGTCAGCCGTGCCGCCATTACCGGCGCCTACCGCCGTGCCGAAACCGACGCCGTGCCGATGCTGCTGGAGCAGGCTCGCCTGCCGGAAGCCATTGCCGCACAGGCGCACAGCCTGGCGTATCAGTTAGCCGACAAGCTGCGCAACCAGAAAACCGCCACCGGCCGCGCCGGGATGGTTCAGGGTCTGCTGCAGGAGTTTTCCCTCTCCTCTCAGGAAGGCGTGGCGCTGATGTGCCTCGCGGAAGCGCTGCTGCGTATTCCGGATAAAGCCACCCGCGACGCGCTGATCCGCGACAAGATCAGCAACGGCAACTGGCATTCCCACATTGGCCGCAGTCCGTCGCTGTTCGTCAACGCGGCAACCTGGGGCCTGCTGTTTACCGGCAAACTGGTCTCCACCCATAACGAAGCCAACCTCTCCCGCTCCCTGAACCGCATCATCGGCAAGAGCGGCGAGCCGCTGATCCGCAAAGGCGTGGACATGGCGATGCGTCTGATGGGCGAGCAGTTTGTCACCGGGGAAACCATTGCCGAAGCGCTGGCGAACGCCCGCAAGCTGGAAGATAAAGGTTTCCGCTACTCGTACGACATGCTGGGCGAAGCGGCCCTGACCGCCGCCGACGCGCAGGCCTACATGGTTTCTTACCAGCAGGCGATCCACGCCATTGGTAAAGCGTCCAACGGTCGCGGTATTTATGAAGGCCCGGGCATCTCCATTAAGCTCTCCGCCCTGCACCCGCGCTACAGCCGCGCGCAGTACGACCGGGTGATGGAAGAACTCTACCCGCGCCTGAAGTCCCTGACCCTGCTGGCGCGCCAGTATGACATCGGCATTAACATCGACGCCGAAGAGGCCGACCGTCTGGAGATCTCCCTCGATCTGCTGGAAAAACTGTGCTTCGAGCCGGAGCTGGCAGGCTGGAACGGCATTGGCTTCGTTATCCAGGCCTACCAGAAGCGCTGCCCGTTCGTCATTGATTACCTGATTGACCTGGCAAGCCGCAGCCGCCGTCGCCTGATGATCCGTCTGGTGAAAGGCGCCTACTGGGACAGCGAAATCAAACGCGCCCAGATGGAAGGGCTGGAAGGCTATCCGGTCTATACCCGCAAGGTTTACACCGACGTCTCTTACCTCGCCTGTGCGAAAAAGCTGCTCGGCGTGCCGAACCTGATCTATCCGCAGTTCGCTACCCACAACGCCCACACCCTGGCGGCGATCTACAGCCTGGCCGGGCAAAACTACTATCCGGGCCAGTACGAGTTCCAGTGCCTGCACGGTATGGGTGAACCGCTGTACGAGCAGGTCACCGGTAAAGTGGCGGACGGCAAGCTGAACCGCCCATGCCGAATCTATGCTCCGGTGGGAACGCACGAAACCCTGCTGGCGTACCTGGTGCGTCGTCTGCTGGAAAACGGCGCGAACACCTCCTTCGTTAACCGCATCGCCGACACCACGCTGCCGCTGGACGAACTGGTGGCCGACCCGGTGCAGGCCGTTGAGAAGATGGCGGCGCAGGAAGGCCAGGTTGGACTGCCGCATCCGAAGATTGCCCTGCCGCGCGAGCTGTACGGCAAAGGCCGCGTCAACTCGGCGGGTCTGGATCTCGCCAACGAACACCGTCTGGCGTCCCTCTCCTCTGCCCTGCTCAACAGCGCGCTGCAGAAGTGGCAGGCCAAACCGATGCTGGAGCAGCCCGTTGCAGACGGCGAAATGCAGCCGGTGATCAACCCGGCCGAGCCGAAGGATATCGTCGGCTACGCGCGTGAAGCGACCGAAGCGGAAGTGGATCAGGCGCTGGACAGCGCGGTGAACAACGCCCCTATCTGGTTTGCCACGCCGCCGCAGGAGCGCGCCGCGATTCTGGAGCGCGCGGCGGTGCTGATGGAAGATCAGATGCAGTCGCTCATCGGCATTCTGGTGCGCGAGGCGGGTAAAACCTTCAGCAACGCGATTGCCGAAGTGCGCGAGGCCGTCGACTTCCTGCACTACTACGCCGGTCAGGTGCGCGATGATTTCGATAACGAAACCCACCGTCCGCTGGGTCCGGTCGTCTGTATCAGCCCGTGGAACTTCCCGCTGGCGATCTTCACCGGCCAGATTGCCGCCGCGCTGGCCGCAGGCAACAGCGTGCTGGCAAAACCGGCAGAGCAGACCCCGCTGATTGCCGCGCAGGGCATCAACATTCTTCTCGAAGCCGGCGTGCCGGCGGGCGTGGTTCAGCTGCTGCCGGGCCGCGGTGAAACCGTCGGTGCCAAACTGACCTCCGACAACCGCGTGCGCGGCGTGATGTTCACCGGTTCGACCGAAGTAGCGTCTCTGCTGCAGCGCAACATTGCCACCCGTCTGGATGCGCAGGGCCGCCCTACGCCGCTCATCGCGGAAACCGGCGGGATGAACGCCATGATCGTAGACTCCTCTGCCCTTACCGAGCAGGTGGTGGTCGACGTGCTGGCCTCCGCGTTCGACAGCGCCGGTCAGCGCTGCTCCGCCCTGCGCGTGCTGTGCCTGCAGGACGACGTGGCGGACCACACGCTGAAGATGCTGCGCGGCGCGATGGCCGAATGCCGCATGGGCAACCCGGGCCGTCTCACTACCGATATCGGGCCGGTGATCGACACGGAAGCCAAAGCCAACATCGAAAACCACATTCAGACCATGCGCGCGAAAGGCCGTCCGGTGTTCCAGGCGGTCCGCGAGAACAGCGAAGATGCCCGCGAATGGCGGACCGGCACCTTTGTGCCGCCAACGCTGATTGAGCTGGCAAGCTTCGACGAGCTGAAAAAAGAGGTCTTCGGCCCGGTGCTGCACGTGGTGCGCTACAACCGTAACAACCTGAACGAGCTGGTTGAGCAGATCAACGCCTCCGGCTATGGCCTGACGCTCGGCGTGCATACCCGTATCGACGAGACTATCGCGCAGGTGACCGGCAGCGCCAAAGTGGGCAACCTGTACGTTAACCGCAACATGGTTGGCGCGGTCGTGGGCGTGCAGCCGTTCGGCGGCGAAGGCCTTTCCGGCACCGGTCCGAAAGCGGGCGGTCCGCTCTACCTGTACCGTCTGCTGGCGAACCGTCCGGAGAACGCCCTGGGCGTCACCCTGGCACGCCAGGATGCGGACTATCCGGTGGATGCGCAGCTGAAAACCGTGCTGACCCAGCCGCTGGAGGCGCTCATTACATGGGCAGAAAAACGTCCTGAACTGCGTGCCGTCGCGAAGCAGTACGGCGAGCTGGCGCAGGCGGGCACGCAGCGTCTGCTGCCGGGGCCAACCGGCGAGCGCAACACCTGGACGCTGATGCCGCGCGAGCGCGTGCTGTGCGTGGCCGATAACGAGCAGGACGCGCTGGTGCAACTGGCCGCCGCCATGGCAACCGGCTGTGAAGTGCTGTGGCCGGAAGATGCCCTGCATCGCGATCTCGCCAAACAGCTGCCGAAGGCGGTCTCGGCCCGCATTCGCTTCGCGAAAGCCGATAGCCTGCTGACCCAGCCGTTTGATGCGGTGATCTACCACGGTGATTCCGATCAGCTGCGCGAACTGTGCGAGCAGGTTGCGGCCCGCAGCGGCGCCATCGTTTCCGTGCAGGGCTTTGCGCGCGGAGAAACTAACCTGCTGCTGGAGCGTCTGTACGTGGAGCGCTCGCTCAGCGTCAACACCGCGGCGGCAGGCGGTAATGCCAGCCTGATGACAATAGGCTAACGCTGTGCTAATAAGGCTCCGGAGACGGAGCCTTATTTTATTGGGGAGTATATGAAACGATATCTTATCGCCAGTGCGGCACTGCTGCTGAGCGCCAGCGCGCTGGCCGACGAGTGCGACAACGCGACCACCCAGCTTGAACTGAATACCTGTAGCGCGCAGCAGTACCAGGCTGCCGATAAAAAACTCAACCAGACGTATCAGGCCGCCATCAAACGCGCGGCAGCTCCTCAGCGCGACCTGCTGAAAAAAGCGCAGCAGGCGTGGATTACCCTGCGCGATGCGGACTGCGCGTTTATCGGTTCGGGGACGGAAGGCGGGAGCGTCCAGCCAATGGTTGTTAACCAGTGCCTGGCGGAAAAAACCGTGGAGCGCGAAGCGTTTCTGGCCTCGCTGATGCAGTGTGAAGAGGGCGACTTAAGCTGCCCTCTCCCGCCGGGCTGAGGGATCCCCACAAAATAATACCTGCGCGGACGGCCCCCTCCCCCTTGAGGGAGAGGGCTGGGGTGAGGGGGAACTAGCGTAAGCGGATCCCTTCGATAATCATCCGCTGCACGTTTTCCAGGGTGCTGTGGAAAAACGCCTCGTCCTGGAGCGTTTTACCGGTCACCGCCTCAACCTGGGCCGCAAAGTCAGCGTAATGCTGGGTGGAGGCCCAGATCATAAAGATCAGATGATGCGGGTCGACCGGGGCCAGTTTTCCGCTGGCGACCCATCCGGCAATAATGGCCGACTTATCGTCCACCAGCTGCTTTAAATCTCCGGTTAATTCCGCCTGCAGCAGCGGCGCGCCCTGCAGCATCTCAAGACAAAACAGTCGCGACGCCTGTGGGTAATCGCGCGACACCTCCAGCTTCAGGCGAATGTACTCTTTGATCGCCACCAGCGGGGCCAGCTCCGCGCGGAACGCTTTGAGGGGCGCCAGCCAGATATCGAGGATCTGCTGCATCACCGCCACATAGAGCGCCTCTTTCGACGGGTAATAGTAAAGCAGATTGGTTTTGGATACGCCGGACTGCTCAGCCACCTGCTCCAGGCGCGTGCCGTGAATACCAAACTGCGAAAAAGTCTCCAGCGCCGCGCTGAGGATCGCCTGCTTCTTGGCGCTCACCGCCTGCGAACGTTTACCTGGTGTTTTCACTGCGCCTTGTGCCATTCCCGCTCTCCTTATTCTGCGTTGCCCTCAGCATAGCAAAACCCCCGACTCGCCACGACATCCTGCACTCCGATCGCGCATGAATGCCTGTTTTCTGTGCAATGTTTTTGACCAGTTAGTCCACATTTAGCCGCATCAATCTACCAACCTCTGATTAACACATTAATAATACAGCCATTTTCAAAACTGGCACCGCCTTTGCAAAAACACCGATACACCTGCGACGTAATGAAGAGAGGTTCGTGATGAAAATTGGCGTATTTGTACCCATCGGCAACAACGGCTGGCTTATCTCGACCACTGCACCGCAATACATGCCGACCTTTGAGCTCAATAAAGCCATCGTGCAGAAAGCAGAGCATTACCATTTCGACTTTGCGCTTTCGATGATCAAGCTGCGCGGCTTTGGCGGCAAAACCGAATTCTGGGACCACAACCTGGAGTCCTTTACCCTGATGGCCGGGCTGGCCGCGGTCACCTCGCGGATCCAAATCTACGCCACCGCCGCCACGCTCACCCTGCCCCCGGCGATCGTCGCGCGCATGGCCTCCACCATCGACTCCATCTCCGGCGGGCGTTTTGGCGTCAACCTGGTCACCGGCTGGCAAAAACCGGAGTACGAGCAGATGGGGCTCTGGCCGGGTGACGACTACTTCTCGCGTCGCTACGACTACCTGACCGAATACGTGCAGGTGCTGCGCGACCTGTGGGGGACCGGCAAAAGCGATTTCAAGGGCGATTTCTTCACCATGAACGACTGCCGCGTCAGCCCGCAGCCGTCGGTGCCGATGAAGGTGATTTGCGCCGGACAAAGCGACGCGGGGATGGATTTTTCCGCGAAATACGCCGACTTCAACTTCTGCTTCGGTAAAGGCGTGAACACGCCTGCCGCCTTCGCCCCGACCGCCGCGCGCATGAAAGAGGCCGCCGACAAAACCGGGCGCGACGTGGGCTCCTACGTGCTGTTTATGGTCATTGCCGACGAAACCGACGACGCCGCGCGCGCGAAATGGGAGCGCTATAAGGACGGCGCCGACGAGGAGGCCCTGAGCTGGCTCACCGAGCAGAGCCAGAAAGATACCCGCTCCGGGGCAGATACCAACGTTCGCCAGATGGCTGACCCTACCTCCGCCGTCAATATCAACATGGGCACGCTGGTCGGCTCGTACGCCAGCGTCGCCAGAATGCTGGACGAAGTGGCGGCCGTGCCCGGGGCGGAAGGCGTTCTGCTGACCTTCGACGATTTCCTCACCGGCGTGGAGACCTTCGGCGAGCGCATCCAGCCGCTGATGCAGTGCCGCGCCCACATCCCTGCCGTCACGAAGGAGGTAGCGTAATGACGACTCTTAACGCACGCCCGGAAGCTATCACCTTCGCGCCCCAGCAAAGCGCGCTGATCGTGGTGGACATGCAAAACGCCTACGCCAGCCAGGGCGGTTATCTGGATCTGGCTGGGTTCGACGTCTCCGCCACCCGGCCGGTGATCGAGAACATTAAAACCGCCGTCGCCGCCGCGCGCGCCGCAGGCATGCTCATCATCTGGTTCCAGAACGGCTGGGATGACCAGTACGTCGAGGCCGGCGGCCCCGGCTCGCCCAACTTCCACAAGTCGAACGCCCTGAAAACCATGCGTAAACGGCCCGAACTGCAGGGCAAGCTGCTGGCGAAAGGCGGCTGGGACTATCAGCTGGTGGATGAGCTGGTACCGCAGGCGGGCGATATTGTTCTGCCCAAACCGCGCTACAGCGGCTTTTTCAACACCCCGCTCGACAGCCTGCTGCGCAGCCGGGGCATTCGTCATCTGGTGTTCACCGGCATCGCCACCAACGTCTGCGTGGAGTCGACCCTGCGCGACGGCTTTTTCCTCGAGTATTTTGGCGTGGTGCTGGAAGACGCGACCCACCAGGCCGGGCCGGAATTCGCCCAGAAAGCGGCCCTGTTCAACATCGAAACCTTTTTTGGCTGGGTCAGTAACGTCAATGATTTCTGCGACGCCCTGACTCCCCCGCTCGCCCGTATCGCCTGAGGAGACGCCTGATGCCAAAATCCGTGATTATTCCGCCGGGCACCAGCACGCCGATTGCCCCGTTTGTTCCCGGCACCCTCGCCGACGGCGTGGTGTATGTCTCCGGCACGCTGCCGTTTGATAAAGACAACAACGTGGTGTTTATCAACGACCCAAAGGCGCAAACCCGCCACGTGCTGGAGACGATCAAAACCGTGATCGAAACGGCGGGTGGCACGATGGAGGACGTGACCTTCAACAGCATCTTTATCACCGACTGGAAAAACTACGCCGCGATTAACGAGATTTACGCCGAGTTCTTCCCCGGCGATAAACCGGCGCGGTTCTGCATTCAGTGCGGGCTGGTGAAGCCAGAGGCGCTGGTTGAGATCGCCACCGTTGCGCACATCGCGAAGTGAGGCAGGTATGAAACTTTCCGTCTCGCCGCCCCCGTACGAGGGCGCGCCCGTGGTGGTCTTTATTTCCGGTCTCGGCGGCAGCGGCAGCTACTGGCTGCCCCAGCTGGCCGCGCTGGAGCCGGAATATCAGGTGGTGTGCTATGACCAGCGGGGAACGGGCAATAACCCCGCCACCCTGCCGGAAGGGTACAGCCTTGCGCAGATGGCGCACGAGCTGGCCCAGGCGCTGGCTGAAGCCGGGATTGTCCGCTACAGCGTCGTGGGTCACGCGCTGGGGGCGCTGGTCGGCCTGCAGCTGGCCCTCGACAGGCCCGACGCCCTCACCGCGCTGGTGTGCGTCAACGGCTGGTTGACCCTCAACGCCCACACCCGCCGCTGCTTTCAGATCCGCGAGCGCCTGCTGCATTACGGCGGCGCACAGGCGTGGGTCGAGGCGCAGCCGCTGTTTCTCTACCCGGCGGACTGGATGGCCGCCCGCGCGCCCCGTCTGGAGGCCGAAGAAGCGCTGGCGCTGGCCCATTTCCAGGGCAAAACCAACCTGCTGCACAGGCTCAGCGCCCTGAAAAAGGCCGACTTCAGCCGCCATGCCGCGCGCATTCGCTGCCCGGTACAGATCGTCTGTTCTGCCGACGACATGCTGGTGCCCGCTGTTTGTTCGTCTGAACTGCAGGCGGCAATCCCGCACAGCCACAGCGTGGTGATGCGCCAGGGCGGGCATGCCTGCAACGTCACCGAGCCGGATACCTTCAACACCCTGCTGCTGAACGGGCTGGCCAGCCTGCTGCACAGCCCGGAACCCGCTGTATAAGGAGCTTTAATGAGCGAAGCCATTACCCCCGCCGCGCTGGAAACGCTGTTCACCGGCGCGCGCACCCATAACGGCTGGCAGGATATGCCCGTCAGCGACGAAACGCTGCGCGAAATCTACAACCTGATGAAATGGGGGCCCACGTCCGCCAATTGCTCCCCGGCACGGATTGTGTTTGTGCGAAGCGCGGAGGGAAAAGAGAAGCTGCGCCCGGCGCTCTCCAGCGGTAACCTCGAGAAAACGCTCACCGCTCCGGTCACGGCGATTATTGCCTGGGACGGTGAATTCTACGAGCGCCTGCCCGAGCTGTTCCCGCACGGCGATGCAAAGAGCTGGTTCACCACCAGCCCCGCGCATGCGGAAGAGACTGCCTTTCGCAACAGCTCAATGCAGGCCGCTTACCTGATTTTCGCCTGTCGCGCCCTGGGGCTGGACACCGGCCCGATGTCGGGATTTGACCGCCAAAAGGTCGACGAAGCCTTTTTCACCGGCACGACGCTTAAAAGCAATCTGCTGATCAACATAGGCTATGGCGATACCCGCAAACTTTACGGGCGCCTGCCGCGCCTGGACTTTGACGACGCCTGCGGGCTGGCGTAAGGAGCGATGATGACATCACCGGATAAACAAACCTTTCGCGACGCCATGGCCTGCGTTGGCGCGGCGGTCAACATCATCACCACCGACGGCCCGGCGGGGATGGCAGGCTTCACCGCCAGCGCGGTGTGCAGCGTCACGGATTCACCGCCCACCCTGCTGGTGTGCCTGAACCGCGGTGCGTCCGTCTGGCCAACGTTTAGCGAAAACCGCACCCTTTGCGTGAATACGCTGAGCGCCGGACAGGAGCCTTTATCTAACCTGTTTGGCGGTAAAACGCCGATGGCGGAACGCTTTGCCGCCGCCCGCTGGCAGACGGGCGACACGGGCTGTCCGCGTCTGGAAGATGCGCTGGCCTCGTTTGACTGCCGCATCAGCCAGGTGGTGAGCGTCGGCACCCACGACATTCTGTTTTGCGACATTATTTCGATTATTCGCCACCCCGCGCCGCAAGGGCTGGTGTGGTTTGACCGCGGCTACCACGCGCTTATGCGACCCGCCTGTTAACCCGCCTTAAGGAGACAGACCATGTTCGGATTTCCCCACTGGCAGTTGAAATCGACCTCCACAGAAGCAGGCGTGGTCGCGCCGGATGAACGTCTCCCGCTCGGGCAGACGATGGTGATGGGCGTTCAGCACGCGGTCGCCATGTTTGGCGCCACGGTGTTGATGCCGATGCTGATGGGACTCGATCCCAACCTGTCTATTCTGATGTCGGGTATCGGCACGCTGCTGTTCTTTTTCGTCACCGGCGGGCGCGTGCCCAGCTATCTCGGCTCCAGCGCCGCCTTTGTCGGCGTCGTCATCGCCACCACCGGGTTTAACGGCCAGGGGATCAACCCCAACCTGAGCGTGGCCCTCGGCGGCATCATTGCCTGCGGCCTGGTGTACACCCTGATTGGTCTGGTGGTGATGAAAATCGGCACGCGCTGGATCGAGCGAATGATGCCTCCCGTCGTGACGGGCGCCGTGGTAATGGCAATTGGCCTCAACCTCGCGCCAATTGCGGTCAGGAGCGTCTCCGCCTCGCCGTTTGAAAGCTGGATGGCGGTGATCACGGTGCTGTGCATCGGCCTGGTGGCGGTGTTCACGCGGGGCATGATCCAGCGTCTGCTGATCCTGGTTGGGCTGATTGTCGCCTGTCTGGTCTACGCCCTGCTGGCTAATGTTTTCGGTCTGGGCAAGCCGGTTGACTTTACCCTGCTCCATCAGGCCGCCTGGTTCGGCCTGCCGAAGGTGACCTCGCCCACCTTTAACACCCAGGCGATGATGCTTATCGCACCGGTGGCGGTGATCCTGGTGGCGGAGAACTTAGGCCACCTGAAGGCGGTTGCGGGGATGACCGGGCGCAGCATGGATCCGTACATGGGCCGCGCGTTCGTCGGTGACGGGCTGGCGACCATGCTCTCCGGTTCCGTAGGCGGCAGCGGCGTCACCACCTATGCTGAAAACATCGGCGTGATGGCGGTAACCAAGGTCTACTCGACGCTGGTCTTCGTGGCGGCGGCGGTGATGGCGATGCTGCTCGGCTTCTCACCGAAGTTCGGCGCGCTGATCCACACCATTCCGTCCCCGGTTATCGGCGGGGCATCGATTGTGGTGTTTGGGCTGATCGCCGTGGCCGGCGCGCGCATCTGGGTACGGCATCGCGTCGATCTCAGCCAGAACGGCAACCTGATTATGGTGGCGGTCACGCTGGTGCTGGGCGCAGGCGATTTTGCCCTGACGCTGGGCGGGTTTACGATTGGCGGGATTGGCACGGCGACCTTTGGAGCAATTCTGCTTAACGCCCTGCTGAGCCGCCGGATGGCCGCCGCGCCGCAGGGCGCCGTAGTGCATCAGGATTCGTGAAATCACCATGTCGGGTGACGGCCAGGCCTCACCCGACGTGTACATTCCTTCAGAACAACAGGTAGTAAAGCAATCACTCTTGCTCAAACAGCCGTTCGATAGATTTTGTAGGGAAGAACAAAGAATGGCTGTTTTCAGCTGTCAGCGGGATAAAGCCCTGCTTCAGATAAAATCGTTTTGCCCGCTCGTTAAGGGCATCAACAAATATTCCGTGTACCCCCACAGCCTGTGAAGCCAGGTAGACAACGCGCATAGCATGCGCAACGAGCGTTGTTCCCCACTCGTTTCCCTGTAGTGTTTTATCTACAGCCAGACGTCCCAGCGTCACGCTGGGTACGTTGATATAAGGGATTCGGCGCTGCTGAGTCTTAGAAGGAAGCATCGCTCTTTCAAAACAGCTTCCCGATAACGTGTAATAACCCAGGACACGCGGACGATCGCGCTCTTTAAGCAGGTAGGCTCGTAAAATACGCCCATTGTGCTGACGCACCAGATGTTCAGCAAGGAAGGCATTTAGCGAGGGTTCGCCACAATCAAAATCCTCGAAGTCATAATCGGTTCCCTCTGATAACATTTCGATCGTGAGATTCTCCACGGCGCTTCACTCCATGTTTCGAAGCCGTTTTGCTGCTCGTTTCAGGCGTTCATTTGGCTCAGGCGGATTGTCGATGGCATCCATCACCGCAGTCCATGATGCTTCGTTTAATACGAGACGACGATGCTGCTCAATGACCTCTGCAGCACGCTCTGACGCACTGTTCACCATAAACTGGGTGATCGTTTGGTTCGTCATCGCCGCCGCTTCTTCAATCATTGTTTTGTCTTCGTCCGTTAAGCGAAGATCGATACGCTGTTTTTTAAGTGCTGGCATGGTTTACATCACCGTGTACGGTATTTATCCGTACGCATCGTAAATAAGCCTGTCCATTTTTTCAATCTAAACCTTCTTTTGCCGTCAAATCCCTGACCTCAGTCCGACGCTTTCTGAGCTTTAACTCGCTCACCAGCACCCCGGCGACAATAAATGCCGCTCCCACCAGCGCCAGAAGCGGCAAACGCTCACCTGCAATGCGTCCGAAAATCCCCGCCCAGACCGGTTCACCGGTATAAATCACCGTCGCGCGGGTTGGCGATACGCTGCGCTGCGCCCAGTTCATGGTGACCTGAATAATGGCGCTGAAAATACCCAGCCCCAGTGCGACCACCACCAGGCCGGTGGACATCGGCGGCACGGACTCGCCTGCCGGCACCATCGTCGCAAACGCCACCAGCGACGCCGTGGCGAGCTGCACCACCGTTACCCGTTTGACGTCGACCTTGCCTGCCCAGGCGCTAATCAGAATAATTTCCGCCGCAATGGCAATCGCCCCTATCAGGGTGATGATTTCGCCCGGCCCCAGCGCAAGCAGGTTGTTTTCCGGCCCGGCCAGTAAGATCAGGCCGATAAACGCCAGCACGATGCCAATACAGGACATCAGCCCCGGCAGCCGCCCCAGGCACAGCCACTGCAGCAGCGGCACCAGCGGCACATACATGGCGGTGATAAACGCGGATTTACTGCTGGAGATGGTCTGCAATCCCCATGTCTGCAGGCTGTAGCCCATCGCTATCGCCACCCCAATCGCCACGCCGGCCTTAAGTTCTTTGAGCGTCAGACCCCGCAGCGTGTTAAGGGATATCAGTCCCACGGCTATCGCCGCCGTTGCAAAGCGCAGACCAACAAAAAAGAACGGATCGCTAAGGGTCACCGCGTACTGAACGGCCAGAAACGTCCCGCCCCAGAACATGGTGATGAGAATCAGGATGGCTTCCTGCGGTTTAACGGAGAATTTGAAACGTGAGACAGACATGCGGCACTCGCGGTTAAGATCAATTCTCTAGTGTGCGTTGCCTTTGGTTACAGTTCAATGTTGCAGAAATAAAAAAACCGCCGGGAGATCCCGGCGGCAGGGTTCAACCCGGCGTGTTACTTACTGCTGCCGTGGCTGTTTTTCCCCCCTTTCTTGCCAGCTTCAGATGCGCGTTGCGGGTCATTCTTGAAGTTGCCCCCGCTATGCTGGCCACCTTTACGGCCTGCTTCTGATGCTCTTTCACGGTCTTCTGCGAAATTACCTGAACCACCACGATGGTTTGCCATCTCTAACCTCCAGAATGTGAAACATTAGACATCATATTGCATTCAGTAAAAGAGGATTCTTTCACCTCGCAACACAAGGACAGTGCCTTTATCTGTGCCGCGTGAAACTAAGCTTAGTGGAATGCCGCTATCCGGCAAGCCGCAGGTAATATTCTGCAACATGAACTCAGCCTTTCGGGTGAGATGACGCGGCGGCAATTCATAAGCCTTTCTTATCATTTCAAAAATCAGCTGCCAAAAAGTTGTTTCATTTTGCTACAAAGCCTTTTTGTAACCATATTGTTATAAATCAAAGAAATGCCGTTCATTTTTGCAGTCTGGCTGTGATGGCATATCTTTAAAAGAACGCAGCGATCCGCTGTCAGAAAAACCAACGAGGAGTGATGCAAAATGGCAAAAGTTCTGGTGCTCTATTATTCCATGTATGGACACATTGAAACCATGGCTCACGCGGTTGCAGAAGGTGCGAACAGGGTTGATGGCGTTGAGGTTGTGGTGAAACGCGTACCGGAAACCATGCAGGCGGAAGCCTTCCTGAAAGCCGGGGGGAAAACGCAAAACGCCCCGGTCGCCACCCCGCAGGAGCTGGCGGACTATGATGCCATTATCTTCGGCACACCGACCCGCTTCGGCAATATGTCGGGCCAGATGCGCACCTTCCTCGATCAAACCGGCGGACTTTGGGCATCCGGGGCGCTCTACGGCAAACTCGCCAGCGTATTCAGCTCTACCGGCACCGGCGGCGGTCAGGAGCAGACGATTACCTCAACCTGGACTACCCTTGCTCATCACGGGATGGTGATTGTGCCGATTGGCTACGGCGCCCAGGAGCTGTTTGACATTTCCCAGGTGCGTGGCGGTACGCCGTACGGCGCAACCACCATTGCCGGTGGGGATGGCTCACGTCAGCCAAGCAATGAAGAACTGTCTATCGCCCGCTATCAGGGTGAATACGTCGCGGGTCTGGCCAAAAAACTGAACGGCTAACACCCAACAGGAGGACAAGCATGCCAACTCAAGAATCCAAAGCTCACCACGTGGGCGAATGGGCAAGTTTACGCAACACCTCTCCGGAGATTGCCGAAGCTATCTTTGAAGTCGCGAAGTACGATGAAAAGCTGGCCGAGCAGATTTGGGAGGAAGGTAACGATGAGGTGCTGGTGCGCGCCTTCGAAAAAACGGATAAAGACTCGCTCTTCTGGGGCGAGCAAACCATCGAACGTAAAAACGTCTAAGCGTTTCCCCCCGCCGCAGCGGGGGGTTCTCTTTTACTTCGCCGCGTTATTCATCACCGCATTGAATTTATCGACAGGACAGAAGCCGTTCGCATCCACCGGGCAGCCTTTCAGCTCCAGCGTCACGCGCTGCGCGGGCGACTGCAGCGACAGCACGCTGGCGTTACGCAGCTGCTCTGAGCTCTGGTAGACATACTCAATTTTCATCAGCTCCTGGTTGGCATTTTTGTCATGCCAGCGCTGGAAAACAATCTTGCCGCCAATTGGGGTGCGCTCCTGCTGGTCGTGCAGCTGATAGGGTTTGAAATCCAGGGCCGTCAGCAGGGAAGCAATGTTCGAGTCGTGCCCCACCAGCAGGGTGATTTTCGGCGCTTTTGCCTGTTCGGTGACCAGCGTTTTATCAATGTACTTCACCAGCGGCTTCGCCACGTTTTGCGCCACTTCGGTGGAGGTAAACAGCGAGTCCTGATAGCCGTTCTTCAGCTTCGACAACACGCGCCACTGCTGGTCGGTTTTGATTTCGCCCCAGGCCACCTGGTCGGCCGGGAAGCCTTCGTAATACTGCAGCGTGAACGCGTCCACCAGCGAGTTACCCACCTTCAGCGGCCCGGATACGCCAGGCTC
Source organism: Enterobacter sp. 237C8 (assembly GCF_034106865.1). Lineage (NCBI taxonomy): Bacteria > Pseudomonadati > Pseudomonadota > Gammaproteobacteria > Enterobacterales > Enterobacteriaceae > Enterobacter > Enterobacter sp. 237C8. Next base: position 751,216 of record NZ_JAWNDF010000001.1, on the reverse strand, counting down.
TTTTTCATAGTCGGCGCTGAAGGTATCTTTCGCGTCAGCCAGCGAGCAGACCTTTTTCTCTTTGCAGGACGGGGAATCCGCGTAGTTCGTCATCTGCTCAAGCAGCTTATAGCTTTCGCCCAGCTGCATTTTCTGCCGCTCGGACTCCATCGCCTTGAGCGCTTTTTCGCGAAATTCCGGCGAGTTATCGGTAATCACCGGATTAAAGGTCGGATCCATGGTGCCCATTTTTTCCTGATGGTGCACGGGAACGTCGCATCCCGGGAACGCGCCGGTGATGAAGAACTGCGCGGTCGCGACGGTACGCTGCAGGCTGTTGGCGTAAGCATAAACGCTATCCGCCGCTGGGCATTCTCCCGTCTTCACCATCCCCTGCTGCGCCAGCCACTCGCGCATGTAATGGCCCATATAGACTTCCAGCACGCCGCCCTTGGTGGTGAGCTGACCGCCCGGCACCTCCCACTCCGGCCACTGCTTCGGCGTGGACTGCTCCAGCACGCTACCGTTATTGGCGAGCGGCGCGCGCAGGTTATGGCGACTCATGATTAAAACTTGCTCCAGCTGATACCCTTCCGGCGTCTCTTGCGCCTGCACGCCAAACGTTGCTGAAATGGAACCGGCGACTGCCAGCGCGAGTAGTGCTTTTTTCATCCCTAATTCCTCACTCGTTTTAAAATGTCGCGTTCATTGTGACAGATTCGTGACAATTTTCCGGGAAGCATTTCTCAAACTGATGATTAACGTGCTTACGGTGTGCACCAATAAGTTTTATAATAAAACCACACCCCACCGGAGAATTGACCGTGAAACGTACCCGCCTCGAAGAGAGCACCTGCCCCGTCGCCCGTTCGCTGGATATCATCGGCGACTGGTGGTCGCTGCTGATTGTTCGCGACGCGCTGCGCGGAATTAAGCGCTTCGGCGAGTTCCAGAAAAGCCTCGGCATCGCGAAAAACATGCTGACCACGCGGCTAAAACTGCTGGTCGACGAAGGGATCCTCCGGCTTCAACCCGCGTCCGACGGCAGCGCCTGGCAGGAGTACGTCCTGACCGAGAAAGGGCGTGCCCTGCAAACGGTGCTGGTTGCCCTCTCCCAGTGGGGCAATGAATTTTTGTTTGCGGATAACGAATGCGGCACCGTGCTGGTCGATGCTGAACAGCGCAAACCCCTGCGCAAGCTGGCGCTTATCGCCGACGATGGGCGCGAACTGACGCCTGAAGAGATCGTGGCAAAACTCCCCTCCTAAACGTTCCCGACGGCAACAGCACAAAATGCTCGCAAATATGGTTGCATTATAAAACCAAATAGCAGAGAGTTTATTTAGTTTCATCTTGAAACCAAATACCCCACTTTGCCCTGAGGTAACACACGATGACTACGCAAATCACCACCGCCCTGATTACGGGTGCCTCTTCCGGGATTGGTGCCGTTTATGCCGATCGCCTTGCCGCGCGCGGCGCTAACCTGGTACTGGTCGCCCGTCGCGAAGATCGCCTGAAAACCCTTGCCGCCGACCTTCGCGCGCGCTACGGCGTGGCCGTCGATATTCTGGTGGCCGATCTTACCGATGAAGCCGGGATCCGCGCCGTGGAAGAGGCGCTGCGCAGCAATACCGCGATTGATACGCTCATTAACAACGCGGGCACCGCGCAGATGGCGCCGTTCCTCGCGGGCGATGTGGCGCAGCATCAGGCCATTAACACCCTGAACACCACGGCGCTGATGCGTCTGACCTACGCCATCCTGCCGCGCCTGGCGCAGAACAATCGCGGCACGCTGATCAATATCGCGTCCGTGCTGGCCCTGCACGTCCGGGCGGGCAGCGCGCTCTACAGCGCCACCAAGGCGTGGGTGTTGAGCTTTACCCGTGGGTTACAGGAAGAATTTGCCGACAGCAACGTGCGCATTCAGGCCGTGCTGCCCGCCGCCACGGCGACGGAAATCTGGAGCCATTCGGGCGTCACGGTGAACGATCTGCCGGAAGGATCGGTGATGACCACCGACGATATGGTGGATGCGTCGCTGGCGGGTCTGGATCAGGGTGAACCGATCACCATCCCGCCGATGCATGACGCCGGCCTGTGGGATCGCTACGAAGCGGCGCGTCTTGAGCTGTTTAACAGCGCGCGCACCGGCATTCCGGCACCGCGCTACGCAAAACAGTAGCCTAACGCTCAAGCTGGTCGCCGTACTCGCTCATCCAGGCGGCCAGCGGGGAGAGTGCGTCCTGCAGGGTTAACCCCAGCGCGGTAATCTGATACTCCACGCGCGGCGGGATCTCCGGGTAGACCGTCCGCGTCACCAGCCCGCGCTGCTCAAACAGGCGCAGCTGCTTGGTCAATTCTTTCTGAGTGATGGGTGTGGCCGCCCGCAGCAGATCGCCAAAGCGTACGGGCGTGTTGAACACAATCAGACGGTACAAAATGGGGATCGCCCACTTACCGGATATCAGGTTCACAAACTGCGTCATCGGGCAGGTATACGCCTCAGATTTTTTTTCACAGCACACCTCCAGCATTTCTGCCATAGCACACCTCTTGCCTCTTTAGTATCCATTTGGTACCTGGTTTCCTTTCGATACTAACGTTTCTATAGTGCTTTCTCCAGAGACATTTCAGGAGAAGAACATGGGTCGTTTAACAGATAAATATACGCTGATTACCGGCGGTACCAGCGGCATCGGCCTCGCCACCGCGCAGGCGTTTATCGCCGAAGGCGCGCGCGTCGCCGTGACCGGACGCAACCCGGACACCCTCGCCGAAGCAGAACGTATTCTTGGCGATAAGGCCTGGGTGATCCCGACCGATGCGGGAGATATCGCCTCGCAAAAAGCGCTGGCGGAAACCCTCGCCGCCCGCTGGCCACGCCTGGACGCGGTGTTTCTCAACGCCGGTGACGTGACGCACGCGCCGCTGGAAGCCTGGCAGGAGGATGCCTGGGACCGCCTGATGGGCATCAACCTGAAGGGACCGTTCTTTTTAATTCAGGCGCTGCTGCCGCTGCTGAATAACCCGTCGTCGGTGATCCTCTGCGGCTCGGTGAGCGCGCGCATCGGCCTGCCGACCAGCAGCGTGTATGCCGCGAGCAAGGCCGCCCTGCTGTCGCTGGCGCGCACGCTGTCGGCGGAGCTGCTGCCGCGCGGGATCCGCGTCAACGGCCTGAGCCCCGGTCCGGTGGAAACCCCGGCGTTTACGAAGACGGGCTTAAGCGACGAGGCGCTTAACGCGATGATGGCGGAGATCATCAAGCTGGTGCCGCTGGGCAGAATGGGCTCGACGACGGAGCTGGCAAAAGCCGCGCTCTATCTGGCCTCCGACGAGTCGAGCTACACGGTGGGAACGGAGCTGCTGGTCGACGGCGGAATGGGGAGTTTGTAACTCAAAAGGCGCTGATGCCGGTGACGATGCCGACATACAGCGCCGCCCATGCGCAGGCGGAAAGCAGGCTGACGGCGTAGACCTTGACTGCACTCAGCCTGAGCATGCCCGCCGCCAGCGGCACGATGTAGCGCAACACCGCCAGAAAACGCGACGTAAACAGCACGATGACGCCGTTCTTTTGCAGCTGATGCTGTACCCGCAAGAACTTATCGGCATGCTTTGAGGTAAAACGCGTGACCAGCCGGGTGTGCCCCATCAGCTGGCCGATATGGTAGTTCAGCACCGAACCCGCCGTTGCCCCTAGCACCACGGCCAGCCACGCCAGCGCAGGATGCATGCTCGCCTGGCTGACGGTAATGCCCGCCAGCAGCATCACCGAGGCGGGCGGCAGCACGGAGGAGACTAGCACCGTCGATTTACTCAGCGCCATCACAAATAACAGCGCGAAAAGATGTGCCGGATACAGCGCAAAATGATTCAGCAGATTATCAAACCACGCCATTATCCTCTCCTCCGTTGATTATTTAATCCTTCATTAGAAATGAATTAACTTAAATAAACCCTCAACATTTTATTAATAAAAATCGTCTAAACCGTTCTTAAACATTATTTAATTTCCTGAGCGGTAAATTTAAATAAGCGTATTATTCCTCTCGTTTTACAACGATCTCGTTATGGCGAGGCTCCTGTACAAATACACGTTATCGCTCTGGTAGGTTCGAGAGAACCGGCACAGGGTAAAACAGGCACTGTCGAATCAAGGCTTTGTCAGTATAACTTCCCTCGTGGGATACGGTGTACAGTGCTGAACCCAGGACGTGGGGATCTCCTCTTCGACATGCCCTGTCTTGCTCGCCCCTGAGAGATGTTATTATTCAAAGGGAATTCACTATGTCTTACGCTATTCACAACCAGAACCTGGCATTCAATGACAGCGCGATCGCGCAATATATGAATACCGATTTTATTGTCCTCGATATTTCATTATGCGTGGCGCTGGCGCGCGAGCAATTCTTCGAAAAATTAAAAGACGACGATATTCCGTCTCATATTTTTATTGAAGACAATGGCCGCCTGGCGGGCATGATTGCCGTACGTAAATTGCTGCAAACCGCCGATACGGTACAGCCGGTGAAATCGCTGATGATTTCGCAGTTTTTGCAGGTCAAACCGGAGGACGAACGTGCCGACGTTGCCGGACTGCTGGCGCACGGCGGCGCGGACGTGGTGCCCGTGGTCACCCACGGCAAGCTCGTCGGCTGCCTGACCGAGCGCGAAATCGCCCACCTGCTGGAAGATGACGTCACCGAAGACGCCCAGCTTCAGGGGGCGACGCTGCCGCTGGAGAAGCCCTATCTGGACACCAGCCCGTATAGCCTGTGGAAGAAACGCTCCGTCTGGCTGCTGCTGCTGTTTGTCGCGGAGGCCTACACCAGCTCGGTGATCCAGCATTTTGAAGAGGCGCTGGAGTCCGCCATCGCGCTGGCGTTCTTTATTCCGCTGCTGATCGGCACGGGCGGTAACAGCGGGACGCAGATCACCTCCACGCTGGTGCGCGCCATGGCGCTGGGGGAAGTCCGCCTGCGCGACGTTGGCCGCGTGCTGCGTAAAGAGATGACCACCTCGTTGATGATTGCCGCCACGCTCGGTATCGCCGGGTGCATTCGCGCCTGGATGATGGGGATTGGGCTGGAAATTACGCTTATCGTCAGCCTGACGCTGGTGTGCATTACGCTGTGGAGTGCGATTGTGTCGTCGGTCATTCCGATGGTGCTCAAGCGCTGCGGCATTGACCCGGCGGTCGTCTCCGCGCCGTTTATCGCGACGCTTATCGACGGCACCGGGCTGATTATCTACTTCAAGATCGCGCAATATACGCTGGGGCTGGAGTAACGCGGTCCGCCAGTTGGATCACCGCTCGCGAAAACGCCTCAATCGCCAGGGCGACATCTTCAGCCATCACCGATTCCGCCGGATGGTGGCTGACGCCCCCTTTGCAGCGCACAAACAGCATGCCGACCGGCCAGCGTTCCGCGATGGCAATCGCGTCGTGTCCCGCACCGCTGGGCAGCGATAGCGAGCGACTCTGTACCGATGTAACGGCCTCCCCCAGCACCTTTTGCAGGTGGATATCGCACGGCGTGGCGGCAATGCGGTAAAACTCCTCGGCGCTGAAGTCCAGACCGCGGCGCGAGGCGATCGCCTGCGCATGTTCCAGCAGGTCGTTAAGCAACCGATCCAGCGGCGCATCCTGCGGCCCGCGAATATCCAGCGAGAGCTGAACCTCGCCGGGGATCACGTTCACCGCCCCCGGCAGGCAGCGCAGCTCGCCAACCGTCGCCACCAGGTTGCCGCCCTGCTGTCGGGTAGCGTTTTCAATGATAACTATCCACTCGGCGGCGGCGGCCAGGGCGTCCCTGCGGTGGAGCATCGGCACGGTTCCCGCGTGCCCGGCCTCGCCGGTAAAGCGGCAGTTCAGACGACGCGCGCCGTTAATGGCTTCCACCACGCCAAGGGCGAGCGCCTCCTGCTCAAGGCACGGCCCCTGCTCAATATGCAGCTCCAGATAGGCGCTGAAATCCTCCTGACGGCGCGCGGCATGCAGCACGCGGGCAGGATCGAGCCCCATCAGGGTCATCGCCTGCGCCACGCTGATCCCGCTGGAGTCGGCTTTTTCCAGCCAGCCCTGCGGCCAGGTGCCCGTCAGCCCCCGGCTGCCTAACAGCGTAATGCCGAAGCGGGTTCCCTCTTCGTCGCAAAAGCCGACAATCTCGATGGCCTGGGCCAGATGCACCCCCTGCTGGTGCAGGCTGTCCACCACCTCAATGGCGGTGAGCACCCCGAGCATGCCGTCGTAGCGCCCGGCGTTGCGCACGGTATCGAGATGCGAGCCGAGCAGCACCGCCTGCGCCCCTTCCTGCGCGCCCTCATAGCGTCCACAGATGTTGCCCACGCTGTCCTGCCAGACGGTCATTCCCGCCTGGCTCATCCACTGCCCCACCAGCTGGTTGGCCTGCAGATGCTGGGTGGAGAGATAAACCCTCGTCAGCGCATCCGGGGTTTCGCTGATGGCGGCCAGCGCGTCGGCGCGGGCCATCACCCGTTCTGCCGCCGGGCTCATTGCGGCGTCTCGCGGCGATAGTGGTCCCACGCGGCCTGCATGGCGGCACCCTGCGTGGTGGTGAATTTCAGGTAGTTCAGCACCGACTCCAGCGCGCTCAGGGTGGTCATCACGCAGTCTTTGCGCGCGTTGTAGCCCATGGTGCCAATGCGCCACACTTTGCCGTGCAGCGGACCAAACGAGGTGCCGATTTCAATCCCGAAATCCTCCAGCATCAGCTTACGCACCTGGTCGCCGTTGACGCCCTGCGGGATAACCACGCCCAGCACGTTGTTCATCTTGTGCTTCAGGTCGCCGAAGGTCTCCAGCCCCATCGCCTGAATGCCCTTCAGCAGCGCATCGCCGTGCAGCCTGTGGCGCGCAATGCCGTTATCCAGCCCTTCCTGCAGGATCAGACGCGCGCACTCGCGGGCGCCAAATAGCGCGGTGGTGGCTTCGGTATGGTGGTTAAGGCGCTCCGGCCCCCAGTAGTCCATCACCATGCCGAGATCGAAATAGTTGGAGTAGATCATCTCCTCGTCGCCGTCGCGGTGGGCGTCGGTGCGGATGCCCTCCTCAACGCATTTGCGGCGGCGGATCGCCTCCTCCATGCGCGCGCTCAGGGTGATCGGCGAGGTGCCCGACGGGCCGCCGAGGCACTTCTGCATCCCGGCCGAGACGGCGTCCAGCCCCCAGGCGTCGGTCTCCAGCGCGTTGCCGCCGAGCGACGCGGTGGCGTCGGTATAAAACAGCACGTCGTAGCGGCGGCAGATCGCGCCGAGCTCGGCGAGCGGCTGCAGCATGGTGGTGGAGGTGTCGCCCTGCACCGTCAGCAGCAGGCGCGGACGAACACGCTTAATCGCATCCTCCACCTGGTCGGGGGTAAACACCTCGCCCCACGGCACCTCGATGGTATGTACTTCCGCGCGGCAGCGGCGGGCAATTTCGCACAGCAGATGACCAAAGCGGCCAAAGACCGGCACCAGCACCTTATCTCCCGGGCGGATGGCGGAGACCAGAATGGCTTCAATTCCCGCGCGGGAGGTGCCGTCCACCAGCATCGTCCAGCGGTTCTCGGTGCGGAACACCCCGCGATAGAGCGCCATCACCTCGTTCATGTAGTGGGTCATGGCCGGATCGTACTGGCCGATCAGCTGGCTCGACATGGCGCGCAGCACGCGCGGGTCGGCGTTGATCGGGCCCGGCCCCATCAGCAGGCGCTGGGGCGGGTTGATTTGCGGAAAGCGTGCGATATCCATTGTTAAGTCCTTATCAGTTGAGGCCGCGCACGGAGGAGATGAACTGCTTCAGTTCCGTGGTCTGCGGGTTGGCGAACAGCGTTTTGCTGTCGCCCTGCTCCCAGACTTTCCCCTGGTGCATAAACACCACGCGGTCGCCCACTTCGCGGGCAAAATTCATTTCATGGGTAACAAGTATCAGCGTCATCCCCTCGGCCGCCAGCTGCTCCAGCACCTTGAGCACTTCGCCCACCAGCTCCGGGTCGAGCGCGGAGGTGATCTCGTCGCAGAGTAAAACTTTCGGCGACATGGCCAGCGCGCGGGCAATCGCCACGCGCTGCTGCTGGCCGCCGGAGAGATTCGACGGGTAGTAATCCAGACGATCGCCTAAGCCCACTTTCTCCAGCATCTGCTGCGCCAGATCGCGGCATTCGGCGGCGCTTTTCTTCAGCACCCGACGCGGGGCGAGCATCACGTTTTCCAGCGCCGTCATGTGCGGAAACAGGTTGAAGCTCTGAAACACCATCCCGACCGAGCGGCTGATTTCGCGCGCCTGAGAATCCCGGTCGGTAATGGTCATGCCGCCCAGCTTGATGCTGCCGTCCTGATAGCCTTCCAGTCCGTTGATGCAGCGCAGCAACGTGCTTTTGCCCGATCCGCTGCGCCCGATAATGGAGATCACCTGGCCCATGTCGATATCCAGATCGACGCCCTTGAGCACGTGGTTATCGCCGTAGTACTTCTGCACCTGATTAATGGTGATGAGAGGCATTGAATTTCGTCTCCAGATAGCGGCTGTAGCGCGACAGCGGATAACACAGAATAAAGTAGCCGAGCGCCACCAGCGCAAAGACCTTAAACGGCTGATACGTCACGTTGGTCAGCATGGTCCCGGCCTTGGTCAGCTCGATAAAACCGATAATCGACGCCAGCGCGGTGCCTTTAATCACCTGCACGGCAAAGCCGACCGTCGGGGCGATACCGATGCGCAGCGCCTGCGGGGCGACGACGCGAAACAGGGTCTGGCCGAAGGTCAGCCCCAGACAGCGCGACGCTTCCCACTGCCCTTTTGGCAAGGCGCGAATACTGCCAAACCAGATGTCGAGCAGAAACGCGCTGGTGTAGAAGGTGAGCGCCAGCGAGGCGGCGGTCCACGGCGAGACGTCGATGCCGAACAGCGCCACGCCGAAGAAGGCCAGGAACAGCTGCATCAGCAGCGGCGTGCCCTGAAACAGCTCAATATAGCCGCGGATGATGCGCCTGACCGTGCGCCCGCCCGTCAGGCGCAGCAGCAGGAGCGGCAGCGTCACCGCCGCCCCGCCGACAAACGCCACCAGCGACAGCAGCACCGTCCAGCGTCCGGCCAGCAGCAGGTTGCGAATAATGTCCCAGTCGGTAAAGGTGGTCATCATGCCTGCACCCCCAGCCATTTGCGTCCCGCCGCCATCATCAGCTGGCGCAGGGTAATCGACAGCGCTAAGTAAATCCCGGTTGTCACCAGATAAACCTCAAAGCTCAGAAACGTTCTGGACTGGATCAGGTTGGCGGCGAAGGTTAGCTCTTCATACGAGACCTGCGACACCACCGACGAGCCGAGCATCACGATGATGCACTGGCTCACCAGCGCCGGGTAAATGCGCTGCAGCGCGGGCGGCAGCACCACGCGGATAAAGGTCTGCAGGCGGGTCAGCCCCAGCACGCGTCCGGCTTCCCACTGCCCTTTCGGCGTGACCTGAATGCCCGCGCGGATAATCTCGGTGCTGTAGGCGCCCAGGTTCACCACCATGGCCAGCAGCGCCGCTTCCCCCGCCGTCATCTTCAGCCCAAGATTCGGCAGGCCGAAGACGATGAAAAACAGCTGCACCACAAACGGCGTGTTGCGGATGATTTCCACGTACGCGCCCCAGATCCGGCTGAACCAGGTGGTGCGTCCGCTGCGGATCGCCGCCCCGAAAATCCCTATCGCCAGCCCGCCGACGGTCGCCATCACCGTCAGCTGAATAGTGACCCACAGCCCCGCCAGCAGCTCCGGCCAGTGCGGCCAGAGCGCGGAGAAATGAAGTTGCTCAGTCATCGGCTCAGGCGCCAAGGTTGGCCGGCAGCGGGGCCTTCAGCCACTGCTCGGACAGGCCGTTCAGCGTGCCGTCCTTGATGCCCTGCTCAATCAGCGCATCCACCTTTGCCTTCAGGGCCGGTTCGTTTTTCTTCAGGCCAATAAAGCACGGCGAATCTTTCAGCATAAAGCTCGGCACCGGGGCTTTATCCGCGTTCTGGCGCGAAATGGCCGCCACCACCAGGTTGCCGGTTGCCACGTACTGCACCTGTCCGGAGAGGTAGGCGGAGAGCGTGGTGTTGTTATCTTCGTAGCGCTTCACGTCCGCGTCTTTCGGCGCCAGGCCGGTCAGCACCATGTCCTCCACCGCCCCGCGCGTCACGCCGATGGTTTTTCCGCTCAGCGCGGCGGCGTCCTTCAGCTCGGCCCCTTTCGGGCCAAACACGCCGAGGAAGAACGGCGCGTAGGCGCGGCTGAAGTCGATCACCTTCTCGCGCTCCGGGTTTTTACCGAGGCTGGAAATGACCAGATCCACCTTATCGGTTTGCAGGTACGGCACGCGGTTGGCGCTGGTCACCGGCACCAGCTGCAGCTTGAGCTTCATCTGTTTGGCCAGATAGCGCGCCATGTCGATGTCATAGCCCTGCGGCTGCAGATCGGTCCCCACCGAGCCAAACGGCGGGAAGTCCTGCGGAACGGCAATGCGAATGGTGCCGCGCTTCTCGATATCCTGAAGCTGGTCAGCCTTTGCCGGCAGCTGTGTGAAGAGACATGCGGCCCCGGCCAGTGCAATCAACAATTTTTTCATGGTGCTTCCCCGTAACGTTAAAATGAAACAAAAGATTCTTTGAATGTGATTTTGCAACTAATGTGCCAGATAGGGCGAAGCGGAAAATATTCTTGCGAAGCCTGATAAACGCGGACGGGTCGAAAAAACGTATCCTTTCCCGCCTCGTCAGATGCACCATTTTAATGCAAAGCACCAGCCTGATGCCCCATTATCGCTGTTCGAGTTCGTCCAGCTGCTGGTAGAGGGAGGCTATTTCGTGAATGCGCGGACGGCCTTTATCGAGAATTTCATGCAGGAAGGCGTTTGCCAGCAGGTTGATCAGGCTGTTGACCGAGGAGTAGCTGTCATAGGCCGAGACGCTGTCCAGCGGGGCGCAGAGCTGCCAGCTCGCCAGCGGAAACAGGCTGTGCGCCTGCGGCTCGCACATCAGCAGCACCGGAATACCGCCGCTCTGAAGCTGCTGCATCAGCGGGCGGATGATGCGCGGGCGGCGGCGAAAGGCCATCATGACCACCAGATCGTCCGGCGTTAAATCCACCAGCTCCTCGCTCAGGCTCTGCCCCGGCTGCGGCAGGACCAGCACCTGACCGCGCGCCTGCAGCAGCTGCTGGCGCAGGTGCAGCGCCGCCGGATAGGCGTTACGCATGCCGATAATGACGATGCGCCGCGCCTTCACCATGCAGGCCATCGCGTCGGCAAACTGCTGCGCGTCGAGGGCATTGACCCACTGGGTCAGGTTCGCCATCTCCTGCTTATAGTGGCGCGCCAGCAGCGTGTTCCCCTGAACCGCGTCGCGGTTATCGGTGAGCGGCATCCCGCTCTGGCGCAGGGTGCGCAGCTCGTCGCGCATGTCCTTATATTTCTCATAGCCCAGACGCTTAAACAGGCGGCTAACCGTGGCTTTCGACACCCCGCTCAGCTGCGCCAGCTCGGCGCTGTTGTAGCTAATGAGATCGTCAAAATGATCGAAAATAAAGTCCGCCACCCGCTGCTCCTGCGGCGACAGCGACGGGTACTGTGCTTTCAGACGTTCATCCAGTTGTTCCATAGCGCCTCTGTAACTTTTGTTTCATCACATTGTACCTTTTATTATGCGTATTCATTATACGTGCCAGTTTACTGAAACTTTTCTTTCAGAACTGGAACAGCTTTTGCAGCGCCTTGTGACTTTCAGGGTTACGAGGACTCTCTATGCAAAGTAATGTCTCCACGCACGGCATGGCCGTTGCGCCCCACCATCTTGCCAGCCAGAGCGCGCTGGCGGTACTGCGCGAAGGCGGCAGCGCGATAGAGGCGATGGTCGCCGCGGCGGCCACCGTTGCCGTGGTTTATCCGCACATGAACGGGCTGGGCGGCGATGGCTTCTGGCTTATCGTGCCGCCGGAAGGCGAACCTGTCGCCATTGATGCCAGCGGCGCGGCGGGATCGCGCGCAACGCTCGACGCCTACGACGGTCTGGCGCATATCCCCCATCGCGGCCCCCGCGCGGCGCTGACCGTCGCCGGCACGGTGAGCGGCTGGGACGAGGCGCTGAAGGTCTCGCGCGAGTTGACCGGCAAGGCGCTGCCGCTGGCCCGCCTGCTGGCCGACGCCATTGACTATGCGCAAAACGGCACGCCGGTTACGGCCTCTCAGGCCCATGCCACGGCCAGCAAATTCGACGAGCTGAAGGACGTGCCAGGCTTTGCGGAAACCTGGCTGGTGGACGGTAAGCCGCCGCAGGTCGGGAGCCGCTTTTACCAGCCCGCCATGGCCACGACGTTGACGCGCCTGGTGGAAGACGGTCTGGACAGCTTTTACCGCGGCCCGCTGGCGGACGTGCTGGCGCACGGCATGGAGACGCTGGGCCTGCCCGTGACGCTGGCCGATCTTAACGCGCACGCTGCCCGGCGCACCGCGCCGCTGAGGCTGCAGCATCAGCAGGGGGTGATCTTTAACCACACCCCGCCGACGCAGGGGCTGGTCTCGCTGGCGATACTCGGCATCACCGACCGCCTGAACATGGCCGAGGCCGACGACGCCGATACCATTCACCGCATCGTTGAAGCCACCAAGCTGGCCTTTGGCCTGCGCGATGCCCACATTACCGACCCGCGCGAGCTGAAAACCGATATTCAGGGTCTGCTGGATCCCGCCGCCCTGCAGGCGCTTGCCGACAGGGTTGACGACGGCCGCGCCGCGCCGTGGGGCATCGGAAAAGGCCCCGGCGATACGGTGTGGATGGGAGTGATGGATAACAGCGGGCTTGCCGTGTCGTTTATCCAGAGTATCTATCACGAGTTCGGCAGCGGCGTTGTGCTGCCCGACACCGGCATCGTCTGGCAGAACCGGGGCGCATCGTTCAGCCTCGATCCCAATCATCTTCTGGCCCTCGCGCCGGGCAAACAGCCCTTCCATACCCTGAACCCGGCGGCGGCGCGTCTTAAGGACGGGCGCGTGATGGTCTACGGATCGATGGGCGGTGACGGACAGCCGCAAACCCAGGCCGCGCTTTTTACCCGCTACGCAATTCAGGGCGTGCCTTTACAGGAGAGCATTTCCCGCCCGCGCTGGCTGCTGGGGCGCACCTGGGGACAAACCTCGGACACGTTAAAGCTGGAAGGACGCTTTACCGTTGAAACAGTCTCACGGCTTCAGGCACTCGGGCACGAGGTGGAAATGTTCCCTGACTTCAGTGAAGCGATGGGCCACGCGGGCGCGATTGTCCGCCACCCCAACGGGCTGTTCGAAGGGGCATGTGACCCGCGCAGCAACGGCGCGGCCGCCGGATTCTGAGGAGAAAACTATGACGACACAACAACCCGACTGGCAGGCGTATCTTGCGCAAATGGAGTCCGTGCTCGGCGTGACGCTGGACGATGCCCGCCGCGCCGAGCTGCAGGTGCAGTTCAGCCGCATAGCAAACATGGCCGCCCCGCTGATGGCGCTGCCGCTCGATGACCGTCTGGAGATCGCAGGAGTGTACAAAGCATGAGGCTACACGAGATGAGTATCAGCGCGATCCAGCATGCGCTGGGCGCGGGCGAGCTGAGCGCTCGCGAAATTGCCCGCCAGACGCTGGAGGCGATTGCGCGCGTTAACCCGCAGATCGGCGCCTGGACCGCCGTGACGGAAGCGCGCATGCTCGCCGAGGCCGAGAGCATCGACACCCTGCGCCGCGAAAAGCGCCCCCTGCCCCCGCTGGCGGGCGTGCCCTACGCGGTAAAAAACCTGTTCGACGTTGCCGGCCACACCACCCTTGCCGGGGCAGAGCTGTTCAGCCAGCGCCCCGCCGCGGCCGCTGACAGCTTCGCGGTGCGCCAGCTGCGCAGCGCGGGCGGGCTGCTGACCGGGATGGTGAATATGGACGCCTACGCCTACGGCTTCACGACCGAAAACAGCCACTACGGCACGACGCGTAACCCGCACGATCTGGCGCGCATTGCGGGCGGGTCTTCCGGCGGCTCGGCCGCCGCCGTGGCCGCCGGGCTGGTGCACTTTTCGCTCGGCACCGACACCAACGGCTCGATTCGCGTTCCGGCCTCCCTGTGCGGCATCTATGGCCTGAAGCCCACCTTTGGCCGCCTGTCGCGATCCGGCAGCCATCCGTTTGTCGCGAGCCTGGATCATATCGGCCCCTTTGCCCGCCGCGTGTGCGACCTGGCGTCTGTCTACGATGCGTTGCAGGGGCGGGACAGCAGCGACGCTTTTCAGGCAGAGAGCTCGCGCGAGCAGACGCGCCCCCTCCTCGATCGCGGGCTTGACGGCCTGCGCTGCGCGGTGCTCGGCGGCTACTTCACCACCTGGTGCGACGCGGATGCCAGAGACGCCGTGGCGCGGGCGGCGAAGGCGCTCGACGTGCGGGATGAGCTGCAGTTCCCGGACGCCGAACTGGCGCGCTCCGCGGCGTTTATCATCAGCGCCTCCGAAGGGGGAAACCAGTACCTGCCCGCGCTTCGCCGCGAGCCCGAGCGTTTTGAGCCGCACTCCCGGGAACGCCTGCTGGCAGGCGCGATGATCCCCTCCGCCTGGTACATTCAGGCCCAGCGGTTTCGCGCGCACGCCCGACAGGCGTTTAAAATCCTGTTCGCGCAGGCCGACGTGCTGATCGCGCCGGCAACGCCGCGCAGCGCCACGCTCGCGGGTGAGCAGACCATGGAGATTAACGGTCAGCCGCTCCCCATTCGCGCCAGCATGGGGATGCTGACCCAGCCGATTTCATTTCTGGGCCTGCCCGTGACCACCGTTCCGCTGCGCACAGCACAGGGTGCGCCGATTGGCCTGCAGCTGATTGCCGCGCCGTTTAACGAGCAGGCCTGCCTGCGCGCCGCGCGCGTGCTGGAAGAGAGCGGCATCGCCGACGCCCGTCCGGCGGAGGTGGACGCATGATGAATCACGATGACATTAACCTGCCGTGGGTGGTTGCCGAGGTGACCGCCGCGTTTTATCGCTATGAAGACGCGCTGGTGAGCAACAACGTTGCGGTGCTGGACGAGCTGTTCTGGCACGACAAAAACACGGTGCGTCTGGGGGCGGGTGAAAACCTGTACGGGATTGATGAAATCCGCGCCTTTCGGGCGGCGCGCCCCGCCGCCGGGCTGCAGCGGACGTTGCGCCACACCGTCATCACCACCTTCGGCGAGGATTATGCCGTGTGCAGCACCGAGTTTACCCGCGAGGGGACGGAACGCATTGGCCGCCAGCAGCAGACGTGGGTGCGGTTTGCCTACGGATGGCGGATCGTGGCGGCACAGGTGAGTTTGATGTCGTAGTCGTAGGCCGGGTAAGGCGCAGCCGCCACCCGGCTAAACACGGCACACTTACTTCTTAAACGGATGCACATCCCGCCAGTGGTCGGCAATCTGCTGGCGGGTACAGACCCACACCCGCTCGTGCTGCTGCACGTAATCGAGGAACCGCTGCAGCGCGCGAAAACGCCCCGGCCGCCCCAGCAGGCGACAGTGCATGCCGATGGACATCATCTTCGGCGCGCGTTCCCCCTCTTCGTACAGCACGTCAAAACTGTCCTTCAGATACGTATAAAACTGCTCGGCGGTGTTAAACCCCTGCGCGGTGGCGAAGCGCATGTCGTTCGCATCCAGCGTATACGGCACGATCAGGTGCGGTTTACGGGAGCCGTCGCTGCAGGCCACTTCCGTCCAGAAGGGCAGATCGTCGCCGTAGTAGTCGCTGTCATAGTCGAAGCCGCCGTGCTCCACCACCAGCTGGCGGGTGTTGGGGCTGTCGCGCCCGGTGTAC
This sequence comes from Enterobacter sp. 237C8, assembly GCF_034106865.1. Lineage (NCBI taxonomy): Bacteria > Pseudomonadati > Pseudomonadota > Gammaproteobacteria > Enterobacterales > Enterobacteriaceae > Enterobacter > Enterobacter sp. 237C8. Next base: position 735,416 of record NZ_JAWNDF010000001.1, on the reverse strand, counting down.
CAGCCCGTCGGCGGCTTGCCGAACAGGTCGGTCAACACGTGCACCGCCTTGTGCAGGTGTTCGCGCTCCTGGCTGATATTCATGCTCTGATAGTGGATCCAGCGCCAGCCGTGGCTCACCACGTCATAATCCGCCGCCTTGATTGCCTCGACGATCTCAGGATGACGCGCCAGCGCCATCGCTACGCCAAAGACCGTCAGCGGCAGGCCGCGCTTTTGAAATTCACTGTGGATCCGCCAGAACCCGGCGCGGCTGCCGTATTCGTAGAGGGAGTCCATCGACATGTGTTTATCCGGGTAGCTGGCCGCGCCGATAATGTCCGACAGGAACTGCTCGGATCCGGCATCGCCGTGCAGAACGTGGTTTTCCGCCCCTTCCTCATAATTGAGCACAAACTGCACGGCGATACGCGCCTGATTCGGCCACCGCGCGTGCGGCGGGTTGCCCGCGTAGCCGCGCAGATCCCGCGGGTAATCCTGTTCAAAAAGCCCCATTGCCACCCCCAAAAATTAAAATGGATTCAGTGCCTGAAAATGTCCGCTTAACGCTTTTTTCTCGGGGAACGCCAGATCCCCGTGCTTGCTGGTCGACAGCCCCAGCGCCACCAGCGATTCCACCATCTTCACCGCCGCGCTGACGCCGTCGATGACCGGCACGCGCAGCTCGCGCGTCAGCTCCTGCGCCAGCGTCGCCATGCCGCCGCAGCCCAGCACGATGGCGCCGCAGCCATCCTCTTTCAGCGCCTGTATACAGCGCGCGCGCACCTTCTCCTGCGCCACACCGCTGCCGTCTTCCAGCGCCAGCACCGGGAGATCGATAGCGTGCAGCGCCGCGCACCTGTCCTGAAAGCCATACTCGTGCAGCAGATGGCGGGCAATAATCAGCGTGCGCGGCAGCGTGGTGACCACCGAAAAGCGCGTCGCCACCAGCGTCGCCATATGCATGGCGGCTTCGGCGATACCGACCACCGGCCCCTGCGCCAGCTCGCGCGCCGCCAGCAGGCCCGGATCGCCAAAGCAGGCGATGACGTGACCATCGACGCCCTGCTCTCTGCCGAGCTTAACCTGTTCGAGAACCCCCACGGCGGCGATGGCCTCATCAAAGTGGCCTTCTATAGACGGCACGCCCGCGCTGGGGCAGACCGCGAGGATCTCCGTTCCCGGCGCCGCCACCGCGCGGGCCGCCGCGCCGATGGTTTCCGTCATCGCGAGGCTGGTGTTGGGGTTGATCACTTGTATACAGACAGAGGACATTACGACTCCTTGTGGCCGGCAAACAGCCGGGCAAAATCAGGCAGGCACTCGCCCGCCCGCTCGAAGCAGAGGCTGGCGACGATATGTTCAAAATGGTGCATCAAAGCATCGCTTAGCGGCTGGAGCGCCTTCTGGCGCAGCAGATCCACAAGCTGTTCGTGATCGTTGCAGCGGCACCCCTGACGCCACGGCGCGCCCCAGGTGGCAATCACCAGCGACGAGCGCTGGCTCAGGCCGGTCACCATCTCCGTCAGCACCTGGTTGCCGGAGATGGCCTGCAGCTGAATGTGGAAATTGGCGGAGTGGCGAATTGCCGCCGGGCCGTCGTACGCCTCGCGCGCCTGCTGCTCCTGGCGAATAATGGCCTCCAGCGCGGCAAGGTGCGGCGGCTGGCAGCGGGCCAGCACGTCCGGCAGGTTGGCGACCTCCAGCAGCGCGCGGGTGCGGAAGATATGCTGCGCCTCTTCCACCGTCGGGCTGGCAACGTGTGCACCACGCTTGGGCGTTAAGGTGACCATTTGCACAGCCGCGAGTCGTTGAAGCACCTTGCGGATGCCCGTGCGGCTTACGCCAAAGACCTCGGCCAGCGCCTCCTCCGGCAGTTTGCTCCCCGGCAGCAGCTGATGTTCGACAATCGCGGTCATCAGCGCCTGAAAGATCGATTCGTCTTTGTCATGCAGGTCTGGCGCGGTCTGCAGGGCGTTTATGTTGTTCATTCACCACTCCGTTTTTACTCTTCGTTATCGAATCGTATACATAAAAATAAAATATTGCATACAAGATTTATTATTTTGGCCTGGATCCTGCAACACCGTCTGCACTCCCGCTTAACGGGTTTTCATTCACAGGAGCAGGTTTCATGCCAAACAGTCAAAACGCGCAGCAGGGTACGGCCGCTGATTCCGGTGCGGTTTACAGCCCACGTCTTTGCAATGAGGATCTGGCACCGACGCGTGACCAGAACTGGAGCTGGTACAACATCTTTTCGTTCTGGATGTCGGACGTTCACAGCATGGGGGGTTATGTTGTCGCCGCGAGCTTCTTTACGCTCGGTCTGGCAAGCTGGCAGGTGCTGCTCTGCCTGCTGGTGGGGATTTGCATCGTGCAGCTGTGCGCCAACCTGGTGGCCAAACCGAGCCAGATGGCGGGCGTGCCCTACGCGGTAATCAGCCGTCAGGCGTTTGGCGTGTTCGGGGCCAATATTCCGGCGGTGATCCGCGGGCTGATCGCCTTCGCGTGGTACGGCATTCAGACCTACCTGGCCGCCAACGCCCTGATGCTGGTGGCGCTCAAGTTCTGGCCGTCGCTCTCTTCGCTCACTACCGGCGCATTCCTGGGCCTGTCGCATCTCGGCTGGATCTGCTTTGCCATCATGTGGGTGCTGCAGGCGATGGTCTTCTGGCACGGCATGAGCGCTATCAAGCGCTTTATTGATATCGCCGGTCCGGCGGTCTACGTGGTGATGCTGGCCCTCGCAGGCTGGATTGTATACAAGACCGGTTTTGACGGCATTTCCTTCACTCTCGCCAGCAAATCCCTGAGCGCGGGCGAGCAGACCTGGCAGATGATCACCGCGACCGCGCTGGTGGTGTCTTACTTCTCCGGCCCGCTGCTCAACTTTGGCGACTTCTCCCGCTACGGCAAAAGCATGGGCGAGATCCGCCGCGGCAACCGCTGGGGGCTACCGTTTAACTTCCTGCTGTTCTCCATCGTCACCGTGGTGATTGTCTCCGGCACCCAGTCGCTGTTTGGCCGCATGATCACCGACCCGATCGAAACCGTCAGCCGCGTGGGCAACGATCTGGCCGTAGCGATTGGCCTGCTGACGATGATCACCGCCACCATCGGGATCAACATCGTCGCGAACTTCGTCTCCCCGGCGTTTGATTTCTCTAACTGCTCGCCGCAGAAAATCAGCTTCCGCACCGGGGGAATGATTGCCGCCGTCGGCTCGATCCTGCTCACCCCGTGGAACCTGTTCAACTCGCCGGAGCTTATCCACTACACCCTGGACGTGCTCGGGGCGTTCATCGGCCCGCTGTTCGGCATTCTGATTGCCGACTTCTACCTGATTAAGCGCGGCAAGGTGTCGGTTGACGACCTGTTCGACGACACGCCAAAGGGCAAATACTGGTACCGCAACGGTTTCAACCCGAAAGCCATCGGCGCGCTGATCCCGTCCGTTGCCGTGGGCCTGGTGATTAGCTTCATCCCGGCCCTGCATGAGGTGGCGAACTTCAGCTGGTTTATCGGCGTCTTCCTCGGCGGCGTGACCTACCGCTGGCTGGCGCGGGAAGATCGCGAGACGGCGGGCGCGACGTCGTTCAGCTCCCGCGTGGCGACGCAAAAAGAGTAACTTCCTCCTTCCGGCCGCAGCCTATCTGCGGCCCGTTCATTCTGGCACCGTTCTTGCTGCGCCTTATCACCCCGTTATGTACACAATAAGGCAGGAACCATGATGGATTACCAGACAGCGATCCGCGGCGCATTTTTTGATATTGCCCAGGTCTGCGATAGCGCAGACGCGATTGCCCGGTACGCGCGCTACCTTGAGGACGGGGTGCTGTTTATACAGAACGGAAAAATTCTGGCGCACATGCCGTGGCAGGAGGGCGAGCAGTATCTTGACCCCCACAAGGGCTACACCGACCTGCGCGGTAAGCTACTGCTGCCCGGTTTTGTCGATACCCACGTCCATTATCCGCAAACGGAGATGATCGGTGCCTTTGGCGAGCAGCTGCTGGAGTGGCTGACCACCTACACCTTCCCGGTGGAGAGCCAGTTTGCCGATGAAGCCTACGCGAAAGAGATCGCCGAATTTTTCATTCACCAGCTGGTAAGCAACGGCACCACCACCGCGCTGGTGTTTTGCACGCTGCATCCGGAATCGGTCGAGGCGCTGTTTACCGAAGCCCTGCGCCTCAACATGCGCCTAATCGCCGGAAAGGTGATGATGGACAGACACACGCCGGACTACCTGAGCGAAGACGCGAAGCAGAGCTACCGGCAGACGCGTGCGCTGATCCAGCGCTGGCACCACCGGGGACGGCTGGGCTACGCCATTACCCCGCGCTTTGCCCCGACCTCATCCCCCGAGCTGCTCGCCGCGGTCAGCCTGCTCAGAGAGGAGTTCCCGGATACCTGGATGCAGACCCACCTGAGCGAAAACCCCAACGAAGTGGCCTGGGTGAGCGACCTCTGGCCGGAGCACGAGCGCTATCTGGACGTGTATCACCACTACGGCCTGACCGGCGAGCGCAGCGTGTTCGCCCACGCGATTCACCTTCACCACAGCGAGTGGCAGTGCCTGCATGACACCGGTTCGGCGGTGGCGTTTTGCCCCACCTCTAACCTGTTTCTCGGCAGCGGGCTGTTTCGCCTGCCCGCCTGCTGGCAGCACAAGGTGCGGATGGGCATCGGCACCGACGTCGGCGCGGGTACCACCTTCAGCATGCTGCGCACCCTGGGGGAGGCCTACAAGGTCGGCCAGCTTCAGAGCTACCGCCTGCGCGCCAGCGAGGCGTTTTATCACGCCACGCTGGGCGGCGCGCACGCCCTCAGGCTCGACGATAAGATTGGCAACTTCGCGCCCGGCAAAGAGGCGGATTTCGTGGTAATCGACCCTGACGTGACGCCGCTGCAGCGCCTGCGCAATCGCCGCTGTCAGGATATCTACGAGCAGCTTTTTGTGCTGATGACCCTCGGCGACGAGCGCAACATCAGCGAGACCTGGGTCAACGGCGAGCGGGTGTGGTCAACTTCCCCGGTAGGTTGACCATCCGCCGGGCGCAATCACAAACGGCAGGTGGAAATGCTCGTCTGCCGCTTCTCCCGTCACAAAATCAATTTGCGCGCAGGGGTATAGCGTGTCGCGACCGGTTTCGCTAAACCACGCGCCGATCTCCGCCACCAGCCGATAGCGGCCTGCGGGCAGAGAGGGAACGAACGCGGCGATGCGCCCCTGGACGTTGGTCACGCCCGAGGCCATTATTTCGCCCTCCCGTTCGAGATGGACCGTCACGCCCTGTGCGGGTTTGCCCGTCGAGATATCAAGAATATGGGTGCTGAGTGTGCTCATTCGCTAATAACTCCTTCCAGCCGTAGCAGCGTAATTTCCCGCAGCTGTTCCAGTGCGGCACGGACTTCCTGCGCGTCGCTGTTCTCCAGCCGCGCGTGCAGCGCCTGTAAAATCTCCTCGCCGCTGCGGCCCTTCGCGCGGATCAGAAACACGCGTCCGAAGCGGGCCTCGTAGCGGGCATTGCCCTCACGCAGCGCCCGGGCAAGGGCAGCATCGCCTTCATTCACCGCGCCCTGCTCCTGGCGCGACAGCGCCGCCTCCGCCTGTGAACCTGCGGGCTTTTCTCCGATGCGCGGATGGGCGCTCAGGGCCTGCGCCAGCGCCGCTTCGTCCCAGTTTTGCGTCAGCGCGTTTGCCGTACTGAACAATTCGTCCCGGCTGGCGTAGGGTCGCCAGCGAACCAGCGCATCGGCCCAGCCGGGGAGCGCCACGCAGGGGTGAATCAGCGCTAACGCCTTTTCGTGGGGAAGATGATTGAAGTCGTGCAGTGCGATCATAGCGTCTCCTTTATTGTCTTCCTCCGGGTTATTGCACAAACCACGCCACTCTGAGCGCGGGCGTGAAACAGTCGATTCCGTATAGCTCAACTGGAAATTTTTGATTCAAAAAAAGGCACGTTCACCGTATTTGCGCACCTTAGCAGTGCAAACGTCGCCCTCACAACGCCGTTTTCGCCACTCTGCAGCCTGGTACGCAAATTGCTGAATGTCTTTACACCCTGCAAAAGGAGAGAAGCATGAGAGCAATCGTCATTGGTGCGGGTATTGGCGGCCTGAGCGCCGCCGTCGCGCTGAAGAAAGCGGGCATCGACTGTACCGTGTTTGAAGCCGTCAAAGAGATCCGGCCCGTCGGGGCGGCCATCTCCATCTGGCCTAACGGCGTGAAATGCATGCAGCACCTCGGTATGGGCGACATCATCGAGACCTACGGCGGGCCGATGCGTTTTATGGCCTACAAGGATTACCGGCGCGGCGAGACCCTGACCCGCTTCAGCCTTGCCCCGCTGGTTGAGCGTACCGGCGGGCGCCCCTGCCCCGTCTCGCGCGCTGAGCTTCAGCGCGAAATGCTGGACTTCTGGGGGCGCGACAGGGTGCAGTTCGGCAAGCGCGTCGAACGCGTAAGCGAAGACGGCGCGGGCGTGAGCGTGACCTTCACCGACGGCACCACGGCAGCCGGCGATTTTCTGATTGCCGCCGACGGCAGCCACTCCGCCGTGCGCCCGTACGTGCTGGGCTATACCCCGGAGCGCCGCTACGCCGGGTACGTGAACTGGAACGGGCTGGTGAAGATTGACGAAGAGATCGCCCCGGCGCACCAGTGGACCACCTTCGTTGGCGAAGGCAAACGCGTGTCGCTGATGCCCGTTTCCGGCGGACGTTTCTACTTCTTTTTTGACGTACCGCTGCCCGCGGGCCTGGCGGAGGATCGCACCACCCTGCGCGCCGACCTCACGGGCTACTTCCGCGGCTGGGCGCCGCCGGTGCAGAAGCTTATCGCGGCGCTGGATCCTGAAACGACCAACCGCATTGAAATCCACGACATTGAGCCGTTCGACAGCCTGGTGCGCGGCAACGTCGCGCTGCTCGGCGATGCCGCGCACAGCACCACGCCGGATATCGGCCAGGGCGGCTGTGCGGCGATGGAAGACGCCGTGGTGCTGGGTGAGTGCCTGCGTGAAAACCACAGCATTACGCTGGCGCTGCGCCAGTACGAAGCGCTGCGCTGCGACCGGGTGCGCGACCTGGTGCTGAAGGCGCGTAAACGCTGCGACGTCACCCACGGGAAAGACATGGCGTTGACGCAGGCCTGGTATCAGGAGCTCAAAGAGGAGACCGGTGAGCGCATCATCAACGGTCTGTGCGAGACCATTCAGGGCGGCCCGTTAGGCTGAACGCAAGAGGGACAACGATGAAAAGAGAACCGACTCCACCCGCCCACTGCACGTTTGAGCCAGAGGACTGGCTGCGCCTCGCGAAGTGCTGGCATCCGGTCGCGCGCGCCTGCGACGTCGGCCCGGCGCCGGTTAAGGCGACCCTGCTGGACGAACAGCTGGTGATTTACCGGATTAACGACCAGGTCGTGGTCGCTCGTGACGTCTGCCCGCACCGCGGCGTGCCTCTGACGCTCGGCTTTCACGACGAGCACGGAATTATCTGCCCCTACCACGGCTTACGCTTCGGGGAGGACGGGCGCTGCAACCGTATTCCGTCCAGCCCCGACCAGCCCGTTCCGGCGAAGCTGAACCTGATTAACTACGCCGTGGAAGAGCGCTTCGGCCTGATCTGGACCTGCCTGGCGTTTGACCCGGACAATCCTGTGCCGCTGCCCACCATGCCGCACTGGGATGACGACGGATTTCAGCAGATCAACTGCCCGGCGTTTGAGGTGAACGGCTTTGCCGGTCGTCAGGTAGAGGGGTTTCTGGACGTGGCGCACTTTGCCTGGATCCACACCGATACCTTTGCCGATCCCAGTAATCAGCGGGTCCCCACCTATCAGCCGCAGGAGACGCCGTTCGGTTTTGTTGCCGATTACTGGAGCTCCGTGAGCAACTATCCCGCCAGTTCACCCGTGCAGGCGCCGGAAGGGTTCCAGTGGCTGCGCCATTTTGAAATGCATCTGCCGTTTACCGCCACCCTGACGATTCATTTTCCGGGAGAATCGCGACTGGTCATCATGAACGCCGCGTCGCCCGTGTCATCGCGCGTCACCCGCATGTTCGCCCCTATCGCGCGTAACTTTGACCTGCATATTCCGGTGGAGGATGTGCATGCCTTCAATCTGCGCATTTTTGAAGAGGATCGCCTGATGGTCGAAACCCAGCGCCCGGAAAGTCTGCCGCTGGATCTGACGCTGGAAGCCCATATTCCCGCCGATAAGAGCTCAATTGCCTACCGTCGGGGACTGAAGAAGATGGGCTTTGGCGAATTTTTCCTCGTATGACGGAGGCCGATATGCTGAGCGTAATTGTTGACGGGCTGTGGCGCGAGGGCGACAAAAGCCTCGCCGTCAGGCTGGTGGCTGAAGACGGTAGCGCGCTGCCGGCGTGGCAGCCCGGCGCGTACATTGATGTGCACTTGCCCTGCGGCGCGGTGCGCCAGTATTCCCTGACCGGTGCGTGTGGAGACGAGAGCTATCTTATCTGCGTGGGGCGGGAAACCGCCTCGCGCGGCGGATCGCGCTACGTTCACGAGACGCTGCGACCCGGGCAGAAATTAGCAATCTCTGCCCCGCGCAATCTGTTTCCGCTGCATCAGGCTGAGCGGGTGTTGCTGCTGGCGGCGGGCATTGGCATTACTCCGCTGTATGCGATGGCCCTGCAGCTGAAGGCGGCCGGAACGCCGTTTACGCTGCACTATTACGTCAAACGCCGCGAAAGCGCGGCCTTTGCGCGCGAACTCTCCCGGTTCGGTGAGTGCCACATTCATACCGCCAGCCCGCGCACGGCGCTGGCAGAGCATCTCCCCGCGCCTGAGGCGGGGCTTCACGCCTGGATCTGCGGCCCGGCAGGGTTTATGGAAAAAGTGCGAGACGTGGCGACGGCCAGGGGATGGGATGATGGCCATCTCCACAGCGAGGCGTTTCAGCCCACGGTCCCTGCCGCACGCGGTGACGCGGGCGAGATCTTTACGGTCAAACTCGCCTCCACCGGGGAGCGCTGGCCGGTGCCTGCGGATAAGACCATCGCTCAGGTACTACAGGAAAACGGCGTGGACGTGCCGCTGTCATGCGAAATGGGGATCTGCGGGGCGTGCCTGACGCCGGTGATTGACGGCGTGGTGGATCACCGGGATAGCGTGCAGTCGGAGGCAGAAAAAGGCGGGACGGACCAGCAGGTGGCGCTGTGCTGTTCGCGGAGCCATTCCGGGGAGCTGGTGATTGCCCTGTAAAACGAAAAAACCCTGCGATATTGCTATCGCAGGGTTTCGAATTTGGCGGAAGCGTAGAGATTCGAACTCTAGAACCCTTTCGGGTCGCCGGTTTTCAAGACCGGTGCCTTCAACCGCTCGGCCACGCTTCCAAAGTGAGGCGCACTATAAACATCTATTAGCCCCTTGTAAAGCAGGAATTTTTCTATTTTCACCCGCCGGCGTTTGACTGCGCAAAAATCACCCAGACGCTTGCCGCGCATCGGTCACAGCCCCCTTGTACATACCGTTACACAGCAACGCTCATCCTTTTAAATCGCTCTGGTATAGAATGCCACAAAAATAAACGGTCATTTGTTGTGTAATTGTTATAAATCTGAGTACCCGCAGATTTAGAAATTACTGCCATGCAGTGTTACTGGTTGATGATGAAAATCAAAAATACGCTTTGCTTACATATCCTGATGGCGACCCTGGCCATTTTGTTCCTCTGTGTTCACCCGCTGGTGACGAGCTTCAATCCGCCCCTCACCTTCCAGCCGCTGATTAAATCAATGGCGGGCACGCCGAAAGAACAAGCGGAAAAAATTGCGACTATTTCCCATGCCTTAGAAGGGAATGCTATTTTCTTCATTGGCGCGTCTGAGGTGGCCACCTCAGAAGATGAACATTACGCTGTATATAATTACTTTAATAAGCAATTACACAAACCCGTCGTGGCGTATGGCGATGCGTTCGTCGATGATGAAACGCAATTTTTACTGTTCTCTCGTTTTAAAAATAGCCTTAACGCAAACAGTAAAGTTGTTTTGCTTCTGGCTCCTGACAGCTTTTATTCAAAAGGGCTGCCACCGGCTATCTATGCCGATAATTTCCCCGGCTCTATTTTTAATCCGCTGATGAAGGATCCGCAGGCGCGCCCGCTGCTGGTTAATTATTTAAAGCATATTGATAGTAAAGAAATAAGCCATTTAACCTTCGGCCAAATGCGCGTCTTTGGCTGGCACCCCGATCTGATGTGGGACGAGCTGAGCTTCCAGTTTGCCAACGTCTGCACCCTGATAAAAAACGACTGGCTGGCGCTGCTCAACATCACGCCCCAGACGGTACAGCCCTGGCCGCAGCAGCCAGCCGCCCACATTGCCCCCGACTGGGATAAAGAGCTGGCGAATGCGCGCGAGTTAAATAAAAAACGCCAGCAGAGCGCGGCCACCCTGTGGATGGACAAAACGATTTACGAGGAGGACAGTACGCGGCAGCAGTGGGATGACACGCCGGTCGTGCCTGCGCAAATCGCCGCCTTCAGTAAAACCGTCCAGCTGCTTAAAGAACACCACGTGCAGGTGATTGCTATCGTCGACCCGGTTAACCCCTGGGCGCTTTACAATACCGATACCTTCCGTCCGGTTGATAAACAAATAAAAACCATTCTGGAAAAAAAACAGATCCCTTATTTAGATATGTACGCCATGCCTTATCAGAATGGCTGGAACTGGGATCGTTTGCACCCTTCCGAACTGGCCTGGGTTCCTATGATTCGCTTTATTGCACAGAGTTTTAAATGATGAAAATCGCGATCCGTCTTTTTTTCCTTTATCTCCTGCTGGCGATCACCATCGTCGCGTGGACCTCTGTCGATGACAGCATGAGCATGCAGCTGCATTTTGAATATCAAAAGTTCTGAGGCCGAATGATGTACAGCTCAGGAATGTTTTTTGTTTATTTGTTTTCATCCGCGCTGGCGTTTGCGCTGGTTAATCGCGTATTGCGCCATCGTCTGACCTGGTTATCTGCGCTCTCGGTGTTAACGGCGCTGGGATGGGGATATATATTTCAGGGCGATTATATTGTCCCCGCCGCCGTTTTTTTCAGCTTTTATGTTTTTGCCACGCTTAAAGAGAAGGGATGGTTAAAAACGTGGCAGGCGGTCGTTCTGACATTATTGCCGCTACTGCTGGTGAAATTACATTTAAATAACCACTGGGGCATGATCGGCCTCTCTTTTATGACGTTCCGCGCGCTGGACGTGCTGCTCTATCGCAGTAAAAAAGAAGGTCAGAATTTCCTGCACTATTTCTGTTATCTGTTTATGCCCTTTATTATCCTGGCCGGCCCAATGTACCGCTGGCGGACGTGGATGAGTGACGTCAGCAAGCCCGTATTTGCCCTTAACCGCGAACAGTTTTTAGTCGCGCTGGAGCAAATCATTACCGGCATTGTCCAGAAGTTCCTGTTTGCCATGCTGATTGATTCGCTTGTCGTGCAGCCCTGGAGCCATAAGCCGTTTACGCTGACCGTGGGCGTGGTGATGTCGATTGCCTACAGCACCTACCTGTACTTTGATTTTGCGGGCTACAGCAATATGGCCATCGGCGCGGGCCGCCTGTTTGGGCTCAGCATTCCGGCAAACTTTAACATGCCGCTTCTGGCAAAGAACCCGCAGGATTTCTGGCGCCGCTTCCACATCAGCCTGTCTGAATGGCTGCGCGATGTGGTCTTTATGCCCGTTTATATGAACCTGATGAAATTCAACTTTTTCCGTCAGAACAAAACGCTGGCGCAAAATATCGGTATTTTTTGCACCTTATTCTGCATGGGGGCATGGAATGGCCTGGAACGCCATTACGTCATCAGCGGCGCGCTGTTTGGCGCGATTTCCGTCGCTCACAACATGCTGCTGTGGTCAGCCAAACGCAGCCCGGCATTGCACCGCGGCCTGCAGTATCCGGCCGTTGCGTTTTTAGGGCGAATTCTGACGCTGGGAAGCGCCGCAGGATCCCTTTACATCTTTAGTGGAATGTCACCTCTATGAAAAATCACTCCGATCTTCAGGAACTGCAGGATTTCTTACGTGCGGCATTATGCGATCCCGCCTCCCCGCAGCAGCTGGCCATCAGCGGCAGCGACGAAGCCTTAAGCTGGCTACAGCTTTCCGCTGCCGTGACGGACTGGGCGCAGCGCTATCAGCGCTGCCAGCCTGTTGCCGGTACGCCGGTCGTATTGTACGGTCACCAGCAGGCCGAGTTCGCCGTGGCGATTTATAGCTGCCTGCTGCACAACATTCCGTACATCCCGGTGGACTGCATCTATCCGCAGGAGCGCCTCCGGGAGATCTGCCATCTGGCCAGCGCCCCTTACTATTACGACGTCGCGACCCGGCAGTTCATCGCCACCGGGGAACCGGGCAAGGTACTGGAGGAGCAGGATCTGGCCTACATCATGTTTACTTCAGGCAGCACCGGTAAACCTAAAGGCGTACAGATTGGGCGTGAAAGCGTATGGCACTTCATGAAATGGGTCAGCCAGGACTTTTCACTGCCGGAAAAACCGGTCCTGATGAACCACGCGGTATTCAGCTTTGACCTCTCCCTGATCCCTTTGCTGGCGAATCTGGCGATGGGCGGACACATCGTGCTGAACGCCAAAGAGGACATTCAGAAAGAGAACTGGCTGGAGCGACTGAAAAGCAACGCGGTCTCCGCCTGGGTTTCCACCCCTTCTTTTGCATACCAGCAGCTGCTTTCCCCGCAGTTCAACAGCGAGTATTTGCCCGCGCTCAACGTCTTTATCTTCATTGGCGAAGTGCTCAATAAAGCGCTGGTTAAACAGCTTCGCCGCCGCTTCCCGCAGGCCAAAATCATTAACTCGTATGGCCCTACGGAAGCGACGATTGCGACGACCGTGGTTGAAATCACGGATGCGATCCTGAACAGCGACAGCGCCGTGCTGCCGGTGGGCGTCATGATGCCTGAGAGCAAAATGGAAATTTCCGCCGACGGCGAGCTGATTATCTGGGGTAAAAACGTCATGCGCGGCTATCTCGGCCTGCCGCAGGAGAACGCGGCGAAATTACTCCGTCGGGAAGATGAAGCGTTTCGCGGCTACCGGACCGGCGATCTGGGCTATGAGGCGGGGCTGATCTACTGTCAGGGCCGCAACGACAGCCAGGTCAAACTGAACGGCTACCGTATTGAAATCAACGAGATCGAGAACCGCCTGCTGGCCATGTCCGGCATCAACGAAGCGGTGGTCCTGCCGCTGATGAAATCCTGCGGCAGCGTGCTGCGCATTGCCGCGTTCTGCGTGACGGATATGGCGCCGGACACCATCAAAACATCGCTGTCGAAGGTCGTTCCGCACTATATGGTGCCTTCACAAATTATCGTAAAAGACGCTTTGCCGCTGAATCCTAACGGCAAAATTGACCGCAAGCTGCTGGACGCTTACGCCCGCACAAATTAATGACTCCAGGAAAAATTATGGAACAAGAAATTCTCGCCCTGTTCGAAAAAGTGTTATCCCGCAAGGTGGGCTTTCACGATGAACTGATTGAATCCGACATTCTCGACTCCATCCTGGCGGTCGATATGGTGCTGGAAGTGCAGGACGTTTACGGCTGCATGATCCCGCCAACTGACGTGGCGACGGTGCTAAAAACCCCGGCGGACCTGGCCCGCTATATTGAAGAAAACCGCTAAACGCCCCTGCTGTTAATGCTGCCCTGAAGGCTCAGGAGGATCTCTCCGGAGCCTTCATTCGTTCCCCCTCCCCCTGAACGCTGTCCTGCCCCTTTCACAGGAATGAAACCGACTGCTTTTACTATTTCTCCTACACTTTAGGAGTACTGTCGGTACGGGAAACAGAAAAAAGCCAACTTAATTAAGGCATTAATGATTCGCTGTGCGCTCAGCCGGGGAACGTTTTGCCTTTCACAGAGGAGTCTGCGGTATGGCATTCGTAACAACGAAAGACGGCGTCAATATTTACTACAAAGACTGGGGCCCAAAAGAGGCTCAACCCATCGTTTTCCACCACGGCTGGCCGCTAAGTGCCGATGACTGGGATAACCAGATGCTCTTCTTCCTCGCTGAAGGCTATCGCGTTATCGCTATCGATCGTCGTGGACACGGGCGTTCGGACCAGGTGAGTGAAGGCCACGATATGGATCATTACGCGGCCGACGCGTCGGCCGTGGTTGAAAGCCTGGACCTGCGCAATGCCGTGCACGTCGGTCACTCCACCGGCGGCGGACAGGTCGCCCGCTATGTTGCGCAGTATGGGCAACCGCAGGGGCGCGTCGCCAAAGCGGTGCTCGTCAGCGCCGTCCCGCCGCTGATGGTCAAAACGGACAGTAACCCCGGCGGAACGCCCATCGAGGTTTTCGACGGCTTCCGCAAAGCGCTGGCGGCTAATCGCGCCCAGTTTTACCTCGACGTCGCCAGCGGCCCTTTCTACGGCTTTAATCGGGATGGCGCGGACGTTTCACAGGGCACGATTCAAAACTGGTGGCGTCAGGGGATGATCGGCAGCGCAAAGGCCCACTACGAGGGGATTAAGGCGTTTTCAGAAACCGACCAGACGGAGGATCTAAAAACCATCACGGTTCCCGTTCTGGTGTTGCAGGGCGACGACGATCAGGTCGTGCCGTATAAGAATGCAGCCCTGCTGCAGGACAAGCTGCTGGCGAACAGCGTACTGAAAATTTATCCGGGCTTCCCGCACGGGATGCATACCACGCACGCGGATACCATCAACGCGGACATTCTGGCCTTTATCCGCTCTTAAACGTCGCCTTTATTGCCGGGTGGCGCTGCGCTTACCCGGCCTACATTCCTGCATCCGCAACGATATCCCTGAATTACACCGTTCAATGCATGAACGCCACCCGCGGGTGGCGTTGTTTATTCCGCTTAGCGATTATCCAGCTGGGCGCGAACGTTGTTCAGCCCGGTAGTGTTGATGCGGTAAGGCTGCCCGTTCACGGAACGGATCAGCTTTTTGGTGCGGAGTTTTTTAAAGACGCTAAGCGTGCAGTCGCTCAGCACCAGCCCTTCACGGGTGTAGCACTCAACGGAAGTGACGCGGCCAGAGCTGTCGCGGGCGTGCACAATACGTCCACCTTTAGCGAGAACGTGTAAGGTACGTTGTTCATGACGGGATAAATTCATACTGGAAAACCTGTGTAATCATCATGCGTAAAAACGAGCCCACACCCGCAGGTGCGCGCGTAAGGTTTAAGCGCAGCGATAACCAGTCCGTCCTGAAAAGGGCGGGAAACTGATTATCTGATGAAAACATTCTCCAGCATCAAAGCCTCGGTAAGAGATAGCAATATATTTACGGGATGAATGATAACGCCTGTTTTTTACAGGGAAATAGCAGAGTCTTAAAAGTGTGAGGCGGATCGATCCTAAAAATCGTGTTTAGTCAGTTTTACTGCCAGACTGGGATCCCCTGATGGACACTGACTGGAGCTTTTTTATGCCTGATAACTATACCGTTGTTGAGACCGTCCCCACTGCAGAAGCGTTTTGTCGGCTGCGCGAAATCTCGGGCCTCAGCCCTCGTCCTCTGGAGGCAGCCCGGAAAGCACTGCCTGGCAGCTGTTACGGCATGCATATTCTTTATGAGGGTAAACCAGTGGGTATGGGGCGAATCGTGGGGGACGGTGCGTTGAATTTCGATATTGTCGATGTCGCCGTTGATCCCCTTCATCAGGGGAAAGGGCTTGGCAGAGTCATTATGGAAACGCTTGTAGCCTGGCTGGATACCCATGCCTGTAAAGGGGCCTACGTTTGTTTAATGGCGGATGTGCCTGAGCTTTATGCAAAATTTGGTTTTACGCTCGTTCGCCCGGAAAGCGAAGGAATGGCCAGAATCTGGTGACAGACAAACCCGCGTTAAGGCAAAAGAAAAACCCCAGGTTAACGAGTAACCTGGGGTTTATATCTGGCGGAAGCGCAGAGATTCGAACTCTGGAACCCTTTCGGGTCGCCGGTTTTCAAGACCGGTGCCTTCAACCGCTCGGCCACACTTCCTAAGTGAGGCGAACTATAAACACCTCACCGCGTGCTGTAAAGAGTGGCTGCACTCGTTCGCTGTAAAAATAGTCAAAACGTGTTTAATCGGTTGAACTGACGACACATCGACGATTTTATCAGCACAGGCCTAGTGTTTTTTGATGTACATGTCTTTCGTGAAATAGTACCCCAGCTTATCCGGCGTAAATCCGCCTACCCACGGTTTCACCAGGTGGGTGCGGACGTAGTGATAAACCGGAATAGCCGGCACATCACGCCCCAGCAGATCTTCCGCCTGCTGGTAGAACTTACCCCGCTCTTCCGCTGATTTGGCTTTTGCGGCATCGAGCAGCGCCCGATCGTATTCCGGATTGCTGTACTGGCTGGTGTTTTCGCTGTCGCCCGTGCGGAAGTTGTTCAGGAAGGTCGCCGCATCGTCGTAATCGGCAATCCACGCGTACCGCACCGCGTCAAAGTTGTGGGTGTGCATGGTATCCAGCATGGTTTTCCACTCCTGGTTTTGCAGCTTTGCCTCCACGCCAAGGTTTTTCTTCCACATGGAGCTGGCCGCAATCGCGATGCGCTGGTGCGATTCAGAGGTGTTGTAGAGCAGGTTGAAGCTCAGAGGATGGCTGGCGTTATATCCGGCCTCGTTCAGCAGCTTTTTCGCCTCAGCGATGCGCTTGTCCAGCGGCCAGCTGGCGTAATCCGGGTTCTGTAACTTCACGCCGCCAATATCCGGCTGGCTGATGAGCCACGCCGGGCGCTGCCCCTGCCCTAATACTTTTCCGGCAATGATGTCTTTATCCAGCGCCATGTTCAGCGCCTTACGCACGCGCGCGTCGTTGAACGGCGGCCGGGTGGTATTGAATTCGTAGTAATAGGTCGCCAGCTGAGGTGAAACGTCCAGCTCGCTGCCGAGGGTTTTCTTGAGCTGGGCAAACTGGTTGATCGGCACCGTGTACACGATGTCAATTTCGCCCGCCTTATAGCGGTTCACATCCGAGGCCTCGGACGTGATGGGCAGGTAGGTGACTTTGTTAATCACGGTATGTGCGTTATCCCAGTAGCGCGGGTTGCGCTCTGCCACGATGCGTTCGTTGACCACCCACTGCGACAGCTTATACGCCCCGCTGCTGACGAAATGCTCCGGCTTGGTCCACTTATCCCCGAAGCGGCCAATCAGCACTTTATCCACCGGCACCAGCGACGGGTGCGCCAGCATCGCGAGGAAGGCCGCGTTTGGCTGCGTGAGCGTCACTTCCAGCGTGGTGTCGTTAATCGCTTTTACGCCCAGCGTATCGGGCGCTTTTTTTCCCTGAGCAATATCGGCCGCGTTGACGATATGCATGTTGCCCGGATAGCTGGCATACGGCGAAGCCGTTTTCGGATCGATCAGGCGCTGCCAGCTCCAGACCACATCCTCAGCGGTAATCGCCGTGCCGTCACTCCAGGTGATGCCCGGACGCAAATGGAACGTCCAGACGGTGTTGTCCTTGTTCTCCCATTTTTCCGCCAGTCGGGGCTGGACTTCTCCTGTCGGGGAGACGCTTACCAGCCCTTCGAATAAATCACTGATAATATTGAATTCGACATCGCTTTCGACTTTATGCGGGTCGAGCGAAGCCGGTTCACTGCCGTTGTTTCTGACCAGTTCCTGTTTGTCGGCCAGCGCGGTTCCTGTCGGCACGTTAGCCGCCCAGGCTGCCGTGCTGGCGCACAGGATCCCTGCGGTTAACAAAGAAAGCGTAAAGTGAGTGCGTGTTTGTGGTTTCATTTCCTTCGCCTTATAGTCTGTTTTATGACGATCCGGAAATAACTCTTAGCGTTCGAATGGTAATAACGCAATATTTTTCAGTAACCTATAAGAGCTTGATCTGATAAATTGTCGCAAACCGCTGTTCATACTGGCGAAACGGATTTCTGCAGAAGAAATAACCGCCTCCAGCGCTAACGTGCTGAGTAAAGATGGGTAAAACCACTTTGAGACTGGCGTGCCGTTTCCTATTCTTTCCACTAATTACATCTGTCATAAGAGAGTGACTCATGGATCGTATAATTACTTCTTCACGCGACCGCACATCGCTACTCAGCACCCATAAGGTGCTGCGCAATACCTATTTCATGCTCAGCCTGACGCTGGCTTTCTCAGCGATCACCGCCACCGCCAGCACCGTGCTGATGCTGCCGTCTCCGGGGCTGATCCTGACGCTGGTGGGTATGTATGGTCTGATGTTCCTGACCTACAAAACCGCTGACAAGCCCGTCGGCATTCTGTCCGCGTTTGCCTTCACCGGCTTCCTGGGCTACATCCTGGGGCCGATGCTGAATGCGTATCTGTCTGCCGGTATGGGTGACCTTATCGGCATGGCGCTGGGCGGTACCGCGCTGGTGTTCTTCTGCTGCTCGGCCTACGTGCTGACCACGCGTAAGGACATGTCCTTCCTCGGCGGTATGCTGATGGCGGGTGTTGTGGTAGTGCTGGTGGGCATGGTGGCAAACATCTTCCTGCAGCTGCCTGCCCTGCATCTGGCGATCAGCGCCGTGTTTATTCTGATTTCTTCAGGCGCGATCCTGTTTGAAACCAGCAACATCATTCGCGGCGGCGAGACGAACTATATCCGCGCCACCGTGAGCCTGTATGTGTCGCTGTACAACATCTTCGTCAGCCTGCTGAGCATCCTGGGCTTCGCCAGCCGCGATTAAGCACAACGGATACGAAAAAGGAGAATGCCTGTGGCATTCTCCTTTTTTTATGCCCTACTCACCCCGGCAAATATAGGTGGGATAGCGCCGGTCCTGAATCAGCCACACGGAAGGCGAGAGTTCAGAGATCGTCAGGTAGTAGCGTGCGGTCGGATTGGCGAAGCTACCCCACTGAGCATCAGGCGTATTGTCATTGTGCCGACGCCAGGTTTTGGTGTAGCTCAATACGATGACGTTATCATCGTCCCGCTGCTGCCAGGTAAAATCCACATCCCTGTCAACGATCAAACATTGCCCGCCAGCCCTTGCCGCGCCTTTATAGGTGGTCAACCCGGTACCGTCCCGATGAAAATAGAACTGGGCAACGGTATTGACCTTCACTTCACTGGCTTTTCCCTCATTGCGCGTGAAATTAAATTCAGTGCTGCAGGCCAGCACATCCTTTTTACCCACGCTGCCGGAATAGTAAAAAAATGCCAGCGAACAACCAACCAGTACACCGCCCACGCCAAAAAGAAGTTTTATTTTCATTTTTGTGCCCCGCTTTTATAACGTATGGTTTTACACAGGCTGGTTTTGCTGACCGGACAGGCACCAATAAACACCTCATCTGCAGCGGAAATAGTAAAACGGGCGCTGAAATAATAAATGTCGTACTCCTCCCGTCCGCACGCCACGTTATTAGCCTCCAGCCGCTCCGCTAATTTCGATAGCACCAGCGGTCGTCCGTGATCGTTGATAATCCAGATGCTGCAACGCGCGATTTTTTCCTTAACCGGCTTGAGTTTCGCCGGAATGAAAATCCCCTGCTGTCGGCTGAAGTAGAGGCTCGTCCCCAGCGCAGCGACGATCAATACGGCCACAATCGCCCATTTTTTCATGGAGGCGCGTTGAGGCTTTACTTCTTGCGGTGCGACCGAGGGCTGCGGATCGACGGATGGAATATTCTCCCCGGGCTGAAAAATCACCTCAGCATCAAAGCGAAATCCGTAACGGGGTACGGTCACAATAAATTCGTGCCCCTCTCCCAGAGACTGGAAGCTTTTACGTAATTCGCTTACCGCTTTATTGAGATTATTTCCCGATGGCGTAAAGCCAAATTCCTCCCAAACGCGAGTGATCAATTCCTCCCGACTCAGGTCGTGCCCTTTGTGTTTTATAAATTCCTGCAAAAGCCGCACGGCTGGCGCCGAAAGCGTTAATACAGATTCTGGTTGTCCAACAAGACTTATTGCATGTGCTTCAGGATCGAATAACAACGAATTATTGCATATAAAAAACATCTTTTATTCTCGGCTGTTACCGCATGCTTTTTTAATCCCTGGTACATCGACATGAAAACCGCCTCCTGACCTGCTTATTTTTTCATCAGAAGGAATTTTCTTCCTATCCCTGGCCGCGGTATTTTCGCTTAACTATACAACCTTAAAGACAGAAAAGCAGGATAAAAACCTGTATTTAACGAGTTAATTAATACAAATTTTCACAAACCGCTGTTCTGGTTAAAGTTTCCCTGCCCTGAAGCAATACGAAAGCAGACGGTGTCCTGGTGTTAACGCGCCGCCGATGAACTCAGAGCAGGCAGACTGAATGTGAAACAGAAAAATAGAGTGAACATGACAACCGCCTTTTATGTCGCCGCGCTGTCATTGCCATTTTTCTCAGAAATGGCAATGGCCAATATGAGCGTGTACCCCATGGAACTGAATGTGGACAGGTCCGGTGCGGCGCAAATTAAGGTAGCGTCGAAAACGGATGATATTCAGTTCATTCGGGTGAGGCAAAAGAAAATTCTTAATCCCGGCACGGCCCAGGAAAAAGAGATTGATGTGGCCTCGTGGAAAGAAGGCGGCGTTGTTGTCACGCCCGAAAAATTTGCCCTCGCGGCAGGTGCAATGCGCGTCGTTCGTCTGGTATCGCTTACGCCACCGGAAAAAGAGACCACCTGGCGCGTCTATTTTGAAGGGGTAAAGCAGCCTGACAGCATTATTCCCGGCAAGGCAGAAAGCCCGGCTGCGACGGCGACATTGGGCGTCAATGTGATCTGGGGCGCCCTGATCCACCTCGCCCCGGAAAAAAGTGCGGTTTCACTCTCGATAGACCCTCGCAGGGGCACGTTAAAAAACAACGGTACGCTGCGCGTGCCGCTGAGAGAGATCGGTATTTGTGACGGAGATTCGTCGTGTAAATGGGTTAAAGAAGACGCGACGATTTATCCGGATACCGAACGGAAATTAAAAACGCTCACAAATACACAAGGCCAGAAATATAAATTCCGCTACTTCAACTGGGTGAATAAAACCGCTGAAGAAGCTGATTTACCCGTCGTGCAATAACACGACGTTACCGTAAAGACCCAAAAGGGTTTGTTTAAAGAGCCAGGGTGCTCATTTGTAAATATGGAGATATCAATGCGTAAGTACTTTAAACCTCTGATGATTGTTGCCGCGATGACCACGTCCGTTAGCGCGCTGGCGATCCAAAAAGATATTACCGTCAACGCCAGCGTTGATTCACAGCTGGACATGACCCAGGCCGATAACACGCCGCTGCCGGCAAGCATCGATATGCAGTATCTGCCTGGCCGCGGTCTGGAAAGCTATCGCCTGAATACCAAGGTGTGGTCTAACTCCGCCACCAGCAACGTGAAAGTCCGTCTGGTAAGCGCCGCGAAGCTGGCAAATGCCGACGGTGCTGAGACCATCCCAATGACGGTGAAGCTGGGCGACAAAACCCTCTCTACCGCCGATGTGGAATATACCGGTACCGAACTGTTCCCGGGAAGCATTGAAAACGGTTCAGCGGTACTGCCGCTGACCATTTCTCAGACCACCAAAGGCATTCTGAAAACCGGTCAGTACAGCGGCGTTGTCAGCCTGATGCTGACGCAGGCGACTACCACGGAAGGCGGTGCGTAACACCACAGCACCTAAGGAATAACGTCAGAGGGTGCCCACCCTCTGACGTCAGGATGATGTCGAGGCTCGTTCATGGCGTTTCACAGAAATACTCTCCTCTTTGTTGCTTTGTTACCCGCATCCATCCAACTCGCCTGCGCCGGGATGGCCGTCCCGGCAGGTTTTGAAGATCTGGCGAAAACGCAGCGCCTGTGGACAGAGGTCAACCTCTACGGCGAGTCGCTTGGACTTTTTGAAACGGATATCACGCTTGAAACGGTCAGTTTTGTCGCACCTGAAACCGTGGTTGCGGCCATCAAACGTCGGTTTAACGACGACCCTGCTCTCGTTGGCACCGTGTCTGCCGCGCTGGCCGTTCCGCTTGCCCGTAACGGCAACCTGGCCTGCAGCAGCAACGGCTCCGCAGCGGGCTGCGATTACATTGATACCGACCGCGCGGCCATTATCTATGATGAGAATAACGCCCGTATTAGCCTGTTTTTGGACAAGAAATTTCTGCCTAAAGCCACCGCGGAAAATCAGTGGTATCAGCCCACGCAGGACACCGAAAATGCGCTGATCCATCAGCAGAATATTAATTTTGTTGCCGACAGGGATTATCAGTCAGCCACCGTACAGGGCAATGGCGCGCTGGCGCTCACGCAGGACGGCTATGTTAACCTCGACTGGACCTGGCTGGGACAGCGTTCAAGGCGCCAGCAGCAACAGGAAATCACCGTCAACAACGCCTGGTTCCGCCAGGATATCCTGCGTCAGTACTATGTCCAGCTGGGCGAGATGGATACCCGCGATCTGTTCAGTAATGCCGGCGGGAATATCAACCTCAGCCAGCTGCCGCTGGGCAAAATTCGCGGTCTGCGCACGGGTTCAACACGGGCGTGGATTAATCCGGTTCAGCAGTCAAAGGGAACGCCTGTCACCGTACTGCTTTCCCATGACGCGCGTATCGACGCCCGCCGTGGCAATCAGCTGCTGGCCAGCTTTTACCTGAATGCCGGGGCGCAAACCCTCGACACGCGCTCGTTTCCGGACGGGAGCTACACCGTCACGCTGTCGGTCTATGAAAATAACCGGCTGACGCGTACCGAGCAGGTGCCGTTTACCCGAACCGGCATTACGCCATTTGACCGCGTCGAGTGGTTCCTGCAGGCGGGTGAAACCGACAATAGCGATCGGAACGAAGAACGCAGCGCGGTTGCGCAGGCGGGTGTGCGCCTGCCCGTCACCCCGACCCTGGCGCTGACCAGCGGAGCAACGATAAAGAAAAACCAGCGTTTCCTGGAAAATGCGCTCGACTGGAGCCGGGGCTTCAACGCGGGCCCGATCGACGGCGTGCTGAGTACCCGGTTTAGCTACCTTTACGGCAGCGAAGGCCAGCGCGGCAATATTCAGCAAATCAGCTACAACGACGGTTTTTCGCTGAGCCTCTATCGCAACGCGCTATCAGCGGAAAACTGCAACACCCGAAGCGCGGGGTTTGACGCCGTGAACGGCTGCTATCGCACCCTCTCGGTGATGTTTTCCGTCCCTGTCGGCGCCTGGTATGCGAGCCTCGGATATTCGGATAACCGCAACGAAGGACGGTACGTTTCACGTCGGGAGCTCCCGGACAGCGACGATCGCCACGATGCGGGTTTGCCGTGGGAATCGGTCTATATGACCCGCTCGCGCTCGCGCGCCTGGCAGGGAGGGCTGAGCAATGCCTTTAGCACCCGAGGCCTCAACATTAACAGCAGCATTAACCTGTTCATGCGTCACGATGACGCCCGCGACGGCAGGGACAAAGGCGGCTACCTGAGCGTGAGCCTGTCCATGGCGCATAACCGTCAGGGTGATGCCTCGAGCTATACCTCTATGGGCGCGACCTGGCAGCACCAGCAGCGTGAAAAAAATCAGCTGAGCTACAACGTGGCGCATAACTGGTACGCCGATGCACGCGGCGAAAACGAGTATGGTCTGAGCGCGTCGGGCATTAACAGCGACTCGCTGAATACCTCAGCCTATACGCGCCAGGGCGGGCGATATGGCAACGGCAGTCTGACCGTCAGCGACGCCTGGGATCGACAGGACAGGCGCCATACGCTGAGCAGCAGCGGCAACTACAGCTCAACCCTTGCGCTGTCGCGTTCTGGCCTGTGGCTGGGCCGCTGGAGCGACGGTCGTCCCGCTTCCGCCGTCGCGGTTAACGTTGCCACACCGGAAGATACCCAGGCTCCGAGCGTTGCCGTGTCGCTGGATAACAGCGGGAGCGCAGACATTCCGGGCAATAGCCGCGCCCTCTTCGCAGTGCCGGGCTACCAGCAGACGACGTTGACGATTAACGAATCGCTGGACGTATCCCGGGGGGCCAGCAGTGAGATCACGCAAGGTTCAGGCAGCAGAACGCTGTTTATGGTGCCTGGCAAACTGCTGCGTCGGGATGTGCAAACCACCGCAAGCTACACCTGGCTCGGCCAGTTAACCGACGAGCGTCATTCGCCGTTTATCGGTGGCGTGCCGCTGAACGTTAACGGCTGGAGCGATCTCGGCAACGGCGGATTCAGCGCCCAGAGCGATGCCCTGCTGCATAACCTCTACCTGGTGCGCCAGCAGCAGTTTTATCAGTGCGAACTCAACGTGAAAAGTATGCGCGACGTGGTGCGCTATGTCGGTTCCATTCCTTGCCGGGAGTTAACCTTCTCCGCCCTGCCGGATGCCGTCCAGCAGCAGGCGCAGCTGATGCTCGCCGGACGATCGGTACCTGCCGGTCCAACTGCCATGAACGCCGACAACCTCACTAAAGGGAAATGATGTGATTAAGTGCTTCTTTATATTACTGTTCTTAAGCCTGTGGACAGGCCAGGCGCTGGCGGGCGCCCCTGCGGGACGAAACACCAGCGTTGGGATCAGCTTCGATCGTACGGCATCGCCTGCGCGTTTCGATATCTGGTTTCATGAATCGGGCGGCTATGACCTCGCCGACCCGCAAAAGTGGGGACGTAATACCCTGACCTGTGAGTCCCGAACTGATACCACGAACGGGGCCTGCATGAACTCACCGGTCTGGTTCTCAGCTAACCCGGCCGCGCCCTATGCCATCAATTTACGTTTCACGCATGCCCTCACCAGCAAGACGGTGGATATCAAGGTGTATGGCGATCACTACATGTTTATCAACAATAAAGTCTTTACCTTTGCCAGCTTTGTCACGGGGGGAACGGGCGATCTCAGCGCCTGGAACAGAGAGCCCTATTTCGATTTCTATATTGTGAAAAGCGAACTGGATAAGCTCGCCCTGCCGGGGATCTGGACCGCAACGCTGAAGCAGAACCTGCGTCAATGGGGGAGCGCCGACTGTGGCGGAAACTTCAATGACGTAAACGTCGGATGCCCTGGCTACCTCACCATCGCCAGGTGGCAGGCAAACATTCGCATTGAGGTGGTCGATCCGGGTAATCAGCAGATTTATCTGCCGGCCTTTCCGCACTCAACGCCCGTCGTTAACCTCAACCTGACCAACTTCCCGGGGCGGCCGGGAGGTAGTGAGATCCAGGGTGAAAACTCGCTGGATATGTGCCTTTACGACGGCAAAAACAGTACCAGCACCCGCGCCTATCTTCGCTTTGAGGATGACGGACTCCCCTCAGCGGATCGTGCCGAAGGCGCGTTTTCTATCAGGCGACGCGGCGGTAGCCAGACCGATGCGCGGGATCGTCTCGATTATCGGGTCTCCGTCACCAATCCAATAACAGGCGCAACCGAAGCCGTCGCGAACGGTAAAACCCTGGTCTGGCAAGGCACGAACGATCCGCAGCATCTGCGTCAGGTCGTGCTGCCCGGCGGACGCGAGAGCGTATTGTGCATCCCTGCCCCTATTATCCTGAAAACCCCCGCGTTTGCCGCCAGCAGCAAAAACGCGGGCGACTATACCGGCACGCTGCGCGTTATCTATACGCCCAGCACGTTATAACGAGGTCACCGTGAGTTACGCTATTCTCGACAATAATCGATTTTACGCCGAAGGGTTGCGCTACGCGCTGCTGCGTCGGGGCGTTCAGCCAGAGGTCCAAAGCGACACCGTGCAATGGCAGCCAGCGCTGCTTACCCGCCGCGTGGTTGTCGTACGCTGCCGTTTTTCCGTGGCGGGTACGCATCAGGCATTGATAAACATTTTGCTCAGACTGGAAGCCGCCCGCTGGCAAGGCAGCCTGTATCTGGTCTGCAATGAAAAGGGGTGGGCGCTGGCGACGCATTTACGCAAGCGTTTCAGTACGTTGACCCTTTATATCATCGATGACCGGATCGCCGTCGCTGATGCGGCATATTTGCTGGCAAAAGAGCCTCGCCGCGTCCGAAGTCTTGACTGCTGTCTTACCGGCCTTGAATTCAACGTGCTCGATCTGATGCTTACCGGCTTGCCGGTACGCCACATTGCCATCGTGACGCGTATGTCTGAGAAGCAGGTTTCAACCCATAAATGCAACGCGCTGAAAAAGCTTAATGCCAACAATCTGCTGCAACTGCTCCTGTAGGGCACGGCTTATCCTTCGGCGGCTTTTTTGCTACACTGTCGCCGTTTTTTTCACAGACGACAGAAGATTATGTTCATTTTTGCAGGCCAGGAAATTGAGACCGATAGCGAAGGCTATCTGAAAGATACGACGCTCTGGAGCGAGCCGCTGGCGGAGAAAATTGCGGAAAACGAAGGGATTACCCTCTCCCCCGAACACTGGGAAGTGGTGCGTTTTGTCCGCGAGTTCTATCTTGAATTCAACACCTCTCCGGCGATCCGCATGCTGGTCAAAGCCATGGCCAATAAGTTCGGCGAAGAGAAAGGCAACAGCCGCTATCTGTATCGTCTGTTCCCGAAAGGCCCGGCAAAACAGGCCACCAAAATTGCCGGCCTGCCTAAGCCGGTGAAGTGTATTTAATACCGAATCCCGAAGTTTACGTATTCGCGCCCGGGTTGATGCGGTTCCGTTAACACCTTATCAACCCGTGCGCTGCGCGGCCCGCCCGCTTTCAGCCACGCCACCAGCTTGTCGACCTGCTCCGCTTCGCCGCAGGCGACCACCTCAACGCTGCCGTCGTCCCTATTTCGCGCGTATCCCGTGAGCCCAAGCTCAACCGCTTCGCGCTGGGTGCTGTAGCGGAACCCCACGCCCTGAACAACGCCGTGAACCCAGGCAATGGTGCAGACTTTTGACATTTTTCTTCTCCTTAACGTAGCGTTTTCGGCAAACAGCCATAGTGCTGCCGGAAACGGGCGGTGAAACGAGAGCTGGAAAGATACCCACATTGTAATGCGATTTCGCCAATTGGTAATCGGGTTGACTGGAGCTGTGACAAAGCAACGGCCATCCTCACCTCCTCCACGATCTGGCGAAAACTCTGCGACTCTTCACGTAAGCGTCTGCGCAGCGTCGGCACGCTTAAGGCCAGACGGCTGGCGACATCCTGCGCGGTCCAGGCTCTGGAGGGCGACAGCATAATGAACTGCCGCACCTGCTCGGTCAGGTTACTGTTGCGCTCAACAAGCAGCGGACCCGCCACGCCATCGTGCAGCAGGGCCAGCAAAAGGCCGAAAGCCTGATGCTTTTGTAGCGCCTCCGGTAAATCCTGACGCACGGCGTGCAGCAGATTGTCCCACATAAACGCCAATCCCTCGCTCAGCGGGGCGCAGAGCGAATGCAGCGTCGTGCGCGGCCAGGATTTCAGGTAATGCGCCTTAAACTCGGCGACGATCTCCGGGGATAACATCAGCAAATCCGAGTGAAACAGACCGTTTACAGGCTGATTGATAATCTCCATCGCCGTATTGGCCGGGATAATGATGAGCTCATCCCGTGTCGCCTCCAGGCGGTTATCATCCTGAACTATCACCTTAGTGCCGTGAGTGATATGACAAATAGCCGGAAAAAAGAGCTTAACCTGGTGCAGGCGATGCATTTTGCTGGCAGTCACTTCACCCGCGGTAAGATGGTTATGTCGAAAATGAAACTCCTGCACCCTGCCATCCTTATCTGCTGTAGGTTGCTGTTAACTGAGCCTTTGCCAGAACGTGACTATTGAGCATAAAACCGACCAGCGCGCCGCTGGCATTGTTGTCGACGGGCAGTTTATCCACGTCCAGGGCCCAGACGGTAATCTGATAGCGGTGAGGCTTGTCCCCTTCGGGTGGACATGCGCCGCCGAATCCAGAATAGCCGAAATCATTACGCCCCTGCACAACGCCGGCAGGTAATTTCTCGCCGTTTGGGTTACCGGCATCAGCGGGCAGCGTCATTGTCTTCGCCGGAATATTGGCTACGGTCCAGTGCCACCAGCCGCTTCCGGTAGGCGCATCCGGGTCATATACCGTGACGGCAAAACTTTTCGTACCGGCAGGCGGATTTTTCCATGCCAGCTGTGGAGAGATATTCCCACCGTGGCAGCCAAACCCCTCAAATACCTGCTGTTGCGCCAGTCGCCTTTCGCCGGAAATATCCCGGCTGGTGACGTCGAAAGGCGTTGTTGCTAAAACCTGAAAACTCATCGCCGTCAGAGCGGCTATTGCTATCACACTGCGCTTTTTCATGGGTGCTTCCTCTGCTGTACCGGAAGCCCCACTCTAAACCCAGCTGCAATATCGTAATGTGCCTAAGCGATTTGATTTTGTGCCGAAACGCTCAACGGTATCCGCAGATGATTGCGCCTTGCTGAATGTGGTAATCTACGCGCCATTTCCTGAAATCGACAGAACAGCAAATTATGAGTGTACGTTTAGTGTTAGCCAAAGGGCGCGAGAAATCATTACTGCGCCGTCATCCCTGGGTCTTTTCCGGCGCGGTTGCCCGTATGGAAGGCAAAGCCAGCCTCGGTGAAACCATTGATATCGTTGACCATCAGGGGAAATGGTTAGCGCGAGGCGCCTACTCGCCAGCGTCCCAGATCCGCGCTCGCGTCTGGACGTTTGATAAAGATGAAACCATCGACATCGACTTCTTCGTTCGCCGTCTGCAGCAGGCGCAGCAGTGGCGCGACTGGCTGGCAAAACGCGACGGGCTGGACAGCTACCGCCTGATTGCCGGTGAGTCCGACGGCCTGCCTGGCGTGACCATCGATCGCTTCGGTAACTTCCTGGTGCTGCAGCTCCTGAGCGCCGGAGCGGAATACCAGCGTGCCGCGCTGATCAGCGCGCTGCAAACGCTGTTCCCGGAATGCGCCATTTACGACCGCAGCGATGTGGCGGTGCGCAAAAAAGAAGGCATGGAGCTGACTCAGGGGCCCGTAACGGGCGAACTGCCACCGGCCCTGCTGCCGATTGAAGAGCACGGCATGAAGCTGCTGGTGGATATTCAGGGCGGGCACAAAACGGGTTACTACCTCGACCAGCGCGACAGCCGTCTGGCTACGCGTCAGTACGTCGCCGACAAACGCGTGCTGAACTGCTTCTCCTATACCGGCGGTTTTGCCGTTTCGGCGCTGATGGGCGGCTGTGCTCAGGTGGTGAGCGTGGACACGTCGCAGGAAGCGCTGGACGTGGCAAAACAGAACGTCGAGCTCAACAAGCTGGACTTGTGCAAAGCGGAGTTTGTCCGCGATGACGTGTTCAAGCTGCTGCGTAAATATCGCGATCAGGGCGAGAAGTTCGACGTCATCGTGATGGATCCGCCGAAGTTTGTGGAAAACAAAAGCCAGCTGATGGGCGCGTGCCGCGGGTATAAAGATATCAACATGCTGGCTATCCAGCTGCTGAACCCGGGCGGGGTTCTGCTCACCTTCTCCTGCTCCGGCCTGATGACCACAGATTTATTTCAGAAAATCATCGCCGATGCCGCAATAGATGCTGGTCGTGATGTACAATTTATAGAGCAGTTCCGTCAGGCAGCCGATCACCCCGTGATTGCTACCTACCCGGAAGGACTGTATCTGAAAGGGTTTGCCTGTCGCGTCATGTAACTTGAAAAGAGAAATATTGCCCGCACATAACGTGTAAGTAGTGTTTCCCGGGAGGTGACTATGATTGCCAGCAAATTCGGTATCGGCCAGCAGGTCCGCCACACTTTGCTAGGGTATTTGGGTGTGGTCGTGGATATCGACCCGGAGTATTCCCTTGATGAACCGTCAGCAGACGAGCTGGCGGTGAACGCAGAGCTTCGCGCCGCGCCCTGGTACCATGTGGTAATGGAAGGTGATGATGGACAACCCGTTCACACCTATCTGGCCGAAGCGCAGCTGAGTAGCGAGCTGCAGGAAGAGCATCCGGAGCAACCCACAATGGATGAACTTGCTCAGACTATCCGCAAACAGTTACAGGCTCCGCGCCTGCGGAACTAAGCGTGTAAAAAAAGCCCGATAAACGGGCTTTTTTTTATTACTTCGCCAGCCCCAGACGGGGGATGTCGATCGCCGGACAGCGATCCATGACGACCTTCAACCCCGCATCCCGCGCCAGCACGGCGGCCTGCTCGTTAATCACGCCCAGCTGCATCCACAGCGTTTTCGCCCCTACGGCGATAGCGTCCTGCGCCACTTCCCACGCTGCCTCGGAATTACGGAAGACATCGACCATATCGATTTTTTCCGGCACGTCCGCGAGCGTGGCGTAACCCTGCTGACCCAGCAATGTTTTCCCCGCCACTTTTGGTGAGACCGGGATAACGTGATAGCCCTGATCGAGAAGGTATTTCATCACCCGATAGCTGGGACGATCGGGTTTATCGCTCGCGCCCACCAGCGCAATGGTACGCGTGGATGTCAGAATCTCGGCAATATCGTTCTCTTTCATGGTTTTTCTCCTGGCTTTTTTAAAAGTGTACGCCAAACCGCACATCTCAACCATCCATCCCATACAGATGCATGAGGGCAAAACGGCGAAATATGTCTATATGTTAGTAAACGTGATTATCGAAAAATTTAGATACATTAATGCGGCGACAGGATTTCTGACGGGAGCCTTCTATGAAAACCGGTATTGCCACTGCCCTGATTGCGTTAGTGATGCCGGTCTGCGTTTTTGCTACCACGCTCCGGCTCTCTACCGACATTGATCTTCTTGTACTGGACGGAAAAAAGGTCTCCAGCTCGTTATTGCGCGGTGCAGACAGCATCGAGTTAGATAACGGGCCGCATCAGCTGGTCTTTCGGGTAGAAAAGTCGATCGGTCTGGCTAATCACGAGCAACGGATGTACATCTCCCCGCCTCTGATCGTCAGCTTTAATACCCGGCAAATCAGTCAGGTGAACATCACCCTGCCTCGCCTTGAAACGGAGAAGGAATCTGCGGCCTTCGACGCTTCACCCCGCGTTGAACTGCTGGACGGGAATGCGATGCCGATTCCGGTGAAGCTGGATATTCTGGCGTTAACGACCTCGCCGAAAGGCCCGGATTACGAGGCCGCGACCCAGACCTATAACAAAGCGGGAAAACGCGCATCGCTTCCGCAGTTTGCCACCATGATGGCGGATGACAGTACGCTTTTATCCGGCGTCTCTGAACTGGACGTTATTCCTCCCCAGTCCCAGACCCTGACGGAACAGCGCCTTAAATTCTGGTTCCAGCAGGCCGATCCCGACACGCGGGCCCGGTTTTTACAATGGGCAAAACAACAACCTTCATCATAAGCCACATTTTTTACGCCTTTCTCTTGCAGCGTCAGACGGTTCCCGTCATCGTGTAGTCAGTTAACCTGATGGATATGATTATGGAACTGACAACACGCACGCTGCCTGAGCGCAAACACATTGCTCTTGTGGCGCACGATCACTGTAAACAAATGCTGCTTAACTGGGTTCGCCGCCATCAGCCTTCGCTGGAAAAGCACGCCCTGTCGGCGACCGGCACAACCGGTAACCTGATCCAGCGCGAAACGGGTCTGCAGGTGAATGCCATGCTGAGTGGGCCGATGGGCGGCGATCAGCAGGTCGGCGCGCAGATTTCCGAAGGGAAAATTGATGTGCTGATCTTCTTCTGGGACCCGCTGAACGCGGTTCCGCACGATCCGGATGTTAAAGCGCTGCTGCGCCTGGCGACGGTGTGGAATATTCCGGTGGCGACAAACCTGTCGACGGCGGATTTCATCATCGAATCGCCGCAGTTTAACTCGCCGGTTGATATCCTTATTCCGGACTATCAGCGTTATCTTTCCGACAGACTGAAGTAGCTTTTTTGCCGGGTGGCGGCTATGCCTTACCCGGCTACAAAATCTTGCCTGATATCGTTATGGCTTACGCGCCACCGGCACATCAATACTCTTCAGGATATCGACAAACACGGATGGCTCCTCTTTATTGAACAGCAGCCACACGCGATGCCGCGCGCGGGTGATGGCCACATACAGCAAACGCCGCTCTTCGGCATCCGGGAAGTCTTCCGGCACCGGCAGCAGGGCCTCTTCCATCACCGACTCGCGGGCCGGGGCCGGGAAACCGTCGCTGCCCTCTTTCAGCCCCAGCACAATCACATAGTCAGCCTGCTGCCCTTTGCTGGCGTGAATTGTCATAAATTCAAGCTGCAGTTTCGGCCAGCGGGTGGCGGCTTTTTCCAGCGCTGCGGGCTTAAGGTGATGGTAGCGCGCCAGCACCAGAATACGTTCATCGGGCTTCGCGTAGCCGCTGAGTTTGTCCAGTAGCGGCTCCAGCTGGTCATCCGCCAGCAGGGTGACCGCTTTTTTATCCCCTGGGCGCAGGCTATTGAGCGGCTTGGCCAGCTGATGCGGGTTTTGCTGGATAAAGCGGTTGGCGATCTCACCAATGCGTGAATTGAAGCGGTAGGTGGTGTCCAGATCGCTGCGATCCCCTTCGCCAAAATAGTGGTGGAACGCGGTCGTCAGGGAGAGCTGCGCCCCGCTGAAGCGATAGATGGCCTGCCAGTCGTCACCCACCGCAAACAGCGACGTATGTTTATTTTGCGCCCGTAGCGCCGAGAGCAGCTCAGCACGCTGCGGAGAGATGTCCTGGAACTCATCCACCAGAATGTGTTTCCACGGGCTGACAAAACGTCCCTTCTCAAGAATGATGATGGCCTGATGGATTAAACCTGAGAAATCGACGGCATTTTCCTCTTTCAGCGCGGTTTTCCAGGCTTTCAGCAGCGGAGCCATCAGCTTGACCCGTTTCGAGAACAGATCGCGAATCGCCTCCGGCGCGCTTTCAATCATCTCTGCCTGCGTTCCACCGTGCATTCGCATCAGGCTGACCCAGCGGTCAAGTCGCGAACCCAGCCGACGCGCCAGTTTGTCATCCTGCCAGAAGCTGCCCTCTGGCACCTCCCAGCCGAGCTCCTCCTCCAGCCACTGACGCCACCCTTTCGCCTGCGCATTTTTCTCACTGCACTGCTGGCGCCACGCTTTGATGAACAGCGCCTGACGCGCCTGCGCGTCGTTTTCCAGCTTACTGATGGAAGGCACTTTTTTACTGCCCTGCTGAATAATATGCAGCGCAAGGGCATGGAAGGTTCTGGCCGTGATATCCCGCGTGTGCAGACGTTCCTGGATACGTTCGTCCATCTCCTGAGCAGCCTTGCGGCCAAAGGCCAGAAGCAGTATTTGATCGGCTACCGCTTCTCCGGTCGTCAGCAGCCAGCCGGCACGCGCCACCAGCACCGAGGTTTTACCGCTACCGGCCCCCGCCAGCACCAGCAGCGACTGCTCGCCGTTGACCACCGCGCGCGCCTGGGCCGGATTGAGCGGTGAAGACTCCACCGTACTGAAAAAGTCGGCGTATTGGGTGAGCATAGCGTCCGTCCAGGCCTGGTTATGGGCGAGACGGCTTTTATCCTTATCATTCAGCCAGGCCTGACACTGGCGCCAGGCGTCGCGACAGTTGTCAAACTCGTCGAGACGCGTCACGGAGAGCGGCAGCGCCGAGAGTGCCTGTCGGATCTTTTGCTGCAGCCCGGCGGTCTGCTGACGGGTCAGCCACGCGTGCTGTGCGTTGCTCTGCGCGATATCGTCCAGCACCTGCTGCAGCACCTGGGCGGCAATTACGCTCATATCCTGGCTCCACTGCTGCCAGAGTGCGTTCAGGTGATGATGGAAACGCTGGGTTTCCGACCACTCGGTGCCGTGAAGACGCACGACTTTATCGTCAGGCAGAACGAACTCCAGCTCGCCCCACACCAGCCCGCGCTTACAGTGGATAGCCAGAAGCTGATTAAACGGAATAAGGTATTCGTGGCGTTCCCCGGAGACTTTCACCCCGGCATTAAGGAGAACCACCCTGTCGTAAGGGTGTTGCGCCAGGCGTTTGCCTAACGAGGTTGCTTTCAGTTCCATGTTCCGCCAAATCCACGAAGAGATAATTTACCTGACAGTTTAACTGCCAGTTTTAAGGTGCTCCAGCCTAAAAAAACGTTACAATCATTGGGCGTTAATTTTATCGAAAGGAAGTGAGGGTTTATGCGTACCGTTCTGAATGTGTTGAATTTTGTGCTGGGCGGTTTTGCCACCACCCTTTCCTGGCTTTTCGCCACGCTGGTGAGCATCGTCCTGATTTTCACGCTTCCCCTGACCCGTTCCTGCTGGGAGATCACAAAACTCTCCTTAATCCCCTACGGAAATGAAGCTATCCACGTTGACGAGCTCAATCCGGAGAGCAAAAACGCCCTGATGAATACGGGCGGAACCCTGCTGAACATTCTGTGGCTGATTTTCTTCGGCTGGTGGCTGTGCATCATGCATATTTTTGCCGGTATTGCACAGTGCATCACGATTATTGGTATTCCGGTGGGGATAGCGAACTTTAAGATCGCCGCTATCGCCCTTTGGCCCGTTGGTCGCAGGGTTGTTCCGGTAGAAGTGGCCCAGGCGGCGCGTGAAGCAAACGCGCGTCGTCGTTTTCAGTAAATAAGGACCGGCCGCGTTTATGCTAAGCCCACTGCTTCGCCGTTATACCTGGAACAGCACCTGGCTATACAACGTCAGGATATTTATCGCGCTTTGCGGCACGGTTGCACTGCCCTGGTGGCTGAATGATGTCAAGCTCACCATTCCGCTTACGCTGGGGGTAGTGGCCGGGGCGCTGGCGGACCTGGACGATCGTCTGGCCGGGCGCTTACGTAACCTGGTCATCACGCTCGTCTGCTTTTTCATTGCGTCAGCGTCCGTTGAGCTGCTTTTCCCGTGGCCCTGGCTGTTTGCCCTGGGCCTTACGCTCTCAACCAGCGGGTTTATTTTGCTGGGCGGCCTCGGGCAGCGCTATGCCACCATCGCGTTTGGTGCATTGCTGATCGCTATCTACACCATGCTGGGCGTTTCCCTCTATGACCAGTGGTACCAGCAGCCGGTTCTCCTGCTGCTGGGCGCCATCTGGTATAACCTGCTGACGCTAACCGGTCATCTGATCTTCCCGGTTCGCCCGCTGCAGGATAACCTTGCCCGCAGCTTTGAGCAATTAGCCCACTATCTGGAACTGAAATCCCGGCTGTTCGACCCGGATATCGAGGAAGAAAGCCAGGCTCCGCTCTACGATCTGGCGCTGGCAAATGGCCAGCTGGTCGCCACCCTTAACCAGACAAAAGCCTCTCTGCTTACCCGTCTGCGCGGCGATCGCGGTCAGCGCGGAACGCGAAGGACCTTACACTACTATTTTGCCGCCCAGGACATTCACGAACGTGCCAGCTCCTCGCACGTTCAATACGCGGCCCTGCGCGAGAAGTTCCGCTACAGCGACGTGATGTTCCGCTTCCAGCGCCTGCTGTCCATGCAGTCTCAGGCGTGTCAGCAGCTCTCGCGCTCCATTCTGCTGCGTACGCCCTATCAGCATGACCCCCGCTTTGAACGCGTATTCAGCCATCTTGATGCGGCGCTCGACCGCGTTCAGGCCAGCGGAACGTCACCGGAGCACATCAAAGCGCTGGGCTTTCTGCTGAACAACCTGCGGGCGATTGATGCTCAGCTGGCGACCATTGAGTCCGAACAGGCGATGGCGCTGCCGGGCAGTGAGGTGGAAAATCAGCTTGCTGATGACAGCGTGCACAGCGTTAGCGATATGTGGCTGCGTCTGAGCCGTAACTTTACGCCGGAGTCGGCACTCTTTCGCCACGCGGTAAGAATGTCGCTGGTGCTGTGCGTGGGGTATGCCTTTATCCAGATAACCGGGCTGCACCACGGCTACTGGATCCTGCTGACCAGCCTGTTCGTCTGCCAGCCGAACTATAACGCCACCCGACACCGTCTTGCGCTGCGTATTATCGGCACGCTGGTCGGCGTCGCGATTGGCCTTCCGGTACTCTATTTCGTGCCCTCCGTTGAAGGTCAACTGATCCTGATTGTGATCACCGGCGTGTTGTTCTTCGCGTTTCGCAACGTGCAGTATGCTCACGCCACCATGTTCATTACGCTGCTGGTGCTGCTCTGCTTTAACCTGCTGGGTGAAGGGTTCGAAGTCGCCCTGCCCCGCGTGATCGATACCCTGATTGGCTGTGCGATTGCCTGGGCTGCGGTCAGCTTTATCTGGCCGGACTGGCGTTTCCGCAATTTGCTGCGCGTGGTAGACAGGGCAATGAACGCCAACTGTCGATACCTTGACGCAATCCTGGAGCAGTACCACCAGGGGCGCGATAACCGCCTGGCTTACCGGATAGCCCGTCGCGACGCGCACAACAGTGACGCAGAACTGGCCTCCGTTGTCTCTAACATGTCAACGGAGCCTCGCGCCACGGCAGAGATTCGTGAGACTGCGTTCCGCCTGCTCTGTCTGAACCATACGTTCACCAGCTATATTTCGACGCTGGGTGCCCACCGTGAGAAACTCACCAACCCGGGCATTCTCAACCTGCTCGATGATGCCGTCTGTTACGTTGATGACGCACTTCATCACCGACCGGCCGATGAGCCGCGCGTTCAACAGGCCCTGGATGAACTGGCTCAACGCATTGCGCATCTTGACCCTGGAAACGACAGCAAAGCGCCGCTGGTTCTTCAGCAAATAGGCCTGCTTATCGCTCTGCTGCCTGAAATTTGCCGGCTGCAACAGCAAATCGCTACCTGGAGGAGTGATTCTCCTGTGGCTCAGGCAGCGCATTAAACCACTCCGTCAGCTCCCGGCGAATGCCTGCCGGGAGTGCCGCCTCATGCAGCCCCTCGATAGCCCCTTCCAGCGCGAAGAGAACCTTAATACCGAGCGCTTTGTTTTTTGCCCGCATCTTCAGCCAGCTCGCTCTGGCACCCAGTGCCCGCAGCGTTTCCTCATTGGTGATGCCAGCTTCAAAGAGCAAGACTTCAAGCTGAAAGGTCAGGTTTGGCAGATCCTTGAGTCGGTTTCGTTGATGGCGCTGATAGCGCTCTTTTCTTGCCGCACTGAGCGCAAACGAGGAGAGCTGAAGCAGCCGCTCCCTGTCGTGCCATAATCCGTCATCCACACGATAATAGTTGAGCAGCACCGGGCGGCCTCGCTTCATCAACGTCAAAAAAGAGGAGGCATTTTTTACACAGTATTTCGCACTCTCTTCACAGGCGCGAAGATAAAGCTCTCCGTCTGACACCATGGCAAAAACCGCATCATCCACCGCCAGGGTATAGCCTCCAAACAGCGCGCGATGATGAATCTCGCCCAACGGGGAGAGGTATTCCTGGGATTTATAAATCCGTTCATAAGATATCTTTTTCATGATATTTCCCTTCAAAATCATAAAGTAACAACGAAATTTCTTACTAGCGGATCCGTTAGCAGGAAAATAGGCAACTTATTGCCGATGAGCAAGATGATTTTTCGAGGGACATCAACATTGAATGAATTTTGCGAGTCGCTTTCCGAAAATGAGGTTGATCTTTATGCATACAGGGGTTACTGTATATCCATACAGTAACTACAGGGCTGGAATGAATATGCACACTTCAGGCTATGCAAATCGCTCAACCTCTCTCTCTTCTACCGCAGGCAATGTCGCGCAGAATTCCGTCGAGCGTGTTTCCACGGGGCTTATCAGTGAAGTGGTTTATCGTGAAGACCAGCCCCTGTTGACGCAACTTCTGTTGTTGCCGTTATTGCAACAGCTTGGTCAGCAATCGCGCTGGCAGCTTTGGCTCACGCCCCAGCAAAAACTGAGCCGTGAGTGGGTTCAGTCCGCAGGCCTGCCGCTTACTAAGGTCATGCAAATTAATCAGCTCCCGCCGTGCGATACCGTTGAGTCGATGATCCGCGCGTTACGCACCGGAAATTACAGCGTGGTGATTGGATGGTTACCGGAAGAATTGACGGAAGAGGAACATTTCCGTCTGACTGAAGCAGCCGAAGAAGGGAATGCGATCGGGTTCATTATGCGTCCGGTTCGATCGGATTCTTACCGCAGAGGACAACTTTCTGGGCTAAAAATTCACTCCAATTTGTATCATTGAGTGAAATTAAGATTTTTCCTGGAATTTTTTTTGACCACAAGATGGCATTAAAGTTCCCGGCCTGAAAATTGCGGCAAGGCTTGTCTGGTGCGGTTCTCCTTAATTTTATTGCACAAAATTCGTTCGAAAAATGTTAAATAATCGGTATACGGAACTTTTTTTTTCATATGCCTGACGGACTTCACACTTGTAAGTTTTCAGCTACGTTGTAGACTTTACATCGCCAGGGGTGCTCGGCCTAAGCCGAAGATATCGGTAGATTTATATTTGACCACGCCCCCCGGTGAAGGATTTAACCGTGATTCTCTCCTGAGACTTTCATGGCGAATTTTGGATGATAACGAGGCGCAAAAAATGAAAAAGACAGCTATCGCGATTGCAGTGGCACTGGCTGGCTTCGCTACCGTAGCGCAGGCCGCTCCGAAAGATAATACCTGGTATGCAGGTGGTAAACTGGGCTGGTCTCAGTTCCACGACACCGGCTGGTACAACAGCAGCCTGAACAATGATGGCCCAACTCACGAGAGCCAGCTTGGTGCAGGTGCGTTCGGTGGCTATCAGGTTAACCCGTATGTTGGTTTTGAAATGGGTTACGACTGGTTAGGTCGTATGCCATACAAAGGCGACACCATCAACGGCGCTTTCAAAGCACAGGGCGTTCAGCTGACCGCTAAACTGGGCTACCCAATCACTGACGATCTGGACGTGTACACCCGTCTGGGCGGCATGGTATGGCGCGCAGATTCCAGCAACAACATCTCTGGTGACAACCATGACACCGGTGTTTCCCCAGTATTCGCTGGTGGCGTTGAGTGGGCTATGACCCGTGACATCGCTACCCGTCTGGAATACCAGTGGGTTAACAACATCGGCGACGGCAACACCGTTGGTGTTCGTCCAGACAACGGCATGCTGAGCGTAGGTGTTTCCTACCGTTTCGGCCAGCAGGAAGAAGCAGCTCCAGTTGTTGCTCCAGCGCCGGCTCCAGCTCCAGAAGTACAGACCAAGCACTTCACTCTGAAGTCTGACGTTCTGTTCAACTTCAACAAAGCGACTCTGAAACCAGAAGGCCAGCAGGCACTGGATCAGCTGTACACCCAGCTGAGCAACCTGGATCCTAAAGACGGTTCCGTAGTGGTTCTGGGCTTCACCGACCGTATCGGTTCTGACGCTTACAACCAGAAACTGTCTGAGAAACGTGCTCAGTCTGTTGTTGATTACCTGATCTCTAAAGGTATCCCAGCTAACAAGATCTCCCCACGTGGTATGGGCGAATCTAACCCAGTTACTGGCAACACCTGTGACAACGTGAAAGCTCGCGCTGCACTGATCGACTGCCTGGCTCCAGATCGTCGCGTAGAGATCGAAGTTAAAGGCATCAAAGACGTTGTAACTCAGCCAGCGGCATAAGTTATCGTCTTATAAAAAAACCCCGCCATGCGGGGTTTTTTATTGTCTGAAGAAAAGAAAAATCTATTTTTTACCCAACAGAGCCTGAAGGTCGTTCTTCAGCGTCGACATCTGGTTGGCGTACTTCTCTTTATGTTCGGCATCCTCAATCAGCTGCACGATGGTTTCCGACAGCGTTTTGCCCCGTCGTTGTGCCAGCCCAGCCAGGCGTTGCCAGACAACGAACTCCAGGTCGATTGATTTTTTGCGAGTGTGCTGATGCTCAGCATTAAAATGCCGTTTGCGTCGCGCGCGGATAGTTTGCTTCATCCGGTTTAACAACGCGGGATTGATGTGTTTCTCGATCCAGCCGTTAACCTGTACCGGTTCATTTTCGAGGGTCAGCAAAATATCCACGGCTTCTTGCGCAGCGCTGGCTTCGACGTAGCAGGTGATCAGCTCCCCTTCACGGTGCTTTTTGACCAGGTACTTCCATTTCCAGCCGCTTTCGAGATTTTCCAGTTGTTGATATTTCATTGCGATCTCAGTGTTACCACGTAACTCTGTTCAGAATATCAGTTTTTTAGCAATCTGCTGAAAAGAAATCATATCCTGTGAGTGAATGCAGCCAATCGCCCTGTCGAAATCCCCAATCCTGCTTGGGTACAGCCCCCCGCTTACGGTATACTCCACGCTTTTACATCTGACTAAAAAACATCAACTTTGACCATTACGAAACTTGCATGGCGTGACCTTGTTCCGGATACCGAAAGTTACCAGGAACTGTTTGCACAGCCCGAACTCGCAAAAGAACACGAATTCATCCTTAGCGATACGCAGCCTCGTTTGCATTATGCGCTGGAGCAGGTGTTAAGCCCATGGGCAACAGCGCCCTTCATGCTGCTCAAGGCCCCGGAAGAAGCGGAATACCTGACGCTGCTCGGTGATGCCGTGCGCCAGCTGAAGCCGGAAGCGAACGCAGTTTTTGGCGGCCAGTATCGTATTGCGGGACATGATGTCACTTTCGAACCAACGGCGCAGACCGATGGCCGTTTTGCCGTTAAAGGCGAAGTGATTACCGCTAACTGGGTCGAGGCGGAACAACTCTTTGGTTGTCTGCGCCAGTTTAACGGCGAACTTTCGCTGCAGCCGGGGCTGGTTCATCGCGCAAATGGCGGTGTTCTCATCATCTCACTGCGTACCCTGCTCTCGCAGCCGCTGCTGTGGATGCGTCTGAAAACTATCGTCAACCAGCAGCGTTTCGACTGGGTCGGCTACGACGAGTCTCGTCCTCTGCCTGTCTCTGTTCCGTCTATGCCGCTGTCGCTGACCGTCGTGCTGACAGGCGACCGCGAATCGCTGGCGGATTTCCAGGAAATGGAGCCAGAACTCGCTGAGCAGGCGGTGTATAGCGAATACGAAGACAACATCCAGATTGCTGACGCCGACGATATGGCGGAGTGGTGCCAGTGGGTGATGGCCGTTGCTGAGCGTTTTGCGCTGCCAACCCCTGCGGCTGACGCGTGGCCGGGCTTAATCCGCGAAGCGGTACGTTACACCGGAGACCAAGAAACGCTGCCGCTTTGCCCGCTCTGGATCGGCAAACAGCTGCGTGAAGTGGGTGTGATTAGCGGTAACGGGACGTTCACCGGAGAACAGCTCACTCAGATGCTGGCTCAGCGTGAGTGGCGAGAAGGCTATCTTGCCGACCGTATGCAGGATGAAATTCTGCTGGAACAAATTCTGGTGGAAACCGAAGGCGAACGCGTCGGGCAAATCAACGCCCTGTCGGTGATTGAATTTCCTGGCCATCCGCGCGCATTCGGGGAACCGTCCCGTATCAGCTGCGTTGTGCACATTGGCGATGGCGAGTTCACCGATATTGAACGAAAAGCCGAGCTGGGCGGCAACATTCACGCGAAAGGCATGATGATCATGCAGGCGTTTTTGATGTCAGAGCTGCAGCTTGAGCAACAGATCCCCTTCTCCGCCTCGCTGACGTTTGAGCAGTCCTACAGCGAAGTGGATGGCGATAGCGCCTCTATGGCCGAGCTGTGCGCCTTAATCAGCGCCCTGGCGGAAGTGCCCATCAATCAGAACATCGCGATCACCGGTTCGGTGGACCAGTTCGGTCGTGCCCAGCCAGTGGGAGGCCTCAACGAGAAAATTGAAGGCTTCTTCTCTATCTGTCAGCAGCGCGGTTTAAACGGCAAACAGGGGGTGATTATTCCTGCTCCCAACGCACGCCATTTGAGCCTCAGTCAGGATATTCTGGATGCGGTTGAGCAAGAGCAATTCGCCATCTGGGCCATCGAAGGGATTGAGGATGCGCTACCCTTACTGACAAATCTGGTTTGGGATGGCGAAGGGCAAACTACCCTGATGCAGACTATCCAGGAGCGCATAGCTCAGGCGACACAGCAGGATGCTCGTCATCGTTATCCATGGCCGTTACGCTGGCTGGGCTGGTTTAGTTCGAACTGATCGGACTTGTTCAGCGTACACGTGTTAGCTATCCTGCGTCCTTCACTAAAATAAGGCTTACTGAGAACATGGTAGATAAACGCGAATCCTATACAAAAGAAGATCTTCTTGCCTCTGGTCGCGGTGAACTGTTTGGCGCTAAAGGCCCACAGTTACCGGCCCCGAACATGCTGATGATGGACCGTGTCGTGAAAATGACCGAAACCGGCGGCAACTTCGATAAGGGTTACGTAGAAGCAGAACTCGATATCAACCCGGACCTGTGGTTCTTCGGTTGCCACTTTATTGGCGATCCGGTAATGCCTGGCTGTCTGGGCCTGGATGCCATGTGGCAGCTGGTTGGCTTCTATCTGGGCTGGCTGGGCGGCGAAGGTAAAGGTCGCGCGCTGGGCGTGGGCGAAGTAAAATTCACTGGCCAGGTTCTGCCTACAGCGAAGAAAGTGACCTATCGTATTCACTTCAAGCGCATCGTAAACCGCCGCCTGATTATGGGCCTGGCAGATGGCGAAGTGCTGGTCGACGGTCGTCTGATCTATAGCGCAAGCGACCTGAAAGTTGGCCTGTTCCAGGACACATCAGCTTTCTGATCGTGCTTTTCGCACCTCCAGAAAGGCGAAACCTCCGCATTGCGGAGGTTTCTTTTTTGAAAGAGACGTTATCAGGCTATGAGTGCCCTGTCGCCGATGGCTTCTCGCCAGCCTCCAAGCCATTGTGACCTTTGATTTATCGTCTGATAAGGACACATTTCTTTAGAACGTCCAGCGATGCCGGCCTGATAACCACGTTGATGAGCCCGTTCCAGGCGATCTCGTTTCTGTCTCTTCATGCCTCGTTTCCCTCATTCTTTTGTCTGGTGGAAAGAAAACAGTGTCTGCACTCAATGCACAGACACAGATAACGAATACCCCGAATTAGTCGCATCGTCAATGTTCAAAATTCATACGGGTGTCATATTTGTGAGCTAGCCGGAAGTTCATTTGTACAAAAATTGTGACGTGGCACAAGTAACAATCTGAAGTGAAAACGAAAAAAAACCGCAATCAGCGACAGTCCAACTGCGGTTTTTGATGATGAATTTTACTTATGGCAGACGGGAAATTTCTCTCGCGATGCTGGCCGACTCCTGTGCCCAACCCTGAGCCAGGACTTTTACCATTTCGTCATAGCCATCTTTCTGCTGCTTCAGCTCCAGATGGAAAGGACGCTTAATCAGCTGCCCCTGATGGTTCAGCAACCACTCCCCGCTGATCACCACCGCACCGTCATAACGGCCGTGGAAGCCCGTTACCGTGACGTTAAGCGTATCCTGGTCGTTACCCAGCGGCTGCGACGCGACAACCCAGCCCGGAAGCTGGCTGCCCAGATTGGCCACCAGCGTGTTGCGCAGCTGCTGATCCAGCGGGCTGGCCCACAGGTTGTTCGTCGCAATCACGTATTTAACGTCGCTGGTCTGATAGACCACGCCGTTTCCTGCCAGATAATCCGGCACGGCAACCTGCTCAACCCACAACTGGCGGTTTCCCTGGCTGGCCGTGCTTTGTCCACCGCTGTGGGTAGACACAGGCAGCTGATAGTAGCTTTTATTATCTACCCCTGAACTGCACGCCGTTAACAGCAGAGCGCCAACCATCAATAGCCACTTTTTCATTCTTTTGCCCTCTTCGGCTCAGGATCCTTTTTATCTTTCGCTTCGAACACCAGCGCATTGCTCTTCTCGTTGAGCGTTTTCAGCACCGGCTGCAGTTCACGCAAGACCTGATCAAGACGCTGCATATCTGCCACCATCTTGTTGTACGCCGCTGAACCCGGCTGGAAGCCCTGCATACTGCGGTTCAGCTCACGCAGCGTTTTCTGCATATCCTGCGGCAGCTGCTGCATGCTCTGGCTCGCAGTGATCTTGTTGATGTTATCCAGCGTGGTTTGCAGGCGACGCATCGTTGCCTGGCTTTCGCTCAGCGAGTTCGTCGCCGCTTCAATCATCGGATTCAGTGGCAGATTGTTGATCTTATCCAGCGTTTCCATCAGACGCTGCTGGATCTGAGCCAGACCGCTGCTCACCGTTGGGATGATCTTGTAGCCACCAAATTCACGAATACCGGTAATCGGCGGTGCTTTCGGGTAGAAGTCCATATCCACATACAGCGCACCGGTCACCAGATTACCCGTCTTCAAGGAACCTCGCAGACCACGGTCCATCAGTTGACTGATATGGGTGGCAATATCCTGATTCTCGCCAATCTGGTTAAGCAGACGTTCCGGCTCGATGCGGATCAGTACCGGAATGCGGTAATCATCGTCAAGCATCTGGCTCAGGCCCGGAACAAAGAACGGAACTTGCCCAACTGTACCAAGACGAATACCACGGAACTCAACGGGCGCGCCCGGCTGCAGGCCGCGGACGGAATCTTTGAAGAACATCAGGAAGTCGATGTGATCGGTATAAAGCGCGTCCTGAATGCTTCGCTGATCGTCAAAGAGTCTGAACGCCGTTTTCTCGGCAACCGGCTGCCCCAGATCCTGCCCTTCCGGCACATCAAAGCTCACCCCG
Source organism: Enterobacter sp. 237C8 (assembly GCF_034106865.1). NCBI lineage: Bacteria > Pseudomonadati > Pseudomonadota > Gammaproteobacteria > Enterobacterales > Enterobacteriaceae > Enterobacter > Enterobacter sp. 237C8. Next base: position 691,073 of record NZ_JAWNDF010000001.1, on the reverse strand, counting down.
CCGCCAAACAGCGTGGTTAAGGAACCCATTTCTACGCGCATCCCCGCCGACGTAAGATCGACCGCGATCCCGCTGTCCTTCCAGAAGCGAACGTTGCTGGTCACCAGACGATCGTTTGGCGCATTGATGAACAGCTGATAGCTGATGGTACGCTTTTGCGCATCGAAGGTGCTGGTTTCAACGGAACCGACGCGGTAGCCGCGGAACAGTACTGGATCACCCGCCGTAAGCTGGCCCGCTTTTTTGCTGTCGAGGATCACGCGGATACCCTTGGCATCAGGCGGCGCAAGCGGCGGTGAGTCGAGAAGCTGATATTGCCCAGGCTGGCTGCCCTTCGTGCCGGGCTGCAGTTCAATGTAGGCTCCAGAGAGCAGCGTCCCTAAGCCGCTGATCCCTTCGCGCCCCACCTGCGGTTTAACCACCCAGAAAACGGAATCGCCGTGCAGCAGTTTTTCCATGCCGGCATTAAGGCGCGCCTTAATCTCCACATGGGTTAAATCGTCGGTCAGGGTTGCGCTTTCGACCACGCCCACGTCCACGCTACGGCTTTTGATGGTCGTTTTACCGCCCTCAATCCCCTCGGCATTGGTGGTTATCAGCGTGACTTCCGGTCCCTGATGGCTGTAATGATAAAACAGGATCCATGCACCGATCAGCGCGGTCACGATGGGGAAAATCCACACCGGCGACCAGTTTTTGACCTTCTGCACTTTCGCCTCTCCACTCTTATTTTCCATGCTCTTACTCTTCCTCATGGCTTGATTCAGGCTCACGATCCCACGATAAACGAGGGTCGAAGGTCATGGCCGCAAACATGGTCATAATCACGACCAGTGCAAACATTAAAGCCCCCATCGCGGGATAAATACTCATCAAACCGCCCATCCGCACCAGTGCAGAGAGAACGGCGATGACAAACACGTCAATCATTGACCAGCGTCCGACAAACTCGACCACTTCATAAATCAGGTGCATGCGTTCGCTGTCGCGTTTTCCATGACCCTTCGCATCCCAACAGAGCCAGGCGATGGCGATCATTTTTAAGGTTGGCACCATAATACTGGCGATAAAGATCACGCCGGCGACAGGATAGGAACCTTCGCCCCACAGCAGGATCACGCCGGCGAGGATCGTCGAGGGCATTTTATCGCCGAGCAAATCGGTGATCATGATCGGTAGAATATTGGCTGGCAGATACAACATGATGGAGGTGACCAGCAGGGCCATCGTCCACTGAAGGCTATTTTTACGGCGTACGTGACCTTTCGTTTCGCAGCGCGGACAAACGTCGAGATCGGCGGGCAGCACGGCGGTACAGCACGGACAGGAACGCAGCCCCTGACGAATGCCGGGCACGCCGACTTTTACCGTCTGCGCAAGCGTCGGTGCCGGGGCGATATCATCCCACGCCCAGCGTCTGTCCACGCACTGGAAAGCACGCAGCTGCAGGACACAGTACAGGCACCACGGAATAAAGCTGCTGCCGATCCCCACGTCGCCGTACGCCATGAGCTTCACGAAACTGACCAGAATGCCCGCCAGAAAGATCTCGGCCATGCCCCAGCTTTTAAGCTGAAAAAGGATACGCGCCAGCCGGATTTTCAATGATGAGGGCATCCTGACGCGGTTGACCAGCAAAAGGATAACGACCAGGCAAAAAGCCGGGACTATCTGGACAAACAGGAGAAAAAAGGTGCCGAGGCTGGCGTAATCTTCCGAGAACATCACGCCCGGGATTTCAAGCAGATCGACCTGGCTGGTTATCCCTCCCACCTTCATATAGATGAAGGGGAAGAGATTGGAGAGCAGCAGCATGAACAATGCTGCCAGAGCGTAAGCAGTGGGACGCTGCCGCGGCGCGTCCCACTCGGTTGTCAACGTTGCGCCGCAACGTGGACACAGGGCTTTATGTCCGTGACCAAGCTCTGGCAACGCCACGAGCATATCGCATTGCGAGCATAAAATATGCCTGTCGGCATGGTGCTGGTCACACATATGTTATCCCTGTCTATGCGCCGTTTTTCAGAGACTCAAGGTACTCCCAGCGCTCAAATGCTTCTTCCAGGGCTTTTTCAGCCGCGGACAGTTCAGCCAGTACTTTCTGAGTATAGTCATGCGATTGGGTAAAGAATGACGCATCAGCGACCTGTTTTTGCAGATCCTCAAGCGCGGCCTCCAGCTCTTCAAGACGCTGCGGTAGCCCCTCCAGTTCGCGCTGCAGGTTATAGCTTAGTTTAGCCGAGGTTTTCTTGACAGTTTCTGCTTTTGTTACAGCAGGTTCTGAACTTATTTTGGACTTTGACTGTTTCTGCGCCAGAGACTGCGATTGCTGCCCTTTTGCATCGTGATAACCGCCTACGTATTGTCCAATTCGCCCCTCACCTTCGAAGATCCAGCACTCGGTTACGGTGTTATCCACAAACTGACGATCGTGGCTAACCAGCATCACGGTCCCCTGATAACCGTCAATCAGTTCTTCGAGCAATTCCAGCGTTTCGACATCCAGGTCGTTCGTTGGTTCATCGAGAATCAACAGGTTACTTGGTTTCAGGAACAGACGCGCCAGCAGCAGACGATTACGCTCTCCGCCAGATAACGCACGGACTGGGGTCATCGCACGTTTCGGATGGAACAGGAAGTCCTGCAGATAGCCCAGCACGTGGCGCGGTTTGCCGTTTACCATTACCTCTTGCTTGCCTTCGGCGAGGTTATCCATCACCGTGCGGTCCGGATCCAGCTCCGCGCGGTGCTGGTCGAAGTAGGCCACTTCCAGCTTAGTCCCACAGTGAATGCGGCCGCTGTCGGCCTGCAGCTGGCCCAGCATCAGCTTCAGCAGCGTGGTTTTACCGCAGCCGTTCGGGCCGATAAGCGCAATTTTGTCGCCGCGCTGCACCTGGGCGGAGAAATCTTTCACCAGCACTTTGCCATCAACCTGATAGTTGACGTTTTCCATTTCGAAGACAATCTTGCCGGAACGGGACGCTTCTTCCACCTGCATTTTGGCGCTACCCATCACTTCACGGCGTTCGCTGCGCTCACGGCGCATTGCCTTCAGAGCGCGCACGCGGCCTTCGTTACGGGTACGGCGGGCCTTGATGCCCTGGCGGATCCACACCTCTTCCTGCGCCAGCTTGCGGTCGAACTCCGCATTCTGCAGCTCTTCCACGCGCAGGTTTTCTTCTTTCTCCAGCAGATAGGTGTCGTAATCGCCAGGATAGGTGACCAGCTTGCCGCGGTCGAGATCGACAATACGCGTCGCCATGTTGCGAATAAACGAACGGTCGTGCGAGATAAAGATGATGGTGCCGCTGAAGGTTTTCAGGAAGCCTTCCAGCCAGTCAATCGCTTCGATATCCAGGTGGTTCGTCGGTTCGTCCAGCAGCAGCACCTTCGGCCCGCTGACCAGCGCGCGGCCCAGGGCCGCTTTACGCAGCCAGCCGCCGGAGAGCGCCGACAGCTCCATGTCCGCTTCCAGACCAAGCTGGGCCAGAACCTCGTTAATGCGGTTTTCAAGCTGCCACAGACCGTGGTGATCGAGCATCTCCTGCACTTTCGCCAGTTCGTTGAGGTTCTTGTCGCTCGGGTCGGTCATCACCAGATGCGAAATCTCGTGATAGCGCTTCAGGTATTCGGCCTGCTCAGAAATGCCTTCCGCCACGAAATCGTAAACGCTGCCTGTCACGTGACGAGGCGGGTCCTGCTGGAGGCGGGAGACGATCAGATCCTGCTCGTAAACGATGCGGCCGTCATCCAGCCCCTGTTCACGGTTGAGGATTTTCATCAGCGTGGATTTACCCGCGCCGTTACGGCCCACCAGACAGACGCGCTCGTTATCTTCGATATGCAGCTCTGCATTATCGAGAAGCGGCGAGTCGCTGAAAGAGAGCCACGCGCCGTGCATACTAATTAAAGACATTTATTTTTCCTTTCAGGCCGCGGTAATCAACCAGCAGTTATGAATTTGACGGTTACGGGCAAAGTCCTGAGACAGCGTTTTTTGGCTGATTTCTTGTGCTTTCAGTCCCAGGGCTGCTAAGCCGTCATGATCCATACGGAAGCCGCGTTTGTTGTTCGAGAACATAATGGTACCGCCCTTACGCAGCAGGCGCTTCAGGTCGGTCATCAGGCGCAGGTGATCGCGTTGAACGTCAAAGCTATCCTCCATGCGCTTGGAGTTGGAGAAGGTCGGCGGATCGATAAAGATCAGGTCGAACTGCTCGTCAGTATCACGCAGCCAGCCCAGCACGTCGGCCTGCATCAGACGATGCTGACGTCCGGTCAGCCCGTTAAGACGCAGGTTGCGCTCCGCCCACTCCAGATAGGTGCGGGACATATCCACCGTGGTGGTGCTTCGCGCGCCGCCCAGACCCGCATGCACGCTCGCGCTGCCGGTATAGGAGAACAGGTTGAGGAAATCTTTGCCCTTGCTCATCTGGCCCAGCATGCGACGGGCGATACGGTGGTCGAGGAACAGGCCGGTATCCAGATAGTCTGTCAGGTTCACCCACAGGCGAGCGTTGTATTCGCCCACTTCGATGAAGTCGCCCTTCTCGCCCATCTTCTGGTACTGATTTTTCCCTTTCTGACGCTCGCGCGTTTTCAGCACCAGCTTGTTCGGCGCAATGCCGAGCACGGCGATGGTGGCCGCGATAACGTCCAGCATGCGCTGACGCGCTTTTTGCGCATCAATGGTTTTCGGTGGCGCATATTCTTGGATCACCACCCAGTCCGCGTAGCGGTCAACCGCCACGTTGTACTCCGGCAGGTCGGCGTCGTACAGGCGGTAGCATTCAATCCCTTCCTGCTTCGCCCACTTTTCATATTTTTTCAGGTTCTTGCGCAGGCGGTTGGCGTAATCTTCCGCCACGCTGGATGGCTTGCTGTCCGCCGCTTTCTCCGCCAGATGGTAGTTTTTCTGCACGCAGTCCAGCGGGCCGTTTTTCGCTTTAAACTGGCGATCGGCACGCAGCTGCAGACAGCTCAGCAGCTCCGGCGAGGCGCTAAACAGCGACAGGTTCCAGCCGCCGAAGTAGTCCTTCATATTGCGGCCCAGCAGGCTGTGCAGGGCAATCAGCGCCGGCTCGCTGTCCAGACGCTCGCCGTATGGCGGGTTGCTGATCACGGTACCGTACGGACCTTTTGGCAGCGGGTTGGTCAGATTCGCCACGTCTTTCACCTCGAAGGTGACCAGCTCGCCGATACCGGCGCGACGGGCGTTGCTGCGCGCGCGTTCGATTACGCGCGGGTCGCTGTCCGAACCGTAGAAGTGGGAGGTGTACTCCGCCAGACCTTTACGCGCGCGGGTTTGCGCGTCATCTTTGACCTCTTTCCAGAGCGCTTCGTCGTGCTGGGCCCAGCCTTTAAAGCCCCAGTGACCGCGATGCAGGCCCGGCGCGCGGTCGGTTGCCAGCATGGCCGCTTCAATCAGCAACGTACCGGAACCACACATCGGATCGAGCAGCGGCGTGCCCGGCTGCCAGCCGGAGCGCATCACAATAGCGGCAGCCAGGGTTTCTTTAATTGGCGCCATACCGGTACGATCGCGGTAGCCGCGCAGGTGCAGGCCCGCGCCGCTCAGATCGAGAGAAATACTCGCCGTGTCGCCGTTGAGCCAGACGTTAATACGCAGATCCGGATTTTCGCGATCGACGTTCGGACGTTCCTTATTTTTACGCGTAAAGCAGTCCACAATGGCGTCTTTTACGCGCAGGGCACCGTACTGGCTGTTGCGGATCTCGTCGTTCACGCCGTTGAAATGCACCGCAAAGGTGGCATTGGGCGTGAAGATCTCTGTCCAGTCGATCATCTGTACGCCGGTATAGAGGTCCAGGTCGCTATAGACCTTGCACTCCTTCATCGGCAGCATGATGCGCGACGCCAGACGGCTCCACATCAGGCTCTGGTAAATAAGCCGCGTGTCGCCCTCAAAATGGACACCACCCTGAACCACCTGACACTCTTGCGCGCCCAGGCTTTCCAGTTCAGTTTTTAACAGCTCTTCCAGCCCACGGGCCGTACTGGCAAACAGAGAATTCATATCGTCACTTTTACTCTTAGAAAATTGTCGCGCATTATAGCTAATATGGCGTGTATGTCATAAAGTTGAAGGCTTATTTTCATTTGTGGGAGTGTGCAGTGGCGACGTTATCCAGGCTTTTTATTCATCCGGTGAAATCCATGCGCGGCATCGGCGTCTCTCACGCGCTGGCCGACATGAGCGGATTCGCCTTCGATCGTATTTTTATGGTCACCGAGCCTGACGGCACGTTCATTACCGCACGCCAGTTCCCGCAGATGGTTCGCTTTACCCCTTCCCCGCTTCATGACGGTTTGCACCTTACCGCGCCGGACGGTTCCAGCGCAGTCATTCGCTTTGCTGATTTTGCGCCTGTCGATGCGCCAACGGAAGTGTGGGGCAATCATTTTACCGCGCGAATCGCCCCGGATGAGATTAACCGCTGGCTGAGCGGTTTCTTCTCCCGCGACGTGCAGCTGCGCTGGGTAGGTCCTGAACCGACGCGTCGCGTGAAGCGCCACGACGCCGTTCCCCTCTCCTTCGCCGATGGTTTCCCGTTCCTGCTGACTAACGAAGCCTCGCTGCGTGATTTACAAGGCCGCTGCAAGGCCAGCGTTCAGATGGAACAGTTCCGTCCGAACCTGGTGGTTACGGGTGCCGACGCCTGGGAAGAAGACACCTGGAAAGTGATCCGCATCGGCAGCGTCATCTTTGATGTCGTAAAACCCTGCAGCCGCTGCATTTTCACCACGGTGAGCCCTGAGAAAGGCCAGAAGCACCCTTCCGGCGAACCGCTGAAGACGCTGCAGTCGTTCCGCACCGCACAGGATAACGGCGATGTGGATTTCGGCCAGAACCTGATCCCGCGCTCCAGCGGCGCAATCCGCGTCGGTGATGAGGTAGAAATTCTTGCCCGAGGGCCTGCAAAAGCGTACGGCTCAGGTCAGGAAGAAGAAATGCTCGACGTTGTGACGAATGCCGCCTCTGCGGTAGATATTCACTGGCAGGGCAACGTCATCCGTGGCAACAACCAGCAGGTATTACTTGAGCAACTGGAGCAGGCAGGTATTCGCGTACCCTATTCCTGTCGCGCAGGCATTTGCGGATGCTGCCGCATCAGGCTGGTGGATGGAGAGGTCAGTGCGCTGAAAAAATCGGCAATTGGAAATGACGGCACAATTCTGTGCTGTAGCTGCATACCGAAAACGTCCGTACAGCTGGAAGCTTAAACCGCCTGTTCAAGGCTGAAGGAATCTACGCGCAGCTGCGGCTTCAGCCTGTCGTTCATCACTTTAATGGCATCGCCAAGCTGCATCGTCCGCCCGGCAATGGTTACGCCGGGCTGCGCCAGCAGGCAGAGCGCAGCATTTTCGCCTGGCTCAACCACCAGCAGGCTCACCTCTTCTGCGGTATCGCTCAGATTGACGCTGGCCGCGTCACCCGTTGCCGGGGTCCAGCTCATACCATGCGCAAGAAAATGCCAGCTTTTTGGCATTTGCGGTTTCAGGAAGCGGATAGCCACCAGCGCATTTAATACCAGCTCGGCACGCTGCTCTTTAGAGAGCACCAGATCGCGGCATTTTTCTTCAAAGGAGAAATAAAGCGCCGCATCGTCAACGCAAAAGCCCGACGGGGAAAATGCATCCGGGGTTAACATTCGGCGGGCAAAACGAGAACGAAACAACATGCCATTGGCTAAATCGAGCATCATTCGGTCATGCTCGTCGCAAAAATACCAGCGCCAGTTATCGTCAGGTTTAATTCGCATGTGTCTCTCCCGTCCCCAAACGTCCTGTACTAAAAATGTCCTGTTTGCCGCCTCGTTTATAACACCATTAATAAAAGACTATAATGACTAAATAAGCAACAGTGACGGAATATAAAACAACCAGGGCTGGAAATAAAGCCCTGGTTGTCTGATTAAGAGAAAAGATTAGATATGAGTAACGATTTCTTTAATCAGCGGCGGTCCTTTAAAAATAAAGCCGGAATAGATTTGCACCAGTGACGCACCTGCCGCCATCTTCTCGCGCGCAGCAATCACTGAGTCAATGCCGCCGACGCCAATAATCGGCAGACGTCCTTTTAATTCTGCAGACAGGGCGCGAATAATTTCGGTGCTTTTTAATTGCACCGGACGTCCACTTAACCCACCCGCTTCGTCACAGTTTTTCATTCCCTGCACGAGGGAACGATCGAGAGTGGTATTGGTCGCAATAACACCATCAATATTATGGCGAACCAAACTGTCGGCAACCTGGATCAATTCTTCAGGAGAAAGATCCGGGGCGATCTTAACCGCGACCGGAACATATTTATGGTGGATCGTCTGGAGTTCATTTTGTTTATTTTTAATGGCACTCAGAAGATCGTCCAGCGCTTCGCCATATTGTAAAGAACGCAGACCCGGAGTATTGGGTGAAGAAATATTCACCGCAATATAACCGGCATAGGCGTAGACTTTTTCCATACAAATCAGATAGTCATCTTTACCCTGCTCTACCGGCGTGTCTTTATTTTTACCGATATTGATGCCTAATATTCCGTCAAAATGGGCTTTTTTTACGTTCTCAACCAGGTGATCAACACCGAGGTTATTAAAGCCCATGCGGTTGATCAGCCCTTCGGCTTCAACCAGGCGGAACAGGCGCGGCTTGTCATTTCCCGGCTGCGGGCGCGGCGTGACGGTACCGATTTCAATGGAGCCAAAGCCCATCGCGCCCAGGGCATCAATGCACTCGCCATTTTTGTCCAGACCGGCCGCCAGACCCAGCGGATTTTTAAAGGTCAGACCCATGCACTGCACAGGTTTTTCCGGCACATTCTGACGCACCAGAGCGGCCAGCGGCGTTCCGGTAATACGGCGTAATTGCTGGAATGTAAATTCATGAGCGCGCTCAGGGTCGAGCTGGAAAAGGGCTTTACGAACGAAGGGGTAGTACATGAACTCTCCTGGATTCCCGGTGTGCAAACCGGGAGGGGATTATGGGCGATCCACGCGCGAAAGGGAATTGACCTGCGGCAAAAAATCAGCGTAAAACGCAATCGTTTACCTCCCCGTCTATTTCTTATGCACTTTTTCGCATTTTAATTGCAGATAAATCATTTAATGGAATAACCGCGCGGTGTCACACTCCTGAAAATTGTTATGAATGTTAGATAAAAGCAAACAATTGGTTATAAGGAGGAAGTATGCGCGTCATTACCCTGGCCGGAAGTCCACGATTCCCTTCGCGCTCCAGCGCCCTGCTGGAATATGCCCGCGAAAAACTCAATGCCCTGGATGTGGAAGTGTGCCACTGGAACCTGCATAACTTCGAACCTGAAGATCTGCTCTACGCCCGCTTCGACAGCCCAGCGCTAAAAACGCTCATCGAGCAGCTTAACGGCGCTGACGGCTTAATTGTGGCCACGCCTATTTATAAAGCCTCTTTTTCCGGGGCGCTGAAAACCCTGCTCGATCTGCTTCCGGAACGCGCCCTGGACGGCAAAGTCGTGCTGCCGCTGGCAACGGGCGGTACGGTTGCCCATTTACTGGCCGTGGATTATGCCCTGAAGCCGGTGCTGAACGCGCTGAAAGCGCAGGAGATCCTCCACGGCGTTTTCGCAGATGACTCCCAGGTTATCGATTATCAACATAAACCTCATTTTACGCCGAACCTGCAAACCCGCCTCGATACTGCCCTGGAAACCTTCTGGCATGCCCTGCACCGCCGGGATATCCAGGCCCCGGCGTTTGGTCAGCCTCAAGGAGTCGCACATGTTTAAAACGTTAACCCGCATCGGACTGGCAGGTCTGATGGCGCTTAGCTCGCTGGCCCATGCCGCAGAAGCGGCTCCGGAAAGTTTGCGCATTGGCTATCAGAAAGGCAGCGTCAGCATGGTGCTGGCGAAAAGCCACCAGCTGCTGGAAAAACGCTTCCCGGACACCAAATTCTCCTGGGTGGAATTCCCGGCTGGCCCGCAGATGCTGGAGGCCCTGAACGTCGGCAGTATCGATCTCGGCAGCACGGGTGATATTCCGCCGATATTCGCCCAGGCGGCGGGAGCGGACCTCGTCTATGTTGGCGTTGAGCCGCCCAAACCGAAGGCCGAAGTGATCCTGGTGCCTGAAAACAGCGACATTAAAAGCGTCGCGGACCTCAAAGGGCATAAAGTGGCTTTCCAGAAAGGTTCCAGCTCGCACAATCTGCTGCTGCGTGCCCTGCAGGAAGCCGGGCTCAAGTTCACTGACATTCAGCCCGTTTACCTGACGCCTGCCGACGCCCGCGCCGCGTTCCAGCAGAAGAACGTTGATGCCTGGGCCATCTGGGATCCGTACTACTCCGCCGCATTGCTGCAGGGCGGCGTTCGCGTGCTGAAAGACGGTACCACGCTGAAGCAGACCGGCTCGTTCTATCTGGCCGCGCGTCCTTATGCGGAAAAGAACGGCGCATTTATCCAGGGCGTACTGGATACCTTTACCCAGGCCGATGCGCTGACCCAGACCCAGCGTCAGGAGAGCATTGCCCTGCTGGCGAAAACCATGGGCTTACCTGAGCCGGTGATCGCGAGCTATCTCAACCACCGTCCGCCGACCACCATTACGCCCGTGGACGCGCACGTCGCCGCGCTTCAGCAACAAACGGCTGACCTTTTCTATCAAAACCACCTGGTGCCAAAACAGGTCACTATTCGCGAACGCATCTGGCAGCCCGCAGGCAAAGAAGGAGCTAAATCATGAGTCTGAATCTTTTCTGGTTTTTACCCACCCACGGTGATGGACACTATCTTGGTACAGAAGAGGGCTCGCGCCCGGTTGACCACGGCTACCTGCAGCAGATTGCGCAGGCGGCGGACCGAATCGGTTTCACCGGAGTGCTGATCCCGACCGGACGTTCATGTGAAGATGCCTGGCTGGTCGCCGCGTCGATGATCCCGGTCACCCAGCGTCTGAAGTTCCTGGTTGCCTTACGCCCGAGCGTGGTCTCCCCCACCGTGGCGGCGCGTCAGGCGGCAACGCTGGACAGGCTGTCCAACGGCCGCGCCCTGTTTAACCTGGTGACGGGCAGCGATCCGCAGGAGCTGGCGGGCGATGGGGTGTTCCTCGACCATACCGAGCGCTACGAAGCTTCCGCCGAGTTCACCCGCGTCTGGCGACATCTGCTGGAAGGTGAAACCGTCACCTTTGAAGGCAAGCATATTCACGTTCGTGACGCGAAGCTCTACTTCCCGCCGGTGCAGCAGCCGCGACCGCCGCTCTATTTTGGCGGATCGTCGGACGTAGCCCAGGATCTGGCGGCAGAGCAGGTCGATCTCTATCTGACCTGGGGCGAACCGCCTGAGCTGGTGAAAGAAAAAATTGCCCAGGTACGCGCTAAGGCGGCCGCCCATGGTCGCAAGGTGCGCTTCGGCATTCGCCTGCACGTAATTGTGCGGGAAACCAATGAAGAAGCCTGGCAGGCCGCCGACCGCCTGATCTCCCACCTGGACGATGAGACCATCGCCAGGGCGCAGGCCGCGTTTGCGAAAACCGACTCCGTCGGACAGCACCGAATGGCGTCCCTGCACAACGGCAAGCGCGAGAACCTGGAGATCAGCCCGAACCTGTGGGCGGGCGTTGGCCTGGTGCGCGGCGGTGCGGGCACGGCGCTGGTCGGCGACGGACCGACCGTAGCCGCCCGGATTAATGAATACGCAGACCTGGGTATCGACAGCTTTATTCTCTCCGGTTATCCGCATCTGGAAGAGGCGTACAAGGTGGGCGAGCTGTTATTCCCGCATCTGGATGTCGCCATCCCGGAGATTCCGCAGCCGCAGCGGCTTCAGCTTCAGGGCGAAGCCGTGGCGAACGAGTTTATTCCACGCAAAGCCGCACAGAGCTAAGGAGTGACCATGTCTGCCACCTCCCAAAAATGGCTGCTGCGCGCCGCGCCGTGGTTTTTACCCGTCGGCATTGTGGCTCTCTGGCAGCTCGCGTCGTCCACCGGCTGGCTGTCGAGCCGCATTCTGCCCTCTCCGGAGGGCGTCGTAGAAGCTTTCTGGTCGCTGAGCGTCAGCGGTGAGCTGTGGCAGCATCTGGCGATCAGCTCCTGGCGCGCCGTGATTGGGTTTTCCATCGGCGGCAGCATCGGTCTGGTTCTGGGCCTGATCAGCGGCCTTTCCCGCTGGGGCGAGCGGTTGCTGGATACCTCCATTCAGATGCTGCGCAACGTGCCGCATCTGGCGCTGATCCCGCTGGTTATCCTGTGGTTTGGTATTGATGAGAGCGCCAAGATCTTCCTCGTGGCGCTGGGCACATTGTTCCCGATCTACATCAACACCTGGCACGGCATCCGCAATATCGATCGCGGTCTGGTCGAGATGGCGCGCAGCTACGGCTTGTCCGGTTTTTCTCTCTTTATTCACGTGATCCTGCCTGGCGCCCTGCCCTCCATTATGGTCGGGGTACGTTTTGCGCTCGGTCTGATGTGGCTGACGCTGATTGTGGCGGAGACCATCTCGGCCAACTCAGGCATTGGCTACCTGGCGATGAACGCCCGCGAATTCCTGCAAACGGACGTGGTGGTGGTTGCCATCATTCTGTATGCCCTGCTCGGCAAGCTCGCCGACGTCAGCGCTCAGTGGCTGGAGCGCAGCTGGCTGCGCTGGAACCCGGCCTATACCCTTCAGGAGGCGAAAGCATGAATACTGCACGACTGAACCAGGGAACGCCGTTACTGCTGAACGGCGTGACCAAACGCTACGGCGAAAACACCATTCTTAACGGGCTGGATCTGCATATTCCCGCCGGACAATTTGTGGCCGTTGTCGGGCGCAGCGGCGGCGGCAAGAGTACCCTGCTACGACTTCTGGCCGGGCTGGAAGCCCCCAACGGCGGTGACATTCTGGCAGGAACGACGCCGCTTTCGAATATTCAGGACGATACCCGCATGATGTTTCAGGATGCACGCCTGCTGCCGTGGAAAACGGTTATCGACAATGTCGGGCTCGGTCTTAAGGGCAGCTGGCGGGATGAAGCCCGCCAGGCGCTGGCCGCCGTTGGGCTGGAAAATCGTGCGGGTGAATGGCCTGCCGCCCTCTCGGGCGGGCAGAAGCAGCGCGTGGCGCTGGCGCGGGCGTTGATTCACCGTCCGGGCCTGCTGTTGCTTGATGAACCGCTCGGCGCGCTCGACGCCCTGACGCGGATCGAAATGCAGGATTTGATTGGATCCCTTTGGCAGGCGCACGGCTTTACGGTACTGCTGGTGACGCATGACGTGAGCGAGGCCGTCGCGATGGCTGACCGGGTGCTGTTAATAGAGGACGGGAAAATAGGTCTGGATCTGACGGTGGATCTTCCGCGGCCTCGTCGCGTGGGCTCGGCAAGGCTGGCGGAGCTGGAAGCTGAGGTATTGGATCGGGTGATGAAGCGCGGGGGGACGGAGTTACAGCGAGCCAAGGCTAATGCCTGATGCCCTCACCCCGGCCCTCTCCCACGGGGAGAAAACACTAAAAACGGCAACCGAGGTTGCCGTTCTGCTTTTACCTGCCCACAGGGCAATTTTTTATTACGCTAAGGCCTTAGCAATCTTCTCGTACAGATCGCCAGACAGGTTCTCCAGCCCTTTCAGCTGCTCAAGCGCGGCGCGCATCTTCGCCTGACGCTTCGCATCGTAGCGTTTCAGACGGATCAGCGGCTCAATCAGGCGCGACGCCACCTGCGGGTTACGGCTGTTCAGCTCGGTCAGCATTTCCACCATGAACTGATACCCGCTGCCGTCTTCGGCGTGGAACGCGGCCGGGTTGCTGCTGGCAAACGCGCCAATCAGAGAACGCACGCGGTTTGGGTTGCTCAGGGTAAAGGAGCGATGCTTCAGCAGGCTGCGCACGTTGCTGAGCGCATCGGCCGCCGGGCTGGTCGCCTGCAGGATGAACCATTTGTCCATCACCAGGCCATCCTGATGCCACTTGTCATCGTACTCCTGCATTAACGCATCACGGCACGGCAGTTCAGCGGCAACGCTTGCACCCAGCGCGGCCAGGGCGTCGGTCATGTTATCCGCTTCGTGGTACTGCTTGCTCACCAGGGTGTTCGCCAGCTCGGTTTCACCAAACGCCAGATAGCGCAGGCAGGTATTGCGCAGAGAACGTTTGCCAATGTCCGCGTGCTCAACGCGATAAGCATCAAGCTTGTTGGCGTTATATATAGCCAGGAACTCATCGGCCAGCTCAGCAGCCAGCGTACGGGTCAGCGCTTCACGCACCGCCACGATGGCAATCGGGTCGATGATGTCAAACAGCTCGGCGATTTCAGTCGCTGACGGCAGGGTCAGAATTTCAGCGGCCAGGGCCGGGTCAATCTTCTCATCCAGCAGGATCGCGCGGAACGCGTCAGCCACATGGACAGGCAGCGACAGCGGCTGGCCCTGCTGATGACGGTTTACGTTGAGCTTAATGTAGGTCGCCAGCAGGCTTTGCGCCGCGTCCCAGCGGGAGAAGTCGTTACGCGCGTGACGCATCAGGAACGTCAGCTGCTGATCGCTCCACTTGTATTCCAGCTTCACCGGCGCGGAGAATTCACACAGCAGCGCAGGCACCGGCTGGAAGTAGACGTTATCGAAGATAAAGGTCTGCTCGGCCTGAGTCACGTTCAGCACGTGGTGTACCGGGTGGCCGCCCTTCTGGAGCGGGATGACTTTGCCTTCGTTATCGTACAGCTCAATGCTGAACGGAATATGCAGCGGATATTTCTCTTCCTGCTCCGCCGTCGGCGGCGTGCGCTGGCTGATGGTCAGGGTGTACTGCTCGGTTTCCGGATTGTAATCGTCTTTGACGGTGACAACCGGCGTCCCGGCCTGGCTGTACCAGCGGCGGAAGTGAGAGAGATCGACATTAGAGGCATCTTCCATAGCCTGCACAAAATCGTCGCAGGTGGCCGCGCTGCCGTCATGACGCTCGAAGTACAGCTGCATCCCTTTCTGGAAGTTCTCCTCGCCCAGCAGGGTGTGGATCATGCGGATAATTTCAGCGCCCTTCTCGTAAACCGTCAGGGTGTAGAAGTTGTTCATCTCGATGACTTTATCCGGGCGGATCGGGTGCGCCATTGGGCTGGCATCTTCAGCAAACTGCAGGCCACGCATGGTACGCACGTTGTTGATGCGGTTCACCGCGCGTGAACCCAGATCGGAGCTGAACTCCTGATCGCGGAAGACGGTCAGGCCCTCTTTCAGGCTCAGCTGGAACCAGTCGCGGCAGGTGACGCGGTTACCGGTCCAGTTGTGGAAATATTCGTGGCCGATAACGCGTTCGATATCAAGGTAGTCTTTGTCCGTTGCGGTATCGGTACGCGCCAGCACGTATTTGGAGTTAAAGACGTTAAGGCCTTTGTTCTCCATTGCGCCCATGTTGAAGAAATCGACGGCGACGATCATATAGATGTCGAGGTCATATTCGAGGCCGAAGCGCTCTTCGTCCCACTTCATGGAGTTGATGAGGGAGGTCATCGCCCACGGCGCGCGGTCAAGGTTGCCGCAGTCAACAAACAGCTCCAGCGCCACCTCGCGGCCTGAGCGCGTTTTGAAGGTGTCGCGCAGCACGTCGAAGTCCCCCGCCACCAGCGCAAACAGGTAGCACGGTTTCGGGAAGGGATCCTGCCACTGCACCCAGTGACGGCCATTCTCGAGCTCGCCTTCGCCTACGCGGTTACCGTTAGAGAGCAGGAAGGGATACAGGGTTTTATCGGCGATGATTTTGGTGGTGAAGCGCGCCAGGACGTCCGGACGGTCGAGATACCAGGTTATGTGGCGGAACCCTTCCGCTTCACACTGGGTACAAAGCGCCACGCCCGACTGGTAAAGCCCTTCCAGCGCGGTGTTGGCGGCCGGGCTGATTTCATTCACGATGCGCAGCGTAAACTGTTCCGGCAGGTTGTCGATGACCAGCTGGTTGTTTTCTTCTTTATAGTCTGACCAGGCTTCATCATTAATATGCAGGGAGACCAGCGTCAGGTCTTCACCATCCAGACGCAGCGGCACCGCAGTTGCGCTATGGCGCGTCACCTGGCTCACCGCCGTGACAACGGTTTTTGTGGCATCCAGGTCAAAAGTCAGATCGATTTCGCTAATCTGGTAATCCGGCGCACGGTAGTCGTGGCGGTATTTGGCTTGTGGCTGTTGTGTCATAGAAAACCTTATGCATCGTTTGTCGAGTAACGTTTCAATATATTCCTGTTGCGCAAATCGCGCTATGCAGAATGTTCATCTTTTCAGGGTCAAAACCTTTTTTTGCTACATTTGTATAACACGGGGCACAAAATGCCCTCGACCATAAAACGCGCTTATGTTGTGATCGGGGTTCAATAAATCACTAAACAAGGTATACTCCGGAGTTGTTTATTGTACTAAACGCTCCTGTGAGAGGATGCTACTGCGCACCTATGACTCAATTCGCTTCTCCAGTTCTGCATACGTTGCTGGATACCGACGCGTATAAACTGCATATGCAGCAAGCCGTTTTCCACCATTACTATGACGTTCACGTCGCGGCGGAATTCCGCTGTCGTGGCGACGACTTGCTCGGTATCTACGCAGACGCCATTCGTGAACAGGTCGATGCTATGCAGCATCTGACGCTGCAGGACGAGGAATATCAGTGGCTTTCTGGCCTGCCTTTCTTCAAAGCCGACTACCTGAACTGGCTGCGCGATTTCCGCTATAAGCCGGAGCAGGTCAGCGTGGTTAACGATAACGGCAAGCTGGATATTCGCCTTGAAGGTCCGTGGCGGGAAGTGATCATGTGGGAAGTGCCGCTTCTGGCGGTGATCAGTGAACTGGCTCACCGCTACCGTTCGCCGGAAAAAGGCGTCGAGCAGGCGGTCGCCGCGCTGGAAAATAAACTCGCAGCCTTCTCCACGCTGACCGAAGGGCTGGACTTGTCCCGCTTCCGCCTGATGGACTTTGGCACGCGTCGCCGTTTCTCGCGTGACGTTCAGGAGGCCATCGTTAAACGTCTGCAGCAGGAGCCGTGGTTCGTGGGCACCAGCAACTACGATCTGGCACGCCGCCTCAGCCTGACGCCAATGGGCACCCAGGCACACGAGTGGTTCCAGGCGCATCAGCAGATCAGCCCCGATCTGGCTAACAGCCAGCGCGCGGCGCTGGCCGCATGGCTTGAAGAGTACCCGAATCAGCTCGGAATTGCCCTCACCGACTGTATTACGATGGATGCTTTCCTGCGCGACTTTGGTCCCGAGTTCGCTGAACGTTACCAGGGATTACGGCACGACTCCGGGGATCCGGTTGAATGGGGCGAGAAAGCCATTGCCCATTACGAAAAACTCGGCATTGACCCGATGAGCAAAGTGCTGGTCTTCTCGGATAATCTCGACCTGGCGAAAGCGGTCGACCTCTATCGCCATTTCAATACCCGTGTGAACCTGAGCTTCGGAATTGGTACCCGTCTGACCTGCGATATTCCTCAGGTAAAACCTCTGAATATCGTCATCAAACTGGTGGAATGTAACGGTAAGCCGGTGGCAAAACTCTCCGACAGCCCGGGTAAAACCATCTGCCATGACAAAGCGTTTGTCCGCGCGTTGCGCAAAGCGTTCGACCTCCCCTTGATCAAAAAAGCCAGTTAAGCGCTTACGGGAGCCTTTATGGCTCCCTTCTTATTATTTATTTCTCAATTCTTCTCTTTTGACTGCGAAATTTACTTGTCTGATAGCGGATGGCAGGTAACATAGATATCCCCCCATAAGGGTGGACAAGTGTTTATTTTTTCCGACTATTAACAGAGAGAATATTATGAGCGTTGTGCCTGTAGCCGACGTACTCCAGGGCCGTGTCGCCGTTGACCAGGAAGTCACCGTGCGCGGATGGGTGCGTACCCGCCGAGATTCTAAAGCTGGCATCTCCTTCCTCGCCGTCTATGACGGTTCCTGCTTTGATCCTGTACAGGCCGTCATTAATAATTCTCTGCCCAATTACAATGATGACGTTCTGCGACTGACAACGGGTTGCTCCGTCATTGTTACCGGCGTGGTTGTGGCTTCACCGGGTCAGGGCCAGAGCTTCGAAATTCAGGCCACTGCGATTGAAGTCACCGGCTGGGTTGAAGATCCGGATACCTATCCGATGGCGGCAAAACGCCACAGCATCGAATATCTGCGTGAAGTCGCCCACCTGCGTCCGCGTACCAACCTGATTGGTGCGGTGGCGCGCGTGCGTCATACGCTGGCGCAGGCGCTGCATCGTTTCTTCGATGAGCAGGGTTACTTCTGGGTGTCTACCCCGCTGATCACCGCGTCCGATACGGAAGGTGCCGGTGAGATGTTCCGCGTTTCGACGCTGGACATGGAAAACCTGCCGCGCACGCCTGAAGGTAAAGTGGACTATGACAAAGACTTCTTTGGTAAAGAAGCCTTCCTGACGGTATCTGGTCAGCTCAACGGCGAAACGTACGCCTGTGCGCTGTCAAAGATCTACACCTTTGGCCCAACCTTCCGCGCCGAAAACTCCAACACCAGCCGTCACCTGGCGGAATTCTGGATGCTGGAGCCTGAAGTGGCGTTCGCCAACCTCGACGATGTCGCTGGCCTGGCAGAAGCCATGCTGAAGTATGTGTTCAAAGCGGTGCTGGAAGAGCGTCCTGACGACATGAAATTCTTCGCAGAACGCGTAGACAGCGATGCTGTAGCGCGTCTGGAGCGTTTCGTCTCTGCCGACTTTGCGCAGGTGGACTATACGGACGCGGTGGCGATCCTCGAGAAATGCGGTGAGACGTTCGAGAACCCGGTTTACTGGGGCGTTGACCTGGCATCTGAGCACGAACGCTATCTGGCCGAGAAGCATTTCAAAGCGCCGGTTGTCGTTAAAAACTACCCGAAAGACATTAAGGCCTTCTATATGCGCCTTAACGAAGACGGTAAAACCGTGGCAGCGATGGACGTACTGGCGCCTGGCATTGGTGAAATCATCGGTGGCTCTCAGCGTGAAGAACGTCTTGACGTGCTGGACGCGCGTATGGAAGAGATGGGCCTCAACCCCGCTGACTACAGCTGGTACCGCGATCTGCGCCGTTACGGTACCGTACCGCACGCCGGTTTTGGTCTGGGCTTCGAGCGTCTGATTGCCTACGTTACCGGTGTTCAGAACGTACGAGACGTGATCCCATTCCCACGTACTCCACGTAACGCCAGCTTCTAATCGGTAAAAGACTGAAATGGCCAGCAGATGCTGGCCATTATTTTATTCTGTATTGTCAGTTTTCGTCAGCGCAAAGTCAGCGTCTTTAAACCTTCCCCCCGTCACAACCACTACCTGTTACGTTTTGTTTCCGCGAAATATCCAGCCACAAAAAATAAACCCCATTCTTATTGCGATTATTACACCCTCAAGCGATAGCACAAATTTCGACCAATCCTACAGCCATCCGGAAGGCCTTTTGCAGTCATAAGAAAAAACGAGCCGTTTAAGGTCTGTTTATACGAATCGCCTTTATCTCAATTAATCATAAGGAATTCATATATATAGGATAGCCCTTGCTGTTTAATTCGCCAGGGAGTTCTGAAGTTTGAGATGGTTCACAAAGTTCCCAAAAATACATATTTAGTTACACATATTTTCTTTCGGTTACTTAATCTTGAGAATTGTAGCACTTTCAGGCTAGCGAAACGCTTCGCCGAATGGAAAGATGCCTGTCAGATACATAAAGACACCAAACTCTCATCAATAGTTCCGGAAATATTTATTGACAGAATTTATTGACGGCAGTGGCGAGTGTCATAAAAAACCAATGAGGGTAATAAATAATGATGAAGCGCAATATTCTGGCAGTGGTAATCCCTGCCCTGCTGGTAGCCGGTGCAGCTAACGCTGCAGAAATCTATAACAAGAACGGCAACAAACTGGACTTCTACGGTAAAGTTGTGGGCGAACACGGCTTCACCACTTCTGGCGTACACAAAAACGCTGACTCCTCTTACGGCCAGATCGGCTTCAAAGGCGAAACTCAGATCAACGACCAGCTGACCGGTTACGGTCAGTGGGAATACCGTGCACGCGCCGGTGCAGCTGAAGGTGATCAGACTAACGTAACTCGTCTGGCTTTCGCTGGCCTGAAAATCGCTGACGCGGGTTCTCTGGACTACGGTCGTAACTACGGTATCGTGTATGACGTAGAATCCTACACCGATATGGCTCCGTCCTTCTCTGGCGAAACCTGGGGTGGCGGCTATGTTGATAACTACATGACCAGCCGTTCTACTGGCCTGCTGACCTACCGTAACAACAACTTCTTCGGTCTGGTTGATGGTCTGAACTTTGGCGTTCAATACCAGGGTAAAAACGATCGTAAAAACCTGAATGAAGCAAACGGCGACGGTGTTGGCCTGTCCCTGGGTTACGAGTTCGGTGAAGGCTTCGGTCTGATCGGTGCCTACAGCACCGCTAACCGTACGCTTGAGCAGAAAAAAGATGGTAAAGGCGATAAAGCTGAATCCTGGGCTGTTGGCGCGAAATACGACGCGAACAACATCTACCTGGCGACCGTTTATGCAGAGACTCGCAACATGAGCCGCCTGGGTAACAGCGGCGAAAACTATGTTCCGAATGATGATGGTAATGTTTATAACATTGCTAACAAGACCCAGAACTTTGAAGTTATCGCTCAGTACCAGTTCGACTTCGGCCTGCGTCCTTCCGTTTCTTACGTTCAGTCCAAAGGTAAAGACCTGAACGGCATCGGCGACCGTGACCTGGCGAAATACATCACCACTGGTGCGACTTACTACTTCAACAAGAACTTCAACGTGTACGGTGACTACCGCTTCAACCTGCTGGACGACAAAGATGCGTCCACCAGCTGGGTTGGCTCTGACAACCAAGCTACCGTTGGCGTAACCTACCAGTTCTAATCAGTACACCACTTTGTTATATGCTTAATGAACAGGGCTTCGGCCCTGTTTTTTTATGCGTGACAGAAAATAATGGCGACTTTTGAAAAGCCGCACGCTTTTCGTCGCAAACGGTTGGCATTTTGTAAATCTACCGTTAACCTGATAGCGGATTTCACTTCTGTAATCACAATGGAACTTCGTCATGTTTGAGAACATTACCGCCGCTCCTGCCGACCCTATTCTGGGCCTGGCCGATCTGTTTCGTGCCGACGACCGCCCTGGCAAAATCAACCTGGGTATTGGTGTATATAAAGATGAAACCGGCAAAACTCCGGTACTGACCAGCGTTAAGAAAGCTGAGCAGTATCTGCTGGAAAACGAAACCACCAAAAACTACCTCGGTATTGATGGTATCCCTGAGTTTGGTCGCTGCACCCAGGAGCTGCTGTTCGGTAAAGGCAGCGCAATTGTGAGTGACAAACGTGCCCGTACAGCACAGACCCCAGGCGGTACCGGTGCGCTACGCGTAGCGGCGGATTTCCTTGCGAAAAACACCTCTGTTAAGCGCGTATGGGTGAGCAACCCAAGTTGGCCGAACCACAAGAGCGTGTTTAACTCTGCGGGTCTGGAAGTGCGTGAATATGCATACTACGACGCGGCAAACCACTCTCTCGACTTTGACGGCCTGCTGGCGAGCCTGAGCGAAGCGCAGGCAGGTGACGTGGTTCTGTTCCACGGCTGCTGCCACAACCCAACCGGTATCGATCCGACGCTTGAGCAGTGGCAACACCTGGCGAAGCTGTCCGTTGAAAAAGGCTGGCTGCCGCTGTTTGACTTTGCCTACCAGGGCTTTGCCCGTGGTCTGGAAGAAGATGCCGAAGGCCTGCGCGCGTTCGCAGCCGTTCACCAGGAGCTGATTGTCGCAAGCTCGTATTCCAAGAACTTCGGTCTGTACAATGAGCGCGTGGGTGCCTGTACGCTGGTTGCCGCTAACGAAGAGACCGTCGATCGTGCGTTCAGCCAGATGAAATCGGTTATCCGCGCTAACTACTCTAACCCACCGGCACACGGTGCGTCTGTTGTTGCCACTATCCTGAGCAACGATGCGCTGCGCGCTATCTGGGAACAAGAGCTGAACGATATGCGTCAACGTATTCAGCGCATGCGCCTGCTGTTTGTGAACACACTGGCTGAGAAAGGCGCGGACCGCGACTTCAGCTTTATTATCAAACAGAACGGCATGTTCTCGTTCAGCGGCCTGACCAAAGAGCAGGTTCTGCGTCTGCGTGAAGAGTTTGGCGTGTACGCCGTGGCCTCAGGCCGCGTGAACGTTGCAGGCATGACGCCTGACAACATGGCGCCACTGTGCGAAGCGATTGTCGCCGTACTGTAATTTGCGTCCATAAAAAAGCCTGCATTATGCAGGCTTTTTTTATTCTGGTTACCAGACAGGCATCTCATCCTAAAGGAACGGATTATGGAGCCGTTCGTAGCCCAGCGTCGACATCGGACCGTGTCCAGGGATAAACGTAACGTCATCACCCAGCGGCAATAACTTTTGTTTAATCGACTGAATCAGCTGCCCGTGATCGCCGCGCGGAAAATCGCTGCGTCCTACGCCACCCTTGAAGATCACATCGCCTGAAATCAGCAGACGGGACTGGTCATCAAAGAAGACGATATGGCCTGGCGTATGCCCAGGACAATGCAACACCTGTAAAGTCACATTCCCTACGTTAACGCGCTCTCCTTCGTTCAGCCAGCGATCGGGCGTCAGGGGCTGACACTCATCAAGGCCAAACATGCGGCTTTGGGCGGGTAACCCCTGCAGCCAGAACTCATCTTCTTTTTCCGGACCGACGATCGGCACACCGTAGTGTTTAGCGAGTTCAGCCGCTGCACCCACATGGTCGAGGTGACCGTGCGTCAGTAAAATCTGCATGAGCGTCACGCCGCTGTCGGCGACTTCCTGCTTGATTTTCTCAGCGTCACCGCCGGGATCGACAAGCGCGGCCAGTTTAGTCTGTTCGCACCAGATCAATGAACAATTCTGGGAGAACGCGGTAACCGGAATAATACGATAGTTCATACTGCTCCTGTGTTTCGTTATTACCAGTGCCGAACCGGACCGGTATCAATATGCACAAAGTTGCTGCTGGGGTAATATCCTACACCACCTGCGCGCATAGATAACGCGGCTTTGCGAATATTGGCTAACGAAACGCCTTCAATATGGAAATCCATTGCCTGTCCCTTCGTGTGATAGCTTTTTTTGGCTACCCCGCGACTGTGGGCGCGCAGTTCATTATTGGTATCAATCGAACGATAGCCAGAAATGAGCTGCACCGGCTTGCTGGTGCCCAGCAGGCCCTGAAGGCGGAAAAGCTGATCAAACAGTCCTGGATCGATGGCTTTTATTTTATTCGCGCGGAAATCACGGAAAAAATGGTTAAGTCTTGCTAATTCATCCTGAATATAGCCTCTGCCATCGAAAAACTCCGCTTTTAGCGACTCACCGGTATGCAGGTTGTTGAGCGTTAAAACTCGCGGACGAGGTGTCGAGAGGGTGGCAAATGCTGGCGTCGGCAGGATGGCCGCTGCGCCAAGCGCAACACCACCTAACGCCAGCAGTTTGCGGCGATTAGCGTCAAATTTGTCCATGATAATCAGGTCTACAGGTAAAAGAAATCGTAATATGCTTAGCGCACGAAGGGCACCTTAACTGGCAAAACCAGGTACGTCAAGGCGCCCAACCCCAGTGAATACGCGGCTTACAGCGATATTGCCCCCTATTCACCCTAACTTACGACAATCATTTTTCCCGAACTGCTTCATTTACCTGATTAATTGTTCCGCTTTTGGCAAAATTTGTGCGCCGGATCGCGCGGTGAGATCATAATTGTAAATATCTGTACGATACTGGGTACGCCCGTCCTCACCCACAAATGCCGTCAGATAGTAAAGATTGACCGGAATATTGTGGCGAATATTCACGTAACGCGTATCCCCCTGCTTCAGGGCATCCGAGATACGCGTATCGTTCCAGCCCGCATCCTGCAACAGCATATTGGCCAGCTCTGAAGCTTTGTTCACGCGCACACAGCCAGAACTCAGCGCGCGCGTATCTTTCTGGAACAGATTGTGGTTCGGCGTATCGTGCAGATAGATCGCTTCTGAACTCGGCATGTTGAATTTGTAGCGCCCTAAAGAGTTATGCGCTCCGGGAGCCTGCTGGAAGCGGAACGGCAGATTCGACGCTGTGATGGTCGACCAGTCGACCATATAAGGATCGATGGCCTCTTTACTGTTCCATCCACGCATCACCGTGTAGCCATGACGCTCCAGATAACCCGGATCGTTCCAGACTTTCGGCAGAATGTCTTTACGCGCCAGCGTCGGCGGTACGTTCCACGGCGGGTTAACCACCACGTTATTCAGCGCGCTGCTCATCATCGGTGTTTTACGATCCGGACGCCCGACAATCACGCGGGACGCCAGCACTTCGCTGCCGTTCTGGTAATAGACCAGGGAATACGCCGGGATGTTAACCATAATTCCGGTAGAGAGCGTTCCCGGCAGCAAGCGCAAACGCTGGATATTGAGCGCCAGCACCCCTGCCCGCTGCGCAGGCGATACGTTCAGCCAGTCGCGCGTCGTCTGGCCAATGACGCCATCGGCCCCCAGCCCCTGAGCGGCCTGGAACTGTTTAACGGCCGCAACCAGCTCGCGATCGTAAGCAGCGGGTTTGTTGCTCAGGGCAACGGCTTTCTTCTCTTTAACTGGCGCTGACGGGCTGACGGCGACGTTTTGTGGATCGTCACCCGGGAGAACAATCTTTGGCCCGCCGTCAAGAAGACCAGAACGCGTCAGGATCTCGCGCAGGGCAGGAACATCGCTGCTCCACTGCCCCGGACGCAGCGTCGCGGTGCCGCGCATCTGCGGCCATGGACGCGTGTCCCCCACCAGCGTGAGGAGCGACTGGTGCAGAGTGGCATAGTGCGGATGCGCCGGTGCCAGGCTGGCAATAAAGCGCGGCAGTTCGCCGTTATCCAGCGCGAGCTGCCACTGGTTAATCACCGACAGCGCCGGCGTCGCCAGCTTGTACGGCTTATCGCTGTACAGCCAGCGGTTGCCGTTGACCGGAATACCCGCCACGAACTGCAGGTAGCCCATCATGGCATCGGAAAGCACCACGTCCCGCGCCTGCCCGGTGACGGCAGGATCGGTTAACAGCTCAACCCACTTTGTAAACTGCGGCTGAAACCCTGCAATCGCAACCTCTGCCAGCTGCTGCTGGAAGGCACGCACGGCATCGCGATTTTCCCACATCGGTTTCATATCGCGGGCAGCATAGAGGAGCGTGAGCTGGTTGATATAGACAGGCGTGTAGCCTGACGGCAGCTCCGACTGCAGCTGCTGGCTGAGCGATTCCGCGTCGATGCCTTCCGGCAGCGGTTTAATACCGGCCATGATAGCCGTTGCCGGAGACTGTTCCAGCGGCTGGGACAACGACGTTGGCTGCGCGCCTGTCGTTGCCGAGCTGTCAGTCGGCACAATTTCAGGCTCGTCGGCCTGGGCGGTTAACAGCGGAGCAAACATCACTGCCAGGCATAAACTCAGCGCAGACAGCTGACGACCACATTCTTTCTTTAGCAACATCCCTTGCCCCCTGTTTTCACGACATGCCCATCACGCTGGGGCTTTCTTTCATTATAGGTAGACGGCTAAGCTGTTGCCTTACCTTATGTAAAGAAGTTTAAAGATAACGCAGCCCCAAGCACAAGTTAAGTTTAAAAAAAAGCGGCGCCAGTGCGCCGCTTCGGGTCAGAAGACGCTTCAGGAAGCGTCCGCCGTGGTTTCCGTCAACGACTCCGGCGGCTGCGGCGCAAAGCCACGCAGCCCCACAACGTGAACGTGTTCGCTGTTCTGGAACACCTTACGCACCAGTTTGTAGGTGGTGCCCTTCTCGGGGCTGATGTTCTCCGGCGCCGCGATAATGAGCTGCATATCGAGACGTTCGCAAAGCTCGAACAGCGTGGCAATCGAGCGGGCATCAAGTCGCGCCGCCTCATCCAGGAACAGCAGTCGGCATGGCGAGATATCTTTGCCGCGCAGGCGGCGCGCTTCATCTTCCCAGCTCTGTACGACCATCACCAGAATTGACATGCCGGTACCGATCGCTTCACCGGTAGAAAGCGCCCCGGATTCCGCACGCAGCCAGCCGTCTGAGCCACGGTTTACCTCAACTTCCATTTCCAGGTAGTTACGGTAGTCCAGCAGCTCTTCACCGATAGTTTGTGGCGTACGTTGCCCCATATCAATCTGCGGGTTCAGGCGCTGATACAGCTTCGCCAGCGCTTCGGAGAAGGTCAGACGGTTGCTGTTGAACAGATCCTGATGCTGCTCGTGCTGCTCTGAGAGCACTTCCAGCAGCGTCGCGTGGGCCTCACGCACGTTGACGTTGAGGCGCACGCTGTTTACCTGGCCAAACGACACGCTCTGCAGGCCCTGGTTCAGCTGGCGGATACGGTTCTGCTCGCGCTGAATGGTTTTACGAATAATGTTCGCCACGCTGCGGGAGCTGATCGCCAGCTTCTGTTCGCGGGAGGTCAGTTCTTCCGTCAGACGGCCCAGCTCGATTTCCATCTGTTCGATGGCTTCAACCGGATCGTCGGTACGGATGATGTCCTGACGAATACGCTCGCGCAGGTGCTGGTAAACCGCCACGAAGAACTGGATTTTACGTTCCGGACGTTTCGGATCCTCCGACATGCGCAGCACGTCGCGCAGGTGTTCGTTATCCGCCACCGCCAGACGCAGCGCACCCAACGCCTTATCCGACATGGAGCGCAGCTCATCGGCAGAGAGATACGCCAGCTCGCGGCGGTGCAGACGACGCTCAACGTTATTGTCTTTCACCATGCGCATCACCGCGCACCAGCCCGCCTTGGCGGTCACGACCTGCTCGCGCATTTCGTGATAGTCGCGTTCCAGCTTGCGCAGGCGACGGGTCAGGTTATCCATTTCGGCTTCGCAGAAGGTCAGCGCTTTTTCCAGCTGATTACGACGCGCGCGGTTATTGCTGAGCTGCGAATGCAGCTCGTCACGACGAATACGCGCGCGCTCTTCTGCCCCGCTGTCGGCACGAACGCCGATGTCCTGAAGCTCTTTCTGCAGATCGTTTAACAGCTCTTTCTTGGTGTCGAAGGAGCTTTTCAGCGAGGCTAGCACCTGGTTGTACTGGTTCAGCTGAGCGGAATGGCTGCGCATTGCTTCGCGGGCGCGAGTACGTTCCGCCTCCGCCTGCTCAAGGCGCTGACGCAGTTTTTCGTTCAGATCGCTGTTACCGCTCAGCATTTCAGCCGAATCGGAGTAGCCAAAGTGGGCCCGACGCTGCACCACTTCCGTCAGGGCAAACGCCTGCTGACGCGCTTCGCGCTGCACCTGCTGCGACCAGGCATAATCTTCTTTTAACTGCTCGAACTGTTCCGGGTCGCTCTGCAGGACAGACACGACGGGCTCCAGCTTCGCCAGCTGATTGCCATGCTGCTGAACGAAACGCGCGGCTTCCTGCGCTTCATCCAGACGCTCCTGGATCTCATCCACACGGTCAGCCAGCGTGTCATCCGCCAGCAGATTCAGGCGCGGCAGAATGCGGTTAAGGGCAGCGACGCCCTCTTTCGCCTGTTCAAACTGAACGCGACTTTGCTGGTTATCACTTTCATGGCTTGCAATCGCACGTTCCAGCTCGCCACGGCGGGTATTGAGCTTGCGGATTTCGGCTTCCGGATCCGCGTCAAACGCTACGGCGAGATGGCTGCCGATAAAGCGGCTGAACGACTGGTGCAAACGCTGGGTTTTCTGCACGTCAAACGACAGGGTCGCAAAACGTTCAGACAGCGTTTCACGCTCGGCGTGCAGGCTCTCGATGCGGCTTTCGCGCGCGGCGCGGCCAAACAGCGGCAGCTCCGGGAAGCGGGAATAACGCCACTGACGGTCGGCAATTTTCACCACCACCGCTTTTTCCAGCTCGTCGACGCTGAATACGCTGTCATCGAACGACTGCGGATCCCCTTCGATCAGGTAGAGATCTTCCGGGCAATCTTCCAGGCCGGCAAGCTGCTCAGAAATCAGCGACAGATCCGGGACCACAATCGCGTTGCGGGATGGACCGTACAGCGCGGAGAAGTACGGGGCATCATCGAGGCCAACGTCGTCATAAATCTCGGACAGCAGCACGCCGCCAAAACGCTCCGCTAGCGCATTCAGGCGTGGATCTTCTGACCCGCCCGGCTGGCTTAAGCGCTCAATTTCTTCATCGACGTCGCGTTTGCGGGCGCCCACTTCGTCACGTTCAACGATGGCTTCACGTTCGCGCTCCAGCAGCTGCTGCAGGTATTCGGTCACTTCCTGACTGGATTCGAACTGTTCGCCGCACTGCTCGCTGAGCTGGTTCAGGCTGCTTTGAGCCGCCAGCCAGACCGGCGCACGCTCCAGGAGCGTCTTCGAACGGGACTGAATCTGCTCCAGCTCCTGACGCAGGGTCATACGCTGTTCGCTGGCGTTTGATACGGTATCGGACAGGGCCGCAATACGCGCTTCCAGCTCCTGATGCAGGGCCTCAAGCTCGTCGAAATCGTAATTTTTTCCCTGACGCTTACAGAATTCCGCCAGCAGACGCTCGGCTTCCTGCTGCTCGCGCAGGCGCTGCTCCAGCTCGTTCAGACGCATACGCAGCGGCTGAACCTGCTCGGCCAGATGGCGCTGGTTCACACCGTCGCGCAGCAGTTCACGGGCAACGTCCCAGGCTTCGTTACGCGCCAGCGGGCCGTTAATCGCGACTACCAGCTGATAAGCCTGCTCAAACTGGCTGTGCGCCGTTTGCGCGACGCTCATTTTCTGTTCAAGGGAGAGCAGTTTCTCGGTGGCTTCCTGCTCTTTGGCCTGGAAGGTATCCAGCCACTCGTCGGCGCTGTCCGGCGTCAGGTCAGGCAGATGGCACAGCTCTTTTGCACGCTGTAATGCCTGCAGTGCCTGGGTGTACTGAATCGCTCGCGTTTGCTGCACGTCAAGTGCCTGCTGGTAATCGGCAAGCTGGCTTTTCAGCTCATCCACTTCCAGCTCGGCCGCTTCGGCGCGGGCTTCGTTCTCTTCCTGCATGTCGGCGGCTTCAGCCACCACTTCATTTTGCTCTTCGAGACGAATCTGCAGCTCATCGAGGTCCGCTTCATAGCGCTCGATTTTTTCCTGCTGACGCAGCGCGGTCTGCACCAGGTTCAGGTGATCGCTGGCGGCCTGATAATCGGCTTCCAGGTCGCCTTCAGCACCGTTGTGCTCGCCCAGCTCCCGCGCCATTTCAACGTGCTTGTACTGCTCCGCTACCAGCTGTTTACGGGAGGTAAACAGCTCGCGACGGTATTCTAATGCCTGATCGAGATGCACGCGGCGCTCGTTGGCGTGGCGCATGTAGTCCGCCGCCACGTAGTTGGTGGCTTCGCTGATCAGGTGTTTAAACAGGTCGCGGTCAGACTGGGTAACGCGAATCGCTTCCAGCGTCATGCGGTTTTCGCGCAGCGCCGCTTCCATATCCTGGAAGGCCTTACGCACGCCGCTGTTTTCCGGCAGCAGGTAGTCGCGCAGGGAGCGGGTAATCGCGCTGGAGATACCGCCGTACAGAGACGCTTCGATCAGGCGGTAGTATTTGCTACGATCTGATGCCGTGCGCAGACGACGCGCCACCACGCCCAGATCGAACATCAGCGAGTGGTAGTCGGTAATCGAGTTGAACTGCTTGAACTGCACGCCTTCGATGGCTTCAAGCTTGTCCTTCAGCTCCTGCAGCGTCAGCACGCGCGCCTGGCGTTCGTTCAGGGTTTCCGTCAGCAGCGCCGTCGGCTGCACGGAGGTCGGCAGCCCCTGGATCGCAAACGGCTTGATATCCACTTTACGGTCGCGACCGGCGACCTGCTGCAGGCGCACGCCCACCACAACGCGCTGATGACGGGAGTTAATGACGTCCAGAACCGAATAACAGACACCGGCCTTCAGCTTACCGTGCAGACCTTTATCACGGGAGCCGCTTGTGGCTCCCGCTTCGGTGGTGTTACGGAAGTGAAGCAGCGTCAGATCGGGGATCAGCGCCGTAACAAAGGCCGCCATGGTGGTGGATTTACCCGCACCGTTACCGCCGGAGAGCGTCGTGACCAGCTCATCCAGATCGAACGTTCGGGCAAAGAAGCCGTTCCAGTTAATCAGCGTCAGTGAGCGAAATTTACCGCGTTCAATCATTACTCTTCCTCCCCGCTATCCGGCAGATTCTCTTCATGCTCGTCATTGAGCTGCAAATGGTTTTCCACCGGCATCGCTTCACCGTCGCGGATCATGCGAAGCTGCGCTTCACGCGCGTCATCGCCCGCGCGCACGTCGGCGCCGAAGCGGAAGACAGATTCCGTAATGCGGAATTTGCTGCTGTCGTGGCCCATAAACCAGACCATCCCCAGACGGCGCAGACGGTTCAGGGAAGAGCGAACTTTTTCCTGTAATTTCTGACGGTCAAGATCCGACCCCGTGGAGCGGTTGTTCACCAGCTTCAGCAGCTTGCTTTCATCTGCCAGCGTCAACAGCTCGTCGTAAAGTTCCTGCTGGGTGAAGATGCCTTCATTCGCCAGACGTTCCGGGCTGAGGTAGAGGTAGCAAAGAATTTTGCCGACCATCATATCCAGCTCGGAGAGCACGGAACGCGGAATAAGCGTTGTGGAGCGCGGGCGCAGGTAGAAAAACCCTTCCGGCGCGCGGATAAGTTCCACGTTATAGCGTGCGTAAAACTCTTCCAGGTACTCCTGGAAGTCCATCAAAAAGGCGTGATTATCCAGCTCGTCTAATCCAATGTGACGACCGGCACGCAGCTGGCTGTCCAGCGCCGGAAATAACGGATTCGCCAGCGCCTGTGCCAGCTTAACTGGCATCACTTGTTCAATATTTGTCAATGACATGCGCCTGTACCTTGGCTCCGTAATCGTTGATTGGCTGCCACTTCGGCGGCAGTCCGGTGAAATCTGCTTGCGCAACGCCCAGGCGCACCGCCTGGTCTACCACAATGCGGGCAATGTCGAAGTGGCGCGCGCGTGGATATTGCGCCAGATAGTCGCGCACCACGAGCCCAAGATCCAGCGGCACTTGTCTGGTTTTGTAGACAGCGAGCTGTTCTTCAATCATCGCCGCAAGCTGCTCGCGAATTTCGTTAAATTCTTCGTATTCCAGATCCGGCGGCAGTTCACCGGTCACCTCTTCATCGCGCAGCGCCATCTCTTCGTCGCGCATATCCAGCAGACGATCGGCATTGGCGTAGGTCAGCGCCCATGGCGCATCGAAATAGGTCTGCACCGACTGACGCAGACGCTGAGCAAAGACGCGGTTTTTATCCATATCAATCGCGGTACGGATAAATTTATGCACATGTCGGTCATAGCCGATCCACAGGTCGATCGACTGCTGGCCCCAGCTGATAATGCGATCGAGTTTGCTCTGCAGATCGAACACCAGGCGGTCGACAAAATGCAGATCGTCGTGTGCCAGCGTCGCATCCTGGATACGCAGCAGGTTAGCCTGCAGCTTGTCTCCTGCGGCTTCCAGCGTATCCTGGAGCTCACGCAGCGTGCCGGAGGTTTCTGACAGCAGAAGTTCACAGCTGGAGATGGCCGCTCGCCAGTCTTTATTCAGCAGCTGGGCGATATCGTCTTTCACCTGCTGCTGCTGTTCGTCCATCAGGCGCTGGGTGAGATCGATACTGTCGAAAATCTCGGCCACCGAATATTTCAGCGGCGCGTAGACGTTACGGTGCCAGTGGAATTCGTCACCGTTTTCATCCGCCGCGTCGGCGGCGCGCTTAAGCTCACCCGCCACGATCGAGAGCTGCATGGAAAGACGCAGCGTAGAAAATTCACGCTGGCGAATATAGTAATCGGTGATGCCGATGCCCAGCGGCGTCAGGCGATAGATGGCGTTTCCTTCCGCCTGCTCGCTGGTAAAGCGGTTCAGCAGACGTTGACGCACCATATCGTTGATTGCGTTGTTGGCACGCACGCTAATGGTTTCGCTGGTTTGCTCAAACGCATCACTGACATGGCGGAACGCATCCACCAGTTCACCCTCGCTCATTTCACCGTCCAGCCGTTCGCCGTTCAGCGTGGCAACCGCCAGCAGGAAAGAGAGTCTGTCTACCGGCAGCGAGATGGAGAAATCGTTTTTCCTGGCCCAGGCAACCAGTTCGGGGACTGTCTGGGAAAATTCACTCATAGGTTATCCTTGCATCTGCGGCTTGTGCGCGGTGACGTGAATATAGCGGCCAAGGCTGATAAAAGGCTCCTGACGGCAATACCGCGTTTCTAATTCTGTTAAGGTGTCAAAACAGTCACGCTGTTTGTGTTTTTCACGCAGATAATCATGAAACACCCTGACGCCCGTCTTCCCGACGATCTGCCAGCCAATCGCTTCCAGCCAACCATAAACCTGCTGTGGATCGCGCGGATAGTCCGGGGAAAGCGTGCGCTTTTTCTTTTTGGGCATCCCGACCTGCACATAGTCGAAGTTTCCTGCAACCATGTTGTGCATCAGGAAGCCGTTAGCATTGTAGAACATCAGCGACAGCGTGCCGCCCGGGCGCAACATAGACCACAGGGTTTGTAACACGCTTTGCGGATCGGCAACCCACTCCAGCACCGCATGAAACAATATCAGATCAACCTGTGTTTCCAAATGCTGTGCGATGTCCTGAGCGGCGCATTGTATAAAATGCATGTTGTCGCTCACACCTTTCTCTTCTGCAGCACGCGTCGCGCGGGCGACCATTTCAGCAGAAAGATCGCAAAGCGTGACGTGATGACCGCGCTCGGCCATTTTTATCGCCGTCTGCCCTTCACCGCCACCGGCGTCCAGCACGCGCAACGTTTGCCCACCAAAGGTGGCCAGAATGGTGTCCAGATCTTGCCAGAGGATCGTCTGACGGAGCTGACCTTTCGTGGTGCCATAAATGTTGCGCGAAAACTTTTCCGCGATGTCATCAAAATTGCGATCCCGCATTGGGAGAGTTCCACTCGCTAACTGCAAAACCGCTATTTTGTCACACCCGCGCGGAGAATGAACCTCTCTGGTGTAATATCACGGGTAATCACCTGCTATATGGTCAAAAAAGGAACCAAAAAGGATGCTTTTTACCCTTAAGAAATACATTGGAGGGATGATGCTTCCCCTTCCGCTGCTGCTCATCACCATCGCGCTGGGGCTGGCGCTGGTGTGGTTCAGTCGCTTTCAGAAGAGTGGCAAAACGCTTATCACGCTCGGCTGGTTTGTCCTGCTGCTGTTGAGCCTGCAGCCGGTCGCGGATGGCTTGTTACGCCCCATCGAAAACACGTACCCAACATGGCAGGGAAATCAGAAAGTGGCGTACATCGTGGTACTGGGCGGCGGATATACCTGGGATCCTGACTGGGCGCCCAGTTCAAACCTGATCAACAACAGCCTGCCACGGCTAAACGAAGGCATTCGCCTCTGGCTGGCGAACCCGGGTTCAAAAATGATCTTCACTGGCGCGGCGGCCAAAACAAACCCGGTGAGTACGGCTGAAGCGGGCGCCAGGGTCGCAGAATCCCTCGGCGTGCCGAGTTCCTCGATTATCACTCTGGACAGTCCAAAAGATACCGAAGAAGAGGCTGCCGCAGTGAAGCAGGCAATTGGCGATGTCCCGTTCTTACTGGTGACCTCCGCCTCACACCTGCCCCGCGCGATGATTTTCTTCCAGAAGCAAGGCCTGCACCCGCTTCCCGCACCGGCAAACCAGATGGCTATCGACGCGCCGCTCAACCCGTGGGAACGGGCGATCCCATCCCCGGCCTGGCTGATGCATAGCGATCGCGTCGGTTATGAGACGCTCGGACGCCTCTGGCAGTGGCTGAAAGGATCGTCAGGCGAGCCAGGGCAAGAGTGATTTTGTTGCCAGATCGAAATTTGCGCGATTAAAACGTCCGGTGTTGACCAACTGCGCGACTTCGTCCCAGAGCAGGTAAAGCCAGCGCCGCCAGAGAAACGCTTCTGCAACGGGCGCGCGTTGAAGGTAGTGCCACAGTAAACCTTCCGCCGCCCCGCTGTCGCTGAGCCTGAACAGCTCGTATTCGCGCGGAGCCCAGAGCATGATCCCCGGCCCGAGCATCGCCAGAAGCTGATCGCTGCGGGAGTCCTTGAGCATGCTGCGCAGGGTGAAATTACCGTGGATCAGCACGCAGTTGTCATTAAAACCGTCGAATAGCGCCGGTAAGCACTCGCGGGTGCGAAACAGAATACGTTTGTCCTGCATGGTTAAACCGGTATTGTTGAACTGGTTAAGCGTTCCCCACAGCACTTCGACCCGCTGGCGATACCACAGCGGCCACAGGTTTTCCTGAGTGCTGTCGACCGGACCGACAAGCCCGCGGCTATCCTGACGGTGCCAGGCCAGCAGCGCCTCGACAATCTGGTCTTTTAACTGCTCCCAGCGTTCCGGCGTGCGCGCGGGCGCTTCAACGGGCACGCCGCGTAAACGCTCAATCAGCAGCACGTCCGGGCCGGGGTGTTCCTCGTGGGTCATCACGCCGTACACCGTCGGCATACGGACGGTTCCCTCCCGTGCCAGCATCGACATTTTCCATGCCAGCTGCCTGGCAACGCCCGGCGAGGTGAAACTTCTGGCCATCAGCGGCATTGGGTTGCCCTGACTGTCATACAACGACCAAAGCGCGGTATCGGCCTTTTCACTCACGCATTCGACCCGGCTTAATTTCTCACCCAGCAGATGGCTAAGTTCGGCACGCAGCTGTTCCATATGAGATTACCCCCATTAAGACTACTGCTTTTATAATGAGCGTCCTGAAGGGAGATGTCACCCGGAAGAGAACAATTAGGAAAAAGAAAGAGGAATTATCGAGGGAGAGAACATCCCTCCGACAGGAGGGATGCAGGCGGTATTAGCGCAACTCGGCGCGAACGCGCTCAAGATCTTCCGGCGTATCAACGCCCGTTCCAGGCACTTCGCTGGCAACGGCAACGTGAATTTTTTCGCCGTACCAGAGCACGCGAAGCTGCTCCAGCATTTCGATATGCTCCAGCGGACTCGGCGCCCAGGTAACATATCGACGAATAAAACCGGCGCGATAGCCGTAGATCCCGATATGACGCAGGAAAGTATCACCGATTGTCTCTTTAGAGAGCGCAAAGCGATCGCGATCCCACGGGATCGTGGCGCGTGAGAAATAGAGCGCATAGCCTTCGGCATCCATGACCACCTTCACCGCATTGGGATTGAATGCCTCTTCAGCGTGGTGAATGGGCACCGCGAGCGTCGCCATACCGACCTGACGCTGAGCCAGGTTTTCTGCCACCTGACGGATAATCACCGCCGGGATCATCGGCTCGTCGCCCTGCACGTTCACGATGACCGTATCATCACTGAAGCCACATTTCTCAACCACTTCCGCCAGACGCTCGGTGCCGGACTGGTGATCGGCGCGGGTCATGCATACCTCACCGCCTGCCGCCTCAACCGCACGGGCAACGTCAGGATGATCGGTAGCAACAATCACGCGATCGGCACCGGATTCACGCGCACGCTCAAGGACATGCACAATCATCGGCTTGCCGTTGATATCCACCAGCGGTTTACCCGGAAGACGCGTTGAGGCATAACGCGCAGGAATAATGACAACAAAACTCATGGTTTGCTCTCTTCTGCCACCAGGGAACGAGCTTCATTTTCCAGCAGCACCGGAATGCCGTCACGCAGCGGGAAAGCCAGGCTGTCCAGCTTGCAAATCAGCTCCTGTTTGTCCTGGCTGTAGTAGAGTTTGCCGTTGCATACCGGGCAGGCAATAATTTCAAGTAAACGGTGATCCATAGTTCCTCCGTATGGGTAATCGCTAAAGCTTAACACATTCCCTTTTCAGGGAGTGCCTGTTTCCCAGCCACTTCGACAGGATGTAAACAGTCCGTCGGGTACCCGGCCCAGCGTCACGTCGCGGGCACCCTGCCAGCGCGCGAATTCGCTAATGGCGGACGTTAACCCTTTTTCCAGGCTCGCCGTCACCCTGACGCCCTCTTCCAGATAAAGCGCAATGATTTCAAGCGTGCCGGTCTTGCGGTGCATTTTGGCGTCCATACGCCCGACCAGTTGCCCCTTATGCAGCAGCGGGAGAACAAAGTAACCATACTGGCGCTTTGGCGCTGGGGTATAACATTCCAGCCGGTAGCTAAAATCGAACAGCTGCTCGGCGCGTTTTCTGTCCCAGACGACCGGGTCGAAAGGCGACAACACCGCACTGTGGGTTGCCTGAAGTTTCCCCTCCTGGGCCAGAGGCAGTAGCGGGAGGAGATCCGCATGCAGCCACATTTCGCCCAGCGTTTCCACCGTGACGGGGATGATGCGCTGTTCGCGTTGCCAGATATCCAGCAGCGGTTTCAGCGCGGGCTGGCGAAGGCGATAATAATCAGCCAGCCATTGCGGGCGGAAAATTCCCAGGCTGCGGGCGCTGTTTTCGAGCATGATAGCCTCGGCCGCCTCCTGGGTAAGCAGGTCACGCTCGTCGTCCCAGTGCGGCATCACGCGATGCGTCAGGTCGTAGACGCGCTGAAAATTACGCCGCTCAATCACCATGACTTTGCCAGAGGTAAACAGCCCTTCGAGATGACGTTTATGCGGCTTCCACTCCCACCAGCCGCTGGTGCCTTTGCGCGGGTGTTCAAAATCGGCGGAGCGTACGGGACCGTTTTCCTGAATATGCGCGATAAGCTGCTCAATTTCGGCAGCATGTTCCAGCATCCACGCCTGACGGTATTTCCAGCCCATCTTTTGAGGGGCAAGCATACGGTGGCGAACCAGGGCAAAATCGCTGCGGGGCAGGAAGCAGGCTTCGTGCGCCCAGTACTCCATTAACTCCCCCTTGCTGAGCGCCTCATCCAGCCACTGCGAAGGATAATTTCCCAGACGGCTAAACAGCACCAGGTAAGGGCTACGGGCCACAATGTTAATGGTGTCAATTTGAAGCAGCGACATGCGCTGGACGGTAGAGAGAATATCGGCAGGCTGCGCGCGGCGGCGGGGCTTTTTAAGCAGCCCCTGCGCGGCAAGGTGTAAATGACGTGCGGCTGAAAGCGAGAGTTGCGGTAAAGACATGCGTTATCCTGTCAGTCAAAGCGCCACCAGAACCGCGTAAGCGTTTATTTCACCAACGCAATCAGTTCCTTGAGCAAACGTTCCGGCTGCTCGCCGCTGAGTTCAGCGTCAACCGGCAGATACCACCAGTTTTCTTTCGCGAAGGCACGGCATTTCACCGCATCTTTTTCGGTCATGATCAGCGACTGCCCGGGTACGGTCAGGGCGTCGACCTGCCCTTCCACCAGCGCCTGGTGGTCGGCCAGCGGAACGCGTTTTTCCAGCCGGGCACCGCACTGTTCCAGCGTCGCGAAGAAGCGCGGCGGATGGCCAATCCCCGCCATCGCCACCGGTGAAGGCAGCTCAGCAACCGACCGGCGTTCACCCGTCACCAGGTTGATCGCCAGGCCCGGCTGCAGGTACATCGGGATTTCACCCGCTTTTGCCTCACCGCCGTTCACAATCACCGCATCAACGGACTTAAGACGCGAAGCGCGTTCGCGCATAGGGCCGGCCGGCAGCCACCAGCCGTTACCGAAGCGGCGAACCCCGTCGATGACCACAATCTCTTTATCACGCGCCAGGGCGTAATGCTGCAGGCCATCGTCAGTGATAATAATTTGTACCGCGTGTTCGGCAAGCAGTGCCTGAACGGCGTTGCTGCGCACCGGGGAGACCGCAACCGGCGCGCCGGTACGCTGGAAAATCAATACCGGCTCATCACCCGCTTCGGCAGTCGTGGTTTCCGCCGTCAGCAGCAGCGGATAACGCGCCGCTTTACCACCATATCCGCGCGATACCACCCCCGGGCGGATACCGCGTTTTTGCAATTGCTCCACCAGCCAGATCACTACCGGCGTTTTACCGTTGCCGCCCGCCGTAAGATTACCGACCACCACAACCGGAACCGGCGCGCGCCAGGCGCGCTTCAGCCCCAGACGGTAAAGCAGACGGATAATGCCGCTCACCAGGCCGTAGAGCCAGGAGAGCGGCAAAAGCAGGAGCCACAGCGGGGA
This sequence comes from Enterobacter sp. 237C8, assembly GCF_034106865.1. NCBI lineage: Bacteria > Pseudomonadati > Pseudomonadota > Gammaproteobacteria > Enterobacterales > Enterobacteriaceae > Enterobacter > Enterobacter sp. 237C8. The sequence continues at coordinate 653,010 of NZ_JAWNDF010000001.1, read as the reverse complement.
TTCACCGGACCAGATGCGTGCAATCATTCGCCAAACTGCATCTTATGAAGCTGGGCGTAAACGCCGCGGTGTTCCAGCAAATCAGCATGGCTTCCGCGTTCAACAATGATACCGTCCTCAACCACGACGATTTCGTCAGCCTGCTCGATAGTCGACAGACGGTGCGCAATCACCAGCGAGGTACGGTTCTTTTGCAGCTCATCCAGGGCAGACTGAATAGCGCGTTCAGATTCCGTATCCAGCGCGGAGGTCGCTTCGTCCAGAATCAGAATTGGGCTATCGCGCAGCAGCGCACGCGCAATGGCGATACGCTGACGCTGACCGCCGGAGAGCAGCACCCCGTTCTCACCGATTATCGTATCCAGACCGTTATCCATCTTGTTGATAAAGTCCATTGCGTAGGCCATACGCGCGGCATTCTCAATCTGCTCACGGCTGTATTCATCCGTGCGCGCATACGCAATGTTGTTTGCCACAGTATCGTTGAACAGGTGCACGTTCTGGGAAACCAGCGCCACCTGGTTACGCAGCGACTGCAGGGTATATTCCCGCAGGTCATGACCGTCCAGGAGGATCTCACCTTCGTTAATATCGTAGAAACGGGTGATCAGGCTGGCAATGGTCGATTTACCCGAGCCGGAACGGCCCACCAGCGCCACGGTTTTACCCGCCGGAATGGACAGGTTGATATTACGCAGCGCCGGCGTTTCACGTCCAGGATAGGCGAAAGTGACATTGCGGAATTCAACGTCACCACGGGCGCGCTCAATCTCGCGAGTACCTTCATCTTTTTCCTGTTCGGAATCCAGAATGCTGAACAGCGTCTGACAGGCGGCCATCCCGCGCTGGAACTGGGCGTTCACGTTCGTCAGGGATTTCAGCGGACGCATCAGGGCGATCATTGAGGAGAAGACCACGGTGATGGTACCCGCCGTCAGCGTCTCCATCACGCTAGGGAAACTTGCCGCATAGAGGACGAATGCCAGCGCCAGTGACGCAATCAGCTGAATAATCGGGTCAGAGATGGAAGAGGCCGAGACCATTTTCATCCCCTGCAGACGCATTTTATTGCTGACTTTATCAAAGCGTTTGGTTTCGACGTCCTGACCGCCAAAAATCAGAACTTCTTTATGCCCTTTCAGCATCTGTTCCGCGCTGGTCGTCACCTGCCCCATCGTGTTCTGCATATTCTTACTGATATTGCGGAAGCGCTTTGAGACGACGCGGATAGCAATAGAAACTATCGGTGCCAGAACGATAAGGATGATCGACAGCTGCCAGCTGTAATAGAACATCATCGCGAACAGGCCGATGATTGACGCGCCCTCACGCACAACGGTGATCAGCGCGCTTGAGGACGAGGAGGCAACCTGCTCTGAGTCGTAGGTAATACGGGACAGCAGCGTCCCGGTAGACTGCTTGTCAAAGAACGAGACCGGCATGCCCATCATGTGGCTGAACAGGCGACGGCGCATGGTCATCACCACTTTCCCTGATACCCAGGAAATACAGTAGCTGGAGATATAGCTGGTGATGCCGCGTAAGATCATCAGTCCGATAACCACCAGAGGCATCCATAGCAACACTGAGCGATCCGTTTTACCAAAACCGTCGTCCAGTAACGGTTTGAGAAGCGATAGCATAAAAGTATCGCTGGCTGCGTTGAGGATTAACGCTACTCCCGCCACGATCAGGCCTGTTTTAAAGGGCGCAATCATCGGCCAGAGTCGGCGGAAGGTTTGCCACGTGGAGAGATCTTTGTCGTTATGCATTCAAAAAACCAGCATTCGTTGAAATAGCCGCATATTCTACCCGTTATCGACGGGCTCGCCAAACCACTGATGATACCAAACGGGTAAAAATTGCTCTCGCAAGCGCCGGATTTGCCAGTGATGTTGCGAGAATGTCACCGATATTTGTCCAGAATGAGGGGTATCGTGCCAGATGTACCCCTCTTTTCGATAGCGTCGGACAACTTTTGCCGACGGGAATCGCCATGCGTTATAGCGGGCCGCTGAATCCAGGGCGATCTGACCTTCCACCCGCTGCACCAGCGGCAATGAAGAAGAAGTATTGCTGCCATGATGGGGCACCTGTATAAGCGTAGACGTCAGATAACGCCAGTAATGGCTAAGCATAGCCTGTTCCGCCTGCGCTTCAATGTCCCCCGTTAGCAGAACGCTCTGCTCACCGTCGTCCACCTTTACCACGCAGGAATGGTTGTTTCCCTGAGCCGGGTAATTTTCGGGGGGCCAGTGGACGGTGAAGGAGAGTCCCTGCCATTTCCATCTCTGCCCGCGAAAACAGGGGCGATGCCCCGCCTGGCGCAATGGGCTTCTTACCCACGCGTCAGGCCACGCTTTTTGCAACGATGCGAGTCCTCCCGCATGGTCGAGGTGCTCATGACTGAGAATAACGCCTTCAGGCCGCAGGTGATGCCAGCGAAGCCACGGGATGATCAACCGCTGCGCGCTATCCCCGCCCGGCCAGGCGAGCCCGGTATCATAGAGAATGGCTTTTCCCTGCCGTTCAATGACCATCGCCAGCCCCTGCCCCACATCCAGCATATGCAGCGTCCAGCTCTCGCTTTTTTCCGTTCGCCAGAGAGGAAATGTCAGTAAGACACTTCCTGCCAGACAAACGGCTGGAAGGGTTTTCCAGGCACGAAAGCGCCAGCCGATGATGATAAGCCAGGGCAGTAATGTCATGTACTCCCAGCGTTGGTCGACATTTTGCCAGCCGTCAGGCAGGCGCATGAGGAGCCAAAACAGCCCCGCAAGTGACTTATCGGCTGCGAACCAGACAATGCTTTCCAGTGCCGCCAGCGGTAGGAGATGAAGCAGCATACCGAGCAGGATCAGCGGCACGGAGACAAACGTCACCAGGGGAACGGCAAGGAGATTCGCGACCAGAGAAGAAATGCTGAAGCCATGGAAAATCAGGACCTGTAGCGGCATCAGCAGCATCAGCATACCCACCTGCAGATAGATCAGGTTCAGCAGCGGCCGTAGACGTCGTGCCCTGCGCCAGCCAGGAAGAGGTAGCCACTGAAACCAGAAAATCAGCGCGGCGACGGCAAATGCAGACAAGAGCAGACTCTGCGAGAGTATGGCTAAGGGATCGCTTATCAGGATTGCCGCGATACAGCAAACCCACACCTGCCAGGGAGACCATTGTCGGGCAGCGATCCGCAACATTGCAAGCACAGCAAGCGCGATGACCGTTCGTAGCGCAGGCGGTTGAAGACCGGTAAGCCAGGCGTAGAAAGCGGCAAAGCATAACCCGGCCAGAAGAGGCATTTGCCAGTGGATCCGGTGGCTGGGTAATAAAAACTGGAGCCCACGTGCGAGTAACCAGGCGAGGGATGCCGCCAGCGCGATATGCAGTCCCGAAATCGCCATCAGATGCAGCGTCCCGGTTTCACGCATCAGGTCTTGTATTTCCCGGGGCACATCCAGACGTTCACCCATTCCCAGTCCGAGGATAACTGCCCCCCATCGGTAAGCAGAAAGGCGGTTTTGCAGTGACATGAGATATTGCGCTCGCAGGCTGCAGCGTCCATCAACGAGTTCCGCACGGGTGAAACGCCCGCTCAGCGTTTGATGGCGGGCAAAAGCGCTGCGCTGAGAATCATAACCGCCGTCGTTCAGCTCGCCGTGGGCAGGCCTGAGCCTGAGCGTCATGGTCCAGCGCTGACCGGCACACGCTTTCTGTGGCAGATAATTGCCATACAGCGTTATGCCGGTAGAGGCCCACCAGCGCTTGCCATCAATGCTAAGAATGTTTCCCTGATGCTGCGTTGCGCCATCTGTGGCGGTGATCGCTACCTCAGCCTGCACGGCCCCCGTGGTTAAATGCTGCATCGGCCAGACGCTCTCCTTCGCAGCCAGAATACCCCACACGCAACATAACAGCGTGATACCCGCATACTTCAGTCGTACGTTTCGCCGTGCGGCCAGCACGATCCCGCCAACAATCATTATCCACACGGTGTGACGTGATGGCAGTTCAGGTAACCAGAGTAACGGGGCTATCGCCAGAATGGCGCAGATACTAAGCGCGGGAATTCCCATTGCTACCTCCCTGTTTCAGAGGGGCAGTATGTAATCAGGTAGAAGGAATTGTCAGATGGTAAGAATGCGTTTTACAGCGCGCGCTGTGCTGTTTTTATCGGTTTGCAGAAAACGAAACGGAAAATGCGGGGTATCTTCAGAATGAAAGCGACAGAGACAAAAAAAGCACCCGCAGGTGCTTTCTTTCGAACCCAGTTTAACCGACTGGCTAAACTCAGTTACCGTAAATATTGGCGCGATCGCGCAGTTCTTTACCCGGCTTAAAGTGTGGAACGTACTTACCTTCCAGCTCGACTTTATCGCCAGTTTTCGGGTTACGCCCGGTACGTGGAGCACGATAGTGCAGAGAAAAACTACCGAAACCGCGGATTTCAATGCGCTCGCCCTGGGCAAGAGTGGAGGCCATATGCTCCAGCATCTCTTTTACGGCATCTTCCACTGCCTTGGCAGGGATATGCGGTTGCTGACTGGCAAGTCTTTCAATCAATTCTGACTTGGTCATGATTCCTCCGGTTCCTTTCAAACCAATTAGCTGAACAGCTCATTAAACAAGGGCGGCCGTAGCCGCCCTTTGTTATTGATTACAGGACGAATCCTGCAATCTGTCAAGTTTGCTCCTCATCCTTCACGCTGTAAATGCGTTACAGCGCAAATGATGCTGAGAACCTGATATTACTCGCCTTTAGCTGCTTTGAAAGCTTCAGCCATTGCGTTGTTAGAGAAGTTTGCATCTTCCTGTTTGTTAACAGTTGCGATTGCATCTTTCTCATCAGCTTCGTCTTTAGCACGAACAGACAGGCTGATTGCACGGTTCTTACGGTCAACACCGGTGAACTTAGCTTCAACGTCGTCGCCTACGTTCAGAACCAGAGTGGCATCTTCAACGCGGTCACGTGAAGCTTCAGAAGCGCGCAGGTAACCTTCAACGCCGTCAGCCAGTTCTACGGTTGCGCCTTTAGCGTCAACTGCAGTCACTTTACCGTTTACGATTGCGCCTTTCTTGTTCAGTGCAACCCAGTTGTTGAACGGATCTTCTGCGAGCTGTTTAACGCCCAGGGAGATACGCTCACGCTCTGCGTCAACCTGCAGAACAACTGCAGCGATTTCGTCGCCTTTTTTGTATTCACGAACTGCTTCTTCGCCTGCAACGTTCCAGGAGATGTCAGACAGGTGAACCAGGCCATCGATGCCGCCGTCCAGGCCGATGAAGATACCGAAGTCAGTGATAGACTTGATTTTACCTTCAACACGGTCACCCTTGTTGTGGGTTTCCGCGAACTGCTGCCATGGGTTGTTTTTGCACTGTTTCAGGCCCAGGGAGATACGACGACGTTCTTCGTCGATATCCAGAACCATCACTTCCACTACATCACCAACGTTAACAACTTTGGATGGGTGGATGTTTTTGTTGGTCCAGTCCATTTCGGAAACGTGCACCAGACCTTCAACGCCTTCTTCGATTTCAACGAAGCAGCCGTAGTCAGTCAGGTTGGTTACGCGACCAGTCAGTTTAGTACCTTCTGGGTAACGCTTAGCGATAGCTACCCATGGATCTTCGCCCAGCTGTTTCAGGCCGAGGGATACACGAGTACGCTCGCGGTCGAACTTCAGCACTTTAACAGTGATTTCGTCGCCCACGTTCACGATTTCGCTTGGGTGCTTAACGCGTTTCCACGCCATGTCGGTGATGTGCAGCAGGCCATCAACGCCGCCCAGGTCAACGAATGCGCCGTAGTCAGTGAGGTTCTTAACGATACCTTTGACTTCCATGCCTTCCTGCAGGTTTTCCAGCAGCTGATCGCGTTCTGCGCTGTTTTCGGATTCGATAACGGCACGACGGGATACAACAACGTTGTTACGCTTCTGGTCCAGCTTGATTACTTTGAACTCAAGCTCTTTGCCTTCCAGGTGCAGAGTGTCACGAACTGGACGAACGTCTACCAGAGAACCTGGCAGGAACGCACGAATACCATTCAGCTCAACAGTGAAGCCACCTTTAACTTTGCCGTTGATAACACCGACCACAGTTTCAGCTTCTTCGTAAGCTTTTTCCAGCGTGATCCATGCTTCGTGACGTTTAGCTTTCTCACGAGAAAGCAGGGTTTCACCGAAGCCGTCTTCTACTGCGTCCAGAGCAACGTCAACTTCGTCACCTACCTGGATTTCCAGCTCGCCCTGGGCGTTTTTGAACTGCTCTGCCGGAATGGCGGACTCAGATTTCAGACCGGCGTCAACCAGTACTACGTCTTTGTCGATAGCAACAACAACACCGCGAACGATGGAACCCGGGCGGGTTTCGATTGTTTTTAAGGATTCTTCAAACAGTTGAGCAAAAGATTCAGTCATGTTTAATCTTCAGGTTAATATTAACGTCCACCTGGCTCCGTGCCGGATGGGGTTGTTTCACATACCCGCCGTCAATCCATTGCAGCGGGGGTACTGCTAAATCGGTCACGATTACGCGAGTGCCAGTTTTTGGCGCGCATATTGTAGCGCTTTTTCAATCACTTGCTCAATAGTTAAACTGGTTGAATCCAGAACTAATGCATCTTCTGCAGGAACAAGTGGGGCGACGGCGCGGTTACGATCGCGGTCATCGCGCTCTTTTATCTCGGATAAAAGGCGATCAAAGTTAACACTAAACCCCTTTTCCTGCAACTGAAGCATGCGGCGTTGAGCACGTTCTTCCGAAGAGGCGTCGAGGAAAATTTTCACAGGTGCATCAGGGAATACCACGGTTCCCATATCGCGTCCGTCAGCGATCAGACCCGGGGCTTCACGGAACGCGCGCTGACGACGTAACAGCGCCTCGCGAACGCGCGGGAACGCCGCGACCTGAGAGGCCGCATTAGCTACTTCCTGCGTACGGATTTCGCCGCTCACGTCTTCCCCTTCAAGGATGACTTCCAGGTTGCCATCGGTCGATACGAAACGCACATCCAGATGCGCAGCCAGCGGAACCAGCGCTTCTTCAGACGCTACATCCACATGGTGATGTAGCGCGGCCAGCGCCAGCACGCGATAGATTGCTCCCGAATCTAAAAGATGCCATTGCAATGCTTCCGCCATCGCTTTGCACAGAGTACCTTTCCCTGCGCCACTCGGCCCATCAATGGTGATTACCGGGGCAACTGCCGTCATCTTTTTCTCCTTAAATAAGGCATACCGTTTACATGAACGCCGCGCATTATACGCGCCAACGTGCGCAACTGTTACCTTTGCGTGCAAATTACGGAATGATTGAAGCAGAGTGTAGAAGAAATGAGCGGAGGTGTTCGTAATGAAGCGTAAGCAAATGCCGCATCGGGCGATGCGGCAAGGCGTTATCAGGCCAGCGTGCTAATGCGTGCCAGCTGTTCGAAGTAGTCCGGGAAGGTTTTCGCGGTACATTTCGGGTCAAGAATCGTTACAGGCGTATCTGACAGCGCCACCAGCGAGAAGCACATCGCCATGCGGTGATCGTTGTAGGTGCCGATTTCCGCAAACTGCAGTTTTGCCGGAGGGGTCACGCGAATGTAGTCTTCGCCCTCTTCCACCTCGGCACCGACTTTTCGCAGCTCTGTCGCCATTGCGAACAGGCGGTCCGTCTCTTTTACGCGCCAGTTGTAGATATTACGCAGCGTGGTCGTGCCTTTGGCAAACAGCGCCGCCGTGGCAATGGTCATCGCCGCATCCGGGATATGGTTCATGTCCATGTCGATGGCGTTCAGCTCGCCGTGGGTACAGGAGATGAAGTCATCGCCCCAGGTGACAATGGCACCCATTTTTTCCAGCACGTCCGCAAAACGGATGTCGCCCTGCACGCTGTTACGGCCAATACCGGTCACTTTTACCGTGCCGCCTTTAATCGCCCCCGCAGCCAGGAAGTAAGACGCGGATGACGCATCCCCTTCAACCAGGTAGTTGCCCGGAGACTGGTACTGCTGCGCCCCGCGCACCACGAAGCGCTGATAGGACTGATTTTCCACCTCAACGCCGAAGGTTTTCATCAGGTGCAGCGTGATATCAATGTACGGTTTGGAGACCAGCTCACCTTTAATGGTGATAACCGTATCCTGCGGTGCCAGCGGCGCGGTCATCAGCAGTGCCGTCAGGAACTGGCTGGAAACGCTGCCGTCAACCTCGACGTTACCGCCGGTAAAACCGCCGCGCAGACGCAGTGGCGGATAGTTTTCCTGCTCCAGATACTCAATCTGCGCGCCGCCCTGACGCAGGGCGTCCACCAGGTGACCAATCGGACGCTCCTTCATGCGCGGCTCGCCGGTCAGCACGATGTTGTTGCTCCCCAGGCACAGGGCCGCCGCCAGCGGGCGCATCGCGGTACCCGCGTTGCCCAGAAACAGCTCAAGCTCTTCGCCCGAACGCAGCGCGCCGCCGTTGCCGGTCACTTCGCAGCGGGTACGATCGTCGGAGAGAGTGTAATGAACGCCCAACGCTTTCAGCGCATTGAGCATATGGCGCACGTCATCGCTGTCCAGCAGGTTTGTGAGGACGGTGGTGCCGTTTGCCAGAGCTGCCAGCAGCAAAGCGCGGTTCGAGACACTTTTTGAACCAGGCAGATTAATGGTGCCATCTACCCGCGCGATAGGTTGTAACGTCAGGGATTCCATGAAAACTAAACTCTCAACTCAACATAATAAAAACCCCGCAGGGACGCTGCGGGGGTGAAAAACAGCAAATTAACCGTGACGACGTTCGAAGTCGATCATGAAATCCGTCAGGGCTTTAACGCCTTCCAGCGGCATCGCGTTATAGATGGAGGCACGCATGCCGCCAACGACACGGTGACCTTTGAGCGCATGCAGACCTGCCGCGAAGGACTCTTCCAGGAACACTTTGTCCAGGCTGCTGTCCGCCAGCTGGAACGGCACGTTCATGCGGGAACGGTTCGCTTTCGCCACATCGTTGCGGTAGAAATCGCTCTTGTCGATCACGCCATACAGCAGTTCAGCTTTCTGCTGATTGACCTTGTCCATCTGCGCCACGCCGCCGTTTTGCTTCAGCCATTTGAAGACCAGGCCGGAGAGATACCAGGCAAACGTTGGTGGGGTGTTGAACATCGAATCGTTATCGTTCAGCACGGTGTAATCGAGAATCGAAGGACAGGATTTATGTGCTTTACCCAGCAGGTCTTCACGCACAACGACGATAGTCAAACCGGCCGGGCCGATATTTTTCTGCGCGCCCGCATAGATAACGCCGTAGCGGCTGACATCAATTGGCGCAGACAGAATGGTGGAGGAGAAGTCGGCGGCAACCACGACATCGCTACCGAAGTTTGGCGTCTCGTCGATGGCAATCCCGTCAATGGTTTCGTTCGGGCAGTAGTGCAGATACGCTGCGTTATCGGAAAGCTGCCACTCGCTCATTGGCTTCACGGCGCGCAGACCGTCAACGGTCACTTTGGCGTCGATAACATTCGGCGTGCAGTATTTATGCGCTTCTTTAACGGCGCTTGCCGCCCAGTAACCCGCGTCAACGTAGTCAGCCGTCGTTTTGTCGCCGAGGATATTCAGCGGAACGCCTGCAAACTGGCCGCGTCCACCGCCGTGACAGAACAATACTTTGTAGTTCGAGGGAATATTCAGCAGATCGCGAAAATCCTTTTCTGCCTCTTCCGCCACCTGAATAAACTCTTTACCACGGTGGCTGATTTCCATCACCGACGTACCGAGACCGTTCCAGTCACAGAGTTCCTGTTGAGCCTGTTTAAGCACGTCTGCCGGTAACATTGCCGGACCTGAACTGAAATTAAAGACTTGAGCCATTTCCCCTCACCACGCTAAAAGCCATAAGTTATAACTGTGGATATCGGTTTTATCATTCAGTGACACGCGCCGCAATGTCTAAAACTTATGACCCGTGAAATGTGCCCCGCGTCACACAAAACAATCTGCCGCCTCGCCAGGACAAAACCGACAAAATGGCTGTCAGGTGATGCGTTTGGCCCGGCTAACCTTCGTCCATTCCGGATTTGCACAGCGGGGGCATAATTGGCGATCCCCCGGCTGCATCGCGACTACATGGCTACATCTTACGCAAGCATACTCGCCTGCCTCAGGTACGGTTCTGAAACGCTCGATCAGCATATCCGGCAGGATACACAGTCCCGGCTTCACCTCGTCGTCAGGATAGTAATAGACGCTGATCTGCCCGTTGGTTTCCATGATCGCCAGACGCACCTGCCCGAGCTGTTCAACGCTGTTCAGGCGAAGCTCCATAAAGAACTCAAACTCGGTCATATTGGCGCTTTGTACATTTTCCCAGGCCAGCTGTCCGTCCTCGACGATAACGACCGGCTTCCCTTCAAGCAGATCTTCCAGCTTTTCGCTTTTCGACATCAGCCACATGACAAGGCGATAAAGTAGCGCCAGTGAGACAAAAACGATAAACACCGGCACCATCGGCACGTCGTCATAAAAGGCGACGTCACCCGCCGCCGAGCCCAGCGTAAGGATGATCAACACCTCAAAGAGCGACATCTGCCGCACGCCGCGGCGGCCGGTGATTTTAAGAAACAGGAAGACGAGGACGAAGGTATACAGGCTGCGCAGCGCCACTTCGCCCAGAAATTCAGGAGGAACTTTATCAAACGCCATCCGCTGGAGATCAAATGCTTTCATTTTTCTATGCCTTAACAGTCAGTTACTGCCACTAAGCATAGCCCAGCCTTTTATTTTCGCCGAAGATAGCACCCGTCACGCAAAACCCGTATCATTGCGCGCTTTACGTACGATAAAAGTGAACGCCATGACTCAAACGTTTATCCCCGGCAAAGACGCCGCTCTGGAAGATTCCATCGCTCGCTTCCAGCAGAAACTGACCGACCTGGGTTTTAACATCGAAGAAGCCTCCTGGCTCAATCCGGTGCCTCATGTCTGGTCCGTGCATATTCGCGATAAAGACTGTGCCCTGTGCTTTACCAACGGTAAAGGCGCGACGAAAAAAGCGGCACTGGCCTCTGCGCTGGGTGAGTATTTTGAGCGTCTGTCCACCAACTATTTCTTCGCTGATTTCTGGCTGGGCGAAACCATCGCTAACGGCCCGTTCGTTCACTATCCAAATGAAAAATGGTTCCCGCTGACCGAAGATGACGAGCTGCCGGAAGGTATTCTCGACGCGCGCCTGCGTGCCTTCTACGATCCAGACAGCGAACTGACCGCCAGCATGCTGATCGATCTGCAGTCCGGAAACGACGATCGCGGTATTTGCGCCCTGCCCTTTACCCGTCAGTCTGACGAGCAGACCGTCTATATCCCGATGAACATCGTCGGCAACCTGTATGTATCCAACGGCATGTCCGCCGGTAACACCCGCAATGAAGCGCGCGTGCAGGGTCTGTCTGAAGTCTTCGAGCGTCACATCAAAAACCGCATTATTGCCGAATCCATCAGCCTGCCTGAAATTCCGGCAGACGTGCTGGCGCGCTACCCGGGCGTAGTGGAGTCCATCGCCAAGCTGGAAGCCGAAGGTTTCCCAATCTTTGCCTATGACGGCTCGCTGGGCGGTAAGTATCCGGTTATCTGCGTCGTGCTGTTTAACCCGACCAACGGTACCTGCTTCGCCTCATTCGGCGCGCACCCTGACTTCGGCGTGGCGCTGGAGCGTACCGTTACCGAGCTGCTGCAGGGCCGTAGCCTGAAAGATCTCGACGTCTTCACCCCGCCAACGTTTGACGATGAAGAAGTGGCCGAGCATACCAACCTTGAAACCCATTTCATCGACTCCAGCGGTTTAATTTCCTGGGATATGTTCAAGCAGGACGCCGACTATCCGTTCGTGGACTGGAGCTTTGCCGGGACCACGGAAGAAGAGTTCGCCACGCTGATGGCCATCTTCAACGCGGAAGATCGGGAAGTCTACATTGCCGACTACGAACATCTTGGCGTCTACGCGTGCCGCATTATCGTTCCGGGCATGTCCGACATCTACCCGGCTGAAGATCTGTGGCTGGCCAATAACAGCATGGGCGCGCACCTGCGCGAAACGCTGCTGGCTCTGCCGGGCAGCGAGTGGGAGAAAGAAGATTATCTGAACCTGATCGCCCAGCTGGACGAAGAAGGCCACGATGACTTTACCCGCGTACGCGAACTGCTGGGCCTGGCGACCGGTAAAGACAACGGCTGGTATACCCTGCGCATCGGTGAGCTGAAAGCGATGCTGGCCCTGGCGGGTGGCGATTTGGATCAGGCCCTGGCCTGGACCGAGTGGACCATGGAATTCAACCAGTCGGTCTTCTCTGCCGAGCGCACCAATTATTACCGCTGCCTGCAAACCCTGCTGCTGCTGGCCCAGGAAGAGGATCGCGAGCCGCTGCAATACCTGAATGCTTTCGTGCGGATGTACGGAGCTGAGGCCGTAGAAGCAGCCAGTGCAGCCCTGAGCGGCGAAGAGCCGTTCTTTGGCCTGCAGGCTGTTGATAGCGATCTGAAAGCCTTCCCGGCGCATCAGTCGCTGCTGAAGGCCTACGAAAAACTGCAGAAAGCAAAAGCCGCTTACTGGTCAAAATAAGCGCACATAACATTACCAGCTGTAGGCGTATTCAATCGTCTGGGCTATATTACGGGGCAATTTCATTGCCCCGTTTTTTATTTTCTTCGGCAATGACTTTTGATTGTAATAATAAAGTTAAACATGGGTAAATATAATAATATTTACCTGGGCTTTACTGTTACTTTTTATGGTAAATACTCCATATTAATTAACTGTGTCAGAGGTGGCTGAACGAAAAAATTCAACTCTTTTCATAACTTTTAAAATTTATTTTTATACGGATAATCAAATACTTACTCCGCATTTGCTGTAAAACCATACACACTGCGGGCCTATAAGCCAGGCGAGATATGATCTATATCAATTTCTCTTCTATAATGCTTTGTTAGTATCTCGTCGCCGACTTAATAAAGAGAGAGTTAGTGTGAAAGCTGACAACCCTTTTGATCTTTTACTCCCTGCTGCGATGGCCAAAGTTGCCGAAGAAGCGGGTGTCTATAAAGCAACGAAACACCCGATGAAGACGTTCTATCTGGCGATCACGGCTGGTGTGTTCATCTCTATCGCTTTCGTCTTCTACATCACCGCCACCACCGGTACTGCCGGAATGCCTTTCGGCATGGCCAAACTGATTGGCGGCATTTGCTTCTCACTGGGTCTGATTCTCTGCGTCATCTGCGGCGCCGACCTCTTCACCTCAACGGTGCTGATTGTCGTGGCAAAGGCCAGCGGAAGAATTACCTGGGGTCAGCTGGCACGTAACTGGCTTAACGTCTACGTGGGTAACCTGGTTGGCTGTCTGCTCTTTGTTTTGTTGATGTGGCTTTCTGGCGAGTATATGACCGCCAACGGTGGCTGGGGCCTTAACGTCCTGCAAACCGCCGACCACAAAATGCACCACACATTTATCGAAGCCGTTGCTCTCGGCATCCTCGCTAACCTGATGGTCTGCCTGGCTGTATGGATGAGCTACTCGGGTCGTAGCCTGATGGACAAAGCCTTAATTATGGTTCTGCCGGTTGCGATGTTTGTTGCCAGCGGCTTTGAGCACAGTATCGCGAATATGTTCATGATCCCAATGGGCATTGTCATCCGCGACTTTGCAAGCCCGGAGTTCTGGACCGCAGTTGGTTCATCCCCGGAAAGTTTCTCTCACCTGACTATTATGAATTTCATTACTGATAACCTGATCCCTGTCACTATCGGGAACATTATCGGTGGGGGTCTGTTAGTTGGGTTGACATACTGGGTCATTTACCTGCGTGGCGACGATCATCATTGATGGTTTTCTCAGGCAGTAAATAAAAAATCCACTTAAGAAGGTAGGTGTTACATGTCCGAGCTTAATGAAAAGTTAGCCACAGCCTGGGAAGGTTTTGCGAAAGGTGACTGGCAGAATGAAGTAAACGTACGTGACTTCATTCAGAAAAACTATACCCCGTATGAAGGTGACGAATCCTTCCTGGCTGGCGCAACTGACGCGACCACCAAGCTGTGGGACAGCGTAATGGAAGGCGTTAAACTGGAAAACCGCACTCACGCGCCAGTTGATTTTGACACATCCGTTGCTTCCACCATCACTTCTCACGATGCTGGCTACATCAACAAAGCCCTTGAGAAAATCGTTGGTCTGCAGACTGAAGCACCACTGAAACGCGCAATCATCCCGTTCGGTGGTATCAAAATGGTTGAAGGTTCCTGCAAAGCGTATAACCGCGAGCTGGACCCAATGCTGAAAAAAATCTTCACCGAATACCGCAAAACCCACAACCAGGGCGTATTCGATGTTTACACCAAAGACATTCTGAACTGCCGTAAATCTGGCGTTCTGACTGGTCTGCCAGATGCGTATGGCCGTGGCCGTATCATCGGTGACTACCGTCGCGTTGCGCTGTACGGTATCGACTTCCTGATGAAAGACAAGTACGCGCAGTTTGTTTCCCTGCAGTCCGATCTGGAAAACGGCGTAAACCTGGAAGCGACTATCCGTCTGCGTGAAGAAATCGCTGAACAGCACCGCGCGCTGGGTCAGATCAAAGAGATGGCGGCAAAATATGGCTGCGATATCTCTGGTCCGGCGACCAACGCTCAGGAAGCTATCCAGTGGACCTACTTCGGCTACCTGGCCGCAGTTAAGTCTCAGAACGGTGCAGCAATGTCCTTCGGTCGCGTATCCACCTTCCTGGATGCGTACATTGAACGCGACATCAAAGCAGGCAAAATCACCGAGCAAGACGCTCAGGAAATGATTGACCACCTGGTTATGAAACTGCGTATGGTTCGCTTCCTGCGTACTCCTGAATACGATGAGCTGTTCTCTGGTGACCCAATCTGGGCAACAGAATCAATCGGTGGTATGGGCGTAGACGGTCGTACTCTGGTAACCAAAAACAGCTTCCGCTTCCTGAACACCCTGTACACCATGGGTCCTTCTCCGGAGCCGAACATCACCGTTCTGTGGTCTGAAAAACTGCCTCTGAACTTCAAGAAATTCGCCGCAAAAGTGTCCATCGATACCTCTTCTCTGCAGTACGAGAACGATGACCTGATGCGTCCGGACTTCAACAACGACGATTACGCTATCGCTTGCTGCGTAAGCCCAATGGTTGTTGGTAAACAAATGCAGTTCTTCGGTGCGCGTGCAAACCTGGCGAAAACCATGCTGTACGCAATCAACGGCGGCGTTGATGAAAAACTGAAAATGCAGGTTGGTCCTAAGTCTGAGCCGATCAAAGGCGACGTTCTGAACTTCGACGAAGTGATGGAACGTATGGATCACTTCATGGACTGGCTGGCTAAACAGTACGTCACTGCGCTGAACGTAATCCACTACATGCACGACAAGTACAGCTACGAAGCCTCTCTGATGGCGCTGCACGACCGTGACGTTATCCGCACCATGGCGTGTGGTATCGCTGGTCTGTCCGTTGCTGCTGACTCCCTGTCTGCAATCAAATATGCGAAAGTTAAACCAATTCGTGACGAAGACGGCCTGGCTGTAGACTTCGAAATCGAAGGTGAATATCCGCAGTTTGGTAACAACGACTCTCGCGTTGATGACATGGCGGTTGACCTGGTAGAACGTTTCATGAAGAAAATTCAGAAACTGACTACTTACCGTAACGCTATCCCGACTCAGTCTGTTCTGACCATCACCTCTAACGTTGTGTATGGTAAGAAAACCGGTAACACCCCAGACGGTCGTCGTGCTGGCGCGCCATTCGGCCCAGGTGCTAACCCAATGCACGGTCGTGACCAGAAAGGTGCGGTTGCCTCTCTGACCTCCGTTGCTAAACTGCCGTTTGCTTACGCGAAAGATGGTATCTCTTATACCTTCTCTATCGTGCCAAACGCGCTGGGTAAAGACGACGAAGTGCGTAAAACTAACCTCGCGGGTCTGATGGATGGTTACTTCCACCACGAAGCGTCCATCGAAGGTGGTCAGCACCTGAACGTGAACGTCATGAACCGTGAAATGCTGCTCGACGCGATGGAACACCCTGAGAAATATCCTCAGCTGACCATCCGCGTATCTGGCTACGCAGTACGTTTTAACTCCCTGACTAAAGAACAGCAGCAGGACGTTATCACCCGTACTTTCACTCAGTCCATGTAAGTGGAATTGACTGAAATCACGCGTTAAAAAGCGTACAATAAAGGCTCCACGTCAGTGGGGCCTTTTTAGCACCCTCTCCACCTCAGTCTCTTTTGTCCGCTATCTATACTCTATGGATATCAGCCAAAACAGACTTCAACACAGCCGGCTTTGAGCTGTGCATACTCAGGCCCCGGACGGGCCGATGCTGGAGATATCACCGCAATGTCAATTATTGGTCGCATTCACTCCTTTGAATCCTGTGGCACCGTCGATGGCCCGGGTATCCGTTTCATCACCTTTTTCCAGGGCTGCCTGATGCGCTGCCTGTACTGCCATAACCGTGACACCTGGGATACCCATGGCGGTAAAGAAGTGACCGTTGAAGACTTGATGAAAGAGGTGGTGACCTACCGCCACTTTATGAACGCGTCCGGCGGCGGCGTCACCGCATCCGGCGGTGAAGCCATTCTGCAGGCCGAATTTGTCCGCGACTGGTTCCGTGCCTGCCACAAAGAAGGCATTCATACCTGCCTCGACACCAACGGCTTTGTACGCCGCTACGATCCGGTTATCGACGAGCTGCTTGAAGTGACCGATCTGGTGATGCTCGATCTCAAACAGATGAACGATGAGATCCACCAGAACCTCGTTGGCGTCTCAAACCACCGCACGCTGGAATTCGCCAAATACATTGCCGATAAAGGCATCAAAACCTGGATCCGCTACGTGGTGGTTCCCGGCTGGTCAGATGACGACGACTCCGCGCACCGCCTGGGGGAATTTACCCGCGACATGGGCAACGTCGAGAAAATCGAGCTTCTGCCCTATCACGAGCTGGGTAAACATAAATGGGTAGCAATGGGCGAAGAGTACAAACTCGATGGCGTGAAGCCGCCGAAGAAAGAGACGATGGAACGCGTCAAAGGTATTCTTGAACAGTACGGCCACAAGGTGATGTATTAAAGAAAAGGCCCGGTGAGAACCGGGCCTTTTTATATTCTATTTAAAGACGCCGTTAATAACGGAGGTCACAATGGCTGTACTCAGCGCAATTAAGACCAGGTCATCTCCGACCACGCGCCATTCATAGCCCGGGTAGGAAGGAAGCTGGCCCAGCATTGAGGCCGGCACGGTTTTCTTCGCAATGCCCGGAGGCAACGGCTTACCGCGCGCCAGGTTTTTCGCGATACCCGGAGGCAGAGAGTCATAGCCCGTTAAGCCATAATTCAGCGCCAGATGGCGGGCATGATCGAAGCTCACGCGAGCGTCGACATCGTTACCGACATCTTTACTGCTTTTAAAACTTTTATCCGATTTTCCAGGGTTATCCTGACCGTTATTTTGCTTATTGCCATGGTTACCAGAATTCCCGTTACCATGATTACCGCCATTACCTTGCCCGCCACCGTTTCCGTGACCACCGCCATTCCCGTTTCCAGGATTAGCCATGACCGGAGCCGTTGCAAACGTTAAAGACAACACTACGGCAAGTGCGGTAGTGGAAAAACGACGAATAGACATGATTGCTGCCTTATAGTGGTAGGACTCACATGAATTATCGCCTGGCGCAATAAACAAACAATAAGTAAAACTCTTAGTTGTGACAGGGACAAAAAAGCCTGTCATCGACAGGCTTTTATTTAATCAGGCATGTGCCACAGGCGTTGGATGCTCGCCTGCTTTGCGCAGCAGCATCAAGAGATAAATAAACGACACGCTGGCGATCATGATAAACAATAAATTATCGGAATAATTCTGCATCAGCATCGCGGTAAACGTCGGCCCTAATAAACTGCCTATGGTATAGCTCAGTAACAGCGCCTGGTTCATTGCCACCAGCTGGTGATGTTCAACTTTCTCACAGGCCCAGGCCATCGCGACCGGATAGAGCGTAAAGCCGGCCGCCCCGAGAATAAACAGCGCAGGCGCCATCGCGGCGCTGCTGAGCATGGCAAGGCATCCCATGATGACCACAAAGACCTGCACGCGCAGCACCAGCAGACGACCGAAGCGGTCCGCCAGACGGCCAATCGGCCACTGCCCGACGATCCCCGCACTCACCATCACCGCCATCCAGAAGCCAATTCCAGAATCGCTGACGCCCTGATGATTCAGATAGAGCGGCATCAGGCCGTAGAGCGAGCCCAGTACAATCCCCGAGATAATGCAGCCGTTAACGCCCAGGCGCGCCTGACGGAGTCTGAGCATCGGCCAGACGTGGGTCGCTTCCTGATGCTCGCTGTTCTGGTTCACAATGCGCGTGAAGAGCAGCGGCAGGATCGCGGCGAGCACCATGCCCGTTACCCACGGCAGAACGCTCATCAGATCGGTTGGCAGCTTGCTGACCATCAGTTGCCCCAGCACGGTGCCGACGTAGTAAACCATCATATAGGCCGCCAGCAGGCGTCCACGGTTGCGCGAAGTGCCGCTGCACATCAGCGCGCTTTCAACCACCACCCAAATCATCGCGCAGCCTACGCCTGCGATAAAGCGCCATGCCATCCAGCTCCAGAAGCCGACCATCAGGCCCAGCCCGGCACACCCGGCGGCGAAAATCAGCGAAGCCAGATAATAGCTGCGATTAAAGCCAAAGCGCTTAATCAGGCTCCCGGTCATTAGCGTACCCAGCAGGTTCCCGGTAAAAAAGGACGAGCTGACCATACCCACCTGCCAGGTCGGTAAGTTTTCATGGGCGAGCCATAGCGGGACGAGCGTATTTAACACTGCGATCGCCAGGGTCAACAGAAGCAGGCCACAAAGCAACAGAAGCACTGGCCGGGTATAGGTGGTCATGGATTAAAAACCGTGAGGAAGTTCAGATTTCGTGCGCATCATGCCACTGGCAAAACCAAAGTCAATCCACTGATTTAGCCGCCTCGCACAATATGTTCCCTGTCGATTTAAAAAACTTATCCTGCTAATGCCACGCCTGCTATAGATATTAATTATGTGTCTGTTTTTATTTATTAATGAGCGAAATTAAAACAAAACGACAGTCGAAAAATTTCATGATCGAAAAAAGAAAAGCCGGGCACTCAGACCCGGCTTGATATAACTCAATGCAACGTTAACTGGCGATAGCCATACCTACGGTCATATGCAACCCGTAGAACACACCGCGGCCAATCAGTTCACCCGCCAGGACCAGCACAAAGGCCAGTGACAGCAGCGGCAGCGCGGGCTGATAACCTTTGAGCTGAGGAGCAATCCAGAATACCAACGCAGCGACCAGCAGAACGATGCGCCAGGCCATCAGAGAACCGTAGTCCGGCACCAGGGCAGAAGCCTGCTGGATAGAGCTGTGAATGGTTGCCAGTTCGGCACCCTGCATCAGGGCGACCATCGCACTCACCACCAGCGCCAGCAGCGAAACAGCCGGCAGCAAACGCATTGCCCACCCGTCTACGCCCGCCACGCGCAGCAGCAGGTAGCCCAGCAGCGGCCCGCCGATAAACATCGTCAGGAAGAAGCTCATCGGCGTCCAGACGCTGTACCAGGTTGGAACGGTATCGATGGTGTTATAGACGCGCACCATCATCCACACGAACACCACGCCCAGCACCATGGTCACGATCAGCCACAGGCTGCGCAAACCCGCAGGCAACTTCTTCATAGCGGCCAGCAGCCAGCCCAGCCCACCGACGGCAAAGAAAATTGCCCCGCTGGCAATCTCGTTACTGAGGGATGAGGCCCCCACGCGGTTCAGAGAGTTAAACGCGCGCATCGGCGAACCCAGGTGCAGCGTAGAGGCTATAAAGCCAATCCCCATCAGCACCCACAGGCCAAACATGCTCAACACTAAACGCTGCTGCTGTTCGGCATTGAGGTTCCCTTTTAACAGCGCCAGCGCGAGCACAATGAAACCGCCCGCCACGCACTGGCCAAAGACCGTGAAGATCATCAGCGGCCATTCATGCCATCCACTTCCCATCTCACACCTCCTTCGGATTTGCCAGGTAGCCGGTGGTGTCACCTGTAGGACGGCTGTTGGCGTTAGGTTTAATCACAATGCTCGGCTTCGTGAAGTGCGCAGACGGCAGCGGTGCCACTGCGGCAAGCTGACCGTGTTTTTGACGCAGCTCTTCAATCGGGCCGAAGTCCAGCGCGCGCAGCGGACAGGACTCGACGCAAATCGGCTTTTTGCCGTCCGCCACGCGGGTGTGGCAACCGTCGCATTTGGTCATATGACCTTTGGCGGCGTTGTACTGCGGCGCGCCGTACGGGCACGCCATGTGGCAGTATCGGCAGCCGATGCAGACATCTTCGTCCACCACCACAAAACCGTCTTCACGCTTGTGCATCGCCCCACTCGGGCAGACCTTGGTGCAGGCCGGATCTTCACAGTGGTTACAGGCAATCGACAGGTAATACGCAAAGACGTTCTGATGCCAGACGCCGTTATCTTCCTGCCAGTCGCCCCCGGCGTATTCGTAAATACGGCGGAAGCTGACGTCAGGAGTCAGGTCTTTGTAATCTTTACAGGCCAGCTCGCAGGTTTTGCACCCGGTGCAACGGCTGGAATCGATAAAAAATCCATACTGGGTTGTCATCGGCTACTCCTTAAACCTTTTCAACCTGGACAAGGTTTGTGTGGGATGGGTTGCCCTTCGCCAGCGGCGACGGACGCTGCGTGGTCAGCACGTTAATACTGCCCGCCTGGTCGATGCGGTTGGCATCAGGGCTGTACCAGGCCCCTTCCCCCAGCGCCACCACGCCAGGCATCATGCGCGGTGTCACCTTAGCTTCAATGTGCACCTCGCCACGGCCGTTGAAGATACGCACGCGATCGCCATTGCTGATGCCGCGTGCTTTGGCATCCATCGGATTGATCCACATCTCCTGACGGCAGGCGGCCTTGAGTACGTCGACGTTACCGTAGGTGGAGTGCACGCGCGCTTTGTAGTGGAAACCGGTCAGCTGCAGCGGGAATTTCGCCGTCAGCGGATCGTTATAGTTCTCGAAACCTGGCGTGTAGATCGGCAGCGGATCGATAACGTCCCCTTCCGGCAGCTCCCAGGTCGACGCGATTTTTGCCAGCTCTTCGGAGTAGATTTCGATTTTGCCCGACGGCGTGGTCAGCGGGTTCGCCTGCGGGTCTTCACGGAACGCTTTGTACGCCACGTGGTGCCCTTCCGGATCGCGCTGTTTGTACATACCCTGCTTGCGGAAGGTATCGAAATCAGGCAGGTCAGGGACCGCCTTACGGGAGAGTTCATGCAGATGGCGCATCCAACCTTCCTGTGTACGCCCCTCGGTAAACTGCTGCTCAACGCCAAGACGTTTCGCCAGCTCAGAGGTCATCTCATAAATGGTTTTGCACTCGAAGCGCGGTTTAATCGCCTGGTCGGTAAAGATCACGTAGGACATGTTGCCGCAGGAGGCATCCAGCGCGAAATCCATCTGCTCAGAGGCCGTGCAGTCCGGCAGCAGGATATCGGCATATTTCGCCGAGGAGGTCATGTGGCAGTCGATGACCACAATCATCTCGCACTTCTTATCATCCTGCAGGATTTCATGGGTGCGGTTGATTTCGGAGTGCTGGTTGATGAGACAGTTACCGGCATAGTTCCAGATCATCTTGATCGGCACGTCCAGCTTGTCCTTGCCGCGCACACCGTCGCGCAGGGCGGTCATTTCAGGACCACGTTCGATCGCATCGGTCCACATAAACATGGAGATGCTGGTCTGAACCGGGTTATCCAGCGTCGGCATACGTTCAAACGGCACTTCATACGAGCCTTCACGCGCGCCGGTGTTACCGCCGTGAATACCGACGTTGCCGGTCAGAATGGAGAGCATGGAGATGGCACGGGTCGCGATTTCGCCGTTCGCATGGCGCTGCGGTCCCCAGCCCTGGCTGATGTAGGCCGGTTTGGCCGAGCCAATCTCACGCGCCAGCTGAACGATACGCTCGGGCGGAATACCGGTGATGGTGGACGCCCACTCGGGTGTTTTCGCCACGCCGTCGCTGCCCTGCCCGAGAATATAGGCTTTGTAATGACCGTTAGCAGGCGCGCTGGCTGGCAGGGTTTTCTCGTCATAGCCGACGCAGTATTTATCCAGGAAAGGCTGATCGACGAGGTTTTCTGTGATCATTACCCACGCAAGCGCCGAGACCAGCGCTGCATCGGTACCCGGACGGATTGGGATCCACTCATCTTCACGTCCGGCGCCGGTGTCGGTATAGCGCGGATCGATAATGATCATGCGGGCATTGGATTTGGCGCGGGCCTGTTCGAGGTAATAGGTTACCCCGCCGCCGCTCATGCGGGTTTCGCCCGGGTTGTTACCGAACAGGACGACCAACTTACTGTTTTCGATATCGGACGGGCTGTTGCCGTCCGCCCAGCCGCCGTAGGTATAGTTCAGGCCCGCAGCAATCTGCGCCGATGAGTAGTCGCCGTAGTGGTTGAGATAACCGCCGCAACAGTTCATCAGGCGTGCCACCAGCGTTTTACCCGGTGGCCAGGAGCGGGTCAGCGTACCGCCGAGCGTCCCAGTGCCGTAGTTCAGGTAGATGGATTCGTTGCCGTACTCTTTGATAAGGCGCTGCATATTGGTGGCGATAATGTCGTAGGCTTCATCCCAGCTAATCCGCTCGAACTTCCCTTCCCCACGCTTACCGACGCGCTTCATCGGATATTTCAGGCGGTCCGGATTATACACGCGACGACGCATTGAGCGGCCGCGCAAACAGGCACGAACCTGATGTAACCCTTCATAGTTATCGTCCCCGGTATTGTCGGTTTCGACATATTTTATTTCGCCATCCACCACGTGCATACGCAGCGGACAACGGCTACCGCAGTTTACGGTACAGGCACTCCACACCACTTTTTCCGGAGCTGAGGCTGGGGATAGTGCATCAGCCGCTGAGGCCAGTCGGGTAAAAGGAAGCGTGAAGGCGCTGCTGGCTACGGCCAGGCCGCCTATTGCCGTGGTTTTCATCAACCCACGGCGAGTGACCTCGGCAGCCATTAATGCTTCAGGCGCGTTGATTTTCATAGAGACTCACTTTGGTTGCTCACAAAGAAAAGAGTGGCGGCGCAAACCGCTATGTAGTTTTATATACAACGAATTTTTACGTAATCAGCTTTTTATGCTGACTTTCATTCGGAGGAGTATTACTACTTTAGAGGGAGGGGGTATTGCGTCGTGTCAATTCAGAGGCATAAAAAAAGCGCCCAAAGGCGCTTTTTTGTTGTGAGGCAAAGAATTAGCCGATGTACTGCTGGCCTTTCATGTATGGACGCAGCACTTCAGGGATCTCAATACGACCGTCTGCCTGCTGGTAGTTTTCCAGCACGGCAACCAGCGTACGGCCCACAGCCAGACCAGAACCATTCAGGGTATGCACCAGACGGGTTTTCTTGTCAGATTTGCTGCGGCAGCGTGCCTGCATACGACGCGCCTGGAAATCCCAGACGTTAGAGCAGGAGGAGATCTCACGATAGGTGTTCTGAGCAGGCACCCACACTTCCAGATCGAAGGTTTTGCAGGCGCCAAAGCCCATATCACCGGTGCACAGGGCCATACGACGGTACGGCAGGCCCAGCAGCTCCAGCACTTTCTCAGCGTGGCCGGTCATCTCTTCCAGCGCGTCCATGGACTCTTCAGGGCGGACGATCTGCACCATCTCAACTTTGTCGAACTGGTGCATACGGATCAGACCGCGCGTGTCGCGACCGTAAGAACCTGCTTCAGAACGGAAGCACGGTGAATGTGCCGTCAGCTTAATTGGCAGATCGTCTTCATCGATGATCTCATCACGCACGAGGTTAGTCAGCGGCACTTCAGCGGTTGGGATCAGCGCGTAGTTGCTGCTGTCTGCTTCCTCGTCAAGCGGACGGGTATGGAACAGATCGCCGGCAAATTTCGGCAGCTGGCCCGTACCGTACAGCGTATCGTGGTTGACCAGATACGGCACGTAGGTTTCGCTGTAGCCATGCTGCTCGGTGTGCAGATCCAGCATGAACTGCGCCAGCGCGCGGTGCAGATGGGCAATCTGGCCTTTCATCACCACAAAACGGGAGCCGGTCAGCTTAACCGCTGCCGCAAAGTCCAGGCCCGCGTGCATTTCGCCCAGCGTCACATGATCGCGCACTTCGAAGTCAAACTCACGAGGCGTACCCCAGCGTTTCACTTCAACGTTGTCGTTTTCATCTTTGCCGACAGGCACGCTGTCGTCAGGAATATTCGGGATAGCCAGGGCAATATCACGAATCTCGGCCTGAAGAACGTCCAGCTCAGCTTTTGCCTGATCCAGTTCTTCACCCAGTTTGTTCACTTCCAGGCGTAATGGCTCAATATCTTCCCCGCGCGCTTTCGCCTGGCCGATGGATTTCGATCGAGAGTTACGCTCTGCCTGCAGATTTTCAGTTTGTACCTGCAGAACTTTACGACGCTCTTCGAGAGCGCGCAGCTTATCTACATCCAGCTTAAAGCCCCGGCGTGCCAGTTTTTCAGCGACTGCGTCTGGCTCATTACGCAGCAGATTGGGATCGAGCATGCTTATCCTGTGCTTATCGAATTAAAATAGGAAAATGTGACCACAGCCTGCGGCCACAAGGATACATTGCCAACATTACCGCAACGATTGAACTAACGGTAGCGTTTTATAGGGCTATTTTGATCCTGTCCGGCGAGCCAGGTGAGCTTTTCACCAATCTTGCCTTCAAGACCTCTGTTTGTGGGGTGATAATAGCGCGTTTGTGCCATCTCCTGCGGGAAATATTCCTCCCCGGCAGCGTAGGCATTGGGTTCATCATGAGCGTAACGGTACTCCTGCCCATACCCCATCTCTTTCATCAGTTTGGTCGGCGCGTTACGCAGGTGAACCGGCACATCGTAGTCAGGACGTTCACGCGCGTCGGACATCGCCGCTTTAAAGGCGGTATAAACCGCATTGCTTTTCGGCGCGCAGGCCAGATAAACAATCGCCTGCGCAATGGCACGTTCGCCTTCCGCAGGTCCAACGCGGGTGAAGCAGTCCCAGGCCGACAGCGCAACCTGCATGGCGCGAGGATCGGCATTGCCGACATCTTCTGACGCAATCGCCAGACAGCGACGCGCGACATATAAAGGATCGCCGCCCGCAGTGATAATGCGCGCGTACCAGTAAAGCGCCGCATCCGGCGCGCTGCCGCGCACGGACTTATGCAGCGCCGAGATCAGGTCGTAAAAACGGTCGCCTTTGTTATCGAAACGCGCGCTGCGCTCCCCCGCAATCTCGGTGAGCAGTTCCGGTTTCAGCACCCGCTTCCCGGCATCGTCGATTTCGGCCATATCGGCCATCATTTCCAGCGTGTTCAGCGCACGCCGCGCATCACCGTTGACCAGCTCGGCAATCGCACGACGCGTGTCGTCAGGCAGAACGATATCCTGCCCGCCGTAGCCGCGCGCTTTGTCGTCCATCGCCTGGGTGAGAACCTTTTCGATATCCTCGGTGGTCAGCGATTTAAGCAGGTAAACGCGCGCGCGGGAAAGGAGCGCCGAGTTCAGTTCAAACGATGGGTTTTCGGTGGTCGCACCGATGAAGAAGATCGTGCCGTCTTCAATATGCGGCAGGAAGGCATCCTGCTGGCTTTTGTTGAAGCGGTGGACTTCGTCCACGAAGAGGATGGTACGCCGCCCGGCGTTGCGGTTCTGCCGCGCACGCTCGATCGCCTCGCGGATCTCTTTCACGCCGGAGGTGACCGCCGAGATACGTTCAACGTCCGCGTTGGCATAGCGGGCGATAACTTCTGCAAGCGTGGTCTTGCCGGTGCCCGGGGGGCCCCAGAGGATCATGGAGTGAAGATGCCCGGCCTCAATGGCGCGCGGCAATGGCTTACCGGCAGCCAGCAGATGTTGCTGGCCGATGTACTGCGCTAAATTTTCTGGCCGCATACGGGCGGCCAGAGGTTGAAACGCGTTATCTGAAAAATCGAGCGACAGATTGCCCACTCACGCCTCTTACTTATTGCGTTGGTCGTCCACCGTTACGCCCTGCGGCGGGGTAAAGGTGAATTTCGATGCATCAACGGCGCCGTTTTGCTGAGACTTGAGCTGGTAGCTGCTGCGCTGATCGTCCTGCTCAACCGCGCCAAACTGATTAATCGTACCGTTGGTGCTTACGTTAATGGTGAACTGCTTCAGGTTGCCGTTACTGCCTTTCGGCGTCAGGACAAACTCGTCACCCGTCTGTTTAATATTGTACTGCTGCCAGTCGCTGGACTGGTTACGGGCAATCAGCATAAACGGCGTATTGCTGGTGGCATCTTTCAGCCAGGTCGCCGTTGCCTGCTCAACGAACGGGTTGAAGAACCATAAGGTTTTGCCGTCAGAGACCAGGATGCTCTCATCCGGCTGGGTCATGTGCCAGTTGAACAGATTTGGGCGTTTTACCCACAAATCTCCCTGACCTTCCTGCACCGCGTTGCCGCTGCCGTCAGTCACTTTTTGCGTGAAGCTGGCGTGGAAGCTGCTTACTTTATCCAGTCGGCTTTTAAGGTCGCTGGCTGCATCAGCCCAGACGCTGCTGGCGGCAAAACTGGTGAGTAATGCACAGGCGATGGCGATTTTTTTCATTGTTATTCCTTAAAATACGTCTTCCCGATATGGGGTTTCCGTCTTCTATTCTGGACCTGCCCGAAGGCAGGCGACAGAAGAAAATGCTTAATTTTGGCTGATTTACCCTTCTTTGCAATCGCTGAAGGTTAATCAAACGGCGGTGGTGCCAGCACCTCGCGGTTACCGTTATGCCCCTGCTCGCTCACAATACCCTGCGCTTCCATCTGCTCGATGATGCGCGCTGCGCGGTTATAGCCGATGCGGAACTGACGCTGCACGCCAGAGATGGACGCTTTGCGTTTTTCGGTAACGAAGTTAACCGCCTGATCGAATAACGGATCCAGCTCTTCGCCGCCGTCGAAGCCACCGCCGCCGCCTTCGCTTTCCGTGTCGCTGGTAATACCGTCAACGTATTGCGGACGACCGCGCGCTTTCCAGTCCTGCACGACGGCGTGAACTTCCTCATCGCGGACGAACGCACCGTGGACACGCACCGGAGAGGTGGAGTTCGGGCCTGAATAGAGCATGTCACCCATACCCAGCAGCGACTCTGCGCCGCCCTGGTCAAGAATGGTACGGGAGTCAATTTTACTGGATACGGTAAAGGCGATACGCGTCGGGATGTTCGCTTTGATAAGACCAGTGATCACGTCCACGGAAGGACGCTGGGTCGCCAGCACAAGGTGAATACCGGCCGCACGCGCTTTCTGCGCCAGACGGGCAATCAACTCTTCTACTTTCTTACCGACGGTCATCATAAGGTCAGCGAATTCATCGACCAGCACGACGATATAAGGCAGTTTTTCCAGCACCGGATGCTGGGCATCCATGCTGTCACCCGGCTTCCAGTAAGGATCCGGGATCGGACGCCCCATGCGCACAGCCTGGGCAATTTTCTCGTTATAACCGGCCAGGTTACGCACGCCCAACGCAGACATCAGCTTGTAGCGGCGTTCCATCTCGTTGACGCTCCAGCGCAGGGCGTTGGCGGCGTCCTTCATATCGGTGACCACTTCGGTCAGTAAATGTGGGATGCCTTCGTAGACCGACAGTTCGAGCATTTTCGGGTCGATCATAATGAAACGCACATCTTCCGGCTGCGCTTTATAGAGCATGCTGAGGATCATGGCGTTCACACCAACAGACTTACCGGAACCTGTGGTACCCGCTACCAGCAGGTGAGGCATTTTGGCGAGATCCGCGACTACCGGATCGCCAGCGATATCTTTACCCAGCACCACCGTCAGCGGAGATGGGTTATCCCGGAATTTGGTGTTATCCAACACTTCACGCAGGTAGACGGTCTGACGTTTCTTGTTCGGCAGCTCAAGGCCAACGTACGGTTTGCCCGGTATCACTTCCACCACACGTACCGCAACGGTCGAGAGAGAACGCGCCAGGTCGCGGGACAGGTTGGAAATACGCGCGGCTTTAACGCCGGGCGCCAGGTTCAGTTCAAAACGGGTGATCACAGGACCCGGTGAGTAGTTCACCACGTCCGCTTTGATGCGGAAGTCAGCCAGACGCGCTTCAACCAGACGCGCCATCTGCTCCAGCGCGAAGGTATCGACCGGCTCCACTTCTGACGGCGGAGGCGTTAACAGATCCAGCGACGGCAGCGGAGTGCTTGGACGCTGCAGCGGACGGCTGTCACCGTTACGCATCAGCAGCGGGTGAATCAGGCTTTCCTGCGGCTGAGGCGCAGGCTGCTGGAACTGCGGTGGCTGCTGCGGTTGCTGAACAGGTTGATGCGGCTGCGCATACGGCTGCTGAACAGGCTGCTGCGGCTGCGCGTAGGCCTGTGGTGCCGGCTGCTGGCGCACAGGCTCCGCTTCCGGCATCACGCTCGGGGTAAATAAAGGCTCGCTAGGGCCATCATCCACCAGATCCTTCATCGGCGAGAATTCAAAATCAGACAGCGAGAACGGATTTGCACCAGCCGGTTGTTCACCTGAATAGCGCTGCTGCTGGGTGGCGGCAAACTGGCGCGCCAGTTCTGCTTCAGCCGCGTCCTCTTCGTCTTCCAGCATAGGTTCATCGTGCTGGTATTCATTACCGTAGCGCTGATTCTGCTGCGCGGCGAACTGACGGGCCAGCTCGTCCTGCTGCATTTCATCGGCGTCATCTTCGTACTCAGGCTCGCGCGCTTTCTCTTCCGCCATACGCTGGGAAGGCAGCTTGATGCCATAAGAGGCAAGCTCACGGCGGGTTGGAACGCGAACGCGGTTAGGGCGAGGCAGTTGCGGACCAATCCCCTCCTTCACCTGAGGACGTGGCGCGCCTCCTGTTGCCAGGCTAAAGACAGGTGCAGCCACGGCAGCGGCCGCGGTAGCCTGCTTCACGCTTTCCGCTACGGGTGCGACTGCAGGCGTCGGGTCGATCGGTGGAACGGAAACAGAAGGCGCTTTCGTCACCGGCTCCTGCACCGGTTCAGGCACAGGCTGGTACCAGGCCGCCAGCTGCTCGCGTTCACGCGCACGACGCTCTTCAACTTCTTCAAAATAGTACATTGGTGGACGAGAGGGTTTTACCTCTTCCACGATTTCAGGTTCAGGCTGCGGCTCTACATAAGGCTGCACAGGTTCAACCGGTTCAGGCACATACTCCTGATAAGGTTGGGCCACAGGCTGTTCATAGTGCGGGGACTCTTGCGGTTCATACGCAGGCTGCGGCGGCTGATATGGCTGCTGCCACTGCTCCTGCTGCACAGGGATGTAGCTTTCAGGTTCAGGCGCGATAACCGGCTCCGGCGTGTGAACGCCTGGCGCAGTCTGCCAGTCAACCTGAGGCTGCTGAATAACGGATTCCGGCGGCGAAACCGGCGCGGATGGCATCACGGCGTCGACAGGCGCGGCATACGCCTGCGCAGCGGTCGTCGCGGCTGCGGCGGCTGCAACCGGCTCGGTAACCGAATGGCCATTTAACAGCGGATCGTATTCGTCGAAGTCACCCGGAGTGGCCCGGCTGCCGGAGAAGAGCACATCGTCAGGATCGACGGCGACACCCGCAGCGCGATACGCCACCTGCTCGTCTTCATCCATGCGTTTACCGGAGAAGAGCGCCGCATCGGTTTTACGACCCAGCGGGTTGGCAAATTTCTCTGCAACACGCTGACGACGCGCCAGCGCGCCGCGCAAAATACGCGCACGACGAGACTCGCGACGCTGCACAGGCGCGTCATCTTCCTCTTCATCTTCGTATTCGTCTTCATCAACCCACGTATCGTCACGGCGGGTACGGTTGCTGGCGAAAGTCAGAATGGTGAGGATAAAACTTCCGATCTTCTCAGCAATGCTCACCCAGGACCAGCCGGTAAACAACGTCAGCCCGGCCGCCCAGATGCAGAGCAGCGCCAGCGTGCCGCCGCTGCTGTGCAGCATCGGCTGCAGCGCAGAACTGAGTAAACTGCCGATCACTCCGCCAGAGGCGAAGTACCAGATATCATCCGCATTGATTGCCGCCAGCCCGCACGAGGTGAGGATCAGCGCCAGCGCGCCAATCAGGCGCAGCGACACGGCAAAATAGTCGATGTAATCATCGTTCTGACGATGACGCCACGCAAACCAGCATCCGCCAATGATAATGACGGGAAGGGTGTAGGCCATCACACCGAAAATGAAGAACAGCGTGTCCGCAAGCCAGGCACCGGGGACACCGCCTAAATTATGGATAGGCTCATGCCATGCAGTTTGTGACCAGCTGGGATCTGAGGGGTTGAAACTGAGTAAGGCTGCCATCAGCCAGACGGCAAAAAGGGCAATAACAATCAGCAAAGCCTCGAGGAGACGACGTCCGCTGCTTAGCTTCGATAGTGTGACTTCTTTGTCTTCAGTGTATTCCTGGCTCAAAAAAGGCTCTCCAGGTATCAGGCATATCCTGCCTTTTTGCTAAAACGGACAACAGCGCCGGGACTCCCCGGCACTGTTGCTGTATGGATTAACAGGAGTGTAATCAAACTACGCTGATTTTGCACCTGTTCCGTGTTAGCGCGTCTTAATAACCAGACGATTGCTCTGTTTGACCTCTTCCATCACCACATATGTACGGGTGTCGTTCACGCCTGGCAGACGCAGCAGGGTTTCCCCCAGCAGCTTACGGTAGGCGGACATATCAGGCACACGGGTTTTCAACAGGTAGTCGAAATCACCGGATACCAGATGACACTCTTGAATTTCTTCAAGTTTTTGTACAGCGGCGTTAAATTGCTCAAACACATCCGGCGCACCACGATTCAGAGTAATCTCAACAAATACCAGAAGTGAGGCATCCAGATAATGCGGGTTCAGCAGAGCAGTATAGCCCTGAATGAAACCCTGTCTTTCCAGTCGGCGCACACGCTCAAGGCACGGCGTCGGGGAAAGTCCCACACGTTTTGAAAGCTCGACGTTGGAAATACGCCCATCCTTTTGCAATTCATTAAGAATGTTACGATCGATACGGTCGAGATCTTTGCCAGGGCGCTTCTTGCTATCTACCATTATTATTGTCTCTCTGTATTCCTTCCCTACTCCTGCCTGGACCCTGTGCACATCACTGTTCAGAGCCTGTACCCGTTAGTCATCACATCGCCTGGTTTTGTATTAGACGCGATGCGGATTCGGGTTCTGTTGGTAAGAAGACCGTTGCCCGAAGGCAGTCACCGACATCACGTATGGCGTCTGTCCACGCCATGCGTAGATTTCACTGACCCGGTAAAAATGGCATTTACGTGCATGCCTATGCGGCATACGGTTAACGCGGTTTTTTTTCTTCCTTGAATGTTTTCGCAAAAGCGCAGGGGATTGTCAAAGCAAAACATCGTTTTTTAGTACAACATGCCGGATATTCATTACGGCAGGGTATTAATCCTCATTTTATTGCCTTACAAACGACCGGTTTTCAGGCGAAAGCGTGATGTTATAGCGCCTCATTCATCGCTCGTGGCTATTACACAGATTGATATCAAAATTGCTGCGCTCTTTTTTTACGACAACAAATTCCCTACAATCCAGCCAAATGTCTGCCAACAACAATGGGGATCTCATGGGCACGGCCAAACACAGTAAGCTGCTAATCCTTGGTTCTGGACCTGCGGGATATACCGCAGCGGTCTATGCTGCACGCGCTAACCTGCACCCGGTACTCATCACCGGCATGGAAAAAGGCGGTCAGCTGACCACCACCACCGAAGTGGAAAATTGGCCAGGGGACCCGAACGACCTGACCGGGCCGCTGCTGATGGAACGTATGCACGAGCATGCCGCTAAATTCGAAACTGAAATTCTGTTCGACCACATCAATAAGGTCGATCTGCAGAACCGTCCGTTCCGCCTGACGGGCGACAGCGGCGAATACACCTGTGACGCGCTGATCATCGCCACCGGCGCCTCTGCCCGTTACCTCGGTCTGCCATCTGAAGAAGCGTTCAAAGGCCGCGGCGTCTCTGCCTGCGCAACCTGTGACGGTTTCTTCTACCGTAATCAGAAAGTCGCGGTCATCGGCGGCGGCAACACCGCAGTGGAAGAAGCGCTCTACCTGGCGAACATTGCCTCTGAAGTGCACCTGATCCACCGTCGCGAAACCTTCCGCGCGGAGAAGATCCTGATCAAACGTCTGATGGATAAAGTGGCCAGCGGCAACATCGTGCTGCACACCAACCGTACCCTGGAAGAGGTGACGGGCGACCAGATGGGCGTTGCCGGTCTGCGCATTCGTGATACCCAGAACACCGATAACGTCGAAACGCTTGAAGTGGCGGGCCTGTTCGTGGCGATCGGTCACAGCCCGAACACCGCGATCTTCGACGGTCAGCTGGAGCTGGAAAACGGCTACATCAAAGTGCAGTCCGGCATTCACGGTAACGCGACCCAGACCAGCATCCCGGGCGTGTTCGCGGCTGGCGACGTAATGGACCATATTTATCGTCAGGCGATCACCTCTGCGGGCACCGGCTGTATGGCCGCGCTGGACGCTGAACGCTACCTCGATGGACTGGCTGAACAAGGTAAATAATCTTTACAAGTCAGTAACAAACGTAAATAAAGGCGGCGATAAGTCGCCTTTATTGTCTCCCCGTTGTAACATTGCGCTGCCCAATTTCTAATAACGTCACCTGCAAAGTACGCAATGGAAAAAACCCGTCAACAAGAGTTAACACGCTGGCTGAAACAGCAAAGCGTTATTTCCCGCCGCTGGCTTACGATTTCCCGTCTCCTGGGGTTCGTTAGCGGTCTGTTGATTGTTGCCCAGGCATGGCTGCTGGCCCGCATTCTTAATCACATGATCCTGGAGAACATCCCGCGCGAAGCGCTGTTGCTGCCTTTTATTGTCCTGATCCTGATTTTTATCCTGCGCGCCTGGGTGGTGTGGCTGCGTGAGCGCGTCGGTTTTCACGCCGGACAGCACATCCGCTACGAGATCCGCCGCCAGGTGCTCGATCGTCTTCAGGAAGCCGGGCCCGCGTGGATCCAGGGTAAACCTGCCGGTAGCTGGGCGACGCTGATCCTTGAGCAGATTGACGATATGCACGACTACTATGCGCGCTATCTGCCGCAGATGGCCCTTGCCGTCTTCGTTCCGCTGCTGATCGTGATCGCCATCTTCCCGGTGAACTGGATGGCTGCGCTGATTCTGATGGGCACCGCCCCGCTGATCCCGCTGTTTATGGCGCTGGTCGGCATGGGGGCAGCGGATGCCAACCGCCGTAACTTCCTGGCACTGGGTCGCCTGAGCGGTCATTTCCTCGATCGTCTTCGAGGCATGGAGACGTTACGCATTTTTGGCCGCGGTGAAGCAGAAACCGAAAACATTCGCCAGGCATCGCAGGACTTCCGTCAGCGCACCATGGAAGTGTTACGCCTTGCCTTCTTGTCCTCCGGTGTACTGGAGTTCTTTACCTCGCTGTCGATTGCCCTCGTGGCGGTCTACTTCGGCTTCTCCTATCTCGGCGCGCTGGATTTCGGCCATTACGGCACGGCGGTAACCCTTTCTGCCGGCTTCCTGGCGCTGATCCTGGCTCCGGAATTTTTCCAGCCGCTTCGCGATCTGGGAACCTTCTATCACGCCAAAGCGCAGGCAGTTGGCGCAGCCGATAGTCTGAAAACGTTCCTGGAAACGCCGCTGGCACACCCGGAGCGGGGTGACGTGACGCTGAATGCTAAAGACCCCGTGACGATTGAAGCGCAGGACTTTTCTATTCTATCACCCGAAGGCAAAGTGCTCGCGGGTCCGCTGAACTTTACCTTACCTGCCGGACAACGGGTGGTGCTCGTCGGCACCAGCGGTTCCGGTAAAAGTTCTCTGCTGAATGCGCTATCCGGCTTTATGGCCTACACGGGTTCACTGCGGATCAACAAAACCGAACTGCGCAACCTCGATCCAGACGCCTGGCGTAAACAGCTTAGCTGGGTGGGCCAAAACCCACAGCTTCCAGCCTCAACGCTGCGCGAAAACGTCCTGCTGGCGCGCCCGGACGCGCGTGAAGATGAACTGCAGTCGGTGCTCGACCGCGCCTGGGTCAGCGAGTTTCTGCCGCTGCTTCCGCAGGGGGTAGATACCGTGGTCGGCGATCAGTCCGCCGGGCTGTCGGTCGGACAGGCGCAGCGCGTGGCCGTTGCCCGCGCGTTGTTGAATCCTTGTCAGCTGATGCTGCTGGATGAGCCCGCCGCCAGCCTGGACGCGCACAGCGAACAGCGCGTGATGGAGGCCCTGAACGCCGCCTCCCGGCAGCAAACCACCCTGATGGTTACCCACCAGCTGGAGGGGATTGCCGACTGGGACCAGATCTGGGTCATGGAGGACGGCCGTATTGTTGAGCAAGGCGATTACGCCTCTCTCGTTGCCGCCCAGGGACCGTTTGCCGCCCTGCTGGCGAACCGTCAGGAGGACATCTGATGCGTGCTCTGCTGCCTTATCTTGCGCTCTATAAACGCCACAAATGGATGCTGACGCTGGGGATTGTGCTGGCGATTGTCACGCTGCTCGCCAGCATTGGCCTGCTCACGCTTTCCGGCTGGTTCCTGTCGGCCTCGGCCGTCGCGGGCTTTGCCGGTTTATACAGCTTCAACTATATGCTCCCGGCTGCCGGTGTTCGCGGTACCGCCATCACCCGTACAGCCGGGCGCTATTTCGAACGTCTTGTCAGCCACGACGCCACTTTCCGCGTGCTGCAGCACCTGCGCATCTACACCTTTAGCAAACTGCTGCCCCTCTCCCCTGCCGGGCTGGCGCGTTTTCGTCAGGGTGAGTTACTTAACCGTGTCGTTGCGGATGTCGACACGCTGGATCACCTTTACCTGCGCGTGATTTCCCCGATCGTGGGCGCGTTTGTGGTGATTGTGGTGGTCACGCTGGGGCTGTCTGTTCTGGATGTTTCCGTTGCGCTGACGCTGGGCGGGATCATGCTGCTGACGCTCATCATTCTGCCGCCGCTGTTTTACCGCGCCGGGAAATCCACCGGGGAAAACCTGACGCGCCTGCGCGGAGACTACCGCCAGCAGCTCACCTCCTGGCTTCAGGGGCAGGCAGAGCTGACGATATTTGGCGCCAGCAAGCGCTATCGCGCCCGCATGGAAAGTACGGAGCTTAACTGGCATGAGGCCCAGCGCCGCCAGTCGGAGCTGACGGCCTTCTCTCAGGCGCTGATGATGTTAATCGGCGGCGTGGCGGTGATTGCCATGCTGTGGCTGGCTTCCAGCGATGTCGGGGGGAATTCACAGCCGGGTCCTCTTATTGCCCTTTTCGTCTTCTGCGCGCTGGCGGCGTTTGAGGCGCTGGCCCCGGTAACGGGCGCCTTCCAGCATCTGGGCCAGGTGATCGCCTCTGCCCTGCGCATCACGCAGATTGCCGAGCAGGAGCCTGAAGTCACGTTCAGTGCCGGGCAGACCGCGGTACAAGAGCAGGTTGCGCTGACGCTTGAAGATGTCACCTTCGCCTATGACAAACAGGCGCTGAACGCGCTGGACGGTATCAACCTTTCTGTTAATGCAGGACAGCGGATGGCGATCCTCGGCCGTACCGGCTGCGGTAAATCGACGCTGCTGCAGTTGCTGACCCGCGCCTGGGATCCGCAGCGCGGCCAGATTCGTTTTAATAACACGTTGCTGACTGATTTTAGCGAGCAGGCCCTGCGCAAGACGGTGAGCGTCGTTCCGCAGCGCGTGCATCTGTTTAGCGCCACACTGCGCGATAACCTGCTGCTGGCCGCGCCAGAGGCCTCTGATGATGCGCTTCGCGCCGTGCTGGAGCAGGTCGGACTGCAAAAACTGCTTGAGGACGACGGGCTAAACAGCTGGCTGGGCGAAGGCGGCCGTCAGCTGTCCGGCGGTGAACTGCGCCGTCTGGCCATTGCGCGCGCGCTGCTGCACGATGCGCCGCTGATGCTGCTCGACGAACCCACCGAGGGGCTGGATGCCACCACCGAGAGCCAAATCCTTGATTTACTGGCAAATGTTATGACCGGCAAAACCGTGCTGATGGTCACACACCGCCTGCGCGGACTGGCGAGTTTTGATCGGATAATTGTGATGGACAACGGACACATTATTGAGCAAGGTAGTCACGCAGAGCTGTTGGCGAAACAGGGTCGCTACTACCAGTTTAAACAGCGTCTGTAGACTATATTTGTAGCGTCCTTACTCGCGTACTGGAGTTTTGCTGTCATGCGCCTGGTCCAGCTTTCTCGTCATAACATCGCGTTCCCTTCTCCGGAAGGGGCGCTGCGTGAGCCCAACGGGCTGCTGGCCCTTGGTGGTGACCTCAGTCCCGCACGGCTTTTGATGGCGTACCAGCGCGGTATATTTCCCTGGTTTTCCCCCGGCGATCCGATTTTATGGTGGTCCCCCGATCCGCGTGCCGTGCTGTGGCCAGCGCAGTTTCACGCGAGCCGCAGCATGAAGCGTTTCCATGCGAAATCACCCTACCGCGTCACCCTCAACCACGCCTTTGGTCAGGTCATTGAAGGCTGCGCTGAAGACCGCTATGAAGGGACATGGATAACCCGCGATATCATTACTGCCTACCACCAGCTCCATGAGCTTGGCTACGCCCACTCCATCGAGGTGTGGGAAGGCGGAGCACTCGTCGGCGGCATGTACGGCGTGGCGCAAGGCACGCTATTTTGCGGCGAGTCGATGTTCTCTCGTGCGGTTAACGCCTCGAAAACCGCACTGCTGGTCTTCTGCGAGGCGTTTGCCCAGCGCGGCGGACGCCTGATCGATTGTCAGGTGCTCAACGAGCACACGGCCTCGCTGGGTGCTGTTGAAATCCCGCGACGCCAGTACATCGAACATCTCGATACCAGCCGTCAGGAGAAGCTCCCGCGCGACTTCTGGATACCGAGAACGCTCTTTATGCCCAATGCCTAAATGTTTTCCGCATATTTTTTGTGAGGGTGTTATAATTATGCCGCAGAGTAGCTTCTGCCTGTTGCCCCGCCGCCGTTTGGGACCCTCGCTTCAGATAACGTCCTGACGTTTATCCTGTTGTCTCCCCTTTACGAATGCGCTTCCTGTTCGGTTGTACCGTGACGCTTGGGCAATGCGCCGAAACTGTTTTGCTGCGTTTTAATCGCGCAATTCTTTACTTAATTGATGAATTTCGGCATTATCTTGCCGGTTCAAAACTTGGTAGTGATACCCCAGAGGATTAGATGGCCAAAGAAGACAATATTGAAATGCAGGGTACCGTACTTGATACGTTGCCTAATACCATGTTTCGCGTAGAGCTGGAAAACGGTCACGTGGTAACTGCGCACATCTCCGGTAAAATGCGCAAAAACTACATCCGCATTTTGACGGGCGACAAAGTGACTGTTGAACTGACCCCGTACGACCTGAGCAAAGGCCGCATTGTCTTCCGTAGTCGCTAATTGTTTTCGCCTGTAATGGCAGATGAATATTAATTAAGGCCGGGATTTTCCCGGCCTTACTTTTTTGTGCTGCAGGCTATTATTTGAACAATTATTTGTCCGTTCGATTCAGCGTCAGGGCTGTCTGTTCGACAGCAATGCCCTTTTAATGGCTGTGTCTGGCTATGCTATCAGCCGTTTGCCACCTGATAACCTATATTTATCAAAGCATCAAGCTCGTCTTTTGCAAACAACCTTGCCCGGTAGCATTCACCAGAGAACTCTGGATAGCCATCCATCGAGCAAATCAGATCGTAGATTGTGGCAATAATATGGCCAGTTGCATCGCTGATAAAGAAAGAGCGTGCGTGGTTGGTGTAGATGCCATAGTAGTCACCATAATCTATTGCTGCCCCCATAAAATCAGTGACCTGAGGAACACGATCGGAGGGTAACTGGATAATGCTACCTGCCTGGGTTGCTGTATTGGCGACGAGATCAACAGCATAGAACATGACTCTCGCAGGATCGGTTTTGTAAGAATCAGTCGTTGAATCACGTGTAATATCTCGAGTAACCGCATTGCCTTCATTATCAACGCAGGAGCGATTATCAAAGAGCGAAAGAACAAATTTTCCTTCAGTCTCATTGCTTAACCCAGCAAAAGCGCTATTTTTAGTGACGAATACGGTATGAGCGCCATTTTCAAAACTCTCAATACCGGAAGTATCTATCTGCGTAACGCCCTGTCCTGCTGCGAAATTACTGTTAAATCCCCCGGTATTAATACTCCATAATATCTTGCCGTCGGCAGGAGAAATACCAAACGTCAGGCCTGCGGAGCGACTATGGACAACAATCGCTTCAGCATTTGCCTCGCCTGCGGGGATCCAGGAAAGCGAGTTAAGGTGAGCATCGTTTGTGGGGCTATTATTCAGGATCTGAGTATTATCAAATGCACGGGTATAATTTTTTGCCCACAGCATCACGCCTGTCTTTTCATCAAATTTTAAAATTGATGCGTCCTGTCTCATCGTGTTGGTCGAACGGTCCGGGTTATCATTACCAATCATGAAAAGATTATCGGCGGAATCCCAAATCAGATCGTGTGTGTTAGCATAGCGGTTACCATCGCGGTCACGTAAATCAAACTCCAGAATCTCGTTGCCCAAAATATCGATTTTGAAAAAGCGTCGCCCATACCAGTGTTCATCTTCATCACTGCCGATATAGAAATAACCATTATGCGTTTTTAGCATCTGATTACGGTAGGGCTGAGCATAATAGCAGCGAAGATCGCCGTTCCGGTCGTAGCCATCACAATTGGTAGTCATTAACCAACTGTTTCCCCATACGGTCGTGAAGTTAGCGGGATCCGTTTGCTCAATATCGATATGGAAAATCGTCCCATCGCGGTAGAGTTGTTGCTGTGTGCTTACCTGGATGGTTTGATTAAAAACTTCCACTCCGCTAAGGTTTTTAAAGACAACCTGCACCTGGTTAAGGTAGTTTGCATACAGCCCAATAACCGGAATTTTTATCTCAGGTAAAGAGACAATGTCATTTGAAGAATACGTAAAGTCTAAACTTGTCGTGCTAGTCGATCTTCCCAGTACCGTATAGGAATATGTTATCGCCTCATCAATTATAAACTTCAGATAGACCGCAAGCTGGTTGTTAGCAGGGGCGAGTTCCATTCCAAGATAGGTAATTGCCATATTATTCACCTGTTGTTAATTATTACTGTGTAACTTCTTTTACTCGCATCTCATTCACCTGTTGGGGAATGATCTTATTTCCTTTCACCAGATAATCAATAACCGCATTGGAAAGGTTATATCCACCTTTTACCTGTTTGTTCTGACCATCAATGAATGCAGTAAAGCCATCGCCACCAGGAGCAAGGAAACTATTTGTCGCTACGCGATAGGTTTCAGAGTCTACAATTGGCTTGCCATTAAGCGTAAGTAGCACAACGCGTTGCCCGACAGGTTTATGTTGGTCGTAGCGCATTTCCAGTCCTTTCGACATCTGCAAAACACCGTTAGTGAGTGACGCACTGTGCTCCATAAGATTTCGTAAGGATTTCCCATTCAAATCCATTACGGTAAGCTCATTTGGAAACGGGAACGCGCTAATAACATCGCCGAGGGTTATCGGACCGGCATTCAAATCAGCACGCAGACCACCTGAATTAGTGAGCGCCAGTTGCGCATCAGGCGCAGCAGCAAGCATTGCATCGGTAAATAAATTGCCCAGCGAAGATGATTCCCCGTAGGCGCGCGTAAGCGTAACAGGCGTCTCTCCAACTTTTTGGCGAACCGTTTCGGAGAGCTTTTTATTCCAGCTATCAATAACACTCTGAGTTGCCGGATCGGGTTTCCATTCATCAGCGTAAAGGGTTTTAAGTTCGAAGCTTTTTATTTTGTTGTGATGTTTTTTTAGATCCACATCCAGGACCAGTTTACCAATATCAATCCCACCGCTGTCAGTCGAAAGCACCAGCGTGTTACCTACTTTAAGCGGCTCCGGTGTTCCAACATGCGCATGTCCGGTAATCAGAATATCCAGTCCTTTCACCTGCTTCGCCGTCTGGATATCCTTATCAAGGGCGCGTTTGACATCAGTATTGCCGATACTGGACTGGCGTGCAGGGAAACCTTCATGCATGAGTGCAACGGTTATATCTACTTTTCCACGTAGTTCATCCAGATAACGCTGGAGATATTTCACCTCGTCACGCGCTTCAATGCCCTGACGCATTGACGATGAAACGGTATCATCAAAAGCGAATACGCCATGCAACCCAATGACCCCAATTTTAATGCCATCCTTTTCAAGGATTGTATACGGCTTATTCCAGAAAAGGACATTACTATTTTTATAAAACACGTTACCTAACAGTATCGGGAATTTAGCCTGACTGAGCTGTATCAGCGTATTATCCCATCCATGGTCGAACTCATGATTGCCGACAGACGCAGCATCAAATGACATTGTATTCATAATATCTATGATTGCCCGCCCTTTTGTCAGGCTGCTAATGTACGGACCGGTAAAGTAATCTCCAGCATCGAAATAAAAAGTAGCCTTATTCTTTTGCTTTTCTTGCTTGACGTAAGTCGCAATATTTGCGAAGCCACCGACAGCTCTTTTACCTTCTGCAACATAAGGGAGTTTATAGGGCTCAACATGTGCATGCAGGTCATTGGTATAAATGACGGTAACGTCCTGCGCTGGACTTAGCGAAGCATATCCCGATAGTAATAAAACCGCGATTACTGTTTTTTTCATTTTTAAACTCTCGAATTAAAGAAAGAATTTCATTATCGATTAGCAAAAAACAGATTTTGTGAACCTTCTCACGACATATGGAAAAGGGAGACACGAAAATTTACGACTAACAGAATCAGTTGGTGAAGCCCATGGAATCCGCTCCAAAAATAGATCTCAATGTTTGTAAAAGCTGGTCATGTCCAAATCTCGGAATACCAGATGCGAATGATTATGTTTTTCCTGTTTATCGTCTGGGCTACGCTGCACTTGAATGTCAAAAATGTGGCAGTCTTCCTCCACTGTTTAATACCAAAGAATGTGACGAGTGGTTCAGTCAATTCATGCAACGAAAATTAGGAAATACAGGACAAGGTTGTCCCCGCTGTTTTACAGCGCACATCATTCGCTATGGATACACAAAAGCCAGAACACCCCGCTTTCAATGTTGTACCTGCCGTTATGTATTTACTCCACACTATGACAATGCTGTAGGCCGGAATAAAAATATCACCCTTCTTTCCCAGCTCGAACAAGGGGTGCACTCTGGTGAAACGACAAACCAAAGGGTCCTTGCGCAAGCGGTTAACGGATTCGAGCACGATCTGCATGTTTCACTCCCTGCGCTAACAAGGGTGTCAACGACCACAATGGTTATACCGTTTCAGGGTCATTCTGCGAGACAGAAACTGTATGTTGTAATCAGTGCCGATGCTGACTCCGGCAAAATTATTCAAATAACAACCAACTATTGCGACTGGAAGGCAGGTGATTCATTGCTCTATCAGGATTCTAAGTCTTTCCCTTCTTCGATACTACCGTCGAGCGACACCGATCTTATTCGGGAGCAAGAGATGCAATTTCTTAAACGGAGTCAATTTGATGAAATTCAGTACGGTAGTGCCGAGCTTAAGCGAAACGATCGCGGAAGCATGGTCCGTCCTGTCATTACCATACACAGTCATTTCCAGAGATTAAAACGACGCTTCCCGGGTGTAACCGATCATTATCTCGCCCATGAGTGCGTTTTGCGCGGCGGCGCTATAACTGCCTGGTCAACAGAAGTCCGACTCGGGAAAACCGATCTTTGGTTTGTGTCTGAAAATATTGAAAACGCCAACCTCTCTGACAAAGCATTTTGCCTTACTGGTAGCTGGAAAATGGGATGGTGGAAAAATGTGTGGCAGCGTTGGGATAATGGCAAGATATGCAAGATGATTGGCCTACTGACCGGACAGCAGAGTACAGCGGAGCCCGCGTTGATTTCACTTGCATCCTGCACTGCATTTGCTGTCTGGCTGAAATCCCATCCATGGTCATTACAGTGTCATAACTTTGGGGCGCGGGTAGTGAGCCAGCATTTAGTGGGTCTTGGCTGTATTTACAACCAACAGATGAAGGAAAATTCAGGCAGTTAAGGGCTACATAACGCGAGCTGTACGGCAGCGAACTGCACTATTTTATTGTCATCAAAAGTTATTAACGGCTTCCCGTAACACCCATTTTTACGAAGATTAATCCATTTGGCGTCAGAGGAACTCCCCCGACGCCTCGGATCGACGTCAGGAAATAATGTGAATTACCGTTTTTGCACTTTGAGGTGCAACGACATCTGCGGCCATCGAATGCGTTATGTCATGCAGCAGTCCCGTCAGGTGCGGCAACATATCGCGGTCAAAATGCGATACCAGCAGTATGTGGTTTAACGCCCGGCAGTAATCACACTGTGCTTCGGTGTCTTCCAGCAACCACTCTTTTTGTCGCGGTTGTTCTGCTTCATCCTCAAATTCCACCACCTGAAAATCACGCATTGATTCTTTGAGGCCGGATTTCATTTCTTCCAGATACGCTCCCAGGCAGCGACAGACGGGCTGCGTTTGTGGGAGTGATGTGCAGTCGAGGAGGATTTCAGTGAGCAATTTGCAGCGCTCTGCAAGGGTTGGGAGATCGGGGTTAAGGGAGAGTTCGCTGTAAAGCAGTGAAAGATTGTTATGTTCCATTTGATTTTGACTCCGTGTGAAATGATGAGATCTCCACCCGAACGCCAACTCAGGTGGCAGACTGAACCGGTTTGGCGTACCGACCCACACGGGAAAATCGGCGCTTCAAAAGAAGCCCCGGTTCAGCCCACCATAATTGAGTCTGCGGATTATATCGCTAGCTTTCAAAAGTGTGAACGAACCTGATGATAGTTGACGTATCAACATCATTTCTCGTGTGTAATCAGGACGCCAATCCTGACACCTGATTTTGCAGGTGCGCCGCCATTTTATTACTGTGGATTTATCCAGCAACTGACTTCGAAAGAAACTGGAAAGCGCCTCGCAAAATTCCTCTGTGGTCTGTTGCCCTCACCCCAACCCTCTCCCACAGGGAGAGGGAGAAAACCCTAAAAACGACAACACTGTTGTCGTTTTGCTTTTACCTTGGCAGGCATAAAAAAACCGGGCAAATGCCCGGTTTTTTACATTAACGTTTAACTCAGTGAGCCGCTTCCGGCTTGTGCTTCGCCGCACTCTGGAAATCGTACGTCAGTTCGTTCTTCGCCTGATCCAGCGCCACGGTCACCTGACCGCCGTCCACCAGCGAGCCAAACAGCAGCTCGTTCGCCAGCGGTTTCTTCAGGTTGTCCTGAATCACGCGCGCCATCGGACGGGCCCCCATCGCACGGTCGTAGCCTTTCTCGGCCAGCCAGTTGCGGGCCTCTTGGCTCACTTCCAGCGACACGCCTTTCTGATCCAGCTGAACCTGCAGCTCGACGATGAACTTGTCCACAACCTGATGGATCACCTCGGTAGACAGATGATCGAACCAGATAATGTTGTCCAGACGGTTACGGAACTCCGGCGTGAAGATCTTCTTGATCTCCTCCATCGCATCGGTGCTGTTATCCTGGTGGATCAGGCCGATGGATTTACGCTCGGTTTCACGCACGCCGGCGTTGGTGGTCATCACCAGCACCACGTTGCGGAAGTCCGCCTTGCGCCCGTTGTTGTCGGTCAGCGTCCCGTTGTCCATCACCTGCAGCAGGATGTTGAACACGTCCGGGTGCGCTTTCTCGATTTCATCGAGCAGCAGGACCGCGTGCGGATGCTTGATCACCGCGTCGGTGAGCAGGCCGCCCTGGTCAAAGCCCACGTAGCCCGGAGGCGCACCAATCAAACGGCTGACGGTGTGACGCTCCATATACTCGGACATATCAAAGCGCAGCAGCTCAATGCCCAGCGCTTTGGAGAGCTGAACCGTCACCTCGGTTTTCCCCACGCCGGTCGGGCCAGCGAACAGGAAGGAACCGACAGGCTTGTGGTCATGCCCCAGCCCGGCGCGGGCCATCTTGATCGCTTCGGTTAAGGCCTCAATGGCTTTATCCTGACCAAAGACCAGCATTTTCAGGCGATTGCCGAGGGTGCGCAGCGTGTCGCGGTCGCTCTGAGAAACGCTCTTCTCAGGGATACGCGCGATGCGGGCCACCACGGACTCAATATCCGCCACGTTAACGGTTTTCTTACGCTTGCTGGCCGGCATCAGGCGCGCACGCGCCCCTGCCTCATCAATCACGTCAATCGCCTTATCCGGCAGATGACGGTCGTTGATGTATTTCACCGCCAGCTCCACCGCGGCACGGACCGCTTTCGCAGTGTAACGCACGTCGTGGTGCGCTTCGTACTTCGGCTTCAGGCCGTTGATGATCTGCACCGTTTCCTCGACGGACGGTTCGGTCACGTCGATTTTCTGGAAGCGACGCGCCAGCGCACGGTCTTTCTCAAAGATGTTGCTGAACTCCTGGTAGGTCGTGGAGCCAATCACGCGGATCTTGCCGCTGGAGAGCAGCGGTTTGATCAGGTTCGCGGCATCCACCT
This sequence comes from Enterobacter sp. 237C8, assembly GCF_034106865.1. Lineage (NCBI taxonomy): Bacteria > Pseudomonadati > Pseudomonadota > Gammaproteobacteria > Enterobacterales > Enterobacteriaceae > Enterobacter > Enterobacter sp. 237C8. Next base: position 608,337 of record NZ_JAWNDF010000001.1, on the reverse strand, counting down.
GGCCACCGGAGGCCGCACCTGCGCCGATGATGGTGTGGATCTCATCGATAAACAGGATGCTGTTGGTGTCCTGCTCCAGCTGTTTCAACAGCGCCTTGAAGCGTTTTTCAAAATCACCGCGGTATTTTGTGCCCGCCAGCAGCGAGCCGATATCCAGCGAGTAGATGGTGCAGTCGGCAATCACTTCCGGCACGTCACCCTGCACAATGCGCCAGGCAAGCCCTTCGGCAATCGCGGTTTTACCCACGCCTGACTCACCCACCAGCAGCGGGTTGTTCTTGCGGCGACGGCACAGCACCTGGATCGCGCGCTCCAGCTCTTTATCGCGACCAATCAGCGGGTCGATACCGCCAACGCGAGCAAGCTGGTTAAGGTTGGTGGTGAAGTTTTCCATACGATCCTCCCCGCCTGCTTGCTCTTCATTGTTATTGACCTGATTGCTGGAATCCGATGCCTGGTTAGGCTCGTCTTTGCGCGTTCCGTGAGAAATAAAGTTAACCACGTCGAGGCGGCTGACTTCGTGTTTGCGCAGCAGGTAGGCAGCCTGTGACTCCTGCTCGCTGAAGATGGCGACTAAGACGTTTGCGCCAGTCACTTCGCTACGCCCGGAAGACTGGACGTGGAATACCGCGCGCTGCAGCACGCGCTGGAAGCTGAGCGTCGGCTGCGTGTCGCGCTCTTCTTCACTGGCTGGCAGCACCGGTGTGGTTTGTTCGATGAAGGCTTCGAGTTCCTGACGTAGCGCCACCAGATCCACGGAGCAGGCTTCCAGCGCTTCGCGGGCAGATGGGTTGCTAAGCAGTGCGAGCAGTAAATGCTCGACGGTCATAAACTCATGTCGGTGCTCACGCGCTCTGGCGAAAGCCATGTTTAAACTGAGTTCCAGTTCTTGATTGAGCATAGGCACCTCCCCCAATTTTATGCCTTATCAGGCCTTTTCCAGCGTACACAGCAACGGATGCTCGTTCTCCCTCGCATAGTCGTTCACCATCGCCACTTTGGTTTCCGCCACTTCGGCTGTGAAGATGCCGCAGATAGCTTTGCCACGATAATGAACGGTAAGCATCAGTTGCGTTGCACGTTCTACATCATAAGAAAAGAACTTTTGTAGCACGTCAATAACAAATTCCATCGGCGTGTAATCATCGTTCATTAACATAACTTTATACATAGATGGCGGTTTTAGCGCGTCGCGCACTTTGTCTTCCGCCAGCTGGTCGAAATCCAGCCAATCGTTGGTCTTACCCATTATGCATAACCACTTTGAATCTACCTCAGATGTTAGATAACAATCATCTATTACTGTCATCCGCGATGTCTGTCACAAACTGTTGCAATAGCGTTAACTGCTTCAAACTTTGGTTGATTATTGTCCCATCTCCAGCGCCAAACGCTTGACGACTTCTTTCGTTTCTCTAAATTGTACAAGCGTGAGATGGCGAGGTTTTGAACAGCCCCCACTCCACCACCGGTTCATTCCATCTTAACTTATAAGATTTACGAAGGATGTCGAAGCATGGAAATGGGTACTGTTAAGTGGTTCAACAACGCCAAAGGGTTTGGCTTCATCTGCCCCGAAGGCGGCGGCGAGGATATCTTCGCTCACTATTCCACCATTCAGATGGATGGTTACAGAACGCTCAAAGCCGGGCAGTCCGTCCGGTTCGATGTACATCAGGGACCAAAAGGCAATCATGCCAGCCTAATCGTACCCGTTGAAGCAGAGACGGTTGCATAGCTCTCTGTTTTATTGTGTACATCCCGCAGTCAAAATGCCAGCCCGATCGGCTGGCATTTTTATTTTCGGGTTATTCCCGAGCCAGCGCGTCCACCGGATCCAGCCGCGCCGCGTTGCGGGCGGGCAACCAGCCAAACAAAATGCCGGTAAAGGTCGAACACAAAAATGCGGTAATAATGGCAACCGGCGAGAAGCCAATCTCCCAGCCGGGTAAAAAGAGCTGAAGCGCAAACGCGATCATCATCGAGAGCGCAATACCCATCGCCCCGCCAACCAGACACACCAGCACCGCTTCAATCAAAAACTGCTGCAGCACGTCGCTGGCCCGGGCGCCGACCGCCATGCGAATGCCGATCTCCCGGGTACGTTCGGTTACCGACACCAGCATGATATTCATCACCCCGATGCCGCCGACGACCAGCGAAATCACCGCCACCAGCGTGAGGAACAGCTGAAGAGTACGTGTGGTCTTTTCCGCCGTTTTCAAGAGGCCGTCCATATTCCAGGTGAAGAAATCTTTCTTCCCGTGGCGCAGGGTTAACAGCCGTTCAAGCTGCTGTTCGGCCAGCGCGCTGTCGTAGCCCTCCTTCACGCGTACGGTGATGGAGTTGAGCCAGGACTGCCCCATAATCCGCCCTGAGATGGTGGTGTAGGGCAGCCAGACGCGCAGGATCTTACTGCTGCCAAACATCGACTGCTTCTCTTCCGCCACGCCGATGACCGTGGCAGGCATGTTGCCGACCAGAATCACTTCGCCCACCACGTTGGCTTTGTTTGGGAAGAGCTGCCTGCGCGAGTTCGCGTCCAGCACCACCACCTGCGCCCTGCCCGCCAGCTGCTCGGCGTTGAAGGTAGCGCCTTCGCTGAAGGTCATGCCGTAGACGTTGAAATAGTCTCCGCTCACGCCGTTAGCGCTGGCGGCCACGTCAACGTTGCCCACGCGCAGACGCAGGTTCTGCGAAACCGCAGGCGTGGCGGAGTTCACCCACGGCTGCTTTTGAATCGCCGCCAGATCGTCGTATTTCAGCGCCTGCTGATACTGCGGCTCGTCGTCGCCAAAGTCTTTGCCGGGATAGACATCAATGGTGTTGGTGCCGATGGCGCGAATATCGGCCAGCACCAGCTGCTTCGCCGCGTCGCCCACCACCACGATCGACACCACCGAGGCGATACCGATAATGATGCCGAGCATCGTCAACAGGGTACGCATTTTGTTGGCCGCCATCGCCAGCCAGGCCATGGTCAGCGCTTCGCGAAAGCCGCTGGAGAACTGCCCCCAGCCGGTTGATGCCGGCAGCGCTTCTTTCGGCGCCGCAGCCCTGGACTCACGCGGCGGCGGGTTGCTGACCAGCTCGCCGTCGTGGATCTCGATAATGCGTTCCGCCTGCGCCGCCACCTGCGGATCGTGGGTAACAATGATGACAGTGTGGCCCTGATCGCGAAGCTGGTGAAGGATCGCCATCACCTCTTCGCCGGAATGGCTGTCAAGTGCCCCGGTCGGTTCATCCGCGAGGATCACCTGCCCGCCGTTCATCAGAGCACGGGCAATACTCACGCGCTGCTGCTGGCCGCCGGACAGCTGCGAGGGCTGGTACTCCACCCGCTCCGCCAGCCCCAGACGCGTCAGCAGCATCTGCGCGCGCTCAAGTCGCTTTTTCCGCTCGACGCCCGCATACACCGCAGGCACTTCCACGTTCTGCGCCGCATTCAGGTGAGAAAGCAAATGGTAACGCTGGAAGATAAAGCCGAAATGTTCCCGACGCAGCTTCGCCAGCGCGTCGCCGTCCAGCGTGGAGACATCCGTCCCGGCCACGCGATAGGTACCGCTGGTCGGTTTATCCAGACAGCCGAGAATGTTCATCAGCGTCGATTTACCGGAACCCGATGCCCCGACAATCGCCACCATCTCGCCCGCTTCCACGCGCAGGGAGATGCCCTTCAGCACCTCCACCGGACCGTCGCCTGACGGATAGCTGCGACGAATGTTATTCAGCTCAAGCAGCGCCGTCATTTAGCGGCTCCGGGCAGGCTTTCGCTGACAACAACCTCCTCGCCCTCTTCCAGACCTTTCACCACCACCACGTCGGTGTCGTTGCGCGCGCCGATCACGACCTCACGCTCGCGCGTTTCGCCGTTGCGCAGCACTTTCACTTTATAACGGCTATCCCCGGCGGACTCGCCGAGCGCAGAGAGCGGAATGGTCAGCACGTTCTTCACGCCGGTCAGCTGGATATGCACCTGTGCGGTCATGTCCAGACGCAGCACGCCCTGCGGGTTTGGCACCTCAAAGCGGGCATAGTAGAAGATAGCGTCGTTAACTTTTTCCGGCGTCGGCAGAATGTCTTTCAGCACGCCTTCGTAGCGCGTCTGCGGGTCGCCCAGCACCGTAAACCAGGCGTTTTGTCCGGGCTTAAGATGGATAACATCCGCCTCTGAGACCTGGGCTTTGACCAGCATGGTGCTCATGTCAGCCAGCGTCAGAATGTTTGGCGCCTGCTGCGCGGCAATCACCGTCTGGCCCTGCAGCGTGGTGATCTGGGTGACTTCGCCCGCCATCGGCGCGACGATTTTGGTGTAGTCGAGGTTGGTTTTTGCCGTATCCAGTGAGGCCTGGTTGCGTTTGATCTGCGCGTCAATCGTGCCAATTTGCGCCTGTTTGACCGCCAGTTCTGTGGTGGCAGTATCTAAATCCTGTTTTGAAATAGCCTGGGTTTTGGCCAGCGCCTGCTGACGGGTCAGCGTTACCTGAGCCAGGTTACGCTCTGCCAGCGCCTGCGCACGCTGCGCGCGCAGCTCCATCAGCGTGGCTTCCACCTCGCGGATCTGGTTCTCAGCCTGCTCAGGATCGATAACGCCGAGCAGCTGGCCTTTTTTCACCTTGTCGCCAATCTCAACCGACAGCGTTTTCAGCTGGCCGCTGACCTGAGCGCCGACGTCAACCTTGCGCAGCGCGTCAAGCTTGCCCGTCGCGAGGACGTTTTGCTGCAGTTCGCCCGGGCGAACAATCAGCGTCTGATACTGCGGCACCGGCGCATTCAGCACCTGCCATAGCCAGTACCCACCGGCTAAAACCGCGACCGCCAGCAGCAGAAACAGCGTTCTGCGTTTTCCCTTGAGGTTCATAAATATTCCAAATAAATGTTCTGGCAATTATAAATGTTGATTCTATCTAAACGACTCCTCAACGAAACCCCTGTTCTCCGAAATCGTCCTAATTTGTTTACGAGACGTTGACATTTCCCCTGTTGAAATAGCGATATTCCAAAAGGATTAGGATCTACCATGTCTTCTATCGTCGATACATCACTTTCAAACCTGCCGCAGCCAAAAACCGGCTGGCAACTCTTCAAAAACCTGGCTTTTGGTGAGATCGCACCCGGGCTGGCATGGGAAAAAACCGCCTACCGACGTAAGTTCATGCTGCGTTCACTGGCGACACCGCTCAGCACCGCTCGCCTGCTGTCTGATCTTGCGAAACATCCGCACCTGATGCAAATGCTCCAGGTTCAGCCGGGGCTGCCGTGTCGCCTTCATCGTCCGTGGCTGACGGTCAATATGGATCGACAGCGTGCGCTGGAATCGCTGTCCTGGCACTATCAGATGATGTGCCGCCAGCTGCCGGCGACGCTGACTCATGGTTACCTTTCAAAGCAGGGCGTGACTCTGCTGACCTTAACCGGAAAAGATGAACAGCAATTTACCGTCCGCCTGTGTGCCGACGCGTTTATGGATAAAGAGGGAGAAGCTACCCTCGTTTTCTGTGACAGTCAAAATACGGCGCTGGCGGAGATGACCTTTACGCTATGCCAGTTTGAGGGAAAATCAACGCTGTTCATTGGCGGTTTGCAGGGCGCAAAAGCGCTTGTTCCCCACGAGCTGATCCAGGGTGCGACGAAAGCCTGCCACGGTCTGTTCCCGAAACGTCTGCTGGTCGAGGCCGCAATGACGCTCGGCGCCGCGTTCCCGGTAGAGCAAATAGTCGCCGTCAGTAACGATACCCATATTTATCGCAGCTGGCGCTACCGCAAGAAAAAAGAGGGGAAACTGCTGGCCGATTACGACAGTTTCTGGATCTCCATCGGCGGTGAAAAGCAGGACAACGGTAACTTTATGCTGCCGCTCGTCATGCCGCGTAAACCGATGGAAGAGATTGCCAGCAAAAAACGTTCCGAATATCGCCGCCGCTACGAACTGCTGGATAGCCTGATTCAGCAGGTGAAACAGGCGACCCAGCGCTAATCCGCTTTCCCGCGTGCCAGCCACAGCACGCGGGAGAACATCTTCCGCAGCAGGGTCGGTACCGCCTCCACGCCCCGCCTCCCCGCTTCCGTCGCCACTTCAATGGCTAAATCCGGTTTTGACGAACGGTGAATGGCTTTGGCGATCACCCGCCGCATGTTCATTGGGACATCGACCGGCACCATGGCAATTCGGTGGAAGACGTCGTCGAACCCCTGCCGATACATAAAGTGTTCCATGTCCATCGCGGGCAGCATGGTTAAATGGTCGCGCTCTTCCTCGCGCTCGTTATTCAGCAGGCTCCGCACGGTCGAGGCATATTTTTTACCCGCCTCATCACCGTCTACCAGCACGTGCCACTCGATCCCCATCCGGCGGGCAAATTTTATCAGCGGCTTTAATCCCGACTGGGCGAATTCGATCACCTTAATGCCTTCCGCATCAAAATGGTGGCCGCACTGGCGCGCCAGCTCGTTGATGACCCAGGTTTCCGTCTCCCCCTCCACCAGCAGCCAGCAGCGGGCAAAGAGCGACGACGCCCGATTAAAGCGAATATGAAACGCGATGCGCCGCCCGTCTTCCGCGTTCAAACCGCCCGGCCCAAGCCGGAAAGCGGAGACGCGGGAGGATTCACGCACCAGGCGACAGACGTGTTCTACCGGCGTCAGCGATAATAATTCCCCGGAATTGGTGGTCGTAATGCGCTGTAGCGGCAACAGATTCAGCAGATGCCATGCCACAGAGAGCATGATGGGATGCAGGCGCGTTTCCGGGTCTTCCACCAGCAGCAGCGGCCGGGCGTCCCGGTCCAGACGAACGGTGCCTTTGGCCTGCAGAAGCGTTGAAAACAGCCCCAGCAAAATCACCCGATGGGTGCGACCGCCGGGCCGGTCGATCATCCGGTTAATGATGTCGAGGTAACGCCAGCTTCGCTGCTCATCATGAGAGCGGCGGCGCATCAGACGGTGGCGCGATTCCGACGTGCCCTGCTCGGAAAAATAGTGCTCAAGGAGTTGCACCATTGCGGACAATCCCTGACGAATTTGACCATCCGTCAGATTCTGCGGACGCGACACCAGCTCTCTGGCCAGAAAATCCAGCTCGCGGGCGGTGACTTCCACTTCCGGCATATTGGGTACGGTTCCGTTACGAATACGCCGCATAAAGCGTGCATCGCGCAGGCGTAACACCGGCGTCAGGCGGATCAGGTGGCGGGCCAGATCGTCGATATTGTCCAGCGGGATCGGGTTGGCTTTCTCATCGAGAAAATCACGCAGGGTGAGTACCCCCTCGTTCTCCGCCATCTCGCCTTCCAGCCGATAGAAAATCCGGTGGAAACCGTCATCGCACGGCACCCAGCAGGGTGACAGCGGGCGGAAGCGACGCACGCGGTGACGTCCGGGTTCGGATTCGCGGAACGTCAGGATGATATGCAGGTGCTTCTCGCGCCCCGTCACGTCGCCGGGCGGGAACCAGAAATCGTCGCGGACGAAGTGATACAGATCGTCCTCGGGCGAAAGCAGTAGCGTCAACGCATCCAGCAGGCTGGACTTACCCCACGCGTTCTCGCCGATCAGGACGTTGTTTTGCTCCAGCTGCAGCGACAGGCGGTTAATACCGCGAAACCCGACAATTTCCACACGTTCGAGAAGCATAAATCCCCCGCGATATGATCACTTTTTCCTTCAAGTTATCAGCAGTATAGCGGGATGCAGACGGGCTTGACACTGCAATCCGCCTCCATAACCTGGCGGAAGCACGAAAAATTCAGAATTTATCCATCAGGTTTCATTTGAAATAACCCACATCTCGCAAGATACTACCGCCCGCAAATTGGACTATGCTCTATTTACCTCCAGTTTGAACAAGGATTGACATCACATTGCCTTAAATCAAATTAATCGAATTTATTTAAGTGGCGAAGGGGTGTTGTTGGTTTTTAAAATACGGGCTCTTTGAGTCGTCATCCCTTTATGGCGATATATCCCGCGCGCGGGAATGCGTGCGGATAATTATTTGAGGTGGTTATGTTTAGAAAATTGGCAGCAGAATGCTTTGGTACATTCTGGCTGGTATTTGGTGGCTGCGGTAGCGCCGTTCTGGCAGCAGCATTCCCGGAATTAGGTATCGGTTTTGTCGGCGTCGCGCTGGCGTTTGGTTTAACCGTATTAACCATGGCGTTTGCCGTGGGGCATATTTCCGGCGGTCATTTTAACCCGGCAGTGACGTTAGGTTTATGGGCGGGCGGCCGTTTCCCGGCGAAAGACGTGATTGGCTATATTGTGGCGCAGGTGGTTGGCGGTATTATCGCGGCGGGCGTTCTGTACGTGATTGCCAGCGGTAAAGCCGGCTTCGACGCGGCGGCCAGCGGCTTTGCCTCTAACGGCTTTGGCGAACACTCTCCGGGCGGCTACTCCATGCTGTCTGCCATTGTGATTGAAATCGTGCTGACCGCAGGCTTCCTGCTGGTGATCCACGGCGCAACGGACAAACACGCCCCAGCCGGTTTTGCCCCGATTGCCATTGGTCTGGCGCTGACGCTTATCCACCTGATTTCTATTCCGGTCACCAACACCTCCGTTAACCCGGCACGCAGTACCGCCGTCGCCATCTTCCAGGGCGGCTGGGCGCTTGAGCAGCTGTGGCTGTTCTGGGTGATGCCAGTTATCGGCGGTATTCTGGGTGGCGTGCTGTATCGCACCCTGCTGGAAAAACGCGATTAATCTTTCCTCCCTCTCCCCGTGGTAGAGGGCCGGGGTGAGGGCTACAGGCCGTACACCCCACGTAGACACAAGCCGGGTAAGGCGTAGCCGCCCGGCTTTCTTTTGCCGCTTTACTGAACAGCCTTTATTGGGTAGTGTCACTGGCGCTTAACCGATACTCAAAAAGGACCGGCTGTTCATGTTTTCAGGACTCCTCATCATTTTGCTGCCCTTGATCGTGGGCTATCTTATTCCGCTGCATCGTGAATCCGCATTAAGGCTCATTAATCGATTCCTGAGCTGGATTGTCTACGTTATTCTTTTCTTTATGGGGATTAGCCTGGCATTTCTGGACAACTTATCGGCGAATTTACTCTCCATCCTCCATTATTCTGTCGTCACCGTAGTGGTTATTTTGCTGTGCAATATTGCCGCGCTGCTGTGGCTGGAACGCACTATTCCATGGAAAAATCACCATCATCAGGAAAAACTCCCTTCACGAATTGCAATGGCGCTTGAATCATTAAAATTATGCGGCGTCGTGGTGCTCGGTTTTCTTCTTGGGCTGACCGGTTGGGCATTTTTACAGCACGCGACTGAGGCCAGTGAATATACGCTGATCTTCCTGCTGTTCCTGATCGGTATTCAGCTGCGAAATAATGGCATGACGCTGAAACAAATTGTCCTCAACCGTCGGGGAATGATGGTTGCGGTTATGGTTGTTGCCAGTTCAATGGTGGCGGGCGTCATCAACGCCTTTATTCTCGATCTTCCCCTGAAAACCGGCCTGGCGATGGCGTCCGGTTTTGGCTGGTATTCGCTCTCCGGTATTCTGCTGACCGAATCATTCGGACCGGTGATCGGCAGCGCCGCCTTCTTTAACGATCTGGCGCGCGAGCTGATTGCCATCATGCTGATCCCGAGCCTGGTTCGCCGCAGTCGTTCTACCGCGCTGGGTCTGTGCGGCGCGACGTCGATGGACTTTACCCTGCCGGTACTACAACGCTCCGGAGGTCTGGAGATGGTTCCCGCGGCTATCGTGCACGGCTTTATTTTAAGCCTGCTGGTTCCGGTCCTGATGGCCTTCTTCTCTGCCTGATACTTCTTTGGCGGTAGGTTTCCTGCCGCCAAAATTGCGCTAAATCAATCTCCCTCTATTTTGTAGCAGAAAGCCCTTTTCTCCGTTCTGGCACAGGCATAATCTTAAACATGTATATCAAATATAACTTTAACAGGTGTGATTATGTTTTGTGTGCAATGTGAACAAACCATCCGTACCCCGGCAGGCAATGGCTGCTCTTACGCACAGGGTATGTGCGGCAAAACCGCAGAAACATCTGACCTGCAGGACCTGCTGATTGCGGCTCTGCAAGGCCTTTCCGCATGGGCGTTCAAAGCCCGCGAATACGGTATTGTCGACCACTACGTCGACAGCTTCGCCCCGCGCGCGTTTTTCTCCACGCTGACCAACGTTAACTTCGACTCTCCGCGCATTGTCGGCTACGCCCGCGAAGCGATTGCCCTGCGTGAGGCGCTGAAAGCCCAGTGCCTGAAGGCGGATGCCTCCGCTCGCGTGGAAAACCCGATGTCAGAACTTCAGCTGGTCAGCGACGATTTGGGCGACCTCCAGCGTCAGGCGGCAGAATTCACCCCGAATAAAGACAAAGCGGCGATTGGCGAGAACATTCTCGGCCTGCGCCTGCTGTGCCTGTACGGCCTGAAAGGCGCTGCGGCCTATATGGAGCACGCGCACGTTCTGGGTCAGTACGACAATGAGATTTATGCCCAGTACCACAAAATCATGGCGTGGCTGGGCACCTGGCCTGCCGATATGAACGCCCTGCTTGAGTGCTCAATGGAAATCGGCCAGATGAACTTCCGCGTGATGAGCATTCTGGATGCCGGTGAAACCAGCACCTACGGCCACCCGACGCCGACGCAGGTCAACGTCAAGGCAACCGAAGGCAAGTGCATTCTGATTTCCGGTCACGACCTGAAAGATCTCTACAACCTGCTGAAGCAAACCGAAGGCACCGGCGTTAACGTTTATACCCACGGCGAAATGCTGCCGGCGCACGGCTACCCGGAGCTGCGTAAATTTAAGCATCTCATCGGTAACTACGGCAGCGGCTGGCAGAACCAGCAGGTGGAGTTCGCCCGCTTCCCTGGCCCTATCGTGATGACCTCTAACTGCATCATCGACCCGACCGTCGGCGCGTACGATGACCGCATCTGGACCCGCAGCATCGTTGGCTGGCCGGGCGTGAGCCATCTTGAAGGTGACGATTTCGGTCCGGTTATCGCCCAGGCGCAGCAGATGGCAGGCTTCCCGTACAGCGAGATCCCGCACCTTATTACCGTCGGCTTCGGTCGTGAAACCCTGCTGGGTGCCGCTGATTCGCTGATCGATCTCGTCAGCCGTGAAAAGCTGCGCCACATCTTCCTCGTCGGCGGCTGCGACGGCGCGCGCGGCGAGCGTAACTACTTCACCGATTTCGCCACCAGCGTGCCGGAAGACTGCCTGATCCTGACCCTGGCGTGCGGCAAATACCGTTTCAACAAGCTGGACTTCGGCGACATCGAAGGTCTGCCGCGTCTGATCGATGCAGGCCAGTGTAACGATGCTTACTCGGCCATCATTCTGGCGGTCACCCTGGCGGAGAAACTGGGCTGCGGCGTGAACGACCTGCCGCTGTCGCTGGTGCTGTCATGGTTCGAGCAGAAAGCGATTGTCATCCTCCTGACCCTGCTCTCTCTCGGCGTCACCAACATCGTGACCGGCCCGACCGCGCCTGGCTTCCTGACGCCGGACCTGCTGGCGGTGCTGAACGAGAAATTCGGCCTGCGTTCCGTGACCAACGTTGAAGATGATATGAAACAGCTGCTGAGCGCGTAAGGAGTTATTCATGACCATGCCAACCTCACAATGTCCGTGGCGGATGCAGGTTCATCACATCCATCAGGAGACGCCGGATGTGTGGACGCTGTCGCTGCTGTGCCATGACTACTATCCGTACCGTGCAGGCCAGTACGCGCTGGTCAGCGTTCGCAATTCGGCGGATACGCTGCGCGCCTACACGATCTCCTCCACGCCGGGCGTGAGCGAGTACATTACGCTCACCGTCCGCCGCATTGACGACGGCGCGGGCTCTCAGTGGCTGACGCGGGACGTCAAGCGCGGGGATTATATCTGGCTGTCCGACGCGCAGGGGGAATTCACCTGTGACGATAAGACGGACGATAAATTCCTGCTGCTGGCGGCGGGCTGTGGCGTAACGCCAATTATGTCGATGCGCCGCTGGCTGGCAAAAAATCGCCCGCAGGCCGATGTGCAGTCGATCTTCAGCGTCCGTTCCCCGGAAGATGTGATTTTTGCCGGGGAATGGCGTGATTATCCGGTGACGCTGGTGGCGGAGCACAACGCGACCCACGGCTTTGTGCCCGGTCGCCTGAGCCGCGAGCTGCTGCAAAGCGTACCGGATATCGCGAACCGCACCGTGATGACCTGCGGCCCGGCGCCGTACATGGATATCGTGGAGAAAGAGGTGAAAGCGCTTGGCGTGACCCGCTTCTTCAAAGAGCAGTTCTTCACGCCGGTGGCGGAAGCGGCAACAAGCGGCATTACCTTCACCAAACTGCAGCCTGCGCAGACCTTCTTTGGCCGCGTGGGGACCACGCTGCTGGAGGCGCTGGAAAGCAACAAGGTGCCGGTAGTGGCTGCCTGTCGTGCGGGCGTGTGCGGCTGCTGTAAGACGAAGGTGGTTTCCGGGGAGTACACCGTCACCAGCACCATGACGCTGTCCGACGCGGAAATTGCCGAGGGTTACGTGCTGGCGTGCTCATGCCATCCACAGGGCGATCTGGTCCTCGCATAAACGGTAAGCGTTCGATCGTAGGCCCGGTAAGCGTCAGCGCCACCGGGCTTTTTGTCGGGTGACGCTGCGTTTACCCGACCTACAACAACCTCACCGCCACGCGGGCGCTTTACCCAGCGCAAACCGCCCCGCCCCTAAAAACGCGACCGCCAGCGAGCCGATAAAGAAGTACACCAGGCTTTCAATCGCCCATGCGCCTACCTTATCGAGGGCGAGCGTTTCCCCCATTCCCACCATCAGCCACGCAACAATCATCGTAAAGGCCAGCACCAGCGCAGCAGGACGCGTAAAGAGCCCGACAATAATCATGATCGGTGCCACCACTTCGCCAACCAACACGCCGTAGGCGATAAATCCCGGCAGCCCTTTTTCCACCAGCATGCCGCTAATAAAGCCCACGCCGCCAAAAAGCTTGTGCAAACCGTGAAAAAGCATCAGCCCGCCGACGGCAAGTCGTAACAAGAGTTTGCCAAGATCGTCGCACGATAGCTTTTCATTAACAGCGATTAACAATGATTTAACCATTTGAAATAATTCCTGTTTTTACCGAGGTAACACCAGATTATGCCGAATAATTGCGCATGAAAAGCACCTTTTAATTGGGGGGATGCGACGGGCAATACGGAGACTTTCTTCTAAGCTTGTAAGCGATATCACAAAAAGGAGACGGACAACCATGAAACAAACCGTGGCTGCATATATAGCGAAAACGCTCGAACAGGCTGGCGTGAAACGTATCTGGGGCGTAACCGGCGATTCCCTGAACGGACTTAGCGACAGCCTCAACAAGATGAAGACTATCGAATGGATGCCCACCCGCCATGAAGAGGTTGCCGCCTTCGCCGCAGGCGCTGAAGCACAGCTTACGGGGGAACTGGCCGTCTGCGCCGGATCGTGCGGTCCCGGCAACCTGCATCTGATCAACGGGCTGTTCGACTGTCACCGCAATCACGTGCCGGTGCTGGCGATTGCCGCCCACATCCCCTCTTCCGAAATCGGCAGCGGCTATTTTCAGGAGACGCATCCGCAGGAGCTGTTCCGTGAATGCAGCCACTATTGCGAGCTGGTTTCATCCCCGGAGCAGATCCCGCAGGTGCTGGCGATCGCCATGCGCAAGGCCGTGCTGAACCGCGGCGTTTCTGTAGTCGTTATCCCGGGCGATGTGGCCCTCAAGGCTGCGCCAGAAGGGGCCAGCACCCACTGGTATCACGCCCCACAGCCGGTGGTGAGGCCTGCGGAAGAGGAGCTGAAAAAGCTGGCTCAGCTGCTGCGTTACTCCAGCAATATCGCCCTGATGTGCGGCAGCGGCTGCGCGGGCGCGCACAAGGAGCTGCTTGAATTTGCGGGTAAGCTTAAGGCCCCTATTGTCCACGCCCTGCGCGGCAAAGAGCACGTCGAGTACGACAACCCCTTTGATGTGGGGATGACCGGTCTGATCGGTTTCTCCAGCGGCTTCCACACCATGATGAACGCCGACACGCTGATCCTGCTCGGCACCCAATTCCCGTATCGCGCGTTCTACCCGACGGATGCCAAAATCATTCAGATTGATATCAACCCGGCCAGCATCGGCGCGCACAGCAAGATCGATATGGCGCTGGTGGGCGACATCAAATCCACGCTTGCCGCCCTGCTGCCGCTGCTTGAAGAAAAAACGGACCGCAAGTTCCTTGATAAGGCCCTGAGCGACTATCGCGACGCCCGCAAGGGGCTGGACGACCTCGCCAAACCGAGCGACAAAGCGATTCACCCGCAGTATCTGGCGCAGCAGATCAGTCATTTCGCGGACGACGACGCCATCTTCACCTGCGACGTGGGCACGCCAACCGTCTGGGCGGCACGCTATCTGAAGATGAACGGCAAGCGTCGCCTGCTCGGCTCGTTCAACCACGGCTCGATGGCCAACGCCATGCCGCAGGCGCTGGGCGCAAAAGCGACGGCCCCGGAGCGTCAGGTGGTGGCGATGTGCGGCGACGGCGGGTTCAGCATGCTGATGGGGGATTTCCTGTCGGTGGTGCAGATGAAGCTCCCGCTGAAAATCGTGGTCTTTAACAACAGCGTGCTGGGCTTCGTGGCGATGGAGATGAAGGCCGGAGGCTATCTCACGGACGGCACCGAGCTGCAAGACACCAACTTCGCACGCATCGCCGAGGCCTGCGGTATCACCGGTATTCGCGTGGAGAAAGCCTCAGAGGTGGATGAAGCCCTGCAGCGCGCATTTTCCATCGACGGCCCGGTGCTGGTGGATGTCGTCGTCGCCAAAGAAGAGCTGGCGATCCCGCCGCAGATCAAGCTTGAACAGGCCAAAGGCTTTAGCCTGTATATGCTGCGCGCCATCATCAGCGGGCGCGGCGACGAGGTGATCGAACTGGCAAAAACCAACTGGCTCAGGTAAAACATCTGGCATCGCCTTTTTAATAATAAGGACATGCCATGATCGATTTACGCAGTGATACCGTAACCCGCCCGAGCCGCGCCATGCTCGAAGAGATGATGGCCGCCCCGGTCGGGGATGACGTCTACGGCGATGACCCAACGGTCAACGAACTGCAGCGTTACGCGGCAGAGCTGAGCGGCAAGGAAGCGGCCCTGTTTCTGCCAACCGGCACGCAGGCTAACCTGGTGGCGCTGCTCAGCCACTGCGAGCGGGGGGAAGAGTATATCGTCGGCCAGGGCGCGCATAACTATCTCTATGAAGCAGGCGGCGCGGCGGTGCTCGGCAGCATTCAGCCGCAGCCGATTGACGCCGCGCCGGACGGCTCCCTGCCGCTCGATAAAGTCGCGGCGAAAATCAAAGCTGACGATATTCACTTCGCCCGCACCCGACTGCTCAGCCTCGAAAACACCCACAACGGCAAAGTGCTGCCGCGCGAATACCTGAAAGCAGCGTGGGAATTCACCCGCGAGCGCCGGCTCGGCCTGCACGTGGACGGCGCGCGCATCTTTAACGCCGTCGTGGAGTATGGCTGCGAGCTGAAAGAGATTGCGCAATACTGCGACTCGTTCACCATCTGCCTCTCAAAAGGGCTGGGCACGCCGGTGGGCTCTCTGCTTGTGGGCGACGCGGACTACATCAAGCGCGCCAACCGCTGGCGTAAAATGACCGGCGGCGGCATGCGTCAGGCGGGTATTCTGGCGGCTGCCGGGCTGTATGCCCTGAAAAATAACGTGGCGCGCCTGAAGGACGATCACGACAACGCCGCGTGGATGGCGGCGCAGCTGCGCGAGATTGGCGCCGACGTGATGCGCCACGACACCAACATGCTGTTCGTACGCGTGGGCGATGACCGCGCCGCCGCGCTGGGTGAGTTTATGAAATCACGTGGCGTGCTGATCAACGCCTCACCCGTCGTGCGCCTGGTCATGCATCTCGACGTGAGCCGCGAACAGCTGGCGGACGTGGTGAAACACTGGCAGGCGTTTTTACAGCGATAAGGAGCATCACGTGCCGCAACGAATTCTGGTGCTCGGCGCCAGCGGGTACATCGGTCAGCATCTTACCGCGGCGTTAAGCCAGCAGGGACACCAGGTGCTGGCAGCGGCACGCAACACCGAACGCCTGCAAAAGCTCAGTTTGCCTGGCGTCACCTGCCACAGCGTTGACCTCAACTGGCCGAAGGAACTTCCCGCCCTGCTGGAAGGGGTCGACACGCTTTACTACCTGGTGCACAGCATGGGCGAAGGCGGGGATTTCATCGCCCACGAGCGGCAGGTGGCGATGAACGTTCGCGACGCCCTGCTGCAAACCCCGGTGAAGCAGGTCATTTTTTTAAGCTCGCTCCAAGCGCCCGAACACGAGCAGTCCGATCACCTGCGCGCCCGCCAGCTGACGGCTGACACCCTGCGCGGGGCGAATATCCCCGTCACCGAACTGCGCGCCGGGATCATCGTCGGCGCAGGCTCCGCCGCCTTCGAAGTGATGCGCGATATGGTTTACAACCTGCCCGTACTCACGCCGCCGCGCTGGGTACGCTCGCGCACCACGCCGATTGCGCTGGAGAATTTACTGCATTATCTGGTGGCCCTGCTGGATCACCCGGCGGAGCAACACCGCGTGCTGGAGGCGGCAGGCTCTGAAGTGCTGAGCTATCAGGAGCAGTTCGAACATTTCATGCGCGTCAGCGGCCGCCGCCGCTGGCTGATCCCCATCCCCTTTCCAACCCGCTGGATTTCGGTGTGGTTTTTGAATGTGATCACCTCGGTGCCGCCGACGATCGCCAAAGCGCTGATCCAGGGGCTCAAACATGATTTACTGGCGGACGATCGCGAACTGCGGGCACTCATTCCCCAGGATCTGATCCGCTTTGATGATGCCGTGCGCAATACGCTGAAAGAGGAAGAGCAGCTGGTGAACTCCAGCGACTGGGGTTACGACGCTCAGGCGTTTGCCCGCTGGCGGCCGGAGTACGGCTATTACCCGAAACAGGCGGGCTGCACGGTGAAAACCCACGCCAGCATGGCCGCGCTGTGGGAGGTGGTGAACCAGATTGGCGGCAAAGACGGTTATTTCTTCGGTAATATCCTGTGGCAAACGCGCGGAGCAATGGATCTGCTGGTGGGGCACAGGCTGGCAAAAGGCCGCCCGGCACGCCCGTATCTTGAGGTGGGCGACGCGGTCGACAGCTGGAAGGTCATCATCGTCGAGCCGGAAAAACAGCTGGCGCTGCTGTTCGGTATGAAAGCCCCGGGGCTGGGCCGGCTCTGCTTTACCCTGAAAGACAAAGGCGATTGTCGTGAACTGGACGTCCTCGCCTGGTGGCATCCCCACGGAATGCCGGGTCTGTTCTACTGGCTGTTGATGATCCCCGCCCACCTGTTTATCTTCCGCGGGATGGCAAAGCGGATTGCGCAACGGGCAGAACAAAAGACGGAAAAGATCTAAATAAAACTCTCTTTCTTTCACCTTTCCCATTGCATAGCGCCGTAATTCACGAAAGAATGCGCACGAAATTCTTTTCAACACAGTGGATTGATATGAAGGTACTGGTTACCGGGGCGACCAGCGGCTTAGGCCGAAATGCGGTCGAATTTCTGCGCAACAAGGGCATCAGCGTCAGGGCTACCGGTCGCAACGAAGCGATGGGAAAACTGCTGCAAAAAATGGGCGCGGAGTTCGTCCATGCTGACCTGACGGAGCTGGTCTCCTCTCAGGCGAAAGTGATGCTCGCCGGTATCGACACGCTGTGGCACTGCTCCAGCTTCACCTCCCCGTGGGGTACCCAGGAAGCCTTCGATCTCGCCAACGTGCGGGCAACCCGCCGTCTGGGCGAATGGGCCGTTGCCTGGGGCGTGCGTAACTTTATTCATATCTCGTCACCTTCACTCTATTTCGACTATCACCACCATCGTGACGTGCAGGAAGATTTCCGTCCCGCTCGCTTTGCCTGCGAGTTTGCCCGCAGCAAGGCGGCCAGCGAAGAGGTGATTGACCTGCTGGCACAGTCGAACCCGCACACCCGTTTTACGGTCTTACGTCCGCAGAGCCTGTTCGGGCCGCACGACAAAGTATTTATTCCGCGCCTCGCGCAGATGATGCACCACTACGGCAGCGTGCTGCTGCCGCGCGGCGGCGATGCGCTGGTGGATATGACCTATTACGAAAACGCCGTTCACGCCATGTGGCTGGCAAGCCAGCCGGACTGCGATAAGCTGATCTCCGGTCGCGCCTACAACATCACGAACGGCGAACCCTGCACGCTGCGCAGCATTGTGCAGCGTTTAATTGACGAGCTGCAGATCGACTGCCGCATCCGTTCAGTCCCTTACCCAATGCTGGATATGATTGCCCGCAGCATGGAGCGTTTTGGCAGTAAATCGGCCAAAGAGCCTGCGCTGACGCATTACGGCGTATCGAAGCTTAACTTTGATTTCACGCTGGATATTTCGCGTGCGGAGAACGAGCTTGGGTACAAACCGATCGTGACGCTGGATGAAGGGATTACGCGTACGGCGGCGTGGCTGCGGGATCACGGGAAGTTGCACCGATAGCCTTAATTCACGGAGAGGGATATCCGAAGGATTACCCCTGCCCGTATTTCTCTAAAAGCGCTTCTGCAATAGCCATCGTTTCCACATCAGCTACGCCGTTCCACAGCTGCGGCCTGAAGTGCATCTGGAACACCATGATGATGCGCTTCTGCTGGGCAGGCGTGCTGTTGTCGGGCACCTCATAACCATAGCGTGCGAGTAAATCCAGCAGCGCTGCGGTGTCTACCGGCTGATAAGGCGGTCGCCCGTTTATATAGAACGCAACGCGCCCGGCATCGGGCCATGCACCAATCCCCTGCTGCGCCAGCTCACGCCACGGGAACAGCGGGCCGGGATCGTCTTTGCGCTGCGGGGCGATGTCCGAATGGGCCACCACGTTTTCAGGCCTGATGTTGTAGCGGGTAATAATGTCTTTGGCGAGCGGAACCAGCGCCGCAATTTGCGCCGGCTCAAACGGTGTAAAATGCTTAACGCCCGACGTTTTTTGCCAGCCACGGTTCTCCAGCTCAATGCCGACAGACGTATCGTTAATCCGGTTGGTGCCGCGCCAGAAGCTGATGCCCGCATGCCAGGCCAGTTCGCTTTCAGGCACCAGCTGCCAGATGCGGGGCTTACCGTCCGGTGCCGGGGGTTTAGCCGGGATCAAATAGTGGGAGCTGACGTTCTTATCCGTCAGCGTGGCCAGCGAGCTGTCAAAGTCATCTGCGGTGTAGTGGATCACCAGCACCTTTATACGCGGGTAAGCCGCCTGCGCCTGATGACGCGTGTCCAGCTCGTAGGCGCCTTTGTCGATAATCCCTTTTTCCGTGGCACACCCTGCCAGCAGCAGCGCCAGCAGGAGCGTTGCAAGCGAACGCGTCATCGGAGGGTTTTCACCGCCGTACCGCTTACGCTCACCATCAGCATGCTGGCATCTTTCCCGACCGTTTCGTAGTCGATATCAATCCCCACAACCGCATCAGCGCCGAGGGCTTCCGCCTGCTCGCCAAGCTCTTTAAAGGCGATTTCACGCGCTTTGCGCAGCTCTTTTTCGTATGCGCCCGAGCGGCCGCCAACGATATCGCGGATACCGGCAAAAAAGTCGCGGAAGATATTGGCGCCGAGAATGGCTTCGCCGGTAACCACACCGCAATACTCGGTTATTGTCTGCCCTTCCAGGGTTGGCGTTGTTGAAAACTGCATGGTTTCTCTCCTTCTTTAGCGTTCAATGCCTTAGGCACAGCATTATCGGTTCGTTACGCTATGATTGAAAGGATAGTTAATAAATAAGGAAATCAACATGCGCTATTCTGCTTTAACACTTTTGGTGCCCTGCGCGCTGGTGCTCAGCGCCTGTACCACCACGGTCACGCCAGCCTTTAAGGATATCGGTACCCGCAGCGGCCCCTGCATTGAGGGCGGCCCGGACGCCGTGGCGCAGCAGTTCTATGATTATCGCATTCAGCACCGCAGCAACGATCTCACCGGCCTGCGCCCGTACCTAAGCGACGGTCTGGCAAAACTGCTTAACGACGCTACCCGCGATCCGCAGCATAACGCCCTGCTGAAATCCGATCCGTTCTCCAGCCGCACCACGCTGCCGGACAGCGCCGAAGTAGCCAGCGCGTCAACCATCCCGAACACGGATGCGCGTAATATTCCGCTGCGCGTTAAGCTGACGCAGGGAACCCAAACCTGGCAGGATGAAGTACTGATGATCCGTGAAGGACAGTGCTGGGCGGTAGACGACGTGCGCTACGTTGGCGGCAGCGTTCATGCCCCGGCAGGCACGCTTCGCCAGTCGATTGAAAATCGCTAAACCCGCCGATACAACCCGGTAACCCCCGTAAAATGTGCGGCATTTCATGCGGAATGCCGACATTTATTCTCGCCGACCTTACCGTTCGCTATTTTGTGCTATGTTTAAGAGGAAACACGGGTTATATTTAACTTTTAACGCATAAATATTGCATAACTATTCTGTCAACGGTACTATCTGCGGCCTCAATTGCTATAGATTGCCTGGATGAGTAAAGACTGCCCCGATGAGTATTAAACTAAACGGCATTAACTGCTTCTACGGCGCACACCAGGCGCTGTTTGACATCACGCTGAACTGCCCGGAAGGCGAAACGCTGGTTTTGCTTGGCCCAAGCGGTGCAGGCAAAAGCTCCCTTCTGCGCGTCCTTAATCTGCTTGAAATGCCCCGTTCAGGTACGCTGGCAATTGCCGGTAACCATTTTGACTTCGCGAAAACGCCGTCTGATAAAGCGATTCGCGAACTGCGTCAAAACGTCGGCATGGTCTTCCAGCAATACAATCTCTGGCCGCATCTGACCGTCCTGCAAAACCTGATTGAAGCGCCGTGCCGCGTGCTGGGGTTAAGCAAGGAGCAGGCGATCGCGCGCGCTGAAAAGCTGCTGGATCGTCTGCGCCTTAAGCCTTACAGCGACCGCTATCCGCTGCACCTTTCCGGTGGCCAGCAGCAGCGCGTAGCCATTGCCCGCGCGCTGATGATGGAGCCTGCGGTATTGCTGTTTGATGAGCCAACCGCGGCGCTGGACCCGGAAATTACCGCCCAGATCGTCAGCATCATTCGCGAGCTGGCGGAAACCAATATTACGCAGGTTATCGTCACCCACGAAGTGGAAGTGGCGCGTAAAACCGCCAGCCGTGTGGTCTACATGGAAAACGGGTATATCGTTGAGCAAGGTGATGCGAGCTGCTTCGCGAACCCGCAAACCGATGCCTTCAAAAACTATTTATCTCATTGATTGTGTCAGGGGAAATATAATGAAAAAAGTATTACTTGCCGTGCTGCTTGCTGGCGTTACCCTTTCCGCTACCGCAGCTCAGACCATTCGTTTCGCCACGGAAGCCTCTTACCCTCCGTTTGAGTCCATTGATGCGAACAACAAAATTGTTGGCTTCGACGTGGACCTGGCTAACGCCCTGTGTAAAGAGATCGACGCGACCTGTACCTTCAGCAACCAGGCGTTCGACAGCCTGATCCCAAGCCTGAAGTTCCGCCGTATCGACGCCGTGATGGCCGGTATGGACATCACCCCGGAGCGTGAAAAGCAGGTTCTGTTCTCTACGCCTTACTACGACAACTCCGCCCTGTTCATTGGTCAGAAAGGGAAATTCACCTCTGTCGATCAGCTGAAAGGCAAAAAAGTTGGCGTGCAGAACGGCACCACGCACCAGAAATTCATCATGGATAAACATCCGGAAATCACTACCGTTCCGTATGACAGCTACCAGAACGCGAAGCTGGATCTGCAAAATGGCCGTATCGACGGCGTATTTGGTGATACCGCGGTCGTAACCGAGTGGCTGAAAGCCAACGATAAACTGGCGCCAGTGGGCGACAAAGTGACCGATAAGGATTACTTCGGTACCGGTCTGGGGATTGCCGTTCGTCAGGGCAACACTGAGCTGCAGCAGAAATTCAACGCTGCGCTGGAAAAAGTGAAGAAAGACGGCACCTACGAAACCATCTACAAAAAATGGTTCCAGAAGTAATTCCTGATGAATGAAATTTTTCCTTTAGCAAGCGCCGCCGGGATGACCGTCGGCCTTGCCGTTTGCGCACTGATTATCGGCCTCGTGCTGGCGATGTTCTTTGCGGTGTGGGAATCCGCGAAATGGTTCCCCGTCGCCTGGACAGGCTCCGCGCTGGTCACCGTGCTGCGTGGGCTTCCGGAAATTCTGGTGGTCCTGTTTATCTATTTCGGCTCCTCACAGCTGCTGCTGACGCTGTCGGACGGTTTTACGATCAATCTTGGCTTTGCGCAGATCCCGGTGCAGATGCAGATTGAAAACTTCGACGTCAGCCCGTTCCTGTGCGGCGTGATTGCCCTCTCCCTGCTCTACTCCGCGTACGCGTCGCAAACCCTGCGCGGTGCGCTGAAAGCCGTGCCGCAGGGTCAGTGGGAGTCGGGTCAGGCGTTAGGCCTGTCGAAATCAGCGATCTTCTTCCGTCTGGTCATGCCGCAGATGTGGCGCCATGCCCTGCCGGGCCTCGGCAACCAGTGGCTGGTGCTGCTGAAAGATACCGCGCTGGTGAGCCTGATCAGCGTTAACGATTTGATGCTGCAAACTAAAAGCATCGCCACCCGTACCCAGGAGCCTTTTACCTGGTACATTGTGGCGGCGGCTATCTACCTGGTGATCACGTTGCTCAGTCAGTACATCCTCAAGCGTATTGACCTGCGTGCGACGCGCTTTGAACGGAGACCAGGCTGATGCTTGAATATTTCCCCGAGCTGATGAAAGGGCTGCACACCAGCCTGACGCTGACCGTGGCGTCCATTATCGTGGCGCTGATCCTGGCCCTTATCTTCACCATCATCCTGACGCTGAAAACGCCGGTGCTGGTGTGGATTGTGCGCGGCTACATCACCCTGTTTACCGGTACGCCGCTGCTGGTGCAGATCTTCCTGATTTACTACGGCCCGGGCCAGTTCCCGTCGCTGCAGGAGTATCCGGTTATCTGGCATCTGCTTTCTGAACCGTGGCTGTGTGCCCTGATTGCCCTTTCGCTGAACAGTGCGGCCTATACCACCCAGCTGTTCTACGGCGCGATCCGCGCCATTCCGGAAGGACAATGGCAGTCCTGCGGAGCGCTGGGCATGAGCAAGAAAGACACGCTGGCGATCCTGCTGCCGTACGCCTTTAAGCGCGCGCTCTCCTCTTACTCCAACGAAGTGGTGCTGGTGTTCAAAAGTACCTCTCTGGCCTACACCATCACCCTGATGGAGGTGATGGGTCACGGACAGCTGCTCTATGGGCGCACCTATGACGTGATGGTGTTCGGTGCGGCAGGCGTGGTCTATCTGGTGGTTAACGGCCTGTTGACGCTGATGATGCGCCTGATCGAGCGTAAAGCGCTGGCGTTTGAGCGCAGATCGTAGGCCGGGTAAGCGCAGCGCCGCCCGGCAAGAAGTGCATAAATGTGATTAATCAATGCGGGTAACTTTCTGGTTATCCGCTTTTTTTTGCCATAAAAATAATACTTAATCATTTTTATTGCATATAAATTCATTAAATGGCATTGTACATCCATGCCGCAGACACGGCGCATAAATAAGACAGACGGGAGTATTACAATGAAAAAGTTAGTTCTGGCCGCATTACTCGCCACCTTCGCCGCTGGCGCATCCGCAGCTGATAAAATCAATTTTGGCGTGTCCGCCACCTATCCGCCGTTCGAATCGCTGGATGCCAGCAACCAGATCGTGGGCTTCGACATTGACCTGGCGAAAGCGCTGTGCAAACAAATGCAGGCCGACTGCACCTTTACCAACCATGCCTTCGACAGCCTGATCCCGTCGCTGAAATTCAAAAAATACGACGCGGTGATCTCCGGGATGGACATCACGCCTGAGCGCAGCAAGCAGGTTGCGTTTACCGACCCGTACTACGCCAACTCGGCGGTCGTGATTGCGAAGAAAGGCGCCTATACCTCTTTCGATCAGTTGAAAGGCAAACGCATCGGGATGGAAAACGGCACCACGCACCAGAAATACCTCCAGGACAAACATCCTGAAGTGAAAACCGTGGCCTATGACAGCTACCAGAACGCGATTATCGACCTGAAAAATGGCCGTATCGACGGCGTGTTCGGCGATACCGCCGTGGTGAACGAATGGCTGAAAACCAATCCGCAGCTGGGCACCGCAACCGAGAAAGTGACCGATCCGCAGTACTTCGGCACGGGTCTGGGCATCGCGGTACGTCCGGATAACAAGGCTCTGCTGGAAAAACTGAACGGCGCGCTGAAAGCGATTAAAGCGGACGGTACGTACCAGAAAATCAGCGAGCAGTGGTTCCCGCAGTAAGATTTTTTTGCCGGGTGGCCCGGCCTACGGGGGTGGTAGTCTGTAGGCCGGGTAAGGCGAAGCCGCCACCCGGCACTCTCTCACAGTGGCACAAAGAACCTGAACCGCGCCCCGCTCACCGACTCCATCAGCCTGATCCCACCGCCGTGCAGCTCCAGCATACGTTTCACGATTAACAGCCCCAGCCCGCCGCGATTCTCCCGCGATGCCTGGGTGTTCAACGCCGATGGCCGCTGGAACAGATCGTCGCGCAGCGAGGCATCTACGCCCGTTCCGCTGTCAGCCACTTCGACCTGAAGCCGTTCATTCTCCTGCCAGACCGCCAGACGAATTTCCCCGCCAGATGGCGTATGGCGCATCGCGTTATCGAGCAGGTTGGTCACCACGCGTTCGATCATCGACACGTCGGCGTTAATCAGCGGCAGCGGTCCCGGCACGTCAATATGCAGATTCACTTCGCGCGTGCGGGCGGTGAGCTCAAACTTCTGCGCCACGTCGGAAATCAGCTCCCCCATCGCGAAACGCTCGCGCTGCGGCTTAATGCCGCCGTGCTCAAGGCGCGCCAGCTCGAACAGCTGCTGCGATAGATGACGGACTTTTTGCCCCTGACGCAGCGCGGTGGCGAGATACTGCTGGTGCTCCTGCGGCGTCAGCGTGGCGGATTTTAGCGACAGGGTTTCCAGATAGCCCAGCAGCGAGGTCAGCGGCGTACGGAGATCGTGCGAAATGTTGGCGATAAACTCCCGGCGCTGGCGATCGCTGTCGGCCAGCTGGTCCCACTGGCGGGTGATTTTGCGTGCCAGCTCGATAAAGCTGTTGCGCAGGATCGCCACTTCATCTCTGGCCGCCGCGTCCAACGGCTGCGCCGCCAGCTGTCTGATAGCGCTGATGCTGTCCTGCTCCAGCCCGGCGACCTCCACCGTCAGCTGTTTTACCGGGCGCGTGACCCAGTACCAGACCAGTAAACCTGCCAGCAGGCCAAACAGCGCGACCCACAGCAATGACCACAGCACCGTGCTCCACAGCGCCTTATGCCAGGCCATTTCCGCCAGGGCGTTTGACTCCTCGCCCTGCAAAATAATGTACAGATAGCCTTTTAGCTCGCCGTCCTGCCGCAGCGGCGTGGCGCTAAAGACCTTTTTATTTTGACTGCGAGGATCGTCGCCCAGGACCGGTATGGCGGTACCGCTCAGGAAGGTCTGAACCGGGGCCAGATCGATTTTTTGCCGCTGAATGTGGCCCGGCGGTGCGGCATCGGCCAGGATATCGCCGTCCGGGGAGACAACGTACAGCTCAACGCTCGGATTAAAGGTCATCAGCCGATCGAACAGCGGCTTGAGCGCCGTTCGGTCGACCCTGCCCTGCGCGTCCAGAATCGGTTCACGCAGGACTATCTGCTGTGCCAGCCCGCCCGACAGCCGCTGCACCATCGCGTTGCCGTACTGCGTACTGGTGTAGAGCTGTACCGCACAGGCGACGGTGGCGCAGAGCATCATCAGCAGGATAAACAGCAGCGTCAGGCGCTGGCCCAGGCTAAAGCGGCGCATCATGATTTGGCTCCGCAAATTTATAGCCCTTGCCCCAGACGGTGCGAATAATCTCCGGCTCGGCGGCGTCCTTCTCAATCTTGATGCGCAGGCGGTTGATATGGGTGTTAACGGTGTGCTCATAGCCTTCGTGCTGATAGCCCCAGACCTGCTCCAGCAGCGCCAGACGCGAAAAGACCTCGCCAGGATGACGGGCAAAGAAGTACAGCAGCTCGAATTCGCGCGGGGTGAGATCCACCACCTGGCCGTGAAGCAGCACGCTGCGCGCCAGCGGATCGATGGTCAGACCGTGGGCCTGAATTTGACCGTCGGTTTGCGCCTGCCCCATCGCCTGCTGGCGGCGGAAAAGCGCTTTGATGCGCGCAATGAGTTCCTGCACCGAGAACGGCTTCGCCAGATAATCATCGGCGCCGGTTTCCAGCCCGGTAATGCGGTCGGTCTCGCTGCTGCGGGCGCTGATGATGATCACCGGCAGGTAGCGCGTCATCTGACGGATGCGGCGGCAAATCTCCAGACCGTCAACGCTGGGCAGCATCAGGTCAAGGATCACCGCATCCCACGGCTGTTTTTCAAGACGCAGTAAGGCCTTGCCCCCGTCGGGCTCGTGGGTAATGGCGTAGCCTTCGTCTTCTAAATTGAGTCGCAGAAGCGCCGCGATATCGTGGTCGTCTTCCACCAGCAGGATCTGCTTCATGGGTAAGCCTTTATTCATCTCTTATGACGTAAGCTTACCTGATTTCGAGCGGGGGAAGAGTTCACATTTTGTTTAAGATTTCACGAGCAACGTCAGCACTTCATAATGCGCGGTATGCGGGAACATATCGAAAAGCTGAACGCGTTCAATGCGGTAGCCCGGCAGGCTGGCGATGTCTTTCGCCATGGTCTGGGCGTTACAGCTGGAATAGACGATGTACTCGGGTGCCATATGGCTCAGGTAGTCGCACAGCGCCTTGCCGATGCCGCGGCGCGGCGGGTTGACCAGCACCAGCTCCGGCACGTTGCCCTGGCCGGTCGCAAACTGCGTGGAGTCCAGCGCCTGGAAGTGCAGATTCGTTAACCCCAGCCCGGCGGCGGACTGCTTCGCGCAGGCAATCGCTTCGGCAGAGATCTCAATGCCGGTGAGCTGCATCTCTGGCGTGGCGCAGTGCAGACCAAAGCCGCCCACGCCGCAGAAGAGATCCCACATATGATGGACGTTTAACGCACGAACCCAGTCGCGGGCGGTGGCGTACAGGCTGCTTGCCACGGTCGGGTTGGTCTGGAAGAAGCTTTGCGGGCGGATCCACAGCGGCACGCCGTTGAAGCTTTCGGCCAGCGCGTGCTGGTCGGTGAAGAAAATCTCTTTCTCCCCTTCCATGATCGCCATATGCACCGGCTGAACGTTTGCCGTAATGACCTTCAGCTGCGGCAGCTGTTCCTGCAGCCACGGCAGCGCCGCGCGCAGCTGCTCCAGCTTGGCTTCCGAGCGCAGCACGAAGCGCAGCATCATGCCGCCGTCGAGTTGGCTTTCCGTCAGCAGAAGGTACTTCAGCTCGCCGCGCCTGCGGGCGACGTTGTAAGGCGTTAACCCTGCACGCGCGATAAACGGTTTCAGCGCGGCAAAGACGGGTTCAAACGAGGCGGGATACAGCGGGCAGCCGGTCAGGTCTTCCGGCGTGCCGTCGCGGTGCAGCATTCCCAGCAGCGGTTTTTCAACGCTGCCGCTGACCACCATTTTGGCTTTATTACGAAAGCCCTGCTCCGGGCCACTGACGGGTGCGCACCACTCGCCCACCGCGTGTGCTGCCAGCAGCTGTTGCAGGTCGGCCATTTTGGCGGTGAGTTGTTGAGAGACCGGCTGTTCTATCCACTGACAGGAGCGGCAGCGTCCGGCGTCATAGAGTGCGCACTGCATATGAAAACCTTAAGAATCACGAGGGCTGCGATTATACACATTATTGCAGGCGGAAGAACCGCCGGCTTGAGGCCGGAACGAAGAGTAGACAGAGCACCAGCATATCCGGCAATTTTTGCATAAACAGCGCGCGCAGGATCTCGCGTTTGGATTCCCCGGCAATGCTGAACAGCTCCGGGTAACCGTATCCCAGCGAGGCGGCCCACAGATAGCTGGCGGCGGTAATTTGCGTCAGCAGATAGACCCAGCGCGCCCAGTTGCGCCCTTTGACCAGCGAAAACGCGCAGTAGATCTCGATAAACACCAGCACCAGGCTGCTCAAAAAGACCAGCGTCAGATTCCAAGTCTGCACGCTGCGGTGAATGAATTCAGCTATGCCGCGCACGCCCAGGGTGTTCAGAATCATCAGCACGTCCAGGCAGCGGATCATAATAATGGCGAGCGCCGCCACCTGAACCAGAGCAGGTACGTTAGGACGCGCGTGCGTAGTACGTGATTTTTTTAATAATCCCAATGTCTTACTTCCCTGAAAAACAGTGCCGCGTCATGCGCGGCACATCACTGGAAATTTTAAATCCTTCAGCCGCGTCTTGCACGCTGGATATCGCGCACGCGCTGTTTTTCCGCGCGCGCCATCAAATACCAGGCGATAAATCCGACAATTCCGACCACGCCGAGGATGATGGAAGCCAGAGCGTTAATCTCCGGGTTGACCCCCATACGCACGCTGGAGAAGACCAGCATCGGCAGCGTCGTCGCGCCCGGTCCGGAGACAAAGCTGGCGATAACCAGATCGTCCAGCGACAGCGTAAACGCCAGCAGCCAGCCGGAGATCACCGCCGGCATAATCATCGGCAGGGTAATGATGAAAAAGACCTTCAGCGGCGTCGCACCAAGATCCATCGCCGCCTCTTCAATGGAGCGATCCAGCTCGCGCATGCGGGAGGAGATTACAACCGCCACGTAGGCCGTACAGAAGGTGACGTGCGCCAGCCAGATGGTGAGCATGCCGCGATCCGCCGGCCAGCCGATGGCGTGCGCCAGGGCCACGAACAGCAACAGCAGCGCGAGACCGGTGATCACGTCCGGCATGACCAGCGGCGCGGTGATCATAAAGGCGAACCCGTTTGAGCCACGAAAACGCCCGAATCGCACCATCACCAGCGCGGCGATCGTGCCCAGCACCGACGCCATTGTCGCCGCAAGGGCAGCAATGGTCAGACTCAGCCCCACCGCGCTCATCATCGCATCGTCGTGGAACAGCTCGCTGTACCAGCGCGTCGACCAGCCCGCCCAGACCGTTACCAGCTTAGAGCTGTTGAACGAGTAGATCACCAGCATCAGCATCGGCGCATACAGGAAGGTAAAGCCGATAACGAGGATCGCAATTCGCCACGGGGAGCGCACTACCGGTAAGTTGTTCATCCGTGATCTCCCATCTGTTTCTGCTGATGCTTGTGGAACCACATAATCGGCACGATCAGCAGCAGGAGCATCACGATCGCCACCGCCGAGGCCACCGGCCAGTCGCGGTTATTGAAGAACTCCTGCCACAGCACGCGGCCAATCATGATGCTGTCCGGGCCGCCGAGCAGTTCCGGGATCACAAACTCCCCTACCGCCGGGATAAAGACCAGCATTGACCCGGCGATAATGCCGCCTTTGGTCAGCGGGACAATCACGCTGAAGAAGGTTTTTAACGGACGGGCGCCAAGATCGAGCGACGCTTCCACGAGCGAGTAATCAATACGCGTCAGGGCCGTGTAGATCGGCAGAACCATAAACGGAAGATAGGCGTACACGATGCCAATATAGACCGCGAGGTTGGTGTGCAGGATCGTCAGCGGCTGATCGATAACCCCGAGCCACATCAGGAAGTTATTCAGCACGCCGTTGTTTTTCAGGATCCCCATCCAGGCGTAAACGCGGATCAGGAACGAGGTCCACGACGGCAGGATCACCAGCAGCAGCAGGATATTGCGCGTCGACGGCTTGCTGTGCGCCACCGCCCACGCCAGCGGGTAGCCCATCACCAGACAGCAGAGCGTCGAAATCGCCGCCACCTGCAGCGACTGCAGATAGGCTTCGAAATAGAGCGGATCGTCGGTGAGCTGCAGGAAGTTGCCGAGGTTAAGCGTCAGCGTCAGCTGCCCGTCGGCCCAGTCCAGCAGGTTGGTATAGGGCGGGATCGCCCGCGCCATTTCCGCCAGGCTTATCTTGAAAACAATCAGGAACGGCAGCAGGAACAGCAGGATCAGCCACACGTACGGCATGGCAATCACCAGCTTGCGGCCGTGGTTCATCTGCAAGCGCGTTAGCCACTGGGCAAAGCCGCCCGGCTTTTCTGCGCGAGCTGGAGGTTCAAGTGCACTCATTTGCCGCTCCTTATACCGTCAGCACGACGCAACTGTCAGCATCCCAGCACAGGCGCACTTCGTCACCCCATGTTGGCTGCCCCTTGCGGTAGCGATGTTCGTTCTGTAGCTGCGCGCTGAGCATCTGCCCGCTTTTCAGCCGCACGTGGTAGATAGACAGATCGCCCAGATAGGCAATGTGCACCACTTCGCCCACGGCAAAGTTATAGCCATCGGCAGGCGGATCCTCACAGAGCATGATCTTCTCCGGACGCAGCGCGACGTAGACCGGCACGTTGTCCACCACGGAGTTATCCGGATCGACCTTAAGCGGATGCTGCAGCCCCGGCGATTCGATGACCAGGCCATCCTCCTGACGATCTTTCAGCAGCCCTTCGAAGACGTTGACCGAGCCGATAAACTCCGCGCTGTAGCGTGTGGTCGGGTGCTCATAAATCTCTTCCGGCTCGCCAATCTGCACGAACTTCCCGCGGTTCATGATCGCGATGCGTCCGGCCATGGTCATCGCTTCTTCCTGGTCGTGGGTCACCATCACGCAGGTCACCCCCACGCGCTCGAGGATATCCACCACTTCGAGCTGCATACGGTCGCGCAGTTTTTTATCCAGCGCGCCCATCGGCTCATCGAGCAACAATAATTTCGGGCGTTTTGCCAGACTGCGAGCCAGAGCCACACGCTGGCGCTGGCCGCCGGAGAGCTGGTGCGGCTTACGCTTCGCGAACTCCTGCATGTGCACCAGGCTCAGCATCTCGGCCACGCGCGCGGTAATTTCGGCCTTCGGCAGCTTGTCCTGCTTCAGGCCAAAAGCGATGTTCTGCTCCACCGTCATGTGCGGGAACAGCGCGTAGGACTGGAACATCATGTTAATCGGGCGCTGATACGGCGGCACGCTGGAGAGATCCACGCCATCAAGCATGATTTGCCCGGCGGTGGGCTGTTCAAAACCGGCCAGCATACGCAGCAGGGTCGATTTACCGCAGCCAGAAGCCCCCAGAAGGGCAAAAATCTCGCCTTTATAGATAGTCAGGCTGACGTCATCCACGGCATGCTGGCCATCGAAAGATTTGGTGAGGTTACGAATTTCAAGAAGCGGGGTCAGCGCTTTACGGACTTTCGCCTGCGGGCGGGGGATCGCGTCATTCACGGGGTGTTCTCCGGCATAGATCAGTACTGGTGCAAACGCACCGTCAGGGTGCGCATCGCCGGGCGGCGCTAACGCTTGCCCGGCCTACGGGTTGTACAGGCCCGGTAGGCGACAGCGCCACCGGGCAACAATACCCAACGCCGTTATTTACCGCTTTTCACCTTGGTCCACGCGCGGGTACGCACGCGGTCAATTTTTGGATCCTGCACTTTCAGGGTGAAGAGCTTGGCGAACACATCCGCTGGCGGATAGATAGCCGGGTTGTTACGGATTTCTTCGCTTACCAGCGGCACGGAGGCCTTGTTACCGTTCGCGTAGTAAACGTGGTCGCTGATGTGGGCGATCACCTCAGGACGCATGAGGTAGTTGAGGAACTGATACGCTTCGTCTTTGTTTTTCGCATCAGCCGGCATCGCGAAGACGTCAAAGAAGGCCAGCGCCCCCTCTTTCGGAATGAAGTAAGAGACGTTCACGCCGTTTTTCGCCTCTTTCGCGCGGTTAGCCGCCTGCCACACGTCCCCTGCCCAGCCGATCGCGACGCAGATGTCGCCGTTCGCCAGGTCATTGATGTACTGAGACGAGTGGAAGTAACGAATGTTTGGACGCAGCTTCAGCAGCAGATCGGTCGCCGGGCCGGTGTAATCATCGGCTTTACTGCTGTTCGGGTCTTTGCCCAGGTAGTTCAGCACGGTGGCGAAAATCTCTTCCGGCGCATCGAGGAAGGAGACGCCGCAACTTTTCAGCTTCTCAAGGTTTTCCGGCTTCAGCACCACGTCCCAGCTGTCCAGCTTGACGTCCGGGCCCAGCACCGCTTTGACTTTATCCACGTTGTAGCCGATACCGGTGGTCGCCCACAGGTAAGGCATGGCGTATTTGTTGTCCGGGTCATGCTTCGCCACCAGCTTAAGCACTTCCGGATCGAGGTTTTTCCAGTTCGGTAACTTGCTCTTGTCCAGAGGCTGGAAGACGCCTGCCGTCAGCTGGCGCTCAAGGAAGCTTGCGGAAGGCACCACGAGATCAAACCCGGTGCTGCCCGCCATCAGTTTTCCTTCCAGCACTTCGTTGGAATCGAACACGTCGTAGACCACTTTAATGCCGGTCTCTTTTTCAAAATTCGCCACCGTGTCCGGCGCGATATAGTCAGACCAGTTGTAAACGTGCAGCGTTTTTTGTTCCGCAGCGAGCGTGCCGGCAGAGACGGCCATCAGAGCACCCGCAACCAGACCCGATAACCATTTTTTATTCAAGGCGATCATATCTTTATTCCTTCTGAAAGCTCGTTAACAAACGAACTAAAACTGTGCAATCTGAAGATATGCAATAATCATGCATAGTTTGTCGCTCTGCCCAAAATAAAAAGAAACCTCTTTACCCGGCAGCTTCCGCTCGCTTTTTTAAGCATCGCAAGAATAACTGTAGCCCGTGTCTCCGGCTATAGCCCAGACGAAAAAACGCCTTTTATCAATTTTTTATGCAGGTTATGTCTACGTGATAAGCCGAAACGGCCTTCAGGGAGGTGAAAAATTCTTTAAAGAAAGGTTAAAAGCAGCAGAAAAAATGGCCTTCTGCAGCCGCTATGGCAGCGACTGCGCAAAAGTCAGACAGGTTCAGTGAAGAAAATTGGGAGATGCATCATTATTCTCTGCATCATCTTCCGCGCTATACAGCAGATGGTGTGCATTGGCTTCCATCATGACCATGGAAATTTGCTCTTCGCTCAAGCGCATAAACCAGGAGAACTGCTTGAACGACAGCCCGGCACCGGAGAATAAAGACTGGCAAACGACCAGTTTTGGCAGATTATCATCCTGTATGTCGAGAAATGCTTTCACCGTCAAAGAACTGGCGTTGATCGCTGACAGGTCGGAGGCCAGCGCCAGCAGCGCGGACGGCTTCACTTCGGCCAGCGCGGAGAAAAGGATCACGTCGTTAATGAGATCGATTTTGGCATCGAAAATGCCGTCGAAATTCTGCATATGAGGCAGATGCAGCGCCTGGCAGGAATCGCATTCGAAGAACGTAATTCCGGCATCATCAAGCCATTGACGTAACGTATCCAGTGTAGGTACGACCTGTAAATCCATCGCTGTGCAGCCTCTTAATTAAAAACTTCGCATATACCCGTCATACTTCAAGTTGCATGTGCGTTGGCTGCGCTCGTTCACCCCAGTCACTTACTAATGTAAGCTCCAGGGGATTCACTCCCTTGCCGCCTTCCTGCAACTCGAATTATTTAGGGTATAGATTACGCAAAAAGTGCGTTCAATACCATTTAACCGCCCGTTTTCAGACAGTAGCCTGGCGTGGCATGACGCTCGATCCATGCGATCATTTTACCTGCAATATCGACACCTGTGGTTTTTTCTACGCCTTCCAGCCCCGGCGAAGCGTTCACCTCCATGACCAGCGGCCCGCGCGTCGCCCGCAGAAGGTCTACGCCCGCCACGTCCAGCCCCAGGGTTTGCGCCGCTTTTACGGCAATTTCACGTTCGCGATCGCTAATATGAGCTACCCGCGCCACGCCGCCGCGGTGAAGGTTAGAGCGGAAGTCGCCCTCTTTCGCCTGGCGCTCGATGGCCGCCACCACTTCATTGCCGACCACGAAGCAGCGAATATCGCGCCCTTTCGCCTCTTCGATGTACTCCTGCACCAGGATGTGGGCATTGAGGCCCCTAAAGGCGTCAATCACGCTCTCCGCCGCCTGACGCGTTTCCGCCAGCACTACGCCAATGCCCTGCGTGCCTTCCACCAGTTTGATGACCAAAGGCGCGCCGCCCACCATGTCGATGAGATCGCTGGTGTCGTCAGGTGAATGGGCAATCCCCGTGACGGGGAGATCGATCCCCTGACGGGCGAGGAGCTGCAGCGAGCGCAGCTTGTCGCGGGCGCGCGAAATGGCGACGGATTCATTGAGCGGATAGCTGCCCAGCATCTCGAACTGGCGCAGCGCGGCGGTGCCGTAATAGGTGATCTGGGAGCCGATGCGCGGGATCACGGCATCAAAGTGCGGCAGCTTGCGGCCTTTGTAGTGAATCGACGAGGCGGCCGGGTCAATGTTCATATAGCAGGACATCGGGTCGAGGATCTCAACCTGATGCCCGCGTTTCGCCGCCGCGTCTCGCAGGCGCTTACATGAATAGAGCGTTCCATCCCGGGACAATATGGCAATTTTCACCCTGCACCTCTCTGAAGACATGGAAAAAGCCTGCATATCATATACGCAGGCAGGCGCAGGCGGAATGGACTATCGCGTCGCCCAGCCCTGTTTGTGCAGGTAATCAAGAATAAACGGGCGGTTTTCTTTAATGATGGTGCGACGAATATGGTCAGTCCAGGTATCGCGACGGTTATTGCTGCCGCGCGTCAGGTAGTAGTTCGCCAGTTCTTCATCATATTGATTCAGAACGTCCTGATCGACCGGCTGGTAGTGGTTTTCGTGCACCAGCATGGCGGCAGGAATACGCGGCTTCAGATCCGGGTTATCCGCAGGCCAGCCGAGGCACAGGCCGAACAGCGGCAGGACGTGTTTTGGCAGCTTCAGCAGCTCGGTCACGCTTTCAATGTTGTTACGCAGGCCACCGATGTAGACACCGCCTAATCCCAGCGACTCTGCCGCCGTAAAGGCGTTTTGCGCCATCAGTGCGGTATCCACCACGCCCAGCAGCAGCTGTTCGGCCAGCCCCAGCTCGGCCTCAGGGCAGATCTGCAGGTGGCGGTTAAAGTCGGCGCAGAACACCCAGAACTCCGCGGCCTGGGCCACATGCTTCTGTCCGCCGGTCAGCGCGACCAGCTGTTCACGCATGGCCGGGTCGGTAATGCGGATAATCGAGCTACACTGCAGAAAGCTGGAGCTGGAGGTCGCCCTGGCGCTGTTAATAATCGCTTCGCGCTGCGCCTCGGTAATCGGCTCATCGGTGAAGTGGCGAATGGAACGGTGGGATGTGAGCAGGTCTATGGTTGGCGTCATCTTGTCTCTCTTTGTCTTGCTTAAACCTTATGGCAGCCAGTATAGGCAATGATTTGCGCGGTGTAATTGGCGAAACATAGCCTTACTGTATCAAAGCGACAGGCGAAACCTTCTTTAATGGCGGCAGGTTATCGGGCACTATATGTCCTATTCGCCGTCAGGCTTGTTTTTTGAGGAGAGAGAAATGTTTGCAGTAATTTTTGGTCGTCCAGGGTGCCCTTACTGTGTGCGCGCGAAAGAGCTGGCTGAGAAACTGACCGAAGAGCGCGATGACTTCAACTTCCGCTACGTGGACATCCACGCGGAAGGCATCACCAAAGCGGATCTCGAAAAAACCGTCGGCAAGCCGGTTGAAACCGTACCGCAGATCTTCCTCGATCAGAAACACATCGGCGGTTGCACTGACTTTGAAGCTTACGCCAAAGAGCATCTGGGCCTGTTTGCCGCCCAGTAATGCGAAGACGCCCTCACCCGGAGGGCGTTTTTATTTGTGGTGCCGTCGATGCTTAATCAGGCTGCACACAAACAAATAGCACAGGGCGCCGAGGGCGCACCAGAAGACGCCGCTCAGCAACCACGCCATCTCCTGCCAGAAACTTCGCGTTGACACATACAGCATGCGCATCAGCAGCAGACACAGCGGTGCCGCCAGCATTGCGCCAATAAGCGGCTTGACCACTTCTCCTTTACGGGAAAGAAAACTGGCTGCCGCTCCCGGCAGGGTAAAAAAGAGCAGCCCCAGCTCCGGGTGTCCGGCAGCCCTGAATGCCCCCTTCACATTAAAAGCGAGCGACATGCACACGACGGTAAACAGCAAAAAGCAGCTGATCACCCCCGCCCAGTTTCGTTTAATGTTCAAACTATCCTCCTGACTTATCTCTATCAAATACACCTTCGTCGGGTAGACGCCCAGTCAGATAAAGCAATGCGGCAATCCTTGCCAAAGTACGCACAGGGTGATGCGATAATAGGTAGCTGTCAGTAGCTAATACGATTAAACTATCGGCCAGCTAATGTTTTAGGGAATAAATTAGGTAACAGGGAGGGTTGAACACGTTCCCTGGCTCAGAAAACAGTAGCCCAAATAGTCCTTTCATTCAACAACTTACTGGTAAACAAGAAGTTAGCCTCCGTGAATATAAACGTCGCAGACTTGTTAAATGGGAATTACATCCTGTTATTATTTGTGGTACTGGCGCTGGGCCTCTGCCTGGGTAAATTGCGCCTGGGTTCAGTTCAACTTGGTAATTCCATTGGCGTTTTAGTCGTCTCCTTATTATTAGGCCAGCAGCACTTCAGCATTAACACGGACGCGCTCAACTTAGGCTTTATGCTGTTTATTTTTTGTGTTGGCGTGGAAGCGGGACCGAACTTTTTTTCAATTTTCTTCCGCGACGGCAAAAATTATCTGATGCTGGCGCTGGTGATGGTTGGCAGCGCGCTGCTGATCGCGTTAGGGCTGGGTAAACTGTTTGGCTGGGATATCGGGTTAACGGCCGGTATGCTGGCAGGCTCCATGACCTCCACCCCCGTGCTCGTGGGTGCCGGTGATACCCTGCGCCATTCCGGTATGGCCGGCGCGCAGCTTTCTACCGCCCTCGACCACCTGAGCCTGGGCTATGCCCTGACCTATCTGATTGGTCTGGTGAGCCTGATCGTCGGCGCGCGCTACCTGCCAAAACTTCAGCATCAGGATCTGCAGACCAGCGCCCAGCAAATCGCGCGCGAGCGCGGTCTCGATACCGATTCCAAACGTAAAGTCTATCTCCCGGTGATCCGCGCCTATCGCGTCGGGCCAGAGCTGGTGGCATGGGCTGACGGCAAAAACCTGCGCGAGCTGGGGATTTATCGCCAGACGGGCTGCTATATCGAACGTATCCGCCGCAACGGCATTCTGGCGAACCCGGACGGCGACGCGGTGCTGCAGATGGGCGACGACATCGCGCTGGTGGGTTACCCGGACGCCCACGCCCGTCTCGACCCGAGCTTCCGTAACGGCAAAGAGGTGTTCGATCGCGATCTGCTCGACATGCGTATCGTCACCGAAGAGATCGTGGTGAAAAACCATAACGCCGTGGGCCGCCGTCTGGCGCAGCTGAAGCTGACCGACCACGGCTGCTTCCTCAACCGCGTGATCCGCAGCCAGATTGAGATGCCGATCGACGATAACGTCGTGCTCAACAAAGGCGATGTTTTGCAGGTCAGCGGCGACGCGCGACGCGTGAAAACCGTTGCCGACCGCATCGGCTTTATCTCCATTCACAGCCAGGTCACCGACCTGCTGGCCTTCTGCGCCTTCTTTATCGTTGGCCTGATGATCGGGATGATCACCTTCCAGTTCAGCAACTTCAGTTTTGGCATCGGTAACGCCGCCGGGCTGCTGTTCGCCGGGATCATGCTGGGCTTCCTGCGAGCCAACCACCCAACCTTCGGCTACATTCCGCAGGGCGCGCTGAACATGGTGAAAGAGTTCGGTCTGATGGTGTTTATGGCGGGCGTCGGCTTAAGCGCGGGAAGCGGCATCGGCCACAGCCTGGGCGCCGTTGGCTGGCAGATGCTGGTTTCCGGACTTATCGTCAGCCTGGTGCCGGTGGTGATCTGCTTCCTGTTCGGCGCCTACGTGCTGCGCATGAACCGCGCCCTGCTGTTCGGGGCGATGATGGGCGCACGTACCTGTGCGCCGGCCATGGAAATCATCAGCGACACCGCGCGCAGCAACATCCCGGCGCTGGGGTATGCGGGCACGTACGCTATCGCTAACGTGCTGCTGACCCTGGCGGGTACGCTGATCATCATCATCTGGCCCGGACTCGGATAACTCCTAAGTTTGCGCGCGGGGAAAATTATTTTCGTCACGCGCAGAACTTTTTTATCAGGGGGCAGTCATAACTAGTGCCACTGCTTTTCTTTGATGTCCCCAATTTGTGGAGCCCATCAACCCCGCCGTTTTGGTTCAAGGTTGATGGGTTTTTTGTTGCCTGAAATTCCCGTACCTCTCATCTCCGCTTCTATCCTGCAATCAAAACATATATGATTAAACATATATAAATCATTCCACCTGCAGGAACGCCCATGCTCCACCCACTCCAGCTCTTTAAAACCCTCTCCGACGAAACGCGGCTCGCCATCGTCATGCTGCTCCGCGAAGCGGGCGAGCTGTGCGTCTGCGATCTCTGCTCCGCAACCACCGAGTCGCAGCCTAAGGTCTCCCGCCACATGGCGTTGCTGCGCGAGTCCGGGCTGGTTATCGACCGTCGCGAGGGGAAATGGGTCCATTACCGTTTGTCTCCCAACATGCCTGCATGGGCGGCAACCGTTATCGACAACAGCTGGAACTGCCTGCGGGAAGAGACGCGCATGAAGCTTAAAAACCGACTTTCAGGCTCGTGCTAGGCAAAACACATTCACAAAAACAGATATAACGGAGTAGAAGATGTTTCTGGCAGGGGCTATTTTTCTGTTTACGCTGGTACTGGTCATCTGGCAGCCCAAAGGGCTCAGTATCGGCTGGAGCGCGACTATCGGCGCCGTACTGGCGCTGGCCAGCGGCGTGATTCACATTAACGATATTCCGGTCGTGTGGAATATCGTCTGGAACGCCACGGCAACGTTCATTGCCATCATCATCATCAGCCTGCTGCTGGATGAGTCCGGCTTTTTCGAGTGGGCGGCGCTGCACGTTGCCCGCTGGGGGAACGGTCGCGGGCGATTGCTGTTTACGTATATCGTGCTGCTGGGCGCAGCCGTGGCGGCGCTGTTTGCCAATGACGGTGCGGCGCTGATCCTGACCCCTATCGTCATCGCCATGCTTCTGGCGCTGGGGTTCAGCAAGCAGGCCACGCTGGCGTTTGTGATGGCGGCGGGCTTCATCGCCGATACCGCCAGCCTGCCGCTGATTGTGTCTAACCTGGTCAACATCGTGTCGGCAGACTTCTTTAAGCTGGGGTTCAGCGAATACGCCTCGGTGATGATCCCGGTAGATATCGCCGCGATTGCCGCAACGCTGGTGATGCTGCATCTGTTCTTTCGCAAGGAAATCCCCCCGGAATATGACCTGGCAAAACTCCGCGAGCCCGCGCGGGCCATTCACGATCTCCCGACGTTCAGAACGGGCTGGATCGTCCTGCTGCTTCTGCTCGTCGGTTTCTTTGTGCTTGAACCTCTCGGCATTCCGGTCAGCGCCATCGCGACCGTCGGCGCGCTGATTTTATTCGCTGTCGCAAAACGCGGACATGCGATAAACACCGGAAAAGTGCTGCGCGGCGCGCCGTGGCAAATCGTCATCTTCTCGCTGGGGATGTATCTGGTGGTGTATGGCCTGCGCAATGCCGGGCTGACGGAATATCTCTCAGGCGTACTGGATAGCCTGGCCGGACACGGTCTGTGGGCCACCACGCTGGGAACCGGGTTCATCACCGCGTTTCTGTCATCCATAATGAACAATATGCCCACGGTGCTGATTGGCGCGCTCTCCATCGAGGGCAGTACGGCGACAGGATTGATTAAGGAAGCGATGATTTACGCCAACGTGATTGGCTGCGATCTGGGGCCGAAAATCACGCCTATCGGCAGCCTCGCCACCCTGCTCTGGCTCCACGTGCTGGCGCAGAAAAACATGACGATCACCTGGGGCTACTATTTCCGGACGGGCATCGTTATGACGCTGCCGGTCCTGTTTGTGACGCTCGCCGCGCTGGCGCTACGTCTCTCCTTCACACTGTAATGAGTCACTGATATGAGCCACATCACCATTTACCACAACCCCGCCTGCGGAACCTCGCGCAACACGCTGGAGATGATCCGCAACAGCGGGACGGAGCCAGAGATTATCCTTTATCTGGAAACCCCGCCGTCGCGCGATAAGCTGACCACCCTGATTGCCAAGATGGGCATTTCAGTGCGGGATCTGCTGCGTAAAAACGTGGAGCCCTATGAACAGCTCGGCCTTGCCGACGATAAGTTCACCGACGACCAGCTTATTGATTTTATGCTGCAGCACCCGATCCTGATTAACCGTCCGATCGTGGTGACGCCGCTGGGCACCCGCCTGTGCCGACCGTCTGAAGTCGTCCTCGACATCCTGCCGGATGTGCAGAAAGGGGCGTTTACGAAAGAAGATGGTGAAGCCGTCGTGGACTCCAGCGGCAAAAAAATATCGCCAAAGTAACCCGTTGATAATGGCGCAGTAAGGCCTTCCAGCCGCATACCCCACCCATCTGCCAGGTTGCATCAGCCGAAACCCGGCACATACTTCTGAGGGTTAATCCTGGTGAGGGTATGCAGCTATGGGCTTTAAGAACAAAACCGCCGTTATCTTTGGCGGAAGCGGCGTCATCGGCAGTTCAGTGGCGCACGCTCTGGCGCGTGAAGGGGCGGATGTGTACTTCGCCGCACGCGACCACGCCAGGCTGGAGCAGGTCGCCAGCAGCATTCGCGCCGCGGGCGGTTCTGCCAGCACGTTTGTTTTCGATGCGCTCGAGGAGTCCTCGCTGCTCCCCGACCTTGCCCGCATTGATATCGTCGTCAACGCCACGGGCTTTATGCACGATCAGGGCAAACGCCTTGAGGCGTTAACGCTTGATGAGTTCAGGCAGGGTTTTGATCCCTTCCTGGCTGCCTACTTTAACATTGCGAAAGCCGTGTCGCCCCGCATGGGCGGCGAGCATGGTGGAGTCATTATTACCGTCGTCGCGCCTGCCGCGAACATGACGATCGCGGGCCACCTCGGGCATATCGTCGGCTGCGCGGGAACGGAAGCCTTGACCCGGGCGCTGGCGGCGGAACTGGGGACAAAAAATATTCGCGTGCTGTGCGTGCGTTCGCACGCGATAGCAGACGCGGTGCAGGCGGGTTCGTATGTGGGAGCCATTTTCGCCGCCAGGGCGCAGACGATGGGGATTACGGTTGAGCAGTTTCTCAGCGGTGCCGCGCAAAGCACCCTGACGCGTCGCCTGCCGACGCTGGCACAGGTGGCAGACACGATTACGTTTCTGGCCTCAGATGCGGCAGGCGCTATGACGGGAA
Organism: Enterobacter sp. 237C8; assembly: GCF_034106865.1. Classification (NCBI taxonomy): domain Bacteria; kingdom Pseudomonadati; phylum Pseudomonadota; class Gammaproteobacteria; order Enterobacterales; family Enterobacteriaceae; genus Enterobacter; species Enterobacter sp. 237C8. The sequence continues at coordinate 567,022 of NZ_JAWNDF010000001.1, read as the reverse complement.
CCACCGTCAATATGACCGCGGGCGCAACCTAGCGGCCACCCTCGCCCGCAATTCTCCCCACCATCGCCCGGATCTCTTCGCGCGTTAACGGCGCCCGGTCGGTGACATAGTGCAGCGTCATCCCTTCGATAAACGCGTCCAGGGCGCGGGTGGTAACCGGGTCGAACCACTGCTCCAGCGTGGTCTGGCTCATTTTCATCCAGTCCTGCATCACCGTTTTGAGCGCCGCGCTGCGGTGCATAAAGGCGTAGAGCTGATACATCAGCGCCATGTTGTGCGGCGTGGTCACCTGCGAGCTGTGGATCAGGGTGGTGATGGATTCGCACGCCATTTCCGGCCCGGTGACGCCGGCGAAGAAATCCCGGTACTGCTGCGACATCTGCCGGGTAAACCACGTGAAGGCCTCCTCCAGCAGCGGCTCCATGCCGTCGAAATAGTAGGTCATCGACCCCAGCGGCACGCCCGCGCAGGTGGCGATTTTACGGTGCGTGACGGCGTGAATGCCGTGCTCGGCAATGGTATCGAGCGTTGCCTGCAGGATCTTCTCCCGGCGATGCGGATCGTTCGGTGGTCTGCTCATAAATTCCTCACGTGGTTTGTGTACAAATGTACACAAACTTGCTAGTGTTGTCGCTATTGTTGTACTTCTGGTGCTACCCCAATGACGAAGACCTCTCCCCGTAAAGCCCTGCAGCGACGCCTGTGGGCGCTGTTTATGTTCTTCTTTATTCCCGGCCTGCTGATGGCCTCCTGGGCCACGCGCACCCCCGCCATTCGCGATATTTTGTCCGTTTCTACCGCCGAGATGGGCATCGTGCTGTTCGGCCTGTCGATAGGCTCCATGAGCGGCATCCTCTGCTCCGCGTGGCTGGTAAAGCGCTTTGGTACGCGAGCGGTGATCCGCACCACCATGTGCTTTGCCGTGTTCGGGATGGGCATATTAAGCGTGGCGCTGTGGTTTGCCTCGCCGGTGCTGTTCGCCCTGGGCCTGACGGTATTTGGCGGCAGCTTCGGTTCGGCGGAAGTTGCCATCAACGTGGAAGGGGCGGCGGTCGAACGTGAGATGAATAAAACCGTGCTGCCGATGATGCACGGTTTTTACAGCCTCGGCACGCTGGCCGGTGCGGGCGTGGGGATGGCGCTGACGGCCACCGGCGTAAGCGCGAATCTGCATATCCTGCTGGCGGCGCTGGTGTGCATCATTCCGATCCTGACCGGCATCCGGGCCATCCCGGACGGCACCGGTAAAAACTCCGCTGACGAACAGCACTCGGCTGAAAAAGGGCTGCCCTTCTACCGCGACTTCCAGCTGATGCTGATCGGCGTGGTGGTGCTGGCGATGGCGTTCGCGGAAGGTTCCGCCAACGACTGGCTGCCGCTGCTGATGGTGGACGGTCACGGCTTTAGCCCGACCTCCGGCTCGCTGATTTACGCCGGGTTTACGCTGGGGATGACCGTCGGGCGCTTCACCGGCGGCTGGTTTATCGACCGCTATAGCCGCGTGGCGGTGGTGCGCGCCAGCGCCCTGCTCGGCGGCCTGGGTATCGCGATGATCATCTTTGTGGACGTGGACTGGATTGCGGGCGTTTCCGTGATCCTCTGGGGACTGGGGGCATCACTTGGCTTCCCGCTGACCATTTCCGCCGCCAGCGACACCGGCCCGGATGCCCCGACGCGCGTCAGCGTGGTGGCGACCACGGGCTATCTCGCCTTCCTGGTCGGGCCGCCGCTGCTCGGCTTCCTCGGCGAGCACTACGGGCTGCGCAGCGCCATGCTGGTGGTGTTAGGGTTGGTCATCATCGCCGCGCTGGTGGCGCGCGCGGTGGCAAAGCCGGAAACGAATCAAACGACACTGGAGAAGGGATATGAGCGTTAAACTGATCGCCGTCGACATGGATGGTACTTTTCTGAGCGATGCCAAGACCTATAATCGGCCGCGCTTTCTGGCGCAGTACGCCCGCATGAAGGCGCAAGGAATCCGCTTCGTGGTCGCCAGCGGCAACCAGTATTACCAGCTGATCTCCTTTTTCCCGGAGATTGCGCATGAGATTGCGTTCGTCGCCGAAAACGGCGGCTGGGTCGTGAGCGAAGGTGAAGATGTCTTTAACGGCGAACTGTCGAAAGCCCATTTCGAGACCGTCGCGAACGTGCTAAACGAGGTTCCGGGCATTGAGATCATCGCCTGCGGGAAAAGCAGCGCGTACACGCTGAAATGCTATGACGAGGGCTTTAAGGATATCGCGGCGAAGTATTACCACCGCCTCGAAATGGTCAGCGATTTCGATAACCTGAACGATATTTTCTTCAAGTTCGGGCTTAACGTCTCTGACGATGAAATTCCGCGGATTCAGGCGCTGCTGCATGAAAAGCTGAGCGACATCATGGTGCCCGTCACCACCGGTCACGGCAGTATCGATCTGATTATCCCCGGCGTGCATAAAGCTAACGGCCTGCGGATCCTGCAAAAGCGCTGGGGCATAGACGACAGCGAAGTGGTGGCCTTCGGCGACAGCGGCAACGACGTGGAGATGCTGCGCCAGTCCGGGTTCAGCTTTGCGATGGCGAATGCCAGACCGCATATTAAATCGGCCGCGCGTTTTGAAGCGCCGCACAATAACGATGAAGGCGTTTTAAACGTGATTGAGAAGGTGTTGAACGGGGAGGCACCGTTTAATTGACCGCGTGCGGTCTGGCGCCCTCACCCCTCACCCTGGCCCTCTCCCCAAAGGGGAGAGGGAAAAAAGATTATGGTTGCAGGGCGTTCCCGACGCGTTTATCTTTCAGGAACACCACCATCAGGCCAACCCACAGCGCGCCGTTGGCGAGGTTAAACAGGCTGAACAGCCCGTTGCCGCCCATCGCGTAGGCATGTTTGCTCACTTCAATACCGACGGTAAAAATCAGCATCTGCAGCATTCCCATCGCCGCTGACACCGTGCCTTTACTCATCTCGCTGGCAAACAGCGTCAGGCGCACCAGCCCGGCGTTGGCCACGCCAATTCCGAAGGCATAGAGGCTCAGCCCCGCCGTCATCCACAGGTAGGCGTGGGATGACGCGACGGTCGCCACCGCAGCCAGAATCAGCCCTGCCGCAATCGGCCAGCCGCCCATGATAATCAGGGAACGCACGGTCCGGCGTGACGTCAGGCGTGCCAGCACCAGGTTACCGATAATCAGCGCGCCAAAGATCGGCACCTGCAGCAGGCCATACTCGTAGCTGCTGAGCTTTTCACCGCTGATGATAATGACCGGCGACTGCGCGATCCACGCCAGCAGCGGCAGGCTAACGAACCCGGTCGCCAGCGCGCCCGCCACAAATCGGCCATTCTTCAGCACTTCTTTGTAATCCCGACCCAGCTCTTTCAGCGAGAGTTTCTCGCCGATGCGGGTGGCCGTTTCCGGCATCGCCCGGTGCAGGCCAAAGAACGCGAAGGCGGCGAGAAGCGCAAAGAGCACAAACATCCCTTCCCACGGCGCAACGTGCACCCACGCGGCCCCCACCAGCGGCCCGAGCAAGGGGGCGATCAGCGCGACGTTCGCCATCAGCGCGGTAATTTTGATACATACCGCCTCTTCAAACGACTCCTGAATGGCGGCATACCCCACGGCGCCGATAAAGCACAGGCTCACCCCCTGCAGGAAACGCAGCAGGGTAAATTGTTCAATGTTTTGCGCCAGCAGCGTGGCGAGACAGGTGACGATGAACCACACCACGCCCGTCAGCATTACCGGACGACGGCCAATACGATCCGACAGCGGGCCTAACAGCCACTGTAAAAACATGCCGCCGGCCAGATAGGCGGTCATGGAGGTCGGCACCCACTCAATACCCGCGTTGTACTGCGCCACAACGGCCAGCATACCGGGCTGGATCATATCGTTGCCGATATAGGTAGAGAATTCGTAGAGCACCAGACACAGAGGGAAAAGCAACGCCTGACGACCCAGACGTGAACCAGAAGAAGAACGGTTTAACATGCAATCTCTTTATAATGACAAAATCGCGACGAGTTTAATGAAATGCCGCAGCCCGAGATAGTGATTTATCGAGGATAAACAGAAATAAAGCACATATCGTCTTCGTTTAAGGTTTCCTTAAGTTGACACTTTTATGATAGCGCGATTACTCGTCAACGATCCCAAATTATGGCACTCACCTCCAGCCGTTCAGAATTGTCTAACTTACAGACAAATAAGACAAAACGACTTTACCGCTTACCGACCCGCTTTTATGGTTATCAGCTTTTCGTACTGATCGCCCTTGCCGTGGTCTTTACGTGGCTATCGCGCAGTGAAGCGCTCGACAGATGGATCACCGGCTTTTGGTATGACGCGGCAACGCAGAGCTTTCCGCTCCAGAAGGACCACCTGCTGGATCTGCTGAACCACCGACTGGCGAAGTACATCGCCATCGGCTTAGGTGCCGTAGCGCTGTTTTACGGCGCCTACAAGCGCAACGCAAGGCTGGTGACGGCGGCGCTACTGATGGGCGTTGGCGCGCTGGTGGTAGGCGTGCTGAAAAGCGTGAGCCATCACAGCTGCCCGTGGGATCTGGTGGAATATGGCGGTAAGGCTATGTCTTATCCCCTGTTCAGCGCCGTCCCTGCTGACAGCGGTCCGGGGCGCTGTTTTCCCGGCGGTCATGCATCCAGCGGCTTTATGGTGATGGGGCTGTTTTTTGCCTTCTGGCGCGAGCGTCCGCGTCTCGCCTGGTGCTTCGTCGCGCTGGGCGTGGTGTTAGGTCTGGCGATGGGCTACGGCCAGGTCATGCGCGGGGCGCATTTTTTCTCTCACAACCTGTGGGCCGGGTGGTGGGTCTGGTTTTCCCAGGTGGTGGTCTACGGACTTATTTCCATCCGGTTTGCTAAAGAGTGATAACGCTATGTTAGAGAATCTGAATTATCAGCTGTTTTATCTGATCAACGCCACGCCGGCCTCGCCTGAGTGGACGATCGATTTTGCCACCTTTCTGGCAAAAGATCTGATCAGCATCGTGCCTACACTGGCTGCGATTCTCTGGCTGTGGGGTCCCCGCAGCCAGGTGAAGGCGCAGCGCCAGCTGGTGATTAAAGTCGCGATGGCGCTCGGGGTAAGCGTCCTGGTCAGCTACATTCTCGGCCATGCGTTCCCGCACGATCGTCCTTTTGTCGATCATGTCGGCTATACCTTCCTGCACCACGCGCCGGATGACTCGTTCCCGAGCGATCACGGAACGGTGATCTTTACCTTCGCGCTGGCTTTCCTGTTCTGGCATCGCCTGTGGTCCGGTGCGGTCCTGATGGTGGCGGCCCTGGCAATTGCCTGGTCTCGCGTTTACCTGGGCGTTCACTGGCCGCTGGATATGGTGGGCGGTTTCCTGGTGGGGCTGATTGGCTGCGTGAGCGCGGCTATCCTGTGGAGCCTCTTTGGCGAAGCGCTTTACCGCACGCTGTCTTCGCTTTATCGCGCCATTTTCGCTATCCCGATCCGCAAAGGCTGGATACGTGACTAACCCCAACCTGACAGGTTACACTTGAACCCCCGCCCTGCGGGGGTTCACTTTTTTATCCCGAGGAACTATGGAAACACGTCGCGATGACCGCATTGCTCAGCTGCTACAGGCGCTGAAGCGCAGCGATAAGCTGCATCTTAAGGAAGCCGCCAACCTCCTCGGCGTCTCAGAGATGACCATTCGTCGGGATCTGAACAGCGAAAGCGCGCCCGTCGTGCTGCTCGGCGGGTATATTGTGCTTGAGCCGCGTAGCGCCAGCCATTATCTGATCAGCGACCAGAAGACGCGCCTGGTGGAAGAGAAACGCAAAGCCGCCCGGCTTGCGGCCTCACTGGTACAGCCGCACCAGACGCTGTTTTTTGACTGCGGAACCACCACGCCGTGGATTATCGAAGCCATCGACAGCAGCATCCCTTTTACCGCCGTGTGCTACTCCCTGAACACCTTTCTGGCGCTTCAGGAGAAACCGGAGTGCCGGGTGATCCTCTGCGGCGGTGAGTTTCACGCCAGCAACGCCATCTTTAAGCCGCTCAACCTGCAGGATACGCTCAGCAATCTCTGCCCGGATATCGCGTTTTATTCCGCCGCAGGCGTCAACGTGCGTCAGGGTGCGACCTGCTTTAACCTGGAAGAATTACCGGTGAAGCACTGGGCGTTAAGCGCGGCGCAGTATCATGTGCTGGTGGTCGATCACAGCAAGTTTGGCAAGGTGCGTTCGGCAAGAATGGGCGAGCTGGCGCAGTTCGATGCCATCGTCAGCGACTGCCGCCCGGACGACGAGATCGTGGCCCACGCGAAGGCGCAGCAGGTGAAGTTAATGTATTAAGAGGGTGCGGTCTGATGCCCGCCCCCCGCCCCTCTCCCACAGGAGAGGGAGAAAAAACGTAGGCCGGGTAAGCGCAGCGTCACCCGGCAAAAAACTTAGCTAAACCAGCTGCCAAACCACCCGTGGAATTTCATCATCACGAAATCCCACATCCGGCTGAAGAAGCCGCCCTCTTCCACCGCCTCCATTACAATCAGCGGACGCTGTTCAATCGACTTACCGTTTAGCTGGAAATCAATCGTCCCGACCACCTGGCCTTTTTTCAGCGGAGCCGTAAGCTGCGGGTCGGTCAGGGTATAGCTGGCCTTCAGGTTTTTCAGCTGACCGCGCGGAATGGTCACCGAGCCGCCTTCACCCGCCCCGAGATTGACTTCACTCTTGTCGCCAAACCAGACGCGCTGGCTGACGAACGTGGCATCCGGTTTAATCGGCGTCACGGTTTCATAGAAGCGGAAGCCCCAGGTCAGCAGTTTTTCTGACTCATTAAAGCGAATACGGTCGGTTTTGGTGCCCAGCACCACCGAAATCAGGCGCATGTCGCCCTGGGTCGCGGAGGCCACCAGGTTATAGCCCGCGCCCGCCGTGGTGCCGGTTTTCATTCCGTCCACGTTAACGTTGCTGCTCCACAGCAGGCGGTTGCGGTTCGGCTGGCGGATTTTATTGAAGGTAAACTCTTTCTCTTTATGGATGGCGTATTCATCCGGCACGTCGTGGATCAGCGCTTTCCCCAGCAGCGCCATGTCGCGCGCGGTACTGAACTGTCCCGGCGAATCCAGACCGTGAACCGTTTTGAACGTGGTGTTGGTTAAGCCCAGTTTCTGCGCGTAGCCATTCATCAAGCCAATGAAAGAATCCTGGCTGCCGGCAACGTAATCGGCCAGCGCGATGCACGCATCATTTCCCGACTGAATAATTACCCCTTTGTTCAGATCGGAAACGGAGACCTGATCCCCCGGCTTCAGGAACATCACCGAAGAGCCCCGCAGCGCCGGGTTGCCGGTCGCCCAGGCATCCTTCCCGATGGTGACCATATCGTCCAGCTTGATCTTGCCCGCTTTCAACGCCTGGCCGACCACATAGCTGGTCATGATTTTGGTCAGGCTTGCCGGATCGAGTTTCTCATCCGCGTTGCCTTCCGCCAGCACTTTACCGCTGGAGTAGTCCATCAGGATCCAGGCGCGCGCATCCACAGGCGGCGCTTCGGGCGCAGCCTGTTCAGCTGCGTAGAGCGTTGGTGCAAAAAGGAAAAGGAGCGCAGAGCCTGTCGCAAGGCTGCGCAGAGAAGTCATTTTACGCGTCATAAATGCCACCCGAGTGTCCATTCAAAAATTACGTCACATCACCGTGTCGCAAGAAGCGATGAGTAATAGCGCACTAAAACGGTTAAAGAAACCCAACGAGGGTAAAGTTATTAAAGTTTATGCAATAACATTCAGATACGCTTTGATTCAGACGATTTTTTTGTCTTCTGTTGCGTAATTGTTAGGTTTATCTCACCATGGCGAAAGCTGACCCGGATTCACATCTCATCAGGAGTAAATATGATTACGCTATGGGGCAGGAACAACTCGACCAACGTTAAGAAAGTGCTCTGGACGCTTGAGGAGCTGGATTTACCGTTCAATCAAATCATGGCCGGCATGTCGTTCGGCGTGAACAAAGAGGCCGACTATCTGGCCATGAACCCGAACGGCCTGGTGCCGCTGCTGCGCGATGATGAAACCGACGCGACGCTTTGGGAATCCAACACCATTGTCCGTTACCTCGCCGCCCAGTACGGTCAGGGCCGCCTGTGGGTTGAAAGCCCGGCCCGTCGCGCCCAGGGTGAAAAGTGGATGGACTGGGCGAACCAGACGCTATCGCCAACCCACCGCGTGATCCTGATGGGGTTAGTCAGAACCCCTGAAGCCGAGCGCGACTACCCTGCCATTCATGCCGCTCAGGATGCGTGTGAAAACCTGTTTGCGATGATGGATGACGAACTGGCGAAGCACGCCTGGTTCTCCGGTGAGGCGTTCGGCGTGGGCGATATTGCCGTGGCGCCGTTCGTCTGGAACCTGACCAACCTCGGCCTGAAGTGGACGCCGCGCCCTCACCTTGAGCGCTGGCTAAAACAGCTAAGCGATCGCCCGGCGTACCGCAACGTGGTAATGATCCCGGTCACCTGATTACGCACCGGACGGGCTGACTTTTAACAGCTGCCCGTCCGTCTCGTCGGTCAGAACGTATAAATAGCCGTCCGGCCCCACCCGCACATCGCGAATACGTTTATCCCGGTCGCCGAGAATTCGCCCGTCCTCCGTGACCTTATTGCCCTCCACGCTCAGCACGATAACGTCCTTTTCCTTCAGCGCGCCGATAAACAGCTTGTTTTTCCACTGCGGGAAAACGTCGCTGTTGTAAAACGCCATACCGCTCACGGCAGGCGACACTTTCCAGACGAACAGCGGTTTTTCGGTTCCCTCAACGTGCTCGCCTTTGGCTTCCGGAATTTTCAGACCGCTGTAGTTAATGCCGTGCGTCGCCAGCGGCCAGCCGTAGTTCTTTCCTTTCTCCGGGATGTTGATCTCATCCCCGCCGCGCGGACCGTGCTCGTTCAGCCACAGCGCGTCGCTCCAGGGATTCATCGCCATCCCCTGCGGATTGCGAATGCCGTAAGACCAGATTTCGGGTCGCGCGCCGGGGGTATTCACAAACGGGTTATCCGGCGGCACTTTTCCGTCTTCGGTGAGGCGCACCACTTTACCCTGCAATTTATCCAGATCCTGCGCCGTCGGACGCTGGTTATTCTCGCCGAGTCCGATAAAGAGCGAGCCTTTGCCGTCGAACACCAGTCGCCCACCAAAATGGTTACCGGTGGAGAGTTTCGGCATCTGGCGGAACACCACCTGGAAGGCTTCAATGCGCGTCAGATCGTCACTCAGTCGGCCATAGCCCACCGCCGTTCCGGCCTTGCCGTCACTCCCGGCTTCGGCGAAGCTCAGCCAGATGCGGCGTGATTTTTTAAAATCCGGGGCGAGGACCACGTCCAGCAATCCTCCCTGACCGTTTGCCCAGACCTTCGGCACGCCGACAATCGGATCGGACAGCCCTTTTCCGGCCTGCCAGCGTTTGAGCTGACCGCCCTTCAGGGTCACCAGCAGGCCTTTATTGTCCGGCAGAAACGCCAGAGACCAGGGATGATCGAGTTTGTTTTGCAGCACCTCGACCTTGACTGCCTCTGGGGCCGCAAGAAGCGAAAACGGAATGAACAGCGCAGGCAGGGAAATTAGCGAGGATCGAGGCATAACACGCTCCTTTATCGGCATATGGCATAAAGGTTAGCCACTGCATCCGGGCGCGTTACCACTTTTACAAAAGCTTAATCAGAAGGGGGAGTTGCCTCCCCCTGGGTCAGTGCTGTTCAAGCTTCTCGTGCTCGTTCAGGCACATGATGCATAGAGAGAGCGTGGTCAGGCAGTTTTCAAGCTTCTCCGCGTTAACAGCGATAAAATTCGGGCAGTCGTGGCGTCCGTTCATCAAACATACCCCAGCGATGGAAAGTACCTCAGCGGCGCGGCGCAGGGCGATCAGCTCACTTTCGCCGTATTTCGCCTTCAGGGTCGGTGCTTTTTCACGCATGAAATTGCAAAGTTCAAACAGGTTATCACGCAGATGTTCGCTTTCGCTGACTGACATATACCCTTTTGCCTTCCTCAACTGCAGGTACGCGGCCAGGTCGATTCGGGCGTTGATCAGCTTGTTAAGCAGATCGCGTTTTAGTCTGTCAACGGTCATGCTCTTTCCTCCTCTGTCAGCCATTGTGCATAATCAGGATAAGTACATTTTTTGTACAGTTTAATGCCTGGGATCAATTTTTATTAACTGATTAACATTATTTACAATGTTACAACGTCTGCCCGGCGCATCCGCCTTGCAAAGAGTGTATAAATCCCCCGCGATACGCTGTAAAATCCCGCCCTGATAACTCCATAATTGATGAATTTTTAACCTATGAGCAATGTTACGCACCAGCCTAAAATCGGCTTCGTCTCCCTGGGCTGCCCGAAAGTCTAAAATAATACATTGCTGCTTTTTTTCTAATCCCCAGTATGACTGGCTTAGGCGAAAAAAAGCCGGGATAAAAACCCGGCGCTTGAATCAATATTTAATGCTGTCTCCCGCAAATTCATTCTTCACGAAAGCCGGGTTTACCGTTGGCTTTACGCCATGCTTTAACCTCTTTACCCCCCCTTCAGGACTATCTTCACGGTCATATCGGGGGTAGTAGATAAGGTCAGACCCGTCAGGGTGCTCGGTCAGGTGCTTAAACTCCAGTATGTTTTTATATCTTCACTTTCTGAAATGTCCGCAACGTTAAAGAATTTACGGACGAACTCCAGGAACTCGTTTTCTGTGTAGTCACTGAATGACCGCTTCAAGATGTTTCCCCGCCAGCGATTTGCACGATAACGTCTTCCGAATAGAATTTTTCGCCGAGTAAATTTTCTAAATCCAATGCCTGTTTTTGGCTAACATTGAACCCTGCGATGCCTTTGACAAATGCATCTTCGTCATCCGGCCCCCACCCCATGACAGCAGCAACTCCTTTCAGTTTGCTCTTAGGGATCTCAACCTCTAAAACCAACTCTTCGCTTTGTTTATCAAAAACTTCCACAGAATAAATTATCATCACTTTTCTACCTTTCTGGTTGGATCTGCTGGCTTGGTTTGCTCACCTGTTATGTGATTGAACTCGCCTAAATGGTTGCGGCCCGAACGATCATAAACTTCGACTGTGCCATGTTGAGAGTCCCATTCATAAATTTTACCTTTGGCATCTTTCCATCTTGCCCGAAGTTGTCCGCCACCTTGAATAGCTGTCTTACGTGGTGCTCTTTTCGCATCAGGGAATGCTGGTAATGGTGGGGTCCCTTTTGGTGCTGTGTGGTATTTGTGATCCGCATTCAGATAGACGTAAATCGGATCAAAGGTCCCTGCTGGATGCACCAGAATATAATCCCGGAATGAACGTTCTCCCGGTGCTGGGTTAACTGTTGACCACGGGCTGTTGATTTCACTTTCCGGGTAAACCAGTACATTCGGAGGAATATAGACATTGTTCTGGTTGCCAGTGTTGGTCGGGGAAGAATATCCCGGATCGTCAGGAGTCCAAACGATTGTCGGCTTATCTGCGCCATCCTCCCAGAACTCATAGTTCCCGGTGGTGGTGTTCTTCTGAAGCATGCGCACAGGCACTTTGTCCTGTCCACCTCTGGCGCTGACGTGGAAGCCTTTCGGCCTCATGGTGCCGAACTGGTCAGCTTCCCAGCGAAAGCGAACACGGGTCAGAACATCTTCTTTATTCCGTGCGGCCTGCTCAAGGCGCATTTTATCAATGTAGTCCTGTTCGCCACTGTTGAGCTTTGGCGAGTAGAACATGCCAAATAGAAAAACGGTTGGAGGACTCGGGGCTATCCAGCGACCAGCCGTTGAAAGATTTCCTCCGATTTTTTGCACTGCTGCGTATCCGGCCTCAGTTGCTGCATCAGTGGCGATCCCTGCGCTCGCAGCCGCTTTCGGGGCATCCGAGGAACTGTAAAGGCGCTTATACCACGGGCGGTTATCTTCTGGTGGTGGAGTCGGTTCGGCTGGTTTGAGTTTCTTTGCAGCCTGCGCGTGTTGGACGGGTTCCGATTCTGTTTGTTCCGGTTGAGGAAGTGCTCGGTAGTAGCCAACATGACCGAAATTATCAACAGATTCCTGATCAGTTCCTGCGTCAGTGCAGCCTTCACCTCGCAAACATGATTTTGCAAAAACGGGTAGAGCACTAAGGGCAGTAACGGCAACAGCATTGTTTACTGGAGGTTCTGACATACCGAACGGATCGCTGATCTCCACAGTGCCAGGGGCGATCAGGAAGTTCGATCCACTTGGACAGTCACAATGGATGATTGAACCATCAACGGCGACCGCTTCGCCGTTCGTTTGTCGGTGATCTCCACTAACAATGACTCCGATTTTCCCACATTTCGGGCAAGGTGTGGTCTTATCGCCGATATAGAGTTTCCACTTTCCCATGACAGACATACCAGGGCGTGCGGCTATGCATCGTGAGCCTGTAGAGGTTTTATCCCCGTCTAGCCCAACATTTTTACCGTGAACAATACAGCCTCTGTTTACAGATGCCATAGTGACCGCCTTAGTTCAGAAAATTCTCTTTTGTACTGTTGCATAAGTCCCTCTACTTGTTATAAAAATAATCCACTAGGCCATTTTACAAGCAATAACCAGACATAAAATAGGCATTAGTTCTAATCAAAACATCGTTTCTTAATCAGAAGAATCGGTTGGCACCGAAAACCTGCCGCGAGCACAATTCTTCAGTACAAATTTCCCCCCAAACTCTGTAGAATCCCTGCCCTGACCATTCCAAAAATCGAACAATTTTTAACCTATGAGCAATGTTACGCACCAGCCGAAAATCGGCTTCGTCTCCCTGGGCTGCCCGAAAAACCTCGTGGATTCCGAACGCATCCTGACCGAACTGCGCACCGAGGGCTATGACGTGGTGCCAAGCTACGACAACGCCGATATGGTGATCGTGAACACCTGCGGGTTTATCGACAGCGCGGTTCAGGAATCACTGGAAGCCATCGGTGAGGCCCTGACGGAAAACGGCAAAGTGATTGTTACCGGCTGTCTGGGCGCGAAAGAAGACCAGATCCGCGAAGTGCACCCGAAGGTGCTGGAGATCACCGGCCCGCACAGCTACGAGCAGGTGCTGGAACATGTTCATCACTACGTGCCAAAACCAAAGCACAACCCGTTCCTGAGCCTGGTGCCAGAGCAGGGCGTGAAGCTGACGCCGCGCCACTACGCTTACTTAAAAATTTCCGAAGGCTGCAACCATCGCTGCACCTTCTGCATCATCCCGTCCATGCGTGGCGATCTGGTGAGCCGTCCGATTGGCGAAGTGCTGGCGGAAGCTAAACGTCTGGCCGACGCGGGCGTGAAGGAGCTGCTGGTCATCTCCCAGGACACCTCGGCTTACGGCGTGGACGTTAAACACCGCTCCGGTTTCCACAACGGCGAGCCGGTGAAAACCAGCATGGTAGGCCTGTGCGAACAGCTGTCTAAACTCGGTATCTGGACGCGTCTGCACTACGTCTATCCGTATCCGCGCGTTGACGACGTGATCCCGCTGATGGCGGAAGGCAAAATTCTGCCGTACCTGGATATCCCGCTGCAGCACGCCAGCCCGCGTATCCTGAAGCTAATGAAGCGTCCTGGATCCGTTGATCGCCAGCTGGCGCGTATCAAGCAGTGGCGTGAAATCTGCCCGGATCTGACCCTGCGCTCCACCTTCATCGTCGGCTTCCCGGGTGAAACCGAAGAAGACTTCCAGATGCTGCTCGACTTCCTGAAAGAAGCCCGTCTGGACCGCGTAGGCTGCTTCAAGTACAGCCCGGTTGAAGGCGCTACCGCCAACGAGCTGGCGGACCAGGTGCCGGAAGAGGTGAAAGAAGAGCGCTGGAACCGCTTCATGCAGCTGCAGCAGCAGATCTCTGCCGAGCGTCTGCAGGAAAAAGTGGGCCGCGAGATCATGGTCATCGTTGACGAAGTGGACGAAGAAGGCGCGATTGGCCGCAGCATGGCGGACGCCCCGGAAATCGACGGCGCGGTGTACCTGAACGGCGAAACCAGCGTTAAGCCGGGTGATATTATTCGCGTGAAGGTTGAAAACGCGGACGAATATGACCTGTGGGGTAGCCGGGTTTAATCTCCTTCCCCCTCACCCTAACCCTCTCCCCACTGGGGAGAGGGGACTGCTCGGTGCGGTTTTTCACCCTCGCCCCTTTGGGGAGAGGGCCGGGGTGAGGGGCAAGCAAAAGCCTACCCCTTAATCCTCGGATCCAGCGCGTCGCGCAGCCCGTCCCCCAGCAGATTAAACGCCAGCACGGTCAGGAAAATCGCCAGACTCGGGAAGATCGCCACGTGCGGCGCAATCACCATATCCGCCCTCGCCTCGTTCAGCATCGCGCCCCACTCCGGGGTCGGAGGCTGCGCCCCTAGCCCCAGAAACGACAGGCTGGCCGCCGAGATAATCGACACGCCGATACGCATGGTGAAATAGACCACGATGGACGACACCGTACCCGGCAGAATATGGCTGAACAGGATGGTGGCATCGCTGGCCCCCATGCTGCGGGCTGATTCGATAAAGGTCTGCTGTTTCAGCACCAGCGTGTTGCCGCGCACCAGGCGCGCGAACGCCGGAATCGAAAATACCGCGACCGCAATGATGACGTTCGCCATGCCGCTGCCCATGATCGCCACCACGGCAATCGCCAGCAGAATGCCGGGAAAAGCAAACAGCACATCGCAGATGCGCATGATGATGCGGTCCCACCAGCCTTCGTAATACCCGGCAACGAGGCCCAGCACGGTACCGATGGCCGCGCCGATCAGCACCGCGAACACCCCGGCGGCGAGCGAGATCTGCGCCCCGACCAGCACGCGGCTAAAGATATCGCGCCCGAGTGAGTCCACACCGAACCAGTGCAGCATCGACGGTCCGTCGTTCAGACGGTCATAGTCAAAATAGTTTTCCGCATCAAACGGCGCCACCCACGGCGCAATCACCGCCACCGCAATCAGCAGCAGCACAAACAGCCCCGCGGTCATCGCGACCGGCTGACGGCGAAAACGCCGCCAGAATTCAGACCACGGGGTGCGGACGTGGTCCGGTTTTAGCCCCGGCATCGCGTTTAAAACGGCCTGACGTCGCCAGTTCAACAATCGCATCTTACTTGTACCTGATGGCCGGGTTAATGGCGGCGTAGAGCACGTCCACCACTAAGTTGATAAGAATAAACTCCAGCGAGAAAAGCAGGACTTCCGCCTGAATCACCGGGTAGTCGCGCATCTCGACGGAGTCGACCAGCAGGCGTCCCAGCCCCGGCCAGTTGAAGACCTTTTCCACGACGATCGAGCCGCCGAGCAGGAAACCAAACTGGAGCCCCATCATCGTCACTACCGGGATCATCGCATTGCGGAATCCGTGCTTGAGAATGACCCACTTCTCGCTGACCCCTTTCGCCCGCGCGGTGCGAATATAATCTTCGCTCAGCACGTCAACGAACGAGGCGCGGGTAAAGCGGGCCATCACCGCCGACACGGCAGCGCCCAGCGTCATGGAAGGCAGGATGTAATGCTTCCAGGTATCGGCCCCGACGGTCGGCAGCCAGCCCAGTTCGACGGAGAAGATCTGCATCAGCAGCATCCCCAGCGCGAACGCCGGGAAGGAGATGCCGGTCACCGCCAGCGCCATGCCGAGCTTGTCCGGCCAGCGGTTGCGCCAGACGGCCGCGATAATCCCGGCGCCAAGCCCAAACACGACCGCCCAGCTCATGCTGGCTATCGTTAACCAGAACGTCGGCATAAAGCGGCTGGCAATCTCCTCCGACACCGGACGGCGCGACACCATTGAGATACCAAAATCGCCCTGCAGAACGTTGCAAATATAGTGGATGAACTGCATATACAGCGGCTGGTCGAGGCCAAGCTGCTTACGCACCAGGTCAATAACGGTGGCATCCGCCTCAGGCCCGGCGACCAGACGCGCCGGATCGCCCGGCAGCATATGGACAAACAAAAACACCAGGACCGCTACAATCAGCAGCGTCGGAATAAGCCCCAGCAGGCGTTTACAAACATAATTCAGCATGAGGTTTATTTTAAATCCGCATCGTCAAAGCTAAAGCCCGTGTCCGGCATGATGTAGAACCCGGTTAACGCTTTGTTATGGGCTGACACCAGTTTCTCCACCACCAGCGGCACCCACGGTGACTCTTTCCAGATAATATCCTGCGCGTCTTTGTAGAGGCGCGCCTTCTCTTCCGGTTTGGTGGTTTTCAGGGCATCGGCCAGGTCTTTGTCCACCTGCGGGTTGCTGTAAAACGCGGTGTTGAACAGGGTTGGCGGCCAGTTCTGCGAGGCAAACAGCGGCGACAGCGCCCAGTCGGCTTCACCGGTCGAGGCCGTCCAGCCGGTGTAGAACATCCGCACGCCGCTCTCTTTCTGGCCTTTCCCCTCCACTTCTGCCGCACGCTGTCCGGCATCCATTGCGGTGACCTGTACCTTGATACCCACCTGCGCCAGCTGCTGCTGGGTAAACTGCAGCACCTTCTGGGCGGTACTGTGATTATGCGAGGACCACAGCGTGGTGCTGAAACCGTTCGGGAAGCCCGCCTCTTTCAGCAGCTCGCGCGCTTTAGCCGGATCGTACGGCCACGGCTGATAGCTTTGCGCATAGGCGATCGCCGGCGGCAGCACGCCGGTGGCCGGAGTGGCATAGCCGGCAAAAGCGACCTTCACCAGCGCCTGACGGTTAATGGCGTAGTTGATGGCTTCACGCACCTTCGGATTATCGAACGGCTTTTGCGTGACGTTCATGCTGATGTAGCGCTGCATGATTGACGGGCTGGCGACCAGCTCCAGCTTGCTGTTTTTCTGCAAAATGGCGGCCTGCTCGTACGGGATCGGGAAGGCAAACTGCGCCTCGCCGGTTTGCAGCATCGCCGCGCGGGTGTTGTTGTCCACCACCGGGCGCCAGGTGATGGTGTCGAGCTTCGGCAGCCCCTGCTGCCAGTATCCCGCGAATTTCTTCACCTTCACAAAATCGGTCTGGTTCCAGGTGAGCAGTTCGTAAGGGCCGGTGCCAACAGGGTGGAAACCGATCTCCTTGCCGTATTTCTTCAGCGCGGCAGGGGAAATCATCGCGGTTGCCGGATGCGCCAGGATATTGATAAACGCGGAGAACGGCTCTTTCAGGGTGATTTTGACCGTCGCCGGGTCGACCACCTCGGTGCTGGCGATATTTTTATACAGGTTATAGCGCTTGAGGCTATTTTCCGGATTGCTGGCGCGGTCCAGGTTAACCTTCACCGCCTCCGCATTGAAGTCTGTCCCGTCCTGGAACTTCACGCCGGTCCTGAGCTTGATGGTATACACCAGCCCGTCGTCGGACACGGTGTACCCCTCCGCCAGCACGTTTTTGAGCTTCATCTCTTTATCGAGGCCAAACAGGCCCTGATAGAACGATTTCGCCACCGCCTGAGAGAGCGTGTCGTTGGCGTCATACGGATCGAGCGTGGTGAAATTGGAGCCGACGGCGACCACCACATCTTTGGCAGCGAACGCGGGGGCAGCGGCCAGGGCTGCCGTCACGCTCGCGGCTAACAACCATCTACGCGCTACAAATGTAACCATTGTGTTCTCCTGCCTGTTGTAAGTTATAACCGCGAAAAAGCGTTGTCCTGACGCGGGGGAGCGACGAAATGACCCGGCCCGACCTCGCGCAGCGTCACGCGCTCCACGGCCTCGCCGCGTTTATGAATATTGCTCGGCATTTCATCCTGCAGCAGCACGCGCTGGCCGTGACGATGCGCGGGATCGGCAACCGGGACCGCCGCAATAAGCTTGCGGGTGTACGGATGCTGCGGGTTTTCAAACACCGCCCTTCGCGGCCCAATCTCCACGATCTGCCCCATAAACATCACCGCCACGCGATGGCTGATGCGCTCGACCACGGCCATATCGTGCGAGATAAACAGAAAGGCGATGCCCATATCCCGCTGTAAATCCAGCAACAGGTTGATGATTTGCGCCCGGATAGAGACATCCAGCGCCGAGACGGACTCATCGGCAATCACCACTTTCGGGTTCAGCGCCAGCGCCCGGGCGATGCAGATACGCTGCCGCTGTCCGCCGGAAAACTCGTGCGGATAACGCCATGCGTGCTCCGGCTTCAGGCCGACGCGCTCCAGCAGCCAGGCCACGCGACGCTGGGCCGCTTCGCCGTCGAGCAGGTTATGTACCCGCAGCGGCTCCATGATCGAATACCCCACCGTATGGCGCGGATCGAGGGAGGCATACGGGTCCTGGAAAATAAACTGAATATCCCGCCGCACCGCCTGCAGCTTGCTGTCCGGAAGGGTATCAATGCGCTCGCCGTTAAAGGTAATGCTGCCTTCCTGTGATTCCACCAGACGGAGCAACGCGCGCCCGGTGGTGGATTTACCGCAGCCGGACTCCCCCACCAGCGCCAGCGTTTCGCCCGGCCAAAGATCGAAACTGACGTTTTCAACCGCGTGCACTTCGCGCTTAACGCGGTTCAGTACGCCGCTGCGCAGCGGAAAACGGGTGACCAGATCGCGCACTTCCAGAATGGGCTTACCCGGCACCACGGTGTCCTGCTCGCGCTCCTCCTCCTGTAGCTCAGACGCCTCAAGAGAAATCAGCGGGAAGCGGCGCGGCAAATCGCTGCCGTTCATCGCCCCCAGGCGCGGAACCGCCGCCAGCAGCGCTTTGGTGTAAGGATGCACGGGCGCGTGAAAAATCTGCTCGACCGGGCCGGTTTCCACCGCGCTGCCCTTGTGCATCACCAGCACCCGATCGGCGATATCGGCGACTACGCCCATATCGTGGGTGATGAATATCACCCCCATCTCCATCTCCTGCTGCAGCACTTTGATGAGCTGCAGGATCTGCGCCTGAATCGTCACGTCCAGCGCCGTCGTCGGTTCATCGGCAATCAGCACCGCCGGACGGCAGGAGAGCGCCATGGCAATCATCACCCGCTGGCGCATGCCGCCGGAAAGCTGATGCGGGTAGCGACCCAGAATGGCCTGCGCCTCCGGAATGCGCACCAGCTCCAGCATCCGTCGGGCCTCTTTGAGCGCTTCATCGCCGCTCAGTCCCTGATGCAGGCGGATGGACTCGGCGATTTGTTCCCCGACCGGGAAAACCGGGTTCAGGGAGGTCATCGGCTCCTGGAAGATCATCGCAATATCCGCCCCGCGCACGCCCTGCATCTGCGAACCGCTTAGCTCATTTAAATCAATGACCTGACGGTTACGGCGGCGCAGGAGCATTTTCTCGCTGCTGATTTGCCCGCCCGTCTGTTCCAGCAGGCGCATCAGCGCCAGCGCGGTGACCGATTTACCGGAACCAGATTCGCCAACTATCGCCAGCGTCTCGCCGCGCCTGAGCGTGAACGATAAATTCTCTACTGCGGGGATGAACTGCCGCTCTTCCTGAAACGCAATATTGAGCTGATGGACAGCCAGCACTTCGCGGTTGTCCAGTTCTTCACTGTGCGGCACGCGCTGCCCCCTTATTCACGATAGATGCCCGTGCTCGGTTCATCACCGGCATAACCCCAGGCGCGGTACATACCTTCGCTGTTGAACGGCAGAGCCACGTTGCCCTCACGATCCACCGCAATGAGCCCGCCGACGCCGCCCAGGGCAGGCAGTTTCTCCATCACCACGCGCTCGCAGGCTTCGCTGAGGCTTAAACCGCCGTAATCCATCAGCGCGGTGATGTCGTAGGCCGCGAGCGCGCGGATAAACACTTCCCCGGTTCCGGTACACGACACCGCCGCCGTCGCGTTATTGGCGTAGCAGCCGGCGCCCGGCAGCGGGCTATCGCCGACGCGCCCGGGCAGCTTGTTGGTCATCCCGCCCGTTGAGGTCGCCGCCGCGAGGTTTCCGGCCTTATCCAGCGCCACCGCGCCGACCGTGCCCATTTTGGTGGTTTCATCCAGCGGCGCACTGTGGTCAAGCTGCATCATGCCCGCCGAACGGGCTTCCAGCAGCTGCTGATAGCGCTCCTCGGTGGAAAACAGATCCGGCGATACCGGTTCCATCCCGTGCCCGAAGGCAAACGCCTCTGCCCCGGCCCCTGTGAGCAGGACGTGCGGACTCGCCTCCATCACCAGACGCGCCGCCAGCACCGGATTGCGCAGATGACTCACGCCGGCCACGGCGCCCGCTTTCAGGGTGACGCCGTCCATCACGCAGGCATCCAGCTCGTGCGTTTCATCCCGGGTAAAGACCGAACCGATCCCCGCATTAAATAACGGACACTCTTCCAGCAGGCGCACCGCCTCGGTGACCACGTCCAGCGCGCTTTCGCCCGCTTCCAGCATTTTCTGACCCGTTTCCACAATGGCGTACAGCGCGTCGATATAGCGCTTTTCCTGCTCGGGACTGAGCTGTGCTCGGGTGATTGCCCCGGCGCCACCATGAATTGCGATTACCGCATTAACCATTCGCATCACCCGTTAGCCTGATTTGCGGCTTTTTCTATAAATATCATTATCGTCGATGAAACTTCAGATGATTTTTGAATATAGAAAGACGTAACTGTGATGTAAAGCGTACACCCATCGGGTCATACAGTTAGCCGCACTTTTCTGCCATAATGGCCGCTTTCGTTGTTACTCCGCAGGAGCCCACCATGGATTTTACCGCCGGACTGATGCCGCTTGAGACGGCACTCACGCAGATGCTTGACCGAGTTTCCCCGCTGAATGACGTTGAGACGCTGCCCCTCGTGCGCTGTTTTGGCCGTATTGCCGCGCGCGATATCGTCTCTCCGCTTAACGTGCCGGGGTTTGATAATTCCGCGATGGACGGTTACGCGGTACGCCTGGCGGATCTCCAGACGGGTAACGCCCTGCCGGTGGCGTGTAAAGCCTTTGCGGGCCAGCCGTTTAACGGTGAATGGCCTGCGGGCACCTGCGTGCGCATCATGACCGGCGCGCCGGTTCCGGCTGGCTGCGACGCCGTGGTAATGCAGGAAGAGACCGAACAGACCGACGACGGCGTGCGTTTTACCGCGAACGTTAAAGCGGGCCAGAACATCCGCCGCACGGGCGAAGATATCACCCTTGGCGCGACGGTCTTTGCCGCCGGGCAGAAGCTGACGGCAGGTGAGCTGCCGGTGCTGGCGTCGCTCGGCGTGGCTGAAATCGACGTTATCCGTAAAGTGCGCGTGGCCGTTTTCTCCACCGGCGACGAGCTGCAGCTTCCGGGCCAGCCGCTGCAGGACGGTCAGATTTACGACACCAACCGCCTGGCGGTACACCTGATGCTGGAGCAGCTGGGCTGCGAGGTGATTAACCTCGGCATTATTCCTGACGATCCGGAAAAACTGCGCGCCGCGTTTATCGAGGCGGATAACGCAGCCGACGTGGTCATCAGCTCCGGCGGCGTCTCCGTGGGCGAAGCGGATTACACCAAAACCATCCTCGAAGAGCTGGGGGAAATCGCCTTCTGGAAGCTGGCCATCAAGCCGGGCAAACCGTTCGCGTTTGGCAAGCTCACGCGCGGCTGGTTCTGCGGCCTGCCGGGTAATCCGGTCTCGGCGGCACTCACCTTCTACCAGCTGGTGATCCCGCTGCTGGCGAAGCTTTCCGGCAACAGCGCCAGCCCGCTGCCGGAACGCCAGCGCGTGCGCGCCGCCACGCGCCTGAAAAAATCGCCGGGCCGCCTCGATTTCCAGCGCGGCATTCTGGCGCGCAACGCGGACGGCGAGCTGGAAGTGAGCACCACCGGGCACCAGGGCTCACACATTTTCAGCTCCTTCAGCCAGGGCAACTGCTTTATCGTCCTGGAGCGCGAGCGCGGCAATGTGGAAGCAGGCGAGTGGGTTGAGATCGAGCGTTTTAACCACCTGTTCGGAGGCTGACATGACGGTGGAGCTGAGCGACCCGGAGATGATGCGCTACAACCGCCAGATTGTGCTGCGCGGGTTTGATTTCGAAGGTCAGGAAGCGCTTAAGGCAGCAAGCGTGCTGGTTGTTGGTCTGGGCGGCCTGGGCTGCGCCGCCGCGCAGTATCTTGCCGCGGCGGGCGTGGGCAGAATGACGCTGCTGGATTTTGATACCGTGTCGGTGTCTAACCTGCAGCGCCAGACGCTGCACAGCGATGCGACGGTTGGCCAGCCGAAAGTGGATTCTGCCCGCACGGCGCTGGCGCGCATCAACCCCAACGTTCAGTTCACCCTGATTGACGCGATGCTGGATGACGAGGCGCTGTCCGCGCAGATTGCACAGCACGACCTGGTGCTGGACTGCACCGATAACGTCACGGTCCGTAACCAGCTGAACGCGGGCTGCTTTGCCCACAAAATCCCGCTGGTCTCCGGCGCGGCGATCCGCATGGAGGGGCAAATCAGCGTTTTCACGTACGCGGAAGGTGAACCCTGCTACCGCTGCCTGAGCCGCCTGTTCGGCGAGAACGCGCTGACCTGCGTTGAAGCGGGCGTGATGGCGCCGCTGGTCGGCGTGATTGGCTCCCTGCAGGCGATGGAAGCGATCAAAGTGCTGGCGCGCTACGGCACGCCTGCGGCGGGGAAAATCGTAATGTATGACGCGATGACCTGCCAGTTCCGCGAGATGAAGCTGATGCGTAACCCGGGGTGTGAGGTTTGCGGAGGTTAAAGCAAACGGCAACCTTCAGGTTGCCGTTTTAGTGTTTGCTCCCTCTCCCTGTGGGAGAGGGTTGGGGTGAGGGCATCAGGCCGCACCCGTTAGATCGACGTCCGTCCAAACGCCCCCTGCCAGTCCTGCTCAAACTTCACAATCGCCGCATCCACAGCCGGAGAGGTAATAAACTGCTGCGCCACGTCCAGCGGCAGCGTGATGGACTCGCAGCCTGCCAGCAGGCAGTCCAGCGCCTGACGCGGGGTTTTGAAGCTCGCGGCCAGCACCTTTGACTGCGGGGCGTGCAGCGTCAGCAGCTGTTGCAGTTCAACCACGGTCTGGATCCCGTCCCCGCCCTGCGCGTCCAGGCGGTTAACGTAAGGCGCTACATACTCCGCGCCCGCCAGCGCGGAGAGCATCCCCTGCGCAGCACCGTAAACCGCCGTACCCAGCGTCGGGATCCCTTCCGCTTTCAGCATCTTGATCGCCGCCAGCCCTTCGGCGGTCACCGGCACTTTTACCACCAGGTCGTTGATGATGGCGCGCAGCTTACGCGCGTCCTCCACCATCCCTTCGGCGGTGGTCGCCATCACCTGCGCGAACAGACGGCCTTTGCCGCCCAGCGCGTCGTGCAGCGCTGGCAGCAAAACGTCCAGCGGCGTTTTACCTGCCGCCACAATGCTTGGGTTGGTGGTCACGCCCGCCAGCGGGAAGATGCGCGCCAGCTTTTTGACTGCCGCAACGTCAGATGTGTCGAGATAAAGTTCCATGATGTCACCCTCAAATTTAGCCTGCACTTACCCTATCACGACAAAACTTGCTCAGTAGTTGACCTGCATCAAGATAACTTTCATTCGAAAGTAATTTAATCTTCATATGCAATGCGAGAGGCGAAATCATGATCTTCAATATTCAGCGTTACTCTACCCACGATGGCCCCGGTATTAGAACCGTGGTGTTCCTGAAAGGCTGCTCGCTGGGCTGTCGCTGGTGCCAGAACCCGGAAAGCCGCTCCCGCAGCCGGGACGTGCTGTTTGATGCGCGCCTGTGCCTGGACGGCTGTGACCTGTGCCAGCAGGCGGCACCGGGCTGCATCGAACGCGCGCTGAATGGCCTGGTTATCCACCGCGAGAAGCTTGATGAAGCGACGCTCAACGCCCTTAGTGACTGCTGCCCGACGCAGGCGCTGACCGTCTGCGGTGAAGAGCAGCAGGTCGAGGAGATCATGGCGACCGTACTGCGCGATAAACCCTTTTACGACCGCAGCGGCGGCGGGATCACCCTCTCCGGCGGCGAGCCGTTTATGAACCCTGAGCTGGCGCACGCCCTGTTTAAAGCCAGCCACGAACAGGGGATCCACACAGCCGTG
Organism: Enterobacter sp. 237C8; assembly: GCF_034106865.1. Classification (NCBI taxonomy): domain Bacteria; kingdom Pseudomonadati; phylum Pseudomonadota; class Gammaproteobacteria; order Enterobacterales; family Enterobacteriaceae; genus Enterobacter; species Enterobacter sp. 237C8. Next base: position 543,081 of record NZ_JAWNDF010000001.1, on the reverse strand, counting down.
GAAACCTGCCTTCACGTGCCGTGGCACTATATCGAGCCGTCATTACCGTACGTCGATCTGTTCCTCGCCGACCTGAAGCACGTCGACGGTGAGGTGTTCAAACAGTGGACGGACGGTTCGGCTAAGCGAATCCTGGACAACCTGAAACGCCTTGCCGCCGCCGGGAAAAAAATCACCATCCGCGTGCCGCTGATCCAGGGCTTTAACGCTGACGAAGCGTCCATCACCGCCATTACCAACTTCGCCGCCGACGAGCTCGGCGTCGACGATATTCATTTTCTGCCGTATCACACGCTGGGCATGAACAAATACACCCTGCTCGGCCAACCCTACTCTGCCCCTGACAAACCGCTGGATAACCCTGCCCTGCTGGATTTCGCGCAGCAGTACGCCTGCCAGAAAGGGTTAACCGCGACCTTACGAGGATAAACCTATGACGACCCTGAATCTCAACACCCTCAGCGAGCGCATTAAGGCGCACAAAACGGCGCTGGTGCATATTGTTAAGCCGCCGGTCTGTACCGAGCGCGCCCAGCATTACACCGAAATGTACAAGCAGCACATGGACAAGCCGATCCCGGTGCGTCGCGCGCTGGCGCTGGCGCATCACCTGGCCGAGCGTACCATCTGGATCAAACACGACGAGCTGATTATCGGTAACCAGGCAAGCGAAGTGCGCGCCGCGCCGATTTTCCCGGAATACACCGTCTCATGGATTGAGAAAGAGATCGACGATCTGGCGGACCGCCCGGGCGCGGGCTTTGCGGTGAGCGAAGAGAACAAGCGCGTGCTGCACGACATCTGCCCGTGGTGGCGCGGCCAGACGGTGCAGGACCGCTGCTACGGCATGTTCACCGACGAGCAAAAAGGCCTGCTGGAAACCGGCATTATCAAAGCCGAAGGCAACATGACCTCCGGCGACGCGCACCTGGCCGTTAACTTCCCGCTGGTGCTGGAGAAAGGCCTCGACGGCCTGCGCGCTAAGGTGGCCGAGCGCCGCACGCGCATCAACCTGACGGTGCTGGAAGACCTGCACGGCGATCAGTTCCTGAAGGCGATCGATATCGTGCTGGAAGCCGTAAGCCTGCATATCAAACGCTTTGCCAATCTGGCGCGTGAAATGGCGTCCACTGAAACCCGCGAAAGCCGCCGCGACGAGCTGCTGGCGATGGCGGAAAACTGCGACGTGATTGCCCACGAGCCGCCAAAAACCTTCTGGCAGGCGCTGCAGCTGTGCTACTTCATTCAGCTGATCCTGCAGATTGAGTCCAACGGCCATTCCGTCTCCTTCGCGCGTATGGACCAGTATCTCTATCCGTACTACCGCCGCGACGTCGAGTTGAACCAGAGCCTCGACCGCGAACACGCTATCGAGCTGCTGCACAGCTGCTGGCTGAAGCTGCTGGAAGTGAACAAAATCCGCTCCGGCTCGCACTCCAAGGCTTCTGCCGGTAGCCCGCTGTACCAGAACGTCACCATCGGCGGCCAGAAGCTGGTCAACGGTGAGCCGATGGACGCGGTGAACCCGCTCTCCTACGCGATTCTGGAATCCTGCGGCCGCCTGCGCTCAACCCAGCCGAACCTGAGCGTGCGCTACCACGCGGGCATGAGCAACGACTTCCTCGACGCCTGCGTGCAGGTGATCCGCTGCGGCTTCGGGATGCCCGCGTTCAACAACGATGAAATCGTCATTCCGGAATTCATCAAGCTCGGCGTTGAACGAGACGACGCCTACGACTACGCGGCCATCGGCTGTATCGAAACCGCGGTGGGCGGCAAGTGGGGCTACCGCTGCACCGGCATGAGCTTTATCAACTTCGCCCGCGTGATGCTGGCCGCGCTGGAAGGCGGGCGCGACGCCACCAGCGGCAAGGTGTTCCTGCCACAGGAGAAAGCGCTCTCCGCCGGTAACTTCGACAACTTCGACGAAGTGATGGCGGCGTGGGACAGCCAGATCCGCTACTACACCAGCAAATCTATCGAGATTGAGTACGTGGTGGATACCATGCTGGAAGAGAACGTCCACGACATTCTCTGCTCGGCGCTGGTGGACGACTGCATCGAACGTGCGAAAAGCATCAAGCAGGGCGGCGCGAAGTACGACTGGGTCTCCGGCCTGCAGGTGGGCATCGCTAACCTCGGCAACAGCCTGGCGGCGGTGAAGAAGCTGGTGTTCGAACAGGGCACTATTGGTCAGCAGCAGCTGGCGGCGGCGCTGGCGGATGACTTCGACGGGCTGACCCACGAGCAGCTGCGTCAGCGCCTGATCAACGGCGCGCCGAAGTACGGCAACGACGACGACAGCGTGGACATGCTGCTGACGCGCGCCTACCAGACCTACATTGAAGAGCTGAAGCAGTACCATAACCCTCGCCACGGCCGCGGCCCGATTGGCGGTAACTACTACGCGGGCACCTCTTCCATCTCCGCAAACGTGCCGTTCGGCGCGGCAACGATGGCCACCCCGGACGGTCGTAAGGCGCACACCCCGCTGGCGGAAGGAGCAAGCCCGGCTTCCGGTACGGACCACCTCGGCCCGACGGCGGTAATTGGCTCGGTGGGTAAACTGCCGACGGAAGCGATTCTCGGCGGCGTGCTGCTGAACCAGAAGCTGAACCCATCGACGCTGGAAAACGACAGCGATCGCCAGAAGCTGATGGTGCTGCTGCGCACCTTCTTCGAGGTGCATAAAGGCTGGCATATCCAGTACAACATCGTCTCGCGCGAAACGCTGCTGGAAGCGAAGAAACATCCTGACCAGTATCGTGACCTGGTGGTGCGCGTCGCGGGCTACTCGGCGTTCTTCACCGCCCTGTCGCCGGATGCGCAGGACGATATTATCGCCCGTACTGAGCATACGCTGTAACGGCATATCCCCTCACCCCGCCCCTCTCCCACGGGGAGAGGGAGAAAACACTAACAACGGCAACCACGGTTGCCGTTTTGCTTTTACTTTCGAATGAAATTAAATTTGTGCTCCCCGTCACCTTGTTATTAGAATGTTTCAAAACGCAGTGACCCAGGAGCACAGTATGACCGTTAAAGTTATCGTCACCGATATGGACGGAACTTTCCTTGATGATGCCAAGCAGTACGATCGTGACCGCTTCCAGGCACAGTTTGAACAGCTTAAAGCCCGCGACATTGAATTCGTTGTCGCCAGCGGCAACCAGTATTACCAGCTCATCTCCTTCTTTCCGGAGCTGAAAGACAGGATCTCCTTCGTGTCGGAAAACGGCGCGCTGGTGTTCGATCGCGGCGAACAGATTTTCCACGGCGAGCTGACGCGTCATGAATCGCAGATCGTGATTGGCGAACTGCTGAAAGACAAAGGGCTGAACTTCGTGGCCTGCGGGCTGGAGAGCGCCTGGGTCAGCGACCAGGCTCCTGAAGAATTCGTGGCGCTGATGTCAAAGCACTATCACCGCTTAAAGCGCATCAGCGATTACCGCGAAATTGACGACGTGCTGTTTAAGTTCTCTCTGAACCTGCCGGACAGCGATATCCCTAATCTGGTGGATAAACTGCACGTCTCCCTGGACGGCATCATGAAGCCGGTCACCAGCGGCTTTGGTTTTGTTGATTTGATTATCCCCGGCCTGCACAAGGCCAACGGCATTAGCCGTCTGCTGAAACGCTGGAAACTCTCCCCGCAGGAGTGCGTAGCTATTGGCGACAGCGGCAACGATGCCGAGATGCTGAAGCTGGTGAAATATTCCTTTGCGATGGGCAACGCGGCAGAGAGCATCAAAGAAATCAGCCGCTACGGCACCGACGACAACAACCATCAGGGCGCGCTGAACGTCATCCAGGCCGTGCTCGACAACCATTCCCCGTTCGACGTCTGATCCTTTCCTCGCCGGAGCGTCGCTCCGGCCTCTCACTCTTTTTCCGACCTGTGGCTTGCGTCAAGTTTTTAAACTTGCATTAACTTATTTTTAACTTAAAGTATCACTTGTAGACACTTTTACTTTCGAATGAAAGATACGAGGCAGTTATGACCTTTACCAGTGAAACCTTGCCAGCGGATCACAAAGCGGCAATCCGTCAGTTAAAACGTGAGCTGCGCGCGCAGATCGGCGACGTGCAGGCAGTGTTTAATAAGCTCAGTGACAAAATTGCCACCCGCGTGGCGGAAATCAACGCGCTTAAGAACAAAGGCGAATCCGTCTGGCCGGTGATCCCGTTTGCGGATGTGAAAAACGGCACCATTACCGACGCACAGCGCGAGGCCGTTAAACGCCGCGGCTGCGCGGTGATTAAAGGTCACTTCCCGCGCGAGCAGGCGCTGGCGTGGGATCAGTCGATGCTCGACTACCTCGATCTGAACAAGTTTGATGAGGTCTACAAAGGCCCGGGCGATAACTTCTTCGGCACCCTGACGGCCTCTCGTCCGGAGATTTACCCGATTTACTGGTCTCAGGCGCAGATGCAGGCGCGCCAGAGCGAAGAGATGGCGCAGGTGCAGTCGTTCCTGAACCGTTTATGGACATTCGAGAGCAACGGCAAACAGTGGTTCGACCCGGACGTGAGCGTGATTTACCCGGACCGTATCCGCCGCCGCCCGCCGGGAACGACCTCGAAAGGACTGGGCGCGCATACCGACTCCGGCGCGCTGGAGCGCTGGCTGCTTCCGGCTTATCAACAGGTGTTCGCCCGCGTGTTTGACGGCAACGTCGAGAAATACGATCCGTGGAACGCCGCGCACCGTACCGAAGTGGAAGAGTACACCGTCGATAACACCACCAAATGCTCGGTGTTCCGCACCTTCCAGGGCTGGACGGCGCTGTCGGATATGATCCCAGGTCAGGGGCTGCTGCACGTGGTGCCAATCCCGGAAGCGATGGCCTACATTCTGCTGCGGCCGCTGCTGGACGACGTGCCGGAAGACGAGCTGTGCGGCGTGGCGCCGGGGCGCGTCCTGCCGGTTTCAGAGAAATGGCACCCGCTGCTGATCGAGGCGCTGACCAGCATTCCGGCACTCGATGCGGGCGATTCCGTGTGGTGGCACTGCGATGTGATCCATTCCGTCGCGCCGGTGGAAAATCAGCAGGGCTGGGGCAACGTGATGTACATTCCTGCCGCGCCGATGTGCGAGAAAAACCTCGCCTACGCGAAAAAGGTCAAGGAAGCGCTGGAAACCGGCGCGTCGCCGGGAGACTTCCCGCGCGAGGATTATGAAAAAAGCTGGCAGGACCGCTTTACCGTGAACGATCTCAACATCCACGGCAAGCGCGCGCTGGGCATGGTTTAACTGTCGTACAGCCCTTCCCGCTCTACGGCGGTGCGTCGTTTCCCCTGACGTATCCGCCGTACCGATTCCCGCACGGCCAGCGTGCCGTTAAGCAGCAAGGTTCCCACCGGCGCGTCCGGGCGCATCAGCCGCTGCTGGAGCATATATACCGCTTCGGTTCCCAGCTCATCGCGCGGAACGTGCACCGCCGTTAATGGAACATCCTGAATCGCCGCCAGGTTAAAGCCGTCAATGCTCATCACCGACACGTCCTGCGGCACGCGCAGGCCGTGGTTTTGTAATGCGCTAATGGTGCCCGCCGCCATAAAATCGCCGCCGACCAGGAACGCGGTAGGTAAATCCTTCCCCTGCACTTCACTGAGCCAGCCGCTGACCATCTGTTCCGTTTCGCGCGCGCTGAAGCTGGGCACTACCAGCAGATCGCGTTTATCGTTGAATTTCAGGTTGTGAGACTGCCACGCGTCGCGGATCCCCGCCAGGCGCAGCTCCATGGTGTAGCGGCGCAGGCACAGCACGTTCATCACCTCACGGTGTCCCATCTCGAACAGATATTCCGCCGCCCGCTCGCCGATAGCGCGATGATCCGGCGCGACGGCAGGCAGACGCATGTGCCGGTCGCGGCAGTTAATCAGCATGCAGGGTTTACCCACGTCCACCGCCAGATCGTGGATATGGGGATCGTCGATGCCAAGAAGGATTGCCGCCTGAGTGTCCGCTTCGTTCATGCGTGCCAGAAACAGCTGGGCGTCGCTGTCGTTCTCCTCCAGCGCGCAGTAGCGAAGACGCACATCGTGGGACGCCAGGCCTTTACTCACGCTCTGGATCACGCGGTAGTAAAAGATGTCGGACCGCTCGTCAAACGCCCGCTGCGGGGCAAAAACCACCAGGCTGTTAAGCAGCAGACGCCCTGCCGCCATGCCGTCCATCACCCCCAGCTCCCGCGCGCACGCCAGCACCTTTGCGCGCGCTTTTTCACTGGTATTCGCTTTTCCCGCCAGCACCCGCGACACGGTGCTGATCGAGAGCTGCGTCCGGGCCGCGATTTCGGTGATTTTTAGCCTTTTGTCCATTTTGTGATCTGGCTCCATTTGCGAAATGAAAAAATTTTCATAGCGTGTTGGTCAGGCAATAGCTGACATAAAGGGCATCATGCCAGAGGGTTTACGTCAGTTATGAGAAATTTTGCACAAAATCCACTTTTGCCCACTCATTTTCTTCCTTAAGGTGAACTTGTCACACAACTTCCATACTAGTTGTATACCAACTTAAGCATTTTAAACGGATAGAAATCAAAGGCATAAAAATCCGTGTGACACCTGAACCTCCGTCCCCTTACCGTCCGTCTTGTGGAGAGTAAAATGAGTCAGGACATCAATAACACCGTAGCGACAAGCAAAACCCGTCGCGTCATCAAGAACCTGCGCTGGTACGTGCTGGTGCTGTTCTTACTTGGCGTCACTGTCAACTACATCACCCGTAACTCACTCGGGATCCTCGCCCCGGAACTGAAAGAGAGCCTCGGGATCACCACCGAGCAATACTCCTGGATCGTCGGTGCGTTCCAGATCGCCTATACCATTTTCCAGCCCCTGTGCGGCTGGCTGATTGACGTCATCGGCCTGAAGATTGGCTTTATGGTCTGCGCCGGGATCTGGGCGCTGATGTGTATTTTTCACGCGGGCGCCGGAAGCTGGCTGCACCTCGCTATTCTGCGCTTCTTTATGGGTGCCTCTGAGGCGGCCGCTACCCCGGCGAACGCCAAAACCATCGGCGAATGGTTCCCGAAATCAGAGCGACCCGTTGCCGCCGGCTGGGCGGGCGTGGGCTTCTCCATCGGCGCGATGCTGGCCCCGCCTATCATCTACTTTGCTCACGCCTCGTTCGGCTGGCAGGGCGCGTTTATGTTTACCGGCGTGCTGGCGCTGCTGTGGGTGATCCTCTGGTGGGCGTTCTACCACAACCCGGAGCAGCACCCGAACCTGAGCAAGGACGAACTGGCGTTTATCAAGCAGGATAACGAACCGCCTGCGGTGAAACTGCCTTTCCTGACCGCGCTGAAAACCGTCTCGAAAAACAAACGCTTCTACGGTATCGCCATCCCGGCCTTTATGGCAGAACCGGCCTGGGCGGTGCTGAGCTTCTGGGTGCCGCTGTACCTCGCCAAAGAGCACGGCATGGACCTGAAGCAGATTGCGATGTTTGCCTGGCTGCCGTTCCTCGCCGCCGACCTCGGCAGCGTGGCGAGCGGCTACCTGACGCGTCTGTACACCCGTCTGTTCGGCTGCTCACGCGTTAACTCGGTCGTTGCCAGCTCCGTGACGGGCGCGTTCCTGATGATCTCTCTGGGCATCGTGGCTATTACACGCGACCCGTATATCACCATCGTGCTGATCTCCATCGGCGGTTTCGGGCACCAGATTATCTCCTGCATGCTGAGCGCCCTGGTCGTTGAGTCGTTCGACAAAGGCCAGATGGCGACCGTCAACGGCATGCGCGGCTCGGCGGCGTGGATCGCCAGCTTCCTGTTCTCGCTGTTAATCGGTGTGACCGCCGACAAAATCGGCTTTAACCCGCTCTTTATTGCCATGGGCTTCTTTGACCTGATTGGCGCTGTCTTCCTGGTAGCATTTATTGCTGAACGTCGCGCCAAGCGCGCCTGATAGTGGATGTATTGCATATGAAAACCCTGAAAAACTGGACCCTTGATACGCAGTCGGCAAACCATCTGGAACTGCTGGTCGATAACCAGCACCGCCTGTGCCTGTATGTGCTGGAAGAGAACCTGTTCCGCGTGCTGATCAAACGCAAAGGCGAGCTGGCGCTGGACCGCACCTGGAGCATCGCGCCGGAAAAAGACGTGCCGTGGGAAGGCCGCCGTCGTGAGGATATAAGCGGTTTCTCCTGCCCGGCCTGGACCCTGACGCAGCAGGAAGAGACGCTCACCGTGGCAACCGAACAGCTGCGCGTGACGGTCCACCAGCCGCTGTGGCTGGAGTGGCACTACCGCAATGAGGCGGGCGAGTGGCAGCCGCTGGTCAACGACCGTCCAACCAGCGCCTACCTGCTGAACGCCCACGGCGACGGCGTGGCGCACTACCTCAGCCGCCGCAAGGACGAGCGTTTCTACGGCCTGGGCGAAAAAGCGGGCGATCTGCAGCGCAACGGCAAGCGCTATGAGATGCGCAACCTCGACGCAATGGGGTACAACGCGGCCAGCACCGACCCGCTCTACAAGCATATTCCGTTCACTATCGCCCGCCGCGACGACGTCAGCTACGGCCTGTTCTACGACAACCTGAGCAGCTGCTGGCTGGATCTGGGTAACGAAATCGACAACTACCACACCGCCTATCGTCGCTGGCAGGCGGAAGCGGGCGACATCGATTACTACATCTTTACCGGCACGCGCGTGCTGGACGTCACCAAAGCCTTCGTGCGCCTGACCGGGAAAACGCTGTTCGGACCGAAATGGAGCCTGGGCTACAGCGGCTCTACCATGCACTACACCGACGCGCCGGACGCGCAAAACCAGCTGATGAACTTCATCCGCCTGTGCGAAGAGCACGCCATTCCGTGCGACTCGTTCCAGCTCTCCTCCGGCTATACCTCAATCAACGGCAAGCGCTACGTATTTAACTGGAACTATGACAAGGTGCCGCAGCCGAAGGTGATGAGCCAGGCCTTCCACGACGCGGGGCTCAAGCTTGCGGCCAACATCAAGCCGTGCCTGCTGCAGGACCATCCGCGCTATAACGAAGTGGCGGAGAGCGGCCTGTTCATTCGCGATTCAGAAACCGATGCTCCGGAACGTTCCAGCTTCTGGGATGACGAAGGTTCGCACCTCGACTTTACCAACCCGCAGACGGTGCAGTGGTGGCAGAACGGCGTGACCACGCAGCTGTTGGAGATGGGCATCGACTCCACCTGGAACGACAACAACGAATATGAAGTGTGGGACGGGGAAGCGCGCTGCTTTGGCTTCGGCAAGGAAATCGCCATCAAGCACATTCGCCCGGTGATGCCGCTGCTGATGATGCGCGCCTCGCTGGAAGCGCAGCAGCGTTTCGCGCCGGAAAAACGTCCGTACCTGATCTCCCGCTCCGGCTGCGCCGGGATGCAGCGCTACGTTCAGACCTGGAGCGGCGACAACCGCACCAGCTGGGACACCCTGCGCTATAACATCCGCATGGGTCTGGGCATGAGCCTGTCCGGTCTGTTCAACGTCGGTCACGACGTCGGCGGTTTCTCCGGCGACAAACCGGACGCCGAGCTGTTCGTGCGCTGGGTGCAGAACGGCGTGATGCACCCGCGCTTTACCGTTCACTCGTGGAACGATGACCACACCGTGAACGAGCCGTGGATGTACCCGGGCGTCACACCAGCCATTCGCGGCGCGGTTGAGCTGCGCTACCGCCTGCTGCCGTACCTCTATACCCTGCTCTGGCAGGCGCACGCCGACGACGAGCCGATGCTGCGCCCGACCTTCCTCGACCACGAGCATGATGCGCAGACGTTTGAGGAGTGCGATGACTTCCTGCTGGGCCGCGACCTGCTGGTGGCCAGCGTCGTCGAAGCCGGGCAGCGCGAGCGCCGCGTCTGGCTGCCGGATAACGCCACCGGCTGGTATGATTTTTACACCCACGCGTGGTATGCGGGCGGCCAGTCAATCGTCCTCGACGCGCCGCTGGAAAAACTGCCGCTGCTGGTGCGCGCCGGTGCCGGTCTTCCGCTGAGCGAACGCATCACGCATGTGAGTGCCGAAAAAGATACGACCCGTGAGCTGAAGCTGTTCCCGGTGAAGGGCGTCGGGACAACCTCAGGCATGCTGTTTGAAGACGACGGCGAAAGCTGGGGCTACCAGAACGGCAACGCGCTGTGGGTGGAGTGGGAAATGGTGTGCGACGGCGCAACCATCAACCTGAAGGTCAACGCGCGCGGGGATTATCGTCCGGCGTGGAAATCGCTTAAGGTGTCGCTGCCTGCAGGGGAAAAACGTACGCTGCTGGTGAACGGGGTCGAAGGGGGCGAGTGGGTGGTCTAGTGCGGCCTGATGCCCTCACCCTAACCCTCTCCCACGGGGAGAGGGAACAGAACGTAGGCCGGGTAAGGCGAAGCCGCCACCCGGCTTTTTTTTAGTTCTCGATACCTTTACTGCGCAGGTAATCTTCGTAATTACCGGTGAAGTCCACCACGCGCTCTGGCGTAATTTCGATCACGCGGGTCGCCAGCGAGCTGACGAACTCACGGTCGTGAGAGACGAAGATCAGGGTACCCTGATACATCTCCAGCGCCATGTTCAGGGATTCGATAGATTCCATGTCCAGGTGGTTGGTCGGTTCGTCCATCACCAGGATGTTTGGTTTTTCCATCATCAGCTTGCCGAACAGCATGCGGCCCTTCTCACCACCGGAGAGCACCTTAGCCGGCTTTTTGATGTCGTCCTGGCTGAACAGCAGACGACCCAGAATGCTGCGCACCGCCTGCTCGTCGTCGCCTTCCTGCTTCCACTGGCTCATCCAGTCAAAGACGGTCAGGTCGTTTTCGAACTCGTACTCATGGTCCTGCGCGTAGTAGCCAATCTGCGCGTTTTCAGACCACTTCACGGTGCCGTTGTCCGGCTGCAGTTCGCCGACCAGGGTTTTCAGCATGGTGGATTTACCCACGCCGTTGGCACCGAGGATGGCAATCTTCTCGCCCACTTCCAGCAGCAGGTTGAATTTTTTAAACAGCGGACCGTTCTCAAAGCCTTTTTCAAGGGCTTCCACTTCCAGCGCGTTACGGAACAGCTTCTTGTCCTGCTCGAAGCGGATGAACGGGTTCTGACGGCTGGAGGCTTTGACTTCGTCCAGCTTGATTTTGTCGATCTGACGGGCACGCGAGGTCGCCTGACGCGACTTAGAAGCGTTGGCGCTAAAGCGGCTGACGAAGGACTGCAGGTCCGCAATCTGCGCTTTCTTCTTGGCGTTATCCGCCAGCAGACGTTCACGCGCCTGGGTAGCCGCCGTCATGTACTCGTCGTAGTTGCCCGGATAAACGCGCAGCTCGCCGTAGTCCAGATCCGCCATGTGCGTACAGACCATGTTCAGGAAGTGACGGTCGTGCGAGATGATGATCATGGTGCTGTCGCGATCGTTCAGCGTCTGCTCCAGCCAGCGGATGGTGTCGATGTCCAGGTTGTTCGTCGGTTCGTCGAGCAGCAGGATGTCCGGGTTAGAGAACAGCGCCTGTGCCAGCAGCACGCGCAGCTTCCAGCCTGGCGCCACTTCGCTCATCGGGCCGTAATGCTGTTCAACCGGAATACCCACGCCCAGCAGCAGCTCGCCCGCGCGCGCTTCCGCAGAGTAGCCGTCCATCTCGCCGTACTGCGTTTCCAGATCGGCTACTTTATAGCCGTCTTCTTCGCTCATTTCGGCCAGCGCGTAGATGCGATCGCGCTCCTGCTTCACTTCCCACAGTTCCCCATGCCCCATGATCACGGTGTCGAGCACGGTGAACTCTTCGAAGGCGAACTGATCCTGACGCAGCTTACCGATACGCTCGTTAGGGTCGAGCGATACGTTACCGAGCGTCGGCTCCAGGTCACCGCCGAGGATCTTCATAAAGGTGGATTTTCCGCTACCGTTGGCACCAATCAGGCCGTAACGGTTGCCGCCGCCAAATTTGACGGAAATGTTTTCGAACAGCGGCTTACTGCCAAACTGCATAGTGACGTTGCTGGTAACTAACACGGGGAGATTCCTGCGAAAAGTGTGATAAACACGGCATTATGCCACAATTCCGAATTGAGATCCCGTGTTGCGGCAATCCACTAAACTTTAACAAAATCGAAAAAAATGTGATTTCGTACACATCTGAATTCCCTGTTAGCGGGAATGCACATATAATGCGCTCCCATCACAGATTCAGACTTATCAACTCATCGCCAGAATGGCTTAGATACCTCGCACAACATGAACATGAAATTAACAACGCTTTTTGCGGCGGCGTTAGCCGTAGTAGGTTTTTGTAAGACCGCGTCTGCGGTGACGTATCCCCTGCCAACAGACGGTAGCCGTCTGGTAGGCCAGAACCAGGTTGTGACGGTACCAGAAGGTAACTCTCAGCCACTGGAGTATTTCGCTGCGCAGTACCAGCTGGGCCTGTCTAACATGCTGGAAGCGAACCCGGGCGTTGACCCGTATCTGCCGAAAGCGGGTACCGTGCTGAATATTCCACAGCAGCTGATCCTGCCGGATACCGTTCATGAAGGTATCGTGATTAACAGCGCCGAAATGCGTCTGTATTACTACCCGAAAGGCACCAACACCGTTATCGTGCTGCCAATCGGTATCGGCCAGCTGGGTAAAGACACCCCAATGAACTGGACCACCAAAGTTGAGCGTAAGAAAGCGGGCCCAACCTGGACGCCGACTGCCAAAATGCACGCGGAATACATCGCTGCGGGCGAACCGCTGCCAGCCGTTGTACCGGCAGGCCCGGATAACCCAATGGGTCTGTACGCGCTGTACATTGGCCGCCTGTACGCTATCCACGGTACCAACGCCAACTTTGGTATCGGCCTGCGCGTAAGCCACGGCTGCGTGCGCCTGCGTAACGACGACATCAAATTCCTGTTCGAAAACGTGCCGGTCGGTACGCGCGTGCAGTTCATCAACGAACCGGTGAAGGCGACCTCTGAGCCAGACGGCAGCCGCTACATCGAAGTGCACAACCCGCTGTCCACCAGCGAAGACCAGATCAACAACAACGAAATCGTCCCTGTTACGCTGAACAGCGCGGTGCAGGCGGTGACTTCTCAGCCAGACGTAGAAACGGCGATTGTTGACCAGGCCGTGCAGAACCGCTCCGGTATGCCGGTGCGTCTGAACTAACAGAGAAGCATTAAAAAAGCGGGCCTCGTTGCCCGCTTTTTTTTTATCCGTTATTCACGATCACAATCCCGCCGTGGTCGTACCGATAGTGACAGTGGGCATACTCCAGCGGCGTGCCGTCCTCCAGATAAATCACCTGCTCCACTTCCAGGACGGGATCTGTCTGCTCGCAGACCAGATGCTCCCTGTCCAGCGCGTTGGGCTTAAGCGCCCGCACCACCCGATACGACCCCATAATTTTCAGCGCCAGCGTCTCCTGCACGTACTGGAAAACTGAACCTTCAAGATGGTTTTTCGTCAGGCCCGGCACCAGATTCATCGGCATCACCGTGGAATCCAGCGACATCGGTTCGCCGTTCAGCAGACGGAGTCGAATGAAGTCATAGATCGGCGCATCGGCGTTAATCATCAGCGACGCCTGCTCTTTTTCGTTCGGGAAGCGCAGCTCGAAATGCACTACCCGGCTGGTCACCGTGCCCAGATGCGCCCAGGTTTTAGTCGCGCCAAAGTAGTCGCTGCCGGAGAGGTCCCACTGCGAGAGCTGAAGGAAGTTTTTGCGGATGAACGTGCCCTGGCCCTGGCGGGTATAGACCAGACCTTCGACGATCAGCTGGCGCATCGCCTGCTGAATGGTCATCCGGCTGGAGTTGAACTCCGCCGCCAGCGCAAACTGGTCCGGCAGGGGTTCATTGGCGGCGTACTGCTGGCTGATAATGCGTTTCTTAATTTCCCGCGCTATGGTGATGTACTTCGCCGCCATCGTTCTTCCTTTCAGTTAGTTTTCTATCCCGCTGTTTTTCAACGCCACTCTCTCGGCAATCTTGAGGAAAGGCAGGTAGAAGAATACACCAAATACGATGATTGCCAACTGCACCACCACCGCCCGCCAGTCCCCTGCCGTGGCCAGCCAGGCGCTGAGAATGGGCGGCGTGGTCCAGGGGATCATCACCACGCAGCGCGACATTAGCCCCAGCGTGGTACAGAGCCAGGCGAAGTAAATGCCGATGGCGGGCAGCAGCACAAACGGGATCATCAGCGGCAGGTTAAACACGATCGGCAGGCCGAAAATCACCGGCTCGTTGATGTTGAACAGACCGGGCGCCAGCGACAGACGCGCCACCTGCTTCGCCGATTTTTGTCGGGAGAAGATAAAGATGGCGATCAGCAGCGATATCGTGCTGCCCGTGCCGCCCACCATGCCAAACGTCGGCACGAAGATGTTGTTGATGATATGCGGGATGGGCTGGCCGTTGGCGAAGGCCAGCATGTTCTCGTTGGTGTTGATCAGCAGGAACGGCTCCAGCACCACGCTGTTAACGACTGACTGATGAATACCGAGCGTGAACAGGAAGTTACCGAAGCTGTAGATGAAAATCGTCCCCGGCAGGCTGGTGTTGATCAGCCGCAGCGGCTGCTGGATAAAGGTGGTAATAAGATGGATCAGGTCCGTGTGCAGCACGTTTGCCAGTATCGCCGCCAGCACCGCGAACAGGGAGAGCGTGAGGATGGTCGGGATCAGCGCGGTAAAGGATTTGCTCACCGCCGGAGGCACGTTTTCCCCGAGGGAAATGTGCAGCGCCTTCAGGCGCGAAATGGCGATAAACACTTCCGTTGAGAGCAGCCCGATCAGCACCCCGGCGAAAATCCCGGTTGAGCCAATATTGGTGAACGTCAGCACCTGGGTGACGTTCACCGCGGCATCGCTGCCGACGGGCGTAATCTGCAGGCGCATCGGCATCATGATGATGAAGCTGCTGACGGCGATAACCACTGCCGAGACCGGATTGTCGAAATCTTTGTTGCGCGCCAGCGACCAGGCAATCATCGGAGCCAGCAGCAGCGCGGCGATGTTCAGCGTGCCGTTGATAATCGCCTCGCCCCATACCTTAAACTGCGCGAGCGTGTCGCCGTGAAAAATCCACGGAAATACCACGTTGTTCACCAGCACCGCCAGACCGGCGAGGATGAAGATGGGCATCACCGTGGCGAAAGCGTCGCGCAGGGAGCGCAGGTGCACCTGATTAGCCAGGCGCGCCGAGAACTCTACAAATTTATCGACAAAAGACTGCATGTGCGGTGTTATTTTTGTTTCAGACATAGCGGATAGTTCCCATCAATCAGTCACAAAAACGGCCCGGCAGCGTACGGCTTACATCTCGCGTCCGTTGGTATGGATAACCTGTTTTAACCACGCGTAGCTCTTCTTCGGCACGCGCTTCAGGTCTTTCAGGTCATGGTTTTCACGGTTGACATAGACCACGCCGTAGCGCTTACGCATGTCGCCCTGGGAGCTGAGAATGTCGATTAACCCCCAGCCGAGGTAGCCGATGACCTCTGCCCCGTCCTCGAACATCGCCTCCTTCATGGCATTGATATGCGCCCGGTGGTAGTCGATGCGGTAGGTATCCTCAATCGGGTTCACGCCGTCCCAGGACTCAATCACCCCGATGCCGTTTTCGATCGGGAAGACCGGCATCCGCCAGTCGTTGGCGTAGCGGGTGATGATGGTGCGAAAGCCCAGCGGATCGATCTGCCAGTTCCACTCGGTGGCCTTCAGGTACGGATTGTTTTTCTCGCCGTGCAGCAGGTAATAGTTCACCGGCGTGCCTTCCGGGATCGCATCGCTGTCCAGCGTTTTGCTGGCGTAGTAGCTGAAGGCCATATAGTCGTTTTTAGTCCGCGCCAGCAGCGCTAAATCCTCGGCGCGGTAGATATCGCCAAAGCCCTCCTGCTCCACCACCGCCATCACCGCCGGGCTGTAGCCCTGCCCTGCGAAGACGCGCAGCAGGTTCTGGTTGAGGAACTCGTCGTACTGCTGGGCGCAGAAGATATCGCGCGGTTTGCAGGTGGCCGGGTAGATCAGCTGGTGCGCCAGCATGCCGCCCATCAGCTGGCCCGGTCTGGTCTGATGCAGATATTCGGTCAGCGCCATGTGCGCCACCATCGTATGGTGCTGCAGCTCGTACAGCTCGCGCAGGGTTTTCTCACCGTGCATATAGCCGGAAATGCGGAACGCTTCAGGCATATGGAAGATGTTCTGCTCGTTGAAGGTCAGCCAGTACTTCACGCGGTCGCCATAGCAGTCGATCATCTTTTTGCCGTAGCGGATAAAGGCCTCCATCACGCGGCGGTCGTTGAAGCCGTTGTACTCCTGCGCCAGCGCCAGCGGCATATCGAAGTGGTACAGGCAGACCATCGGTTCGATGCCGCGGGCGATCAGATCGTCGATAAAACGGTCGTAAAACGCGATGCCTTCGTCGTTGAACGCGCCGTCGCCCTGCGGGCAGACGCGGCTCCATGAGATCTGAAAGCGGTAGCAGTTCATGCCCAGATCCTGCATCAGGTCGAAATCTTCCCGGTAGCGGTGGTAGGAGTCGGTCGCGACTTTCCAGTCGGATACGTTCTCCCCGGCTTCGCGAATGTCGTAAACCGACATCCCCTTCCCACCCTCGTTCCATGCGCCTTCCGTCTGCATGCTGGACACCGAGTTGCCCCATAAAAAATTGGCCGGCAGCGAATTGTTCATGCTCTCTCCCTATATGACTAGTCATTTAAAATTTCATGACTAGTCATATAGGCGAAGATGATATGGGGATCAAAGAGGAGGATCGTTTTTTGTGAGCAATGCGGGAAAAAAAGCCCCGGTTAGCGATGCATTGCCGGGGCAAGGAAGGTTATTGTTGCGCGAGCTGATTGCGGCGATATTCCCCCTGCCGCTCCAGCATCCAGCCCGGGTATTCGCGCGGCAGCGCGCTCACCGTATCAAGCTGCTTGAGTTCGTCTTCGCTCAGTCGGATCCCGGTCGCGGCGATATTGTCGTCCAGCTGTTCGACGCGTTTCGCCCCAATGATGACGCTGGTCACCGCTTTCTGATGCAGCAGCCACGCCAGCGCGATTTGCGCGACGGAGACGCCCTTGCTTTCGGCGATAGTGCGCATCACGTCCACGCAGTCGAAGGCGCGATCTTTGTTCACCGGCGGGAAGTCGAACTCCAGACGACGACCGCCGGCTTCGCTCTGACCGTCGCGGCCATATTTTCCGCTCAGCAGACCGCCTGCCAGCGGGCTCCAGACCATCAGCCCGACGCCTTCGCTCTGCATCATCGGTACCAACTCGCGCTCCAGATCGCGCCCGGCAATGGTGTAATACGCCTGCAGCGACGCGAAACGCGCCAGTCCAAGACGTTCAGAAATACCGAGCGCTTTGGCAATCTGCCACGCCGCCCAGTTAGAGACGCCGATGTAGCGCACGTGGCCGTGCTGCACCAGGTTATCCAGCGCATAGAGCATCTCTTCAATCGGCGTTGCGGGGTCGAAGCCGTGAAGCTGGTAGAGATCGATATGATCGAGCTGCAGGCGGCGCAGGCTCTCCTTCACGCTGCTGATGATGTGATAGCGCGAGCTGCCGCGCGAGTTCACCCCTGCCGTTCCCGTTTCGCCGAACACTTTCGTGGCGACCACCACGTTCTCGCGAGGGATCTTCAGGTTTTTCAGCGCCTGACCGGTGATCTCCTCCGAGCGTCCTTCCGAGTAAACGTCCGCGGTGTCGATAAAGTTGATCCCGGCATCCAGCGCGCGGCCCACCAGCTGCTCGGCTTCACTTTGCTGGAGCTGGCCAATCTTGCCCCACATGCCGCCCTCGCCGCCGAAGGTCATGGTGCCGAGGCACAGTTCAGAAACAAACAGACCGGTGTTGCCCAGTTTTTGATAACGCATAAGTTATTCCTCGCATGTCGATTGGGTACCCGATAGTTATACCCGCCCCTCAGCCATCGCGAATGTGGTGTTCCTGTCCGTTTCTTGCCCAATCCTCTGAATTTATCCGCGCGGGGCGTCGCCAAAGACGCTGTAGTCCGGTAATTGCACCTGCTGATACGGCTCCCAGCCGCCGCCGAGGGCCTTGTAGAGTGCCACCAGATCGAGCGCGCTCTGCACCTGCGCCTGTGCGCGCTGCTGCTGGGCCTGCGCCAGCTGACGCTGGGCGTCCAGCACGTCGATAAAGCTGGCGATCCCCTGCCGGTAGCTGTCGCTCGCTAAATCAAAGGCGTTTTGCAGGGCGTCGATCGTTTTTGCGAGACCCGCTTCACGCTGCTGGTCGGTGCGATAGCTCACCAGCGCGTTTTCCACATCCCCGAGCGCGGTCAGCACCGTCTGGCGATAGTCCAGCACCGCCGCTCCCTGCTGCGCGCGCGCCACCTTGACGCTGGAGACCAGTCGACCGCCCTGGAAGATGGGAATGGAGACCTGCGGGCCAAAGCTGTAGAAGTGGCTGCTCCAGTCGGTCAGCCAGTTGGTTTCGCTGTTGCGCAGGCCAAACTGCCCGGAGAGCGTAAAGCTCGGGAACAGCTCCGCCACCGAGACGCCGATTTGCGCCGTGGCGGCATGAAGGTTCGCCTCCGCTTCGCGCACGTCCGGACGGCGTCGTGCCAGCGTGGACGGAATGCCGGTCTGCACGATATCCGGCAACGCCGGCATCGGCTGCGCAGACTGAAGTTCGCCATCCAGCGCCCCTGGCGGCTTGCCGAGCAGGATCGCCAGGCCGTTCATCGCCTGCCGCTCCTGCGCCTGATATTGCGGAAGCTGTGCTTCAAGGTTGCCTAACTGCGCCCGGGCGTTTTCCACATCCATCTGCGGCGACAGCCCGCCCCGCTGGCGGCTTTCGGTGAGATCCAGCGTCTGCTGCGCGCTTTTAATCTGGGTGTTCAGCGTGGCGATAATGCTCTGCGCCCCGCGCAGCTGGAGCCACGCGCGCGCCACTTCGGCCTCCAGCGATACCAGCGCGTCGTTACGCTGCTCGATAGCCGCTTTCTGCTGCGCTTCGGCGGCTTCCACCTGACGACGCACCTTGCCCCACAGGTCGATTTCCCACTGGGCGTCGAAGCTGCCCTGGTATAGGTTAATCGGCTGCGTCAGCGGCCCCAGCGCGCCCTTCAGGTTGGGATCGATACTATCCACCTGGTCATACACGCCGTGGGATTTCAGCTCTCCTTCCAGGCCAAGCTGCTGGCGCGTCGCTTGCAGATTGCCGTTCACCGACGGATAAAACGCCCCACCCGCCTGGTTAATCTGCTCTCGCGCCCCGGCGATGCGCAGCACCGTCTGCTGCAGCGTCAGGTTTCCGGCAATGGCGCGCTCAACCAGGCTGTCGAGCTGCGGCGAGCCGAAGGTCTTCCACCAGCGCGGATTGGTCGCGGCGGAAGTAGTTTGCGATTTCACCGCGCTGTCGCCCTTATCGTTCCAGTGCGTAACGGCGGGCGGCGCAGGCTGCTGGTAGTCAGGCCCAACGGCGCAGCCCGCCAGCAGCATCATTATCATCAGGGGGTGTAAACGTCTGTGTATCATCAATGTGCTCCTGCACTCCCCTCGCTCTTAACCGGCGAGAGCAACAAACAAAACGGAATCAGTAACAAGGCCACCGCGCTCAGGATGGTAAAGACGTCGATGTAGGCCAGGAAGCGCGACTGCTCGATCATGGTCTGGTACATGCGTCCGGTGGCGATGCCGGTGGGGTCGCCCACCTGGGTGGTGAAGTTCTGGATCGCCTGGGCGCTTTCGCGTATCGCCTGCTGGAACTGCTCGTTAAGCGGCGAGGCGTGGTACGCCAGATGCGCGCTGTGCGCCTGCGCGCGTTCGGTGATGGCCGCCGTCGAAAGGGATATGCCAATCGAACCCGCGACGTTGCGGAACATGGTAAACAGCGCCGCCGCATCGGCATTCAGCCGCCTCGGTATCGAGATAAATGCAATCGTCGTGAGCGGCACAAACAGGAACCCCAGCCCTATCGACTGGGCGCTGCGGAACAGCACCAGGGTTTCGAAGTCGATATCCGGCGTCAGCGTTCGCGACCAGAAGAACGACACCGCCAGACAGGTAAAGCCAAAGGCGATAATCCAGCGCGTCTGCACCACCGGCATCAGCTTCAGCACCAGCGGGATAGTTAATACGATCAGCACCGCCCCGGGCGACAGCACCAGCCCGGACCAGGTAGCGGTGTAGCCCAGGTCCTGCTGCGCCAGCTGCGGGATCACCACCGAGCTGCCGTACAAAATCATCGCCATCCCCGCCATCAGCAGGCTGGAGATGGCAAAGTTGCGGTCCTTCATGCAGTGCAGATCCACCACCGGCTTTCTGGCATACACCAGCCAGTAGATGGCGCCGATAATGCCGACAAGCGTCAACACGCCGAAGGTGCGGATAAAGTTCGAGTAGAACCAGTCCTCATCTTCTCCCCGGTCGAGCATCACCTGCAGACAGCCCAGCCCCAGCGCGATCAGGCCGATCCCCGTCCAGTCGATAGTCAGCTTCTCTTTTGATTTGCTCTCCCACGGCGGATCTTCCAGCAGCTGGTAGATCGCCAGCACCGTGACAATCCCCACCGGAATGTTGATAAAGAACACCCAGCGCCAGGAGTAGTTATCGGTGATCCAGCCGCCCAGCGTCGGGCCGAGCACCGGCGCAACGATAATCGCAATGGAGGACAGACCAAACGCTTTGCCCCTGTCTTCGGGTTTGAAGTAGTCGAGCAGCACCGACTGCTGCGTGGGCTGCAGCCCGCCGCCAAAAAAGCCCTGCATCACGCGGAACAGGATGATCTGCCACAGCTCGGTGGCAATCCCGCACAGGAACGAGCAGACGGTGAACATGACGATGCAAATCAGGAAGAACTGCTTGCGGCCAAACACCCGGCTCAGAAACGCTGAGATGGGCAGCACGATGCCGTTCGCGACCAGATAGCTGGTTAACACCCAGGTGGATTCGTCATAGCTGGACGAGAGCGAGCCTGCCACGTGGGGGAGCGCCACGTTGACGATGGTGGTGTCCAGAATTTCCATGAATACCGCCAGGGTGACGACAATCGCCACCGCCCACGGATTGCTGGCGGGTTTCCAGCTGTCGTGGCTGTGATCCGTCATTCCACCGTCACCTTCGGTGCAACCGACAGCCCCAGCGGCAGCGGTTTGTTTGGATCCAGGCCCTTATCAATCACGATCTTGACCGGCACGCGCTGCACAATTTTGACGAAGTTGCCGGTGGCATTTTCTGCCGGGAAGGCGGAGAAGCGCGAGCCGCTGCCCTGCTGGATACTGTCTACGTGCCCTTCAAGCTCCATATCCGGCCACGCGTCGACGGACACGGTGACCTTATCGCCCGGCTTCATGCGCTCGAGCTGCGACTCTTTAAAGTTCGCGACCACCCACACGTTCGGGGAAACCAGCGAGAACAGCGCCGTCCCCGCCTGCACCAGCGTGCCGGGCTGCACGTTGCGTTTGGTGACAACGCCGTCGAACGGGGCGCGGACTTCGGTATAGGAGAGATTAAGGTTGGCGGTTTCCAGCTGCGCTTTAGCCTGATCGACCTGACGCTCGCGCGCTTCAACGTTGGTTTCCTGCTGGCGGATTTGCAGCTGGACCTGCTCTGCCACTTCCAGCTGCGCCTGAGCGCTGGCCAGCCCCGCCTGTGCGCTACGCAGCTGTGCGTTCGCGGAATCGATACTTTGCTGAGTGGTCGCACGCGGGTCGACGCCGCGCTGACGACGGTACTCTGCCTGCGCGTTCGCCAGATCGGCCTGCGCTTTCAGCACCTGCGCTTTGGCTTCGTCACGCTGGGCGGGATACTGGACTTTTGAAAGCGCCAGCTGCGCCTGAGCCTGATGCAGCTGCGCGATAGCCAGCCCAAGCTGGGCCTGAGCCTGATCGCGCTGCGCGGTGGTGTCCCGCGGATCGATAACCACCAGCAGATCGCCCTTTTTCACGCGCTGGTTATCGCGCACGCGCAGCTCGGTAACGTAGCCCGCCGTTTTGGGGGCAATCGTCACCACGTCGCCGTCGGTAAAGGCGTCGTCGGTCGTCTCTTCGTTACGGGTTAAAAACCACCAGACCAGCGCCACGACGACCATCACCACCACGACAATGCCGAGGATAATTAACGGTTT
Organism: Enterobacter sp. 237C8; assembly: GCF_034106865.1. NCBI lineage: Bacteria > Pseudomonadati > Pseudomonadota > Gammaproteobacteria > Enterobacterales > Enterobacteriaceae > Enterobacter > Enterobacter sp. 237C8. The sequence goes on along the minus strand of NZ_JAWNDF010000001.1, from coordinate 521,025 downwards.
CTTGCCCGGGCGCTTACGCTCATTATTGTTTTTGTCCTGCTCGTCAGCAGGCGGGTTTTGATCTTCAGCCATAGTTCAGCAACGGTCCTGTCAGTGAGCGGCATCACACTATGCCGTTCACTAAAGCTAGGACGTTGCTATACGTTTGCCAGGAAAAACTGACAAATTGCGCACTATATGAGAAGGAATATTCCGAAACCGATCGCCGCGGCCCAAACCAGCATCGGAATCGACCAGACGTGGAAACGCCACCAGATACGACGGTCGTTGGCCATGCGCAGCGCAATCAGGTTTGCCAGCGAGCCGGGCAGCAGCCCAAACCCGCCGATGTTCACCGCCCAGGCCAGAAGCGTATCGGGCGGAACATAGTTGAGCAGCAGAATGGTGGACGGTACGTTGCTGATAAACTGCGACAGGCCAATCGCCGTCAGCCACAGTCCCGGCTGAGACAGCGTGCTGACGCTGTGCAGAACGTTCTGCAGTACCGGAAGCTGGATAAGGAGATGCACATCAATAAACATCGCCATAAAGACCAGCAGCAGCGTCCAGTCCACGCTCACCAGCACGCGACGCGCCAGGACGACAAAGCCTGCGGCAACGAGCAGGACGCCCGCCAGCTCATACTTCAGCTCCAGCGCGAACAGAAAGACGATGTATAACCCGAGACAGCTCCACACCAGGCGCGGCTGCCACTGCGGGCCGGTTGTGCCGCTGTGATACTGCAGCTTTTTATCCGGAAACGCGAACCAGCACACCGCCATCAGCGACAGCATCATCACCAGCGCCAGAGGGGCCATCTGCCAGGTAAAGGCGGCGAACGACAGCCCGGACCGTCCCCACAGAAGGATATTTTGCGGGTTGCCGATTGGCGTCAGAAGCGAGCCCGCATTGACGGCCAGCGCTTCAAAGATGATCAGCCGGCTGACGGGGATCTCGCACAGCTTACGCAGCGTGAGCGTGAGGGGTACGATGATAAACAGCGCCACATCGTTGGTCAGAAACGTCGACAGCACCGCGGCGGAGAACACCATAAACAGGGACAGCCTGCGCTCGGTGGCAAAGCGGCGCACCATTTTACGGCCCAGAACGTCAAAATAGCCGCTCAGCTCGACCCCTTTGGTGAGCATCATCAGGCCGCTCAGGGTAATGATGGTGCGCCAGTCAATTGCGGCGGGCCAGGCGTGTGGCGCAAAAGGCACAAAGAGGCTTAACGCTGCGCCAATGATTAATAAGAGATGGAAGAAACGATCGCGTGCCAGGGCCTGCAGTCCGGGGATTTTCATTCAGCGGAGGGACCATATTTAAGGGTAAATTCGCGAAACTTCACCAGCGTCTCTTCGCTGACGTGGTGTTCCATGCCTTCCGCATCCCGGCGGGCGATCTCCGGGCTGACGCCCAGCACCAGCAAAAAATTCTCGACAAGCTGATGGCGCTCGCGGCTCTCCTGCGCGAGTTTCTCCCCTTCCGGCGTCAGAAAAACACCGCGCCAGGGGATCATTTCAATTAAGCCCACGGAAGCCAGGCGTTTTAACATTTTAGCGACAGTTGGCTGTGAAACCCCCAGCCTGGCGGCCATATCGACCTGGCGCGCTTCACCAACCTCACGAATCAGATCGGAAATGAGTTCAACATAATCATCAATCAGTTCACGCCGGTGCGCTTCACGGACCTGGCGAAAACCTTCGACATGTTCTTCAACATTCACCAGTTGCGTCGTTTTCCTCATTGTCGGATGACCTGCGCGACGGTTCATTGTACTTCCTCAGTGGGGTGACGCTTCCAGCGCCCGGATTCGAGAGCGCACATTGTAAACCATAGCTCCGCAAGCACAAAAAATTAACGAAATAGCCATAGCTATACAATATAGCCTGTGCTATATCTGTATGTAATGCAGTCACCCTTCACGGATCGAAGGGATCAAAACTCAGGAGGTCTTATGAACGAATTCAAGAGGTGCATGACCGTGTTTACCCACTCTCCCTTTAAAGTGCGCTTAATGCTGTTGAACATGCTGTGCGATATGTTTAACAACAAACCGCATCAGGACGACAAACCTTCCCACTAAGCGGCGTTGCGGTACGCCGCTTCATTTTCCCGTCACAATCTCGCTGTAAACTGGCTTCCAGCCGCCTTATTCCCGATCTTTTTTACGGATTTGCAGTCCCCTTCGCAAAACATCTGCTTAGCAACTGTTGATATTCTTTAGCGCTCGCACTATCTTCTTGCAGCCCTGCACAATTTGCGGCTCGCTGAAGCGGACCCTCATTCCCTCTCCACGCACTGTCAGGCAGGTTATGACCCTTGACGCCAGGGTGAGCACATGGCGTTTTCATCCATGATAGTGACCTATGAATGTAACCCTGATAGATACCGTTGTGACCCGCAGCCGGGCCTTAAGCCCGTGGACGGGTTTTTACTTTTTGCAGTCATTACTGATTAACTTTGCGCTGGGTTATCCCTTTAGTTTGCTCTACGCGGTGGCGTTCACCTGCGTTCTGCATGTGCTGTGGCGATCCGCACCGCGCGTGCAAAAAGCGTTAATCGGGATCTGCTCGCTGGTCGCTGCACTCTATTTCCCGTTTGGCCAGGCTTACGGCGCGCCAAACTTTAATACCCTGCTGGCGCTGCACTCGACCAATATGGAAGAGTCAACGGAGATCCTGACGATCTTCCCGTGGTACAGCTACGTGGTCGGGATCTTTATCTTCGCGTTGGGCGTCATCGCCATCCGCCGTCAGCCGGGCGAGAAAAAAAACTGGGGTAAGATCGAAATACTCTGTCTGGTGTTCAGCGTTGCCGTGGCGTTTGTCGCCCCCATCCAGAATATTCCCTGGGACGGTAAGCTAAGGCTCACCAATATCGGCTATCCGGTTTTCCGCTTCGTGAAGGACGTCGTTGTCAATAATAAAGAGGTTCTCGACGAGCAGGCGCGCATGGCTGAGCTTTCCAATATGAAAGACACCTGGAACGTGCTGGCCGTTAAGCCGAAATATCACACCTATGTGGTGGTGATTGGCGAAAGTGCACGTCGCGATGCAATGGGAGCCTTCGGCGGACACTGGGATAACACACCGTTTGCCAGTTCGGTTAAAGGCACGCTGTTTACCGATTATGTCGCGGCCAGCGGCTCGACGCAGAAATCGCTCGGCCTGACCCTAAACCGTGTCGTCGACGGCAAACCCCAGTATCAGGATAATTTTGTCACCCTGGCAAACCGCGCGGGTTATCAGACCTGGTGGTTCTCCAATCAGGGGCAAATTGGCGAATACGATACGGCCATCGCCAGTATCGCCAAACGTGCGGACGAAGTGCAGTTCCTGAAGAACGGCGACTTTGAAGCTGACAAAAACACCAAAGACGAAGCGCTGTTGAAAATGACGGCACAGGTTTTCGCCACCCCGCGCACCCAGCCTCAGCTGATCGTCCTGCACCTGATGGGGTCGCACCCGCAGGCCTGCGATCGGACCGGCGGGAAGTACGCGGAGTTCGTGCAGTCCAAAGAGACCTCTTGCTATCTCTACACCATGACGCAAACCGACGACCTGCTGAGCAAGCTGTACGATCAGCTGCGCAATACGGGCGATAGCTTCTCCATGGTCTATTTCTCGGATCACGGGCTGGCGTTTAAAGAGCGTGGTAAAGAGGTGCAGTACCTGGCGCACGATGACAAGTTCCAGCAGAACTTCCAGGTGCCGTTTATGGTGCTGTCGAGCGACGATAAAACGCATCGCGTGATTAAAGCGCGCCGTTCGGCAAATGATTTCCTGCAGTTCTTCTCGCAGTGGACGGGGATTACAGCCGAGCAGATAAAAACGGCTTACCCGTTTGTCTCTAACAAGAAAGCTCCCCCAGTGTACGTTACCAACTTCAAGTTACAGAAAGTTGACTACAACCATCTGGGTACGGATATTTTCGATATTAAGAGTAAGTAGCGGTCCGATACCCTCACCCTCTCCCACAGGGAGAGGGAAAAGACAAAAAAAAATCCGCCACATTGGGCGGATTTTTTATTAGCTCACCGGAGTGATTAGAAGCGGTAACCTACGCCCGCGATCCAGGTGCCAACGTCAACGTTGCGGATACGGCTCTGCTCATAGGAGAAGTCCAGAGCAACGTCCTGGATTGGGTTGAACTGCAGGCCTGCGCCATAGGAGAAGCCATAGTCGCTGTTGCTTGCAGTGCGGCTTTCGCTCTGGTTTTCAGTCTGCTGGAATTTACCGTAGCCAACACCTACAACACCGTAGATGCTCGCCCAGTCATTCAGACGGTAAGCTGGACCAGCGGTGATACCGTAGTACTGGCCTTTGTTGTATGCGCCGTTTTCAGAACGATCTTTCTCGGTGTAGGTGAAAGAACCGATCACGCCCAGTGGGTTGTTATCCTGCTCGTAACGATACTTCAGGTTGAAACCGTTAGCTTTGTTCATCACGCCCTGATAGTCGCTCTGAGCGTAACCACCAGTAACAGTAGAAGTAGCAGCTACAGCGGTACCTGCGGAAACAGCCAGTACAGCGGCCAGTGCTGAAAGACATGCAATTTTTTTCATAACCACCTCAAATGTGCTTCAAGTAAGTCCGTAAGTTTTAAATATATCAAAAAAATTTGCGAAACTCTTTGTGATTCGTGATGTCTAATGAAACCTTTCCTGTAACAGAACGTTTCCAGCATCAGCTATCTCTTTCAAATCACATGCAATTTTCACTACTAAAAGCGCATATTGCGCGTACGCGCCGTTACATTCATCCAGATTATTCCTAATCTATCAGGCGATAAATCCACCAGCGCTTAACCATTTTACGGATTTGACACGGTTTTTTTTCAACAGCGCCTCAACCGTTGCCGCTTATTTCCTTTACACTGCAACCTTTACCTCATTTGACATAAGCTGACAGGAGAAAGGATGCCTGGGTTATCCCGCACGTCGTCGGTCTGGTTGCCGGTGGCAGTCATACTCATTGCCATGTTGTCCATTCAAAGCGGTGCTTCGCTGGCAAAATCACTTTTCCCGCTGGTTGGTGCGCCAGGCGTGACTGCCCTGCGTATCGTGCTGGGCACGGCGATACTGGTGGTCATTTTCAAACCCTGGCGTCTGCGCTTCAAAAAGGAGCAGCGTTTACCCCTGCTGTTTTATGGACTTTCCCTCGGGGCAATGAACTATCTGTTCTACCTCTCTATTCAGACGATACCGCTGGGGATCGCCGTCGCGCTGGAGTTTACCGGCCCGCTGGCGGTGGCGCTTTTCTCCTCGCGACGTCCGGTCGATTTTATCTGGGTTGTGTTAGCCGTTCTGGGCTTATGGTTCCTGCTGCCGCTGGGCCAGAGCGTCGCTGAGATCGATCTGACGGGCGCAGCCCTGGCGCTGGGTGCTGGCGCCTGCTGGGCCGTCTATATACTTACGGGCCAGCGTGCAGGAGAAGAGCACGGTCCGGCGACCGTCGCGTTAGGTTCCCTGATCGCAGCCATCGTCTTCGTGCCTATCGGCATGGCGCAGGCGACCGAATCTATCTGGCAATGGTCCGTCATGCCCATCGGGCTAGCGGTCGCGATTCTCTCTACCGCACTCCCCTACTCTCTGGAGATGATTGCCCTTACGCGTCTGCCGACGCGCATATTTGGCACCCTGATGAGCATGGAGCCTGCGCTAGCCGCCATTTCCGGAATGGTGTTTCTCGGCGAAACCCTGACATTGACCCAGACGCTGGCGCTCTGCTCGATTATCGCGGCATCAATGGGCTCGACGCTCACCATGCGCCCGGAACCTAAAGTTGAGAAAGTGGATATCAGCTAAGGCCATATATTCTGCATGGCTTCCACGCCATGCAGAATAAAGGCCAGAAAGACAGACGTTATAATTTCTTACACACTTTGTTCTATTTTCGAAATATCCCTCTGCGTTTACATCCCCATCCAGCAATTAAGATTGATCTGTATCAATTTTAAAATTACCCATTTATTTCAATGAATTAAATTCACAAGCCACTTCTCGCTATTAAACCGATAGGCACAGCCAAACCGCAGAGAAAAAATCCGGTGCTATACTTAGTTCCGTAATTACCTGGGACATAAACATCAAGAGGATATGAGATTATGAGTACCGCTAAACTGGTGAAAACGAAAGCGTCTAATCTGCTTTATACCCGTAACGATGTATCGGATAGCGACAAAAAGGCGACCATTGAGTTGCTGAATCGCCAGGTGATCCAGTTCATCGATCTTTCGCTGATCACCAAACAGGCCCACTGGAATATGCGCGGTGCAAACTTTATTGCCGTTCATGAAATGCTGGATGGCTTCCGCACAGCACTCGTGACCCACCTCGATACGATGGCTGAACGTGCCGTTCAGTTAGGCGGCGTGGCGCTGGGTACCACGCAGGTGATCAACAGCAAAACGCCACTGAAGAGTTATCCGCTGGATATCCATACCGTTCAGGATCACCTGAAAGAGCTGGCGGACCGCTACGCGATTGTGGCCAATGACGTGCGCAAAGCGATCGGCGAAGCCAAAGACGAAGATACCGCAGACATTTTCACTGCCGCCTCCCGCGACCTGGACCAGTTCCTGTGGTTTATCGAATCTAACATCGAATAATTCATACGAATTTTCTATCAAACCCTCGCCCTCCGGTGAGGGTTTTGCACATCTATGGTGCACAGTTTTTGTCTGCACACCTGCAAAAGTGAACGAAATGTAATAATCACCTCACACAACCGTTAACGGAAGATTGTTTTTTCGTCAGAATTTACGCTAAATATCTCCCCGTCAGTTGAGCCAAACGAAGCGCACCAAAACGGTGCTCCACTTTGGTGCAATAAAGCCTCATTGCCCCATTTATTGTGCAATGCATGACATCATCCCCTTTGCAAAACAATAGCTTGTAAAGTTGGCACGATTTTTTCATTGTGCCACCTGTTCTCGCAGGGGATCGCCCCGTGGATATAAAAGGAAATGCTATGAAGTCTGTATTAAAAGTTTCACTGGCTGCACTTACCCTGGCTTTTGCAGTGTCCTCTCAGGCTGCCGACAAACTGGTTGTGGCGACCGACACGGCGTTCGTTCCGTTTGAATTCAAACAGGGTGATAAATACGTTGGTTTTGATGTGGATCTGTGGGCCGCTGTCGCAAAAGAACTCAAACTGGATTACACCCTGAAGCCTATGGACTTCAGCGGCATCATCCCGGCACTGCAAACCAAAAACGTTGATCTGGCGCTGGCAGGCATCACCATTACCGATGAACGTAAAAAAGCGATCGACTTCTCTGACGGCTACTACAAAAGCGGCCTGCTGGTCATGGTCAAAGCCGATAATAACGACGTAAAAAGCGTGAAAGATCTCGACGGCAAAGTGGTGGCAGTGAAGAGCGGCACCGGTTCTGTTGATTACGCGAAAGCAAATATCAAAACCAAAGACCTGCGTCAGTTCCCGAACATCGACAACGCGTACATGGAACTCGGCACCAGCCGTGCTGACGCTGTTCTGCACGACACGCCTAACATCCTGTACTTCATCAAGACAGCCGGTAACGGTAAGTTCAAAGCCGTTGGCGAGTCTCTGGAAGCGCAGCAGTACGGTATCGCGTTCCCGAAAGGCAGCGACGACCTGCGCACGAAAGTTAACGGCGCGCTGAAAACGCTGAAAGAGAACGGCACCTATAACGAAATCTACAAAAAATGGTTCGGTACCGAGCCTAAATAATAAGACGTAAAAATGACGTTCACTCGGGGGCGACCTTTCGCCCCTGCTATTTTTGAAACACGGTAACAGTAACAGGAAATTATCATGCAGTTTGACTGGAGCGCCATCTGGCCTGCCATTCCACTCTTGCTTGAAGGCGCTAAAATGACCCTGTGGATTTCGGTCCTGGGTCTGGTTGGTGGGTTGATTATCGGTCTTGTCGCCGGTTTCGCCCGCACCTACGGCGGCTGGATCGCAAACCACATCGCACTGGTTTTCATCGAAGTGATCCGCGGCACGCCAATTGTCGTGCAGGTCATGTTCATCTACTTCGCCCTGCCTATGGCGTTCACCGACCTGCGCATCGACCCGTTCAGCGCAGCCGTCGTCACCATTATGATCAACTCAGGCGCCTACATTGCGGAAATCACCCGCGGTGCGGTGCTGTCGATTCATAAAGGTTTCAGTGAAGCCGGTCTGGCGCTAGGTCTTTCTCGTCGCGAAACGATCCGCCACGTTATTCTGCCGCTGGCGCTGCGTCGCATGCTGCCGCCGCTCGGTAACCAGTGGATCATCAGCATTAAAGATACCTCGCTGTTCATTGTTATCGGCGTGGCAGAGCTGACCCGTCAGGGGCAGGAGATCATAGCTGGCAACTTCCGCGCGCTGGAAATCTGGAGTGCGGTAGCCGTTGTCTACCTGATCATTACTCTGGTTCTGAGCTTCGTTCTGCGTCGTCTTGAAAGAAGGATGAAAATCCTGTGATTGAATTTAAAAACGTTTCCAAGCACTTTGGCCCAACCCAGGTGCTGCACAATATCGATCTGAACATCAAACAGGGTGAAGTGGTGGTGATTATTGGGCCATCCGGCTCCGGTAAATCCACCCTGCTGCGCTGCATCAACAAGCTGGAAGAGATCACCAGCGGCGATCTGATCGTCGACGGCCTGAAGGTAAACGACCCGAAAGTGGACGACCGTCTGATTCGTCAGGAAGCGGGCATGGTGTTCCAGCAGTTCTACCTGTTCCCGCACCTGACGGCGCTGGAAAACGTGATGTTTGGCCCGCTGCGCGTGCGCGGTGCCAGCAAAGCGGCGGCGGAAGCGCTGGCAAAAGATCTGCTGGCGAAAGTCGGCCTGGCAGAACGTGCGCACCACTTCCCTTCCGAGCTGTCCGGCGGTCAACAGCAGCGTGTGGCGATTGCCCGCGCCCTGGCGGTCAAACCGAAAATGATGCTGTTTGATGAGCCTACGTCCGCACTCGACCCGGAGCTGCGTCACGAGGTGCTGAAGGTCATGCAGGATCTGGCGGAAGAAGGGATGACGATGGTTATCGTAACCCACGAAATCGGCTTTGCCGAAAAAGTGGCGTCCCGCCTGATCTTTATTGATAAAGGCCGTATCGCGGAAGACGGTAACCCGCAGGACTTGATTGCGAACCCGCCGAGCCAGCGTTTGCAGGAGTTCCTGCAGCACGTCTCCTGATCCATCGCTTTACGCTAAGCCGGGCTTGCCCGGCTTTTTTACGCCAGATTGTTCCCAAAAATCCCCCTCCTCGCCCCGACTTCTATACTTATCATTTTGTTCGACATTTTCACCGGAGGACGCCGTGCCGTGGATCCTGCTGCTGTTGATTAGCCTGTTTAGTGCGCCTTCGTTCGCCGTCGCGATCCCCGGCGTGACCACCGCAACCCCTGCGACCCAGCAAAATACGCCGCCTCCGGAACCCGATGTTGAACAGAAAAAAGCCGCCTACGGTGCGCTTGCCGACGTCCTTGAAAACGACACCTCCCGGCAGGAGCTCATTGGCCAGCTGCGCAAAGCCGCCGCCACGCCGCCGCAGGAGTCGGTGCCAACCCTCACCCCGCCGCAGGTTGAGGAGCAAAAAACGGTGCTGGAAAACGTCACCGACGTGAGCCGCCACTATGGAGAAGCGCTCTCCTCACGCTTCGCTCAGCTGTACCGCAACCTGATTGGCTCCCCGCACAAGCCGTTTAACCCGCAAACCTTTACCGCCGCCGCCACGCAGTTCCTGATGCTGGCGGGTGCGGTATTTCTTTTTTACTGGCTGGTACGCCTGTGCGCGTGGCCGCTGTACCGCAAAATGGGGCAATGGGGTCGCAGGAAGAATCAGCATAAAAGCAGCTGGCTGCACCTGCCGTTGATGATAGCCTCAGCGTTTATCATCGATTTACTGCTGCTTGCGTTGACGCTGTTTTTAGGCCAGATGCTGGCCGACAGGCTGAATGCAGGCAACAAAACCATCGCCTTCCAGCAGTCGCTTTTCCTGAATGCCTTTGCCCTGATTGAGTTCTTCAAGGCGCTGCTGCGGTTACTCTTTTGTCCGCACGTGCCGGAGCTGCGGCCTTTCTCCATTCGGGATGCGAGCGCGAAGTACTGGGCGCTGCGTCTGAGCGTGCTCAGCGGGCTGATTGGCTACGGCCTGCTGGTTGCCGTGCCGATCATCTCCAACCAGGTGAACGTCCAGTTTGGCGCGCTGGCAAACGTCCTAATCATGATCTGCATTACCGTCTGGTCGCTGTATCTGATCTTCCACAATAAAAAAACCATTACCCAAAGCCTGCTGAATCTGGCCGATCGCTCCCTCTCGTTCTTTAGCCTCTTTATTCGCGCGTTCGCCCTGGTGTGGCACTGGCTGGCAAGCGCTTACTTCATCGTGCTGTGCTTCTTCTCGCTGTTTGACCCGGGCAATAGCCTGAAATTTATGATGGGGGCGACGTTCAAAAGCCTGGCCATTATCGGCATCGCGGCCTTTGTGTCGGGGCTGCTGTCGCGCTGGATCTCGAAAACCATCACCCTGTCACCGCAGGTGCAGCGTAATTACCCGGAACTGCAAAAACGGGTAAACGGCTGGATGTCGGTATCGCTCAAAGTGGCGCGCATTCTCACCGTCTGCGTGGCGATTATGCTGCTTCTGAATGCGTGGAGCCTGTTTGATTTCTGGAACTGGCTGCACAACGGTGCGGGTGAAAAAACGGTCGACATCCTGATTCGCATCGCGCTGATTTTATTCTTCTCCGCCGTCGGCTGGACGCTGCTGGCGAGCCTTATTGAGAACCGTCTTGTCTCGGATATACACGGTAGGCCGCTACCCAGCGCGCGAGCAAGAACGCTGTTAACCCTGTTTCGCAACGCGCTGGCGGTCATTATCAGCACCATCACCATTATGATCGTGCTGTCAGAAATCGGCGTGAATATCGCCCCGCTGCTGGCGGGTGCCGGTGCCCTGGGGCTGGCCATCTCCTTCGGCTCACAAACGCTGGTGAAGGATATTATTACCGGCATCTTTATCCAGTTTGAAAACGGGATGAACACAGGCGATCTGGTGACCATCGGGCCGTTAACCGGCACCGTGGAGAGGATGTCCATCCGCTCGGTTGGCGTGCGTCAGGACACCGGGGCCTACCACATCATCCCCTGGTCTTCGATCACCACCTTCGCCAACTTTGTGCGCGGGATTGGTTCCGTTGTGGCGAACTATGATGTGGATCGCCACGAGGATGCAGATAAAGCGAAGCAGGCGCTGCGCGATGCGGTAGAAGAACTGATGCAGATGGAGGATATTCGCGGGCTGGTGATCGGAGAGCCGTCATTTGCCGGCATCGTCGGGCTGACGAACACGGCGTTTACCCTGCGCGTGTCGTTCACCACCCAGCCGCTGAAGCAGTGGACGGTGCGCTTTGCCCTCGACAGCATGGTGAAGAAACACTTCGATATGGCGAACGTGCGGATGCCCGTGCAGACGTATCAGGTATTGCCGCCGCCCGCATCGCCGCTCCCGCCGCAGGAGCCGACGCTGTAACCTGGTTGCCGGGGGGCGGCTTCGCCTTACCCGGCCTACGACGGAGTTCTATTTGCGACGTTTGTTGTTTTCCATAAACGTCCAGGCGATAAAGCGGCTCTGTTTCTGGCCCTGCGCCATCTCTTTTTTCACCACTTTTACGGCGCCCGCTTCGGTCAGCGCGCGGTAGAGCGGCGGCAGGTTATCCCCGCGGGAAACCAGCGTCGTGAACCACTTCACCTGACGGCCAAACTGTTTACTTTCCGCAATCATGCGCAGGATAAACGCCACTTCGCCCCCGTCACACCAGAGCTCCTGCTGCTGTCCGCCGAAGTTCAGCGCGGCATCTTCAGCCTGACCCAGGTTACGGCGCTTGCGCTCGCTGCCCGCACGGGCCGATGCCGCCGAATCATGGAACGGCGGGTTGCACATCGTGGCGTCATAGCTTTCGTTTTTGTGAATAATGCCGTTGAATATCGACGCCGCGTCTTTCTGACGACGCAGGCGAATAGCGCGGCTTAATCCCGGGTTAGCGCTGATAATCGCCTGAGCGCTGGCAAAGGCCTCGTCACCGATTTCGCTTCCGGTAAAGCGCCACTGATATTCATGCGCGCCGATCAGCGGGTAAATCAGATTCGCCCCGGTGCCAATATCCAGAATGGTGGCCTGCTGTGGAACGACACCCTCATTGCCTTCGGCAAGGAGGTCGGCAAGGTGATGAACGTAATCCGCGCGGCCCGGCACGGGTGGACAGAGAAAGCCTTCCGGAATATCCCAGTGAGCCACACCGTAAAAATGCGCCAGCAGGGCTTTGTTCAGCATTTTAACCGCCTGCGGGTCGGCAAAGTTGACCGAGGGCTCACCCGCTGGGGTCTGAACAAGATAGTCCTGCAGCGGCGGGCAGCTCAGGCATAACGCGTTCATGTCGTAGCGGCTGCGGTGGCGATTTCGCGGGTGCAATCCCGGCTTTTGGGCAGTCATGGCATTCTCCTTTAAACAGCGGCGTAAGATACCCTTTGCTGGCCCAACGGTAAATCTTTCTCTGCGCTGTTCAAAAAATCGCCATAAATCAAACACCTTTATGTCTATGATCCGTCAGCGAATTGTCAATTTATATCGTTCAAAAAATAAGCAGATCATCATCAAATATTTGCGCTAAGTCACACTCGTCAGGCTTCTAAACTTAAAGGGAATCACCTGTTGTTTCCTCATGAGGATGTGATTATGAAAAAGTACCTGACCCTTGCTGTTATCGCAGCCGCCCTCGCGACCGCGTCCTTCTCTGCCATGGCCGTCCAGTCGCTGACCCAGAGTACTGACACCAGCCAGCTACGCCCTGCGGGCACCGTTTCGGTAAGCCGTGCCAGTAACCTTGACGATCTGCAGGCTAAGCTCGCCGAAAAAGCCCGTCAGGAAGGTGCAAAAGGATTCGTAGTGAACTCCGCTGGCGGAGATAACCATATGTACGGCACTGCGACCATCTATAAATAACCTGTCTCTTCCGCAAGACTGCATCTGTCCAACGGGTGCAGTTCTCTTCTCCCTTCGCCTTGATTGTTCATTTTTTAACCCCATAGTAAACGTATGGCCTAAACCGATTTCAGGAGGACGCTATGGCTTCCGGCTGGGCAAATGACGACGCTGTTAACGAACAGATCAACAGTACAATTGAAGATGCGGTTGCGCGTGCCCGCGGTGAAATTCCGCGCGGCGAGAGCTTAACGGAATGCGAAGAATGCGGAGAACCTATTCCGGAGGCGCGCCGAAAAGCCATTCCCGGCGTACGGCTTTGCATTACGTGCCAGCAGCATAAAGATTCGAAAAACTCATCTCACTCAGGATATAATCGCAGAGGTTCGAAAGACAGCCAGTTGCGTTGACTTTACTTTACCCAAGCTAACCGAGCCCGCACGTTCCTTTACGCTCACGGTTTTTAGCCAGACGCGTAGCAAAACGTGCCCTTCGTATTGCTTCTGTAAAGCGCATCCACAAGAAGTGTAAAGCGGCACTTTGAATTTATTAATATTCAATAAGTTATTTGTCATTCAATTTTTTTGAGCAACCACGTCAATTCTCTTCGATTTTATCTCTCGTAAAAAACCGTGATACTTATCACATCGACGGAACATCGTCCCCTTAACAGAAACACCTGCGAGAGATTAATTATGAAAACCATCAAATATGCTGTAGCTGCTGTTGCCCTGTCCGCTCTGTCTTTCGGCGCTTTCGCCGTAGAGCCTGTCTCTTCTACTCAGGCACAGAACATGAACAAAGTTGGTGTGGTCAGTGCTGATGGCGCCACCACGCTGGACGGTCTGGAAGCCAAACTGGCTGAGAAAGCCGCTGCTGCCGGTGCAAGCGGATACACCATTACCTCCGCTAACGGCAATAACAAGCTGAGCGGTACTGCGGTTATCTACAAATAATCGACTGAATGAATGCTGTACCCTCGCCATACCCTCTGGTGAGCTGCTCCACCCTCATTGACCCTGTTGTTGTTACCCTTGCTTGCCCGTCCGCCACTGGACGGGCTTTTTTTTGTCTAAAACGCCTGCGCCACGCGTTCAAGCCCGGCCTGAACGGATTCCACTTCTCCGGTAGCCAGCAAACAGCAGGCCATCTGCAGCTTGATCGAATGCGGAACAGGAACATTTCCGGCAAGGCACTGCTCAATCCAGTGGGCTGTAGTATGCGGATCTTTTGCCTCAGGCAGTATCACACCGGTATTCTCTTCCCCGCGCTCAAGAATGGCGCGCGTGCCTGCAGAATCAATCAGCATCACCTGCGGGCAGCGCTGCGGGTTCGCATAAACCTCGCCCTCCGTGCCGTGCATCAGCAATGCCCTTCCGCCAATAGCCTCAAAGAACTGCCCCACGCGCGCCACGTATTCCGGGTGCGAAACGCTGGAGAGACGCAGGGCGGCATCTTCGCCAAACGGCGTGGCCAGTTTCGCCAGCGTGTGCGCGCTGTTGCGCACGCCCATGCGCCAGCGCATATCGAGCTGCTTTTCCAGCGGCGGGCAGAGCGTGCCGACCGGGATATAAACAGGCTGATGACCATCCAGCTTCGCCTGCGCCTGGCCGGCATGACGCGTTGGCTCGATGCCCAGCATCCCGAAAATGGTCTCCGTCAGCACGCGAGTGGGATCTTCGCTAACGCCGTGCACCACCACCGGGAACCCCAGCTTGTGTAACAGGATAGCGAGCAGCGGGGTTAAGTTTGCCTGCTTGCGCGCGCCGTTATAGCTCGGGATCACAATCGGCATCGGTTTCGCCACCGGCGGCGTTAAGCGCAGCGTTTGCGCCTGCATGGCATCATAGAAACCGCGCATCTCCGCTTCACCTTCGCCTTTGATACGCAGCGCAATAAGTATACCGCCCAGCTCCAGCTCCGGTACCTCGCCGTTAAGCATGCGGGTATAAAGCGCACGCGCGGTTTCATGGTCCAGATCGCGGGCGTGGTTTTTGCCTCTGCCTACCTCTTTGATAATTTTACGATAATCCACGGCATCACTCCTGAAAAAATCATCTTGTTAACAATATAGCCCTGTTGAATATCCGGAGGTTAGTTTTTTCTCCAGAATCAAGGTTCTGTTTTTATGACAAAAAAGACATGCTGGACTTATTCCAGCTAGTTGCGATTTCTACAGTAGATTCTTGACGCTTCATTATTTGTCTAAATAAAGAGTGGAAAGTCATTAAGGGTCACGATGAGATATCCAGGCAAGGCAGCCTGTCACCGCGTATACATCGTCTCAGCAAATCCATTGCACGGTGGTTAGCGCTCTGGGGTTCGGCGTACGCTATATCCAAACGAGGACCGCAGTTACCACAGGCCCCGCGATGTCTGGATCGGCCTTTACCTGCGCCCCTTAGCACGGAGGCTTTTCTTGCGCCCGGAAGTCAGTTTGACCGGCGGTTTTTTTACCTCGGGCACCTCCGGCTGTTCGATCGGGAAGATCGGCAGCGCGTTCAGGAGCCGTTGGCCGTAATTTTTGGTGAGCAGACGTTTGTCATAAATCACCACCTCGCCCCAGCAGCCGTGGCTACGAATCAAGCGCCCGACCTGCTGAATCAGGTTAAACGACGCCGCAGGCAAACTCTGCACCTCAAACGGATAGCGGTTGAGGCTTTTCAGCCACTCCCCCTCGGTAATCACCACCGGGCTGTCGATAGGCGGGAAGGCGATTTTATGGATATGCACCTGCGTCAGGTAGTCGCCTTTCAAATCCAGACCTTCAGCAAACGACTGCAACCCCACCAGCACGCTGCGCTCGCCGTTATCAATGCGCTTACGGTGGGTTTCCACCAGCCGGTAGCGCGGCTGATCCCCCTGCACCAGCAGGAGTAAACGCAGATCGGTGACGTGTTCGAGGAAACGCTGCATCGCCCGCCCGCTGGCAAACAGCACCAGCATACCGGGGTACTTTTTACTCTCGACCTGCTCGCGGAAGTAGGCCGCCATTTCCGCGATGTGCTGCTCTTCGTTGTCGATGAGCGGCTCGAATTTCATGCGCGGAATGACCAGCTTGCCCTGCTCGCAGTGGTTAAACGGCGAGTCCAGCGCCACGAAACGGTCGCCCGCTTTCTCTTTTAGCCCGCTCATCTCCTGCAGCCTTGAGAAACTGTTCAGGGAACGCAGCGTGGCAGAGGTGACAACCACGTGCGGCACGCTGCGCCAGATCAGCTTTTCCAGCTGATCGGCCACGCGGATGCCCACGCAGTGGAAAAAGAGGTGCACCTGCCCGTCGCGCACGTCGCGGGTCGCCCATTTGGTGACCGGCGCGCCGGACGCCTGCGCCATCGAGGCCAGCCGCCAGAGCTTGCTCTGCGCTTCGAACATCCCCAGCGCGCGGTTCATCTGCAGCAGAACGCGGTGCAGACGCACCACGTCATGCGAGCCGGTTTTCTCGCTGAGATCGTTTAAGAACATCTCCGCCAGCCCGCGCAGCTTTTCCAGATGTTTCGCCAGCTGCTGGCAGATCTCCATCACCTCTTCCGGTAGCTCACCCATCGCAAAGCGGTGTTCGGCTTCCTGGGTTGCTGGAAGATAAAGATTCAGGATGTTGTTCAGGGATGAAATGAGGCTATAGACCTCTTCACAGTGGTCGCTCAGCCGCTCCGGCACCGCCAGCGGCGGCGTGGTTTTCGGGCGGAACTGCTCCATGCAGGTCGCTACCAGCTTGCAGAAGAGATCCAGCTGCAGGCGGAACCACGGAGCGGTGATTTCGGCGCTCATCTCCAGCGCATCCCGCGCCACGTCCGGCAGATGGTGGCCTTCGTCGAGCACCAGCAGCAGGTTTTTGGGCTCCGGCAGCACCGCTTCGCTCTCCAGCGCCGCCATCACCAGCGCGTGGTTTGCCACAACCACTTCCGCCTCCTGAATCTCGCGCCGGGCGACAAAGAACGGGCACTCGCGGTAGTAGTGACAGTTGCGGTTCAGGCAGCTCGCTTTGTCGGTGCTGAGCCTGCGCCACAGGTCGTCGCTGATGGCCTGGCTGGTGTGATCCCGCAGGCCGTCCCACTTATAGCCGTCAAGCTCGACTTTGAGTTTTGCACACTGCTCCTGCTCGGCCTTATTGTTTGGCGTTAGCTCGTCATCCAGAAACGCGAGCAGATCCTGCTGATTCGGCTCGCTGCTGGCCAGCGCCGCCAGGTTGCGCGGGCACACGTAACGCCCGCGCCCAAAGGCTGCCGTAAACCGCAGGTCGGGGATGATTTTGCGCAGCAGGGGTAAATCCTTGCTGAAGATCTGGTCCTGCAGCGCCACGTTGGCGGTGCTGACCACCAGCGTTTTGTCCTCTTCCCGCGCAATCGCGATGCCGGGAATGAGATACGACAGGGTTTTCCCGACGCCGGTTGGGGCTTCAATCGCCAGATGTCGCCCGTCGTCCCCGGCGAGCGTTTTTGCCACGTCAGCAATCATCTGCCGCTGCGGCGCTCGGGGGATAAAGTCGGGGATCTGCTGCTGTAGCGCCTTATACCATGCGCCAATTTGCGCCTTGAGCGCAGCGGTTAAAGCCATTGGAAAACCTGAAATACTGTATAAACAGCCACTATTGTGGCACTTTCTCTTCGCTGCCGCAAAAAGAAAAGCCCGGCTTTACGACCGGGCTTCCAGATTACTGCGGGTTAGCAGGCTTGCGCGGGCGGCGTCGACGCTGCCCTTCTCCTGCCGGTTTCCCTTCGCCGCTGCGCCACGGGTTTTCACCCGCCGGTTTGCTGTCGTTGTTACGACGCGGCGGTTTGCCGGATGATTTCGGCGCGCCGCCTTCGGCACGACGCGGCTGCTGACCGCGACCGCCGCCCTGACCACGTCCACCGCCGCCCTGACGACCGTTCTGAATCGGCTCGGCTTTGATCGACGGATCCACTTCGTAACCCGGGGTTTCGATGCGCGGGATCTCTTTCTTCAGCAGGCGCTCGATGTCGCGCAGCAGCTTGTGCTCGTCCACGCAGACCAGAGAGAGCGCTTCACCGGTTGCCGCCGCGCGGCCGGTACGGCCGATACGGTGAACGTAATCTTCCGGCACGTTTGGCAGCTCGTAGTTCACCACGTGCGGCAGCTCTTCAATGTCAAGGCCACGGGCGGCGATGTCGGTCGCCACCAGCACGCGGATGTCGCCGGATTTGAACTCAGCCAGCGCACGGGTACGCGCGCCCTGGCTCTTGTTGCCGTGGATCGCCGCACTGCGAATGCCGTCTTTGTTCAGCTGTTCCGCCAGGTGGTTGGCGCCGTGCTTGGTGCGGGTAAAGACCAGCACCTGCTGCCAGTTGCCCTGGCCGATCATCTGGGAGAGCAGTTCCCGCTTGCGCTTTTTATCCACAAAGTGAACGTGCTGCGTCACCTGCTCGGAGGCGGTGTTGCGGCGCGCCACTTCCACTTCCAGCGGGTTATGCAGCAGCTTTTCCGCCAGCGCCTTGATCTCGTCGGAGAAGGTCGCAGAGAAGAGCAGGTTCTGACGACGCGCGGGCAGCTTGGCCAGCACGCGACGAATATCGTGGATAAAGCCCATGTCGAGCATGCGGTCGGCTTCGTCCAGCACCAGAATTTCAACCTGGTCCAGCTTCACCGCATTCTGGTGCTCCAGATCCAGCAGGCGACCTGGAGTCGCAACCAGAACGTCGACGCCGCTGCGCAGCTTCATCATCTGCGGGTTGATGCTTACCCCGCCGAAAACCACCAGCGAACGAATGTTGAGATAGCGGCTATAGTCACGCACGTTCTCACCAATCTGCGCCGCCAGCTCGCGGGTTGGGGTCAGGATCAGGGCACGAACCGGACGACGGCCTTTGGCGTGCGGCTGGTTTTTTACCAGCAGTTCCAGCAGCGGCAGGGTAAAACCAGCGGTTTTGCCGGTACCGGTCTGGGCGCTCGCCATCAGGTCACGGCCCTGCAGAACGGCGGGGATCGCCTGCTGCTGGATTGGGGTTGGCTCAACGTAGCCCTGCTCTGCGATCGCGCGCAGAATTTCCGGGTTCAGGCCAAGGGAATCAAAAGACATAAAAACTCCGAACCGCCCCGACCATCACAGGTGTAGTTTTCAGGGAGATATAACGAATAGGGGAGGACAAAAACCACAATGTCGCGAAGGAGCGGAGTGTAGCAGCTTTTGTGACGTGGCGCATAAAATATCCCTCAGCGTTCCCTCGACGTTAGCGTGAATCAGGCATAATCTTAATCAATCGATTGATTAATTCTTAATGCCGCCATGAATACGACCCCCACAACAACCAAAGGTGAACAGGCCAAAAATCAGCTTATCGCCGCCGCGCTGGCGCAGTTTGGTGAGTACGGGCTGCATGCCACCACGCGCGATATTGCCGCGCTGGCCGGGCAGAACATTGCGGCGATTACCTACTATTTTGGCTCAAAAGAGGATTTATACCTCGCCTGCGCCGAGTGGATCGCCGATTTTATCGGCACGCAGTTTCACCCGCACGTTGAGGAAGCCACCGCGCTGCTCGGCCAGCCGTCGCCCGATCGCGCCGCCGTTCGCCAGCTTATTCTCAATGCCTGCCACGATATGATCCGCCTGCTGACGCACGACGATACGCTCAACCTGAGCAAATTTATCTCCCGGGAGCAGCTCTCCCCGACCGTCGCCTACCAGCGTGTACACGATCGGGTGATTGAGCCAATGCACTCGCACCTGACCCGGCTGATCGCCGCCTATACCGGGCGGGACGCCAGTGATACCGAGACAATTTTGCATACCCACGCCCTGCTGGGTGAAATTCTTGCCTTCCGTCTGGGCAGGGAAACCATCCTGTTACGCACCGGCTGGACACAATTTGATGAGGATAAAGCCGCGCAGATTAGTAAGGTCATCGCCTGTCACGTCGATCTGATCCTGCAAGGCTTAACGCAAAGGAGCCTGAAGTCATGAAAAAAACTGTCGCCATCATTCTGGTGGTTGTTGTTTTGCTTGCTGCCGGAGTCGGTGGATGGCTGTGGTATCAGAGCCATCAGGATAAAGGCCTGACGCTGTACGGCAACGTGGATATTCGCACGGTGAACATGAGCTTCCGCGTGGGCGGTCGTCTCGCCTCGCTGAGCGTTGACGAAGGCGATGCCATTAAAAGCGGGCAGACGCTGGGGATGCTGGATAAAGCGCCCTATGAGAATGCGCTGCTGCAGGCCAAAGCGGGGGTGTCCGTCGCCCAGGCGCAGTATGACCTGATGCTGGCAGGCTATCGCGACGAAGAGATCGCCCAGGCCGCCGCTGCCGTTAAGCAGGCGCAAGCCGCCTATGACTACGCGCAGAACTTCTACGCGCGCCAGCAGGGGTTGTGGAAAAGCCGCACCATTTCCGCTAACGATCTGGAAAATGCGCGCTCGTCCCGCGACCAGGCGCAGGCAACGCTGAAGTCCGCGCAGGATAAGTTAAGCCAGTACCACACCGGTAACCGCCCGCAGGATATCGCCCAGGCGAAAGCCAGCCTTGAACAGGCGCAGGCGCAGCTGGCCCAGGCAGAGCTTGATCTGCACGACACCACCTTAATCGCGCCGTCTGACGGCATGCTGATGACCCGCGCCGTGGAGCCGGGCAGCATGCTCAGCGCGGGCAGCGCCGTCTTAACGCTATCCCTGACCCGCCCGGTCTGGGTACGCGCCTACGTTGACGAGCCCAATCTCGGCCAGATGCAGCCGGGCCGCGAACTGCTGCTTTATACCGACGGTCGCCCGGACAAGCCGTATCACGGCAAAGTGGGCTTTGTCTCCCCTACCGCCGAATTCACGCCGAAAACCGTTGAAACACCTGATCTGCGTACCGACCTCGTGTATCGCCTGCGCATCATCGTGACCGATGCGGACGACGCGCTGCGTCAGGGCATGCCCGTCACCGTAAAAGTGAACAACGGGGAACGACATGAATGACGCGGTTATTCAGCTCAACAATCTGGTTAAACGCTTCGCGGGAATGGACAAACCGGCCGTCGCGCCGCTGAACTGCACTATCCAGAAAGGCTATGTGACCGGGCTGGTCGGTCCGGACGGCGCGGGAAAAACCACGCTGATGCGGATGCTGGCGGGGCTGCTGAAGCCGGATGAAGGAAGCGCCAGCGTGCTCGGTCTTGACCCGATCGAGGATGACGGAGCCCTTCACGCCATGCTCGGCTATATGCCGCAGAAGTTTGGCCTGTATGAAGACCTGACGGTGATGGAAAACCTGAACCTGTACGCCGACCTGCGCAGCGTCACCGGCGAAACGCGGCAGAAAACCTTCACGCGCCTGCTGGAGTTTACCTCCCTCGGCCCGTTCACCGACCGGCTGGCGGGCAAGCTCTCCGGCGGGATGAAGCAGAAGCTGGGGCTGGCCTGCACGCTGGTTGGCGAGCCGAAAGTGCTGCTGCTGGACGAGCCCGGCGTCGGCGTAGACCCGATTTCGCGCCGCGAACTGTGGCAGATGGTGCACGAGCTGGCGGGCGACGGGATGCTGATCCTCTGGAGCACCTCCTACCTCGACGAAGCGGAACAGTGCCGGGACGTGCTGCTGATGAACGAAGGCGAACTGCTTTATCAGGGCGAGCCGACGACGCTGACGCAGAGCATGGCCGGGCGCAGCTTCCTGCTGCACAGCCCGCAGGAGTCTAACCGCAGGCTGCTGCAGCGGGTGCTCAGGCTGCCGCAGGTCAGCGACGGGATGATCCAGGGCCGCTCGGTACGGGTGATCCTCAAAAAAGAGGCCACCGTCGACGATATTCGCCAGGCGCCCGGCATGCCTGAGATCGAGATGGAAGAGACCGCGCCGCGCTTTGAGGACGCGTTTATCGACCTGCTGGGCGGCGCGGGTACCTCAGAGTCGCCGCTTGCCGCCATTTTGCATACGGTGGAAGGCACGCCGGGCGAAACGGTGATTGAAGCCAAATCCCTCACCAAAAAGTTCGGGGATTTCGCCGCTACCGATAACGTCAATTTTTCGGTAAAACGCGGGGAGATTTTTGGCCTGCTCGGGCCGAACGGCGCGGGAAAATCGACCACCTTTAAGATGATGTGCGGCCTGCTGGTGCCGACGTCCGGCAAGGCGCTGGTGCTGGATATGGACCTGAAGGTCAGCTCCGGCAAGGCGCGCCAGCATCTCGGGTATATGGCGCAGAAGTTTTCGCTGTACGGCAACCTGACGGTCGAACAGAATCTGCGCTTTTTCTCCGGCGTGTACGGCCTGCGCGGGCGGGCACAGAACGAGAAAATCCGCCGCATGAGCGACGCCTTCGCCTTAACCAACATTGCCTCCCACGCCACCGACGAGCTGCCGCTCGGCTTTAAGCAGCGGCTGGCGCTGGCCTGCTCGCTGATGCACGAGCCGGATATTCTGTTTCTTGATGAGCCGACATCAGGCGTTGACCCCATTACCCGCCGTGAGTTCTGGCTGCACATCAACAGCATGGTGGAAAAAGGCGTGACCGTGATGGTGACCACCCACTTCATGGACGAGGCGGAGTACTGCGACCGCATCGGGCTGGTGTATCGCGGCAAGCTGATTGCCCACGGTACCCCGGACGACCTGAAAAATCAGGCCGCCGACGATGAGGTTCCGGATCCGACCATGGAGCAGGCGTTTATCACCCTCATCCACGACTGGGATAAGGAGAATGCCCATGCGCAGTAATGCCATTTCCTGGCGCAGGGTGCGCGCGCTGTGCATTAAAGAGACGCGGCAGATCGTGCGTGACCCCAGCAGTTGGCTGATTGCGGTAGTCATCCCCCTGCTGCTGCTGTTTATCTTTGGCTACGGCATTAACCTGGACTCCAGCAAGCTGCGGGTCGGGATATTGCTGGAGCAGCAGAGTGAGGATGCGCTGGACTTTACTCACGCCATGACCGGATCGCCCTACATTGACGCCACCATCAGCGATAACAGGCAGGAGTTGATCCAGAAAATGCAGGCCGGGAAAATTCGCGGCCTGATCGTCATTCCGGTGGATTTCGCCGCCAACATGGCGCGGGCGAATACCGACGCGCCGATCCAGGTGATTACCGACGGCAGCGAGCCAAACACCGCCAACTTTGTACAGGGCTACGCGGAGGGGATCTGGCAGCTGTGGCAGATGCAGCGGGCGGAAGATCGGGGCGAAGAATTTAAACCGCTGATCGACGTGCAGACGCGCTACTGGTTTAACCCCGCCGCCATCAGCCAGCACTTTATTATTCCGGGCGCGGTGACGATTATCATGACGGTGATTGGCGCGATCCTGACCTCGCTGGTGATCGCCCGCGAGTGGGAGCGCGGGACCATGGAGGCGCTGCTCTCTACCGAAGTGACGCGCGTCGAGCTGCTGCTGTGCAAGCTCATCCCCTACTATTTCCTCGGCATGCTGGCGATGCTGCTCTGTATGCTTGTCTCGGTCTTTATCCTCGGCGTGCCGTATCGCGGCTCGCTGGTGGTGCTGTTTTTTATCACCAGCCTGTTTTTACTCAGCACGCTGGGCATGGGGCTGCTCATCTCCACCATCACCCGCAACCAGTTCAACGCCGCGCAGGTGGCCCTCAACGCCGCCTTTTTACCGTCGATTATGCTGTCCGGGTTTATCTTCCAGATAGACAGTATGCCTGCGGTGATCCGCGCCGTGACCTATGTTATTCCGGCTCGCTACTTTGTGAGCACGCTGCAAAGCCTGTTCCTGGCGGGGAATATTCCGGTGGTGCTGATCGTCAACACGCTGTTTTTAATGGCGTCAGCGGCGATGTTTATTGGGTTGACGTGGATGAAAACCAAACGGCGACTGGATTAAGGAGCGAACATGTTTCACCGATTATGGACGTTGATACGCAAAGAGCTGCAATCCCTGCTGCGCGAGCCGCAAACCCGCGCCATTCTGGTCTTGCCGGTGCTGATCCAGGTTTTACTGTTCCCGTTTGCCGCCACCCTTGAGGTGACCAACGCCACCATTGCCATTTACAACGAAGATAACGGCAAACATTCCGTCGAGCTGACGCAGCGCTTTGCGCGTGCAAAAGCCTTTACCCACATCCTGCTGCTGAAAAGCCCGCAGGAGATCCAGCCCACCATCGACACGCAAAAAGCGCTGCTGCTGGTGCGGTTCCCGGCGGATTTCTCCCGCAATCTGGATACCTTCCAGACCGCGCCGATGCAGCTGATCCTCGACGGGCGTAACTCCAACAGCGCCCAGATAGCCGCCAACTACCTGCAGCAGGTGGTGAAGGATTACCAGCAGGAGCTGATGGAGGGCAAACCGAAGCCCAACAACAGCGAGCTGGTGGTGCGTAACTGGTACAACCCGAACCTGGACTACAAGTGGTTCGTGGTGCCGTCGCTAATCGCCATGATCACCACTATCGGGGTGATGATCGTGACTTCCCTTTCCGTCGCCCGCGAGCGCGAACAGGGCACGCTGGACCAGCTGCTGGTCTCCCCGCTC
Source organism: Enterobacter sp. 237C8 (assembly GCF_034106865.1). Classification (NCBI taxonomy): domain Bacteria; kingdom Pseudomonadati; phylum Pseudomonadota; class Gammaproteobacteria; order Enterobacterales; family Enterobacteriaceae; genus Enterobacter; species Enterobacter sp. 237C8. The sequence goes on along the minus strand of NZ_JAWNDF010000001.1, from coordinate 496,664 downwards.
GCCACCTGGCAAATTTTCGTCGGCAAAGCGGTCCCGGCGCTGATCGTCGCGACGTTTCAGGCCACTATCGTGCTGGGGGTGGGAATTTGGGCCTATCAGATCCCGTTCGCCGGTTCGCTGGCGCTGTTTTACTTCACGATGGTCATTTACGGGCTGTCGCTGGTGGGATTTGGACTGCTGATCTCGGCGCTCTGCTCGACGCAGCAGCAGGCGTTTATCGGGGTCTTCGTCTTTATGATGCCCGCGATTTTGCTCTCGGGGTATGTTTCACCCGTCGAGAACATGCCGGTGTGGCTTCAGGATCTGACGTGGGTAAACCCGATTCGGCACTTTACGGACATCACCAAGCAAATCTATCTGAAGGATGCGAGTCTGGATATTGTCTGGGGAAGTTTGTGGCCGCTACTGGTCATAGCGGCCACGACGGGCTCAGTGGCGTACGCGATGTTTAGACGCAACATTGCGTAGCTTTTTCTCTTTGGTCAGCAGCGAGACCACCGCAGGCCCTGCGAGGATAGCCAGACCGGCCAGGGCCAGCAGCAGGTTGTTTTGCAGCACGCGCGACAGCAGCCAAAGCACGATCATCGCCGCGCCAAAATACCAGGTGGTGGTGAGCTCTTCGAGCACATCACCCACCTCGCGCCAGCGCGCTTCATGATGGCGCTGTAGGAACAGCATCGACAGCACGGTGACGCAATAAAGGACGCATAGCCCCAGGCCAACACGCACCAGCGTGCCGCTCATCCAGCCCATCACCAGTACGGCCACGACCAGTAAATGCAACATTATCTGCCAGCAACTCAGGCCAGTTGCGACACGAACACGTTGTTGCCACTTCATGGCTTCTCTCCTGAAGGATTTTTCTCTGCTTAATCAGACTACCGCACTTTACGGAAAATTCCGTAACGCCGCATCTTTTTGTGACGACGACTACACTTTATTTTCATTGGGATAGTCACTCAGGAAGGAGCTTATGACTCAAAAAATGCAGCATTTCTCGCTTAAGGTGCTGACGATAAACATTCATAAGGGCTTCACAGCATTTAATCGCCGCTTCATTTTACCGGAGCTGCGCGACGCGGTACGCACCGTCAGCGCGGATATTGTCTGCCTGCAGGAGGTGATGGGCGCACACGAAGTGCATCCGCTCCACTTTGAGAACTGGCCCGACACGCCGCACTATGAATTTCTGGCCGACACCATGTGGAGTGACTACGCCTATGGCCGCAACGCGGTCTATCCGGAAGGGCATCACGGAAACGCGGTGCTGTCCCGCTACCCCATTGAACATTACGAAAACCGCGACGTTTCCGTCGGGGAAAGCGAAAAACGCGGCCTGCTTTACTGCCGCATTACGCCGCCAGACCTCGAGCGACCTGTCCATGTCGGCTGTGTTCACCTGGGCCTTCGCGAAGCCCATCGTCAGGCGCAGCTGAAAATGCTGGCCGAATGGGCCAACGCGCTTCCCGAAGGTGAACCGGTGGTGGTAGCGGGCGATTTCAACGACTGGCGACAGAGGGCAAACCATCCGTTGAAAGTGGATGCCGGGCTGGAGGAGATTTTTACTCGCGCCAACGGCAGGCCTGCGCGCACCTTCCCGGTCCGTTTCCCGCTGCTTCGGCTTGACCGCATCTACGTGAAAAATGCCCACGCCAGCAGCCCGACCGCCCTGGCGCTCCTTAACTGGCGACATCTTTCCGACCATGCCCCGCTCAGCGCGGAGATCCACCTATGAAATGTTCCTGGCAGGAAGGCAACCGAATCACGCTGCTGGTCAACGGGGACGAGTATTATCCGGCCGTGTTTAAAGCGATTGACCATGCACAGCAGAAGGTGATCCTCGAAACCTTTATCTGGTTCGAAGACGACGTCGGCAAACAGCTGCACGGCGTGCTGCTGCGCGCCGCCCGGCGCGGCGTCAAAATTGAAGTGCTGCTTGATGGCTATGGCTCGCCGGATCTCAGCGATACGTTTGTGAATGAGTTGACCTCCGCGGGCGTGGTGTTCCGCTACTACGATCCCGGCCCTCGCCTGTTCGGCATGCGGACCAATCTTTTCCGCCGGATGCATCGCAAAATAGTGGTGGTGGACGAGACGGTGGCGTTTGTCGGCGGCATTAACTACTCCGCTGAGCATATGTCCGACTACGGCCCGGAGGCGAAGCAGGACTACGCTATTCGCATTGAAGGCCCGGTGGTGCAGGACATCTTACTGTTTGAGCTGGAGAACCTGCCGGGTAAAGAGGCCGTTCGCCGCTGGTGGAGACGCCGCCATCGCCCGGAAGAGAACCGGAAGCCCGGCGAAGCGCAGGCCCTTTTCGTCTGGCGGGATAACGGCGAGCACCGGGACGACATTGAACGTCATTATCTCAAGATGCTCGCCAACGCGAAGCGCGAAGTGATTATTGCTAACGCCTACTTTTTCCCCGGCTATCGTCTGCTGCACGCCATGCGCAATGCGGCCCGGCGCGGGGTACGCGTGAAGCTGATTGTGCAGGGCGAGCCGGATATGCCGATTGTCAAAGTGGGCGCACGCCTGCTGTATAACTATCTGGTGAAGGGCGGCGTACAGATCTACGAATATCGCCGCCGACCGCTGCACGGCAAAGTGGCGCTGATGGACGATCACTGGGCCACCGTGGGCTCCAGTAACCTCGATCCGCTGAGCTTATCGCTCAATCTCGAAGCTAACCTGATCATTCACGATCGCCAGTTTAACCAGACCCTGCGGGATAACCTGCAGGCGCTGATCGTTAACGACTGCGTGCGCGTGGACGAGTCCATGGTCCCCAAACGCACCTGGTGGAACTTGGGCATCAGCGTGGTGGTGTTCCACTTTCTGCGTCATTTCCCGGCCATGGTCGGCTGGCTGCCGGCGCATACGCCTAAGCTTGCGCAGGTGGACCCGCCGGTACAACCCGAAATGGAAACCCAGGACCGTATTGAAGCGGAAGACGGAGGCAAACCCTGATGTCGAAATCGCATCCACGCTGGCGGCTGGCAAAAAAGATCCTGACCTGGCTATTTTTTATTGCGGTCGCGGTTCTGCTGGTGGTCTACGCGCAGAAAGTTGACTGGGAAGAGGTGTGGAAAGTCATCCGCAACTATAACCGGATGGTGCTGCTGGGCGCTGTGGGGCTGGTTATTGTCAGCTACCTGATGTACGGCTGTTATGACCTGCTGGGCCGTGCCTACTGCGGCCACAAGCTGGCCAAACGTCAGGTTATGCTGGTGTCGTTTATCTGCTACGCCTTCAACCTGACGCTGAGCACCTGGGTCGGCGGCATTGGCATGCGCTATCGCCTCTACTCGCGGCTCGGCCTGCCGGGCGGGACCATCACGCGCATTTTCTCGTTAAGCATCACCACCAACTGGCTGGGCTATATTTTGCTCGGCGGGGTGATCTTCACCATCGGCGTGGTGCAGCTGCCCGCGCACTGGTATATCGATGAGGCCACGCTGCGCATTCTGGGCATCGTACTGCTGCTGATTATCGCCGTTTATCTGTGGGCCTGCGCCTTTGCCAGACGCCGTCATATGACCATTAAAGGGCAAAAGCTGGTGCTGCCCTCGTGGAAGTTTGCGGTGCTGCAGATGGCCGTCTCCAGCGCCAACTGGATGGCGATGGGGGCCATTATCTGGCTGCTGATTGGCGAGGACGTCAATTACTTCTTCGTGCTGGGCGTGCTGCTGGTGAGCAGTATTGCGGGCGTGATTGTGCATATTCCGGCGGGGATCGGCGTGCTGGAGGCGGTGTTTATCGCGTTGCTGGCCGGGGAGCACGTCTCTCAAGGAACGATTATCGCCGCACTGCTGGCGTACCGCATGCTGTATTACTTCCTGCCGCTGGCCCTGGCAACGGTGTGTTATCTGGTGCTGGAGAGTCGGGCGAAAAAGCTGAGAGCGAAGAACGAGAAGGCGTTAGCGAAATAAAAGCAAAACGGCAACGATGTTGCCGTTTTTAGTGTTTGTTCCCTCTCCCGTGGGAGAGGGTCAGGGTGAGGGCACCAGACCGCACCGCCACCCGGCAAAACAACCTTAGCGACGGTTGCCGAAAATTCGCAGCAGCATCAGGAACAGGTTGATGAAGTCCAGATACAGCGTCAGCGCGCCCAGAATCGCGTATTTGCGCAGGTTCGAACTGTCGCGTACGTCGATCTGCTCGCCGATGTTTTTCAGCTTCTGGGTGTCATACGCCGTCAACCCAACGAAGATCACCACCCCGATGTAGGTCACGGCCCACATCAGCGCGTCGCTCTTCAGCCACAGGTTTACCAGCGACGCCAGCACAATCCCAATCAGCCCCATAAACAGCATGCTGCCGAAACCGCTCAGATCGCGCTTCGTGGTGTAACCGTACAGGCTCATCGCGCCGAACATCCCGCCGGTGACCACGAAGGTGCTGGCGATGGAGGAGTAGGTGTAAACGATGAAGATACTGGAAAGCGTCAGCCCGGTTAGCGCCGAATAGAGCATAAACAGCGTAGTCGCCATTCCGGCACTCAGCTTTTGCACCAGACCCGAAAGCACAAACACCAGCGCCAGCTGCGCGATAATCAGCCCAAAGAAGGTGATTTTGCTGGAGAAGATAAACATCATCAGTTCAGGCGTGTTCGCCGCATACCACGCGATAAACGCGGTAAGCAGCAGGCCAACCGTCATCCAGCCGTACACCTGAGCCATATACGTCTGCAGGCCGCTACGGGTCTGCTGTACTATTGAATCGGAACGCGGAAATCGGTCCATGATTCACTCCTGATTAAGTTTAAGTAGACACACACGTTAAGATTAACACATCCACGTAAACCGACTACCAACGGCTGGCGGCTTGTTTATCGCTGTCGCGCGATTCTACCCAGCGGTCACCTTCCGGCGTGGCTTCGCGCTTCCAGAACGGCGCTTTGGTTTTGAGGTAATCCATAATGAACTCCCCTGCCGCAAACGCGCTGCTGCGGTGCGCGCTGGTCACCCCGACGAAGACAATCTCTTCGCCAGGCCACATCTCGCCGATGCGGTGAATAACCGTGACGCGACCAAGCGGCCAGCGGCCCCGTGCCTCGTCGACAATCTCCGTCAGCGATTTCTCGGTCATCCCCGGATAGTGCTCCAGCGTCAGTGCCTTCACGCTGTCACCGAGGTTGTGGTTGCGCACCTTGCCGGTGAAAGTGACGACCGCGCCTTCTTCATCACGTTCCGCCAGCCAGCTGTATTCTGTCCCCACGTTAAAACGCTCGGGACTCACCAGAATTCGGGTTTCAGCCATCTTAGCCCCCCGTAACCGGTGGGAAGAAGGCCACTTCATCTCCTGCCTTCAGCGGATGGGTGAATTCCACCAGCGTCTGGTTAACGGCGGCCAGCAGCTTGCCTTCGTCCAGCGCCAGCGCCCAGCGGTCGCTTTGTGCCGCCAGATGCGCGCGCAGGGCCGCGACGTTTTCGAAGGACGCATCCAGCGTCAGGCTGTCGGTATTCACCAGCTCGCGCACCTGCGCAAAAAAGAGCACCTTAATCATGGCTGTCCACCTTAAAATCACCGGATTTGCCGCCGCTTTTTGCCAGCAGGCGAACCGGGCCAATCACCATATCTTTCTGCACCGCTTTGCACATGTCGTAGATGGTCAGCGCGGCGACTGAGGCCGCCGTCAGCGCCTCCATCTCCACGCCGGTTTTGCCGGTTAAGCGGCAAAGTGACTCAATGCGCACGCGATTATGCTCCGGCTGTGCCTGCAGGTTCACTTCCACCTTGCTCAGCATCAGCGGATGGCACAGCGGAATGAGATCCCAGGTCCGTTTGGCGGCCTGAATACCGGCGATGCGGGCGGTGGCAAAGACGTCGCCCTTGTGATGGCTGCCGTCGATAATCATCGCCAGCGTCTCCGGCAGCATGGTGACGAACGCTTCCGCGCGCGCCTCGCGCACCGTTTCGGCTTTGGCGGAGACGTCCACCATATGCGCTTCGCCGGCGGCGTTAATGTGGGTCAGTTGTGACATAGCTTATTTCTTTAAATGGGGATGGAAATTACACGGACGGGTACGGGCGTCCAGCTGCGGGGCGATGATGTTTTCCCAGGCGGTGCGGCAGGCTTTGGTCGAGCCCGGCATAGCGAAAATCAGGGTTTTGTTAGCCACCCCGGCAACGGCACGCGACTGGAGCGTGGAGGTACCAATCTCTTCAAAGGAGAGCATGCGGAACACTTCGCCGAAGCCTTCCACCTCGCGGTCGAACAGCGGGATCAGCGCTTCAGGGGCCTGATCGCCTGCGGTAAAACCGGTGCCGCCGGTAATCAGCACCACCTGCACCTCATCACTCGCAATCCACTGCGAAACCTGAGCGCGAATGGCGTAGCGGTTCTCCTTCACGATCGCTTTATCGACGATGTGATGCCCCGCGTCATGGGCCGCCTCGCGCAGCCAGTGGCCGGAGGTATCATCCTCTTCGCCACGGCGGTCGGAAACGGTAAGGATAGCAATGCGTGTCGGGATAAATTCTGCGCTTACCTGACTCATCTTCTGATTCCTTCTTAAGCCTGATTACCCGCCGATGTAGGACAGGTTCTGAGTAATACCGGTATTGCCCTGATGCAGGAAGTGGGTCTGTTTTTTATGCGTCAGCGCGTCAGAAATGCGTGCTTCAAGCGCGGCCTGCTGCGCATCGTCTTCCAGCAGATCGCGAAGATCTACGCCGCCGTCGCCGAACAGGCAAAGATGGAGCTTGCCAACGGAGGAGACGCGCAGGCGGTTGCAGCTGGCGCAGAAGTCTTTCTCATAGGGCATGATAAGCCCAATCTCACCTTCGTAATCCGGGTGGCAGAAGACCTGCGCCGGGCCGTCGCTGCGCTGGCGGATTTGATGGATCCAGCCGCGTTTCAGCAGCTCGTCGCGCAGCACCATGCCGGAGATGTGATGGCGACGGAACAGTTCGCTGCCCTCGCCGGTTTCCATCAACTCGATAAAACGCAGCTGTATAGGGCGGGATTTGATCCACGCCAGGAAGGTATCGAGCTGGTGATGGTTCACATCACGCATCAGCACCGTGTTGACTTTGACCTTCTCGAAACCGGCCGCAAATGCCGCGTCGATGCCGTCCATGACCTGCTGAAATTTATCCTGGCCGGTAATGGCGTGGAACTGACGAGCGTCCAGGCTATCGACGCTGACGTTGATCGCCGTCAGCCCCGCATCGCGCCAGTTCGCCACGTCACGCGCCATGCGGTAACCGTTGGTGGTCACCGCAATCTGGCGGATACGTTCGTTTTCACGCACGGCGGCAATGATGTCGGGGAAATCGCGGCGTAGGGAGGGTTCGCCGCCGGTCAGACGCACTTTTTCGGTGCCGAGCTCAGAGAAAGCGCGCGTGACGCGGCGCACTTCATCCACGGAGAGAAAGCCGTTATTGGTGACGCTGCCCGGTTTGTAGCCATCGGGCAGGCAGTAGGTGCAACGGAAGTTGCACACATCGGTAATCGACAGACGTAAGTAATAAAACTTACGCGCGAAAGCATCAGTAAGTTGTGAAGCCATGTACACCTTTCCAGATCGGGAGGCACAGTCATTTCTTTCTGTACCCTGGTGGCAAATTCGCCACGGCCAGAGCGCCATATCTTTCGACACAGGCACAAGGGCTAGAGTGTATGTTTTCAATTTTGAAAACGTGGTTAGGGCGATAGTAGCGCGGAAATTCTGACGACGCCATTATCGCCTCACGCTATATAATTATCTATATAGCGAATCGTTCCTGCATTTTCGCTACAGAATACCTAAAAACCGCATTTTCACATTGATATACGTCATTTTGCATCCGGTGAGGCATCGTCTTTTAGGGGTAGTTAGGTTACTGTTACGCGATCGAACGTGATAAGGAATACGTATGCGCAATCGCACTTTTGCGGATCTTGACCGAGTGGTCGCTCTTGGCGGAGGACACGGCTTAGGCCGGGTTATGTCCTCTTTGTCGTCACTCGGCTCAAGGCTGACAGGGATAGTGACCACCACCGACAACGGCGGCTCAACCGGGCGCATTCGACGTGCCGAAGGCGGCATTGCCTGGGGAGATATGCGCAACTGCCTTAACCAGTTAATTACCGAGCCGAGCGTCGCGTCGGCGATGTTTGAGTACCGTTTTGGCGGTAATGGCGAACTTTCCGGGCATAACCTCGGAAATCTGATGTTAAAGGCGCTCGATCACCTGAGCGTAAGGCCTCTGGAAGCCATCAACTTAATCCGTAATCTGCTCAAAGTGGACGCATTCCTGATCCCCATGTCAGAACAACCGGTTGACTTGATGGCAATCGACGCCGAAGGGCATGAAGTGTACGGCGAAGTGAATATCGACCAGCTCATCCTGCCGCCAACGGAGTTAATGACCTATCCGAGCGTGCCCGCCACGCGAGAAGCGGTGGAGGCCATCGGGGAAGCGGATCTTATCCTGATCGGTCCGGGCAGTTTTTACACCAGCCTGATGCCCATTCTGCTGGTAAAAGAGCTGGCGCAGGCGCTGCGCCGCACCCCTGCCCCGATGGTTTACATCGGTAACCTGGGACGTGAACTGAGCCCGGCGGCGGCGAGCCTGTCGCTGGCTGACAAACTGGAATTAATGGAGCATTACGTCGGCAAGAAAATCATTGACGGCGTAGTCGTGGGCCCAAAAGTGGATGTGTCAGGGATTGGCAATCGTCTGGTGGTGCAGGAGCCGCTGGAGGCCAGCGATATCAAGTATCGCCACGATCGTCACCTGCTGCGCGAGGCGCTGGAGAAGGCGATTCAGGCGCTGGGCTAGGTTCGTTTTGTGCGGCCTGATGCCCTCATAATAATGCCCGCACGGACGACCCCCTCTCCCTTGAGGGAGAGGGCTGGGGTGAGGGGGAACATACGACTCTGGTGGTCATTCCGTTCACTTTATGTTCCTTGCTACTCTGTAACGATATGGCCTGTGAACGTGCCAGGGTGGCTCAATCGCCACCACCCTGGCGACCCGGGCTCCCGGCGGTATATCGCCGCTTCGCGGATTGTTCGCCCCATCCCTGGGGCTCACCCCTTCGGGGCCAGCGCAAGCGCTGTCCAAAATTGCTCCCGGCAATTTTGTCATCGGCTTATTCCTTTCGGCTGATCGGGTACGGGCGGAGGTAACGTCCCTGTAAAGCCCGCCCTCTCGGCGCATCCCTGCGCCTCGCCCCGGCCTGCATGAAACGCCTCAGCGATTTACAGCCAGACCAGAGCATCGCTGATAGCCTTCAATCGCTTTGAAACAACATTATTGCTTCTGTTCAAAAATTACTGGGGATCCCTCTCCCACCGGGAGAGGGAGAAAACAACGCTTTACTCACGATGCCGCGATGAAAAGATCCCGCAGCTGATGAAGCTGGTCGCGGATCTGCGCCGCCTCTTCGAACTCCAGATTCTGCGCGTGCTGCATCATCTGCCCTTCCAGCTCGTGGATTTTCTGCTGCAGCGCTTTCGGCGTCAGCACGACGGTATCCTCTTCCACCACTGAACGCGCCTTGCCGCGACCCTTCGCTTTGGTTTTGGCGATGTTCTGACCCAGCGCCAGAATATCCACCACCTTCTTGTTCAGCCCCTGCGGGGTAATGCCGTGCTCTTCGTTGTAACGCTGCTGTTTCTCGCGTCGGCGCTCCGTTTCGCCAATCGCTTTCGCCATCGACGGGGTGATTTTGTCACCGTACAGAATCGCTTTACCGTTGACGTTACGCGCCGCACGGCCGATGGTCTGGATCAGGGAGCGTTCAGAACGCAGGAAGCCCTCTTTGTCCGCATCCAGAATCGCCACCAGCGAGACTTCCGGCATATCCAGACCTTCTCGCAGCAGGTTGATCCCCACCAGCACGTCAAACTCGCCCAGACGCAGATCGCGGATAATCTCCATGCGCTCCACGGTGTCGATATCCGAGTGCAGATAACGTACCTTCTCGCCGTGCTCTTCGAGATATTCAGTGAGGTCTTCCGCCATACGCTTGGTGAGCGTGGTCACCAGCACGCGCTCGTTGATGGCGGAACGGGCGCGGATTTCCGAGAGCAGATCGTCCACCTGCGTAGCCACCGGACGAACTTCAATAATTGGGTCAAGCAACCCGGTCGGACGCACAACCTGATCGACAACGTCTTCACCGGATTTCTCCAGTTCGTAGTTGCCCGGCGTGGCCGAGACGTAAATGGTTTGCGGCGCTAATGCCTCAAACTCTTCAAACTTCATCGGACGGTTATCCAGCGCTGACGGCAGGCGGAAGCCGTACTCCACCAGCGTCTCTTTACGCGCCCGGTCACCGCGGTACATCCCGCCGATCTGCGGGATCGTGACGTGGGATTCGTCGATCACCAGCAAACCGTCTGCCGGCAGGTAATCAAACAGCGTTGGCGGCGGCTCGCCCGGCCCGCGTCCGGAGAGGAAGCGCGAGTAGTTTTCAATGCCGGAGCAATAGCCCAGCTCGTTCATCATCTCAAGGTCAAACTGGGTACGTTGGCTCAGGCGCTGCTCTTCCAGCAGCTTATTGTTCGCCAGCAGCACCTTACGGCGCTCGGCCAGCTCCACTTTGATCTCTTCCATCGCCTGCACGATACGCTCGCGCGGCGTCACGTAGTGCGTTTTCGGGTAGATGGTGAAGCGCTGGATCACCGACTCAACGTGTCCGGTCAGCGGGTCGAAGAGCGACAGGCGTTCAACCTCTTCGTCAAACAGCTCGACGCGCAGCGCCATATCGTCCGATTCCGCCGGGAAGATGTCGATCACCTCACCGCGTACGCGGAACGTCCCGCGCTGGAACGCCTGATCGTTACGGGCGTACTGCAGCTCTGCCAGACGACGGACGATGGCGCGCTGGTCGATGATCATCCCCTGCGTCAGGTGCAGCATCATCTTGAGATAAAGATCCGGATCGCCCAGACCGTAGATCGCGGAAACCGACGCGACGACGACCACATCGCGACGCTCCAGAAGCGCCTTCGTGGCCGACAGACGCATCTGCTCGATGTGTTCGTTCACCGAGGCATCCTTCTCGATGAAGGTGTCAGAGCTCGGCACGTAGGCTTCAGGTTGGTAGTAGTCGTAGTAGGAGACGAAATACTCCACCGCGTTTTCCGGGAAGAACTCTTTCATCTCGCCGTAAAGCTGCGCGGCCAGGGTTTTGTTGGGTGCCAGCACCATCGTTGGGCGCTGGAGATCCGCAATCACGTTGGCGATGGTGAACGTTTTACCCGAGCCGGTTACCCCCAGCAGCGTCTGGTGCGCCAGCCCGTCTTCCAGCCCCTCTTCCAGACGACGGATCGCCTCAGGCTGATCGCCAGATGGACGGAAAGCAGAATTCAATTTGAACGGTTTACTCATGGGCGACGACCTGATGACGTTATAAGCGGCAGGTGAGTAATTTTACTCGTTGTTGCCAGGAATGCCAGTAAAAAACACTGGATGAAAAACCAGTAGCATGTCAGGATATTTAGCATAGCGCCTGAATGATTAGCGCGATAGCGGCCAAAATTTGGACTGTGACAATATAAAACACCAGTCAGGTCAGGTTATCCCCAGAACTTTTTCTTTTTTAACATTTGTCAAGCCAGGTAATGATAGTTTTGTGGCAACGGGTGACACTTTCATGACGGGAATTGCTTTTATCTAAGCAATTAAATAATAAACGATATTTTCTAAAGCCGCGTTTCGCGCCAATTTGGGCGTAAGCCGCGTCTTCTCTCGCTTATCGCGTGTTTTCTAACTCTAATGCACATGGTTATCCACAGGAATAGTGGATAACTGCTTCCAGCCCATACAGACTGGCGCTCGGCAAATTCCCGGTTTTTCCCACGAGACGGCAGTAAAAAATTTTTATAGCTATTTTTTGATGATTAACAGTTGCGTCATTCATAACCAGTCGATGGGATCTTGCTCACATTTTCATCATTTTGGGTTCTGCACCACAACTCACCACCTCCAGCACCGTCGCTGTGCAATCCGGTTTTTTATAAACCGCTTTCTGGTGATTCATTCCTAAAAAAGCCGTTTTTTTGAACACTTTTCGGTTTCTGGCAGGGGTTTTGCAGATTCAAACATGAGCCTCACCTACACACATTTTTAAGGAGAAAAAGATGTTGAGTCTGCGTGCTGTGAATCAGTTTTACGGAAGCCAACATACGCTATGGAACGTGAATTTGGATTTTCCGCAAGGGATGTGTACAGGCGTCGTTGGCCTGCCGGGGATGGGGAAAACCACCCTCATGAATTGCATCGCCGGGAGAGTGCCCGTTGAAAGCGGCAGCATCATCTGGCACGAGGCGGGCGCGCCGCCGCGCGATTTGCTTAACCTGCCGCCAGAACAGCGTTCAGGACCGGGGATAGGCTATGTCCCGCAGGACAGGCGGATCTTCTCCCAGCTAACGATTGAGGAGAATCTGCATATCGCCATGCGGGCGATGGGGAAACCCAACCGGGAGGCGAAAAGTGACGTTTACGACCTGTTTCCGACGCTCTACGCATTGCGGCAGGCCCGCGCCAATACGCTCTCTCCGGACGATCAGTATCAGCTGGCGCTGGCTAATGCGCTGGTGAACCGTCCGCGCCTGCTGATCCTTGATGAGCCCCTGCACGGCGCAGGACAAAGCTTCGCCCAGAAGCTGGGGCAGCTGCTGGCGCGCTTAAACCGGGAGTTAGGTATGACGGTGCTGCTAGCGGAGCAGCAGCTGTCGTTTATCCGCCGGGTTGCGGACCGTTTCTGCATGCTCTATCGCGGGCGTAACGTGGCGCAGGGCCACGTTAACGAGCTGGATGACGAGCTTATCGCGCACTGGATGTCGCGGGAAGCAAGACGCTGAGATCCAGATAACGCCCGGTGTCGGCATTTTCCGCGCCGTCAGCAAGCCAGGGAATTTCCCCGAGGCACGGGGCGGGAAGTACGCGCCTGAGCGTCGCCAGATACTCCTGGTGTCGTTTACCCGGCGCAACCACGTCGTTGGCTATCCAGCCCGCCAGACGCAGCCCGGCCTGCTGGACGGCCTGCGCGGTCAACATGGCGTGATTGATGCAGCCCAGCCTGACGCCGACGACCAGAATGACCGGAAGCTGCTCGGCCTGCACCCAGTCAGCAAACGTCTGCGTGTCCGAAAGCGGCGTAAACCAGCCGCCCGCACCTTCCACCAGCACCCAGTCGGCCTGGCTTTCCAGCGTCCGTAACCCGGCTGACAGCACGGTGAAATCAATCGGACGATCTTCGTCAGCGCTGATGATGTGCGGCGAGGTCGGCTCGGCAAAGGTGTACGGATTGACCGCTGAATAGGCGAGTTCAAGGGTGCTGTTACGCTGGAGCGCCAGCGCGTCGGTGTTGCGTAATCCTTCCGCCGTCACCTCGCTGCCGGAAGCAACGGGCTTATATCCGGCGGTGTTTTTTCCGAGCAGTCGTGCCGCCTGCAGCAGCGCCGAGCTGGCCACCGTTTTGCCCACTTCCGTATCCGTGCCGGTAACAAAATAACGTTCAGTCACGTTCGATAATCCCATGAAAAAGTTGATAAGAGAGCGGGAAATGCCCCCGCTGCTGCGGCCAGGCCAGCTCCAGACGCTGCAGCTGGCCCCGGGTCAGCGGTTTTTTCTCCCGCCCGGCGTGCAGGTGCGTGGCGCCGATACCCTTCAGCGAACGCATGGCGCTGAACGCATTGCTAAAATTGAGGGTGATGGTCTGCACCGTGCTGCGGTAGCGCCAGCCTGCCAGCGCCTGCGTCACCTGGTCATGCGATAAAAAGCGGTTAGCGTGCGGCTGCTCATCCACCGCTTTCCACGCCTGATTCAGCTCCGGCAGCGAACTTTCCAGCAGGGTAGTAAAGGCCACCTTCCCGCCCGGTCGCGCCACGCGATAAAGCTCGCGCAAGGCCTGCGGCAGGCTGCTGCACCACTGGACCGCCAGATGACTCCAGACCAGATCGAACTGCGCATCCGCCAGCGGGATCGCCTCGATATCCGCCAGCAGATAATGGTCCGCTGCCTGCCGCTGTCGCGCCTCGTCGAGCATCTGCTCCGAGAGGTCGATAGCCGTGACCTGGCTTCCCGTCCCGCGCCAGTAGCGGCTGTTGCTGCCGGGACCACAGCCGGCGTCCAGCACCTGCGGAAAGCGGTTGTCGCCAAGCGCGGCCAGAAGCCCCTGCGCGCTCTGACGCTGCAGTTCATCGTGCTGAGAATAGCTCTGCGCGGCCCGACCAAATGCCGCCGCGACGGCCTGCTTATTCACCGGCGTCATTGAGCGCCTCCAGCAGCGTCTGGATATCCCGAGCGTCATGCGCCGCCGTCAGGGTTAAACGCAGCCGCGCGGTGCCCGGCGGGACCGTTGGCGGGCGAATGGCGGTCACCCACATCCCGCGCTCGCGCAGCGCCTGTGCCAGCGCCAGCGCGCGACCGTTTTCGCCGACAATCACCGGCTGGATGGCGCTTTGCGAATCGGGACTGTGGAAGGGCAGCGCCGCTAACCCCTTGCGGAAGCGGGAGATATGCTCTGCCAGCCGCTGACGACGTTCATCCCCTTCTGCGCTGCGGATCACCGCCAGCGACGCAGACAGCGCCACGGCCTGCGCCGGAGGCATGCTGGTGCTGTAGATCAGGTGTCGGGCAAACTGCAGCAGATAGTCAGCGACGGACTCGCTGCACAGCACGGCGGCGCCGATGGCGCCAAAGCCCTTGCCGAAGGTGACGATCAGCAGCTCCGGCTTCACGTTTTGCTGGTATGCGCTGCCGCGACCTTCGTCGCCCATTACGCCAATGCCGTGGGCATCGTCGACCAGAAGCCAGGCGTTTTGCCGCTTTGCTGCCTCGTGCAGCGCGGCAAGCGGCGCGCTGTCGCCGTCCATGCTGAACACCCCTTCCGTAACCGCCAGCTGTTGTCCGTCGCAGGGTTTATCCAGCAGCGCGGCGAGCTGCCCCGCATCGTTATGGGCAAAGCGGCGCAGCTGCGCCGGGCTTAAACTTGCCGCCTCCAGCAGCGAGGCGTGGCTCAGGCGGTCGGCGACAATACGGTCCTCTTTTCCCATCAGGGCGGTAATGACCGCCTGGTTGGCGGCAAAGCCGGAGATGAACAGCAGCGCGCGCGGGTAGCCGAGCCAGTCGGCAAGCGCCTCTTCCAGCGCCTGATGCGCGGTGGTATATCCGCTGACGTGTCCCGAGCCGCCGCTGCCCACGCCAAACCGCTCCGCACCCTGCTGCCAGGCGCGGATGATGGCCGGATGCTGGCTCAGCCCGAGATAGTCGTTGCTGGAGAAATTACAAAACTGCCGCCCCTCGCGGGTAAGAAAACGGCCCGCGCCGTTTTCCACCACCCTGCGAACGCGAAACGCCTCTGCCGCCCGGCGTTCGTCCAGCGCGGTATTGATGCGTGCCTGCCAGGTCATACGGCTGCCGCGTTGTAGAACTGGTCGGTGTCGGCGTTGAAAATCTGCTGCTCCAGCTGCTGCTGTTGCTCGTTATCGCCCTTCAGCACCTCGGTCTGATGCGGGTTAAGCCCCAGCTTGCGGAACAGCTGAACGTCTTTGTCCTCTTCCGGGTTCGGCGTGGTCAGCAGCTTGCAGCCGTAGAAGATGGAGTTGGCTCCGGCCATAAAGCACATCGCCTGGGTCTGCTCGTTCATCTGCTCGCGACCGGCAGAGAGGCGCACGAAAGAGGTCGGCATCATGATGCGCGCCACCGCGATGGTGCGAATAAAATCAAACGCATCCACGTCGTCGTTATCCGCCAGCGGCGTTCCCTTAACCTTCACCAGCATGTTGATCGGCACGCTTTCCGGCGGGGTCGGCAGGTTCGCCAGCTGCAGCAGCAGGCCCGCGCGGTCTTTCACCGTTTCGCCTAAGCCCACGATACCGCCCGAGCAGACCTTGATCCCCGCGTCACGCACTTTATCCAGCGTGTCCAGACGCTCCTGATAGGTCCGCGTGGTGATGATGTTGCCGTAAAATTCCGGCGAGGTGTCGAGGTTGTGGTTGTAGTAGTCCAGCCCTGCGGCGGAGAGGCGCTGCGCCTGCTCCTCGTTCAGCGTGCCGAGCGTCATACAGGCTTCGAGGCCCATCTCCTTCACGCCCTTCACCATCTGTTCCAGATACGGCATGTCGCGGTCGTGCGGGTTCTTCCACGCTGCGCCCATGCAGAAGCGGGTTGAACCGGCGTTTTTCGCCTTGCGAGCCGAGTCGAGCACCTGCTCCACTTCCATCAGCCGTTCGGACTCCAGGCCGGTTTTGTAGCGCGCGCTCTGCGGGCAATATTTGCAGTCTTCAGGACAGGCACCGGTTTTGATCGACAGCAGCGTGCTGACCTGAACATGGCGCGGATCGAAGTGCTGACGATGCACCTGTTGGGCTTCGAACATCAGCTCAAGGAAAGGTTTGTTAAATAATTCAGTGACTTGCGACATCGTCCAGCGTGCGTGGTGAGCCATCGGGCTTCTCCAAAGGGTTTTGTTAATTTTCGGTTCGGTTTATACTCGTAAACCTAAAACTTTTCAAAATGGTTTACAAGTCGATTATGACCCAGGACGATCTCGCCTTCGACAAGCAGCATATCTGGCACCCTTACACCTCCACTACCCGCCCTCTTCCCGTTTATCCGGTGGCCTCGGCCCACGGCTGCGAGCTGCACCTCGCCAGCGGCGAGCGGCTCGTTGACGGGATGTCTTCATGGTGGGCGGCCATTCACGGGTACAACCACCCGCGCCTGAATGCGGCGATGAAGGCCCAGATTGACCAGATGTCGCACGTGATGTTTGGCGGGATCACCCATCAGCCCGCGGTGGATTTATGCCGTCGTCTGGTGGCGATGACGCCTGAATCGCTGGAGTGCGTGTTCCTGGCCGATTCCGGCTCCGTGGCGGTGGAAGTGGCGATGAAAATGGCGCTGCAGTACTGGCACGCGAAAGGTGAAACGCGCCAGCGGTTCCTCACCTTCCGCAACGGCTATCATGGGGATACCTTCGGGGCGATGTCGGTGTGCGATCCGGACAACTCCATGCACAGCCTGTGGAAAGGCTATCTGCCGGAAAACCTGTTCGCCCCGGCCCCGCAGAGCCGTTTCGACGGCGAGTGGAACGAGATGGACATGGTCGGTTTCGCGCGGCTGATGGCGGCGCATCGCCAAGAAATCGCCGCCGTGATCCTGGAGCCGATTGTGCAGGGCGCAGGCGGAATGCGGATGTACCACCCGGAATGGCTGAGGCGTATTCGCAAGATGTGCGACCGCGAGGGCATTCTGCTGATTGCCGATGAGATCGCCACCGGCTTTGGCCGCACCGGCAGGCTGTTTGCCTGCGAGCATGCAGGCATTGCGCCGGATATTCTGTGTCTGGGTAAAGCGCTGACCGGCGGCACCATGACGCTCTCCGCCACGCTCACGACCCGCCAGGTGGCCGACACCATCAGCGACGGCGAGGCGGGCTGCTTTATGCACGGCCCGACGTTTATGGGCAACCCGCTGGCCTGCGCCGTCGCAAGCGAAAGCCTTGCCATTCTGGAGAGCGGCGAGTGGCAGACGCAGGTTGCGGCGATTGAGGCGCAGCTGAAACATGAACTGAATGCCGCCTCGGGCGCGAATTTTGTGGCAGACGTGCGCGTGCTGGGCGCCATCGGCGTGATTGAAACCACCCATCCGGTGAATATGGCGGCGCTGCAGCGCTTCTTCGTTGAGCAGGGCGTCTGGGTGCGGCCTTTCGGCAAGCTTATCTACCTGATGCCGCCGTACAGCATTACGCCGGAGCAGCTGCGTAAATTAACCGACGCGGTTGTAACAGCCGTTAACATTCCCGCGCATTTCACGATGTAACCCTATGCATTACACTTGCTGGACGAGCGATCAACGAGGGTAAACCGTATGAAAATCATCAGTAAAGATCTGCGCGACGGTGAAAAACTGCCGGAACGCCACGTATTCAACGGCATGGGGTATCAGGGAGACAACATCTCCCCGCACCTGGCGTGGGATGAGGTTCCGGCCGGAACAAAAAGCTTTGTCGTGACCTGCTACGACCCGGATGCACCTACCGGCTCCGGCTGGTGGCACTGGATTGTGGCGAACCTGCCTGCCGACACGCGCGTCCTGCCGCAGGGTTCCGGTTCAGACCTGGTTGCCCTGCCTGAAGGCGCCATTCAGACGCGCACTGACTTTGGTAAAGCGGGCTACGGCGGCGCGGCGCCGCCAAAAGGGGAAACCCACCGCTATATCTTCACGGTGCACGCGCTGGATGTGGAGAAGATTGAGGTCGATGAAGGGGCGAGCGGCGCGATGGTCGGGTTTAACGTGCATTTCCATTCGCTGGGGAGCGCGTCGATTACGGCGATGTATTCATAATAGTGCGGGCTGATGCCCTCACCCCGGCCCTCTCCCGCAGGGAGAGGGAGAAAACCGGGCAATTCCCTCTCCCTTTGGGAGAGGGTTAGGGCAAAAATCACAGCACTGAAGGTAGCAGTCCTACAAGGCTTCCCTCTTCCAGAAGCTGCATCGCCTTATCAATATCCGGCGCAAAGAAGCGGTCGTCATCGTAGTGCGATACGTGCTCGCGCAGCACATGACGCGCCTGCTCCAGCAGCGGGCTGGATTTTAGCCCTTCACGCAGATCGACACCCTGACATGCCGCCAGCCACTCCACCGCCAGCACGCCGCGGGTGTTGGAAGCCATTTCCCACAGACGACGCCCGGCAGCCGGCGCCATCGAAACGTGATCTTCCTGGTTCGCTGACGTTGGCAGGCTGTCCACGCTGTGCGGGTGCGACAGGGCTTTGTTCTCGCTCGCCAGCGCCGCTGCGGTCACCTGGGCAATCATAAAGCCCGAGTTGACCCCGCCGTTACGCACCAGGAACGGCGGCAGCTGGGACATATGTTTATCCATCATCAGCGCGATGCGGCGCTCGGACAACGCGCCGACTTCGGCAATCGCCAGGGCGATATTATCCGCCGCCATTGCCACCGGCTCGGCGTGGAAGTTGCCCCCGGAGACCACCTCGTTTTCCTGGGCGAACACCAGCGGGTTGTCGGACACCGCGTTGGCCTCCACCAGCAGCACTTCTGCCGCCTGGCGCAGCTGCGTCAGGCACGCGCCCATCACCTGAGGCTGGCAGCGCAGGGAATACGGATCCTGCACCTTTTCACAGTTGTGGTGTGAATCCGCGATCTCGCTGGTGTCGGTAAGCACGTGACGGTACATCGCGGCGGCATCAATCTGCCCGCGCTGACCGCGCACCTCGTGGATGCGGGCATCGAACGGGCGACGCGAGCCCAGCACGGCTTCGGTAGTCAGCGCACCGCACACCACCGCCGAGGCAAACAGATCTTCCGCTTCAAACAGGCCGCGCAGCGCGAAGGCGGTCGATGCCTGCGTGCCGTTCAGCAGCGCCAGCCCCTCTTTCGCCGCCAGGGTGATCGGGTTTAGCCCGGCTTTTTTCAGCGCCTCTTTCGCAGGAAGCCACTCGCCCTGCCAGCGCGCTTTGCCTTCCCCCAGCAGCAGCAGCGACATGTGCGCCAGCGGCGCAAGATCGCCGGATGCGCCAACGGAACCTTTTGCCGGGATCCACGGATAGACTTCCGCATTGACCAGCGCCATCAGCGCCTGAATCACGCTCAGGCGAATGCCGGAGAAGCCGCGGGCCAGGCTGTTGATTTTGAGCACCATCATCAGACGGACAATCTCATCGTCCAGCGGCTGACCCACGCCCGCCGCATGTGACAGCACCAGCGAACGCTGTAAGTTTTCCAGATCGTGTGTCGCGATGCGGGTCTGCGCCAGCAGGCCAAATCCGGTGTTAATCCCGTAGGCGGTGCGCCCTTCGGCAACGATGGCTTCGACGCAGGCGACGCTGTCGTTAATGGCGGCGTGGGCACTTGCATCCAGCGAAAGGGTGACCGGCTTGCGCCAGACGTTACGCAGCTGCTTGAGCGTCAGCGAGCCGGGAGTGAGTGTTAATGCGTTCATTAATGCTTTCCTTGTGTGGCAGGGATCATCGGCAGGTTAAGGCCCTGCTCTTTGGCACAGTCAATGGCAATTTCGTAACCCGCATCCGCGTGACGCATCACGCCGGTGGCCGGGTCGTTGTGCAGCACGCGAGCGATACGCGCGGCGGCTTCATCGGTTCCGTCGCAGACGATGACCATCCCGGAATGCTGGGAGAAGCCCATCCCCACGCCGCCGCCGTGGTGCAGCGACACCCAGGTCGCGCCGCTGGCGGTATTCAGCAGAGCGTTCAGCAGCGGCCAGTCAGAGACCGCATCCGAGCCATCGCGCATGGCTTCGGTTTCGCGGTTCGGGCTGGCGACGGAGCCGGAGTCCAGGTGGTCGCGGCCGATGACGATCGGCGCGGAAACTTCACCGCTGCGCACCATTTCGTTGAAGGCGAGGCCGAGTTTTTGACGCCACTCCAGCCCTACCCAGCAGATACGCGCCGGCAGGCCCTGGAAGTTAATGCGCTCGCGGGCCATGTCCAGCCAGCGATGCAGGTGTTCGTCATCGGCGACGATCTCCTTCACTTTGGCGTCAGTTTTGTAGATGTCCTCCGGGTCGCCGGACAGGGCAACCCAGCGGAACGGACCGATGCCGCGGCAGAACAGCGGGCGGATATAGGCAGGAACGAAGCCCGGGAAGTCAAAGGCGTTATTCACGCCCATCTCTTTCGCCATCTGGCGGATGTTGTTGCCGTAGTCGAAGGTCGGAATGCCCATCTGGCTGAAGGCCAGCATGGCGGAGACGTGCTCGGCCATGGATCGTTTCGCAGCAAGCACCGTGCCTTCTGGGTCGGTTTCCGCTTTTTGCTGATATTCTTCCCACGTCCAGCCTTTTGGCAGGTAACCGTGCAGCGGGTCATGGGCGCTGGTCTGGTCGGTGACCAGATCCGGACGCACGCCGCGGGCGACGAGCTGCGGGAGAATGTCCGCCGCGTTGCCGCACAGGGCAATCGACACCGCTTTGCCTTCGGAAGTGTATTTTTTGATGCGCGCCAGCGCATCGTCCAGATCGGTTGCCTGCTCATCGACGTAGCGGGTGCGCAGACGGAAATCAATGCGGCTCTGCTGGCACTCAATGTTAAGCGAGCACGCACCGGCAAGCGTGGCGGCCAGCGGCTGCGCGCCGCCCATGCCGCCGAGACCCGCGGTCAGCACCCAGCGGCCTTTGAGCGAGCCGTTATAGTGCTGGCGACCGGCTTCCACGAAGGTTTCGTAGGTGCCCTGCACGATCCCCTGGCTGCCGATGTAGATCCAGCTACCCGCGGTCATCTGGCCATACATCGCCAGCCCTTTCGCGTCCAGTTCGTTGAAATGTTCCCACGTGGCCCAGTGCGGCACGAGGTTAGAGTTAGCGATCAGCACGCGCGGCGCGTTTTTGTGCGTTTTGAACACGCCAACCGGCTTGCCGGACTGTACCAGCAGGGTTTCGTCGTGTTCGAGTTCGGTCAGGGATTTTACAATTGCGTCATAGCATTCCCAGTTGCGCGCGGCGCGGCCAATGCCGCCGTAGACCACCAGCTCGTGGGGGTTTTCCGCCACCTCAGGGTCGAGGTTGTTCATCAACATGCGCAGCGGGGCTTCGGTGAGCCAGCTTTTGGCGGTAAGCGTGGTGCCGCGCGCGGCGCGGACGTCCTGCTGGCGGTATTTACCTGACGACATTGTGTGCTCCTCATAGGGGACAGATGATGCATTTAGATATACTTGTATAGACAAGCACACACAAGGTCAGATTTAACAAAAAAGATACAATTTTGTTATATTGCGTTAGCGATCACGCTTATAAAACTTATGACATGAAGTGGCCCTGCAGCCGGTAGCGATTCCCCGGGAAAAGCAGCCGGGCATGCGACACAATGTGCGACGAGGACCAGGTTCGACGGCGGATCAGCAGGCACGGATCGTGCTCTTTAATGCGTAGCCTTTCGCACTCCTGCGGCGTGGCGCGCACGGCCTCCACAATGTGCTCCCCTTCCGTCAGCGGTGCGACGAGCGAGAGATAGGCATGCGGCGTGGTCTGGGTGTAATCCTGGTTCAGATAGTCCGGTATCCGCTCAGCGTTCACGCAGCGATCTTCAATCTGCACCGGAATGTCGTTTTCGAAATGCACCATCACGGAGTGGAAAATGCGGCTTCCCTCCTTGACGTTAAGCTCTGTGGCCTGCTCGGCGCTGGCCTGGGTCTCTTCGAGCACCAGCACCTCGCAGCGGTGCTGATGATTACGCGCGGCTATCTCGTCCGCAATGCTGCGGATTTCAAACAGCGCCGACTGTCCTTTCGGTTCCGCCACAAACGTCCCCACGCCCTGCAGGCGCACCAGAAGCCCTTCGTCGGTCAGCTCGCGCAGCGCCCGGTTGACGGTCATCCGGCTAAAACCAAACTGCGCTACCAGCTCGGCCTCCGAAGGAATGCGATCGTGCGGGCGCCAGACGCCGGTAGCGATTTTTTCGCTGATCGCCTGCTTCACCTTTTCATAGAAAGGCGCGGGAGGGCTCGACTGCGGCAGAGGTGAGCGTGAAAACATCGTGACTCCTTGAATAGTGTTATGCCCACCAGTGAGCAATTTGCCAGGCCAGGCGGGCGGCTAGCTTAGCGCCCTGCCCGTCCCGATCGTACTGCGGGTTAAACTCTACCAGATCGGCGGCCTGTAGCTTACCGCTACGGCAGATTTGTTCGATAACCGGCAACAGATCCAGCGCCGGTATGCCTAACGCAGCCGGTGCGGACACGGCAGGCATTTCGCTGGCGGGCAGGACGTCCAGGTCGATCGTCAGATAGATACGATCGGCCTGCGCCAGCACCCTTTCCAGGGCGGATAGCGCATCGCGCCTGAAATGGAGATCTTCCACCAGCGTGACGTTCAGGCGTTCGGCCTCGTCCCACAGCGCCAGCGTGTTCGCCGCCCGGCTCACGCCAAGGCAGGCGTAGTGAAATTCCCGCCCGCGCTCATCGCAGTAGCGCGCCAGCTGGCGAAACGGGGTGCCGGATGTGGCCTGGTCGGCCTTGCGCAGATCGAGATGGGCATCAAGGTTGATAATGACAACCCGCTCGTTCGGGAAGGCCTCCAGCACGCCGCGACCTTGCGCCCACGCGGTTTCGTGCCCGCCGCCAAACACCAGCGTGCGCATCCCGGACTGCTGGCAGGCCGTGACGGCATCGCTTAACGCCTGCTGTGCCGCTTCCAGCTCGTGGCCTTCAACGTACACCGAGCCCATATCCGTCAGCCGGTCATGCCCCTGATGGCTTGCCATATTTGCCAGCGCTTTTCGCAGCATATCCGGTGCCTGCACGGCGCCGGGCCTGCCCTGATTGCGTTTTACCCCTTCATCACATTCAAAACCTATCAGCGCGATGCCGGATGAAAGCGGCGTGAACTGGCCCTGCTGCTTTATCGTCTGGAAAATGCGCTTTGCACTGCTGGCCTCGGCGCTGTCATCGCGCCCCTGCCAGACGGTTTCGGCTACGGGCCGCCATAACCTCATACTGCCTCCCCACGGAAAATACGTTGATACAGCGGATTGCGTCCCGGCTCGTAGACCATCTCAACCGGATGATGTGCATCCCAGACGATAAAATCGGCGACAAACCCTGCCCGCAGCTGCCCGTGGGTTGCGCCACGGCCCAGCGCCTGCGCGGCATGCCGCGTGACGCCAGCCCAGGCCTCTTCAGGGGTCAGACCAAACTGGACGCAGGCCATGTTCATCGCCAGGTGCAGGCTCGCAAACGGGCTGGTGCCGGGGTTATAGTCGGTGGCGACGGCCATCGGCACGCCCTGTTTTCTGAGCTGTTCAACTGGCGGACGCTGGCGCTCCTGCAGAAAATAGAACGCACCCGGCAACAGGACGGCAACCGTGCCGCTTTCCGCCATCGCCTGAACGCCTGCGTCGTCGAGATATTCGATATGATCGGCGGAAAGGCCCTTATACTGGCTGACCAGCGCCGCGCCGCCCTGATTCGACAGCTGTTCGACATGCCCTTTCACCGGGATACCCAGCGCGGCGGCGGCCTTGAAGAGGCGCTCGGTCTGCGACGGGGTAAAGCCGACGTTTTCACAAAACACGTCGACTGCTTCATATAACTCTTTTTGCCACAGCGTAGGCAGTATCTGCTCGCAGATCAGCGTGAGGTAGGCATCCGGATCCTGCCGGTATTCCGGCGGAACCGCATGGGCCGCCAGCAGCGTTGGGCTGATATCAATCGGATTATTGAGGCCCAGCTGGCGGGCAACCTGCAGCATCTTCTCTTCGGCCTCGGCGTTGAGCCCGTATCCCGATTTGATTTCAACGGTCGTCACGCCTTCATTCATGAGACGCTGGAGCCGCTGCTGCGCCAGTTTCAGCAAGGTTTCGGCTGAGCTGCTGCGCGTCGCCGTCACGGTAGCGTTAATCCCGCCCCCCTGGGCGCTGATGGTTTGATAAGAGACGCCGTTCAGACGCTGCTCCCACTCCGCCGCGCGGTCGCCGCCAAATACCAGGTGGGTATGGCAGTCAATCAGGCCAGGCGTGACCAGACGCCCCTGAAGATCGACGCAGTGTCGGTGTCCGGAAGGAATGTCAGATTCAGGGATCGCGGCCAGAATAGTGTGGCCGCGCACGACCAGAGCGTGTTGCTCTTTCAGTCCATAAGACGCAGGTACGTCCGGCGCCATCGTAGCCAGTCGCGCATTTCGCCATATTACATCGTCGGGATGAATCTGCTGCATGGGGCATTCCACTTGTCTTAGGTTGTATAGACATTTATTTGCATCCACCGTCTACTGTCAACCGCCTTAACGGAAAATGTTATTTATTTGTGATCACCTACCTGCCGCTCCGGGGCTAAAAATGCAACTTTTACCCTTTTTATCTTCCCGTTTCGCTCAACTTAGTATAAAAAAGCAGGCTATTTCGTCTATCCCGTTTAAGACTTGCATACCCAGGAGCTCTACCTTGAACATTTCCAGGATTTCCCGTCTGGCGTTAGCACTCGCCTTTGGCGTGACCTTATCCGCATGCAGTTCAACACCACCGGATCAGCGCCCTTCTGAGCAGGTTGCGCCCGGTACCGCCTCCCGCCCGATTTTGTCCGCTGATGAAGCGAAGAACTTCGATCGTGCGCACTACTTCTCAGCGATGGATCCTAACGCTGCGCCGTGGACACCGTCGTCTATTAACCTGCCTAAACAGCCTGACTTCGTGGTTGGCCCGGCGGGTGCGCAGGGCGTAACGCATACCTCTATTCAGGCTGCGGTTGATGCTGCCATCACTAAACACAGCGCGTCTCGCCAGTACATCGCGATCCTGCCGGGTGAATATGAAGGCACCGTATATGTTCCGGCGGCCCCTGGCAGCATTACGCTTTACGGTCTGGGCGAAAAAGCGATCGACGTAAAAATTGGCCTGGCGATTGATTCCGAAATCGACAGCAACACCTGGCGTCACCTGGTGAATCCGGCCGGTAAATATATGCCGGGCAAACCTGCGTGGTATATGTTTGATAACTGCCAGAGCAAGCGTTCCGCCACCATTGGCGTGATGTGCTCGGCGGTATTCTGGTCTCAGAATAACGGTCTGCAGCTGCAGAACCTGACCATTCAGAATACCCTGGGCGACAGCGTTGATGCCGGCAGCCACCAGGCCGTTGCGCTGCGTAGCGATGGAGATAAGGTGCAGATTAACAACGTCAACATTCTGGGCCGCCAGAACACCTTCTTCGTGACCAACAGCGGCGTGCAGAACACCCTGCAGAATAACCGCCTGACCCGTACTCTGGTGACCAACAGCTACGTTGAAGGTGACGTGGATCTGGTGTCCGGTCGCGGCGCGGTGGTGTTTGATAATACCGATTTCCGCGTGGTGAACTCCCGCACTCAGCAGGAAGGTTACGTGTTTGCTCCGGCAACCCAGTCTAACCTCTTCTACGGCTTCCTGGCCGTGAACAGCCGCTTTAATGCTGCCGGTGACGGCGTGGCACAGCTGGGACGCTCCCTGGACGTGGACTCTGCGACCAACGGCCAGGTCGTGATTCGCGACAGCGTGATCAACGAAGGCTTCAACATGGCGAAGCCGTGGGCTGATGCCGCAATCTCCAAACGTCCATTCTCCGGCAATACCGGCGCAGTGGATGATAAAGGGAACGTGCAGCGCAACCTGAACGACGCTAACTTCAACCGCATGTGGGAATACAACAACCGCGGTCTGGGTAGCAAAGTGGTTGCTGAGCCGAAGCAGTAAGCTGTTTTGCCCGGAGGCGCTGCGTTTACCGGGCATAAAAAAACCTCGCATTCGCGAGGTTTTTTGTTTTTAGCCGCTTAGTGAGCGTTGACCACCACCCACATTGGCCCCTGGCCTACGGCGTAACGCCCTTTCTCTTCCAGCAGCCCCTGCTCGCCTTTAATTTCATACAGCGCGATGTGGTGGGATTTCTGCCCCGCCGCAATCAGGTATTTACCGCTGTGATCGATATTAAAGCCGCGCGGCTGGGTTTCCGTTGGCTGGAACCCTTCAATCGCCAGCACGCTGCCGTCTTCAGAGATGCTAAAGACGGTAATCAGGCTGGAGGTACGGTCACAGGCGTACAGATGGCGGCCATTTGGCGTAATGTGGATATCCGCCGCCCAGCGGGTATCGGAGAAATCAGACGGCATCATGTCCAGCGTCTGCACGCACTCAATCTGACCGTTTGGATCTTTCAGCTCCCATACGTCCACAGAGCTGTTCAGCTCATTGACCACGTAGGCGTACTGCTGGTTCGGATGGAAGACCATATGGCGCGGGCCCGCGCCTTCAACGGTAGTCACTTCGGCAGGATTCTGCGCCACCAGGTGACCATCGTCGCTCAGGGTGAACAGGCAGATACGATCCTGCTTCAGCGCAGGCACCCACAGCGTGCGGTTATCCGGAGAGATATTCGCCGAGTGGCAGCCTTCAAGCCCTTCCACCACATCCACGGTTTCGACCGGAATACCATCTTCCAGACGCGTTACGCTGACGCAGCCCGCGTTATACGAGCCGCTGAAGACAAAGTTGCCTTTACGATCGGTCGAGATATGGGTTGGACTGCCCGGCAACGGGGCTTCGGCAGTGTACGTCAGCGCGCCATCGTCCGGAGAAATGCGATAGGCCAGCACGCGGAACTCCGGGCGCACACCCACGTACAAGAAACGTTTATCCGGGCTGATGACCATCGGTTGCACCTGGCCTGGCACATCAACAACCTGAACCAGCGTGAGTGTCCCTTCGGTATTTAAACGCCAGACGTGGATCTGCTGGCTTTCAGGACTGGCGGTATAAACGGTTTGTTTCATGAATATTCACTCCTCACTGCGCATGAAAGTAGTTAACTTTTGACGGTGAATGCTGAATTGTCGACAGGAGTTTTGAAGCGTTCGCCTCTCGGTGTACCATCCCATCAAAACGTAAATTCAATATTAACCCGGGAAAACAGATGACCTCGCGTGTGATTGCTCTGGATTTAGACGGTACCTTACTGACGCCGCAAAAAACCCTTCTCCCCTCCTCCCTTGAGGCGCTAAAACGCGCGCAGGAAGTGGGATATCAACTCCTTATCGTAACGGGTCGACATCACGTTGCCATTCACCCTTTTTATCAGGCACTGGCGTTAGATACACCTGCAATTTGTTGTAATGGCACTTATTTGTATGATTATCAGGCAAAAAAGGTTTTAGAATCCGACCCGCTGCCGGTTCCCCAGGCGCTGCAGCTGATCGATCTTCTGGATAAGCATGCCGTTCACGGCCTGATGTACGTGGATAACGCGATGGTGTACGAGCGCCCTACTGGCCATGTAGTGCGCACCAGCAACTGGGCGTTGTCCCTGCCTGAAGCGCAGCGTCCGGTCTTTACCCAGGTTTCCTCCCTGCGTCAGGCAGCCCAGGACGTTGAGGCTATCTGGAAATTCGCCCTGACCGATGAAGACACCACCAAACTGAATACCTTCGCAAAACACGTGGAACACACGCTGGGTCTGGAGTGCGAATGGTCCTGGCATGACCAGGTGGATATTGCCCGCAAAGGCAACAGCAAAGGCAAGCGCCTGTCGCAGTATGTGGAATCACAGGGCGGGTCGATGCGTGACGTGATCGCCTTTGGCGACAACTACAACGACATCAGCATGCTGGAAGCCGCCGGTACCGGCGTGGCGATGGGCAATGCCGACGACGCGGTAAAAGCCCGCGCCAACGTGGTGATTGGCGACAACACCACCGACAGCATCGCGCAGTACATTTATACCCACCTGCTGTAATCAGGCGGTAATCGAGACGCTCTTAATTTGCGCGTAAAGCCACAGGCCGGGTTTGATCCCTAACTCATCCCTCGCCCACGGGCTAATGCGCGCCCAGAGCGTCCTGCTGCCGACTTCAAGCTTCACTTCCACCTGCCCGTTATCATCAAAACACTCCGCCACTTTGGCGCGCAGAATATTTCGAATACTGGTTTGCAGCGGCGGCTGTAGCACCAGCGAGACGTCCGATGCCTGGATGCGAATTCGCAGCGCGGACTGTAACGGTTTGTCGATCTTATTGACCCACAGATGCTGGTCGCCCAGCGCCAGGGCGGTCATCGCGTAGTGCGGGTGATGTTCCAGAACGCTCACTTTAAGAATGCTGCTCTGCTGTTCCCTGGGTAACCAGGGGTGCATTACGCTGCTGCCCCACACCTCTTCCAGGTTGCCGAAGGCCTTCACGCTGCCCTCTTCCAGCACCAGCACCTTGTCGGCCAGATGGAGGATCTCATCCAGCGAATGGCTGACGTAGAGCATAGGAATATTAATTTCCCGCGTCAGGCGCTGTAGATAAGGCAGAAGTTCGCGTTTACGCGGAATATCGAGCGAGGCCAGCGGTTCGTCGAGCAGCAGCAGCTCGGGGGCTGTGAGCAACGCGCGGCCAATGGCCACACGCTGTTTTTCTCCGCCGGAAAGCGAGGATGGAAGCCTGTCGAGCAGAGGTTCAATGCCTAAAAGCGTCACCAGCTTATCAAACTGCCCGGCCATGCTTTTCGCCATGCCGTAACGCAGGTTGCCGCGCACGCTGTAGTGCGGGAACAGGCGCGCGTCCTGGAAAACATAGCCGATGCGGCGCTTATCCGGCGAGAGGTAAACCTTATTCTCTACGTCATTCAGGACGCGGTCATTCAGGACAATACGGCCAGACTGCGGGCGGGTCAGGCCGCTGATGGCATTAATCAGCGACGTTTTTCCCGCTCCCGACACGCCAAAGATGGCGGTGATTCCGCTTGCCGGCAGCATTTCGTTAAGCGTCAGGGTATGGTTTCCCAGCGTCTGGGTAAAATGGAGTTCCAGCATGCTTATTTCCCCATCCGCTCGCGGCTGAGCCGCGCCAGCCATTCAGACACCATCAGCGATACCAGCGCCAGCACAATTGAAATAATACACAGCCGCGCCGCCGCGCCTTCACCGCCCGGCGTTTGAATCAGAGTATACATTGCCGACGGGATGGTTCGCGTCTCGCCGGGGATGTTCGACACAAAGGTGATCGTCGCGCCAAACTCGCCCAGCGAGCGGGCGAAGGCCAGCACCGTCCCGACAATAATGCCCGGCAGCGTGAGCGGAAGCGTGATGGTGAAAAAGACGCGCCAGCGCCCTGCGCCCAGCGTGCGGGCCGCCTGTTCGAGCTTCATGTCCACGCCTTCCAGCGCGAGGCGGATCGCCCTCACCATCAGCGGGAATGACATCACCGCCGCCGCCAGTACCGCACCGCGCCAGCTAAACGCAAACGTCAGCCCAAACCAGTCGTAGAGCTTCTCTCCGATAAAACCGCGTCGCCCCATCGAAATCAGCAGCAGGTAACCGACCACCACGGGCGGCAAAACGAGCGGAAGATGCAGCACGCTGTCGAGCAGCGTTTTGCCGGGAAACTGACAGCGAACCAGTAGCCAGGCAAAGAAGATCCCAAAGGGCAAGCTCAGCGCAACCGCCAGGGAAGAGACTTTTAGGCTCAGCAGAACAGCCTGCCATTCAGGATCGGTCAATATCATCAGTGAGTCGTAAATCCATAACGTTTAAAGATTGCGGACGCCTCCGGCCCTTTCAGGTAATCGCGGAAGGCCGTCACGGCCGCATTTTTATGTCCATCAACAATCGCAACAGGATATTCCACTTTCTTGTGGGAGTCTTCCGGGAACGTTGCGACCACTTTTACACCTTTACTGGCAACGGCATCAGAGCCATACACAATGCCCAGCGGGGCTTCGTTGCGTTCTACCAGCGCCAGCGCGCCGCGCACGTCTTCCGCCGGGGCCAGCTTCGGTGACAATGTCTCCCATGCACCCAGCTTTTGCAGCGCTTCTTTGGCATAAATCCCGGCCGGAACGTGCTCCGGGTCGCCCACGGCCAGACGGCCACCGTTCAGCAGGCTCGTCCAGTGGGTCTCTTTGTTGATGGTGAAGTCCGCCTGCGCGCTGGCTTTTGGCGCCACGACAACCAGGCTATTCCCCAGCAGCGTTTCGCGGGTTGTCGCATCAATCGATTTCTTCTCCGCCGCGTAATCCATCCACTTCTGGTCAGCCGAGATGAACAGATCCGCCGGTGCGCCCGCTTCTATCTGGCGCGCCAGCGTCGAGGAAGAGGCAAAAGAGGAGACCACCTCGACGTTTTTCTCTTTTTTATACGCCGCCGCGATGTCCTGCAGCGCGTTGGTCAGCGACGCCGCGGCAAAGACGGTGATTTTACCCTCGTCCGCCAGCGCGTGTCCGGTAAGTGAAAGCGTCAGCGTTGCCCCTGCGAAAAGGCGTATCCATGAACGTGCCATCTGTAACTCCTGTGAGTAGCGTTATATACATCTTAATATAACGATAACGTCAGGGAGATCCCAGCGTTTAATCGTACCGCTGAAGGGGTAAACCGGTGTGATGCGTTAAATAATATCGGCGTAGACGGGAAAATCTTGAGAGCAAAACGCCCGGACTGGCCGGGCGTTTTGTGGGGAATCAATGCTGCTTTTTAGCCTGGTCTTTGTGACCAATGTTCGAAAAGACGTTGAACACTTCACCCAGGCCGTAGATGGCACCGAGGATGATGGCCATCACTACTGGTACCATGATCACGGCGAATACCAGACTTTTCAACAACTCTAACATGGTTTTCTCCAGATATTGTGAACGGCTCATTCTACCCTTTCAAGTGAGAAAAACATCCCCTTTTGTGCGGTACCCTTTGCGCCCTGCACCATTTGGGTCACAATACTCTTTTTGCCAGGACACTGTTATGCAGGCCGAAATTCTTCTCACTCTACGACTTCAGCAAAAGCTTTTCGCCGATCCGCGACGTATCGCCCTGCTTAAACAAATAGAACAAACGGGCTCAATTAGCCAGGGGGCGAAAAACGCGGGCATCAGCTACAAAAGTGCCTGGGACGCCATCAACGAAATGAACACCCTGAGCGAACACCCGCTGGTGGACAGAGCCACAGGCGGCAAAGGCGGCGGCGGTGCGATCGTGACGCGTTACGGCCAGCGCCTTATTCAGCTTTACGATCTGCTGGCCCAGATCCAGCAAAAGGCGTTCGATGTGTTGAGCGACGACGATAACGTTCCGCTGGACAGCTTGCTGGCCGCCATTTCCCGCTTCTCGTTACAAACCAGCGCCCGCAACCAGTGGTTTGGAACGGTGACGGCGCGCGACAATCTCCAGGTACAGCAGCATATTGAGATCCTGCTTGCCGATGGCACCACCCGTCTGAAGGCCGCAATAACGGCGCAGAGCGCAGAGCGCCTTGAGCTCGATGAAGGAAAAGAGGTGCTGGTGCTGCTGAAAGCGCCGTGGGTCAATATCACGCGCGATCCCGACGCCGCAAAGGCGGCCGATAACCAGCTCCAGGGCGCAATCAGCCTTATCGAACGCGGCCAGGCGCAGTGCGAAGTGCTGATGACCCTCGCAGACGGGCAACCGCTTTGCGCGACGATACCGCTTAGCGAAGCGGACGGTTTAGAAGAAGGTTCTGTCGTTACCGCCTGGTTCAACGCAGACCGGGTGATTATCGCCACATTGTGCTGAGCGCATTGACAATCGCGCCGACAGTGCGTATCCCTGATATCTGTTGCTGCAAAAACAGGGATAAACCATGTCATCATTGCATATTTCGCAAGGCACGTTTCGTCTTAGCGATACCCGAACGCTGACGATTGCTGATTTGACGATACGCGCGGGTGAAAGCTGGGCGTTTGTCGGCACTAACGGCAGCGGTAAATCCGCGCTGGCCCGCGCGCTGGCCGGCGAGCTCCCCCTCCTCAAGGGCGAATGCCAGGGCGACTTTACGCGCCTGACGCGCCTGTCATTTGAACAATTGCAAAAGCTGGTAAGCGACGAGTGGCAGCGCAATAACACTGATTTACTCAGCCCTGGCGAAGAAGATACCGGCCGTACGACGGCGGAAATTATTCAGGATGAGGTGAAAGATCCCGCCCGCTGTCAGCGCCTGGCAGAACGGTTCGGCATCACCGCCCTGCTCAACCGGCGCTTTAAATACCTTTCAACCGGCGAGACGCGAAAAACGCTGCTTTGCCAGGCGCTGATGAGCGAGCCCGAGCTGCTTATCCTCGACGAACCCTTTGACGGCCTTGACGTGCAGTCCCGTGCGCAGCTGGCGGCCCTGCTGGAGTCGCTTAATCAGCAGGGCTATACCCTGGTTTTGGTGCTTAACCGCTTCGATGAAATTCCGGACTTTATTCAGCACGCGGGCGTACTGGCCGACTGTAACCTGACCGAGACCGGTGAAAAAACCGCGCTGCTTAAGCAGGCGCTCATCGCCCAGCTCGCGCACAGTGAACAACTCGACGGAATTACGCTTCCGGAACCTGACGCCCCTTCGGCCCGCCATGCGCTCGATCCCCACCAGCCGCGCATCGTGCTGCGGGATGGGATAGTCTCTTATGACGATCGCCCGATCCTCAACCGTCTTAGCTGGACGGTCAATCCCGGCGAACACTGGCAGATTGTCGGCCCTAACGGCGCGGGAAAATCCACGCTGCTGAGCCTTATCACCGGCGATCACCCGCAGGGCTATAGCAACGATCTGACGCTGTTCGGTCGGCGTCGCGGCAGCGGCGAAACCATCTGGGATATTAAAAAACATATCGGCTACGTCAGCAGCAGCCTGCATCTGGATTACCGGGTCAGTACCACGGTACGCAACGTGATCCTTTCCGGGTATTTTGATTCCATCGGTATTTATCAGGCGGTGTCTGACAAACAGCACAAGCTGGCCCAGCAGTGGCTGGATATTCTGGGCATGGACAACCGGGTCGCTGACGCGCCGTTTCATAGTCTGTCGTGGGGGCAGCAGCGTCTGGCCCTGATCGTTCGCGCGCTGGTGAAACACCCTACGCTTCTGATCCTCGACGAACCGCTGCAGGGACTCGATCCGCTGAATCGCCAGCTTATCCGCCGCTTTGTGGACGTGCTGATTAGCGAAGGTGAAACGCAGCTGCTGTTCGTTTCACATCATGCCGAAGATGCCCCCGCCTGCATCACGCATCGCCTGGAGTTTGTGCCGGACGGTGAGGGTTATCGCTATCTTCTCAGCAACGTCGATTAACCGTGGAGGGCTCTGCCCTCCTCTTTTTCAGATAACTTGCATCAATACATCGCTATCTCTTTGATCTAGAATGCACTCAGTCATTAAAAAAGCGAGTGTGAAAACGAGTGTAAACGATTCCACTATTTTATCCCATGTCACACTTTTCGCGTCTCTGTTATGCTATGGTTATTACATACCATAAGCCCAATGGAGCGAAATATGCGAGTTCTGGTAACAGGTGGTAGCGGTTACATAGGTAGTCATACCTGCGTGCAACTGCTGCAAAACGGTCACGACGTCATCATCCTCGACAACCTGTGCAACAGTAAGCGCAGCGTGCTGCCGGTGATTGAACGCCTTGGCGGTAAACAACCGACTTTCGTGGAAGGCGACATCCGCAACGAAGCGCTGATGACCGAGATCCTTCACGACCATGCCATCGAAGCGGTGATCCACTTCGCGGGTCTGAAAGCGGTCGGTGAATCCGTTGCGAAGCCGCTCGAGTATTACGACAATAACGTCAACGGTACTCTGCGTCTCATCTCCGCCATGCGCGCGGCGAACGTCAAAAACTTCATCTTTAGCTCCTCCGCCACCGTCTACGGCGATCAGCCCAAAATCCCTTACGTTGAAAGCTTCCCGACCGGTACGCCGCAAAGCCCGTACGGCAAAAGCAAGCTGATGGTGGAACAGATCCTGACCGACCTGCAAAAAGCACAGCCGGAGTGGAGCATCGCCTTACTGCGCTACTTCAACCCGGTCGGCGCGCATCCGTCAGGCGATATGGGGGAAGATCCGCAGGGCATCCCGAACAACCTGATGCCGTATATCGCCCAGGTTGCCGTGGGTCGCCGCGACTCGCTGGCGATTTTTGGCAATGACTATCCGACCGAAGACGGTACCGGCGTGCGCGACTACATCCACGTGATGGATCTGGCCGACGGTCACGTTGCGGCCATGCAGCAGCTGGCCAACAAACCGGGCGTGCATATTTACAACCTCGGCGCCGGGGTCGGCAGCAGCGTGCTGGACGTGGTTAACGCCTTCAGCAAAGCCTGCGGCAAGCCGGTGAACTATCACTTCGCTCCGCGTCGTGATGGCGACCTGCCTGCTTACTGGGCCGATGCCACCAAAGCCG
Source organism: Enterobacter sp. 237C8 (assembly GCF_034106865.1). Taxonomy (NCBI): domain Bacteria; kingdom Pseudomonadati; phylum Pseudomonadota; class Gammaproteobacteria; order Enterobacterales; family Enterobacteriaceae; genus Enterobacter; species Enterobacter sp. 237C8. Next base: position 462,054 of record NZ_JAWNDF010000001.1, on the reverse strand, counting down.
ACAAAGAGCTTAACTGGCGTGTGACGCGCACGCTTGATGAAATGGCACAGGATACCTGGCACTGGCAGTCACGCCACCCGCAAGGCTATCCGGACTAAGGATCCGTCATGACGCAATTTAACCCCGTCGATCATCCGCATCGTCGTTTTAACCCGTTAAGCGGGCAATGGATTTTGGTTTCTCCGCATCGCGCCAAGCGCCCCTGGCAGGGCGCGCAGGAGACGCCTGCAAAACAGACGCTGCCACAGCACGACCCGGACTGCTTCCTCTGTCCGGGCAACACGCGCGTCACCGGGGATAAAAACCCGGACTACAAAGGCACCTTCGTGTTCACCAACGATTTTGCCGCGCTGATGACCGACACGCCGGACGCGCCGCAAAGCCACGATCCGCTGATGCGCTGCGAAAGCGCGCGCGGAACCAGCCGCGTGATCTGCTTCTCGCCGGATCACAGCAAAACGCTGCCGGAGCTGAGCGTGGACGCGCTGAAAGAGGTCGTCAGCACCTGGCAGGCGCAAACCGCAGAGCTGGGGCAGAGCTATCCGTGGGTGCAGGTGTTCGAAAACAAAGGCGCGGCCATGGGCTGCTCTAACCCGCACCCGCACGGCCAGATCTGGGCGAACAGCTTCCTGCCTAACGAAGCCGAGCGTGAAGACCGTCTGCAGAAAGCGTATTTTGCTGAAAACGGTTCGCCGATGCTGGTGGACTACACCCAGCGCGAGCTGGCCGACGGCAGCCGCACCGTGGTGGAAACCGAACACTGGCTGGCCGTCGTCCCCTACTGGGCCGCCTGGCCGTTTGAAACGCTGCTGCTGCCGAAAGCGCACGTGCAGCGCATCACCGATCTTAGCGACGCGCAGCGCGACGACCTTGCCCTGGCGCTGAAAAAGCTCACGAGCCGTTACGACAACCTCTTCCAGTGCTCTTTCCCGTACTCCATGGGCTGGCACGGCGCCCCGTTTAACGACGAAGAGAATCAACACTGGCAGCTGCACGCCCATTTCTATCCGCCGCTGCTGCGCTCTGCGACGGTACGTAAATTCATGGTGGGCTATGAAATGCTGGCGGAAACCCAGCGTGACCTGACGGCGGAACAGGCGGCAGAACGTCTGCGTGCCGTTAGCGACGTCCACTATCGCGAATCAGGAGTCTAAAAAAATGAGTCTGAAAGATAAAACACAATCCCTGTTTGCTGAGAAATTTGGTTACCCTGCCACCCACGTTATTCAGGCGCCAGGCCGCGTTAACCTGATCGGTGAACACACCGACTATAACGACGGATTCGTGCTGCCGTGCGCCATCGATTACCAGACCGTCATCAGCTGCGCGAAGCGCGACGACCGTAAAGTTCGCGTGATTGCGGCGGATTACGGTAATGAGACGGACGAGTTTTCCCTCGATGCCCCGATTGTGACGCACGACAGCCAGCAGTGGTCTAACTACGTGCGCGGCGTGGTGAAACACCTTCAGAAGCGCAACAAGAACTTTGGCGGTGCGGATTTAGTTATCAGCGGCAACGTGCCGCAGGGTGCGGGCTTAAGCTCCTCTGCGTCGCTGGAAGTCGCGGTTGGTACCGTATTCCAGCAGCTTTATCATCTGCCGCTGGACGGCGCGCAAATCGCCCTGAACGGTCAGGAAGCAGAAAACCAGTTCGTGGGCTGTAACTGCGGCATTATGGACCAGCTGATCTCCGCGCTGGGCAAAAAAGAGCATGCCCTGTTAATTGACTGCCGTTCGCTGGGTACCAAAGCCGTTCCCCTGCCGAAAGGCGCGGCTGTGGTGATCGTCAACAGCAACTTTAAGCGCACGCTGGTGGGCAGCGAATACAACACCCGCCGCCAGCAGTGCGAAACCGGCGCCCGCTTCTTCCAGCAGCCTGCCCTGCGCGACGTGACGCTCAATGAATTTAACAAAGTGGCGCACGAGCTGGATCCGGTTGTCGCCAAACGCGTTCGTCACGTGCTGACGGAAAATGCCCGTACCGTTGAAGCCGCGTCCGCGCTGGCGAAAGGTGACCTGAAACGCATGGGTGAGCTGATGGCGGAATCTCACGCCTCCATGCGCGATGATTTTGAAATCACCGTTCCGCAGATCGACACCCTGGTGGACATCGTTAAAGCCACCATCGGCGACAAAGGCGGCGTGCGCATGACGGGCGGCGGTTTTGGCGGCTGCATCGTTGCGCTGGTGCCAGAAGAGCTGGTCCCTGCCGTACAGGATGCCGTGGCGAAGCAGTACGAAGCAAAAACGGGTATCAAAGAAACCTTCTATGTTTGTAAAGCATCACAAGGAGCCGGACAGTGCTAAACGAAACACCTACCCTTGCACCGGATGGTCTGCCGTATCGCCTGTTAACCCTGCGCAACAGCGCGGGGATGGTCGTTACGGTGATGGACTGGGGGGCAACCCTTCTTTCTGCCCGCGTACCGATGCCGGACGGCAGCGTGCGCGAGACACTGCTCGGCTGCGCCTCGCCTGAGCAGTACGTCAATCAGTCCGCCTATCTGGGCGCGTCCGTCGGGCGCTATGCTAACCGCATCGCGAAGAGCCGTTTTGAACTCGACGGCGTGCAGTACACCCTGCTTCCAAGCCAGGGTGAGAACCAGCTGCACGGCGGACCGGACGGGTTTGATAAACGCCGCTGGAAGATTGTTCGTCAAAACGATGGCGAAGTGCTGTTCTCGCTGGATTCGCCTGATGGCGATCAGGGCTTCCCGGGGAACCTTGTCGCGTCCGCGCGCTTTACGCTGACCGACGACAACCGTATCGCCATTGAATACCGTGCGACGGTCGACAAGCCGTGTCCGGTCAACCTGACCAACCACGCGTACTTTAATCTGGACGGTAACCAGTGCGACGTGCGTGAGCACAAGCTGCAGATCCTGGCGGATGCGTATCTGCCGGTTGACGAGATGGGCATTCCGTATCAGGGCCTTAAAGACGTGAGCGGCACCAGCTTTGACTTCCGCAGCGCGAAGTCCATCGCCCAGGATTTCATGAGCGATGACGATCAGCGCAAGGTGAAAGGCTACGACCACGCTTTCCTGCTGCAGGCCAAAGGCGATGTGAAACAGCCTGCCGCGCAGGTCTGGTCTGCGGATGAGAAACTGCAGATGACGGTTTATACCACTGCCCCTGCCCTGCAGTTTTACTCAGGCAACTACCTCGGCGGGACGACGGCGCGCGAACACGATGAGTACAGCGACTGGCAAGGCCTGGCGCTGGAGAGCGAGTTCCTGCCGGACAGCCCGAACCATCCGGAATGGCCGCAGCCAGACTGCGTGCTGCGTCCGGGTAAAGAGTACGTGAGCGTGACGGAATATCATTTTATTCCACATTAATATCCAGCCCTCCCTCCGGAGGGCTTTTTTCTGCGCGCCTTGCTGAAAATAGCGCCGATCGCAGACAAAATCATAACCCTGGATTCACAAGCATCTTACACTCAGAGACTATTTTCGCTATGGTTAGGGTTAAGCGTTGCTGGTGGCACGGCCACGGCAATATAATGAGAATTGTTATCATTCTAAAAATGCTTGAGGAGTAAGAGATGGCTATAACTAAGCTGGTCCTGGTGCGTCACGGCGAAAGCCAGTGGAACAACGAAAACCGCTTTACCGGTTGGTACGACGTTGATCTGTCTGAGAAAGGCGTAAGCGAAGCAAAAGCAGCGGGTAAACTGCTGAAGGAAGAAGGCTTCAGCTTTGATTTTGCTTACACCTCTGTGCTGAAACGTGCCATCCACACCCTGTGGAACGTGCTGGACGAACTGGATCAGGCCTGGCTGCCGGTTGAGAAGTCCTGGAAACTGAACGAACGTCACTACGGTGCGCTGCAGGGCCTGAACAAAGCGGAAACCGCTGAGAAATATGGCGACGAGCAGGTTAAACAGTGGCGTCGCGGCTTCGCAATCACCCCACCAGAGCTGACCAAAGATGACGAGCGCTACCCGGGCCACGATCCGCGCTACGCGAAGCTGACCGACGCTGAGCTGCCAACCACCGAAAGCCTGGCGCTGACCATCGACCGCGTTGTGCCTTACTGGAACGAAACCATTCTGCCACGCCTGAAAAGCGGCGAGCGCGTGATCATCGCTGCTCACGGTAACTCCCTGCGTGCGCTGGTGAAATACCTGGACAACATGGGTGAAGACGAAATCCTCGAACTGAACATCCCAACTGGCGTACCGCTGGTGTATGAGTTCGACGAAAACTTCAAGCCAATCAAACACTACTATCTGGGTAACGCAGAAGAGATCGCGGCGAAAGCAGCGGCTGTCGCGAACCAGGGTAAAGCGAAGTAATTTTCGCAAGGTATAAAAAAAGCGCGGAGCCTTCCGCGCTTTTTTATTTGTGCCTGAGAATTCAGCCGCGGCGCGCTTTTACCGCATTCGCCAGCTGACGCAGGATGGTATCGGTATCGTCCCAGCCAATGCAGGCATCGGTGACGCTTTTGCCATACACCAGCGGCTCGCTGCCTTCCAGGTTCTGGTTACCTTCAACCAGATGGCTTTCGATCATTACCCCAATCACTGCCTTCTCACCGCCGGCAATCTGCTGGCAGACGTCTGCCCCCACTTCCATCTGCTTTTTAAACTGCTTGCTGGAGTTGGCATGGCTGAAATCGATCATCACCTGCGGTGGCAGCCCGGCTTTTTCCAGCCCGACCTTCACTTCCGCCACGTGTTTCGCACTGTAGTTTGGCTCTTTGCCGCCGCGCAGAATGATATGGCAGTCACCGTTACCGCTGGTGTTAACGATGGCGGAATGGCCCCATTTGGTCACGGACAGGAAGCAGTGCGGCGCACCCGCTGCGTTGATGGCGTCGATAGCCACCTTAATGGTGCCGTCAGTGCCGTTTTTGAAACCCACCGGGCAAGAAAGACCGGACGCCAGCTCGCGGTGAACCTGAGATTCAGTTGTACGGGCACCAATTGCGCCCCAGCTCATCAGGTCTGCCAGGTATTGTGGCGTAATCATATCCAGGAATTCACCGGCCGCTGGCAGGCCGCTGTCGTTGATCTCCAGCAGCAGCTTGCGCGCAATGCGCAGACCGTCGTTGATCTGGAAGCTGTTATCCATATGCGGATCGTTAATCAGCCCTTTCCAGCCCACGGTGGTGCGCGGTTTTTCAAAATAGACGCGCATCACGATTTCAAGCTCGTCCTTTAGCTCTTCACGGAGGGTGAGCAGACGGGCAGCGTACTCTTTCGCAGCTGCAGGATCGTGAATGGAGCACGGACCAATCACCACCAGAAGACGATCGTCATTACCTTTCAGGATCTTATGGATCGCTTTACGAGCATGAGAAACCGTGTTTGCGGCATTTTCAGTGGCGGGGAATTTCTCAAGGAGCGCTACAGGAGGTAATAACTCATTGATCTCTTTAATGCGTAAATCGTCGTTCTGATAATTCATTTTCTTTCCAGCTCTGCCATATCTTTAGTAATGAAAGCAATCCTTTCAATCTATCTTGTCGACCAGGAAGTGTAAACACGGTTTTACACTTCACGCAGATAATTCCTGGAATTCGCCTAAAAATCGCCACAAAATAGCGAAAAATGAGATCTAACCTAAGCTTTTTAACTGTAACAACCAATTTTACACGCTTAAACGCGATTCCCTACTGACGTAAGTCCGTAAGGCGGAATCTTTCGCCTCAGAAAAAGATGCACTGTTGGAGAATGTTATCCAGCGTAACGACAAGAACAGGAGCACCATGATGAAAATGACAAAACTGGCAACCCTCTTCCTGACCGCCACACTCACTCTGGCAAGCGGCAGCGTCCTGGCCGCGGAAACGGGCACATCAGACAGCAACGGTGATGCGAATGCCGCGGCAGCAGCAGGCCAGCCCGCACCTGATGCGAAACAGAATATCGCCCCGAATAATGTCGACAACAGCCAGATCAATACCGGCAACACTAACACCGGAGGCACCATGCTGCATCCCAACGGCAGCGGTTCCGGCACCATGAATCATGACAATATGAGTTCGGACGAGGTTCATAAGAACTCAATGTGCAAGGACGGCAAATGCCCTGACCCTAATGACAAAGTAGGGAACGACGCGAATACCAAAACCGATGGCACCACCCAGTAATGGGGATGTTCGGTAAGAAAAAGGAGAGCTCTGGCTCTCCTTTCTTTTTGGAGTAACCTATTAAAAACGCTACACTAAAAACAATAACACATCAGGAAAGCAGACATGGCGCACTCCCATTCCCACTCACCCTCTCCCGGCAACGACAACGCTAAACGACTGATGCTGGCCTTTGGCGTCACGGCAACGTTTATGGTTATCGAGGTCATTGGCGGCCTGATTTCCGGCTCTCTGGCGCTACTGGCTGATGCCGGACACATGCTGACCGATGCCGCAGCGCTGCTCTTCGCCCTGCTGGCGGTGCAGTTTGCGCGTCGTCCTCCCAATGCGCGCCATACCTTCGGCTGGCTGAGGCTGACAACCCTCGCCGCGTTTGTTAACGCTATTGCGCTGGTGGTCATTACCGTTCTTATCGTCTGGGAGGCCGTACAGCGCTTCAGACACCCGCAGCCGATCGCCGGGGCGACAATGATGGTGATTGCCGTGGCGGGGCTGCTGGCGAATATCCTCGCCTTCTGGATTTTGCACCGCGGCAGCGGGGAAAAGAACCTCAACGTGCGCGCTGCGGCTCTGCATGTTCTGGGTGATTTGCTCGGCTCAGTCGGGGCGATTGTCGCCGCGCTGGTGATCCTCTACACCGGCTGGACGCCTGTCGATCCGATTCTGTCCGTGCTGGTGTCATGTCTGGTCTTGCGCAGCGCCTGGCGACTGCTGAAGGAGAGCGTGAATGAACTGCTTGAAGGGGCACCGGCATCGATGGATATTGACGAGCTGAAGCGCAACCTGCGCCGTTCAGTCCCGGAAGTCCGCAATGTTCATCACGTGCACGTCTGGCTGGTGGGGGAAAAACCGGTCATGACGCTGCACGTCCAGGTGATCCCGCCTCACGACCACGATGCGCTGCTTGAACGCATCCAGCATTTTCTTGAACATCACTACGAAATTGGCCACGCCACCATCCAGATGGAGTATCAGCCCTGTAACGGGCCGGACTGCCACCTTAACGAGGCGCAGTCCGGACATTCACATCAGCATCACCACTAGCTGGAAAGCGCGTGGGAACCTCGCTCACGCGCGCTCTTAATCCACATCCGGCTGCCGTTCAGCGCGATGAAAGTCAGCAGCAGATATTCCAGCGACATCGCATAGACGCCCTGCAGGGCGAAGATCGCCACGCTGATCACGTTGATGATCACCCACAGCAGCCAGTTCTCAACGTATTTACGGGTCATCAGGATCATCGCCGCAATCGACAGCACCATCATGCAGGAATCCCAGAACGGGAAGGCATCCGGCTGGAGCTCGGGCATCGTCACGTTCAGGCCGAAACCGGACATGACCGAAACGGCAACGCGGGTCAGGAACGCAAACACCGGGTTGATATAGACGGTCATTAAACCAATGGCGACCACGCAGGCGACAAACCAGGCGATGGCTTTCGGCAAGGGAAGCCAGCGGATCTGCAGCTCTGCCTCCTGCTGGCTGTTCTGACGCGACCACGCGTACCAGCCGTAAATATTGGCGGCGAAGAAGAACAGCTGCAAAAGCAGGCTGGCATACAGCTGGATCTGGAAGAAGATAATCGCAAACAGCGTAACGTTTATCAGCCCGAACGCGTAGTTGCTGATCTTCTCCAGGCTTGCCAGCCAGATACAGAGTAATCCCGCCAGCGTGCCAACGGCCTCAATCCATGACAGGTCATAGCCACCTGCACCAATCGGTATATGAACCAGAATGTTCTGCGTGCTAAAAAAATCCATCTTTTCCCCGGTCGTTTTGAATTAAGTACGTAGTGTAGCCGCAAAATCCAGCATGCGGTTAAGCGGAATTAATGCACCTTCACGCAGGGCGGCATCCACATGGATTTCATGTGCTGCCCCGCCCGTCTCGAGCCCTTCGGCAATGGCCTTCAGGCCATTCATCGCCATCCACGGACAATGCGCACAGCTGCGACACGTTGCGCCCTCGCCCGCCGTTGGCGCTTCAAGGAGCTCTTTCTCCGGCACGGCCTGCTGCATCTTGTAGAAGATACCGCGATCGGTCGCCACGATGAGCTGCCTGTTAGGCAGCGTTCTGGCCGCGTTGATAAGCTGGCTGGTTGAGCCCACGGCGTCCGCCATGTCGACAATCGACTGCGGTGATTCAGGGTGAACAAGAATCGCGGCGTCAGGATAAAGTGCCTTCATGCGCGCCAGCGCCTGGGTTTTGAATTCGTCGTGCACAATGCAGGTCCCCTGCCAGCAGAGAACGTCAGCCCCCGTCTGCTTCTGGACATAATTTCCAAGATGGCGGTCAGGCGCCCAGATAATTTTCTCGCCCAGGCTATCCAGATGTTCAATCAGCTCAACGGCGATGCTGGAGGTGACAACCCAGTCTGCCCGCGCTTTTACCGCCGCAGAGGTGTTGGCGTAAACCACCACGGTCCGGTCAGGGTAGGCGTCACAGAAGGCCGTGAATTCGTCAATCGGGCAGCCGAGATCCAGTGAACACTCCGCATTAAGCGTCGGCATCAGAATGGTTTTTTCAGGGCTCAGGATCTTTGCCGTTTCGCCCATAAAACGCACGCCAGCAACCAGCAGCGTGGAAGCAGGATGTTTTGCACCGAAGCGTGCCATCTCCAGTGAGTCAGAAATACAGCCGCCGGTCTCTTCCGCCAGCTGCTGAATTTCCGGGTCGGTGTAGTAATGGGCCACCATCACCGCATCTCGTTCTTTGAGAAGACGTTTGATCTTCTCACGGTAGAATTGCTTTTCGTCCTGGCTCAGCGGGACAGGCTTTGGCGGAAACGGATAGATTGCGGCTTCAGGATCAAACATCACACTCATTATGGCTTCTCGTTTTACGGGCTTAACAATATTGCCTTTCTTTTGCATGACATAGCAAAACGCATGGCAATTGTGTTTTGTATACTAAACAAGATAGCGAATATGAGAGGAAAAGTCACCGGAAATAGGTGCGGATAGCATTTGTCGGTCAGCGGCTTCGCCTTGCCCGACCTGCACAGACGGCAGATAGCAAAAAGGCGCCTTTAGGGCGCCTTTCTACACTGGTGGGTCGTGCAGGATTCGAACCTGCGACCAATTGATTAAAAGTCAACTGCTCTACCAACTGAGCTAACGACCCCTTGCGGGATGTACTTCAAATTTATTCAGGCTGGTGGGTCGTGCAGGATTCGAACCTGCGACCAATTGATTAAAAGTCAACTGCTCTACCAACTGAGCTAACGACCCTTTTGGGTGTTGCCTGAATTATCACTCGGAACCAATAAAATTGGTGGGTCGTGCAGGATTCGAACCTGCGACCAATTGATTAAAAGTCAACTGCTCTACCAACTGAGCTAACGACCCGAGTGGTGGGTGATGACGGGCTCGAACCGCCGACCCCCTCCGTGTAAAGGAGATGCTCTACCAACTGAGCTAATCACCCACTCTGTACTGCTGGTGTGCGTTAAGTGGTGGGTCGTGCAGGATGACTCGGCTTCGCCTCGCCCTATGGGCCGTTGCTGACGCAACGTTATCCTTCACGTTTTACTACTACTTCCACCTGACTTAGTGGTGGGTCGTGCAGGATTCGAACCTGCGACCAATTGATTAAAAGTCAACTGCTCTACCAACTGAGCTAACGACCCACTTTTACGCTGTTTTCACGTTGTTTGATATCCCGTGGCAACGGCGGCATATATTACTGATTTAAGAATTCAGCGCAACAAAAATTTCGATGAAGATCACTTAACTGCTTACGAATCATGCTGCACGACCAGAAATAACGCGATTTCTGGTCATGCGATAATCATCCCATCGAATTCAGACGTTTTTGCGCCTGCTTAGCACCTTCGGTACCCGGGAATTTGGAGACCACCTGCTGGTAAACCGCTTTGGCTTTCGCAATGTCGCCTTTGTCCTGCATGATGACGCCCACTTTATACATCGCATCAGGCGCTTTTGGCGATTTCGGGTAATTTTTCACCACAGAGGCAAAATAAAACGCCGCATCGTCCTTTTTACCCTTGTTGTAATTCAGCTGACCGAGCCAGTAATTCGCATTTGGCTGATAAGTGGAATCAGGGTATTTCTTAACAAAGTTCTGAAACGCAGCAAGCGCGTCATCCTGACGAGATTGATCCTGCACCAGGGCAATGGCCGCGTTGTAGTCCGTATTCGCGTCACCGCTCTGTACAGGCGCACCTGTTGAAGCAGAAGCATCCGCAGCCGGAGCTGATGTCGCCGCACCGGTCTGATCGCCCGCGGCTGGCTGTGCTTGTGCTGCTGCACCACCGCTGCTCAGACTATCCATCTGCAGCAAAATCTGCTTCTGACGTTCCACAACCTGGTTCAACTGATACTGGCTTTCCTGAATCTGGCCGCGGAGAGAGTCAATATCGTTTTGGTTATCAGAAAGTTGTTGCTGGAGTTGGGTTAAAAGCTGGCTGTGAGCGTTAGAAATACGCTCGAGTTGAGTGACCCGGTCTTCTACCGAGCCTGAGCCGACACTACTGATTGGTGCCTGAGCAAAAGCGGCCCAGGGGGCCGCTATTCCAACCAGTAACGACAGACTCAACAGATGATGTCTGAAGTTACTGCTCATGCAATTCTCTTAGTAAACCAGTACGGCACGACGGTTTTTGGAGTAAGCCGCTTCGTCGTGACCCAGTACTGCAGGTTTTTCTTTACCGTAAGAAACGATGGAGATCTGGTCAGCAGAAACGCCTTTACCCTGCAGGTACATTTTAACAGCGTTAGCACGACGTTCACCCAGGGAGATGTTGTACTCTGGAGTACCACGTTCGTCCGCGTGACCTTCTACGGTGACTTTGTAAGATGGGTTGCTACGCAGGAAGTTAGCGTGAGCATCCAGCATCGCAGCGAAGTCAGAACGGATGTCGTATTTATCCAGATCGAAGTAAACGATGTTGTTCTGCTGCAGCTGCTGCATCTGAAGACGCGCCTGCTCTTCAGAAGACATGTTGCCATTGCCGTTCGCGTCCATACCGGTGCCGGCACCCATCATGCCTTCGCCGCTCTGGTCATTGCTGGCGTTCTTGTTAGAAGAACACGCTGCGATTGCCATTACAGGCAGAGCGATCATCAGCCCCTTCAGCACTTTGTTCAGTTGCATTTCTATGATTCCTTTAGTAATCAATTAATTATTATTTACAGATACGGCGACCAGGCAGGTGATTTTACCTGTCCATCAGTTGCCGGAATACGCGCTTTGAAACGCCCATCTGTAGAAACCAGATTCAGCACAGATCCCATCCCCTGAGAAGAGCTGTAGATTACCATCGTGCCGTTAGGTGCCAGACTTGGCGTTTCATCCAGGAACGTTGACGACAGAACTTGAACGCCACCCGCTACCAGATCCTGTTTGGCAATGTGCTGCTGCCCACCGTTGGAGCTCACCATTACCATAAATTTACCGTCGCTGCTCACGTCTGAGTTCTGGTTCTGCGAACCTTCCCAGGTAATACGCTGCGGAGCACCGCCGTTGATGTTGACTTTATAGATTTGTGGACGGCCAGCCTGGTCAGAAGTAAACGCCAGGTTTTGACTATCCGGGAACCATGAAGGTTCAGTGTTGTTGCTGCGACCGTCGGTCACCTGACGGATCTGGCCAGAGCCAATGTCCATCACGTACAGGTTCAGGCTACCGGTTTTTGACAGCGCAAACGCCAGTTTAGACCCGTCCGGAGAGAAGGAAGGTGCACCGTTGTGACGTGGGAAAGACGCCACCTGACGAACAGCTCCGTTTGCCAGCGTCTGGATAACCAGCGCTGAACGGCCGCTTTCGAAGGTTACATAGGCCAGTTTAGAACCGTCCGGAGACCAGGCTGGAGACATCAGCGGCTGAGAAGAACGTTTCACCAGGAACTGGTTGTAGCCGTCGTAGTCAGATACGCGCAGCTCATACGGGAACTGACCACCGTTGGTCTGCACCACATAAGCAATACGGGTACGGAACGCCCCTTTAATGCCGGTCAGTTTTTCAAATACCGCATCGCTGGCAGCGTGTGCCGCGTAGCGCAGGTACTGCTTAGTGACCTTGTAAGAGTTCTGTGCCAGAACGGTACCCGGTGCACCGCCGGTATCCACCAGCTGCCAGGCCACGTTGTAAGAGCCGTCCGGGTTAGGCGTAACCTGACCCACAACCACGGCATCAATACCCAGTGCAGACCATGCTGCAGGCTGTACTTCCTGCGCGCTGCCCGGCTGCTGAGGCAGACGAGAACGATCTAACGGGTTGAATTTACCGCTGTTACGCAGGTCAGCCGCCACGATGCCACCGGCATCTTCAGGTGCAGCGCCAGGACCGGCCCACTGGAACGGAACAACACCGATTGGGCGTGCCGAGTCCACCCCCTGGGTGATCTCGATACGTACTTCTGCGTGCAGTACTGCTGCCCACAGCATTAAAAAACTAAATGCTACACGTAATGCCTGCTTCATCATATCTCCCTTATCCGGGTAACCTTACCCACGATAATTTAGCAGAATGTTAACAAACTCAAATAGACAAAACTACCAGAACCCTGTGACTAAACCTGGTCTATTTTTCCCCGTTTGCACGGGGAAAATGTAACTTAAGGTTTGAAGTCCAGCGGCGCATTTTTGAAGACTTCGTAAACTGCCTGAGACGGCGGTTTAGGCATCTTCGCCTGACGCGCTGCAGCCAGGGCCGCAGTACATAAAGCCGGGTCGCCACCTTCAGACTTGATATCCAGCAGCATGCCGTCCGGAGCCAGTTTTATACGCAACGTACACGTTTTACCGGTATAGGAAGACGCATCATAGAATCGGCTTTCAATAGCGGATTTAATCTGCGCGGCATAACCGTTGATTTCAGCCCCTGTCGCACCGTTACTCTTAGTGTTACCACTTCCCGTCGGCGCTGCGTTGTTTCCTTTCGCCCCACCGCCCGTTTTCGGTGCATTCTTACCGGAGCTTAAATCGCCCAGCAGATCGTCAACCCCTGCGGCAGCAGCGGCTTTTTCAGCAGCCGCGGCCTTTTTGGCCGCCGCTTTATCAGCAGCAGCTTTCTTATCGGCAGCGGCCTTCTCAGCTGCAGCTTTCTTATCGGCGGCAGCCTTCTCAGCTGCAGCTTTTTTATCGGCAGCGGCTTTTTCAGCGGCGGCAGCTTTTTCTGCAGCCGCTTTCTCAGCAGCAGCCGCTTTCTTCGCGGCCTCGGCAGCAGCTTTCTTCTCTGCTTCCTGAGCGGCTTTTTTCGCGGCTTCCGCTTCGGCTTTCTTCTGAGCATCGGCAGCGGCTTTTTTCGCGGCTTCCGCTTCAGCTTTCTTCTGAGCATCGGCAGCGGCTTTCTTCGCGGCTTCCGCTTCAGCTTTCTTCTGAGCATCAGCAGCGGCTTTCTTCGCCGCTTCTGCCGCTAATTTTGCCTGGGCATCAGCCTGTGCTTTCGCGTCCGCTGCGGCTTTTGCTGCCGCCTCTTCCGCCTGCTTTTGCTGTTCCTGTGCTTTCTTCGCGGCCTCTTCGGCTTGCTTCTGCTGTTCCGCCTGCTCTTTCGCAGCTTCCTGCGCCTGCAAACGCTCTTTCTCAAGCTGCTTCAGACGCTCCTGCTCTGCGGCCTGCTTTTCACGCAGTTCTTCCGCCTGCTGTTGCGACTGTTTTTCACGCTGCTCTTCAGCCCGTTTGGCACTCGCCTTCTGCTGCTGTTCGCGATTATAGTTCTGTACTACCGCACCGGGATCCACCATCACGGCGTCAATGGAAGACCCTCCACCGCCGCCGGCTGATGCATCAATATGCTCGTCGAACGAACTCCAGATCAGCGCTGCAAAGAGAATCACGTGCAGCACTGCGGAGACGATTATCGCTCGCTTAAGCTTGTCGTTCTGTTCGGTTGCCTTTGACACTATCGGTTCCCAAAAACTACGCGGATGATCAAATAGGTTGGGTCATTAAGCCAACTGACTTAACACCCGCACTATGTAGCAAGTTCAGCGCTTTAATAATTTCATCGTAGGGTACGTCTTTCGCGCCACCGATTAAGAAGACCGTTTTCGGATTTGACTCCAGACGACGCTGCGCTTCAGCAATAACCTGCTCAGGCGGCAGCTGATCCATACGATCTTTCTCTACCACGACGCTGTATTGCCCTACGCCGGAAACCTCAATGATAACCGGAGGATCGTCATTGGTGCTCACCGCCTGTGATTCTGTCGCATCCGGCAGATCCACTTCCACGCTCTGAGTAATGATTGGCGCTGTCGCCATGAAGATCAGCAGCAGTACCAGCAGGACGTCCAGCAGTGGAACGATATTGATTTCGGACTTGAGCTCGCGACGACCTCGTCCACGCGATCTGGCCATGGTTTACCCCTTGTTGCTCTCGGTGCTGGTAAACGCCTGACGGTGCAGAATCGCAGTGAACTCTTCCATAAAGTTGTCGTAGTTCAGTTCCAGTTTGTTCACGCGCTGGTTCAGACGGTTATAAGCCATAACCGCAGGAATTGCCGCAAACAGACCGATAGCGGTCGCAATCAGTGCTTCAGCGATACCCGGTGCAACCATCTGCAACGTCGCCTGCTTCACCGCGCCCAGCGCGATAAAGGCGTGCATGATCCCCCACACGGTACCAAACAGGCCGATATACGGGCTGATGGAACCGACAGTGCCGAGGAATGGAATATGCGTTTCGAGATTTTCCAGCTCACGGTTCATAGAGATACGCATCGCACGCGAGGCACCTTCTACAACCGCTTCCGGCGCATGATTGTTTGCACGATGCAGACGAGCAAACTCTTTGAAACCGCTATAAAAAATTTGCTCGGAGCCTGTAAGGTTTTCACGGCGTCCCTGGCTTTCCTGATACAGACGAGAAAGCTCAATACCCGACCAGAACTTATCTTCAAACGCTTCAGCTTCACGGCCAGCGGCATTGAGGATACGCGTTCTCTGGATGATGATGGCCCAGGATGCGATTGAAAAACCAATCAAAATCAACATGATAAGTTTAACCAGAAGGCTTGCCTTCAGGAACAAATCAAGGATATTCATGTCAGTCACTGCTTAAACTCCGCGACAATAGACTTAGGAAGCGCACGAGGCTTCATTATGGTTGGATCAACACAAACAATCAGCACTTCAGCTGAGTTCAGTACGGTATTCTCTGCGTTGACTATCCGCTGCGTGAAAACCAGTGAGGTCCCGCGCATTGATGTAATTTCAGTTTGGACTTCGAGCATATCGTCGAGTCTGGCAGGCGCAAAATACTCAAGCGTCATCTTGCGTACCACGAAGGCAACTCGCTCAGCCAACAGCACCTGTTGACTAAAGTGATGATGGCGCAGCATCTCTGTGCGTGCCCGTTCATAAAAAGCAACGTAGCTGGCGTGGTAAACCACACCACCGGCATCGGTATCTTCGTAATAGACACGAACCGGCCATCGAAACAGCGTTGTATTCACTTTACATCCCGGTAATGCAACAAAAGTTAATGCTTTTAAACTTCGCTACTATACGCGCGGGAAAGAGGGTTGGGAATGGGAGAAAGTAAACGGAGAGTAAATTTTTATGGGCTCGGGTAAGCCCATAACGTTAACGGACATTTCTTATTCAGAAGAAGAAGAAAATCAAACCGGCGAGAAGCACCAGATCGGCAATCAGCGGGCAAAAAATTCCCTGCCAGTGAACGGCTTTCGGACGAAAGCCCACGCCGTGGATCACACCTGCGCACACCGCCCACATAATGAGAAAGCCGTGCCAGATTTCAAGCTCGCTGGTTTTCGCTGCAAAGCGCGAAGGGTCCCAGAAGATACAACCTGCCAGCAGTAATGCCATCACTAAAGAAAGCGCCCGTAGCGGGCGCTTATCCATTACCGCGTAAAGCGTCGCGATAATATTCATCAGTGTTTTTCTTCACCCGCTTTGGTCGCTTCGACGTGCTCAAGCGCCAGGGCAGTGATGACACCAAATGCACAGGCAAGAAGCGTCCCTAAAATCCATGCGAAATACCACATATTCAGCTCCTTACTTAGTACATAGAGTGGGTGTTGCTTTCGATATGTTCTTTAGTGATGCGACCGAACATTTTCCAGTAACACCAGGTGGTGTAGAGCAGGATAATCGGTACGAACACGCAAGCAACATACGTCATCAGGTTCAGCGTCAGCTGGCTGGACGTTGCGTCCCACATGGTCAGGCTAGCATTCAGCATGGTGCTGGATGGCATGACGAATGGGAACATCGCAATACCCGCCGTCAGGATGATGCACGCCAGGGTCAGCGAAGAGAACACGAACGCCAGCGCGCCTTTCTCCAGACGAGACGTCAACACGGTCAGCAGCGGCAGCAATACGCCCAGAGCCGGGATCGCCCACAGCGCAGGGGTGTTATTGAAGTTCACCAGCCAGGCGCCAGCCTGACGCGCCACTTCTTTGGTCAGCGGATTAGACGGCGCAGTATGGTTGATTGCAGACGTCACCACGTAGCCATCGATACCGTACACCACCCACACACCGGCCAGTGCGAAGCAGACCAGCGTCACCAGCGCAGCGACCTGAGCCGTCGCGCGAGAACGCAGGTGCAGTTCACCAACCGTACGCATCTGCAGATAGGTTGCGCCCTGAGTGATGATCATCGCCACGCTCACCACGCCGGCCAGCAGACCAAACGGATTCAGCAGCTGGAAGAAGTTACCGGTGTAGTAAAGACGCATGTATTCGTCCAGGTGGAACGGTACGCCCTGCAGCAGGTTACCGAACGCCACGCCGATCACCAGCGGTGGAACGAAGCTACCGATGAAGATGCCCCAGTCCCACATGTTGCGCCAGCGGGTGTCTTCAATCTTGGAACGGTAGTCGAAACCAACCGGACGGAAGAATAAAGAGGCCAGCACCAGAATCATCGCCACGTAGAAGCCGGAGAACGCAGCCGCGTAGACCATCGGCCAGGCAGCGAACAGCGCGCCGCCAGCGGTGATCAGCCACACCTGGTTACCGTCCCAGTGAGGGGCGATGGAGTTGATCATGATTCGACGCTCGGTGTCATTACGACCGAGGAAACGGGTGAGCATCCCCACCCCCATGTCGAAACCATCCGTGACGGCAAAACCGATCAGCAGAACGCCAACCAGCAGCCACCAGATAAAACGCAATACTTCATAATCGATCATTTGATGACTCCTGTCTTAGCGTGCCGGCTGAGTAGTCGCAGTGGACTGCTCGTAGTGATAGCGACCGGTTTTCAGGCTGCTTGGGCCAAGGCGCGCGAACTTGAACATCAGGAACAGTTCAGCCACCAGGAACAGGGTGTACAGACCACAAATCAGCAGCATGGAGAAGATCAGGTCGCCCGCTGTCAGGGACGAGTTCGCTACCGCCGTTGGCAGTACCTCACCAATCGCCCATGGCTGACGGCCGTACTCCGCAACAAACCAGCCGGATTCGATCGCGATCCACGGCAGTGGAATACCGTACAGCGCGGTGCGCAGCAGCCATTTTTTCTCGCCGATGCGGTTACGAATCACGGACCAGAAGGACGCCGCAATGATCAGCAGCATGATGATGCCGCAGCCCACCATGATACGGAATGCGAAGTACAGTGGCGCAACGCGTGGAATCGAATCTTTGGTTGCCATCTGGATCTGCGCTTCTGTCGCATCAGAAACGTTCGGGGTATAACGCTTCAACAGCAAACCGTAACCCAGATCTTTCTTCACGTTGTTGAACTGGTCGCGAACGGCCTGGTCGGTAGAACCGGCACGCAGCTGTTCCAGCAGCGAGTAAGCTTTCATACCGTTACGGATACGCTCTTCGTGCTGAACCATCAGCTCTTTCAGACCGGTCACCTGCTTATCAACAGAACGGGTGGCGATGATACCCAGCGCATAAGGGATCTGAATGGCGAAGCGGTTTTCCTGCGCGTCCTGATCCGGAATACCGAACAGCGTAAAGGCAGCAGGCGCCGGTTGGGTTTCCCATTCGGCTTCGATGGCGGCCAGTTTGGTTTTCTGCACGTCACCCATTTCGTAACCGGATTCATCACCCAGAACGATAACAGAGAGGATTGCAGCCATACCGAAGCTTGCAGCGATAGCAAAGGAGCGCTTAGCAAACGCGAAGTCACGACCGCGCAGCATGTAGTAAGAGCTGATGCCCAGTACAAACATCGCGCCGCACACGTAGCCAGAAGCCACGGTGTGAACGAATTTAACCTGTGCAACCGGGTTCAGGACCAGCTCGGCAAAGCTGACCATCTCCATACGCATGGTTTCGAAGTTGAAATCAGACGCGATAGGGTTCTGCATCCAGCCGTTCGCCACCAGAATCCACAGCGCGGACAGGTTCGAACCTAATGCCACCAGCCAGGTCACCGCCATATGCTGGACTTTACCCAGACGGTCCCAGCCGAAGAAGAACAGACCTACAAAGGTGGATTCGAGGAAGAATGCCATCAGACCTTCAATGGCCAGCGGCGCACCGAAGATATCCCCTACATAGTGGGAATAGTAAGACCAGTTAGTCCCGAACTGGAACTCCATGGTCAAACCGGTTGCCACGCCCAGCGCGAAGTTGATACCAAACAACTTGCCCCAGAACTTGGTCATATCTTTATAAATCTGTTTGCCGGAGAGAACGTATACCGTTTCCATAATGGCCAGCAGGAACGCCATACCGAGCGTCAGTGGCACAAACAGGAAGTGGTACATCGCGGTCAAGGCAAACTGTAAGCGCGACAGTTCGACTATATCTAACATCATGACTCCTTGCTCATCGCATGAAGACTCCGAGAGTGAACCCCGTCAGAGAGAGATCCACACGCATGCCCCAATACAAATTATTCGCATCCTTGTCGTCGTTATTACCCTGAAGGAGGATAAAAACGATGACGTGAGGTTACAAATACGTTAATAAAAAACTCAAATTGATCCCGCAAATATAATACGCTGCAAAACCCTTACAATAAACAGGTTTTTATTGAATCACATTTACGTTTTTCGACGGCGATCAATTTATAGCAAAATTACCACTTTTCGGCCATTTTGATCGGGGACAATTTACCGCCTTTTGATGGGTTTTTCCAAGGATTAAACATTGATTTAAATCAAAAACAATCCGTTGTGTTAAATGTGTTTTGATGCGGTGAACATAGTAAAAACCATGTTAAAGATATGTATATAAAATACAATTAAGGTTATCAAGTCGATTGATGAATATAAACAGAAGTGATTTTTATTAACTCAGAAGCCCGAATGCCTAATTTATTCAGGACATAAATTTTAGTGCGTTTTTCGTTTTTTTCCATCCGCTCTCTTTAAGGTAAATAAATAACAATTATTTTACTTTTACCCCCCTCTCTAATTAACACCATTTAGTGACTATTGCATGACACCCGGCAGGCAATAAAAAAGGCCGCTTTACAGCGGCCAACCATGTCGAAACGGACATTTTTATACTTCAACGCCCCCCTTTCGGGGAGCAGAGAGGACTTACTTAATGATGGATTTCAGTGCTTCGCCGATATCCGCCAGGCTGCGAACGGTTTTCACGCCTGCGGCTTCCAGCGCTGCGAATTTCTCATCAGCCGTACCCTTACCACCGGCGATGATCGCGCCTGCGTGACCCATACGCTTGCCTTTCGGCGCGGTCACGCCCGCGATGTAACCGACAACTGGCTTGGTCACGTGTTCTTTGATGTAAGCAGCGGCTTCTTCTTCCGCGCTACCACCGATCTCACCGATCATCACGATCGCTTCGGTCTGTGGATCTTCCTGGAACAGCTTCAGGATGTCGATGAAGTTAGAGCCCGGGATCGGGTCACCGCCGATGCCCACGCAGGTGGACTGGCCGAAGCCGTAATCGGTGGTCTGCTTCACAGCTTCATAGGTCAGCGTACCGGAACGGGACACGATGCCCACTTTACCCGGCTTGTGAATGTGGCCCGGCATGATGCCGATTTTGCATTCGCCCGGGGTGATAACGCCAGGGCAGTTCGGGCCGATCATGCGCACGCCTGCTTCATCCAGCTTCACCTTCACGGTCAGCATATCCAGCGTCGGGATGCCTTCAGTGATGGTGATGATCAGCTTGATGCCTGCGTCGATCGCTTCCAGAATGGAGTCTTTGCAGAACGGTGCCGGAACGTAGATCACGGTCGCGGTTGCGCCCGTCGCTTCGACGGCTTCACGCACGGTGTTGAATACCGGCAGGCCCAGATGCGTGGTGCCGCCTTTACCTGGCGTTACGCCGCCAACCATCTGCGTGCCGTAGGCAATCGCCTGTTCGGAGTGGAAAGTCCCCTGGCTACCGGTGAAGCCCTGGCAGATAACCTTGGTATCTTTATTAATTAAAACTGACATTATTTCCCCTCCACTGCGGCAACAACCTGCTGAGCTGCATCCGTCAGACTTTTCGCTGCAATAATATTCAGGCCGCTGTCAGCCAGTTTTTTCGCGCCGAGTTCAGCGTTGTTACCTTCCAGACGCACAACCACCGGAACGTTAACACCCACTTCTTCTACCGCACCGATGATTCCGTCGGCGATCAGGTCGCAACGAACGATGCCGCCGAAGATGTTAACCAGAACGGCCTTCACGTTGTCGTCAGAGAGGATGATTTTGAACGCTTCGGTTACGCGCTCTTTGGTTGCGCCACCGCCTACGTCGAGGAAGTTTGCTGGCTCACCGCCGTGCAGCTTAACGATGTCCATGGTGCCCATTGCCAGGCCCGCACCGTTAACCATGCAGCCGATGTTGCCGTCCAGCGCCACGTAGTTCAGCTCCCACTGCGCAGCCTGCGCTTCACGCGGATCTTCCTGAGACTGGTCGCGCATTTCGCGCAGATCGGACTGGCGGAACAGCGCGTTGCCGTCAGCGCCCAGCTTGCCGTCGAGGCAGATCAGGTCGCCCTGGGTGGTGATCACCAGCGGGTTGATCTCGATCAGCGCCAGGTCGCGCTCCAGGAAGATATTCGCCAGCCCCATGAAAATCTTGGTGAACTGCTGAACCAGCTTGCCTTCCAGGCCCAGTTTGAACGCCAGCTCGCGACCCTGGTAAGGCATTGGGCCTGCCAGCGGATCGATTGCCACTTTGTGGATCAGGTGCGGGGTTTCTTCCGCCACCTTTTCGATTTCCACGCCGCCTTCGGTAGACGCCATGAACACCACGCGACGGGAGCTACGGTCAACAACCGCGCCCAGGTACAGTTCTTTCGCGATGTCGGTCGCCGCTTCAACCAGGATCTGGTTAACCGGCTGGCCGTTCGCATCTGTCTGGTAGGTTACCAGACGCTTGCCGAGCCAATGTTCAGCAAACGCACGAATCTCTTCTTTGCTCTTAACAACCTTCACACCGCCCGCTTTACCACGGCCACCAGCGTGAACCTGACACTTAACTACCCAAGGGCCGGAACCGATTTTAGATGCGGCTTCTTCTGCTTCACGCGGGGTAGTACAGGCATAACCCACCGGAGCCGGTAAGCCATACCGGGCAAACAGCTGTTTGGCCTGATATTCATGTAAGTTCATGTGTTCTATCCATCCTTCAGGTAATCGTTAGGTCGTGCTTTTATTGGCCCGGCAGCCATACGCCGCCGGGCAAGACTGCAAAACTAGACGTCCAGCAGCAGACGGGTTGGATCTTCCAGCAGCTCTTTAATCGCGACCAGGAAGCCCACGGAC
The DNA here is from genome assembly GCF_034106865.1 of Enterobacter sp. 237C8. Taxonomy (NCBI): domain Bacteria; kingdom Pseudomonadati; phylum Pseudomonadota; class Gammaproteobacteria; order Enterobacterales; family Enterobacteriaceae; genus Enterobacter; species Enterobacter sp. 237C8. The sequence continues at coordinate 440,326 of NZ_JAWNDF010000001.1, read as the reverse complement.
TCGCGGCCGTCGATCAGGCGGTGATCGTACGAGAGCGCCAGGTACATCATCGGCAGGATCTCAACTTTACCGTCTACCGCCATAGGGCGATCTTTAATGGCATGCATACCCAGGATCGCGCTCTGCGGCGGGTTAATGATCGGGGTAGACATCAGCGAGCCGAATACGCCGCCGTTGGTAATGGTGAAGTTACCGCCGGTCAGGTCGTCTACGGTCAGCTTGCCGTCGCGGCCTTTTACAGCCAGCTCTTTAATGTTTTTCTCGATGTCAGCCATACCCAGGGTATCCACATCACGCAGAACCGGGGTGACCAGGCCGCGTGGAGTAGAAACCGCCATGCTGACGTCGAAATAGTTGTGGTAAACCACGTCATCGCCATCGATAGACGCGTTCACTTCCGGGTAGCGTTTCAGCGCTTCAACTACCGCTTTCACGTAGAAGGACATAAAGCCCAGACGGATGCCGTGACGTTTTTCAAACGCGTCACCGTACTGCTTGCGCAGATCCATGATTGGCTTCATGTTCACTTCGTTGAAGGTGGTCAGCATCGCGGTGGAGTTTTTCGCTTCCAGCAGACGCTCGGCCACACGCTTGCGCAGGCGGGTCATCGGCACGCGTTTTTCGCTGCGGGCACCCAGAGCAGGCTGTGCTGCTGGTGCTGCCGCAGGGGCTTTCGCTTCCGCCTGAGCAGGCGCTTTCGCCAGGTGTTTGTCGATGTCTTCGCGGGTCAGACGACCGCCCACACCGGTGCCTTTGATGGCTGCCGGGTCGAGGCTGTGTTCAGCCAGCAGGCGACGGATCGCCGGGCTGAGGGCATCGTTAGACTGTTCTTCCAGAGAAGCCTGCTGGCGCTGAGCCGGCGTAGAGGCTTTCTCTTCAGATTTCGCGCTGGACTCTTTGCCCGCGCTGTTGCCTTCACGCAGGCGACCCAGGATCTGACGAGAGGTTACGGTGGTACCTTCATCTTCCAGCACCGCGTCCAGAACGCCATCCGCCGAAGCCGGTACTTCCAGTACCACTTTGTCAGTTTCGATTTCTACCAGCACTTCATCGCGCTTAACGGCATCGCCTGGTTTTTTGTGCCAGGTAGCGACGGTCGCATCTGCTACGGATTCAGGCAGGTCGGGAACAAGAATATCTACGCTACTCATTTTGTATCCTTTAATTAATCGACGTTCAGCGCGTCATTGACCAGATCTTGTTGCTGCTTCTGGTGAACGGACATATACCCTACCGCCGGAGAGGCGGAGGCCGGGCGACCTGCATAGCGCAGGGCTGACCCAAATGGAATCACTTCACGGAAATGATGCTGGCTGCAGTACCATGCGCCCTGGTTAAGCGGCTCTTCCTGGCACCAGACAAAATCATGTACGTGAGCATATTGTTTCAGCACTTCCTGCATCGCCTGATGCGGGAACGGATAAAGCTGTTCGATACGCACGATGGCGACATCTTTCTGATCGTTCTTGCGGCGCTGTTCCAGCAGGTCGTAATAAACCTTACCAGAACACATCACCACGCGCTTCACGCCCTGCGGATCCAGCTCGTCAATTTCACCGATGGCTGGCAGGAAGGTTCCGTTCGCCAGTTCTTCCAGGCTCGACACCGCCAGCGGGTGACGCAGCAGGGATTTCGGCGACATCACCACCAGCGGACGGCGCATACCGCGCAGCGCCTGACGACGCAGCATGTGGTAGACCTGAGCCGGGGTGGACGGCACGCAGACCTGCATGTTCTGCTCGGCGCAGAGCTGCAGATAACGTTCCAGACGCGCGGAGGAGTGCTCCGGACCCTGACCTTCATAACCGTGCGGCAGCAGCATCACCAGGCCACACATGCGGCCCCACTTCTGCTCGCCGGAGGAGATGAACTGGTCGATAACCACCTGCGCGCCGTTGGCGAAGTCACCGAACTGCGCTTCCCAGATGGTCAGGGTGCGTGGTTCAGCGGTGGCATAACCGTATTCGAAGGCCAGAACCGCTTCTTCAGACAGCACGGAGTCCCAGACCTTGAACTGGCCCTGACCGTTGTGCACGTGCTGCAGCGGGGTATAGGTTGAACCGTTGGACTGGTTGTGAACAACCGCGTGACGGTGGAAGAAGGTCCCACGGCCCGCATCTTCACCGGACAGACGAACAGGAATGCCTTCGTCAACCAGCGTTGCGTAAGCCAGCGTTTCCGCGCCGCCCCAGTCGAACAGCTTCTCGCCTGCCGCCATGGACTGACGGTCAGCGTAAATTTTCGCCACGCGAGACTGCATCTCGATAGCGTCCGGTACGGTGCTGATGCGTTTAGCCAGCTCCTGCAGGCGCTTCATCTCAACCTTGTTCGGGTAGCTCTCATCCCACTCGTGGTTGAGGTACGGCGACCAGGTAAAGGAGTGCATGTTCATCGGGCGCAGCTCTTTGACCACGCATTCACCCGCATCCAGCGCGTCGCGGTAGAGGTTGACCATTTCGGTCGCATCTTCCAGCGTCGTCACTTTGTCGCTCTCCAGCTTGTCAGCATAGATTTTGCGCGGGGTCGGGTGTTTTTTGATTTTCTGATACATCAACGGCTGGGTTGCACTTGGCTCGTCCGCTTCGTTGTGGCCATGACGGCGGTAGCAGAAGAGGTCAATGAACACATCGCGTTTAAAGGTATTACGGAAGTCCAGCGCCAGACGGGTAACGAAAGCAACGGCTTCCGGGTCATCCGCATTAACGTGGAAGATTGGCGCCTGCACCATCTTACCGATGTCGGTGCAGTATGGGGTAGAACGCGCGTCCAGCGGGTTAGAGGTGGTGAAGCCCACCTGGTTGTTGATCACGATGCGAACGGTACCGCCCACTTCATAACCACGCGCTTTCGACATGTTCAGGGTTTCCTGAACCACGCCCTGCCCTGTTACCGCCGCATCGCCGTGGATGGTAATTGGCAGAACTTTATTGCTGCTCGGCTCGTCCAGACGATCCAGACGCGCACGCACGGAACCGATAACCACCGGGCTAACGATTTCCAGGTGTGACGGGTTAAACGCCAGCGCCAGGTGAACCAGACCGCCTTCGGTTTCGATATCCGACGAGAAGCCCATGTGGTACTTCACGTCGCCGGTGCCAAGGTGTTCTTTATGTTTGCCCGCGAATTCGTCGAACAGGTCCTGCGGTTTTTTACCCAGCACGTTGACCAGCACGTTCAGACGACCACGGTGCGCCATGCCCAGTACCACTTCACGGGTGCCGCTCTTGCCTGCATGACGAATCAGCTCTTTCAGCATCGGCACCAGCGCGTCGCCGCCTTCCAGCGAGAAGCGTTTTGCGCCCGGGAATTTCGCGCCCAGATAGCGCTCAAGCCCTTCCGCTGCGGTCAGTTCGTTCAGGAAGCGTTTTTTCTCGTCTGCCGAGAAGGTCGCGTGGCCCGCTACGGATTCGATGCGCTGCTGGATCCAGCGTTTCTCTTCGGTAGAGGTAATGTGCATGTATTCCGCGCCGATGGAGCCGCAGTAGGTTTGCTTGAGCGCGTCAATCAGATCGCCCAGCTTCATCGTGTCTTTGCCGATGGCAAAGGAACCTACGTTAAAGCTTTCCTGGAAATCGGCCTCGGTCAGATCGTGATACGCCGGATCGAGATCGGCCACACGGTCTTGCTGCCACAGTCCCAGCGGATCGAGATTCGCATGCTGGTGACCGCGGAAGCGATAAGCGTTGATAAGCTGCAGGACTTTAACCTGCTTCGCATTAGTGTCAGGGTCGGAAATCGCAGAAGAGTAACGTGAGGCATCCTTCGCCAGACGACGGAAATAATCACGTGTTTTGGAATGGAATTGATCCGGTTTGACCCCTGTGCCAGGCAACTGCTGGAACATGGAACGCCAGTTTGCGTCCACTGAGTCAGGATCGGTTAAGAAGTCTTCATAGAGCTGTTCAATCCAGCTCTGGTTCGCACCAGAAAGGAAAGAAGAGTCCAGCCAGGCTTTCATTGCGCCGTTCTGCATCGTGATCCCTTAAGCATTTTTATGCTTACTTTCGCCGTAGAAACTACCACGCACACCATGTGTACGTGCCGGGGTTCACCTGCGAGCTCTTTGTGGCCCGCGAAGGAACCTTTAGAAACTGTCTAGACTTCAGGGCAGTTTTTAAAGGTTTCTGCAAACTGTCCCCTCTCCCTTGGGGAGAGGGTTAGGGTGAGGGGAACAGCGCTCCCCTCTCGCTACTTACGCACTGCGCTGCAGCAGCATCGACTTAATATGGCCAATGGCGCGCGTCGGGTTCAGCCCCTTCGGACACACACTGACGCAGTTCATGATGCTATGGCAGCGGAATACGCTGAAAGCGTCACTCAGTCCTTCCAGACGGCTGTCGGTTTCGGTGTCGCGGCTATCGATCAGGAAGCGATAGGCAGCCAGCAGACCGGCCGGGCCGATAAACTTGTCCGGGTTCCACCAGAACGACGGGCAGGACGTTGAACAACATGCGCAGAGAATACACTCGTACAACCCATCGAGTTTTTCACGCTGCTCAGGAGACTGTAAGTGCTCGCGAGCGGGTGGATTTTGCCCATTATTCAATAAGTAAGGCTTAATCTTCTCATATTGTGCATAGAATTGCCCCATGTCTACCACCAAATCACGCACGACCGGCAGGCCTGGCAGAGGACGGATAACAATTTTCTGACCAGGACGCTGCAATGCTGAAATTGGCGTGATGCAGGCCAGGCCATTTTTGCCGTTCATGTTCACACCGTCAGAGCCACAAACCCCTTCACGACAGGAGCGGCGGAACGACAGCGTAGGATCTTTTTCTTTCAGCTGGATTAACGCATCCAGCAGCATCATGTCGCGACCTTCTTCCGCTTCCAGGGTGTAGTCCTGCATACGCGGAGCATCATCAACATCCGGGTTATAACGATAAACTGAGAATTCGAGTTTCATTATCCTGTCTCCGCATTAGTAAGTACGAATCTTCGGCGGGAACGCCGGACGCAGTTTCGGTTCCATGTTGACGCTACGACGCGTCATGGATTCCGACTCTGGCAGATACAGGGAATGGCACAGCCAGTTTTCGTCATCACGATCCGGGAAGTCGAAGCGGCTATGCGCGCCACGGCTTTCGGTACGGAAGTTTGCCGACATCGCCGTCGCGAACGCGGTTTCCATCAGGTTATCCAGCTCCAGGCACTCAACGCGCTGGGTGTTGAATTCGCTGGAGGTGTCGTCCAGACGGGCATTTTTCAGACGCTCGCGGATCGCTTTCAGCTGCTCAAGACCTTTGGCCATCGCGTCGCCTTCGCGGAATACCGAGAAGTTGTGCTGCATGCATTCCTGCAGCGCTTTACGGATTTCCACCGGATCTTCGCCGTTACGGTTACCGTTCCAGCGGTTGAGGCGCTCAAGAGAGGCATCAATTTCGTCGTCGGTTGCGTCACGCAGCGCGCCCTGCTCGGCAATGGATTCCTGCAGATGCAGACCGACTGCACGACCAAACACCACCAGGTCCAGCAGGGAGTTGCCGCCCAGACGGTTTGCACCGTGTACGGATACGCAGGCAATTTCGCCTACCGCGAACAGGCCAGGAATGACCACGTCTTCGCCCTGCTCGTTTACGGTCAGCGCCTGACCGGTCACTTTGGTCGGAATACCGCCCATCATGTAGTGGCAGGTTGGGATAACCGGAATCGGCTCTTTCACCGGGTCGACGTGTGCGAAGGTGCGGGACAGTTCCAGGATGCCCGGCAGACGGGACTCCAGAACTTCTTTACCCAGATGGTCGAGCTTCAGCTTGGCGTGTGGACCCCATGGGCCGTCACAGCCGCGGCCTTCACGGATTTCGATCATGATGGAACGCGCCACCACGTCACGACCCGCCAGGTCTTTCGCATTCGGGGCATAACGCTCCATGAAGCGCTCGCCGTGTTTGTTCAGCAGGTATCCACCTTCACCGCGGCAGCCTTCTGTTACCAGAACGCCCGCACCGGCGATACCGGTTGGGTGGAACTGCCACATCTCCATATCCTGCACCGGCACGCCCGCGCGGATAGCCATGCCGACACCGTCACCGGTGTTGATGTGGGCGTTGGTGGTGGACTGATAGATACGGCCTGCGCCGCCGGTAGCCAGCACGGTAGCACGAGCTTTGAAGTAAACCACTTCACCGGTTTCGATGCACAGCGCGGTACAGCCGACGATTGCGCCATCGGCGTTTTTCACCAGATCCAGCGCGTACCACTCGGAGAAGATGGTGGTGTGGTTTTTCAGGTTCTGCTGATACAGGGTGTGCAGCAGTGCGTGACCGGTACGGTCAGCCGCCGCCGCGGTGCGTGCCGCCTGCTCGCCGCCGAAGTTTTTCGACTGGCCGCCAAACGGACGCTGATAGATAGTGCCATTTTCCAGACGGGAGAACGGCAGACCCATGTGGTCCAGCTCCAGAATCGCTTCCGGGCCGGTTTTACACATATATTCGATGGCATCCTGGTCGCCGATGTAGTCGGAACCTTTTACCGTGTCGTACATGTGCCATTCCCAGTTATCTTCATGGGAGTTGCCCAGCGCAACGGTGATACCGCCCTGCGCAGACACAGTGTGAGAACGGGTCGGGAAAACTTTAGAGAGCAGCGCACAGGTCTGGCCGCTCTGGGAAATTTGCAGTGCGGCACGCATACCTGCGCCACCGGCACCAATTACAACAGCATCAAATTCTCTGACTGGCAGTTTCATTACACACCCCACACCACAACGAATCCATAAATAACGTAAACCACCAGTGCAACGACAATGGCCAGCTGCAGTGGGAGGCGAATCGCCAGCGGTTTAACGTAATCGGTTAACACCTGCCACATACCAATCCAGGCATGAATAAGGATGGAGAACAGAGCCAGCAGGGTGAACACTTTGGTGAAGGCGGATCCGAAGAACCCACTCCAGATTTCCCACGTCAGCGTGCCGCTGGTCGCGAAGAAACCGATCATGTAGATGATGTAAAGAGTGAGAACGATGGCGGTAGCACGGACCAGAATGAAGTCATGTACGCCGTTGCGTCCTAATGCGGAGGCGTTGCTTACCATACGAGAACTCCTGCGAGAAGTGAAAGCACGACAGTAATCACAAATGAAATGTTAGCGGAGCGTTTCCCGGCTTCGAAAGTCTCTTCCAGGTAGCCAAAGTCCATCAGCATATGGCGAACACCGACGACGACGTGGTACGCCAGCGCGGTCAGAATGCCCCACATGATGAATTTCACGAAGAAGCTGTTCATGATGGCGGAGGCCTGGAGGAATCCTTCAGGGGAAGAGAGGCTGGTGCCCAGTAACCACAGCAAAATACCGACCGCCACAAACGTAATCACACCAGAAACACGGTGCAGAATGGACGCTATTGCTGTTACAGGGAACCGGATCGTTTTGAGATCCAGATTGACAGGTCTTTGTTTTTTCACATTTCTTATCATGAATAACGCCCACATGCTGTTCTTATTGTTTCCTTCCTCCGGACTGCGATGCGGGTCAAGCAGCGTTCCTTTTCTATAACTGCGCGTCATGCAAAACACTGCTTCCAGATGCTTAAACGACACGTTACAACGCTGGGTGGCTCGGGATTGCAGGGTGTTCCGGAGACCTGGCGGCAGTATAGGCCGTTCACAAAATCATTACAATTAACCTACATACAGTTTGTCGGGTTTTCTCTGGAACAGTGATCAGGGTCACGATAACAACATCTTTTTAATTTTTAATCATCTGATTTGACAAATGTTAAACAATATTGTTACAAACGTCATCAGAAAAGGCATATAATGCGCAAAAGTTATGAGGTCTCTCTTTCACCTGACAAATAGTTATGTAACAGTGTGATGGTATTGACCGAAGTTATCAGGACAGTTATTAGTGATATACAGGTTTGAATAATTCGGACTGCAAAAACGCTGATTTGCTGTTGTTTCACTGATATTTCATTCGTTTACCTGCAAGGCGCCATAGCTCTGTACCCTGGTTTGTCCTCGTGAGCTGAGCGGTAAGCCAAATAACAATCTGGTAACGGTGATTAACAGCTGAAAGCAAATCCGGTAAAGCGCAGTCTTAAGCATAAGGCGCTAAGGAGACCGTAAATGGCTGATACAAAGGCAACGCTCACCCTAAATGGTGACACTGCTATTGAACTGGATGTGCTAAAAGGCACGCTCGGTCAGGATGTTATTGATATCCGTACGCTGGGCTCTAAAGGTGTATTCACCTTTGACCCTGGATTTACCTCTACCGCATCTTGCGAATCCAAAATCACCTACATTGACGGTGACGAAGGTATCCTGCTCCATCGCGGCTTCCCCATCGATCAGTTAGCCACCGAATCCAACTATCTGGAAGTGTGCTACATCCTGCTGAACGGCGAAAAACCGACGCAGGCACAGTACGATGAATTCAAAACCACCGTGACCCGTCACACCATGATCCATGAGCAGATTACCCGTCTGTTCCATGCGTTCCGCCGTGACTCTCACCCGATGGCGGTGATGTGCGGGATTACCGGTGCGCTGGCGGCGTTCTACCACGACTCCCTTGACGTGAATAACCCGCGTCACCGCGATATCGCGGCGTTCCGCCTGCTGTCCAAAATGCCTACCATGGCGGCGATGTGTTACAAATACTCCATCGGCCAGCCGTTTGTGTATCCTCGCAACGACCTCTCCTATGCGGGTAACTTCCTGCGCATGATGTTCTCCACGCCGTGCGAAGAGTACGAAGTGAACCCGGTGCTGGAACGCGCGATGGACCGTATTCTGATCCTGCACGCTGACCACGAACAGAACGCCTCTACCTCTACCGTCCGTACCGCGGGCTCTTCAGGGGCGAACCCGTTCGCCTGTATCGCTGCGGGCATCGCCTCCCTGTGGGGACCGGCGCACGGTGGCGCGAACGAAGCGGCACTGAAGATGCTGGAAGAGATCAGCACCGTTGAGCACATTCCTGAGTTCGTGCGTCGTGCGAAAGACAAGAATGACTCCTTCCGCCTGATGGGCTTCGGTCACCGTGTTTACAAAAACTATGACCCGCGCGCCACCGTCATGCGTGAGACCTGCCACGAAGTGCTGAAAGAGCTGGGTACCAAAGATGACCTGCTGGAAGTGGCGATGGAGCTGGAACACATCGCGCTGAACGACCCGTACTTCATTGAGAAGAAACTCTACCCGAACGTCGATTTCTACTCTGGCATTATTCTGAAAGCGATGGGCATTCCGTCTTCCATGTTCACCGTGATCTTCGCCATGGCCCGTACCGTAGGCTGGATTGCGCACTGGAACGAAATGCACAGCGAAGGCATGAAAATCGCCCGTCCTCGTCAGCTGTACACCGGCTACGAGCAGCGTGATTTTAAGTCTGATATTAAGCGCTAACAGAAGTTGGGTGCGGCCTGATGCCCTCACCCCGGCCCTCTCCCACAGGGAGAGGGTGAACACCTTAAAAACGGTAACCCATGGGTTACCGTTTTACTTTTATTGCTGGCAAAAATGTAGGCCGGGTAAGGCGTAGCCGCCACCCGGCTTTTTTATTTTTGACAGTGTGGACACCAGTAAAAAGGTCTGGAAGAGAGCATAATCCTGTCGATAATCCCGCCACATCGCTCGCACTTTTTCCCCGCCTGATGAAACACCTTGAACCGGAACAGCGCCCCGTGATGCGTGTTCTCATCCGCCACGCCTCGCGTGTTGTACGACAGCCGCGGAATATCCAGCAGCGCGTGGGATAACGCCTCCAGCTGTTCATCGCTCAGCTGAGACGCTTTATGCTGCGGCGCCAGCCCGACTTCCCAGAGGATCTCTACCCGCAGGTAGTTACCCAGCCCGGCCAGAAAGGCCTGGTCGAGGAACAGACCGGAAAACTGTCGGTTCCGGAATTTAGGTGATAACAGCCGGGCCTTCACGTCGCTTGCCGTCAGGCGCATGTCCAGCACGTCCGGCCCGACCCGCTGCAGGAACGGGTGCGTCAGCAGCTGCTCCGGCGTTAACATTTCGATATCCGACGCGCTATAGAGCAGGATCGCCTTATCCGCCGTTTGCAGCCTGACGCGCAGCACGCGGGTGGTTTGCGGCTGCTCGTCCGCCTCCACAACCCGCCAGACGCCGTAAAGCTGGTTATGGCTATATAACGTCAGGTTATGGGAAAAGTGCGTGAGCAAGGCCTTGCCGCGCGTTTCAATATGGGTCACCGTCTGGCCCACCAGCTGTGATTCAAACGGTTTCAGTTGAGGAAAAGCAAACCAGACATCCGTCAGGGGTTTGCCCTTTATCGCCGCCTCCAGGCTATCCGCCGCGCGGCGGATCTCCGGACCTTCAGGCATTTTTGTGTCCTTATCGTCATTATTCGGCGCTGACGAGGATACCCTCTTCAGAAAACGCTGCCCGCAAGCGGCGTGCGAACTGGAGCGCATGCTCGCCGTCGCCGTGTAAACATACCGTATCGGCCTGAACATTTGCCGGTGTTCCATCCACGGCGATCACCCGCCCGGCGCGCACCATCTCCAGCGTCTGCGCCAGCGCTTTGCCTTCATCGGTAATCAGCGCCCCGGCCTGCGTCCGCGGCACCAGGCTGCCGTCCGGCTGGTATCCACGATCGGCAAACACTTCCTGACGCGTGGTCAGCCCCAGCCGTTGTCCGGCGCGAATCAGCTCGCTTCCCGCAAGGCCTACCAGAATCAGCTGCGGATTACAGTCCCGCACCGCGCGGGCAATCGCCTCCGCCAGCGCCGGATCTTTCGCCGCCTGGTTATAGAGCATGCCGTGCGGCTTCACGTGGCGCATCACGCCGTTCTGGGCGCGCACCATCGCCTCCAGCGCGCCGATCTGGTAGAGCACCTGCGCGTAGACCGTCTCAGGGGGCAGATCCATCGCCGTACGGCCAAAGTTTTCCCGATCGGGAAAGCTGGGGTGAGCCCCAATCGCGACGCCGTTTTTAATGGCATTACGCACGCTCTCCAGCATGGTTTGCGCATCGCCCGCGTGAAAGCCGCAGGCGATATTGACCGAGGTGACCAGGGTCATCAGTTCCGCATCAGCGCGGCTTCCCTCCCCCAGATCGGCGTTCAAATCAATCTTTACCATCAAGCCTCCACGCCAGCTGTTCGAGATAACGCTGCTGATCCTGCCGCGCTTTCAGCGCCTCCTCCAGCGAACACTGCACGAAGTGAATCGGCTGGCCGAGAGGAATTTGCGCCAGATGGTAGCGATCCGCTTCAATAATGCAGGCAATGCGCGGGTAACCGCCGGTAGTTTGCGCGTCGTTCATTAACACGATGGGCTGACCGTTCCCCGGCACCTGAATAACCCCAGGCAATAAACCGTGGGAGAGCAGTTCCCGGTCCGTCGTGCGGGTCAGCGGCTGCCCCTGCAGGCGGTAGCCCATGCGGTTACTCTGCGGGCTGATCTTCCACGGCGCGCGCCAGAAGGACTCTTTAGAAGCCTCGTCGAACTCATGATATTCCGGCCCCGGTAAGGCACGGATCTGGTTTCCCCACAGCAGCTGTTTTACGCCCTGCGTGGTCGAGAAATGGCGCGCGGAGGCTTTGATTGCCAGCCGATCGCCGTCGCGCAACAAACGTCCTTCGTGACCGCCGATCCCGGCTTTTTGATCGGTACTGGATGAACCCAATACCTCCGGCACGTCGATGCCGCCAGCCACCGCGAGATAGCTACGCACGCCGTGCAGCGGACGTTTGAGCGTCAGGCGCTGCCCGGCTTTCGCCCGCAGCCGCCAGCCGGTCCACACCGCTTTGCCATCCAGCGTCGCATCACACCCTGCGCCGGTTAAGGCAAACCAGGTTTCCTGACCAAACTCAATTACACACTGACCCAGCGTAATTTCTAGCGCCGCCGTGCTGCCTGGGTTGCCCACAAGCAGGTTGGCAATCTCCAGCGAAGGACGGTCAAGCGCACCGCAGTAGCTCACGCCCGACTGGCGAAGACCAAAGCGCCCGGCATCCTGTACGGAGGTGTAAAGCCCGGCGCGAATAAGCGTTAACATACCCCCTCCTTCTGCGGGATAAAGCGAAGGGTATCGCCGGGACGCAGGAGTATTGGCGTCTCCAGCCCGGGTTCAAATAACGGTGTAGCGGTATGCCCAATAAGCTGCCAGCCGCCGGGCGATGTCAGCGGATAAACGCCGGTCTGCTCGCCGCCGATAGCCACCGTTCCCGCCGGCACGCTCAGGCGCGGCTCGGCACGGCGTGGCGTATGCAGCCGGGGAGATAATCCGCCCAGATACGGGAACCCGGGCTGAAATCCCAGGAACCAGACCACGTAGTCAACCGAGCTGTGCAGCTCAACAACCTGCTTTTCTGTTAATCCGCAGTGATCTGCCACCACGCCAAGATCCGGCCCACCCGTACCGCCATAAACGACCGGGATCTCAATGGCGCGCGATTCCGGCTCCAGCGCCTCGCTCTCTTCCCACCAGCGCTGCAAACGCTCAATGGCATCCAGCGCCAGGGTATGCGGGCTACGCAGCACCACGGTGATGTTATTCATCCCCGGAATGGCTTCAACCACCTCCGGTAGTTCGGCCAGACGCTGGGTCAGCCGCCAGATACGCTTTTGCGTGGCAAGCGTCACCGGTGGTTCAAGCTCCAGAACCACGGCGGTTTCACCCAGAAGATAACAACGCGCTCGCTGCACTTAACTACCTCTCGTCAGGCTGGGTTAGGGATATCAATAAAGGTCACATCCAGACCGGTATTTTCCGTCAGCCACTCGCTGAGGGCGCGAATGCCGCCGCGCTCGGTGGCATGATGGCCAGCCGCATAAAAATGCAGCCCCTGTTCACGCGCCGAATGAATGGTCTGCTCGGAAACCTCGCCGGTGATAAAAGCATCGACGCCGAAACGCGCGGCGCTGTCGATAAAGCCCTGACCGCCACCGGTACACCATGCGACACGCTTCACCGTATCCGGACCGGTATCACCGCTCCACAGCGGACGACGGCCCAGGCGCGCTTCAATCCACGATGCCAGCTCCAGCCCCGGAACCGGCATCGCCAGCTCGCCCCACGGCACCAGCGGTTCAATTTCCCCCATCACGGTAATCCCCAGTAGCTGCGCCAGCTGGACGTTGTTGCCGAGCTCCGGGTGCGCATCCAGCGGCAGATGATAGCCGTACAGGTTGATGTCATTAGCCAGCAGCGTTTTCAGACGATTGCGCTTCATCCCGCGAATAATCGGCGATTCGTTTTTCCAGAAGTAACCGTGATGAACAATCACCGCGTCGGCGTTCTGACGAACGGCCTCGTCCAGCAGCGCCTGGCTTGCCGTCACGCCGGTGATAATTTTTTGCACCGTCTCACGACCTTCAACCTGGAGCCCGTTCGGGCCGTAATCGCTGAAAGAGGTACTGTTCAGTTTTTCGTTAATCAGGCTTTCCAGTTCGCTGTTTTTCATCATCACTCTCTTATGCTTTGCGGGCAGCTTCGTACGCCGCCAGCGTGGCGACACGCGCCTGTTTATGGTCGACAATCGGACGAGGGTAATTCAGCTTTACATGCTGTTTATCCGCCCATGCCCACGGTTCGTGGATCGCTTTAGCAGGTATACCGTTAAGTTCAGGAACCCAGCGGCGGATAAACTCGCCGTCCGCATCAAATTTTTGCCCCTGCGTGGTCGGATTAAAAATCCGGAAATAGGGCGCGGCATCGGTGCCGGTAGAGGCTGCCCACTGCCAGCCGCCGTTATTCGCGGCGAGATCGCCATCGATCAGCTGAGAGATAAAATAGCGCTCTCCGATACGCCAGTCGATAAGCAGATCCTTCACCAGAAAGCTGGCGGTAATCATCCGCAGGCGGTTATGCATCCACCCCGTCTCGTTAAGCTGACGCATGGCGGCATCGACTATCGGGTAACCCGTCTGCCCGCTTTGCCAGGCTTTAAGCTGCTTATCATTCGATTGCCACTTTACATTATCGGTCCAGCCAATGAAGGGCCGATGCTTACACAAACCCGGATGAAAGGTCATCAGATGGCGATAAAACTCGCGCCAGATAAGTTCATTCAGCCAGACGGACCCTGCGCCGCCCTCCAACGCCTGCGGCTGCTCCGCCAGCAGACGATGCAAACACTGGCGCGGTGAGATCGCGCCCAGCGCCAGACAGGCCGACAGGCGGCTGGTGCCCTCGATGGCGGGAAAATCCCGACGCGCGTCGTAATATCCCGCGTCCTGCTTGCAGAACTGGCGCAGTTGAGCGATTGCCGCTTTCTCATCGGCGGGGAACAGCGTTTCATCAAACGGCTGCTGAGGGTAATCAAACGTCAGCTCAGGCAGATCCTTTATGGCTTCGCCTCGCACGGCAGGCGCGGCAACGCACTCCGGCAGCGCCTCTCTCAGACGTTTGATAAAGGCATTTTTGAACGGCGTAAAAACTTTATACATCTCGTGGTTGCCGGTCATCACGCTGCCCGGTGCCAGCATCACGCTGTCATCAAACCCTTCACAGACCCCCCCTTCCAGCATCTTCTCCAGCTGACGGTCGCGCTGCTGTTCGTTGAATTCGTACTGATAGTTGTAAAAAAGATGCGTGACGTTGTGCTGCTTACATATCTCCTGCACCGTCTGAAGCTGTGCGGCAAAATCACTCACCTCTTTATAGAGAAGCGGTATGCCTTTTCCAGCGAGCGAGTGCTGCAGATCGTTCAGATATGCCCGGAGCAAGGCCGCCTGCCGGGGGGCCATATCGTGCTGCCGCCACTGCTCGGGCGTGGCCATAAACAGGGCCAGTACGTTAGCGTCTTTGGCGCGGCAGGCTGCCGCAAGGGCGATGTTGTCATGTACGCGCAGGTCCGCGCGAAACCAAACCAGATGGGTGGGCATAAAACTCCAGGCAATTATCCATTATGTCCGTAAGGGCATGCCGTAAAAGGAAAAAGCATGCATTGAACTACTTTGCCATGAAGTGTAGACGGGATGAAATAAAAAAGGCCGCCCGAAGCGGCCTTAGCGCTACTTGTCCTGCGCTATCGTGGTTAACGCGACAAACCCATTAGGTTCATCGCTCTTTACAACGAGTACGCTGGCGACAATGAACGCGATGCAAAAATAGCGTTTCATTATGCGGTCCCTGCTGCTAACCGCTCCACCGTTCACCACCGGTGATAAGTCGGTGGACACAAGCCCGGGTAGGCGGGTTGCTTTACGGCTGTAAGTACACCTTTCCCAGGACCGATGCCCATTTGCGAGATGGCGGAAAGGGACGCAGCATCATAATTAACATCCGCTGCGAAGGTAATATACTCGAATAAAATTAGGAATTTATAAAGGCTTCGAGGGATTGCCATCTGCTTACAGGAGGGTATGATAAAAATCCCGGGTAGGGGCTGCAAGACCACCCAACGGACCGCGAATCCCGAGGGACAAAAAAACCGCCAACAGTAATGTGGCGGTTTTTTTATTGCTATGTGTAGTCTTAGTATCAGTAGAAATCGCAGGTCGCTTTCTCGGCCTGATCCATCCACACCGGCTTCTCGCTGGTTTTCGCCCAGACGCGATGCAGATAGCTGTAAAAACGTGCACGATCTTTCCAGAACAGCATCACCGGCAGAGCCAGCACGCCAGCCACTACGGCGAAAGCGCGGCGCAAGAACACGATATGAGCCGGATACTCTTTATAAAGATCCATATTTTCTCCCCTATAGTTGGCCGGAAACGTCATCCGGAAAATTCAAAATCTGTGACCTGGCTAAAATAATATCGCTTTGTTTGTAATTTTACTACTCATCCGACCACTTATTTTTGCCCATTTAGTGAATATTTACATTCACGCCGTAATTAAGTTACAAAAAAGTTAACAGTTTACTTATCAATAGTTAAATTGTGGGCTTTGCCATTTTTATACTTTTTTTACACCCACCCTCCCCATTTTTGCGAAATCTTTGCGCCGGAAATCCTACCGTTAGTACAACAACGAAAGTCACCTGGAGGTGGATTGTGAGTGCAGGTCTTATTGCCGGCATCGTGCTGGTGTTCCTGTTATTGGGTTATCTGGTCTATGCCCTGATTAATGCGGAGGCCTTCTGATGGCTGCTCAGGCGTTTCTGCTTATTGCCAGCTTCTTAGTGGTACTGTTCATTCTGGCAAGGCCACTGGGATCGGGACTGGCACGATTGATCAACAACGTCCCTTTGCCCGGCACGGGAAGCGTTGAAAAAGGGATCTGGCGCGTACTGGGAATAGACGATCGGGAGATGAACTGGCGTCAGTATCTGATCGCCATTCTGCTGCTGAATATCGTTGGGCTCATTGCGCTTTTTGCCATGCTGATGTTGCAGGGCATCCTGCCGCTGAATCCGCAACAGTTACCGGGCCTGTCCTGGCATCTTGCGCTGAACACAGCGGTGAGCTTTGTCACTAACACCAACTGGCAGTCCTACGCCGGTGAAACCACGCTGAGCTATTTCAGCCAGATGATCGGGTTAACCGTGCAAAACTTCCTCTCGGCCGCCAGCGGTATCGCCGTGATCTTCGCGCTGACGCGTGCGTTTGCGCGTCAGAAAATCAATACCCTGGGTAATGCGTGGGTGGATCTGACCCGCATTACGCTTTGGATCCTGCTGCCAATTGCGCTGCTGATCGCGCTGTTCTTCATCCAGCAGGGCACCCTGCAAAACCTGATGCCTTACGCGCCCTATACCTCGCTGGAAGGTGCAAAACAGCTCCTGCCGATGGGGCCAGTAGCGTCACAGGAAGCCATCAAAATGCTCGGGACGAACGGAGGTGGCTTCTTCAACGCCAACTCGTCGCATCCGTTTGAAAACCCTACCGCATTGACCAATTTTGTGCAGATGCTGGCGATTTTCCTGATCCCCGCCGCGCTCTGCTTCGCCTTTGGTGACGTGGTTAACGATCGCCGTCAGGGCCGCACCCTGCTCTGGACGATGTCGCTGATCTTTGTGGTCTGCGTGGCGCTGGTGATGTGGGCTGAATGGAACGGCAACAGCCATTTCATGCAGCTAGGGGCCAACAGCAATATCAACATGGAAGGTAAAGAGAGCCGCTTTGGCATTCTCGCCAGCAGCCTGTATGCGGTAGTCACCACGGCGGCCTCGTGCGGGGCAGTTAACGCCATGCATGATTCTTTTACGGCGCTGGGTGGCATGATCCCGATGTGGCTGATGCAGATTGGCGAAGTCGTCTTTGGCGGCGTGGGTTCGGGTCTTTACGGCATGCTGCTGTTCGTGCTGCTGGCGGTGTTTATTGCCGGTTTGATGATTGGCCGCACTCCGGAATACCTCGGTAAAAAAATCGACGTCCGCGAGATGAAATTAACCGCGCTGGCGATTCTGGTCACCCCTGCGCTTGTGCTGCTCGGCACCGCGCTGGCGCTGATGACCGAGACCGGACGCAGCGGCATCTTTAACCCCGGCATTCACGGTTTTAGCGAAGTGCTGTATGCCGTCTCCTCTGCCGCCAACAACAACGGCAGCGCGTTTGCGGGCTTAAGCGCCAACTCACCGTTCTGGAACTGCCTGCTAGCGTTCTGCATGTTTGTGGGTCGCTTTGGGATCATTGTGCCGGTGTTGGCGATTGCCGGATCGCTGGTGAATAAAAAAATCCAGCCGACCACCACCGGGACATTACCAACCCACGGCGCGCTGTTTATCGGCCTGCTGACGGGTACCGTGTTACTGGTCGGCGCCCTGACCTTTATCCCCGCCCTCGCGTTAGGCCCGGTCGCGGAATACCTCTCTTTACGCTGATTTTGCGGAGAAATTGTCATGAGTCGTAAACAACTGGCCCTGTTCGAACCGTCATTAGTTCGCCAGGCGCTCATGGATGCGGTGAAAAAGCTGAGTCCGCGCGTGCAGTGGCACAACCCGGTGATGTTTATTGTCTGGGCGGGAAGCGTCCTGACCACCGCCCTGGCGATTGCCATGGGAACGGGCCACATGCCGGGAAATGCAACGTTTACCGGCGCCATCAGCCTGTGGCTGTGGTTTACCGTGCTGTTCGCCAACTTTGCGGAAGCGCTGGCGGAAGGCCGGAGTAAAGCCCAGGCCAACAGCCTGAAAGGGGTGAAGAAAACCGCCTTCGCGCGCAAGCTGCGTGAACCGAAATACGGCGCGCAGATGGACCACGTTCCGGCGGATGAACTGCGCAAAGGCGATGTGGTGCTGGTGGAAGCCGGTGACATTATCCCTTGCGACGGTGAAGT
This sequence comes from Enterobacter sp. 237C8, assembly GCF_034106865.1. NCBI lineage: Bacteria > Pseudomonadati > Pseudomonadota > Gammaproteobacteria > Enterobacterales > Enterobacteriaceae > Enterobacter > Enterobacter sp. 237C8. The sequence continues at coordinate 422,176 of NZ_JAWNDF010000001.1, read as the reverse complement.
CATCGAAGGGGGCGCCTCGGTGGATGAAAGCGCCATTACCGGGGAGTCCGCGCCGGTTATCCGTGAGTCCGGCGGCGATTTCGCCTCCGTGACGGGCGGGACGCGCATTCTCTCCGACTGGCTGGTGATCCAGTGTAGCGTTAACCCGGGGGAAACCTTCCTCGACCGGATGATCGCCATGGTGGAAGGCGCCCAGCGCCGTAAAACACCGAACGAGATCGCCCTGACCATCCTGCTGGTGGCCCTGACCATCGTCTTTCTGCTGGCAACCGCGACCCTGTGGCCGTTCTCCGCCTATGGCGGCACCGCGGTCACCATCACGGTGCTGGTGGCGCTGCTGGTCTGCCTGATCCCCACCACCATTGGTGGCCTGCTGTCAGCCATCGGCGTAGCCGGCATGAGCCGTATGCTCGGTGCCAACGTCATCGCCACCAGCGGGCGTGCGGTTGAAGCCGCCGGTGACGTGGACGTCTTACTGCTGGATAAAACCGGGACCATTACCCTCGGTAACCGCCAGGCGTCAGATTTCCTGCCCGCCCCGGGCGTGGATGAAAAAACGCTGGCGGATGCCGCGCAGCTCTCTTCGCTAGCCGATGAAACCCCGGAAGGCCGCAGTATCGTGATCCTCGCCAAGCAGCGCTTTAACCTGCGCCAGCGCGACGTTCAGAGCCTTCACGCTACTTTCGTGCCCTTCACGGCGCAAACCCGCATGAGCGGCATTAACATTCAGGATCGCATGATCCGTAAAGGCTCTGTTGACGCCATCCGTCGCCACATTGAGGCCAACAATGGCCACTTCCCGCCGGAAGTGGACAGCCTGGTCGAAAGCGTGGCCCGTCAGGGGGCAACGCCGCTGGTGGTGGCCGAAGGGGCACACGTGCTGGGGGTGATTGCCCTGAAGGATATCGTCAAAGGCGGCATCAAGGAGCGCTTTGCCCAGCTGCGTAAAATGGGGATCAAAACGGTGATGATCACCGGGGATAACCGTCTTACCGCCGCGGCGATTGCCGCCGAAGCGGGCGTGGATGATTTTCTTTCTGAAGCCACACCGGAAGCAAAACTGGCGCTGATTCGTCAGTATCAGGCGGAAGGCCGTCTGGTGGCGATGACGGGCGACGGTACCAACGATGCCCCTGCCCTGGCGCAGGCCGACGTGGCGGTGGCGATGAACTCCGGTACCCAGGCGGCAAAAGAGGCGGGCAACATGGTCGACCTCGACTCTAACCCGACCAAGCTGATTGAAGTGGTGCACATCGGCAAGCAGATGCTGATGACGCGCGGGTCGCTGACTACGTTCAGTATCGCCAACGACGTGGCGAAATATTTCGCCATCATTCCGGCGGCGTTTGCTGCGACCTACCCGCAATTAAACGCGTTGAACGTGATGCACCTGCACTCTCCGGCATCGGCCATTCTGAGCGCAGTGATCTTTAACGCCCTGATTATTGTCTTCCTGATCCCGCTGGCGCTGAAAGGCGTGAGCTATAAGCCGCTCACCGCCGCCGCCATGCTGCGCCGCAACCTGTGGATTTACGGCCTGGGCGGGCTGGTGGTGCCCTTCATCGGTATCAAGGTTATCGACCTGCTGTTGACGCTGTTCGGCCTGGTTTAAAAGGTGAATCAAATGACGATGTTACGCCCCGCTATACTTCTGTTTATTCTGCTGTCTCTCATTACCGGCGGGCTGTACCCGCTGGTGACCACCGCGCTGGGCCAGTGGTGGTTTAAGGATCGGGCCAACGGCTCGCTGATTATGCAAAACGGTGAAAGCCGCGGTTCACGCCTGATTGGTCAGAACTTTACCGATGCCCGTTACTTCCAGGGGCGCCCTTCCGCCACTGCCGAAAGCCCGTATAATCCGATGGCATCCGGCGGCAGTAACCTGGCGGGCAGCAACCCCGAGCTGGACAAAGCCGTTGCTGAGCGCGTGGCAGCCCTGCGCGCCGCAAATCCGCAGGCCAGCCGTGAGGTGCCCGTAGAGCTGGTGACCGCCTCGGCCAGCGGGCTGGACTACAGCCTGACGCCGGCAGCCGCGGCATGGCAAATCCCGCGCGTCGCCGCGGCCCGTCAGCTGACCGTCGAACAGGTTAGCCAGCTGGTTGCAGAGCACACGCAAAAGCCGCTGGTCAGCTTTATCGGCATGCCCGTGGTGAATATTGTTGAGCTGAATCTGGCGCTGGACGCGCTAAGGAAAAACTAAATGACCGACGAGCCCATGCGCCCGGATCCGGACAGGCTGCTCGAACAGACGGCCGAAGCCCATCGCGGCAAACTGAAAATTTTCTTTGGCGCCTGCGCAGGCGTCGGGAAAACCTTCGCCATGCTGACGGAAGCCCAGCGGCTTCGGGCGCAGGGGCTCGATATATTGATAGGCGTGGTAGAAACCCACGGACGCAAAGAGACCGCATCGCTGCTGAAGGGGCTGGCCACCCAGCCGCCCCGCCGTATCAGCCACCGCGGTCGGCTAGTCACCGAATTCGATCTCGATGCCGCCCTCGCCCGCCGTCCCGCCCTTATCCTGATGGACGAACTGGCGCACAGCAATGCGCCAGGCTCACGCCATCCAAAACGCTGGCAGGATGTCGAGGAGCTGCTCGAAGCCGGCATCGATGTTTTCACGACGGTTAACGTTCAGCATCTGGAGAGCCTGAACGACGTGGTCAGCGGCGTGACCGGCATTCAGGTGCGCGAGACGGTGCCCGACCCCTTCTTTGATTCTGCCGATGAAGTGGTGCTGGTCGACCTTCCCCCCGACGATTTGCGCCAGCGCCTGCACGAAGGCAAGGTTTATATTGCCGGCCAGGCCGAGCGCGCCATCGAACATTTCTTCCGTAAAGGCAACCTGATTGCCCTGCGCGAGCTGGCCCTGCGTCGTACTGCCGATCGCGTCGACGATCAGATGCGCGCCTGGCGCGACCTGCAGGGCCAGGAGCGCGTCTGGCATACGCGAGATGCCATCCTGCTGTGCGTAGGCCACGGCAGCGGCAATGAAAAGCTTGTCCGCACCGCCGCGCGCCTGGCGGCCAAATTTGGCAGCGTCTGGCATGCGGTGTATGTCGAAACGCCGCAGCTGCACGCGCTGCCCGAGAACCAGCGTCGCGCGATATTGAGTTCGCTTCGCCTGGCGCAGGAGCTGGGTGCCGAAACCGCCACCCTTTCCGACCCTCAGGAAGATAAAGCCATTTTGCGCTACGCCCGTGAGCACAATCTGGGAAAAATCGTGATTGGCCGTCGCCAGCATCGCCGCTGGTTTAGCCGCGAATCGTTTGCCGACAAGCTGGCCCGCCGCGCACCGGATCTGGACCTGGTGATCGTGGCGCTGGATGATAAGCCCACGCCGTTACCCAGCCGCGCGCCGGACAGCCGTGCCTTCAGCGATAAATGGCGCATTCAGCTGCGCGGCTGTCTTGTCGCCGTCGTGCTCTGCGCCCTGATTACCGTGATTGCCAGCCAGTGGCTGATCGCGTTTGATGCCGCCAACCTGGTGATGATCTACCTGCTTGGCGTAGTGGTGGTGGCGCTCTTTTACGGGCGCTGGCCGTCGGTACTGGCGACGGTGATTAACGTCATCAGCTTCGATCTGTTCTTTATTGCCCCGCGCGGGACGCTCGCCGTGTCGGATGTTCAGTACATTCTCACCTTTGCGGTGATGCTCACCGTCGGGCTGGTAATCGGGAATCTGACGGCGGGCGTGCGCTACCAGGCGCGTATTGCCCGCTATCGCGAACAGCGCACGCGCCATCTCTATGAGATGTCGAAATCGCTGGCGGTGGGCCGCACGCCGCTGGATATCGTGCAGACCAGCGAGCAGTTCATTCGCTCGACGTTTCATGCCAGCAACCTGATTTTACTCCCTGACGAACACGGCAAGCTGCGCCCGCTGACGTCGGCCTCAGGCATGACGCCCTGGGACGAAGCCATCGCGCGCTGGAGCTTTGATAAAGGGTTACCTGCGGGCGCAGGGACCGACACCCTGCCCGGCGTGCCCTACCAAATTCTGCCGCTGCGCAGCGCCGATAAAAATCAGGGGCTGGTAATTGTTGAGCCCTCAAACCTGCGCCAGCTGATGATCCCCGAACAGCAGCGGCTGCTGGAGACCTTTACGCTGCTGGTTGCCAGCGCGCTGGAGCGGCTTGCCCTCACCGCCAGCGAAGAGCAGGCCCGGCTGGCGAGCGAGCGTGAAAGCATTCGTAACTCGCTGCTGGCGGCGCTCTCTCACGATCTGCGAACCCCGCTCACCGTCCTGTTTGGTCAGTCAGAAATCCTGACGCTGGACCTGGCGGCCGAAGGCTCTAAACACGCCCTTCAGGCCAGCGAGATCCGCCAGCATGTGCTGAATACCACGCGTCTGGTGAATAACCTGCTCGATATGGCGCGTATCCAGTCAGGCGGTTTTAACCTCAAAAAAGAGTGGCTCACGCTTGAAGAGGTAGTGGGCAGCGCCCTGAAAATGCTCGAACCCGGCCTGGGCGGGCGGCATATTGCGCTGAACATGCCCGAGCCCCTGACCTTAATTCACGTTGATGGTCCGCTGTTTGAACGGGTGCTGATCAACCTGCTGGAAAATGCCGGCAAATATGCGGGCGCCAGCGCGCAAATTGGCGTAGATGCAACGGTGGACGACGGCACGCTTCATCTTGACGTCTGGGATACCGGACCCGGCATTCCAGCCGGGCAGGAGTTGGCTATTTTCGAAAAATTCGCGCGCGGCAATAAGGAGTCTGCCATTCCGGGCGTGGGGCTGGGGCTGGCGATTTGCCAGGCGATCATTGACGTCCATGGCGGGTCCATCTCCGCAGAGAATCGCCCCGAAGGCGGCGCGCGGTTTTGTGTTACACTTCCTCTGGAAACCCCGCCAGAACTTAATGAATTACCAGAGGATTTGTGATCAACGTTCTGATTGTTGAAGATGAGATCGCCATTAGCCGTTTTCTGCGCGCTGCGCTGGAAGGGGACGGTCTGCGCGTTCATGATGCGGGTACGCTTCAGCGGGGTTTAATAGAAGCCGCCACCCGCAAGCCGGACCTGGTGATCCTCGATCTTGGCCTGCCGGACGGCGACGGCATCGATTTTATCCGGGAAGTGCGTCAGTGGAGCCAGATGCCGATCCTCGTGCTCTCCGCGCGTACGGAAGAGACGGATAAAATCGCGGCGCTGGATGCCGGGGCGGATGACTATCTGATTAAACCTTTTGGTATCGGCGAGCTACAGGCTCGCCTTCGCGTGGCGCTGCGCCGCCACAGCGCAACCATGCCCGCTGACCCAACCTACACGTTTGGGGATATCCGGGTTGACCTGGCCGCGCGGCGTATTGTGCGCGGTGAAGAAGAAATCCATCTGACGCCAATAGAATTTCGCCTGCTCGCCGTTCTGCTCAACAACCACGGCAAGGTTCTCACCCAACGCCAGCTGTTAAGTCAGGTGTGGGGACCCAACGCTGTAGAACATAGTCATTATTTACGCATATATATGGGACATCTTCGTCAGAAACTCGAAGTTGACCCCGCTCGCCCTCGCAATTTATTAACTGAAACCGGTATCGGTTATCGGTTTATGCTTTGAATAACTATTCATTTTATTTTTAAATAAAAACGAAATCCCTCAGACAATATTTCACAAATAACCCATAAATTATTTTTACGGGCTATTTTCGCTCATTTAAAACATTGACAACACAACCTGTTAACGCATCATCAACAAATCAGAATTTTGATCTGCGATATTCATCTAAAACGAATATTTATTTCTGATTTGATCGGTTAACGGTGATCTACCTCACGGTTAATCGCCTTTCCCTGGATAAAATGACCATGCTTTCAATTACTGAAAGGAAAATGAAACATGGAAAACAACAATCGCTTAATGCCCCATATAAGGCGGACAACACATATCATGATGTTTGCCCACCGAAACTGCTTTGACTTTCATCTCTTTAATGCCCGGTAGTCCTTCGACTTCTGGCGCACTCGCTTACAGGTTATCCTGAAATACCTTATTTTACAGGCCATTGCCTGTGAACTCGTGCGCTCATTCATTTTAATTCAGACTCATCCGCACCGGGCGGACTGAATTTCAATCATCAAAAAAGCAATTCACTGATTTTAATCAGCGGCCACCCTTTGCTTTTTTTCCGGTAAATTATCGATTTCTTTCTTGCAAGAAATCGAGGGACGCTTATTACCTAAAATAAAGAGAGAAAGATGAAAAGTTTAAAAATCGCAGCCAGCCGTGCATGTCCGGATTGCTTTACTACCCAGCGTGAACTGGTAGATGTCCGCGCCTCTGATTATATTGATGTTGCCGCCATTGTTCTGGCGGTCACGGATATTGCCAGCGGTATCCTGGACGAAATAGAAGCCACCGGTTTTGGCATTCCTGTTTTTGTCGCGACGCACAAAGAAGAGTTCATCCCGGCAGACTATTTATCGCGCATTCATGGCGTATTTGAGTATTCAGACACCAGCAACGACTTTTATGGACGCCAGCTGGAAGCGGCCGCCCAGAAGTATGAAACCCAGCTGCGCCCGCCGTTTTTCCGCGCCCTTGTCGACTATGTGAAGCAGGGCAATAGCGCGTTTGACTGCCCGGGGCATCAGGGTGGTCAGTTCTTCCGCCGCCATCCAGCCGGTAATCAGTTTGTCGATTTCTTTGGTGAGACGCTTTTCCGCTCCGACCTGTGTAACGCCGACGTGGCGATGGGCGATCTGCTGATCCACGAAGGCGCACCGTGCATCGCCCAGCAGCATGCTGCAAAAGTCTTTAATGCTGATAAGACCTACTTCGTGCTGAATGGCACCTCGTCATCCAACAAAGTGGTGCTTAACGCCCTGCTCACCCCGGGCGACCTGGTACTATTCGACCGTAACAACCACAAATCCAACCATCACGGTGCCCTCCTCCAGGCTGGCGCAACGCCGGTCTATCTGGAAACCGCGCGCAACCCGTACGGCTTTATTGGCGGCATTGACGCCCACTGCTTTGAAGAAAGTTATCTGCGCGAGCTGGTGGCAGAGGTGGCGCCAGGCCGTGCACGCGATGCGCGTCCGTTCCGCCTGGCGGTGATCCAGCTGGGTACCTACGATGGCACCATCTATAACGCCCGTCAGGTGGTGGATAAGATTGGGCACCTGTGTGATTACATCCTGTTTGACTCGGCCTGGGTGGGTTACGAGCAGTTTATTCCGATGATGGCCGACTGCTCTCCGCTGCTGCTGGAGCTGAACGAAAACGATCCGGGGATCCTGGTCACCCAGTCCGTGCATAAACAGCAGGCCGGCTTCTCGCAGACCTCGCAAATCCATAAGAAAGACAGCCACATAAAAGGGCAACAGCGCTATGTCCCGCACAAGCGGCTGAATAATGCCTTTATGATGCACGCCTCCACCAGCCCGTTTTATCCGCTGTTCGCTGCGCTGGACATCAACGCCCGTATGCACGAAGGCCAGAGTGGCCGCAACATGTGGATGGATTGCGTGGTGAACGGTATCGAAGCGCGCAAGCTGATCCTGGAGAACTGCCAGTATCTGCGCCCCTTCGTGCCGGAAACGGTGGATGGCCTCCCGTGGGAAAGCTGGGACACGGCGAAAATTGCGACCGATCTGCGCTTCTTCCACTTCGTACCGGGTGAAAACTGGCACGCTTTTGAAGGCTACGCTGAGCATCAGTATTTTATCGACCCGTGCAAGCTCCTGCTGACCACGCCGGGTATTAACGCCCGCACCGGGGAGTATGACGACTTCGGCGTGCCCGCCACTATCCTCGCCAACTTCCTGCGTGAAAACGGCATCGTGCCGGAAAAATGCGATCTCAACTCGATCCTGTTCCTGCTCACGCCTGCGGAAGATATGGGCAAACTGCAGCAGCTGGTGGCGCAGCTGGTGCGCTTCGAAAAACTGCTCGAGAGCGATGTTCCGCTGAAAGACGTCCTGCCTTCTCTCTACAAACAACATCCGGAACGTTACGCGGATTACACCCTGCGCCAGATCTGCCAGGAAATGCATGACCTGTACGCCCGCCACAACGTGAAACAGCTGCAGAAAGAGATGTTCCGCAAGTCTCACTTCCCACGCGTGATGATGAACCCGCAGGACGCGAACTACGCCTATCTGCGCGGTGAAGTTGAACTGGTCTCCCTGCGCGATGCGGAAGGCCGCATCGCCGCCGAAGGCGCCCTTCCTTATCCACCGGGGGTGCTGTGCGTGGTCCCAGGGGAAGTCTGGGGCGGTTCCGTGCTGCGCTACTTTGCCGCGCTGGAAGAAGGCATCAATCTGCTGCCGGGCTTCGCGCCGGAGCTGCAGGGTGTGTACGTCGAGGAGTGTGAGGGTCGCAAGCAGGTTCGCTGTAACGTCATCAAACAACCCGCCGCTCAGCCCGCGCTGCTGAAAGGAGAGAAATTATGAGTAAGTCCAACAAGATGGGCGTGGTGCAGCTGACCATCCTCACCATGGTGAACATGATGGGCTCCGGGATTATCATGCTGCCCACCAAACTGGCAGAGGTGGGCACCATCTCTATCATCTCCTGGCTGGTGACGGCAGTCGGTTCAATGGCGCTGGCGTGGGCGTTTGCCAAGTGCGGAATGTTCAGCCGTAAGTCAGGCGGCATGGGCGGCTATGCCGAATACGCCTTCGGCAAGTCGGGCAACTTTATGGCCAACTATACCTACGGGGTGTCACTGCTGATCGCCAACGTGGCGATTGCCATCTCCGCCGTGGGCTACGGTACGGAGCTGTTTGGCGCGACGCTCAGCCCGGTGCAAATTGGGCTGGCGACCATCGGGGTGCTGTGGATCTGTACCGTGGCTAACTTTGGCGGCGCGCGTATCACCGGACAGCTCTCCAGCATCACCGTCTGGGGCGTGATTATCCCGGTTGTCGGCCTGTGCATCATCGGCTGGTTCTGGTTCAGCCCGACACTCTACGCCAACTCCTGGAACCCGCACCATGTGCCATTCTTTACCGCGGTCGGCTCTTCAATCGCCATGACGCTCTGGGCCTTCCTGGGTCTGGAATCCGCCTGTGCGAACGCGGAAGTGGTAGAGAATCCGGAGAAGAACGTGCCGATTGCGGTCCTCGGCGGCACGCTGGGCGCGGCGGTGATCTATATCGTCTCGACTAACGTGATTGCCGGGATTGTGCCAAACATGGATCTGGCAAACTCTACGGCGCCGTTCGGTCTGGCCTTCGCGCAGATGTTCACGCCTGAGGTCGGGAAAGTGATCATGGGGCTGATGGTGATGTCCTGCTGCGGTTCACTCCTCGGCTGGCAGTTCACCATCGCACAGGTCTTTAAATCCTCGGCTGATGAAGGTTACTTCCCAAAAATCTTCTCCCGCGTGACCAAAGCGGATGCGCCGGTGCAGGGCATGCTGGCGATTGTTATCTTCCAGAGCGGATTGTCGCTGATGACCATTAGCCCGTCGCTGAACAGCCAGTTCAACGTGCTGGTCAACCTGGCGGTGGTGACGAACATCATTCCGTATATTCTGTCGATGGCAGCGCTGGTGATCATTCAGAAGGTGGCGAAGGTGGATCCACGCAAAGCGCGCGCGGCCAATATCGTGGCGCTGATCGGGGCAATCTACAGCTTCTATGCGCTCTACTCATCCGGCCAGGAAGCGATGCTCTACGGGGCAATGGTGACCTTTATGGGCTGGACGCTGTACGGTCTGGTGTCACCGCGGTTTGAATTGAAGAATAAGCATAGTTAAAAAAAAGCCCGGTGGCGCTAGCGCTTACCGGGCCTACGAGGTCAAAGCAAAACGGCAACCCAGGGGTTGCCGTTTTTAGTGTTTTCTCCCTCTCCCTGTGGGGAGAGGGCCGGGGTGAGGGCATCAGCCCGCCCCGAACATCACTTACGCGTTTTTCAGCACTTCGCTGACAATCTCTACCGCTTCTTTCTCAATCTGCTGACGGTGCTCAGCGCCGAGGAAGCTTTCGCAATAGATTTTATACGCATCTTCCGTACCGGACGGACGCGCGGCGAACCAGCCGTTCTCAGTCATCACTTTCAGACCACCAATGGATGCGCCGTTGCCCGGTGCAGCCGTCAGACGCGCGATGATCGGATCGCCCGCCAGGGTGCTTGCGCTGACCATCTCCGGAGAGAGTTTGGACAGGGCCACTTTCTGGGCTGACGTCGCGCTCGCCTGAATACGGTTATAGCTTGGTGCACCAAAGCGTGCCGCCAGGTCGTTGTAGTGTTCCTGCGGGTTCTTACCGGTGACCGCAGTGATCTCCGCCGCCAGCAGGCACATGATGATGCCGTCTTTATCGGTTGACCATGGCGTGCCGTCGAAACGCAGGAAAGATGCGCCCGCGCTCTCTTCACCGCCGAAGCCGAAGCTGCCGTCGTGCAGACCGTCAACGAACCATTTGAAGCCGACCGGCACTTCCACCAGCGTGCGGCCCAGCGCCTCGACCACGCGGTCGATCATCGCGGAGGAAACCAGCGTTTTACCGACGGCCACCTCTTTGCCCCACTGCGGGCGGTGCTGGAACAGATAGTTAATTGCAACAGCCAGATAGTGGTTCGGGTTCATCAGCCCGGCAGGGGTGACGATACCGTGACGGTCATAATCCGGGTCGTTAGCAAACGCCAGATCGAATTTATCACGCAGCGCCAGCAGGCCCGCCATCGCGCACTCGGAGGAGCAGTCCATGCGGATCGCGCCGTCTTTGTCCAGGTGCATAAAGCGGAAGGTCTGATCGACGTGATCGTTCACGATGGTCAGATCCAGCTTGTAGTGCTCGGCGATACGTTTCCAGTATTCGATACCGGAGCCGCCCAGCGGATCCACGCCCAGCTTCAGGCCGGCTTTCTGGATGGACGCCATATCGACGATATCCGCCAGCCCTTCCACGAACGGCTGAACCAGATCCTGCTCTTTCACGTGACCGGACGCCATGGCCGCATCCAGAGAAATGCGCTTCACGCCTTTCAGACCGTCAGCCAGCAGCGCGTTCGCACGATCTTCCACCACTTTGGTGACGTTAGTGTCGGCCGGGCCACCGTTAGGCGGGTTGTATTTGATACCACCGTCTTCCGGCGGATTGTGGGATGGCGTGATAACGATACCGTCCGCCAGCGCGCCACCTTTTTTGTTGTGCACCAGGATGGCGTTAGAGACCGCAGGCGTTGGGGTGAAGCCATTGTTCTCCTGAACAATCACATCGACGCCGTTTGCCGCCAGCACTTCCACAACAGAGATGAACGCCGGTTCAGACAGGGCATGGGTATCTTTCCCCACGTAGCACGGACCGGTAACGCCGTTTTTAGCGCGCTCTTCCGCAATGGCCTGAGCAATGGCCAGAATGTGCGGTTCGTTAAAGCTGTGGCGCGCCGCGCTGCCGCGGTGACCAGATGTACCAAACTTCACTGCGTGTTCTGCGTTGCCCACGACCGGTTTCAGCACGTAATACTGCGCGGTCAGCTGAGCGACGTTAATCAAATCGCTTTGTTGTGCAGGTTGGCCTGCACGGCTGTGATTTGCCATTACCGGGTCCTTCTGATGCAAGGGTTAAATTGTACCGCAAACCTTTTCAATCAATTCCGCCGGGAACTGCATGGACTGCATGATGTGTTCAATCATGCTGCACTTGCGGCCCGTATTGGTATTGGTGATCACCCAGTACGGGGTGCCAGGAACATGTTTGGGTTTGGTTTGATTGCCATTTTGCAGCAGCGTCTGCTCGTCGCCCGCGAAATAGACGCGAGTACGGCCGTGAAGCGACTCGGTCGCTTCAGCAAACGCTTTGTTATCCAGTGAGTAAAGTGTAGACAGCACCAGCATAAAGCGGTTAACCGCCTTTTTCTGCTCCGCGTATTCATCGGAGAGCAGCAGCTCGCGCATCGCGCGCACTTTATCTTTTGCCGGCGTCACGGCAGGTTTTGCTTGTGCAATAACGCTCGGCTGAGACACGACATCTTTGGTGACTGGGGTAGCAGGCTGTGAAGCGGCGGAAATTTTAAGCATGCGCCGTAAAATGTCGGACGCGCTCTCCCCGATATGCCGCGTCTGGCTGGCAATATACTGATAGAGTTCGTCATCAACTTCGATTGTTTTCATCTTAATCCAGTGCGATATCTTATCTGAATACAAGTCATTGGGATTATAAGGTCAAATCCCAACAGCGGATAGCGTCAAACCAGGTTGGCAGCAAAAGTCAGATTAAACTGGAACCTTGCAGCCGGGCGGCAGAATGGTCAACATGATACCCTAACCTGACATACGTAAAAAAAGAACTTTGCCATGAAATTGAATACCCGAGCGCAAACTGCACAATCGCCGAACAATAATTCTCCCATCGTACTGGTTCACGGGCTTTTTGGCAGTCTGGACAACCTGGGCGTACTGGCGCGCGATCTGGTTAGCGACCACGATATTTTACAGGTCGATATACGCAATCACGGTCTTTCCGGGCGTTCCGACGAGATGACCTACGCGGCGATGGCGCAGGATCTGCTGGATACGCTGGATGCTAACGATCTGCAAAAGGTGACCCTCATCGGGCATTCAATGGGTGGCAAAGCGGTGATGGCCCTGACGGCACTGGCCCCGGACCGTATTAGCGGCCTGGTGGTGATTGACGTCGCGCCCGTGGATTATGACGTCCGCCGTCACGACGAGATTTTTGCCGCCATCAATGCAGTCACAGAAGCGGGTGTCGCGACGCGCCAACAGGCGGCTGCCGTCATGCGTGAGCATCTTGATGAAGAAGGCGTCGTGCAGTTCCTGCTGAAGTCGTTTGTTGACGGGCAATGGCGTTTTAACGTGCCGGTACTCTGGGAGCAGTACAATAACATCGTGGGCTGGGAAACCGTCCCCGCCTGGCCACACCCTACTCTTTTTATTCGCGGCGGAAATTCTCCTTACGTTACCGACGCGTACCGCGACACGCTGCTGGCCCAATTCCCGCAGGCTCGCGCCCACGTGATTGCCGGTGCCGGGCACTGGGTGCATGCGGAAAAACCGGATGCTGTACTGCGCGCCATTCGCCGCTATCTCACTGATACTGCAAATTGATTAAAAAGAAAGCGACTGGAAGGCTGCGGGCTTCCAGTCGTTGGCGTGCCGTTTTTGGTGATGTATGATGGCGCGCTTATCGCCCGGGCATTAGCAGGGCGGCGTGTTTCCCCCGAAGTCTCAGAATCATGGCCAAAGAACAAACGGACCGTACGACACTAGATCTGTTCGCGAATGAGCGTCGCCCGGGACGACCCAAGACGAATCCGCTTTCGCGCGATGAACAGCTGCGTATCAATAAACGCAACCAGCTTAAACGCGATAAAAATCGTGGGCTTAAGCGTGTCGAACTGAAGCTTAACGCCGACGCCGTCGACGCGCTGAACGAGCTGGCTGACGCGCGAAATATCAGCCGCAGCGAGCTCATTGAAGAGATGTTGCTCGTCCAGCTTGAGACGTTACGCAGCCAGGCATAAGTCTGAAAATCCCCTTTCTCACCCTTTTCATGTAGCACAGAGTGCAGTCCTGCGCGATAGCTGTTTCCGCAGGGTTGCCAGTTCTGCTATTATTGCCCTTATCCGTGGCCGAATTGCGCCACCATACTATTAAGTTTCAAGAGGTTATTTTACTCATGGCAATCATCGGCATTTTCTTTGGCAGTGATACCGGCAATACCGAAAATATCGCAAAAAACATTCAAAAACAGCTCGGTAAAGACGTTGCTGATGTGCATGACATCGCCAAGAGCAGCAAAGAAGATCTGGAAGGCTATGACATTCTGCTGCTGGGTATCCCAACCTGGTACTACGGTGAAGCCCAGTGCGACTGGGATGATTTCTTCCCGACGCTGGAAGAAGTGGACTTCAACGGTAAGCTGGTCGCCCTGTTTGGCTGTGGCGATCAGGAAGACTACGCCGAATACTTCTGTGACGCGCTGGGCACCATCCGCGATATCATTGAGCCGAACGGCGCGGTTATCGTAGGCCACTGGCCGACCGCCGGTTACCACTTCGAAGCGTCTAAAGGCCTGGCCGATGACGATCATTTCGTGGGTCTGGCCATCGACGAAGACCGTCAGCCAGAACTGACCGCAGAGCGCGTTGAGAAGTGGGTGAAGCAGATCCGTGAAGAACTGCACCTGGATGATATTCTGAACGCCTGATTTTATCGCGGCGCAACTGCGGTTGCGCCCATGCTCCAGGTCAAACCGATTAAATTAATCGCTACAATCTTTTAACTTTTTCGCCCAGACCTGTACAATGTCTCCCTGATAAAACGTGGTTTTCCATTGAGCAAGTTTGTTGGTGATACCACGTTTTTATAAGCATATTTTGCCTGAGACTTGCAGTTTTCATTTAGCCATGGCAGTTCTATAATGAGACGCATTATCCCGGGTGCATTTTCTGTCACTTCCTACAGAAGTGAATCGTTTAGCAACAGGACAGATTCCGCATGACTGACAACAATACCGCATTAAAGAAGGCTGGCCTGAAAGTTACGCTTCCTCGGTTAAAAATCCTTGAAGTGCTTCAGGGTCCAGACAATCACCATGTCAGTGCGGAAGACCTTTATAAACGTCTTATCGACATGGGTGAAGAGATTGGGCTGGCTACCGTCTATCGCGTGCTGAACCAGTTTGATGACGCGGGCATTGTTACCCGTCATAATTTCGAAGGCGGTAAATCCGTTTTCGAACTGACCCAGCAGCAGCACCACGATCACCTGATCTGCCTCGATTGCGGCAAGGTCATTGAATTCAGCGATGATTCCATCGAAGCGCGCCAGCGTGAAATCGCGGCGCGTCATGGCATCCGCCTGACGAACCACAGCCTGTACCTTTACGGTCACTGCGCTGAAGGCGACTGCCGCGAAGACGATCACGCGCACGACGCGAAATAATAAGATTCATACTCTGAGCCAGCCGAAAGGCTGGCTTTTTTTTGCCTAAAAAAGCCCGGTGGCGCTGCGCTTACCGGGCCTACGGGCTATAACACCTTTGTAGGCCCGGTAAGCGCAGCGCCATCGGGCGTAAAGCACTTAATTATTGTTATTGCGTATCTCGTTCCAGATCTTATCGCAACGCTTCGCCACTTCCTGATCGTTACCGGTTTTACGCGCCTGGATGCAGGCCTGGTAATCCATCACGCGGACGTTCTCCTGCGTCGCGAACTGCTCATGCGCTTTCTCTTTCTTCAGCACGTTCAGCACGCTCTGACAGGCTTGAATTTTCTCCGGCGATCCTTCCGCAGTATTTATGCAGGCGCTATACGCCTCCTTCAGACGGGAGTCCTCTTTCGGCGCCTGATTCTGAGCACACGCCGCCAGCCCTGATGCCAGCAACGCGACGATTACGATTTTTTTCATCATGTGCAGTCTCCATGCCGGCGGGACTCAGCCCGCCGGTGCGTTCATCAGAAGATGGTGAATGGGGCAATAACCATGAATTTCACGTCACGCTCATCCTGGAAGATGTTGCCGTAACCGCCCGCATAGCTCGGGATATCGGAGTGGTTGTCATACTGGGTGAAGTGCAGTTTGAACATCGTGCCTTTCGCACGGCCATCCTGCAGGGTATAGATAGCATCAAGGCTGTAGGAAGACTCTTTCAGGCGATAGTTGGGATCGTAGTATGCGTCCGGCGTGGCCATATCGGCAGGTTTTGCGTCCCAGGCGTAAGCGTAAGAAGCGCCCACCGCCCAGCCAGGCAGGTTCCAGTTTTTCAGGTCATACATTGCGCCGAAGAAGACCGCTTTCTCGCCGTCGGCGTTGAAGTCTGAGCGATTATCCCACCAGATATCAAGACGACCGTTGGAGGAGGCGTAGGTCGGGGTCATACGCTGCAGGAAGTAGCCCTGCTGCCCTTCTGCCTTCACCCATGTGCCTTCCAGACGCAAATCAACCTGACCGACCTTGTAGCCGAAGGTTAACGCCTGCAGCCACGCGGTGCCGTCATAAATGTCGTTTACGCCACCGTTGCTGACCTTGTCGCGCGTACCGTAGAATTGGTAGCTGGTGCTCAGCGGGCTACCCGCGACATCAAATTTATAGCTGGCCTTGGCAAAATACTGATCGACATAGCCCTGTGCCTGACCAAATGCCGCTTCCAGCACCAGATCGTTTTTGAAGTCGTACTTCGCGCCCAACGAGTGCAGGTAATCGACTTTGGTTTTTTTATCGTTCTGGTAGAACTTGTCCATCTCGATGTGCCACGGTGCTTTGTACTCGTTGGTCCACATATAGGAGAAGCTCAACGCACCCGCATCACCGTAGTCAAAGTTCGCCCCGGCTTCGGCACCCTGATAGGTACCCGGCATAAAGCTCCAGTGCGGTGCTAACAGAGTCTGGCCAGTTGGCTGAATATAACCACCGCGCGCCCAGACCGGACCGTATTTAAATTTTGCAGCGGCTTTGTAAAGGCTAATGCCGCTTTTATCCCCGGACCAGTCTTCTTTATAGGCTTTGTTGCTGGAGGAGAAGGCAATTTCGTTCGGGTGGGCGCTGTCGCCGTTTTCCGCCATTTCAATCGCGGTAAACGCAGCAATATCCAGACCGAACATATCCGCGGCATAGCCTGACTGGAAGTCCAGGTTGGCATTCCAGGTGGAGTGAGAAAGGTTGGTTTTGTATTTGTCTTCGGTGACGTCTTTACGGTCACGTTCACGCTGCCAGTAATAAATACCGCCCGTGAGGGTAGAATCATCGATGAAGCCCGCCGCTTTCGCCTCTGGTGTCACCACCAGACCCGACATTGCTGTCACACCGGCAATAGCCAGCGCCAGCGCACTACGTTTGCCACTGAACGTACGCATAGATTATTCCTCTTTGACGAATTAAAACGCCTGAAGCGGCGTAAATAAAAAAGACCAAATGGTCAGGGGTAGCTTTAAATACCCTCGAATTAACTACCGTCTTTAGGTTATTTTTCGCGACGCGAATTATCAATGCTTTTTAGCGGACAAAAGTCAGGACTATGACGAAGTGCACATAATTGGTAGCGCTTTGTAACATTTGTGAGGAGGCGAGGAATGGCGGGGAATTATCAGGTATTTCAGTAGCTAGACGTGAGAATTCTTTCCTTTTTTATAACCTTTTTAATTTCCGCAATGATACAAACTTTTTTTTGAAAAATAAGTAGCACCTCATTGACCTGATATTTTTATGACGCCTTTTTAGGCCCTGTCTTAATACCCTGATCGTTAAATAAAAAAACGCCGCATAGTGCGGCGTTTGTCTCTCATTGACCAGACCAGCAATATTATTCGCCGATCTTCGTCCAGGTATCACGCAGACCTACGGTACGGTTGAATACCGGTTTTTCCGCCGTGCTGTAACGGCTGTCCAGGCAGAAGTAACCTTCACGTTCGAACTGGAACGCTTTGCCCGCTTCAGCGGCTTTCAGAGAAGGCTCCGCATAACCCTGCTTGATCACCAGAGATTCCGGGTTGATGGTCGCCAGGAAGTCTTCCGCTGCACCTGGGTTAGGCACGCTGAACAGACGATCGTACAGACGAATTTCTACCGGCAGCGCGTGGGAAGCGCTCACCCAGTGAATCACGCCTTTCACTTTGCGGCCATCCGCCGGATCTTTGCTCAGCGTTTCAGCGTCATAAGAACAGAAGATAGTGGTGATATTCCCTTCCGCATCTTTCTCTACGCGCTCGGCTTTGATGACGTAGGCATTACGCAGACGCACTTCTTTACCCAGCACCAGACGCTTGTACTGCTTGTTGGCTTCTTCGCGGAAGTCAGCGCGGTCAATCCAGATGTCACCGCTGAACGGCACGTCACGGCTACCCATTTCCGGTTTGTTCGGATGGTTAGGCATGGAGACCAGCTCGCTTTCACCCTGCGGATAGTTTTCGATAACCAGTTTCACCGGGTCGATAACGGCCATCGCGCGCGGGGCGTTTTCGTTGAGATCTTCGCGAATGCAGGATTCAAGGGAGGCCATCTCGATGGTGTTGTCCTGCTTGGTCACGCCGATGCGTTTGCAGAACTCACGAATAGAGGCGGCAGTGTAACCACGACGACGCAGACCCGAGATGGTTGGCATACGTGGGTCATCCCAGCCTTCAACGTGCTTGTCGGTCACCAGCAGGTTCAGCTTACGCTTGGACATCACGGTGTATTCCAGATTCAGACGAGAGAACTCGTACTGGCGTGGATGCACAGGAATGGTGATGTTATCCAGCACCCAGTCGTACAGACGACGGTTGTCCTGGAACTCCAGCGTACACAGGGAGTGCGTAATGCCTTCCAGCGCATCGCTAATGCAGTGGGTAAAGTCGTACATCGGGTAGATGCACCACTTGTTGCCGGTCTGATGGTGTTCCGCAAACTTAATGCGGTACAGCACCGGATCGCGCATCACGATGAACGGAGACGCCATGTCGATTTTGGCACGCAGGCACGCTTTGCCTTCTTCGAAGCCACCGGCACGCATTTTTTCAAACAGCGCCAGGTTCTCTTCCACGCTGCGATCGCGGAACGGGCTGTTTTTGCCCGGGGCGGTCAGCGTACCGCGATATTCACGGATTTCATCAGCAGACAGTTCGTCAACGTACGCCAGACCCTTGTTGATCAGTTCAACCGCGTAGGCGTACAGCTGATCAAAATAGTCAGAGGAGTAGCAGATATCGCCAGACCAGTTGAAGCCCAGCCATTGCACGTCATTCTTGATGGACTCAACGTATTCGATGTCTTCTTTTACTGGGTTGGTGTCATCGAAACGCAGGTTGCACTGTCCCTGGTAGTCTTGCGCAATGCCAAAGTTCAGGCAGATGGACTTCGCATGCCCGATATGCAGGTAGCCGTTCGGCTCCGGCGGGAAGCGGGTATGAACTGTGGTGTGCTTACCACTGGCCAGATCTTCATCGATGATCTGACGAATAAAGTTACTCGGGCGGGCTTCTGCCTCACTCATCGTGGATTCCTCAAAGCGTAAACAACGTATAACGGCATATGATCTTATAAGCCGGACGTAGTGACAACCCTTAAAACGTCTCTGAAGAAAATAATGGGGGCTTTTGCTGCAAAAAAAAGCGGCGGAGGATATCCCCCGCCGCTTAAGGCATGACTCTACTCAGGAGCGATTACTTGCCTTTAATCTCATACAGCGGCGTTTGACCCGCAACAACCTGACCTTTCGCCTGAATGACCAGGCCACTGAAGTCATCGATGTTGCTGCAAACGACCGGGCTTATCATGGAGCGCGCGTTGGCGTTCAGGAAGTCCAGATCCATTTCCAGAATCGGCTGCCCGGCCACCACTTCAGCGCCCTCTTCCACCAGGCGAGTAAAGCCCTGACCGTTCAGCGCAACGGTATCGATACCCATGTGGACAACGATCTCCGCGCCATTTTCGGTTTCGAGGCAGAACGCGTGGTTGGTGTTGAAGATTTTCACGATGGTACCGGCCGCCGGAGACACAACGGTTTTTTCCGTTGGTTTCACCGCCACACCGTCACCAACCGCTTTGCTGGCGAAGGCTTCGTCAGGCACCTGCTCAATCGCAACCACTTCACCTGTTACCGGTGAAACCAGCGCGGCTACCGTTTTGGCGTTCGGTACCGCCTGCGGTTTTGCAGCCGCTGGCGCGGCGGCAGGTGCGGCAGAAGCTTCTGCTGCGGCTACCGGACCAGTGGTTTTCATGGCATTAGCAATTTTCTCTGCCACGAAGCCAACGATAATCTGCACGCTGGTTTTGTTCAGGCGAATAACACCGGAAGCACCCAGACGTTTAGCCAGCGCTTCGTTCACCAGGGAAGAGTCTTTGACGTTCAGACGCAGACGAGTGATACAGGCGTCGATACCGGTCAGGTTGTCAGAACCGCCGACAGCGGCGATGTACTGACGCGCCAGGCCTGAAACGTCCTGATCCTGAGCACCGCTCACGTTCACATCCTGACCATCCGCTTCGCTACCGGCCACGGCCAGTTCACGACCCGGGGTCATCAGGTTGAATTTGGTGATAGTGAAACGGAACACCATGTAGTAGATCGCGAAGAACACCAGACCTTGCGGGATCAGCATCCACCAGTGGGTCGCCAGCGGGTTACGGGACGACAGCACCATATCCACCAGACCGGCGCTGAAGCCGAAACCGGCAATCCAGTGCATGCTGGCAGCGATGAACACGGAGATACCGGTCAGCACGGCGTGGATCACATACAGAACCGGCGCCACGAACATGAAGGAGAACTCCAGCGGCTCGGTGATACCGGTGAAGAAGGCCGCGAACGCCCCCGCCATCATGATACCCAGCACTTTTGCTTTGTTCTCTGGACGCGCGCAGTGGTAGATAGCCAGCGCAGCACCCGGCAGACCAAACATCATGATCGGGAAGAAGCCCGCCTGGTAACGACCGGTGATACCGACTACCGCTTTACCTGCTTCGATGGACTGTGCGCCACCCAGGAAGTTAGGGATATCGTTAATACCGGCAACGTCGAACCAGAATACGGAGTTCAGCGCGTGGTGCAGACCGACCGGGATCAGCAGACGGTTGAAGAACGCATACACGCCCGCACCGACAGAACCCAGTTTCTGGATGTGCTCACCGAAGTTCACCAGACCGTCGAAGATCATCGGCCAGACGTACATCATGATGAACGCAACAACGATCATCACAAACGAGGTCAGGATAGGAACCAGGCGGCGACCGCTAAAGAAGGAGAGCGCTTTTGGCAGCTCTACGCTGCTGAAGCGGTTATACAGTTCGGCGGAGATGATACCCACAAGGATACCGACAAACTGGTTGCTGATCTTACCGAATGCCGCCGGAACCTGGTCCGCCGGAATTTTTTGGATCATGGCCACCGCTGCAGGCGAGCAGAGGGTGGTTAACACGAGGAAACCGACAAAACCGGTCAGCGCAGCGGCACCGTCTTTGTCTTTGGACATACCGTAAGCCACACCAATCGCGAACAACACGGACATGTTGTCGATAATGGCGGAACCTGACTTGATAAAGAACGCCGCCAGCGCGCTGGTATTACCCCAGCCGTTGGGGTCGATCCAGTAGCCGACACCCATCAGGATGGCTGCGGCAGGCAGCGTGGCGACCGGCACCATAAGCGCGCGGCCAACCTTTTGTAAATAACCTAGAATACTCACTTTCTTCCCCCTATGAGACCCCGTTTAAGGCATGTTCTCAGCTCTGTTTTTTATTGTGTCACGAACTATAGATACAGTTGATGCTTCACTGGCATTGTGAGTGTGTGAAAAATTAATTCGTATCGCAAATTAAACGCGTACTTTTTGTGATTTTTGTCACCAAATATCGTTATTCACCCTCCCTTATACTGGCTAACAGCGAAAACTTATTTTATCATTCAAAAAATCAAGACGGATTGATCCGGCCTGAAAGTTTCCAGGTTACGCTTAAGTATCAGGTCCCGATAGCCATCCGCCCACTCTTCTACTTAAACTCTTGAGGTGAACAATGAGACTGATTCCCCTGGCAACTGCTGAACAAGTCGGTAAATGGGCCGCTCGCCATATCGTTAACCGTATTAACGCCTTTAAACCGACCGCCGATCGTCCTTTCGTTCTTGGACTTCCGACAGGCGGCACGCCGCTGACCGCCTATAAGGCGCTGGTTGAGATGCATAAAGCAGGCCAGGTTAGCTTCAAACATGTTGTGACCTTCAATATGGATGAATACGTTGACTTACCGAAAGACCACCCGGAAAGCTACCATAGCTTTATGCACCGTAATTTCTTTGATCACGTTGATATTCCATCTGAAAATATTAACCTGCTGAATGGAAACGCGCCTGATATTGACGCAGAATGCCGTCAGTATGAAGAAAAAATCCGTTCTTACGGTAAGATCCACCTGTTCATGGGTGGTGTAGGTAATGATGGTCATATCGCGTTTAACGAACCGGCGTCATCTCTGGCTTCCCGCACCCGTATTAAAACGCTGACCCATGACACGCGCGTGGCAAACTCCCGCTTCTTTGACGGCGATGTTAACCAGGTTCCAAAATACGCCCTGACCGTAGGCGTAGGCACCCTGCTGGATGCCGAAGAAGTGATGATTTTGGTGCTGGGCGGCGTGAAAGCGCAAGCGCTCCAGGCTGCCGTTGAAGGCAACGTTAACCATATGTGGACCATCAGCTGCCTGCAGCTGCATCCTAAATCCGTCATCGTCTGCGACGAACCGTCCACGATGGAGCTGAAGGTTAAAACGCTGAAATACTTCAACGAGTTAGAAGCTGAGAACATCAAAGGTCTGTAATTGAATAACCGCCTCTTCATCAAGAGGCGGCCGCTTTTTTTAACCGGGGGTCGTTATGTACGCTTTAACCCACGGTCGGATTTATACCGGCCATGAAATTCTGGATGACCATGCGATTGTTATCGCTGATGGCCTGATTGAACGTGTTTGTCCGCTGGCAGAACTGCCGCCGGAGATTGAACAGCGCTCACTCAATGGAGCAGTAATCTCCCCCGGTTTCATCGACGTACAGCTCAACGGCTGCGGCGGTGTGCAATTCAATGACACTGCGGATGCGGTGACGGTCGAAACGCTGGAGATCATGCAGAAAGCCAACGAGAAATCGGGCTGCACCAGCTATCTGCCAACGCTCATCACCAGCAGTGATGACCTCATGAAGCAGGGTATCCGCGTGATGCGCGAATACCTGGCCAAACACTCTAACCAGGCGCTGGGTCTGCACCTTGAAGGGCCATGGCTGAATATGGTCAAGAAAGGAACGCATAACCCGAATTACGTGCGTAAACCGGATGCGGAGCTGGTTGACTACATGTGTGCGAACGCCGATGTGATCACCAAAGTGACGCTGGCGCCTGAAATGACGGGTACGGATGTCATCAGCAAACTGGCTGGTGCCGGGATTATCGTTTCAGCTGGCCACTCAAACGCGACGCTGAAAGAAGCGAAAGCCGGTTTCCGCGCGGGCATTACTTTCGCAACGCACCTTTACAACGCTATGCCGTATATCACAGGCCGTGAACCGGGTCTGGTCGGGGCGATTCTGGATGAACCAGACGTTTACTGCGGCATTATTGCTGACGGCTTACACGTCGATTACACCAACATTCGCAACGCTAAGCGGCTGAAAGGTGACAAGCTTTGTCTGGTGACGGATGCCACCGCACCGGCAGGTGCAAATATTGAGCAGTTCATTTTTGCCGGTAAAACAATATACTACCGCAATGGACTGTGTGTGGATGAAAACGGTACGCTGAGCGGTTCCTCTTTAACCATGATTGAAGGGGTGCGTAACCTGGTTGAACATTGCGGGATTGCGCTTGATGAAGTCCTGCGTATGGCCACCCTTTATCCGGCGCGCGCAATGGGCGTGGATAAACAGCTCGGCGAAATTGCACCAGGTATGGTTGCAAACCTGACGGCATTCACACACGATTATAAAATTATTAAGACCATCGTTAATGGTAACGAGGTCGTCACTGAGTAAGTAAAAGTATGACACCTGGCGGACAAGCTCAAATCGGTAATGTCGATCTCGTTAAACAACTTAACAGTGCGGCGGTATACCGCCTGATTGACCAGCACGGACCAATCTCGCGAATTCAGATAGCCGAACAGAGCCAGCTTGCTCCCGCCAGCGTGACAAAAATTACCCGCCAGCTCATTGAGCGCGGTCTGATCAAAGAAGTCGATCAGCAGGCCTCCACCGGGGGCCGCCGCGCGATCTCCATTATTACCGAAACCCGCAATTTTCAGGCCATTGGCGTCCGTCTGGGCCGCCATGACACCACGCTCACGCTGTACGATCTGAGCAGTAAAGCCATTGCGGAAGAGCACTACCCTCTTCCGGAGCGCACCCAGGAGACGCTGGAGCATGCGCTGCTGAATACCATTGCGCAGTTTATTGAAAGCTGTCAGCGCAAGATCCGTGAACTCATTGCCATCTCCGTGATTCTGCCCGGACTGGTCGACCCGGAAAGCGGCGTGATCCGCTATATGCCGCATATTCAGGTTGAAAACTGGGGGCTGGTCGACGCGCTGGAAAAGCGTTTTAAGGTGACCTGCTTTGTGGGCCACGACATTCGCTCTCTGGCGCTGGCAGAGCACTACTTTGGTGCGAGCCAGGACTGTGAAGACTCTATTCTGGTGCGCGTTCACCGCGGAACGGGCGCCGGTATTATCTCTAACGGCCGTATTTTTATTGGTCGCAACGGTAACGTCGGCGAGATCGGCCACATTCAGGTTGAACCCCTCGGGGAGCGCTGCCACTGCGGCAACTTCGGCTGCCTTGAAACGATTGCCGCCAACACGGCCATCGAGCAGCGCGTTCGCCATCTCCTTGAACAGGGTTACCAAAGCCGCGTCACGCTGGACGATTGCAAGATAGGCACCATCTGCAAAGCCGCCAATAAAGGCGACGCGCTGGCCTGTGAAGTGATCGAGCAGGTAGGCCGCCATCTGGGGAAAACCATCGCCATCGCCATTAACCTGTTTAACCCCCAGAAAGTGGTGATCGCCGGTGAAATTGTGGAGGCGGAAAAGGTGCTGCTCCCCGCCATTGAAGGCTGTATTAACACCCAGGCGCTGAAAGCATTCCGCCAGAACCTCCCGGTGGTTCGTTCAAAGCTTGACCATCGCTCGGCGATTGGCGCGTTCGCGCTGGTCAAACGCGCCATGCTCAACGGAATTCTGCTGCAGCATTTGCTGGAAAGTTGATCGGACCTTATAGTAACGCCTTCTTTTTTTGATGTCGGACTGTCCATGACCATTAAGAATGTAATTTGTGATATCGACGGCGTGCTGATGCACGACAACGTTGCCGTGCCGGGTGCTGCGGAGTTTCTTCACCGCATCATCGACAAAGGAATGCCTCTGGTTCTGCTCACGAACTACCCTTCCCAAACCGGTCAGGACCTGGCTAACCGCTTTGCCACAGCGGGCGTCGACGTTCCGGACAGCGTGTTTTATACCTCGGCAATGGCCACGGCAGATTTTCTGAAGCGTCAGGAAGGGAAAAAAGCCTACGTGGTGGGTGAAGGTGCGCTGATACACGAGTTGTACAAAGCTGGCTTTACCATCACTGACGTGAACCCGGACTTCGTGATTGTCGGCGAAACGCGCTCCTTTAACTGGGAGATGATGCATAAGGCAGCATACTTTGTCGCCAGCGGCGCGCGCTTTATCGCGACCAACCCGGATACGCACGGCCGTGGTTTTTATCCGGCCTGCGGCGCGCTGTGCGCCGGTATCGAAAAAATCTCAGGTCGTCAGCCGTTTGTAGTCGGTAAACCGAGCCCGTGGATCATTCGTGCCGCGCTCAACAAGATGCAGGCCCACTCTGAAGAAACCGTTATTGTCGGCGACAACCTGCGCACCGATATTCTGGCCGGATTCCAGGCGGGTCTGGAGACGATTCTGGTCCTCTCCGGCGTCTCTCAACTTGATGACATTGATTCGATGCCGTTCCGGCCAAGCTGGATTTACCCCTCCGTCGATGAAATCGACATCATCTGATACCGAACCACGCCTCAGGGCGTGTTTTTTCATTTATGGCCTACAAAAATAAAGTCTCATCTAACAAAAAGCACGTTTCATTGCATAATCATCAATAAAAGAATTTCTGGCGTGCTCTTTTTTCACTATTCCGCAATCACTGTTGCACTATTTCCGTTTTCACCCGTAAAACGCTTGCGCGCCCTGCCCCTTTGCGGCATTTTCATAAGCAAGCAACATTACAAAGCAACAGGGTTAACGGAGAAGGTTATGTGTTCAATTTTTGGCGTACTGGATATTAAAACTGACGCGGGCGAACTGCGTAAAAAGGCACTCGAACTGTCCCGCCTGATGCGCCATCGCGGACCAGACTGGTCAGGCGTTTACGCCAGTGATAAAGCGATTCTGGCTCACGAACGTCTGTCCATTGTTGACGTCAACGCCGGTGCACAGCCGCTGTATAACGAGAAAAAAACGCACGCGCTGGCTGTCAACGGTGAAATCTACAACCACCAGGCGCTGCGCGCCGAATACGGCGACCGCTACGCGTTCCAGACCGGTTCTGACTGTGAAGTGATCCTGGCGCTGTATCAGGAGAAAGGGCCCGAGTTCCTGGACGACCTGCAGGGCATGTTCGCCTTCGCCCTGTACGACAGCGAAAAAGACGCGTACCTGATTGGCCGTGACCACATCGGCATTATCCCGCTGTACATGGGCCACGATGAGCACGGCAACTTCTACGTTGCCTCTGAAATGAAAGCCCTGGTGCCGGTATGCCGCACCATTAAAGAATTCCCGGCGGGCAGCTATTTGTGGAGCAAAGATGGCGAGATCCGCTCCTATTACCAGCGTGACTGGTTCGACTATGATGCGGTAAAAGACAACGTCACGGACAAAGCCGAGCTGCGCCAGGCCCTGGAAGACTCCGTGAAAAGCCACCTGATGTCTGACGTGCCCTACGGCGTGCTGCTCTCCGGCGGTCTGGACTCCTCCGTAATCTCCGCGATCACCAAGAAATTCGCGGCGCGTCGCGTGGAAGATCAGGAGCGCTCAGAAGCCTGGTGGCCACAGCTGCACTCTTTTGCCGTTGGCCTGGAAGGCGCACCTGACCTGAAAGCCGCGCAGGAAGTGGCGAACCACCTCGGCACCGTGCACCACGAGATTCACTTCACCGTGCAGGAAGGTCTGGATGCGATCCGCGATGTGATCTATCACATTGAAACCTATGACGTGACTACCATCCGCGCCTCAACGCCGATGTACCTGATGTCGCGTAAGATCAAAGCGATGGGCATCAAGATGGTGCTCTCCGGTGAAGGTTCTGACGAAGTGTTTGGCGGCTACCTGTACTTCCACAAAGCGCCGAACGCCAAAGAGCTGCACGAAGAGACCGTGCGTAAGCTGCAGGCGCTACACATGTTCGACTGTGCGCGTGCCAACAAAGCGATGTCGGCCTGGGGCGTGGAAGCGCGCGTGCCGTTCCTGGATAAGAAATTCCTCGACGTGGCGATGCGCATCAACCCGCAGGACAAGATGTGCGGCAACGGCAAAATGGAAAAACATATTCTGCGCGAGTGTTTTGAATCCTACCTGCCGGCGAGCGTGGCATGGCGTCAGAAAGAGCAGTTCTCTGATGGCGTAGGTTATAGCTGGATCGACACCCTGAAAGAGGTCGCGGCGAAACAGGTTTCTGACCAACAGCTGGAAACCGCGAGCTTCCGCTTCCCGTACAACACGCCGGGCTCGAAAGAGGCCTATCTGTATCGTGAAATTTTTGAAGAGCTGTTCCCGGTACCGAGTGCCGCGGAGTGCGTACCGGGTGGCCCGTCCGTCGCCTGCTCTTCTGCCAAAGCGATTGAATGGGATGAATCTTTCAAATCCATGAACGATCCGTCAGGACGCGCGGTAGGCGTTCACCAGTCAGCCTACAAATAATCACTCAGATCGCAATCAGGCCCCTCAGGGGCCTGATTTTTTTGCCTCACATTTCACCGTCTAAATCTGATTAATAACCAATAATTGCCGAATATTCGGCCACGCTGTTCGCAACCTAACCAAACAGTCACATTCCGGCTATTTTCGTTGAAAAAGGTGTTGACGCTGCAAGGGTCTATACGCATAATGCGCCCCGCAACGCCGATAAGGTAACGCGAAAAAAGATGGCTACGTAGCTCAGTTGGTTAGAGCACATCACTCATAATGATGGGGTCACAGGTTCGAATCCCGTCGTAGCCACCATCTTTTTTGCGGGAGTGGCGAAATTGGTAGACGCACCAGATTTAGGTTCTGGCGCCGCAAGGTGTGCGAGTTCAAGTCTCGCCTCCCGCACCATTCCCGGGTAAGCGTTGCACGGATGGGGTATCGCCAAGCGGTAAGGCACCGGTTTTTGATACCGGCATTCCCTGGTTCGAATCCAGGTACCCCAGCCATATTTCTTCGATTTTGCGGTTCTCCGCGGTATTGGGGTATCGCCAAGCGGTAAGGCACCGGTTTTTGATACCGGCATTCCCTGGTTCGAATCCAGGTACCCCAGCCATCGAAGATTGCAGTACTGGCTACGTAGCTCAGTTGGTTAGAGCACATCACTCATAATGATGGGGTCACAGGTTCGAATCCCGTCGTAGCCACCAAATTAAGATTGTCGATTTTTCGGTAATCAAGACAAATTGTTGGGGTATCGCCAAGCGGTAAGGCACCGGATTCTGATTCCGGCATTCCGAGGTTCGAATCCTCGTACCCCAGCCAATTTAAAAAGTCGTTAAGCAGTTTGTTTAACGCAATTGGGGTGTCGCCAAGCGGTAAGGCTCTGGTTTCTGATACCAGCATTCCGGGGTTCGAATCCCTGCACCCCAGCCACTTAAGTAACAAAAAAGCCCGCTCTGCGGGCTTTTTTGTTTTTGTTGTTCAGAATGGTGCGGCCTGATGCCCTCACCCAGACCCTCTCCCACTGGGAGAGAGGGAAAAGATTAGAGTCCCAGCGCGTATTTCAGCGCCTGACGCTTCAGACCACCGGCACGTTCCGCTGCCATCAATCCAATATTACGCAGAATGCGCACCGGGGCTAAGTCATTGCTGAACCCGGCATAAAACAGATCCATCCCCGACTGCATAATAAAGTTATCCGCCATGCGTCGCGTCTGGTAACGCTTCAGGATCTGATGGCTGGCCCAGTTTTCCGCGTGCCCGCGGGCGCTGCTCAGCACATCCAGTAACGCATCGACATCACGGTACCCCAGGTTCACGCCCTGCCCGGCCAGCGGATGAATGGTGTGTGCCGCATCGCCCACCAGCGCCAGCCCTTCACGGGCATACTGCAAAGCATGGCGGCGCGTGAGCGGAAATGCACCTGCAGCGACCGGCGTCACGTTGCCCAGACGGCTCGGGAAATGCAGGCGGATTTCCCGCTGCAATTGTTCCATTGTAAGCCCCTGCAGCTGGCGAATGCGTGCCGGTTTGTCGTACCAGACCAGCGATGCCCAGTTATCAAACAGCGGTAAAAAGGCATGCGGGCCATTCGGCGTAAAGTGCTGCCACGTGCTTTCACCCGGCGCATGCTCGCACTCGACGGTAATCAGCATGCAGGACTGCTCATACTGCCAGGCATGAACGCCAATTCCCGCCATCTGTCTGACCTGCGAGTTAGCGCCGTCCGCTCCGACGACGAGCTTCACGGCCAGTTCATCGCCGCTGTCGAGCGTCAGCAAATACCCGCTCTCGTGAGGATGCAGTGCCTTAATCGACGCCGGAACGCGCAGCGTCACCTTCGGATGCGCCTCCAGCGCCAGCCAGAGCGCCTGCTGGAGCACATTGTTTTCCACCATATAACCCAGGCGCGGCAGCTTCAGCTCAGCGGCATCAAACGCGACGTGGGCATTTTCCCACTCCCAGGTTTCAAGACGGCTGTAAGGATGGGCGCGCATCGCCAGCACCGCCTCCCAGACGCCCAGCCCGCGCAGCAGATCGACGGACGCCGCGCTGATCGCGGATATGCGCACATCCGGTTTGCTCGCGGGATCGAATGCAGGCGGAGCAGCCTGTTCAATTACCGTTACCTCAAATCCCTGCTGCGCCAGCCCCAGCGCCAGCGCGCCGCCGACCATACCGCCGCCGACAACGGCAACTTCGGTGTGTAGGAGTGTCATGGTCAATTTTCCTTATTGGAGAATCCCTTAAGTTTACCGGATTTTTGCGGTCCTGAGACACATAACCTTCATACTGGTCACAACCCCACCAAAGCATTACAATACGCGGCTTGCAATCCTGAGCTGAGCAAGTCGATGACTAAAAAACTCCATATAAAAACCTGGGGCTGTCAGATGAACGAATACGATTCATCCAAGATGGCCGATCTGCTGGATTCAACCCACGGATACCAGCTGACTGAAAATGCGAAAGAAGCGGACGTGCTGCTGCTGAACACCTGTTCGATTCGTGAAAAAGCGCAGGAAAAAGTCTTTCACGTGTTAGGCCGCTGGAAGCTACTCAAACGAAAAAATCCGGATCTGATCATCGGGGTGGGTGGCTGCGTCGCATCGCAGGAAGGTAAGCTGATCCGCCAGAGAGCCCCGTATGTGGATATCGTCTTTGGCCCTCAGACCCTGCACCGCCTGCCGGAGATGATCAATCAGGTTCGCGGCAACCGTAGCCCGGTCGTTGACGTCAGCTTCCCGGAAATCGAAAAGTTTGACCGTCTGCCGGAGCCGCGCGCCGATGGCCCGACCGCCTTCGTCTCCATCATGGAAGGCTGCAACAAATATTGCACTTACTGCGTGGTGCCTTACACCCGTGGTGAAGAAGTCAGCCGTCCGGCAGACGATATTCTGTTTGAAATTGCGCAGCTTGCCGCACAGGGCGTTCGCGAAGTGAACCTGCTGGGCCAGAACGTGAACGCCTGGCGCGGGGAAAACTACGACGGCACCACCGGCAGCTTTGCCGAACTGCTGCGTCTGGTGGCCGCGATTGACGGTATCGACCGCATTCGCTTTACCACCAGCCATCCGATGGAGTTTACCGACGACATCATTGACGTGTATCGCGATACGCCAGAGCTGGTGAGCTTCCTGCACCTGCCGATTCAGTGTGGATCTGACCGCGTGTTGAACCTGATGGGCCGCCCGCATACGGTGCTGGAGTACAAGTCCACCATTCGCAAGCTGCGTGAAGCGCGTCCGGATATCCAGATCAGCTCCGACTTTATCGTCGGCTTCCCTGGCGAAACCGCTGATGACTTCGAGCGCACCATGAAGCTCATCGGTGAAGTGAATTTTGACGTCAGCTACAGCTTCATCTTCTCTGCGCGTCCTGGAACACCTGCGGCCGATATGGTTGACGATGTGCCGGAAGAAGAGAAAAAGCAGCGTCTGTATATTCTGCAGGAGCGTATTAACCAGCAGGCCAACGCGTGGAGCCGCCGTATGCTTGGCACCGTTCAGCGCATTCTGGTGGAAGGCACCTCCCGCAAGAGCATTATGGAACTCTCCGGTCGTACCGAAAACAACCGCGTGGTGAACTTTGAAGGCACCCCGGATATGATCGGTAAATTCGTGGACGTCGAGATTGTCGAAGTGCTGACCAACTCGCTGCGCGCGAAGCTGGTACGCACCGAGGACGAAATGGGCCTGCGTATTGCCGAGTCACCGGAATCCGTGATCTCTCGTACCCGTAAAGAAAACGATTCTGGCGTGGGGATTTACCAGCCTTAATCCTCCTGGCCTGCCTTTCCGGCAGGCCTTGTATTTCCTCTCATCGTCCCCAATATCTTCCGCAACGCTTGCGCCTTTATTCTGTGGCGTGAATAATTTCGGTAATGACCGTTTTATTACGTCCTATCGCAATGGGTCAGTTAACCAATTAAAGAGGAACAGTTTGAATATAGATACGCGTGAAATTAGCCTTGAGCCAGCAGACAACGCTCGCCTGCTGAGCCTGTGCGGGCCGTTTGATGACAACATCAAACAACTGGAGCGACGTCTGGGTATCGAAATCAATCGTCGCGATAATCATTTCAAACTTACCGGACGCCCTATCTGCGTCAACGCCGCTGCGGACATTCTGCGTAGCCTGTATGTGGATACATCACCCATGCGCGGCGAAATTCAGGATATCGAACCGGAACAAATTCACCTCGCCATTAAAGAGGCGCGCGTGCTTGAGCAGAGCGCGGAAAGCGTGCCGGACTACGGCAAGGCCATTAACATCAAGACCAAACGTGGCGTTATTAAGCCGCGTACGCCAAACCAGGCGCAGTACATCGCCAATATCCTCGACCACGACATCACCTTCGGGGTGGGGCCGGCGGGGACGGGTAAAACCTATCTGGCCGTTGCCGCTGCGGTAGATGCGCTGGAACGCCAGGAGATCCGTCGTATTCTGCTGACCCGTCCGGCCGTTGAAGCGGGTGAAAAGCTGGGCTTCCTGCCGGGCGATCTGAGCCAGAAGGTCGACCCGTATCTGCGCCCGTTATACGATGCGCTGTTCGAGATGCTCGGCTTTGAGAAGGTTGAGAAGCTCATTGAGCGTAACGTTATCGAAGTGGCCCCTCTCGCCTACATGCGCGGTCGTACGCTGAACGATGCGTTCATCATTCTCGATGAGAGCCAGAACACCACCATCGAACAGATGAAGATGTTCCTGACGCGTATCGGCTTTAACTCGAAAGCGGTCATTACCGGTGACGTCACCCAGATCGACCTGCCGCGCAGCACCAAATCCGGCCTGCGCCACGCCATTGAGGTGCTGGCCGAGGTCGACGAAATCAGCTTTAACTTCTTCCACAGTGAAGACGTGGTACGCCACCCGGTGGTCGCGCGTATCGTTAACGCCTATGAAGCCTGGGAAGAGGCGGATCAGAAGCGTAAGGCCGAACTGGCCGCAGAACGTAAGCGCGAAGCGCAGGAGCAAGAACAGAAATGAGTCAGGTGATCCTCGATTTACAGCTGGCCTGTGAAGACAATTCCGGCATGCCAGATGAGGCACAGTTTCAGAAATGGCTGGATGCCGTTATTCCTCAGTTCCAGGAAGAATCAGAAGTGACGATTCGCCTGGTTGATGAAGCGGAAAGCCATGAGCTTAACCTGACCTATCGCGGGAAAGATAAGCCGACCAACGTGCTCTCATTCCCGTTCGAAGCGCCGCCGGGCATTGAGATGCCGCTGCTGGGCGATCTGATCATCTGCCGTCAGGTGGTTGAGCAGGAAGCCAAAGAGCAGCAAAAACCGCTTGAGGCCCACTGGGCGCATATGGTGGTACACGGCAGCCTGCACCTGCTCGGCTACGATCACATTGAAGATGACGAAGCGGAAGAGATGGAGTCCCTCGAGACAGAGATAATGCTTGCTCTGGGCTATGAGGATCCGTACATTGCCGAGAAAGAATAGTCCGTCATCTGACGGACTCACATGCCGCCACGAAAGGATATCGCGTGGCGGTAAACGTTGAACTAACAAGAGAACCCTTAACAAACGCCATGAGCGACGACAATTCACACAGTAGCGACACGACAACCAGTAAAAAGGGATTTTTCTCCCTCATTCTGAACCAGCTTTTCCACGGCGAACCCAAAAACCGTGATGAACTGCTGGAGCTGATTCGTGATTCCGGGCAGAACGACCTTATCGACGAAGATACGCGCGAAATGCTCGAAGGGGTTATGGACATCGCCGACCAGCGCGTTCGCGATATCATGATCCCCCGCTCGCAGATGATCACCCTGAAACGTAACCAGACCCTGGACGAGTGCCTCGATGTGATCATCGAATCCGCCCACTCGCGTTTCCCGGTCATCAGCGAAGACAAAGATCACATCGAAGGGATTTTGATGGCCAAAGATCTGCTGCCGTTTATGCGCAGCGATGCCGAAGCCTTCAGCATGGAAAAAGTGTTACGCCAGGCCGTGGTTGTGCCGGAAAGTAAACGTGTGGATCGGATGCTGAAAGAGTTTCGCTCTCAGCGTTACCACATGGCGATTGTTATTGATGAGTTTGGTGGCGTTTCCGGTCTGGTCACGATCGAGGATATTCTTGAGCTGATCGTGGGCGAAATCGAAGACGAGTACGACGAAGAAGAAGATATCGACTTCCGGCAGCTTAGCCGCCACACCTGGACCGTGCGCGCGCTGGCCTCTATTGAGGACTTTAACGACGCCTTCGGTACCCACTTCAGCGATGAAGAGGTCGATACCATTGGCGGGCTGGTGATGCAGGCCTTTGGCCACCTCCCGGCGCGCGGTGAGACCGTTGACATTGACGGTTACCAGTTCAAAGTGGCAATGGCCGACAGCCGACGTATTATACAGGTTCACGTCAGAACGCCGGACGACTCACCGGTGCCAAAACTGGAAGATTAATGTAAATGGCATTTGCCCCACTGCTTGAACGCCAGCGCATCCGTTTGCTGCTGGCGCTGTTACTCGGAGCCAGCGGTACGCTGGCTTTTTCTCCTTACGATATCTGGCCCGCCGCCATTCTCTCCCTGATGGGGCTTCAGGGCCTGACCCTGAATCGTCGTCCGGTACAGGCTGCGGCTATCGGTTACTTCTGGGGACTGGGGCTGTTTGGCTCAGGCATCAACTGGGTCTATGTCAGCATCGCCCAGTTTGGCGGTATGCCTGGCCCGGTTAACGTCTTCCTGGTGGTATTGCTCGCCGCGTATCTCTCGCTCTATACCGGTCTGTTCGCCGGCATCCTTTCTCGCCTGTGGCCAAAAACCACCTGGCTGCGCGTCGCCATTGCCGCGCCGGTGGTCTGGCAGATAACCGAGTTCCTGCGCGGCTGGGTGCTGACGGGCTTCCCGTGGCTGCAGTTCGGCTACAGCCAGATTGACGGCCCGCTGAAAGGGCTGGCGCCGGTAATGGGCGTTGAGGCCATCAACTTCCTGCTGATGGTGGTGAGCGGTCTGCTGGTCCTGGCGCTGGTCCAGCGCTGCTGGAAGCCGCTGGCTGTGGCGCTGGTGCTGTTTGCCCTGCCCTTCCCGCTGCGCTATATCCAGTGGTTCACGCCCGAGCCAGAGCGCACCCTGCAGGTGTCCATGGTGCAGGGGAATATTCCGCAGTCTATGAAGTGGGATGAGAAAGAGCTGCTGAATACGCTGAAGATCTACGCCAACGCCACCGAAGAGGTGATGGGTAAATCCCAGCTGATTATCTGGCCGGAATCTGCGATCCCCGATCTGGAAATTAACCAGCAGCCGTTCCTCAACATGATGAACGACCTGCTGCTGGCGCGCGGCAGCACGCTGATCACCGGGATTGTCGATGCGCGTCTGAATCAGCAGAACCGCTACGACACCTACAACAGCATCATTACGCTCGGGAAAGATAGCGAGTACAGCTACCACTCCACTGACCGGTACAACAAGAACCACCTGGTGCCGTTTGGTGAATTTGTCCCGCTGGAGTCGATTCTGCGCCCGCTGGCCCCGTTCTTTGACCTGCCGATGTCCTCTTTCAGCCGCGGCCCGTACGTACAGCCTCAGCTGCACGCGCACGGCCTGGCCCTGACGGCGGCCATCTGCTACGAAATCATTCTCGGCGAGCAGGTACGCGATAACTTCCGCCCGGATACTGACTATCTGCTGACCATCTCCAACGACGCCTGGTTTGGTAAGTCAATCGGCCCGTGGCAGCACTTCCAGATGGCACGTATGCGCTCTCTGGAGCTGGCGCGTCCGCTGCTGCGCAGTACCAACAACGGCATCACGGCTGTGATTGGTCCGCAGGGTGAAATTCAGGCGATGATCCCGCAGTTTACCCGTGAGGTACTGACCACTAAAGTCACGCCAACCACCGGGCTGACGCCATACGCGCGCACCGGCAACTGGCCGCTGTGGATACTGACCGTGCTGTTCGGCTTTGGCGCGGTGCTGATGAGCCTGCGTCAGCGTCGGAAATAACCTTCCCTCCTGTTGCCGGGTGGCGTAGCCGCCACCCGACAATTTTCTCCAGACTCCCATTCTGGCACGCCTATTGCTTTGTTTATTCAGGTAAACGCAGTTTGGCTTAACGTGCAACTTTGTCGCACCAGCGTAGATCATCGGTAGCACCGAAACGGTGCAACGGGAGATATTTGCCTCTGATTGGTGCGGCGCGCTTCGCAAAAATAAACAATAACGCAGCAAAATCTTTACATTAAGCCAGACTAAATGTTAACAAGCTTGCATAACACTGCACTCGCATTGCGCGAGATATAACAACATCACAATGGGTATCAATGCGTCGCTGGCGCTGATAAAAAAGGAGTTGGGTATGCAATTACGTAAACTGGCCACAGCAATGCTGGTTATGGGAATGTCTGCAGGCGTGGTTCACGCTGAAGATGCGCCTGCAGCAGGCAGCACTCTCGACAAGATTGCCAAAAACGGCGTCATCGTGGTCGGCCACCGTGAATCTTCTGTCCCGTTCTCTTACTACGACAACACGCAAAAAGTCGTGGGCTATTCACAGGATTACTCCAACGCCATCGTTGAAGCTGTGAAGAAAAAGCTGAACAAACCTGACCTGCAGGTGAAGCTGATCCCAATCACTTCACAGAACCGTATTCCACTGCTGCAAAACGGCACCTTTGACTTCGAGTGTGGCTCCACCACCAACAACCTCGAGCGTCAGAAACAGGCTGCCTTCTCTGACACCATCTTTGTCGTGGGCACTCGTCTGCTGACGAAGAAAGGCGGCGAGATCAAAGACTTCGCTGACCTGAAAGGCAAAGCGGTTGTTGTGACCTCCGGTACCACGTCAGAAGTGCTGCTGCACAAGCTGAACGACGAGAAGAAAATGGATATGCGCATCATCAGCGCGAAAGACCATGGCGACTCCTTCCGTACCCTGGAAAGCGGTCGTGCCGTCGCGTTTATGATGGATGACGCCCTGCTGGCGGGCGAACGTGCGAAAGCGAAGAAACCAGACAACTGGGATATCGTCGGTACCGCGCAGTCCAAAGAAGCCTACGGCTGTATGCTGCGTAAAGACGATCCGCAGTTCAAAAAGCTGATCGATGACACCATCGCTCAGGTGCAGACCTCCGGCGAAGCGGAAAAATGGTTCGACAAATGGTTCAAGAACCCGATTCCACCAAAAAACCTGAACATGAATTTTGAACTGTCTGACGACATGAAAGCGCTGTTCAAATCTCCAAATGACAAGGCTCTTAACTAATTAGAACAACAGGGGCGGGATCTCCTGCCCTCTCGATTGTCGGGAAGCATGGACAGACTATACGTTGAGTGGTCGTTCCCCACTCAGCGCGAAAAATGAGCTTCTCACCAATCTTCGAGGGTAGCGCTGCTACCCTTTTTTTTCTGGAGTTTATTATGTCAATAGACTGGAACTGGGGCATATTCCTGCAACAAGCCCCGTTCGGCAACACCACCTATCTTGGCTGGCTGTGGAGCGGCTTTCAGGTCACCGTGGCACTATCGATAACGGCGTGGATTATCGCGTTTCTTGTCGGTTCTCTGTTCGGTATTCTGCGCACCGTCCCTAACCGTTTTCTTTCAACGCTTGGCACCCTGTATGTGGAACTGTTCCGTAACGTTCCGCTGATCGTGCAATTCTTTACCTGGTATCTGGTCATCCCGGAACTGCTGCCGGAAAATATTGGCATGTGGTTCAAGTCGGAGCTGGATCCGAACGTGCAGTTCTTTGTCTCCTCCATGATGTGTCTGGGGCTGTTTACCGCTGCGCGCGTTTGCGAGCAGGTGCGTGCCGCCATTCAGTCATTGCCGCGCGGACAAAAAAACGCTGGCCTGGCGATGGGCCTGACGCTGCCCCAAACCTACCGCTACGTGCTGCTGCCTAACGCCTACCGCGTTATCGTTCCACCGATGACCTCCGAGATGATGAACCTGGTGAAAAACTCGGCCATCGCCTCGACTATCGGCCTCGTGGATATGGCTGCGCAGGCGGGCAAGCTGCTGGATTACTCCGCTCACGCGTGGGAATCCTTCACCGCGATCACGCTCGCGTATGTTCTGATTAACGCTTTCATCATGCTGGTGATGAACCTGGTTGAACGCAAAATCCGCCTGCCGGGTAATCTGGGGGGCAAATAATGTACGAATTTGACTGGAGTTCTATCGTTCCATCCATGCCTTACCTGCTTGATGGCCTGGTGATTACCTTAAAAATCACCGTTATTGCCATCATCATTGGTATCGTCTGGGGCACCCTGCTGGCCGTCATGCGCCTGTCGAGCTTTAAGCCGCTCGCCTGGTTTGCGACCGCCTACGTTAACGTGTTCCGCTCCATCCCGCTGGTGATGGTGCTGCTGTGGTTTTACCTGATTGTGCCCGGCTTCCTGCAGAACGTGCTGGGGCTGTCGCCGAAAACCGATATCCGTCTGATCTCCGCCATGGTGGCGTTCTCAATGTTCGAGGCCGCTTACTATTCGGAGATTATCCGAGCGGGCATTCAGAGTATCTCCCGCGGGCAATCCAGCGCCGCGCTGGCGCTGGGGATGACGCACTGGCAGTCCATGCAGCTCATTATTCTGCCGCAGGCGTTTCGCGCCATGGTTCCGCTCCTGCTGACCCAAGGCATCGTGCTGTTCCAGGATACCTCGCTGGTCTACGTTCTGAGTCTGGCAGACTTCTTCCGTACCGCGTCAACCATCGGTGAACGTGATGGTACGCAGGTCGAGATGGTGCTCTTTGCGGGTGCGGTCTATTTTGTGATTAGTTTAAGCGCGTCGCTGTTGGTCAGCTGGCTGAAGAAAAGGACGGTATAATGATTTCCCTGAAAAATGTTTCTAAATGGTATGGGCACTTTCAGGTGCTGACCGACTGCTCCACCGAAGTCAAAAAAGGCGACGTGGTGGTGGTATGCGGGCCGTCCGGCTCCGGTAAATCGACGCTGATTAAAACCGTCAACGGACTGGAGCCGGTGCAGCAGGGTGAGATCGTTGTCAACGGCACCAAAGTCAACGATAAGAAAACCAACCTCGCCCAGCTTCGCTCTCACGTTGGCATGGTGTTCCAGCATTTTGAGCTGTTCCCTCACCTCTCCATTATTGAGAACCTGACGCTGGCGCAGGTAAAAGTGCTTAAGCGTGATAAAAAAGCGTCGCGCGAGAAAGGTCTGAAGCTCCTGGAACGCGTTGGGCTTTCGGCGCATGCCGATAAGTTCCCGGCACAGCTTTCTGGCGGCCAACAGCAGCGTGTGGCGATCGCCCGCGCGCTGTGCATGGATCCGGTGGCAATGCTGTTTGATGAGCCAACGTCGGCGCTCGATCCAGAGATGATCAATGAAGTGCTGGACGTAATGGTCGAGCTGGCGCACGAAGGGATGACCATGATGGTGGTGACCCACGAAATGGGCTTTGCCCGTAAAGTGGCCAACCGCGTAATCTTTATGGACGAAGGGAAAATTGTCGAAGACTCACCGAAAGAAGAGTTCTTCGCTAACCCGAAATCAGAGCGTGCGAAAGATTTCCTCGCGAAAATCCTGCACTAATCTTCCCGGTGCGCAATCTGCGGATTGCGCACCGCTTCACGCTTTCACTCAGTTCCTCTCGTCGGCGTCACATTGCAGCGTTAACCTTGTCACAAAATAACGCTACGTATGGAGAACGCTATGGCACAGCCTATTATTCTCGACTGCGATCCGGGTCATGACGACGCGATCGCGCTCGTCCTCGCTCTTGCCTCCCCTGAACTCGAGGTAAAAGCCGTCACCTCATCCGCCGGAAACCAGACGCCGGACAAAACCCTGCGCAACGTGCTGCGCATGCTCACGCTGCTCAAACGCACCGACATTCCTGTCGCCGGCGGGGCCGTGAAGCCGCTGATACGCGAGCTGATTATTGCCGACAACGTTCATGGTGAAAGCGGGCTGGACGGTCCGGCACTGCCGGAGCCGGGTTTCACGCCGCAAAACTGTACCGCCGTGGAGCTGATGGCGAAGGTTCTACGTGAGAGTGCAGAACCGGTAACGCTGGTGGCAACCGGACCGCAAACCAACGTTGCGCTGCTGCTGAACAGCCATCCTGAGCTGCATAATAAAATTGCCCGAATTGTGATTATGGGCGGGGCCATGGGGCTGGGGAACTGGACGCCTGCGGCGGAGTTCAACATCTTTGTCGACCCGGAAGCCGCGGAAATCGTCTTCCAGTCCGGCTTACCGATTGTAATGGCGGGACTGGACGTTACCCACCGCGCGCAGATTACGGCGGACGATATTGAGCGATTCCGCTCCGTGGGTAATACGGTCGCGACAACCGTAGCCGAGCTGCTCGACTTCTTTATGGAGTATCACAAAGCAGAGAAATGGGGCTTCCACGGCGCGCCGCTGCACGACCCGTGCACCATTGCCTGGCTACTGAAGCCGGAGATGTTCACCACGGTGGACAGATGGGTTGGTGTTGAGACGCAGGGAAAATACACCCAGGGAATGACGGTGGTAGATTACTACTCGCTGACGGGGAATAAACCTAATACCACGGTGATGGTGGACATCGACCGCGAGGCGTTTGTGGATTTGCTGGCGGAGAGACTGGCTTACTATTGTGCGGCCTGATGCCCTCACCCCAACCCTCTCCCACGGGGAGAGGGAGCAAACACTAAAAACGGCAACGGGGTTGCCGTTTTGCTTTTACCTTTTGTGGCCTGATGCCCTCACCCCCGCCCTCTCCCACGGGGAGAGGGAGCAGAGAGTTTTGCTTTTATTTAGGGCTCAAACGGCCGACGCTGGAACTGATCGTGGCCGCATTTCGGACACAGCGGCAGGACATCCGGCGTATATACCGCAAAATGATGGTGGCAATTCTCACATACCAGATTTCCCAAGCCGACCACCTCACCACTGTGATACACACCGTGATGGTTCAAATCCTGAAAGACCTCGCGCCACTCCAGCTGCGTTTTATCCGTGATGTCGGCCAGCTCTTGCCACAGGCTCTCTTTAATCACCCGCATAAAAACGCTGTCCGTGACCTCCTCCTGGCTCTCCTGGTAGCTGCGCGCGAACTCTTCCAGATCGCGACGCACGGCGCGCGTCACCTCTTCCACTTCGGTTCGCGTTAACTCACCCGTTTGCGTCACGCGGGCACGCGCTTGCTCCACCAGCGCGTCGATATCTCGCTCGCCGTTACGCAGCCGTTCCGTCAGTGTCGCCACCAGTTCGCGGTAAAATTGAGCAACCTTGTTCATCATTTTGCCTCCCGGGTAAGTAACTATTTCTAATAATAGACCTTATTTCATCGCCGCTTTGTCAGGTGAAGCACAGACCCGGTAAATTCCTGCAAAGCGCATTTGTGCGAAAGGCTGTTTTGACGCTGGCGTTTGGGCTATGCTATGCGGATCTGAATTACCACATCCATTGGCTACATTTGTAGCTGTATTGAAAACAGGACCACTGGCTGCCATGCAAGAGCAATACCGCCCGGAAGAGATAGAATCAAAAGTCCAGCAACACTGGGACGAGAAGCGCACCTTTGAAGTAACCGAAGACGAGAGCAAAGAGAAGTATTACTGCCTGTCGATGCTTCCCTATCCTTCTGGTCGACTACACATGGGCCATGTGCGTAACTACACCATCGGCGATGTGATTGCACGCTACCAGCGCATGCTGGGCAAAAACGTTCTGCAGCCTATCGGCTGGGATGCGTTCGGTCTGCCTGCGGAAGGCGCGGCGGTCAAAAACAACACCGCACCGGCGCCGTGGACGTACGACAATATCGCGTACATGAAAAACCAGCTCAAGATGCTGGGCTTTGGCTATGACTGGAGCCGCGAGCTGGCAACCTGTACCCCGGAATACTATCGCTGGGAGCAGAAGTTCTTCACCGAGCTGTATAAAAAAGGCCTGGTTTATAAGAAGACCTCTGCCGTTAACTGGTGTCCGAACGACCAGACCGTTCTCGCGAACGAACAGGTTATCGACGGCTGCTGCTGGCGCTGTGACACCAAAGTTGAGCGTAAAGAGATCCCACAGTGGTTTATCAAAATCACCGCTTACGCTGATGAGCTGCTGAACGATCTGGATAACCTCGACCACTGGCCAGATACCGTTAAGACCATGCAGCGCAACTGGATTGGCCGTTCTGAAGGCGTGGAGATTACCTTCAACGTTGAGAACTACGACCAGACCCTGACTGTCTACACCACCCGTCCGGACACCTTCATGGGCGCGACCTACCTGGCCGTGGCCGCAGGTCACCCGCTGGCGCAGAAAGCGGCAGAGAACAACCCGGAGCTGGCCACCTTCATCGACGAGTGCCGCAACACCAAAGTGGCCGAAGCCGACATGGCGACGATGGAGAAAAAAGGCGTCGCGACAGGCTTCTATGCGAAGCATCCGCTGACTGGCGAAGCGATTCCTGTCTGGGCAGCGAACTTCGTGCTGATGGAGTACGGTACAGGCGCGGTAATGGCCGTTCCGGGACACGATCAGCGCGACTACGAGTTTGCCACCAAATACAGCCTGCCGATTAAAGCCGTTATTCTGGCCGCAGATGGTTCTGAACCCGACCTGTCCGAACAAGCGCTGACCGAAAAAGGCACCCTGTTCAACTCCGGTGAATTCAGCGGCCTGAGCTTCGAAGAGGGCTTCAACGCCATCGCCGATAAGCTGGCCTCTCTGGGCGTGGGCGAGCGTAAAGTTAACTTCCGTCTGCGCGACTGGGGCGTGTCCCGTCAGCGTTACTGGGGCGCGCCAATCCCAATGGTGACGCTGGAAGATGGCACCGTGATGCCAACGCCGGAAGATCAGCTCCCGGTGATCCTGCCGGAAGACGTGGTCATGGACGGTATCACCAGCCCGATCAAAGCCGATCCTGAGTGGGCAAAAACCACCGTCAACGGTCAGCCTGCGCTGCGTGAAACCGACACCTTTGACACCTTTATGGAGTCATCCTGGTACTATGCGCGCTACACCTGCCCGCAGTATCAGGACGGTATGCTCGATTCCGATGCGGCAAACTACTGGCTGCCGGTTGATATCTATATCGGCGGCATCGAACACGCCATCATGCACCTGCTCTACTTCCGCTTCTTCCACAAACTGATGCGCGATGCAGGCATGGTGAACTCTGACGAACCAGCAAAACAGCTGCTGTGTCAGGGCATGGTACTGGCAGATGCGTTCTATTACGTCGGTGCTAACGGCGAGCGTAACTGGGTTTCTCCGGTTGATGCGATCGTCGAGCGCGACGAGAAAGGCCGTATCGTTAAGGCAAAAGACGCCGAAGGTCATGAACTGGTCTACACCGGCATGAGCAAGATGTCCAAGTCGAAAAACAACGGCATCGATCCGCAGGTGATGGTTGAGCGTTACGGTGCGGACACCGTGCGTCTGTTCATGATGTTTGCCTCTCCGGCCGACATGACCCTGGAATGGCAGGAGTCCGGCGTGGAAGGGGCGAACCGCTTCCTGAAACGCGTCTGGAAACTGGTTTACGAACACACTGCACTGGGCGATGCCCCGGCGCTGAACGCCACCGCACTGACTGAAGATCAGCAGGCGCTGCGTCGCGATGTTCATAAAACGATTGCGAAAGTGACCGATGATATTGGTCGTCGTCAGACCTTCAATACCGCAATTGCGGCTATTATGGAACTGATGAACAAGCTGGCGAAAGCCCCGCAGGACGGTGAGCAGGATCGTGCCTTAATGCGTGAAGCGCTGCTGGCCGTCGTTCGCATGCTGAACCCGTTCACTCCGCACGTCAGCTTCACCCTGTGGCAGGAGCTGAAAGGCGAAGGCGATATTGACAACGCGCCGTGGCCGCAGGCTGACGAAGCCGCGATGGTGGAAAACACGACGCTGGTTGTGGTCCAGGTAAACGGCAAAGTCCGCGGTAAAATTACCGTGGCGGTCGATGCAACCGAAGAACAGGTTCGCGAGCGCGCGGGCCAGGAACCTCTGGTCGCAAAATATCTTGAGGGCGTTACCGTACGTAAAGTGATCTACGTACCGGGTAAACTGCTCAATCTGGTCGTTGGCTAAGCGCGGGAGGAAACGTGCGACAACTGGCAACAATACTCTTATCACTGGCGGTGCTTGTCACCGCCGGCTGTGGCTGGCACCTGCGCAATACCACGGCGGTGCCTGCTGAGATGAAAACGATGATTTTCGACTCATCGGATCCGAATGGTCCACTCAGCCGGGCAGTTCGTAATCAGCTGCGTCTGAACGGCGTTGAGCTTGTTGAGAAACAAACGCTGCGCCAGGATGTACCGTCTCTGCGTATCATCGGAGGAGGTCTGTCGAGAGATACGGCCTCCATCTTCCAGGACGGTCGTACAGCTGAATATCAGATGGTGCTGACGGTCAACGCAGCGGTCCTGATCCCGGGTAAAGACATCTATCCGATCAGCACGAAAGTGTTCCGTTCGTTCTTCGATAACCCGCAGACGGCGTTGGCAAAAGATGCCGAACAGCAGATTATCATCAACGAAATGTACGACAAGGCGGCGGAACAGCTGATCCGTAAACTGCCAGGTATTGCAGCGTCTACCCGACAAGGCTCTGACATTGTTGTAAAACCGGTTGCTGGCACGCTTCCTGCTGCTAACTCTCTGGGTAAATGATGATCAGGCTGTATCCTGAACAACTCCGCGCGCAGCTCAAAGAAGGGCTGCGCGCGGCGTATCTGCTTCTTGGAAACGATCCGTTATTGCTTCAGGAAAGCCTGGATGCCGTGCGGCATGAAGCCGCCTCTCAGGGCTTCGATGAACACCACACCGTCCAGCTGGATAACAACACCGACTGGAATGCCCTCTTCTCACTCTGTCAGGCGATGAGCCTTTTTGCGTCGCGCCAGACTATTCAGATCCTGCTGCCGGAAAACGGCCCTAACGCGGCCATCAATGAACAGCTGGCCACGCTGGTCAGCCTGCTTCACAGCGATCTGCTGCTGATTGTGCGCGGCAACAAGCTCACCAAAGCGCAGGAAAATGCGGCGTGGTTCACCCAACTCGCAGCCCACGCGGTGCAGGTCACCTGTCAGACGCCTGAACAGGCGCATCTGCCCAAATGGGTGGCAGCGAGAGCGAAGCAGAACAACCTTCAGCTGGATGATGCGGCGAACCAACTGCTCTGCTACTGCTATGAAGGTAACCTGCTGGCCCTGGCGCAGGCGCTGGACAGACTCTCCCTGCTCTGGCCAGATGGCAAGCTGACCTTGCCGCGCGTCGAGCAGGCCGTTAACGACGCGGCACACTTCACGCCGTTCCACTGGGTGGACGCGCTGCTGTCGGCGAAAAGCAAACGCGCCCTGCAT
This sequence comes from Enterobacter sp. 237C8, assembly GCF_034106865.1. Taxonomy (NCBI): domain Bacteria; kingdom Pseudomonadati; phylum Pseudomonadota; class Gammaproteobacteria; order Enterobacterales; family Enterobacteriaceae; genus Enterobacter; species Enterobacter sp. 237C8. The sequence goes on along the minus strand of NZ_JAWNDF010000001.1, from coordinate 377,551 downwards.
ATTTTGCAACAGCTGCGTCTCGAAGGGAGCGAACCGGTTATTCTGCTGCGTACGCTGCAGCGCGAATTATTGCTGCTGATTACGCTCAAGCGTCAGTCGGCCCATACGCCGCTGCGTTCGCTGTTTGATAAACACCGCGTGTGGCAAAATCGCCGGGCTTTGATCACCGAAGCCGTCAACCGCCTGAGTCATGAACAGCTTCGTCAGGCAGTTCAGCTTCTGATGCGCGCTGAGCTCACGTTAAAACAAGATTATGGCCAGTCGGTCTGGGCGGAGCTGGAAAGTCTTTCTCTCCTGCTCTGCCACAAGGCGCTGGCAGACGTTTTTATTGATGGATAGCATGCATTCTTTACAGGCCTTATATGGCGGCACCTTCGACCCGGTACATTACGGGCATCTGAAGCCGGTTGAAATTCTGGCGAATCTGATCGGCCTTCAGCGCGTCACCATCATGCCCAACAATGTCCCGCCCCATCGTCCACAGCCCGAGGCGACCAGCGAGCAGCGAAAAGAGATGCTTGCCCTTGCCATCGCAGATAAACCGCTATTCCGACTTGACGAGCGTGAGCTGCGTCGCGACACGCCCTCCTGGACGTCTCAGACGCTTCAGGAGTGGCGCGCCGAACAAGGGCCAGACCAGCCGCTTGCCTTTATCATCGGCCAGGATTCTCTGCTGAATTTCCCTACGTGGCATCAGTATGAAACCATCCTGGAGAACAGCCACCTGCTCGTCTGCCGCCGTCCCGGCTATCCGCTGACCATGCGCGAAGAGCAGTACCAGCAGTGGCTGGAAGACCACCTCACCGATAATGTTGAAGATCTTCACAACCAGCCTGCCGGGAAGATCTATCTGGCGGAAACGCCGTGGTTTGATATCTCTGCAACCCTCATTCGCGAGCGTCTACAGCAGGGTTTAGCGTGTGACGATCTGCTGCCGACCCCGGTGCTGGCCTATATCCATGCGCACGGTTTGTATCAGAAAAGCGCAGATGAATAGCCGGAGAGCATAAAAAGCGGCTTATTGTTTATCCCGCCTTGACAGGGTAAGCCATACTGTTATTCTCCGCTGCCAGACTTTCCCGCCGATCATTGCTTTACAGAAATTGTTTTACAAAAATGGCAATGCAATCTCAGGCGGAGGGTGGGATGATACCCGCCTTCAAAAGCCCGGCCGGAGACATTTGTCCCGACGCAGGCGTGAGTTCAGGTATACTGTCTGGCTACGAATTCAAAGTTTTACAATCTCATTCACCCCAGGGGGAAAACTTGCAGGGTAAAGCACTCCAGGATTTTGTTATTGACAAAATTGATGACCTGAAAGGTCAGGACATCATCGCTATCGACGTTAAGGGTAAATCCAGTATTACCGACTGCATGATCATCTGCACCGGTACATCGACGCGTCATGTTGTTTCAATTGCCGATCACGTGGTTCAGGAATCGCGTGCAGCAGGGCTGTTGCCGCTGGGTGTTGAAGGTGAAGCGACGGCTGACTGGGTGGTAGTCGACCTCGGCGATGTGATTGTCCACGTCATGCAGGACGAGAGCCGTCGCCTGTATGAGCTGGAAAAACTCTGGGGTTAATGCGTGAAGTTACAGCTGGTCGCCGTCGGCACCAAAATGCCGGACTGGGTACAAACCGGTTTTACTGAATATCTGCGTCGTTTTCCAAAAGACATGCCGTTCGAGCTGGTGGAAATTCCCGCCGGGAAGCGCGGCAAGAACGCTGATATCAAACGTATTCTCGATAAAGAGGGCGAACTGATGCTGGCTGCCGCTGGCAAAAACCGCATCGTCACCCTCGATATTCCAGGTAAACCCTGGGATACGCCGCAGCTGGCGCAAGAACTGGAGCGCTGGAAGCAGGATGGTCGTGACGTCAGTCTGTTGATTGGCGGACCAGAAGGGTTATCCCCTGCCTGCAAAGCGGCGGCTGAACAAAGTTGGTCCCTCTCCGCGCTGACGCTTCCCCACCCGCTCGTTCGGGTACTGGTGGCAGAAAGCCTGTATCGCGCGTGGAGCATTACTACCAACCACCCCTATCACCGCGAGTAATGACTGACCAGGGTAGATTAAGCAGCGGATGAAACTACAGAATTCTTTTCGCGACTATACGGCTGAGTCCGCGCTGTTTGTGCGCCGGGCGCTGGTCGCCTTTACCGGGATTTTGCTGCTTACCGGCGTGCTGATCGCCAACCTCTATAATCTGCAAATTGTCCGCTTTACCGACTACCAGACGCGTTCAAACGAAAACCGTATTAAGCTGGTGCCTATCGCACCCAGCCGCGGCATTATTTACGATCGTAACGGCACCCCGCTGGCGTTGAACCGCACCATCTATCAAATCGAGATGATGCCGGAAAAAGTCGATAATGTTCAGGATACGCTGGAAGCGCTGAAAAGCGTTGTAGACCTTAACGATGACGATATCGCGGCCTTCAAAAAGGAGCGCGCCCGCTCTCACCGCTTCACCTCGATTCCGGTTAAAACCAATTTGACGGAAGTCCAGGTGGCCCGCTTTGCGGTGAATCAGTACCGTTTCCCCGGCGTGGAAGTGAAGGGATATAAGCGTCGCTACTATCCCTACGGCTCCGCGCTGACGCATGTGATTGGCTACGTTTCCAAGATTAACGACAAAGACGTCGACCGCCTTGATAAAGATGGCAAGCTGGCCAACTATGCTGCTACGCACGATATCGGTAAGCTGGGGATCGAACGTTACTACGAAGACGTTCTGCACGGGCAAACCGGCTATGAAGAGGTTGAGGTTAACAACCGTGGACGCGTGATCCGTCAGCTAAAAGAAGTGCCGCCTCAGGCGGGGCATGACGTCTATCTGACGCTCGACCTCAAACTTCAGCAGTATATCGAAACCCTGCTGGCGGGTAGCCGTGCAGCCGTTGTGGTCACCGATCCTCGTACCGGCGGTATCCTGGCAATGGTCTCCATGCCTAGCTATGACCCGAACCTCTTTGTTGATGGGATTTCGAGTAAAGACTATTCCGGTCTGCTGAATGACCCGAACACGCCGCTGGTCAACCGCGCGACGCAAGGGGTTTACCCGCCGGCATCCACGGTTAAACCGTACGTGGCGGTCTCTGCGCTGAGTGCCGGCGTCATCAACCGTAATACCAGCCTGTTTGACCCGGGCTGGTGGCAGCTGCCGGGTTCAGATAAGCGCTATCGTGACTGGAAAAAATGGGGTCACGGTCATCTGAACGTCACCAAATCACTGGAAGAATCTGCGGATACCTTCTTCTATCAGGTGGCGTATGACATGGGTATCGACCGCCTGTCAGAGTGGATGAGCAAATTCGGCTACGGGCATTACACCGGCGTGGACCTTTCAGAAGAACGTTCTGGCAACATGCCAACGCGTGAATGGAAGCTGAAGCGCTTTAAAAAACCGTGGTATCAGGGTGACACTATTCCGGTGGGTATCGGCCAGGGTTACTGGACAGCGACGCCGATTCAGATGAACAAAGCCATGATGATCCTCATCAATGACGGCGTGGTAAAAGTGCCCCATCTGCTACAGAGTACGGTTGAAGACGGCAAAAAAGTGCCGTGGAATCAGCCGCACGAGGCGCCAGTGGGTGACATCCATTCCGGCTTCTGGGAAATTGCGAAAGACGGTATGTACGGCGTGGCAAACCGCCCGAACGGTACCGCGCATAAGTACTTCACCGGTACGCCGTACAAAGTGGCCGCGAAATCCGGTACTGCGCAGGTATTTGGTCTGAAAGCCAACGAAACCTATAACGCGCACCGCATTGCTGAACGTCTTCGTGACCATAAGCTGATGACGGCGTTTGCCCCTTATGATAACCCGCAGGTCGCGGTGGCGATGATTCTGGAGAACGGCGGTGCCGGGCCAGCAGTAGGTACCATCATGCGCCAGATCCTTGACCACATTATGCTGGGTGATAACAACACCGAACTGCCGGCTGAAAACCCGGCCGCCGCTGCGGCGGAGGACCAATAATCATGACGGATAATCCAAATAAAAAATCGCTGTGGGATAAAATCCACATCGACCCAGCCATGCTGCTGATCCTGCTGGCTCTGCTGGTGTACAGCGCCCTGGTTATCTGGAGCGCCAGCGGCCAGGACATCGGCATGATGGAGCGCAAAATCGGCCAGATCGCCATGGGTCTGATCATCATGGTGGTGATGGCGCAAATCCCGCCGCGCGTCTACGAAGGCTGGGCGCCCTATCTCTACATCTTCTGTATTATTTTGCTGGTTGCGGTAGATGCGTTTGGCGCCATTTCAAAAGGGGCGCAGCGCTGGCTGGATCTGGGCGTTGTCCGCTTCCAGCCCTCGGAAATTGCCAAAATCGCCGTTCCATTGATGGTGGCACGCTTTATCAACCGCGACGTCTGTCCGCCGTCGCTGAAAAACACCGCCATCGCGCTGGTGCTGATTTTCCTGCCGACGCTGCTGGTTGCGGCGCAGCCTGACCTTGGCACCTCAATTCTTATCGCCCTTTCCGGCCTGTTTGTCCTTTTCCTGTCGGGACTGAGCTGGCGCCTGATTGGCATCGCGGTGGTGCTGATTGCAGCGTTCATTCCTATCCTCTGGTTCTTCCTGATGCATGATTACCAGCGCCAGCGCGTCATGATGCTGCTCGATCCGGAAACCGATCCGCTGGGCGCGGGCTATCATATTATTCAGTCCAAGATTGCGATTGGCTCCGGCGGCCTGCGCGGTAAAGGCTGGCTGCACGGCACGCAGTCGCAGCTGGAATTTTTACCGGAACGCCACACCGACTTTATCTTTGCCGTACTGGCGGAAGAGCTGGGGCTGGTTGGTATCTTAATATTGCTGGCGCTGTACGTACTGCTGATCATGCGGGGATTGTGGATTGCAGCACGCGCACAAACCACTTTTGGTCGCGTCATGGCCGGCGGGTTGATGCTGATTTTATTCGTTTATGTCTTCGTAAATATTGGTATGGTGAGTGGTATTCTGCCGGTGGTAGGCGTACCGCTGCCGCTGGTGAGTTACGGAGGCTCGGCACTGATCGTGTTGATGGCCGGGTTTGGTATCGTGATGTCGATCCATACCCACAGAAAAATGTTGTCAAAAAGCGTATAAAAATAAGGGGATCGGAATGCGTAAGCAGTGGCTGGGGATCTGCATCGCGGCAAGTTTACTTGCGGCCTGCACAAGTGATGATGGTCAGCAACAGGCAACCGTCGCGCCGCCGCAGCCTGCGGTGTGTAATGGCCCGATCGTTGAAATTAGCGGTGCCGATCCCGTTTATGAACCGCTGAATGCCAGTGCCAATCAGGATTACCAGCGCGACGGCAAAAGCTATAAAATTGTTCAGGATCCTTCCCGTTTCAGTCAGGCGGGCTTTGCCGCCATTTATGATGCCGAGCCAGGCAGTAACCTGACGGCTTCCGGGGAAGTGTTCGACCCAATGCAGCTGACGGCAGCACACCCGACGCTGCCGATCCCGAGCTACGCCCGTATCACCAACCTGGCGAATGGCCGTATGATCGTCGTGCGGATCAACGACCGTGGTCCTTACGGAAATGACCGGGTGATTTCCCTGTCGCGCGCGTCTGCCGATCGCCTGAACACCTCGAACAACACCAAAGTCCGTATTGACCCGATTATCGTCGCACAGGATGGTTCGCTCTCCGGGCCGGGTACCGCGTGTACGACGGTGGCAAAACAGACCTATGCCCTTCCTGACCGCCCAAATCTTGACGGCGGAATGGGAAGCGTCTCGTCTCCGGCAGAGCCTGCTCAGCCGGGGGGAGAAATACGCCCGATCAGCAATGACACGCTGCAAAGCGAGGATTCTACCGGTGCGCCGGTAAAGAGTAGCGGCTTTCTTGGCGCACCGACGACCTTAGCCTCGGGCGTGCTGGAAGGCAGTGAGCCAACTCCGGCCCCTGCGCCCGTTGCTGCGCCAGCGACCCAGCCGGCTCCCGTAACGGCGCCAGCGGCCACGCAAAGTGCGGCGGTGGCGGCTCCAGCAGCGGCCAGCGGCAGCTATGTGGTTCAGGTAGGCGCAGTGAGCGATCAGGCCCGGGCCAGGCAGTATCAACAGCGTCTGAGCCAGCAGTTTGGCGTACCGGGACGCGTTGAGCAGAACGGCGCGGTCTGGCGCATTCAGATGGGGCCGTTTGCCAGCAAATCGCAGGCCGCGTCCCTGCAGCAGCGTCTGCAGAATGAAGCTCAACTTCAGTCATTTATCGCTGTTGCGAAATAATTAACCGGCGGTATCCGAATTGTCAGTTAGTGTAAAACACATTCACAAACTCATGCTTAAAGTCGGATGCCTGCCTGAATAGCATTTGCTATAGTAAGGCACTTTTTTTAATTCCATCACGGATGTCGTAGTTCTGACCATGAAGACCACTTTTTCTGCTCGTTTTGTGCAGCGCATGGCGCTGACCACGGCCCTTTGCGCTGCTGCGCTCTCTGCAGCTCACGCCGATGACCTGAATATCAAGACCATGATCCCTGGCGTTCCGCAAATCGACGCGGAATCCTACATCCTGATCGATTACAACTCTGGCAAAGTGCTGGCAGAACAGAATGCCGATGCCCGCCGTGACCCGGCCAGTCTGACCAAAATGATGACCAGCTACGTTATCGGCCAGGCGATGAAGGCAGGTAAATTCAAAGAATCGGATCTGGTCACCATCGGTAACGATGCGTGGGCAACCGGGAACCCTGTTTTCAAAGGTTCCTCTCTGATGTTCCTGAAGCCGGGTATGCAGGTTCCTGTTTCCCAGCTGATTCGCGGTATCAACCTGCAGTCTGGTAACGATGCCTGCGTGGCGATGGCCGACTTCGCCGCCGGGAGCCAGGATGCCTTCGTGGGCCTGATGAACAGCTACGTTAACGCACTGGGTCTGAAAAACAGCCATTTCCAGACCGTACACGGCCTGGATGCAGACGGTCAGTACAGCTCTGCACGTGACATGGCCCTGATTGGCCAGGCGCTGATCCGCGATGTACCGAATGAATACTCTATCTATAAAGAGAAAGAGTTCACCTTCAACGGTATTCGTCAGACCAACCGTAACGGCCTGCTGTGGGATAACAGCCTGAACGTTGACGGCATCAAAACTGGCCACACCGACAAAGCGGGCTACAACCTGGTGGCCTCTGCCACTGAAGGTCAGATGCGTCTGATCTCTGCCGTGATGGGCGGCCGTACCTTTAAAGGTCGTGAAACAGAAAGTAAGAAACTGCTGACCTGGGGCTTCCGCTTCTTCGAAACCGTGAACCCACTGAAAGCAGGCAAAGAGTTTGCGTCTGAACCCGTCTGGTTCGGCGACAATGACCGTGCTTCACTCGGCGTTGATAAAGATCTCTATCTGACCATTCCACGCGGTCGCATGAAGGATCTGAAAGCCAGCTACGTGCTGAACAGCACCGAGCTGCATGCCCCGCTGCAGAAAAACCAGGTTGTGGGTACGATCAACTTCCAGCTGGATGGAAAAACGATCGATCAGCGTCCGCTGGTTGTCCTGCAAGAAATTCCTGAAGGCAATTTCTTCGGCAAAATCATTGATTACATTAAATTGATGTTCCACCACTGGTTTGGTTAAAAATTGAACACTTGAAAGTGTGATTTTGATCCCCATATACTAAGTATCCTGATAACTCCCACCTGACGTGGGAGTTATTATTTTTTGACGTTACGCCGGAGCTGACATGAAAACCAAACTTAACGAACTGCTTGAATTCCCAACCTCATTTACCTACAAAGTAATGGGTCTGGCGAAACCTGAGCTGGTTGATCAGGTGGTTGAAGTGGTACAGCGCCATGCGCCGGGTGACTACTCTCCGTCAGTAAAACCAAGCAGCAAGGGCAACTACCACTCGGTTTCTATTACCATCACTGCGACACATATTGAGCAGGTGGAAACGCTGTACGAAGAGCTCGGCAATATCGAAATTGTTCGTATGGTGCTGTAGTCCCTTTGCGGTTACCCGGTTTGCCGGGTAACCCCTCTCCCCCGCTGTGATATACTCCTCCACACCTTTTGTCCCTCGTCTTCGGAGACGCAGTTTTGTATCAGGATAAAATTCTGGTCCGTCACCTCGGCCTGCAACCTTATGAGCCTGTCTCCCGGGCTATGCATGACTTCACCGATTCACGCGATGACAGCACCCCAGATGAGATCTGGCTGGTCGAACACCTGCCGGTATTTACGCAGGGCCAGGCGGGTAAAGCAGAGCATTTGTTAATGACGGGAGATATCCCGGTTATTCAGAGCGATCGCGGCGGTCAGGTCACTTATCATGGGCCCGGTCAGCAGGTGATGTACGTCCTGCTCAATCTGAAGCGCAGAAAGCTGGGCGTGCGTGAACTGGTTACCTTACTGGAACAAACTGTCGTCAACACGCTGGCGGAATATGGTATTGACGCACATCCACGCGCCGATGCGCCGGGAGTCTACGTTGGGGAAATGAAGATCTGCTCACTGGGGCTGCGTATTCGTAAAGGTTGCTCATTCCATGGCCTGGCCTTGAATATTAATATGGACCTTGCGCCTTTCCAGCGCATTAACCCCTGCGGCTACGCCGGCATGGAAATGACGCAAATGCGTCAGTGGGTTGAAACCGCTACGCCAGAACATATTCGTCCCGTGCTTTTAAAGCAGATGTTAGCGCTACTTAACAATCCCCCATACGAATATATCCCTGCTTAATACAGCATACAACATGGCTCGATAATTTGGCGGGCCACTGTTTATTTACAGCTTTTGCACTTTACAATAATCCACAGATTCTATATTTTCGAAGCGCCCGAATATTACCGTCACATATTATTTAGCCTCCAGCAAGCATGGCAAACACGGCATAAGTAAGGTGAGCAATTATCACACAACCGTTTGCCCTTGATAAACAAGTGAAACAAAACCAACACTTTACGAATCTCTACAAGCATAATAAATAAATTCAACTATCATTCATATTGTGAATGTATACGGAGTGAAAGCGTGGAGTATAATAATTTACCAGCCAAACGACTGAATGAACCCGGTGGCGAAGACAAGCCGCAAATTTTTCGGACTTTACGTAATATTGATCTCAATTTACTGACTATTTTTGAGGCGGTATATGTCCATAAGGGTATCGTTAACGCTGCGAAAATTCTTAATCTCACGCCATCAGCAATAAGCCAGTCAATCCAAAAGCTTCGCGCTATATTTCCCGACCCGTTATTTATCCGTAAGGGCCAGGGGGTAACGCCGACGGCTTATGCCACGCATCTCCACGAGTACATCAGCCAGGGGCTAGAGTCGATTCTGGGCGCACTGGATTTAACCGGGAGCTATGATAAGCAGCGAACCATCACCATCGGCTGTTCCCCTTCTGTCGGGGTGCTGGTGATGCCAGCGATCTTCCAGGCCGTAAAAGAGCATGCTCCGCAGCTCCTGCTTCGCAATGTGCCTCTCAATGAACCTGACATTCAGCTTGCCCAGTTCCAGACGGACCTGATTATTGAAAGCGGCAGCTTCAGTGCCAGAGCGCTGGGGCAAAATGTGCTTTATGCGGATAACCTGGTACTGGTTTGCCGCCAGCAGCATCCTGCTCTTAGCGAGCCGTTAACCATCGAAAACCTGCGCAACTACGACCACTCGTCTTTCATGACCGAAGGGCAATCTAATCATGCGCTTCGTCAGCGTATTGATGAAATTTTCCCGGAACGTCAGATCAGCTTCAGCAGTTACAATATGTTTACCACCGCATCCCTGATCGGCAGCAGCGATATGCTGTGCGTTATGCCATCACGCCTGTACAGCCTGCTACAAAAATGCTGGCCGCTGGAAAGCATCCCCCTCAGCCAGCTTAATGCGGAATCTATCGAGATTTCACTGCATTACAACAAGCTGAGTTTGCGCGATCCGGTCCTGGAAAACGTCATCCGCATCATCCGTCAGGCCTTCTGACAGGTTTAGCCAGCACAAGCCCCTGCAACCCGCAGGGCAAAAGGCACAAAACAACAACTATTTTACAAATTGGCGATCTGGCAGGCTGCTTTAACGACCGTTTCAATGATATACTGCCTGTCGTTCGTTCAAAAATAGTTGATAAATACAACATTCCCTTGAATTGAAACGCTTTCCTTCGATATTCGCAACTGGAACACGCACGCTATGAGTAAACCCATTGTGATGGAACGCGGTGTTAAATACCGCGATGCCGATAAAATGGCCCTTATCCCGGTTAAAAACGTGGCTACAGAGCGCGAGGCGCTGTTAAGAAAACCGGAATGGATGAAAATCAAACTTCCGGCCGACTCTTCGCGTATCCAGGGGATCAAAGCGGCGATGCGCAAGAATGGTCTTCACTCCGTCTGTGAAGAAGCCTCTTGTCCGAACCTTGCTGAATGTTTCAATCACGGTACCGCGACGTTTATGATTCTGGGTGCTATCTGTACCCGCCGCTGCCCGTTCTGCGATGTTGCTCATGGCCGTCCAGTCGCGCCTGATGCTAACGAACCCCAGAAACTGGCGCAGACCATCGCCGATATGGCGCTGCGTTATGTGGTTATCACATCCGTTGACCGTGACGACCTGCGTGATGGTGGTGCTCAGCACTTCGCCGACTGTATTACGGCCATTCGCGAGAAAAGCCCTAACATCAAAATCGAGACGCTGGTGCCTGACTTCCGCGGCCGTATGGACCGCGCGCTGGATATCCTGACCGCGACGCCGCCAGATGTGTTTAACCACAACCTGGAGAACGTGCCGCGTCTTTACCGTCAGGTGCGTCCGGGCGCTGACTATAACTGGTCCCTGAAACTGCTGGAGCGTTTCAAAGAAGCGCATCCGCATATTCCGACCAAGTCTGGTCTGATGGTGGGTCTGGGTGAAACCAATGATGAAATCATCGAGGTGATGCGCGATCTTCGCCGCCACGGTGTGACCATGCTGACCCTGGGACAGTATCTGCAGCCAAGCCGTCACCACCTGCCGGTACAGCGCTACGTGAGCCCGGACGAGTTCGATGAAATGAAAGCCGAAGCGATGGCGATGGGCTTCACCCACGCTGCCTGCGGCCCATTCGTTCGCTCCTCATACCATGCCGATATGCAGGCTAAAGGCGAAGAAGTTAAATAATGCTGTAATATTCATTTACAGTAATACAAAAAAACCGGCCTCATGAGCCGGTTTTTTTTCGCAAGCCCTGAGGCGTTGCTGTCACTCTTTGTGAGAAAGCTTGTCTGCCGGGACGTCATCCTCGGCGCTTTTCTTCGCCGCTGCATCATCATCGTTCATCGCTTTCTTAAAGCCTTTGATGGCAGCCCCCAGGTCACCACCCAGCGTGCGTAACTTCTTGGTACCAAACAGCAGGACGACCAGTGCGGCAACCACCAGCAGTTTGGTAATACTAATCTCACCCATAGATACCTTCTTTACTTAAAACAGGCTGCATTCAGCGCCAAAACCTGACTGTATTAACGGTCATTTTGCGCGTGCACACAATAGCAATCTGTAACAAGGTGAATCAAGCATTGTTGAAAAAAACATCACAATAATTGCGGTGGCGCAAACCGACGATTGCGAAGAACGGGTAATTGCTGACGCGCAAGCGCAATTCTCTCTAAGTTTATCTCCGCCACCAGCACATGCGGGGCTTCAGCGGCGGCGGCGATCGTCACCCCCAGCGGATCAACCACCCTGCTTTGCCCGATGTTTTTCGTGCCACATTCCCCTGCGGCAACGACATAGCAGGTTGTATCCAGCGCGCGTGCCGCAAGCAGCGTTGCCCAGTGATGCTCTTTTAACGGCCCTTTGACCCACGCGGCAGGCAGTACCAACACGTCAGCCCCCTGCAGCGCCAGATGGAGCGCCAGCTCGGGAAAACGCAGGTCATAGCAGGTCATCAGTCCGATCTTAAATCCGTCAATCTCCAGCAGCGGAGGGATATTGTCTCCGGGGTCAACGCGTCGCGACTCCTTGATGCTGAACGCATCATAGAGGTGAAGCTTGGCGTAACGTGCCACGATAGCCCCGTCACGAATCGCCACGAGCGTATTCACCGCGCGACCCGGCGTGGAGGGAATATGGATCGTTAAGATCGTCGTCATCGTATTGCCCGCGCTCTGGGCGAGCAATTGCTGTAAGAATTCGCCATCCAGCGGCTGCGCGGACTTCACGGATAAATCCGGGTCATTATCATCCCTGGCCAGCAGCGCCTCGGGGAGAACCAGCAGCGATGCGCCTTTCTGCCGGGCCTGCATCATCAGGTTGACGCATGTTCTCGCATTCTCATGCCAGTCAGGCGTGACGGCAAACTGCCCTACCGCTACATACATATTTGTCCCCTCATCATAAACGGCGTTAAACTCGCTACTCTTACACATCAAATAGCAGGTATTTAGCGTGTTACAACTACTTTTAGCCGTTTTTATTGGTGGGGGAACGGGTAGCGTTGCGCGATGGTTTCTGAGTATGCGGTTTAACCCCCTGCATCAGGCGATTCCTATGGGAACACTTGCCGCAAACCTGATTGGTGCCTTTATCATTGGTATGGGGCTGGCCTGGTTTAACCGAATGACGCACATCGACCCAATGTGGAAGGTTTTGATTACCACCGGATTCTGCGGCGGTTTGACCACCTTCTCAACCTTTTCTGCGGAGACGGTTTTTCTCTTTCAGGAAGGCCGTATCGGCTGGGCGCTGATGAATATGGCGATCAATATGCTCGGCTCCTTTGCGATGACGGGGATCGCATTTTGGCTATTTTCTTCCGCAAGCGCGCATTAACAGCCGAACCGTTAATGTTGGCTTAATTTTTCTCTGTCACTCTGAATGTAATACTGAACGAGGGTGACAGAATGAAACAGAGTCTGATGAGCGCAGGAATGGTGTTGTTGAGCGTGCTGATCGTTGCCAGCTTCCTGAAAATGTATCTGCTTGGCTGATTCAAAACGAAAAAAACCCGCTCAGTGAGCGGGTTTTGAAATTCTTGCTGACGCGTCTGAATTACAGAGCGATTACGTTAGCAGCAGAAGGGCCTTTGGCACCGTTAGTGATTTCGAACTCTACACGCTGACCTTCAGCCAGAGTTTTGAAACCATTAGACTGGATTGCAGAGAAGTGTACGAACACGTCTTTGCTGCCATCTTCAGGAGTAATGAAACCGAATCCTTTGGACTCATTAAACCACTTAACGTTACCTTTAATCTTAGACATCAAAATTACCTTTACATTAAAAAACGACACAAATGCTGTGTCGGTTATCAGTACATCAATTGTGGGACCTTTTGTCCAGCGGATCTTTGATAAAAAGTGACTAAAGTCGCGTTAATTTTCACTGACAGATTTTTATCGCTTATGAATCAACGCCTGCGCGTTTTTTCACCAGCATGTAACGTTTTGTCAGTTAAAACTGAAAACGCATCCAGGCGAAGTAAACGTTACCGTTGTTGTACGTACCCGGAATGTAGGTCATCTGGAACGTTGCAGGGCCATAGCCAATAGAGGCCAAAGGCAGCAGCACCGGGATTGGAATGTATTTCCAGTTGTCACGTGCAGTAACCCCGGCGGTATAGCCCAAACCGACGTGGAAGTTCTCGTCCGCTAGCGGCCGCCAGGTTTTTTCCCAGCCATACCCCCCAATCGGCTCCCATTTATTAAACGAGTCTTTGAAGGCCATCAGATAGATGCCATGCCAGTTTCCCTTTTCATCCCAGCGCGACTGGCCAAAACCCGCGCCCCAAGGACGCTCGTTGTATTTATCGGTTTTCTCTTTGTCATAAGCAAAACGCGCATGCCACGTTATTGCCGGGACATAGAGATCATAATGTTCAGGTGCCGTCCATGTCTGGGAAACATTATCCGTAAAGGTTGAGAACCAGCCTTTATCCGTCGCGTTGCCTTCTGCCTGTGCAACAGAACAAAACGTTAACTGCCCAAAAATAAACAACAAAATAGAGAAAAATGTATTACGTACAATCACAATGCAATTACCATTCTTAGTATTCGAGGCAAAGTTTACCATAAAGTAGTTGAATCAAAGCTTAACGACATCGGCGTTATTCCTAATTATTCAGCTTCTTTTCGGGAATATTCTTAAGGAAAGGCGGCGATGCGTTCAAAATAAACCCACAAGGGGTGTGACTTTACCCATTTAATGTTCTGAATCAGTGACATGTAAAACCACACAAAACATTAACAATTTGTTATCATTATTAGGACATGTTGCGCTATTTCTGACGGTCAAGACCCTCATGACATAAATGTATGGCCATGGCAAAAAGACGGTTGTTCTGTTCTTTAGTCGTCTGTTTATTGATTTTAATCAGCAAGAACAGGCCAATTATTCGGCACATTTTCATCCTTCTTTTTTTTGATTTTTTGTGCTCCATAGCAGCAGAGATACAGGGGAAATCATGCTTACGTTATTCGAACTCCTTATTGGAGTCGTCGTCATTGTCGGCGTCGCACGCTACATCATTAAAGGCTACTCGGCCACGGGCGTATTATTTGTCGGCGGTCTAACGCTGCTGATTATCAGCGCAATAATGGGGCACCAGGTGTTACCTGCCAGCGCGACCAGCACCGGTTACACGGCTACAGATATTGTTGAATACATTAAAATATTGCTCATGAGCCGCGGCGGTGATCTGGGTATGATGATCATGATGCTGTGCGGTTTTGCAGCCTACATGACCCATATTGGCGCCAACGACATGGTCGTTAAGCTTGCCTCTAAACCCCTGCAATACATCAACTCGCCGTATCTGCTAATGGTCGCCGCCTATTTCCTCGCCTGCCTGATGTCACTGGCCGTTTCGTCGGCTACCGGGCTTGGCGTACTGCTCATGGCGACGCTGTTCCCGGTCATGGTGAACGTCGGTATCAGCCGTGGCGCGGCCGCGGCAATTTGCGCGTCTCCGGCAGCGATTATTCTCTCCCCGACCTCCGGCGACGTTGTGCTGGCGGCAAAGGCGGCGGAGATGTCACTCATCGACTTCGCCTTTAAAACCACGTTACCGATCTCAATTGTTGCCATCGTGGGCATGGGGATCGCGCATTTCTTCTGGCAGCGCTATCTCGATAAGAAAGAAAACATCAGCCATGAAATGATGGACGTGAGTGAAATCACCACGACCGCTCCCGCGTTCTATGCCATTCTGCCGTTCACCCCGATCGTCGGAGTGCTGATTTTTGACGGAAAATGGGGTCCACAGCTGCACATCATCACCATTCTGGTCATCTGCATGCTGCTGGCCGCCGTGCTGGAGTTTGTGCGCGGTTTTAACACGCAAAAAGTCTTCTCGGGTCTGGAAGTTGCGTATCGCGGTATGGCGGATGCCTTCGCTGGCGTGGTGATCCTGCTGGTTGCAGCGGGCGTTTTTGCCCAGGGTCTGAGCACGATCGGCTTTATCCAGAGCCTGATTTCTATCGCCACCTCGTTCGGCTCCGCCAGTATTATCCTGATGCTGGTTCTGGTGGTGCTCACCATGCTGGCGGCGATGACCACCGGTTCCGGTAATGCGCCTTTCTACGCTTTCGTTGAGATGATCCCGAAACTGGCTCACTCCTCCGGTATTAACCCGGCCTACCTTTCCATTCCCATGCTGCAGGCGTCAAACCTGGGCCGTACCATTTCGCCGGTGTCGGGTGTGGTCGTCGCCGTTGCCGGGATGGCGAAAATCTCGCCATTCGAAGTCGTCAAACGCACCTCAGTGCCCGTTATAGTTGGTCTGATTATCGTGATTATCGCCACGGAAGTGCTGGTACCCGGCGCAGCCTAAGCTAAATTAGGGATATCCAAAAAGCGCCTGTAGGCGCTTTTTGTGCTTTAATAACTTCCAGAAATTAATCGTGCTCATTCGATCAGGAAATCATATGTTCAGGAAGGATATCGTCATCCCGTCTGGCGCAATCGCGCTTGCTCTCTGTCTCTTCTCCGCACAGGCGGAACCGCTGAAGGCAACACAGTATGGCGATTTCGATCGCTATGTGCTGGCTCTGTCCTGGCAAACCGGGTTTTGCCAGAGCATGGTCGAACGCAACCGCAATGAACCTGATGAATGTCGCCTGCAAAAAGAGCGCGATAATAAAGCCGATTTTCTGACCGTCCACGGGCTATGGCCTGGCCTGCCAAAATCCATTGCCGCCCGCGGCGTGGATGAACGTCGGTGGATGCGTTTTGGCTGCGCCACGCGCCCCATTCCGAACATGCCGGAAGTGAAGGCCAGCCGCAAATGCGATGCCGCCGAAACCGGACTGTCGCTTTCCGCAGCCGCAAAGCTCAACGACGTGATGCCGGGCGCGGGCGGTAATTCCTGCCTGGAACGTTATGAATATGCCAAACATGGCGTCTGCTTTAGTTTCGATCCAGATGCCTATTTCGGCACGATGGTGCGGATGAATCAGGAAGTTAAAAACAGCGCGGTCGGTAAATTCCTCGCCGATAATTACGGGAAAACCGTCAATCGCAGCGACTTTGACGGTGCCGTTGCCAAAAGCTGGGGAAAAGAAAACATCAAAGCGATCAAGCTGACCTGCAACGGCAATCCGGCGTATCTGACCGAGATGCAGGTTTCGCTGAAGGCGGACACCATTAACAACCCGCTTTCTGCGGCGTCATTTGCCCCGCAGCCACATCCGGGTAACTGCGGAAAACAGTTCGTGATTGATAAAGCCGGCTACTGATCCGCGCCCGGGCGCACCATATCAAACCGGTTGTCGTCACTGATGCCATAATACGCCGTCGGCCCTCCCGCACGCAGGATGGGCTGCGCTTTCGCCGTCTGGTAAATCCCCTCTTCCAGCAGCGTTTCGGCAATATGGATACCGACTACCTCCCCCAGCACCAGCCACGTATCGACCGGCGTGCCGTCGGCACCGGTAAGCTGAATGCACTGCGACAGGCGGCACTCAAAGTTCACCGGGCTTTCTGCGACGCGGGGCGCGTTGACCAGCTGGCTCGCCGCTGGCGTAAGTCCGGCAAAGCTGAATTCATCCCGATCGTGCGGAAGCATCGCAGAGGTTTGGTTCATCGCCTGCGCGAGATCGCGCGTCGCAAGGTTCCAGACAAATTCCTTTGTTTCGGTAATATTACGCACGCTGTCCTTCCAGCCGTTGCTGGAAAAGCCGATGATCGGCGGGCGATAGTTAAAGCAGTTAAAGAAGCTATACGGTGCGAGGTTGAGCTGACCGGCCTTGTCGCATGAGGAGATCCAGCCGATCGGACGTGGACCAATAATGGCGTTCAGCGGATCGTGCGGCAGGCCGTGCCCCTGAGACGGTTGGTAGAAGTACATAGTTCTCTCTCGTTGGTGGGCGGACGCGAATTGCGCTTCGCGCAACGCCCGGGTTCAGGACACTCAGCGTAACGTATTCCGCCCGGAATGAAGACTGAATAAATTTCAGCGAAAATTCATATGGACCATGAATGTGACCTTCATCACTTCAAACTTGCGCGCTCAGCCAGTATCATCGGGAGAGTTAAACCCTCGCTGCCAGACGGCGAGGGTTTTCTTTTGGATTGGTTTCTGCGTTACGCGCAGCATTAACGACATGGAGTAAAAATGTCCAGACCTACAATAATCATCAACGAGCTCGACGCAGAACGTATCGACAGGCTGCTGGAAAAAGCGGAGTTTGCCTCACTTCCCGTGGCCGACGCCCTGAATGAGGAGCTCGACCGGGCACAGATGTGCACGCCTGAAACGATGCCGCATGACGTGGTCACCATGAACAGCCAGGTAAAATTCCGCAACCTGACCACCGGTGAAGAGCTGACCCGCACGCTGGTTTACCCGGCTCAGATGACCGACAGCAGCGCACAGCTTTCTGTCCTTGCGCCTGTGGGCGCCGCACTGCTGGGCCTGCGCACGGGCGATACCATCCACTGGGAGTTGCCGGGCGGCGCCTCTGCCCATCTTGAAGTGCTGGCGCTGCTCTACCAGCCAGAAGCCGCGGGCGATTACCTGCGTTAACCACTTCTGAACAAGCGCCCACCCGCTTTGCACAGAGGATGCAGCCGCATCCTCTTTCCGTAAATTCACCCCATTTTCTTATATCGCGCAAAAAGCCCTTAATCCACGCTTAATCTGTTTTGGTGCCGTGGGGACGGTCATGAGTGAGATACTGGTTATCACACTTATTTTTCTGATTATTGCGGCGATTATCGTCATGGCCGTGCTTTATCTTGAACGCCACAGCTAGGCGAGCACTTATGCAACCCCACCCGGGAAAGCGTTCACCAGGCCCTTAACTTTTTGCTCTGCGGCCTCGGGCGTTTCTGCGCCAGGGACCAGAATCACCTTCCGGCACTCCTCCTCCCGTTTTTCGAATACCTTATAGGCGCGTTCCGCATCGGCAAGGGGGAGATAATGGGTCACGATCTCTTCCGGGGTAAGCAGCCCTTTTTCGATCAGCGGCAGCAGTTCACCCAGCCAGGCATGGACGTGCGTCTGGCCCATCTTAAACGTCAGCCCCTTATCAAAGGCATCGCCAAACAGGAAGCCATGAATAAACCCAGCGTACACGCCGGGTACGCTAACTACGCCACCGCGTCGAACGGCAGCAATGCACTGCCGCAGCGCTTTGCCGCTGCTGCCTTCAATTTTAAGATTGCTGAGGATCGTTTCCGTGGTGCTGCCTTTCGCTTCGAACCCAACCGCATCAATCACGGCGTCAACGCCGCGCTGGCCAGCGGTCTGCTCGATGATTTTTTCCGCTGCGTCGTTATCGTCATCAAAGTTGATGGGGATTGCGCCGTAACGCGCTTCGGCAAATCGCAAACGGTACGGGTGGTGATCGATAACAAAGATCTGCTCAGCGCCTAGCAACCGCGCGCAGGCAATAGTCAGGAGCCCCACCGGCCCGGCGCCGAAAACCGCAACGCTTGAGCCTTTTTCAATCTGCGCATTTTTTGCCGCCTGCCAGGCCGTGGGCAAAATATCTGACAAGAACAGCGCCTTATCATCGGAGAGGAGTTGCGGGACCTTAAACGGCCCGACGTTGCCTTTTGGCACGCGGACATATTCCGCCTGTCCCCCCGGCACGCCGCCGTAGAGATGGCTGTAGCCAAACAGCGCGGCCGGCGCGGGGATTTGCTTTTTGTTCAGCGCGGCGCCCTGCCCGGCATTGGTATTCTCACAGGCCGCGTATTGCTGCAACCGACAGAAGAAACAGTCCCCACAGGCAATGACAAAGGGGATCACCACGCGATCGCCTTTTTGCAAATTCTTCACCTCTGCGCCGCACTCGACGATTTCCCCCATAAACTCATGGCCAAAAATGTCGCCGTGCTGCACCTTCGGGATCTTTCCGCGATAGAGATGCAAATCGGAGCCGCATATCGCCGTGGCCGTGACGCGCAGAATGATATCGTCGGGCTGTTCGATAATGGGATCGGGGACATTCTCGACGCGTACATGGTGCGGACCGTGATACGTAAGTGCTTTCATGCGACCTCCGAAAGGTTCCAGGTAAGTGTATAAGGGTAGCTACCCCTGAAGGTCTGCCCTGGAATACGGGGCTTTTGAGATTTATCCTGGTGAGATAAGAAAACTGACGGGGCGCTTACAGAAACCATTTTTATTTTATGGTTGAATGAATTCAGCGTTTATAAACAAGGAGAAACGGGTATGTATCAGAGAATCATTATGCCGGTTGATGTTTTTGAGATGGAGCTGAGCGACAAGGCCGTTCGCCATGCGGAGTTTCTGGCGCAGCAGGACGGTGTTATCCATCTTTTACACGTACTGCCGGGCTCCGCCAGCCTGAGCCTGCACCGCTTTGCCGCCGACGTGCGTCGCTTCGAGGAGCATTTGCAGCATGAAGCGGAAACTCGCCTGCAAACCATGGTCAGCCACTTCAGCATCGACCCTTCGCGCATCAAAACGCACGTCAGATTCGGCAGCGTTCGCGATGCGGTAAACGAACTGGCGAACGAGCTGAAAGCAGACGTGGTGGTCATCGGTTCGCGCAACCCTTCCATTACCACGCATCTGCTAGGCTCTAACGCCTCCAGCGTGATCCGCCACACCCATATACCGGTGATGGTCGTAAGATAAAAAAAGAGGCCACCTTTCGGTGGCCTCTCGCTATTGCAGGTGTAGCCTTACTTTCTTCTGTTATGCGGTTTTGGTGCGAATCAGGTAGTCAAAGGAACTCAGAGACGCCTTCGCCCCTTCGCCCGTGGCGATAATGATCTGTTTGTACGGCACGGTGGTGCAGTCGCCCGCCGCAAACACGCCTTTCACGCTGGTTTCACATTTCGCATCGATGATGATTTCGCCCATGCGGTTGCGCTCAATCGCGCCTTCCAGCCAGGTGGTATTTGGCAGCAGACCAATCTGCACGAAGATCCCTGACAGCTGAACGCTGTGCACGTCGCCGCTCACGCGGTCGCGGTATTCCAGGCCGGTCACTTTGCTGCCGTCGCCCTTCACTTCCGTGGTCTGCGCGTTCAGTACGATGTCGACGTTTTTCAGGCTGCGAACTTTATCCTGCAGAACCTGGTCGGCCTTCATCTCTGGAGCGAACTCCAGAAGGGTAACGTGCTCAACAATCCCCGCCAGGTCGATAGCCGCTTCCACGCCGGAGTTACCGCCGCCGATCACCGCCACGCGTTTACCTTTAAACAGCGGGCCGTCGCAGTGCGGACAGTAGGTCACGCCTTTGGTACGGTACCGATCTTCGCCCGGAACGTTCATGTTGCGCCATTTCGCGCCGGTGGCAATGATAATGCTGCGCGCTTTCAGCACCGCGCCGGACGCGGTTTCAATCTGGTGTAAACCACCCTCGACCGCTGCCGGAACCAGCTTGCTGGCGCTCTGGCTGTCAATCACGTCCACGTCGTAGTCGCTGACGTGCGCCTTCAGCGCCCCCGCAAGCTTCTGGCCTTCGGTCTTCGGCACGGAAATGTAGTTTTCGATGTCCACGGTATCGAGCACCTGGCCGCCAAAGCGTTCACCCATCAGGCCGGTACGAATACCTTTACGCGCGGAGTACACCGCTGCCGCCGCGCCCGCAGGGCCGGAACCGACGATAAGCACGTCGTAAGCATCGCGTTTGTTAAGCTCTTCCGCCGCACGTTTTTCAGCACCGGTATCCACTTTGGCAACGATCTCAGTCAGCGTCATGCGGCCCTGGCCGAACTCTTTGCCGTTCATATAGACCGCCGGAACGCCCATCACGTTGCGATCGGTGATTTCATTCTGGAAGGTACCGCCGTCAATCGCCGTGTGCTTGATGCGCGGGTTCAGAACCGACATCAGGTTCAGCGCCTGCACCACGTCCGGGCAGTTGTGGCAGGAGAGCGAGTAATAGGTTTCAAATTCGAAATCACCGTCGATATCGCGGATCTGCTCCAGCAGCGCCTGCGCTTCTTTTGACGGATGACCACCGGTCCACAGCAGCGCCAGCACCAGTGAGGTAAATTCGTGACCCAGCGGCGAGCCGGCAAAGCGCGGTCCCTGGTCGGAGCCTGGGTTGGTAATCAGGAAAGAGGGCTTACGGACCGGCAGCGCGTTGTCTTCTTTGAAGGTCACTTTCGGCGACAGCTCGGCGATCTCCGCCAGCAGTTCCTTGATCTCTGCCGATTTGGCGCTGTCGTCCAGCGTGGCAATCAGCTCAACGGGTTTGGTCAGTTTCTCAAGGTAGGCCTTGAGCTGGGTTTTCATGTTAGTGTCGAGCATTGTTCTTCCCTCTCTTAAGACGTCATCATGCAAGCTGCCTTATACGGGCGGCCTGAATGCAACTTGCATCATGGTGCTGGAATGAAATGGGCGCGGGTGCGCCCATTGATTGCCGAATGGGCAAAACTTAGATTTTACCAACCAGATCTAAGGATGGAGCCAGCGTCGCTTCGCCTTCTTTCCATTTCGCCGGGCATACTTCGCCTGGGTGAGAAGCCACGTACTGAGCAGCTTTCACTTTACGCAGCAGGTCAGAAGCATCACGGCCGATACCTTCAGCGGTAACTTCGATAGCCTGGATAATGCCCTGCGGGTCAACAACGAAGGTGGCGCGGTCAGCCAGGCCTTCATCTTCACGCATATTGTCGAAGTTACGGGTCAGGGCGCCAGTCGGGTCGCCGATCATCGCGTATTTGATTTTCGCGATGGTTTCGGAGCTGCTGTGCCATGCTTTGTGGGTGAAGTGGGTATCGGTAGAGACAGAGTAAACGTCTACGCCCAGCTTCTGCAGTTCGTCGTAATGGTCTGCAACGTCACCCAGTTCAGTCGGGCAAACGAAGGTAAAGTCAGCCGGATAGAAGAAGAAGACGCTCCAGCGACCTTCGGTATCTTTCTCGGTAACTTCGATGAACTCACCGTTTTTGAACGCCTGGTTTTTGAAAGGTTTAATTTTGGTGTTAATCAAAGACATCTGTACTTCCTCCGTGTTTTCGTTGAGGTGTAAGGTAACCAACTTTATTCATCGGGGCTAATGCGTATGCTTTATCAAATCAATCAGCCAAACCTTACAACGTCGACAAGACAACAAGGTGAACCTTTTACAGGAAAGCCTGAAAGTAAAAAGGCCGCCTCAACGGGCGGCCCTGATACCTGAATTCCCCGCAGGTACATTCAGTGCCAGCCGAAACTGGCGTTGCGTTGCGCTCTACAACCCTTTATATCAAGGCGGTAACAGCCGTTTGATTACACCACCCGCGCAGGGATTGAGCAATCCATAAGAGAGGCATTCCTGCCTATGGCTGTGATAGGTTGTGTCGAACATCATTCCGGTGCGTTATAAATTTATTTTTATTATAAAACCATCGCAATATATAAATGACAGTTGTCATTTAAAATGATTGTTCCCTTTCCTAAGATAAAATTATCTCAATCGCTTTTGAAGCGCTATTTCAATAATCTGCCACTGTGATATATTAAGATGATTTAATTTAAAACTAAGAGAGCTAACCGAAAGAGTTATAAATGGTTAGCCTTAAACTATTGTTATCAGTTATATGATAACCACAGCAAACGCAGTACCCTCAGGACGAAACATGGCAAACCTGTATGACCTTAAAAAATTCGATCTTAATCTGTTAGTCATTTTCGAGTGCATTTATCAGCACCTTAGTATCAGTAAAGCCGCCGAGACGCTGTATATCACACCCTCAGCCGTGAGCCAGTCACTGCAGCGTCTGAGAGGACAACTCAACGATCCTCTGTTTATCCGTTCCGGTAAAGGGATCACGCCCACGACCGTCGGCGTCAATCTGCATCATCATCTGGAACAGAACCTGAACCAGCTGGAGCAGACTATCAATATCATGCACAGCAGCGGGTTGAAGAAGAACTTTGTCATTTATTGCCCGCATTTTATGAGTACGAAAGCAACGCTTGACCCTATAAAGCTGCTGATGGAAAACCATAACTATTCAATTGAATTACATGATGTTTTTCTATCATCTGATTCAGCGGAAGATCTCTTAGCCTACAGAAGAGCCGACCTGATATTTTCGTTTTCTTCTTCTAACAATCATTCTGTCGCCTGTAGCCTCTACCATAAACTTCCTTTCGTACTCGTTTGTCGGGAGGGCCATCCCCGTCTCAGTGAAAATCCCACGCGTGAAGAGATTCTGAATGAAAACTTCACCGCCTACCTGAACGATGAAAACAGCTTCAAAGACTATCAGGAAAAGGCCGAAAACCTGTTAACCGAAAGAAATATCGTCTATCGCAGCGACTCTTTTATATCCCTTCTGTCGGTGATTGGTTCGTCCGACCTCATAGGATTAGTGCCCGCACCGGCCTTCGAACAATATGGGCCAGCCCTCAACCTGCGAAAAGTGGAAACTGACATTCAATTCCCCAGCATTGATATTTACATGATGTACAATCGTTCCGCACTCAATAGCTCGGCATTCGCGAGTTTTATTGAAGAAATATCCTTACCGTGAGATATTGCTGTGGTTCTCGCACAAAATGGGAACCACACCGTTAAAACATACACCACCGTTATAGAATTACGCGGCATAACCGTTACATATCCAATTAATTATTGACTGATATAATCCTCTTATTAGTATTGACGCTACAGTCAGGTATTTATTCCTCAGGATGAGAATAAGCATGTCAATTTATAAATACCCTTTAAACCAGGATGTTCTTACCGCTGCTCGGGAGCGAATAAAATGGACGCTCGAAAACTTACCCAGAATCTGTGTTTCTTTTTCAGGAGGTAAAGACTCCACCGTCATGCTGCATCTGGTTGCCCAGCAGGCGCGACTGATGAACATCAAAATAGATGTGCTCTTTATCGACTGGGAAGCGCAGTTTTCCCATACCATTATCCATGTGGAACATATGCGCGAGTTGTACAGCGATGTCATCGACCATTTCTGGTGGGTCGCGCTCCCCCTGACAACGCAAAATTCACTGTCGCAATTCCAGCCGGAATGGCAATGCTGGGAACCCGGCACACAATGGGTCCGCCAGCCTCCTGACGATGCGATAACCGATCCCGCTTTTTTTCCCTTCTACCAGCCAGGCATGACGTTTGAAACCTTTGTCCGCGGTTTCTCCGACTGGTTCTCTCGCAATCGCCCGGCGGCGGTACTGATTGGCATCCGCGCCGATGAGTCATACAACCGTTTTCTGGCTGTCGCGTCGGCGCGTAAACAGCGTTTTGCCGACGATAAACCCTGGACAACCGTCGCACCGGGAGGACATGCCTGGTATATCTACCCTCTCTACGACTGGAAAACCGCCGATATATGGACCTGGTTCGCCAAATCAGGGTGTTGCTATAACCCACTCTATGACCTGATGTTTCAGGCCGGCGTGCCGCTACGCTACATGCGGATTTGTGAACCCTTTGGTCCGGAACAGCGCCAGGGATTATGGCTCTACCACGTTGTTGAGCCCGATCGCTGGGCGGCCATGTGTGAGCGCGTGAGCGGTGCGCGCAGCGGGGGGATGTACGCCGGACACGATAACCATTTTTATGGTCACCGAAAAATTCTGAAACCCGAACACCTGTGCTGGCGCGAATATGCCATGCTGCTCCTCGACAGCATGCCGCAAAATACGGCTGAGCATTACCGCAATAAAATCGCCATTTATCTGCACTGGTATCAGAAGAGAGGCACAGAGGAGATTCCCGATACGCAGGACGGTGATATCGGTGCCAAAGATGTTCCCTCATGGCGCCGTATTTGTAAGGTTCTCCTGAATAACGACTACTGGTGCAGGGCGCTATCGTTCAGCCCAAATAAACCCAAACATTATCAGCGCTACAGCGACAGAGTGAAGGCGAAACGCAAGGAGTGGGGCATATTATGCGACAAAAACTAATCAACGAGATGGAAACGTACCTTCAGTCACTTCCCGAAGAGGAACGCATTAACGCCATAAATGCTTTTCGTGAAGCGATCCATAAACACAGTCCGTTTCGTGCGCAACCGATAGACTGCGTCCTCTGGATCAGACAGGACGCTATTACCGCTAACGACTACAACCCCAATAATGTTGCCCCGCCAGAAAAACGGCTGCTCAGTAAGTCGCTGGAACTCGATGGATTCACCCAACCTATCGTTGTGACAGAAAGTGAACCGCAACATTACGAAATTGTGGATGGTTTTCATCGCCATGAAATCGGTAAAAATCGGGCGGCACTGAAGCACCAGCTCAAGGGTTATCTTCCTGTTACCCTCCTGCGCCAGGACCGACAGGATAAACATGACCGTATGGCTGCCACTATTCGTCACAACCGGGCGCGGGGTCGACACCAGATTAACGCTATGTCGGAGATCGTTCGCGAGCTGGTGCAGCTTGGCTGGAATGACGAGAGAATAAGCAAGGAGCTGGGAATGGACGGCGATGAAGTCTTGCGCCTCAAGCAAATCAACGGTCTGCTGGAGCTGTTTGCAGACCGTCGTTACTCAGAAGCCTGGACGGTGAAATAATCAGAGCGTGTTCAGGCGCTCTGCCGCCGCCAGCAGCGTCGATTCCTGCTTCGCAAAGCAAAGACGAATCAGCTTATGCGGGAAGGGATCGGCGCAGAATACAGACAGCGGAATGGCGGCCACGCCCACCTCTTTCGTCAGCCACTGGCAGAAACTCACGTCGTCCAGATCCGATATCGCGCTGTAGTCGGCGAGCAGGAAATAGGTCCCTTCTGAGGGCAAAATTTCCAGACGACTTTTGCTGAGCGCCGTCACAAACAGATCCCGACGTTCACGATAGAAGTGCGGCAGCTCGCGATAGTGCTCCGGCTCGGCGTGCAGCATATCCGCCAGCGCCAGCTGAGCCGGCGTGTTCACGGCAAAGGTCAGGTACTGGTGCACCTTGCGCAGCTCGGCGCTGATAGCCGCCGGTGCGACGCAGTAGCCCACTTTCCAGCCGGTCATATGGTAAGTCTTACCGAATGACGAGACGGCGATAGCACGCTCGCGAAGCTGCGGATGGGCCAGCACGCTGGCGTGTCCTTCTTCTGCAAAGCAGATGTGCTCGTAGACTTCATCGCTCAGCACGTAAATTTCACGTTCCGCAATCGCCTGCCACAGCGCGGCGAAATCGGCCTTTTGCCACACCGTCGCAGAAGGGTTGTGCGGGGTATTCAGGATCACCAGGCGGGTTTTGTCGCTCAGCAGCGCAGCAAACGCCTGCCAGTCAGGGCGAAAATGCGGCGGCTGAAGCGCCACGCGTTTCACCACGCCGCCGGAGAGTTCAACTGCAGGCGCATAGCTGTCGTAGCTCGGATCAAAGCAGATGACTTCATCGCCCGTACGCACCAGCGCGGTGATGGCCGCATAGAGCGCTTCGGTCGCCCCTGCCGTCACCGTAATGTCGCTGTTCGCATCGGGCTTATGGCCGTACAGCTCCGCCGTTTTATCCGCAATGGCTTCCCGCAGCGCCTGCACACCCGTCATCGGCGCATACTGATTCGCCCCCTGCGCCACGTGGTACGCCAGGCGCTCCTGCAGATAGGTCGGGCCGTCGAAATCCGGGAATCCCTGAGAAAGGTTAATGGCGTTGTGCTGCTGCGCCAGAGCGCTCATCTGCGTAAAGATGGTAGTACCGAGATTGGGAAGTTTACTCTTAGGAATCAATGCGTTATTGCTCATTGTGTCGTGCCTGCTTGTAATACTTATGTTGCTGCCACTATAACACGATGTTAGTCTTTGGCAATCAAGACGCTTAGACGTCTAAACCATATGAATATTCCTGGCCGCGAGGGTAAAAGGAAATGACAGACAACCTGCAACTCACACATCTTGTCGACGCCTGCCGCTGGATTGGCGCCAAAGGCTGGGCACCCGCCACCGGCGGCAACATGTCGGTGCGTCAGGACGAGCGCCTCTGCTGGCTCAGCGAATCCGGCAAAGACAAAGGCAGCCTGACAACGGCGGATTTTCTGCAGGTTGAAATCGCCACCAACCGCGCGCCGTCTGGCCGCAGGCCGTCGGCGGAAACCGGTCTTCACACGCTGATTTATCGCCTGTTCCCGGAAGCCAACGCCGTCCTGCACGTTCATACCGTCAACGCCACGGTGCTGTCGCGTCTGGTCAAAGAAGCCGAGCTCAACATCAGCGGCTTTGAGATGCAAAAATCCCTCACCGGGCAGACCACGCATCTGGATACGGTGGCTATCCCGGTCTTTGATAACGACCAGGATATTGACGCCCTCGCCTCCCGAATCGCCCATTACGCACAGGAACGCCCGCTTAATTATGGTTTTCTTCTGCGCGGTCATGGCTTAACCTGCTGGGGACGCGACGTGGCCGAGGCCCGCCGTCATCTGGAAGGACTAGAATTCTTATTTGAATGCGAAATGCGTTTACGACAACTGGAGAGAGTATGATTCGCGCGATTGTGACGGATATTGAAGGGACCACCAGCGATATCCGTTTTGTCCATGACGTTTTGTTCCCCTACGCGCGTGAGCGGCTGGCGGCCTTCGTGACCGCGCAGCAGTACGCCGAGCCGGTCAAATCCATTCTGGACAACCTGCGTGATGAAATCGGTCACCCGCACGCCAGCGTCAGCGAGCTTATCGACGCCCTGTTTGCCTTTATGGATGAAGACCGCAAATCCACGGCGCTCAAAGCCCTGCAGGGGATCATCTGGCATGACGGCTACGTGAACGGCGACTTTACCGGCCACCTCTACCCGGACGTACTGCCTGCGCTGGAAAAGTGGAAAGCGCAAGGGATTGATCTCTATGTTTATTCCTCTGGCTCCGTCGCCGCGCAGAAACTGTTATTTGGCTACAGCGACGAAGGTGATATTACTCATCTGTTCAGCGGCTATTTTGATACCCACATCGGCGCCAAGCGCGAGGTGCAGTCCTATCAGAACATTGCGGCACAAACGGGCATCGCCCCGTCGCAGATCCTGTTCCTGTCCGATATTCATCAGGAGCTGGACGCGGCTGAACAGGCAGGTTTTCGCACCCTGCAGCTGATTCGCGGTGATGATGACGGCGCAAGCCATCACCATCAGGTCCACCAGTTTGACGAGATTAATCCGGAGCAGATCCCTTCATGAGCGCATTGACCATTTATTCCGATAAAGACGCCAGTCAACACCAGTGGCACAGCACCGACGCCGCCGAGATCGCCCAACAGCTCAACGCCAAAGGCGTGCGGTTTGAACGCTGGGCGGCGGATCGCGATTTAGGACACGATCCCGCGCCCGAAGCCGTGATCGCGGCGTATCAGCATGCGATCGACAAGCTGGTGGCGGAAAAAGGCTATCAGAGCTGGGACGTGATCAGCCTGCGCGCCGACAACCCGCAGAAAGAGGCGCTGCGCGCGAAGTTCCTGAACGAACACACCCACGGCGAAGACGAAGTGCGCTTCTTCGTGGAAGGCGCGGGGCTGTTCTGCCTGCACATTGGTGATGAGGTGTATCAGGTGCTGTGCGAGAAAAACGACCTGATTTCCGTTCCCGCGGGCACGCCGCACTGGTTTGATATGGGCTCAGAGCCGAACTTTACGGCGATCCGCATTTTCGATAACCCGGAAGGCTGGGTGGCGCAGTTTACGGGCGATGCCATCGCGGATGCGTATCCACGGTTGGCATAGGTAAAAGCAAAACGGCAGCTAGAGCTGCCGTTTTTAGTGTTTGCTCCCTCTCCCTGTGGGAGAGGGTCGGGGTGAGGGCATCAGGCCGCTCGAGCTTCAACGCTCCAGTCCTTTCACATACCCCACCAGCTGATCCAGCACAATCCCCCACCCTTCGTGGAAGCCCATCTGCTCATGCTGCTCGCGGATTTCCTTCGTCGGATGACGCGCAATCGCCGTGTAGCGGGTCTTGCCCTCGCCCACATCTTCCAGCAGCAGGATCGCCGTCATAAACGGCTTTTCGGCCGGTTTCCAGCCTTCGGTATAGCCGTCGGTAAAGACCAGCTTTTTACCCGGGTCGATTTCAAGAAATACGCCCCGGTTATCCATCCGCTGACCGTCCACCTCAAACACGGTGTTGAACCTCCCGCCCACGCGGAGATCGAGATCGCATTCGGTCACCTTATGGGGAGCAGGAATGAAGAAGTTTTTGATGTGTTCCGGCGTGGTCCAGCACAGCCACAGCAGGTCGCGCGGTGCATCCACCACGCGCTCCAGTTTTAAGTCAGTTTCAGGATCGAGCGTCACGATATTGTCCTCTTAAGGGAGCCCCTTAAAGGATAGCCGGACTCAGGCGAATTTCCCGTTTGCCACCGCTTCCGGCGTGACCACGCCCGTGTCCAGCACCCAGCCGCTAATCAGCGAGGCAGGCGTAACGTCAAACGCCGGGTTATAGACCTGCGCGTTTTCCGGCGCCCACTGCACCGCGCCAAAGCTTCCGGCCACGCCCGTCACCTCGCTGGCGGCGCGCTGCTCAATGGGGATCGCATCCCCGTTCGGGCAGTCCGGATCGAGGGTCGTTTGCGGGGCGGCCACGTAGAACGGAATGCCGTGGAATTTCGCCAGCACCGCCAGAGAATAGGTGCCGATCTTGTTCGCCACATCGCCGTTGGCGGCAATGCGGTCTGCGCCCACCCACACGGCGTCCACTTCCCCTTTTGCCATCAGGCTGGCGGCCATGGAATCGGTAATCAGCTGGTACGGCACGCCCAGCTCGCCAAGCTCCCACGCGGTCAATCTGCCGCCCTGCAGCAGCGGACGGGTTTCATCCACCCAGACGCTGCTGACGTTACCCTCCTGATGCGCGCGGGCAATCACGCCCAGCGCGGTACCGACGCCCGCCGTTGCCAGCCCGCCGGTGTTGCAGTGGGTCAGCAGACGGCTGCCGGGCTTCACCAGCGCGCTGCCGGCTTTGGCGATCGCGTCGCAAAGACGTTTGTCTTCGTCAATCAGGCGCAGCGCTTCCGCGACCAGCGCCGGTACAAAATCTTCCTGCCACAGGGCGAGCTTCATGCGATCGAGATTGTTCATCAGGTTCACCGCCGTCGGGCGGGAGGCGCGCAGGGTTTCCAGCGCCGACGCCAGCTCGTCGCGGCTTTTGCCGTTTTCCGCCAGCAGCGCCAGCAGCAGGCTTGCAGAGAGACCAATCAGCGGCGCGCCGCGCACGCGCAGGGTGTGGATATGCCCGACCAGCGCCTCTACCGTCGAGGCATCCAGCCAGCGTTTCTCCTGCGGAAGCGCCTGCTGATCGAGAATAAAGAGCTGATTATCCGCCACCCGCAGGCTGGTCGTCTGTAATGTCTGCATGTCGTTAATTCCCTGTTGCGTTGTTGTAGCACATTGTGTCAGGATGAAATCCAGATGTATAGACGTCTACATGTCTTAATTAGAAAACTCGTGAGGAGCAGGCCATGTCGCAATACCGTACCTTTACCGCTCAGGACGCCGTGGAGTATGCCAGGCAGTTTGGCGGACTTGACGATCCTTCATCGCTGGTAGAGGCGCAGGAAGTAGGCGACGGCAACCTCAATCTGGTCTTTAAAGTTTTCGACGGCGCGGGCGTGAGCCGCATCGTCGTTAAGCAGGCGCTGCCCTACGTCCGCTGCGTCGGCGAGTCCTGGCCGCTGACGCTGGACCGCGCCCGCCTTGAAGCGCAAACGCTGGTCGAGCACTACCAGCACAGCCCGCAGCACACCGTGAAAATCCACCACTTCGACCCGGAGCTGGCGGTGATGGTGATGGAAGATCTCTCCAGCCATCGCATCTGGCGCGGCGAGCTGATTAAAAACAATTACTACCCGCAGGCGGCCCGTCAGCTGGGCGAATACCTCGCGCACGCGCTGTTCCACACCAGCGATTTCTACCTGCACCCGCACGCGAAAAAAGCGCAGGTAGCGAAATTCATCAACCCGGAGATGTGCGAGATCACCGAAGATCTGTTCTTCAACGATCCGTACCAGATCCACGAACGCAACAGCTATCCGGCCGAGCTGGAAAATGACGTCGCGGCCCTGCGCGACGACGCGCAGCTTAAAATTGCCGTAGCTTCCCTGAAGCACCGCTTCTTCTCGCACGCCGAAGCGCTCCTGCACGGCGATATTCACAGCGGCTCGATTTTTGTGGCCGACGGCAGCCTGAAGGCCATCGACGCCGAGTTCGGCTACTTTGGCCCGATTGGCTTTGACGTCGGTACCGCCATCGGCAACCTGCTGCTGAACTTCTGCGGCCTGCCGGGGCACCTGGGCATTCGCGATGCCGCCGCCGCGCGCGAGCAGCGCCTGACCGATATTCAGGAGCTGTGGAACACCTTCGCGGAACGCTTCCAGGCGCTGGCAAACGAGAAAACGCGCGACGCCGCGCTCGGCGCGCCGGGCTATGCCTCCGCGTTCCTGAAAAAGGTCTGGCATGACGCCATCGGCTTCTGCGGCACCGAGCTCATTCGCCGCAGCGTCGGGCTTTCCCACGTCGCGGATATCGACACCATCCAGGACGAGGCGATGCGCCACGAGTGCCTGCGCCACGCGATAACGCTCGGTAAAGCGCTGATAGTCATTGCCGACCGCATCGACAGCGCCGAAGATCTGGTGGCACGGGTGCGTCAGTACAGCTGATTACATTTGGTTTTCTCCCTCTCCCTGTGGGAGAGGGCCGGGGTGAGGGCATCAAACCGCACTCATCCCAGATACTCAATCACCGACAGCCCGCCGTTATAATCCGTGCTGTAAATTATCCCCTGCGCATCCACAAACACGTCGCACGACTGGATCACCTGCGGGCGATTTGGCCGCGTGTCCATCATTCTCTCCGGCGCGGCGGGCACCAGCGCACCGGTTTCCACCGGTCGATACGGATTGGAAATGTCATATGCACGCACCCCCGCGTTCTGATAGGTCGCAAAAATCAGCGTCGAGCTGACAAAGCTCCCCGGCCGGTTCTCGTGCAGGTTATGCGGGCCAAAATGCGCCCCTTTCGCCACGTAGTCGGTTTCATCCGGCTGCGGGAAGGTCGAGATGCTGACCGGGTTCGACGGCTCGCGGATATCAAACAGCCAGATCAGCTTTTCGCCGTCCTCCTGGTTATCCAGCACCGCTTCGTCCAGCACCACCAGTAAATCGCGGTCCGGCAGCGGCAGCGCGGTGTGCGTCCCGCCGCCAAACGGCGGACTCCAGTTGCGGTGGCTAATCAGCTTCGGCCGGGTGCGGTCCTTCACGTCCAGCAGCGTCAGGCCGCCGTCGCGCCAGCTGCCGTAGGCGGTATCGCCCGCGATAATCGCGTGATGCAGCGCGTAGCGTTTCCCTTCCGGCCAGTTCGGCTTCTCCCCTTCGGCCTGGTTCATCCCCGGCAGCCACCAGCGCCCCGCCACTTCAGGCTTACGCGGGTCCGCCAGATCGATGGTCAGGAAAATGTAGTCGGTAAAGCCGTCGATCAGCGCTGACACATACGCCCAGCGGCCGCCGACGTACCAGATGCGGTGGATGCCGATGCCGCTCAGCGACAGAAAGCCGATTTCGCGCGGCCTGTCGGGCGTGGAGATATCAAACACCCGCAGCCCGGCGCTCCAGCCTTTGTCCTGCACGTCGCTGACGGTCTCCCCCACCTGGCGGGTGTAGTAGACCTTCTCGTCGGCAAAGCGGGCATCGGCAAACAGATCCCGGGCGTTAATCACCAGCAGCAGGTCGTCATGCGCCTGCAGATGCACGTTCCAGGTGCCGGGCGGCGCGGGCACGTAGCCCGCCGCTTTCGGGTTTTTCGGGTCGCGCACGTCGACAATCGAAAATCCCTGCGACACCATATGGCCGATATAGGCGAAACCGCGATGGACCATCAGCTGCACGCCGTCCGGGCGACCGCCCTGATCGCTATGGCCAATCAGCCGCATATTGCGGCTGTATTCTGGAAGGGGTACTTGCGTCACCGTTAGCTCCTTTGGGTTTTCCCCCTCTCCCTGTGGGAGAGGGCCGGGATGAGGGCATCAGGCCGCACCTGACGCCACCCGGCCTGGTTTTATTTATTCTTCGCTTCCAGCGTCGCAAACCACGGCGCGATAAAATCTTCCGTCTGGCCCCAGCCCGGAATGATTTTCCCCAGCGACGCCACGTTCACCGGGCCCGGCTGGGCGGTCAGCAGCGCCTGAGGAATGGCCGCCGCTTTGAAATCGTAGGTCGCAGGCGTGGCTTCCCCGGCAATCTTGTTCGCCACCAGACGCACGTTAGTCGCGCCAATCAGCTTCGGATCCACCGCCACGCTCACCTTCCACGCGCTGCCTGGCTCGCGCATCAGCTGCAGATCCTGGTTAGAGATGTCGATGCTGTAGAGCTTAATCTCGGTGCGGCCGTTCTCTTTCAGCGCCTTATACGCGCCCTGGCTGAAGGCGTCCCAGGTTCCCCAGATGGCGTCGATTTTGCCTTTCGGGTATTTCGCCAGGATCGCACCCACCTTGTTGGCGGTATCGCCCTGCACGTCAGAGGACACGGCGCCGATAGACTCCAGCTCTTTGATGTCCGGATACTGCTTTTGCAGCTCTTTATAGGCCGCCTGACGACGCTCCATCGGCGGGAAGCCCGCCACCCACAGCTTGACGATATTGGCCTTGCCGTTGAAATCTTTCGCCAGCTGGCCGAAGGAGAGGTTCGTCAGGGAGGCATCGTCCTGCTGGGTGACGGTCACGCCGGGGATCTCGCCGTTAACCGCCGTATCAAAGACGGAGACTTTGATCCCGGCATCCACTGCTTTCTTCACCAGCGCGGTGGAGTACGGATCGCGCCCCTGAGAGAGAATAATCCCGTCATACTTCTGGCTGATGGCCTGGTTCACGAAGTCCTGGAATTTGGCGTCGTCCCCGTTGCTTAAAAAGGTGCTGACCTTAAAGCCGAGCTTTTTCCCTTCCTGAATTGCGCCAGCAATAAACTGCGTGGTGTTGTCATCTGAGCCGAGGTTACGGATCACCGCGATGCGGATCGGGCCGTCATGGTTCGCAATGGCTGCCGGAAGCGGCGCGGGCGTGGCCGCGAAGCCTGGCAGAGCCGTGAGCAACCCAAGTGCCACCAAAGAGAGTGCAATCTTTTTCATTTTTTTATCCCGTTGTGTTGTCAGCGTTTTTGTATGTAGGTAATCGCCAGCGCTACCGCGAGCACCAGCCCTTTTATAATGTCCATGGCGTAATACGGCACGGAGAGCATCACCAGCCCGTTCGACAGCACGCCGAGAATGACCGCCCCAACCAGGGTTCCCAGCGCGTTCGGCTTGCCGGATCCGGCCAGCGAGAAGCCAATCCACGCCGCCGCCACCGCATCCATCAGGTATCCGCCGCCCGCATTCACCTGCGACGAGCCGATGCGTGAAGCCAGCAAAATCCCGCCCAGACCCGCCAGCAGCGAGGCAATCACGTAGGCCGCCACCTTGTAGCGCGTGGTGCGAATGCCGGAGAGGCGCGCCGCTTCGGGGTTACCGCCGATGGCGTACATGCGTCGGCCATGCGTAGTGAGCGACAGGCCCAGCTGCGCCAGCACGGTCACCACCAGCATGACGATCACGATGGTCGGCACCTGCCCCAGCAGGCTGAACGCCGCCGGAATGGTCCCTTCCGCCATGTCGCCGCTCGGCAGCACCATGTTCTCGGTAATCGACCCGCCGTAGCTGTAGGTCATCGCCACGCCCTGGATCACAAACAGGCTGGCAAGCGTCGCCAGCATGTCCGGAATGCGCAGGATGACGATCAGGAATGCGTTAAACAGACCCACCAGCGTGCAGAGCGCGAGGGTGATCAGAATCGACTCGGTGGTGCCAAAGCCGTGCCAGACGAAAAGGGAAATCACCAGCGCGTTCGCCAGCGAGGCGGTGGATCCCACGGAGAGATCGAACCCGCCGATGGTCAACGAGATCGACACGCCAATGGCAATCACCGTCACGATGGCGATCGAGCGCAGGATATTGATGATGTTGTTCGGGTCGAGGAAGCTGTCCGACGCCAGGCCAAAGACGGCCACCAGCGCGACGACGGTTAACAGCATGCCCCACCTGTAGAGAAAATCGAAAATCTGCTGGCGGCCAGACGCCGCCGCGTTCACTGAAAGGGCCTTGCTCACGACGCCGTTCCTCCGGTTGAATAATAAAGTAGTGTCTCTTCGCGGGCCTCGGCCCCGGCGATTTCCGCCACGATGCGCCCGTCCCACAGCACGCAGATGCGGTCGCACAGCCCGACCAGTTCGGCAAACTCGCCCGAGGCGTAAATCACCCCTTTGCCCTCGCGCGCCAGGCCGTCAATCAGCTGGAACAGGTCGGTTTTGGCCTTCACGTCCACGCCTTTGGTCGGCTCGTCGAATATCAGCACGCTGGCGTCATTGCGCAGCCATTTACCGATGGCGACCTTCTGCTGGTTGCCGCCGGAAAGACGGCGCAGCACCTGCCCCGGCCCACGCGCGCGCACGCCGACGCGGGCGATGACCTCTTCCGCCCAGCGCCACGCCTGACGATGGCCAAACAGGCTCCAGCGCGAAAAGCTGTTATCGGCGCACACGGCGAGGTTCATGCTCACCGGCTCGTCGATAAAAATGCCCTCTTTCCGCCTCTCCTCCGGCACCAGCGCCAGACCGCGCAGCACGGAGTCGGCCGGGTCGCGCGGCTGCCAGGATTGATGATTCAGCTCACCGCGCGCCACGCGGCTCTTGGTGGCGCCAAACAGCGCCTTGCAGAGTTCGGTTTTCCCCGCCCCCGCCAGCCCGGCAATCCCGAGAATTTCGCCTTTGCGCAGGTGCAGGGAGATATCTTTCAGCAGCGCGTCGTCGTGAAGCCCCTCAACGCGTAACAGCGTTTCGTCGCCGTGCGGCGGCCGCGCGGGCGGATAGATATCGCTCAGCACGTGGCCGAGCATCTTCTCGACGATCGCTTCGCCGCTAAGATCGGCCATCGGGCCGGACTCGATCAGCTTGCCGTCGCGCAGCACCGTCAGGGTGTCGCAGATGGCCTTCAGCTCGTGAATGCGGTGAGAGATAAATACCACGCCGATGCCCTGCTGCTTTAAACGTCTCACTACCGCAAACAGGCGCTCGCTCTCATGCGCGTCCAGCGGCGCGGTGGGTTCATCAAGAATCAAAAAACGGCAGTGATGGGACAGCGCCCGCGCCAGCAAAATCTGCTGCTTTTCGGCCAGCGAACAGCCGTCGATGGAACGGCGAACGTCCAGCGTCACGTCGAGCTGCGCCAGCGCCTGTCTCGCCTGCTGGCGGATAGCGCGCCAGCTGAAGCGATGCCCCGGCTGCGCCAGCTGGTCGAGCATGATGTTTTCGGCAATGCTTAACCCCGGGATCAGCGCTACGTCCACTTCCTGCTGCACAAGGTGGATCCCCAGCCGTTTGGCATCGAGCGGTTCGCGGATGCTCACCGGCTGGTTGTTGATGCTGATCTCACCCTCATAGTGGTCGTGCGTCCCGCACAGCACCGCCATCAGGGTCGATTTTCCCGCGCCGTTGGCACCGGTCAGCGCGTGTACGGATCCGCCGGTTAAGGTGAAATTCACGCGCGACAGCGCCTGAAAGCCGGAAAAGGCCAGGCTGATACCGCGCATCTCAAGGCGACTGGAAACCATCCGCGTAAATCCTTCATTACTCTTCTGATTTATCGAATTTTTCACAGCTCCGGTTGACTGACAACGACGGAAAAGGCATAAGTTAAAGCGAAATATTATTAGCCATCCGGATGTCCAGACATAACATCGGGTTAGCGCTTCCGCAAAAAGGACACCATCATGAGCAACACCGATATCCGCGTCGTGCCTGGCCCGGCGAACTACTTCTCTCATCCCGGAAGCCTTGCGAGGCTGGATAACTTCTTTACCCCGGAACAGCTTTCCCGCGCGGTGTGGATTTACGGCGAACGCGCTATCGAAGGCGCGCGCCCTTTCCTGCCCGAGAGCTTTAACGCGCCGGGAGCGAAACGCCTGCTGTTTAAAGGCCACTGCAGCGAGCGCGACGTCACCCATCTGGTGAATGAATCCGGCAGCGACGCCAGCGTGGTGATTGGCGTCGGCGGCGGCGCGGTACTGGATACCGTCAAGGCCGTGGCGCGCAGCTTAGGGGTGCCGTTCGTGGGTATCCCCACCATTGCCGCCACCTGTGCGGCGTGGACCCCGCTTTCCGTCTGGTACAACGATGCCGGACAGGCGCTGCATTTTGAGATCTTCGACGACGCCAACTTCCTGGTGCTGGTGGAGCCGCAGATCGTCCTCAACGCCCCGGCGGAGTACCTGCTGGCGGGCATCGGCGATACGCTGGCGAAGTGGTACGAAGCGGTGGTATTGGCACCAGAGCCGGAGAACCTGCCGCTGACCGTGCGGCTGGGCATTAACGGCGCGCTGGCGATCCGCGACGTGCTGCTGGCGCGCAGCGAAGAGGCGCTGGCCGACCAGCAGCGCGGCGAACAGACGCAGGCGTTCCGGGACGTGGTCGATGCAATCATCGCCGGCGGCGGGATGGTCGGCGGCCTGGGCGAACGCTATACGCGCGTGGCGGCGGCGCATGCGGTACACAACGGCTTAACCGTGCTGCCGCAGACGGAAAAATACCTGCACGGCACCAAGGTGGCCTACGGCATTCTGGTGCAGAGCGCCCTGCTCGGCCAGGACGACGTGCTGGCGCAGCTGGTCGCGGCGTACCAGCGTTTTAACCTGCCGACCACGCTTCGCGAGCTGGACGTCGACATCAATAACCGCGACGAGTTGGATCGGGTCATCGCCCACACCCTGCGCCCGGTGGAGTCGATTCACTATTTACCTGTTACGTTAACGCCTGACGTTCTGCGCGCCGCGTTTGAGAAAGTGGAATCCTTCAGCCGTTGATCGCGCCGACAGGCTATACCTAATGATGATTCTTACCACTCTCGTAACGAGGTCATCATGCAGATCGATTTAACAGGTAAAAAGGCGCTGGTTACCGGCGCCAGCCGCGGATTGGGTCGTGCGATTGCCCTGTCGCTGGCGCGCGCCGGTGCGGATGTGATTATTACGTATGAAAAATCTGCCGATAAAGCCCAGGCGGTCGCCGATGAGATTAAGGCGCTGGGGCGCCACAGCGAAGCCGTGCAGGCCGACAGCGCCAGCGCGCAGGCGATTCAGGATGCCGTCACCCATGCGGCGCGTTCCCTTGGCGGGCTGGACATTCTGGTCAACAACGCCGGGATCGCGCGCGGCGGCCCGCTGGAGTCCATGACGCTGGCGGACATTGACGCCCTTATCAACGTCAACATTCGCGGCGTGGTGATCGCCATTCAGGAAGCGCTGGTGCACATGTCAGACGGCGGGCGCATTATCAACATCGGCAGCTGTCTGGCAAACCGCGTGGCGCAGCCGGGCATTGCCGTTTACTCGATGACCAAATCGGCGCTGAACTCCCTCACCCGCGGGCTGGCCCGTGATTTAGGGCCGCGCGGCATTACCGTTAACCTGGTGCACCCCGGCCCCACCAACAGCGATATGAACCCGGAAGACGGGGAACAGGCTGACTCTCAGCGTCAGCTTATTGCTTTGGGTCATTACGGTCAGCCGGAAGACGTCGCGGCGGCGGTCACGTTTCTTGCCAGCCCGGCGGCCGGGCAGATCTCCGGCACCGGCCTGGATGTGGACGGCGGTTTGAACGCCTGATCGCAATCTCCCTGCAAGCCTCTGTCGCCCGGCAGAGGCGTTTCCGAGCATCCTCGA
The DNA here is from genome assembly GCF_034106865.1 of Enterobacter sp. 237C8. NCBI lineage: Bacteria > Pseudomonadati > Pseudomonadota > Gammaproteobacteria > Enterobacterales > Enterobacteriaceae > Enterobacter > Enterobacter sp. 237C8. Next base: position 338,544 of record NZ_JAWNDF010000001.1, on the reverse strand, counting down.
CGGTTCGCGTTTTGCCGCTTTCTCCGGTTATTTCCCCGCTCTACAGTACCCCATTAGAAATTCGGAATTTATCTAATAGCCTTATTATTTCCTTATACTTTGTGTGGGCGTACAGTGGAGGTACGGATGAAGATTGTCTGGTCAAAGAATGCAAAGAAAGAGTTTTTCAAAATCGATGGCCGATATCAGCGAAGAATCAAAGCAAAACTTGCTGAGCTGGACGATCGCTCAGCTCCCCGGCCCGATATCAAAAAAATATCGGCAACAGAAAATCAATTCCGGCTACGCGTTGGCGATTACCGCATTCTGATTACACTTCGGGACGATCCCGATAACCATTGTTATGTTTTGGCCGTCAAGCGCAGAACATCAACGACCTACCTTCACGAGGAGAAAGCCCCCTATGGCTGTTCAGCTAATTAAGGACGATGACGGAAAAGCGCAGTACGTCGTTATTCCCTATGATGAATACTTTCGTATGTGCTTACAGATGGCAGAAATCGACGACGAAACCGATGATGATCTAGAGGATATTGAAGTCGAACACGATTGTTATGATGACGTAGGATTACCTGGTGAAGTGTGCGACGTCATGCATAACGAGAACGTCAGCCTGCAGGCCGCGTGGCGTATCCTGCGCGGCATGTCCCAGCAGGAGGTGGCGGAAAAACTCGGCATCACCCAGTCCGCCGTGTCGCAGCTGGAAGCGCTCGACTCCCGTCCGCAAAAGCGCACCCGTGAAAAGCTGGCAGCGATCTACGGCTGCAGGCAGGAACAGATCAGCCTCTATTTACCGAAAGAGGGTTAACAGCACTTCGCCCCGCCCTTGCCGCCGTAGCGGGCGTCCTGGCGGTCGCGGAAAAATTCTTCGTAGGTCATGGGCGTCTGGTCCGGATGGTTGACGCGCATATGCTCGACGTAGTTGTCGTAGTCCGGCACGCCAATCATCATTTTGGCGGCCTGGCCCAGGTACTTACCTGCTTTGGATAGAGTGTCGAACATAATCAGTTTCTCGTTTGTTTCCGGCCCTCTCCCGGAGGGTGAGGGCGGAGAAGAAATGTAGGCCGGGTAAGGCGAAGCCGCCACCCGGCAAACAGGTTAGTGCGCCCCTTTCGCCTGGGTCACAATCTCTTCCAGGTTTTCAGGCATCGGCTCGTACGGTGTTTCTTTCGCCGTTGGCTGATCGTTTTTCAACGCCGCCAGCGCGGTCTTGAGAGAATACAACGCCAGCACCACGACCACCACCATAAAGAAGATGGTCAGCCCGGCATCCAGACGGTTGTTAAACACCAGCTGGGACAGCTGCGACTCGGTGTACTGCGCCGGGATCTTGCCGCTGTCGATCATCGCCTGGAACTTGTTGGCGATCGCCAGGAAGCCCACCTTGTTGTCCGGGCTGAAGGCCTTCTGCCAGCCCGCCGTCAGGGTACAGATCAGCAGCCACGCGGTTGGCACCAGTGCCACCCACGCGTAACGCTGGCGCTTCATCTTGAACAGCACCACCGCGCAGAGCATCAGCGCCATGCCTGCCAGCATCTGGTTGGCGATACCAAACAGCGGCCACAGGGTGTTAATCCCGCCGAGCGGATCGACCACGCCCTGGTGCAGGAAGTAGCCCCACGCCAGCACGCACAGCGCCGTCGCCAGCAGGTTAGCCGGGAGCGAATCGGTACGCTTCAGGTTCGGGGAGATCACCCCCAGCAGGTCCTGCAGCATAAAGCGCGCCGCACGAGTTCCCGCATCCACCGCCGTCAGGATAAACAGCGCCTCGAACAGGATGGCGAAGTGATACCAGAACGACACGTCCATCAGCCCGCCCAGCGCGCCGTGAAGAATATACGCCATGCCGACCGCCAGCGTCGGCGCTCCGCCCGCACGGGAGATAATCGACTGCTCGCCCACTTCACTGGCGATGCTCGTCAACGTATCAGGGGTAATCGCAAAGCCCCAGCCGCTCACCACCTGCGCGGCGGACGCCACCACGTCAACGGTGCCAGCCGGTGCCAGTACCGCCATCGGGCTGTTCATCGCGAAATACACGCCCGGGTCGATGATACAGGCAGAGACCAGCGCCATGATGGCGACAAAGGATTCCATCAGCATGCCGCCGTAGCCGATCAGGCAGGCCTGATTTTCATTCGCCAGCATCTTCGGCGTGGTTCCGGATGCGATCAGCGCGTGGAAGCCCGACACCGCGCCGCAGGCGATGGTGATAAACAGGAACGGGAACAGGTTACCGGTCCAGACCGGGCCGGTACCGTCGATGAATTTGGTTAACGCAGGCATGGTCAGGGTCGGACGCATAATCAGAATGCCGATCGCCAGCCCGACGATGGTGCCGATTTTCAGGAACGTAGAGAGATAGTCACGCGGAGCCAGCAGCAGCCATACCGGCAGCACCGCCGCCACAAAGCCGTAGCCCACCAGCATCCAGGTCAGCTGGACGCCGGTAAAGTCGAAGAACGGCGCCCAGGTAGGGCTTTCCGCCACCCAGCCGCCGGAGATAATGGCGAACACCAGGAATACCAGGCCAATTACCGACACCTCACCAATGCGGCCCGGGCGCAGGTAGCGAATATAAATCCCCATAAACAGCGCCAGCGGAATGGTGAAGGCAACGGTATAGGTCCCCCACGGGCTGTGGGTCAGCGCTTTCACCACGATCATCGCCAGCACCGCGAGGATGATCACCATGATCATAAAGGTCGCCACCAGCGCAATCACCCCGGCGGTTGCCCCCATCTCCTCTTTCACCAGCTCACCCAGCGAACGCCCGTCGCGGCGGGTCGAGACGAACAGCACCATAAAGTCCTGCACAGCGCCCGCCAGCACCACGCCCGCGAGGATCCAGATCATCCCCGGCAGGTAGCCCATCTGCGCCGCCAGCACCGGCCCCACCAGCGGACCCGCCCCGGCAATCGCCGCAAAATGGTGACCGAACAGCACTTTTTTGTCGGTCGGCACGTAGTCCAGCCCGTCGTTATGGCGGACGGCAGGCGTCATGCGCGTCGCATCAACGCCCAGAACGTTCTTCGCAATATAGCGGCCATAAAAACGGTACGCGATCAGATAAATGCAGACGGAGGCGACGACGATCCAGAGCGCATTGATCTGTTCCCCCCGGTTGAGGGCGATATAGCCCAGGGCAAAGGCTCCCACAACGGAGAGCCCTGCCCATATAAGGTATTTCCCTGAGTTGTTCATAGTTGTTGTCCGTTGTTGTGAAACAGTGAGATGTTACATTTTGTTTCTAGAACAACCGGAAAAATTTAACAACTTTGAAACGCAATAATGCGTGGTCAAACCAGAGATTTACACCACAGTGTTAAGCCGATCACTTTGATCTGCCTGGCTTAGCCCAACACCATCGTACTCAACCGACAGGTACAGCACCGCCGCCCCTGCTCGTCGAATACCACAATCTCCCAGCTCTGGCTCGAACGCCCCAGATGCAACGGCTGGCATACCCCGCGCACTTTGCCGTGAGAGACCGCACGATGGTGCGTGGCGTTAAGCTCCGTCCCCACCACGCTCTGCCCGTCGCGGGTCATCAGAAAGCCGGCCATCGATCCCAGCGTTTCCGCCAGCGCCGCCGACGCGCCGCCGTGCAGCAGGCCAAACGGCTGATGGGTACGCGCATCCACCGGCATCTCCGCTTCCAGCGTGTCGTCGCCGAGGCGGGTATAGACGATACCGAGATGCGCCACCAGGGTGTTCAGGCTGGTCGCGTTCAGCTCCTCGAGCGGTAAATGACGTTTCCAGATCATCTTACGCCCCCAGCGTGGAGCCGCCGTCCACCACGATATCCTGCAGGGTGATATGGCTGGCGGCATCGGAAGCAAGGAACAGCACCGTGCTGGCAATCTCCTGCGGGCGAGCGATTTTGCCCAGCGGAATGCCGAGCTTGAACTGCTCGCCAAAACCGCGAATACGCTGCTGCTCCGCGTCGTCGCTTTTCCACAGCGTGCGCTGCATATCGGTATCCGTTGAGCCCGGCGACACCAGGTTACAGCGCACGCCGCTGCCCGCCAGCTCCAGCCCGACGGTCAGGGCCAGGCTTTTCAGCGCCGCCTTCGACGCGCCGTAGGCGCTCATGCCGATGCGCGGCGTATGCGCCGCGTCGGACGCCACGGTGACTATCGCCCCGCCCTGCTGACGGCGAAACTGGCCCATCGTCTGCTGGAACAGGTTGAACGCGCCGCCGACGTTGACCGCGAAGGTCTGCTGCCAGTCCTCCTGCGAAAGCTGGTCCGTCGCCCCCATGCGCAGAATGCCCGCCGCGTTGACCAGCACGTCCAGCCGTTCAAGCGACGCCAGCGCGCGCCCGCACACCTCATGCACCTGCGCGGCATCCGCCACGTCCAGGGTTTCAGTGGCGAACGGATAATCCCCCAGCGGAAAAGCCAGATCGAAGCCGGTCACCCGTGCGCCCACCTCCACAAACGCCAGCGCCGTCGCGTAGCCAATCCCCTTACCCGCGCCCGTCACCCAGACGGTTTTACCGGTGAAATCCAGCCCCATCACTTCACCTCGCGGGACAGCAGCGCCCACCAGGCGTCGATGGTTGGATTTTTGGCCAGCATCACGAAGTCAATGTCGCCGTGCACTTTGCGCCAGCGGGCGGCCAGCGCCATCATGCGCACCGAGTCCAGGCCGTAGTCGATCAGGTTTTCGTCATCCATCGGCTCGTCGGACTCGTCCAGCAGCGGCAGGATCAGCTCACGCAGCGCGGCTTTGGTCGCCGGAACGGACGGCAGCAGCTCGTCGGTCATCACCACGCGGCCCGAGCGTCCGGCCACATAGTTCAGCGACATCAGGTGCTCGTCACGGGTGAAATCCGCCAGCGCGTCGGCGATAAAGAACGGTTTGATGTCGCGCATAAAGGCATCGGTGGCGGTGGTCATACAGCCGATATGGGCGTAAACGCCGGTAATCAGCAGCTGGTTGCGGCCGGTTTCTTTCAGCATCTGCTCCAGCGGCGAGCGGTGAAACGCGCTGTAGCGCCACTTCACCAGCACCGTGTCCGCTTCGTCCGGGGTCAGTTCGCGGACAATGCGCTGCTGCTCCGGCGAGCGGGTCAGGCCCGGCCCCCACATGTCGTTCAGCAGGGCGCGGTCTTCGTCGCTCTGCTCTTTCGGCTGAGCGGTGTAGTACACGGGAATATTGTGCGCTTTGCAGTAAGCGCGCAGTCGGGCGATATTCGCCACCACCTGCTGCATCATCGCGCTGTTTTCGCCCCAGAAGTTCAGGAAATACTCCTGCATATCGTGGATCAACAGCGCGGCACGTTCAGGCTCAAACGCCCAGTTTACTTTACTGGTCGGCAGCTCTGCGGCGGTCGGCAGCGCGTAAGCGGTTAATTTTGGAATGGCCATACTCTGTTCCTCAGCCCCGGGCGCGTTCAGCAAGCCACAGGCGCAACTGTTTCTTATCGACTTTGCCGACCGGCGTCAGCGGTAGCGCATCCACGCTCTCCACGCGGTCCGGCAGCTTGAATTCGGCAACGCCCTGCTCGCGCAGGAAGCGGCGCACTTCAACCGCGCGCAGCGGCTGTTTCATCACCAGATACGCGCAGCTTTTTTCGCCCAGCAGGCTGTCCTCCATGCTCACCAGCGCGGCGTGGATCACCGCCTCGTGGCGCAGCAGCAAATTTTCAATCTCTTCGGCGGCGATCTTCTCGCCGCCGCGGTTGATCTGATCCTTCTCGCGCCCCTGCACGGTGATGTAGCCCTGCTCGTCGATGGCGATCAGATCGCCAGAGCAGTAAAAGCCGTCGGCGTCAAAGGCGCTGGCGTTGTGTTCCGGGCTGTTGAAATAGCCGCGGAAGGTATACGGCCCGCGCGTCATCAGACGCCCGACCTCACCGCGCGGCAGCGGGTTACCGTGCTCGTCCGCCACCCACACTTCGTCGTCCGGGCTCATCGGGCGGCCCTGAGTGTTGATGATGCGCTCCGGCAAGTCGTCGAGCGCGGTGTAGTTCACCAGCCCTTCCGCCATGCCGAACACCTGCTGAAGCTGGCAGCCGATTTCCGCCGGAATGCGCGCCGCGAGCGTGGCGGAGAGGCGTGCGCCCCCCACCTGCAGCAGCCTGAGGGATTTGAGCTGCGCGTTGCCCGCGCCGTCGGCAATCGCCTGCAGCCACAGGCTCACCGCCGGAGGAACCAGCGAGGTGACGTTAATCTGATGCCGTTCAATCAGCGGGAAGCAGAGCGTGGCGCTCGGATCGTTCGCCAGCACTACGCACCCGCCCGCGGTGAAGACGCCTAACGATCCCGGCGAGCTCATGGCGTAGTTATGCGCCGCGGGCAGCGCGTTCAGATAACGCGTTTCGGCGGTGATGCCGCAAATCTCGTTGCTGCGGCGAATGCTGTAGTCGTAGTCGTTATGCGTGCGCGGGATCAGCTTCGGCGTGCCGGTGCTGCCGCCGGAAAGCTGGAAAAACGCCACTTCGTCAGCGGGCGTCGGGTTCGGGATGAAGTTGTCCGCCGGACGCGCAATCGCCGCTTCCAGGGCGTGTTCGCCCTTATCGCCGCGCAGCAGTACAAGGCGTACCGAGCGATGCGCATCCACAAAGGCGTTGAGGAAATCATCGCCCGCAAACAGCGCGTGGTCGCGATCGGCAATCAGCACGGCGGGTTTGATCTGCTCCGCGTAGGCGTTCAGCTCGCTGCGCTGATGGCTAAAGAGCGCGTTAACCGGCGCGACGCCAATTTGCAGCAGCGCAAAGAAAGTGACGTAGAACTCGGCCACGTTACCGAGCTGCACCAGCGCGGTCTCGCCGCGCTGCAGCCCGCGCGCCTGAAGAACGGACGCCAGGTTGTTCACCGCCTGATTAAACGCGCGGTAAGTAATGTGCCGCTCGCCGTCGATAATCGCCACGGCATCGCTGTCCGCGCGATCCGTCAGGATGTGGGTCAGCGGCAGATCCTGCCAGTAGCCTTTTTCGCGGTAGCGGCGGGCGAATTCCTCAGGCCAGCGGGTAAAAGGAATGGTCATGAGCGATCCTTAGTGCAAGCCAAACACGTTGAGCATGGTGGAGAGCTTCACGCCCGTTTCGCGCCATTCGCCCACCGGCGAAGAGGCAGGCACAATGCCCGCGCCGGCAAACAGGCGAACGCTATTTTCGCGAAGACGCGCGCAGCGGATGGTCACCACCCACTCGCCGTTGCCTTCGCTGTCGCACCAGCCGACGATGCCGCCGAACAGCTCGCGGTCGAACGGCTCCAGCTCGGCGATCAGCTCTTTTGCCGCCTCATGCGGGAAGCCGCTCAGCGCCGGGGTCGGGTGCAGCAGGCAGGCCAGAGTCAGGGCGTTTTCGTTCTCGCGCGCGTCACCCTCAACCGGCGTCGCCAGATGCCACAGCGTCGGCGTGGTGATGAGCTGCGGGGAAGACGGCATGCTCAGGTGGTGGCTGCGCGGTGCCAGAATAGCCTTCATCGCCTGGGTCACCAGGTCGTGCTCGTGGCGGTCTTTTTCGGAGGCCAGCAGCTTATTGCCCGCTTCGCGATCCAGCACATCGTCCGGCTGACGACGCGCGGAGCCTGCCAGCGGCAGCGAGCTAAAGTGCGCGCCCTCTTTACGCAGCAGCAGTTCGGGGCTGGCGCCGAGCAGCACGCCGCCGTCTTCCAGCGGCACGTGGAAGTTAAAGCTCGCCGGGTTCTGGGCGATCAGCCGCTCCATCAGCGCACCGCTGTCCATGTGTTTGTCGGTCGCGATATCAATCAGACGCGACAGCACAACCTTGTTCACCTGCGGCGTAGCGGTGAGCGACGCGGCGCGAGCGACCATCTCTTCAAACACGGGCTGCGGCGGGATCTCGGTGCGTTGTTCCACCTTCAGCGCCTGCGAGCCGGAAAAATAGCGTGCGGACTGCTGACGTGCCGGACGGGAAAAGGTCTGCCAGCGCTGTGGAATAAACAGAGAAGATGGCTTGCGGGTATCGAACGGAATAGCCCCTACCATCACCGGATGAGCGATACCGTTAGCTTTCGCATTCCGGAAGGCCTGGGCTAATTTTTGCTGGAATTGACCGGCCGGATCGTCACCGCCGACGGCGGGTTCAGAGAAGCGGGCAAAACAGCCTGAGGTAGTAAAACTGCGGTAAGGCGACATAAAGAAAAAGCTGTCTGATTGCAGCGTGGTCGCGGTGTGCTGAACTTCCTCAGCCAAGGACGTGTCCATATCATCCTCCTCAAAATGATAAAAGAAGCAATAATGATTATCATTTATATTTTCGTCGGCTAACCTAATCCCACATCGCTTCGCTGTCAACCGTCGGACAAATAACTTATGCGACAAAAGCTTGCATCCCTTCGCATCAACCATGAAAATGAGAAGCATTATCTTCAACGAAAACAGGATGTCGCGCTGTGAAATTCCCTGCCCTATTCCGTAATACCCTGCTTTTATCTGGACTTTTAGTTTTAGGACTTGCCTCAGCCGCTGCCGCCGACTGGCCGCGTCAGGTGACCGACAGCCGAGGCGTTCACACGCTTGAGAGCAAACCGACGCGCATTGTCTCCACCAGCGTGACCTTAACTGGCTCCCTGCTGGCGATTGACGCGCCGGTCGTTGCCAGCGGCGCGACCACGCCGAACAACCGCGTGGCGGATGCGCAGGGCTTTTTGCGTCAGTGGGGCGATATTGCGAAACAGCGCAAGGTTGCGCGGCTGTACATTGGCGAGCCAAGCGCCGAAGCGGTCGCCGCGCAAATGCCGGATCTGATTTTGATCAGCGCTACCGGCGGGGATTCCGCGCTGGCGCTGTACGATCAGCTCTCCGCCATCGCCCCAACGCTTATCATCAACTACGACGACAAGAGCTGGCAGGAACTGCTGACGCAGCTGGGCACCCTCACCGGGCAGGAAAAACAGGCCGCAGAGCGCATTGCCGCGTTTGATAAACAGCTCGCGCAGGTAAAACAGCAGATGAAGCTGCCGCCGCAGCCGGTGAACGCCATCGTCTACACCGCCGCCGCGCACAGCGCCAACCTGTGGACTGCGGAATCGGCGCAAGGCAAGCTGCTGCAACAGCTGGGCTTTACGCTAGCGGATCTACCCGCCGGGCTGCACACCTCAAAAAGCCAGGGCAAACGCCACGACATCATCCAGCTGGGCGGTGAAAACCTGGCGACGGGGCTGAACGGCGAAGGGCTGTTTGTGTTTGCCGGCGATCGGAAAGACGTGGATGCGATTTACGCCAACCCGCTGCTGGCGCATTTGCCGTCGGTGAAAAACAAACGGGTCTGGGCATTGGGAACGGAGACGTTCCGCCTGGATTATTACAGCGCGGTGTTGGTGTTGCAGCGTTTAGAAGCAATCTTTGGGTAACAGCTGCGCCCGGTGGCGCTTCGCTTACCGGGCCTACGAGTGCAAAATGTAGGCCGGGTAAGGCGCAGCCGCCACCCGGCAAATCACACCGGAGCACTCTCCTGCCTGAACCGCCGCAATTCCACCAGCGCCACTAACAAAATCACGCCAATAATTGCCAGTACAAACCCGCCACAGCTCGCCGAGGCCACCGGAGTCATCATCGCCCCCAGCCCGCCGAGGATCGCCGCACCAATCGCATCCCCCGTGACGTTCTGCGCCGTCCACAGGCCGTTAATGCGCCCGAGCATCCCTTCCGGCGTCTGGGTCTGGATCAGGGTGTACTGCAAAAGCGAGCTGATGGCGCTCAGCCAGCCGAAAATCACCAGACACAGCACCCCGAGCGCCCACACCGGCATCAGGCTGAAGAAGCCGATGGCGATAAACGAGGCCAGCGTGGCAAGCAGCATAATCAGCCCCGGACGCGCGCCCTGTGCCAGGTTGCCGCTGGTCAGCGCCCCGCACGCCGCGCCGAGCGGAATGGCGGCGTAGAGAATGCCAATCTCCGAGGCGCTCATCTGCCACTCTCCCGCTAATGCCGGGTAGAGCACGCGCACGGCGCTCGCCATGGTCAGCAGGCCGCCGAGCAGCGCAATCCCGCCAATCAGCGGGTTGCTGAACAGGAAACGAATCGCGGCCATCAGCGATTTCAGCGGATGCTCGCGCGGCTGCGGCGGAGGCAGCAGCAGCGGCAGGCGCAGCAGCGTCAGCGTGGTAATGAAGGTTCCCGCCGCCGCCAGCCCGTAGTTCCACGCCACGTTGCCGGACGCCAGCAGCAGGCCGCCCACCATCGGCGAAATCACCGAGCCCAGACGCACGGTGAGCATGGTAATCGCCCCCGCCTGCATCAGGTTCTCGCGCCCGACCAGCGCGGGCGTCGCCGCCAGCAGCGCCGTCACGCCCAGCGAGGCGAAGAAACCGTCCCACAGCCCCAGGGCATAAATCGCGATCAGCGACGGCTCCGGCAGCATCGCGTTCAGACACAGCCCAATAAAGCCCACGCCGCAGGTGCCGCGCGCCAGCAGGATCAGCTTTTTACGCTCGTAGCGGTCCGCCAGCACGCCGCCGACCATCAGGCCGATGAACATCGCCCCGCCGGTTAAGGTGACGGATAACCCCACTAGCCAGCTGGAGTGCGTCATGGTCTGGATCTGGACCGGCACGGCGACGCCAAGCAGGCCGAGGGACAAAATGGAGATAAAGCGAGCGATAAAAACGGCGCGATACGCCGGGTGCGTTTTCAGCAGGCTGAGGTTGAGCAGCCAGGATTTTTGATTCATGACAAAGCCTTGAGTCTATTTCTACCCATTCCATGGGCGCACATGCTAACATAGCCAAATAAGATAGATAACGATAATCACTATCATTATCAAATCATGGATGTTGCTATGCCGTTTTCCTCTTCTTCGGCGCGCGCCGTTGCCGTGCCCGTTTTACTGCTGCTCCTAAGCCTTGCGGCTGCACTCAGCCTGCTGGTCGGCGCGAAGCCGCTGCCCGCGTCCGTTATCGTTGATGCGCTCTCCGGCACCTGCCAGAGCGCCGACTGCGTCATCGTGCTCGACGCCCGACTGCCCCGCACGCTTGCCGGACTGCTGGCCGGTGGCGCGCTCGGCCTTGCCGGCGCCCTGATGCAAACCCTCACCCGTAACCCGCTGGCGGACCCCGGCATCCTCGGCGTTAACTCCGGCGCCAGCTTTGCCATCGTGCTCGGCGCAGCGCTGTTTGGGTTGACCTCGCCCTCCGAACAGCTGGTGATGGCCTTCTGCGGCGCGCTGGCCGCCTCGCTGGTGGTCGCCTTTACCGGCAGCCAGGGCGGCGGGCAGCTGAGCCCGGTACGCCTGACGCTTGCGGGCGTGGCGCTCGCGGCGGTGCTGGAGGGCTTGTCCAACGGCATCGCCCTGCTCAACCCGGACGTCTACGACCAGCTGCGCTTCTGGCAGGCCGGTTCGCTGGATATCCGCACCCTTGAAACCCTAAAAGTGGTGGCAATCCCGGTCATTATCGCTGCCGCCGTGGCGCTGTTTTTAAGCCGGTCGCTCAACAGCCTGAGCCTCGGCAGCGACACCGCGACAGCCCTCGGCAACCGCGTGGCGCGCACGCAGCTGATTGGTCTGTTCGCCATCACCGTGCTGTGCGGCAGCGCGACCGCCGTAGTCGGCCCTATCGCCTTTATCGGCCTGATGATGCCGCACATGGCGCGCTGGCTGGTGGGGGCGGATCACCGCTGGTCGCTGCCGGTGACGCTGCTTGCCACCCCTGCCCTGCTGCTGTTTGCCGACGTGCTCGGTCGCCTGCTGGTGCCCGGCGAGCTGCGCGTCTCGGTGGTCAGCGCCTTTATCGGCGCGCCGGTGCTGATTTTCCTGGTTCGTCGTAAACGCGGAGGTGGCGCATGATGGCCCCGTCCCGTCGTTTACTCACCAGCGTATGCCTGCTGCTTATCGCCATTCTGCTGCTGGCGGTCTGGAGCCTGCGCAGCGGCGCGGTGACGCTCGACTTTACTCAGGTCTTCAACGCCCTGCTCGGCAGCGCGCCGCGCAACGTCACCATGGTGGTGACGGAGTGGCGACTGCCGCGCGTGGCGATGGCGATTCTGGTCGGCGCGGCGCTCGGCGTCAGCGGCGCGATATTCCAGTCGCTGATGCGCAACCCGCTCGGCAGCCCGGACGTGATGGGCCTCAACACCGGGGCCTGGAGCGGCGTGCTGGTGGCGATGGTGCTGTTTGGTCAGCACCTGACGGCCATTACCTTTACGGCGATGGCGGGCGGCATTCTGACGTCATTACTGATCTGGGCGCTGGCCTGGCGCAACGGTATCGACACCTTTCGCCTGATCATCATCGGGATCGGCATCCGCGCCATGCTGATGGCCTTTAACACCTGGCTTTTACTGCAGGCCTCGCTGGAAACCGCGCTCTCCGCCGGGCTGTGGTACGCCGGATCGCTCAACGGCCTGACATGGGGCAAAACCTGGCCCGCCGCGCCGCTGATTTTGCTGATGTTTATCGGCGCGCTGCTGCTGGTGCGGCGCATGCGTCTGCTGGAGATGGGCGACGACAGCGCCTGCGCGCTGGGCGTGGGCGTCGAGCGCTCGCGCCTGATGCTGATGCTGGTCGCCGTACTGCTGACCGCCGCCTCCACCGCGATTGCCGGGCCAATCTCGTTTATCGCCCTCGTGGCACCGCACATCGCCCGGCGACTTAGCGGCACGGCGCGCTGGGGATTAACCCAGGCGGCGCTGTGCGGCGCGCTGCTGCTATTGGCCGCCGATCTCTGCGCCCAGCGGCTGTTTATGCCTTATCAACTGCCGGTGGGCGTGGTGACCGTCAGCCTCGGCGGGATTTACCTCATCGTCTTGCTCGTTCAGGAGTCACGCAGGAAATGACAGATACAACCACCCGCTTGCGCGGCGAAAACTTAACCCTCGGCTACGGCAAAAAAATCATTGCCCGTGATTTATCCGTCGCCATTCCGGACGGCCATTTCACCGCGATTATCGGCCCGAACGGCTGTGGAAAATCGACCCTGCTGCGCACGCTGAGCCGCCTGATGACGCCGGCTGAGGGCAGCGTGTTCCTCGACGGGGAGCAGATCCAGCGCTTCGCCAGCAAAGAGGTGGCCAGGCGCATCGGTCTGCTGGCGCAAAACGCCACCACGCCGGGAGACATCACGGTGCAGGAGCTGGTCTCGCGCGGGCGCTACCCGCATCAGCCGCTGTTTACCCGCTGGCGTAAAGAGGATGACGAGGCGGTGAACCGCGCGATGCTGGCGACGGGCATCACCGATCTCACCCAGCAGAGCGTGGACACCCTCTCCGGCGGGCAGCGTCAGCGGGCGTGGATCGCGATGGTGCTGGCACAGGAAACGTCGATCATGCTGCTGGACGAGCCGACAACCTGGCTCGACATCAGCCATCAGATTGACCTGCTGGAGCTGCTGAGCGAGCTGAACAGCACTCAGGGGTATACCCTGGCGGCGGTGCTGCACGACTTAAACCAGGCGTGCCGCTATGCGACGCATCTGATTGCGCTTCGCGACGGTGAGATCGTGGCGCAGGGTGCGCCGAAGGAGATTGTGACGCCGGAGCTGATCGAGCGGATCTACGGCATGCGCTGCATGATTATTGACGATCCGGTGGCGGGTACGCCGCTGGTGGTGCCGCTGGGGAAGCGTGCGGGCTGATGCCCTCACCCCGGCCCTCTCCCACAGGGAGAGGGAGCACCCCCTCCCCTCGCCCTGTGGGAGAGGCGCTTTTGACGTTACCCCAATATCTCCCTCAACACCGGCCCTATCTTCTCAAACGCCTGCGGTGAAATGATATCCACGTGGGCGCAGTCCTGGCTGTACACCTCAAGCTCCGCCACCCACGGCGCCCAGGCGACCTGCGGATCCATCGTTCGCGTGCGCTCGGCGACAAACAGCGTCGCTTTGCCGTCAAAGCGCGCGCTGCGCGCCGTGGTGAGCAGCCGCACCGCGTCGGCGTAGTTGCCCTCGATAGCGTTAAACATCTCGCTGGAGCCCTGACCCTGCTGGGCGGCGATAAACGCCTGACGCTCGCGCTCGATTTCCGCCAGCACCTCGGGGTCGAGGCCGTTGGCCTCTTTCTCCGACCAGTTCTGGGTTTCCGGCGGCCAGGTGTCCAGCAGGCCGAGGAAGGCCACCGCTTCACCCTGCTCGCGCAGACGGGCGGCAATACCTTGCGCCAGCGTGCCGCCGAGGGAATAGCCGAACAGATAATACGGCCCCTGCGGCTGCTGCTTACGCAGCGTAGCCAGGTGATGCTCAATCACCCCATCCAGATCCGCACGCTGCTGCATTGGACCGTCCGGACGCGGCGACTGAATGCCGACGATAGACCAGCGCGGACTGAGGTAGCGTGCCAGGACGCTAAACTGCCAGGCAAAGCCGGACGCCGGATGGAAACAGAACAGCGTCGGGCCGTCGCTTTCGCGCAGCGGAAGAAGTGTTTCATACCCCAGACGCTGCGCCTGCTCGTCGCTCATCTGCGAGTCCAGCAGCGCGCTGAGCTTGCTCACCGTGGAGGCGACCATAATCTGCCCCGGCGTGACCTTGCGCTCGAACGCGCGGCTAAGCTGTGCCGCCAGGCGCATCGCCAGCAGCGAGTGGCCGCCGAGGGCAAAAAAGTCGGCGTCGATGTCGTTGACCTCGCAGCCCAGCAGGGCAGAAAACGACTGCGCGACGGCAATTTCGGATTCGCTTTCCGGCGCGCGCCCGAAGGATTTACTCGTCAGCTCCGGCAGCGGCAGCGCCTTGCGGTCCAGCTTGCCGTTCGCGCTGAGCGGCAGCGCGCTGATTTGCAGCAGCACCACCGGGACCATATGCGGCGGCAGCTGTGCTTTTAGTGCTTCCATCAGCGCGTCGAGATCCAGCGGTAAGCCGGATTCGGAAACCACATACCCCACCAGCTGGCGGGCATCGCCGCCGGTGGCTGCCGCCTGGTTGAACACGCAGGCGTGTGCCACGGCCTGGGCCACGTCCGGCAGCGACAGCATCGCCCGGTCGATTTCGCCCAGCTCGATGCGCTGTCCGCGGATTTTTAACTGGTCATCGCTGCGGCCGAGATATTCCACCGCGCCGTTGTCCAGCCAGCGGGCAACGTCGCCGGTGCGGTACATCCGCTCGCCCGGGGCGAACGGGTCGGCAATAAAGCGGCTGGCGGTGAGGTCCGGACGGCCCAGATACCCCTGCGCCAGCTGAATCCCGGTGAGATAAAGGTCCCCTGCCACGCTGAACGGCACCGGGCGCATCATCGCATCCAGAATGCGCAGCCCCGTGTTCCACACCGGGAAGCCGATCGGCACGCTGTTGCCTTCCACCGCCGCCAGCTCGGGGCCAAACGCCGGATACCAGCTGACGTCCACCGCCGCTTCGGTTGGGCCATACAGGTTGTGCAGCGGCGCACGGGTGAGCTGCTCCCACTCGCGGCACAGCCCGGTCGGCAGCGCTTCGCCGCTGCAGAACACCTGCTTAAGCGTCCTGCAGCAGTCGACGTTTTCCGGCGTCAGCGAGGCGACAAACGCCGCCAGCATCGACGGCACGAAGTGGGTAGTAGTCACGCCGTACTGCGCGAAGAAGCTCTGCATCGCCTGCGGATCGCGGTGCGCGTCCGGCTCGGCCATCACCAGCTTCGCCCCGGCGATAAACGGCCACCAGAACTCCCACACCGACACGTCAAAGCTGCACGGCGTTTTCTGCGCCACCACGTCCGTCGCGTCCAGCGGGTAGTGGTCCTGCATCCACTTCAGGCGGTTAACGATGGCGGTATGGCCAACCATCACCCCTTTCGGACGCCCCGTCGAACCGGAAGTAAAGATGATGTACGCCGTCTGCTCCGGCTTCGCCAGGCGCAGCGGTTTTGCATCCGCAGCCGGTAAAAGGGTGTTGTAACTAAAGGCAGTAATCGGCAGATCGCTAAAGCGCGGAAGCTGCTCGTCGGTGGTAATGAGCAGGGATGGCTTCGCGTCTTCCAGCATCATCCTCAGGCGGTCGTCCGGGTAGCCGGTGTCGAGCGGCAGCCACGCGGCGCCGGCCTCGACGATGCCGTGCAGCGCCAGCGTCAGGAACACCGAGCGCGGCAGGGCCACCGCCACGCTGTCGCCCGGCTTCACGCCGCGCGCGCGCAGCAGGTTTGCCAGCGCCACCACCTGCTCGCGCATCTGACGATAGCTGAGCTCAATATGCGCGTCCGCCAGCGCGGGGGCGTCCGGCGTTTTGCTCGCCTGCTCCGCCACCAGATCCGCCAGCGTGGTGGCCGGCAGCGCCAGTCCGGTATCGTTGATGCGCGCAAGCCTCTGGTATTCCTGCTCTGAAACGGTTTCCACTTCGCCGCAGCGCAGGTCCGGGTTGGCCGCAAACTGCATCAGCATCGCGTTCAGGCGCGCGACGTGACGGGAAAGCGTCGCCTCATCGTAACGCTGCTTACTGGCGAGGATCTCAATGCTCAATCCGCCCTGTTCGTCCGGGAACAGCGCCAGCTCAAGGTCGTTCACCGGGCCGGTGGCCAGCGTGTGGGTGATGGCCTCCACGCCGTCGATATCCAGCTGATAATCAAACACCTTCACGTTCAGCACCGGGCCAAACAGGGCTTCTTCGCCTGCGGCACGCCCGCTGTCGCGCACGATCTGCTCGGCGTCGTAGCGCTGGTGGCGGCGCATTTTTTTCAGCTGGTTGGCCAGGCGCAGCGCCAGCTCCGGCAGGCTCTCCTGCGGGTTGATATTCACCGCCAGCGGCAGGACGTTGAGCACCGGCCCGGTCGCGGTCAGCGCGGCGGAGCCCATGCGTCGCATAAAGATAAACCCGGCGGCGTAGTCCAGCCTTCCGGTCAGGCGGCCCAGCCACAGCGCCACCAGCGCAAGGGCCAGATCGGTACGCTGCGCCTGCCCTGCCGCCTGTGCAAGCTGGCTAAAGGCGCGACCGTCGGCGGCGATTTTGAGGCGCAGAATATCGGTAGTAGCGGCGCGTCCCGGCAGCGGCGCGGAAGAGAGCGAGACCGGAGAAGGAAGCTGCCTGCGCTGCTCCGCCCAGAAGGCGCCGTCGCGCTGATACGCCTCGCTGTCGCGATAGCGCTGATACTCCTCCACCACTTCAGCAAATGGCGTAAACGGGGAGTCAGGAGTCGGTTCATCCTTTTTCCACGCGGCGTAAATCGCGGCGATCTGGCGGGTAATGGCCGGGAAGCTGAAGCCATCCACCACCAGATGGTGATAGCGCTGATACCAGTACCAGTGGCTTTCACCCACCTGAATCAGCTGGTGAAACGCCAGCGGCTGACCGCTATCGACGCGCAGGTTTTGGCGGAGGTCGGCCTCCATCAGCGCCACGGCATCTTCGTGAGAGGCAACGCGAACGATGGACGGCTCCGGCAGAATGAGAGTGTCATCCACCCACTGCCACACCTCGCCGTTATCCTCGGCAAAACGCATCCGCAGGGTATCGGCCTGCATCATGCCTTCAGCAATCGCTTTTGCCAGCAGCGGCGCGTCGATGTCGCCTTTTAGCTCGGTGTAGTGCGCCACGCTCCAGGCGTTTGGCAGCGTGGACAGCTGCTCCGCCATCCAGATACCCGGCTGGGCGGCGACGAGGGGAAGACGGTTCATGCGCTCCCCTCCGCAAAATGGGACGGTTCAAGCGTGCGCCAGTGCCCGGCCAGCCACTGCTGGCACGCCTCCTGAGACTGCGCTTCGCACACCACGCGCCACCCCGCAGGCAGTTCGCACTGCTGCGGCCACAGGCTGTACTGCCCCTGGTCGTTTTGCAAAATGGCGAACTGTCCCTGCGGATTATCGAAAGGATTGCTGAATTCCATACAGACTCCGTTATTGAATGAGCGGCTGCCAGAGGGTCATCAGCCCCTGCGTCAGCCCACCGCGCCAGCAAAGCGCATCGTGTCCGCCGTCAACCTGACGCCAGGTAACCTGCTGCTGCGCGTGTAGTTCGGCGTAAATCGCCTGATTGGCATTGAAAATCAGCGGCTCGTTGCGCCCGGCTTCGAGGACGATACGCAGCCCGCTCGCGGTCAGCTCACCGGCTCTGAGCTGTTCGATGAGGCACCCTTCCTGCTGCCCACCGCGGTGCGGCCACCAGTACGAGCCGGACTGGCTCAGCACGCAGCCAAAACGCTGCGGCCAGCTGAGGCCAGCATAAAGCGAAGAGAGTCCGCCAAAGCTCTGGCCCGCCACCACGGTACGGTCGGCGCGGTCGCTGAAGGGGGCGAGATGTTTTACAAGAGGGAGAAGTTCTTCCTGTATCGCCAGCCAGAAATCGGGGTTACAGGGCAATTCGCGGTTGCGGTGTTCCATGTCGATCGCATCGATTAATACGTAGACCGCAGGGGGCAGTTGGCACCCGGTGGTGAGCGACGTCAGCGCAGGCCAGACGGGCATGCTTTCGGCCCAGAACTGCCCGTCGAGCAGCACCGCCAGCGGGCGGTCGGGGCCGTCGTCCCCGGTGGTAAAAATCCACACGCGGCGACGGTTATTGAGACGCTCGCTGTTCCACTCAATGCAGACTGGCTGTTGATACGGCGTATCGGGACGGTCCCAGCCGGGCTGAACGGGCGCGTCCGGCATCTCCAGCGCCGAAACGGCATGACCGCGCCCGCCGCGCCAGCTCTGCCGATTCAGCGGGTCGGAAACCGCGTGCGGCAGCAGCCTGCGCCAGCCTTCGCGCAGCGCCAGGCGGTCCGGCAGCTCGCCTTCAAACACGGTATCGGCAAAATCGTTTTCATTTACAGAAGGGATAAAACAGTAGCTCCCGCGCCACTCGGGGCTGAATTCGCCCCGCCACTGCCAGACGTCGGTATCCGGGATGCGCTCGAGGGACTGCGGGCGGGCATTTTGATGGTGATCGGTCACGCCGGTAACGTAGAGCCAGACGCGTTTGACCAATGAGGTTTTCTGCGTTCCTGCCGGATCCCGCCACCAGAAGGTGACGCGACACTTCTCCTTCTGACGTTCCCATTCAGGTCCGTTTTTCGACTGCCACCACGCTTCACTTCCGGCTGTTAACGTCGTCACCCTTATAACCCCATGTTTCACAGTCTTTTTTGTTTCAGAGCAAATTTTATTGATAATATTATTGATAACTATTTGCATTTGCAATAGCGTAATGCCCGCGCTGTGGGAAGCGCGCTCATTAAATAACCATAAAAGCGGGACGTACAATGAATAAGAAGATTCACTCTCTGGCCTTGCTGGTCAATTTAGGGATTTATGGTGTCGCGCTGCCCGCCATGGCAGACGACAACACCGCCTCTGCGCAGCACGAAGATACGATGGTGATCACCGCCGCCGAGCAGAATTTACAGGCGCCGGGCGTGTCGACCATCACCGCCGACGAGATCCGCAAAAACCCGCCCGCGCGCGACGTGGCGGAAATCATCCGCACCATGCCGGGCGTTAACCTCACCGGGAACTCCACCAGCGGCCAGCGCGGAAACAACCGTCAGATTGACATTCGCGGCATGGGGCCGGAAAACACGCTGATCCTGATCGACGGCAAGCCGGTGACCAGCCGCAACTCTATTCGTCTGGGCTGGCGAGGCGAGCGAGACACCCGCGGCGATACCGGCTGGGTGCCGCCGGAGATGATCGAGCGCATTGAAGTGATCCGCGGTCCGGCCGCCGCGCGCTACGGCAACGGCGCGGCAGGCGGCGTGGTGAACATCATCACCAAAAAATTCGACGACCAGTGGCACGGCTCCTGGAACACCTACCTGAACGCGCCTGAGCACAAGGACGAAGGTTCCACCAGGCGCACCAACTTCAGCCTGAGCGGCCCCCTGGGCGGCGACTTCAGCTTCCGCATGTTCGGTAATCTCGATAAAACCCAGGCCGACGCGTGGGACATTAACCAGGGCCACCAGTCCGATCGTACCGGTGCCTACGCCAACACCCTGCCGGCTGGCCGCGAGGGCGTGGAAAACAAAGACATCAACGGCGTGGTGCGCTGGGACTTCGCGCCCATGCAGTCCCTGGAGTTCGAAGCGGGCTACAGCCGCCAGAACAACCTCTACGCGGGCGACACGCAGAACACCAACAACGACAGCGCGCTGGTGAAGAAGAATTACGGCAAAGAGACTAACCGTATCTACCGCCAGAACTTCGCGGTGACCTGGAACGGCGGCTGGGATAACGGCATCACCACCAGCAGCTGGGCGCAGTACGAACACACCCGCAACTCCCGCCTGGGCGAAGGTCTGGCGGGCGGGACGGAAGGCTTGTTCAACAGCAATAAATTCACCGACACCGACCTGGCCGACGTGATGCTGCACAGCGAGATCAACCTGCCGATTGATTTCCTCGTCAACCAGAACCTGACGCTGGGCACCGAGTGGAACCAGCAGCGCATGAAGGACTCCACCTCCTTTACGCAAACCCTGCAGGGCGGCACCGTTCCGGGCATGAGCAACGACCGCAGCCCGTACACCTCGGCGGAGATTTTCTCCCTGTTCGCCGAAAACAACATGGAGCTGACCGACAGCACCATGCTAACCCCTGCCCTGCGCTTCGATCACCACACCATCGTCGGCAACAACTGGAGCCCGTCCCTGAACCTGTCGCAAGGTCTGGGCGATGACTTCACGCTGAAGATGGGGATCGCGCGCGCCTATAAAGCGCCGAGCCTGTACCAGACCAACCCGAACTACCTGCTCTACAGCAAAGGCCAGGGCTGCTACGCCAGCTCGGACGGCGTGGGCTGCTACATGATGGGCAACGACGATCTGAAAGCGGAAACCAGCATCAACAAAGAGATTGGTCTGGAGTGGAAACGCGACGGCTGGCTGGCTGGCGTGACCTGGTTCCGCAACGACTATCGCGACAAGATTGAAGCGGGCTACGCGCCGATCGGTCACACCTCTTCCGGTAAAGTGCAGACGGATATCTACCAGTGGGAAAATGTTCCGAAAGCGGTCGTCGAAGGGCTGGAAGGCTCCCTGAACGTGCCGGTCAGCGACACGATCAACTGGACCAACAACATCACCTGGATGCTGCAGAGCAAAAACAAGGAGACCGGCGACCGTCTGTCGATCATTCCGGAGTACACGCTGAACTCGACCCTGAGCTGGCAGGTTCATCAGGACGTGTCGCTTCAGTCGACCTTTACCTGGTACGGCAAGCAGCAGCCGAAGAAGTACAACTACAAAGGTCAGCCGGTGACCGGGTCTGAGAAAGACGAAGTCAGCCCGTACAGCATCGTTGGCCTGAGCGCGACCTGGGACATGACCAAAAACGTTAGTCTGACCGGCGGCGTGGACAACGTCTTCGACAAACGCCAGTGGCGCGCGGGTAATGCCCAGACCACGGGCAACGCCACCACCGGTGCGTATATGTACGGTGCGGGAGCGTATACGTATAATGAGCCGGGTCGCACCTGGTACATGAGCGTGAATACGCGTTTCTGATTCAGGCAGTAACTCCCCCCTCTCCCCGTGGGAGAGGGCCGGGGTGAGGGCATCAGGCCGCACAATTCTGAAGGGAAAAACATGCACACAACCCACACCACGTTCATTATTGCCGGCCACACCGTCCACAACGTCACCTTCGACCCCACCACCTTCACCGACGCCGACCTTCTCTGGCTCCCCCACTACGCTGAGCTTTTAAACGCCGGACGCAAACGCAAAGCCGAGCATCTTGCAGGCCGCATCGCCGCCGCGCATGCGCTCGGCGCGATAAATGAACGCGCGATCCCCGGCATCGGCCCCAGCGGCGAACCGCTCTGGCCGGAAGGGGTTTCGGGAAGCATTACTCATAGCGGCACGCAGGCGATGGCGGTTGTCGTCCGTCATCAAGATGCGCTCGTAGGTATTGATTGCGAAGCCATTCTTCCAGACCGGGAAGCCCGCGAAATCCAGGACGGCATCGTTGATGCGCAGGAAGCGATATGCCTGACGCACTCGGGCTACCCTTTTGCGCTGGCGCTGACGCTGGCATTTAGCGCCAAAGAGAGTTTGTTTAAGGCGCTCTTTCCAAAGGCAAATACTTACATGGGGTTTGAGTGGGCGAGAGTCACAGAGTTAACGGAAAAAACAATCACGCTGGCGCTTTCGAACCCGGCTGGAGACTATCCTGAGGGTAAACGCTTCATCCTCATCTGGCAGAATAATGATACGAGCGTGTTTACGCTGCTAAAAGCCTGATGGCGCTACGCTTATCAGGTCTTCGGTAAAGCGGTGTTGTAGGCCGGGTAAGGCATCGCCGCCACCCGGCATAAATTGTACAGATAGATATCAGCTCACTGCCCCGCAAGCGCTCTGAAAAACGCGGGATTATCTCTAATCACATTTAGCACTTTCGCCGCTAATCCCGTTGGGTTTCGCCGTTTCGACTCCCAGCTTTTAATCGTATCAACACTTGTACCCAGAGCCTTCGCCATTTCGCTTTGAGTGACATTTAACTGCTCTCTTATCGCCCGAACGTCCGCGACCTCATAGCGAGTGACTCGTGATGGAGTTTTCTTACCACGTTGGATCTCGGCAGCCTCTTCAAGCGAAGCCTTAAGTTCATCAAAGATACTCATTGTCTGCCCCTTCTTGCCTGATGGAGTACATAGTACACCTTTAATTGACGGAACTGGAAGCGCTATTGGTGAGAACAGACGTGAGTTTTCTGAGTTCGGCTTTCTCTACATCGGTCAGGCTGTCCTTCATGCTTTTTGGATAGGCCATGAGGAAAAAAATCACCTCTTCAGTAGCCAGAAAGTAGATGACTCTGGCCCCGCCGCTTTTTCCCTTTGAGCCAACAGCCATTCTTATTTTACGTAGCCCGCCTGTATGCTGGATCAAATCGCCTTTATGAGGCCAGGCAATGAGTTCCTTTTGGAGATCCCTTAATTCATCATCCGTAGCAATACTTTTGAACTGCCGGGTAAAAAGTGATGTTTCGATAAATTCTATCGCGTGGCTCATGCATGATTCCTTCCCTGATGCAGCAAAAGCCTGAATGCTTCAGCATCAGGCTTTTGCTGCAATATGACTCTTCCATGAGTAATATCGCATTGAATAACTGTATTTATATACAGATATATTGTTATTTAAGAATCCGTTTAGACATCCGGGAACATCACGCTATTCCCCGGCGCTTCCCTGTGCAGATGGATAAAGTTCAGGTGCCGTTCATACTGGTCCAGAATGTCCGTAATCACCTGCTCCTTGCTGTAGTCCATCAAATCATTCCCCTGGCTCCCTTCCAGCAGGAAGGTTTCCAGCCGGTAGTAGGTCGATTTCCCGCTGCGCGCCCGGTAGGTAAACCCGGGTACCGAATACTGCTGCGGCCAGATCTGATAAACAAAGTTCTGCTCGTCGCCCATGTGCACCAGCAGATCCAGGTGCCCCAGGGTCTCGCCCTCATCCGGTGGCAGGTTTTTCAGCTCCACGTACGCACCGCGCAGCTTCAGCTCCTGCGCGACCTCTTCCATCGCCGGGAAGCAGACCGTCTCCATCATCTGTTTGGTGTAGCGCGTGCCCGGGTAGTTCATCAGGCGCGAGAGGCGTTTCTTCCAGCTCAGCCTGTCCTGCGCGCCCATCGGACGCGGCGCGGTGTCGCGGCTGGCGCTGACGCGGCGATAGTCTTCCACCTTGAGCGATTTATACAGCCCGGCCATCACGAAGAAGATGACGAAGCTGAACGGCAGGCCCATGATCACCGTGGTGTTCTGCAACGCCGAAATGCCGTTGGTCATCAGCATGCCGAGCGTCAGCAGGCCGATGGCGACGGACCAGAAGATGCGCAGCCAGTTCGGCGCATCGCTGTTGATATCTTTGAGCTTCGAGGTGAAGTTACCCAGCACCAGCGCGCCGGAATCCGCCGAGGTAACGTAGAACAGCAGGCCGGTAATGGTCGCCACGGAGGCGCTAAAGGTAAACGCCGGGTACTGCGCCAGCAGGCTGTAGAAGCCGCGCTCCGGGTGCGCCATCGCTTCCTGCGCGAAGGTGGCATTGCCGTGGATGATCTCATGCAGCGCGCTGTTGCCGAAAATCGACAGCCACAGCAGGGTAAAGGTGAACGGGATAATCAGCGTGCCCATCACAAACTGGCGGATGGTGCGGCCACGCGAAATACGCGCCAGGAACAGGCCGACAAACGGCGACCACGCCACCCACCACGCCCAGAAGAACAGCGTCCAGTTGTTCATCCACTCCACCGGGCGGTCGAAGGCGAAGCTGTTCAGCGTCATGCCCATAAAGCGGTTTACGTAGTCGCCCACGTTGAGCACTAGGGCATTGAGCAGGAACGAGGTATCGCCCATAAACAGCACGAACAGGATCAGGCCCAGCGCCAGCGCCACGTTCAGCTCGGAGAGCACGCGGATGCCCTTATCCACGCCAGACGTCACCGAGATGGTGGCGATAATGACGGAGAGCGCAATCAGCGCCGCTTTGGCCGCCATCGAATCCGGGATATCAAACAGCACGCTCAGCCCGTAGTTGAGCTGCACCACGCCAATCCCAAGCGTCGTCGCAATACCAAAGATGGTGCCGATCACCGCCGCGATATCAACGCTGTGGCCAATCGGGCCGTTAATCTTTTTACCGAAGATCGGGTACAGCGCGGAGCGGATGGTGAGAGGCAAATTATAACGATAGCTAAAGTATCCGAGCGCCATGCCCATCAGGGCGTACATCGACCAGCCCGTCAGGCCGTAGTGGAACAGCGTCCAGACCATCGCCTGGCGCGCGGCCTCCATCGTCTGCCCCGCCCCTTCCGGCGGCTGCATATACTGCGTGACCGGTTCGGCCACGGAGAAGAACATCAGGTCAATGCCGATGCCGGCGGCAAACAGCATCGCGGCCCAGCTCAGCAGGCTGAATTCGGGCTTGGACTGCTCAGGCCCGAGCTTCACGGAACCAAAGCGCGAGCAGGCAATGCAGACCACGAAGACGATATAGAGCGTCGCGGCCAGCAGATAGTACCAGCCGAAGGTCTTCGACACCCAGTTCAGGGTGCGCCCAATCCACTCGGCAGAAAAATCACGAAAGAAGATAGTCGTCAGGGAAAACAACAAAATCAGCCCGGCGGACGTATAAAAAACGACCGGGTTGATTTTGTCTTTTTCTCTGTCTTGTGAAAGGTCTGTCATCCAGTATCCCCACTGTTTTTGTAACTATTGAAATCCAAATCCGCAACAATTAAGACACATTTTATATTGAACGTCCAATCAAAAACCGCTTTAATGTATTACCAACGCTGATGAATGGAGTGGCAAAAATGCCCAAAGTGGGGATGCAGCCGATCCGGCGCAGGCAGCTTATCGACGCCACGCTGGAAGCAATAAATGAAGTGGGAATGCACGACGCGACGATCGCGCAGATCGCCCGTCGGGCGGGCGTTTCCACGGGGATCATCAGTCACTACTTCAAAGACAAAAACGGTCTGCTGGAAGCGACCATGCGCGACATCACCGGCCAGCTGCGCGACGCGGTTTTGAGCCGCTTACGCGCTCTGCCGGACGGCAGCGCGGAGCAGCGCCTGCAGGCCATTGTCGGCGGCAATTTTGATGAAACCCAGACCAGCGGCGCGGCAATGAAGGCCTGGCTGGCCTTCTGGGCGAGCAGCATGCACCAGCCAATGCTCTACCGCCTGCAGCAGGTGAGCAGCCGTCGCTTGTTGTCAAACCTGGTGTACGAGTTCCGCCGTGAACTGCCGCGCGAACAGGCCGAAGAGGCGGGCTACGGCCTGGCGGCGCTGATCGACGGGCTGTGGCTGCGCGCCGCGCTGAGCGGCAAGCCGCTGGATAAGACCCTGGCGCAGTCGCTCACCAGCCACTTTATCAGCCAGCATTTACCGACCGAATAACCGAGGAGAATTTATGTCCCGAATGGCAGAACAGCAGCTTTATATCAATGGTGGTTATACCTCCGCCACCAGCGGTCGCACCTTCGAGACCATCAACCCGGCCAACGGTGAAGTCCTGGCGAGCGTACAGGCCGCCGGACGCGAAGACGTGAACCGCGCCGTCGAAAGCGCAAAACGCGGGCAAAAAATCTGGGCGGCGATGACCGCCATGGAGCGGTCGCGCGTTCTGCGTCGCGCCGTCGATATCCTGCGCGAGCGCAACGACGAGCTGGCGAAGCTGGAAACCCTCGACACCGGTAAAGCGTATTCCGAAACCTCCACCGTCGACATCGTCACCGGCGCGGACGTGCTGGAGTACTACGCGGGGCTGATCCCGGCGCTGGAAGGCAGCCAGATCCCGCTGCGTGAGACCTCATTCGTCTACACCCGCCGCGAGCCGCTGGGCGTGGTGGCGGGCATCGGCGCGTGGAACTACCCGATCCAGATCGCCCTGTGGAAATCCGCCCCGGCGCTGGCGGCGGGCAACGCGATGATCTTCAAGCCGAGCGAGGTCACCCCGCTCACCGCCCTGAAGCTTGCCGAAATCTACACCGAAGCGGGTCTGCCGGACGGCGTGTTTAACGTCCTGCCGGGCGTGGGCGCGGAGACCGGCCAGTACCTGACCGAGCATCCGGGCATCGCCAAAGTCTCCTTCACCGGCGGCGTCGCCAGCGGCAAAAAGGTGATGGCCAACTCGGCTGCCTCCTCCCTGAAAGAGGTGACGATGGAGCTGGGCGGCAAATCCCCGCTGATTATTTTCGACGACGCGGATCTCAATCTCGCGGCGGACATTGCCATGATGGCGAACTTCTTCAGCTCCGGCCAGGTGTGCACCAACGGCACCCGCGTGTTCGTGCCCGCGAAATTCAAGGCCGCGTTTGAGCAGAAAATCGTCGAGCGCGTGGGCCGCATCCGCGCGGGCGATCTGTTCGATGAACGCAACAACTTTGGCCCGATGGTCAGCTTCCCGCACCGCGATAGCGTGATGCGCTACATCGCCAAAGGCAAAGAGGAAGGCGCGCGCGTGCTGTGCGGCGGCGACGCGCTGAAGGGCGAAGGCTTCGACAACGGCGCGTGGGTCGCCCCGACCGTGTTCACCGACTGCACCGACGAGATGACCATCGTGCGCGAAGAGATCTTCGGCCCGGTGATGTCCATCCTCACCTATGAAAGCGAAGAAGAAGCCATTCGCCGCGCCAACGACACCGACTACGGCCTGGCGGCGGGCATCGTCACTGCCGACCTGAACCGCGCGCACGGCGCCATTCATCAGCTCGAAGCGGGCATCTGCTGGATCAACACCTGGGGTGAATCCGCCGCAGAAATGCCGGTCGGCGGCTATAAACACTCCGGCATTGGTCGCGAGAACGGCGTGATGACGCTGCAGAGCTACACCCAGGTGAAGTCCATCCAGGTTGAGATGGGTAAATTCCAGTCCATATTTTAACCGGGAGGTTTATTTGCAATTTGACTACATCATTATCGGGGCCGGCTCTGCCGGCAACGTACTGGCAACGCGACTGACTGAAGATCCGAATATCACCGTCCTGCTGCTTGAGGCGGGCGGGCCGGACTACCGCTTTGACTTCCGCACCCAGATGCCCGCCGCGCTGGCGTTCCCGCTGCAGGGCAAGCGCTACAACTGGGCGTATGAAACCGAGCCAGAGCCGTACATGAACAACCGCCGCATGGAGTGCGGGCGCGGCAAAGGGCTGGGCGGCTCGTCGCTGATCAACGGCATGTGCTACATCCGCGGTAACGCGATGGACCTCGACAACTGGGCGAAAGAATCTGGCCTTGAGCACTGGAGCTACCTCAACTGCCTGCCCTACTACCGCAAGGCCGAGACGCGCGACGTGGGGCCGAACGACTACCACGGCGGCGACGGCCCGGTGAGCGTTACCACCTCTAAGCCGGGCGTGAACCCGCTGTTTGAGGCGATGGTGGAAGCGGGCGTGCAGGCGGGCTACCCGCGCACCGACGATCTCAACGGCTATCAGCAGGAGGGCTTCGGCCCGATGGACCGCACGGTCACGCCGCAGGGTCGACGCGCCAGCACCGCGCGCGGCTATCTGGACCAGGCCAAAAAGCGTCCGAACCTGACCATCCGCACTCACGCCATGACCGATCATATTATTTTTGACGGCAAGCGCGCGGCGGGCGTCGAGTGGCTGGAGGGCGAAAGCACCATCCCGTCCAGAGCGACGGCGAATAAAGAGGTGCTGCTGTGTGCGGGCGCGATTGCCTCCCCGCAGATCCTCCAGCGCTCCGGCGTGGGCAACGCGGAGCTGCTGAAGCAGTTCGATATTCCGCTGGTGCACGACCTGCCCGGCGTGGGCGAAAACCTGCAGGATCACCTGGAGATGTACCTCCAGTACGAATGCAAAGAGCCGGTCTCCCTCTACCCTGCCCTGCAGTGGTGGAACCAGCCGAAGATTGGCGCCGAGTGGCTGTTTGGCGGCACCGGCGTGGGCGCGAGCAACCACTTCGAAGCGGGCGGTTTTATCCGCAGCCGCGAAGAGTTCGAATGGCCGAACATTCAGTACCACTTCCTGCCGGTAGCGATTAACTACAACGGCTCGAACGCGGTAAAAGAGCACGGCTTCCAGTGCCACGTTGGCTCCATGCGCTCCCCAAGCCGCGGGCACGTGCGCATCAAGTCGCGCGATCCGCACCAGCATCCGGCGATCCTGTTCAACTATATGTCTCACGAGCAGGACTGGCAGGAGTTCCGCGACGCTATCCGCATCACCCGCGAGATCATGCACCAGCCCGCGCTGGACAAATATCGCGGCCGCGAAATCAGCCCGGGCGTCGAATGCGAGACCGACGAGCAGCTCGACGAGTTCGTGCGTAAACACGCCGAAACCGCCTTCCACCCGTGCGGCACCTGCAAGATGGGTTACGACGAGATGGCGGTGGTCGACGGCGAAGGCCGCGTTCACGGGCTGGAAGGGCTGCGCGTCGTGGATGCGTCGATCATGCCGCAGATCATCACCGGCAACCTGAACGCCACCACCATCATGATTGGCGAGAAGATTGCCGACGCCATTCGCGGGCTCGAGCCGCTGGCGAAGAGCACGGCGGCGTATTATGTGGCGAACGGGGCGCCGGTTCGACGCTGAGGGTATTTCCCTTTACCCTGGCCCTCTCCCCATAGGCTGAAGGATCCCCAGTAATTTTTAAGCAGCAGCAATAACGTTGTTTAAGAACGACTTAAGCCTTTCAGCGATGCCCTGGTCCGGCTGTAAATCGCTGAGGCGTTTGCCTTCCGGCCGGGGCGAGGCGCATGGATGCGCCGAGAGGGCGGGCTTTACAGGGACGTTACCTCCGCCCGTCCCCGATAAGCCGGAAGGAATAAGCCGAGGGCACCGCGAAGCGGCGATTTACCGCCGGGAGCACGGGTCGCCAGGGTGGTGGCGACTGAGCCACCCTGGCACGTTCACCGGTTACGGGGTTACAGAGTAGCAAGGAACATAAAGTGAACGGAATGACCACTACAGCTGTATGTTCCCCTCACCCTAACCCTCTCCCCGGAGGGGCGAGGGGACTGTTCCGTGCTGGCATTACTTTGTGGTGCCCCCTCAGCCCCATAGGGGAGAGGGGATTAACCTACCCCGCCAAAAATTTATTTTCATTTGCCTGCATCCAGTTTCCCACCTGCCCTCGTATGTGAGTATGTGAGCAACGCCTTTGCTCCTTAATCCGAGGATAAATGATGAAAAAGCTACTCAGTGTTGCATTCGTATCCAGCGCTTTACTCTTCTGTGCAGGCGCATCAGCAGCCATGACGTCAGGCTCCGTGATGGTGGGCGGAGCGGAAATGTTCCCGAGCAAAAACATTGTTGAAAACGCCGTGAACTCTAAAGATCACACGACGCTGGTGGCGGCGGTTAAAGCGGCCGGGCTGGTGGATACGCTGCAGAGCAAAGGGCCATTCACCGTCTTTGCGCCCACCGATGCGGCGTTTGCGAAATTGCCTGCGGGTACGGTCGACAATCTGGTGAAGCCGGAAAATAAAGCGCTGCTCACCAGTATCCTGACCTATCACGTGGTTGCGGGTAATTACGATATGAAAGCGCTGGAGCAGAAAATTAAACAGGGCGGCGGCCACGCGGAGCTGAAAACCGTTAACGGTCAACCGCTGTGGATCATGAGTAACGGCCCGCACAATATTCAGCTCAAGGATGGTAAAGGCAACGTGGCGAATATCAGCACCTATGACGTCCATCAGAAAAATGGCGTGATCGATGTGATTGATACCGTCCTGATGCCTAAGTAGTTGTCTATACTTCGGAAGTGTGACGTTGCCTTCCGGGAAAAACATGGATAACGCGCTGGCTGAACAGCAGTTGAAATTAATGCAGGCGGTCGCAAACGGCGATCGCCGCGCATTTGAACAGCTTTACCGACTCACTTCACCGCATCTGTTTGCCGTCGCGCTGCGCATGCTACGCCATCGCGCCTGGGCAGAAGAGATCCTTCACGACTGTTTTGTCACCGTCTGGAGTAAAGCCGACACCTATAACGCCGCCCTAAGCTCTCCGATGACCTGGCTTACGCATATTGTTCGCAACCGCTGCATTGACTGGCTGCGCAGCGGGCAAACCCGGGCTGCCGCCCGCGAGGAGTCGTATTCCGAAGAGAGTCTGCTGAGCGAAAACGATGAGCAAAACAACTGGTACGACGACGCGCAGGCAGCACGGCTCAGGCATTGTCTGGATCATCTGAGTCAGGAACAGCGCCAGAGCATTACGCTCGCCTACTATCAGGGCATGTCCCACAGCGACATTGCCGACTGGCTCCAGCAGCCCGTGGGCTCGGTAAAAAGCTGGATCCGCCGCGCGATGGATCATCTTCGGGAGTGCGTGGGCCTATGAATGACAGCGAAAAACGCGATGACATGCTGGCTGCAGAATATGCCCTCGGCACCCTGCGCGGAGGGGCGCGGCTTCAGTTCCAGAAGAGGCTTGCCGCTGAGCCCGGTCTGGCTGCCCGCGTGGCGTACTGGCAGGAAATGTTCAGCACGCTCGATAGTCACCTTACGCCCGTTCACCCACCCGAGACGGTGTGGAAGAGAATCGCCCTCGATCTGCCACCGAAAAAGCCTTTGCGCCAAAGCCGGCCCTATCTCGGCTGGATGGTCGCGGCCGGCCTCGCCGCCGTTACCGTAGTGACCTGGTATTCCACCCGAACGCCGGAACTCGCACCGCTGATGGTGCTCAACGATGCCCAACAGCACGGGCAATGGATCGTCAGTGCGGACAGCCGCCGCCAGTATCTGAGCATCACCCCTCTCAGACCGAACGCTATTGCGGCGCAAAAAAGCCTGCAGCTTTGGCTTATTCCTGCCGGTAAGGCCCCGATATCCCTTGGGCTGCTGCAACGTGATATACCGACTCATGTTGCCCTCGGGAACAACACCCTTACCCCTGACGCGATGATAGCCATAAGCCTCGAGCCCGAAGGTGGGTCACCCACCGGTCAACCCACCGGCCCCGTGCTGTACAGCGGCAAGATTTAATCCTCCGGCTTTGTTCGCAGGGCCGCGGGGGTCACCAAATTTTATTCTGTTCATATGATTGTTACATATAAGAATTAAATATTAAGCTTGCAATTAATTTAATTATTAAAAAACGTCATTGACATTTTCTTCCGCACTCCATTAAGTTTTAAGCGAGCATTATTTCATTCCAGATACAGAATATATCAAAAACGAGCGGTTTAAGAATTTTCAAAAATTCTTAAACCGCTCCCTTATTTTTATTTATTTTGAATCATACAACAGTGAGATAAGATCATGAATAATAGTGCAAACAAAGTTGTTGTTATCACCGGTGCCAGCAGCGGTATTGGTGAGGCCATTGCCCTTCATCTGGCAAATAAACCTTTTTCTCTGGTTCTGGTTGCCCGTCGTCTGGAGAGAATTAACGCCCTGGTAGATCGCATTATTCAGCAAGGCGGCCAGGCGATTGCCGTGAAGGCGGACGTGACCCGACAGGAGGAGGTTCAGCGCGCGATTGACGCTGCCGTTGCCGCATACCAGCGCGTCGACGTGCTGATCAACAACGCGGGCTTTATGGCGATTGCCCCCCTCAGCGAGCTGAAAACCGACGAGTGGGACCGGATGATCGATACCAATATTAAAGGCGTGCTGTACGGTATCGCAGCGGCATTTCCGGTATTCCAGCGTCAGGGGAGCGGACACTTTATTAACGTGGCCTCCGTGGCGGGTATCAAGGTCCTTGCCCCCGGCGGCGTGGTGTACAGCGCCACGAAATTCGCCGTCCGCGCCCTGAGTGAAGGCTTACGTCAGGAAGCGGGGAAAACCGTTCGGACGACCCTTATTTCCCCCGGCGCCGTTGAAAGCGAGCTGCAGTTTGGCAGCTCTGATGCCCCGAGCAAACAGTTCCTGCATGAATTTTATAAGCAGGCTATTCCGGCAGAGTCGATTGCCAGAGCCGTATTATTTGCTATCGAACAGCCTGGCGACGTTGATGTAAATGAAATAATAGTCCGTCCTACGCAGGAAGAATTTTAGCATGAGTTAAATAACGCTGAATGAGGTGTCATTATGATTAAATCATTAACGTCCCTGTCAGACTTAAATATGCGATCGGGTGCCGATATTCTCCTTGAAGTGCTGGAGAGTGAAGGTGTGGAATATATTTTTGGCAACCCCGGCACCACCGAACTCCCGCTCATTGATGCCCTTCTTCGCCATGAAAATATTCACTATATTCTGGCACTCCAGGAGAGCAGCGTGGTCGCCATTGCCGACGGCTACGCGAAAGCCTCCGGCAAGACCGGTTTTATCAATTTGCATACCGCCAGCGGTCTTGGACACGGGATGGGGAATCTCATTAACTCGCGGATCATGAAAACGCCGCTGGTTGTCACCGTCGGGCAGCAGGATACCCGTCACTACGTGCGCGACCCGCTCCTGTATGATGACATAGTCTCCATTGGATCACCGGTGGTGAAATGGGCGCAGGAGGTCACCAGCGCCGACCAGCTTCCGGTGCTGGTGCGTCGGGCGTTTCATGCCGCCAGCTACCCTCCCGCGGGTCCGGTTCTGCTATCCCTGCCAATGAACGTGATGGAAGAGCTGAGCGACGCCGGGATACAAACGGCCTCTAAAGTGAACTACCACACAGTGGCGGGCTCGCTGGACGAGCTGGCGCAGGCGCTAAGCGAAGTCACCCCCGGCAGGATCATGATTGTGGCGGGGGATGAAGTTCACTCCAGCGGCTCGACGCAGGAGATTGTCCAGCTTGCTGAAGCGCTCGGCGCCCATGTCTACGGCTCCTCCTGGCCGTTGAATTTGCCCTTTCCCACGCAGCACGCGCTATGGCGAGGCAATATGCCCACCACCGCAAATGAAATCGCCAGCGTCGTTAATGCCTACGATGCGGTGTTTATCATCGGCGGCAGAAGCCTGATTACCATTTTGTATAGCGAGGGCGAGGCCATTCCGGAAACCTGCGCGGTGTATCAGCTCTCGGCGGATATGAACGAGCTGGGACGCACCTACGCCACGCGCCTCTCGGTGATGGGGGATATTAAACTCTCCCTGAAGGAACTGCTGCCGAAGCTTGAGCAGCGCCGGGTGGCAAGCAAATTGACGCATCAGCGGCTGCTTAAAGCTGCACGCGCTGAACGTGAAAAAGAGTGGCAACTGCAGGAAGAGCGTCTGGCAGCCGAGCGGCTGCGCCCGGCGATTTCGCCGATGGTCGCGGCCTACGAGGTGATAAAGTCCGTTCCACCGGGCACCACGATTGTCGACGAAGCGATTGCAACGGCCAGACACGTTCGCCGGTTTATCTCCGACCCGCAGCACCCGCGCTACTACTTTATGCGCGGCGGCGGTCTGGGCTGGGGAATGCCTGCAGCAGTAGGTCACTCGCTGGGGCTGGGGCGCGAGCCGGTTGTGTGTCTGGTTGGCGACGGCGCCTCCCTGTACTCGCCGCAGGCGCTCTGGACGGCGGCGCACGAAAATCTGCCCGTCACCTTTATCGTGATGAATAACCTGGAGTACAACATCCTGAAAAACTTCATGAAAGGACAGCCGGGCTACAGTTCGACAAAGCTGGGTCGCTTTATCGGGATGGATCTGATTAACCCGCGAATTGATTTCCAGTCGCTGGGCACCGCGATGGGTATCCGCTGCTGCCGGGTGACCCAGGCCGCGGATATCGCCACGGCGGTGACGCAGGGGCTACAGTCAGGAAAAACCAATTTAATCGAAATTGCCATTTCCGCAGATTGATCGACCGTTTCAGATGTACCCTACATAAAACACTTATAACCGAAACGCCTCAAGCCGCTTAATCTGCCGCCCTTCTCCGTCAAAATTCTCCGCCGCCAGCCAGGAGCGCAGTTCGGCATCGCGCTGCGGCCACTCGCCGTCAATAATAGAAAGCATATCGCTGTCGCGGTTGCGCCCTTTGCGCACCAGCTTCTGGCGCAGGCGTCCTTCCCAGACAAACCCCAGCCGCTCCGCCGCATTTCGTGACGCAACGTTCATGGAATCGCACTTCCACTCGACGCGCCGGTAGCCGTGCTCAAACGCATTTTTCAGCAGCAGCCACACCGTTTCGGTGCCCATCCGGGTTCCTTTCATCCTGCGCGACCAGGTCACGTGCCCGATCTCCACCGACCCCAGCAGCCGCTCGTTAGCCATATAGCTCACCAGCCCCACCGCGCGTTCGGTGCGTAAATCAATGACGGCAAACGGCACCAGCTCATCGTCCATCACCTTACCCACGATCCAGTGCGCGGTGGCTTCCACGCTCGCTGGCTGCGTGCTGGCAAGCCACGTCCAGTCGCTGTCGTCGCCCAGCGCGTAGGCCTCATAGAGATCGGCCGCGTGGCGATCGGCGTCCAGCGGCTCCAGGCGGCAATACTGGCCGAACAGCGGCGTGCGGGTTAATACGCGCGCGCCTCTCCAGTCGGGAACGATATCGTTAACGGTTTGACCATGTTGATTGATTTCGGGCACGGCGGTGACTCCCTGAAAGGTAAGGAGTTTGTTATAGCAGGTTAAAAAGCGGGCGAAAAGCAGCGTATTTTAATAGCCCGAACGCATGCGATATTCCCGAAAGGCATAAGCAAAGCTGAATTTCGACTTTGCGGAATGTCAGAGTCGCCCTAACGTAGCGGAGCATAAAACAATCACAATATATTCTTCTCAGGGATCGCTATGACGAAAAAACTGTTGCCGTTACTGGTGCTGGCTGCGCTCTCAGGCGCTGTCCACGCCGCTACTCCGCCCACCACGCTGGTTGTTGCCCAGGGGCTGGATGACATCGTGAGCCTCGACCCGGCCGAAGCCAACGAGCTTTCCAGCATCCAGACCGTGCCGAGCCTGTATCAGCGTCTGGTACAGCCGGACCGCGATAACCCGGAAAAAATCACCCCGATTCTGGCAGACAGCTGGGAAGCGGACGCGGCAGCCAAAACCCTGACGATTAAGCTCAAGCCCGATGCCAAATTCGCCTCCGGCAACCCGCTGCGCCCGGAAGACGTGATTTTCTCTTACACCCGCGCCGTGACGCTGAACAAATCCCCGGCCTTTATCCTCAACGTGCTGGGCTGGGACGCGAGCAACATCGCCAGCCAGCTGAAAAAGGTGGACGACCATACCCTCCAGCTTCACTGGACGGCGGACGTTAGCCCGTCGGTGGCGCTGAATATTCTCTCCACGCCGATTGCCTCCATCGTCGATGAAAAGCAGGTCGCGGCGAACGTGAAGGATAACGACTTCGGTAACGCGTGGCTGAAAATGCACTCGGCGGGCAGCGGCGCGTTCAAAATGCGCGTCTATCAGCCGCATCAGGCTATCGTGCTGGAAGCTAACGAATCAGCGCCCGGCGGCGCGCCGAAGCTCAAAAGCATCATCATTAAAAACGTCCCCGATCCGGCTTCACGCCGCCTGCTGATCCAGCAGGGTGATGCGGACGTGGCGCGCGATCTCGGTGCAGATCAGATAAGCGCCCTGGACGGCAAGCCGGGCGTGAAGGTGCTGAGCATTCCGTCCGCCGAGCAAAATTACCTGGTGTTTAACACCGGCAACAGCGCCAACCCGCTGCTGAACAACCCGGCGTTCTGGGAAGCCTCGCGCTGGCTGGTCGATTATGAAGGCATCACCAAAAATCTGCTGAAAGGCCAGTACTTTGTTCATCAGAGCTTCCTGCCGGTCGGCCTGCCGGGCGCGCTGGAAGACAACCCGTTTAAATTTGACCCGGCAAAAGCGAAAGCCATTCTCGCCAAAGCGGGCATTAAAGACGCGCACTTCACGCTGGACGTGGAGAACAAGCCGCCGTTTATCACCATCGCCCAGTCGATGCAGGCGAGCTTTGCTCAGGGCGGCGTGAAGGTCGATTTGCTGCCTGCCGCCGGGAGCCAGGTCTATGCCCGCGTGCGCGCAAAGCAGCATCAGGCGGCGATTCGTCTGTGGATCCCGGACTACTTCGACGCGCACTCAAACGCCAGCGCCTTCGCGTGGAACGACGGCAAATCCAGCACCGTGGCCGGGCTTAACGGCTGGAAAATTCCCGAGCTGAACAAAGCCACGCTGGCGGCGGTAGCCGAGCCGGATCCGGCGAAGCGTCTAGGTCTCTACAAAAAGATGCAGGAACAGCTGCAGCAGAATTCGCCGTACGTGTTCGTCGATCAGGGGAAAACCCAGATCGTGGTGCGCGATAACGTGAAGGGGTATCAGCAGGGGCTGAACGCGGATATGGTCTGGTACGATCGCGTCACGAAGTAGCCCTTCTCCTTCTCCCTCTCCCGTGGGAGAGGGTTGGGGTGAGGGCAACATCGTGCAACAGAGCCGCCTGTTCCCCCTCACCCCCGCCCTCTCCCACAGGGAGAGGGGGTCGTCCGTGCATATTTTCAGGATAACGATTTACCCATGCCACATCTTTCCACCCGCGTGCTCCAGGGTCTGCTGACCCTGCTGCTCACGCTCCTCGGGCTGCTGCTCGTCACGTTTGCGCTCTCGGCGTTTTCACCGGTCGATCGCGTGCTGCAGATCGTTGGCGATCACGCCAGCCAGTCAACCTACGATCAGGTTCGCCACCAGCTTGGGCTGGATCGGCCTCTGCCCGTGCAGTTCTGGCACTACCTGCAAAACCTTGCCCACGGGGATATAGGCACCGCCAGCGCCACCGGGCAGCCGGTGCTGCAGGATCTGCTGCACGCGTTTCCCGCCACGCTCGAGCTGGCGACTTTGGCGTTAATCATCGGCGCCGTGCTCGGCGTGATTGCCGGGGTGCTGTGCGCCCGCTACGCCGGTTCGCCGCTCGATTTAGCCATCAGAACGCTCACCCTGCTCGGCAACTCGGTACCGATTTTCTGGCTCGGCCTGCTGATGCTGGCCCTGTTCTACGCGAAGCTGCAGTGGAGCGCGGGTCCCGGCAGGCTGGATGATATCTGGCAGTTCACCGTCGAGCCGCGTACCGGCTTTGCGCTGGTGGATACCTGGCTTTCCGGCGATCGCGAGGCGTTCCGCAACGCCCTCAGCCACCTGGTGCTGCCGGTGCTGCTGCTGGCCTATTACTCGCTGGCGAGCATCACGCGCCTGACGCGTTCCGCCTGCCTGAGCGAAATGAACAAAGAGTACATCCTGCTTGCCCGCGCCAAGGGCGCCGGGGAGATGGCCATCCTGCTGCGCCACGTGCTGCCGAACATTCGCGGCACCCTGCTGACGGTGATCGCCCTCGCCTACACCAGCATGCTGGAAGGCGCGGTACTGACCGAAACCGTCTTCTCCTGGCCGGGGATCGGGCGCTACCTCACCACCGCCCTGTTCGCCGGAGACACCACCGCCGTCATGGGCGGCACGCTGCTGATTGGCGTCTGCTTTGTACTGATCAATAACCTTACCGACCTGCTCGTGCGGGCGACCGATCCCAGGGTGCGCTGATGCCGTTTTATCTTTTCTTACGCCGCCTGCGCCGCTCCCCTGCCGCGTTTTGCGGGCTGGCTGC
The DNA here is from genome assembly GCF_034106865.1 of Enterobacter sp. 237C8. NCBI lineage: Bacteria > Pseudomonadati > Pseudomonadota > Gammaproteobacteria > Enterobacterales > Enterobacteriaceae > Enterobacter > Enterobacter sp. 237C8. Next base: position 300,831 of record NZ_JAWNDF010000001.1, on the reverse strand, counting down.
CATCGCGCTGCTGGTAGCTATCGCCCTGTTCGCGCCGTGGCTCGCGCCGCTTGACCCGAACTGGCAGAACGCCGCCGCGCGCCTGCAGGCACCGAACAGCCAGCACTGGCTGGGCACCGACAGCTACGGGCGCGACCTGCTTTCGCGCCTGATTTACGGCACCCGTCCGGCGCTCGGGCTGGTGGCGTTAGTCACCGTGATCACCCTGCCCGCCGGGCTGCTGGTGGGGATTTTGTCCGGCTACTACGGCGGCTGGCTGGAGCGCATCCTGATGCGTTTTACCGACGTGGTGATGTCGATGCCGCGCCTGATCCTCGCCTTCGCGTTTGTGGCGATGCTTGGCCCGGGGCTGGTCAACGGCGCGCTGGCGCTGGCCTTAACCACCTGGCCGGCCTACGCGCGTCAGTCGCGGAGTGAAATTCAGCGTCTGCGCCACAGCGATTATCTGGCCGCCGCCGAGATGATGGGCATTCGCGGCCCGCGCCTGCTGGTCGGCCATATTCTGCCCCTGTGCCTGCCGTCCGCGATTGTGCGGCTGGCGCTGGATCTGGCGGGGATTATTCTGGCGGCCGCCGGTCTGGGCTTCCTCGGCCTTGGCGCGCGTCCGCCGATGGCCGAATGGGGCGCGATGATCGCCGACGGCATGCAGGTTATTTTCGACCAGTGGTGGATTGCCGCCATTCCGGGCGGAGCGATTTTGTTTGCCAGCCTGGCCTTTAACCTGCTGGGCGACGGCCTGCGCGACGTACTGGAGCCACAGCATGACTGAACAACGCGTCATCGTCGATGCGCTAAATATCGACTACCCCGCCGCGCGCGTGGTCAATAACCTGAGCTTCACGCTGGGCAACGAGCGGCTGGCGCTGGTGGGGGAATCCGGCTCGGGCAAATCAATGTCCGCCCGCGCCCTGATGGGGCTGGTGCGTAAGCCCGGCATCGTGAGCGCGAACCGGCTTAACGTGCTCGGCAACGACCTGCTGACCCTGAGCACCCGCCGCTGGCAGGCGCTGCGCGGCAACGGGATTGCGATGGTCCTGCAGGACCCGCGCTACGCGCTGAATCCGGCGAAAAACGTCGCCGCTCAGCTCGATGAAGCGCTGACCCTGCACCAGCGCCTGCCCCGCGCCGAGCGCCTGGGGCGCATTCACGACATCATCCGCGCCGTCGGGCTCAACGAACACGTCCTCACTCGCTACCCCGGCGAACTCTCCGGCGGCATGGGCCAGCGGGTGATGATCGCCATTGCGCTGATCAACAACCCGCAGGTGCTGATTGCCGACGAACCCACCTCCGCGCTGGACGCCCGCCTGCGCAACCAGATCCTCGAACTGCTGGTGCAGCAGAGCGAAGAACGCCAGATGGCGATGCTGTTAATCAGCCACGATCTGCCGCTGGTGGCGGAGCACTGTGACCGCGTGCTGGTGATGTATCAGGGCGAGAAGGTCGATGAGATGGCGGCAAGCCGACTTCCGCAGGCGACGCACCCGTATACGCGAACCCTGTGGACCTGCCGACCCAATGCGCAAACGTTCGGCCAGATGCTGCCGACGCTGGACCGCACGCAGCCGTGGAAGGAGGCCGATAATGGCGCTCGTTGAGGTTAAGGATCTCCAGGTGAGATTCGGGGAGAAAACGGCGGTGTCCGCCGCCAGCTTTGCCATTGAAAAAGGCGAAACCTTCAGCCTGATAGGCGAATCCGGCTGCGGGAAATCAACTATTCTGCGCGTGCTGGCGGGGCTGCAGCGCGAGTGGAACGGGCGCATTTCGATCCTGGGAGACGCGCTACGGCCAGGACGGCGTTTTGAAGGCGAGCTTCGCCGCAACGTGCAAATGGTGTTTCAGGATCCGTGGGCGTCTCTGCATCCAAACCACACCGTTGCGCGCACCCTGTCGGAGCCGTTAAACATCCACGGCGAAACGCGGATTGCCGAAAAGGTGGCGGATGCGCTGCAGCAGGTGGGGCTTTCCGCCGACGCGGGCAGGCGTTATCCGCACCAGCTTTCCGGCGGGCAGCGTCAGCGCGTGGCCATTGCCCGCGCGCTGCTGCTGCGCCCGCAGCTTCTGCTGCTGGACGAGCCGACTTCGGCGCTGGATATGTCCGTGCAGGCGGAAATTTTGAACCTGCTCAACCGCCTGAAGGCCGAGCACGGCATGACCTACCTGCTGGTGAGCCACGACGCGGGAGTGATTGCCCATATGTCCGACCGGGCGGCGTTTATGGCGCACGGGGAGATCCAGAGGGTGTTTGACCGTGAGGCGATGTTACGGGGCGAGCACAGGATGGGGTAAGTCGCGTGGCGGCGAGCGCCGCGCGGGTTTTCCAGGCCGGGTAAGGCGTCGCCGCCACCCGGCAAAAAAAATCACTTCAGCAGCTTCACCGTGGCGTCGATGTCGATCTCATCTTCGGTGAAGATCAGCGTCGTGTTCTGGAAGGTGGTGATCGCCAGCTTCTTCACCGTGCGCATTTCGCCCGGCTTTTTCTCGGATTTCGGCTTGATGCTGTTCATCAGCAGCCCCACCGACAGCACCGCGTTCTCTTTGTCGATTTTGGCATCAACCGGCTCTTCTTCGTTAAACACCACGAAGGATTTGATGGAGGAGAGCTTCACGCGCTCGCCGGCAATAAAGAGATGTTTGCTTTCGGGGATCACCTTCACCGCGTAGGCGGAAAGGCCTTTGTTGTTGGTGGTTGGCTCAAAGGTCACCGCGGCATCTTTCTTAATCAGATCGGGGTTCGCGACCTTAATCACATGAAAATAGCGGTTGTCGCCGTTTTCATCTTTGATAAATCCAAAGCCTTTATCTTTAAACCACGTTGTGATTGTACCGTTCATCGCTGTTACCGCCTGTCAGATCGTAATGACTAAAGTTTTGCAGCGCGCAGTGTAATGCACAATGACGGAGGAGACAAAAAAAAGCCCCTGCACGGGTGCAGGGGAAAACTCATGTCAGAGCTTTTACCCTAAATAATTCGAGTTGCATGAAGGCGGCGACGCAGCGAATCCCCGGGAGCGTACATCAGTACGTGACTGGGGTGAGCGAGGAAAGCCAACGCACAGGCAACTTGAAGTATGACGGGTATATTAGTATTTAGTTGAACACCATCCCTCCATCGATTAAGAGCGACTGACCGGTCATGTAGTCGGAATCCGGGCCTGCCAGGTATGAAACGCAGGCGGCGACATCTTCCGGCTCGGACAGGCGGCCAAGCGTAATGCGTTTGGCAAAGGTTTCGGTCCCGTAGCCGAGCGGTTTACCCGCCGCCTCGGAGACCTGACGGTCGATTTCCGCCCACATCGGCGTTTTGACGATGCCCGGGCAGTAGGCGTTAACGGTGATCCCCAGCGGCGCGAGATCCCGTGCCGCGGTCTGGGTTAAGCCCCGCACCGCGAACTTGCTGGAACTGTAGACCGCCAGTTCAGGGTTGCCGGTGTGGCCCGCCTGGGAGCAGGCGTTGATGATCTTGCCGCCGTGCCCCTCTTTGCGAAAGGCGTCAATCGCGGCCTGGATCCCCCAGATCACCCCTTTCACGTTGATGTTGTAGACCTTGTCGACAATGTCCGGCGTGATGGATTCGATGGGGGTAGACGGCGCAATCCCGGCGTTATTCACGATCACGTTAAAGCCGCCCAGCGCGGTGCGCGCTTTCTCCACCGCTGCAAATACCTGTTCGCGGTCAGAGACATCGACCTTCACGGCGACGGCGTTGCCGCCGTTACGGATGATTTCATCGGCGACGGCTCTTGCCGTCTCGACGTTATAGTCGGCGATGGCGACGGCAAAGCCGTCTTTCACCAGGCGAAGCGCGATCGCTTTACCAATCCCCTGGCCTGAGCCTGTTACGAGAGCAACTTTTTGCATTTCTCTGTCCTTATATTGAGTCACAAAATCTGGCTGAGATGGAGCTGACCCATCAGCAGCGGGTTATCGCTGTAGTCGACGGGAATGGCCACCACGGCCGGGCCATCCACATCCATCGCCGCACGCAGCGTCGGCTCAAGCGCCTCGGCGCTCTCCACGGCAAAGCCTTTCGCGCCGAAGGCGTCGGCATACGCTTTGAAATCGACCGGGCCGAACTCGACGCCGGAAAGGCGCTGGTATTTTTTCTCTTCCTGAATCGCCACCATGTTGTAGGCGTTATCCACCCAGATGATGTGCAGCACGTTGGCGTTGAGGCGCACCGCGGTTTCCAGCTCCATGCTCGACTGCAGGAAGCCGCCGTCGCCGGAGACTGAAACCACCTTGCGGCCCGGGTTCACCAGCCACGCGCCAATCGCCCACGGCAGGGCAACGCCCATGGTCTGCTGACCGTTGGAGATCATCACCTGACGCGCCCGGAAGCTGTAGAGATAGCGGGCGATCCAGATGTGGAAGCTGCCCATGTCGACGGTGAGCGTCACGTCGTTGTTCACAATGTCCTGCATGGCGCGCACGATGCGCAGCGGGTGCAGGGCAAACTGGTTGAGCGAGGCGCCGCGGCGGTCGAGCAGATCGCGCTGATGCTGGCGATCGACCAGAATTTCGGAGGCCCGCTGGCTCAGCTCGAGCTTACGATCGATCCGGTTAGCGAGCAGGTTCAGCGTTTCGGCGATATCCCCCACCAGCTCCAGATCCGGCACGTAGTTACGCTCTTCATAAGCGGGCAGCACGTCGATGTGCACCAGCGTCGCGTCGCCGCTGTTCCACATGGACGGCTCGTACTCCACCGGGCTGTAGCCGATGCAGATAATCAGGTCCGCCAGATGCAGCAGCCGGTCGCCCGCCTGGTTATTGAACAGGCCGACGCGTCCGGCAAAGCGGGTGAAGTGCTCCTGGTTTACCGCCCCGGCGGCCTGATAGGTGCTGGTGACCGGAATGCGGCTTTTCTCCAGCAGCTTACGCAGCGCGGCGCTGTTCGCGGGCTGGCTGGCCATCAGGCCGAGTAAAATGACCGGATTTTTGGCGTTTTCGATAAGCTTCGCCACGTCGTTAATCGCCGACTCCGGTGCCGGGCCCATCAGCGCGGGGCCGCTGGCGGGTAAAATCGCCCCCGTCGCGGGCTGGTCGACGATATCCTGCGGCAGGCTGACGAATGCGCCCCCCGGCCTGCCGTGCTCGGCGGCGCGAAACGCATTCGATACCACCTCGGCAATCGCGTCCGGCGAGCTGACCTCCACGGCGTATTTAGTGACAGGGCTGAACATGGCGACGGTGTCCATACTCTGGTGCACCAGCTTGGCTTTATCCGCCCGCTTCACCGCCCCGCCCAACGCTACTACCGGGTCGCCTTCGCTGTTGGCGGTGGCGATGCCGGTGATCAGGTTAGAACAGCCCGGCCCGGAGGTGACCAGCGCCACCCCGGCCTTGCCGGTCAGCCGCCCGACCGCCGCCGCCATAAACGCCGCGTTGGCCTCGTGGCGTACCGGGATGATCTCGATGGAGGAGTCCAGCAGGGAGTCAAAGACCTTGTCGATTTTCGCACCCGGGATCCCGAACACCTGCTTCACGCCCTGCGCTTCCAGCTGGCCGACAACCATATCGGCGCCGTGCGCCCACTGACGTGACTGTTTCTCACTGTTCACGGTAGTTCTCCTGTTAGTTTTCGACGGAACGGATCGCTGCATCAAGATTGCTGGGGTGAAGGTTGGCCTGTAAGAACGCGCTGTCGGCGGGCAGGTCAATCATCAGCTTGTGAATTTCACCGAAGGTGAGCACGCCGCTCTCCAGCTGATAGTCGAGCAGATGGCCCCCGCCCTGACGGTCGTCGGTGATGAAATGCTCGTGATAGCCCGCCACGTTGATGCCCTGCATGTGCTGCGGCGTGCGGAACCCGACCAGCACCCCTTCGCGCTGGTTAAAGCGGAACACCGGCTGGTCGTCCAGCACGTCGGTCATCGCGCGGTACGGCGGCTTCTGGCGCGGTACCGTGCGGGTATGGGCGTGGCGGAAGTTGCCGTCAATGCGCAGCGCGCAGAACAGGTTGTCGGAGGGGATCTGCTGGTCGATGACGTCGTGGATCTGCTGACGGCTGACCGGCGCATCGAAGGTTTTGCGGTACTGCGGCTGGAACCAGGTCATCACCGCGAACGGCGTTTTCTGTTCTGGCTTCGCGGCCCGGGCGCTGCCGTCGGCGCGCAGCTGGTACACCTGGCTGCTGAAGGCAATCATTTCACCGTCCAGCTCGTTGAAGGTGCCCAGACCAAAATCACCGTGTGCCAGCAAATCGGCGATGGTGGTCTCTCCTTCGTACACGCCGCTTAGCAGGGCGCTCATTAGCGATGTCTGATAGATCACGCTGTCAGGATGCTGGGCGGAGAACCCCCGCAGGGTCTCGCACAGGCTGGCCTCACAGTCGCAGGCAGATGAATGCATCATCGTGCTCGTCCTCTTCAACTTTATTTAGAAAGGTTAAATAAATGTTGACCCGATTCAGCAGAGAGTTCCAATATAGAAACCATGCTGGTTTGAGACGTTTTAGATATGGAACTTCGTTATCTGCGGTATTTTGTCGCGGTTGCACGCGAGCGACACTTCACCAGGGCGGCCGAAGCGCTGGGTATTTCACAGCCTCCTCTGAGTCAGCAGATCAAACGGCTCGAAGAGGAAGTGGGCACGCCGCTGTTCAGACGCCTGACGCGGGGCGTGGAGCTGACCGAGGCGGGAGAAGCCTTCTACGAGGACGCCTGCAAAATTCTGGCGCTGAGCGATGCCGCGCTGGAAAAAGCCCGCGGCATCGCGCGCGGGCTGAACGGCAACCTGTCGATTGGCATCACCAGCTCCGACGCTTTTCATCCCAAAATTTTCGCGCTGATCCGCCAGTTTCAGGTGCAGAACATGGCGGTGCAGGTTCACCAGGTGGAAGCCAATATGTCGTCGCTGACGACGATGCTGGCGGAGGGTGAACTGGATATCGCCTTCGTGCGCCTGCCGTGCGAGAGCAGCAAGGCCTTCGAGTTAAAAATCCTCGACCGGGAGCCGATGGTGGTGGCGCTGCATCGCGATCATCCGCTGGCGGCGTGCGATTCGCTGGCGTTAGAGCAGCTTCGGGATACGCCGGTGGTGCTGTTTCCGCAGGAGGTCGCGCCGGGGCTGTACGAACGGGTTCACGGCTGCTGCGAGCGGGCCGGAATTGACGTGCAGCACGCGCTGCAGTCGTCGCAGCTTTCCTCCTCCTTGAGCATGGTTTCCGCGGGCGGCGGGTTCGCGCTGGTGCCGAAATCCATGGCGGCCATTTCACCACCGAATGTCACCTATCACGCGCTGAGCTCGCCGGAGCTTTATACCGATATCGCGCTCTGCTGGCGGCGCTTTGAACGCTCGCGGACGGTGAAGCGGTTTTTGATGATGATGAGCGAGGGGTGACGGCAATAGAGGGGTTTTGGTTTTTGTAGGCCGGGTAAGGCGCAGACGCCACCCGGCAATGCCAGCCTCTGTCGTGCTTAGAACGGTAAAGGTCATGTTGATGCACGCTTAGGTACTACGTTTTCCTGGTAATTGTCTGCCGCAAACCCTCTGTTACTCTGGCTGCACTCAAGGGATGACAAGGAAGAGAGATGCTGAATCCAGGCTGGCAAGATGCCTTGAAATACCCTGAACAATGGAGGTTTTGATGACTACACGAGTTATTGCATTTTTGCTTATACTCGGCGCATTCGCTGTAAATGCTGCCGATGGCGGTAATGGTGGGGATGGCGGAAACGGTTCTGATGGAGGAAACGGTTCGAATGGCACCGTCTCAGCTCCGGGCCGTGCGGGTTGTCCGGGCGGAACAAATCCGGACGCGTCGGGAAAATTTTATCTTCCAGGAACAAAACAGCAGTGCAATCCGGGGAAGCAGGATGCCGTGAAAAGCGCCAGGCAATCAGATGCAGAGTGACAGTATGCTAACGCATCCTGGCTCCACATCCTCACTCGCCTCCTGCTTCAGGCATGAATACCTGCGCCGGAATACGCAGACCTAGACTTTCGCCTCCGCACGTAATGCGGCCTGCACCGCGGGCCGGGCACTGATTTTTTCCCTGTACGCCAGTAGCGCGGGCCAGTCGTTAAGTTCAATTGAGAAGAACGTGCACCATCCCAGCACGGTGAAAAGATAGGCATCCGCCACGCTGAAAGATGCTCCCGTCAGATAAGCGCTTGCGGAGAGCGTTTCCTGAAGAAAATCGAACCGCCTGAAGAGCTTCTCACGAAAAATCGATTTGGCCTCTTCGGGCAGCACGCGGTTGAAAAGAGGTGCCGATCCCGCGTGTATTTCGCTGGTGATAAAGTTTAGCCATTCCTGAAGCCGCACCCGCTCCCAGCTGTCTGCTCGCGGTGCCAGCCCACTTTCTGGCTTGAGGTCTGCCAGGTACTGCAAAATGGCTGGCCCCTCGGTCAGGATTTTCCCGTCATCCAGTTCAAGCGCAGCGACATAACCTTTAGGATTGATGGTCAGGAAGTCGCGCCCGTCAGCGGTAATCTTGCTCCTGTTGTCCACTTTAACCAGTTCAAACTCAATCGCCAGTTCGCGAAGCACGATATGGGGTGAGAGTGAACAGGTGTCCGGGGCGTAATAGAGTTTCATAATCTCTCCGTTAAAGCGGTTGTGTGATTTACATACACTGTGCTTAAAGCCATTCTCACTGTAAAATTAATGATTCATAAAATAGCTATTAGCTGAGCTACTGATATCCATGATGAATCTTTTACACTGGCGCTTGCTGGTTGCAGTGGCCGATGCCAGTAATATTTCCCGTGCCGCTGAAGAGGTCGGTATGACGCAGTCGGGCGCCAGCCAGGCGATCGCTCAGTTAGAGGCCTCATTAGGATTTGCGGTATTCACGCGAGAGCGACGCCACATCGGCGTGACTGCCCTGGGCGAGCGGGTTGTCAAAGAAGCAAGGAGTATGCTGGCGCGGCTGGATGCCATCCGTGCACTGGCGGATGAGAGCCGGGGGCTGAGCGGCGGGCGTATTCGTCTTGCCAGTTTTCCTTCGGTGACATCCACGTTTTTGCCCGGGCTGCTGCGCGACTTTAAGCGCCTGCATCCTGAAATCGAGGTGGTCGTACTGGAAGGTACGGACCAGGAGGTCGAAGAGTGGCTGGCGGCAGATACGGTTGATGTGGGCGTGGTCATGAACCCTGTTCCCGGGCGCGCTGAAGCGATCTTAGGGCAGGATGCATGGGTCGCGGTGTTGCCAGCCAGTCACCGTCAGGCTCGTTATGCACGTACGCGCGGCATCACCCTTGAGGAACTGGCAGACCAGCCCTTCGTGCTCGCAACGGGCGGTTGTGCCGTCAATGGAAAAAGCCTGATGGAACAGGCTGGCTTGCAGCTGTCTGACGTGCGTGTGACCGTCCGCGACTGGATCAGCGCCTGCCTGCTGGTACGCGAAGGCATGGGCGTCGCACTGATACCTGAATCCGCCCTGCCGGGTGAATTACGCGGCCTGTGCGTCGTGCCCGTGACGCCTTCGCTGTGCCGGGAGTTTGGGCTGGTTTGTTCGCAGGCTGGCAAATCCTCCCGCGCGACGCAGGCGTTATTAGAAGGATTGCTCAAAATGAAAAGGTCTGCGTGAAGGAGTAACCGTGGTTCAAACTGTGCCCGGCGGCGCTGCGCTTGCGCGGGCCTACGGTTCGTGTCGCGGGTTGGTTGACGGTTTTGCAGGCCGGGTAAGGCGTAGCCGCCTCCCGGCAATGCCCTTCTGGAAGCCGCCTCGCAAACTTTCAAGAAACCTTATGTAATTCAGGGTGATCCCTTTCCTTCCCTTTTTCGCCGCCGTAAAGTGCCTGCGTTGCGGCACATCCGTAACCGGGCGTAGGAACCCGTTAGCATAACATGACGTTTTTTTGGACAAAGAGGATGCTAAATGGCGACTACCCCTGGATTTTCTTACGCGCTTTCTGAGGAAAGCGCAGTTCATCACCTCATCAACACTTCAATTTCCGATTCTGCGGATCTCTTCGAACTGGCCGATGCCTGCACTGCGTATGTCTGCGTGCTGGTGGAAACTGACGACGCGGTGACATTTGCCACGCTCTGTAAGAGATTGCTGGCTGCGCTTAAGCGACTGCGGGAGTGCTGTGACTCGGAACTTCCGCCGTACCTGGTTGAACAGTTGATTGCGGGTGAAAAGATAACCTCATGTGTACCGGACTGCTGGCAGGAGACGACGCTGCAGGTGGATTATGCCGTAGCGTTAACGCTGGCGGTGATGGGCGGGACGTTGCCTGCAAACGTGGCGGAAGAACTCACCGGGCTGCTGCATGATATGGTTTGGTTGCTGGCGGAGTTTGTGAAGGAGCCGTATATCACGGCGCACTGAGTTTGGTGACTGAAGGCCGGAATTCTGCGAGGTAAGAAGCAGGATTTCGACCTTACGCTAACGTTGAATGTCTGTTAAGAGCGAGAAACGGGCATAATTGTAAAAAGCATGGTGTCGGATTACAGTGAGGACATTGATTGATAAGTAAGTCGAATCAAAGCTGTAGCCAATGAAACAAAAACTTCGCAAACGTAACCAGGACTGGATTTCAAGGCAATTGCAACGTGCGCACAAAGAGGAAATGCCGTTAAGTTTCTTTATTAACTTTCCCTCAATACGAGCAAGTTTGTGTAATGGTGAGCGCCTTAAACGGCGTGGTCGTCTCAAGCCGGACTGGGGTCGCGCGTTGTTTCATCAAGGATGGGGAGAAGTGCCTATGGTTGGGCCACAAGGCTCAGTGTATTGGTTTAACGGGTTTGATAAGGAACAATTACCTGTAGAATTGTTGCCACTGCGGGAAGATCTCTGATTGTATAGAATTTGATCTAATAGCTTTCAGGGTAACGCCTCAACCACGCATAAGACAGCGAGGAGTAGAGGCCAATTCTACGTAAAGATTACAGTATTCCTGTTGGCCATTAAACGATATTGTCTAGTGAAAGATAACCTACATCGCTGACCGAATCTGCGTATCCCCAAATCCTATAACCGGTTGAGGTCTCCATTCCAGGGAGATGAATAGCACGAAGAATAGTACCTACCGTGGTATGCTGTTCAACCGTGTTGGTAAAAATATCAAGATACCGTATTTCCAAATAGCCACCTTCACTGAAATGGTAAAACCACTCGCCATCAAGTGCGGATTCATAGCCATTGAGAAGAGTGACTTTCCATAAGGGAGGTGATTCCATGCTAACCATTGCGACGCGGATCTCATTCCATTTTGTATTATTCATGCAGCTATAAAGCATTCGAACCTCCCAAGGTCTGCTTCAGAAAGAATAACACGCACCTGGATAACAACGTCAGCGCCTGGCACTTTGCAGTTATGAGATTGCCTATACTGCTCGGACCAGAACCCCGGCCCAATCAGAGCTACAGAGAACACGATAGAAAGGTTTCACGCGGCATTTCACAAAATCAAGAATTTCTGCTTCGCTCATCGCTGAGGCCCTAGAGGGGTAGCCAGGCCCCCAATCATCATAGAGATCATCGTATATGCGATAAAACTGCCAGGATATGTTGCTGAGGATACGAGAACCCGGAGATGAGTGAAACGCAGGGATTTGATGCAGCCGTAACTCTAATTCTTTAGAAGTCTCGGCATGCATCAGAAACCAAGCTTTGATCCTTAGCCACGTCATTGCACTAGCGTTAATGTTGGGCATAACGATGTTTTGTTCAAGCATATATGCACAAAGGTAGCGCTCAATTTCATCTGAATCAGGACGTTTATCTAAATTGAGGGAGGCTAAAATTAACAATGATTCAGAACTTTTGCCGTAGAGTAGCTCTCTTTCTGCCCACTCAATGATCATCTTGTCATAATCATCGACGCGATAAGCCTCGAAAGATTCACCAAACGTTTTCAAACAAAGAATTTCGTGAAGGTCAAGTTTGTATTTATTTTCCATAACGTCTTTCAATCCTTGTTGTTAAGAGGGGCAAGTGGATGGCTTCGTTGAGACGATCCGGTGCAAATTGAGCGTACCCCATTACCATCTTAATATCAGCATTAACATCCTTGCAAAACTACCGTTCCGCTATTAAAGAGTCTCTGGCACTCCAACTTCCGCTTCTGGCACAAAGCGAACTTTTTTTCACAGTCACCTCATACAGTGTTCACACTCATTAAATGACCGCCGTCAGCACGAGCATTTGAAAACTGTACTCCATCAATGTTTCCATATTATCAACCCACCAACTATCACCTATTATATTTCCAATATGGAAACACGGGGCAAGGATGCACGTAGTCTCAAGAGCGCCTTTCGACGCGACTACCAGACAATTTCCTAATCAAGCACAAGCCCTGGACGATCTTTACCGAGTACTAAAGAGGAACACTACCCGTCACCGGACGATATGCGAAAGCGATTCCCCAGCCTGGACAGGATGAAATACCGGGTGAAATGGTGGGTCATTAATGTGGGCAGCGGTGATGTTTTTTGCTGATTTTGAGCGAGGAAAGATTTTCATCAAACACATCAGCACACACGCAGAATATGACAAGCTCACGGACCTCTACCGGAGAACGAAAGAATGAATTATGCAGCAGCCATCAAAGCGGCAAAGGATCTGACAAACGCGCTCCCTTTCCTGGGCTCACGCCCGTCGCGGCATGATTACGAGGATGCGCTGACGTTGGTGAAGATGCTCACCACTAAAATCGATAAATACGAAAACAAGTCTCCGGTGTTTGCAAAATTTAACGCGCGTGTTGCCAGCATTCCGTCAGGCGTTGCGTTATTGCGAACGCTGATGGATCAGTACCAACGTTAACGCTGGATCATATGCGTGCGCTGGCGAAGCGTTTTGGTTTGCCGGTGAGTGCGTTTGTCGGGAAGTGATCGAGAGCAGGCGCTTTGTACCCAATCCGCGATAATGCGTCGTTTACATACAAGAACAAAGAGCTGTTTATGAAAACAATTGAAGAACTACGAAACGAGCTTCTAAAAATAGGTGAGCAACTAGGGGGAGGCACAAGGCCAAAACATTACTTCTTTATCCCTGACCAACCCGATGGGGCCGCAACTCCCTATCTTGAAATTCATGGCAAAGAATATCATTTTATCGTCAGTGAAAGAGGCCTTGAGATACAGCGAAAAGTAACGCTCAGTGACGATGAAATTCTGTATTGGTTTGTGGAAAGTGCCGTGGCGGGGATGGCCTCAACCTATGCAGCAAGCCATTCATCTGAACGAGAATTTAGAGAGGTTTATTTCAGAAGGCAATATAGTTTAATGCTCTCTATCAAACCTGAATGGGCAACAAGAAAGCGCAAAGAAATCACTGAGCTTCTCCATTCGCAAAGAAGCGAACGTCGTTAACCCAACCGGCTCGTTACATTTACTTCCCTGTTGCCCTCTCTTTTCCTGGTAATTGCCTGCAACACACCATCTGTTACTCTGGCAGGACGCAAGGGATGACAAGGAAGAGAGATGCTTAACCCAGGATTCGTTACCCGCAAAGCGCTTGCTCAGTGGAAGGATGTTCCCGCTTTTCTCCCCCAGTTCCAGTTTCATGAAAAACACCTGACGGTCATTCACACTAGCCGCCCTGAAAATATTCTGCCAATGATTGCCAGCTTTGACGTCCGGCAAGATGCCGTGATTCGGCGGTTAATGTCATTGCGTCAAATACCGCAAAAAATTCTGCGCAACCAGAAGCCACAGTCGATCGGCAACTTTGGTTTGCACAGTTTTACCCTTTTGAAGAACTCTGCATCTGAGCTCTGCTATGGCTTAAGAGGGCAATTCTGGCGTACCGATTTCGGTCTGGAAAACGTGCCGGATGCCAGTGCTTTTCAGACCCCAGCCGAGCCGGGCAGCGCGAAACTGTTGCTGCGCTACAAGGTAACGGAGCTGGCGCCTGGCAAACATGAGCTCTCTACGGAAACATTCATCTATTGTCCAGACAGACGCACTCGGCTAAAAATGTCGGCTTACTGGCTGATAATACGGGCGGGAAGCGGCTGGATCCGTAAAAGGACGCTGAAAGCGGTTAGGGCGGATATTGAAGGGCTAGGGTGAAATGCAAAAGAGAACGTTATGGCGTTCAGTGTTAGCACTTGACTTTAAATATCCGTTTCCGGAAGGGTTCTGTCGGGATGGAATGTCTGAGAAACCGCTATTAGCAAAGAGCGCTCCCTGGAAACCGCCTTTAAAAATGAATACCTTTACTACGAATAGTCACCCTTAACACAAATTTACGCGAAAAATTACCTGTATAGCACACTTATTTATCGGTCAGTTGCGCTTGCAACATATTTCGTTTAATCTATTGTTAATTATAAAATATTTCAAAGGTCCATCTATGGAATGGGGATGTATAAAGTGCGGGGTTGAAATACCTCAGGACAGAGAATTTTGCGAAAGCTGTGAAGATAAAAACTTCAGGAAAATTGGAGGTTTTCTCTTCTTACCCCTTATAGGTTTAGTGGTCACCGCTGCTTCCTATCTATTTGCAATGACTGATGCATTTAAATTTACGATAGAAAATTATTCGCATCTGAATACACATGAAAAAATATTCTTCATGATTTCCCTCGCCATTTACATTGGCGAATTTTTATTTACAGTCACAGTTCTTTCATTTTTCATAAGAAAGAAAAAATCGCTACCAAAGCTTTATATTTTGTTTCTGACATCAGTCGTAACGACGATGTCATTAAATATCTACCTGCTTTACGTGTTAATTCCTGGCGCTGAGATTGGATATAATGAACTTGTACCTATTTTTAGAAATGTGATAACAGCTTTAATTTGGATTCCCTATTTCATTATATCAGTTCGTGTAAAAAGAACGTTTATTCGATAAAAAGTACGAGTGGCTTCACCATTTTGATGATTAATCAGTCAGAGTTATATTGATCCACCTCCTGTCATCAAAACCGAGCGGACGGTGTCACCGTCCGCTTTTGGCACAAAACAGATATTCATACTCATATCTACCGCCCCACCGCCACGCTCGCCGACAGCCCTGCCACCAGCTCAACGCCCTCCGGTAACCTGTCGATATGAATGCGCACCGGCACGCGCTGCGCCAGGCGCACCCAGCTAAAGGTGGGCTCGACGTCGGGCAGGCCCAGCCCGCCCGCCTCATCGTTGCTGTCCCCGATCCCATGCCCGATGCTCTCCACATGGCCCGTGATGACAGGCTCGTAACCCATCAGCACCACCTGCGCGGCATCCCCGACGCGAATATGGCGCAGCTTGGTCTCCTCAAAGTACCCCACCACCCAGAAGCTGTGTGCATCAACGATGGCGACCTTCGTCTCCCCCGCCGTCGCGTAGTCTCCGGGGCGAAGCCGCAGGTGCGTGACGTACCCCGAGACCGGCGCGCGCACGGTGGCGTGCGCCAGATTCAGCTCTGCCAGATCCAGCGCGGCCAGCGCGCCGTGATAATTGGCCGCCGCGACGTTCGCCGCGCTGCCGGTTTGCTGTAAATCCTCGCTCGAGATGGCGTTTTTAATCAGCGTGCGGCGATGGGCCGCGTCCTGGCGCATCAGCATCTCATGGCGTTTCGACTCGACGTCCGCCTGCGCGCTGACCACCGCCAGCTTAAGCCAGCGCGGATCGATGGTGTAAAGCACATCGCCCTGGTTCACCCACTGATTGTCCCGCACGGCCACGCTGATGACCGGCCCGGAGACGTCCGGCGCAATCTGCACCACGTCCGCCCGCACGCGGCCGTCGCGGGTCCACGGCGTTTGCGCGTAGTGTTTCCACATCATAAAGGCCAGAAGCGAGGCCGCCGCGGCCGCGCTTAAGGTCAGCGCATAGCGAGCCAGTAAAGAGAGCAGTGATTTCATGACAATAACCCCAACGCGGTCAGACCCTGCATCAGCAGGAAAAAGGTGACGATCCAGGTTGAAACATCCATCAGCGGGCGAAACGGCAAGCGCCGGTAGAGCCTGCTGAGCGAGAAAAGCGCGACGAGGCCCAGCGTGCAGACCAGCGCCGCGAGGGCGACCATCAGCAGCCCCGGAATAAAAACCCCGCCGATATTGAGATCGTTAACCATGGTCTGGCCCCCGTAATGCACAGTGCAGATCCACCAGCCTGAAGACCAACTGGCGCGCGTGTTCATCTGCCGCGGGCAGATGGCGCTCGATAATAGCGGCAATGCGTTCGCGCAAGGCGTTGCAGTCCCCGGCGTTTATCCGATGAAAAAGCGCGTCAACCTCCCTGCCGGGCGGTGCGCCACTGCGGCGTAAATGCATGACCGCCAGCCCCAGACGCAGCGCGTGTAACAGTCGATCCAGCGCCTGCTCCGGCGCGCGCGCGCTGCGCGGCAGGCGCGGCAGCAACAGGGCGGTTCGGTCCATCATCAGGTTGATCCAGTGCGTTTCATCAACCCGCAGCGTGCCCTTCACGCTGCGGCGAATGTCGCGCTGGCAGAGGTTCAGCAGACGCGCGATGGCGCCGTCCGCCTGCACGGTTTGCAGCAGGCTCATGCTGACGACGGCAAAGCCGGTCGCGGCAAAGAGCGCGATGGCGGTGTTGGCCGCGACGGCGAAGTCTCCGCTGTAGTGCGCACCCAGCTCGCACAGAATGGGCAGCGTCAGGGTGATGCCCATCGCCATAAACGTGGTGGGCGGGCGCGCCTGAAGCGACCCGGCCAGCAGATACGCCGGGGCAAGCACCGCCACCAGCACCGGGAAATCGCTTACCTGCGGCAGCAGCGCAAAGCTGTAGAACAGGCTAATGACCACGCCCCAGAATGAGCCAATGATGTATTTCACGATATGCGGCGCCGGGGTGTCGAAGCTGCCAAACAGCGTGCAGCAGACGCCGAGTATAGAAACCGCCGTACCGCCATCCGGCCACGCCGAGAAGATCCAGACCAGACAGCCGCTCAGGATGATAGCGAAAGCCCCCAGCGCCGTGCGGGCGGCTGTTAGGGGATCGCGGTGGAAAACGTAGCCTTTCGCCGCGCGGGTTTGCACCTCACCAAACACGGGTTTTGCACGGTGGATGGCCCCGGAAAGACGTTCGCACTGCTGCAGAAGCACGATCGCCTCCGAGAGGTAGCGGATAAAACTGACCTGCAGCGCGTCGTCAAACGTCTGCGCCTGCGCGGCATACCGATCGATGAGAAGCGCACAGCGGAGCCGCAGCGACTCTGCCGTACTGCCGGCATCAGCGCCTTCAGCGGTAAGCCAGGCCTGAACGTCGCGCATCAACGCCTGCACGTTGGCGGGCAGGGTTCCGCTCGCTGGCAGGCGATCGTGTAGTTCACAGTTGACGATAACCAGCCGCGCCAGCCGGTCGTGGATCGCTTTTCTGGCCTGTCGCACCGGGGCTGAAAGGGCAAAATCATACGGAATATGGTGGCTGATGCCCTGCAGGAACTGCAGCGCCAGAGCCAGATGCAGGGGGCCGGAAGCCGCATCGGGTTTGCCTGATAGGGTGTCCGCCACCCGCCCGCGCGCGGCCTGTAGCGTCTGGGATAGCTTAGCGTTGAACTGGCCCGATACGCGCGCGGGCAGCACGTAGCGGTGGATCAGCGCCGCGCAGATAATCCCAATCGCGATCTCCTGCACGCGGACGATGGCGACGTTAAAAATGCCGCCGGGATCGGACACCGCCGGAAAACCAATCAGGCTCGCGGTGTAGCCTGCCAGCACAAACGCGTAAGCCCGGGGCGTGCGTTCCAGCAGGGAGAGCCACAGGCAGAATACGATCCAGCCCGTCAGCACCACGCTGCACAGGACTGGCGTATTTGCGAAGGCAGGCACAATCACAACGGTCGCGCTGGCACCCGCCACGGTACCGGCCAGCCGGTAGAGACTTCTGCTCAGCGATGCGCCGACCGACGTCTGCGACACGATGTAAACCGTAATAATGGCCCACGAGGGGCGTTCGAGGCCGATCGACAGCGCAATGTAATAAGCCAGCATCGCCGCGGCAAAACTCTTCGCAGAGTAGATCAGCGCGCCCGCATCGTTTCGCAGCGCGGCGGGGAGACGCACGGGATGAGAGAAAATGTTTTTCATGCCGGGATTATTACCGGCTTGCAGACCCGCTTAAATACTCTATTCTGTCAAAAAATACCTAAATGTTGCCAGAATCGTGAAGCCTCAACCCGCTACTACGCTGTATGACCCCGACTCTACCGCCAGCCCGGCGGTGGCGCGTCATCTGGACTTCGTGGACTACGCCGCGGAAGTGCCGCTGCATACCCACCGCAAGGGCCAGCTGATTATTGCCCGATACGGTGCGGTCAGCTGTTACGCGGAAAATGACATCTGGATCGTGCCGCCGGACTGCGCCGTCTGGATCCCCGGCGGGATCCCGCACAGCGCCAGGGCGACCTGGAACGCGCATCTTAACTATCTGTTTATTGAGCCCGGCGCGGCGGCACTGCCGGAGAGATGCTGCACGCTGGCGATCTCGCCGCTGATTAAGGAGCTGGTCGATCGTCTGACGCGCGAAGGCGTGGATTATCCCCCCGACGGCCACGTCGCCAGATTGACCCGGGTCACGCTGGACGAGCTCGCCAGCATGCCGCAGCAGAAGCTAAGCCTGCCGGTCTCAACCGATCCGAAAATTCGCGCCATGGCGGACGCGCTGGTTAGCCGCCCTGATGACAGAAGCACGCTGAAGGACTGGGCGAAACGGCTCGCCCTCAGCGAGCGATCGTTTGCCCGCCTGATGCAGCGCGAAACCGGGCTGAGCTTCGGGCGATGGCGTCAGCAGCTGCATTTGATTATTGCCCTGCGGGAGCTGGCCAGCGGCGTGCCCGTCCAGAACGTGGCGGCAACGCTCGGGTATGAATCGGTGAATGCATTTATCACCATGTTCAGAAAAGCGATGGGCAGCACGCCCGCCCACTACTTTGCCGAACGGAAAAACAGCGGCCGTTAGCCCGGCCCCTCGCTCCCCGCCGCCAGCAGCGGCACCACCACGTCGCTGATGGGCACCGCAATCCCGTGCTTGCGGCCGTAGCGCTGGATCACGCCGTTGCGGATATCCCACTCCATCGGGCGATCGGCCTGGCGGTCGGCCAGGATCGACGTGCCCAGATCTACTGGCGCACGCTGGAAGTTCGCCAGGATCTCCTGCGCCACGTCATCATCCAGCTTCGCCCCTTCGGCGCGGGCAACGGCAAGCCCCTCACGCAGGTAGGCCAGCGCAAGCTCGCTGATATCTTCGCGCCTGAACATCCCGGCGCGGCGGTTAGAAAGCACCATCAGCCCGGCGACCGCGTTTTGCAGCAGCTTGCGCCAGGCGACGGAGGCGAAATCTGTCGAGAGCTCAACCGCGCAGCGCGTACCGCGAAGCGCCTCCACCACCCGCTGCGCCTGCGGCACGTCCGGCAGGGTCAGGCGCGGTTTGGCGCGCAGCCAGACGGAGGCATCCGGCTCGCGCTGGGCCGGGAACCAGACCACCGACGGCAGCACCGTCGCGCCGTTAACCCACGGCTCAAGCTGGGCTTTTTGCTCCACGCCGTTTTGCAGGGCGCAGACCACGGTGTTTTCATCGCACAGCGCGCGCAGCCACCCGGCGCTGTCGGCGTTCTGGGTAGTTTTCACTGCGATGAAAACCAGAGCCACTGGCTGCCTGATGACGGCCGGATCGGTTAATACCGGACCGGGTACCACGGTTTCACCCTCGTCGTGGCGCAGGCGTAATTCCGCGTGCGCGGTGCGCCCGCACAGCAGCGGCGTGCGGCCAACGTCATGCAGCACCGCGGCGATGGTGGTACCAATTGCGCCAGGCCCAATCAGCGCAATCACTGGATTGTCAGACATGGTTAACTCCCCTTTTCGCTAAGCCTGCTAACAGTTATACCACCCTGAAAAGTGAGCGCCACGTCGTTGTCTATACTCAACACACTACAGACAACGGAGTGCGCCATGCCTTTACCCGATTTTAAGTCCTCTGAACCTTTCACCCTCGGCATCGAACTCGAACTGCAGGTGGTTAACCCGCCGGGCTACGATCTGAGCCAGGACTCCTCCGCGCTCATCGCCGCCGTCAAAGACGACATCAAAGGCGGCGAGGTCAAACACGACATCACCGAAAGCATGCTCGAAATCGCCACCGGCGTATGCCAGAACATCGACCAGGCGGCGGCGCAGTTCTCGGTGATGCAGCAGAGCATCCTGCGCGCGGCGGCGGAGCAGCATATCCAGATCTGCGGCGGCGGGACGCACCCGTTCCAGAAGTGGCAGCGGCAGGAGGTGTGCGACGACGAGCGCTATAACGTCACGCTGGAGCGCTTTGGCTACCTGATTTTGCAGGCGACGGTGTTCGGCCAGCACGTGCACGTCGGCTGCCGGACCGGGGACGACGCGATTTACCTGCTGCACGGCCTGTCGCGCTTCGTGCCGCACTTTATCGCCCTGGCGGCGGCCTCGCCGTACATGCAGGGCACGGACACGAAGTTCTCCTCGTCGCGGCTCAACATCTTCTCGGGATTTCCGGATAACGGCCAGATGCCGTGGGTCAACAGCTGGCAGGAGTTCGAGGGGCTGTTCCGCCGCCTGAGTTCGACCAGCATGATCGACAGCATTAAGGACCTGCACTGGGATATTCGCCCCAGCCCGCACTTCGGCACCGTCGAGGTGCGGGTGATGGATACGCCGCTGACGCTCGGCCACGCCATTAACATCGCCGGGCTTATCCAGGCGACGTCGCACTGGCTGCTGACCGCGCGGCCCTATAAGCATCAGGAAAAAGATTTTCTGCTGTACCGCTTTAACCGTTTTCAGGCCTGTCGCTACGGGCTGGAAGGGATCCTGACGGACGTGCATACCGGCGAGCACAAAACCGTGGCGGAAGACATTGCGTGGCTGCTGGAGCAGGTTGCGCCGTCGGCCGAGAAGCTTGGCGCGACGAGCGCAATCAATGAAATTGCCCTGCTGTTAAAGCAGGGCAAGAGCGAGGCGCAGCGCATGCGGGAGTTTATCGCCGACGGCGGCTCGCTGATTTCTCTGGTTCAGAAGCACTGCGAGCTGTGGGCGACGAGTCCGTAAGGCCGTGGCCCCACTCGCGCAGACGCTGGAACAGCACGAACAGCGCGGGGATAAACACAATCCCCACCACGGTCGCCACCAGCATGCCGCTGAACACCGTGGTGCCGATGATGCGGCGGCTCTGGGCACCCGCCCCGGTCGCCAGCATCATCGGCAATACGCCGATAATGAACGACACGGCGGTCATCATCACCGCGCGGAAGCGGCGCGATGCCCCTTCTAGCGCGGCATCGACAATCGCCATCCCGTCCATGCGCCGCGCGCGGGCGAACTCCACGATAAGAATTGCGTTCTTGGCGGCGAGGGCTATCAATAGCACCAGACCTATCTGCACGTACACGTCGTTGGCATAGCCCGCCAGCCACAGCCAGACCAGCGCCCCGCCGATGGCGAACAGCACCGAGAGCATCACGCTCGCCGGGAGCGTCCAGCTCTCGTACTGGGCAACGAGGAACAGCCACGCCATCACCACCGCCGCCAGCACGATCCACATCGCCTGGTTACCGGCCTGCTGCTCCTGATACGACATGCCGCTCCAGGCGTAGTCGTACCCCGCTGGCAGATTCTGCGCCAGAAGCTCGCCCATCGCCGCCATCGCGGTGCTGCTGCTCACCCCAGCGGCCGCCGAGCCGCTCACCGACACGGACGGGAACTGGTTGTACTGCTGCAGGAACGGCGCGCCGACGGTCGGCGTAATGGTGACGAGGTTGCTCAGGCGCACCCGCTCGCCGCTGTTGCTGCGCACGAACAGCTCGCTGATTTGCCCGGCGCGCTCGCGCCACTGCATCTCGTTCTGCATCACCACGTGGTAGACGCGGTTGTTGACGCTGAAATCCCCGGCGCGCGTGCCGCCAAAGGCGGTTTGCAGGCTGCTGAAGATGCGCGACACCGGCACGTCGAGTCGGGCCGCGCGCTCGCGGTCAACGGTCAGCGTCAGCTGCGGCACGTTGCTGCTCCAGGTGGTGAACACGCGGCTCAGCTGAGGATGCTGGTTAGCTTTCGCCAGCACCTCACGAGTCACGCGCTCCAGCTCCGCCGGGCTCTGCCCCGCCTGCGCCTGGATGCGCAGGTCGAAGCCGGAGGCGTTGCCCAGCCCCGGCAGCGTCGGCGGGGCAAAGGTCATGATGGTCGCTTCCGGCAGGGCCAGCAGCTGGCGCTGCAGGGTACCCATCACCTCGTCCAGCGGTGGACGCTCGCTCCAGTCCTTCAGCATGATGGAGATAAACCCGCCGTTGGAGGCGCTGGTGCCGTTGAGAATGTTAAATCCGGAGACCTGAATCACGTCCTCCACCGCCGGATTTTTTGCGATGAGTTCGCGTGCCGTGGTCATCACCGCTTCGGTGCGCTCCAGAGAGGCCGCCTCCGGCAGCTGAACGCTGGCAAAGAAGTAGCCCTGATCCTCCTGCGGCAGGAAGCCTTTTGGCATCGACGTAAAGCTGAACGCCACCACGGCCGCCGCGCCTGCGGTGGCCAGCAGCGCCAGCCACGGGCGAAGGTTGAAGACAGTCACGATGCGGGTGTAGACGCCACGCGTGGCCTCCAGCCCCCGGTTGAACCCACGGAAAATCGCCGCGGGCTGCACCGGGCGCGGACGCAGGAGCATCGCGCACAGGGCGGGCGTCAGGGTCAGCGCCACGAGGCTTGAGAGCGTGACGGCGGTGGAGAGCGTCACCGCAAACTGGCGGTACAGCTCGCCGACAATCCCCGGCAGGAGCGCTACCGGCACAAACACCGCCAGCAGCACCAGCGTCGTGGCGATGACCGGCCCGGCGATCTGGCGCAGCGCCAGCGCGGTCGCCGCCGTGCGGCTCTGCCCTTCCGCCATCAGCGTTTCGACGCTCTCCACCACTACGATGGCGTCATCCACCACCATGGTCAGCGCCAGAATAATGGCGAACAGGCTGAGCGTGTTGGCGGAGTAGCCGAGCGTGTAGAGCACCGCGAAGGTGCCCACCAGCGATACCGGAATGGCGAGCGCGACAATCAGCGTCGCGCGCCAGCTTTGCAGGAACAGGGACACCACGACCACCACCGCCAGCATCGTCAGCGCCAGCGAGACGCCGATCTCTTTAATGGTGGCGGCCACAAAGGAGGTGGTGTCGAATTTCACCTCGTAGACCAGGTCGTCCGGGAAGCGCGTCGAGAGGCGATCCAGCTCCGCGCGCACCGCGTCGGCCACGCGCAGGGCGTTGGCGGACGGCGTCGGGTAGATGCCGAGATAGGCGGAGTCGTG
Organism: Enterobacter sp. 237C8; assembly: GCF_034106865.1. NCBI lineage: Bacteria > Pseudomonadati > Pseudomonadota > Gammaproteobacteria > Enterobacterales > Enterobacteriaceae > Enterobacter > Enterobacter sp. 237C8. Next base: position 277,670 of record NZ_JAWNDF010000001.1, on the reverse strand, counting down.
CCCGTTCAGCTGCGCGCCGGAGCTGTAGCTGCGCGAGCCGAGCTCGATGGTGGCGACGTCCTTCAGACGCACCAGCTGGCCCATCTCGCCCGCGCGGATGATGATGTCGGCAAAGTCTTCGGCCTGGCTTAAGCGCCCCAGGCCGTTGATGGTCAGGGTCTGCTGCTGGCCGTTAAACACCGGCGGCGTGCCGACCTGGCCTGCCGCCCCCTGCACGTTCTGTTCGCGCAGCGCCTGCGCCACGTCGTCGGTGGTGACGTTCAGGGCGTTCATGCGGTCCGGACGCAGCCAGATGCGCATGCTGTAGTCGCGCGCGCCAAACATCTGCACCTGCCCTACGCCCGGCAGGCGCGACAGCGCCTCGCGCACCTGGGTGCTGGCGTAGTTACTCACAAACAGCGGCGTATGGGTGTTGTCCGGTGAGTAAAGACTTACCCCCATCATCAGGTTGGTGGCGCGCTTGCGCACCTGCACGCCGTTTTGCTGCGCTTCGGTCGGGAGCTGCGCCACGGCCTGCGAGACGCGGTTTTGCACGTCGATGGCGGCGAGGTCCGGATCGGTGCCCGCCGCGAAGGTGATGTTCAGGCTATACGTGCCTTCGTCCGAGCTGGTGGACTCCATGTAGAGCATGTGATCCACGCCGTTCAGCTGCGTCTCCAGCGGCGTGGCGATAGCCTCCGCCACGTCAGCCGAGCTGGCGCCCGGCCAGCTGGCAGACACATTCACCACCGGCGGCGCGATCTGCGGGTACTGCTCCACCGGGATAATCCTCAGCGCAATGGCCCCCACCAGGGTGATGACCAGCGCAATCACCATCGCGAAGCGCGGGCGTTTGATGAAAAACGTCAGCATGATGGCTCCTTAATTCAGTATCTGGACGGCCGCGCCGGGCTGCACGCGCTGCGCGCCGTCAGTAATCGCTCGCTCACCGGACTTCACGCCGGAGGTAATCCGGAACTGCTGGCCGATCTGTCCGGCGACCTTCAGCGGGCGCATTTCGGCTTTGCCGTCGGCGTTAACCACCCAGGCAAAGAACCCGTCGCCGTTCTGCTGGACCGCCGCGGCGGGCAGGGTCAGAACCGGCTGCTCGCTGGCCGGGCGCAGCGTCACGTTCACGCTGCCGCCGGGCAGCAGCTGATGGCGCGGGTTGGCAAACTCGGCGCGCAGCATCACGCTGGCGGTGCGCGGATCGATGCGGTTGTCCACGGACGTCAGCTCGCCGCTGACGCGCTGGCCGTTGCTGTTAATGAAAGCCTGCCAGGCCTGCTTCATGGCGCTGATATCCGCATGCTGTCCGGCTTTGGTGGCAAACGCGCCCTCTTCCAGCGCAAAGGCGATGCGGATGGGATCGAGCTGCACCACCTCCACCAGCACGCCGCTGGCAGGGTTGACCAGGCTGCCGACGTGGAACCGGCTGTGCCCCACGCGACCGTCAATCGGCGAGGTGATGCGGGTGTAGTTCAGGGTGACATTACGGGTTTCGAGACGGGCTTTGGCCTGCTCCAGCGCCGCGCTGGCGACGTCGCGCTGCATGCGGGCGTTGTCCACGTCGTGACGGCTAATGGCGTTGCTGCTGCCCAAGCTTTCAAAGCGGGACAGCTGCTGCTGCGCCTGGCGCAGCGTGGCTTCGGCGCTTCTCACCTCAGCCTGCGCCAGACGCAGGGCGGCGCGCGGCTCGGCGTCGTCCAGTTCGAACAGCAGGTCGCCTTTTTTCACGTACTGCCCGTCGCGGAAGTGGATTTTGGCGATCGCGCCTTCGGTACGCGCGCGCAGCTCAACGGTGTGGATGGCTTCGATGCGGCCCGGGATCTGGCGCTCGGCGGCGTGGGCAGTCTGCTCCACGGTGGCGACACGAACGGGGATGGCGGCAGCGAATACGGGTTGCAAGGTGCAGGCGAAAAGTGCGAACAGGAGTGGGAGTTTCATTAAGAGGTACCTCAGATGTGTTCCCCTCACCCCGGCCCTCTCCCACAGGGAGAGGGAGGTCAGAGTCCCCTCTCCCCGTGGGAGAGGGTTAGGGTGAGGGCAAAAGGTTATGCAGCCTTACGGAATCTGCGGGTCAGTCGCTTCTCGATTTCGACGACGAAGAACATCACGCCCGCTACCGCCAGGGTCACAAACCAGTAGCGCAGCGGCAGGGCTTCGGTGCCGAACAGCATCTGCATCAACGGCAGGTAGATAATCGCCGCCTGGAGCAGGAACAGCACGCCCGTCACCAGCCAGATCCCTTTGTTCGCCAGCAGGCCTCGGTTCAGGGAGAATCCTTCGGTGTTGCGGCAGTTAATCATGTAAACCCACTGGGCGCAGACCAGCATCTGCAGCAGCACGGTGCGGATGAACTCCGCGCTGTGGCCGCGCGGGGCCAGCCAGGCCTCCAGCGCAAAGGCGGCGATGGCAATCATGGTGCCGACGAAGGCCCCGCGCCAGACGGCGTAGGCGTCCATCACGTGCTGCCCGGTCTGACGCGGCGGACGACGCATGATGTTGCGCTCGGCGGCCTCAAAGGCCAGACCGAAGGAGAGCGTGGCGGAGGTGGCCATATTCATCCACAGAATCAGCACCGGCGTCAGCGGAATGATGTTCCCCGCCAGCAGCGCAATTACAATCAGCAGCCCCTGCGCGAGGTTGGTCGGCATGATGAACAGAATCGTCTTCTTCAGGTTGTCGTAAACGCGACGCCCCTCTTTCACCGCGCTGGCGATGGTGGCGAAGTTGTCGTCCGTCAGAACCATGTCCGCCGCCTCTTTGGTCACTTCCGTGCCCTTGATGCCCATCGCGATGCCGACGTCAGCCTGACGCAGCGCCGGGGCGTCGTTCACGCCGTCGCCGGTCATGCCGACGATTTCCCCCTTGTCCTGCAGCGCTTTCACCAGGCGCAGCTTATGCTCCGGGCTGGTACGGGCGAAGATGTCATACTTCACCGCCGCTTCCGCCAGCGCGGCGTCGTCCATCTTCTCCAGCTCGTAGCCGGTGACCGCTTGCTCGCTGTTGGCGATCCCCAGCATCTGGCCGATGCTCATCGCCGTCTGCGGGTGATCCCCGGTGATCATCTTCACGCGGATCCCCGCCTGCTGGCAGGCGTTAATCGCATCAATGGCTTCCGGACGCGGCGGATCCATCATCCCGGCGATGCCGAGGAAGATCAGGCCGTGGCTCAGGTCATCGTGCGTCAGTTCCTGCTCGCCGTTCGCCGGCTTGAACGCCGCGGCGACCATGCGCAGCCCCTGACGCGCATAGCGCTCCATCTCGCTTTCCCAGTACGCGCGGTTGAAGGCTTCCGCACCGTTGCGGGTCTGCTGCTGCGCGCACAGGGCGAAAATGACGTCCGGCGCGCCGGTGATCAGGATCTGCTCCTCACCGCCAATCTGGTAGTGGGTGCTCATGTACTTGTACTGCGAGTCGAACGGGATCTTGTTAACCAGTGTGGTCATGACCGGCTCAAGGCTGGCCTTCGCCGCCAGCACCTTCAGCGCGCCCTCGGTTGGGCCACCGGTGATGCCCCACAGGCCGCGCTCGTCCTGGATCAGCTGGCTGTCGTTGCACAGGTCGATGGTGCGCAGGTAGTGCTCCAGCACGGTGCCCGGCTGGATGTGGACCGGCTCGTCGCTGCCTTCCAGGTAGATGTTACCCACCGGCTCGTAGCTGTTGCCGTCCACGCGGTAGCAGGCGTCAGCGGTGATAATGGCTTTAACCGTCATCTCGTTCATGGTCAGGGTGCCGGTTTTATCCGAACAGACCACGGTCATCGCGCCGAGCGTTTCCACCGTCGGCAGCTTGCGGATAATCGCCCGCTTGCGCGCCATCGCCTGCACGCCCAGCGAGAGGATGATGGAGATAATCGCCGGCAGACCTTCCGGCACGGAGGCCACCGCCAGGCTAATCAGGGAGAGCAGCAGCTCGCCCATCGGGATCTCGCGGAACACCAGGCTGAAGACAAACAGCGCGGCCATCATCGCCAGAATAATGGCGAAGATCGCTTTACCCAGCTTGTCCATCTGAACCAGCAGCGGCGTGCGGTGCTTTTCGATACCCGCCATCATCTGGTTGATGTGGCCGAGCTCCGTATCCTTACCGGTCGCGGTGACCACGCCGACGCCGCCGCCCGCGCTTACGGTCGTCCCGGAGAAGACCATATTGGTGCGATCGCCCAGCGGCAGTTCGCCGCTCAGCGGATTAATATGTTTATCCACCACGGTGGATTCACCGGTCAGAATGGCCTCTTCCACGCGTAAATTATGCGCTTCGATTAAACGCATATCCGCCGGAATACGATCCCCCGCGCGTAATACAATAATATCGCCCGGGACTATTTCAGTTGTGGGTAGAGTTTCGTGATTGCCGTTACGAATAACGCGCGCCTCGCTGGAGAGCATATTGCGAATACTCTTCAGGGATTTTTCCGCGTTGCTTTCCTGAATATGCCCAATTAAAGCATTGATTACCGCCACGCCCAGAATAACCAGCGTATCAACCCAGTGGCCCATTACTGCCGTTAATACGGCGGCGGCCAGCAGGACATAAATCAGCACATCATTAAAATGGGCCAGGAAACGCAGCCAGGCGGGTTTACCTTTTTTCTCCGGCAGCGCGTTCGGCCCTGTTTTTTGCAGACGCGCCTGCGCCTCTGCACGATCCAGGCCGCTGGCCTGGCTCTGCGTGTGGGTAAGCACCTGCTCTACGGTCTGCTGGTATGCCAGCCCGCCGGAAGGCGGCACGTTTGGGGACAATTTTTTTTCGGTCATCGTATTTTTCCTTCAATATCCGGTGAACAGAAGCCTGAATTCCTTTCTGGCTAAATAAATTCATTTTTAAGTCTTGCGGGTAAAATTGATCTACCGCAATATAATGACTTCTCGGTTATTCAAAACTGATTAAAACTATTTCGATGGCCTGATTTTTACAAAATATTTCTAAACCAACACTAAACGAGGGGGAACCATGTGGGGTATTTATCGCGGACGCCGACTGGTGTTATACGTTATCGCGGCCATTGTTATTGCCACGTTAATTGGTTATAGCACTTATACATTTGTAAAATTATTTTCCTGACAAAGACATTTATTTACATAACGCGATATTAATATAAATGCCGGGTCGTATTTTGTTATTTATTCCCCAAATAATATCTTGGTTTTTATTCAATAACGTCTTAGTCGCTGATATTGCTTTACGTTACAGGATGCCGGACAATGACATTTTTAACTGACGATTAACATTACGATGAAACACCCGTTAGAATCGCTGCTTACGGCAGGCGGCATTTTATTGCTGGCCCTGCTCTCCTGCCTGCTGTTGCCCGCGCCATCGCTGGGTCTGGTGCTGGCGCAGAAGCTGGTTCAGACCTTTCACATGGTCGATCTGAACCAGCTTTACACCATTTTGTTCTGCGTGTGGTTTTTACTGCTGGGTGCCATCGAATTCTTCGTGCTGCGTTTCGTCTGGCGCCGCTGGTTTTCACTGGCGTCGTAAGCCAATAAAAAAGCCGGGTGGCGACTTCGCCTTACCCGGCCTGTGATGGCAATTTTTGTGACCCGCCAGGGCGGAAAACAGCTCAGTGCGCCTGACTGTGGTTCTCCTTGCGGTACGCACCAGGCGGCTGGTTGAACGTGCGGGTGAAGATACGGGTAAACGTCTGCTGCGAGTCAAACCCGTAACGCAGGCAGATGTCGTACACCCGAGCGTCGGATTCACGCAGATCGCGCGCCGCCAGCAGCAGCTTGCGCTCACGGATATAACGCCCCAGGCTCTCCCCTTTGTACTGCATAAACAACCGCTGCAGGTGCCACTTCGAGTAGCCCGCGTGGCGGGCAATCTCTTCTATACGTAATGGCTGGTGCAGATTGTCGTCGATCCATTCGACGATAGTGTCGATGACTTGAGCGGAAATGGTCATGCTGCTGTCCCCCTCTGCTTCTCGCTTAAACATTATTCCCACCACGCGCGAAAGGTTTGCGTGGCGTCATTCACCCGGACGGGCTCGCCCAGCGCCGGTGTCAGTAGCCGATAGTTTTTATCCTTGCTGGCTTTAGCCAGCTGGATCAGCGGATCGTTCCACGTATGTTTCGCCAGCACGAAGCGTCCGTTATGCCCGGGCACTAAGGCTTTCGCGTTCAGATCCACCGAGGCCTGCGCCGTTTCCTCCGGCAGCATGTGGATGTACTTCCAGTCCTGGTCGTACTGGCCGTTTTCCATGATGGCAACATCCACGCCATCAAACTGCTCGCCGATGGCCTTAAAGTGCGGGCCGTAGCCGGAATCCCCGCTGTAATAAACCTTCCGATCTGGCGTGACGAACATAAAGCTGCCCCACGGGGTTCGATCGCGCTTGATGCCGCGCCCGGAGAAGTGACGCGCCGGCAGAACATGCACCGTCAGTTCATCGCTGATGCGTACCGACTGGTTCCAGTCGCGTTCGTCAATAATCTCAGGCTTCATCCCCCAGTAGCGCAGATGGGATCCCACGCCCAGCGGCGTCACCACGCGCTTCACCTTCGGCAGTAGCGCCCGGATGGTGGCGTAATCCAGATGATCGTAGTGATCGTGCGAGATAATCAGCAGGTCGATTTCCGGCATGCTTTCAGCGCGCCACGGATATTCCCCGGCAAAGGCTTTATTCAGAAACGAGAACGGTGCGGCATAGTTGCCGAGCACCGGGTCAATCAGGATGCGTTTGCCCGCGAGCTGCAGGTACCACGAGGAGTGGCCGAGCCACACCAGGGTGTCCTGCTCCAGCGGCAGGCTCGCAAGATCGGTTTTCACCAGCGGCAGCGGCTGGGCCGGGCGCGCGTTTTCGGTTTTTTTGGTCAGAAAATCCCACGTCGCGACCAGCATGTTTTTGTCGCCGTTATAGCCCGGCGTCGGCAGCGTATTGTGGAATTTCCCGTCGCGATACTGGGGAGAGGCCTCCACTTCAGTGAGCTGCTCACCCTGCGGCGGCTGGCCGAATCCGGCATTCAGAACAAACGGTAAACTCGCAGCTGAAGCAATAATCATGATTAACACCACGCAGATGAAGAGAGGTTTTTTCATATCCAGACCCGAAAACGCGCCCCTTCCGATAGTTTGCGCGGGGTAAACTTGATTATGAGTGAGTAAGCACTCATTATAGATATGATGATAAAGTCGTCAAGACGTTTTCGATCTTTGACATTCCGCGTTGCAGCGTGTCAAAGCACGTGTTTCAATCAGGGTTTTTATAATTGACAGGGGGAAAAATTTAGTGGCACGTCCGAAGAGTGAAGATAAAAAACAGGCCTTACTGGAAGCCGCAACGGTGGCGTTTGCACAGTCAGGTATTGCCGCCTCAACGTCGTTAATCGCCCGTAACGCGGGCGTCGCCGAAGGGACCCTGTTTCGCTACTTTCCCACTAAAGACGATCTGCTGAATGCCCTCTATCTGCACCTGAAGCAGGATCTCTGCCAGGCCATGCTGGCAAACCTCGATCGCACCATCACGCTGCCCAAAGAACATACCCGCAATATCTGGAACAGCTACGTGGACTGGGGTATTCGTAACCCCGTTTCTCATGCGGCTATCCGCCAGATTGGCGTCAGTGAAAAGCTGAGCGCCGAAACCGAACAGGCGGTGAAAGAGATGTTCCCGGAACTCCATGAACTGTGCCGCCGCTCGGTGCGTCAGGTGTTTATGTCAGATGAATTTAAAACCTTTGGCGATGCGCTTTTCTTATCGCTGGCCGAATCCACGATGGAATTTGCCACTCGCGACCCTTCCCGCGCCGTTGATTTTAAAGCGCTCGGTTTTGAAGTGATGTGGCGCGGGCTGGCCCAGGAAGAGAGCGATGGACAGTAAATCCTTGCAGGAGCACGCAATGCGCGTGGCCCTTGAGTTGCCCTTCACCGAACACTGCTGGCCGTTTGGGCCGGAGTTTGACGTGTTTAAAGTGGGCGGAAAGATTTTCATGATCGCCGCGGTCGCGCACGGGCGACCGCACGTCAGCCTGAAGTCAGACCCGGAGAAATCGCTGTTAAATCAGCAGATCTATCGCGGGATAGAGCCGGGCTACCATTTGAGTAAAAAGCACTGGATCTCCCTTTACGGCACCGACGACGTGACGCCGGAACTGGTTACCGACCTCATTCATGATTCCTGGAATCTGGTGGTGGATAAGCTGCCGAAAAAAGACCAGAAGTGGATCCGTCCGGTCTGATTGTTCGTCTGAGACGAACAGATTAAGCGCTCGAATTGCACTTATCTTTTTCCGCGTCCCGCTGTAATCTGCTTTCCTTTCGCGCCCGCGAGCGGGCGAATTTCATCACCAGGAGTTGTTATGGATATCATTTCTGTCGCCCTGAAACGCCACTCGACCAAGGCGTTCGACCCAAGCAAAAAACTGACCGCGGAAGAAGCGGAAAAAATCAAAACCCTGCTGCAGTACAGCCCGTCCAGCACCAACTCCCAGCCGTGGCACTTCATTGTGGCCAGCACCGAGGAAGGAAAAGCGCGCGTGGCGAAATCCGCCGCGGGCACCTATGTGTTCAACGAACGCAAAATGCTGGATGCTTCCCACGTGGTGGTATTCTGCGCGAAAACCGCGCTGGATGACGCCTGGCTGGAGCGCGTCGTGGATCAGGAAGAGGCCGATGGCCGTTTCAACACGCCGGAAGCCAAAGCCGCAAACCATAAGGGCCGCACCTTCTTCGCCGACATGCACCGCGTGGATCTGAAGGATGACGACCAGTGGATGGCGAAACAGGTTTACCTGAACGTCGGCAACTTCCTGCTGGGCGTAGGCGCGATGGGTCTGGACGCGGTACCGATTGAAGGTTTCGACGCCGCTATTCTCGACGAAGAGTTTGGCCTGAAAGAAAAGGGCTTTACCAGCCTGGTGGTGGTACCGGTTGGGCACCACAGCGTGGAAGATTTCAACGCCACGCTGCCGAAGTCTCGCCTGCCGCTGAGCACGATTGTAACTGAGTGCTGATCTCCTCTGGCGCGCTGGGATCCGGCGTGCCTGTTTTCAATACCGCATACTCCCGCTGTGTATAGATGCATCCGTTAGCAGGCAAATTATTTGTAACAGCATAGAAATAGTTATATCGGAAATTTCGCATGCAATTTTATAATTATTAATTACGTTCTTCTATGTGATATCAACCTGTTATAGCCTCTCATCACCCCAATCAATAACTCTCAAAAATATATCCATTTATTTTTTGTCACGTTCACGTTAATTATTCCCTTCTGGTACCGCATTAATTAATGCACATTTTGTATGAATTGTTACATGTCTATTTTTGGAATCGAAGTTCTGCATGTTTTTATGTGCGTCCATTTCGCATGAAGAGAAATGGGAACACTTTTTCAAGGAATTACAAGGATAGATATATGAAAAATAAAAGTGCAGTGAGCACAAAGGCTAATTCAAAGGTATTGCACGCCAAACTGGCGCCGACCTGTTTCGCGACCATGCTTGCGCTGGGCATGATTATGCCAGCTCAGGCTGCCATCGTGGCAGGTAATACCGATAAACCGGCCATTCATACGGATGCAAGTGGCGCAACCATCGTTGATATCAACAAGGCGAGCGCGGGTGGGGTTTCCCATAACGTTTATTCCGAATTTAACGTCGACAGCAACGGCGTGATCCTGAATAACAGCGGCACAGCAACCAACACCCAATTAGCAGGTCAGATCAATGGCAACGCGAATATGGCCGGCGGCAGCGCTAAAGTGATCCTGAACGAAGTGCGTTCATCCGATCCGAGCCAGCTGAACGGCATGGTCGAAGTGGCAGGCCAGTCCGCGCAGGTGATTATCGCCAACCCATCAGGCATCACCTGTGACGGTTGCGGCTTTATCAATACCAACCACGCTACGCTGACCACCGGTACTGCCACCTACGATAACAAGGGTAATGTTAGCGGTCTGGATGTGAGCAAAGGTCAGGTGACCATCACCGGTAAAGGGATGGATACTCGTTCTACGCAGTACACCGACATTATTGCCCGTTCAGTGAAGGTCAATGCGAAACTTCAGGCTAACGAACTGAATATCGTCACGGGTAATAACCACATTGATAAATATGGCCGCGTGCAGAAGAAGTATGACAGCAGCAATGCCCCGGACGTAGCGCTGGATGTGTCTGCGCTGGGCTCCATGTACGCGAATAAAATCTATATGGAAGGCACTGACGCCGGCGTTGGCGTGCATATCGATCGTGCTGACCTGACGGCATCCGACACGCTGTCAATCAACGTTGAGGGTGTGGTCGAAAACAACGGCGGACGTATCAGCGGTAAAAATTCAGCTACCGTGATGGGAAGTGATGTCCTGAACCATAACGGTCAGATTACCTCTGAGGGGATGGTGTCCGTTGCCGCAGACAACACGCTGGACAACACTAACGGCGTCATTAAAGCTGCGATGGTGAACGTTTCCGGCAAAAATACCGTTAACAACCGTGGTTCCATTCAGGGCAGCCAGAATACCTTTATTACCGCTGACTCGCTGGACAACAGCGACGGTGAAATTCTCAGCAATGGCGATTTGACGATCGGCCGCGCCTCCAGGAATTACAACGCGCAGGGCGTGAATAACACCCATGGCCGCATTGTTGCTAAGGGTGCCCTCAGCGTTGACGCTGCCAGCCTGAACAACTCCGCTGGCCGCGTAGAAACCAACGGTGCGATGAGCGTCAATGTCGACACGCTGACGAACGACAACGGTCTCATTTCCGCCGGGAACGGCTGGAACATGATCAACGCCTCCATGCTGAATAACGACAACGGTGTGATTCAGTCTCTGGGTTCTGACAGCCAGCTTCAGGTGAGCGGCAACAACATGCTCTCTAACCGCAATGGATCAATCCACAGCGACGGCTCTGTTTCAATCAATGGCGCGCTGGATAATATGTCCGGCACCATCGCAGCCGAAAAAGACCTCTTTATGTACGGCACGTCCTACTATTCTGACCTTGCCAGTAAGATGGAAGCAGGCGGCAATATCGACATGACCGTGACCGGTACGTTCCAGAACGCCGGAACCCTTAAAGCGGGTCAGGATATGATGTTAACCATCGGTTCTAATGGCTGGAATAACTATGGCGGCCCGGCGCAGAACAGCGGTTCCATCGCGGCTGGCGGTCGCCTGGCGCTGCAGATGAACAGCAGTCAGTTCGACAACAGCGGCGACATTACCGCTAATCAGATGGATCTTCAGCTGGCAGACCTGTCCAACAGCGGCTCGATCGTCAGCAAGAATGATATCAACCTGAACACCACTAGCCTGGAAAACCGGGGCAACGGTACGCTCGTCGCAGACCATAACATCAACATTACCGCCTCTTATCTGATGACCGATACAGGCAGCCAGATCAACGCGGGTTCTGATGCCATGCTGTTTGTCATGAACAATCTGGACAACAGCGGTGACATCCGCGCGGCGCATGACATTAATCTCGACGTAATGGGCAGCTACGGCTGGTCTCAAAGCACCGCGTATAACTACGGCACGATTGTGGCGGGTAATACCCTGAACGCACAGATGGACCGCGTAACCCTCATCAACGGCGGTACGCTGTCTGCTGATAACGGTATTACCCTGGTCAGCAACTACCTGACCAACAGCGGTAACATCACCAGTGCAAGCGGTATTACGCTGAACACGGCTAACGGCATTAACAACGAAGCCAGCGGTAATATTACCGGCGATCGCGTGTACACCATGGGTTACGTCAATAACATGGGTGTGATTAACGAGACCGGTACAGCAAATCAAGACAACGGTAGTAACACTGCTGATAACAATAATACCAACCCAGATTCAGATACCACGGCGAATAATAGTGGAAATACCACCGTTAAGCCAAACGGTACACCTGAAGGTAATGGCGTTTGGGAAAACGGCGTTGTCTATTATCCGGGCGATCTGTATTACGGGTATCCCATTCAGGATATCGTTTATTACCCAGGCGGCTACTCCATTTATACCGCGTAATCGTTTGACATAAACCAAAGCCCCATTCCTGCAATGGGGCTATCTATTTTTTCGTTAAATTCAGGATCCTTCGCGGTCCATAAAGTTATTTACATGACTAATTATCGATCTGGCCTCGTTCTGCTATCACTGCTCGCGTCACTTCCCGACACTGTACATGCTGAACCGGCCACCACTCAGCAGCAGGATCAGGCGAGGCACGAACAGCTTGCACCGCCTGGGAAGTCAGTCCTTTCATCAGAAAGCATGCTCGCAACTGATGCGCTTGCATTGCCACATGAGACAGTGTGCTACGACATTCAGCATCTGAACATCGACAATACGCAGTCGCTTCCACACTGGCTCACTTTTCGCGATATCATTCGTCAGGCTGAGAATAACTGTATCGGCGTGAAGGGAATTAAAGCCATACATACGGCCGTGCAGAATCGATTAATATCCCACGGATTTATTACCACCCGCGTATTAATACCGGAGCAAAATTTGCACAAGGGAACGTTAACCCTGCGAATTCTGCCAGGACGCGTCAGTGATGTCATTATTCAGGATGAAAGCGGCCTCTCCGTTCATCGCTGGAATAACGTCCCACAAGGGCCGGACGATCTCCTCGATTTACGCGGTCTGGAACAGGGGCTGGAAAACCTGCAGCGTATTCCCGGTTCGCAGGCCAGTATTCGTCTGGTGCCGGGGGAAAATCCTGGCGATACCCGCGTTGAGATCAAGCGCGACCAGCGTAAAGCCTGGCGACTGGGCAGCTGGTTTGATGATTCCGGTAGTAAATACACCGGACGGTATCAGGGGGGGCTGGCGCTGTATCTGGATAACCCCAACTCGCTCAACGATATGTTTTATGCCGCGTATGGCGGTGGTTTCAAGAATGAAAACGGCAAGCGTAACGATAATACCTCGGCGTTTTACTCCGTTCCCTGGGGATACTGGGCGCTGGAACTTTATGCCAGCCAGTACAGAACGACGCAGACTCTCCATAGCGGTGATTTTAACTACCGGTACAGTAGTGATGAAAAGTTAATGACCGCCGCGCTTAACCGCGTGGTTTACCGCAGCGCGAGCCAGAAAACCACGCTGGGCTTTAAAGGGATCAAGCGGGATTCCCGCTACGATCTTAACGACGTGGAAGTGGAGGTTCAGCACCGGGACACCAGCAGCTGGCAGCTCAGCCTGGAACATTTAGCCTATCTTCCCTTCGGTCAGCTTACGGCAAGCCTCGGTTATCAACATGCCGCACCGTGGTTTGGTGAAGAACCCGATGCTGAAGAGATGGTGGGCAGTGCCGACGCGCAGGCGCGCATCATTACGCTGAGTGCAGACGGTACTTTCCCGTTCAAACTGGGCAAGTTTGCCCTCAGCTATGAACCGCACTTCAAGCAACAGACCTCTCCGGACAGGCTGACCCAGCCCGATAAGTTCACCATCGGCAACCGCTGGACGGTGCGCGGCTTTGACGGAGAGTCCTCATTGTATGCAGACAAAGGCTGGTATCTGCGCAACGATATCAACCTGAATCTGCCGGTATGGGGAATGCAGCCGTATATTGGCGCAGACTATGGCGAAGTCAGCGGCTCAGAAAATGATTACTGGAGCGGGGCGCACATTGCCGGTGCGGTCGCTGGCGTGCGCGGGGTAAAAGGCCATCTGGGGTATGACCTTTTTGCGGGCGTACCACTGGCAAAACCGGATGAGATGCATACCAGTCCCGTCACGCTTGGGTTTTCGGTGCAATGGCAGTACTGACGGAGAAAGTCTCAGAATGGACGCAGGAGCGTTAGCCCCTGTCGGAGGGGGTAAATACAATCATGATTTACCCTCTTCAGGCTCTAATGAACACGCTGACATCCTCTTTGATTACGCTGGCAAATATATTGCTAAACGCCCGCACGATACGCGTGCTGATACTGTCCACTTTCAGCCTTTACTGGCTGGTGCTACTCCATATCCCCTGGCCTAACAACGGCGATTACGGCATGAACCTGCCGATGAACCTGCTCTGCTGGGGCGTGATGTCTATGCTGTCGCTGCTGGTATGGCTTTTTCTGCGTACGGCAACCGTGCGTATTACACGCACCAGCATACTCATGCTGGCGAGCGCGGTTCTGTTTACGCTGCCGATCCTCTGGTCTCCTTCTGAAGGCTTGCCGACTGCCCTACCCCGGCTGGTCGGGATCTGGGGCGGAGTGATGTGTTACGTGACTCTGCTTCAGGTTCCTCTTCAGGAGAAAGAAACCACAGGGATTTTTTATCTGCTGGCTATCGCTGCCGTTGTGGAATGTCTGATTTCGCTGGCGGGGCTTTACTGCCCGGCATATCTCCCCTTCCCGCTCAATAACCTGGCTGAAAATTATTCTGGCTACGCACCGGGTATATTTCAGCAACTGAATGTCACCGCTTCATTTCTGGCGACGGGGCTGGTCGCCCTGCTGTTTGTTCTTGCCGATGCTCGATGCGTCTGTTACCGGGTTCGCGCAGAATCGTATCGCCTGCTGTTTATTTGTGTCAGCATCATAGTGATATCGGCCACGCTGGTTGTGTTTCACTCACGCACCGGCTGGCTCGGCGGGTTAATCGGCATTCTGTGCGTATCGGTGATGTTCAGCCACCCGCGTTTTCGCGTTCGAACGACAAGTCGCCGCCGCCTGCTGGTGGTCCTTTTGCCGTTCGCGGGAGGGCTTTTAGGCACGCTGCTGCTGAATCAGCCTCTGGCCGCATCCCTCGCGCACGAAAGCTCCAGCAATCAGCGGATGTTAACCCTGGAATACACGCTACGTATGATCGGCGTTCATCCTTGGCGGGGCTGGGGGTTAGGAATGTTTGAACCCGCCTTCCAGAATTTTATGGCCGCGCTGCCGTTCGATAATCCAAGCCGGGAAATGATGCAACACCCGCACAATGAGACGCTGTTTATCTGGGCGGAGGGCGGCGTGATTGCGCTGGCGGGCGGGCTGTGTCTCCTGTGGGGCTGGATAGTTCTTTTCCTGAGGCGAAAAAGCCTGTGGCAGTGGGCGGCACTGCTCACCACCTTGCCGATTCTGCTGCACACTCAGGTGGAGTTTCCACTCTATTATTCCGTGGCGCACTATTTTGCCATTCTGATTTTAATGGCCTCAGCAGACGGAGAACTCCGCACATTTCAGGTTCGCAGTTCGCGGTTACGTTGGCCGCTGGTGTTCATCGCACTGTATGGCTTAGTGCTTTCTGCACAGCTTTTTTTTGCCAGCATTGTGCTGGGAAATTTTGAGACGGGCAGACTTGCTTTCCCTGAGAGCATTACCGGTTTACACGTGCCGGGACTCATGCAGATGCGCTATCAGCGTGACCTTAGCCAGCTTCATTTGTGGCATTTCAACCAGACGGGCGATATTGATGAGCTGGAACGATACGCCAAAGAAAATGGTGAATGGATAAAATTGCATATGGAAGAGGACGCCTGGAACGATCAGGTTAATATTTTATTATTTTCACATCGTCAGGATGATGCAGAAAAATTAAAACAGCGGGCACATCGGCTAATGCCGTGGGACGTTAGATTTAAATCATAGGGGATCGAAATCTATTTCAACCGCGTTGATTAACGCGGTTTTTATATATTCAGGCAAGTCATAAATGCAGGTTTAAGTATTTTTAAACAGACTTTCCCTTCCTTCTGGTTATTATCACACCTGTAATTAAATCCAGTGATGAGCGCGGTACGGAAGTGCGCCAGTGGAAATTGTGGTTGAAGAGGGAAGAATGGTGGTGACGGTGATGCCTAAACCCGAAACGCCGGTACCCGCTGAAGTCGTATCGAAACTGGCATTAAGGAAAGCGCGCGATCTGAAACGGTTTATGCAGCGTATTGATATGAAGCACGGGTAAAACGTGAGGCCGGGCATCCTGCCCGGTTTGTCATATTGAAGGTCATTGGTAGGTCAGATTCAACGTTGCGGTGGTATTTGCAATGCCAGCTTTAATCTTATCTTTAGTTTGAATATATCGAGCAGTAATAGGGAAAATTTCGTTTCCGCCAGCGGAATGTTTAATTTCCAGCCTTTCGTTTAATTTCAGCGGTTTATCATTATAAAGAAGCTGGACACCAATACCATCCGCAATTTTAGCATCGTCCTGGCCCTGCCCCGTTAATGCCAAAATACTACTGTCTGATGAGTCGGGGTTTTGTACACCAGTCAATGTGAAATTGATATTCGCTTCAGGATCACAGTCTAGTTTTAAATCAACGGTTTTTACTTCCTGAGATACGGTTCCAGTAGATATAAACTGGGCCGATAAAACATTGCCAATTGGAAATGACAACGGACCTGAATTTATGGCACAGGCGACTTGTGTAATAACCGCAGGCGAATTTATGCTCCATGTCACATCCCCGTTTGTATTCTCATTATTCAAAGCATATACATGAGCTACACTCCCAGTTGCCAGAGATCCTGACGTAATATTTCCTGTTTTAATTAAATCCACAACAGGGGGGTTAATTCCATAGCTCATGGCTGTTGAAAAATGATCCAAAAAAGTGCCTGGTGTAGGTGAAGCGTAAACGCCGCCATGCGACCACGTAGAGAAATAAAAACGAATGCCTACCCCTGGAACATTTGTATTATAAACATGCTCTATTGGTGCTGGAACAGCCCCTTGATAATTCATTGCAACATATATATCACAGTCAGTAATCCCGTAATAATACTCACCACCACTCATTTCACCGGCCACTGATGCAATAACAGTCCCAACAGGGGTATCTCGCTGCACTATTACATCATTAAAATGAACGTCATCAGTTGGACCAAAATAAGCATCTGCACTGCAAGCAAGTAAATGAGTTGAAAAAAACAGTGCAGACAAACATAAATAACGTAAAAAAGAGAACATAGAATACCTAAAAATTTGTGGACGCGGTTATATTATTAGCATAATCAAAAAAATCTACTATTTCTCTGTCCTTTCCAGCATTTTATTATGTGTAGTTGACTATAAACGTAACATATACATTCGCACTCCCCATCTCAACGTTATCGTCAACAGATACATAGCGCGCTGTAAACGCCAACTCAACTGATGTCTGGCCTGGTTCCAACGCAACACCCAAGCTTTGAGCACCCGGAGCGATCGGTTGGGCATTACTATCATAAATTCCCAGCGCAATACCTGTGGCCGCATCGGAACTGTGGTCGAGAGAATAGAGGGTATTGACTTGTGGGTCGGGTGTACCTGAAAAGGTAACAGAAGCTTCACTTGCCGCAGGCCCACAGTTAATAAGATTAATTGAGAAGGCCTTTTCTGGCGTTTGATTACCCTTCCTTGTAAACTGATTGACTGCCAGCACACCCATTTCAACGGTCTTATTTTGCGAGTCTGTAGCCAGCTCACATGTATTATCTTGTATTGTGCCAGATATAGTTACAGTACCATCATGTGCTTCAACATCAAATATGAATACGTTTAAAAGCAAGCACATTATAAAAAAACGCCTTGTGTTTTTCATTATAAAAACTCACTGATATATTAAATCAAAATACATCACAGCAGAGGCATCTCCTGGCGTCACCTGTGCTTTTGTCGACTTGTAACGCATTAGAAATGATAGCGTATTTTCTTCCCCGTCGAGCTCATATACCAATGGCTTTTCGCTATTAAATGGCAATGTTTTAAAATTATTATCGAGCAATTCAACTCCCACCCCCGTCGCTAACACCTTGTCTTTCCCAATATCGGTTATCGCCAACAAAGCAGGATTATCTTTATCCGTAACACCTGAAAAACTCACTTGAACATTTTTTAATTTTGAATAGCAATCTTTTAAATCAATATTCATAGCTTTGAATGCTGTGGTGCTTCCTACCGTAGGAAAATCTTTCCCAGAAAATACACCAATCATCACCGTCGGGGTCGGATATCGAACAGTACAACCACTGGCAATAATATTGCCCGCTATCGTTAACGTCGAATCTGCTGTCGATGCAAAGGGAACACAAAAAATCCCCCCCAGCAGCGTCAGAGTCACGACAAAAAAGCATTTCAAATTCAATTCCACCGTTTGCATCCTTTTTAATGGCAAATGACTTTCATCTGGGTAATGGCGGAATTCTCTGCATCAGCAGGGAGCTGGTAGTTCGCCCGGCACGTTTGCTCAGCCCCTTCTCCCCACTGCACCTGCAACTCACCTTTCGGTGCCAACCCGGACAAATACGCCTGTCCGTCATCTCCTACAATACTACCCATACCATTATCATTTCGTGTTACCGTCGCCCCAAAGGGAACTAGTTTGTTATTGTGCATCAACGTAAATAATGCCCGGCTTCCGACATGCGCCTGGAATGTTGCACGAACCAGTGCACCTCGCGTGGGTATAACGTCTACTACCGCGTTTTCAAGATCAACTTTGTCACCCAGTGTTGTGGTGTCCAGGCCTATACGGTTTTTACGGTAGGTCGTTGCGAAAGGCACAACAGCATATCCACGCCAGTCCGTTTTCACGCCGGTGGAGTTTTCAACCTTAACGTTATCCGCACCCGGCGCTTCAACCAGGACATTCGTTTCCCCTAGCGGCTGGCTCAGAGTAATGCCGTGTGGATGCGCCACGATGCCGCCCGCGACGCCGTAGGTCACCTGCTGAGAATTACTGCTGTCGTAGCTGTAACCTACGTTGGCATTACCATATCCGCCCTGATAAGCAAGGCTGGCATTACCGCTATTACCTGTACCCTGATTACCGTAGCCCTGCTGAACGCTGTAGCTCAGGTTATTGCCTTCCAGCAGAGTACCGCTGATCCCGGCGTTCTGGGTGACGCTACCGTGGTTATCGTGGTTCATGCTGTACGTCGCAAATGCGTTATTTGACGACGAGGCTCCCTGCGCTGAGAGCCATTTACCGATCGGTAACGACAGGTTGAATGCAATCATTTTGTCGGCTACGGGTTGGCCGGACATCTGGCTGTAGTTGTAGCTCAAACCGATATTAATATCCTTCCAGGTGGTGTTATAACCAAACTGCACCAGCGTATCTTTATCATCGTTATGCCAGTAACTTTGCTGGCTTCCGCTGAGATAAATGGAGCCAAAACCACCCAGCTGTTGAGAAATATTGACCTGCAACTTTCCGCGCTTGGTGTAATAGAGGTTGTAGTAGTCGAACCAGTGCGGCACATCGTTGTTATCATCATCATCCTCGTTCAGCGGATTGCTGTTATAGCCATCCATGTGCTTGTACGTAGTATCCGTAAAGGTGTAATAGCCTGACGTTGAATAGCGATAGCCCAATAACTGGAAGTTAGTTCCTATTTCGTTTAACGATTTTGCATAAAGCAAACGCAATGACTGACCGCTATGCTCGGTCTCATCAATAAGCGTACTTTGGGCGTGAGTGACATCCGCAGACAGCGCGCCCCAGTGGCCCATATTGACCCCCGTCCCGATCGCCATTGCCTTGTAATTGTCAGACAGCTGTGCGCCGCCATACAGCGTAAAACCATGCGGCAAGCCACAGCTTAATGTTCCTTGTGCGAAAGAGACTTGATCTTGCTGTTCGTTGCTGGTGCGGTACTTCGCGGCTGTGGCAGAATATTTCAGACGACCTTCGCGCTGTAGTAACGGGACGGCGGAATAAGGGACAGAATAGGAGGTAATAGCACCATCCTGCTCTTTTACTTCTACCGTCAAATCCCCGCTTGAGGATGTCGGAAAGAGATCGTCTATTGCAAAGGCGCCAGGCGCTACGTAAGTCTGATAAATAACGTATCCGTTTTGTTTGATCGTCACCTGAGCGTTGCTTTTTGCAATACCGCGCACCGTTGGGGCGAAGCCTTTCAGGCTGTCCGGCAACATATTGTCGTCTGAGGCTAGCTGAACACCACGGAAGCTAACGCTGTCAAACACGTCACCACTGGTATAACTGTCACCCACCGTCAGTTCACTTTTCAGCAAGATGATCGTGCGTTCCAGAAAACCACTAATATGTTGCCACTGGCTGGTTGTCTCTCCATTACTACTGATGCTACGGTTAAATGTAGAATAGTCACGATAACGCCATGCTCCCAGGTTAACGCCGCCGTTTAGCCCCAGAAAATTGCTGCTACCTTCGCCGCTGCTGTCTTTTCGTCTCGAGCCATTCAGGTTGTAGTTCAGAAGCAGGGCGTTGATCCCCTGATCCCATTTTTCCGGAGGAATGTAGCCCCGTGCGCTATTTTTAAGCGCAACCTGTGGCACACTGAGATCCAGGCGCTGCTTGCTAAAATCAAAACTGGCTTTAGCCCCCTCAATTAAAGTCGCGATATCGATACACTGTCCGTCTACAGACTGTTTTCGGTCTTGCGGAATACTTAGATCGATACCCAGACCATCCAATACTTTTCCGGATAAACAGGCGGTTAAACCTGTATCATCGGAGGATGACGGGGCGCTGGAATTCTGCGTTTGCCGGGCCTGAAACTCGACATCATGACTGGTGATAAAATCATTATTGAGATAAATGTCTACGCGATATACCCCAGGGGCCTGGCTGCCGTCGTTTTCAAAGCGGGATAGATCGGCAACCTGATTTTCACCATCCGCCAAAAAAGCCGGATTAAAATAGTTCTCTGCATGCAAAACACCGGAAAATAAACCCGATCCAATAACTAACGCTAATGGAGATAACCGCCAGCGGACTGCATTAATCATTCGAGCTTGTTTTCGAAGTTTCATAACAACTTATGACCTGTCTGCATTACGCATTGCATGTTAATGCTGGGGTTACTGCGCCATAGTCATTCATGGTCTGGAAAGATATACTGCCCTGGGCATTATCCGGCGCCGTTACCTGAAGGTTACCCATTGGGGGAACCATGTTGTTCGGCAATGCTTTCCCTCCAACGCTGAATTTCACCAGCGAAACAAAATAGGGAGAAGGGTTTGTAATGGTGATGCTTTTTCCACTACGCTGGCAACGCAGCGTTGCAGGTGCATCCATTGATTTCATTTTTAAATGCGCAGGGCGAACAAATAATTTGATCACACTTTGCGTAGCGATCTGTAAGGTATTACCCTGGAGTTGTTTTTTATCGAGTGAAGGTATTGCTTTGTTATTGAAGTAAAATACTGACTCGCGATCTTCCGGAAGTTTTGGGCCTACGTACATGATGCGCAGAACGTTCGCTTTTTCAGGCTTCATCACAAACAATGGCGGCGTCACGGTAAACTGTGTGGATTTATTACCCTGCGGATCGGATACCCAAGATTGCACCAAAAACGTCTCTTTCTTATTGGTGTTAACAACATTGATGCTGGTTTGTTTTTCACCCAGCGGATAAATGATTCGGGTGGCCCCCAGCGCGATCCCTTCTGCATAAACTAAATGACTATTTCCCAAGCAGATCATTAATAAGAGCAACGTTGAAATAAAGGTTTTCATTTTAAAAATCCAAAAAAATAAAAAACATCCTGGTGAGTACTTATCCATTTTTACTTACTGATAAATCACCGAGAAAGTGACGGCCGCACTGGCATCCCCCGCCGTAACGGGCATCGATACAGAGCGATATCGGGCGGTAAACAGTAATGTGTTTTCTCCCGCAATCAGCGGCATTTTTGCGAGAGGTTGGCTATCAGGGATCACCTGGTTGCCTCTCATATCAAAAATACCAATTCCGACGCCCTTTGCAGCACCAGAGCCAAAACCTGCCTGAAAGACCTGTGGATCCTTAAGATCAGCCAGTCCGTTGAAGGTGACGCTTGCCGACTCGCTGGTTGAAGTGGCACAATTTTCAAGCTTAATCCAGAAGGTGACCGGTTCAGCCCAACTTCCTGGCCCTAAAAATGAACCGGTGCGGACTTGACCCATCATGACACTCTGGTCAAAACTCTGCGTATCAATTGAACATGAGCTATTAACCACAGCACCATAGAAATGCACTTTTCCCACGGTTGATATATCGCTACTAATACCTGGCTGAATCAATAGCAGTTGAATGAAAATTATCAGTGCTATCAGACGAAACATGTTTATCTCAATAAAAAAATAATGATGAAGCGCCAGAAATATCCCCCCCCGGAATTCCAGAGGGGGATAAATAAAGCAATCAGGAATAGATGATCTGGAATGTTGCAACAGCTTCAACAGCACCCGCAGTTGGTTTATCGCCAGTTGTCAGATAATCAACACTCATAGGAATGGTGTTGTCGCCTTTTGACAGCGGAATGGTGTCAGATGCGGTACCAGAGTTAACATCCATCGCCTTACCATCTGGCCCAAACAGGCGCAAAGCCACGCCAGTTGCTCCGCCAGAACCTGCGGTGTTAGCCAAAGCACCTGCAGTTATAGCGTCTGACTGACCGCTGAAACTGATAGCGGCATTCGTATAAGTGCTGACATCGCAGTTAGTCAGGGTCACGTAGAACGGCTTAGACTGGCCAGAAACGGCATCTTTAGCGCCGAGGCTTTTCAACGTAATTTGATCAATATGGACAACCTGGTCTTCAGATTCCAGGGCAACAGCGCACGGTGCGTCTACCACAGAACCCATAAACTTAATATTACCACCGTTAACGGTCGTAGTGCTTGCCGCCTGTGCACAGGTAGCGCTTGCCATAATAGATGCCATAACTACAGCTAACATATGCTTCTTCATTTAAAACTCCAGATACCTATAATAAAAAAGAAAAATCCTGTTCTCACAAATAAAACATTATTTTTCAGCGAAAAAACACTCAGCATGTTGTAACAATATTTTATTTACAAGGGTATTTTTACAATATTAACTTTTTAGTCAAAATGAAATACGATCCTTTCTTGGATCCTAAATAGGATATTGTTTAGAAGGACAATACCCTTAGCGGCACTTAGAATTACAGCATCAGCATTGAAAACTGTCTTTCCCATTAAGGAGACATATATTATCTCTCGGAGTTTTACCGTGAAAATTATTACTATTTTACTGCTTGGCTGCACTGTCGCCGCCACCTGCCAAATGGCTCACGCAACGGTCAATATTGGCGGAACACGCCTCGTCTATGCAGGTGCAAAAAAAGAAGTGTCACTCAGCGTTCGTAATCCAGACAGTAGTCCTTATCTTATTCAGACGGTTATCGATAATCTTGATAGTAGTCAGCAAAAACCGCCCTTCATCATCACCCCTCCGCTTTATCGCCTTGATGGAGGGAAAGAAAACCTAATGCGCGTTATCCAGTCAGGCAATCTTCCACAAGATAAAGAGTCCATGTTCTGGCTACGTGTTAAGGCAATCCCATCTGCGCCACGTGAAAAAAATACGCTACAGATTGCGGTATCAACCAGCATTAAACTGATTTATCGCCCGGACTCGCTGAAAAACCTGGACGTAGAGAAAGAAAGCGACAAACTCAGCTGGCATATCTCTGGCAACCAACTGGATATCAACAATCCGACGCCCTGCTACATTAATTTCAATGAAATAAGTGTTGCCGGAAAAAAACTTACGAATGTCTCCTATGCATCACCGGGCAAAACAACATCGTTTACGCTCCCTGCGGGAGTTAATTCCGGAAATATTCAATTCAGCGTCATTAGCGACTTCGGCGCTGTGGGCAAGATGCACTCAAAATCTGCTTAAATGGCCATTACTATGTTCAATGTAAAAAAATTCTTTTTATCATCAACAGCCTGTATTTTTCTTACTGTCGGCTCGGCTCACTCCGCGTTTGCCGCAGACCCAGTACAAATTACCGTAACGGGCAATATTGTCGCCTCACCTTGCGTAATCGATACGGGAAGTGAGTCGTTAAATATTTCTCTAGGCGACCAGTTGCAAAGCGCCGATCTGAACGCAGCAGGAAGCAGTTCTGCATGGGTACC
Source organism: Enterobacter sp. 237C8 (assembly GCF_034106865.1). Taxonomy (NCBI): domain Bacteria; kingdom Pseudomonadati; phylum Pseudomonadota; class Gammaproteobacteria; order Enterobacterales; family Enterobacteriaceae; genus Enterobacter; species Enterobacter sp. 237C8. The sequence continues at coordinate 253,902 of NZ_JAWNDF010000001.1, read as the reverse complement.
AATTAACGTCGTTTTCAAAAGCTGTCCGGCGGGTACGTCAACGATAACCGCAACATTCCATGGCACAGCCGATGCTGGCGATCCTAACACGCTGTACAGCAACACGGCGGTAGATGCGGGAGAAGACAAAGCGGCTAAAAATATCGCTGTTCAGCTTGAAGGTTTGGCTAATGAAGCTTACGGCAATGGCAAAACGGCGACTATTGATATTGCCTCCGCAGGCACGACACCCACCTTTAAGATGCATACTCGCGCTTTCAGTAAAGACGGTGGCGCGACACCGGGAAAAATCAGCTCCGTTATCACGATGTCATTCACGTATAACTAACAAACGGGTTTTTCTCTCGGATGCGGCTCAAGGATGGTCGTTTCCGGTCTTTTTTTCATTGTAGGGTGCTGAAAGGGATATCATGATTTTCTCTCGCTTTGCGTCTTTGCTGGCTGCATTCAACGCGGTTTCCTCATCGCCTGTACGTTAAACATCCTTCATCCTCTCAGCCTCTATTAAGATAACGTGTTATATATTGCGTGTGCCCATGGTGTCATTTATAACCTTGTTCTCACTTCCACTACTTTTATCAACCTCTGAAATACTCTTAGCGATATTTCTCAGGGTATGTTGTACGCTATGAAACCTGAAAATTATATTATAAAACTTATACATGAACTCTCTGAACCGGAGCGCGTCAGGGTAGGACACCAACGGCAAATCATTTCATTGGATCAGCATGAAAAACCAATGACATTCATACTCCATTCCGGCATCGTCGCCGTCTACCGCACGAGAGACCGGCTTCTGCTGAAGTTTATCGAAGCCCCGATGATCGTTGGTATGAATAATCTTATTGATACCAATGCGGGATTTTATATGCAGGCCTGCGGTGAAATTAGATATGAAATCAAACCGCTAAAATCTACATTTGCAATTATTAACAATCGCAATCTTTGGCAGGAAGCCGCCTATTCGTATATGTACGCCATTAAACGGTTACTGGAAGCTCATGAAACTTCGGTTGGGTTGTCTACTTATGAGTTAATTCGCCTTAATCTTGTGTCACTGATGACAGAGAAGGAAGACCTTCGTCTGTCTGTAAATGCCTGTGACTACATACAGGAAAAGACTCATCTTTCGCGCAGTCGAATTATGAAGATCCTGAGCGATTTGAAAACAGGCAACTATATTAAAATTGAACGTGGGCTCTTAATGGCAATAAACAGGCTTCCGGATAACTACTGACCCGGGAAACCAGGTTTATTTGTTCTGCACCGCCAACCATGCCATTGCCCTTTCCCCCGCCTCATCCACGGGCAGATACACCAGCAGCCGCGATCCGTTTCGCGGCGCGGAGTACCAGTACATCTGCTGCAGCGTAAAATCCCCCAGCTCGGGATGGGTAAACAGCTTGAGCTGGTTCTCCACGCCGCGCACGTCGTTGCGCTGGTGCCACAGGGTTTTAAACTCTTCCGACACCGCAAAGAAGCGCGCCAGTTTGGCCTCCCACAGCGGATCGCCCCGGTGCTCGGCCATCGCCGCCCGGAAATAGGAGACAAATATGGGCAGCACATCGTCACGTCTGCCGAGACGCGCGCGCCACGCCGGATGGGTGAGGAACAGGTAAATACAGTTACGGTCTTCCGGCGGAATTTCATTGAAATCGACGCCCATAAGGTGCCCGAAGCTGTCGTTCCACGCCACGATGTCGAAATTCGGTTTCTGAATGCTGGCGGGTTTAGGCATCAGCGTATCCAGCAGGCGGCGCGTGCCCTCGCTGATACCCTCGCAGCAGACCGCCTGCGGGGCTTCACCCGGCGGCAGCCCGGCTAACACGAACAGGTGTCGGGCCTCGGTCGGAGTGCATTGCAGCGCTTTTGCCACAGCCGCCATCACCGCGCTGGACGGATTGACGTCCCTGCCCTGCTCAAGCCAGGTGTACCAGGTCACGCCCACGTCCGCGAGCATCGCCACCTCTTCACGGCGCAGACCCGGCGTGCGGCGGCGACCGCTGCGCGGCAGGCCGAGACGCTGCGGATCGAGGCTTTCGCGTCGCGCGCGTAAAAATGCCCCCAGCTGTTTTCGGGTGTCATCCTGAAGTGAGACGACGGGTTCAGACATCAAGGCCATAAATCCCCCTGCATGGTAGTGCCAGTACCAGTATAAGCAAGAACTGGTACCCGTTTATCAGATGGTTGATGCTACGACCATCTGTTGAATGACGCAATGGAGTTACCATGAATACGTCAGTTGTTTCACCGGGCCGCGCTGGCCTGATATTGCTGCTAACCGGCCAGATGCTGCCGATGATTGATACCTCAATCACCAACGTCGCGCTGGACGCCATCACCCATTCGCTGAACGCCACCGCCACCGAGCTGGAGCTGATTGTCGCCCTCTACGGCGTGGCCTTCGCCGTCTGCCTCGCGCTCGGCAGCAAGCTGGGGGATAACTTTGGCCGTCGGCGTCTGTTCATGTGGGGCGTCGCGAGCTTTGGCCTGGCCTCGCTGCTGTGCGGGATGGCGGGGAACATTGAACAGCTGCTGGCCGCGCGCATCGTTCAGGGGGCGGGGGCCGCGCTGATCGTGCCGCAAATTCTTGCTACCCTGCACGTGACGCTGAAAGGTACGGCGCACGCTAAAGCCATCAGCCTGTTTGGCGGCATCGGTGGGATTGCGTTTATCGTCGGCCAGATGGGCGGCGGCTGGCTGGTGTCGGCGGATATCGCCGGGCTGGGCTGGCGTAACGCTTTCTTTATCAACGTGCCGATCTGTCTGGTGGTGCTGGGGCTGAGCCGCCATTTCGTACCCGAAACCCGTCGCGAGAAGCCGTCACGCATCGACTGGACCGGAACCGTGCTGCTGGCGATCATTCTTTGCTGCCTGCTGTTCCCGATGGCGCTCGGCCCCCAGTGGCACTGGTCGTGGCCGCTGAAGGTTATGCTTCTCGCCATTATTCCGCTGGGCTGGCTGACGGCGCTGAATGCGCGCAAAAAGGAGCGTGAGAATGCCCATCCGCTGATCCCGCCGCGCCTGCTGCAGCTTCGCAGCGTTCGCTTTGGCATTCTGATTGCGATGCTCTTTTTCAGCGTCTGGTCCGGGTTTATGTTCTGTATGGCGCTGACCATGCAAACCGGTCTGGGGATGGCACCGTGGCAGTCCGGAAACAGTTTTATCGCGCTGGGCGTAACTTACTTTATTTCGGCGTGGTTCGCGCCGAGGCTGATTGCTCGCTACAGCACCAGTACCATTCTGCTGACGGGTCTGGCGATCCAGATTGCCGGCCTGCTGGCGCTGATCGCCACGTTCCGCGTCTGGGGAATGGAGAATACCGCCCTGACGCTGGCGCCCGCGACCGGGCTGGTCGGCTACGGGCAGGCGCTGATCGTGAACAGCTTCTACCGCATCGGGATGCGCGATATTCAGCCTGACGACGCGGGGGCTGCGAGCGCCATTCTCAGCACGCTGCAGCAGGCCGCGCTGGGGCTTGGCCCGGCCATTTTTGGCGCGATTTTGCTGCACGCGCTGCAAAACCATCACGGGGATTACACCCAGGCGGTTAACGTCTTCCTGATGGTGGAAACGGCGATGATGGTGGTACTTGCCCTGGCGACGCTGCGCATCCGCCATAGCCTGTGCCTGCCGGTGGTGAAGGTCTGCCAGGCCACCAAATAAGCCCGGGAATTTGCATAATAGATCCGCAGCCGCCATTATGGGGCTGCATCAATACAGGAGACGTTATGCAGGAATTAATTGCTCAGGTTGAAGAGTTAGGCATTGAAATTAATCACACCACCTCTTTAGTGATTATCTTTGGTATTATTTTTCTTACCGCCATCATCGTTCATTTTATTCTGCACAAAGTGGTGCTTCGCGCTTTCGAAAAACGCGCGCAGGCCAGCAGCCATTTATGGCTGCAGATCATTACCCAGAATAAATTATTTCACCGTCTGGCCTTCACCCTTCAGGGGATAATCGTCAACGTTCAGGCGGTACTGTGGCTGCAAAAGGGCAGCGAAGCGGCGGAAATTCTCACTACCTGCGCAAAGCTGTGGGTCATGGTGTATGCCCTGCTCTCCTTCTTCTCGCTGCTGGACGTAATTTTTAATCTGTCGCAGAAAATGGCCACCGCGTCACAGCTGCCGCTGAAGGGGATCTTCCAGGGCATCAAGCTGGTGAGCGCCATCCTGGTGGGGATATTGATTATCTCCCTGCTGATCGGCCAGTCCCCGGCAATTCTGATAAGCGGTCTGGGCGCCATGGCCGCCGTTCTGATGCTGGTGTTTAAGGACCCGATACTCGGACTTGTGGCCGGGATCCAGCTTTCCGCCAACGACATGCTCAAGCTCGGCGACTGGCTGGAGATGCCAAAATACGGTGCCAACGGCACGGTAACGGACATCGGTCTGACCACCGTTAAAGTGCGCAATTTTGATAACACCATCACCACCATTCCGACGTGGGCCCTGGTGTCCGACGCCTTTATCAACTGGAGCGGCATGTCCGCCTCCGGCGGGCGACGCATTAAGCGCAGCCTGAATATTGATACCACCAGCATTCATTTTCTCGACGAGCAGGAGCAGCAGAAACTCATTCAGGCGAAGCTGCTGAAGCCCTATCTGGCCGCGCGACATGAGGAAATTAGCCTGTGGAATCAGAAGAACGGTGAAGGGGAGTCAGTATTAAATCTGCGTAAGATGACCAATATTGGGACCTTCCGCGCCTACCTGAATGAATATCTGCGCAACCATCCGCGTATTCGCAAAGATATGACGCTGATGGTGCGCCAGCTAGCGCCTGATGCGAATGGTTTGCCGATTGAAATATATGCCTTCACCAACACGGTGGTCTGGGCAGAATATGAGGAGATTCAGGCCGACATCTTCGACCATATATTCGCGGTGGTGGATGAATTTGGGCTGCGTATTCACCAGTCCCCGACCGGGAACGATATTCGATCCCTGGCGGGCGTTATCGCCAGATAATCCGTTTGTAGGCCCGGTAAGCGAAGCGCCACCGGGCGTGAAGGCAGGTGCGGTTTGGTGTGGTGCCCTCACCCCGGCCCTCTCCCACAGGGAGAGGGAGAAAAGCGGATCACTTTTTGCGGGAAAGCTTAAACGCCACAAACAGAAAGATAACCCACACCGGCAGCAGCATCGCCGAAAGACGCATCTCATCCATAGTGCACATCAGCACCAGAATCAGCCCGAGGAAAGCGATACAGATGTAGTTCCCCGCCGGGTAAAGCAGCGCTTTGAACTGCGTCTCGCGTCCCTTGCGGCGCATCGCGGCGCGAAAGCGCAGGTGCGCAAGGCAGATCATGATCCAGTTCAGCAGCAGCGTGGCAACAACCAGCGCCATCAGCAGGCCAAAGGCCTCTTTCGGCAGCAGATAGTTAATCAGCACCACCAGCGACGTAATGGCGCCGGAAAGTAACAAGGAATTCACCGGCACACCGCGACGGCTGACGCGGGTGAGGAACTTCGGCGCGTTGCCCTGCACGGAGAGGCCGAACAGCATGCGGCTGTTGGAGTAAACGCCGCTGTTATAGACCGACAGAGACGCCACCAGAATGACGAAGTTCAGCGCCGAGGCCACCACGTTGCTGTTCAGATCGTGGAAAATCATCACGAACGGGCTGCTGTCGGACTTCACTTCCACCCACGGATAGAGCGCCAGCAGCACCACCAGCGAGCCGATGTAGAACAGCAGAATCCGGTACACCACCTGGTTGACCGCTTTGGGAATGCTTTTATGCGGGTCGCGCGCTTCCGCGGCGGTAATGCCGATCAGCTCTAGTCCACCGAAGGAGAACATGATCACTGCCAGGGAGAGGATCAGCCCTTTCCAGCCGGTCGCCAGGAAGCCGCCGTGCTGCCACAGGTTGTCGATCGTGGCGCGCTCGCCGCCGTGGCCGGAAAAGAGCAGCCACAGGCCAAAGCCGATCATCCCGATAATCGCCAGCACCTTGATCAGCGCAAACCAGAACTCGGTTTCGCCATACAGGCGCACGTTGACGAGGTTAACGGCGTTAATAATGATGAAGAAGGCCGCCGCCCAGATCCACGTCGGAACATCCGGCAGCCAGTACTGCATGTAAATGCCCGCGGCGGTCAGCTCCGCCATCCCCACCAGCACGAACATTACCCAGTAGTTCCAGCCGGACAGGAAGCCTGCAAACGGACCCCAGTATTTATAAGCAAAGTGCGCGAAGGAGCCTGAAACCGGCTCTTCAACGACCATTTCGCCAAGCTGGCGCATGATCAGGAAGGCGATAATCCCGGCGATACCGTAACCCAGCAGCACCGCCGGGCCAGCCATCTGAATAGCGGGGCCGATGCCGAGAAACAGCCCGGTACCGATCGCGCCGCCAAGGGCAATGAGCTGAATATGTCGATTTTGCAAACCACGTTGCAGCGTCGGATTCTGATCCGACGAGGCTTCAGCGCTACCATGGCCTGAAGCGGATGACGCGTCTTTCACGTCCTACCCCTGTCTCTTTTTTAGAAGGGGCACGTTTTAACACTTCATGCTGGAGGTAGCAAGGGATTGGGGCATCCCTGCCCCGGATAACGAGATGGAACGCTTAAAACGCGTAGCCAACCGAAACCTTAAAGGTGCGCGGTTCGCCCTGCGTAATATAGGTACCGGAATCATCCACGCTGGCCCAGTAGTTTTCATTGGTCACGTTGTCGATGCCCGCGCGAACCGTCATCTGGTTTTCATTGTGGTTCACCGCGAAGCGATAACGCATTCCCAGATCCAGCGTGGTGTAGCTGTCCAGCTTTTTGGTGTTTGCCAGGTCAGCGTACTGCGCGCCGGAGTGGTTCACGCGGGCGGTGGCGGTCAGGCCGTCAATCGGCTTGATGTCGTACTCAGCGCCCAGCACGGCGTAAAAGTTCGGAATCCCGATCGCATCGTTACCCTGATTCACGCCATTTTTGGTTTTGGTCAGTTCGGCCTGCAGCCAGGTAGCGCTGGCGTTCAGACGCATCCCCAGCGCGGGCTCGCCGAAGACGTTCAGCTCCACGCCACGGTTTCGCTGCTCGGCGTCCAGGCCGTAGTGGCCGCTGTTGTCGAGGATCGCCGACGGCATTTTGATTTCGAACAGCGCAAGCGATCCGCCCACGCGGCCGAAGTCCGCCTTCACGCCCACTTCGTTCTGCTTAGAGTGAACGATACCGGTGCTCTGGCCGTAGTTGGTGGCGGTGTTAGGTGCGGTTTTGCCCGGCTGCAGCGCTTCGGTGTGGTTTGCATAAAGGGAAATTTCCTCCCACGGCTTGTAGACCACGCCGTAGGTGGGCATCCAGCGGCTACCGTCGAAACCGTCCGCCGCGTTTTCCGCACCGGTGACTTTGTTATACCCGCGAATGACGACTTTCTGATGGCGGGCACCTGCGGTGAACAGCAGCTTGTCGTCCAGCACGCCCAGCGTATCGCTCAGCAGCCAGCCCTGGGTACGGGTGCGCCCGCTGGTCAGCGGATCGCTGTACTTTCCGCCGGAACCATTGAAGTTGGTGCTGTCCGGCATGTCGACGCCGGTGTTGTGGTAGATGTTGGTGGTCGGATTATCCTTCGTCGCCGACATTTTCCACGCGATTTTTTCGTTTTTGGTCATCGCCGAATAGCCAACGTTGACCTTGTGCGAGACGAAGCCTGTATTGAAATTACCGCGAATGCCCGCCATGCCGCTGACGGAATCGCTGATGCGGTTGGTGTCGAGACGGCTGACCGTTGCCTTGCCGCTTTTATCCACCAGCTTCGGCGCGCTGTAGATGCCTTCCTCGTGCGCGTGCTGCGCGCCAAGACCGGTATAGGCGGTCCAGCCGTCGGTGATGTCGTACTCGCTGCGCCACATTCCAAATTCGTTTTCGATGTTGCTGTAGGCCCACTTCTGCGAGAAGTTACGATCGTTTTTCGGCGGCTCGGGAACGAAATCCACCGCGGAAATATTGACGCTGGTCGGGCTGCCGTGGAAGGTTTTCTTCTGATAGCCCAGATCCAGCGAGGTGCGGAAGCGGTCGCCGGTGTAATCCAGGCCGGTAGAGAGTAGCGTGGTGCGGCGGCGGTCATTCGGTATGCCGGTTTCCCCTTCGCGATGAACCAGGTTCACCCGCGCGCCGAACTGGTCGCTGTCACCGTAGCGACGGCCCGCATCCAGCGTGGTGCCAATCTGGGAATCCGAGGTGTAGTCCACGCCGACTTTCGCCTGCGGGAGTTCGCCCGCGTGTTTTGGCTCAAGGTTAATCATCCCGCCCACGCCGGAGCTTGCCGCGCCGTTCATCAGCGAGTTGGCCCCTTTGAAGATCTCGATGCGGTCAACCATCTGGGTATCCACCACCTGGCGCGGCAGCACGCCGGACAGGCCGCCAAAGGTCATGTCGTCGCCGTCGAACTTCAGGCCACGGATGCGGTAGGTCTCCGCGCTGTTGCCGTACCCCTGAACGAACTGCACGCCCGCGTCGTTCGCGACGACATCGGCAATGGTTTTCGCCTGCTGATCTTCCACCAGCTTCGAGGTGTAGCTGATGATGTTGAACGGCACGTCCATGGCGTTCTGCTGGCCCAGCATCCCCATGCGCCCGCCGTTCGCCACCTGTCCGTCAAGGAAGGCCGGTACCAGCTGGTCGCCACCGGGTTTGAAATCGCTGGCTGGAGCAGCCTGGACAACAAGGGTGTCCTCTTTTTGATTGTCCGCCGCGAAGGCGGAATGTGTCGCCGCGCCAACGGCGAGCGCCAGCAGCGTTTTGTGCATGATGGTGTTGTTCATCGTTAACTCATTTTAAAGTGCGCGCAAAAATGACCCGTTGTCGGGCCTTAGAATGTATTGAATGCAATGCAAATGAGAACTATACGCATTATCCATGCGTTAGCAAGTGTAACCGCGTTCATAAGGAGATTTGGCGAGAAAAGAGGGGGAACAGCCACCCCGTTTCGGGGATGGCTGCAATAACATTATTTTTTCTTGTAGATATTGGCCGTACCGTGAATTTTATTGTTGGTGTTCCCTGAAGTGAGCACCAGGATATCCGCGCCTTGCTTATCGGCTTTCTCAATCAGTTCTTTTTTCGCATCATCCACCGATACTTCATTCGAGGTGTTTACCGTACCGATTTTTTTATATTGAGATGCAACTTTCTTGAACTCGCTTTTAGTGAGTAGCTGGGCAGCAAAAGCATTGGTCGTAAACAGTAACGCCGTTCCCAACAAAATAGCAGTCGTCTTTTTCATAACCTTTTTCCTTGAGATTAATCAGCCACTACGAAAAACCTCACGCATTGTGGTGAGGTTTTATGAGCATGGTAGAGAATCTCAGGAATTGCCATGTGTTCGGGAAAAATCTTTTATAACAACCCGTTGCATGAAATTACTAACGAATATTAAGAATATTCGAATACCCGCGCGGTGCCAGCAATATCAATGCGTACCGCCGTGCCCGGGTTCCATCCTGGCTGGCTTACGGTCTTCAGAATCACGGGTTGTTTCTCCCCGGCTAACGCAAGGGTGAGCGTCGACAGCTGGCCGGTGAAGTCCACGTCGAGAATCGAGATCGGGCTTTCATTCGCTGCACATGCCGTCACGCGTAATTGTTCAGGGCGCATCATTACTCTGCCCTGCCCTGTCGCATGCGCGTTGTCCGTCGGCACTTCACCCAGCGCGCACACAGCATACCCGGCAGCGAGCTGAGCAGGCAGGATCACGGCATCGCCAAGAAACAGCGCCGTCTCTTCGTCAACCGGACGGGTGTAGACGTCATAAGGCGTACCGACCTGCGTGAAGCGTCCGGAGCGCATGACGGCAACCTGCGTGGCAAAGGACAACGCTTCGTTCTGATCGTGGGTGACCAGAATCGAGGCCACGCCCGCTTCGGCCAGCAGATCGGCCGTTGCCTTACGCGTCATGGCGCGAAGGCCGGTATCCAGCGCCGAGAATGGTTCATCCAGCAGCATCAGTGAAGGTCGCTGGGCCAGCGCGCGGGCCAGCGCCACGCGCTGCTGCTGTCCGCCTGAAATCTCGTGGGGCCAGTGCGTTGCGAGCTGCCTGTCCAGAGAAACCATCTCCATCAGCGCCTCAACGCGCTGGCGCTTCTCGTGGCGAGTACCGTCCAGCCCCCAGGCGATGTTGTCTGCCACATTGAGGTGCGGGAACAGCGCACCCTCCTGAGGCACAAAACCGATCCGGCGCAGGTGGGCGGGAACAAAACTGTTTTCATCGAACAGCGTTCTCCCCTGCATGACAATGCGCCCGGTGTCAGGCGTTTCGAACCCGGCCAGAATACGCAGCAGCGTGGTTTTCCCCGACCCGGACGGCCCGACAATCGCCGTCCTGCTCCCCGGCGCCACGCTCAGGTTTAAGCTGTCGAGCACCTGCACATCAGAAAACGATTTAGAAATGGCGGTTAATTCAAGCATGTCATAGCCCTGCAATTTTTTTCGACTGCATATAGAGAATGGCGGTCAGCGGGAGTGAAATCAGGATCATCAGCATCGCGTAAGGCGCGGCGGCAACATAGTCAATTTCACTGGTCAGCGCCCAGAATCCGGTGGAGAGCGTGCGCGTGCCCAGCGGAGAGAGCAGCAGCGTGGCGGTCAACTCGTTGCTGACGCCGAGGAAAACCAGCGCGGCCCCCGCCGCCGCACCCGGCGCGGCCAGCCGCATCGTGACGCTCCAGAGCGCCTTCGCGGGCGTGCTGCCCAGGCTGCGCGCCACGTTCTCCAGCTCGACCGGCGCCTGCGCAATCCCCGCCCGCAGGTTGATGAGCGCACGGGGCATAAACATCAGCAGGTAGGCAAGGAACAGGGTAATTTCCGTCTGGTAAATGGGACGGGCGTAATGAATGGTGACGGTGACCAGCGCCAGCGCCGTGACGATGCCCGGCAGCGAACTGGTGATATAGATGCACCCTTCCAGCATCCGGAAGATGCGGTGCGGATAGCGGATACCGAGCCACGCGATGGGGATCACGCACGCCGTCGTCAGAAGCGCGCCGCCCACGCCGAGCATCAGCGTCTGGCGCAGGGAGTGCCAGAGATCGGCACTCATCCAGTTTTGCACGCCGCCGAGCCAAATCCAGCGACACAGGACAATTAACGGCACGCCCAGCGCCAGCACGATCAGCACGATGAAAAACAGCTGGCCCAGCGCGGCGGCCGCAGGCTTCAGCGGCCAGCGTTTCTGCTCGCGCGCGGCCCCGGCGCCAATGCGCGCGTAGCGTGCTTTTCCGCGCGTCACGCCCTCCAGCATTAATATAGCCAGACAGCATAAGGCCAGCACGCCCGCCAGCATGTTCGCCGCCGGGCCGCTGAAGGTAGACTGGAACTGGTCATAAATTGCCGTGGTGAAGGTATCAAAGCGGATCATCACGTACAGGCCATATTCCGCCAGCAGGTGCAGCGCCACCAGCAGCGCGCCGCCGCAGATAGCGAGCTTGAGCTGGGGCAACACCACGCGGAAAAAGACCCGCCAAGGCGGCGTACCCAGCGAAGCGGCGACATCTTCCAGCGTCGGGTCCAGGCGACGCAGCACCGCCGCAACCGGCATATAGATAAACGGATAGTAGGCAAGAACCGAGAGGAACACGCCCGCGGAGAGCCCGTGCATGGAAGGGACAGCGCTCACCCAGGCGTAGCTTTGCACAAACGCGGGGATCGCCAGCGGGGCGACCGCCAGTGCGGACCAGATCCCTCGCCCGGCAAGCTGCGTGCGCTCCGTGAGCCAGGCGATTGCCACGCCCGTCACGATACACAGCGGAACCGCTAAAGCCGTCAGCCACAGCGTGTTGCTGAGCAGCTCAGCAACACGCGGGCGAAACACCAGCGCCTTAATGGTTTCCCAGCCAGTCTCAATGCCAATGGCAATGATAAAACCCAAAGGCAGAAGCGCCATTAATGAAAACAACACAGCTAACGCAACCATCGGCAGTGCAGGACGCCTGCGGGCAGGCTCCTGCACTCTGTTTTTTCCGATGTCGAGACTCAGACCAGACATAAGACGTTCACTTCACTCTCAGGATCACAGCAGGCCGGCTTGCGTCATCAGCTCGATAACTTTTTTACTGTTGAGCGTTGAAGGTTCAACTTTCGGCGCATCAAGATCTTTCAGCGGGACCAGTTTCGGGTTTGAGGCCGCGTTCACGCCCACGGCATATTCAAAGGCGTTGTTGGTACGCAGGCTTTCCTGACCTTCTTTACCGGTAATGTATTTGATGAAGGCCTGCGCCTGCGCTTTGTGTTTGCTGGACGCCAGCACGCCGCCGCCAGAGAGGCTCACGAACGCGCCCGGATCCTGGTGTTTGAAGTAGTAAAGCTGGGTGTTTTTGCTGTTTTCACCGGTTTTGGACTGATCGACAAAACGGTAGTAGTGATAAATCACGCCGCCATCAATCTGACCGGCATTGACCGCTTTCATCACGGTGCTGTTGCCTTTATAGGCAACGAAATTGGCTTTCATCGCCTTGAGCCATTCCAGCGTGGCCTTTTCGCCTTTCAGCGCCAGCATCGCGCTCACGATGGCCTGGAAATCCGCGCCTGACGGTGATGCCGCCCAGCGGCCTTTCCACTCGGGTTTTGCCAGATCCATCAGCGATTCAGGCAGCTGCTTTTCGTTCAGCTTTTCCGGGTTATACACAAACACCGTGCTGCGGGCGGCGATGCCAATCCAGCGGCCGTGCGCCGGACGATATTCTGCCGGTACCTGCTTCAGGGTGTCTGCATCCAATGGCGCAAACAGGTTGGCATTATCCACCAGCACCATAGAAGGCGAGTTCTCCGTCAGGAACACGTCTGCCGGTGACGCGCTGCCTTCCTGAACCAGCTGGTTACCCAGCTCGCTGTCATCGCCATTACGCAGAGTGACTTTAATGCCGGTTTCTTTGGTAAAACCGTCAACCCACGACTTCACCAGGTTTTCGTGCTGCGCGTTATAAACAACGATACCTTCGTTGTTATCAGCGGCAACCGCTTGTGTGGAAAGGAAAAGGGATGAAGACAACAAGGCAAGCGAGAAGCAGGACAGCAGGCGAGAATTCATGAACATATCCTTTATAGACCAACGGGATTAACGACTCATAGCTTTGTGGGACAGGATTAAAGCATACAACAACGCTAATGATAATTAGTATCAATCGAGTTTAGTCGTAAAAGTGTAAAATTTCTTTTTAGCAGATTTTAGAATGATAAAAATCCAAATTTTAATGAGAGATAATTTTTAGATTAAGAAAACCTTAAGCCTGCCTACAGTGAAATTCATTAGCCTTCTATTCATTATGACGCGAAGGTAAATCTGTTATTCATGCGCCCGGCAGATATAAAAGCCCCGATCTTGCGGGGCTTTTTATGTTTATTCAGAGGTAGCCAAATTATTAGGCGACTATTTAAAAACGCATCACATCGCAGCGTGGGGGGCATACATCGGATAGGTGAAGAACAATAAATGCACGCAGTTCAGCCCAAAATGGAATAACGTTGCAACCCAGAGCCTGCCGCTCCACATCCACGCCAGGCCGTAAATAATGCCGGAGAGGCTGGCAAAAATAATCAGTAGTAAACCGCCGCTATAATGCATCAGTCCAAAGATGACTGAGGCAATCAACAGCGCGACAACAGGATGAATAATCCGGGACAAGCGTTGCTGCAGGTAGCCTCTGAACAAGGCTTCCTCAGCCAAAGAGACGAAAAAAATATTCGCAAGGGCAAATTGAGCGAACCATTCAGGCGCATGCGGCTCAATTCTAAGTCCGCCCAACGCAACAGCCAGAAGTAACAGCACGGGTATCGCAAGAACCAATATTCCCCAGCCGACCTTGCCCGCTTTATAGAGGGGTTTTGCGACGAATAACGTTGGCATGCACGTAATTAAAAAGAACGGCACCACTGCCTTGTCCATATTAAAGTACATACTGAACGGTATGCTTTGCGGACCAACGACGACAGCATCCAGCACTTTGGGGTTATGAAAACCCGGGATCACATGCAAAACCAGGACAACGGCGATGGCCACGCACAGGCCTTCGACCAGATACGTATATTTATTATTTTTATTCCGTAGCCATTCAACAACAGACCAGCCAACGACGATTGATGCAATAACAAGCAGCGCCGGGGCGTCAAGAATACTCTGTTTCCAGCCGAGAAATGCCGTTAATCCCAGCATTAGATAAGCCAGGCTTTTATTAAGGGAGAGTGCGGCAAGCGAAGTTGCGAGTAGATACCACATAAATGTCCTTCTTGACCGGTAAATTTTAGGGGCGATGTCCCAAATATGTCCCACAACGGAAATCAGGAGGATGTGAAAGAGGCGTAACTCTATGAAATGAAATGGCACGCCCTGTAGGATTCGAACCTACGACCTACGGCTTAGAAGGCCGTTGCTCTATCCAACTGAGCTAAGGGCGCACTGATATGCGTGTACTTCGCGGTGGTGAAACGCGAAGAATTATACGGTCAATGGCAGGTGAGTCAATGCCTTTTCCGTTTTCAGGACCAATTACCGCTAGCCGATTGTAAATACGGCTATTTTCTCAACATTTCGCCCTGTTTCACCGTAAAATTTAGCGCTGCGAAAAGGCTTAGTTGCATTTAAGTAACGCCTGCTGTTTTCCTGAACGTCAGCTCGTCACACTAGAGTCAGGTATCCCGGCCGCCTGGAGGCTGACAGACAACAGGACAATGGAGTGACAGCGCAAAACCTGATCGATACGCCCCCCCGGTTACAGTACATTTCTCAGGACATCGTCGGCATTAAGCTTGAGCCCATCGTCGCCCTTTCCTCCTTGCGCCAGGTTGGCGTGGAGGTCCTTAGCGTTCTGTCCGACACGCGGGACAGCGAGAACTTTTTTTGCGATCGCTCCGCAGAGTGGTCGATAACGCTGCTTGAAGCGCAGCTTGCCGCGTTAAAAAATACGCCGCACGGTCATAATCTTTTTATTAATCTGCCGATAACCGTCCTGACAGAGCCCGCGTCTTTTCAGCGACTTATCCGGTTGCCAGGCATGCCGCTCAATATTGAGATTGTCGACCTCGCGTCCTTTTTGGCGCTTTCCCTCGTAGAGAAGCAGCATGTCGTTCAAAATTTGCGGCAACTTTGCAAACAGGGACACGCTATCTGGCTTGATGACGTGGATGACGTCACAGTGCAGTCGTTTTTATCCTGCCGACTCCCGTTAAGCGGCATCAAAATAGATAAGGAAGCATTCTGGCGTTTACGCGACACCCCTGCGCTGAGGCAACTGGTTTCCCTTTGCTTTCAGCTTGCCGGGAAAGTGCTTATTGAAGGTATTGAGACTGAACGCGATCGTACCTGGGCACTGCAGGCAGGCGCAGACCTCGGCCAGGGATATTACTGGCCGTCCTGGACATGGCCGGAGGATTAAAAAGCCATTTCCAGGAGGGAGACCATGCGAATGACAGTGCGCCGTTACCGGCGGCGGCGTACAGGAAGTGATGCACTGGGATTTACGCGCTCACCTTTTGCTCCCCCCTTTTTCGACCGGCTCGAATTTTTGAGCCAGTCCATCAGCCAGCCCCGCAAAACCGACGCCCCGTTTATCCTTCTGGTGACGGAGGATCACTACCTGCGCACCGGTTTTCTCCACGGGCAGTTTCCCCTGAGCAGCTGCTGCGACTACGCCACGCTGGACGACGCCCTTATCGCTCAGACGCAGTGGCCCTCAGCCCGTCTGGTCGTGGATATTGAAAGCCGGTCCACGGGGCTTCTGGAGAAACTGGATCAGTTGAGACGGCATAGCCTGTTTCCTCCGTTCCTGACGCCCTGGCTGCTGGTCCGGGCCGATAATTACGATACCCGCCTCTTCTGCAAAGCGGCAGGTCCCTTTCATGTGCTCGAACGTCAGCTGAGCGCCGCTGCGCTCCAGCACAGCCTGTTGGAAACCCTACCTCCGCTGGGTACCGAGAAAGACTGGTTCTCGCGCAACGAGTGGCCCATCCTGCAGGAGCTTTCCCGGGGCAAGACATTGCGTCAGATTGCCCTTATGCAGAATCGCCCCTATAGCCGCATTATCTATCGTCTCAGCTGCATCCTCTTAAAGCTGGGGCTAAGCCATCGCCAGGAATTGCTCCATCTTCTTAATAACCTCTCAGACTGCACGTTTTCACTCACCACCTAACCCCTTATTTCCTAAAGCGGTTTAGGAAATTACTTACCACTCGCGTTGCAAAAATGTTAATTTTTAACAATAAACTCGAAATTATAACTATTCCTAATTTATGGGCGTGAACCTTGTGAAATGCCACAGATTAACGGAACGGCAGCACTTTCCTCCATCCGTTAAGTGAATGCAGAAGGCGTTAACAAGATGATAATGATGTAAAAACAAGCAGCTTAGCGACAACAGCCAGGAGTAAAAAGCGAAGCGGGCAGCACGTTCTCCTGTGCACCAGACGCCGTTATCCGGATCGGCGTAAGCACTTTCAGATGAAGGTCAGACGGCCTGCGAGGGCAATTTTTAACCTCACTTTTGCGGGTTCGTCCCTTTAAAAGAGGCGTATTTTTGTTAACAATTAATCAACATACAGAGATATCTGTTATTTTTTGTTATTACATAAAGATGAAAAAATGCGGTAAATGAGATAACAGGACATTTCCGCTAAATTTAAAAAAATAGCGATTCAGATCCAGAAGATAATACAAACCAATACCCTCATATTAATTTACAGGGTTTTCGGAAAAAACTTACCCTGTATAATAAGATGCGTATCAAATATGAATAAGAAAAACCTTTTTGCCAACACCAGCCTAATGAGATGACCGCGCTGAGGCATAGTTCTTTTCATTACGTAAACAAGGATGCTTTCGCTCTTTCCAGGGAAATACTACGGTATAGGGATCTGCACATTATATCCTTCCGGCATTTCGAGAGTTTTACCAAACTCTGCATAACGCTTTTAACAATCTGAGGCATTAAAAATGAAACCGGCATCCGTTATCATTATGGACGAACATCCTATCGTCAGAATGTCGATAGAAGTCCTGCTACAGAAAAATAAGAATATCACAGTCAAGCTCAAGTCTGGCGATAGCCATGAAGTCCTTGACTGTATCCGCAATCACCCTATCGATCTGGTGATCCTTGACATTGAACTCACGGGCACGGATGCCTTCTCTTTACTTAAGAGAATCAGGAACTTAAACAAGAACATTAAGGTTCTGTTCCTCTCGTCTAAATCAGAGTTATTTTACGCGGGTCGCGCCATTCGCGCCGGGGCAAATGGCTTCGTCAGTAAACGAAAAGATTTGGGTGAGATCTACAACGCCGTAGAAATGATTCTGATGGGCTATTCCTTTTTCCCGTCAGAGACGTTGAACTTTATAAACCATTTGGGTTCCGGGAAAGGGATGGCAGTAGATATGCCATTATCGAATCGCGAGGTCACGGTATTACGGTATCTGGCGAATGGATTATCCAACAAGGAAATAGCTGAACAGCTACTATTAAGCAACAAGACCATTAGCGCGCATAAATCCAATATTTATTCCAAGCTGGGTGTGCAAAGTATCGTGGAATTAATTGATTACGCCAAAGCCCACGAGCTGCTATAACCTGAATTCACTCCCTGCAGCTTATCTGAGCTGCAGGGAGTGCGGTCAGTGCTAATTATAATTAATCATGAAGGTGGCATCCGCATCAGCCCGTCCGGGCTGAGGGTTATCGGCAGTGGCAATATAATTGGCATAAAATGACAGAATCGCATTTCCCTGCGCATCAACCGAGACCGGCTGGCTGGCCTGCTGAAGCGCCAGCCGCGTTTTATCCGCATCCCTGATCTCAACGGCGACATGGCTTGCAGTACTGGCATCATTCAGCGCCAGCAAGCCGCTATTGCTTCCGTCGGCTTTACCCGAAAACGTAATGGACGCCGCGCCCGGCGGGCAGCCGGTCAGCTTCAGCGTAAACGGCATCGGCTGCGTGCGGCTCCCGGTGGTGCTGAGCTGTTTCGTGGGCCAGGTGCCCAGCGGGACGGCCTTGTCGCTGTCGCTGCCCTCGGCAACGCAGGTAAAATCGACGATATTGCCGTAGAGCCGAATGTTAATCTCGCCCAACGCGGTGTCCGCCTGAGCCTGCGTGCAAAGCGCAAAGAGCGCTACGGTGAGAAAACGGATCCTGTTTCGCATATCGGCTCCTTAGTCGTAATCCACGCGCAAATACCCGCGCGAGGTGAAGCGCCCTTCCGCTGGCTTATTGCCCGTCACGCTCACCGGCCAGACCCGGATCCCCACCTGCGCCTGCGCGCTGTCGTCGAGGCGGAACGGAATTTTGCTCGTCAGGTTGTTGGGCGTCAGCGGCGCCCCGCTCTCGTTGGCGATGATGAACCCCACATCCGGGTTATCCGACACCAGCACATTATCAGAGACTTTTTCCGCCTCGACCCGCATCGTCAGCATGGCGTTCGCCTCCACGTTGGTGCATTTGATGGCGATGGTTTTGCTTTGCGATGAGACCCCCTCCGGCTTGTTACCCACGCCCGCCTTGCTGAACAAGGAGGCGCCAATGTCGCCGAAATCAAACTCCACCACGTTACCGGCATTGATGGCGCAGCTTTGCGGCACCTGAATGGTTCCGCTGTAGCTGATGGTATAGACCGGCGTGGTTAACGGATCGGAAGAGGTAGTGGTGACGTAAACGCGGAACATGGTGGCACGCGGGATCACCACCATGTTGATAAAACGCCGGGTCACCTTAAGACGGAAGACCAGGCTGGAGTCCTGAACGCCAAACGGTTTGTTTTTGGAGACGTTAGGATGGCTCCCCATCTGGATATAGCTTTTTGGCGGGTAAAACACGCCAGCATAGCTGTCCGTGATTTTCATCGCCCCGTCCAGATAGTCGTTAAGCTTCAGATATTGATAGCCATCGCTCGTTCCTGTTACCGGATAATCAGTCACATAGCTGCGCTTGGTGGTATTCCCGGTCGTGCCCTTCGGGCAGACGGCATTCACCCCTACCCACTGCGATTTCTCGCTGAGCGTCACGACCTGCCCAATCTGGTTATTCGAGCTGTTGAATTTATCCGTCAGGTCGTAATGCACTTCCGTCGGCACGCCTTTTTCATTGACGCACACGGTCGCTAATGCGTTTGTCGCGGGCAGTAACGCCAGCAGCGACAAGGCAAAGAGTTGAGTTTTAATCACAGCCGATCCCCTTAAGTGTGATTGCCTGTTGCAGGCTCTGTTCAGACAAGCTGTAAGGTGCGCGACACTGGGACTGCGCCCCGTCGCCCCACTGGATCAGCAGTTCGCCCTCCAGCGGCAGCCCACTCAGGTAAATTTGTCCGTCATCCCCCACCATGCTGGTGACGCCGCTTTTGGTCTCACGCACCACCGCGCCGAACGGCACCGGCTGGTTGCCGCGCGTTACCGTCAGCAGGGCGCGCACGCCAATGCGGGTATCAAAGCTGGCGCGCACCAGCGCGCCTTTGGTCGGCACCACGCTGCTCACGTTGTTTTCGATATCGGTGTTGTTGCTCATGGTGTTGGTATCCAGCGCCACGCGGTTGTAGCGATAGACGGTGGCATACGGCATCACCGCGTAGCCTCGCCAGTCGGTTTTCACGCCGGTCTGGTTTTCAATACTGACGCCCGATGCTCCCGGCGCTTTGATCAGCACGTTGGTGTCGCCCAGCGGCTGGCTGAAGGTCACGCCGTCGGCGTGGCCGACCACCCCGCCGGAGAGCTGCCAGTTGAGATCGTGCTGGTCGCGGGAATAGTTGTAGCCCACGCCCAGCGTGCCGTAGGTCGCCTGCCAGTTGGCGCTGGCGCTTCCGCTTCCGCCGTTGGTGCTGGCGTGTCCCTGGGTCACGCTGTAGTTCAGGTTGCGATCCTCCAGCAGCGTTCCGCTGACGCCGGTTTGCCAGCTAGTGTCGCCGTCGCTGTTTCGACTGGCGGATGCCGTAGCGTAGGCGCGGTCAATCGCGCTGTCCCGGCGATAGCCCTGACGGGTAAAGAGGCTGAACGGCACGGATACGTTAAACGACGCGATCCGATCGGTGCCATCTATCCCCACGGATTTGTTCCACGACCACGAGACGGAGTAGTTGATCCCCTTCACGCCGCCCGCATAGCCCAGCTGGTACCAGAGGTTCGTCTCGTCTGTTCCCCAGTAGGTCTGCTCGCTACCGGAGATATAGACCGAGCCGTAGTCCCCCAGCGACTGAGAAACGTTGAGCTGGAAGCGGCCTTTTTTATTCCACGTCAGGTTGTGATAGCTCTGCACGTCCGGCACATCGTTATCGTTCTGGCTATCGGCATACTGATAGCCCTCCATTGAGCGCCAGGCGACATCGTCGAGGGTGTAAAACCCTTTTGTGGAGTAGCGGTAGCCCAGCAGCTGGAAGTTGGTGCCGAAGCCGTTAAGGGATTTCGCGTAGAGGAAGCGCAGCGACTGCCCTTCATGCCTGCTGTCGTCCGCGAGCTGGCTGCGGGCGTGGGTGATATCAAGCGAGACCGCGCCCCAGTCGCCCAGGTTTTTCCCGGCCCCGACGGCCACCGCGGTATAGCGTGACGCCAGCTGCGTCCCGCCGTAGAGCGTGTAACCGTTGGCAAGACCGGTAATCAGGGTGCCCTGAGTGAAGAACGGCGTATCCTGATCGCTGTTACCGCTGCGGTAATCCCCGGCAACGAGGTCATACTTCCAGCGCCCTTCACGCTGCAGAAGCGGCACGGTGGAGTACGGCACGGTATAGCGCTGCTGGGTGCCGTCTTTCTCTTCAACCGTGACTTCCAGGTCACCGCTTGAGGAGGTCGGGTTAAGATCGGTAATCGCAAATGCGCCCGGCTGGACATAGCTTTGATAGATAACGTAACCGTTCTGGCGAACCACCACTTTGGCTGGCGTACGGGCGATCCCGCGCACGGTCGGCGCGTAGCCCTGCAGGCTGTCCGGGTACATGCTGTCAGACGAGAAGAGCCGCCCACCTCGAAAACCCATGCTGTCGAAGACGTCATTCCCGGTATTGCTGTCGCCCAGCACCAGTTCGCTTTTGAGCGGGATGACGGTGCGCTGCGCCCAGGTGCCAATATTCTGCCACTCGCTGTGCCGCTGCCCGTTATTCTGCGTGTACCGCCATGCGCCGTTGTTACGTAAACGCCAGGCGCCATAGTTCAACCCGCTCTGCAGGTTCAGATAATAGCTGTCGTCTTCGCTTCCCCGGTTACCGGTGAAGCTGTAGTTCACCAGCGCGGCGGGAATGCCTTCATCCCACTGTTCAGGCGGAATGTAGCCCCGGGCGCTGTTTTGCAACGCCACCTGCGGCAGGCTGACGTCCAGACGCTGAGAGGCAAAATTGAATACCGTTTCGCTGCCGGGTATGGCCGTGGTCAACGGAATGCAGGTGTCGCCCTGCACCTTAGCCAGCTCGGGAAACGCCGCGACGTTGACGCCAAAGCGATCGAGCATCGCGCGCGTAATGCACGCCGACAAACCGCCCGCCACCGGCGGCGTGTTCTCGGCCTGCTCGAAACGCACGTCCTGGGTACCGATAAACTCATCGTTACGCCAGATATCCACGCGATAAACGCCGGGTGCCTGCTGGTGTCCTTGTTCAAAACGCGACAAATCCGCCACGCTGGCGGCGTCGTCGGACAAGAAGGCCGGGTTGAAATAACTTTCGCTCCAGCCAGCCTGCGGCCAGAGCGCAGCCATCAGCGCCAGTGCAACCGGGCAGTAACGTCTCTGGTGGTTTTTCATCGACCTGACTCTGCTCACAGGTTGACGCTACGCGCCGGAGTGATGGCACCGTAGTCATTCACGCTCTGCCAGGAAAGCGTACCGCCAGCACCGGCTGGCAGCACCTGCTGTGCCGAGCTTTTCGGCGCAACCATCAGGTTATCCAGCTGCTGCCCGCCCAGCTTCAGATTGACGAGGGTGATGTAATACGGGGAAGCGTTGCTGACTTTGAGATGGCTGCCCGCGCGCTCAAACCGCAGCTGGGAAAGCGCTTCTTCCGGCTGCATCGCCAGGTTGTTCGGGCGCACAAACAGCTTGATGCGTGAGAGGATCGCCAGCTGCAGCACGTTATTGTTTTCCGTTTTCGCTTTATTCACCGACGGGATCGCCTTCACGTTCATGTAAAAGAGCGATTCGCGATCGGCAGGCAGCGCTGGCCCGGCGTAAATAATACGCAGCGTGTTTTCACTGTTCGGCTCGCTGACAAACAGGGGCGGAGTGACGGCAAAGGTTTTTTCTTTTTGCCCGCTCGCATTTTCGATCCACGCGTTAATTAAATAGCGTTCCTGTTTGTTGCTGTTGGTGATCGCCAGCGACGTTTGCTTCGCCTCTGCGGGATAAATAACGCGCGTGGCCCCCAGCGCAATACCGCCGGAAGCATTTGCGCAGGCAGAAACCATCATCAAAATAAACGATAAAAAAAGTCCTGGTTTAATTAGGGTATTCATCACAACCGTACCTTTAATAATGTGTTCGCAGGTGTTATGGATAAATCAACGTAAACCAGACATCCGACTGAATTTTGCCTGGCTCGAGGTGTTCGGAAATAGCCCGATAGCGGGCGCTAAAATGGAACGCGAGCTCGCGGGTATCGATCGGCAGCCAGCTGACGGCCGTGGCATTTGGGATAATCTGACGCTGCTGTTCGTCAAAAAGCGCCAGCCCCACGCCGCTGCTGACGGGCGTTTCACCCGGCCGCGAGGTCGCCAGAAAGACCTGCGGATCTTCTGCGGGCGTCACGCCCTGAAACTGGATCCCCACGGTGCGCGAAACATCAACGCTGCAGTCCAGCAGCCGCACGGTAAAAGGCACGTTAACCGTGGAAAAACTGCCCACACCGGAAAATGAATTGGTTCGGTACTGCCCCATGTCGATGCGCATATTCTGGCTGTCGGGCGCCACGGCGCAGCCGCCGTTTACCAGTTCACCTCTGAGATGAACCTTGCCACCTTCGATCACCACGGTATGCGCCGATGCCGGGCAAGCCATCGCAAGGGTTAACAGCAGTAGTGTTCCAGTCCTTGTCATCCTTCGTTCCTGGCATTAGCGTATGACGGGCCTCGTCCGTGAGGCCTGAACATCCCTGTGCGGAGGAATTACTCGTATTTCATTACGAAGGTGGCGTCAGCGTTTGCCTGGCCTGGCTCAGTGGTGGCAGCCGTTGATTTGTAACGTGCGGTGAACTTCAGGGTGTTGGTCCCTTCGATCAGCGTCTGCGCAGCAGAGAAGGTCGCGCCGTCTGGGGTCAGAACGCTGGATTTGCTGTCGAGGATTTCGATACCCACGCCTTTCGCGGTGTTGTCGTTGTTACCGGAAGTCACGGCCAGCAGGGTTTTGTCGGTTGGGTCGATCTGACCGGTGAACGCAACAGCGGCAGTTTTGGCAACCAGCGGATCGCAATCATTCAGTTCAATGTTGAATGGAATATTAGAGGTGGTGTCGCCCACTTTGGTAAATTTCGCGGTGCGATACTGACCCAGATTAACGGTCTGCTCAGAAGAATCAGTATTTACTGAACAAGCCGCATTAACCAGCTCACCTTTAAAATGTACGGTACCGCCATTTACGGAAACCGGCGCAGCAGGATCTGCTGCATTTGCGGCACCTGCAACCAGGGCCAAAGTAGCAATAACAGTAGAAGCAATGTTGCTGAGTTTCATGTCTATTCCTTTAAAATGTAAATAACCCTTCCCGCGAATAATCGGGAATAAGAAATACGTTCAATTGATTAATTGAAAGCTTATTTCGGAGGAGACAAAGTAGCTCAGGACGCGTTTTTTAAATATGTCAAAACGCTGCCATTTCGCCAGGTCACATCCTAATCCCGCCTAAGAAATTGACCATCCCTTAAGAAGGGTTTTTGCGTCTCACTGATAAAAACGCGTAAAGGGTGACTGACAGCGACGCTCGCTTCTGACAAAATACACGCCATCCCCCCTTTCAAACGTTACAGACGGAATCTTCTCTCTGATGGCAGCAAAGATTATTGACGGTAAAACGATTGCGCAGCAGGTGCGCTCTGAGGTCGCGGAAAAAGTGAAGGCGCGTAAAGCTGCCGGAAAACGCGCCCCCGGGCTGGCCGTTGTGCTGGTTGGCAGCAACCCGGCATCGCAGATTTATGTCGGCAGCAAGCGCAAAGCGTGTGAAGAGGTGGGCTTCGTCTCCCGCTCTTACGATTTGCCGGAAACCACCAGCGAAGCAGAACTGCTGGAACTTATTGACACCCTGAATGCCGATAAAGAAATCGACGGTATTCTGGTTCAGCTGCCGCTGCCGGCGGGTATCGACAACGTGAAGGTGCTGGAGCGTATCGCGCCGGATAAAGACGTGGACGGTTTCCATCCGTACAACGTTGGCCGCCTGTGCCAGCGCGCGCCGCGTCTGCGCCCGTGCACGCCGCGCGGCATTGTGACGCTGCTGGAGCGCTATAACATCGACACCTACGGTCTGAACGCCGTGGTTATCGGTGCGTCCAACATCGTGGGCCGCCCGATGAGCATGGAGCTGCTGCTGGCGGGCTGCACCACCACCGTGACCCACCGCTTCACCAAAAACCTGCGTCACCACGTCGAAAACGCCGATCTGCTGATCGTCGCGGTCGGCAAGCCGGGCTTTATTCCGGGCGAGTGGATCAAAGAGGGCGCGATTGTCGTGGACGTCGGGATTAACCGTCTGGAAAACGGCAAAGTGGTCGGCGACGTGGTGTACGAAGATGCCGCCGCGCGCGCGTCTTACATCACCCCCGTACCGGGCGGCGTAGGCCCGATGACCGTAGCAACGCTGATTCAGAATACGCTGCAGGCGTGCGAAGAATATCACGACGTAGAGGACGCGTAAGATGGCGACTTTTTCATTAGGTAAACACCCGCACGTTGAGCTGTGCGATCTGCTGAAGCTGGAAGGCTGGAGCGAAAGCGGCGCGCAGGCGAAAATCGTTATCGCCGACGGGCTGGTAAAAGTCGACGGCGTGGTAGAAACGCGCAAGCGCTGCAAGATTGTCGCGGGTCAGACCGTGAGCTTTGAAGGACAGAGCGTAACCGTTACGGCCTGAGCCGTATTATGCCCTCACCCTAACCCTCTCCCACAGGGAGAGGGGATATAAAATCCCTTACACCCATCGCGGTTATTTATCGATCAACTTCAAATAATCACTATTTCATCTGTTGAAACATGAAAATTCTGTTGCGCGTTTTTCACTCTTTGCCCACGATAAGTAGAACGTTCTACTAAAACGTTATACTTACAATAACAGCGCCAGAAAAGCGCTACTCGGGGGAAATCAGCATGAGTCTGATATCAGGGTTTGTTAAATCGCTGTCTAAGTTATCGATGATTGGTCGCGCCTTAATGCTGCCAATTTCACTGCTTCCCGCTGCGGGCCTGCTGCTGGCCTTCGGCGATAAGTTCCATCTGCCGCTGATGATGAACGCGGGCGGGGTTATCTTTGATAACCTGCCGATGCTGTTTGCCATTGGCTCCGCCGTGGGTCTGGCGTCAGAATCCGGCATCGCGGCGCTGTCTGCGGCGGTGTCGGTGTTTGTCACGAATATCACCATCAGCACCGTGCTGAGCATCACGCCGGAAATGGCCTCCCAGGGTGGGAAATACGCCATGGTGGTCGGCATCCCGACGCTGCAGATGGGCGTCTTCGGCGGCCTGATCTGCGGTATTCTCGCGGCCTGGTGCTATAACCGCTTCCACACCATGCAGCTGCCGGAGTTCCTGGGCTTCTTCTCCGGCAAGCGCTTCGTGGCCATTGCAACGGCGTTTCTGTCGTTCCTGATGGGGCTGCTGCTGCCGTACGTATGGCAGCATATCCAGGCCGGTATCGACGCGCTCTCCGTGGTGGTTAACGGCGATAATCAGGCAGCGTCGACCTTTATCTTCGGTCTGGTAGAGCGCGCGCTGATCCCGCTCGGCCTGCACCACATCTGGTATCCGTCCTTCTGGTACTCGTTCGGGGATTACACCACTCAGGCAGGACAGGTGATCCACGGCGACCAGACCATCTGGTTCAAGATGCTGGAAGAAGGAGTGAAGTCCTTCAGCAGCGACACCTACCAGAATGCCGGTAAATTCATGCAGGGCGAATTCCCGCTGATGCTGTTCGCGCTGCCCGCCGCGTGCCTGGCGATGTATCACGAAGCCCATACGAAGAATAAGAAAATCGCGGCCGGTATTCTGTTCTCTGCGGCGCTGACCTGCTTCCTGACGGGGATCACTGAACCGGTAGAGTTTACCTTTATCTTCGTGGCGCCGATCCTGTACGTCTTTAACGCCATCATGGCGGGCCTGGCCTACATGACCATGTATCTACTGCATGCGCATATCGCCAAGTCGTTCTCCGCGGGCTTTATCGACTATCTGTCATTCGGGATCCTGCCGTCCTTTAACGGCTACAAGACCAACTTCCTGAATGCGATTATTATCGGCATTCCGATGGGCCTGATTTATTACTTCACGTTCCGCTTTGTGATCCGTCGTTTCGACGTGAAAACGCCGGGCCGCACTGAAGTGACCGCCAACGCGGATGATAAGTCTGATTCAGAACTCGCAACTGAGATCATCTCCCTGCTGGGCGGGGCGCATAACATCGACTCCGTTGGTTCCTGTATCACCCGCCTTCGCCTGGAAGTGGCAAAAAGCGAGGTGGTCGATAAGGACGGCCTGAACGGACTGGGTGCGCGCGGCGTGGTCTTCGTCGGCGACAACGGTATTCAGGTGATATTCGGTGCCAGAGCACAGTTTATCGCCCAGACCATGTCCACCATGATCGGCAAATAATAAGATGCCTGAACGACGCGTCTCCTGTAGTCTGGGAGACGCATTGTCGTATCTGACTGATAATCGGTGAATTTCAGGGAGCGGTTTTGAAGAAAGTCAGCATTATTGATGTCGCAAAGCACGCGGGCGTATCGGTCTCAACCGTCTCGCTGGTTTTGCGCCAGAAAGGGAAAATCTCAGAGGCAACGATCGAGAAGGTCAACGCTGCCATCAATACGCTGGGCTATGTTCATAACGTTGCCGCTGCCAATCTCCGCGCCAATACGTCCAATCTGATTGGCCTGATCCTCCGCGACTTTAGCGACAGTTTCTCCATCAAGGTGATGGCGAGCATCGTCCAGGATCTTGAAAAACAGGGGTATATGGTTTTTCTCGGCCAGCCCCAGAACGACCATGACCATCTTAAGCGCTGCCTGCTGTCGTTTAAGCAGCAGGGCGTCGCCGGGGTTATCTATCTGGCCTCGGATACCCGCACCTCCACCCTGCCGGAGCAAATTCGCCGCTGCCCGCTGCCGCTGGTGGTGGTTTCTCAGTCGCTGCTGGATGAAAAATGCAATCTGGTGATGCGCGATAACCGTCAGGCGGCAAACCTGGCGGTGCGTTATCTTATCGAGCGCGGCCATCGCAATATTGCCTACATTGGCGGGCGTGAAGGCTGCCTCATCCGCGAGCAGCGCCTGCTCGGTTTTCGCAGCGCGATGACGCAGAACGGGCTGGTCTGGCGCGATGAATACTCTCCGGCCTGCAGCGATGACACCCTGGCAGCGGGTTTCGCCACCCGCCAGCTGCTGGAAAAAAACAACACCATCACCGCCCTGCTCTGCCACTCGCCGGATGCCATGATCGGCTCCATCTCCGGTATTCATCAGGTTGGACGAACGGTGGGTAAAGATGTGTTTTTGACGCAGCAGGTCGCGCTGGTCGGTTTCGAAGATATGCTCCACGTTAACCTCACCTCGCCGTCCTTTACCTACGTGTCGTCCGCCAGCGAAGAGACGGGGCGTCAGGCTGCCGGGCTGATTATTCGCACGCTGAAGGAGCCGACGCTGCAAACCCAGCGCATTACGCTTTCCGGACAGCTTATCGCGCGCGAGTCGGCGTAAAAATAAGAATTTGACGCGGGTCTGCCGGCGCGGGATTGCTGCTATATTTCCATGATTTGCCATGGATAATCGCAATGCCTACCGTTATTACACACGCTGCTGTTCCGCTTTGTCTGGGCTTAGGCCTGGGAACCAAAGTGATTCCTCCCCGCCTGCTGTTTGCCGGGATTGTCCTCGCCATGCTGCCGGATGCCGACGTGCTGGCGTTCAAGTTCGGCGTCGCGTACGGCAATGTTTTCGGCCATCGCGGCTTTACCCACTCCCTGCTGTTCGCCTTTGTGGTGCCGATACTCTGCGTGCTGACTGGACGACGATGGTTCCGGGCCAGCCTGACGCGGTGCTGGCTGTTTTTAACCGTGTCATTGCTATCGCACAGCCTGCTGGATTCGATTACCACGGGCGGGAAAGGCGTCGGCTGGCTGTGGCCGTGGTCAGATGAACGCTTCTTTGCGCCGTGGCAGGTGATTAAGGTCGCGCCGTTTGCGCTGTCGCGCTACACCACGCCGTACGGGCATCAGGTGATCGTGTCGGAGCTGCTGTGGGTGTGGCTGCCGGGAGTCGTGCTGATGGGGTTGCTGTGGTGGAGAAAACGTGGGCGCTGATGCCCTCACCCCGGCCCTCTCCCACGGGGAGAGGGAGAAAACCTAATAATTCCCTCTCCCTTTGGGAGAGGGTTAGGGTGAGGGGAAAATTACTTACGGCGCCAGGTGGTGCCCTGCGGGCCATCTTCCAGAATGATGCCCATCTCGGTCAGACGGTTACGCGCCGCATCTGCCGCCGCCCAGTCTTTTGCCTGACGCGCTTCCAGACGCGCTTTGATCAACGCTTCAATTTCCGCCACTTCACCGTCGTCCGCCTGCGCACCGCTCTGCAGGAACGCGTCCGGATCCTGCTCCAGCAGGCCGAGCACGGAGGAGAGCTTACGCAGATGGGACGCCAGCGCATTCGCCGCGGCCATATCTTCTGACTTCAGGCGGTTCACTTCGCGCGCCATGTCGAACAGCACGGAGTACGCTTCCGGGGTGTTGAAGTCGTCGTTCATCACCTCAACAAAGCGGGCTTCGAACGCTTCGCCGCCTGCAGCAGGAACAGACCTGTCGGTACCGCGCAGCGCGGTATACAGACGCTCCAGCGCAGAGCGCGCCTGTTTCAGGTTCTCTTCGCTGTAGTTCAGCTGGCTGCGATAGTGGCCGGACATCAGGAAGTAGCGCACGGTTTCCGCGTCGTAATACTTCAGCACGTCGCGCACGGTGAAGAAGTTACCCAGCGATTTAGACATCTTCTCGCGGTCAACCATTACCATGCCGGAGTGCATCCAGTAGTTAACGTACTCGCCGCCGTGGGCGCAGGTGGACTGCGCGATTTCGTTTTCGTGGTGCGGGAACATCAGGTCTGAACCGCCGCCGTGGATATCGAAGTGCTTGCCCAGCTGCTTGCAGTTCATCGCGGAACATTCAATGTGCCAGCCCGGACGGCCTTCGCCCCACGGTGATGGCCAGCTTGGCTCGCCCTCTTTGGACATTTTCCACAGCACGAAGTCCATCGGGTTACGCTTCACGTCAACCACGTCAACGCGCGCGCCGGCCTGGAGCTGGTCCAGATCCTGACGGGAAAGCGAACCGTAGGTTGGGTCCGTCGGCACCGAGAACATCACGTCACCGTTGTCCGCAACGTAGGCATGACCGCGAGCGATCAGCTTTTCGGTGATCTCGATGATTTCGTGAATATGGTGGGTCGCGCGCGGCTCGCTGTCCGGGCGCTGAATATTCAGGGCGTCGAAATCTTTGTGCATTTCGACGATCATGCGATCGACCAGCGCAACGAAGCTTTCGCCGTTTTCATTAGCGCGCTTGATGATTTTGTCGTCGATGTCGGTGATATTACGCACGTATTTCAGGGTGTAGCCCAGAAAACGCAGGTAGCGTGACACCACGTCGAAGGCGACAAAGGTACGGCCATGGCCAATATGACAGAGATCGTAAACCGTAATACCACACACGTACATGCCGACTTCCCCGGCATGGATAGGTTTAAATTCCTCTTTCTGGCGCGTCATTGTATTAAAGATTTTTAACATCGAAGATTCCATGTAAACACGTGTGTGGTTGAAAACCGGCTATTCTACCCGTAATTCAAACCCGAAGCAGCACACAATGCAAGGTGATCGCATCCTGTGGTTATGCTATAACAAGCCCCTATAGATGACCCGAACGCGGGTCGACGTACCACAATAACGGAACAGGATGCAAAAATGGTTACTTTCCACACTAATCATGGCGATATCGTAATCAAAACCTTTGATGACAAAGCGCCTGAAACAGTTAAAAACTTCCTGGACTACTGCCGCGAAGGTTTCTACAACAACACCATTTTCCACCGCGTGATCAACGGCTTTATGATCCAGGGCGGCGGTTTCGAACCTGGCATGAACCAGAAAGAGACCAAAGAAGCGATCAAAAACGAAGCGAACAACGGTCTGAAAAACACCCGCGGTACGCTGGCAATGGCCCGTACTCAGGCGCCACACTCTGCCACCGCGCAGTTCTTCATCAACGTGGCGGACAACGACTTCCTGAACTTCTCCGGCGAAAGCCTGCAGGGTTGGGGCTACTGCGTATTCGCAGAAGTGGTTGAAGGTATGGACGTGGTTGACAAGATCAAAGCCGTCTCTACTGGCCGCAGCGGTATGCACCAGGACGTTCCTAAAGAAGACGTTGTGATTACAAGCGTGACCGTCAGCGAGTAATTCGTGGCGACACTCTTTATTGCGGATCTGCATCTGCAAACAGAAGAACCGGCGATAACCGCCGGTTTTCTGCGTTTTTTACGCGGTGAAGCGAAAAGCGCCGATGCGCTGTACATCCTGGGCGACCTCTTTGAAGCCTGGATTGGCGACGACGACCCTAACCCGCTGCACCGTGAAATGGCAGACGCCATTCACGCCCTCGTGGATTCCGGCGTTCCCTGCTATTTCATTCACGGCAACCGTGATTTCCTGATCGGCAAGCGCTACGCCCGCGAAAGCGGCATGACGCTGCTGCCGGAAGAGCAGGTGCTCGATCTCTATGGCCGCAGGATCCTGATCATGCACGGCGACACGCTCTGCACCGATGATACCGGCTACCTGGCGTTTCGCGCCAAAGTCCACACCCCGTGGATCCAAAAGATGTTCCTTGCGCTGCCGCTGTTTATCCGCAACCGTATCGCCGCCAGAATGCGCGCGGGCAGTAAAG
The DNA here is from genome assembly GCF_034106865.1 of Enterobacter sp. 237C8. NCBI lineage: Bacteria > Pseudomonadati > Pseudomonadota > Gammaproteobacteria > Enterobacterales > Enterobacteriaceae > Enterobacter > Enterobacter sp. 237C8. Next base: position 222,832 of record NZ_JAWNDF010000001.1, on the reverse strand, counting down.
CCGCCAACAGCAGCAAATCCATGACCATCATGGACGTGAACCCGCAGGCCGTGGTGAGCGTGATGGAAAAGCATGGCGTTCAGTGGTTGATCCACGGTCATACCCATCGTCCTGACGTCCATTCCCTTATCGCCAACGGCGAACCGGCCCATCGCGTGGTATTAGGTGCCTGGCACACCGAAGGTTCCATGGTCAAAGTCACGCCAGAGGGCGTGGAGCCGATCGCCTTTCCGTTTTAACCCCTCGCACCATCATTCTATTTTTTTGAACAATATCGGCAAATTGTTTCGATTTTAATCAGCCCGTGGGCGGCCTATTATTTATCACATCAGGGCAACACGCCCTATCCCAGATAAAACACTTAAGGAATACGACCATGAAATCCATCAAAACTTTCGTTGCAGCTGCCGCTCTTTCCCTGGTTTCTTTCGGTTCTTTCGCTCAAAGCGTGAGCGCAACCGCCTCTACCCTTGACCGCGCAGAAGCGAAAATTGCCGCGCAGGCCGCCGAGCAGAATGCCTCTTATAAAATCACGAGCGCGAAGGTCAACAACCGCGTGTACATGACCGCAGAACTGACTAAATAAAAACCCTGATTGCCGTGCCGCCAGCGAAGACGTGCGACAGCGACAATACGATGAGGAAGGAACAGAGAATGAAAAACATCAGCATCGTAAGTACCCTGCTGCTGGCAGTCGTGGTGTCCACTGGCGCACAGGCCGCGGAGAATCGCTTCTCCGTGCCAAAATCGGGCTCGAATGCCGACACCAGCATGGTGAATCATATCGATGTCAGCCGCGCGTTCGACAACGAGAACCTGTCCGCAGGGGATCTTCAGTAACATCATATAAAAGACCGCCATCGTGCGGTCTTTTTTGTTATCGCTTTCTCGCCATAACTGCTCACCTTTTAACCGCGCAACCGTTTTCCTTGCCCGTATAACATGCTATTCTCTGTGCCCTCGAAAGCAGTGTGTTTCGCACCACAGGAGTTTTAAGACGCATGTCTTCCCGCAATAATCCGGCGCGTGTCGCCATCGTGATGGGGTCCAAAAGCGACTGGGCTACCATGCAGTTCGCCGCCGAAATCTTTGAAATCCTGAATGTTCCGCACCACGTTGAAGTGGTCTCCGCGCACCGTACACCGGACAAACTGTTCAGCTTCGCCGAAAGCGCCGAAGAGAACGGTTATGAGGTGATCGTTGCCGGCGCGGGCGGCGCAGCACATCTGCCAGGCATGATTGCCGCTAAAACCCTGGTGCCGGTACTGGGCGTTCCGGTCCAAAGCGCCGCGTTAAGCGGTGTGGATAGCCTCTACTCAATCGTCCAGATGCCGCGCGGTATTCCTGTCGGCACGCTGGCGATTGGTAAAGCGGGTGCTGCCAATGCCGCCCTGCTGGCGGCGCAAATTCTTGCGACGCACGATAAAGCATTACACCAGCGTCTGGCGGAGTGGCGTAAAGCCCAGACAGACGAGGTGCTGGACAATCCGGACCCGCGGGGTGCGGCATGAAGCAGGTTTGCGTCCTCGGTAACGGCCAGCTAGGCCGCATGCTGCGTCAGGCCGGTGAGCCGCTGGGTATTGCCGTCTGGCCCGTCGGGCTGGACGCCGAACCGGAAGCCGTACCGTTCCACCAGAGCGTGATCACCGCCGAGATCGAACGTTGGCCGGAAACGGCTCTGACGCGCGAGCTGGCGCGTCATAACGCCTTCGTTAACCGCGACGTGTTCCCGATCATCGCCGACCGTCTGACGCAAAAGCAGCTGTTCGACAAGCTCGGTCTGCCGACCGCGCCGTGGCAGCTCTTGTCCGATAAAAGCGAGTGGAATGACGTTTTCGCGATGCTGGGCGAGCTGGCAATCGTGAAGCGCCGCGTGGGCGGTTACGACGGCCGCGGCCAGTGGCGCCTGCGTGCAGATGAAACGGCAGAACTGCCGGACGACTGCTACGGCGAGTGCATCGTTGAGCAGGGCATCAACTTCAGCGGCGAAGTGTCGCTGGTTGGCGCGCGCGGGCAAGACGGGCATACCGTCTTTTATCCGCTGACGCATAACCTGCATCAGGACGGCATTCTGCGCACCAGCGTCGCCTTCCCGCACGCCAATGCTGACCAGCAGGCGCAGGCGGAAGATATGCTCTCTGCCATCATGCACGAACTCGGGTATGTGGGCGTCATGGCGATGGAGTGCTTTATCACCCCGTCCGGTCTGCTGATCAACGAACTTGCGCCGCGCGTGCACAATAGCGGCCACTGGACGCAAAACGGCGCGTCCATCAGCCAGTTCGAGCTGCACCTGCGCGCGATTACGGACCTGCCGCTGCCGCAGCCGGTGGTAAACAGCCCGTCGGTGATGATCAACCTGATCGGCACCGATCTGAACTACGACTGGCTGAAGCTGCCGCTCGTGCATCTGCACTGGTATGACAAAGAGGTTCGCGCGGGTCGTAAGGTCGGTCACCTGAACCTGAACGACAGCGACACGGGCCGCCTGAGCGCCACCCTGGAAGCAATGATCCCTCTCCTGCCGCCGGAATATGCGAGCGGCATTGTCTGGGCACAGTCAAAGCTCAAGTAAGACATCTGCGCCGGGGAGTTGATCTTCCCCTTCCCCGGCGTACAATCCCCGCCCATTGCTGCTGAGTTTTCTTCTGGAACAACCATGAACGATGGAACGGACTATCGCGCGATCCTCGCGTCTGATACCCCTTTAATCGACGTTCGCGCGCCGATCGAATTTGCCCAGGGCGCGATGCCTGCGGCGATCAACCTGCCCTTAATGAACGACGACGAGCGCGCCGCCGTCGGTACCTGCTATAAACGCCAGGGCCCCGAGGCCGCGCTGGCGCTCGGCCATCAGCTGGTGAGCGGCGAGACGCGTGAGGCACGCATTAACGCCTGGCGGGAAGCCAGCCTTACCCATCCTGAGGGCTTTCTCTGCTGCGCGCGCGGCGGCCAGCGCTCGCATATCTCGCAGGCCTGGCTGAAAGAGGCGGGCGTTGACTACCCGCTGATCCGCGGCGGCTACAAAGCCCTGCGTCAGACGGCGATTCAGGTGACCATCGAGCAGTCGCAAAAGCCGATGGTGCTGATTGGCGGCTGTACCGGAAACGGTAAAACCCTGCTGGTGAAGCAGCACGCGCAGGGTATCGATCTGGAAGGGCTGGCGCACCACCGAGGTTCGTCGTTTGGCCGCACGCTCACGCCGCAGCTTTCCCAGGCCAGCTTTGAAAACCACCTTGCGGTTGAGCTCCTGAAAAAAGACGCCGCGCGCTGGGTGCTGGAAGACGAGGGCCGGATGATTGGCTCCAACCACCTGCCGGAGTGCCTGCGCGACCGCATGGCTGAAGCCCCTATCGTTGTCGTCGAAGACCCGTTTGACGTCCGCCTTGAGCGCCTGCGCGAAGAGTATTTCGACCATATGTGGGCAGACTTTTCTGCCGCATACGGCGAGGAAGCGGGCTGGAAAGAATACAGCGAGTATCTGCACCACGGCCTGTTTGCCATTCGCCGCCGTCTGGGGCTGCAGCGGTATGCAGAATTCACCGCGCTGTTAGATTCCGCGCTGCTGGAACAGCAACGCTCCGGCAGCACTGCCGCGCACTTCAGCTGGCTTGCGCCGCTGCTGAAGGATTATTACGACCCGATGTACGGCTATCAGCTGGAGAAAAAGGCGGAGAAGATTGTGTATCGCGGGACGTACGAAGAGATTGCTGAGTGGCTTGATCGCTGAAAAATAAAGCCGGGTGGCGAGGTAAAAGCAAAACGGCAACCTGGGTTGCCGTTTTTAATGTTTATTCCCTCTCCCCGTGGGAGAGGGTCAGGGTGAGGGCATCAGGGCGCACCCAACAAGACGACTTAGAAGTCGTAACGCAGACGCACCAGGTTCATGTCGCCCAGGTTGTCGGTGCTGGAGGTGAACACGTGTTCGTAATCCACGCGGAAACCGTAATCCAGCTGGAAGCTGATACCCACGCCGTTGTCGATGCGCTGGTAGTTACGGCCGTTCACGTACTCAATACGGTCGCCCATGAAGTAAGGCTGGATGGATTTAACCGCGTACTGGCCGACCGGGAACTTGTAGCCCGCAAAGTATTCAATACCCCATGCATCACCCGCAAAGTAGTCGTTAACCGACACTTTTTTGGTGGTCATGAAGTTCTGGTACCAGCCGCCGCCTGCGGAGAAGGTCCAGTTGTCCGGGGTCCAGCTCAGCGCGGTACCGAGAATGTTCTGGTCGTAGGTTTTGCTGTCGCCGTTGTCCGGGTTACGCATGTCCGCGCGGGTGTAGTTCCACGCCGCGCCCCAGGTCAGGTCGGTAGTCAGGTGGTAATCCAGACCCAGCGAGCCGCCGCCTTTACGCTTGTAGCGCAGGCCGTTGCCCGGCAGGTATTCGCTGTCTTCAAACAGGTAAGATGCGTAGATGTCGGCATCGCCCACGGTTTTCTTATATTTCAGCATCTGGCGTGAACGGTAAGAACCGTCGTAATCGCCGTTGATCCCGTTACCCGGAGCCTGACCAATCATGTCGTAGTCCCAGATATCGGTTTTCGCGCCCACCACATCATAGTAAACGCTGTTCTGTTGACCGAAGGTCAGCGTACCCCAGGTATCGCTCTTCAGACCGGTGTAGAGCATACGACGCGTGGTGTCGTGTGCGCCGTCGGCGTAGTGGTGATCCCAGTTAAACTGCGCAGGAATATTGACACCCAGCTCGTAGTAGCTGATCCAGCTGATGTCATCAAACAGGTAGTAATCAGCCGCGAAACGGAAACGGGTGCCGCCGTCAAAGCCGTTACGCTTGTAGCTGTTTTTACCGTCGTCGCCGGTCATGTTCTGGAACTGAGGACGAATACTGCCGCCAACGGTAAAGTTCAGGCGGCTCAGCGGGTTACCCGCCTGAGGCTCCTGCTTAAGAACGGTGATTTCCGCCTGAGAAGCGAAGGTAGTCAATGCCACTGCCGCGCCGATCGTTGCCGCCAGCGCTGATTTTTTTATAGTCATTATTTTTCCTTAATAGACACGCTGCTAAATATTTAGCGGGTGAATATTAACTGGAAATAATCGGGCCGTGTGGTCGGGTTTTTAATGTTTTGTGCTACTAAATGAGTGGGTATTATCAGTTTGTGCTATTTAAACGCTGCGCACCGGCATTAAAACCCGGTGCGCAACTATCACCGTGCTAAATCAACTCGCAAACTGACGGAACAGGGCTTTGCCCTTTAACAGCCGCGTGCCGAGCCAGCCTCCGCAGAGAGAAAGCAGCACCGCGCCGCTGAGAGGCAGGATCAACCAGAGACGCCAGTCAGGCTCCCACGGGAAGTCGAAAACCTTTGTCTGCAGCACCGCCAGCGCCGTTTCCGCGCCAATGGCCGCTACCAGACCCGCCACCAGCCCCAGCAGCGCAAACTCGCTCCAGAGCGTCATCCGCAGCAGCCGCTTTCCAGCCCCCAGCGTGCGGTAGACCACCAGCTCCTGATGGCGCTGGCGCATGCCCACCTGCACCTGGGCCAGCAGCAACAGCACGCCGCAGATCGTCACCAGCACCACCATCACCTCCAGCGCGCGGCTCACCTGCTCCAGAACCTGCCCTACCTGCTTCAGGATCGCGCCAATATCCAGCAGGCTGACCGTCGGAAACTCCCGGTTGAGCTGGGTCAGCATGCCGTTGCCGTTTTCCCAGCGGAAACTGGTCAGCCAGCTCTGCGGCTGACCGTCCAGCGCGCCCGGCGGGAAGATAAAGAAGAAGTTTGGCCGCAGGCTTTCCCAGTCCACTTTACGCAGGCTGGTGACTTTCGCGGTAAAATCCTGGGTATCGCCGGTAAAGGTGACGCTGTCCCCCAGCTTCACGTTCAGGCGCGTCGCCAGCCCCTCCTCCATCGACACTTCCCCCGCTTTTGGCGGCCAGGTGCCGGCGGTAAGCGGGTTGTGGTCAGGGCGTTTCTCCTGCCAGGTCAGGTTCAGCTCGCGGTTCAGCGACTCGTCCTTGTTCCCGTCCGCTGGCTGGCCGTTGATCTGCGTCAGACGCGCGCGAACGATGGGATAGAACGACTCAGGGATAATGTGATGCTCCGCCAGGAAGCCCTTCAGCGACGTGACCTGCTCAGGGGCAATGTTGATCAGGAAATAGTTCGGGCTTTCCGGGGGAAGCTGCTGCTGCCAGCGATCGAGCAGATCGCCGCGCAGCACTAACAGCAGCGCCAGCAGCATAAACGACAGCGAAAACGCCGACAGCTGGCTGAGCGTTGACCACGGCTGATGCAGCAGGCGGTTGACCGCCAGGCGCACGGGCAGCGATTTCACCGTGAGCCGCTTCAGGACGTTGAGCAGTATCCAGCCCAGCACGCCGCACAGCAGCGCCAGCACAACCGCCCCGGCCAGTACCGCCCACAGCAGCGTGCTGCCCCCCATCAGCCACGCCAGCAGCCCCACCGCCACGGCAATAATCACCGGAAGGTAGAACTTCAGCGGCCAGACGTTCGCCACCACATCGTTGCGAAGCACGCGCAGCGGCTGCGTCGCGAGCAGCAGGCGGTAGGGGCGTAGCCCCACCAGCAGCGAAATCACCGTCATTGCGCCCATCGCCCACAGCCACGGCCAGAGGCTGGCCGGCGGCAAGGCGGCCGGGAGCACCGGCTTCAGCATCACCATCAGCAGTTTTTCAAACAGCAGCCCGATTATTCCGCCAGTAATCGCGGAGAGGACCAGCAGCATCAGCCACTGGCCGACAATCAGCTTGCGCAGCTGCGCCCTGCCCGCCCCCAGGGTTTTGAGGATCGCCACCAGGTCGTAACGGCTGCGGCAGTAGTGCCCCATCGCCACGGCAACCGCCGCCACCGCCAGCAGCAGGGTCAACAGTGCCGAAAGCAGCAGGAACTGCTGAGAACGTTCAAGTGATTTACCCAGCGCCCCTTCGTCCTGCTCCAGCCCGTACCAGCGGTGCTCCGGCTTGAGCTGCGGCAGAAGCCATTTTTCGTACGCGTCAAGCTGGGCAGGCGTGCCGCCAAACTTATAGCGCCAGGTGACGCGGCTGCCCGGCTGTACAGCATGGGTTGCCGCGACATCCGCGGTGTTCATCAGCAGGCGCGGCGCGAGCTGGAAGGGGTTAAAGCCGGAATCGGGCTCCTGCACCACTTCCCCGGCAATGTTGAAGGTGGCGTCGCCGACGTCGATGCTATCGCCGGGTTTCAGGTTCAGAAGCGCCATCAGACGTGATGCCAGCAGCACCGTACCGGGCTTTGGCTTCAGCCCTGGCGGGTTGGTCTGCAGTTCGCCGTACATCGGGTAGATATCATCGACGGCTTTAACGCTGGCGAGCTGCGGCGTGTCGCCCGCAAACGTCATGGTCTGGAAGCTTATCTGCTCCCCCACCTTCAGCCCTTGTTTACGTGCTTCGTCAATCCAGCCCGACGGCACCGGGCGGGAGCTTTGCAGCGCCCGGTCACCCGCCATAAACTCCCGGCTCTGCTGGCTAAGCCCTTTTTCCATGCGGTCGCTGACGCTGCCGAGCGCCAGCACGCAGGCCACCGCCAGGCTTAGCGCCAGCCAGACAATCAGCAGCGAGGGCGAGCGCCACTCGCGCCAGAACCAGCGGGTAATCATGCCTCCTCCTGAAGAATACCGTTCACTAGCCGCAGGCGACGGTCGCAGCGGGCGGCGAGCTGCGGATCGTGGGTGACGAGGATCAGCGTGGTGCCGTGCTCGCGGTTGAGCGAAAACAGCAGGTCGGCAATCCGGTCACCGGTTTTACGGTCAAGGTTACCTGTGGGCTCATCGGCAAACAGGACTTCGGGACGACCGTTAAACGCCCGCGCCAGCGCCACGCGCTGCTGCTCACCGCCGGAAAGCTGTGCGGGAAGGTGGTCGAGACGCTTGCCCAGACCGAGCTGCTCCAGCAGCGCCTTCGCGTGCGCCCGGCTTTCACGGCTGTTTTCACCGCGCAACAGCGCCGGGAGTTCGACGTTTTCCAGCGCGTTCAGGGTGGGGATCAGCATGAAGGACTGGAAGACAAAACCAACGTGACGCGCGCGCAGCGCGGCCCGCGCCTCTTCATCAAGCTGGTGCAGCGGGTGCCCGACAAGGTGGACCTCGCCGCTGCTGCCGTCGTCCAGACCGGCCAAAATCGCCAGCAGCGTGGACTTGCCGGAGCCGGATTCGCCAATCAGCGCGATGGTTTCAGCGCGTTTGACAACGAGTTCAACTCCAGTAAGGATGGAAAGCTCGTGTTCCCCCTGACCGACGGACTTCTTAAGATGATGAACTTCAACACTGTTTTCCGCTGGCATTTGCCCTTCCTGTTTTTGATTCTGATGACCTTCCGCGCGGCGGCAGCGGACACGTTACTGGTTCTCGGCGACAGCCTGAGCGCAGGCTATCGCATGGCGGCCAGCGCGGCCTGGCCTGCTCTGCTCAACGACAAATGGCAGAGCAAGACGTCGGTAATTAACGCCAGCATCAGCGGCGATACCTCGCAGCAGGGCCTGTCGCGCCTGCCTGCACTGCTCAAACAGCATCAGCCGCGCTGGGTGCTGGTGGAGCTTGGCGGTAACGATGGATTGCGCGGTTTTCAGCCTCAGCAAACCGAGCAAACGCTGCGCACCATTTTGCAGGATATCAAAGCGGCAAACGCCCAGCCGCTGCTGATGCAAATTCGCCTGCCCGCCAACTACGGTCGTCGGTATAATGAAGCCTTTAGCGCGATCTACCCTAAGCTTGCCAAAGAGTTTGATATTCCGCTGCTGCCATTTTTCATGGAAGAGGTCTATCTCAAACCCCAGTGGATGCAAGACGACGGGATCCACCCCAATCGCGATGCTCAGCCGTTTATTGCCGACTGGATGGCAACGCGGCTGGCTCCTTTAGTTAAACATGACTCCTGATTAAGCGGAGATCCTGACAGGTAAAGTTATGCAAAAATCGGTCTTAATTACAGGATGTTCCAGTGGAATCGGCCTGGAAAGCGCGCTCGAACTGAAGCGCCAGGGGTTTCGGGTGCTGGCGGCGTGTCGCAAACCCGACGATGTCGAACGCATGAACGGGCTGGGCTTTACCGGCGTGCTGCTGGATATGGACTCGCCGGAGAGCGTTGAACGCGCCGCCGATGAGGTGATCGCGCTGACCGACAATCGTCTGTACGGGCTCTTTAACAATGCCGGCTACGGCGTGTATGGCCCGCTGGATACGCTCTCCCGCGAAACGCTGGAGAAACAGTTTTCGACCAACTTCTTCGGCGTGCATCAGCTCACCATGCGCCTGCTCCCCGCGATGCTGCCGCACGGTGAAGGGCGCATCGTGATGACATCGTCAGTGATGGGGCTGATTTCCACCCCGGGCCGCGGCGCCTACGCCGCCAGCAAATATGCGCTGGAGGCCTGGTCCGACGCCCTGCGCATGGAGCTGCGCCACAGCGGCATCAAGGTCAGCCTGATTGAGCCCGGCCCGATCCGCACCCGCTTTACCGAAAACGTGAACCAGACCCAGGCGGATAAGCCGGTCGAGAACCCCGGCATTGCCGCACGTTTTACCCTCGGGCCAGAGGCGGTGGTGGCCAAAGTGCGCCATGCTTTTGAGAGCGAACATCCTAAAATGCGCTATCCGGTGACGCTGGTCACCCATGCCGTAGGCTGGTTAAAACGCCTGCTGCCGGGCCGGATGATGGACAAAATTTTGCACGGTTGAGTTGAAGCGACGACGCTCATCCCCATGTAAAGAACAAACCGACAAAAGAGAAAGCCGCATGTCCGTACAGAATATCGTCAATATTACAGAAGCTAACCTGCAACAGACCCTTGAACAGTCGATGACCAAACCGGTCCTGTTCTACTTCTGGTCTGAACGCAGCCAACACTGCCTGCAGCTGACGCCGGTGCTGGAAAGCCTTACCGCCCAGTACAACGGTCAGTTCATTCTCGCTAAGCTGGACTGTGACGCCGAGCCGATGGTGGCGTCTCAGTTTGGTCTGCGCGCCATTCCTACCGTCTATCTGTTCCAGAACGGTCAGCCCGTTGACGGTTTCCAGGGGCCGCAGCCGGAAGAGGCTATCCGCGCCCTGTTGGATAAAGTGCTGCCGCGTGAAGAAGAGCTGAAAGCGCAGGAAGGCATGGCGCTGATGCAGGAAGGTAAATACGACGAGGCGCTGCCGCTGCTCAAAGAGGCGTGGCAGCTGTCGAATCAGAACAGCCAGATTGGCCTGCTGCTGGCGGAAACGCAGATCGCCCTGCACCGTTCAGAAGACGCGGAAGCCGTACTCAAGACGGTTCCGCTGCAGGATCAGGACACCCGCTATCAGGGTCTTGTCGCGCAGATTGAGCTGCTGAAACAGGCGGCGGACACCCCGGAAATTCAGCAGCTGCAGCAGCAGGTTGCCGACAACCCGGCCGACGCCGCGCTGGCAAGCCAGCTGGCGCTGCAGCTGCACCAGGTGGGGCGTAACGAAGAGGCGCTGGAACTGCTGTTCAGCCACCTGCAAAAAGACCTGGCAGCCGCAGACGGTCAGGCGCGTAAGATGTTCCAGGAAATTCTGGCCGCGCTGGGCACCGGAGACGCGCTGGCGTCGAAGTATCGTCGTCAGCTGTACGCGTTGCTCTACTAACAAAAAAATGCCCGGTGGCGCTAACGCTTACCGGGCCTACAAAACAGGCTTAACCCGTTTTCTTTAATTGCGTCACCACCAGCTGGTGGCGCGCGTTGTAGAACTTCCGATAGGTCAGGTAGCAGGCAATGATGGTTGACAGGCTTGCCGTAGAGAGCAGCATAAACGTCACCATGATCTGATACTTAATCGCTTTGACCGGATCGATACCGGCAAAAATCAGCCCCGACATCATGCCCGGCAGGCTCACCAGCCCCACCGTTTTGGCTGAATCGACCGTTGGGATCAGCGATGAGCGAATGCTCTCACGAATCAGCCGCGCCGAGGCCACTTTAGGCGTCGCTCCCAGGCTTAATTTCTCCTGCAGCTGCTGCTGTTCACTGCTGAAGCGCTGGCCGAGATTGTTATAACAGAGCCCAACGGCCACCATGGCGTTCCCCGCAATCATCCCGGAGATAGGGATAACCTGCATCGGCGTAAACGCAATCGAGCCGGAGAGCACCAGCACCGCCAGCGTGAGCGCCGTTCCGGTGGTAATGGCAATAAACGACGAGATAAACGCCTTATCAATGTATTTACTGCGCTTTTTCGCATTCCACGCCGCGTTAAAACAGATAAAGAGCACCATCAGCAGCGTCAGCACCGCGTGGTTGACGTTGAAAATATACTTCAGCACATAGCCAACAATGATGAGCTGAACCACCGCGCGGCAGATACTCCACACAATATCTTTTTCCAGCCCCAGCTTTTCCCGGTAGCTAACCACAATTGCAATCAGCACCAGCACCATCGAAAACGCCAGGGATTCATTGGTAATGTTATGCTCACCCACGGTTAGCCTCCTGCATTTTCCCGCCGTGCGGCTGAAGCGTAATCACGTCATCCGCATGGGTTATTTCATTAGCGTCGTGCGTCACCCACAGCACGGCAATATTCTGCTCCCGGACGTAGCGATGAATAATCTCGTTAACGTTGCGCTTGTTGACGTCATCGAGCGCGCTGGTAATTTCGTCCAGCAAAAGCACCTTCGGTAAAAACTGCAGGTTGCGGATCAGCGAGACGCGCTGCTTTTCTCCGCCCGACAGCGCGGTGATGGATTTGGTTAACGTCTCCTGCGCCAGGCCAAAGTGGGCCAGATCGCTGATAAACTTTTCCGGCTCCGGCGTTTTATTGCGGATTTGCCACGGGAAAATCAGGTTGTCATAAACCGTATCGCCAAACAGCGCGGGGGTTTGCACGCAGTAGGAGACCTGCTGGCGATAGTTTTCCGGGGACAGGGTTGAGATATCCTGTCCTTCAAACAGAATGGTGCCCTCCGTCGGGCTGAGGAGTGAGGCCACAATTTTCAGCAGCGTGCTTTTACCGCAGCCTGAAGGGCCCGTGATTAATTTAAACTCGCCCGGCGACAGGCTAAACCCGACGTGCTGAAGAATAATGTTTTCTCCAACACGAAATCCGATATCCCTGAGATGTAATAGTTCTTTTTTATCGTTCATTACGCTTCCGTTAACCGCTTCGTGTAATAACCGCCTGTAGCATAATCCTTTCGTGCGCACAGAGCGAATAGCCTCACGCTAAAGCAAGTGTTAAACTTTTTGTTTGTCATTTGTCTCCACCATCACTACAGGAAGTAAGCAGCATGGCACATATCTTTTATGAGTTTCCTTCCCTGAAGCCTGGTGTTCCTGATGTCGAAACATTAATGGAAGTCATCAAATCGTCGGAACTCACGCGTTTTGTCATCGGTGCAGAGGTGGTGGATTTTGTTAAGAAGGCGCTTATCGTGAACACCACGATCGGCAGTTTCAAAAATTGCTATTTCGCCTTCGACAACGGGACACACTTCCTGGAATTTGACGGCAAGGGAAAATCCAAACGTTTCAATGAGGTACCCGACTGGTTCGTCTCTCCGGCTGAATTTTCTCGTACCCAGTGGCTTATCAACCACGATCTTGCGGATGTAAAGGCCACCCAATTCATTGACGTGCTGATGTCCTATCCGCTGAAAGAGCGCCGTGCGCACTGTAATTTGTTATTCGGGCTGGAGCTGGAAAAGGTGAATGCGGTTCCGGCCCCAGCGTCAGCCGCAGGGAAAATCGGCAATAAAAACGGTAAAACGACCAAACCGCGCGTCACCGATCTGGGATCGTTTGAATTGTTCAGCCAGTTCTTTGCGCGCATGAAAACCGCCGTGCTGGCCGATGAGTTTCCCACCCTGCAGGTTCTGACGGGCATGGATAACCTGACTAAAGCGCCGCATAATTTAAAGCAGGGTATCAGAACGTGGTTCAAAGCCATCGCGGGCGATCTTCCTCCCAATAACAAGCGCGTTGAAGCGGGAAATGCCGTTCTGTTCTGCGCCCCCATTCGCGAACAGATCCAGCGTATCGAAGCGCTGGGGCTGGAGAAGTACTACCAGGGATTATCCAAAGCCATTGCCGAAGCGGGTGATGGATTCATCTCTGACTTTACCTATACTTACGAGCAATAAACACACACTTTCACTCATCACAGCATGCAAAACAGGAGGTTTTTATGCTTATCGTTGTTCCTGTCCTTATTTTCGTTGCGCTGGTTATTGTGGGCGCAGGCGTCAAAATTGTCCCTCAGGGCTATCAGTGGACCGTCGAGCGTTTCGGTCGCTACACCAATACCCTCCAGCCAGGCTTAAGCCTGATTGTTCCGTTCATGGATCGGATTGGTCGCAAGATCAACATGATGGAGCAGGTACTGGACATTCCTTCTCAGGAGATCATCTCCAAGGATAACGCCAACGTCACCATCGACGCCGTCTGCTTTATTCAGGTGATTGATGCGCCGAAAGCGGCCTATGAGGTCAGCAACCTGGAGCTGGCGATCGTCAACCTGACGATGACCAACATCCGTACCGTGCTCGGCTCAATGGAGCTGGACGAGATGCTTTCCCAGCGCGACAGCATCAATACCCGCCTGCTGCACATTGTCGATGAGGCAACGAACCCGTGGGGGATCAAGGTCACCCGTATCGAGATCCGCGACGTGCGCCCGCCGGCGGAGCTGATCGCCTCCATGAACGCCCAGATGAAGGCCGAGCGAACCAAGCGCGCCTACATTCTGGAAGCCGAAGGGGTGCGTCAGGCGGAGATCCTCAAAGCGGAAGGGGAAAAACAGTCGCAGATCCTGAAAGCGGAAGGCGATCGTCAGTCCGCATTCTTACAGGCGGAAGCGCGTGAACGTTCAGCCGAGGCGGAAGCCCGCGCCACCCAGATGGTGTCCGAGGCAATCGCCGCCGGTGATATCCAGGCCGTGAACTACTTTGTCGCGCAAAAATATACCGACGCGCTAAAACAGATCGGCTCGGCGAACAACAGCAAAGTGGTGATGATGCCGCTGGAGGCCAGCAGCCTGATGGGCTCTATCGCCGGTATTGCCGAACTGATTAAAGACAGCGGAAACGAGCGTAAAAAATGATTGAGCTGATCGCTGCACATCCTCATGCCTTCTGGCTAAGCCTCGGCGGCTTATTGCTGGCGGCGGAGATGCTGGGCGGCAACGGCTACCTGCTCTGGAGCGGTGTTGCCGCCGTCATTACGGGCCTTCTGGTCTGGATCCTTCCCCTGGACTGGGCGTGGCAGGGTGCGCTATTTGCCGTGCTCACGCTGGTGGCCGCGTGGCTGTGGTGGCGCTGGCTAAACCGGCGGGTTACCGAGCAAAAGCCGCTGGACGCGCACCTCAACCAGCGCGGACAGCAGATTGTCGGCAAGCGTTTTACGCTCGACACCGCGCTGGTAAACGGGCGCGGGCATATGCGCGTGGGCGACAGCTCGTGGCCGGTAGTCGCCGACGACGACCTCAGCGCCGGCACGCGGGTTGAGGTCATTGCGGTGGAAGGCATTACCCTGCGGGTGAAGGCCTGTTAGACAGAGGCCTTACGATGACAGCAGCCGGCAAGATTATCGATAATCGGGCAGTCGGCGCTGTCATCCCCCGGACAGGATTCCGCGAGCTGTAGCAGCTGTTCGCGCATCGACTGCAGCTCGATGATGTGGCGTTCAATTTCGGCCACTTTTTCCAGCGTGCGTTTTTTCACGTCGGCGCTGTGACGCTTCGGATCGTTAAACAGGTTCACCAGCTCGCCGCACTCTTCCAGATTAAAACCGACCTGTCTTGCCTGGCGCAGCAGCGTCAGTTCATCCAGATGCAGCTGCGTGTAGCTGCGGTAGCCGTTTTCACTGCGCAGCGGTGGCGTTACCAGCCCCTTCTCTTCATAAAAGCGGATTGCCTTGCTGGTTAAGCCGGTTTTTTTTGCCACGTCACTGATATTCACAATTCCCCCTTGACCTTCCCCTTGATGGAAGGTTTAACCTTCATAACAGTTAGCGAAAAGCGTTACTCCGGTCAACTACTGACCAGTTCATTATACGGGAGTTTTGTTATGTCTCACACTATCGACCTGACGCTGGACGGCCTCTCCTGCGGCCACTGCGTCAAACGTGTTAAAGAAAGCCTGGAACAGCGCCCTGACGTTGAAAGCGCTGACGTGACTATCGATCATGCCGCCGTAACCGGCAGCGCCAGCGCGGATGCGCTGATCGATACCATCAAGCAGGCCGGTTACGGGGCGGAGTTAAGCCACCCAAAGGCTAAACCGCTGGCAGAGTCATCATCCCCGTCGGAAGCACTGACAGCGGCCACTCCTGAGCTTCCGGCAGCTGATGAGATTGACGACAGCCAACAGCTGCTGATCAACGGCATGAGCTGCGCCAGCTGCGTCTCCCGGGTACAAAACGCCTTGCAGGCCGTACCGGGCGTCGCGCAGGCACGGGTAAACCTCGCGGAGCGCACTGCGCTGGTGATGGGCAGCGCCTCCGCCGCAGATTTAGTGCAGGCCGTTGAGAAAGCGGGCTACGGGGCGGAGGCCATCGAAGATGATGCCGAGCGCCGCGAGCGCCAGCAGGAAACGGCTATCGCCACCATGAAGCGCTTCCGCTGGCAGGCGATTGTCGCCCTGCTGGTGGGTATTCCGGTGATGGTGTGGGGCATGATGGGTGACAACATGATGGTCACCGCTGACAACCGCACGCTGTGGCTGGTGATTGGTCTGATTACCCTTGCGGTGATGGTGTTTGCAGGCGGGCATTTCTATACCAGCGCCTGGAAGAGCCTGAAAAACCGCACCGCGACGATGGATACGCTGGTGGCGCTCGGTACCGGCGCGGCGTGGCTCTATTCGATGAGCGTGAACGTCTGGCCCCAGTGGTTCCCGATGGAGGCGCGTCATCTCTATTACGAAGCCAGCGCGATGATTATCGGCCTGATTAACCTGGGCCACATGCTGGAAGCCCGCGCCCGCCAGCGCTCCTCGAAAGCGCTGGAAAGATTGCTTGATTTAACCCCGCCGACGGCCCGCGTGGTCACGGACGAGGGGGAGAAAAGCGTCCCGCTGGCGGAAGTTCAGCCCGGCATGACGCTGCGCCTGACGACGGGCGATCGCGTTCCCGTTGACGGCAAGATAACCCAGGGCGAAGCCTGGCTGGATGAAGCGATGCTGACCGGCGAGCCTATCCCTCAGCAGAAATCAGACGGCGACGCCGTTCATGCCGGCACGGTGGTGCAGGACGGCAGCGTGCTGTTTACCGCCAGCGCCGTCGGCAGCCACACGACGCTGTCGCGTATCATCCGCATGGTGCGCCAGGCGCAGAGCAGCAAGCCGGAAATTGGCCAGCTTGCTGACAGAATCTCGGCCATTTTTGTGCCGGTGGTGGTCGGCATTGCCCTGCTGAGCGCGGCGATCTGGTATTTCTTCGGCCCCGCACCGCAGATTGTTTACACCCTGGTGATTGCCACTACGGTGCTGATCATCGCCTGTCCTTGCGCCCTTGGCCTGGCGACCCCAATGTCGATTATCTCCGGCGTAGGCCGCGCGGCCGAATTTGGCGTACTGGTACGGGATGCGGACGCGCTGCAGCGGGCCAGCACCCTCGACACGCTGGTGTTTGATAAAACCGGGACGCTGACCGAAGGCAAACCGCAGGTGGTGGCCGTCACTACCGCAGGCATTGCGCAAGAGGAGGCGCTGCGTCTCGCCGCCGCGCTGGAGCAAGGATCCAGCCATCCGCTGGCGCGCGCCATTCTCGATAAAGCGAATGCTTCTGCCCTGCCGCAGGTCAGCAATTTCCGCACCCTGCGCGGGCTCGGCGTCAGCGGTGAAGCAGAAGGCCACGCGCTGCTGCTGGGCAACCAGGCATTGCTCAATGAAAATGGTATTGATACCGCCGCGCTGGAAAGCGAGCTGAAGGCGCAGGCGTCTCAGGGCGCTACGCCGGTTCTGCTGGCGGTGGATGGCAAAGCCGCCGCGCTGCTGGCCGTGCGCGATCCGCTTCGCCAGGACAGCGTGGACGCCCTGCAGCGTCTGCACCGTGCGGGCTATCGTCTGGTGATGCTGACCGGGGACAATCCGACAACGGCCAACGCCATCGCGAAAGAGGCCGGAATTGATGAGGTCATTGCAGGCGTACTGCCGGACGGTAAAGCGGACGCCATCAAGAAACTGCAAAGTCAGGGTCGTCAGGTGGCGATGGTCGGCGACGGCATCAACGATGCCCCGGCGCTGGCCCAGGCGGACGTCGGGATTGCCATGGGCGGCGGGAGCGATGTCGCCATCGAAACCGCTGCCATTACGCTGATGCGCCATAGCCTGATGGGCGTTGCCGACGCGCTGGCCATTTCAAAAGCCACGCTGCGCAACATGAAGCAGAACTTACTGGGAGCGTTCGTCTATAACACCCTCGGTATCCCAATCGCGGCCGGTATTCTGTGGCCGCTGACCGGTACGCTGCTTAACCCGGTGGTCGCGGGTGCGGCGATGGCGCTCTCCTCCATTACCGTGGTGAGCAACGCCAACCGGCTGCTGCGCTTTAAACCGAAGGATTGAACCTTGTACCCGTACGCGCTAGCATGAACCTTTCCATTCATGGAGCGCGTATGGGTCTGTTTAATCGTATAAAAGCATCGTTTCGCGCCCTCTTTCCTCGCCGTTATGCCTGGCCCGGTCTGGATATCTCTCTCCCCGGCGGGCAGCACCTGCACCTGGTCGGCAGCATTCATATGGGTACGCAGGATATGTCTCCCCTGCCACCCGGGCTGATTAAACTGCTAAAACGCGCCGACGCGCTGGTCGTTGAGGCGGACATTTCGGGTCAGGAGTCGCCGTTTGTCGGGCTGGAAAGCGATCTCACTCTGGCGGAACGTCTGGATGATGCCCGGCTTGCGGAACTGACGCGCGTCGCGGATGAAACCGGCGTGTCGCTCTCCATGATTGACACCCTGCCGCTCTGGCAAATTGCGATGGTGCTGCAGGCTACGCAGGCGCAGCGTCTGGGACTGCGCGGTGACTACGGCATTGATTACCAGTTGCTGAACGCGGCAAGGGCCCGCAGCCTGCCCGTCATTGAGCTGGAAGGGACGGACAGCCAGATTGCGCTTCTGCGCCAGCTTCCCGACGACGGCCTGATGCTGCTGGATGATACGTTGACCCACTGGCACACCAACGCGCGCCTGCTGCAGACCATGATTGGCTGGTGGCTGGACGCGCCGCCTGAGGACGGTAAGCTGGCATTGCCCTCGACGTTCAGCGAATCGCTGTATGATGTGCTGATGAATGCGCGCAACAAAGCCTGGCGGCAGACGCTGCATGCTTTGCCCGCGGGGCATTACGTGGTGGCGGTTGGGGCGTTACATTTGTACGGAGAAGGGAATTTGCCGTCACTGTTGAAATAAAAAAATGGCCAATATTTCTATTGGCCCGTCAAAGAGGAATTTCATCGTTTTTATTATGCCGAAGGAGACCTTCGGTTGAGCCGATTGTCGCTCAAAGTGACCATCACTGCCAATACTATTGCGCAAGATGGTGCTATTTTTTAGACAAACGTCAGGCGTATGCTGATGGCATGATTTGTCTGTCGTAAGAAGGATAGCTATGACTCCCGCCGTTAAATTACTCGAAAAAAACAACATTTCTTTCCGGATCCACACTTACGATCACGATCCGAATGAAACTAACTTTGGTGATGAAGTGGTGCGCAAGCTGGGGCTGAATGCTGACCAAGTTTATAAAACGCTGCTGGTGGCGGTGAATGGCGATATGAAACACCTCGCCGTCGCGGTTACTCCGGTGGCGGGACAGCTGGATCTGAAGAAAGTCGCCAAAGCCCTGGGGGCGAAGAAGGTGGATATGGCGGATCCGATGGTGGCGCAACGCACCACGGGCTATCTGGTGGGCGGGATCAGTCCGCTCGGGCAGAAAAAACGCCTGCCGACGCTGATTGATGCCCCTTCGCAGGAGTTTGAAACCATCTTTATATCCGGCGGCAAACGCGGGCTGGATATCGAGCTGGCGGCGGGCGACCTGGCGAAAATGCTGGACGCGAAGTTTGCGGATATTGCGCGCCGGGATTGAGAAAATTGCCCGGTGGCGGCTGCGAGGTAAAAGCAAAACGGTAACAGGCGTTACCGTTTTTTGTGTTCGCGCCCTCTCCCGGTGGGAGAGGGTTGGGGTGAGGGCATCAGGCCGCACACCACTACTGCCAGCTCACCTCACCCTTCGGCTCGTACGCATTCACGTCAATCGGCGAATTCTGCTCGATGAACTGTTTCAGCACTTCCGCATCGATAAAGCCGGTATTCACGTATCCCGGTTTATTATCGATATGCGGATAGCCGTCGCCGCCGGTGGCGTTAAAGCTTAACGTCGCCAGACGGTACGTTTTGGCCGGGTCAACCGGTTCGCCTTTGATCTTCAGGTCGTTAAGCTTGCCGTCTTTCGCCACAAAGCTGACGTTGGCAAACTGCGGATAGGCCCCGGAATCCGGCTTCATCTGCGCCACGGCGGTCAGGTAGTCAATCACCTCTTTCCCGCTCATGTCCGCATAGACCACCACGTTGCCGAACGGCTGCACCTTCAGGACATCCTTATAGGTAATGTTTCCACCCTCGATGGAATCACGAATACCGCCGCCGCTCATCACGCCGAAGTCGGCGCCGGTGCGCGCCATTTGCGCCGCCAGCACCAGGTGGCCCATGTTGGTCTGCACGAAGCGAACTTTACTGCGGTCTCCCTCCAGACGACCGTTCAGCGTGCCGATTTTCACGTCCAGCTGCGCCTTGCCCTTGTTCTGGAACGGCGTCAGCAGGGAGAGCATCTGCTGGTTTTCAGCGATCTCTGGCGTGTAGAGTACGCGCTCACTTTTACCGTCCGGGTAGGTGACTTTCTTCTTCAGGTTGACCGGGATGAGCTGATAATGAACAAGCTTCATCTCGCCGTTACGGAACTCAAAATCCGCCCGGCCGACGTATTTGCCCCACTCGTGCGCCTGAACAATCCAGATACCGTTCTGACGGTCCGGCGCGCACGGCGTGCCCGGCACGTAGTCCACCTGCTTTTTGTTCTCGGATGCCATACACACCGGATCCTGTGAGTGACCGCCCACAATCATTGCCAGCGAGCCCGCAGGCAGGCTGCGCGCCATCTCCACATCGCCGGGCGCGTTAGAGCCGTGCTCGCCGTTGTCGTAGTGCCCCATGTGCGTGGTGGCGATAATCACGTCCGGCTTTTCGTTTTGCTGCAGCTCCTGAATCACCAGCTTCGCTTCGTCTGCCGGTTTGCGGAATTCAATATCGGTAAAGAACTCGGGGTTGCCAATTTTCGCCGTGTCGTCAGTGGTTAAGCCGATGACCGCAATTTTCAGATCCTGGCGCTTAAACAGCGCCCACGGCTTAAACAGGCGTTCGCCGGTGCTTTTCTGGTAAATATTGGCGGAGAGGAAGGGGAATTTGGCCCATTTTTCCTGCTGACGCAGCACGGTCAGCGGATTATCGAACTCGTGGTTACCCACGGCCATCGCGTCGTAGCCAATCAGGTTCATGCCGCGAAAATCAGGTTCCGCGTCCTGTAAATCGGATTCCGGCACGCCGGTATTGATATCGCCACCCGACAGCAGCAGCACGCTGCCGCCCTGGGCAGCCACCTCTTTGCGGATGCCGTCCACCAGCGTTTTTTGCGCCGACAGGCCATATTCGCCGTATTCGCTGCGCCAGAAATGACCGTGGTGATCGTTGGTATGCAGAATGGTGATTTTATAGGTTTTGTCTTTTTCATACGCCTGCGCGGGCAAGCTTACCAGGCCCCACGCGGCGATGAGCGCCAGCGCGACGCCCCGCTTCATAAACTTCATCTTCTCTCTCCCTGACCAATAGACAAAGGCAAAAATTACAGTGACTAACAAGAATAGACAAATAAGTTTTCAGAATTGCGACTTTCTTCAAATGTCCCGGACGGGTATGTTAGTCGGATAATAATTACACCCTGCATCTCTAATAACGAAAAACGTGGTACTTCTCTCTATGGCAATCAGTGAATCAACCCAGCCCGTTCCGGGCGCGCCGGCGTCGCGCACCTCCTTTAAAGTCTTAGGCGCAATCAGTCTCTCGCACCTGCTCAACGACATGATCCAGTCGTTGATTCTGGCCATTTATCCGCTGCTGCAGTCCGAGTTTTCGTTAACGTTCGTGCAGATCGGGATGATCACCCTGACCTTCCAGCTGGCTTCCTCACTGCTGCAGCCGGTGGTGGGCTACTGGACGGATAAATACCCGATGCCGTGGTCGCTGCCGATCGGCATGTGCTTTACCTTAAGCGGGCTGGTGCTGCTGGCCATGGCGGGGAGTTTTGAAGCGGTGTTGGTTGCCGCCGCGCTGGTGGGCACCGGATCGTCCGTCTTCCATCCGGAGTCCTCGCGCGTGGCGCGTATGGCTTCAGGGGGCCGTCACGGTCTGGCGCAGTCTCTCTTCCAGGTGGGCGGTAACTTTGGTAGCTCTCTCGGCCCGCTGCTGGCCGCGGTGATTATTGCCCCTTACGGTAAAGGCAACGTGGCATGGTTTGTACTGGCCGCGCTGCTGGCGATCATCGTGCTGGCGCAGATCAGCCGCTGGTATGCCGCTCAGCATCGCGTGAATAAAGGTAAACCTAAAGCGAAGGTTATCAATCCCCTTCCGCGCAATAAGGTTATCCTGGCGGTTTCCGTGCTGCTGGTACTGATTTTTTCGAAATACTTCTATATGGCGAGCATCAGCAGCTATTACACCTTTTATCTGATGCAAAAATTCGGATTATCGGTACAGAATGCGCAGATCCACCTGTTTGCCTTCCTGTTCGCCGTTGCGGCCGGCACGGTCATTGGCGGGCCTTTGGGTGATAAGATTGGGCGTAAATACGTCATTTGGGGCTCTATCCTCGGCGTGGCGCCGTTTACCCTTATTTTGCCGTACGCGAGCCTTGAATGGACGGGGATTTTAACCGTGATCATTGGTTTTATTCTCGCATCCGCGTTTTCCGCCATTCTGGTCTATGCCCAGGAGCTGCTGCCTGGCCGTATCGGTATGGTTTCCGGGCTCTTTTTCGGTTTCGCCTTCGGCATGGGCGGGCTTGGCGCGGCGGTGTTGGGGATGGTGGCGGATCACACCAGCATCTTCCTGGTTTATAAAATCTGCGCTTTCCTGCCACTTCTTGGGATGTTGACCATATTCCTGCCTGATAACCGTCATAAAGCGTAAATTACGGGTAGCCAAAGTTTTACTTTGGCTACCTGATACCCTGATGCCATAAGGGTTTCTTCTTCTTACCCTCGCTGAATTTATCAAAACGCGCTTTTTTACGTGCATATTGCTGTTTTATTCAAACTTCAACAATAATTCATAAACATAAGGGTAAAAATTGTCATAAACTATTACTCGGTTTTTTGGTTTTCGCCAAAAAGGAACACCCACAACGAAAGGAGACGGAATGCACCACGCCACACCGCTTATCACCACCATTGTTGGTGGACTTGTGCTCGCTTTTATCCTCGGCATGATTGCCAATAAGCTGCGTATTTCTCCTCTTGTCGGCTATCTGTTAGCGGGTGTACTGGCGGGCCCCTTTACGCCAGGCTTCGTGGCGGATACCAAGCTGGCCCCTGAGCTGGCGGAATTGGGCGTGATTCTGCTGATGTTTGGCGTCGGCCTGCACTTCTCCCTGAAGGATCTGATGGCGGTAAAGTCGATCGCCATACCGGGAGCGATCGCCCAGATTGGGGTGGCGACGCTGCTGGGGATGGCGCTTTCGGCGGTGCTGGGCTGGTCGTTAATGACCGGCATCGTATTTGGGCTGTGTCTCTCAACCGCCAGTACCGTGGTGCTGCTGCGCGCGCTTGAAGAGAGACAGCTGATAGACAGCCAGCGCGGGCAAATCGCGATAGGCTGGCTGATTGTTGAAGACCTGGTGATGGTCCTGACGCTGGTGCTGCTGCCAGCCGTCGCCGGGATGATGGAAAAAGACAACGTCGGTTTTGCCTCGCTGGCGCTGGATATGAGTATCACCATCGGTAAGGTGGTGGCATTTATCGCCATCATGATGCTGGTGGGACGCCGTCTGGTGCCGTGGATCATGTCCCGCAGCGCGGCAACCGGCTCCCGCGAGCTGTTCACCCTCTCCGTGCTGGCGCTGGCGCTGGGTATCGCTTTTGGTGCCGTAGAGCTGTTTGACGTCTCCTTTGCCCTGGGCGCGTTCTTCGCCGGGATGGTGCTGAACGAGTCCGAGCTGAGCCACCGCGCGGCGCATGACACTCTGCCGCTGCGCGATGCCTTCGCCGTGCTGTTCTTCGTCTCCGTCGGGATGCTGTTTGACCCGATGGTCCTGATTCACCAGCCGCTGGCTGTGCTGGGCACGCTGGCGATCATCATCTTTGGTAAGTCGCTCGCCGCCTTCTTCCTGGTGCGGATGTTTGGCCACTCGCCGCGGACGGCGTTGACCATCGCCGCCAGCCTGGCGCAGATCGGTGAGTTCGCCTTTATTCTGGCCGGTCTGGGCATGGCCCTGAACCTGCTGCCGCAGGCGGGGCAAAACCTGGTGCTGGCGGGGGCGATTCTGTCGATTATGCTGAACCCGGTGCTGTTTGCCCTGCTGGAAAAATACCTCGATAAAACCGAAACGCTGGAAGAACAGACGCTCGAAGAAGCCATCGAAGAAGAGAAGCAGATCCCGGTGGATATTTGCAATCACGCCCTGCTGGTCGGCTTTGGCCGCGTGGGCAGCCTGCTCGGTGAGAAGCTGATGGCGCAGGGCATTCCGCTGGTGGTGATTGAGACCTCACGCACCCGCGTCGACGAGCTGCGCGAGCGCGGGATTCGTGCGGTGCTGGGCAATGCGGCAAACGAAGAGATCATGAATCTGGCGCATCTGGACTGCGCGCGCTGGCTGCTGCTGACCATACCTAACGGCTATGAAGCGGGCGAGATTGTGGCTTCCGCACGCGAGAAGTGCCCAACGATTGAGATTATCGCCCGGGCGCACTATGACGACGAGGTGGAGTACATTACCGAGCGCGGTGCAAATAAGGTGGTGATGGGCGAGCGCGAGATTGCGAATACGATGCTGACGCTGCTGGAGAATCCGCCGGTTGAAGAAGGGGTGACGGGGTAGGTTTGGTGCGGTCTGGTCCCCTCACCCCGGCCCTCTCCCCATAGGGGCGAGGGAGAAAAGACGGCTTCGTGCTATCCCCTCTCCCCTATGGGGAGAGGGTTAGGGTGAGGGGTTTTCTTTTACCTGTCCCAGTACGCCTCTTCGAGGCTGTCTTCACGTTCCGGCAGACCACGCGTTAAGCGCGGGGAGTGCTGGTTCAGTACCTGATAGCTCACGCGGTTGGCATATTTACACACCTGCGCCAGCGAGGAATAGGTCAGCCAGCTGAACTTGTGCTTGCTGGAGTTCGGCACGTTGGTTTTATGGTAGGCGTTAGCGGTGATGTCGTGCAGCAGTGCGGCCAGCGCGCCGTCGCCCGCACCGTTGGTGTTCATGATCTTCTCCGGCCCGCCCATATACGGCGCGATATGAGAGTAGATTCGCAGCGGATTCACGCAATCTTTGTAGCGCATGCCGCGGCTGAACTCGTACTGGTTGAACTCGGCAATCGCACCGGGCAGCAGCGGGTGCTGGGTTTTGCGCTTGCTCTCTTCTTCCGTGAAGCCCGCCATATAGAGCCCAACCGGGCCGGCGGTGCAGAGCACCAGATCCACCCAGTCCAGCGCTTTGTCAGACGCCAGCAGCGGATCGCTTTCGCCGGTCAGCGCTTCGGCCTCTTCTTCGTTCATTGCCAGAATCGAGACGTGCTCTTTCAGGAACGCCTGCCACCACTCCGGGTTATCGGCGATAACGAATTTCGTGCCCAGCGTCAGAACGACCGGCACGTTGTATTTCTTCGCGTACTCGATCGCTTTCATGGTCGCTTCCGGCATCGGCTCGCCCGGCTTACAGCGCACCAGATAGGAAGTCAGCACCAGCGCCGAGGCGCCCGCGATCACCTCTTCCGGAATACTCTCGGCGCGCAGCTTATTCATATGACCCGGGCTGATGGCAAAAGTACGCTCGCCGGAATCGCTAATCAGCGTAAAGCAGCGGCCAATAGGCCCGTCGACGCCCTGAAGGTAGTTCAGATCGGTACGGCTGGAGGTGTTGCAGAGATAGCGGTAGGCATAGCCACCGATTTCAATATTGCTGCACATCACGCCGAGCAGCACCGAGCGGTCGTCGGCCAGCACGGAGTAGTTATGCATGGTATTGCCGATGGTGCCACCGGCGAACTGATGGGTAATCAGGCTTTCGCGCACCAGCTCCTGATACAGCGCTTCGGCAACGTCGTCCTCAATCACCAGCGAGTGACCGGCGCTCAGACCGTAACGGGCGACAAACGCATCATCCACTTTCGCTTCAATGTCCACCAGCGTCTGATCGATACCGACGACCCATGCCGCGCTGGTTTCGTTTTCTGGCTGGATTTGCTGCAGGAGCGGGTCGCGGGCATCGACGGGGAAGTAGTGTTTGGATTTGCGTTTACCGGGAAATTTCATGGTCTGAACTGTACGAAGAATATGGGCCGGGAATGGTAGCACAAACCCGGCCCGGAGTGCGATCAGCGGCTGTTCGTTACCAGCGAGACCATCATGTCGATATGCTCAGGCGAGTCGTTAAGCGCCGGAATGTACTCGTACTTTTCGCCGCCAGCCTCAAGGAAAAATTCCCGGTTTTGCACCGCGATCTCCTCCAGCGTTTCCAGACAGTCAGCCGAGAAGCCCGGCGACATCACCTGAATGTGCTTCACGCCCTTCTCACCCAGCATTTTGAGGGTTTCATCGGTGTACGGCGTCAGCCACGGCTCGCGGCCGAAGCGCGACTGGAAGGTCATCATCACCTTATCCGGCGGCAGGCCAAGGGCAGAGACCAGCTCGCGCGTGGTATCGCGGCAGCGCTGTGGATAATCATCCCCTTCATTGGCGAAACGCTGTGGGATACCGTGATAGGAAAGGAGCAGCAGATCCGGCTCGCCGTGCTTTTCAAACGACGCGCGCGCGCTGTTGGCAAGCGCCTTGATGTAGAGATCGTTATCCGCGTAGTCGCGAATAAAGGTCACGCCCGGAATGCGGCGGCGGGTCGCCAGAATGCGGGCAAGCTCGTCCCAGACGGCGGCCACCGTCGAGCAGGAGTACTGCGGGTAGAGCGCCAGCACGACGATATGGTCCACGCCCTGCGCCAGCAGTGATTCCACCGCGCTTTGCAGGGACGGTTTTCCGTAGCTCATGCCGAGCGCGACGGGCATATCCGGCAGTCGGGCGGCCAGCGCTTTTTCCTGACGACGGCTGTATACCATCAGCGGCGAGCCCTCTTCCATCCAGACGGACTGATAGAGTTTGGCGACGCGCGGAGAACGAATCGGCAGAATGACGCCACGCAGCAGCGGCCACCACAGCAGTCTCGGGAAATCCACAACGCGCGTGTCGCTTAAAAATTGTCGCAGGTAGCGTTTTACCGCGTCTGATGTAGGTGCTTCTGGAGTGCCCAGATTGGCAAGCAGGATGCCGGTTTTCGCCTGACTCATTCACGCCTCTTAACCATTTGATAGGTTGTCAATTGTAGCGGAAATGCGTTTAAACGAAACCCATTGCTGTAATAGGTAAGATGAGAATATTTCTCACCCGGGAGCCCGGGTGAGAGGCGCGCGATTAGCCGAGGATTTTTTCCAGCTCTGCACGTACGTCAGCCACGGCTTTGGTGCCGTCAACTTTGGCGTATTTGGTGTTACCCGCCTGCGCTTCTTTGGTGTAGTAGCCGATCAGCGGCGCGGTCATCTGATGGTATTCCACCAGGCGTTTACGCACGGTCTCTTCCTGATCGTCTTTACGGGTGGTCAGCTCTTCGCCGGTCACGTCGTCTTTGCCTTCAACCTTAGGCGGGTTGAATTTGATGTGGTAAACGCGGCCAGAAGCAGCGTGTACGCGACGGCCAACGATACGGTCAACGATCAGCTCGTCCGGTACGTCGAACTCCAGAACGTAGTCCACGTTGATGCCCGCTTCTTTCATGGCGTCAGCCTGAGGAATGGTGCGTGGGAAGCCGTCCAGCAGGAAACCGTTACGGCAGTCTTCCTGCGCAATGCGCTCTTTGACCAGAGCAATAACCAGCTCGTCGGTCACCAGCTTGCCTGCGTCCATGATGTCTTTCGCTTGTTTACCCAGCTCGGAGCCAGATTTTACAGCGGCGCGCAGCATGTCACCGGTGGAGATTTGCGGAATACCGTATTTCTCCATGATGAACTGAGCCTGAGTTCCTTTACCCGCGCCCGGAGCGCCAAGCAGAATAATACGCATTGCGAAAATCCCCTCAAAAGTCGTTTCAATTTTTCAAAAGCGCTAAACAATACCACCAGAACGGGCATCGCTCAAGGAAGGCGGGAAGGCTGAAACGGTTAACGGGGGGAGATTATTTGCATTAGTGCGGTTGTTTCCCCTCACCCTAACCCTCTCCCCAAAGGGGAGAGGGAATTTGAACACCCTCTCCCCTTTGGGGAGAGGGCAGGGTGAGGGGCAGGTGTTTAATTACGCCAGCAGTAGCGCATTCACACGTTTAATGAACAGGTTAGGATCTTCCAGCGTGCCGCGCTCGGCCAGCAGGGACTGATCCAGCAGCAGTTCAACCCACTCGGCAAAGCGGGCGTCGTCCTGGGTATCCGCCGCGCGTTTCACCAGAGGATGATCCGGATTAAGCTCAAAGATATATTTCACTTCCGGCATCGCCTGGCCCGCCGCCGCGAACAGTTTCGCCATCTGGGTGCTCATTTCGTCCGCATCGGTGGTGACAATCGCCGGAGTATCGGTCAGACGGTGCGTGAAGCGCACCTCTTTCACGCGATCGCCCAGTAGGGTTTTCACGCGCTCAACGAACGGCTCCAGCGCCTTCTCGGCTTCTTTCGCGCTTTCGTCCACTTCATCCGCCAGCTTGTCGATGGACTCGTCGGCCTTGGCTACGGACTGGAACGCCTTACCGTCGAACTCGGTCAGGTAGTTCATCATCCACTCGTCGATGCGGTCAGAAAGCAGCAGCACTTCGATGCCTTTCTTACGCAGCAGCTCCAGGTGCGGGCTGCTCTTCGCCGCCGCGTAGCTGTCGGCGGTGATGTAGTAGATCTTCTCCTGCCCTTCTTTCATGCGGGAGACGTACTCTTCCAGCGACACGGTCTGCGCGGAGGAGTCGGTGTGCGTAGAGGCGAAGCGCAGCAGCCTGGCGATCGTTTCAACGTTCGCGGTGTCTTCTGCCGGGCCTTCTTTCAGCACCAGGCCAAACTGTTTCCAGAAGGTCTGATATTTTTCCGCATCGTCTTTCGCCAGTTTCTCCAGCATCTGCAGCGCACGTTTGGTCAGGGCGTTGCGCAGGTTACGGGTGACGGTGCTGTCCTGAAGGATCTCACGGGAGACGTTCAGCGGCAGATCGTTGGAATCGATCAGACCACGCACGAAGCGCAGGTAGTTCGGCATGAACTGCTCGGCGTCGTCCATGATGAACACGCGCTGCACGTACAGCTTCAGGCCGTGCTTGTGATCGCGGTTCCACATGTCCCACGGCGCCTGTGCCGGAATGTACAGCAGGCTGGTGTACTCCTGCTTACCTTCCACGCGGTTGTGGCTCCAGGTCAGCGGGTCGGTAAAGTCGTGGGCGATGTGCTTGTAGAACTCGTTATATTCGTCGTCTTTAATTTCAGACTTGTTGCGCGTCCACAGCGCCTGCGCCTTGTTGATCTTCTCCCAGGAAACCACGGTTTCACCGTCTTTCTCTTCCTGTTTTTCAATCTCTACCGGCAGGGCGATGTGATCGGAATATTTGCTGATGATGGAGCGCACGCGCCAGTCGTTCAGGAAATCATCTTCCCCTTCACGCAGGTGCAGGGTGATTTCGGTACCGCGATCCGCTTTGGTGATGTCATCAACGGTATATTCGCCTTCCCCTTTGGATTCCCACAGCACGCCGTTCTCGGCGCTGTCGCCTGCCGCACGGGTACGGACGGTAACTTTGTCGGCCACGATAAACGCCGAGTAGAAGCCCACGCCGAACTGGCCGATGAGCTGGCTGTCTTTCGCCTGGTCAGAGCCCATGGACTCAAGGAACGCTTTGGTGCCGGATTTGGCGATGGTGCCGAGGTGGTCGATCACCTCGTCGCGGTTCATCCCGATGCCGTTATCGGCGATGGTCAGGGTGCGGTTCTCTTTATTGAACGAGACGCGCACGCGCAGCTCGCCGTCACCTTCGTACAGGTCCGGGTTAGACAGCGCGCGGAAGCGCAGCTTGTCCGCCGCGTCCGAGGCGTTGGAAATCAGCTCACGCAGGAAAATTTCTTTGTTGGAATACAGGGAATGGATCATCAGGTGCAGAAGCTGTTTTACTTCTGACTGGAAACCACGGGTTTCTTGTCCTTTCATCTATGTCGACCTCAACAATGCCATTTAATGGGGTTTTAAAACGTTGAGTGAGAGATGGGGATAAGGGGGGAAATTTTCAAGCGGAGGCCGCGCGCGCAGCCTCCGTTTGGTCAGAAAATAATCTTGTGACGCCCGGCCAGAGAGTGCGACAGCGTGGTGCCGTCGACCATTTCCAGCTCGCCGCCCACCGGCACGCCGTGGGCGATGCGGCTGGCGTCAACGCCGTACTGCGAGCACAGTTCGGCGATGTAGTTGGCGGTTGCCTCCCCTTCCACCGTTGGGTTGGTGGCGAGGATCACCTCTTTGATGGTTTCGGACTCAAGACGCTGTTCAAGGCGGTCAAGACCGATATCATCCGGGCCAATACCGTCCAGCGGGGAGAGATGCCCCATCAGCACGAAGTAGCGGCCGGAAAACTGCCCGGTTTGTTCGATGGCGTAGATGTCCGCCGGACTCTCCACCACGCAAATCTGACCGTTTTCCTGACGACGCGGGTTCGTACAGATGTTACACACGTCCTGCTCGGTAAAGGTGCGGCAATCCGCACAGTGACCAATTTCTGACATGGCGCGGGTTAAAGCCTGCGCCAGGCGCATCCCGCCGCTGCGGTCGCGCTGCAATAGCGTAAACGCCATGCGCTGCGCCGACTTCGGGCCAACGCCCGGCAGGCAGCGCAGTGCTTCCATTAACTGCGTGAGCAGCGGACTGGTTTGCATCAGAATGGCATCTTGAAGCCAGGCGGCAGCTGCATACCGCTGGAAACAGAGGCCATTTTCTCTTTCTGAGTTTCGTCGATACGGCGAGCGGCATCGTTAAACGCGGCTGCAACCAGATCTTCCAGCATCTCTTTGTCGTCTTCGAGCAGGCTCGGGTCGATTTCCACGCGACGGCAGTTGTGCGCACCGTTGATGGTCACTTTGACCAGACCGGCACCGGATTCACCCGTGACTTCCAGCTGAGCGATCTCTTCCTGCATCTTCTGCATTTTTTCCTGCATCTGCTGAGCCTGCTTCATCAGGCCACCCAGACCGCCTTTTCCACCAAACATAGGCTTCTCTCTTCTTTCACGTTTAAGGATTACAACCGTAAGTCAGACTCACGATCAAATGGGGCGAATACTCTCTTCATCCAGATCGGCGTCGAAGAACCGGCGCAGGGTCTGAATGTTGTTATCCGCAATAATCGCCTCGCGCGCCTGCGCGAGCTTTTCTTCATAAATGGCCTGACGCCACTCGAGCGGCGTTTTCACTGCCGGATTATCATCTTCAATGATAGTCAATTCAACCGGCGCACCCTGTAATGCGGTGAGCGCCTCGGCCAGCGCCTTTTGCGCGCCAGGGGAATTGAGGTGCCGCTGGCCCGGACGCAGGTGCAAACGCACCTGATTGCCGTCCTGCTCTTTCCAGGCATTCAGCGCGACCTGCTCGACCAGCTTCGGCAGCTGGAGTTTGCTGACCTCGGCGGCCCAGGGGTCGCGCGCAATGGACTCTTCAGCAAGCTTCGCGGAAAGCTCCGGCGTTTTCTCATGCTCCAGCGCCTTTTTCAGCGCTTTCGGCGTGGCGACCTCTTCCTTCACCTCTTCGGTGATGGTGGTTGCCTTCCAGCGGTAAGCCTCTTCTTTCACCGGGGCTTTCTGCTCGAGCGCGGACGGTGCAGGACGCGACTGTACGCGCTCCGTTACCGAGGCCAGTCGTTCAAGCGCGGCGTTGTTCACCGGCCGCGCTCTTCCTGGCGCTGCCGGTTCACTCTTTTTTGGTTTGGTTACTCCCTGCGCACGCTGCAGCTGGCTGCGTGCGGCAAGCACCGAACTGGTGGCATCCGACAGCGGCACGTTTTGCGGCGGCGGCGGTGTCGGCTGCGGTGGCACCTGCTGCGGCGACATCACCGCCGTAGGGGCGACCGGCGCGAAAGACTGCCGCGGCGCTTCCGGCTCCGGCAATGGCATGCGCGGGTGGAACGCCAGCGCGCGCAGCAGCGTCATTTCAACGCCCATTCGTGGATCCGGCGCGAACGGTAACTCTTTGCGGCCAATCAGCAGCGTCTGGTAGTACAGCTGCACGTCGGCAGGCGGCACGGTGCGGGCAAGTTCACGCATCCGCTGTTCAATGGCGGCCATATCCGCTCCGATGGCGGACGGAGAAAGCTGCAGCATCGCCACGCGGTGCAGCAGGCTGAGCATCTCAACCAGCAGTCCTTCCCATTCGATACCGCGGGCAGCGGCCGCGTTCACCTGCGACATCACGCGTTCGCCGTTGGCGGCGATCATCGCCTCGATAAGCGACAGCGCCTGATCGTCATCCAGCGTGCCGAGCATGGTGCTGACCGCCTCGGTGGAGAGCTTGCCGTCACCGCTGGCAATCGCCTGGTCGGTCAGGCTGAGCGCATCACGCAGGCTGCCGTCCGCCGCCCGGGCCAGCAGCTGCAGGGCTCGCGGCTCGTGAACAATCTTCTCTTCATCAAGAATGTGCTCAAGCTGCGTGCGGATCTGCTCAACGTCCAGCGCCTTCAGGTGGAACTGCAGGCAGCGCGACAAAATCGTGACCGGCAGCTTTTGCGGATCGGTGGTCGCCAGCAGGAACTTCACGTGCGCGGGCGGCTCTTCCAGCGTTTTCAGCAGGGCGTTGAAGCTGTGGCGCGACAGCATGTGCACTTCATCGATCAGGTAGACCTTGAAGCGGCCGCGCGCCGGGGCGTACTGCACGTTATCGAGCAGATCGCGGGTATCTTCCACTTTGGTACGCGAGGCGGCGTCGATCTCGATCAGATCGACAAAACGCCCCTGCTCGATCTCCCGGCAGTTATCACATACGCCGCACGGCGTGGCGGTGATCCCGGTTTCGCAGTTGAGACCTTTTGCCAGCAAACGGGCAATAGAGGTCTTACCGACGCCGCGGGTGCCGGAGAAAAGATAGGCGTGATGGATGCGACCTAGCGACAAGCCGTTCGCCAGGGCCGTCAGCACATGTTCCTGACCGACAACGTCAGCAAAGGTTTGTGGTCGCCATTTACGGGCTAACACCTGATAACTCATGGGCAGGCTCTGCAACGCTGGAAGGTGAATTTATGGAGGGGAATGCTATCACAACCTCACCCATTGAGCGAGGTTGTGAAAACCGGGATTAATGACCCGGGAAAGGCACCAGGCTGTAGCTGGTGATGCCCTGTTTTTCCAGGCGCTGCTCACCGCCGAGATCGAACAGGTTGATGATGAATGCCGCGTCGGTCACTTCACCACCCAGACGACGGATCAATTTCACGGTCGCTTCAATGGTACCGCCGGTTGCCAGCAGATCGTCCACCACCAGCACTTTGTCGCCAGGCTTGATCGCATCAACGTGGATCTCCAGCTGATCGGTGCCGTACTCCAGCTCATAGCTCTCAGCAATGGTTTCACGCGGCAGTTTGCGCGGCTTACGCACCGGCACAAAACCCACGCCCATTGCCAGCGCAACCGGTGCGCCAAACAGGAAGCCACGGGCTTCGGTACCTACTACTTTGGTGATCCCGGCGTTTTTATAACGCTCGACCAGCAGTTCAATGCTGAGCGCGTACGCTTTCGGGTCTTCCAGCAAGCTGGTGACATCACGGAAAAGAATGCCAGGCTTTGGATAGTCCTGGATGCTTTTGATGCTGTTTTTCAGATATTCAAGCTGCTGTGCAGTTGCGGTCATCGGTTTTGCCTAAATGAAACAGTGTTACTCACAGCGCGCAACGAGTCGGCCAAGGCAACAATTGATTAACCTTTGACCAGGCGCACCTGTGCTCGAAAACGGTCGAATTTACTGGCTGCGCGTGATAATTGCAACAGCCATGATGAGGCTTCAGTGCTTTTGTTGCTTTTCATCAACCACGGGGATCCGCCACATGAAGAAAAGCAGGCAGGAGAGGATCGCCAGCAGCAGAATACGTACCCACATCATTTTCACCAGCCATAATGAAATAGCGAAGGTGATGAGGATCACCGCGATCGCGCGCGGCTTCGCGCCGGGCGGCATGGCCCGGTGTTTTTGCCAGTGCCGCAGATAGCCGCCAAACCACGAGCGATAGAGCAGCCAGTGGTGAAAACGCGGCGACGAGCGGGCGAAGCACCAGGCCGCAAGCAGGATAAACGGGGTGGTCGGCAGCAAGGGTAAAAACACGCCCAGCGTGCCAAGCACTACCGCGAGCCAGCCAATGATGATTAAAATAGTACGCTTCATAATGCGAATCGTTATCAAACTGAACGGCTACTTTACCACTGGAGAGCGCCTTGAAAACAGCACTGCTTCTTGAGAGGCTGCAAAATCAGCTTAGTGCTCTGCGGGAGCAGGCTACACCGCTGATGGGCCACGCCACGCTGAAACCGCGCTTTGACCGGCAGCTTTTTCGTACCCGCAGCACCGTCATTCAGGATTACCTGGCGGAAGCGCAGACGAACCTCGACGAGCTTCGCCATGCGGTTGAGAGTGAACAGCAGGAACAGGTGGCGTGGCTCGCAGAGCATCTCACAGAGCAGATCACCGCTCTGCATCGCGAAATCGCCGCCTGGCCGCTGCGCGCCTGGGACAGCGCCTCGCCGGGGCTCGGTAAATGGCAGCGCAAGCGGCTGGAGAACCAGGAGTTTGAGCGCCGGCTCTTTGAGATGAAGCGCGAGCGCGAGACGCGGCTAAACAACAGCGAGACGCTGGAAGAGCAGCAGCTATTGATGCGCGAGATTAGCGCGCTGGAAGGACGTATCGTCCGCTGCCGTCAGGCGCGGGACGAGATTGAGCGCGTCATTGAACGTTTGACCCGTTAACAGGAGCCACACCCATGTCACTGGAAAATGCACCCGATGAGGTCAAGCTGGCCGTCGATTTGATTATGCTTCTCGAGAATCATGAGATCCCCGCCGAGACGGTGCTTAAGGCGCTGGAGATTGTGCGGCGGGATTTTGAAGGAAAATTACCCTCACCCCAGCCCTCTCCCTGAGGGAGAGGGGGAAAATCGTTCCCTCGCCCCTGAGGGCTGAGAGAAAATAGATTAAGCAGGCGTAGGATCGTCACCCTTAATGTCGCGCTTCACTTCCGTATGCTCATCACCCTTCTCGTTGCGCAGGTGAACCTCAAGCTGGTTGAAGGCGATATTAATATCGTTTTCACGACACAGACGATCGATAGAGCGGTTGAGTTCATCCACCGTGTAGCTGCGGTCACGCAGCTCGCGCACGTATAAACGCAGCTCGTGATCCAGCGTGCTCGGCCCAAAGGTGGTGAAGAAGACCGCCGGCGCCGGATCGTGCATCACTTTCGGGTGTTCTGACGCCGCCTTGAGCAGTACCTCTTTCACCTTCTCCAGATCCGATCCGTAGGCTACGCCCAGGCGGATCACCACGCGCGTCACCGTATCGGAGAGCGACCAGTTGATCAGGCGCTCGGTCACGAACGCTTTGTTCGGGATGATCACCTCTTTGCGATCGAAGTCGGTGATGGTGGTGGCACGAATACGGATCTTGCTGACCGTACCGGAGAAGGTGCCGATGGTGACGGTATCACCGATTCGTACCGGACGTTCGAACAGGATGATCAGGCCGGACACGAAGTTACCGAAGATCTCCTGCAGGCCAAAACCCAGACCGACCGAGAGGGCGGCAGCCAGCCACTGCAGTTTATCCCACGAGACGCCAAGCGAGCCAAAGACCGTCATCGCCCCAACAATAATGATCACGTAGTTGAGGATCGTGGTAATGGCGTAGGACGCCCCCTGGCGGAGATTCAGACGTGACAGGAGCAGCACTTCAAGCAGGCCTGGCAGGTTGCGAATCAGCGCCCAGGCCACCACCGACGACACCAGCGCAAACAGCAGGCTGCCCATGGTCACGCTTTTCATGACCGCCGCGCCCGCTTCGGTACCGTTGTATTGCCAGAGGGTAATACTGTCGAGATAGGCGAAAACGGTAATAAGATCGGACCAGATAGCCCAGAACATCACCGCAAACAGGGCGATCATCACCAGCATGGTGATGCGCAGCGTCTGCTGGTTAACCTGCTCCAGGGCGATGGTCGGCTCTTCCTGAGGCTCCGCGCCTTCGGCCCCCTCTTTAACCTGATGCTGACGACGCGCGATAGCACGGCGATAGGCAATGCGGCGGGCCGCCACGCTCAGGCCGCGCAGCACGGTCTGATAGAGCAGGTTCCAGACGATCACCAGATAGACCGTTTCAATCCAGCGCCCGGACAGGCGCAGCGTGGTATAGAAGTAGCCCGTTGCCGTCAGCACCATTAGCGCCAGCGGAATGATCGCCAGCACCGTCACGGTGGCCAGGCGAATATTGTGGGACTCTTTATCACGCCAGCTGTCGCGACACATCGGCCACATCAGGATCGCAATCAGCAGCAGGTTCAGCAGGATAACCAGCTGGCCCAGCACGTCATCCATCAGGTGCAGCGGAGAAAGCTCAGAGACAACCGACCAGAAGTGCAGCGGCAGGAGCGCCAGGCTGATGCGCACAATCTGACGACGCCAGTGGCTGGTCAGCTGCGCTGGCATGTTGAAATGACGCACCGCCACGCCGTCTTTTTCCAGCACCTTCCAGCACACGCCAAACACCAGCCAGAACAGCGCCAGTTTTTTACTGAACGCCCACAGCAGGTCGCTGACGTTGAGCTGCATGGTGAGCAGAATCAGGCCCACGGCCAGAATAATCAGACACACCGGCAGGGCGCGGATGAGATCGATGAGAATCGCTTTTGGCGTATGGAGCTGGCTATCGTTGCGCAGCTGCCCCACTTCGGAGGCCAGCTTCGCCTGGTAGTTTCTCAGCCAGCCCAGACGCCAGCGGATCAGACCGGCAATCAGCAGCAGCGGTAATCCCGCCAGCAGGGCAATCGTCACCGCAGGCCAGGCTTTCTCCCAGTTTACGGTGATCTTCATGCTCTTAATCTGCGTTTTCAGCGTCTCCGGGAAGGATTTGACCCAGTCCCAGTCCATCGGCTTGTTGCTGTTCACCCAGAAAATCTGCTGGGTCAGTATCTCCTGCAGACTTTTCGAGACGCTCACCAGCTGCTGCTGGTTGATTTGCAGGTTAATGGCCATCATCAGCTGGTTGCCCAGCTGTTTGTTGAGCTGGTCCAGCAGCTCGCGACGCATATCGACGACCTGGAGCAGCGCGTCGTGCACTTCCGGGTTCACGTCGCTGGAATGCCCCTCTTCAATTTTGGCGACAAAGGCATCGCTCTGGAAAAGGGCATCACGCTGCTGGTTGACGTCAAACTGTTCCAGACGTAAATCCGCAATGCGGTTGGTCATGTCCTCCAGCTCATCGGCGGACGGGAGCGTCTGCTGCTGCTGGTAGAGAATACGCGACAGCAGGAGGCTGCCCTTCAGGACCGCAATCTGCTCTTTGATGTTGCGTTCAGCCTGCAGCGCGCGATCCAGCCAGTTCTTCACTTTGATATTTTGCTGAACCAGCGAGTTGCCGTTTTCCGTCGCCAGTATCAGGCGCTGGCTAAGCTGGTGGTTGGCCTCGAGCTCCTGTTTCACCAGCGGATTTGCCTGAATGCGGGCGGTTTCGTCAGGCGATACGGCCTCCTGGGCGGTTTTTTCCGTCAGGGTCAGGCGTTTGCTGTTGACCGCCTCCTGCAACAGCTGAAGCTGGTGTTCCAGGCGGTTAATATTCGCGGTGACGTAATCACGCTGTTTCTGAAGCGTGTCCTGCAGCACCGTATTCCCTTCCAGGCTTTTACGCTGCTGTTCGATTTGCGCATTGAGCAAGGTCTGCTGTACCAGCAGCAGGGTTTGCTGCGTCGGGCGCAGCGTGCCTTCGCCTACCGTCGTGCCGTTCAGACGGTTGCGGATCTGCTGCAGCTGCTGAGACGCGGCGTACATCGCGTTTTGCACGCGCTCGGGCTGGGTCTGCAGCGAGACAAGCTGGCTGTTATAGGTGGCGAGATCCGACTGCGCGGTTTGCAGGTCGTCAAGCAGCTGCGCGACGCGGGACTCCAGCTGGCGTAAAGAGAGCGTCGAGAGCGTCTTGCGCGTCTCGTCATCGTTATCCACATCGCTGAGGGCATTCAGCGCGTCGGTGGCCTTACGCATGTTTTCAGGCGCCTGCGCCACCTTCTGGCGAAGCTGGACGGTTTCCGCTTTGATGCGTTCAATTTTATCCAGCGTTTCCAGCGTTTCCGTCAGATCCTGCTGGACGAGTTTCTCCTGAGGGGAGAGATCTTTTTGTTTGTTCAGCGTGTCGAGCTGCGACTGAACATCGCTGCGCGAGGGAATATCATTGCTGTTATCGGCGCGGGCCCAGGTCAGCGGCGCCGTGGCGAAGAAAAACAGCATCGCAAAGAGCAATGCAAAAACAGGATGTTGCGAGCGATTGATGGGCAGCATAGTTGTGAATGATGTCAGAAGATGACCGAAAATAGTCCGGCGTGAAGAATATCACGCTCGCTGAAAGCAGAATAGCGCGAACGTTATCCTCTGAGATAAATCCTGGAAAGGGATCAGGCCGTTAGCGAAGGCGCGTCGCTGCGCAGCGTGGGGCAGAGCTGTAGCATTTCCAGTAAAATCGCCACGTAGCTGCGGGCTTCCTCTTTGAGGTCAAAGGATTGCGGCGAGAAAAGCCAGTTTTCCATCAGACCTGAAATGTAGCTGCGCATCAGGATTGCCGCCCGTCGGGTCAAGAGATTGGCCGGTAAGAGTTTTGCCTGCATACACAGGTTCAGATTCTGTTCAATACGATCATAGCTCTCCAGGCTAAGGCTGCGTTGCGCCTGCTGCACCACCGCCATCTCGCCCACGAACTCGCATTTATGAAAAATAATCTCCATCATTAATCTGCGACGTTCTTCAACTACCGTTGCTTCAAGGATATATACTAATATTTCTCTCAATACTGAGAGTGGATCGTCAGGGAATTTTGCCCGATACTCACTCTCGAGATCGCTAATGCTGGACTCTGAAAGCTCCCAGATTTCACTGAACAGATCTGACTTATCTTTAAAATGCCAGTAAATCGCTCCTCGCGTCACACCGGCAGCCTGAGCAATCTGCGCCAGCGAGGTGGATGAAACACCCTGCTGCGAGAACAAACGTATTGCCACATCCAGAATGTGTTGTCGGGTTTCCAGCGCTTGTTGTTTAGTTTTTCGTGCCATAGGTGGGTGAATTTACAGGAGTCAGATTTACATACATTTGTGAATGTATGTACCATAGCATGACGATAATATAAACGCAGCAATGGGTTTTTAGACTCAGGACCCTTGATCAATTTGAAATCGGACACTCGAGGTTTACATATGAACAAAAACAGAGGGTTAACGCCTCTGGCGGTCGTTCTGATGCTCTCAGGCAGCTTAGCGCTAACAGGATGTGACGACAAACCAGCTCAACAAGGAGCTCAGCAGGCGCCAGAAGTAGGCGTCGTGACGCTCAAATCTGAACCTCTACAAATCACCACCGAATTACCAGGCCGTACCAATGCTTACCGCATTGCGGAAGTGCGTCCTCAGGTCAGCGGCATTATCCTGAAGCGTAACTTCACCGAAGGTGGTGATGTGAAAGCCGGTGAGTCTCTGTATCAGATTGATCCAGCAACCTATCAGGCCTCTTATGAAAGTGCGAAAGGCGACCTGGCGAAAGCACAAGCCGCGGCCAAAATTGCTCAGCTGACGTTGAACCGCTACCAAAAGCTGCTCGGTACCAAGTACATCAGCCAACAGGATTACGATACCGCTCTGGCCGATGCACAGCAGGCTAACGCGGCCGTGGTGGCAGCCAAAGCGGCCGTCGAAACCGCGCGCATTAACCTGGCCTATACCAAAGTGACCTCCCCTATCAGCGGTCGTATTGGTAAATCTTCCGTCACGGAAGGGGCGCTGGTGCAGAACGGTCAGACCAATGCGCTGGCAACCGTGCAGCAGCTTGATCCGATCTACGTTGACGTGACGCAGTCCAGCAACGATTTCCTGCGCCTGAAACAGGAGCTGGCTAACGGCACCCTGAAACAGGAAAACGGCAAAGCCAAAGTGGAGCTGATTACCAATGACGGTATCAAGTTCCCGCAGGAAGGAACCCTGGAATTCTCTGACGTGACGGTCGACCAGACTACCGGTTCCATCACCTTACGTGCGATTTTCCCGAACCCTGACAAAAATCTGCTGCCAGGTATGTTCGTTCGCGCGCGTCTGGAAGAAGGAACGAATCCAACCGCACTTCTGGTTCCACAGCAGGGTGTGACCCGTACGCCACGCGGCGATGCGAGCGCGCTGGTTGTTGGGGCTGATGACAAAGTCGAAACGCGCAATATCACCGCCACCCAGGCGATTGGCGATAAATGGCTGGTGACGGAAGGTCTGAAAGATGGCGATCGCGTGATTGTTACTGGTTTGCAAAAAGTTCGTCCTGGCGCGCAGGTTAAAGCACAGGAAGTGAAATCTGACGATAAACAACAAGCTTCGGCCGCTGGCCAGTCAGAACAAACCAAGTCTTAACTTAAACAGGAGCCGTTAAGACATGCCTAATTTCTTTATCGATCGCCCCATATTTGCGTGGGTGATCGCCATAATCATCATGCTGGCCGGGGGACTTGCGATCCTGAAGCTGCCTGTCGCGCAATATCCAACGATTGCGCCACCGGCGGTGACAATTTCCGCAACCTACCCGGGGGCTGATGCGAAAACGGTGCAGGACACCGTCACCCAGGTTATCGAACAGAACATGAACGGTATCGATAACCTGATGTACATGTCCTCAAACAGTGACTCCACCGGTACGGTGCAGATCACCCTGACCTTCCAGTCAGGTACGGATGCTGACATTGCGCAGGTTCAGGTGCAGAACAAACTGCAGCTGGCAATGCCTTTGCTGCCGCAGGAAGTACAACAGCAGGGTGTGAGCGTCGAGAAATCGTCCAGTAGCTTCCTGATGGTTGTCGGCGTTATCAACACCAACGGCACCATGACGCAGGAGGATATTTCCGACTACGTGGGCGCCAACATGAAGGACGCTATTAGCCGTACTTCCGGTGTGGGTGACGTGCAGCTGTTCGGTTCCCAGTACGCGATGCGTATCTGGATGGATCCGAACAAGCTGAACAACTTCCAGCTGACGCCGGTTGACGTGATCAGCGCGATTAAAGCGCAGAACGCCCAGGTAGCGGCCGGTCAGTTAGGCGGTACGCCGCCGGTGAAAGGCCAGCAGCTTAACGCCTCGATCATCGCGCAGACCCGTCTGACCTCTGCCGATGAATTCAGCAAAATTCTGCTGAAGGTGAATCAGGACGGTTCGCAGGTTCGCCTGCGCGACGTGGCGAAAGTTGAGCTGGGCGGTGAGAACTACGACATCATCGCGAAGTTCAACGGTAAACCGGCTTCCGGTCTGGGTATCAAACTGGCGACCGGCGCTAACGCCCTGGACACCGCCACGGCGATCCGCGCAGAGCTGAAGAAGATGGAACCGTTCTTCCCGTCAGGTCTGAAAATCGTTTATCCGTACGACACCACGCCGTTCGTCAAAATCTCGATTCATGAAGTGGTTAAGACGCTGGTTGAGGCGATCATCCTGGTATTCCTGGTGATGTACCTGTTCCTGCAAAACTTCCGCGCGACGCTTATCCCAACGATTGCCGTGCCGGTGGTATTGCTCGGGACCTTTGCGATCCTGTCGATATTTGGCTACTCGATAAACACCCTGACGATGTTCGGGATGGTGCTCGCCATCGGCCTGCTGGTGGATGACGCCATCGTCGTGGTCGAGAACGTCGAGCGTGTGATGGCGGAGGAAGGTCTGCCGCCGAAGGAAGCGACCCGTAAATCAATGGGTCAAATCCAGGGCGCGCTGGTCGGTATCGCGATGGTGCTGTCTGCGGTATTTATCCCGATGGCCTTCTTCGGGGGCTCTACCGGTGCGATTTACCGCCAGTTCTCCATTACCATCGTTTCCGCGATGGCGCTGTCGGTGCTGGTGGCGTTGATCCTGACGCCTGCGCTGTGTGCCACCATGCTGAAGCCGATTCAGAAAGGCGGTCACGGCGAGCATAAAGGGTTCTTCGGCTGGTTTAACCGCATGTTCGATAAGAGCACGCACCACTACACCGACAGCGTGGGTAACATCCTGCGCAGCACCGGTCGTTACCTGCTGCTCTATATCATCATCGTGGTGGGCATGGCCTTCCTGTTCGTTCGTCTGCCAAGCTCGTTCCTGCCAGATGAAGACCAGGGCGTGTTCTTGACGATGGCACAGCTTCCAGCGGGTGCCTCGCAAGAGCGTACCCAGAAAGTGCTGGATGAAGTGACGGACTACTATCTCACCAAAGAGAAAGACAACGTTGAGTCCGTGTTTGCGGTTAACGGCTTTGGCTTTGCGGGTCGTGGTCAGAACACCGGTATTGCCTTCGTTTCTCTGAAAGACTGGTCTGAACGTCCGGGCGAAAAGAACAAGGTTGAAGCTATCACCGGTCGTGCAATGGGCACCTTCTCGCAGATTAAAGATGCGATGGTCTTCGCCTTTAACCTGCCAGCGATTGTTGAACTGGGTACGGCGACCGGCTTCGACTTCCAGCTGATTGACCAGGGCGGTCTGGGCCACGAAAAACTGACGCAGGCGCGTAACCAGCTGTTTGGTGAAGTCGCTAAACACCCTGACCTGCTGGTCGGCGTGCGTCCAAACGGCCTGGAAGATACGCCGCAGTACAAGATCGATATCGACCAGGAGAAAGCCCAGGCGCTGGGCGTATCCATCAGTGACATCAACACCACGCTGGGCGCAGCCTGGGGCGGTAGCTACGTTAACGACTTCATCGACCGCGGTCGTGTGAAGAAAGTGTACGTGATGTCCGAGGCGCAGTACCGTATGTTGCCAAACGATATCAACAATTGGTTCGTGCGCGGCAGCAATGGTCAGATGGTACCGTTCTCGGCGTTCTCAACCTCACGCTGGGAATACGGTTCTCCGCGTCTGGAACGCTATAACGGTCTGCCATCGATGGAGATCCTGGGTCAGGCTGCTCCGGGCCGAAGCACCGGTGAAGCCATGAACCTGATGGAAGAACTGGCAAGCAAACTGCCTGCGGGTATCGGCTACGACTGGACCGGTATGTCCTATCAGGAACGTCTGTCCGGTAACCAGGCCCCTGCCCTGTACGCCATTTCACTGATTGTGGTCTTCCTGTGTCTGGCGGCACTGTACGAGAGCTGGTCGATTCCGTTCTCCGTTATGCTGGTGGTTCCACTCGGGGTTATCGGTGCGCTGCTTGCGGCAACGTTCCGCGGACTGACCAACGACGTTTACTTCCAGGTAGGCCTGCTGACAACCATTGGCTTGTCGGCGAAGAACGCGATACTTATCGTTGAATTCGCCAAAGATCTGATGGAGAAAGAGGGCAAAGGCCTTATTGAGGCGACGCTTGAAGCGGTTCGTATGCGTCTGCGCCCAATCCTGATGACGTCGCTGGCGTTTATCCTCGGCGTCCTGCCGCTGGTTATCAGCTCCGGCGCAGGCTCCGGCGCGCAGAACGCGGTAGGTACAGGCGTAATGGGCGGTATGGTTACCGCGACCGTACTGGCTATCTTCTTCGTACCGGTGTTCTTCGTGGTGGTTCGCCGCCGCTTTAGCCGCAAGAATGAAGATGTTGAACACAGTCATTCGGTAGAACCTCACTGATACCGGTTCCACATGATAAAAAGGCCGCATTAGCGGCCTTTTTCATTTTCAGAAAAAATCATAAATTACGCTTATTGTGGCTCTATTTATTTTCTGCCATCTTAAATAGACATATCATAATTAACTGATACCTTAATCGGTGAATTCAGGATTTTTTTAATTTCATTTCCCCGCTTAAGCTATTAGGAATATTCCTAATAAGAAGTTCTTACAAAGATAAGTCTGAATCTGAACTTTTCTCATCATTTTTGCTAAGCCGATGAAACGTAAGGAAGCGATAAAACCCCGTCGTTAATTTGGATAAAAACGTTGAGTCCAGGGTGACCATTTGCGTACACGCTCCCAGCCTGCGGTTTTTATTTGTAATTTTTCGTAATAGCGCGGTGAAATCCAGGAAGGAGTGGCTTATAGTTAGGTTATCAGGAACACAGCACTCATGTAGCTAAGTCAGTTGTATCCATCCCGACAATGATGTTCGGTGAGTAAGAAATCACTCAGAAGGGGATGCGCTATGGACGAGTACTCGCCAAAAAGGCATGATATCGCGCAGTTGAAATTTCTCTGCGAATCCTTGTACCATGACTGCCTTGCCAATCTTGATGAAAGTAACCATGGCTGGGTAAACGACCCAACATCTGCCATCAATTTACAGTTGAATGAGCTGATAGAGCATATCGCAACCTTCGCACTTAATTATAAAATTAAGTACAATGAAGATAATAAGCTCATTGAGCAAATTGATGAATACCTGGACGACACCTTTATGTTGTTCAGCAGTTACGGCATTAACGCGCAGGATTTGCAAAAATGGCGTAAATCGGGAAATCGGCTATTCCGCTGTTTCGTCAACGTGAGCAGAGCTAACCCGGTGAGTCTTTCCTGTTAAAATTATTACAATTACTAAGGTGAATTTATGTCTGATAAACCACTCACAAAAATCGATTATTTGATGCGCTTACGACGTTGTCAGTCAATTGATACGCTTGAGCGCGTCATTGAAAAGAATAAATACGAGCTTTCTGATAATGAACTGGCGGTATTTTATTCAGCCGCTGACCATCGTCTTGCTGAACTGACAATGAATAAACTGTATGACAAAATCCCTACTTCTGTGTGGAAATTTGTCCGTTAATCTTTGAAGGGTGTCTGTAGAGTTCTACGCCTCGTTCTGAGTATTTACCTGTCCCGTTATGCTCCCTGTGCCCAGGCCAGGTCTCCGTGTAAAACGTGTTCATCAGCAGCAATGTTGTGACGTCAGTCACATCGGCTTTTCGGGAACGTTCCCCTTCTGGCCTGTTCCGATTACCCTTCGGTAATAACATCCAGAGAGGTTTCCAATGAGCTTAGAAAAACAGAAAATGATTGCCGGTGAACATTACCGCCCCGGCGATGAGACGTTACGGGCTGACCGACTGCGGGCCCGCCATCTGGTTTACCGCTATAACCATACCGCGCCTGATGAAAAAACAGAACGCCAGAACATTCTGGCGGAACTTCTGGGACAAAGTGCAGGCGCTTATATTGAGCCGAGCTTCCGCTGCGACTACGGATATAACATTTATCTGGGCAAAAACTTTTACGCTAACTTCGACTGCGTGATGCTGGATGTCTGCC
The DNA here is from genome assembly GCF_034106865.1 of Enterobacter sp. 237C8. Lineage (NCBI taxonomy): Bacteria > Pseudomonadati > Pseudomonadota > Gammaproteobacteria > Enterobacterales > Enterobacteriaceae > Enterobacter > Enterobacter sp. 237C8. Next base: position 178,194 of record NZ_JAWNDF010000001.1, on the reverse strand, counting down.
CTGTTCATATTGGCGATAACTGCATGCTCGCACCGGGTGTTCATATTTATACGGCTACCCATCCCCTGGACGCGGAAGAACGAAACAGCGGCGTGGAGTTTGGAAAACCCGTCAATATTGGCAATAACGTCTGGATTGGCGGCAGGGCTGTCATTAACCCTGGCGTCACCATTGGTGATAATGTGGTGGTGGCCTCCGGCGCCGTCGTGACGAAAGACGTCCCGGCTAACGTCGTCGTTGGTGGCAATCCGGCAAAAATCATCAAAACGCTGTGAGGTTGCGGGGAGTCAACTGTTATAGTCTTTTAGCGCCAGACTGTTACTTTTTTCAGCCTGATGGCTCCCCTAGAATTGGCAGACCCCCTGTATTGTCAACTCTTATGAAGGCAAAAAATGACCGAGATACAGCGCCTGCTTACCGCCACCATCGACGATCTCAACCTCCGCGAAAAGCGCGACAATCGCCCGCGCTTTAGCATTAGCTTTATTCGCAAACATCCTGGACTGTTTGTCGCCATGTATGCCGCCTGGCTGGCGACGCTTATTGTGATGCTGAAGTCCGAAACGCTGGTGGACTCCGTCTGGCTGCTGGTTGTACTGTTTGTCGTCTTTAACGCCTTTTTCTTTTTCGACGTGAATCCGCGCTACCGTTACGAAGATATCGACGTGCTCGATTTCCGGGTCTGCTATAACGGCGAATGGTACAACACGCGTTACGTGCCAGAGGAGCTGATCGAAAACATCATGCACTCTCCGGCGGTTGAAGCCGGGCAAAAAGAGAAGCTGCAGAAAATGGTCTCCACCAAAGGCCAGCTCTCTTTCTATGATGTCTTTACCCTTTCCCGCCCTGCTGCTGCGTAATTAACGCCTGCAGGCGTCGGATCCCCGGCGCAAACTGAGAAGCAGAGGTATTGCCGTAACCTAAAACCAGACCGGTTTGCCCCTGCTTCGCCTCCAGGTAGTACCCGCTCAGCGCAGCGGGTGCCAGCTGAAACGCCCTCGCCTGCTCCACCAGCTTCTGGTCGTCAATACCGTCTATCGCCAGCGTCAGATGCATTCCCCCTTCGCCTGCCAGAATGCGGTGCGGAGAATAAAGCTCTGCGCCCAGCACCTCCCGCAGCTGGCGGTAGCGTTTACGGTAGAGCCGACGCATGGCGGCAAGATGACGTGCGTAATAACCTTCTTCAATAAACAGCGCCAGGGTACGCTGCTCCGCACGATGCCCTCCGCGCAACAGCGAGCCGATGGCCGGGCGAGCCGCTTTCGCCAGCGCTGGCGGTAGCACCATGAACCCCATTCTGAGCGAGGGAAACAGCGTTTTACTGAACGTCCCCAGATACACAACGGGCGCATTGTTGACCATTCCCAGCATCGCCGGTACGGGCTCACCGGCATAGCGGAACTCGCTGTCGTAATCGTCTTCAATGATCCACGCGTTGTGCTGCCGGGCCAGCTCCAGCAGCGCCAGCCGCCGCCGCGCGCTGAGCACGCTCCCGTAAGGGAACTGATGCGAAGGTGAGGTAAAAATCAGTGAAGGAGCGGGCGAATTCAACCCTTCCCAGCACATTCCCTCGTCATCTACCGGTATTCCCGTCATTGCCAGGCCAGTTTTAACAAACGCACTCTTTGCCCCGCTATAGCCGGGGTTTTCTACCCAGGCGACATCGCCAGGCTCGCTTAACAGCATCGTGCAGAGGTTGACGCCTTCAAGCGCCCCTTCGGTTATCACAATCTGGCTGGCGTCGCAGTCGATACCGCGGGACAGGGCGAGATGCCGGGCAATCGCGGCACGCAGCGACGGCTCGCCGGCCGGGTCGCCATAGCCTAACAGGGCACTTCCCTCCTCGCGCAGGACGCGATCGTACAATCGCCGCCACAGCGGCAAGGGGAAATAGTTAATGGCTGGCGTTCCCGGCGTAAACGCCATCACCGGGGTGTCGCGCGGCACGGGCGCGGGCAGCAGGGCGACCCGTTTTGTCAGCCTGATGTCAGGATCCGGCAATGCCCGGGCAATCGTACGCTGAGCGAATTGCCCCACCCGCGTTCCCTGACGGTTACGCAGTAAATAACCTTCGAGCGTGAGCTGGTCCAGCGCCGCATTGACGGTGTTTCGGGAAACCGAGATCTGCTGCGCCAGCGTTCGCGAACCGGGCAGTTGGCTGCCGGACCGAAGCCTTCCGCCCAGTATGGCCTCCCGCAAAGCAAGATAGAGCGCGCGCTGAAGCGTCTCCTGCCCACGCTTTTTCAGCGCAGCATGGAGCAAAGTGTAAAGCTCATCACCCGGTATATTCATCTTCCCTCCTTGTGGTACCAGAAAAACATAGCCTGGTGGTTCTTTTTAAGGAACCAGCAATTCACTAATCTGGAGATCTTTTCAACGTCATGGAAATAAAGATGAATACATTCAACGAGTTTGGACAACCTGTAGGCGAAGCCCTTATCGACTGGCAGCCTCGTCAGCACCCGTCCCGGGTGGTCCTTCAGGGTCACTATTGTCGGCTTGAGCCGCTGCGCGTGGAGCATGCCCACGCGTTGTTCTCCGCCTATTCCCTGGCTGAAGATACCCGCAGCTGGACGTGGCTGCTGCGTGAACCCGATGCCACCGCAGAGGAGTTTGCCGACTGGGTGGCGAGCGTAAGTGAGTTATCCGATCCCATCCACTTTACCGTTATGGATAACCGGACCCAGTCTCCTGTCGGGACGCTGTCCCTGATGCGGATCGATCCTAAAAACGGGGTCGTGGAAGTGGGGCACGTTCACTTCTCTCCTCTGTTAAGCCGCACGCCAGGGTCGACAGAAGCGCAGTATCTGCTGATGCGATACGTGTTCGATACCCTGGGGTACCGGCGTTATGAATGGAAGTGCAATAGCCTGAACGAGCCTTCCCGTAAAGCGGCGCTGCGTCTGGGCTTTCAGTTTGAGGGGCGCTTTCGTCAGGCGCTGGTCATAAAAGGCCGTAACCGGGATACCGACTGGTTTTCGATTCTCGACAAAGAGTGGCCGGCGCTGGCGAGCGCCTTTGAAAGCTGGCTTGCCACCGACAATTTTACCGCCGATGGCAAACAGATTAGATCCCTGGAAAGCTGGCGAGAAACGCGCGTTTAGCGTCTTTTTTTACGTCCCTGAACCGCCTTAAAGCGCGGATTAGATTTGCAAATCACGTATAAGCGTCCCTTGCGTTTGACAATCTGGCAATCCGGGTGACGCTGCTTTGCACTGCGTAATGAGTTAAGTACCTGCATGATTAGCCCCGCTTCGCATTGAGAAAACCGCCAAAACGCTTGCGGAAGCGCGCTGCGCTGCCGTCCGTGGAGAACGTTTTCTGCTTACCGGTATAAAACGGGTGCGATTTTGAAGAAACCTCAATGGTGATGTACGGATACGTTTCACCGTCGAGTTCAATTTCGCGGTCGGTTTTAATGGTTGAGCCGACTTTAAAGTATTCATTAGCGCTGGTGTCGTGGAATACCACGGTGCGATAGGCTGGGTGGATATTGGGTTTCATCGCAAATCCTTTATGTTTTGTTATAACATAACAAAATAATATCCAGGCGAGGTTGAAAAAACAACCCCTCTCTTCTGACGATAATTTCTCGTATGCCTGAGATAAAATGAAAACCATGCCAACCACGTGCTATAACTATATCATTTCGCGGTAAAATCTTTCTCTTCAGGCAGGGAACTCAATGCCCAGGAACGGGTATACGAGGAAGGACACGACAGCATGAAAACCCGACATCTGGTCAGTCTGGTGACTGGCGTACTTATCTTTTCTGTGCTGGTCCCCATTTGCCTGAGCATCTGGCTGGCCCATCGCCAGGCGGAAGATAAATTCGCCGATGCGCTGGATAACTATGCCTCCCGCGTGCTGGTACGCACCGACAGGGTTGTGGATCAGGCAAAAGAAGCGCTCGATCACCTGCAGGCCTTTGAGGGCGTGCCGTGTAGCCCCTTGCAATTGCGGGAAATGCGCCGGGTCGCTTTCTCGTGGCGATATGTCCAGGAAGTGATTTATATCGACAATCTTCGACCGCTCTGCTCCTCCCTGGAGCAAACCAGTCACGCGTCCCCTTTCCCTCCTCCAATGCGCATTACCGAAGATGGTTACAGCGCGTGGCTGACAACGCAAAACGATCTTGGGTTTAACCGCTACATGACGGTGCTGGGAAAAGGCCACTACCTTGTCATGATCGATCCTGCCTCGCTGGTGGACGTGATCCCTTTCGGCGAGATAGCGATTGATGCCGCCCTGGTAGGAAGCGCAACGCACCGCATATTTGCCAGCAGCAGCAAGCTCGACTCTCACATCCGCGACATGGTTCAGGAGCGGGGTGTGAAAAGCGTGCAGTACAACGGTTCAATGTACGTCATGAAGTCTGTACCTGAGCTTGGGTTTACCGTTGTCGCATGGGCAACGCTCAAACCGCTGGCTGAAACCTGGCACCGGCAGCTTCTTTTCTGGTTACCGTTCGGCATGTTGATAAGCCTGCTCGCCGCACTGTTTGTCCTGCGGATCCTGCGGCGTATCCAGTCGCCGCGCAATCGCCTGCTTGACGCCATTAACAGCCGGGATTTTGTGGTCCACTATCAGCCCATCGTGGCGCTCTGTAGCGGAAAAATTGTGGGCGCTGAGGCGCTGACGCGCTGGCCACAGCCGGACGGAAGCTGCCTCTCGCCGGATATTTTTGTCCCCTTTGCCGAGCAAACGGGGCTCATCTCGAAGCTGACGCAGTTAGTCATCGAAAAGGTGTTTGAAGATATGGGCCACTGGCTGCAACGCTATCCGGATCAGCATATCTCCATTAACCTCGCCCCTGCCGATTTAACCTCCGGCATCCTGCCGCCTCTGTTGAGTCAGCTCCTGAATAAGTGGCAAATCCATCCCCGACAAATCGCCCTTGAGCTCACCGAGCGCGGCTTTGCCGACCCCAAAATTAGCGCACCGGCTATCGCCGCATTTCGTCGTTCGGGCCACCCTGTTTATATAGATGATTTTGGCACGGGCTATTCCAGCCTGAGCTATCTGCAGGATCTGGACGTCGACACGCTAAAAATTGATAAATCGTTCGTGGATGCGCTGGAGTATAAAAACGTGACGCCGCACATCATTGAAATAGCGAAGTCGCTGAAGCTGGCGATGGTGGCGGAGGGCGTCGAAACCGCAGGGCAGCTCGCCTGGCTGCACCAACACGGCGTGCAGTACGGGCAGGGGTGGTACTACAGCAAAGCGCTGCCAAAAACGGAATTTATTCTCTGGGCAGAAAATAACCTCGGCATGTATTCTACTTAAGATAGGATTTCATCACCCGCAACACCACGCCAAGATCGGCTTCACGCTGCGCTTCTTCAGGCTCTTTCACCACATGATCGGTTAAATGCCCTTCGATCACCTGCATCATCATGCCATTCACCGCCCCGCGGATCGCCGCCAGCTGCTGTAACACCTCGGCGCATTCGTGATCGCTGTTGAGCATTTTCTCCAGCGCGGTGCTCTGCCCCTGAATTTTCTTCAGGCGAGTCAGTAACATCTTCTTGTCTCGAACGGTATGTGACATCTCTGTCTCCCTTATTTTTTGGCTTTTAAAGCATATCACGCTCTACTCCCCCTGAGTATTTTTCTACTGGGGGGTAGTATTACGCTACTGGGGGGGAGTAGTATCTCCGCACGCTTTCCACTCCGGAATTTCCCATGACCGATTTTGCTTCACTCCTTCAGCAGGGCAACGCCTGGCTGTTTGTTCCCAGCGCTATCCTGCTCGGTGCGCTACATGGCCTGGAACCGGGCCATTCAAAAACAATGATGGCCGCCTTTATTGTTGCCATCCGAGGCACGCTGAAACAGGCGGTGCTGCTCGGCCTGGCGGCAACGCTCTCCCATACGGCGGTGGTCTGGCTCGTTGCGATGGCGGGATTATGGTTTGGTCGGGGCTGGGATGCACACACGTCCGAACCCTGGTTCCAGCTGATTTCCGGGGTGCTGATCGTTGCGATCGCCCTGTGGATGGCGTGGCGAACCTGGAAAGAGAGCCAGCCGCACGATCATCATCATCACGACCATGATCACCACCACCACCACCATGACCATGTCCATGACCACCATCATGATCATCATCACCACGAACACTCGCTGGTTGAAGAAGAGTGGCAGGACGCCCACCAGCGCGCTCACGCGCAGGATATTAACCGGCGCTTCAGCGGTCAAAACGTCACCACCGGCCAGATCGTGATGTTTGGCCTGACCGGCGGGCTTATCCCCTGCCCGGCGTCCATCACCGTACTGCTGATCTGCCTGCAGCTGAAGCATTTCGCCCTCGGCGCGACGCTGGTGTTCAGCTTCAGCATTGGTCTGGCGTTAACGCTGGTCGCTTCCGGCGCGATTGCCGCCTTAAGCCTCAAGCACGCGACCAAACGCTGGCCCGGGTTTAGCGAATTCTCCCGTAAAGCGCCGTGGATCTCCGCTGCGCTGATTACCGTAGTAGGGATTTACATGAGCCTGCATGGCCTGAGCGGCATTCTGGCGTAAGACTGCGGCCACGCTCTGTGGCCGCATCTTCATGGTCAGCTAAGGGTTCTGCTGCCAGCTGAAGGTATAGCGAAGCTGGCGTGTCTGCAGGAGGAATTCCGGAGAGACGCTGGGGCTCCAGGAGTCGTCGCCGCCCACGCCCATATGGAACGCATCGAGATTGAGCCAGCATCCCGGCTCTTCGCGCAGCAGATGATGATGGGTTGTCTCACGCAGCTGCTGCTGGCCGTAGCGGCTCACCGAGAAATGGAACCGGCCGTTCAGCTGATGCGTTCCCACCACAAGTTCCCGGGTATCGCAGCGCAAACCATTTTCCGTCGGGAAGATATACGGCGTGTGCATGGCCTCGAGAGGTAATGTCCAGCGACCCTGCTGCGCCGCCAGCTTTCTGTCCGGGTAGTTTTCATGCGGCCCCAGCCCCAGCCAGTGAACGTTTTCCGGCGTTTCGGCAAGATGAACGCTCAGGCCAACGCGCGCGGGTTCAGGGATATCAGATGCCATATCGACCTGAATATCGCCATGCAGAACGCCCCGATCGTCTACCCGCCAGACTTTACGGCTCATGAACAGGGCTTTGCCGCGATACTCAAGTACGTGCTGGGTTGTGACCACCACGTCGCCTGCGTGCTGCTGTGCCTCACAGTGCAGAACGCGCGAGGTGAGATCGTACATGCCCGACGCTTTCCAGCGCTCAACCCAGGCGTTCGGATCGATCTGCGTCGCCTCGCTCACGCCAATGTCGTTATCCAGCGGCGCGCGGCTGACGTTATCCGTCAGAGGTGAAAGGAGCGTTTCAACGCCGTTTCGCCACCATTGAGTCAGGTGTCCGGATGCGCGATCGAACTGCCAGCGCTGTTGACGATGGGCGATCTCCAGGATGCGATCGTTTTGCGTTAACACCGGCGGCTCGCCCGCCGGGACTGGCGGAGCAATAAAAAGGGGAGCCGGAAGCGGCCACTGCTCCCACGCGCAGCGGTGGTCAGCCGGAGACCACGGCGTTGCCCGCGGCTGGCGTACTTCAACGTTCAGCCAGACCTCACCCGGCACGGCTTTCAGCGCCGGCAGGTCAATCTCCAGACGCTGGGTGCCTTCAGGCGCCATCGAGAGCGTCACCTCGCCCGCGGCCAGCACGTCCCCGTCCCGGGCAACCGTCCAGTTCAGCACTTCGTTATCGGTGTGGCGGAACAGATAGCCGCTTTGCACCTCAATCACCAGCGGAGAGGTGCTGACCCGCGTAAAGGTAAAGAACTGCTGGGCGCGCTGCGCCTCGAACAGCGCCGGGTGCGGCGAGCGATCGGGGAACACCAGCCCGTTAAGACAGAACTGCCGATCGTTCGGCTTATCGCCGAAGTCTCCGCCGTAGGCCCAGAACGCGTTGCCCTTTTCGTCCCGTTTCGTCAGGGCCTGATCGACCCAGTCCCAGACAAACCCACCCTGCAGGCGAGGATGGCTGCGAAACGCTTCCCAGTATTTCGCAAACCCGCCAAAGCTATTTCCCATCGCGTGGGCGTATTCACAGAGGATCAGCGGGCGCGTTTCGTCCGGCATGCTGATCCATTTCTTGATTGACCATTTAGGCACTGCCGGGAAGGGCTGATCCCGATCGACCCGGGCGTACATCGGACAGACAATATCGGTCGCCGCCGTGTTCGCGCCGCCGCCTTCATACTGCACCGGACGCGTAGGATCGGTGGTTTTCAGCCAGCGGTACAGCGCATCGTGATTTGCGCCGTGGCCCGACTCATTGCCCAGAGACCAGATGATAACCGAGGGATGATTACGATCGCGCTGCACCATGCGGGTCACGCGTTCGCTCATGGCGGGCAGCCAGCGCGGATCGTCAGCAAGGCGGCTCATCGGCACCATGCCGTGCGTTTCGATATTGGCTTCGTCAACGACGTACAGCCCGTAGCGGTCGCAAAGCCGGTACCACATGGGATGGTTCGGATAGTGCGAGCAGCGCACGGCGTTGAAGTTGTGCTGCTTCATGATTTCGATATCGCGGCGCATGGTCGCTTCGTCCATCACCTGGCCGTTTTCCGGATGATGCTCGTGCCGGTTAACCCCGCGGATCAGCAGCGGTTTACCGTTAAGCTTCAGCAGGCCATTGCCGATCTCAACGCGGCGGAAGCCCACGTCGCACGCCTCAACCTCCAGCACCTCACCCTGAGGGTTAAGAAGCGCAATCGTCAGGCGATACAGTTCTGGCGTTTCAGCGCTCCAGAGCGCGGGCTGGTCAACAGGGATCGCCGCCGTTAAGCGCTCTGCCCAGCTGCCGCGCTCGTCGACGATGGCAGATCCTGGACGCCGGGAAACGCTGGCGCATTTTTCACCCGTGCGCCACAGGGTCATGACCACCTCGCAGTCTGCAAAGCCAGCGCCTGCCAGCGCGACATCCACCTTCAGCACCGCGCGGTCCAGCTCCGCATTCAGATCCGTCACCACGTGATAATCGGCAATCTGCGTCTCGGGTTTATGCAGCAGCGCCACATCGCGGAAGATGCCGCTCATGCGCCACATGTCCTGATCTTCCAGATAGCTGCCGTCGCACCAGCGCAATACCATGACCGCCAGCCGGTTCTGCCCGGGGCGCAAGGCCGTCGAGAGGTCAAATTCGGCGGGCAATCGGCTGTCCTGGGAATAGCCCATCCACTGCCCGTTGCACCAGAGATGGAACGCCGAGTTCACACCGTCGAAGATGATGCGGGTCTGCCCGCTTCGAAGCCAGGCGTCATCCACCTCAAATGTGAGCGAGTAACAACCGGTCGGGTTTTCCTGCGGCACGAAAGGCGGGTTAACGCGAATAGGATAGGTGACATTGGTATAGATGGGCGTGTCGAACCCCTGCATCTGCCAGTTAGACGGCACGGGCATCGCAACGGCATCGGCGCAATCTTCGGTTACCCATGCCTGAGGAACCTGCTCCGGCGCGGTAAAGTAGCTAAACCGCCACACTCCGTTCAGAGAGTGCCTGCTGATGGATCCAGCGTCCTCTCTGGCAGAGGGTTCATTGCGCCAGCTGTGTAACGGCGCGTGTGCGGCCAGACGGTTCCACTGGGTGACGCCAGGATTTTCCCAGTCCCGACGGGCCAGAATGGCGCTGAGGGTCAGCGGTGAAGTGGTGGACATAATAACCTCTTTGCGAAGCGCTCACAATTTTAGTTAACATGCCCTGGCACCCGACAACGGTAAAGCGTTCAATCGCGGGGTAGCGAGTCCGATCACAAAGTTTTATTTGCGGGCAATCTGCTCGGCAAGCAGTGCCAGACTTCTGAGCTGCTGCGCCAGATCCTCGCGTTCGGCCTGCTTAGGGTTGCGCCGTGCGCTGGAATGACGGGTAACCAGCGTCACCGGCAGCTGAACCTGCCGGCACGCTTCGCCCCCGGAAGGCGCCAGCAGCCACTCCACGCTGCGTTCGCCCGCCTCGCGAAACGCCTGACGAATGGTTGTCAGCGGCGGGGAAAACCAGGCGCTGTCGGCCGTATCGTCAAACCCTACCACCGAAAGCTGGCCAGGGATCGCGATCCCTTTTTCCGCGCAGGCGCGCATCGCCCCGAGCGCCATCTGATCGTTCGCCACCAGAATCGCGTCCGGTAATGCCGCACCCGACAGCAGCACGTGTCCCTTCTCATAACCGCTGGCCGCGCTCCAGTCACCGTAGGCCACAGCCGTCGCGTTAAGACCCGCCAGCGCCAGCGTCGCTTTCCAGCTCGCCAGGCGCGCCCGCGCAGAGACCGAGCTTTCCGGCCCGCTCAGCAGGGCAATGCGCTGATGCCCCAGAGAAAGCAGATGCTCAACGCCCAGACGCGCCCCCTGCTCCGCGTTAAACACGAGGCTGTTTACCCGCGCTGAGGGCGCCACATCGAGGAACAGCACCGGGACGGGCGACGCCAGCACCCCGAGCTCTTCGGCGTGCGGATCGTCAAGCGGCACATTCACCAGCAGCGCGTCCACCCGCTGTGCCAGCAGCGCCTGAAGCGCGGCCTGACACTGCTGGGGTTGCTCCACCATGGAGATAAGGACGCTCGCCCCCTGTTCCGCCGCACGCGATTTGACCGCCGACACAATTTGCGAAGGCGCGTGCAGGGCCAGGTCGGTGGTGATGAGGCCCAGCGTACGGGTGCGTTTTCCCGCCAGCTGCTGCGCCCGAAGGTTAGGAACGTAGTGCAGCTCCGCCATCGCCTGCTGCACCTTTTCTCGCGTGCGGGCAGACACATGTTCCGCGTCGTTAATGACGCGGGAAACGGTCTGATAAGAAACCCCCGCAAGGAGGGCGACATCATAGAGAGTGATTGCTTTCATGCTTTCTGGCATCGCGATTTTCGAAGCGTCTATTCTGGCACAGCGACGCCGTTAAAACATGTGAGCGCTTCGCAAAATTAAACAACCCGCTCCGGCTGGACTATTTCCGCAATGCGCGGCTTCTGGCGGAACCAGGGCAGGCAGAGCTGGATAAGCGGGCCAATGGTCAGTGCATACAGTACGGTTCCCACCCCAAACGTGCCGCCAAGCACGCACCCAATCAGCAGAACGGACACCTCAATTGAGGTACGCACGCTGCGAATGGACCACCCCAGTCGGGCGTGAATGCCGGTCATCAGGCCGTCGCGCGGGCCTGGCCCGAAACCGGCCCCGATGTACATGCTGGTCGCAATCGCGTTCATCACGATGCCCGACACCAGGAAAGCAATTCGAACGGGTAACGAATCCAGCTCCGGGATAAGCGCCATGCTGGCGTCCGCCGCCAGGCCGATACAAATCACGTTGCTGATCGTGCCAAGCCCCGGCATCTGGCGCAGCGGGATCCACAGCAGCAGCACCGCCGCGCCGGTCACAATGATCACCGTCCCGATAGTCATCCCCAGCTGCATCCCCACCCCGAGGTGAAACACATCCCAGGGATCGACACCCAAATCGGAACGAATAAACATTGCGGTGGAAAGGCCATACAGTCCTAAACCGACATAGAGTTGTAGCAGACGACGTACCATTTTTATCTTCTCCAGTGAACCATGCTTTCATCCTGACCTAAAATGGCACTATGATTAATGTCCAGTTTTCAAATAGTGGACTGCATATGTCATCACGTCGCTTCGGAAGCCAGTCTCTGGTACGCCTTTTAGGCCACTGGCAGCAAGCCTCATCCCGCACCCCGCTCTGGCGACAGCTGGCCGACGCGCTGCGTCTGTTAATCCTTGATGGACGTCTGGCACTGAATACGCGGCTGCCGGGCGAGCGTGAGCTGGCCACAGCGCTGGACGTGAGCCGAACCACCATCAGCAGCGCGCTCGCCCACCTGCGTGAAGAGGGGTACCTTGAAAGCCGCCACGGCAGCGGGTCGCGGGTCATTCTCCCGGACACGCGCGCCGTTCCCACCCTTTCCGCGGCGAGCGCCGCACTGGATCTCTCCACTGCCGCCCTGAATGCCGGGCCGGAGATCCATCAGGCTTATGCCCATGCGCTCACGGCCATTACCCCGCATCTCTCGCTGACGGGCTACGATCAGCTGGGGCTACCGACGCTGCGGGAGGCCATCGCTGCGCGCTATACCGCGCGGGGTCTTCCCACCCGCGCAGACGAAGTGATGGTGGTCAATGGCGCCGTCAGCGGCTTTGCGCTGGTGCTGCGGATGATGACCGGGCCGGGGGACCGCGTCGTGGTCGATCACCCCACCTATCCGCTGGCGATTGCCGCCATTCAGGGGGCGCAGTGTCGGCCAGTCGGGGTGTCGCTGCCGGAAACCGGCTGGGATACGGATGGCTTTGCCGCAACGCTTGCCCAGACGGCGCCGCGCCTGGCCTACCTGATGCCAGATTTTCATAATCCGACCGGGCGCTGTATGGATATCGCCACCCGTCGGGCCATCACGGATATTGCAGCCCAAACCCGCACGGCGCTGGTGGTGGATGAAACGATGGTGGATCTCTGGTTTGCTGCGCCTCCCCCGCCACCGCTGGCCGCCTTTAACCCGCAGGCCACCGTCATCACCTTAGGCTCTGCCGGAAAAAGCTTCTGGGGCGGGCTGCGTCTCGGCTGGATCCGTGCCTCATCGCGCATCATCGCCACCCTTGCCCAGACGCGGGATACTCTGGATTTAGGCTCGCCGCTGCTCGAACAGCTGGCAATGCGGTGGCTCATTAACAACAGCGAGACGTTTCTGCCCGCACGCCGGAAGATGCTGGCGGAACGGCGCGATCGATGTGGTGACCTGCTGCGCGAACATTTCCCGGAGTGGAAATTCCACGAGGCGGAAGGCGGGCTCTCTTACTGGATAGAGCTTCCGGGCATGCTGGCGACACAGCTTGCCGCGCGGGCAGAAATAATCGGGATTAACCTGGGAACCGGGACGCGATTTGGTTTATCGGGGGCGTTTGACCGCTATTTACGTATGCCCTTCTCGCTGGAATCGACAGAGCTTGAGCAGGCGTTGCTTAGGATCAAACCGTTATGGCTCGCCCTGAATAAAAACGTGCCATCGTTAAAACGCAGCGTGATCTGATATTTAAATATTTGAAGCAGATCATAAAATAAAAACTGCTGACTGTAATATATGCAGTCAGCAGTTTTCACTGGTCAGGGTTTAATGCTGAGGAGGAATAGGAAAGCCTTTTAGTGAAATAACGAAGTTATCACCGTCTTTCTTTATTTTTGCACCGGTATCACACCAGTCAGACGCAATACGAAAGAACTCATCGCTTCCAACATTCCAGCCAAGACGTACATGCTTCACGTAGCCTGAACGCAACAGATCGCAGGCCTCGTTGTAGTCACTGGCGGTTGACAGTTGTTGTTTCATTTTCTCTTCTTCAGAAGTTTACGTAGAGCCTTGATTTCTTTAGGAGTAAAAGGAGAAACACTCTCTTCTTCCGTATGCTGATTATCAATATCCTCTTCCGATACTCCCGCCTCTTCTACTGCTTCGAACGCCAGCAGCAGCAGTTTCTCTGTCGTCACGCTTAAATTCTCGTTATTGACTTCCGCATAGTGGCGAAGTCTTTCTTTTAGCGCGTCATCAATCTTAACGTTTAATACCGCTGTAGCCATGTTTGTCACTTCCCTTCGGAATAAGTACTTTATTTAATACACGAACTTAACAATGTTATCCAGATATATATTTTTTTGAGTTATGGAAGAAAATAACCGTCCGATTATAAAATGACAGTCTATTATTACAGGTTTATGACAATAATATTTCAGTGCAATGAAATATATATTACACGATACAGGCGTAGTTTTATTGTGGAGTAATGCTTTGAGGGAGAGGTGAAGCTGAAGAATCTTAGGAGGTCACAAATGGGTGGGGGCCCTGCCAGCTACATCCCGGCACACACGTCGTCTGCCCTGGCTGCTTCCTTCCGGACCTGACCTGGTGAACAGAGTAGCGTTGCGGGAGAACCAACAGAGCCCCCATTGAGAGCGTTGATAACCAACGCGCTGGCGCATTATCCCTGTGCTAAAGCCCAATTGCAAGCGACCAGCAACCGGATGCTGGTTTCTTGCGCAAACAGGCGCAGCAATCATGAAGATCTTCGTTTACCATAGCTTTCCAGAAACTCCCCACAGGTAAAGGTATGGACGAACACGACTCCTTTCCACAGCGCGTATGGCAAATCGTGGCCTCAATCCCGGAAGGCTACGTCACCACCTATGGTGATGTCGCGCGTCTGGCCGGTTCCCCGCGCGCGGCGCGACAGGTTGGAGGCGTCCTGAAACGGCTGCCGGAAGGCAGTACGCTGCCCTGGCATCGGGTGGTGAACCGTCATGGCGCCATTTCACTCACCGGGCCGGATCTTCAGCGTCAGCGTCAGGCGTTACTTTCAGAGGGTGTGCAGGTGTCAGGGTCGGGTCAGATCGATTTGCAGAAGTTTCGCTGGGTATATTGACCCCTCTCCCGGAGGAGAGGGGAAATGCAGAAATTACATCTGAGTCGGTGGAGTTGGCAGAGACGGCTGATTGGTCTGCGGTGCGACCGGCACTTCGGTCTGCTGCACCGGCACCAGGTTCAGATCGATTTTTGTCCCACCGTTGTTGATCGCTTCCTGGACCGTATCGGTGATAAAGACCAGCTTGCCGTTGATGGTTACCGCTGCGCTCAGCAGGATACGGGCGTTAGGCTGCACGTCCGACGGGTTATACGGCAATACGAAGCTAAACGGCGCCTGCTTGCCTTCAGTACGAACGGCACGCTGGGCAACGACTTTCGACGGCGCGTCGGCCAGAGAAGCATCAGACAGCGTTACGGTTAATACCGCATCCGGCGGCAACGCCACTTTCTGTTTAATCCAGATGGTACCGGAAACATTAGGCTGCTGAATGGATTGCTGTGAAAGGGTATTAATCCCGTTCGGGTCGGCTGCTGGTACTGGCACTTGGGCGCTTTTACCGGCACAGGCGGACAACGCCACCGCAATAGCTACACCACTTAGCATGGGCACGAGTTTCATTGAAGTCTCCTTATCAATGCACCAGCGGGATCGATCCCATCCGATGTCGTTTCAATCACATAACGTATTCAAGTGTGGCACAGATCACCGATTTATGCCTGAAAACGTGCCGATATTCAGATTATTCTACCCATCGGACCACTTTCATTTCTGCGTTATACTCTGCCTATCTTTCGCTACGGCGTTTATTGAGGACAACTATGAGTCAGGCACTGAACAATCTGCTGACATTACTGAATCTGGAAAAAATTGAGGAAGGACTCTTTCGCGGACAGAGCGAAGATCTCGGCTTACGCCAGGTCTTCGGGGGGCAAGTCGTTGGACAAGCTCTGTACGCAGCAAAGGAGACTGTCCCGGCAGACCGTCTGGTGCATTCGTTCCACAGCTACTTCTTACGCCCTGGCGATAGCGCAAAACCGATTGTGTATGACGTTGAAGTCCTGCGAGACGGCAACAGCTTCAGCGCGCGCCGCGTAGCAGCTATTCAGAACGGCAAGCCGATCTTTTACATGACCGCCTCTTTCCAGGCGCCGGAATCCGGCTACGAGCATCAAAAAGTGATGCCCCCGGCTCCGTCGCCCGACTCTTTAAAATCAGAGACGGATATCGCCCGCGCGCTGGCGCATCTGCTTCCGCCGCAGGTCAAAGAGAAATTTCTCTGCGATAAGCCTCTGGAGATCCGCCCGGTTGAGTTCCACAACCCGATGAAAGGCCATGCTGCCGAACCGAAACGCCAGGTCTGGATCCGTGCCAACGGGACCGTGCCGGAAGATTTCCGCGTGCATCAGTATCTGCTCGGCTATGCGTCAGATTTCAACTTCCTGCCGGTGGCGCTGCAGCCGCACGGGGTTGGTTTCCTGGAAAAAGGGATGCAGGTCGCGACGATCGATCACTCCATGTGGTTCCACCGTCCGTTCAACATGAATGAGTGGCTGCTTTACAGCGTGGAGAGTACCTCAGCGTCGAGCGCGCGAGGGTTTGTGCGCGGGGAGTTTTATACTCAGGATGGCGTGCTGGTCGCGTCTACGGTGCAGGAAGGGGTAATGCGTAATCGCGGGTGATTGTGTGCGGCCTGATGCCCTCACCCTGACCCTCTCCCACGGGGAGAGGGAATACACATTAAAAACGGCAACCGAAGTTGCCGTTTTGCTTTTGCCTTGTGCGGCCTGATGGCCTCACCCTGACCCTCTCCCACGGGGAGAGGGAATACACACTAAAAACGGCAACCGAAGTTGCCGTTTTGCTGTTTATCAGGCGTTATACGCATTCTCGCCGTGGCTGTTGACGTCCAGGCCTTCGCGCTCCTGCTCTTCCGGTACGCGCAGACCCACCGTCATATCCGCCAGCTTATAGCCAATGAAGGCCACAACGGCAGACCAGACAACGGTGATTGCAATACTTTCCAGCTGCACCAGCACCTGATGAACCATGGTCACGCCTTCTGCGTAGCCCACGCCACCGAGCGACTTCGCGGCGAAGATACCGGTCATGATACAACCCACGATACCGCACACGCCGTGAACACCAAACACATCGCATGGGTCGTCAACGCGCAGCACACGTTTCAGTGCGGTCACGCCCCATAGACCCGCCAGACCGGACACCAGGCCGACCAGCAGCGCGCCACCCACGCCGACATAACCGCATGCTGGCGTAATGCCAACCAGACCGGCAATGGCACCCGAGCAGGCACCCAGCAGTGACGGTTTACCGCGTACCGCCCACTCGCCAAACACCCAGGAGAGGATTGCACCCGCCGTGGCCACAACGGTGTTCACGAAGGCCAGCGCGGCGATTTCGTTTGCTGCACTTGCCGAGCCGGCGTTGAAGCCAAACCAGCCAAAGTAGAGGATAGCCGTACCGGTAAACACCATCGGCAGGTTGTGCGGTTTAAACGCTTCTTTACCGAAGCCCACGCGTTTGCCAATCAGGTAGGCACCCACCAGACCCGCTACCGCGGCGTTGATGTGTACAACGGTACCGCCCGCGAAGTCCAGCGCGCCGTGCGTTGCCAGCAGACCGCCACCCCAGACCATGTGCGCAATCGGCACATAGGAGAGCGTCATCCAGACCACCACGAAGATCAGCACGGCAGAGAAACGGATACGCTCGGCGAGCGCGCCCACAATCAGCCCGACGGTAATACAGGCGAAGGAGCCCTGGAACGCAACGTGGATGTACTGATAGAAACTGCCCATCAGCGCGGTCAGCTCAATATTTTTCAGCATCACCCAGTCGAAGTTACCAAAGAACGCGTTGCCCGTACCGAACGCCAGCGAGTAACCGTAAACCACCCACAGCACGCAGACCAGTGCGAACGTCACAGCAACCTGCGTCAGCATGGAGAGAACGTTTTTGCCACGGATCAGGCCGCCGTAGAACAGCGCAATGCCCGGAATTGACATGAACAGCACCAGCGCGGTGCTGATCATCATAAAGGCGTTATCGGCTTTGTCGACCACCGCAGGGGTAGCAGCCAGCGCCAGGCCCGGCAGCAGCGCCAGCGAACCCAGACCCGTTTTAAGTGTTGCTATCTTCATTTTCTCGATCCCTATCACTGTGTGCCAGGCGTTATTTACAATGCCGCTTCGTCAGATTCGCCGGTACGGATGCGAATGACGCGCTGCAGTTCGGCAACGAAAATTTTGCCGTCGCCAATTTTGCCGGTATAAGCCGCTTTGCTAATGACATCAATGACTTCATCAAGCTGATCGTCAGCAATCGCGACATCAATTTTTACTTTTGGCAGAAAGTTAACGCTGTATTCCGCCCCGCGATAAAGCTCGGCATGACCCTTCTGACGACCAAAGCCTTTCACTTCGGTGACAGTCAGTCCCTGAATACCCATTGAAGACAACGCTTCACGCACGTCTTCGAGTTTGAATGGTTTGATTACAACCGTAACCAGCTTCATAGATCCCCTCCAGTCAGAATTCGGTAATGGCCGCAGCTTACGCAGAAGGTATTGCAAGGGGTGTGCCAGAAATGAAAACGAGGGGGAACGGCGGCGCACAGAGCATTACGCGGCCGTAATAAACGAACAGGTGAAAAAAAACGCACCATGCCGGTGCACGGTGCGTTTCAGTTTTGCACCAACAGGAATGACTGTTAGCGCGTCGCCTCATTTTGGTGCATCAGGCGCTAAGCGACTCTTCATCACGCACGCTGGCCGCCAGCTCTTCGCCCGCCAGCTGCAGCTGGTACATCTGCCAGTAGCGCCCTTTGGCTTCCAGCAGTTCACGGTGCGTACCGCGTTCAACGGCCTGTCCGCGATGTAGCACCAGAATGGTATCGGCATCGACGATGGTGGAAAGACGGTGGGCAATCACCACCAGCGTCGTATGGTCGCGTACGGCGGCCAGCGCCTGCTGAATGGCCTGTTCGGTGCCGGAGTCAATACTGGCCGTGGCTTCATCCAGAATCAGTATCTGCGGCGTTTCAATCAGCACCCGCGCCAGCGCCAGGAGCTGCTTTTGCCCGACGGAGAGATTGTTCCCCTGCTCGCCCAGTTTGGTATTGATCCCATCGCTAAACCCGCGCGCCAGCTCTGCCAGCTGCACTTTTTCCAGCACGTCCCAGACCTGCTCCTGGGAGTAGTCTCGCCCCAGGGTCACGTTGGCGTAGAAGGTATCGGCCAGCACGACCGGATCCTGCTGCACCATCGCGACGCCTTTACGCAACACGGTGTGGCTGAGAGACGCGAGCGGGCGCCCATCGAGGCGGATTTCGCCGTGCGTGACCGGGTAATAGCCCATCAACAGGCTGGCAAGCGTGCTCTTACCGCTGCCGGTATGCCCTACCAGCGCCACGAAACAGCGCGACGGAACGTCGAGCGTGATGTCCTGCAGCACCAGCCGGTCTTCGCGATAGGCAAACGAGACGTTATCAAAGGCGATAGTCCCGCTTTGCAGAGGTCGCTCGTCATTGCCGTAGGCCTGGCGCGGCCTGTCCATCAGCTCAAACACGCGCTCACCGGCGACCACCGCCTGCTGCAGCATCGATTGCTGGGTGGTAAGCTCGATCAACGGCTCGTTAAGACGCCCGAGATAGCTGATAAAGGCGTACAGCACGCCCACTTCAATCGTACCGTTTGAGCTCAGCCCGAAGAGCATCAGCAGCCCGCAAAGCACCAGCGCCGAGAAAAGGCTCAGCAGCGGACGCAGCAGGAAACCATCAAGCCGCAGCGTCTGCATACGCGCCATGTAGTGCGAACGGCTGGCTTCCCCCATGCGTTCGCCAAAGCGCGCCTGCTGGCGGAACTGCTGGATGACGCTCATGCCGTTGATCACTTCGTTGAAGCCATCGTTAATGTCGGCCAGATACGCGCGCACCCGACGCACGATCGGCGTGCTGTAACGCTGGTAAATGACCATGACAATCAGCACCGCCGGGAAGATGGTGATCGCCACCAGCGCCATGCGCCAGTCGAGGCTGAACATCGCCACCAGCATCGCGCCAATCAGCGCCGCGCTGCGTAACACCGTCGCGACCACGGTAACGTACAGATCGCGGATCACCTCGGTATCGTTGGTCACGCGCGAAATCACCTGCCCGACCGGCTGGATGTCAAACTCGCTGAGCGGCTGGCGAAGCGCCGCGTCCATCACATCCGTACGCAGCTGCTGAACGACGCCCACGGCTGCGCGGTTAAACAGCAGCGACTGCGCATAGTGCAGCCCTGCCGCCGCCAGCTGCAGGCCAACGTAGGCCACGCCTAAGCCCGCCACCAGCCCCAGCGGAAGGTAGCTTTTGGCGACCATGTTGTCGATAAAATAGCTGATGAGCAGCGGACCGCTCACTTCAGCAATCGCCGCAATCCAGAGTAGAAGCACGGCCACGGAGAGCGGTTTACGCCACGGCGAGCCGTAGGCCAGCAGACGTTTGAGCGTCGGCCACATCGTTCCGAGCTTACGCATTAGCGGCCTCCTCATCCTGCTCCGGCGCATCATCCAGCGCCGCCTCAAGCTGTTGATAGCGGTACATATCGCGATACCAGCCCGGCTGCTCGGCAAGCGTTTCATGCTGCCCGCGCTGGGCAATGTGCCCGTGCTGTAAGACCACAATTTCGCTGGCTTCGGTGAGCGCCGACAAGCGGTGGGCGCTGATAATCACCGTGCGTCCGTCGCCCCACTGGCGCAGGTTATGCAGAATTTGATGCTCGGTACGGCCGTCCACGGCGGAAAGCGCATCATCCAGGATCAGAATTTCAGCATTCAGCAGCAGCGCGCGGGCAATCGATATACGCTGCTTTTGCCCGCCGGACAGCATGACGCCGCGTTCCCCGACTTCCGTTTCGTACCCCTGCGGCAGACGCAAAATATCATCATGAACGCTGGCCAGACGCGCCACATGTTCAATCTCTTCCTGCGTCGCCCCGGGGCGTCCCAGGGCAATGTTGTTTGCCACGGTGTCCGAAAATAAAAACGGCGTCTGGCTGACGACCGCCAGGCGACCGCGCCACTCGTCCAGCAGCAGTCTGGTCAGGGGGATATCGTGAAAGCGGATATCGCCCTCGGTGACGTCAAAGTGGCGCTGAAGCAGAGAGAGCACGGTACTTTTGCCGGATCCCGTCGGGCCGCAGATCCCCAGCATCTGGCCCGGCTGAAGCGTAAAGCTAACGTTCTCCAGCACCGGATGCTCCGTATGCGGGTAGACAAACTTGCGGACGTCGACGGTCATGGCGCCGCGCCCTTCCGGTACGGCCTCGCTACCGTCGATGACCACCGGCGCTTCGGCCAGCATGGCGCGAATGCGGCTGTAGGCAGCGCTGCCGCGCTCCACGATGTTAAACATCCAGGCCAGCGCCAGCATCGGCCAGATCATGAGCCCCAGATACATCGCAAAGCTGGTCAATTGCCCCAGGGTAAGCGTGCCCTGCACCACCATCCAGCTTCCGCCGCCAATGGCCAGCATATTTGCCATGCCGATTGCGATATAAATCGTCGGGTCAAAACGGGCGTCGATACGCGCGACGCGCATGTTTTTCGCCCCGGTGTCTGCCGCATCGGCGGCAAACAGCGCAGACTGACGGTCCTCCAGGCCAAACGCTTTGATCATGCGGATGCTGGTCATGCTCTCCTGGGTGCGATCGTTCAGAGACGAAAACGCCGCCTGCGCCAGCTTGAAGCGCTCGTGCAGCTGTTCGCCATAGCGATTGATCGCCAGCGCCATGATCGGCATCGGCAGCAGGGCGAGCAGGGTCAGCTGCCAGCTGATCTGCGTGGACATCACGATCAGCACCGCACAGCCCATCACCAGCGAGTCCACCAGCGTCAGCACTCCTTCCCCGGCGGCAAAGACCACGCGATCGACGTCGTTCGTCGCGCGGGCGATGAGATCCCCGGTGCGATGACGAAGATAAAATTCGGGATGCTGTCGGCTCAGCTGGCGGTAAAAATCTTCACGTAGCTCAACGGCCAGCTGATAGGACGCACCAAACAGCAGCACGCGCCAGACGTAGCGCAGCAGATAAACAATGACCGCCGTCAGCACCAGCGTGCCGACCCACATCAACACCCGTGCGGTGGTGTAATGCTGTTCGGTGACCCCATCCACGACGTACCCCACCACTTTCGGCGGGATCAGCTGCAGGATGGCAATAATAATAAGCAGGGCGACTGCACCGAGGTAGCGTTGCCACTCCCGACGAAAGTACCAGCTTAATTGGGCAAATAATCGCACGCGGTTTGTTCCTGAAGGTATTTTACGAAGTTATTCAATGGGTAATGCTGTGGTGTATTTAATCTGTTCCATGGCAAAGCTTGAGGTGACGTCCGACAGACCCGGAACGCTGTTCACCAGCCCCTTGTAGAAATCATCATAGCGCTTCATGTCGGCCACCTGGACGCGCATCAGGTAATCATACTCTCCGGCCATACGCCAGAAACCGAGCACTTCGGGCATCTCAGACACCTGAGTAACGAAGCGGCAATACCACTCGCTGCTGTGATGCTGGGTTTTTATCAGCACAAATGCCGTCAGCCCAAGCCCCAGTTTTTCGGGATCTAACAACGCGACGCGCCCCAGAAGAATGCCGTCATCTTCTAGCTTCTTAAGGCGCTTCCAGCACGGAGTGGTGGTCAGATTAACGGCATCTGCCAGCGCCTGCAAAGAGAGGGTACAGTCATTTTGCAGCAATGAAAGGAGCTTGCGGTCAATTTTATCTAGCATACCCACCTCACAGAGAAAATTTTTCTCTCTTCATTCTATTTTAAAGGCCAGATAGCAACAATTTTTTCTGTGCTTTTCGCTATCCTAGGCACAAAATGACAAACGGATAACGACGATGAATAGCACCTGGGTTAAACATGCGATCAGCGAAATCAATGCCGACTATCAGCGCTCGGCGGATACGCACCTGATTCGCCTTTCCCTGCCGGGATTTGACGGCATTCAGCTCTATCTGAAGGATGAAAGCACCCATCCCACCGGTAGCCTGAAGCATCGCCTGGCGCGCTCGCTGTTTTTATACGGTTTATGTAACGGCTGGATTAAAGAAGGCACCACTATTATTGAATCTTCGTCCGGTTCAACGGCGGTGTCCGAAGCCTATTTCGCCCGCCTGCTGGGCCTGCCGTTTATCGCGGTGATGCCGTCCTGCACCGCAAAACGCAAAATCGAACAGATCGAATTTTACGGCGGTCGCTGCCACTTTGTGGAAAGCGCCTGCGAAATCTACGCCGCCTCCGAAATGCTGGCCCGTGAGCTGAACGGCCACTATATGGACCAGTTCACCTTCGCCGAGCGCGCGACGGACTGGCGCGGCAATAACAACATTGCCGACAGCATTTTCCGCCAGATGACCCACGAACCGCATCCGGTTCCGTCCTGTATCGTCATGAGCGCCGGTACCGGCGGCACGTCAGCCACGATTGGACGCTATATTCGCTGTCAGGGCTACGATACCCAGCTGATGGTGGTTGACCCGCAGAACTCCGTCTTCCTCGACTACTGGCAAAACCGCAATGCGGAGCTGCGCAGCCCGGTGGGCAGTAAAATTGAAGGGATTGGCCGCCCGCGCGTGGAGCCCTCTTTCATCCCCGACGTCGTGGATGAGATGATGCGCGTGCCGGATGCCGCAAGCGTGGCAACGGCTCACTGGCTGGAAACGCAGCTGGGGCGCAAGGTGGGTGCATCGACGGGCACAAATATGTGGGGCGCACTGCAGCTTGCCGCCCGTATGCGCGAAGAGGGCCGCACCGGTTCCATCGTCACGCTGCTGTGCGACAGCGGCGAGCGTTATCTCGATACCTACTACAACGCGGAGTGGGTGCAGGCCAACATCGGCGATATCGCCCCGTGGAAAGCGCAGATTGCAGACCTGGTGAAATAAAAAAAGCCAGACCGAAGTCTGGCTTGCTGGAAGGGTCTCACTATTCGGGGGAATACGGGAGATTATTGTTGTCCAGCCAATGCGTCAAAAAATGGGACACTGCTTCATTGCGGCAGTGGCCAATAACCGGCAGATGGGGAAGTTCTGCTTTCAGCTGCGCCATCGCATTCCCCATGATCAGACCGCGACCTACGCTACCCAGCATTTCGCGGTCGTTCATGGCGTCACCAAACGCCATACACTCCTGCAGCGTTAAGCCCAGGTGGTCGCTGAGTACCGCCAGAGCGGAGCCTTTGTTACAACCCACCGGCAGCACTTCCAGACAATCCACCGCCGAGAAGGTCAGGTGCGCCCGGTCGCCCAGCGCCTCATTCAGCTGAATCCTTAAGCGGCACAGATCGTCATGATCGCCGCAGAAGCAGATCTTGGTTACCGCATGAGCGGGGATCCGACGCAGATCGATAAGCTGATATTTGAAACCGCTGTATACATGCGCGTGCAGCAGTTCAGGAATTTCACGTCCGGTAAACCAGCCCCGATCGTTAAAGACGTGGATACTGGCCTGCGTGTCCCAGGTGCTGTGCAGCACGATGTCCGCCACTTCCGGGTTGAGATCCTGCCGGTGCAGCACATCGCCTTCTACGGAGTGAATTCGCGTCCCGTTGCCGGTGATCAGAAAGGCGTCGAGGGAAAACGCGCCCAGCAAATGGCGCATCTCCAGCACATGGCGGCCAGTGGCAAACGTCAGGGTGACATCACGCTCGCGCAGGCGCTTCAGCGTGTTCAGGGTTTTTTCCCCTAAACGGTGATCCGGCATTAACAGCGTACCGTCCATATCAAATGCAGCTAGCCGAGCCATGATTACTCCCGAAATGTGATGCGGTTAACTTGTGCAACAGTATCGTGTGAGATATACGGAAGTAATAGTGAATAGATGAAAATTATTGTTCCGGGTTTCTTATGCGCCAGCTCAATCGACTCAACCAGTATCACCGCCTCTGGCAGCCTTCGCAGGGTGCAACGCAACAGGTCACCATCAGCGAGCTGGCCGCCCGCTGTTTTTGTAGCGAGCGGCATGTCCGAACCCTGCTGCGCCAGGCCCAGGAGGCGGGCTGGCTCAGCTGGCGAGCGCAGTCTGGCCGCGGTAAGCGCGGTGAGCTCACGTTCCATGTCGCCCCGGAGTCACTGCGCAATGCGATGATGGAAGAAGCGCTGAAAAGCGGGCAGCAGCACAACGCGCTGGAACTGGCGCAGCTTGCCCCTGAAGCGCTGCGGTCATTACTGCATCCTTTTTTGGGCGGGCAGTGGCAAAACGACACGCCGACGCTGCGCATCCCCTACTATCGCTCGCTGGAGCCGCTTCAGCCGGGTTTTTTACCGGGCCGGGCAGAGCAGCATCTGGCGGGAGAGGTCTTCTCAGGCCTGACGCGTTTTAACGGTAATAGCAGTGAACCTACGGGCGATCTGGCGCATCACTGGGATGTCTCTGCTGACGGCCTGCGCTGGCATTTCTACATTCGCTCCACCCTGCACTGGCATAACGGCGATAAAATAGAAACGCCGCAACTCCAGCGAAGTCTGACAGCGCTGTTGACGCTTCCTGCCCTGCGCACTCTGTTTCAGAGCGTCTTATGTATCGAAACAACGCATCCACAGTGTCTGACGTTTACGCTGCATCAACCGGACTACTGGCTGCCGCACAGGCTGGCAACCTACTGTAGCCGTCTGGCGCATCCCGACCATCCTGTGGTTGGCAGTGGCCCGTTTCGGCTGGCCGCCTTTGAGCCCGACCTGGTTCGTCTGGAAAGCCATGAGCAGTATCACCTGAGCCATCCGCTGCTCAAAGCCATCGAATACTGGATCACTCCCCAGCTTTTTGATTACAGCCTGGGCACCAGCTGTCGCCACCCGGTGCAAATCGCGATCGGCGAGGCCGACGAGCTGGAAAGTCTGCGGCTGGTAAGCAGCAGCACCAGCCTGGGGTTCTGTTACCTCACGCTAAAACAGAGCGCGCACCTGAGTGAGATCCAGGCAAAGCGGCTTATCAATATCATTCATCTCTCCAGGCTTCTTCACACACTTCCGCTAAACGAAGGGCTCATCACACCCACCCAGGAACTGCTTCCCGACTGGACAATCCCCGAATGGCCTGATTTATCGGACGTCACCCTCCCTGAAGCGTTGACGCTGGTTTACCATCTCCCTGTTGAGCTTCACACCATGGCCAGCCAGTTGAAGGCATACCTGGCGCTACAGGGGTGTGAACTGACCGTCATCTTTCACGACGCCAAGACGTGGGACGGATGCCTGGAGCTTGCCGATGCAGACATCATGATGGGGGACAGGCTGATTGGCGAAGCGCCGGAATATACGCTTGAACAGTGGCTGCGCTGCGATGCCCTCTGGCCGCACGTTCTTAGCGCACCGGCTTACGCCCATCTGCAAGCCACGCTGGATGCGGTACAGACTCAGGCCGAGGCTCGGGATAGACACGCGGGACTGCAAGCCATCTTTAACCGGTTAATGGAGAGTGCGGTGCTGACGCCACTCTTTAATTATCAATACCAAATCAGTGCTCCGCCTGGCGTGAATGGTATACGCCTCAACACCCGCGGCTGGTTTGACTTTACCGAAGCCTGGTTGCCCGCGCCCAAATCGTGAAGAAGCTGGTCGCCGTCGTGGTCAGACGGTAACATAACGTTTTTACCGTAACAGTCGAGATGATTTATGAAACGTGCCGTCGTCGTGTTCAGCGGAGGACAAGACTCTACTACCTGCCTGGTCCAGGCCCTTCATCAGTACGATGAAGTTCACTGTGTCACTTTCGATTATGGTCAGCGTCATCGCGCTGAAATCGACGTTGCCCGTGAACTTGCCCTGAAACTGGGCGCACGCGCGCACAAGGTGCTGGACGTTACGCTGTTAAATGAACTGGCCGTGAGCAGCCTCACCCGCGACAGTATTCCTGTGCCAGACTATGAACCCGATGCCAGCGGCATTCCAAATACCTTCGTGCCGGGCCGTAATATCCTGTTCCTGACTCTGACGGCGATCTACGCCTACCAGGTAAAAGCCGAAGCGGTGATCACGGGCGTGTGCGAGACCGACTTCTCCGGCTACCCGGACTGTCGTGATGAGTTCGTAAAAGCGTTAAACCACGCCGTCAATCTGGGGATGGCGAAAGAGACGCGCTTTGAAACTCCGCTCATGTGGCTGGATAAAGCCGAAACCTGGGCGCTGGCGGACTACTGGGGCAAGCTGGACCTTGTTCGCAGCGAAACGCTTACCTGCTATAACGGTATCAAAGGCGACGGTTGCGGCCAGTGCGCGGCCTGTAATCTGCGCGCTAACGGGCTAAACCACTATCTTGCCGATAAATCCGGCGTGATGGCCGCGATGCAGAAAAAGACCGGTCTTAAATAGGGCTACTTGACCGTGCTGTCGCAAACAGGTGTCGACAGCACGAGTACGCCTTAACATGTCTTACACGATCATCAACTCCAGCTTTTCCCGCAGTTCCCCTTCCAGCGGCAGCGCTTTCTGCGTTTTCAGATCGATACAGACAAACGTGATCAACGCATCTGCGACCACCTGCCCTTCTGGATCGAGCGTCACCACCTGGCTTAAGACCCCGCTTTTGCCATTGATCTGTTGCACCTGGCTGGTGACCGTGAGCACATCACCCAGCACGGCTGGACGGCGGTAGTTGATGTTGATATTGACGACCACAAACGCGATGTTGTGCGCGGTCAGCCACTGAAAGCTTTCGCTGTTTTCCAGCCCGTCCCAGCGCGCTTCTTCAAGAAACTCAAGATAGCGAGCATTGTTCACATGCTGATAAACGTCGAGATGAAAACCGCGTACTTTGATTTTTGTCTGCATAGCGCAATAGCCTTTACTGTTATTGTAGGAAGAGAGGTCATAACTGGTATGACCTCTTTATCCTGGCAAAATTTTGCCGCAGTGCAAGAAATTGCGTAATTACAGCGTCAGGTGTGAGAGGTTGCGCTCAACCAGCGCGCTGCCCATGCCCGGCACCTGCTTGAGATCGTCGACCGTTTTGAAAGGACCATACTCTTCGCGGTAGCTGACGATGGCCTGCGCTTTTTTCAGGCCCACGCCGTTCAACGCACGGGCGAGATCTTCCGCTGAGGCCGAATTGATACTGACCCGCGTACCTTCATCATCCGCATTTTTACCGGCATCTGTCGCTTTGGTTTGCCCTTGCACCGGCGCTGCCGCGTCGGACTTGCTCTGCGTAGCTTGTGTTTTGGCTGCAGGGGCCGACGCCATCGCACCCGCGCTCATCCCGGTGGTGGCAATAGCCAGCGTAATTAACAGTGCTTTGATTCCACATTTCATGCTGTATCTCCTTGTTTGTTGACAGCCAGGTCACAATAGCCGCCAGATAAAACCGGCACAAACAGCAGATTGCAGAAATGGAAAAGGCCGCGAAAGCGGCCTTTAGTTTTTGCAGAGCGTTACGAAAATCTGCGAGCAGACACGTAATTACTGCTGCTGAGTCATTACATCACCCAGCTTGATTTTGGCTTCTTTACGCAGGTTACTCATCATGGCTTCGAAGGCAATCTGGGCATTGTTCTGGGTAATTCCCTGAACCATCGCTTTCTTCTGCGCTTCTGGCAGGGTGCCGGCTTTTACTTCATCCAGCGCCAGCAGAACGACGTTACCCTGCGTATCGGTGGTGGTACCAAAGCTTGGCTTGTCCTTCGCAGGCAGAGTCAGACCAAACGCGGCCTGGCTGATTGGGTCCTGGCCGGTACGGCTCAGCGTTTTCGCTTCACCGAAGCTCAGGCCAGCTGCTTTCAGCGCGTCTTCTTTACCCGCTTTCAGATCGGACAGAATCTTCTCAGCATCCAGTTTCGCCTGCTGTTCCGCTTTGTTGTGCTTAACCTGAGCGACGACCTGATCCTTCACTTCCGCCAGCGGTTTGACCGCTTCTGGCTTGTGCTCGCTGACGCGCAACACAAACGCACGATCGCCGTCGACGGTAATGATGTCAGAGTTACTGCCCGGCGTGCCGTTTTCGCCCACCAGACCACCGTTGAAGATGGCATCGGAAACCGGTTTGAAGTTCAGCTCTTCCGGAAGGTTGTCACGACCAAACCAGCCCGTCTCAACCGCCTTCACGCCCGCCGCCTGCTCTGCACCTGCCAGAGATTCGTTGTCGTTGCTGGCAGCATCGCTTACCTTCTGCTGCAGCGCGTAGTAGGCATCCAGCGCTTTTTCCTGTTTCACTTTCGCCGCGATATCATCACGAACGTCAGCCAGCGGCTTGGTTTTCGCCGCGGTGATGTCGTCCAGACGCACGACCAGGAAACCAACGGAAGACTTAATGACGCCAGAAAGCTGGCCTTTCTCTTTCAGACCGGCATTTTTCAGCTCGTCAGGCGTGGTCGCATCTTCCAGCCAGCCCATATCACCGCCGTTCTTCGCAGAGATAATGTCGGTGGATTTCGCTTTCGCAACGGTCGCGAAATCAGCGCCTTTGTTCAGCTCATCCAGCGCCGCTTTAGCATCAGCCTCGGTTTTCGTCTGAATTACGCTGTAGCGGTTACGCTGCGGCTGAGTGAACTGATCCTGATGCTGATCGTAGTAAGACTGGATTTCAGCATCAGACGCGGTTTCCTGCAGCGCGGCCGCATCCAGCTTGATGTAGCTCACGCGGAACTGCTCTGGAGAAACAAAGGAATTCTTGTTCTGCTCGTAGTAAGCGTTAACGTCAGCGTCGCTCACCTGCTGTTTCGCCGCCAGGGCGTTCACATCAATGGTCGCTTCGCGTACAACACGCTGCTGCGCCACCAGCGCGGCCAGTTCATCCGTTTCACCTTTGAGCATGAAATCGGTGCCCACGACGGCATTGATGAGCTGCTGGGTGGTCAGCTGGTTACGCAGCGCCTGAGCGTACTGGTCGGCCGTCATCCCCATTTGATTGACGATGCTGTTGTAACGCGCGTTGTCGAATTTACCGTTAGACTGGAAGGCTTGCGTGGAGAAGATGGCTTTTTTCACCTGCTCATCGCTGATGCCAAGGCCCAGTTTTTTGGCATACTGATCAAGCAGCGCTTCGTCGATAAGACGGTTCAGTGTCTGTTGGCGCAGGGTCTTCATGTACCCTTCGTTCGCCGCCAGTTCAGAGAATTGGTCGCCCAGCTGTTGCTGCATACGGTTACGTTCACCGGCAAAAGCATTCTCGAACTGACCACGGCTGATTTCCTGGCCATTCACTTTTGCGGCATAGTTTGCGCCACCGCCAATAAGGTAACTGCTCACGCCGGTCAATATGAACGACACGATAATGATACCGAAAATAATCTTGAGCACGAGACTGTTAGCAGCCGTGCGTAAGCTGTCCATCATGGTGTAACAACACTCCGCTGTAGGTGACTGGTTACCTGACGCTTACGGAAAATCCTGCCCGTCGCGCGTGAAGGCGTATTGTGACAAGAAAACGGGGCGATTGTCAGCCCACAACTCGCATAAACTCGCACAAATCAGGTCTGGACAAACAAAAAAGGCACATCAAATGATGCGCCCTTGTACTTTCCGGCTTCCCTGAAACGGGAAAGCAATCAGTTTACTGCGTCTTTCAGCGCTTTACCTGCACGGAAACCCGGCACTTTAGCAGCAGCAATGGTGATCTCTTTACCGGTCTGAGGGTTGCGGCCAGTACGGGCAGCACGCTCTTTAACAGCAAAAGTACCGAAACCTACCAGTGCAACGTCGTCCCCAGCCTGCAGAGATTCAGTAACAGAAGCAATTAAGGCATCTAACGCACGTCCAGCTGCAGCTTTAGAAATATCAGCACCCGCAGCAATTTTGTCAATCAGTTGAGATTTATTCACTGTTCTCTTCCTCTCTTTATAATTTATATCGCGCCTGAATCCTTCACAACGCGACCGCGCAGCAGTTATATCAGGCCTGCCATGACCTTACAACACCCGTTGTTGATGACGGACCTAATCAGCAATCTAAATTAGCTATACAAAAAAAGGCTGGCAAGTGCGAAATGACTTACCAGCCTTGTTTTTATTGACGCTCTTTGCGCGAGGTCACTATTTTGCGGTTACAACCTGCATTCCGGAGGGTTCATTCTGCAGTGCGAGACTGAGAACTTCCTCAATTCGCTTCACAGGATGGATCTGCAGGTCGGCAATCACATTGTCCGGAATCTCTTCCAGATCGCGTTTGTTTTCGTAAGGGATCAATACGGTTTTGATCCCACCGCGGTGTGCCGCCAGCAGTTTTTCTTTTAAACCACCAATCGGCAGAACCTGACCACGCAGCGTAATTTCACCGGTCATTGCCACATCGGCACGCACCGGGTTACCTGTCAGGCAGGAAACCAGAGCGGTACACATAGCAATACCCGCGCTTGGGCCATCTTTCGGCGTCGCCCCTTCCGGAACGTGCACGTGGATGTCGCGTTTTTCGTAGAAATCAGGGTTGATACCCAGTTTCTCCGCGCGCGCGCGCACCACGGTCAGCGCCGCCTGGATGGATTCCTGCATCACTTCACCCAGCGAGCCAGTGTAGGTCAGCTTGCCTTTGCCCGGGACACAGGCGGTTTCGATGGTCAGCAGATCGCCGCCCACTTCCGTCCATGCCAGGCCGGTCACCTGGCCAACGCGGTTTTCGTTGTCCGCGCGACCGTAGTCGAAGCGCTGAACGCCGAGATAGGCATGCAGATTGTCGCCGTTAATCACAATGTGTTTCAGGCTCTTATCCAGCAGCAGCTGTTTCACCGCTTTACGACACAGTTTCGAGATTTCACGCTCAAGGCTACGCACGCCCGCTTCACGGGTGTAGTAGCGAATGATGCCGATAATCGCGCTGTCCTCGACGGTCAGCTCGTTGGCTTTCAGCGCGTTACGCTCAATCTGTTTCGGCAGCAGGTGCTGCTTAGCGATGTTCAGCTTCTCATCTTCGGTATAACCGGAGAGACGGATCACTTCCATACGGTCCAGCAGCGGGGCCGGAATGTTCATGGAGTTGGAGGTCGCCACAAACATCACATCGCTCAGGTCGTAGTCCACTTCCAGGTAGTGATCGCTGAAGGCCACGTTCTGTTCTGGATCTAGCACTTCCAGCAGTGCAGACGCTGGGTCACCGCGCATGTCCGACGACATCTTATCGATCTCATCGAGCAGGAACAGCGGGTTTTTAACCCCCACTTTCGCCATCTTCTGGATCAGTTTACCCGGCATAGAACCGATGTAGGTACGGCGGTGACCGCGGATTTCCGCTTCATCGCGTACGCCACCCAGCGCCATACGGATATACTTACGTCCGGTCGCTTTGGCGATGGACTGACCCAGAGAGGTTTTACCCACCCCCGGCGGTCCTACCAGGCACAGAATTGGACCTTTGATTTTGTTTACACGGCTTTGTACCGCGAGGTACTCAAGAATGCGGTCTTTCACGCGTTCCAGACCGTAGTGATCGGTATCCAGGATTTCCTGCGCCTGACGCAGGTCTTTTTTGACCTTGCTGCGGGCGTTCCACGGAACCTGCACCATCCACTCAATGTAGCCGCGTACAACGGTCGCTTCAGCCGACATTGGAGACATCATTTTCAGCTTCTGCAGTTCTGCTTCAGCCTTCTCTTTCGCCTCTTTCGGCATCTTCGCCGCGTCGATCTTACGCTTCAGCGCTTCGTTTTCGTCCGGCGCGTCGTCCATCTCGCCCAGTTCTTTCTGAATGGCCTTCATTTGCTCGTTCAGATAGTACTCACGCTGAGATTTCTCCATCTGCTTTTTCACGCGGTTGCGAATGCGCTTCTCAACCTGCAGCAGATCGATTTCAGACTCCATCATCGCCATCAGGTATTCCAGACGTTCGTTAACGTCGGACATTTCCAGCACGGACTGCTTGTCAGCCAGCTTCAGCGGCATATGTGCAGCGATGGTGTCCGCCAGACGCGCAGGATCGTCGATGCTGTTCAGCGACGTCAGCACTTCTGGTGGAATTTTCTTGTTCAGCTTGATATAGCCTTCAAACTGGCTAATCGCGGTGCGAACCAGCACTTCCTGTTCACGCTCATCAAGCTCAGGCGAATCAAGGTACTCTGCCTTTGCAGAGAAGTGCTCGCCGTCGTCTGACAGAGTGGTAATACGCGCACGCTGCAGGCCTTCTACCAGCACCTTTACGGTGCCGTCAGGCAACTTCAGCATCTGCAAAATAGAGGCCACGGTCCCGACGGTGAAAAGATCGTTTACACCCGGCTCATCCGTTGATGCTTCTTTCTGCGCCACCAGCATGATTTTTTTATCATGATCCATGGCGGCTTCGAGGCAACGGATAGATTTTTCCCGCCCTACAAATAAGGGTATGACCATGTGCGGATAAACCACCACATCGCGCAACGGCAATACGGGGATTTCAATGCGTTCAGAACGCTCAGGATTCATAGAGCTCTCTCTTAGTTAGTGTCCGCCAGGTAAGCTGGTCATGTCACTGTGCTTCACATAACCATTAACATGTATCCAGTATATGGGGATGTTTCCCACACATTCAACGCTATGAATACGGAAAAAGTAAAGGGGAGATAAAATCCCCCCTTTTTGATTAACTGCTTGTATGATTTGGTTAATTATTCGCCAGATGCCTGCTGCGCTTCCGGTTTGCCGTAAATCAGCAGCGGCTTGGTTTGACCGCTAATGACGGACTCGTCAATCACCACTTTCTCAACGTCTTCCATCGACGGAAGATCGTACATGGTGTCGAGCAGTGCCGCTTCAACAATTGAACGCAGACCACGGGCACCGGTTTTACGGATCATCGCTTTCTTGGCAATAGCATCCAGCGCTTCGTCGCGGAATTCCAGATCAACGCCTTCCAGATTGAACAGCGCCTGATACTGCTTGGTCAGCGCATTTTTCGGCTCTTTCAGGATCTGGATCAGCGCGTCTTCGCTCAGCTCATTCAGCGTTGCCACAACCGGCAGACGGCCGATGAATTCAGGGATTAGACCGAATTTGATCAAATCTTCCGGTTCAACCTGAGACAGCAGTTCGCCTTCGTTTGGTTTTTCGGACGTCGATTTCACCGTTGCGCCAAAACCAATGCCGGAGCCGGTTTCAACACGGTGGGAGATGACTTTGTCCAGACCAGCAAACGCGCCACCACAGATGAACAGGATCTTGGAGGTATCAACCTGCAGGAACTCCTGCTGCGGATGTTTACGACCACCCTGTGGCGGAACGGCAGCAACCGTACCTTCAATCAGCTTCAGCAGTGCCTGCTGTACGCCTTCACCCGATACGTCACGGGTAATGGACGGGTTGTCAGATTTACGGGAGATCTTGTCGATCTCATCGATGTAAACAATCCCGCGCTGGGCTTTCTGTACGTCGTAATCGCACTTCTGCAGCAGTTTCTGAATGATGTTTTCGACGTCCTCACCCACATAACCGGCCTCGGTCAGGGTGGTGGCATCCGCCATCGTGAACGGAACATCAAGCAGGCGCGCCAGGGTTTCAGCCAGCAGCGTTTTACCGGAACCGGTTGGGCCGATCAGCAGAATGTTACTTTTACCCAGTTCTACGCCATTGCTAGTGTCGCCGTTACGCAGACGTTTGTAGTGGTTATAGACCGCTACCGCCAGCACTTTCTTGGCCTGCTCCTGTCCGATGACGTAGTCGTCAAGGTGATGACGAATTTCATGCGGCGTTGGCAGCGCGCTGCGCTCACGGTGCGGTGCGACTTCTTTAATCTCTTCGCGAATGATGTCGTTACATAAATCGACACATTCGTCGCAGATATACACGGACGGCCCGGCAATCAGTTTACGCACTTCATGCTGGCTTTTGCCGCAAAAAGAGCAGTACAGCAGTTTGCCCGAACCATCTTTGCGTTTATCTGTCATGAGTCCAAACCTCTTTTTAAGTTCTTTGTGCCGCACATGACGACGCAAATGCCATTCTAAGACGCAAGCTGCAATCAGCAGCGTGCCGCCCTACCTTAGTATAGCGGCACACTCGCGTCGCGGGCATCAATTACGATGGGTCAACACGGAGTCGACTAAGCCGTACTCAACTGCCTCTGGAGCAGAGAGGAAGCGATCGCGCTCGGTATCGCGCTCGATCTGCTCGAGTGGTTGACCCGTATGCTGCGCCATAAGTTCATTCATGCGCGCTTTTACTTTCAGAATTTCGCGGGCGTGGATTTCGATATCCGTCGCCTGCCCCTGGTAACCGCCCAGCGGCTGGTGAATCATCACGCGGGAATTTGGCAAGCAGAAACGCTTACCTTTCGCCCCTGCTGTTAACAGGAACGCACCCATTGATGCAGCCTGACCCATACAGATAGTGCTTACATCAGGCTTGATGAATTGCATGGTGTCATAAATGGACATTCCTGCTGTAATCACGCCACCCGGGGAGTTAATGTACAGGTAAATGTCTTTTTCCGGGTTTTCCGCTTCCAGAAACAGCATCTGCGCCACGATCAGGTTAGCCATGTGGTCTTCCACCTGGCCGGTCAAAAAGATAACGCGTTCCTTGAGCAGACGGGAATAGATATCAAAAGAACGCTCACCACGTGAGGTCTGTTCAATAACCATTGGCACCAGAGCCATATGGGGTGCAAAGTTATCTCGTTCGCCACTGTATGACATTTCCGTCTCCTGGATCAAAATTGAAAACACCTGCTGTACTGATTGTAACCTTACGGACGGATTATCAGCCAGTCTCATTCATCATGATTACGTACTTATGGGGTTCACAGTGCCCTATTTCAAGCATAACAACCTTTTGTTGTTACGCTAACACCGAAAGGGCGTTTTAGCACTCTTCCTGGGCTATCGCTGCGATAAAAAAAACCCGCTGCCGCAAGGCAACGGGTTTTCTGTTCAAACTTTAAACCGTTGGGGCGAAATTACGCCTGCTGGTTCATCAGTTCGTTGAAAGAGGTCGCTTTTTCGGTCACTTTCGCTTTCGCCAGTACCGCTTCAACAGCCTGCTCTTCCAGGGCAACGTTGCGCATGTTGTCCATCAGCTCTTTGTTCTTACCGTAGAACTCGATCACTTCTGATGGATCTTCGTATGCAGAAGCCATCTCTTCGATCAGGCCTTTCACACGCTCTTCGTCAGCTTTCAGCTCGTGGGTACGAATTACTTCGCCCAGCAGCAGGCCAACAACAACGCGGCGTTTCGCTTGCTCTTCGAACAGCTCGCGTGGCAGTTCCATCGCTTGCTGCTGGTTGCCACCGAAACGCTGTGCAGCCTGACGACGCAGAACGTCGATTTCGCTGTCGATCAGGGCAGCTGGAACGTCGATTTCGTTGGCTTTCACCAGACCTTCGATCGCCTGAGATTTCACGCGGTTACGCACCGCGCCGTTCAGTTCGCGTTCCATGTTCTTACGCACTTCGGTACGCAGGCCCGCTACGGAACCATCTTCCACGCCGAAACGCTTGATGAATTCTTCAGTCAGTTCTGGCAGTTCGCGCTCTTCAACTTTCTTCAGGTTGATAGCGAACTTCGCTGCTTTCCCTTTCAGGTTTTCAGCGTGGTATTCTTCCGGGAAGGTCACGTCGATGGTGAACTCTTCGCCAGCCTTGTGGCCTTTGATACCGTCTTCGAAGCCTGGGATCATACGCCCCTGGCCCATCGCCAGTACGAAGTCAGACGCTTTACCGCCTTCGAACTCTTCGCCGTCTACAGAACCGGTGAAGTCGATGGTGACACGGTCTTCAGCGTCAACAGCGCCTTCTTTCTCTTTCCAGTTCGCCTGCTGTTTGCGCAGGGTATCCAGCATGCCGTCAACGTCTTCGTCAGTCACGGAAACAACTGGTTTTTCAACTTCGATAGATTCCAGACCTTTCAGCTCAACTTCCGGGTACACTTCGAACTCTACGGAGTAGGTGAAGTCTTCGCCCAGTTTGTATTCGCCTGGAACGTAGTTAGGCGCGCCGGCCGGATTGATTTTTTCTTTGATGATCGCATCAATAAAGTTACGGCTCATCAGTTCACCCAGCACATCCTGACGCACGGAAGCGCCATAACGCTGAGCAACAACATTCATTGGTACTTTGCCCTTGCGGAAGCCGTCAATACGTACTTTTTTTGCTACGTTGACCAGCTCGCTTTTCACAGCAGTTTCGATGCTGTCAGCAGCGATAGTAATCGTTACACGGCGGCCAAGGCCTTGAGTGGTTTCAACTGAAACTTGCATCTTGTTACCTCAAAAAAATCACAGTGCTCGGTCAACTCTGAATCTGTCTGTTATACCGGGATGCTCTCTTAGTGCAGATTCACATTCCCTGTCGCCAGAATCATCCCGAAGACATTCAATAAGACGCGGCATTATAGCGGCATCACTTAGGTGAGTCGAGAACGGTTGGGGCATGTTGCTGCGGCTTTTTTCACACTTTAAGGCTATTTTTAGCCTTAAAATCGCACCATCCGCTCAAAACTCAGACAAAACAAAACGGCCCGGAGGCCGTTTTGAGGAAATCTGTAAGCAACATACTGGAAAAGCTCCAGCCGTTGCAAATCCGATTTATCAGGCGATAGTGCCTGCACCGCGACAGGGCGGCGATGCGAAAACCGTATCCTGCAGGCCTTCCCATTCCTTAATGGTGTAGGTATGCAGTGCCAGCGCATGCACGGTCGTGGAGAGTTCTTCCGTCAAGGTGCTGTAGATCAAGCGATGTCGATTCAGGAAACGTTCTCCCGTGAAGCGATCGCTAACCAGAACCACTTTAAAGTGGCTTTCAGAACCTGCCGGCACGTTATGACGATAGCTTTCGTCGACGACTTCGAGGAACACAGGGTTGAACGCTGCCCTTAATTTATCTTCTATATGCTCACGTATCATCATGAAATTACTCCTCCGACAACGCCAGGATGTCACCCATCCCTTTAAATGTTAGCCGCTTTTACCGTTTCCATTACACCTTGACAACAAATATTTAGCTTTCGTCTGATTTTCTCATTCAAACGAATGAAGTTCACTGTGAGACTCATACGTTTTGTCATACACGGATTGGGAAAAAGGGTGATCTGGTCAGTTTTCGGACAAGGCGATGAATTTACATGCGTTGACCACTTCCCCTCGCCGTTGGCGATGTTATGATGGCGGCAATTTTTCTCTTTATATGCTTACGATTCGTTGAGAACCCGAAAATGTTAAAAAAACTCTTCTTTCCGTTGGTAGCCCTTTTCATGCTGGCAGGCTGCGCTACCCCGCCTACCACTATTGATGTCTCACCAAAAATCACCCTGCCTCAGCAGGATCCAAGCCTGATGGGCGTCACCGTGAGCATTAACGGTGCCGATCAGCGTCAGGATCAGGCGCTGGCTAAAGTGACCCGCGATAACCAGCAGGTTACTCTCACCGCCTCCCGCGACCTGCGCTTCCTGCTCCAGGAAGTGCTGGAGAAACAGATGACCGCTCGCGGCTATATGATTGGCCCAAGCGGCGCGGTTGATCTGCAGATCATCGTGAATAACCTGTACGCTGACGTGTCTCAGGGCAACGTGCGCTACAACATTGCGACCAAAGCGGATATCGCCATCATTGCCACCGCGAAGAATGGCAACAAGATGACTAAAAACTACCGCGCCAGCTACTCTGTTGAAGGTGCCTTCCAGGCTTCTAACCAGAACATTGCTAACGCCGTGAACAGCGTGCTGACCGATACCATCGCCGATATGGCGCAGGACACCAGCATTCACGACTTCATCAAGCAGAACGCGCGTTAATCCCGCTCTCTGACCCGGTGTATCACCGGGTCAGTTTTATAAGAACATGTCCAGCCATTACTTACGCATTTTCCAGCAACCGAAATCAGCGATCCTGCTGATCCTCGGCTTCGCCTCGGGTTTACCCCTCGCACTCACTTCCGGCACGCTTCAGGCGTGGATGACGGTTGAGAACATCGATCTTAAAACCATCGGTTTCTTCTCGCTTGTCGGCCAGGCCTATGTCTTTAAGTTCCTGTGGTCTCCGGTCATGGATCGCTACACGCCGCCTTTCCTCGGACGTCGACGCGGCTGGCTAGTGATGACGCAGATCCTGCTGCTGCTGGCCATTGCGGCGATGGGTTTTCTTGAACCCACCACCCAGCTTCGCTGGATGGCCGCGCTTGCGGTAGTGATTGCCTTCTGCTCCGCCTCTCAGGATATCGTGTTCGACGCCTGGAAGACGGACGTGCTACCTGCGGAAGAGCGCGGCGCCGGCGCGGCAATCAGCGTGCTGGGCTATCGCCTCGGGATGCTGGTCTCCGGCGGGCTGGCACTGTGGCTCGCCGACCGTTACCTAGGCTGGCAGGGCATGTACTGGCTGATGGCCGCCCTGCTGATCCCCTGCATTATCGCGACGCTGTTCGCGCCCGAACCGAGTGACGTCATCCCGGTTCCCCGCTCGCTGGAGCAGGCCGTCGCCGAACCGCTCCGTGACTTCTTTGGCCGCAACAACGCCTGGCTGATCCTGCTGCTCATCGTCCTTTATAAGCTGGGCGATGCCTTTGCCATGAGTTTGACCACCACCTTCCTGATCCGGGGCGTCGGTTTTGACGCCGGTGAAGTGGGTGTGGTGAATAAAACGCTGGGGCTGTTTGCGACGATTGTCGGCGCGCTTTATGGCGGCGTGCTGATGCAGCGCCTGACACTGTTTCGCGCGCTGCTGATTTTCGGCATCCTTCAGGGCGCCTCTAACGCAGGCTACTGGCTGCTGTCGATTACCGACAAACATACGATCAGCATGGCCGCGGCGGTGTTCTTCGAAAACCTCTGCGGCGGCATGGGAACCGCGGCGTTTGTTGCCCTGCTGATGACCCTGTGCAATAAGTCGTTTTCCGCTACCCAGTTCGCTCTGCTCTCTGCGCTTTCCGCAGTTGGCCGCGTGTACGTTGGCCCGATTGCCGGCTGGTTCGTGGAAGCCCACGGCTGGCCAACATTTTATCTCTTCTCGGTCGTGGCTGCCGTGCCGGGGATTTTATTGCTGCTGGTCTGCCGTCAGACGCTGGAATATACCCAGCGGACAGAACATTTTATGCCGCGCACCGAATATCGCCGCGCCTACCGTTTTGCGCTGCGTCTGTTAATGGCGGGTTGCATTGCTCTGGCGCTCTGGCTTGTGGTGCTTATTATCAATGCCAGCACCTCTCTGGTACTCCCTTTCGAAGCCCTTCTGCTGGACGCAGGCGCCCTGCTGGCTATCGCCGGGATCCTGACCGGAGGTCTGCTTGATTTCATGGCGTTGCGTAAAACGCAGATGACCTGAAGAAAAATGCGAAAGGTTATTTCCCGTTGTAATCACTAACCGAAATTATAACGGCGAAATAGCCGCCAGGCGCAAAAAAAATATTTGTTGTTTTGTGCGGGATAGGATTTGGAAATTATTGGCTCCCATTCCAAAACGCTATTTTTCATTAAACGATTCAGCATACGAGAGTTTGATTTTTCGTTTTTCAGATGTCTTTTTATTGATAATTAATTGTTAATTTTTTGTTTATTTTCAACAATGGTTATACCAATTGCCCCTTTTAGGGTATGCTTGGGGGTCCTTTCGTTATAAAGCCCATGCCATGCGGCTTCGGTCATAAAAACCGACATAATTTGCAACACTTGTGA
This sequence comes from Enterobacter sp. 237C8, assembly GCF_034106865.1. Lineage (NCBI taxonomy): Bacteria > Pseudomonadati > Pseudomonadota > Gammaproteobacteria > Enterobacterales > Enterobacteriaceae > Enterobacter > Enterobacter sp. 237C8. The sequence continues at coordinate 138,295 of NZ_JAWNDF010000001.1, read as the reverse complement.
CACGTGCGGCAGAACCCGGTAACACCTTCCTGACACAGGCCTAATGATGTTTACAGTAATGTAACCTTCCCGTAAAATGCCCGCACACTTTAAACGCCACCAGACTCCGTGGAATTGAGGTCGTTAAATGAGACTCGGGAAATACAATAAAAGTTTGGGATGGTTGTCATTATTCGCGGGCACTGTATTACTCAGTGGCTGCGATTCTGCACTACTAGACCCCAAAGGACAGATTGGACTGGAACAACGTTCACTGATATTGACGGCTTTTGGCCTGATGTTGATTGTGGTTATTCCTGCCATTTTGATGGCTGTTGGTTTCGCCTGGAAGTATCGTGCGAGCAATAAAGATGCGAAGTATAGTCCTAACTGGTCACACTCCAATAAAGTGGAAGCTGTGGTCTGGACGGTTCCTATTCTGATCATCCTGTTCCTTGCCGTACTGACCTGGAAAACCACTCACGCACTTGAGCCAAGCAAACCGCTGGTTCACGATGAGAAACCTATTACCATTGAAGTGGTCTCCATGGACTGGAAATGGTTCTTCATCTATCCAGAGCAGGGTATTGCTACCGTGAATGAAATCGCCTTCCCGGCGAACACTCCGGTTCAGTTCAAAGTGACCTCCAACTCCGTAATGAACTCCTTCTTCATCCCACGTCTGGGTAGCCAGATTTACGCGATGGCCGGTATGCAGACCAACCTGCACCTGATCGCGAATGAAGCAGGCACCTATGATGGTATCTCCGCCAGCTATAGCGGCCCGGGCTTCTCAGGTATGAAGTTCAAAGCTATTGCGACGCCAGACCGTGCCGCTTTCGACCAGTGGGTTGAAAAAGCGAAGCAGTCTCCAAACACCATGTCTGACATGGCGGCGTTCGAAAAAGTGGCTGCACCAAGCGAATACAACAAGGTGGAGTACTTCTCTAATGTGAAACCTGATTTGTTCAAAGACGTTATTGGCAAATTTATGGATCACGGCAAGAGCATGGACATGACCCAGCCTGAAGGCGAGCACAGCGCGCACGAAGGTATGGAAGGCATGGACATGAGCCACGCGGAAACCGCTCACTAAGGGGCCGAGGAAGAAAATGTTCGGAAAATTGACACTGGATGCAGTGCCCTACCATGAACCGATTATCGTGGTTACGGTGGCTGCAATTATCATTGGTGGCGCGGCCTTACTGGCCCTGATCACTTACTTCGGTAAGTGGAGCTACCTGTGGAACGAGTGGCTGACTTCGGTTGACCACAAAAAACTCGGTATCATGTACTGCATCGTCGGTATCGTCATGTTAATTCGTGGCTTTGCGGATGCGATCATGATGCGTAGCCAGCAGGCACTCGCTTCTGCGGGCGAAGCCGGCTTCCTGCCACCGCACCACTACGATCAGATCTTTACCGCCCACGGCGTTATCATGATCTTCTTCGTGGCGATGCCGCTGGTTATCGGTCTGATGAACGTTGTCGTTCCGCTGCAAATCGGCGCGCGCGACGTGGCGTTCCCGTTCCTGAACAACCTGAGCTTCTGGTTCACGGTTGTCGGCGTTATCCTGGTTAACCTGTCACTGGGTGTGGGCGAATTCGCGCAGACCGGCTGGCTGGCTTACCCGCCGCTGTCAGGAATTGAGTACAGTCCGGGCGTTGGCGTCGACTACTGGATTTGGGCGCTTCAGCTCTCCGGTGTCGGTACTACCCTGACCGGTATCAACTTCTTCGTGACCATTATCAAGATGCGTGCCCCAGGCATGACCATGTTCAAGATGCCGGTATTTACCTGGGCATCTCTGTGCGCCAACATCCTGATTATTGCCTCCTTCCCAATTCTGACCGTCACCATCGCGCTGCTGACCCTGGACCGCTACCTGGGCACCCATTTCTTCACGAATGATATGGGTGGCAACATGATGATGTACATCAACCTGATTTGGGCCTGGGGTCACCCGGAAGTGTACATTCTGGTTCTGCCTGTGTTCGGTGTGTTCTCCGAAATCGCGGCAACCTTCTCGCGTAAACGTCTGTTTGGTTACACCTCTCTGGTGTGGGCAACCGTGTGTATTACCGTTCTGTCGTTCATCGTTTGGCTGCACCACTTCTTCACCATGGGTGCGGGCGCGAACGTAAACGCCTTCTTCGGTATTACCACCATGATTATCGCCATCCCTACCGGGGTGAAGATCTTCAACTGGCTGTTCACCATGTACCAGGGCCGTATCGTGTTCCACTCAGCGATGCTGTGGACCATCGGCTTCATCGTGACCTTCTCCGTAGGTGGGATGACCGGCGTACTGCTGGCGGTACCAGGTGCTGACTTCGTTCTGCACAACAGCCTGTTCCTGATTGCGCACTTCCATAACGTTATCATCGGTGGCGTGGTCTTCGGCTGCTTCGCTGGCGTAACCTACTGGTGGCCAAAAGCGTTCGGCTTCACGCTGAACGAAAAATGGGGTAAACGCGCGTTCTGGTTCTGGATCATCGGCTTCTTCGTGGCATTTATGCCGCTGTACGTGCTGGGCTTCATGGGTATGACCCGTCGTCTGAGCCAGCAGATCGATCCGCAGTTCCACCCAATGCTGATGGTTGCAGCGGGCGGCGCCGTGCTGATTGCCTGCGGTATCGCGTCTCAGCTGATTCAGTTCTACGTGTCTATTCGCGACCGCGACCAGAACCGTGACCTGACCGGTGACCCATGGGGTGGCCGTACGCTGGAGTGGGCGACCTCTTCTCCACCTCCTTTCTATAACTTTGCCATCGTGCCGCAGGTTCATGAACGCGACGCATTCTGGGAAATGAAAGAAAAAGGTGAAGCGTACAAGCAACCTGCTCAATACGAAGAAATCCACATGCCGAAAAACAGCGGTGCGGGCATTGTGATTGCCGCCTTCGCAACGGTATTTGGTTTCGCAATGATCTGGCACATCTGGTGGATGGCGATTGTTGGCTTCGCCGGCATCGTAATCAGCTGGATTGTGAAGAGCTTTGACGAGGACGTGGACTACTACGTACCAGTCCGTGAAGTTGAGAAGCTGGAAAATCAGCATTTCGACGAGATTTCTAAAGCGGGGCTGAAAAATGGCAACTGATACTCTGGCGCACTCAACTGCCCACGCGCATGAACATGCGCACCACGATACAGGACCGACCAAAGTCTTCGGTTTCTGGATCTACCTGATGAGCGACTGCATTCTGTTCTGCTGTCTGTTCGCGACCTACGCCGTTCTGGTGAACGGCACGGCGGGCGGCCCGGCTGGCAAGGACATCTTTGAACTGCCGTTCGTTCTGGTTGAAACCGCACTGCTGTTATTCAGCTCCATCACCTACGGCATGGCGGCTATCGCCATGTACAAAAACAACAAGAGCCAGGTTGTGTCCTGGCTGGCGTTGACCTGGCTGTTTGGTGCTGGATTTATCGGGATGGAAATCTATGAATTCCATCACCTGATTCTGGAAGGTTTCGGTCCAGATCGCAGTGGCTTCCTGTCCGCGTTCTTCGCGCTGGTCGGTACCCACGGTCTGCACGTCACCTCTGGTCTGATCTGGATGGCGGTACTGATGTTCCAGGTATCCCGTCGCGGCCTGACCAGCACTAACCGTACCCGTATCATGTGCCTGAGCCTGTTCTGGCACTTCCTGGACGTGGTGTGGATCTGTGTGTTCTCTGTTGTATATCTGATGGGGGCGATGTAATGAGTCATTCAAACGATCATGGCGCTTCCCACGGTAGCGTAAAAACCTACATGACAGGTTTCATCCTGTCGATCATCCTGACGGTGATCCCGTTCTGGATGGTGATGAGCGGTTCTGCGTCTAAACCGGTTATTCTGGGTGCAATCCTGGTGACCGCGGTGATTCAGATTCTGGTGCATCTGGTTTGCTTCCTGCACATGAACACCAAGTCCGATGAAGGCTGGAATATGACCGCCTTTATCTTTACCGTGATTATCATCGCTATCCTGGTAGTCGGTTCCATCTGGATTATGTGGAACCTCAACTACAACATGATGGTTCACTAAGAGCGGCGAGTATGTTTAAGCAATACCTGCAAGTAACGAAACCAGGCATCATCTTTGGCAACCTGATCTCCGTGATCGGAGGGTTCCTGCTGGCCTCTAAGGGCAGCATTGATTACACCCTCTTTATCTACACGCTGGTCGGTGTGTCACTGGTTGTTGCGTCCGGTTGTGTATTTAACAACTACATCGACATGGATATCGACAAGAAGATGGAAAGGACCAAAAATCGGGTGCTGGTGAAAGGCCTGATCGCCCCTTCCGTCTCGCTGGTGTACGCCACCTTGCTGGGTATTGCTGGCTTTATGCTGCTGTGGTTTGGTGCTAACCCGCTGGCCTGCTGGCTGGGGGTGATGGGGTTCGTGGTGTATGTGGGCGTCTACAGCCTGTATATGAAACGCCACTCCGTCTACGGCACGCTGATTGGTTCTCTCTCCGGCGCTGCGCCGCCGGTGATTGGCTACTGCGCGGTCACGAACGAGTTCGACAGTGGTGCGCTGATCCTGCTGGCTATCTTTAGCCTGTGGCAGATGCCGCACTCCTATGCCATCGCGATTTTCCGCTTTAAGGATTATCAGGCAGCGAACATCCCGGTTCTGCCGGTCGTGAAGGGCATTTCTGTTGCCAAGAACCACATCACGCTGTACATCATCGCCTTTGCCGTGGCAACGCTGATGCTCTCTCTGGGTGGTTACGCCGGGTATAAATATCTGGCGGTAGCGGCTGCGGTGAGCGTCTGGTGGCTCGGTATGGCGCTGCGCGGTTACAAAGTGGAAGATGACAAAGTCTGGGCGCGCAAACTGTTTGTGTTCTCGATTGTGGCCATCACCTCGCTGTCCGTAATGATGTCCGTGGACTTCATGGTGCCAGATTCACACAACCTGCTGACTTACGTCTGGTAAGCCAAACAGGTCAATAAAAGGGTGCTTCGGCACCCTTTTTTATTCACTGAATCTACTAATAACGCATGTAATATTTGTTAAATAACCCTTTATTTACCACGCCCCTTCCCCGCACTACACTATGGCCTGCTTTTGAACTGAGGTGGTAATGAACGATTATAAAATGACGCCAGGCGAGCTACGCGCGACCTGGGGCTTAGGGACTGTCTTCTCGCTACGGATGCTTGGCATGTTTATGGTCCTGCCTGTTCTGACCACGTACGGTATGGCGCTGCAGGGGGCCAGCGAGGCGCTGATTGGCCTCGCGATCGGCATCTACGGTCTGGCGCAGGCGGTTTTCCAGATCCCCTTTGGCCTGCTGTCTGATCGGGTGGGCCGAAAGCCGCTGATCGTCGGCGGGCTGCTGGTCTTTGTGCTCGGAAGCGTGATTGCCGCCCTCTCCCACTCCATCTGGGGGATTATTCTCGGCCGCGCCCTGCAGGGTTCCGGCGCGATTGCCGCCGCGGTGATGGCGCTGCTGTCCGACTTAACCCGCGAGCAAAACCGTACTAAAGCGATGGCGTTCATCGGTGTGAGCTTTGGCGTGACCTTTGCGATTGCGATGGTGCTGGGCCCCATCATTACGCACACGCTGGGTCTGCACGCCCTGTTCTGGATGATTGCCGTGCTGGCGACCATCGGTATTGCCTTAACCCTGTGGGTCGTGCCGGACAGCAAGAACCACGTCCTGAACCGTGAATCGGGGATGGTAAAAGGCTGCTTCAGCAAAGTGATTGTCGAGCCGCGCCTGCTCAAGCTGAACTTTGGCATTATGTGTCTGCACATCCTGCTGATGTCCACCTTTGTCGCCCTGCCCGGCCAGCTTGCCGCAGCGGGTTTCCCGGCGGCTGAGCACTGGAAAATCTATCTGGTCACGATGCTGATTTCGTTTGTCTCCGTCGTGCCGTTCATCATCTACGCCGAAGTGAAGCGCAAAATGAAGCGCGTCTTCGTGGGCTGCGTGGCGGTCCTGCTGATTGCCGAAATTGTGCTCTGGGGTGCTGGCCCGCACTTCTGGGAGCTGATTGCCGGCGTGCAGCTGTTCTTCCTGGCCTTTAACCTGATGGAAGCGCTGCTGCCGTCGCTGATCAGCAAAGAGTCCCCCGCCGGTTACAAAGGCACCGCGATGGGCATCTACTCCACCAGCCAGTTTCTCGGCGTGGCGATCGGCGGCTCGCTCGGCGGCTGGGTGGACGGCCTGTTTGATTCACAAACCGTGTTTCTCGCCGGTGCGCTATTGGCGACAGTCTGGCTGCTGGTCGCCAGCACCATGAAAGAGCCGCGCTACGTGAGCAGCCTGCGCGTGGAAATCCCGGATGATGTGGAAATCAGCGATGTGCTGAAGCAGCGTCTGGAAGCCAAAGAGGGTGTGACAGAGGTGCTCATCGTCCCGGAAGAGCGCAGCGCTTACGTCAAAATAGACAGTAAAATGACCAACCGCTTCGAGGTCGAGCAGGCGCTCAAAGCGTGAAAAAAAGCCCGGTTAAACCGGGCTTTTTTATATCAATCGCGGAAGTTTTTAAACTGGAACGGTTGCCCCAGATCGCCGCCGCGCACCAGCGCCATTACGGACTGGAGGTCATCGCGGGACTTACCGGTCACGCGAATTTCTTCGCCCTGGATCTGCGCCTGCACCTTCAGCTTGCTGTCTTTAATAAGCTTAACGATCTTCTTCTGCACCGCGCTCTCGATGCCCTGCTTCAGCCTGGCTTCAACAAACCAGTTTTTACCGCTGTGCACAAACTCTTCCGGCACGTCCAGAGACGTCCCTTCGATGCCGCGCTTTAACAGCTTGGCGCGCAAAATGTCGAGCAGCTGATTCACCTGGAAATCAGACTCGCTCAGCACCTTAATGGTCTTATTTGCGTCGTTCAGCTCAAACGACGCCTCAACGCCACGAAAATCGAAACGTGACTCAACTTCACGGGTTGCGTTCTCAACGCCGTTGCGAACTTCCTGGATATCAACTTCGGAAACAATATCGAAAGATGGCATCTTTTCTTCTCCCTTCACTTTTGTTGCGTTGCATAATACCCGCTACGAGGCATAACTCAACAGAAGCTTAGCTGTATAAGTAAGCTGTAACACCTGGCGCAGTTGCAGGTGAGGAGGAACAATGAAAATTACGGTGCTCGGATGCGGAGCGCTTGGTCAGCTGTGGCTGACCGCGCTGTGCAAGCACGGACATGAGGTTCAGGGCTGGCTGCGCGTGCCCCAGCCCTATTGCAGTGTAAACCTGATTGGTGAAGACGGAAGCATCTTTAACGAATCCCTCACCGCGAACGATCCTGATTTCCTGGCGCAAAGCGACCTTTTACTGGTGACGCTCAAAGCGTGGCAGGTCTCAGACGCGGTAAAAACGCTGGCCGCGCAGCTCCCCTCCACTTCCCCCATTCTGCTGCTGCATAACGGCATGGGGACGCTTGATGAGCTGAAAAACGTCCCGCAGCCCCTGCTGATGGCGACAACCACGCACGCTGCGCGTCGCGACGGCAACATCATCGTGCATGTCGCCAGCGGCGTGACGCACATCGGGCCCGCCAGAACTCAGGATGGAGATTATAGCTATCTTGCCGATGTGCTGCAGAAGGTGCTGCCGGACGTCGCCTGGCACAACAACATCCGCCCTCAGCTGTGGCGCAAGCTGGCGGTAAACTGCGTGATCAACCCGCTGACGGCGCTGTGGAACTGCCCGAACGGGGTGCTGAAAAATCATCCGCAGGACGTTGCGATTTTGTGTGCGGAAGTCGCGGCGGTCGTTGAGCGGGAAGGCCTGCATACCTCGGCCGACGATTTGCGCTGTTATGTCGAACAGGTCATTGAGAGTACGGCAGAAAACATCTCCTCGATGCTGCAGGATGTTCGGGCATTACGCCACACGGAGATCGACTACATTACCGGCTATCTGCTAAAACGCGCCCGCGCGCACGGCATTTCCGTGCCGGAAAACGCCCGTCTGTATGACCTTGTTAAACGTAAGGAGAGTGAATATGAGCGCGTCAGCACTGATCTGCCTCGCCCCTGGTAGCGAAGAGATGGAAGCGGTCACCACCATTGATTTGATGGTGCGCGGCGGCATTAAGGTCACCACCGCCAGCGTCGCCAGCGACGGTAATCTGGCAATCACCTGCTCGCGCGGGGTGAAAATCCTTGCGGATGCCCCCCTCGTTCAGGTGGCTGACGGCGATTACGACATCATCGTGCTGCCCGGCGGCTTAAAAGGCGCGGAATGTTTTCGCGACAGCCCGCTGCTGGTCGAGACCGTGCGTCAGTTTCATTTATCCGGCCGCATCGTCGCGGCTATCTGTGCCGCCGCCGGAACGGTTCTGGTTCCGCACGATATCTTCCCCATCGGCAACATGACCGGCTTCCCGGGGCTTAAGGATACGATCCCGGAAGAGCACTGGGTGGATAAACGCGTCGTCTGGGACCCGCGCGTCAACCTGCTGACCAGCCAGGGGCCAGGCACCGCGATTGATTTTGGCTTAAAGATTATTGACCTGCTGGTCGGGCGCGAGAAAGCGTACGAAGTGGCGTCGTCGCTGGTGATGCCGGCGGGGATTTATAATTATTACGAATAGGTGTTCTCCCTATGGGAGAGAGCCGGGGTGAGGGCTTCAGGCCGCACTCCCCGGCAAAAAACTACGGGCGATACACCTTCACGTTCGCAAAGCCCTGTTCGCGCAGATACAGCGCCTGCAGGCGACTCATCACCCCGCGCTCGCACCACAGCAGATACGTTTTGCTCTGGTCGAGATCGCCAAACTTGGTGCTCAGCTTATAGAACGGCAGAGAAACCACGTCGACGCCTTCAACCTGAAGCGGCTTGTCATCCTGCTCGTCAATGGAGCGGATATCCAGAATCGCATCGTTAGCGCCGAAACCGCTCACGGTTTCAACTTCAACGACTTCCTGCTCGGTCTGCTGGGCAATCTCGCGGATGTCGATGTTGGAGGCTTCCTCCACCACTTTTTCCAGAATGCTGAAATCGAAGTTCTCTTCTTCCGCTTCGATCTTCGCCTTCACCGCCTTCACCGTTGGGCTTTTTGAGATCACGCCGCAGTATTCCGGCATGGTGCGGGCAAAATCTTCGGTGCCGATCTCACGCGCCAGATCGATGATGTGCTCTTTATCGTGGGAGATCAGCGGGCGCAGGATCAGCGTATCAGACACGTTGTCGATCAGACGCAGGTTGGTCAGCGTCTGGCTGGACACCTGGCCCAGCGCTTCACCGGTGACCAGCGCCTGTACGCCGTAGCGCTCGGCAACTTTGGACGCCGCACGCACCATCATGCGCTTCAGCACCACGCCCATCTGGCCGTCGTCCACTTTTTCGAGGATTTCGCCGACCACAGGTTCGAAGTTGATCGCCACGAAACGCACGCGGTGGGAACTGCCGAAGCGGTTCCACAGGTAATGCGCGACCTGACGAACGCCGATTTCGTGCGCCGCGCCGCCCAGGTTGAAGAAGCAGTAGTGCACACGGCAGCCGCGACGCATCAGCATATAGCTGGAGACGCCGGAGTCGAAGCCGCCGGAGATCAGAGACAATACGTCTTCCTGGGTGCCAATCGGGAAGCCGCCGATACCTTCATAGCGCCCTTTCACCAGCAGCAGGCGATCGTTTTCGATCTCCAGGTTCACGGTTACGTCCGGGTTGGTCAGACGAACGCGCGCCGTTTCAACGTGCTGGTTCAAACCGCCGCCGACGTAACGTTCCACTTCAATAGAGCTGAACTCGTGCTTACCGCGACGCTTCACGCGCACGCAGAAGGTTTTGCCTTCGATCTGGTCGCGGTACTGCACCAGCGCTTTCTCGAAGATGTCGTGCATATCGCTGAACGGAACATCTTCCACTTCCAGGATATGGTGGATCCCCGGAATACGGGTCAGCGCGTCGCGAATATCCTGACGTTTGTTTTCGTCTTTGGCGCGCACTTCAACGTGGTCCCAGTGGCGCACCACGGCGAGGGTTTCGTCGTAGTGCTTTAATACGTTACGAATGTTCCCGGTGAGAATTTTAATAAAGCGCAAACGCACAGATTGGCTTTTGATGGTGATTTCAGGGAACAATTTAATGATAAACTTCATGGCGGCAATGTTTCTTAGGCAAGCGTATTAAGGCTTGTAATGGAAAAGAGTACAGCAGCCCACACCCGTGGCTGCATCCAGGCGCGCAAGTATACCACCATCGCGCCGCTCCTGTGCACATTGCGCGTTATTTGATAATTGCCCTGAGTCCGTTACCATGTCGGGGCTGAGAATATAAGAGTCAATTCACTATGCCGAAGAAGAACGACGCACCGGCCAGTTTCGAAACTGCGCTGAGTGAACTGGAGCAAATCGTTACCCGTCTTGAAAGCGGCGATCTCCCGCTGGAAGAGGCGCTCAACGAATTCGAGCGTGGCGTACAGCTGGCGCGCCAGGGGCAGGTCAAACTGCAGCAGGCCGAGCAGCGCGTGCAGATCCTGCTTTCCGACAGCGAAGACGCGAAAACCACGCCTTTCACACCGGACGCCGAGTAAATGGATTTTGCCAACGAGCTTCAGGCGCGTGTCGTACGCGCCAACGACGCCCTGCGCCGTTTTATTGCGCCACAGCCTTTTCAGAACACTCCACTGGTTGAAGCCATGCACTATGGCGCACTCTTGGGTGGAAAGCGCCTGCGCCCGTTCCTGGTCTACGCCACAGGCAATATGTTTGGCATCAGCGATAACACGCTGGACGCCCCGGCAGCCGCCGTTGAGTGCATCCACGCCTACTCGCTGATCCACGACGATCTCCCGGCCATGGACGACGACGATTTGCGTCGGGGTCAACCCACCTGCCATATCAAGTTTGGCGAGGCGAATGCCATTCTGGCGGGTGATGCCCTGCAAACGCTGGCATTCTCGATTTTGAGCGACGCGCCGATGGCGGAAGTGGCCGACCGCGACCGCCTGGCGATGATCTCCGAACTGGCAATGGCCAGCGGCGTGGCCGGCATGTGCGGTGGACAGGCGCTGGATCTTGAAGCGGAAGGACGTCAGGTTAATCTGGAACAGCTGGAGCGTATTCACCGCCATAAAACCGGGGCGTTGATTCGTTCCGCCGTTCGCCTGGGCGCGCTGAGCGCGGGTGAACAAGGGCGCAAAGCCCTGCCGATTCTGGACAGATACGCAGAAAGTATCGGTCTGGCGTTCCAGGTTCAGGATGACATTCTGGATGTGGTGGGCGATACTGCAACATTGGGTAAACGTCAGGGTGCGGACCAGCAGCTTGGCAAAAGTACCTACCCCGCCCTGCTGGGCCTTGAGCAAGCCCAACGTAAAGCCCGGGATCTGATTGACGACGCCCGCCAGTCGCTAAATGAACTGGCCGCGCAATCGCTGGATACCTCGGCACTGGAAGCGCTAGCGGACTATATAATCCAGCGTGATAAATAAACTATATATCTCGATGAGCCTTTGATGAGTTTTGATATTGCCAAATACCCGACACTGGCGTTAGTTGACTCCACCCAGGAGCTACGTCTGCTGCCGAAAGAGAGCCTGCCGAAGCTGTGCGACGAGCTGCGTCGCTACCTGCTCGACAGCGTAAGCCGCTCCAGCGGCCATTTCGCCTCCGGGCTTGGCACGGTTGAGCTGACCGTGGCGCTGCACTATGTCTATAACACGCCTTTCGATCAGCTCATCTGGGACGTGGGCCACCAGGCTTATCCGCACAAAATTCTGACCGGACGTCGCGATAAAATTGGCACCATTCGTCAGAAAGGCGGCCTGCACCCGTTCCCGTGGCGCGGTGAGAGCGAGTATGACGTGCTGAGCGTCGGCCACTCCTCCACCTCCATTTCTGCGGGCATCGGTATTGCCGTTGCTGCCGAGAAAGAGAACAAACAGCGCCGCACCGTCTGCGTAATTGGCGACGGCGCCATCACCGCTGGTATGGCCTTCGAAGCCATGAACCATGCGGGCGACATCAAGCCAGACATGCTGGTTATCCTTAACGATAACGAAATGTCGATTTCCGAGAACGTCGGCGCGCTGAACAACCATCTGGCCCAGCTGCTCTCCGGCAAGCTTTACTCCTCGCTGCGCGAAGGCGGCAAGAAAGTCTTCTCCGGCGTACCGCCGATTAAAGAGCTGCTCAAGCGTACCGAAGAACACATCAAAGGCATGGTGGTGCCGGGCACCCTGTTTGAAGAGCTGGGCTTTAACTATATTGGCCCGGTTGACGGCCATGACGTGCTGGGCCTGGTGACCACGCTCAAGAACATGCGCGACCTGAAAGGCCCGCAGTTCCTGCATATCATGACTAAAAAAGGGCGCGGTTACGAACCGGCGGAAAAAGATCCGATCACCTTCCACGCGGTACCGAAATTTGACCCGTCCAGCGGCTGTCTGCCAAAAAGCAGCGGCGGCATGCCGAGCTATTCCAAAATCTTCGGCGACTGGCTGTGCGAAACCGCAGCCAAAGACAACAAGCTGATGGCGGTGACGCCTGCCATGCGTGAAGGCTCCGGCATGGTGGAGTTCTCCAGAAAATACCCTGACCAGTATTTTGACGTTGCCATTGCCGAGCAGCATGCGGTGACGTTTGCAGCGGGCCTCGCCATTGGCGGCTACAAGCCCGTTGTCGCGATCTATTCCACCTTCCTGCAGCGCGCCTACGATCAGGTGATCCACGACGTGGCGATTCAAAAGCTGCCGGTACTGTTTGCTATCGATCGTGCGGGCATCGTCGGTGCCGACGGCCAGACGCACCAGGGCGCGTTTGATCTGTCGTTCCTGCGCTGTATTCCGGATATGGTTGTCATGACGCCAAGCGACGAGAACGAATGTCGTCAGATGCTGTTTACCGGCTACCACTATCAGGATGGCCCAAGCGCCGTTCGCTACCCGCGCGGCAATGCGGTAGGCGTTGAGCTGCAGCCGCTGGAAAAACTGCCGATCGGTAAAGGTCTGGTTAAGCGTCGCGGTGAGAAAGTGGCGATCATGAACTTCGGCACGCTGATGCCCGAGGCCGCGAAAGCGGCTGAAGCGCTGAATGCCACCCTGGTGGACATGCGCTTTGTGAAGCCCCTCGATGAATCTCTGATCCTGAGTATGGCTGAGACCCACGACGTGCTGGTCACGCTGGAAGAAAACGCCATCATGGGCGGCGCGGGCAGCGGCGTGAATGAGGTGCTGATGGCGAACCGTAAAGCCGTGCCGGTGCTGAACCTCGGCCTGCCGGATCGCTTCATTCCGCAAGGTACTCAGGACGAAGCCCGTGCGGCGATTGGCCTGGACGCCGCCGGTATCGAAGCCAAAATCCGTACCTGGCTGGACTGACCCCTCCCCCTTTTCCGCTCCTGCTATGCTTAAACCTGGTGTTTAAACAGCAGGAGCGGAACCGTGCAATACACAACATTAGGAAAAACGGACCTTAAGGTTTCCCGACTTTGCCTGGGATGCATGACCTTTGGCGAGCCCGATCGGGGAAACCACGCCTGGACGCTGCCGGAAGAGAGCAGCCGTCCGATTATCAAACGCGCCATCGAGGGCGGCATTAACTTCTTTGACACCGCCAACAGCTACTCAGACGGCAGCAGCGAGGAAATTGTCGGCCGCGCCCTGCGCGATTTTGCCCGTCGTGATGACATCGTCGTCGCTACCAAGGTCTACTATCCGGTGGGCGATCTGGCTGAGGGCCTTTCTCGCGCGCAGATCCTGCGCTCCATTGATGACAGCCTCAGACGCCTGAACATGGATTACGTCGATCTGCTGCAAATTCACCGCTGGGATTACAACACGCCAGTCGAGGAGACGCTTGAAGCGCTGAACGACGTGGTGAAAGCCGGGAAAGCTCGCTACATCGGCGCGTCGTCTATGCACGCGTCGCAGTTTGCCCAGGCGCTGGATCTCCAGGCGCAGCACGGCTGGGCGCGCTTTGTCACCATGCAGGATCACTACAATCTGATCTATCGTGAAGAAGAACGCGAGATGCTGCCGCTGTGCCATCAGGAGGGCGTGGCGGTGATCCCGTGGAGCCCGCTGGCGCGCGGCCGCCTGACCCGCCCGTGGGGGGAAACCACGGCTCGCCTGGTATCGGATGAAGTGGGAAAAAATCTTTATTCCGGTACAGAAGCCAGCGATGCGCTGATTGCCGAACGTTTAGCCGGGATCGCCGACGATACCGGTGCAACCCGCGCTCAGGTGGCGCTGGCGTGGCTGCTGGGCAAGCGCGGGGTCGCGGCACCGATTATTGGAACGTCGCGGGAAGAACAGCTTGATGAGCTGCTGAATGCGGTGGATATCACGCTGACGCCGGAGCAGATTGCCGAGCTGGAAACACCGTATCAGCCCCACCCGGTGGTGGGGTTTAAGTAAGCCCATCTTTTGTAGGCCGGGTAAGGCGGAGCCGCTACCCGGCAGTACAGCGCGCACAAACTTACGCGAAGTGATCGTATCCTTTCCAGTCCAGCGTAACGGGCGCACCGTCTTTCACAAACTTCAGCCCTTCGCTCTCCGGCATGATCTGACCGATGCAGGTAAACTTCGCGCCGAGATGCGCTAACGCCACGTCCAGCGTTCCACGGTTGAGCTCAGGCACCGTGAAGCAGAGTTCGTAGTCTTCACCACCGGACAGCGCCCAGCGCAGGGCCTGCTCAGGCTCTACATGGCGAAGCAGTTGCTCCGAAAGCGGGAACAGATCCAGGTCAACGCGCGCGCCTACGCCACTGGCCTTCAGGATATGCCCGAGATCCGAGATCAGCCCGTCAGAGAGATCGATAGCCGAGCTTGCCCGTTCGCGCAGCGCCTGTCCGTGCAAAATACGCGGCGTTGGCCGCAGATGGCGTTTCACCAGATACGCCACGTCGTCAGCATCTTCAACCGTTAAACGGTTCTGCAGGATCGCCAGCCCTGCCGCGCTGTCGCCCGGCGTACCGGTCACGTAGATCCAGTCGCCCGGTTTTGCGCCTGAGCGCTTCAGCGCGCGGCCGAGCGGCACGTAGCCGTGGATCGCCAGCGTCATCGACAGCGGACCGGCAGTCGTGTCGCCGCCAATCAGCTGCATATCGTAATAGCTAAGCTGCTCAAACAGCGCATCGCTAAAGGCTTCCAGCCAGGCTTCATCCACCTCTGGCAGGGTCAGAGCCAGCGTCAGCCAAGCGGGATCGGCACCCATCGCCGCCAGATCGCTGACGTTAACCGCCAGGGCTTTATACGCCAGATCGGCAGGATCGATATCCGGTAAGAAATGACGGCCGCACACCAGGGTGTCGGTGCTGATTGCCAGCGTCTGTTTTTCGGGAATATTGAGAAGTGCACAGTCATCGCCAATGCCGGTTTCAACATCAAGACGAGAGGTTCTGACACGGTCGAAATAACGGGCAATCAGGGAGAATTCGCCGCATGCCATACGTTATGCCTCAGCAAATAAAAGAAAAAACCGGAGCCGCACTGCCCGTCAGGCAATGCAGAACTCCGGTTTGCGGATCACTTTTTGTGGGGACGGATCGCAGGTGCTGCTTTATCAAGTACGCCGTTTACAAACTTGTGGCTGTCTTCAGCGCCGAAGGTTTTCGCCAGCTCGATCGCTTCGTTGATGGCCACTTTATACGGCACATCATCACGTTTAGACAGCTCAAACAGCGCGATACGCAACACTGCTTTTTCCACCTGGCCCAGCTCTTCGAGCAGACGGGACAGGTATGGCTTCATCAGGCCATCGAGATACGCGCTATTAGTCGCCACTCCCGACAGCAGTTCGCGGAAGTACAGAACGTCAACGTCTTTTACGTCCTGTTCTGACAGGAACTGGTATTCAACATCAGCGATGTCGTTCTGGGACAACTGCCAGGAGTAAAGTGCCTGGACGGCACATTCACGGGCGCGGCGACGAGCAGCAGGTTTCACGGAATTCCCCTTACAAAAAAATCAGGCCTTGATGGCTTTCAATACATTGATCATTTCAAGCGCGGTCAGTGCAGCTTCTGCACCTTTGTTACCGGCTTTGGTGCCAGCACGTTCGATGGCTTGTTCAATACTTTCGGTGGTCAGCACGCCGAACGCGACAGGAATTTCAGCATCCTGCGCAACGTGTGCCAGACCGTTGCTTGCACCGCCCGCAACGTATTCGAAGTGCGCAGTGCCGCCACGAATAACGGTACCCAGCGCAATCACCGCGTCGTATTTACCGGTTTTCGCCAGCGCGCCTGCCGCCAGTGGCAGTTCGTAAGCGCCTGGAACCCAAACAACAGTAATGTTGTCATCTTTAACCTGGCCGATACGTTTCAGGGCGTCAATCGCACCTTCCAGCAGGCTGTCGTTGATGAAGTTGTTGAAACGCGCAATGGTGATGGCGACGCGAGCGTCCGGGGTAGCTACAGCAGCTTCAATAATGTTCATACTCTTCCTTTACGGGTTCATTTGGCCCCGCAGGGGGGCGGATTTTATCATAATACTTTGCGCACTGCTTCCCTATTTCGGGAGCAATTACGCTGTCGTTAAGTGGAGGCAGACATCCGGGCCTACCGGACGAATCTCGCTAAATTTGAGTTGCGGTGCGTCGGCCAGTTTTTCAAGGCCGGGCAGCACAAACAGCCCGCGCGCGTCGTGACCTAACAGTTTAGGCGCAACGTAAACAATCAGCACATCCACCAGCCCGGCCTGTAAAAGCGCACCGGCGAGCGTTGGCCCCGCTTCAACCCAGATGCTGTTCACCTGCTGCTTGCCGAGCAGCATCATCAGCACCACCAGATCCAGATGACCGTTATGCTCCGGCACCATAATGCTGCGCACGCCTTCCGGCCATTCGCGCGTATCTTCTTTAGTGCGGGCAATCCAGGTTTCACCCGGCTGCTGGACGATGCGGTGCTCCGGCGTCACCCGGTTCTGGCTATCAATAATAATACGCAGCGGCTGGCGCAGGTTCTCCTGCGGGTACAGCGCCTGAGTATCGGCATTCAGCTCGTCCCAGCGCACGGTCATGGCCGGATCGTCAGCCAAAACGGTTTCACTGCTGGTGAGAATAGCATGGCTTTGCGCGCGCAGACGTTGCACATCGCGCCTTGCCTGTGGTGAGGTTACCCACTGGCTTTCGCCGTTTGCCATCGCCGTACGACCGTCCAGCGAGGCGCCCAGCTTGAGCTGAATATACGGGAACCCCGTGCGCATGCGCTTCAGAAAGCCTTTGTTGATCGCTTCCGCGTCCTGCATCATCAGCCCATGGCTGACGTCGATGCCTTCCTGCTGCAGGCGATACAGACCGCGTCCGGCAACCTGCGGATTCGGGTCCTGCATCGATGCGACCACGCGTGAAACGCCTGCCGCGATCAGCGCTTCGCAGCACGGCGGCGTACGCCCGTGATGGCTGCAGGGCTCCAGCGTGACGTAGGCTGTGGCGCCGCGCGCCTTCTCACCCGCCATGCGCAACGCATGAACCTCGGCATGCGGCTCGCCGGCACGATAGTGAAACCCCTCCCCCACGATCTCGCCATCTTTAACGATAACGCACCCGACGTTCGGGTTGGGATGGGTGGTAAAACGACCGCGCTGCGCCAGCTTCATGGCTCGCGCCATGTAAATCTCATCCTGCATGAGCTTAATCCTGTAAGCGGGCGATCTCTTCGCCAAACTCTTTGATGTCTTCGAAGCTGCGGTAGACCGAGGCGAAGCGGATATAGGCAACCTTATCGAGCTTTTTCAGCTGCTCCATCACCAGGTTACCGATCATTTTGCTCGGCACTTCACGCTCACCCAAACCACGAAGGTAAGATTTTATGTGGTTTAACGCCATCTCAACGTCATCCGCGCTGACGGGACGTTTTTCCAGGGCCTTCAGCATCCCGCTGCGCAGTTTCTCTTCGTTAAACGGCTCGCGCACGTCGTTGCTTTTCACCACGCGCGGCATTACCAGCTCTGCAACCTCAAAGGTCGTGAAACGCTCGTTGCACACCAGACACTGCCGACGACGGCGTACGGAGGACCCTTCGCCCACAAGACGAGAGTCGATGACTTTGGTATCCACAGCGGAGCAGAATGGGCAATGCATACGGTATCCCTGTTATGTGGTTAACTAATTTTCATTTTACCCTGATCTGGCCTGACAACAAAGGAAGAGCTTTTTGAGACAAAGGATCTATGTCTGACACGTCGAGTCTGGCTACCATTAAGGCGATCCGTTATTTCAAGGAAATAAACGCAATGACAAGACGTTACCTTAAAATTTTGCTGGTGGGGAGCCTCTTCACCCTTAGCGCCTGTGCACAGCAAACCGAAGTCCGTCAGATGAAACAGAGCGTGAACACGCTCAATGCGGCGATGGACAAACTAAACAAAGAAACGGTGAAGATCACCCAGCAAAACGCGCTAAACGCCAAATCCAGCAGCGGGGTTTATCTGCTGCCGGGAGCGAATACGCCTGCGCGTCTCAATAGTCAGATTGGCACGCTAAAAATGTCTCTGGTGAATGTGGCGGCGAATGCAAATGGTACTCGCGCAACATTACGCATTCAGGGCGAGTCCAACGATCCGTTGCCTGCCTTCAGTGGTACCGTCGAATGGGGACAGATCCAGGGCACCACTGAGAGCTACCAGGAGGTGAATGTTAACAGTCAGCTGTTCACCGCACCGGCCAGCGTGCTGGCTCCGAGCGATGTTGACATTCCGCTGCAGCTTAACGGACTCACTCCGGATCGGTTAGGTTTCATCCGCATTCACGATATCCAGCCCGCCGCGCAATAACCCTCCCTTTAGCGGAGTGAAATGTCACTCCGCTAACATTTACATTTCGTATGGATTGGCAACATAAATGATTGCCGCTACAATCCCGCCCGTTTAAAGTACGCAAACGTGAACGCAATCGATTACGCGTGTGAGAGATATGTGAAACAACACATATTTTTGTGAGCAGGGATTCCTATAATAGGCACCGCAGAAACACGAAATATTTAGAAACGCAATTCGCGCATTTTTCACTCCCGGAAGGGAATTTCAATCAGTGGCATGATTATGAAAAACACATTACTCGCAGCTGGCGCTGTACTGGCACTCTCCTCTTCTTTCACTGTTAACGCAGCGGAAAACGATAAACCACAATACCTCTCCGACTGGTGGCACCAGAGCGTTAACGTGGTAGGCAGCTACCACACGCGCTTTTCTCCAAAGCTGAACAACGACGTCTACCTGGAATACGAAGCGTTTGCTAAAAAAGACTGGTTTGATTTCTACGGCTACATCGATATTCCTAAGACTTTTGACTGGGGCAACGGCAACGATAAAGGTATCTGGTCAGACGGTTCCCCAATGTTCATGGAAATCGAACCGCGTTTCTCTATCGATAAGCTGACGGGCACTGACCTGAGCTTTGGTCCATTCAAAGAATGGTACTTCGCCAACAACTATATCTACGATATGGGTGATAACAAAGGCAGCCGTCAGAGCACCTGGTACATGGGTCTGGGTACAGACATCGATACCGGTCTGCCTATGGGACTGTCTCTGAACGTGTACGCGAAATACCAGTGGCAGAACTATGGCGCTTCCAACGAAAACGAGTGGGATGGCTACCGTTTCAAAGTGAAATACTTTGTGCCAATCACTCAGGTTTGGGGTGGCCAGCTGACCTACATCGGCTTCACCAACTTCGACTGGGGCTCAGATCTGGGTGATGACAAGAACCGTACCAGCAACTCTATCGCGTCCAGCCACGTTCTGGCTCTGAACTACGATCACTGGCACTACTCCGTAGTCGCGCGTTATTTCCATAATGGCGGCCAGTGGAAAGGTGGAGATACCGTGAACTGGGGTGATGGTGACTTCACGTCAAAATCAACCGGTTGGGGTGGCTACCTGGTTGTAGGTTATAACTTCTAACCTGTTCGGGACTGTGCGGGCTGATGCCCTCACCCTGACCCTCTCCCACAGGGAGAGGGAACAAATACAAAAAACGGCAACATTCGTTGCCGTTTTACTTTTACCTCGCCGCCGGGCAAAAAAAGCCAGCTCAAGAGCTGGCTTTTTACTGCTTAACCTTCCGCAAAAAATCCGCCAGCGATCTGTCCGCACTCTCGCTAAACCGCCTCTCCGTCTGCACAATATTGAGACAGCGGTCGAGCCGGAAACAGCGATAGTCGTCGCGCCGTTCGCACCACGCCGCCAGCAGCCAGCGCTCCCCCCAGAAGAACAAGCCCAGCGGCTGGACCTCGCGTTTAGAGAGCTGCCCGGCCTCATCACGGTAATGCAGCGCCAGCACGCGCTGGGCGGAAATCGCCTGATGGATCCTGTCAAAATCGCTGCGGGAGTGGCTTTGCATGCAAAAGTCCGGGGCGTAGATCCGCGTCTGCTCTGCCTTTCGACGACTCTCCTCGGACAGGATAGCCAGCACCTTCTCCTGAGCCGACTCCAGCTCGCGCGAAAGCGATTCCCCTCCCCAGGTTTTGAGCAGGCGAATCGCGACGATCAGCGCCTCTGACTCCTTATTAGTCAGCATCAGCGGCGGCAGGTCAAAACCCGACATCAGCCGATATCCGCTCCCCGCCTCACCTTCCACCGGCACGCCGGAAAGCGACAGATCGCGGATATCGCGGTAGACCGTGCGCTCGGACACGCCAAGTCGGTCCGCCAGATGCGCTGCCGTTGTCAGACGCCTGCCCCGCAGGATCTGCACAATCTGAAACAAACGGTCAGCGCGTCGGGTCATATCTTATTCCGCTCTCAGGCAGGTTGATGGAGGCCGACGCGGTTACCCTCGCTGTCGGTAAACAATGCGATAGTGCCAATGCCATGCGGCAGTTCCAGCGGGCCAAACACGCACTCGCCGCCCGCAGAGGCGATACGATCGAGCGTGGCCGCCAGATTGTCAGTATGCAGGTAGATAATAGCGCCCTGCAAAGACGGTGTAACGCCGTCAAATTTTGCCAGCGCCCCGCCGGTATACGGATCCTCATGCGGGAAAACGGCCAGCTCCGCACAGTCCATTTTCTCGCGACGCAGCGCGAGCTGCATCACCGGCTCATAAAATTTGATGGCGCGATCCATATCCGCGACCGGAATTTCAAACCAGTTAATGACGCTTTTCATATATTCTCCTGCCTGTTGTTTGGGTTCAGAAGAAGTCTACGACAGGGCTCCTGACAGCATACTGTCAGGAGTGTTTGTCAGGAGCAGATAAAAAAAATCCCGGTCAACAGACCGGGATTTCGATAACGCGCTAAACCTCGCCTTACGGCAGAATGGACGGCTGATCCGCCCCTTCTTTCTCGACTTTCTGCTGGAGCAGGTGCTCGCGCTTCATGCCGAGTTTCAGTGCCAGAGCGGATGCGACGTAGATAGACGACGCCGTACCGATGGTGACACCGATCAGCATGGTCAGCGAGAAGCCTTCCAGTACCGGACCACCGAAGAGGAACAGCATCAGGATCACCATCAAAGTGGTACCGGATGTGATCAAGGTACGGTGCAGCGTCTGGGTCAACGACACGTTAAAGATTTCGTACGGCGTACCGCGACGGATCTTACGGAAGTTTTCACGGATACGGTCAGATACCACGATACTGTCGTTCAGTGAGTAACCGATAACGGACATCAGGGATGCCACAATCGTCAGGTCAATCTCAATGTGGAACAACGACAGTATGCCCATGGTGATCACCACGTCGTGCGCCAGAGCGATAACCACACCGGCCGCCAGTCGCCACTCAAAGCGGAAACCGACGTATACCAGAATGGAGATCAGCGCTACCAGCAGCGCCATCGCACCGGTCTGCGCCAGGTCAGCACCCACGCTTGGGCCGACGAACTCAATACGCTTGACCGCCGCGTTCTGGCTGGTTGTTTCGTTAATCACGCTAACAACCTTACTGCCCAGCTCCTGGCTGCCGTTGGCATCGTGCACCGGCGGCATACGCACCATGATGTCGCGGCTGCTGCCGAAGTTCTGCAGCAGCGGCTCTTCAAAGCCCGCTTTCTGCAGCGATTCGCGCATCTGGTCCATATCGACCGGTTTTTCCAGGGAGATCTCGATGACCGTACCGCCTGTGAAATCCAGCCCCCAGTTAAAGCCTTTCACGCTCATAATGCCGATGGACAGAATCAGCAGGAAACCTGAAATGCCGAAGGCCCAGTAGTCCCAGCGCATAAAGTCCCAGACTTTACGGCCGTGGTTCAATTGTTCAACAGTATATTCCTGTGCCACAACGCACTCCTCAGATAGACAGCTTTTTGACGCGCTTGCCGCCGTACAGCAGGTTCACGATGGCACGGGTGCCGACAATAGCGGTAAACATTGACGTTGCGACACCGATACCGGTTGTAATCGCAAAGCCTTTGATCGCGCCAGTACCCACTGCATACAGGATAAGAACCTTAATCAGTGTTGTTACGTTCGCATCGAAGATGGAGCTGAACGCGCCTTTATAGCCTTCGTCAATCGCCTGCTGAACAGAGCGACCGTTGCTCAACTCTTCTTTGATACGTTCGTTAATCAGTACGTTGGCGTCGACCGCCACCGCAAGGGTAAGAACGATACCTGCAATGCCCGGCATGGTCAGCGTCGCCCCCGGCAGCAGGGACATAATGCCGATGATAAGCACCAGGTTGGCGATCAGCGCGGAGGTCGCAATCAGACCAAACTTCTTATAGAAGAAGATCATGAAGAGGATTGAGACCACCAGACCGGCCAGACACGCTTCCAGACCCTGCTGGATGTTTTGCATACCCAGAGTTGGACCAATGGTACGTTCTTCAACAATCTGAATTGGCGCAATCAGCGCACCGGCACGCAGCAGCAGGGAGAGCTGACGCGCTTCGTTCGGGTTGTTGATACCGGTAATACGGAAGCTGTTACCCAGACGAGACTGGATGTTGGCGATGTTAATCACCTCTTCCTCTTTCACCAGCACCGCACGACCGTTTGCATCTTTCTTGCCGCTGTCTTTGTACTCCACGAACAGGGTCGCCATCGGTTTACCGATGTTGTCCTTGGTGAAGTTAGACATGATGTTACCACCCGCGCTATCCAGCGAGATGTTAACCTGCGGCTGGTTGTATTCGTCCTGGCTCGAGGTGGAGTCGGTGATGTGGTCACCGGTCAGAATCACGCGTTTGTACAGCACAACTGGCTGACCTTCGCGGGTCTGTTTCACTTCGGAGTCACCCGGAATACGCCCTGCGGCGGCAGCGGACTGATCGACGTTGGAGTTCACCAGACGGAATTCCAGGGTTGCGGTCGCACCCAGAATCTCTTTCGCACGCGCGGTATCCTGGATACCCGGCAGTTCAACCACGATACGGTCAGCACCCTGACGCTGCACCAGCGGCTCAGCCACGCCCAGCTGGTTTACACGGTTGCGCAGAATGTTGATGTTCTGCTGAACGGCATATTCACGCGCTTCTTTCAGACGCGCATCGGTCATCACCGCGCGCAGCTGGTTGCTGCCCTGAGAGGTGATCACCAGGTCACGGTGACGTTGGGTCAGGTAATCTACAGCCTGATCGCGCGCCGCGCTGTCGCGGAACGTGATGCTCATGCCGTAGTTATCTTCTTTACGCACGGTGGTGTAAGCGATGCCTTTATCACGCAGATCGCTGCGCAGGCTGTCGATATTCTGTTCCTGCAGCTTGCCAAGCGCGGTATCCATATCCACTTCCATCAGGAAGTGAACGCCGCCACGCAGGTCAAGACCGAGTTTCATTGGCTCTGCTTTCATCGCAGCCAGCCAACGCGGGGTTGCAGGGGCAAGGTTAAGCGCCACGACGTATTTGTCACCCAGCACGCCCATCAGCGCTTCGCGAGCGCGGAGCTGCGTGTCGGTGGTGTCGAAGCGAGCAAGAATTGCACCCTCTTCCAGAGCCACAGACTTAGCGGTAATTTTTTCTTCTTGTAACGTTTTCTGGACCTGGATCAGCGTTTGCTCACTGGCGGCAACACCGCGCGCGCCAGTGATTTGAACAGCCGGATCCTCACCATACAGGTTGGGAAGCGCGTACAGCAGGCCGACGAGAATCACGACGACCAGCATGATGTACTTCCACAAAGGATAACGGTTTAACACGGCAGTTCCCTTTGGGAAAAGTTGGGATTACAGCGCCTTCATGGTGCCTTTCGGCAGAACGGCAGCTACGAAGTCACGTTTGATGACCACTTCAGTGGTGTCGTTCAGGGCGATAGCAATGTAGCCGTTTTCAGCCACTTTGGTTACGCGACCCACCAGACCACCGTTAGTCAGTACTTCATCGCCTTTGGCAATGGAGTTCATCAGGTTTTTGTGCTCTTTGGTGCGCTTCTGCTGTGGACGCAGGATCATGAAGTAGAAGATCAGACCGAACACAACCAGCATCAGAATCAGAGACATCGGGCTGCCCTGCGCTGGAGCACCTGTTGCCGCTACCGCATCAGAAATAAAAAAGCTCATTCAAATTCCCTCATTATTAAAATTAATCAACGTTCAACGGTGGAACATCCCGCCCCTGACGTTGGTAGAAATCGGTCACGAAGCTCTCTAATTTACCCTCTTCGATAGCCTTACGTAAACCAGCCATTAAGCGCTGATAATAACGAAGATTATGAATGGTATTGAGACGCGCGCCCAAAATCTCGTTGCAACGATCGAGATGATGCAGATACGCGCGAGAATAATTGCGACAGGTATAGCAATCGCACTCGGAATCGAGCGGGCTGGTGTCACTCTTATGCTTCGCGTTACGGATTTTCACCACGCCATCGGTAACGAACAAATGACCGTTACGCGCGTTGCGGGTTGGCATGACGCAGTCGAACATATCAATGCCGCGGCGTACGCCTTCAACCAGATCTTCTGGTTTACCCACGCCCATCAGGTATCGTGGTTTATCCGCCGGGATTTGCGGGCAGACATGCTCCAGAATGCGGTGCATGTCTTCCTTCGGCTCACCCACAGCCAAACCGCCGACAGCGTAGCCATCAAAACCTATCTCTACCAGACCTTTAACAGAGATATCGCGTAAATCTTCGTAAACGCTGCCCTGGATAATGCCGAACAGCGAATTTTTGTTCTGCAGCGAGTCAAAACGGTCACGGCTACGCTTCGCCCAGCGCAGAGACATCTCCATGGAACGTTTTGCGTAATCCCAGTCGGCCGGATACGGCGTACATTCGTCGAAGATCATTACGATGTCAGAGCCGAGATCGTACTGAATCTCCATCGATTTTTCGGGATCGAGGAAAATCGGATCGCCGTTGATCGGGTTACGGAAGTGTACGCCCTGCTCGGTGATCTTGCGGATATCGCCCAGGCTGAAGACCTGGAAGCCGCCGGAGTCGGTCAGGATTGGGCCTTTCCACTGCATGAAATCGTGCAGGTCGCCGTGGAGCTTCATGATCTCCTGACCAGGACGCAGCCACAGATGGAAGGTGTTGCCGAGGATAATCTGTGCGCCAGTGGCTTCTACTTCTTCCGGCGTCATCCCTTTTACGGTGCCGTAAGTGCCCACAGGCATAAACGCGGGGGTTTCCACCACGCCGCGATCAAACACCAGGCGACCGCGACGCGCGCGGCCATCGGTGGTATCGAGTTCAAATTTCATTTTTTCTCCGACGTCAGAAAAACAGTCCAACGTTGTAAAACGGTGCCGCGGACTTATTCCCCGACACGCTCATTCAAAGCCAGCGGATTGTACGTGATAAACATCGCGTCCCCGTAGCTAAAAAAGCGATATTTTTGTTCTACCGCAGACTTGTAGGCCGACATCGTGTTCTGATAACCGGCAAATGCCGACACCAGCATAATCAACGTCGATTCAGGCAGATGGAAGTTGGTCACCAGCGCGTCAATCACTTTGTACTGATAGCCCGGGTAGATAAAGATCTGCGTATCGCCAAAGAACGGCTCGATAAGATTGCGCTTCGCCGCCTGCGCGGCGCTCTCGAGTGAGCGCACGGACGTTGTACCGACCGCCACTACGCGGCTACCGCGCGCTTTCGCCGCCAGCACCGCGTCCACCACATCCTGAGGCACTTCGGCATACTCAGAGTGCATGATGTGATCTTCAATGCTGTCCACGCGCACCGGCTGGAAGGTTCCCGCGCCGACGTGAAGCGTCACGAACGCCATCTCCACGCCCTTCGCGCGCAGTTTCTCCAGCAGCGGCTCATCAAAATGCAGGCCCGCGGTCGGCGCAGCGACGGCGCCAGGCTTCTGGCTGTAGACGGTCTGGTACAGCTCGCGGTCGGCCTCTTCGTCCGGACGCTCAATATACGGCGGCAGCGGCATGTGGCCGATGGCGTTCAGGATATCGAGCACCGTGCGTTCGTCATCGAACGCCACCTCAAACAGCGCATCGTGGCGCGCGGTCATGGTCGCTTTGATGCTCTCATCATCGCCCAGCAGCAGTTCAGCGCCCGGCTTCGGCGCCTTAGACGCGCGAATATGTGCCAGAATACGTTTATCATCGAGCATACGTTCGACCAGCACTTCAATCTTGCCGCCGCTGGCTTTACGGCCAAACAGGCGCGCCGGGATCACGCGGGTATTATTAAAGACCAGCAGATCGCCAGGGTTGAGCTTGTCGAGCAAATCGGTGAAAGTACCGTGCGTCAGCTCGCCCGTTGGCCCATCCAGTGACAGTAAGCGACAGCTGCTGCGCTCAGACATGGGATAGTGAGCAATCAGGGATTCAGGTAGTTCAAAGGAGAAATCGGCGACGCGCATGACGTATACTCGTGACTTAAAAACAGGCGGCATAGTCTAGTGCTCACACCCTTTTGCTGCAACAACTAGCCGCCCCCGGACAAATAAAACGCATGAATTTTCTCGCTCACCTGCATCTCGCTCACCTCGCTGACAGCTCCCTGTCCGGCAATTTGCTGGCCGATTTCGTACGCGGCAACCCCGCTGAGGACTATTCCCCTGAGGTTGTCGACGGGATTTTTATGCACCGCCGCATCGACGTACTGACGGATAAGCTGCCGGAAGTGACGGAAGCCAAAGCGTGGTTTCGCCCTGAAACGCGCCGCGTTGCGCCGATCACGCTCGACGTGATGTGGGATCACTTTCTGTCGCGCCACTGGGAACAGCTGTCGCCGGAGATGCCCTTGCCGGCGTTTGTGCGCTATGCCCACCAGCAGGTGTCGATCATTCTGCCCGACTCGCCGCCGCGCTTTGTGAATCTGAATAACTATTTATGGTCGGAACGCTGGCTGGAGCGCTATCGCGAGATGGATTTCATCCAGAACGTGCTGAACGGGATGGCGAGCCGCCGACCGCGACTGGATGCGCTGCGGGATTCCTGGTATGACCTGGATGAACATTACGATGCCCTGGAAGCGCGTTTCTGGCAGTTTTACCCGCGGATGATGGTGCAGGCGAAAAACAAACAGCTCTGACAGAATTCACATTGATAGGTAAAAGCTGGCGGAACGATTGTCACCACCTCTTTGTCTTATCCATGAACACTCTCTATACTGGCTCGCGTTGCGTTCCAAATAACCTTAGTATCTACAGGAGAATCATATGGTTCTGGTAACTCGTCCGGCTCCGGATTTTACAGCTGCAGCAGTTCTGGGCAACGGTGAAATCGTTGAAAACTTCAACTTCAAACAGCACACCAACGGTAAAGCGACCGTTCTGTTCTTCTGGCCAATGGACTTCACTTTCGTTTGCCCGTCTGAGCTGATTGCCTTCGACAAACGTTATGAAGAATTCCAGAAGCGTGGCGTGGAAGTTGTTGGCGTCTCCTTCGACTCTGAATTTGTACACAACGCATGGCGTAACACCCCTGTCGACAAAGGCGGCATCGGTGCGGTGAAATACGCAATGGTTGCGGACATCAAACGCGAAATCCAGCAGGCTTACGGTATCGAACATCCGGACGCTGGCGTTGCGCTGCGTGGTTCCTTCCTGATCGACGCAAACGGCATCGTTCGTCACCAGGTTGTGAACGATCTGCCGCTGGGTCGTAACATCGACGAAATGCTGCGCATGGTTGACGCGCTGCAGTTCCACGAAGAGCACGGCGAAGTGTGCCCGGCTCAGTGGGAAAAAGGTAAAGAAGGCATGAACGCGTCTCCAGACGGCGTTGCTAAATACCTGTCTGAGAACGTATCCAGCCTGTAATCGGCACGGTTTACGAAAAAGGCCCGCTTATGCGGGCCTTTTTTTATGCCTTACGCTGCGTCTCTCGCCAGATACGCCAGGCCATGCCCGCCAGCAGAATCACTCCCGCAATCAGCACGCCCCATACCAGCAGCGTGTTCATCCTGCTCTCCCGCTCGGCCGCAGAGGTAGCGGTCAGACGCTCCTGGCCGCCTAATGCGACATCATCCAGCATGTCGGCCTGCGGCAGGTTCGCCATATCATAAGTCTTGCGCAGGTCGGACGGGATCAGCATGCCGGGCTCCACGCTGGCAGGCTTCGCGGCACCGTTGCCCCAGGCGAGTACGTACGGCGCTTTCCCCTGCGCGTTGAACACCAGGTCATAGCGGTCGCGATGTCCCGTGACGCCCGGCAGGTATTCTGGCAGACGCGCATTCAGCGTCGTGATTTTCACGGCCTGCACCAGCCCCCCGTTAAGCGAAACCGGTGGCGACGTTTTTCCCTCAAGACGGTAAAGGACCTCTTTCTTCAGAGGATGCCATGCGTCTTTTTCCGTACTCCGCCACGCGATCTCCACGGGAAGGACGCCATCGCCATTCAGTGAGAGGCTGACAGCACTCAGCGGCTGCGGGCGCGCCCAGTGCCACTGTGCTTCGCTTGTCGATAGCTGCTCCCCTTCCCCCTCAAGGTCGATAGCTTCCGGGGCCGCCTGCGCAGGTGCGCTGATTGCGTTTACGCCGGTCAAGGTTATCCCCTGGCTCTGCGCATTCAGCACCACCATGAGATAGCGATTCGCATCGGGAGATAAAACCGTATCGGTATCGATCCGATCGAGCTTAAGACGATCCTGACCGCTGACGACGTCCAGCAATGGCATATCCTCGCGCAGGGTATACCAGCGCTTAAGATCCTCGCTGTAATAGACCGACGCCGTTCCCTGCCACGGCGTCTGCGGGGTATTCCAGAGCAGCTGCAGCTGGGATATAGCGATCTCGCCCGTCGCCTGTTCCGGCAGGGTCAGCAGATAATGTTGCCCGGCTGCGGCGGCTTTTTGCCCCTCCAGCACAATCTCAACGCCGCTTCCGGAACGGAGCAGGATCTTATCGCTATCACCGGATCCTTGCGAAGCCGCTAGCGGCGAGGCGTCCAGCGGGAAAAGGCGCAGCGCGGTGGATTGCGCTGGCGCC
Organism: Enterobacter sp. 237C8; assembly: GCF_034106865.1. Classification (NCBI taxonomy): domain Bacteria; kingdom Pseudomonadati; phylum Pseudomonadota; class Gammaproteobacteria; order Enterobacterales; family Enterobacteriaceae; genus Enterobacter; species Enterobacter sp. 237C8. Next base: position 109,122 of record NZ_JAWNDF010000001.1, on the reverse strand, counting down.
TGCGGACGCGTCGCGCTGACCAGGCTGAAGGGAACCGCCTCGCCCGACTGGTTAAAGACGCGGACATCATGCAGATCCGGAGACGTGCTTTGCTCATAGACGGCGAGCGGCAGCATCACCCGATACCACTGGGAAGGAACAGACGTATCCAGTGAAAGACCAAAGGCATAGTCCCGGGGCGATTCCGTTTGTCCCTCGTCGCAGAACGCCGGGCCGGAAAGCGCCAGCAGCGCGGTACAGGCTACCGCTTTCATCCATTTCATTTTTCATCTCCTGTTTTGGGCGGCAGCGGGGAGAAATACCCCACGATCAGAACCAGTATCGCCACGCCGATAAACGCCACCGCGCGCGACAAACCGCCTCCGCCCGCGCTGTCCACCAGCATCAGTTTAACCATCACCACGCCCAGCAGCGCGGCACCGCAGAGCCACTCCTGCCGGGAAGCCCGACGGGTGGCATGGATCATGACCACCAGCGCGCTCAGCATCCAGAACAGGGCAAAACTGGTCTGGATAAGCCGCGAATCCCACAGCGATGCCATATTCCAGGCCACGTCGCCGTACCAGGCCAGGGCGCGCATCAGCGCACCATTAAGCCACCAGAAGCCAAACGCCATCATTGCGACGGCAGGCCACGGGCGGGCCTGCGAGAGCCACGCCGGGTAGTAGCGATCCACTGCCCGATAAAAGACCACCAGCCCCAGCAATGCGAACGCCGCGCCTTCCTCAAGCGGGTTTACCAGCGGCAGCCAGGTCTGACGATAGACCACGCCGTCCTGGAAATTGGTCACCACCAGCAGTACCAGCAGCGCCACGACCACGGGGATCGGTGCCAGGCAGGCGTAGAGCGCAGGCCACTCCCGGAACGGCCACCCGCGACGCCGTACGGCTGCAGAGAGCCCCATAATCATCCCGCCGCCTGCTGCCATCGCCAGTCCGCTGCCCCAGGCCGCCATGCCCCACGGCAGCGAACGGGTAAACCAGTAAAGCTCCGCGGCCAGCGCCAGCAAAATCATCCAGAACAGCGACAAATGCAGCCCCATCGCGATGCGCGGCGGGAGTCTTTCACCGTCGCGCCGAAGCAGCATCAGCGCGGCAGGAAGCGCAACGCACCAGGCGAGATTTGACCAGCCGGCGGCAACGATCTGCTGGTGCCAGAGCTGATAACCCACCATCAGCAGCATAACCGGCCACAGCAGCCATTTGCTGGCATCCAGCTCCCGCCACGCCAGACGAGCAGCCGCCTGCCGCCAGCCCCAGACCGACGCCGCCGTCAGCGCCAGCACGCCCGCCAGAATGGGTAATTCCTTCGTCAGTGCCAGCCGCGACGCGCCCAATAGCGCCACGAGCCAGAACAGCAGCCCGCCTGCCAGCAGCGCCCGGCTGACCGGCAGAAAGAGAGTCCGCCACAGCCAGGCCGCAGCCAGCCAGCAAAGGCTGAGGATGGTGAAGATCAGCAGCAGGCTGAGGGACGTAACGCCGTTCGTCTGCGCCCACAGCGCGCTGCCGAGCGCCAGCACCAGCAGCGCCGTCCCGCTATAGCACATGCGACGCTGGTGCTGCTGTACGCCCAGCCAGAGGATACCCAGCCCTTCCAGCGCCCAGGCCATCGCCGTCCAGCGCGCCGACAGCGCCAGCGGAATGGCGAGCGTGGCAAATCCGCCGCCGATTGCCAGCGCCGCCATGACCAGCGGTCGCCCGATAGAGGGATAGCGCCGCAGCGCAAGGAACGCGAGGGTAAGATAAAATGCGCCGTAGCCCAGCGCGCTCAGAGCCGGGCCATATTCCCAGTGCCGGGTCATGCCGTACTGCATCCCGAAACCGATCAGCGGCGGGGCAAACAGCAGCACGCCGTCGATAATCTGCTTCCCTTTCTCCTGCGCCCGCAGCGACAGCGCCACGCTCAGGACGCCAAATATCAGCGTATTGGCAATCAGGAACAGCTGGCAGATCCAATAGTCTTCAGGCTGGTAGTCATTCAGCCCCCACAGGCCGCCCACGCCGAACGTAAACAGCAGCCCGAGCAGGTTCAGCTCGCGCCAGTGCTGCCAGATGCTGATAGCGAGAATCCCGATGGAAAGCAGGAGATAGAATGAGAACAGCGCCACAAAGCTGCCGCCCCCGGTGGACAACAGCAGCGGCGCAAGATACCCGCCGAGGCTCGCCAGCATGGCCAGGCTCAGCGCCTTCTGCAGCACCGCCAGCCCAACGCTCGCCGCGCAAATCACCACCAGCAGCGCAAAGGCCAGCGTCATCGGCAGCATTTGCCAGAGCCGGAATGCGCCAAACACCGTCAGGTAGAGCACGCCGGTCGCCCCGCCCTGGAGGATCAGCGCATAGACACGCTGCTTATGCCGCAGCCGCCACCCGACCGCCAGAAGCACGATGGCAAAGAGCGCCGTTGCCACGAGGCGTAGCTCAAGCGGGAACAGGGAATGTTCCACGGTATAGCGCAGCAGGAATGAAAGACCGAGGAAGAGCAGCAGGATCCCAAGCTTCGCCAGCGGATTACCCTGCATAAACCAGCGCACCAGCGACGTCAGGATGCCGCCAAAGGCAGAAGGCTGTTTTGCCGCAGGCGTCGGGGCCGGAGCGGGTTCTGCCACGGCTGCGGGAGTATCGGAACGCCAGGGGTCGACAGGCGCGGGAGCATCTTCAACCACTGGCGCGGTAGGCTGCACGGGCTCCGGCGCGCTTTCAGGTACGTCGCGCTGCTCAAGCGCCTCAATGCGCTGGCGTAGCCGGGCGATCTCCTGTCGCGCCGCCGTACTTCGGTTAAAGCCGATAACCGCAAGCACGGGCGCAACCACCAGCGCAAAAACCAGGAACAAACAGCCAAGGATGTAAAGCTCGTCCATGTTTCCACCTTCACCGTAAACGATCCGTTAAGATTGACACAAATAGTTGCATTTGCGCCATCTTAAAAGGTGGAAACATTAACAGGTCTTAACTGCCGAACCAGATCGTCGCGGATACCGCAGGCAGCGCCAGCACGCCGTCCTGTATCGTCGCCTTGCCCTCTTTATTCTTCCACGCAGCCACCTTTAGCAGCGGTGAATCATCCAGCACCACTTCGCAGGCCTCGCCCCGGTTAATCGCCACCAGCACGCGCTGCTGGTTATAGACGCGAGCAAACACCACCACGTTATCGTGGGCGTATACCACCTGGCAGCCGCCGTAGCGCAGGGCGAGACTCTGCTTACGCAGCTTCGCCAGCCGCTGATACAGGCTGAACAGCACCTTGTCCTGCTTCTCTGGCTCCCACGGGAAGGTTTTACGGCAGAACGGATCGTTGTTGCCGTCCAGCCCCACTTCGTCTCCATAATAGATGCACGGCACGCCCGGCCAGGTGAAGAGCCAGGTCACCGCCAGCGGCAGACGCGCCACATCCTTGCCAAGCAGGGATTTAAAGCGGGCGGTATCGTGGCTATCGAGCTGGTTGAACATCCGCAGCTGCTGCTGATGGGACAGACCGGCGCGATAGTTCTCCATCCACGCCATGCAGGTTTCAGCGTCGATATGATTCGGATCGTAGGAGATGTCGGTGTTAGCGAGGAATCCCCACAGCGGTAAGGTAAAGCCGCGATAGTTCATCGCCGCATCTTCCGCATCGTTCTGCAGCCACTGGCGCGCGTCGCCAAAGTGCTCGCCAAAGACGAACGCCTCCGGCTGGGCCGCTTTCGCCGAGCGCGTAATCCCGGCGACGTGCTGAAGGTTATTCCGCGCCCCGCCGGCTTCACCGAGCATATGCACCACGTCCAGCCGCCAGCCGTCCATATTCCACGGCGCCTTCAGCCAGTGACGGACGATGCTGTCTTCGCCGCCGTAGATTTCATTCACGAGCGTTGGCGACTGGAAATCCAGCTTCGGCAGGCTCGCGTAGCCCAGCCAGTCCAGCGCGCGGCCCTCCTCGTTAAAGCTGTACCAGTCGCGCTGCGGCGATTCCGGGTTATGACACGCCCCGCCCATCGACTGGTTATGGCGGTCAAACCAGGCGTGCGAATCTCCACTGTGGTTGAACACGCCATCCAGAATCAGGCGCATGCCTTCGTTTTGAGTGTTCTTTCGCAGGCGCAGCAGCGCCTCGTCACCGCCAAACTGTTCGTCAACGTGGCGATAATCTTCGGTATCGTATTTGTGCACGCTCGGGGCTTTAAACACCGGGTTGAGATACAGCGCCGTCACGCCGAGCTTTTTCAGGTACGGCAGCTTTTCGCTGATGCCGTCGAGATCGCCGCCGTAAAAAGTGGATCCACCCGCCTGCGCGGTTAACGGCTCGTCCCACGCTTTCAGGATAATGTCGTGGCCCGCCGCATGGTGGTGATAGATCTTATCCTGGTCGGCGGTGCGTTTTTCGCTGCGCGCAAAACGGTCCGGGAAAATCTGGTAAAACACCTGATCGTTAACCCACTGCGGGCCGTTATCCGGGTAATCGACCGCAAACTGCTCCAGCCGTGCGGGCGGGAAACGGCTAACCCCCTGCGGGGTAAACCACAGCTGGCGGTTATTCCACAAAAGCTTAAAACTGTAACGGCGGCGCGGCTGCCCGCTATTCAGGTCGATATTCGCCCGCCACGCCGTGATCCCCGGCTGCGGCTGGCTGCGCAGCTTGTGCATTTTCAGGCCGGTCTCTTCGTTATCTATTTCGGCGCGGAGCGTCACGCGTTCAGGCTGATTTTCCCCCGCCAGCCAGAGCGTAATCACAAGGTTGTCTTTGTTTTGCTTAACAAATGGGGCAACCGGAAGGTGCCAGGCGTTTAACATCACGAATCCCCTCTGATGAAATTGACGTCACCTTGCCACAGGGTGGTTAAGGATAGCTCATCACGTTCGGGATTATTGGGGGAGGAGAAAGGAGGATGAGGCAAAATTCCCTCTCCCAAGGGGAGAGGGGAAAAGGATATTACTGCGCTTCCGCCAGCTGACGGTCACGGCGGCATTTAAACACCCACCCCACCAGCAGCAGGACGATCCACGCGCAGCCCACGTACAGGGAAATGCGGGTATCCGGATGGTAGCCAATCAGGGCAATGATAAACACCAGGAAGATCAGCCCGACGACGGTCGTCGCAACGCCGCCCGGTACTTTGAACTTCAGCGCTTTCGCCTCATCCGGCGACAGACGACGGCGGAACGCAATCTGCGACAGCAGGATCATAATCCACACCCACACCGTCGCGAAGGTCGCCAGCGATGCGATCACCAGGAAGACGTTCTCCGGCATGATGTAGTTCAGATAAACCGAGAACAGCAGCGCTACGGTCATCACCACAACGGTTACCCACGGCGTGCCGCGGCGTGAGGTTTTGGCGAACACCTTCGGCGCACTGCCCTGCTCCGCCATGCCGTGCAGCATACGGCCCACGCCAAAGACGTCACTGTTGATCGCGGAGAGTGACGCGGTGAGCACCACAAAGTTCAGAATGCTGGCCGCAAAGGCAATTCCCATATGCTGGAAGGTCAGAACAAACGGGCTACCGTTGGTGCCGACCTGATTCCACGGGTAGATGGACATAATCACGAACAGCGTGCCCACGTAGAACACCAGAATACGCATCGGCACCGAGTTGATGGCGCGCGGAATGGATTTCTCCGGATCTTTCGCTTCCCCGGCGGTGATACCGATAATCTCGATGCCGCCGTAGGCGAACATCACCATCTGCAGCGACATGACCATTCCGAGCCAGCCGTTACTGAAGAAGCCGCCGTTGCTCCAGAGGTTATGGATGCCGGTCGGCTGCCCGCCGTTGCCGATTCCCCAGATGATGATGCCGAAACCGGCCACGATCATGATGATGATGGTGGCGACCTTGAAGAAGGAGAACCAGAATTCGAGCTCGCCGAACACCTTCACGCTCATCAGGTTGACGGCGCAAATGATCAGCACCACGCTCAGCACCCAAATCCAGTGCGGCACCGCCGGGAACCAGACGCCCATATAGATGCCAAACGCCGTCACGTCGGCAATCGCCACAATCAGGATTTCAAAGCAGTAGGTCCAGCCGGTGATAAACCCGGCCAGCGGGCCGAGGTTTTCCTGCGCGTAGCGGGAGAAGGAGCTGGCGGACGGGTTGTGAACCGACATTTCGCCGAGGGCGCGCATGATGATATACGCCGCCACGCCGCCGATGATGTACGCCAGCAGAACGCTGGGACCGGCCATTTTGATGGCATCTGCCGAGCCATAAAAAAGACCGGTGCCGATAGCAGAGCCCAGCGCCATAAAGCGGATGTGGCGCGTGCTCAATCCACGTTTAAGTTTGTTAGTGCTTTCCATTTAAATCTTGCCATTCAACACGAAAAAAACAAAAAACCACGGGGCCTTAAGCCCCGTGGTTAAACAGTTTGTTGCCGTTGATTAATGAGCGTTCGATGCGACCTGACGCCCTGCAGCACGGTCCCAGATAATCGCCAGAACCAGTGCAACAACGGTAGGCATCAGCCAGGCCAGACCCTGCTCGGACAGCGGCAGACGCTGTGTCCATGCCGGCAGTATGTGCGCGAAAGCTGATGCTTTAATCCCGTCAAGGATACCAAAAATCAGGCTGATAAACATGGCTGGCGCAATAATTCGTGAAGAGTTGTTCCACCACGGGCGAGTAAAGCTCAGCACCACCAGCACGATACACGGCGGATAAATCGCCGTCAGCACCGGAATAGAGACCTGAATCAGGTGGCTCAGACCGAGGTTGGACACCGCCATGGAGAAGATGCCGAGGATAAACACCAGGGTGCGGTAAGAGAGCGGCAGATACTGTGCAAAGAACTCTGCGCAGGCGCAGGTCAGGCCAACCGCCGTCACCAGACAGGCAAGGAAGATGAGCGCTGCCAGCAGCATACTGCCCGCACCGCCGAAGGTGTGCTGAACGTAGGCGTGCAGGATAGCCGCACCGTTGGCGTTCTGATCGACCAGCATGGCGCTGTCGGAGCCCAGACGGAACAGCGCCAGATAAAGCAGCGTCAGCCCCACGCCGGCCATCAGGCCAGCCCAGATGGTATAGCGGGTCAGCAGACGCGCTTCGGTCACACCGCGGGAACGCGCGGCGTTAACGATAACGATACCAAACACCATCGCGCCCAGCGTATCCATCGTCAGGTAGCCGTTCACAAAGCCGTTAGAGAACGCGGCATTTTTATAGGCGTCCATCGCGTCGCTAATCGGGCCCGCTGGCCAGACGATGGCCGCAACAGCCAGAACAATCAGCGCCACAATTTTCAGCGGAGCCAGGAAGTTACCCACGGTATCCAGCAGCTTGCCCGGATAGAGGGAAACCAGAATCACGATCGCGAAGTAGATCAGGCTGTAGATAAACAGCGGCATCGCACCGTCACCGGTCAGGGGAGCAATACCCACTTCGAAGGACACGGTTGCCGTACGCGGGGTCGCAAACAGCGGGCCAACGGCCAGATAGCAGACGGTTGCCAGCAGAACGCCCGCCACTTTGCCAATCGGGGTGCTGAGGCTATCCACACCGCCGCCGACTTTCGCCAGCGCGACGACGGTCAGAACCGGCAGACCCACGGCAGTAATCAGGAAACCAAACGCGGCGGTCCAGACGTGTTCACCCGCCTGTAAGCCAACCATTGGAGGGAAAATGATGTTGCCTGCGCCAACGAACAGCGCAAATGTCATAAAGCCCAGCGCGATGATGTCACGCGATTTTAAGTGATGGGTCATAAAACCTTACTGCCTGTGGATGTGGTGTTGAAAACATTGAGATTTTCGATATCCCTGACGGGACGATACAGCCGAAAATTTGCTCAATTTCAGCGGGAAATGCTCCCGTCCTGGCGTGGAGAAGAATAGTTTTTCGATTTACCACGCAAATACAGTCGGTCTGACAGTATCTGGGGCGCAATTTAAACGCTTATAACGTTTAAAGGCAAGGTGGGATCGTAAAACCAGAACAATATGCCAGCATGAAAATACACGTCAGAACAATACGCTATTTATAAGAAAAACCCATGGCTAATCATGCGAACAAAAAACAGTCAGCCGTATAAAATTCATCCGCGTTTCGCTTGACTGCAAAGCAAACGGGCCAGCAGACGCTGACCCGTGGAAAGGTAAAATGACACGCCTGCCGTCAGGCGATCTTTTTGGCAATTAATCGTTCCGGAATAACGAAACTGAAGCGGGTTCCTTTACCCAGCGTACTCTGAATATCGAGACGGCTTTCATGGTGATTCACCGCGTGTTTCACAATTGCCAGCCCCAGGCCGCTTCCGCCTGTTTGCCGGGATCGCGCTTTATCCACACGGTAAAAGCGCTCGGTCAGACGCGGAATATGCTCAGGCGCGATCCCCGGCCCGTCGTCTTCCACGCTAAACTCCGCCCCCGTTGGGGCATGGTGCCAGCGCACCACGATATTCGTCCCCTCCGGCGTATGATTCACCGCGTTATACACCAGGTTGGAAATGGCGCTACGCAGTTCATCTTCGCTGCCCAGCACCTTCAGCGTATTGTCGACCTCAAAGGTCAGGTGATGCTTTTTGTGGCTTAACGTCTGCGCTTCACGCTCAACGACCCGCAGCATCATCGGGACATCAATGGTCTCATTTAGCGCAAGCGTTGGCGCCGCTTCAATCTTCGAGAGCGTCAGCAGCTGCTTCACCAGCCCTTCCATCCGGTGCGTTTGCTCGCGCATGGTGTGCAGCGCTTTTTCACGCGGCGCGCCTTCAAGCGTTTGCTCCTGCATCATCTCCAGGTAGCCCTGAAGCACGGTCAGCGGGGTACGCAGTTCGTGACTGACGTTGGCGAAGAAGTTGCGACGCGCCCCTTCCAGCTGGTGCATCTGGGTGACATCTCGCGCCACCATCAGCCACTGCTTATCGCTGTAGGGCATCACGCGGATTTCCAGATGGCGACCATTATTGAGCTTCAGATTGTGCGGGCGGGTAAAATCACGCTTTTTCAGATACAGCGTGAACTCGGGATAGCGCAGAAGGTTGAGGATATTCTGACCATTATCATCGGGCCAGCGCAGGCCCAGCAGCTGTTGCGCAAGGCCGTTACACCAGAAGATCGTCCCTTCTTCGGTCGTCAGAATAACGGCATCCGGCAGCGACTCTGCACCGCTGCGAAAACGCTTAATCAGGCTTCCCAGCTCGCGGCGACGCTTTTTATTACGCATCTGCATCTGATGCAGACCGTACAGCAGCGGCTCCCAGCTGCCGCTTCCCGGCGGCGGCGTCATACTTCGGTCAACCCACAGCCACCAGGAGAGGCGCAGCAGGTTCCAGAAATGCCAGATCAGCAGCCCGGTGACCGACGCCAGCAGAAACCACGGCAGGTGTCCAAGAAAGGCCCCCAGAAGGAAGGCCGGAATACAGCATAAGATCAGTTCAAAGACGAGCCTTTTCCATGACAGACGTTCCAGCACGCGTCACACTCCTGTCATTGTTCAGAAACGGGTAGAAAAACGATAACCCGTGCCGCGGACCGTCTGCACCATGCGATCGTGGCCGCTCAGTTCCAGTGCTTTTCGCAGGCGGCGAATATGTACGTCAACCGTCCGGTCTTCGACATACACGTTAGTTCCCCAGACGTTATTCAGCAACTGCTCGCGGCTGTAAACGCGTTCCGGGTGGGTCATAAAGAAGTGCAGAAGTTTAAATTCGGTAGGCCCCATGTCGAGGGGATTTTCACCGGTCATGACGCGGTGTGAGGTGGGGTCAAGGCTCAGCCCCTGCATCTCAATCACCTCTTCCACCGCCATCGGCGAAATACGGCGCATCACGGCTTTAATGCGGGCAACCAGCTCTTTTGGGGAGAACGGTTTAGTAATGTAATCGTCCGCGCCGGTCTCCAGACCGCGCACGCGATCCTCTTCTTCTCCGCGCGCCGTGAGCATCACAACCGGGATGTCGCGGGTCAGCGCTTCACGCTTCAGGTGTTTGATAAACTGCAGTCCGGAGCCGCCGGGCAACATCCAGTCCAGCAGAATCAGATCGGGCCAGGGTTCATTCAGCTGGTTCACTGCGCTGTCATAATCTTCCGCTTCAACCGGCTGGAAGCCGTTTTGCTCGAGCACGAAGCACACCATTTCACGAATTGGAGCTTCATCTTCTACGACCAGAATACGTCTCGCCATACTATGCCCTGTCTTATCTTATTTAAGTTACAAGTTTGTAATTCGGCGCCATTATGCGTCAGATTTATGACAGATTTATGAAAAACAGTACCACGATAACGGGCAAACCGTTGTTTTATTACAGCGGTTATTTTCCCGTCTCTGAACGTTTATAATCCTGCTTTCTCTTTTTTGCCACGGATCTGCTATGCGCATACTTCACACCTCGGACTGGCATCTGGGTCAAAATTTTTACAGCAAAAGCCGTGCGGCTGAACATGAAGCCTTCCTGAACTGGCTGCTGGAAACGGCCCGGACGCACGAGGTGGACGCGATTATTGTGGCGGGTGACATCTTTGATACCGGCTCGCCCCCCAGCTATGCGCGTGAACTGTACAACCGCTTCGTGGTGAATTTGCAGCAAACCGGCTGTCATCTGGTGATTGTCGCCGGCAACCATGATTCCGTCGCGACCCTCAATGAATCCCGCGACATCCTGGCATTTCTCAATACCACGGTCGTCGCCAGCGCCGGGCAGCCCCCGCAGATCCTGAAAAAACGCGACGGCACGCCGGGGGCGGTACTGTGCCCCATTCCCTTTTTACGGCCGCGCGACATCGTGCAAAGCCAGGCGGGGCTGTCGGGCGTGGAAAAACAGCAGCATCTCCTGCAGGCCATCACCGATTATTATCACCAGCAGCACGCCGATGCCTGCGCCCTGCGCGGCGACCAGCCGATTCCGGTGATTGCGACCGGGCATCTCACCACCGTCGGGGCCAGTAAAAGTGACGCCGTACGCGACATCTATATCGGCACGCTGGATGCCTTTCCGGCGCAAAACTTCCCGCCAGCCGACTACATTGCGCTCGGGCACATACACCGGGCGCAGATCGTCGGCGGCAGCGAGCACATCCGCTACTGCGGCTCGCCTCTTTCGCTCAGCTTTGACGAAACGGGCAAAGCCAAGTCCGTCCATCTGGTGAGCTTCTCCGAGGGAAAACTTCACGCCGTCGAGACGCTGGAGGTCCCGGTCACCCAGCCGCTGGCGGTGCTGAAGGGCGATCTTGACGCCATTACCGCCCAGCTTGAGCAGTGGCGCGGAACAGCGCTTAACCCGCCCGTCTGGCTGGATATCGAAATCACCACCAACGACTACCTGCACGATATGCAGCGTAAAATTCAGGCGCTGACGGAAGATTTACCCGTCGAAGTCTTACTGGTACGCCGCAGCCGCGAGCAGCGCGAGAAAATTCTGTTAAGCGCTCAACGTGAAACGCTCAGTGAGCTTCGGGTTGAAGAGGTGTTTGAACGCAGGCTCTCGCAGGAGGAAATTGACGACGCGAAGCGCGCAAGACTCAGCGAACTGTTCAGCCATACCCTGCATGCGCTCAATGATGAGGAAGAAAACGCATGAAAATTTTGAGCCTGCGCCTGAAAAATCTCAACTCCCTGAAGGGCGAGTGGAAAATTGACTTTACCGCGGAGCCGTTTGCCAGCAACGGGCTGTTTGCCATTACCGGCGCGACCGGGGCAGGTAAAACCACCCTGCTCGACGCCATCTGTCTGGCGCTTTATCACGAAACGCCGCGCCTGCAGAAGGTCTCTCAGGCGCAAAACGACCTGATGACGCGCGACACCGCCGAGTGCCTGGCGGAAGTGGAGTTCGAGGTAAAAGGCACCGCCTATCGCGCATTCTGGAGCCAGAACCGCGCGCGCAACCAGCCGGACGGAAACCTGCAGGCGCCGCGCGTGGAGCTGGCGCGCTGCGAAGATGGCAAAATCCTGGCCGACAAAGTGACGGATAAACTGGAGCAAACCGCTGCGCTCACCGGGCTGGACTATGGCCGCTTCACCCGCTCGATGCTGCTCTCACAGGGGCAGTTTGCCGCCTTCCTTAATGCCAGGCCGAGCGATCGCGCCGAGCTGCTGGAAGAGCTGACCGGCACCGAGATCTACGGACAGATTTCCGCCATGGTGTTTGAGAAACACAAAGCCGCCCGCAGCGTGCTTGAAAAGTGCGAGGCGCAGGCGGCGGGCGTCGTGCTGTTGAGCGAAGAGCAACAGCAGCAGTTGCAGCAAAGTTTGCAGGCGCTTACTGACGAAGAGAAAACCCTGCTGGTTCAGCAGCAAAGCCAGCAGAAAGATTTTCAGTGGCTTACGCGCCATGATGAGCTCGTGCTTGAGCAACAGCGCGTCACCGCGATGCAGCAGCAGGCGCAACAGGCGCTGACGAACGCTGCGCCAGAGCTGGCAAAGCTCCAGCTTGCTCTGCCCGCCGCCCAGCTTCGACCGCTTTGGGAGCACCAGCAGGAGCAAACCGCGCGCCTGACGCAAACCCAGCAGCGAATTATTGAAGTAAATACTCGCTTACAAGCCAAAACCGCGCTGCGCGCGCGGATCCGTCATACCGCCCAGCGTAATCATGAGCAGCTTCAGACCGAACTGACGGCGCTGGCGCAGTGGCTGGCGGAGCACGAGCGCTATCGCCTGCTGGGGCAGGAAATTGCCGGCTGGCGTGCCCAGTTCTCACAGCTTAACCGCGACAAAACGCAGTTAGCCTCGCTTGCTGCGCGGATGGGTGAATTACGCAACAGGCTGGCTGAGATGCCGGAAAATGCGCTGACGCTGACGGCGGATGAGGTCAGCGCGGCCATGGAGCAGCAGTCCCGGTCACGCACGCTGCGCCAGCGGCTGACGTCGCTGCATGCCCGCTATCAGCCGCTGCAAAAGCGCCTGCGCCAGAGCGGTGAAAGCGTGCAGAAGGCCCAGGCCGATCAAAACAAACTCAATGAAACGCTGACGCTGCGTCGCCAGCAGTACAAAGAGAAACACCAGCACTTTCTGGATCTTAAAGCCCTCTGCGAACGCGAAGCGACGATTAAAGACCTGGAAAGCTATCGTTCCCGGCTTGAGGCCGGCAAACCCTGTCCGCTGTGCGGCTCCAGCGAACACCCCGCCGTTGCGCAATACCAGTCGCTTGAGCTGACGGATAACCAGCGCCGCCGCGATACCCTGGAAAAAGAGGTCGCCGCGCTTAAAGAGGAAGGCCTGCTGGTGCTGGGACAGGTTAATGCCCTGACGCAGCAGATCCAGCGCGAGACAGACGAAGCGCAGACTCTCTCTCAGGAAGAGCAAGCGCTCACTAAAGAGTGGATGGAGGTCTGCGCTTCCCTGAACATAGCGTTGAATATTCAGGAAGATATCACGCCATGGATGAACGAGCAGGAACAGTACGAGCGCCAGCTTTTTCAGTTGAGCCAGCGTCTGACCCTGCAAAACCAGCTAAACGAGCAGGAAGTGCTGGAGCGACAGTATCAGCAGCAGCTGACGGCCGCGCGCCAGGCGCTGGAAAACACCCTGCTCTCGCTATCGCTTAACGTACCTGAAGACGGCAATGAAGCCGCCTGGCTGCACGCCCGCGAAGCGGAATTCGCGCAGTGGCAGGAGAAACAAACGCAGCACGGCGTGCTTCTGGAACGCATAAACGCGCTGAAGCCGCTGCTCGACACGCTTCCGGAAACGAACGGCGAAGAGGCCGAACCGGCCATTCCTGACGGCTGGCGCGACGTTCACGATGAATGCGTGTCGCTACAAAGCCAGCTCAGCGCGCAGCAGCAGCAGGAAAAGCTGGAGCAAGAGCGCCTGCAGCAGTCGCAGACGCAGTTCACCGCGGCGCTCGCAGCGAGCTGCTTTGCCGATCGGGACGCGTTCCTTGCCGCGCTGCTGGATGACGACGCTATTCGTCGCCTCGAACAGCTGAAGCAGTCGCTGGAAAGCCAGATACAGCAGGCCGCAGCCCTTTCCGGCAAGGCTAACCAGCAGCTGCAGGCTCATCTGGCGCTGCGGCCGGAAGGGCTCAACGCCGATGCTCCTGCGCTGCAAAGCCAGCTGCAGCAGCTGGCGGAAAGGCTTCGCGAGAACACCACGCATCAGGGCGAGATCCGCCAGCAGCTTAAGCAGGACAGCGATAACCGTCAGCACCAGCTGGCGTTGATGCAGCAAATTGAAGAGGCCGCGCGCCAGGCGGACGACTGGGGTTATCTGAACGCGCTGATCGGCTCCAGCACCGGCGACAAGTTCCGCAAGTTCGCGCAGGGGCTGACGCTGGATAATCTCGTCTGGCTTGCTAACCAGCAGCTTAACCGTCTGCACGGGCGTTATCTGCTGCAGCGCAAGGCCAGCGACGCGCTGGAGCTGGAAGTGGTCGATACCTGGCAGGCGGATGCGGTTCGCGATACCCGAACGCTCTCGGGCGGCGAGAGCTTCCTGGTCAGCCTGGCGCTGGCGCTGGCTCTTTCCGATCTGGTGAGCCATAAGACGCGGATCGATTCCCTGTTCCTGGATGAGGGGTTCGGCACGCTCGACAGTGAAACGCTGGATACCGCGCTGGATGCGCTCGACGCGCTGAACGCCACCGGGAAAACCATCGGCGTGATCAGCCACGTAGAGGCGATGAAAGAGCGCATTCCGGTGCAGATCAAGGTGAAGAAAATCAACGGGCTGGGGTACAGCAGGCTGGATAAGGTGTTTGCGGTGGGCTGAATGGTAGGTCGGTGCGGTCTGATGCCCTCACCCTAGCCCTCTCCCACAGGGAGAGGGTAAAAACACCAAAAACAGCAACTTGCGTTGCTGTTTTGCTTTTACCTTGCCCCACCCAGGCCCTCTCCCACAGGGAGAGGGAATAAACATTATTTGCTTTTATTCCGGCCACAGCCACGCCGCGCCGCGCACGCCGCTGGAGTCACCGTGGACAGCTTTGCGGATCGGGGTTTCACACTCGCCGCCAAACACCCACTGTTTCACCAGATTCGGTACCGTGGCGTACAGCCGGTCGACGTTGCTCATGCCGCCGCCGAGCACAATCACGTCCGGATCGAGAATATTCACCACGTGCGCCAGGGATTTCGCCAGCCGCATTTCGTAGCGGCTAAGGGCCAGCTCGGCGACCGGATCCTGTTCTTCGACCAGACGCATGATTTCGTTGCCCTTAAGCGGCTGGCCGCTTAAGCGGTGGTAGTCGGTCGCAAAACCGGTGCCAGAGATAAACGTCTCAATACAGCCCTGCTTTCCGCAGTAGCACGGCACCTCAGCGCGGTATTTAAGCTCGTCTTCATCCATCCACGGCAGCGGGTTGTGTCCCCACTCGCCCGCGGTGCCGTTGCCGCCGATATGGGCGCGCCCGCCGAACGCCACGCCCGCTCCGCAGCCGGTACCGATAATCACGGCAAACACGGTCTGAGCACCGGCCGCCGCGCCGTCGATGGCCTCAGAGACCGCCAGGCAGTTGGCGTCGTTGGCCAGACGCACTTCCCGGTTCAGACGTTGGCTCAAATCTTTATCAAACGGCTGACCGTTGAGCCAGGTGGAGTTGGCATTTTTAACCACCCCGGTATACGGCGAGATCGACCCCGGGATCCCCATCCCGACGCTGCCGGTTTGGCTTGTCGCCTGCTCTGCCATCTCAACCAGGCTGGCAATCGTCTCGATAGTCTGGTGATAATCATCGCGCGGCGTCGGCAGACGATGGCGAAACAGCTGCTCCCCCTGCTCGCTCAGTGCGATGACTTCTGTTTTGGTGCCGCCCAAATCGATCCCAATACGCACAAGACTCTCCTCATTATTTTGATTATCAACAGAGTAGAAGCACGCTTCCCGATTAGCAATGCAAGCGATGCGACAATTCGTTATCATGCCCGCTGATTTAACGACAAGGCCGTGGAAATTATCATGCTGTGGTTCAAAAATTTGATGGTTTACCGTCTCAGCCGCGACGTTTCGCTGCGTGCAGAAGAGATGGAAAAACAGTTAGCCGCTTATACCTTTTCCCCTTGCGGTAGCCAGGATATGGCGAAAACCGGCTGGGTTCCGCCAATGGGTTCACAAAGCGATGCACTGACCCACGCCAGCAGCACGGGTCAAATCATCGTCTGCGCCCGTAAAGAAGAGAAAATCCTGCCGACGCCGGTGGTTAAGCAGGCGCTCGAAGCGAAAATTTTCAAGCTGGAAGCCGAACAGGGCCGCAAGCTGAAAAAGACCGAGAAAGATTCGCTAAAAGACGAAGTGCTGCACTCTCTGCTGCCGCGCGCCTTCAGCCGCTTCAGCCAGACCATGATGTGGATCGACACCGTCAACGGGCTGATCATGGTGGACTGCGCCAGCGCCAAGAAAGCAGAAGATACGCTGGCCCTGCTGCGTAAAAGCATCGGATCTTTACCGGTCGTTCCGCTGGCGCTGGAAACGCCGATCGAGCTGACGCTGACCGAATGGGTACGCAGCGGCGCTGCGGCTCAGGGTTTCCAGATCCTTGATGAAGCCGAGCTGAAAGCCCTGCTGGAAGATGGCGGCGTGATCCGCGCGAAGAAGCAGGATCTGGTGAGCGACGAGATCGCCGTCCACATCGAAGCGGGTAAAGTGGTTACTAAACTGGCGCTCGACTGGCAGCAGCGCATTCAGTTCGTGATGTGCGACGACGGCTCCGTGAAGCGTCTGAAGTTCTGCGACGAGCTGCGCGATCAGAACGAAGATATCGACAGGGAAGATTACGCCCAGCGCTTTGACGCGGACTTCATCCTGATGACCGGCGAGCTGGCCGCGTTGATTCAGAATCTGGTGGAAGGTCTCGGCGGCGAAGCGCAGAGATAACAGGCAAAACGCAGGCCGGGTAAGCGTTAGCGCCACCCGGCTTATTTTTTATTTCAGGTAGCGGCACAGATAAGAGGTAGGTTCAGCGACCTGCAAATGAAACTCGCTGTGGCCAGGGACGTTGAAAACTTGCCCGGCAGCGTAAACTTTCCATTCCGTTTCACCCGGCAGTAAGACGTTCAGCGCCCCGCTGACGACCGTCATTTCTTCAGCTTCCGCCGTGCCAAAGGTGTATTCCCCTTCCGCCATAACGCCGACACTGGCGCGGCCAGTGCTGCTGCTGGTAAAACCAATGGATTTCACTTTACCGGAAAAGTATTCGTTACTTTGAAGCATGAACTGGCCCTTATATTTATAGATAAAAATTCACTATAGGGGCCATGCTCATCACCTGTCACGCAAAATCATTACATGAGGAGTTCCGAGGCCAGGCGAGCCATCAGAACGTTGGATAACAGCACGGGCACATCCAGCGCTTTTTGCAGCAGATCACGATGGTGCTGATGGAAACCGAGGCAGTCCAGAATCAAGACATCTGCTCCTCTCTCAAGCAGTTCCTTCCCGGCAGCAATGAGCTTGGCCTCACTGTCCCAGAACGGATTTGCCAGCGCATACAAGGGCACTTTTTCCAGCACGTGCCATTTTGCTTCCTGGTTATCCATGAGCTCCTCAATGGGCACAATCACCCCCACCTGGTGACCATCCACGATGGAGGCCACCAGCGGTGGAATGATCCGCATCGGCTCCAGCAAAATCGCATTACGCGCCGTGAGGCCCTTAATGGGCGCGGTACTCATCAGCAAAATAACGTCATAACCTTGATTATCGAGCACTTCTATTACGCCCTGCAGCGAGCGCTCGATTTTCTGACGCGAAACATGCGCCAGTTTACCGTCGCTTAATAACGTCGCCAGGGGATCCTCCCCCGCCTCGACAGCGTAGTCTTCCATGACCTCTTCCCGGCTCATCTTCCCCAGCAGGCTAAGATGCGTTATCTGTTGTTCAGATACATGCTCGGTTAAGAGCGGTAACACTTCGCTTACAGGGACCACACCAATGGTGAGGATCGCCAACGTTGCCTTCATCTTGATCGCCTTCCATTACTCCAACATCGTGCACACAGGTACAGGCTCACTACGCTGCACAGTTCATTTTTTCAACAAAACAGCACCAAGCGTAGCAGGTGATCCCGACATCGAAATGTAAAGATCGCCTGCCGATACCGGAGTTACTTGTAATAACTAAATATTAACTCCTGCTTAACTTTCCCGATGAGTAAAAAGTGTGATTCAGGCACGATACTGGAACGTTTAGGAAAAGGGTCAGGTTTTATCGGGATCTTCATAGCGCCGTTTCGCATCCAGCGCTTCCTGTTCAGTCTCGTGTTCACTGATCAGCGAGTCCGGCTTGGGGTGATCGGCACGCAGTTGATACCAGGTCACGGTATGACCCGTCTGGCCTTTTTCAACGGTAACAATACGTGCTTCACGCGGATAGGGAGGTCTGGTTGGCATAGCTCATCCTTTTTTTATGTCTGAGCTATAAGTATAGACGCCGGTTAGCTGGCACAAGCCAAACGCAGGGCGGTAATAATCTGAATCACAACGTCTTCGGGAGAGGCTGACGCATCCACCACGTGGTGAGCCGCTTCGCGGTATAGCGCATCGCGTTCGGCCAGCACTTCGCTCACCTCTTCGTTGAGCGGCCTGGAGGTCAGCGCGGGACGTTGCCCCTCTTCCGGAAAGGCTTCCAGCCGCCCTACCAGAGCCGACACCGGCGCGCTGAGATAAATCACAATCCCCTTTTCGCGCATAAAGTGGCGATTACACTCCGCCAGAACAATGCCACCGCCAGTGGCGATCACGGCAGACGGGGTGGTGACCGCTTTCAGCGCGGCGGTTTCGCGCGCGCGAAAGCTCTCCCATCCCTCTTGCTCAACAATCTCGGCGATGGTTTTTCCGGCCTCGGTTTGCAGCCAGTGGTCGGTATCAACAAACTGGCGATGACACACGCGTGCCAGCTCCAGGCCAACGGTGGTTTTCCCACAGCCGCGGGGGCCAACTAAAAAGATGGGTTGGGTCATGCCAGGTGTTCCCCTTGATGCCGAATGGCTGAAGAGTGTAAAGAAATAATTGCAGAAGATGTTGCGATTACTTTACTGCAAAGCGGTACGGGATGACAACCCTGTGGAGGCCACACTGTACCACAAATTGACAATAATTATCATTACGCTGTGCGGCGCTTCACTTCCAGCAGCCATTTATCCAGCTCGGCAGCGAACTGCTGGCGATCGCGCTGGGACAGGCTGTCCGGTCCACCGGTCTGCACGCCGCTGGCCCGCATCGTATCCATAAAATCGCGCATGGTGAGCTTTTCCCGAATGGTCGAAGGCGAGTAACGCTCCCCGCGCGGATTGAGCGCCGCCGCCCCTTTCTCCAGCACTTCGGCAGCCAGCGGAATATCCGCCGTGATCACCAGATCCTCCGCGCTGCACAGGCGAACAATTTCGTTATCCGCCACGTCGAACCCGGCCGGCACGCGCAAGGAGCGGATGAACCGCGAAGGCGGTACGCGAATATTCTGGTTCGCCACCAGCGTCAGCGGCATCTGAACGCGCTCGGCGGCGCGAAATAAAATCTCTTTAATCACGTTCGGACACGCGTCCGCATCAACCCAAATCGCCATATTGTCTCCCCATAATGAGTCTGCCGACTATTGTCGCCTGCATTTCGTTGTTAAGCTATCAATCAGAGAAAACAACGCATAATGACGGAGAATCGTGATGGACAAGAAAATCGGGTTTATCGGCTGCGGTAACATGGGCAAAGCCATCCTGGGCGGTCTGATCGCCAGCGGGCAGGTGCTGCCGGGTCAGATTTGGGTCTATACCCCGTCACCGGACAAAGTCGCCGAGTTGCGCGATCAATATGGGATCAACGCCGCCGAAAGCGCGCAGGAAGTCGCCCAGGTCGCCGATATCGTCTTTGGCGCCGTCAAGCCGAACATCATGATCAAAGTGCTGAGCGATATCACCTCCAGCCTGAATAAAGAGACGCTGGTCGTGTCGATTGCCGCAGGCGTCACGCTCGATCAGCTGGCGCGCGCGCTGGGTCACGATCGTAAAATCGTCCGCGCCATGCCCAATACCCCCTCGCTGGTCAATGCCGGAATGACCTCCGTCACGCCTAACGCGCTGGTGACCACAGAAGAAGTGGCCGACGTGCTGAATATTTTCCGCTGCTTCGGTGAGGCAGAAGTGATTGCCGAATCGATGATCCATCCGGTGGTCGGCGTGAGTGGCTCAGCCCCTGCCTATGTGTTCATGTTTTTAGAAGCGATGGCCGACGCCGCCGTGCTTGGCGGAATGCCGCGCGCGCAGGCGTATAAGTTCGCTGCGCAGGCCGTCATGGGCTCCGCCAAAATGGTGCTGGAAACCGGCAAACACCCGGGTGAACTGAAAGATATGGTCTGCTCCCCGGGCGGTACCACCATTGAAGCGGTGCGGGTGCTGGAAGAGCGCGGATTCCGCTCTGCCGTCATTGAAGCGATGGCAAAATGCATGGAAAAATCAGAGAAGCTGAGTAAATCCTGATTTCTGACCGGGCGTCAGGCAGCCACTTCGGTGCGGCCGCGCCCGGCATTTTTCGCCCTGTACAGCGCCACGTCCGCCGCCTTTAGCCACTCCCGATAATGTCCAAACTGCGGCCCCCAGGGGGCAACGCCTACGCTGATGCGCAGCGCTTCTTTTGGCGCGCACGGTAACGTCAGTTTTTCCAGCCGCTCATGCAGTCGCGACATCACGGCGATGGCGCTTTCCGCCGCGGTCTGCGACATGATCACCGCAAACTCATCCCCGCCAAACCGACCGATCGCATCGCCTGACCGTACCGACCGCTGGAGCTGACGCGTAATGGCGATGATCGCCTCGTCGCCCACGTCGTGCCCCCAGGTGTCGTTGATGTTTTTAAAGTGGTCGATATCAATCAGCAATATCGTGGCGGTGCTGTGGTCGCGCCGACAATGCTCAAATTCATTTCGCAGCAGCATTTCCCAGTGCCGACGGTTAAAGACCCCGGTCATACCATCGCGGGTGCTCATCATTTCCAGCCGCTGCTTATGTTCCGCAAGCCTGACGGCGGTTCGGTGGCTGAGCCAGGCAAACAGCATGGGATACAGCACGAGTACGGGTAACGTTAAGCCCCACTCCACGAGGTCGGGGTTGAAGACGGCCACCTTCCCGACGAGTGGCAGGGTCACCAGCGCGGAGAGCAGCGTCAACGCCATCCCCGGGAGAAACAGACGACAGCCCCCGGAACCCATCATATTCATCCCCACCATCATCAGCAGCGCCGCGGTAGGTAACGCATTCATCCCCATCACGCCTATCCAGAGCCCGGCAATAATGGCATCGATTTTGAGATTGAAAATTTCCTGCTGATGAGGTGAAGCGGCACGGCAGGACAGCTGCCAGGCAAAATGGGGCCAGACGAACGCCCACCCCACCAGTAAAAGCCACCAGCCACCGGGTAAAAAATGGGTGACCAGCATCCCCGCAACGGGGAAAAACATCGCCGCCAGCCCGACGGCGCGCGCCAGCCGAACTCGCCGGGCAAACTGAATGCCGGCGCGGTGAGGGTCATCCTGAGAAAGGGTTAAATTCCACTCTTCCCGAATGCGCTTTTTGTTGTAATACGTTTCATCATTCATCATTTTTGGGAATATTCTGAAACATTTTCCCAAATTATAGAGAGGGGGTCTGCGGGGAAAGTATGAAATTTCGGGTGAGCCGCCGAAGCCGCTCACCCGTTTGAACTACACTTTTTTCTTCAGGCACGCGCTCATGAACTTGCTGCGGTCGTCCCCCTTCAGGGACTGTTCGGTCGCTTTCGCATTACACTCGCGCATTTTTTGCTGCTGCGGCGTCAGGCTTTTTTCAGCTGGCTTCGCGGCGCCATTTTTAAGGCAGTCGCTCATGTAGGTCTTGCGGGCATCTCCCTTCAGACTCTGCGACGTCGCCTGTTGATTACAGGTGGTCATACGCTGTTGTTGCGGCGTTAGCGTCTTCTCTTCCGCGTTCGCCGATGCGACCAGGAACAGGCCGGAGAGCAGAGTAACCAGTAATGTTGTTTTCATTGCACCATCCTTTTGTGAACATTCCCTGTAAGTCTGGTTCGTGACAGGAAAAAAACCAGCCGACAGATGTGATTTCCGCCGGGATTTTATCATTTAAAACCCAGCGCCGCCTTCATGGTGTAGAACAGATCCGTTTGATCGGTCAGGCCTACCACGTTTGCCGCATGCGGGCCATAGGCAGCAATGCGCAGCTGGGTGCCCGTGTGCTCCATGGACTCTTCCTCAGAGTTGCCGTAGCTCAACACCATAACGGCGCCATCCTTGGTATTCAGCGCCTGCGTCAGGCCCGGGGCTTTGGTATCTGCCGGGATGATCTGGCTGGCATGGGCATGGTCCGCGGTGACGATCACCAGGGTGTTGCCGTCTTTTTTCGCGAACTCAAGCGCCTTCTGCACCGCTTCGTCCAGATCGACGGTTTCGCCAATCTGGCCGCACGGATTCGCCGCATGATCCTGCTTATCGATCGACGCGCCCTCAACCTGCAGGAAGAACCCTTTTTCGCTCTTGCTCAGCAGAGAGATGGCTTTATCAGTCATCGCCGCCAGCGTCGGTACGCTGTCCGTGCGTTTCGGGTTAGGCGTACAGGTCACGGCAGGTTTATCGATATTGCCGTGATAAGAGGCTTTTGGTCCTTCCCAGCGCACGGGCATGTTGCCGTCAGAGAATAGCCCCAGCAGCGGCTTGTCCTGGTTCGCCTCGGTGATGGCTGCCAGAGAATTTGCGTCACTCACCAGCTGATAGCCGCGGGCCTGCGCCTGCTCGCGCAGCGTTTTGCCCTGCCACTCGCCCGCCGTTGCGGTTTCTGCGAAGGTTTTCGCGCCGCCGCCCAGGGTCACGTCAGGACGCGCGTTCAGCAGCTGTTCCGTAATAGAGCCTTTGCCGCCTTTTTCCAGCGCGTTCGTCGGGCATTTTTCGCTGGTCACTGACGGACCGTAGCATTTACGCGAGGTCACGTGCGCCACCAGCGCCGCGGGCGTTGCATCCTGAAGTTCAGCGGTGGAGACGTTGCCGGTCGCCAGGCCCGCCGCTTTTGCCATCTCAAGAAGGGTTTGATGATCTTTTTCGTGAATATCCACACCCAGCGCGCCATTATAGGTTTTCACGCCGGTGGACCACGCCGTAGCAGAGGCCGCGGAGTCCGTGACGTAATCCGGTTTACCGGTTTTTTTATCCAGCGCGTAATGGGTATATTGTCCGGTCAGCGGTAATGCGTCGATGCCTTTAAAAAAGCCGCCCGCACCCTCGGCATAATTTCGCGCCGCCGTGATTTCGGAATCCCCCATTCCATCGCCAATAAGCAGAATAATATTTTTCGCTGGCTTATCATTCAGCGAAGCGCGAATAGCGGCAGTTTGATCTTCTGATAAACGGCGTGCGCCGCCAGGCTGGGTGATATCCCCTTTTGCCGCGCGATTATCCAGCACGCTGGTTTGGGCAGTGTCGGCATAAACGGCAGGGGTAATTAACAGGGGAAGTAATGCGATGAAAAGTGCGCTCTGTTTCAATTTATTTTCTCCATGTACAAATACATAAAAATAAAAACAGAGCGACTATAGGCATCCTGCATGACAATTCTATGACACGTCGTTACGTCCTGTGACGGTTTAGCTGCGCGGATGCCTTAACAGCTTCTTTACGTACTGGTGGAGCATCTCGGCATCCTCAACCGGAACCTGCGATTCAGGCCTGACGCTGTCCAGCGCGCCTTCCACGCTCTCAATCAACGCCTGTTGTTCGGTTTTCGCCATTTGTCGCAGCAGCGCGGTGACCACAATTTCCAGCGCTTCGACCTGAGCAACCAGCTCTTTTGACTCCTCTTCCTTTTGTGCCAGCTTGACCAGCAATTCAGCAATGAGATTTTTCATCGTGCCAGTTCCTTTTTCAGTTTTGTCTGAAGTTAGCATTCTGAATCCATAATGCAAAGAGAAGAAATTTATTATGGTATGCAAAAGTGATGCAGGAATGAAAATAAAGGACCGCCGCGGTGAGCGAAACGTTTTTCTATAAAAAAGCGCCGCATTTTGTTATATAAAAATGCGGCTACCATAAGAATATATAATACATCAACGAAACGATTATCTCGCCGATTTCGCTTCCGCCATTTGTCTGCGGCGACGCAGCGCAATAGCCAGCTGGATAATATTGATTAAAACGACAATCGCCGTGGCCGCAAATACCCAACGAAAACCGGCCATCGCGGAAACAGATGCGCCAATAAGCGGACCGGCAACATTCCCCAGATACATAAATGACTGGTTATATCCAAAAATACGCCCCGTCACCTGGTCGCTGGAATATTTAACCAGCAGGGTCTGTACCGCAGGCAACATTGCACCATCAGCAAACCCGAGCAGGAATCGCAATACGCCAAGCTGAAGCGGAGAGGTGACAAACGACATCGCGAAGAAGAGCACGACCGCAAAGATCAGCGTCGCCATCAGGATGCGCGCCGTGCCGATCCTGTCACCCAGTTTTCCCAGACGCGGCGCGGAAATCAGGGCGGATACGCCCGGCACGGCGGCAATCATGCCGCTCAGAAAAGCGATATTTGTACTTTCCGGCTCCATCGACTTGATAAACAGCGCCAGAATCGGACCGACCGAACCGTTACAAAGCTGGATAACCATAGTGGTCACAAACAGGCTGATCATCAGTCCAGGATAGGGCAGCGAGGCGAAGACGGCCTTGCCGCTCAGGCGTTCAGATTTACTGATAACCGGGCGGCCGCCCTCTTTGATAAGAAAGAGCGTGACCAGAAAACTAACCACCAGCAGGATCGCGGTGATGATAAATACGGCGCGCAGCCCGACGTGGTCCGCCAGAAAACCGCCCAGCAGCGGACCGCCGATGACGCCGCTTATTTGGGCCGTGGAGAGCGTACTCAGCGCCCAGCCGCTACGCTCGCGCGGCACCTGAGAGGCGACCAGCGCCATGGCGTTTGGAATGTACCCGGACGTCAGCCCCATCACCGCACGCAGGAAAAACAGCTGCCAGACGTTGGTGGCGAAGGCCTGGAGCAGAATGGCAATCGCCATCCCGAGCGAGGCGCGCAGCAGCATCAGTTTTCGGCCTTTCCGATCCGCCAGGCTGCCCCACATCGGTGACACAATGGCGGAGACCAGAAACGTGACGCTGAACGTCAGGCCGGACCACATGGAGAGCGCTTCATGCGAGGTCACCCCCAGCTGCGAGACGTACAGCGGCAGGAACGGCAGGATCTGGCTAATGGCCAGCCCGGTAAAGAAGCAGCCGAACCAGACCGAGATGAGATTAACTTTCCAGGATTCCATAAAGAAATAGTCTTCATTTTTAGGCGAATTCGCCGACAGATTAGCAAGTTACGCGTTTTGACGTCGCACCAGAGATGCGGCCCGACTGACTTTGGTGTTTTATCTTCCCAGTCATCATATTTGTGAAATAAGTCACAATTCATCCATTTTCTGGCGGAATATTATGCTTCACCGACAGAGTCCGAAACCGCGCATTCCCAGATGAAAATGGTTGGCATGCGCCGCGTTATACTCCGGCCCCAGGCCGTTTCCGTAGTAGCCGCAGCTTGCCGCCAGCATGGCCTTCAGCCATGGCTGCGTTGTTGCCGCCTTCCAGCCGTTCAGTACCGTGATGCGCTCCCCGTTCGCCAGCCGAAAGGCGGCGATATCCAGCGCCTCCGCCGTGGCATGCTCACTGCGTCGCGCGTCAGGGCGGTGGTAAATGTTGCGGCAGGCAAAGCTGCCGAGATGGTCGATACGCGCCAGGTCGCTGCCCGTATAGCGTTTTGTCAGCGGCCGGGCCTGCTGGCTGATAAACAGTGCAGAGCTGAGCGCCAGCGGACAGCTGGCAAGAAAGCTGCTGTTCAGGCCGACCGGGCCAAAATCACGCACGCGCACGACGTTGTTAAGCGGACACGCGCCACCGCTGTCGGCCACCGGCTGGGTGCGGATGAGATCTCTTTGGTTAGCCTGCGAAAGCAGGCTCGCGCACGCCTCGGGGGTTAGACGCCGAAGCTTATACTGGGTGATTCGGCCCGGCGGGTCGTCAAGCGTCAGCGGCATGAAAGGGTTGTAGTAAGGCGGCAACCAGCGGTAACCCACCGTTGCAACGGCCACAATGATGAAAACGGTCAGCAGCGTTTTTCCTTTCACTCTCCCCCCTCAACATTCCCCAAAACATTATGGCAGAAGGCCGCGAAACCCGCCGGGCATCGTGGTATGTTATTGGCTTTTCGTCAGACTGGAAGAGAGTGAGATGGCTAAGCAGCGCGTAGGTATTGTCTTTGGGGGAAAATCAGCGGAGCACGAAGTGTCATTGCAATCGGCCAAAAATATCGTCGATGCGATCGATAAAAGCCGTTTCGACGTCGTGCTGCTGGGCATTGATAAACAGGGCCAGTGGCACGTTAACGATGCCAGCCAGTATCTGCTGAATGCTCACGATCCGGCGCACATCGCCCTTAATCCTTCGGAAGTGAGCGTCGCCACCGTACCCGGCGTCGTGAAGGGACAGCTCATCGACGCCGGCAACGCACAGGCTCTCGCCCAGATCGACGTTGTCTTCCCTATCGTTCACGGCACCCTGGGCGAAGATGGTTCCCTGCAGGGAATGCTGCGCATGGCCAACCTGCCGTTCGTCGGCTCGGACGTCCTCGGCTCTGCCGCGTGCATGGACAAAGACGTCACCAAACGCCTGCTGCGCGATGCCGGGCTGAATATTGCGCCATTCGTGACCCTCACCCGCGCCAACCGCGACAAGCACAGCTTCGCACAAATTAGCGGAGAGCTGGGTCTGCCGCTGTTTGTGAAGCCGGCAAACCAGGGCTCCTCCGTGGGCGTCAGCAAAGTCACCAGCGAAGCAGAGTTCACGCAGGCTGTCCGTCTGGCGTTTGAGTTCGACCATAAAGTGGTGGTTGAGCAGGGCATCAAAGGCCGTGAAATTGAGTGTGCCGTGCTGGGCAATGATTTTCCACAGGCGAGCACCTGCGGCGAAGTGGTCTTAAACAGCGACTTCTACTCGTACGACACCAAATACATTGATGACAAAGGCGCGCAGGTTGTCGTTCCTGCGGATATCGATCCGGCGATTAACGATAAGATCCGGGCGATCGCCATTCGCGCTTATCAGACGCTCGGCTGCTGCGGCATGGCGCGCGTGGATGTGTTCCTGACGCCGGAAAACGAAGTAGTGATCAATGAAATCAACACGCTGCCGGGGTTCACAAACATCAGCATGTATCCGAAACTGTGGCAGGCCAGCGGCCTGAGCTACCCGGAACTGATCACCCGCCTGATCGAACTGGCGCTGGAGCGTCACGCCGCCGACAGCGCGCTTAAAAGTTCCGTAAACGGTTAATCGGCGCGCTTCGCCTCATCCGCTGTCGTCTCTTCAGGACGACGGCGGATAATCAGCCCCGCCAGCCAGAAACTTATCACCCAGGTCACCAGCCCGACGGCATAGGTTTGCCATCCTTTTGCTTCAAACCCCAACAGGCCCACGACACCATTAAGAATAAAGATCAGCCCGATAGCAAAGGCGTAGTAGTGCCAGTCACGGCGTAGTTTGGACGTGAGCTTCATAACAACTCCGGCAGGAAAAAAAGACATCCTCTCACAGTTTTACGGCCAGGTCTGTGGCAGATACGGAAATTCTGAAACGCGACGCAATTTCACTTAAGTGATGAAATTGTGATGTGCTGCAGAAATCGACAATCCAGGAGGATTCCGGCGCGTAAATTACCACGATTCTGATATTGACAAATGCGATGACCTGTCAAACTCACCCCGTAAGACGCGTATTAAAACAGAGTGATACCACGGGAGGTCAACATGGCTGACTTTACATTGTCGAAACCGATTTTTGGCGGCAAACCAAAAACCTCCACGGCGGGTAATATCGCTTATGCCCTGTTTGTCCTGTTCTGCTTCTGGGCCGGCTCACAGCTGCTCAATATGCTGGTCCATGCGCCGGGCGTTTATGAACACCTGATGCAGGTGCAGGATAACGGACGCCCGCGAGTTGAGATTGGCTTTGGCGTCAGCACCCTGTTCGGCCTGATCCCCTTCCTCGCGGGATGTATGATTCTGGGCGTTGTGGCGTTAGTGTTGCGCTTTCGCCGTCGCCGTTAAAGCCCCATACAGCGCGCCCGACGATCGTCCACGCGTTTTGCGAACCATGCGGTGGTCAGGTTACGGGTGATCTTCGGGCTTTCCAGCTGGATCCCCGGCAGGATCGCCCTCGGTAACGTTTTCCCGCTTTTCTGCTCCGCAAGCGCAAACACCTTGTTGTACAGATCCGTTTTCTCAAAGGCCAGGCTGTCGCCTTTCTCAAGCTGACGGCGAATGTCGCTGTTGCTGAAGCCAAGCGTGGTGGATAATTTCCGTACTGCCAGCTCGGTGCTTCCCGCCTCGCTGCTGCCGTAAGCGATGAGATCGCCGTCCAGCGCGAGCTTAACGCCGCTTGCGCGGCTGACTGCACTCTGGAATGCCGCATTACGGCTGGCATACCAGCCCGCGTTAAAGTCGGCAAAGCGGTACAGCGGCTCATCATAGTTCGCCGGATAGTTCAGCAGATGATACGTGCCGAACCACAGCCCACCGCGCAGGGAGAAGACCTCCTGACGTACCGTACCGTCGATTTTCCACGGGTAGCCGTCGGTATGCTTCTCCGCGAACGCAATGCTCACCTGCATCGGGCCACCGGTATGTACCGGGTTCAGCGAGCCAAACAGCTTCTGCCCCATCGGGACCATACTGATGAAATCATCAAAGATGGCGCTGAGCTGTTTTTCGGTTTTCACCGCGTCCAGCCGTTCGCTGTAGCTTTTGCCGTTCGGCGAGGTGATTTTAAGCGCGGTATGCACGAGGAAAACCGGGATATGCATGGACTCCGCGCGGCGGTCGATCTCTTTCCAGGCAATTTTGTTCAGGCCCGGCACCACCGGGTCTGACTGGTACATCGACTCCTGCTGCGCCACCGCCAGCACCGAGCAGATATTCTCCTCGGTCGGTGCAATCTTTTGGCTTTCAAAGGTTTTTGCCAGCGCATCTGCCCACGCGTTGCGATCCTTCACGCTGGCGGGCATTTTCTGCCGCACAACGCTCGCCACATCGACGGGCTTCTCCCCCTTTTTGAGCGGAGCGGCCCCTTTTTCGGCACAGCCTGCCAGCACAAGAGCGGCCAGCAAGGACAACGGTAACGCGCGCGGTACGGCAAAAGACATAGCAACTTCCTGTATTAGCTAAATGTGTTAGTGACTTCCTGCAGGTCACGATCGTCCAGCTCACGTTCAAAACTGCGCAGACGTTTGTAGATGGACATCAGTTCTACCAGGGTGGTCCAGGAGCTGATCAGGTACTGGAACGACCCGCGAACCTGACCGAACACGTTGGTGATCTGCGTCATCAGACCGAGCGTAATCGTACCCGCAACAATCGACGGGAACAGCAGGAACAAACCGAAAACGTTATCCACCTGCAGATACAAAATACGGGCAATGTTGAAATACATATAGTGGAAGTAGAGTCGGAAGTAGTTACGACGCACGGCGCCAAACAGCTCGCGGACGGTTGGCGGCGAGGCGCGGTTGGCGTCATCTTCGCCGTAAACCAGTTCTTTACGGTAAGCGGCTTCCACGCGTTGATTTTTAAACTCCAGGCCCGGCAGTTTGATCCCCACCACCGCCAGCAGGCCCGTGCCCATCAGCGACCAGACGATCGCGGCAATCACCAGACCATAAGGAATATGGCCGACAATCGGCAGATCCGGCACGTGCGCCGAGAGCGTCACCAGCACCGGCAGGAAGGCGATTAGCGTCATGATGGCGTTGATAAAGCTGACGCCCATGTCTTCAAGGGTGGAGGCAAAACGCATGGTGTCTTCCTGCACACGCTGTGCGGCACCTTCGATATGGCGCAGGTGCTGCCAGTGCGCCATATAATGTTCGTTCATCGCGGTACGCCAGCGGAAAACGTAGTGGCTGACGAAGAAGTTGTTCATCACGCCGATAATCACCGCAATAAGGGCGATACCGAGGAAGACGCCGACTTCATGATAGAACTGGTTGATGGTCACCTTATGCGGCGAGCTCAGCGCGGTCTGGATCAGATCGTAGAACGGCGCATACCAGGCGTTAACCGCCACGCCCACCTCCACGAGGAACCAGGTGACAAAGATAATTAGCGATGTGCCGAGGATAGACCAGTACTGCCAGCGGTGCGGAGAATACATAAACCAGAACAGGGCAAACAGCCCTACGCACACCGTGTAGTAGGCGTAAAACAGTAGATAGCTGAGCGACCAGAAGCGCGCCGCGCTAATCGGCACCTCGCCCGTTGCTCCCGTGATGCGCGTCAGCCATGCGCCGCCGCCCGCCTGCCAGAAAATGACAGCGATGAGTGCCCAAATAAATGCCGACAGGAAAAAAGGCCCCGGCTTTGGGAAAAAAGACTTAAACATAATGCTTCCTTCTTGTTGTTATGGCTGTTGCTGTGCACAACACGTTACCACACGAAAAACCTGCCCAGGCCAGCCTCCCGACTCAGGCAAAAAGGTCAGACCCGAGGGTTGATTATTAGTTCGCTTTCCAGTTTTCGAGAATTGTTTCGGTGCGTTTCACCGCGAGAGGATTCGCCGGCGCGATGAAGTTACGCCAGACGTCGTTGTGGTGGTTAATCAGGATCCGCGCATCTGCCGCCGGGCGATTGGCGGTAGTATGGGCATCTTCCGCCACGGTGATGTGATAACCCCGGCTGACGCCGTTCTTGATCGTCGCATCGACGCAGTAATCGGTGGCGCAGCCGCAGATGACAAACTCGCGAATGCCCTGCTCACGCAGCAGCGCCTCAAGCACGGTGTTATAGAAGGCATCACAGGCGGTTTTGGTCACATATAGCGCGTCAGCTGGCTGATGGAGTTCAGGCAGTAGCGCAAACCCTTCACTTCCCTCTTCCAGGCCCCCTGCCTCGGTATGCTGAATAAAAATGACCTTGTCGGCTGCCTGCGTAAGCTGGTTGATCAGAGAGACACATTTTTCGCGCTGATGACGAGGGGTTTCAAATACCCCGTTCTGCATATCGACAACCATAACCACACGCTTCTCAGACATACCGTTCTCCGTAAGATTGAGTGACACTGGTGCCTATCATAAGCCCGATGTCACAAAATGGGAGATGGCTCGTAAGTAAATTGTTCATATTTACCCATGGTTACGTTTTTCTCGCTATCGTTATGCAATTCGGGGCATTGCGCGGTACCGATTAGTAGTATAAATACCCATTACTTTCTTCATTCACTTCATGGATGCTTTTCGTTGAAACGTTGTCTGCTCTCTTTTGCCGCGCTGTGTGCGGTGAGCTTTTCTACCGCCCAGGCAGCCCAACCGCTGACGGCGCCCGTTTTAGCTTCAGATATTGCCGACCGCTACGCGAACCTTATCTATTACGGCAGCGGTGCGACCGGGATGGCGATGGTCGTCATCGACGGTAACCAGCGTGTATTCCGCAGCTTTGGCGAGACGCGCCCAGGAAATAACGTTCACCCGCAGCTGGATTCCGTTATCCGCATCGCGTCCTTAACCAAGCTGATGACCAGCGAAATGCTGGTGAAATTGCTCGATCAGGGCGTGGTAAAACTCGACGACCCGCTCAGCAAATACGCACCTCCAGGCGCCCGGGTTCCAACCTATCAGGGTACGCCGATTCGGCTTGTGAACCTTGCCACCCACACCAGCGCCCTGCCGCGTGAGCAGCCAGGCGGGGCGGCGCACCGTGACGTATTTGTCTGGCCAACGCGCGACCAGCGCTGGAGCTACCTGAGTACCGCCACGCTGAAGGCGGCGCCGGGTTCGCAGGCCTCTTATTCAAACCTGGCCTTTGACCTGCTGGCGGACGCCCTTTCAACGGCGGCTGGCAAACCCTACACGCAGCTGTTTGAAGAGCAGATAACCCGTCCGCTGGGTATGAAAGACACCACCTTTACCCCATCTCCGGATCAGTGCCGTCGCCTGATGGTGGCGGAGAAAGGCGCTAGCCCCTGTAATAATACGCTGGCGGCCGTGGGCAGCGGCGGGGTCTATTCCACGCCTGGCGACATGATGCGCTGGATGCAACAGTTCCTTTCCTCAGATTTCTACGCACGCAGCAGCCAGGCCGATCGCATGCAGACCCTGATTTATCAGCGCACTCAGCTGCAACGCGTCATCGGGATGGACGTGCCGGGTAAAGCCGACGCGCTCGGTATGGGCTGGGTCTATATGGCACCGAAAAATGGCCGTCCGGGTATTATTCAGAAAACAGGAGGCGGCGGTGGATTCATCACCTATATGGCCATGATCCCGCAGTCAAACGTGGGCGCATTTGTGGTGGTCACCCGCTCCCCGCATACGCGTTTCGTCAATATGAGTGACGGGATTAATAACTTAGTGGCTGAACTGAGCGCCAATAAAGCCCAGGTTCTCACCGCGTCTAACTAATCTAATATTCCGTGGGCAAGCGGTTGATGCTGACCAGCTTGCCCCGGCTCATGTTGATATAGTTTCCCTGCCTCAGGGCGGCAAGCACCTCGGCAACAACGGAACGTGAAATTCGTGTGCTCTGTTGAATATGATTCATCACACCGATTTTTGAACGCAGCGTTTCATCCCATTCCGCCATATTCAGCAGCATCGAGCGGATCTGGTGATAGGAATTATTTCCCACCAGCTGCTTATCGCGTTTCTCGAGAATGTAAGTTATCCAGGATAACCAGCAGAAGGCCTCTTTCCAGAGTGAATACTGCTGGATGAGTTGACGGGTGGTTTCCGTGGGCAAATAAAAACCGGTACAGGCCGTTTTAGCAATCACCCTGTATTCGTGAGAGTGATTAATCACCACCGTAGACAGCCCGAATATAAAAGGGGCAGTCGCAATCCCCACCAGCAATTCATCAGAAGTTCGATAAACCTCAATAACGCCGGTTTGTAATACGATCGTACAAGGCTCATTCCATTCCCCTGACGTAATTAATTGCTGGGGCGCACATGTAAAAGGGGTACTGGCCGCTGTTAAATACTGTTCGAGCCGGCGTAATTCAGAAAGCGGTTTCGCATTAACGTTCATGCAGACCTCAAGTCATCCGTATTTGTCGGTCCAATATTATTTTTATTGCTTCTATAAAAAGCGGGGGAGATAACCACTCCCCCGCTTTTATTCATTACCAGGTATATTTCACGCCCAGATTTGCGCCCCAGTTCTGATCAACGTCGCCGCCGCCCAGATAAGTGGCATCGGTGTACGCACTGAAGTTCTTCGTGAAGCTAAACTGGGTGCCCAGCCCTACCCGCACAGCGGAGCCTTTCACGCCGTTATCAATGCTGTCACCGTTAATATCGGCATTGTTATCGGCATCGTCATAGACGTAGGCCAGTTTGAAGTAAGGCGTCAGAGCCTGTTCGCCGCCGTAGTTGAAGGTGTACCCCGTATCAACACCGAGTTCATAACGCAGGCTATCGTATGATTGTCCATCTACGCGCATGTCATTGCTCAGACGATAATCATCGCCAGACTGGAACAGGCCAGATACGGCTGCATATGGCGTAACGTAGCCAGAGAGGTTTGGTTTCCAGTCATAGCCCAGCTTCAGCCCAAAACCAACAGCATCATTCGTGGTATTGCCGTCAACATACTTACCGTTGCTCATGTTGGCAGAGAGATCGCTGTTGAAGCGGGTGTAGCTCAGGGAGCTGTCGAGGAACAGATCGTTCATGAACTTCGCTGACGCATAGATCATCGCTGTCTGGCTATCCTGATCGACCTGACCGGTACGATCGCTGATATCACCCTTCGCGAAACCTGCCGCACCACCGACGATCCACTTCGCGTTATTACCGTCAATCTGGGTGTCCAGACCCACCATAATACCGCTCACGTCCTGATCGTAGCTGATAACGCTATTGTCACCGTCGAAGTTGCCACCGAAGTAGCTCACCCACGCCCCGCCGTTATCCGTCAGGCCGTGACGGCTGTTGGTCAGACGCGTGCCGACGGTATCCTGCTGCAGATTCCAGATATTGGTATTGGCAGATGGGATGCTCAGCGCCATGTTGGCAGAGTCGGTCAGCTCTTTCTGCTGAAGGACAACGGCGTCACCCTGCTGCTGCGCCTGATAGGTGTAAGCACCTAAATCGGCTTTGTTTGCGGCAGTAAAGCTGGCTGTGGTATCCGCGTTATTGTCATAGACGCGAATAATCTCTTTGTTTTTGTAATCGGCAACGGAACCGGCACCGGTCGCATCGTCGATGCGCACCTGGTAGTTACCTGCAACATCACCGTTAACTGACAGATGGCCATCTGAGTTAATCGCCACAACACCATAGTCGTAATCGGCATTGTACTTATCGTTAGTGATATAGCGTGCGTTGTTCAGATCGCTGTTCAGGACGTAATCACGACTGGCAACGTTCAGCACCCCGCCATCGGTCAGTTCCATATTATGCGTATCAACCTGACCCAGCCCCAGCGCCAGCTCAGCACCGTTATCCACGGTGATGGTGTTGGCATACAGTTGGGACGTTTCTTCCGTCAGTGCCGCACGGCTATAGCTGTCCAGATACAGATGGTCGGTCGCCACAGCACCGCTGTCTCCAATATTCATTGATGAAGCATTGGTCAGGGTGATGGAGTCCGCCAGCAGATCAGAGTCTTCAACGTTAACCTGAGACTGGTTGTTTACCGTCAGCGTGTCGATGTTTGAAAGCTTGCGGGTATCCCACTCAGAGCCGTTATCCAGCGCGATGTTAAACAGCCCGCTCTGATATACCGCTTCACCCGTAACGTGTCCGTTGCTGTCATAAATGGAATCCGGCCAAATGCTGTTAGGGGATAAGCTACTCCAGTCTACGTTGCTGTAGCCCAGGCCATACATCTGCGCTGGGCCAATAGCCTCGACGCTGGACTGTGCTGCACCGACCCATTTGCTGCCGTTGGTCAGGGTGACATCCAGCTTATCGGTGCCATCCCAGCCGTTGGTGGTTGGGTTATAGACACCGTCTGCACTCGTATCCGTTGCCGGATCGCCGTTCGGATAGAAGTTGTTGTCGAAGGTGCTGGAGAACAGAATATCGCCAGTAACGGTGGAATGATCGAACGTGGCAGTGGTCTGCATCGCGTTATCAGACGCGCTAGCGGCAACGATCAGCGCCGCATCATCTGCTGCCGTGGCATTCGTTTCACCGTAGTCGCTCGGCTTCGCGGTTTGACCGTAGAACCCGCTGGTCCCCAGATCGCGGTACGCCCCTGAGGTCAGAACGGAGTCTTTCACCACCAGCGTGTCGGTAAATACTTTGCTGCTGTTGGCTACGCCTTCCACACCGTCGTAAGGGGTATTATCCGGCTCCTGATAACCCTGCGTCAGGGTAATACCGGCAATGTGGGAATTGTTCTGGATAACAATATCGGACTCCACATCCAGGGTGATCGCATTACCCAGATTATACGTATCCAGATAGTGTCTTTCCGTATTTTCCCCATTCACGACATCATACGCATAATGCTCATAGGTATCGTTAATGGTGGAATTATCTACGGTCAGGCTAAAACGATCGTATTGAGAATGGTTGGTGCCATCGGTATCCACGCCGTCAGCACACGAGGGGGTCATACACTTAGAGGTAATCATGCCATTAATGGTACTGTTGGAAATGCTTAATGCATTCGCCCGACCATTGATGCCATCATCCAGATAGTATGTTGAAATAACACCATTCACGGTGCTTTTATTAATCACCGGATAAATATCACCGTCATGGGTAGCGCCTGAGTAATCCCAGTCGGCATAGCCATAATACCAGGGAGTGGAAGCGGTATTATCGTATCCGAATGTATTATATGTCGTACCGGAAATATCCTTCGCATTTGCCTGAGAAGCGATAGCCAGGGTGCAGGCTAATGCAAGTTGAGATACAACGAGTTTCTTTTTCCATGTTTGCATTGGGTCATCCCTCCTCAGGGACGTAAGCAAGTTTGTCCATCAATGATTTTGCAATGTTTAATTGCGGAGGGAATTATGCATTTTCATTTCGAAAAGGTTCAATGAATGTTTCCATTAAGTCCGTATCCAGACTAATAACACATCAAAACCGAGAAAGCATCTGTCACTACAGATAAATATTATAAAAACAAAGCATTAAAATACAGACACAACAATAAGATACATATAAAAATATATAATGAATCATTTTCAATGATGTTTTCTATTTAATATAAAAACAATATGAATAACTCATCTCCATTTCGGCGTTATACTGCCCTGCATTATATATTGATGCCAGAAAGCCAGACCCATCACATTTTACAAAAATAAAATGCCCACTTTTACCAAAACACCTGTCTTCACTTTGAGGTACACTGGCCTTCTTTGTTCCACAAACATCAGGCATACCATGACCGATTTAATTGCACGTCCCCGCCGCCTGCGCAAGTCACCTGCACTGCGCGCTATGTTTGAAGAGACAACCCTGACCTTAAACGATCTGGTGTTGCCGATTTTTGTCGAAGAAGAGATCGATGACTACAAAGCCATCGAAGCCATGCCGGGCGTAATGCGCATTCCGGAGAAATATCTGGCGCGTGAGATTGAACGCATCGCCAACGCGGGGATCCGCTCGGTGATGACCTTCGGCATCTCTCACCATACCGATGCCACCGGCAGCGACGCGTGGAAAGAAGATGGCCTCGTTGCCCGCATGTCGCGCATCTGCAAAGAGACCGTGCCGGAAATGGTGGTAATGTCAGACACCTGCTTCTGCGAATATACCTCTCACGGCCACTGCGGCGTGCTGTGCGATCACGGTGTCGATAACGATGCAACCCTGCTGAACCTCGGCAAACAGGCGGTCGTGGCTGCCGCTGCGGGTGCGGACTTCATCGCGCCCTCTGCCGCAATGGACGGACAGGTTCAGGCGATCCGTCAGGCGCTGGACGCGGCGGGCTTTACCGACACCGCCATCATGTCTTACTCCACCAAATTTGCCTCCTCCTTCTACGGCCCGTTCCGCGAAGCGGCCGGTACGGCGCTGAAGGGCGATCGTAAAACCTATCAGATGAACCCGCTGAACCGTCGGGAAGCGATTCGCGAATCCCTGCTCGATGAAGCCCAGGGCGCAGACTGCCTGATGGTGAAACCAGCGGGCGCGTATCTCGATATCCTGCGCGACATCCGCGAGCGCACCGAGCTGCCATTGGGCGCTTACCAGGTCAGCGGCGAGTACGCGATGATCAAATTCGCCGCGCTGGCCGGTGCGATTGATGAAGAGAAAGTGGTCCTCGAAAGCCTCGGCGCCATCAAACGCGCAGGCGCGGATCTGATCTTCAGCTACTTCGCGCTGGATCTGGCCGAGAAGAAAATCCTGCGTTAATCCGCTCTAGCGCCGGGTAGCGGCTTCACCTTACCCGGCCTGCTCTAATCTTCACCAAACTGCAATACAACCGACATCTGCTCCTTCTACTGTCTTCGCAAGACGGCAGGAGGAGTAACCATGTTTAGCCTCGATAGCGTTCTCGACGATCTTTGGCCTCAGGCGAGGCCTGCACCCTGGCAAAAAAGTCTGTTAAAAAGACTGTTTTACGAAGACGAATTTCAGCAATTTGCCGCAGCACACCGCCACCTGAAAGGACTGGATATGGTGGAGCAAGTTCTGGAACACCTTGATATTCTCTGCACCGTTTCCGCCCGCGATCTTGAACAAATCCCCGAACATGGCCCGCTGGTCATTATTGCCAACCACCCGACGGGTACGCTGGACGGCCTGGCGCTGATGTACGCCGTCTCCCGCGTGCGACGCGACGTTAAAGTCGTGACCAACCGGATGCTGACCCACCTTGAGCCCCTCAGCTCGCTGTTTATTCCGGTGGACAATATGGGCGGCAGGACGGCGAAATCGTCCCTGGTGCAGATGGAACAGCATCTGCAAAACGCAGGCGTGCTGATCTTCTTCCCGGCCGGAGAAGTTTCCCGCCCCACGCGCAAAGGCATTCGCGACAAAAAGTGGCACTCTGGCTTTATCAAACTCGCCAGCAAGCTGCGCGCCCCGCTACTGCCGGTGCATATTCAGGCGCATAACAGCCTGCTCTTCTATGCCAGCACGCTGGTCTCCCCGACGCTGTCGATGCTGCTGCTGATGCAGCAGATGTTCCGCCGCCGCCATAGCCAGCTGCCGATTAAAATCGGCCAGCAGATTGCCTGGCATCACTGGCACAGCGCCACCCTTTCGTCGCGTGAGATGGCCGAACAGTGCCGTCAGCACGTGATGCGTCTTGGCAAGGGATTGCCTGGCGTCTTTAAAACCCAGTGCGCCATTGCCCGTCCGGAAGACCGGGCCACCCTTAAACGCGCGCTGGCGCAGGCCGAATGTCTGGGCAATACCAGCGACGGTAAAACCATTTATCTTTGGCAACGCAACGGTCAGGAAGACGCCCCGCTGCTGCGCGAGCTGGGCCGCCTGCGCGAGATTGCCTTTCGCGCGGTCGAGGAAGGGAGCGGCAAACGCCGTGACACCGACTGCTACGATGATGATTATCTGCACCTGATCCTGTGGGATGATGAGGATCTGGAGATCGTCGGCGCGTATCGCTTTATGCCGACTGCCAGACAGGTTGAACGTCGCGGTCTGGAAGGGTTGTATAGCTATAGCCTGTTCCACTACGACGACAAAATGCAGGACGTGCTGGAGCACGGCATTGAGCTGGGACGCAGCTTTATTCAGCCGCGCTACTGGGGACGCCGTGGCCTGGACTATTTATGGTCCGGCATTGGGGCCTACCTGGCGCGTTATCCGAACTACCGCTACCTGTTTGGCCCGGTCTCCATTTCCGGCGGCTTACCGCCTGCCGCGCGGGATCTGCTGGTGGCCTTTTACCGCCTGTGGTTCCCGGCAACGCATCCGCTCGCCGCGTCACGTCAGCCGTATCCCGCATCGCTGCCGGACGTGCTCGCGCAGTTTGGCGGCGTGGATTACGTGGACGATCTGACAAAGCTCAAATCCCTGCTCGGCAATCTGGGCTGCGGCATTCCGCCGCTCTACAAACAATATTCCGAGCTGTGTGAACCCGGCGGCGTGCAGTTTATTGATTTTGGCAGCGACCCGGCATTTAACGACTGCGTCGACGGACTGGTGCTGGTGGATTTGTGTTACCTGAAGGCGAACCGGTATCAGCGGTATATAGAGGCGCATTTAATACCCTCACCCCAGCCCTCTCCCTAACAGGGAGAGGGTGAAAACCGCACCGGGCAGTCCCCTCGCCCCTTTGGGGAGAGGGTTAGGGTGAGGGGATCAAGGCGCACGGTAGAACGGCTTATCCCCCAGGATCGTCGCCCGCTGCATAATCCGGCGCTGCGGAAGATAGTCCGCATTGGCATAGTGCTGCGTCACGCGGTTATCCCAGATCGCCAGGTCATTCTCCTGCCAGCGCCAGCGCACCTGAAACTCCGGCCTGGTGATATGCGCGAACAGGAAGCTCAACAGCGCCTCGCTCTCTTTCTCGGACACGTCCACAATGCGCGTCGTGAACCCTTCGTTCACGAACAGCGCCTGCTTGCCCGTGACCGGATGGGTCCGCACCACCGGGTGCAGCAGCGGAGGATGTTTCGCAACCGCCTCCTGCCAGCGCTGATGCTCCTCTTCGCTTTTGCGATACTTGTATTCCTGGAACGATTTTTTGAAGTCGTGCTCCGCCCGCAGCCCGCTCAGCAGCGTCCGGAACGGCGCGGAGAGCGCCTCATACGCCGCAATCCCGCTGGTCCACAGCGTATCGCCACCGGTTTCCGGCAGCAGCTTCGCCGCCAGAATCGCCCCGGCGGGCGGCGTCTCGATAAAGGTCACGTCGGTATGCCAGTTGTCGTTGTCCGGCGGGTTATCGTTGTGGGTGTCCAGAACGATAATCTCCTCCACCCCCTCCGCATGCGGATAGACAGGGTGGATATGCAGATCGCCAAAGCGCAGGGCCAGCGCGCGCTGCTGCTGCGGGGTGATCGCCTGTTCGCGCAGGAAAACAACCTGATGACGCAGCACCGCGTGGTACAGCTGCTCGAACTGGTTATCGCTCAGCGGACGGGTCACATCCAGGCCCGACACCTGCGCGCCAATATACGGCCCCAGCGGGGTAATGGTCAGACGTTCACTCATTGTATTTCTCCATGCCAGGGCGTAAGGCGACGCTGTAACGCGCGCAGCCCCAGTTCTAATCCGAAGGCGATCGCGGCGATCACCGCGATCCCTGCCAGCACCACGTCAGTCGCCAGGAACTCTCCCGCCGACTGCACCATAAACCCAAGGCCGCGCGTGGCCGCAATCAGCTCTGCCGCCACCAGCGTGGACCAGCCCACGCCAAGGCCGATGCGCAGCCCGGTTAAAATCTCCGGCAGCGCGCCCGGTAAAATCACGAACAGCAGCACCTGCGTGCGGCTGGCCCCCAGCGACTGCGCCGCACGGATCCGCACCTGCTGGGCGCTCTTCACGCCCGCCAGCGCCGACATGGCAACCGGGGCGAAAATGGCCAGATAAATCAGCAGGATTTTTGACGTTTCACCGATGCCAAACCAGATCACCATCAGCGGCAGATAGGCCAGCGGCG
Source organism: Enterobacter sp. 237C8 (assembly GCF_034106865.1). Taxonomy (NCBI): domain Bacteria; kingdom Pseudomonadati; phylum Pseudomonadota; class Gammaproteobacteria; order Enterobacterales; family Enterobacteriaceae; genus Enterobacter; species Enterobacter sp. 237C8. The sequence goes on along the minus strand of NZ_JAWNDF010000001.1, from coordinate 68,679 downwards.
GCACCGGACGGTAAAGCTCAATCAGCGGATCGAGAATACCGCGCACCGTCGGGCTTAAGCCCATCGCGATCCCGACCGGTATCCCGATAATTACCGCTGCCAGCAGCGCCACCAGAATACGCGCCAGACTGGCTCCAAGATGCTGCCAGAGCGTGGCATCCATAAAGCCCTGCGGCCCGGCGATGGTAATGAGTTTGGCCAGCACCTGGCCCGGCGGCGGCAGAAACAACGGGCTGACCCACTGCTGGGCAGCAACCGCCCACCACACCGCCAGCAGTACCAGCAGCGTACCGACGCTCAACGTGATTTGGCGCGAGAAAGGCCAGCGCAGCGCCAGACGCGTGCGGCGCGTTTTTTCACTGAAGACGATGCTCATGAGAAAGCCTCCCGTTGTTCAAACACGCGGCTTAAAACGTATTCACGCTGTTCGATAAACAGCGGATCGGATTTGATGCTGCGCACGGGCTCTCCCGCGACGTAGCGGCGGGCGAAATCCAGCGGCAAGCGCTCCAGCACGCGGCCCGGCCCCGGCGAGAGCAGCACCAGCTCCGTCGCCATAAACACCGCCTCTTCGATATCGTGGGTAATCAACAGCACCTGCTTGCCCGTCTCGTGCCACAGGCGCAGCAGCAGGGTTTGCATCTGCTCGCGGGTGAAGGCATCCAGCGCCCCGAACGGCTCGTCCAGCAGCAACAGCTGCGGATTCGCGGCCAGCGCGCGGGCAATACCGACGCGCTGCCGCTGGCCGCCGGAAAGCTGCCAGATAAAGCGTTTTTCCGCCCCTTCCAGCCCCACTTTTTTCAGCATCGCCCGCGCCGTTTCCAGCCGCTGTTCGCGGTTGATGCCCGCAAGCTGTAGCCCAAACGCCACGTTTTCCTGCACGTTGCGCCAGGGCAGCAACCCTTCGTTCTGGAAGACCACGCCGCGCTCGGCGCCCGGGCCTTCCACCTTTTTGCCTTCCAGTTGAATGGTGCCATGCTGATAAGGGACAAACCCGGCGATCAGATTCAGCAGCGTGGTTTTTCCGCACCCGGACGGGCCCAGCACCACCAGCAGTTCACCGCTGTCCAGCGTCAGGTTGATATCCTCCAGCGCGGGTTTCCCGCCGTAATCGGCGTACAGGTTCGTAATATTCAGCATGGCGTACTCCTTATTTCACAAAACGATCGGTCACGTACTGGCTGTAATCCGCCGCTACCGCAGGCACTTTGCCCTGCTCTTTCAGGAAGGTGGCGGTATCCACAATCGCTTTGTTCACCGGCCCGGTCAGCTGCTGCACCTGCTGCGCGGGGGTCAGATAGGTATTGCCTTTCACCAGCCCCGGCACGTCCGCTTCCGGCACGCCGCTCAGGCGGGAGAGTTTTTCCAGGTTGGCGGCCTGCTTCAGCCATTCATCCGGGTTGCTGATATACGGCTGCTGGGCGTCAATCGCGCTTTTGGCGAAGGCTTTCACCACCTCAGGATGTTTCTCGGCAAAGTCTTTGCGCACGACCCACACGTCGAGGGTTGGCGCGCCCCACTGGCCCACTTTTTCAGAGTCGGTCAGCACGGTGCCGTCTTTTTCCAGTTCGTTCACTGCCGGAGCCCAGACGTAAGCCCCGTCAATATCCCCGCGCTGCCAGGCGGCGATAATCGCCGGCGGCTGCAGGTTGATGATTTGTACCTGACCCGGCTTGATGCCCCAGTGTTTGAGGGCCGCCAGCAGGCTGTAGTGGGTGGTGGAGATGAACGGCACGGCAATGCGTTTGCCGATCAGATCTTCCGGTTTGGTGATGTTTTTCTTCACCACCAGCGCTTCAGAGTTACCGAGCTGCGAGGCGAGCAGGAAAACCTCGATCGGCACCTGCTGGCTGGCCGCAACCGCCAGCGGGCTGGAGCCGATATTGCCGATCTGCACGTCGCCGGAGGCTAACGCACGCACGACGGACGCCCCGCTGTCGAACTTGCGCCAGTCGACTTTCGCGCCGCTCTCTTTCGCAAAGGTGTTGTCCGCCTGCGCGACTTTCGCCGGTTCCGCAGAGGTTTGATACGCGACGGTGACGTCCACCGCCTGCGCCTGAAATGCCCACAGCGCCAGTGCGCCGAGAAGTGTGATTCGCGATGAAATTGCCATAATGTCTGCTCCCCTTGTTGTTATGAGGGCAGTATTTCCGGCGCGGGAATTTTGATAAAGGAATAAAAATGAATCGCTCATAACGATTCGTTTTTAGATAAAAAGCGGGAAAGGATAGTTGATTTTGTGCGGTTGTTTTTTTCCCCTCTCCCCGTGGGAGAGGGTCAGGGTGAGGGCATCAGCGCTGCGCGTTCAGTTCAGCAATATCCTTCGGCGTGGTGCGACAGCATCCGCCAATCAGCTTCGCGCCGGCTTCCAGCCACTGCGGCAGATACCCTACCAGCGTCTCGCACGCTTCACCGTGGTGGTGCCAGGTTTTGGTTACCGCGTCATAATGCTCGCCCGAGTTCGGATAGACCACCAGCGGCAGCGACGTCAGGCTTTGCAGATGCTTCAGCGCCGCCGTAGTGTTTTCCAGGGCGATGCAGTTAATGCCCAGCGCGACAATCTGCGAAGAGTTTGCCAGCGCGCTGACCACCTCGCGCAGCGGCGTGCCGTCGCTCAGGTGTTCGCTGTCGCGCAGGGTAAAGGAGAACCACGCCCGGGCGCGGGGGTACCCGGCCAGAAGCGCCGCCAGCGCCTTGATCTCCACAAACGAAGGCAGCGTTTCGCAGGCCAGCAGGTCAGCGCCCGCATCCAGCAGCGCTTCCACGCGCGGGCGGTGGAAGGCAGTAAACTCCTCGATGCTGCGCACGTAGTCGCCGCGATACTCTGAGCCATCCGCCAGATACGCGCCGTACGGCCCAACGGAGCCCGCCACCAGCAGCGTGCCCGCGTGCGGGTTTTCAGCCAGATACGCTTCGCGCGCCTTACGCGCCAGCTCCACGCTTTTACCGATCAGCGCGCGGGACTGCGCTTCGTCCAGACCGCGCGCCGCAAAGCCCGCAGGCGTGGCCTGATAGCTGGCGGTGATCGCCACCTGTGCCCCAGCCCGGTAGTAATCGAGATGCACTTCACGGATGAGTTCCGGGTTTTCCACCAGCACTTTGGCTGACCAGAGGCTGTCTGCCAGGTTACAGCCGCGCGCTTCCAGCTCCGTCGCCATCGCGCCATCCAGCACCACAAACGGCTGTTTTTCAAGGATGGCGGTAAGCGGGTTATTCTGCGACATGTTCAGGCTCCTGCGATGTCATATTTCGGGTCAGGTAGTACGCACCATAACACAGGGCGACAAACGGAAGCCCGCAATAAAGGGCAATGCGCTGGCTTGGGTCAAACCACAGGCCGACACAGGCCACCACGCAGAGGATAAAACCGAGCACCGGCACCAGCGGATACCACGGCGCGCGGTACTGCAGCGCAGAGAGCGGCTGGCCGGACTGCAGATGACGGCGACGGAAAACGAAGTGCGACGCGCAGATGCTGATCCACACCGCCACCACCGCAAAGCCAGAAATCGCCGAGAGCGCGACAAACACCGTGTCCGGGGCCACGACGCTTGAGAACAGCGCCAGCACGCCGCCGAGCATAGAGACCGAGAGCGCCGTCAGCGGCACGCCGTTTTTGTTCACGCGGGCAAAGCAGCGCGGCAGCGTTTTCTCGTTCGACAGCGACCACAGCATGCGCCCGGAAGCGTACAGTCCCGAGTTCGCCGCCGAGAGGATCGCCGTCAGGATCACAAAGTTAACGATGTCTGCCGCGTAAGGAATACCGACCTTTTCAAACACCAGCACGAACGGGCTCTTTTCCACGCCCGCCTGCTGCATCGGGATCAGCGCCGCCAGCACAAACACGGTGCCGATAAAGAAGATAATCAGGCGCGCAATGGTGGTGCGGATCGCAACCGGAATCACCTTGTGCGGATTTTCCGTTTCGCCCGCCGCGATACCGATGAGCTCCGTCCCGGAGAAGGCAAAGTTCACTGCCACCATGGTCATCAGGATCGGCAGGCCGCCGTGCGGGAACCAGCCTTCGGCGGTGATGTTGCTTAAGCCCGGTGCGGGGGAACCGTCCTGCATCGGGATAAAGCCAAAGACCGCCGCCCCGCCAAGAATAATAAAGGCGATGATGGTGATGACTTTCACCAGGGAGAACCAGAACTCGCCTTCCGCAAAGAAGCGCGTAGAGATGACGTTCAGGCCAAAAATCACCACGCAGAAGACCACGCACCAGGCCCAGACGGGCACCTGCGGGAACCAGTACTGCATGCAGAACCCCGCGGCGGTGAAGCTGGAGCCGAGCGCCACCGTCCAGGTGAGCCAGTAGAGCCACGCCACGGTGTAGCCCGTCGCCGGGCCAAGATAGCGGGCAGCATAGACGTGGAACGCGCCGGTTTCCGGCATCGCCACGGAAAGCTCGCCCAGACACTGCATCACCAGCCAGACCACCAGCGCGCCTATCAGGTACGCCAGCAGCGTGCCCGCCGCCCCGGTCGTTGAAATGATGTATCCAGTATTGAAGAATAACCCTGTCCCAATCACGCCACCCAGCGAGAGCATAATCAGGTGGCGTGTTTTCATGGTGCGCTTAAGCTGCCCATTTTCTTGTTGTGTTTGCATATTACCTTCTATACGTATGGACATCTAAACATCCAAAGAAGGTGTGTTATACCGCGATTGTTAATAAAAAGCTAGATGACCAGACGCAAACGGGCACGCCTCGCGCTGAGTCTGGGGTGGGTCGTGAGGATCACATAGAGAATCGGACGCCAGGCCATAAGCACCTCCGCAAGCAGATACTTACAGCATGGTGCGGGAAGCGGCGATCTTCGGTCAGTCGAAAGTGGTAACGATGAACCCTCGGATCATACTTTTACGCTTCCCTCATGGTATGTCGCCACCAGGCAGGCATCATGTCGTCGAAGGAGTGATTTTCCGGGGCAAACTCCGGCTGGTCCGGATCGTCAAACACGCCAGTAAATAAGGCAACGGTGGGTGAATCATCAATCGCGCCAATTGAACTGCCGCAGGTGGGGCAAAACGCCCGGCTGGAGTAGTCCGACGATCGCCATGTCGCCGGACGTCCGCCCGGACCGATCCACTGCACGTTTTCCGCCGGAAACTCAATCCATACGACGGTTTGTGCGCCGGTGTGTTTCTGACAGATATCGCACGAGCAGGTGTGCACATTGCCCCCATTCGCAGCGGTAAAGCGAACCGAGCCGCATAAGCACCCACCTGAAAAGACCTTTTCCATGCTGTCGTCCTGAGCTGTTTAAAATCTCATCAAAACATAACACATTATTGAGGTCTGTATGCCGGGTCAGACGCGAAGCCATCGCCCGGCACGCCAGCGGCAGAATTATTGGTAAATCCTCAAATCAGTTCTATAGTCGACTCTGCTTATTCGTTACCAGGAATCACTATGCGCTTTAATGGACTGACCAAAGGTTTCTTCATTTTTATTCTCGCCCTCGTCACCTGGGCCTTCTTCGACATACTGTCGCCCTACTTCTCCGCGATACTGTGGGCCGCCATTCTGACCGTCATCTTCAATCCGGTAAAAAACAGGCTGCGCGCCGCGCTGGGGGATCGCAACGGGCTCGCCTCGCTGTTGACCATTGGCATTATCTGCCTGATCGTTTTTATTCCGTTGATGGTGATCCTCTCCTCGCTCGCCATTGAGCTGAACGTGGTTTACACGAAGCTTCAGGAGAACAACACCCAGTTCCCGGAAGTGGTGGCGAGCATCTTTAACCATCTGCCTGACTGGGCCAGCGGCTTCCTGGCGGATCACAACCTGACCAACGCGGCGCAGATCCAGAAAAAACTCTCTGATGTCGCCCTGCAGGGCGGGCAATATCTCGCCGGCAGCGCGTTCCTGATTGGCAAGGGCACGTTTGGCTTTGCGATTAGCTTCGGCATCATGCTTTATCTGCTGTTCTTCCTGCTGAAAGACGGCCCGTATCTGGTGCGCCAGATCCTTGACTCCCTGCCGCTGTCTGATTTCGCCAAACAGCACCTGTTCGCCAAATTCGTCGGCGTGTCGCGAGCCACGGTAAAAGGTACGGCGGCGGTGGCGGTGGTTCAGGGCATCCTCGGCGGGATTGCGTTTGCTATTGCCGGTATTGACGGTAGCGTGCTCTGGGGGGCGCTGATGGCCTTCCTCTCGCTGGTGCCCGCCATCGGCTCGGCGATTGTCTGGGTTCCCGCCGCCATCTTCCTGTTCGCCACCCATCAGCTTTGGCAAGGGCTGTTTATTGTCGGCTTCTTCGTGATTATCGTCGGGCTGGTGGACAATATCCTGCGCCCGCTGCTGGTCGGGAAAGACACCAAAATGCCGGACTACCTGATTCTGATCTCCACCCTCGGCGGCATGGAGCTGTACGGCATTAACGGCTTTGTGATTGGGCCGCTCATTGCCGCGCTGTTTATCGCCTGCTGGAATCTCTTCTCAGGGCGCGATCACGAAGGTAACGCCGAAGAGCTGGACCCCGACTTCATCGAAGAAGGAAAAAATCCTCCAGAATTGTGAGGATGTGACGATATAGACCACACCAGGCGGCGCTGTGCCGCCTTTTTTTTCGCCTTAAATCAAACGTTTTCTATAATTTGAAAGAACGCCATCCTACTCATGTCGTAAAAGGATCATCAGGTGCGAATCGCAACGATAACAAACTGGGCCTATGGTGCCACGGTCTGCCTGACCATCGCCTCCGGCATCATCATGCTGATGGCGTCCAGTGCGGATACCCTCGAGCGTCAGGCCGTTGAACAACGGCAGAAATTTGATCAGCTCACGGAAGATATCGAAACCGATATCTGGGCCCAGTCTGATTTAGCACGGCTGTACGTCATTAAAAAAGATCCTCAGGTTCTCAAGGAATATAACCAGGCGGAAAACAGCCTGAAGAGCATCGAGCTTCGGCTGGAAAAGTTGCAGGATAACGGCGCATCGGATGAAGAACTGGCCCTGCTGCATGAAGGAATAAAGATCGTCGACGAGCTGCAGGACGAACAGCAAACCGCCCTTTCCAGCCTTGAGCGAGGAGAAGACGCGCAGGCCGTTGCGCTACTCTACGGTGCGCCCTATGAGCAGGAGCTGGAGCGCGCGCAGAACCAGCTCGATCACTTCCGCCAGATACTCGACAAACGCGTCATCGCCTCCGTTCAGGACGCGACAAAAAAATCGAAAGCGCTGCGTACGGCCTCTGAGCTGATGGTCGGCCTGACCGCCCTGCTGTTCCTGTTTGTTCTCGGCTTTATATTAAAGCGCCGCGTGCTGCGTCCCGTGGTGCGTCTGAGCGACGTGGTGCACCGCCTGGCATCCCAGGATTACGCGGTTGAAACGCCCAATTTCAACCAGATTGATGAGATTGGCGACATGGCCCAGGCCATCCGCATCTTCCGCGAAAACGGCCTGGCGCGACAGCGTCTGGAAAAAGAGCGCGATGCCGACTGGGCCATCCGCGAGCTGCTGGCCCGCATGACGCAGCGGCTGCAGGGGTGTGAGAACTTTAACGATGTGATTAACGTGGCGGAGCTGTTTGCGCCTAATATCGCGCCGGGTATCGCGGGCCGACTTTACGTCCTTGACCGCGATCCGTGGCAGATGCGCTGCGTCGCGCACTGGCTTTCACCGGTTGGTGAAGAGACGACGTTCCACCCTGACGAGTGCTGGGCCGTGCGCCGCGGGCAGAGCCACCCGCCGGTAAACGGTGAGCCGGATATCGCCTGCTACCATCTTCCGGCATCGCAAGCTGAAAGCTCGCTGTGCGTGCCGCTTATCGCCCAGGGCGAGGCCATTGGCCTGCTCTCATTCCAGAATATTACGGCGGACAACGCCCCATCCCGCGCCTATCTGGAACTGATGGCCGAAGCGCTCGGTCTGGCGCTGGCCAACCAGCGTCTGCGCGACGCGTTGCTGGAAAAAGCCTTGTTCGACCCGCTCACCGGCCTGCGTAATCGTCATCATCTGGAAGATACCCTGCAAACCCAAACGGCACAGGCGTTGCGTACCGGCGAGCCGTTAAGCTGCATGATGATCGACATCGATCACTTCAAGAGCATCAATGACCGCTTCGGCCATGAAGCGGGCGATCAGGTGATTAAAAGCGTGGCGTCAATTGTTCAGCGGGCCGCACATGACAACGGACTCGCATTCCGCTACGGGGGCGAGGAGTTTCTGGTCCTGCTTCCCGGTGCCGATGAACCAGAGGCGCACGCCTGCGCGCAGAAGATTTACAATAGCGTGCATGAGCTGTCGCTTCGCTACGGGCTGACCGAGATTGGGCCGGTGGATGTGTCGATTGGCATTGCCAGCTACCCGCAACATGCCCAGACTGACAACCTTCTGCGCGCCGCGGATGTGGCCTTGTACCGGGCGAAAGAGCTGGGCCGCGCGCGGATTGTGAGCTTTGGGATGCTGGAGGCGGGTTAGCTATTATTTTCACGCCACTGCTTTACCATCTCATCCGTAACTTCATTTTTATAACAAATGGGAGCATAGCCTCCCGCTTTACTCCATGCGCTGCGTCTGCCGCAGGCGCTTCCGTTTCTGGCCCGGTTAAAAGGACAGGCGCATACTCCGGGATAAGATGCGATCGACTCTGCAATAACGTTCTCTTTAACCTGTTCACTGGAAACTGAACTGTTTTTTGCCATAGCGATGTCCGCAACAAAAAAGCAGCACACAGCGCAAAGCACCATCAAGAATGGTCTTTTTTTCATTTTTTGATTCGTTTTAAGGAAGGGGGTGCACACGATAAGCGGCGAATGAAAGAGATAATCTGATTTACATCAATGAATCTAATTCGTCAGGAACAACAAACCTTACACGTTCTCGCTTGAGAAATAGAAAACTTTAAATTACATATTTCGTCACTATTTCTCAGTAAGAACCTGTCCTGCCACAATTACCGTTGTGATAAGTAGCCCTCCTTTGTGACGGCGAAAAGGTTTAAACTTTTCGTGATATTCTTTCTTTACGCCCCTTAATTTTTATACTCAAACCATATTCGCCACTGTATTAACACATGTCACGCGCAATACGTTGTGCATGACATGTGAAGATATTTTGTTATGGAAAAACGTCTATGTCGAAACTGGATTTGAGATCAAAAAAAACCTGGGGCGCGCTGGCATCGATCGCCGTTGTCGCCGGTACGCTGGCATTTGCTTTTGCATGGACGGCGGGCTGGCTTGGTTCACGCACGGTCAGCCAGGCACTGGTGGGTGAAACACCGAAACCCTTCCCGCCGGGTTTTCGCCGCGCGCATGGAAAAGGCATCTGCTTTGCTGGCACCTTTACGCCAAACGGCTCGGCAAATTCTCTTTCAACCTCCCGCCTCTTCTCACAGCAGGAAGTGCCCGTGGTGGGCCGATTCTCTATTGGTACTGGCGATCCCCATGCCCCGGATAGCACGACCAAAACCCTGAGCATGGCGCTGCTGCTGAAGACAGATGACAAGCAGCAATGGCGAATGGCGATGAACAACGAGCCTTTCTTCGCCACGCACAGTCCGGAAGGTTTTCTGGCCTTGCGAAAAGCCACGGCTGTCGATGCAGCCACTGGCAAACCGGATCCACAGCGTCTCGCAGACTTTTTGAAAGCGTACCCGGAGGCGGAGAAATACCTTAAATGGGCGGCACAAAAACCCGCGCCCGGCAGCTTCGCGGGCGCGACGTTTTACAGCATTAACGCCTTTTATCTTGTGAACTCGCAGGGAGATCGCCAGGCCGTTCGCTGGATGATGCGTCCGCACGAGCCTTTCCATTCTCTGAGCGATGAACAACGACAGAAAGCCGATGACAACTTCCTGTTCGAAAACCTGCGTCAGCGCCTGGCGCAGAAGCCACTCTATTGGGATTACGTTTTGCAGCTCGCACAGCGGGGCGATCCGGTGGATGACCCTTCCCAGCCATGGCCGGACGATCGCAAACAGATGGTTGCCGGCACGCTGGAAGTGACGCGTGTCGAAGCACAATCCGAGGGCGCGTGCCGCGACGTTAACTTTGACCCTTCGATTGTTCCTGCAGGCGTTGCAGTGTCTGATGATCCCATCTTAAACGCCCGTTCCGCTGCCTATTCCCACTCTTTCAGTCGCCGTGAGCGGGAAATCGGCTACGGCAAGGCCACCGAAGCTGTGCAAAAGCAGGAGGTAAAATGAGCTCGAATAAAGATATGCGAGAGCACGCGCCGCAGCATTTCAATATCCTGGCGCGAAGCCTGCATTGGCTGATGGCGGTGATGATCCTGGCCATGCTTTTCATCGGTGCCGCAATGATGACGTCGTTACATCACCGGATTTGGTTAATCGACCTGCACCGGCCGCTGGGTGTCGCCATTTTACTGCTGGCACTGGTGCGTCTGGTCAACCGGCTCTTTAGCCGGACGCCCCCACTTCCTGCTGATTTGCCCGTCTGGCAGGTGCTTGCAGCAAAGGCATCACACTGGATGCTGTATGGGTTAATGCTGGCAATGCCGCTGCTGGGCTGGGCGCAACTGTCGGCAGCCGGGCTGCCGATTGTGATGTTTAGTGGCGTCAACCTGCCGGCGATTGCCCCGAACAGTCCAGCACTGTATGCCTGGTGTCACGACGCCCATAGCCTTCTGGCAAAGTTGCTTTTTGCTGTGGTGCTGGTCCATATCTCTGCCGCACTCGTTCATGCGTGGATCTACCGGGACGCAGTGTTTTCCAGCATGGCGAAAGGGGGGAAGTCGGCGTCAGCCATCCAGGATGACATGAAGTAAGGCAAGCGATATGGGACACGCACCATCAGAATGGTCGTGTTCTCGCTTATCGTCGTCATCCTGAAACAACGGACACAACCGGGGTGCGTATTTAGTCTCCAGATTCGCGCCCCAAAAAGCCAAGGACATCCTAAAATTGTCGCGGAAGTTAATATCCATCAATTAAAGCGATTATTTTTTAAACAGAAGAGCATTTATGCCCGCAATTTTAGCTTTTATCAAAAAGTTAAGCGTCGCTCTAGTATCAAACACCCTGTCACCCGCAACACCTAACCCATTGATTAAAATGGGTTTATATCAACAAAAACGATAAAACCCCTTACTCCTCAACAAAATATATAAACTCGTGTGATATCTAAATTATAATTCTTATACTTATGTTCAAAAGGTGGAGGTCAAAATGCGATTAACCCTACTGCTGTTATGCTGTCTCGTACAAAGTGTAACCTGGGCTGGCGACCTGCCAAAACCAGTTGGTAAACCCATTTTAACGATTTACGGTAATATAGAAAATACCAATGAAAATGGAAAAGCAGTGTTTGATCTCGCCAGCCTTGAAAAACTCGGAGTAGTGAGTTTCGAGACGACATCTCCCTGGTATAATGGTCGTACGAAGTTTGAGGGTGTTCCAATGAACAAACTCATGGAGTATGTGGGTGCGAAGGGAACTAACGTTAATGTTATTGCGCTCAATGATTACTCTACCGTGATCCCTCTCAGTGACTTTAAAAAATACAACGCCATACTTGCCTTAAAGGTCAATGGCGAATATATGCGCATCCGCGATAAAGGCCCATCGTTCATTGTATACCCCTATGACAGTCTTCCTGAGTTGAATAATCAGATTTATTACTCACGATCAGCATGGCAGGTTAGCAAAATGAAGATTGAGTAGTCGTTCAGGAGAACATAATGAACAGGATACTGGTTGGTATCATTTTTTCTCTTTTTATCACGACAGGATATATTGCATTCCTTGTTTACGATCGCCAGCAGGAATTGCAAAAACTGACTCAATACACTGAGTCCTGGTCCGTGGCACAACTGGTATCAGAGTATTACCGTTTTGAATCATGGCTTGGTCTATACGCAACCGATACCGATGACGTTACGATAGACCAGGTCCGCATGCGTCTTGAAATTATGCTAAGCCAGAGCGATTTAATGAAAGGGGGAGATTTAGGTCGCTATATTGACAGTGATAAAGCGCATCAGGAGCTCGCTTTGCGCTTAGAGAAAATACTGGCCTATCTGGATAGCCATCTTGAAAAAATGAGCCACCCAGAACTACAGGCATACCTGACAAATATGCATGACCTTGATGCGCCGCTGAGCCAGCTTTCTGCAACGGCATTGACGAAAGATATTAACACGGTTAATGAATCCAACCATAAAATACAAATCCTGTATTATATTTATTCGGTACTTTCATTATTACTGGTGATATTAAGCTTTATTCTGGGTTTCTTAATGATCTACCAGAATAAAAACATTCTCAAAGCGCACATGCAGGTTAAAAGCCTTGCTGACGAGCTTCAGATATCAAAAGAAACGCTGCAAATTCAGAACTCGAAGCTGGAATATGATGTTTATCATGACTCCCTCACCGGCATGAAAAACCGCCTTTTCTTCTGGGACGATCTGAACAAAATTAATCTTCAGGCAGATAAAAACCACATCCCCGTCACGGTGATGTTATTTGATTTAGACCGCTTCAAAGAGGTCAACGATACCTATGGCCATGATGCCGGAGATTTGCTGTTGAATCAGGTATCCAGACGCCTCACCTCAATGAGCAGCGCCACTGATACCTTTTATCGTTTGGGCGGAGACGAGTTTGCCCTGCTTTCCAGTGGCCTCACTGAAGCAGCCGCCGTTTCGCGCGCCAAAGAAATCAGCGAACATATCAGCCAGCCCTATACGATTAATAACCAGCTGATAAAAATTGCTACCTGTGTGGGGATCGTTTTATCTGATAATGAACGGCGCTCTGACTACCTTTATAAATTTGCCGATCTGGCACTCTACGAAGCCAAAAAAGAGGGTTCACAACAGATAAAAGTTTTCCGTCAGTGGATGCTGCAAAAGTTACAGGAAAGCAGAACCCTTGAACATGATATGGCACTGGCGATCGATAACCATGAATTCGTTGTTTATTACCAGCCTATTGTCGATTCATTCAGCAATGAAATTTACGGCTATGAAGCGCTTATTCGCTGGATACACCCGGTGAAGGGGATACTGTCACCCGATTACTTTATTTCCGTCGCTGAGAAAACGGGGATGATCAACCAAATCGGCAAAACCGTGCTGGAGCTTGCCTGCCGGGAAGCGGTTTCCTGGGCGGTTCCGGCAAGGATCTCTGTGAACGTCTCACCCGTTCAGCTGGGCACAAAATCCTTTACGGCAATGGTACAGTCCATCCTGAAGGAGACAGGACTTCCGGCAAACCGTCTTGAATTAGAGGTTACGGAGTCATCGCTCTTCAGCGACAGCAACACGCCGATCACTATTCTCAAAAAGCTGAGAACGCTGGGTGTAAGAATTTCAATCGATGATTTCGGGACGGGTTATTCGTCGCTGTCACGGCTGAGTGAACTGAATTTCGATAAAATTAAAATCGACAAATCCTTTGTGAACCCGATATCCACGCAGGATGATGCCCTTAATATCGTTAAATTGATAACCGGCATGGCGAAGAGCCTCAATATGAGGGTTATTGCAGAAGGTGTTGAAACCGAAGCGCAGCTTGAACGTCTTCAGGCGCTTGGCTGCGATCTCGTCCAGGGATACCTGTTCGGAAAACCACAGGCTGAGATTGACAGGAAGATTAGATACGGTTGAAATGGTTGCGCGGCTTTTTCTGGCCCAAAACCCTTTAGTCTATTGATAATCATAGGTTAAACAATGAAAAAAACAGCCCCGACCTATACACCTGTTGATTTATCTCGCTGGGCCAGGAAGGAGCATTTTGAAGTATTCCAGTCATTTGCTGAGTGTACAATTAACCAAACGGTTCTGATCGACATCACCGCGCTGCGAAAACATATCAAAGAGGTCGGCTGGAAGTTTTACCCGACAATTATTTCCCTCCTCTCTAAAATCATGAACCGGCATCCGGAATTCCGTATGACCATGAAGGACAATGAGCTTGTCATATGGAATGAAATTCATCCCAGCTATACCATTTTCCACCCTGAAACAGAGACCTTTTCGTCACTGTGGAGCCACTTCGACGGCAATATTCAGCACTTCCAGAACACCTATGCGGAAGACGTTGCGCGCTATGGCAATAACCTTTCTTACTGGCCGAAGGAAGAGTCCCGGGAAAATGTCTTTTTCGTATCGTCTATTCCCTGGGTAACGTTTACGAACTTTACGATGAACATTGCGCACATGAAGAACTTCTTTTCCCCGATGTTCACGTTTGGAAAATACTACGAACAGGATGGGAAAGTGCTGTTGCCTATGGCGGTACAGGTACATCACTCGGTGTGCGATGGTTTCCATGTGGCAAGGATGTTTAATGAGCTGCAGGAGATGTGTGTTGGTTTGCCGGAATTGTCGGTGAGACTAAATGGCTGATACGCCAGAAGACTATTTTAGAAGATAATAGGAGTAAAACATGAATGCAACTAATTGTTTAATAATAGAAAAAATAAAAGAAGACAATAAGGCGCCCTCTAAAATGCCCCCATCACCATTGATTGTGAATATTGGGGGCACTTACAAGTTAGCTTGCTAATTTGGCGCAGAGCCTATCATATATGGCCAAAAACTCATCGCCATCTTGGGTAAAGAAGCTTTCCCTTAATTCGTCAAATGTTAGCGAACAAAAATGTTTATGAGTAACCTTTTTTCCTCCTAATCTTATTGTCAAAGCGTGATTTTTACATATTGCTTTTACATCACACCACTCATCTAAAATTAGTGATGAACCAGGAACCAACCTCTCTAAAGATTTTCCTGTGAAATAGTTTTCTATTTCTCTCCTTCGTAACACATTAAAATCCACATTTTCTACAAAGCCCATCTGCTCAAGTTCTTTTTTATTTGGAGATTCATGCTCTTTACTTTCCTTATCTGAATCCAACACAATAAAAAATGGCTTGTTGAATTCTTTAATAAGATCAAGCGTCACCCAGTGCTTGATACTGCTACACCCCCCAATAGGAATAGTTAAAATACCAAGCTCTTCGAAATGATTTGGGATAAGCGTTTCTTCATGGTACTTTTTACTAAGGTATTTAAATGCTGTACAATCATCTATACCTTCGAGTAAAAGTAATAATTTAGATTTCTCTATAGCCGGAAAGAAAGTGCTATCGGGTTTTATACCTAGATCATTAGCTATCTCCAAAACGTTATCTACTTCAGCATGATAACGATAGTCACCATTTTCTTTTATGACGTGATGTAAATGTCTTTTACATGATTTAGCTACTATGACTGGCGAATGTGTTGTAATGATAACCTGATATCCACTTTTGGTAATGTCAAAGAGTTTATCAAAAAGATTTTCTTGTGCTGATGGATGAAGAAAAGTTTCTGGTTCCTCAAATCCGAATATTATATTTTGATGTTCAACTTCTTCAGCAAGGCTTTCAAAATAAGCCATCATAGTGATACGTCTAAAACCATCACCGCGATTGCTAAGAGGAATAGCCCCTTTATCAGAGATTGACTCAAATGATGTGCTTATTATTTTTGACCAATCGAAATCAACTCTAGCTCTTACCTGCTCAGTTGCTGGTACTACTGCATTTATTTTAGCTGTTATTTTGTCTAATACTTTTTGTAAACGTAAGCGTATAAGTGTTTCCGATTCAGAAGTGTCAATTTCATTTTTTATTGTAGAAAGTGCTAATTCCCTAAAATAATTTTGTATTTTTGTATCACTTTCGTCTAGCGATGAGTCTGCTACAAAGTATTCAAACCTAGGCATTAATCTCTTTACTTCTGCCTCGACTTTTTTAATCCTATTTTGTCCTTGAGTAGGAACTTTATCGAATATGTAATGATATTCATAATTCATCTCAATATAATATGACAATAACTTTTCACGTTTTTCTGTATTGCTAAAAGCTTCAACATCTTTTTTAGTAGCAATGCCTTTTTCTGTTTTAATACCAGCTTCGGTACAGGCCTTTATCAGTTGGGTTTCAGTCATTCCAAAAAAATCTTTATCTCCATAACTACGTCTTTGTATTGATATTTCAGGGGAAACTTTCCCAACTTTAGTCCCATCCCAAGTTTTTCTATACAAAATCAAACCATCTTGATTAACAAATCCTTCTTTTTGAAAAGTAGTTAAAACTGTGTCGTCTATTACAATACCATCATCATTTGGTAAAAAGCATAGAGTGATTTCACAATATTTCTCAGTTTCGTTATTCAGAAATTGCGGGTAAAAAGTTCTGTTATTGATGAAGAGATCCAATGCCTTGAGAATCGTTGATTTACCCGCATCATTTTTACCTACTATGACGTTAAGTTCTTTGATAGGAACTGTTATTTCTTCTTTAATCCCACGAAATCCTTTAATGCAAACTTTTTCTAATCTCATTATTTTTTCCTCAGAGGAGCTGTGTGAGCAATAAAAAGTTAGCACATAGTCTTTTATCTTTGAATACCTGTAATTTTATATATCTATGACTTAACTCAACTTTTGCAGAAGTAAAAATTTTCTAACCTGACAAAAATCGCACTACACCGCACCCGCCTGCGGTTTTCAGATCGCAAAAATTTTTCAGTTGGGATTTTTTACAAATGATAGCGCGAGGCCTTGCCACAACTGGGGATATACAGCGAGCAGGGAACTGAAAAGAGTGAAAAGAATTTCAGCTTTTTTCAGTTTAGCTTTACTCCAACATCTTCATCAATTGAGTTAAGATATTGATAGTAAAGAGATATAAAATTTTAAGTGAGATTTTTTATGTTAACTAACGGTACACTTAAAAGTTAACAAACTGATTCTTATATATATTTTTTTCTTAAGCAGCTGAAATTTAATGAACCGAAGCCAGGAAAATTTTAGTTACTCCCGGCGAACCGTTCACTGGCTCTCTTTGGCTGCCAGTAGAAGTTCTAATGCTTTTTGTCGCTCGTCCGGTGGCAGGGCATCCATTAGCTCTTTAATCCGTCCCTGGCCGCGCAAAGCGTGGGATTAATCGTGTGTGAATTGAGGATGGTGCGATAATAGGAACAAAACAAACACCACGAAGCCATTGATAAATATGATTTTCATTGCGTTTTATTTTATGAGATACCCCCAAAAGTACCCCCAACTCATTTAACATCCTTCCCTATTAAGCAGATAAAACTGTGGGTAACAATATGTTAGATGAGGTTTGAGACAAGTTTAACCTTTCAAATTTTATACACATGTAACTCGTTTGCGCCTTGTGCACAAGGCGCTAGTTATTAAGGTAGACTATCTGGATCAGTATGTGGTGTGTTACGTTTTGATGTAAATATGGATTTGATTTTTTTCAAGTAACTATCAAAAAACCATTTTGTATAATTACCTTCAATTTCCTCTAAAACTGAATATTTCATCTCATGAAGTTCATTTTTATAATCACACTTTTTACTTAACAAATCTAAAGGTGTCGATCTGAGAGAGGATAACTTCTCATCGCATAATAATTTCTTACCAATTCTTTGTGACAAATGAGATAACTGCATTTCAATCAATGAAACACTTGAAGCCAAAAAATTATCCAACTCTAATTCTTTAGTATCTCTTGAAGAAAGCTTGTCTAAAACTTTATCAAATAGAGATTCTATTTGTTGGCAAATCTTATCCTTTTGCCTAGATATGTCATTCCGCTTGAATGCTCTATTATTGAAATAAGACGCAACAAGCCAACCAATTATAGCAATCCCAATACTTGTATAATTAACCTCTGCCTGCATCGCTCTCTGCCTTATTCAATCTTTCATCAATCAAGGTCTCGATACTCTTAATATCTTTATGAGTATAGGTCAGTTTTTTCTTAAGTTGGCTTAATGTATAGCCTTCTACTCGGATCAAACCACCAAACGCTTCATCAATAAATGAACGCCCATAACGATTATATCCAGTCAACTCAACATGAACTAAATCATACTCTTTGAGAAAGCCTGCCAGATATTTACGGAAGTTTTCCCCACAGCCAGCCCCATCGTCAGGATAGCGCCCGTAAGGTTTACTGTTGAAGTCTTTGATAACATTGATATTTTTAGTCTTCATAGCTGACCTTGATGTTCCACTGAATTAAAGTACCTGGTACTTTATGAGTTAACTCGTTAATTTTATCACCTTTCTGATTAGAAAGCTTAAACATACCTAAGTTACTGTAAATCCAGAGATTTCCATGTTCATTATTTAGTACCAAGGCTTTGATACTCTTACTCCCTTGACCATGTTTATCATTGGCAGTACCGGTTACGTCTCCAATCATAGAAATTGCTATTTTTACTGCATCAGAAACAATACCCACTTTCACTTTAGAGCGTTCTGTATAACCTAAACCTATTCTCTCAAGCTCTTCTTTAACAGCAACTTTTAGGCCTGGATATTCTGATTTAAGCGTACTCATAAACCATGTCTTCTGCATTACTGTTTCAGGTATACCAACACCTTCATCATATATAGCAAGATAAAGTTGATCATGAATTACGTGACATGCAAGCCACCATTGCTTTTCATCATTGTTTTTATGTGGATAGGCGTGTAAACCAACGTTATTTATTGCTTCCTGAACAGCATCTGCATATGTGTGTTCTGTTTCAGGTTTCATCTTGTTTTTATAAATTTCTTTCTGAATGAAATCTATAATCTCATCTCTATATTCCCCACCAACCCCACTAATAATTGGTAGATTTTCAACATTTTCGAAGACAGGTTTTATTTTTTCGCCCCGACATAAAGCGACATGACCTGAGTCTCTTAAAAGCTGATTAACCTTAAAATCTGTTGAAAATAATATTCTGTACGATAAACCTTTACGAATTGAAGTCTCAACACTGGCATAAAGGATTACTAATGCCGCCATTTTCATTGTCTTTGTATTTGTAAAATCCAAATACAATCTCTCATCAGGATTATATATTTTATTCCTAACCTCATATATCGAGCGAAGAGAGCGTACAAAAAACAGAGGCTTATCTGGTGAATATATTGAAAACTCAGATGGAAACCGAATTAAGGTATTATCTTTTTTCTTTTGAGACTTTTTTTGCTGACGAAACTGCGAATATTCTTTCCCTTGACGAGAAACTCTTCTCTGCCACCTTTCAAAGGCTAGCCTAATTTTTACATCTTTTTCCTTATTAGCCTTGTTTACCATGCGTTCCCTACCAAGATGCTGATCTTTTCGTACTACGAATGATAGTATAGTTACACCAAGATTGGTATACAGACCACACATCCAGCACAAAAAAAATCCGCTGGCAAAGCCACAAAAAAACACTTTAAAATCAAATAGATATATATGAGTGACCATAATAGCACCGTTCATAACCATCCTCAAGAATGGTCTGGTTTTGTTGTAGCCTAAAAATGCTAAAGTCTTATCGTGCCTTAAATCAGCATCGAAGTTAGAATCTCAAATTAATCCACAAATAGGTTCGTTGCTGAAAAAATGCTATCCAAGAAGAAAAGTCATTAGACTTGAAATTATTAACCATCACCTAACAACCACTCAATAAAACTCACAAATATATTCAATCATTATTCCAGATAACATTTACCGAAGAAACCAACGGTAACTTAGAAAGCTCAGCTACAGATATCTATCTGTGTTGTGCCAACGTCAACCAAATCTTAAAGCCACTTTATGGGCGAACATCTGAAGTTTTCTGAAGTGGCAGCCGTTGACACAGGCATAACAAACCATAACAGGCTGACACCTGCCCTGCTTCGCATCAGGATTAACAAAAGTTAACAGCCAAGGCTCAACAAATCTCAACGCCAGCCCTTTACACTTCTGCTGTAGTTGCTGTTCGTAGGCGTCAGGATCCGTTAGGTTGGGTTGACACTTTTCCCAGTTTCTCGCGAAAAAGTGTCAAGTTTGAGGGGCTGGGGGGTTTACAGTTTTTCGCCGTCCAGCAGGCAGAGTGACATTAAACCAGTTTTGTTCCAGTCATCCAGCGTATCGGGGTGCATTGTGGCAACGTAAGCCAGCTCAGAACGAAGAAACCGTAAAGCGCCTGCTGCACGGTCTTTGCCATAGAAGCTGTGGGTTTCTTCATCCGGCCGGAAGAGAATCAGCAATTGTTCATCGGGCTCGTGCTGAACATCAAAACCCAGCTCAGCGGCTGCTGCCTCTATTCGCTGGCCAGCATTAATATCAGCCGGCAGCTCTTTCCCGCCGTCATGCCCCCATACCCACGCGGCGGCCTGCGCCCACGTCATTGCATTGTGACGCTCACCAGCACCAGCACCAGCACCAGCACCAGCACCAGCACCAGCACCAGCAGAATTTTGTTTAACCTGCGATGCTTCGACATCCACTTTATCGCCTGAAATTACAATTTCACCGCGGGCTATCCAGCCGTAAACAGTTTGCCGGCTGACGCCCATATGCCTGGCGTAGGCTGATTTACTTAATAGCATCGTGATGTTTCCCTCCGGGCAGAAAAAAGCCGCCCTCAGGCGGCCTGCTTCTCTTCTGAATGTGTCTGCCGCTGGCTGCCTTTGAGCATCGCGCTGACATGTTCGCTTAACTGATCAAGGCCGGTCATGCGGGGCAGAACTTCTGATGGATCGTCGTTCTTCCCGTAAACGAGATTGTTATACCAGGTTCGGACAGCTGTAATTTGTGCGACGTCCTTCCTTACCGCGTCGACCAGATCGGCAACCGCGTTAATCACCTGCCCGTTCTCTGATGCAATACGGGAGAAGCCGAGACGTTTTAGCTGTTCCGTATCGAGTCCCGAACACACTGCGTGCGCCCTTAGTAAGGCGTCCGCCAGCTCCTGATGCTTTCCACTGTGCATCGACAGCAGCATTTTTTCCTGGCTGCGGCGATCCAGTCGGGCGAATGCCTGGCGCATTTCACTGTCACGCATGAATCCCTGAATATCATCAGATGCCAGTGGATTAACCGGAGCGAGCTTGTTCTTCAGGTAATCGAGAATGTTTGCGGCCTGCTCGCTTACTGCTGCCACCCCGCGGGTAAAGTCTTTGAGCGTGTCCGGGTTCCGGGCTTCACCTGCCCTGCGATTTTTTGCCTGTTCGTTCAGATCCGGATCGTTGCGGATAACGTCCAGCAAATCCGCCTCAGCTTCGGCCTGCTGCGCCGTTGTCCTCAGGCTGGTGAGTTCGCCCGCCATACCACGGAATAAAGCGGCCATCTGAGTATTTGGCGCAACAACCTTACCGGCATAACCCGCCAGCTCGATGCTGTGTTTCCCAATTTTGATTGAGTAGCTCATTGCTCTGCCTCCATTTTTGATAGCCCCGCATCAAATACCTTGCGCGCAACAGCATGGATTGACGGCGCGATCCCTATGCCCGACTTCTGGCGCTCCCTCTCCTGGATGGTTTTCAGAGCCTGAATCTGCTCCCCGTTCAGCAGAACGGGCTTAACGTTAACCTTGCTCATGATGCCCTCTGTTATAGCGATCGTTAAAGTTTCATTAATCGCAACAATCCAATAATGAATTGCGATTTATGAAACGATATTAATGAATTAGCAGGGGTCTACAACGTGAAAAGAGTGGATGCGTTTTAAAGAATTTGCCCTCAAGGTATACATGGTGTTCATAAAGGCAATAAATTGCTTATAAAACATGAGATTAACCTATGAACACCAGCCTACACTTTTGGATTTCAGGTGTACACGGTATACATCATTCTGTTTAATAAACCATCAGATGATTAATGAGAGAATGAACACCATGTACACCCTGTGTATACCTGAAAACAAGGTATACATGGCTTACTTCACTGATTTATATATAAATTATTCTCTCGATGTATACCATGTATACCTTTCCCCATATTTATCTGAACTTCATTCTTTATGACCGGCTACAGGATGCGTCTGAGGTAACCAGTCTTCCGCACTTTCCGAAAGTTCGACGTTAGTCACCATGCCACGGGCTCTCCGTTCCTTACGGTACTCGTGATTAAACTCCCTCATCGCGCTTTCCATCCCCTCTGCGAATTTATTCAGCGTCAGCGGTTTGTCGAATCCATTGGCCTCAAGGAATGCCAGATAAGCGTGATAGAGATAAATTCGCGGATAGTGAGGCGGATTGCGGTTTCCTACCATCATTCCCGCACAATCAGCCAGGCGCTCAAGGTGAGCGCAGAAGGCATATAGCGGATCTGTTTTCTGCTTTACCTCCAGTGCTTCTTCGCTATTCCGTTGCTCCAGCAGCAGCGCCCGCGCTTTTTCCGGGTTCGCAAAGTTCGCCAGCAGCCGGCGAACAACCACCGGAATTTCAGCGGATATCTTTTCTGCCAGGTCGGGATCCTTATCCTCTTCGCTGACGCGCCGGTTAAACTGGAAAATTACGCGGCGCCGGGAAACGCCGCCGGCGCGTTCGGTGAAAATCATCGGCGTGTTGTTCGTGGCCACAACCACCGCCCGCAGAACGGCGGTGTACTGGTGCTCGTGTTTCGGGTCGATCTCCACCGCATCCCCGCCGGTGATTGCCTTTATCCCGGTGCCCTCACCTGAATATTTGGGCTGATCAGGAAGCGTTATCATGCTCTTGCCGACGAACTGCGCCCGCCCGCGCGCGCTGTCGAGCGCCGCCATGTTCCCGCTGGCGGTGTTATGCGCGCCGGCCAGCATCGTGGCGATATGGGTAAAGACGCTTTTCCCGCTGCCGCCCTCCCCGGTTATCTCGAGGAACAACTGCCAGTCGTACCGGTTCGCCAGCACCATAAAGAGCGCTGCAGCGATGCGCTGCATCTTAATTGCGTCTCTATCTGATGCGTAACTTAGCCACTTATGGAAGTTCGGCGCATGGTCGCGGAGGTTTTCGCCCGGCACCGCTGGCGTATAGGTCACGCCGTTATGGTTGGTCAGCCAGTTATCCTGGCTGTGTTCGGAGAAAACGCCGGTTTCCATATCGTAGACGCCGTTTGCAAAGGGGATCAGGCTGCGCCGCGGCTCCCCCATTACCGGGATAACGATTTTCAGGGCGTCGATAACGTTGTTGATCGCGCGCTTGCTGAAGTTGGTTTTGTTCTCGTTGTAGATAGCCACCATTTCGCGGCTCAGCTCGAGCAGAGACGTTTTCTCCCAGATGCCGGCGCGGTAGACGTACACGCCTTCGCTGTTTTCATGGATCGCAATGCCGGTGTAACGCGCGGCCAGTATGAGCGCCTTTTCGTTATCAGCCAGATCGCGGAGGTTTACATCCGTCAGCGGTTTACCGATCACCATGCTTTTGCCGGCTTCCGCATCGGCTTTGAGGCGCGGCAACTGTGGCGTCCAGTCCTCCAGAAGCTGATAACCTTCAGAGTAGAATTGCGCGCGCTCCACGCCGGCCACCGCCAGCTTTGTCGCGAGAATGGTTATCTGCCGTTCGGTCAGATGCCCGCCGCGGCAAACCCGGGCATAGAGCCGGCCATCATCCACAATCCGGATATTTTCCAGCTCTGCCAGCTGCTTTTTATCCAGCACAACCGGCGGCACCGTATCGCCAATCGGGTTCATTTCCTGCCATGCTTTGGCGAACGTCCAGGCATCGGCGCCGGCAAAGATGATTGACTCCTCCATGAGATCCGCCGGCTGCTTTTTAAGGTTTGGTGCATTCTTCATTTTCTGTTCCCTCGCTCCCTGATGATTTCCCGCATAACCCGAATTCGTTCGATGCCCTGCACCCGCATAATTCGATCGATATCTCTTCCCCCGGTGCCCGGCGCAGAAGAAATAAATTCAAACTCCCGCGCCAGTCTTTCTGGCGTGCAAAAACACGGTGAGCTGTACCCTTCGCGGCAATATGTCACTCTGTCGAATCGGTAACTTTCGATAATTACCAGGTTGCCACGACTGTCCTTCCATTTATCGCCCGGCCTGATTTCAGGGTGAGCGCGGCCACCAGCAGCTAAGCCGGAATTTTTAATCGTCATATTTTTTACCTCACGCCGCTGGCGGGATTACCTGATAACCAATTTTCCTCAGAAAGCGCGCAGCACTCTCCACCGTAAAAATGATCTCGTCGTCCATAAGGGGGCGCATCGACTGAAGACCATTTGACGTGTCCACCAGATAGCGGCCGCCGGCCGGGAAACTGAAAACGTTTTTGCCGTCGGCCCGGCGAACCAGATCGTAAACAGGAGTCATAATTTCTCCTCCCCGTCCCTTAATGACTGGCTGGCAAAACAATATCGCGCGCTATTTAATGGCTCAGTTACGTGACCGCTGAACGCGCCGAGACGGCAAAATTGGATAACCATTTTCATACAGATACCTCCATGGCCAGACGGGATTGAATGGCGGAGGCCTTACTGCCTAACTGGAGGTAAGTTCGGGTAATTGCCGGGTTACTGTGCCCGAGCATTTCAGAGGCGACCAGCAAGCCCTGTTCGCCGCCGGCGGACATGAGATTAAAGGCGGCAATTTTGCGGCTGGAATAGGCGCTCAGGCGCAGACGCGTGTTTACGACGCGCGTAAACCACAGCATTACGTTGTGCAGTTTCTTCCAGATTGTCTGGCGGCTCACGCTACCTTCCAGAGACTGGCAACGGTTACTTTCAATCTGGCTGCGGGAAAATACCAGGTCATCACCGATAAGATTGCGCTCCATGCGTTCGCGCAGTCGTTTGATGATGCCCGGCGGCAGCTGTTTGGTGTCGTGCTTCACTTCAGCCTTTGCCACCAGCTCAAACACGATCGCCTGTTCTTCTTCCGTCATGCCGGCGGCCAGTTCATCGCAGCTCACGCTATCCCAGTGCATGTACCCAATGTGATCGCCAGCAAGCCGGGCAGCGTCCTTGCGCTGCTGGCGAACAATCTCGATCCCCTTCCGGGTAGCTCTGGCTTCTGCTGCTTTGGTCTGCTTCGCTACGATGATTGTTGCAATGCCGGTTTCCCAGTTGATGCACGAGTAACGGAAGTTGCACACGTCGCTGGTACGCCAGCCGGTAACGGTTGCAATATCCCACCAGAGTAAAACCCAGTCCGGCTGGGTCTGCTGGATGCGTTCGCGCAGTTTGCGCTGCTCTTCCCGTTCATAAACAGGGGTCATGGTGCGGGTGCCTTTCGTGGTAGTGGCTTTTACCACGTTTCCGCGCAGCTCGCGTGCTTTTGCTGTCAGGGTCTGGAGGTTAAACATGCTGTACCTCCTTAAGACGAAAACGACACGCCAGAATACAGACACATCCTGCAGGCGTTTTTTCGCGTGCTTCGTGTTCGGTGGAAGCAGTAACGTTGACGATCTGATTTGTGAATTCACCCAGGGTGAGAAAACGCCATGTAAATTCAGGGCGTGTTTGGGTAGACTTAGTGCAAGCCATAATGTTAGTACCTCTAACGTTGTGGTCAGACGCCCTGAAAGTGTTCCCGCACTTCGGGGCGTTGTTTTTTTTAACTTCTGTGTGTAATGTGTCATCACACATAAACACATTACATCGGGTGTAATTAACGTGTCAACACACAAAAACGAGAGACGTGGTAATCCTCCATTCCAGTTTCGGCTGGATCCAGAACTGCGAGAAATGATGGAACGGGCACAACAGCAAGATGGTGATGAATCACTAGCTGCGTGGCTGAAGAGGATCGTTCGCAAAGAACTCCAACAGCGTGGAATTGCCCCTAAAGAGTAAATAATGAAAAAAATCCTGCTTGGTCTTATCGTCTTATTAATAGCAGTATTCGCACTCAAATCATGCCTCAGCAGTGAGAGCGCTTGCGGAAGTAACGAAAAAGACGTACTGAAGCAAAGTTGCGAAAAATTACTAAACAAAAATTGATTATCGCAGGGGGCGACGGAGAGAGCCTCGCCCTTGCTACGGGTAATAATTAATTGGCTGCTTTCGGTGCGAGCGAAGCCCTGCCCCAGATGGGCATAAATGTTCTTCATGGCATTAACCTTTTCGAATTGTTTAGTGAGCTGTCGCGACAAACTTATTTTGAGTGCTCAACATCGCAAGAGCACGCAAGTTATTCACGAACTCAATTTTTTTCATCCGTTAAAGGGCGAACTTCAGTAAACGGCTCATGACCATCTTCGCCTAACAGCTCGGGCTGATACTTACGCCATAGCTGGCTCTCCTCCCGCACAAGAGCCTCTTTTACTGCCTTACACTGCTGCAACTTATACCCGCGTTTGCTGGCCTCCTGCTGATAAGCAGCCATGCGCCGGCTGAAGTCGTTCAGGAACACGAACGGCACTCCATAGAAGCCAGTTTTACGAATTGAGGGAATGACCTCACGGAATACCCAATTACTGAACTGGTGCGCAAAGGTGCCGGGAGTAGTCGCCTTACGACTACGTGAGATCAGTTTGTAGAATCCTGACTCGCAGACAGTTCGCATAGTCTGCTTTCCACCAGGGGTGGGTATTAAACACTCCCCCTTTTCATCATCATCCAGACGTCGCAAAGCAACCTTGTGATCAGTTATTTCCAGAGCTGCGCATACATCTGCCGCGACAAACCATGGCTCACCCAGTATCTTAACAATTCGTACTTTTGCATCCTCAAATTTAATGACCGAAATATCATCACTGCTGTTTTCAGGGTGAGCAAAACCCTGCCCGGCACGGGCATTTTTGATAGTCATATTAGTTTTCCCCGGGCTAAGTTACAGTTGTGGCTTTGTGGAAATTAACGCATCACGCTCTTCGATCCTCTGGCTTATCCATTCGTCAATTTCACTTTCAACAAATGCGATAGATCGGGCTCCAATTTTAACTGATTGTGGAAAGCGATTTTCTTTAAGGAGACGATAGATCCACGCTTTGCTATAGCCTGTTCGTTTCTGTACTTCTGCAAATCTAATTAATGAATAAGACATATATACCTCGTGTCGTCTAATGAAGTTCACGAGAATAATTTAATCAGAACTAGAACTATGATTGTGGAAACCGATATAAGATTGTTGGAAGGGATGACAGATAGCCTACAGGCCATAAAATCGTTTTTTTAAGTGCGTTTGGAAATGACTAAAGCATGAACGCGAGACTTTGGAAGTTGAGACCCGCGTTCACATTAACTTTGGAAATGCTAACCATCGCTTTCTGGAAATGTGACTTCCAAAGCCTCCTTTATGAGGTTTGTCATCTGTTTTTCCGTCACTACCATCCCTTGATATCCCAGAGTAGCCAGGTTCTGTGCAACCGCACGAGCAATTGCCAGTTTGTTCAGGCGCTCACCATTTCGATAGCTCTTACTTGATTTTTCGAGGGCGATAGCCATACCTGCAATCATCATCAATGCAGTGTTTTTACCGGGGAACTCCCCCCATTGATCTAGATAGACCTGATTTGTTTGTTCATTTACAGTTGGTTGCTGTAAGGGTAAAGGCCAGTTGAAATTATGTTCTGTAACCCATTTTTCAACCTCACTACGCACGAGCATACAATCACGCCGATCATGATCCATGTTATCGTAGTGGGAAATATCCCTTGCGGTTAGTTTTGAATTATCAATCGCATCCCAGAGAGATTCTTTATAAGCTTCATATTCGTGAGATTTTTCACCTGTAATATTTTCTCTTGGATTTGCGCCAACAATTAAACGTGCAGAGTCACTAAGAGAGATGCTATCTCTTGAAAGATATGGAACAAGCCAACTTGGTAAATTTTTCTTTAAACCAATGTTATATTCCAATAAATTATCATGCAGATTAAGGCCTAACGTTTTCTCAATCTCTGAACGATTAAATCCTATAAAATCAAATGAATTCATAGCATCACCTTAAAATGGAATATCATCATGAAAATTGAGATCTGAAGAGCTAGAGGTTTGCTCTTGGCCATCTTGTGTCATAGATGGAGTCCATCCCTCGTAAGGAGGTTCATCCATAGTAGGGTTTGCCATAACACTGCTAAGCATTTCATAGGCACTAAAAGAAGGATCACCGAAGGTTGGTCGTCTGGTGATTCCACGAGAGTCTTGTATTAATAGACTCGGCGCGTATTCTTGTTCTTCATCAAGTTTAATGATTATCCAATTTGCGATTTGATCCCTTGTCATATCAGGGAATTTTGCCTCAATTCGAGCAATCAATTCCCTAATGCTTATAAACTGCTGTTTTTTTGCTTTGAGCTCTACTGCTGGATTAAGCATACGCCACCTCGCGTCCTCTATCTGGTGGCATTGCCAGCCCGCAGAGGTGCGCGGGTTTTCGGTGATCAGCCTAGACAATGCCTAATTATTGTTCGTCTACAGAAGTCTACTACTGTCAATTAACACTGTCTATACATACAGTTAAGCTCTTTTCCCAAACGTTCCGTGCACTACATTTTCGCCGTTTTCCAACGCCTCCATATAGTCGGCATACCACTGGAGCATTTCGCGGCGGCCATCCAGATACTGAGCGTGGTTGTACGTTCCTCGTATAGAGTTTTTGTCGACGTGTGCCAGCTGCGTTTCAATCCACGCGGTGTTGTAGCCCTGTTCGTGCAGGATGGTACTCATGGTGTGCCGGAAACCGTGCCCGGTGACTTTTCCGTTATAGCCAATCCGCTTAAAGACTTGGTTTATGCTGGCTTCACTCATTGTTTTTCGCGGATCGTTACGGCCTGGGAACACAAGCGGGTAATTGCCTGTTAGCTCTTGGATCTGACCAATAAGCGTAAGAGCTTGCCTGGACAATGGCACCACATGAGGGCGACGCATTTTCATGCGTGAGGCGGGTATTTCCCAGACCGCCTTACTGATATTGATTTCATCCCAAAATGCCCCACGGAGTTCGCCGGGACGCAATCCGGTGATAATCAGCAAACGAGCAGCCAAAACTACTAACTCGCTTCCTGAATATCCTGACAACGCATTGAAGAAATCAGGCAATTCTTTAGGTGTGAGGAAAGGAAAATGATTGGACTCGTGCCCTTGCATCGCGCTGGTGAGATCCGGGGCGGGGTTATACTCAGCTCGACCGGTGACTATTGCGTAACGGAAAACTTCCCCACAGCGCTGCCTAACTTTTCTTGCCTTTTCGGTAGCGCCGCGCCCCTCAATGCGCCGTAGCACATTCAACAGTTCAAGCGGTTTGATTTCGGCTATTGGTTTTTTGCCAATGTATGGGAACACATCTTTATTGAAGGCTTCGAGGATGTCTGAAGCATAACCAGCAGACCATTTTTTTAGTTTGCTGCTGTGCCATTCATGGGCAATATCTTTGAAGGTGTTGTTTAACTGAATTTCACGGGCAATCTTCTCCTCCCGTTTCGCTTCCATAGGATCGATACCCCCAGCGATACCCCTTTTCGCTTCTTCACGTTTTGCCCGAGCATCGGCCAATGTGACTTCAGGATACACACCAAGCGCTAACAGCTTCTCTTTGCCGGCTACACGATACTTGAGCCGCCAGTATTTGCCGCCATTAGGTTTAATCAGGAGATACAAACCACCACCATCAGCCAGCTTGTAAGGCTTATCTTTAGGTTTGGCGGCATCCACCTGCCGGGCGTTTAGTTTCACTTGGGGGTACCTCCTCTAGACCGAACAGCATATACCCCCATAAGTACCCCCAAACGACCGTAGATTTCAGGGAACTTTAGTAGACGTAGAAATACTGAAAGGGGCTGTAAAGCGCAGAGTATAAGGGGTTTCAGTGAACTTTAGTAGACTTGGGGAGACGTTAGAATGGTGCCGATAATAGGAGTCGAACCTACGACCTTCGCATTACGAATGCGCTGCTCTACCAACTGAGCTATATCGGCCCTGAGAGGCCGGTTACGAGCGTAACCACGGGGCAAAAGGTTAGATCTATCCGGGTGATGCGTCAATGCCCTTTTGAATCAAACGGCTATTTTTGCATCACCCGTGATTATTTACGCACGAATCGTATCGTCACCGAAGCCGATCCACTTGTACGTGGTCAGCGCTTCCAGCCCCATCGGGCCGCGCGCGTGCAGTTTCTGCGTGCTGACCGCCACCTCAGCGCCGAGGCCGAACTGGCCGCCGTCGGTGAAGCGGGTGGAGGCATTCACATATACCGCTGAAGAATCCACTTCTTTCACGAAGCGATCGGCATTGCGCAGGGTACGCGTCAGGATCGCGTCAGAATGCTGCGTGCCGTGTTCACGAATGTGCGCAATGGCGTCGTCGAGATCGGCAACGATTTTCACGTTCAGATCCAGTGACAGGAACTCATCGTCGTACTGCTCCGCTTTGACGGGAACAACGTTAGCCGAGCCATCCTTCAGCAGTGCGAGCGCGCTGGCATCAGCATGCAGCGTCACGCCGCTCTCTGCCATCTGTTTGCTCAGGGCCGGCAGGAAGCTGTTCGCAATATCCTGATGCACCAGCAGCGTTTCTACGGTGTTACAGGTGCTTGGACGCTGGGTTTTCGCGTTAACGATTATCTTCAGCGCCGGTTCAATCTCCGCGCTGTCGTCCACCACGATATGGCACACGCCGATACCGCCAGTGATCACCGGAATCGTCGACTGCTCGCGGCACAGCTTGTGCAGGCCCGCGCCACCGCGTGGGATCAGCATGTCGATATATTTGTCCATGCGCAGCATTTCGTTGACCAGCGCGCGG
The DNA here is from genome assembly GCF_034106865.1 of Enterobacter sp. 237C8. Classification (NCBI taxonomy): domain Bacteria; kingdom Pseudomonadati; phylum Pseudomonadota; class Gammaproteobacteria; order Enterobacterales; family Enterobacteriaceae; genus Enterobacter; species Enterobacter sp. 237C8. Next base: position 38,272 of record NZ_JAWNDF010000001.1, on the reverse strand, counting down.
TCTGGGCTCTCGATCGCCTGTACGGCCCCCGCCGGTAAGCCAAACTCTTCCAGCGCCTGCTGAATGACTTTCACCGTGGCGGCGTTGGTGCGCCAGGTCTCTTTCCCACCGCGCAGAATAGCGGCGTTACCGGTTTTCAGGCACAGGGAGGCAACATCAACCGTCACGTTTGGACGAGCTTCATAAATAACGCCAATGACGCCGAGCGGCACGCGACGGCGCTCCAGGCGTAAACCGCTGTCGAGCAGCCCGCCGTCGATCACCTGCCCTACCGGGTCGGCCAGATTGCAGACCTGACGCACATCGTCGGCGATGCCTTTCAGGCGTGCCGGGTTCAGCGCCAGACGGTCGAGCATCGCTTCGCTCAAGCCGTTGCGACGCGCTTCCAGCAGATCCTGCTCGTTGGCGAGCAAAATTTCCTGAGACTGGGATTCAAGATAATCAGCGATTTTTTCCAGCACGCGGTTTTTCTCGCGGCTGGAAAGGAGCGCCAGTTTGTAAGAGGCAGCCTTCGCGGCAGCGCCCATTTGTTCCAGCATGTTCTGGCTCCTTAACGAATAATCATGTCATCGCGATGCACGGCAACCGGGCCATATTCATAGCCCAGAATGGCGTCGATCTGCTGCGAGTGGTGACCCGCGATGCGGCGCAGCGCGTCGCTGTTGTAACGGCTTACGCCGTGGGCGATGTCGCGACCTTCGAGGTTACGGATACGGATCACTTCACCACGGGAGAAGTTGCCTGTCACGCTTTTAATTCCTTTAGGAAGCAATGAACTTCCTCGTTCCAGAATCGCGGCGGTTGCCCCTTCATCGACAACGAGTTCGCCAGCAGGAGGCGCGCCAAATATCCAGCGCTTGCGGTTTTCCAGCGGGGATTCCTGGGCGTGGAAGCGGGTGCCGACGGAGATGCCTTCCATTACGTCGCCAATCACGCCGGGGCGGCTGCCCGCCGCAATGATGGTGTCGATACCGGCGCGGCATGCGACGTCAGCGGCCTGCAGCTTGGTCCCCATACCGCCCGTTCCGAGGCCTGAAACGCTGTCACCGGCGATAGCGCGCAGCGCATCGTCGATGCCTTGAACGTCGGTAATCAGCTCGGCTTCCGGATTCGAGCGCGGGTCGGCGGTGAACAGCCCCTGCTGATCGGTCAGAAGCAGTAATTTATCGGCACCGGCCAGAATCGCGGCCAGCGCCGAGAGGTTATCGTTATCACCCACTTTGATTTCAGCGGTAGCAACGGCATCGTTCTCGTTAATGACCGGAACAATGTTGTTGTCCAGCAGCGCGCGCAGGGTATCGCGGGCGTTCAGGAAGCGCTCTCTGTCTTCCATATCCGCACGCGTCAGCAGCATCTGCCCGACGTGAATGCCATAGATGGAGAACAACTGTTCCCAGAGTTGAATGAGTCGGCTTTGCCCCACGGCGGCCAGCAGCTGCTTGGAAGCGATCGTCGCGGGGAGTTCGGGGTAACCCAGGTGTTCACGCCCGGCGGCAATCGCCCCGGAGGTCACAATCACAATACGATGCCCTGCGGCATGTAGCTGAGCGCACTGACGTACAAGCTCAACAATGTGGGCGCGATTTAGGCGGCGCGATCCGCCTGTTAAAACACTGGTACCGAGTTTTACCACCAGCGTCTGGCTGTCACTCATGATTCTCTGCCGTTCAACGATAAGGGAAAGTAATGTCGAACGAACGTTTTAACAGGAGTCAGCCCCGTTGCCAACTGCCTTAGCACATCGCGAAACACTTTGTTGCGCGGGATCAGGAAGCCTAGCGGGAAATTTTGACAATTTTATTACCGAAATAATAAATCACAGTTTTTTAAAATTATTCTTAGTTTGTCATAAAAGTTTCATTCCAGAACGATAAAACCCTTCCTGTTTTTTCACGGGACTTAAGCATGAGCTTATCGTCCAGCGAATTTTTTAGCGCGTTTATAAGACAGGATCGAAAATGAAAAAGAGCACTCTGGCATTAATGGTTATGGGCGTAGTGGCTTCTGCATCCGTTCACGCAGCTGAAGTTTATAATAAAGATGGTAATAAACTGGATGTGTACGGCAAAGTGAAAGCCATGCACTACATCAGTGATGATGCCACCAAAGATGGCGATCAGACTTACGTTCGTTTCGGTTTTAAAGGCGAAACGCAGATTAACGATCAGCTGACGGGCTATGGCCGTTGGGAATCTGAATTTGCAGGTAACAAAGCCGAGAGCGACTCTACTCAGAAAACGCGTCTGGCGTTTGCGGGCCTGAAGCTGAAAAACTTTGGTTCACTGGATTATGGTCGTAACCTGGGCGCCCTGTATGACGTCGAAGCATGGACCGATATGTTCCCTGAGTTCGGCGGCGACTCTTCCGCGCAGACCGATAACTTCATGACCAAGCGTGCTACCGGCTTGGCCACCTACCGTAACACCGATTTCTTCGGCGCGGTTGACGGTCTGGATATGACGCTGCAGTACCAGGGCAAAAACGAAAACCGTGACGCCAAAAAACAGAACGGTGACGGTTTTGGTACCTCTCTGACCTATGACTTCGGCGGCAGCGATTTCGCCGTCAGCGGCGCCTACACCAACTCTGACCGCACCAATGCTCAGAACCTGCTGGCGCGTGGCCAGGGTCAGAAAGCAGAAGCCTGGGCAACCGGTCTGAAATATGATGCGAACGATATTTATCTGGCTGCAATGTATTCTGAAACCCGCAATATGACGCCAATTTCCGGCGGCTTTGCAAATAAAGCGCAGAACTTTGAAGTTGTCGCACAATATCAATTCGACTTTGGTCTGCGCCCGTCCCTGGGCTATGTCCAGTCTAAAGGCAAAGATATCGAAGGTATTGGCGACGAAGATCTGGTGAAATATATTGACGTTGGCGCGACCTATTACTTCAACAAAAATATGTCCACCTTTGTTGATTATAAAATCAACCAGATTGACGACAAAAATAAACTGGGCGTGAGCAGCGATGACATCGTTGCTGTAGGTATGACCTACCAGTTCTGATAATGTGAAATAAAAAAAACCGGCTTGATGCCGGTTTTTTTATTGTCGGGATTAATGCGGTCTGGTGCCCTCTCCCCGCCCCTCTCCCACAGGGAGAGGGAGAATTTGTAGGCCGGGTAAGGCGAAGCCGCCACCCGGCGCTGTGACACCATCAGGCAGTCAGCTTCACCGCTTCGCTGGAAAAGTCATCCGCGGGTTCGAACTTGAGATCCAGGGTGGCCAGCAGTGCGCGTGCCTTATCGTGAAACTCTTTTAGCGTATATTCCAGGCGGTCAATCACTTCCTGATCTTTAATCGTGGTCGCCTGCCAGTTGCCGTCTTTATTAAACAGGCCAAACTGGTAGCTATACGTAAAGCGTTTTTCCTCTGCTTCCATTTCCATCCACCAGCCCCAGAATTCACGTTTTTCGGGTGCAGGCTTCACGTTGACGCATACAGCCAGGCAGTCGAAAAAAAAGCGATTCTCTTCACACTGCTCTTCTCGAATATACGGGCCGAGAGCCATAAACTTCTTAATCAGTCTACTTTTCGGGTGTCCACTCGGTAACGTCATTGCGATCTCCTTTTGTGAAGCCACTGTTTTACCAAACCAGCGAAATTTAGCAATCTATTAACACAATCTCTGAGCGATCCAGCGCGTAATCTCTTTCAGTGATTTGTCGAAATTCTGATAGACCGGGCTGAACGGCACCTCAAGCAATTTGCCATCCGCAGATGACGAAGTGATTAATCGCGACTCTTCTTCCGGGCTGAACGGATCGTTTTTCCAGAACCCTGACAGCATTGGTGTTGGGCAGCGACGTCCCAGCAACCCCTGCGTTTTTAACGAGTAACGATTGAGCTCAACGCGCAGCGCTTCGTCTGATGCATCATGCATGCCAAGACGGCTGGCCAGCACATCAAGGTACATTTCAGGTACGCTCCCCTGGCGTGCAGGATCGCTGAGCAGAGCGTGTACGACCGGGCCGAGGCAGGCGACGGCTTTCAGACGAGAAGATTCAAGATAAGCCAGACGCACCGCGACGTTCGCGCCGAAACGGAAGCCAAATGCCGCCACGCGGGTGTGGTCAACCCACGGAATGTTTTCCAGCGCTTTGAGCGCATGCTGATGCAGCAGGCTGGAATCCTGAGTCAGTTTCCATTTGGATGAAAAACCAATTGAAGGCATATCAAGCGTCAGCATCGCGATCCCTTTTGGTGCGAAGTAACGCTCATACAGGCTGTAATAATCAATTTGCAGCGAATCCAGCCCCCCACACATCAGCACGGTCGGGAACGGACCTTCACCTTCAGGCATATGCAGGAACCCGGTAACGGACGCGCCCCCTGCAATGGTGAACTCAAGTTCACGCATCCGGCCCGGCAGACGTTGAGCCGCCTCCTGATAGGCGCGATTCGCCAGCGCCTGAGCCTGCTCTGCCAGTTCATCCCCTTTTAAATGTGGGTACGCGGCAATGCCGTAAAGATTAGCGGCGTGCAGCCAGTGCTTGCCGCTGCGCGTGGCATCCTCTTCCTGGCTGGCCTTTTGCTGCCAGAGCATCGCCTGTTTAGACCACTCGTAGATCCAGTTTCCACCACGGTAGCCCACCACCGTATCGTAGAGTTCGCTGTCGGTACGTTCGGCTTCACTCATCACGATACGTGCCTGCACATCGAGGATTTCACGGGGGTCGATACCGCGCCAGATCCACATCAGGCGGTTAATCATGCGATACCAGTGAGGCACGTTTTTTCCGTCTAACGCGGACTGGACGGCAGGCTGGGTACCCGGATTGAAGCGACGCACCAGCGTCGACGTTTCAGGGTGTTTGAAACGGGGTTTGAAGAGAGTCTCGGTGAGATTCGCCTGCGTCATTGCGTTGCCTCCATGAATACGTCGTATAGAGACTATTGTAACGCGTGGCAGGCCAAAAAGAACAACGCCCGACATAGTCGGGCGTGTAAAGTTACGTACTGGTATTAACGGCCTGAAATAGGCGGTACGAAGACCACGCCCATATCCCATGGCTGTTCAATCCAGGTGTCCTGCGGGATATCAATCACGTAATCGTCAACCAGCGGGCGGCCAGCAGGCTTCGCGAAGATAGTGACGAAATGCGCTTTCGGATACATTTCGCGGATAGCGACCGCAGTACCACCGGTATCTACCAGGTCATCAATAACGATGAAGCCTTCACCGTCGCCTTCCGCACGTTTCAGCACGGTCAGCTCGCGCTGGTTGTCATGGTCATAGCTGGAGATGCAAACGGTATCGACATGACGAATACCCAGCTCACGTGCCAGCAGCGCCCCCGGTACCAGACCGCCACGGCTGACGGCAATAATGCCTTTCCACTGTTCGGAAGGCATCAGACGCGCAGCCAGTTTGCGTGCGTGAATCTGCAACATGTCCCAGGTGACGACGTATTTTTCGCTCATGTGAAGTGTCCCAGCCTGTTTTTATACGGCTTAAAAAGTGTTCGAGGGGGAAATAGGTTGCGCGAGATTATAGAGATCTGACGCACTAAAAACCAGTGTTTAGCGCCCTCTGCCTGAGTTTTTACATGCTTTATGCTACCAGCCAGCAGAGAAAGTGGTATTCTCAGTTTCATCTCGCAAGCCTGACTTGTGGTAACTATTAACCTGCTAACCCTGTGACCTGCAACCCTGTTTGCAGCGCCTCGACAAGGAGACTTATCGTGTCTGAACTGTCTCAATTATCTCCGCAGCCGCTGTGGGATATTTTTGCGAAAATCTGCTCCATTCCACACCCTTCCTACCACGAAGAACAGCTTGCCGAACATATTATGGGCTGGGCGAAGGAAAAAGGTCTGCATGCTGAACGTGACCAGGTTGGCAACATTCTGATCCGCAAACCGGCTACCGCAGGCATGGAAAACCGCAAACCGGTTGTGCTGCAGGCGCACCTGGACATGGTGCCACAGAAGAACAACGACACCGTTCACGACTTCACCAAAGACCCGATTCAACCGTACATCGACGGCGACTGGGTGAAAGCACGCGGCACCACGCTGGGTGCGGATAACGGCATCGGTATGGCCTCTGCGCTGGCCGTGCTGGCCGACGACAGCGTTGAACACGGTCCGCTGGAAGTGCTGCTGACCATGACCGAAGAAGCGGGCATGGACGGCGCGTTCGGTCTGCAGGCGAACTGGCTGAAGGCGGACATCCTGATCAACACCGACTCTGAAGAAGAAGGCGAGATCTACATGGGCTGCGCGGGCGGGATTGATTTCATCTCTACCCTGCCGCTCTCGCGCGAAGCGATTCCTGCTGGCTTCCAGACCTTCAAGCTGACGCTGAAAGGGCTGAAAGGCGGCCACTCCGGCGGCGATATTCACCTGGGTCTGGGTAACGCCAACAAGCTGCTGGCGCGCTTCCTGGCAGGCCATGCTGCCGAGCTGGATCTGCGTCTGGTGGACTTCAACGGCGGTACCCTGCGTAACGCGATCCCGCGTGAAGCCTTCGCCACCGTAGCGGTTCCCGCAGCAAAAGCGGACGAGCTGAAAAAACTCTCCACCGTATATCTGGATATCCTGAAAAACGAACTGTCGGCGAAAGAGAAAAACCTGACCGTGGTGCTGGAATCCGTATCTACGGATAAAGACGCGCTGACCGCGCAGTCTCGTGACACCTTCGTTCAGCTGCTGAACGCGACGCCAAACGGCGTGATCCGCAACTCTGACGTGGCGAAAGGCGTGGTGGAAACCTCGCTGAACGTGGGCGTGGTGACCATGAGCGACGACAGCGCGGAAATCATCTGCCTGATCCGCTCGCTTATCGACAGCGGTAAAGAGTACGTGGTGAGCATGCTGGAATCTCTGGGCACGCTGGCGGGCGCGAAAACGTCTGCAAAAGGCAGCTACCCGGGCTGGCAGCCGGATGCAAGTTCTCCGGTGATGGCGCTGGTGCGTGAAACCTATCAGCGTCTGTTCAACAGCACGCCGAACATTCAGGTGATCCACGCCGGTCTGGAATGTGGTCTGTTCAAGAAACCGTATCCGGATATGGATATGGTGTCCATCGGGCCAACCATTACCGGCCCGCACTCGCCGGATGAGCAGGTTCATATCGAAAGCGTCGGTCACTACTGGACGCTGCTGACTGAGCTGCTGAAAGCGATCCCAGTTAAGTAATACCCTCACCCCAGCCCTCTCCCACAGGGAGAGGGTGAAAAACGTAGGCCCGGTAAGCGTAGCGCCACCGGGCTTTTTTACAACCCCAGAACCAGCTGGCGCTCTAGCTGCGGATCCAGCAGCGTAACGTGCAACCCCACCAGCCTCACCCCTCGCCCGCCCCGGCGCTCTTCCCATGCCTTTTTCGCCGTCGCGATAAGATCGTCTTTATTCAGACGCGGCCAGACGTGTTCCTGCGTGGTCTGCTGGAAGTCGTTGAATTTAAGCTTGATGCCCTGACGGGCAATGAGCAGATCCGGCTTCACCTTGCTTAAGCGTCGTTCCAGCTCCGGGTAAAGCTGTTCCGTGATAATGGTTTCGCATTCGGACCAGTCATGAATATCTTCAATGAGGGTGCGCTCAACGCCGACGGATTTCCGCAGCCGCTCGCTGTTCACATCGCGATCGTCAATTCCCTGGCTGCGCTCCCACAGCACGCGGCCAAACTTCCCGAAGCGCTTGAGCAGCATAGCGAGATCGCTTCGCTGCACGTCTTCGCAGGTCCGTAGCCCCATGCTTTCCAGCTTTGCGGCGGAGACTTTTCCCACGCCGGGTATTTTGCCGAGCGGCAGCGTTTTCAAAAACGCCGGCACCTCGTCAGGCGTGATGACGTACTGACCGTTGGGCTTATTTAAATCGGAGGCAATTTTGGCGAGGAATTTAACGGGCGCGACGCCCGCCGATGCCGTCAGATTCAGCTCGTTGAAAATCGTCTGGCGGATCTCCTGCGCCATCAGCGTGGCGGAGCCGTGGCAGTGCACGCTGTCGGTCACATCCAGATAGGCTTCGTCCAGCGACAGCGGCTCTATCAGAGAGGTATAGCGGGAGAAGATTTCCCGAATATGGAGGGAAGCCTCTTTATAGGCTTCAAACCGGCCGGGCAGAAGCGTGAGATGAGGGCAAAGCTTTAAGGCCATCGCCGTTGGCATCGCGCTGCGCACGCCAAATTTGCGCGCAGGATAGTTGGCGGTGCTGATGACACCACGCTGAACGCGGCTGCCGCCAATGGCGATGGGAATATCCCGCAGCGCCGGGTTGTCACGCATCTCCACTGCGGCAAAAAAGCAGTCCATATCGACATGGATTATTTTGCGCATAGTAAGCCCTCACTCATCACTGGATAAGTATACAGTAAATAAATGAGGGTTGAGAAGTGTGTGTGGGAATTGTCGGGTGGCGGCTTCGCCTTACCCGACCTACACGACTAAATAATGCGCTGCTGCTCGCGGGCCATTCTTTTTTTCCGCGCATCGCACGGCTCCGGGCAGTCGCAAACCTTTTCCATCCCAATAGAGGAAATACCGCCGCAGCTGCCCTGAATGCTTTTCCGCTTAACGATCCAGCCTAACGACATGCCGAAGACGACAAGCACAAAAACCACAAAGGTTGCCAGAAACGTCAGCATCATCAGCCTCCAAAGTCATCGAGCATGATGTTCTCATCTTCGACACCGAGATCTTTCAGCATCTTAATCACGGCGGCGTTCATCATCGGCGGACCACACATATAGAACTCGCAGTCCTCAGGCGCCGGGTGCTGTTTAAGGTAGTTTTCATACAGCACGTTGTGGATGAACCCCGTATAGCCCGTCCAGTTATCTTCCGGCTGCGGATCGGAAAGCGCCACATGGAAGGTGAAGTTCGGGTTTTCACGCGCCAGCTGTTCAAACTCATCTTCATAGAACATCTCGCGCAGCGAGCGCGCCCCGTACCAGAAGCTGATCTTACGCTGGCTACCCAGCCGCTTGAGCTGGTCGAAGATGTGCGAGCGCATCGGGGCCATACCGGCACCGCCGCCGATAAAGACCATTTCAGCATCGGTATCTTTCGCGAAGAACTCCCCAAACGGGCCGGAGATCGTCACCTTATCGCCAGGCTTCAGGGACCAAATGTATGACGACATCACGCCCGGCGGCGCGTCCGGCACATTCGGTGGCGGCGTGGCGATACGCACGTTGAGCATGATAATGCCCTTCTCTTCCGGGTAGTTGGCCATCGAGTAGGCGCGCAGCGTCGGCTCTTTCACCTCAGATACAAAGCGGAAGAGATTGAATTTGTCCCAGTCGGCGCGGTACTCATGCGGCACGTCAAAGTCCGCATAGGCCACAGCGTGCTCCGGGCACTCGATCTGAATGTAGCCTCCGGCGCGGAACGGGACATGCTCGCCTTCCGGCACCCGCAGCTTCAGCTCTTTTATAAAGGTGGCTTTGTTATCATTAGAGATAACCTCGCACTCCCATTTTTTGACGCCGAAGATCTCTTCCGGCAGCTCAATCTTCATGTTCTGGCGCACCGCGACCTGGCAGGCCAGACGACAGCCCTCTTTTGCCTCACGCTTTGTGATATGCGCCAGTTCGGTTGGCAGAATATCGCCGCCGCCCTCTTTTACCGTCACGCGGCACTGCCCGCAGGAACCGCCGCCGCCGCAGGCTGAGGAGACAAAAATGCCGTTACCGGAGAGCGTGTTGAGCAGCTTGTCTCCCGCCGGCGTGCGGATCTGATTCTGCGGCTCGTCGTTAATATCAATGACCACGTCGCCGGAATTTACCAGCTTCGCGCGCGCCGCCAGAATAAGCCCTGACAGCACCAGTACAATCAGCGTGAACATCACCACGCCAAGGATAATTTCCATCTGTTTGCCCTTATAGCTGCACACCGGAGAAAGACATAAAGCCCAGCGCCATCAGCCCGGTGGTGATAAAGGTGATCCCCAAGCCACGCAGACCCGCAGGCACGTTGGCATATTTCATTTTCTCGCGGATCCCCGCCATGGTGACAATCGCCAGCATCCAGCCGATGCCGGAACCAAAACCGTACACCACGGATTCGCTGAAGTTGTAATCACGCTGAACCATAAACGAGACGCCGCCAAAGATGGCGCAGTTCACCGCGATCAGCGGCAGGAAGATCCCCAGCGCGTTGTAGAGCGACGGGAAATACTTATCGAGGATCATCTCGAGGATTTGCACCAGCGCCGCGATCACCCCGATAAAGGTGATGAAGTTCAGGAAGCTGAGATCAACCCCTTCCACCAGCGCGCCGTCCCGCAGCACAAAGTTGTACACCAGATTGTTAATTGGTACAGATAGGCCGAGCACCACGGTAACCGCGATACCGAGACCAAATGCCGTCGACACTTTTTTGGAAACCGCAAGAAACGTACACATGCCGAGGAAAAACGCGAGCGCCATGTTTTCAACAAACACCGCCCGCACAAACAAACTCAGGTAATGAGCCATCGTCGGTTACTCCTTTTCCTGCTGTTCTGGCTTCAGCGTACGAATCAGCCAGATCAACAAACCGATAATGAAAAACGCGCTAGGGGCCAGCAGGAACAGGCCGTTTGGCAGATACCAGCCGCCGTTCTGCACCGTGTCCAGCACCGTGATGCCAAACAGCTTGCCGCTGCCAATCAGCTCGCGCAGGAACCCAACGGTCAGCAGGATCACGCCGTAGCCCAGGCCGTTGCCGATGCCGTCCATAAAGCTCGCCAGCGGCGGCATTTTCATGGCGTAGGCTTCCGCACGCCCCATGACGATACAGTTGGTGATAATCAGCCCGACAAACACCGAGAGCTGTTTGGAGGTTTCATAGGCAAAGGCGCGCAGCAGCTGATCGACCACGATCACCAGAGAGGCGATGATCGCCATCTGTACGATGATCCTCACGCTGTTGGGGATATGGTGGCGGATCATCGAGATAAACATGCTGGAGAACGCCGTGACCAGCGTGACCGCCAGCGTCATTACCACCGCCGTTTCCAGCTTGGTCGTCACCGCCAGAGCAGAACAGACACCCAGCACCTGGAGCGTGATCGGGTTATTGGCTAACAGTGGGCCAATGAGCACCTTTTTAACTTCTTTCAGTTCACCGGTATCAGCCATTGTTCAGCGCTCCTTCACGTACGTTTTTCAGGAAAGGACCAAAGCCCAGCTCGCCCATCCAGAAATCAAAACTGTGCTGCACGCCTTTTGAGGTGAGCGTGGCGCCGGAAAGCCCGTCAACGGCGTAGTCGTCACCGGGACGTGCCGCCCCTTTCATCACCTTCAGCGCAGGCAGGCCGTTATCGTCGAGCACTTTCTTGCCGACAAACTGTGCCCGCCAGTTAGGGTTTTCAACTTCGCCACCCAGCCCCGGCGTTTCGCCCTGGTCGTAATACGTAATGCCTTTGACCGTGCGGCCATCGGTATCAAGGGCCACAAAGGCATACATCATTGACCACAGACCGTTACCGTAAACAGGCAGTACCACTTCCTGAATGCGTTTTTGGGGATCGCGAACCAGATAGATTTCGGCCAGGTTGCTGCGACGCTTAATCCCGGCGGGATCTTGCGATGCCTCCAGCGTCAGGCTCATCTGCGGATCTTTCAGCGCCAGCGCCTGGTTGAATTTTGCCGGGTCTTTATCCAGCAGTTCACCCGTTTTTAAATCCACCAGACGCGCCGAAATACGTTCAGCAAAGACGGCCGAAACGTCGTCCGCGCTCATTCCTTCCTGCATCAGCCCGGCGACGGCCAGGATGTTGCGCTGTTTATCCAGCGCACGTTGCTCCTGCTGCAGGGGTTTTAACCCCACGGCAGAGCCGGCCACGACAATAGAACAGACCAGACAGAGCACCAGCACCACCAGCAGCGTTTTGCTGATGCTGTCGTTATTTTTAACCTCAGCCACGCGCCTTCCTCCGCTTGATATTGGCCCGCACCACCAGGTAATCGAAGAGCGGCGCAAACAGGTTGGCAAACAGAATGGCCAACATCATCCCTTCCGGGTACGCCGGGTTGACCACGCGGATCAGGACACACATCGCGCCAATGAGCACGCCATAACTCCATTTACCTTTGTCTGTAAACGAGGCAGAGACGGGGTCCGTCGCCATGAACATCATGCCGAACGCGAAGCCACCCAGCACCAGATGCCAGTACCAGGGCATGGAGAACATCGGATTGGTGGTCGAACCGATAACGTTGAACAGGGTGGCGGTCAGCACCATGCCGATCATCACGCCCGCAACGATCCGCCAGGAGGCCACGCGACCAAAAAGAATGATCGCGCCGCCAAGCAAAATCATCAGCGTGGAGACTTCTCCGATGGAGCCCGGAATGTTGCCAATAAAGGCATCAAACCAGGTGACTGGCTGACCCGTCGCGTTGTTAACCAGCGTTTCGCCGCCGTGTGCCGCCCACTGTGAAAGCGGCGTCGCGCCGGAAAAACCGTCTGCCGCCGTCCACACCAGGTCGCCCGATATTTGCGCCGGATAAGCAAAGAACAGAAACGCGCGTCCCGCCAGCGCCGGGTTGAGGAAGTTCCGCCCGGTGCCGCCGAAGATCTCTTTGGCAATCACCACGCCGAAGCTGATGCCAAGCGCCGCCTGCCAGAGCGGTAGCGTCGGGGGAACAATCAGGGCAAACAGAATAGAGGTCACGAAGAAGCCTTCGTTGATCTCATGTTTACGGATGATGGCAAACAGCACTTCCCAGAAGCCGCCCACGACAAATACCGTGATGTAAATCGGCAGGAAGAACACCGCGCCCAGCGTCATCATGCTCAGCCAGCCCGCGTCTGCGGCGAAGCTCACCCCTAACGACTGGGCCAGACGGTAGTGCCAGTCGGCCTGGATCACCTGCGCCAGCTGCTGTGCATCGTACATGTGGTGCAGTGCCGGAATGGTCTGCAGGCCGACGTTGTACATTCCCCAGAACATCGCAGGGAAGACCGCAAACCACACCAGGATCATCATGCGTTTCAGGTCGATAGCATCGCGAACGTGCGCCGCCCCTTTCGTCACCAGCCCCGGGGTGTAGAAAATGGTCGTCGTTGCTTCATATAACGGGTAGTACTTTTTGAGCTTCCCTTCGGTAAAGTGCGGCTCAATTTTTTCAAAGAGGTGTTTTAAGCCCATCGGTTATCCTTCCTGCTCAATGCGGGTTAACACCTCGCGCAATACCGGTCCATATTCGTATTTTCCCGGACAGACATAGGTACAGAGCGCCAGATCTTCTTCGTCAAGCTCAAGACAGCCCAGCGCCTGCGCGCCGTCGGTGTCGCCTGCAAGGAGATCGCGCAACAGCACGGTGGGCAGAATATCCAGCGGCATGACGCGCTCGTAGTTGCCAATCGGGACCATGGCGCGCTCGCCGCCGTGCGTGCTGGTTGAGAAGCTAAACAGCTTATTACGCAGGAAATGGCCCAGCGTGGTGCGGGTGACGGAGTATTTTTCCGCGCCTGGCAGAACCCAGCCAAACAGCTCTTTCTCCCGCCCTTCCTGCACAATGCTGACCTGCAAATGGAAGCGTCCCAGGTACGCGTGCGCATTGGCCGCATGGCGGCCGCTGAGGACCGAGCCGGAAATCAGGCGGTTTTCGCCCTCTTTCGTTTCCCCCACCAGCAGTTCATTGATGTCAGCACCCAGCAGCGTCTTCACCAGGCGCGGATTTGCAGCCTGCGGTCCGCCGATGGCGATTATCCGTTCAGCGCAGAGTTCACCCGTAGTAAAGAGCTTACCGATGGCGATGACGTCCTGATAGTTAAGGTGCCAGACCTGTTTCGTCAGGCTGACTGGCTCAAGGAAATGGATGTGCGTCCCGACCAGCCCCGCCGGATGCGGGCCAGAAAATTCATTAAACGTGACCTGCCCCAGCGGATGGCCGCCAGGCTTGCCGCCGCCGGCCTGACAAACGTGCACTTTTCCGGGCGTGAGGCGGGTTAGAATAGTGAGTCCTGCATCAAAAGCTTTTCGCTGCGCCAGGATAACCGGTTCCGGGTCCACGCTGAGCGGGTTGGTGTCGATAGCCGTGACGAAAATCGCGGCCGGCTCAGTGCCCGGAACAGGGGTTTTGCTGAAGGGACGCGTACGAAACGCGGTCCATAAACCGGACGCCAGCAGTTGAGTCTGAACGGCGTCACGGTTCAGCGACGCGAGCTCTGCGGCGTCGTAATGGGCAAATTCACGCTGTTCATCGCCTTCAATGCGGATAACCACCGACTGCAGAACGCGTCGTTCGCCACGGTTGATGGCCACAACGGTGCCGCTCGCGGGGGCCGTGAACATCACGCCGGGATTTTTTTTGTCCTCAAAGAGCGCCTGCCCTTTGATAACGCGATCGCCCTCCTGTACCAGCATTGAAGGACGCATACCCAGGTAGTCTTCGCCCAAAATGGCGACATGACGGACACTTGCGCCTGTCGAAACGTGCTGCGCTGGCACGCCTGCAATCGGCAGATCAAGTCCTTTTTTAATTTTAAACATGTGGTTAGCAGGTTTCCATGAACAACAATCCAGTGGGCGCAAAGTGTAACATTTTCCCCTTCCCGCGGGCAGGGAATCCGCCGTCGCGCGCGCCAAATTGCGAGCTAATGCGCAAAGTTCCTGGAGCCATCGCAATTTTGATGGTTTATAAAGTAAAACTAATTTGTAAACTCACCGCCCGGCTCTTGCGAAAATCTATAGCGGTGCTAATGTGAGCGCTCCTAACAGAATAATCTGATTTCGGGTCTCTTTTGCCGTCCTGGCAAGTTGGTCATGGTTTTATCAAGGAACTAGTAGTATGCGTAAAATCGCATTGTTCATTGCGATGCTTCTGATGCCGTGCATGTCGTTTGCCGGACTGCTCAGCAGTAATAGCTCAACGACGCCGGTCAGCAAGGAATATAAACAGCAGTTAATGGGATCGCCGGTTTATATTCAGATCTTCAAGGAAGAGCGCACTCTCGATCTGTTTGTCAAAATGGGCGAGACATATCAGCTGCTTGATAGTTACAAAATTTGTAACTACTCCGGCGGACTGGGGCCAAAACAGCGTCAGGGCGACTTCAAAAGTCCGGAAGGGTTCTACAACGTTCAGCGCAGCCAGCTCAAGCCTGACAGCCGCTTCTATAAAGCCATTAACATCGGCTTCCCGAATGCCTATGACCGTGCACACGGTTATGAAGGTAAATATCTGATGATCCACGGTGCCTGCGTGTCTATCGGCTGTTATGCGATGACCGACTCCGGCATTGATGAGATTTTCCAGTTCGTGACGGGCGCGCTGGTCTTTGGGCAGCCTAACGTACAGGTCAGCATCTATCCGTTCCGCATGACGGACGCCAACATGACGCGTCACAAGTACTCATACTACGCGGATTTCTGGAAACAGCTGAAGCCGGGTTACGACTACTTTGAGCAGACCCACAAGCCACCTGTGGTCTCTATCGTCGATGGCCGTTACGTGGTCAGCAAACCGCTGAGCCACGAAGTCGTCCATCCACAGCTGGCGTCAAATTACACGGTCCCCGAGACAAAATAGCACCCACTCGCCTGGCATAATCTTTTGCCAGGTTTCGTTGCCCGTCAGCGGCTGCGTTGCGATAACAGTGACCACATCGTTCGGTGTGGTCTCCTTCTGAAAGTCTATCTCCACATCCTGATCGAGCAGCGTCGCAACGCCAAACGGCGCACGGCGGGTGATCCAGAACAGATTCGTCGAGCAGAACGCCATCACATAGCGGCCATCAGAGAGCAGCATGTTGAACACGCCTTTTTCACGCAGTTCAGACGCCAGCGTCGCGATGTATTTGAACACGGCAGTCATGTTGCCGGGCGTGCGGGGATAGCGCTCCGTCAGCTTGTGCAGCAGCCAGCAGAAGGCTTTTTCGCTGTCCGTCTCGCCGACCGGGCGGAAATTGCCCGTCTCCAGCGACTTATAGCCCGTGAGCTGCCCGTTGTGCGCATAGGTCCAGTTACGGCCCCACAGTTCACGGGTAAACGGATGGGTATTTTCCAGCGCCACTTCGCCACGGTTGGCCTGACGGATGTGGGCGATTACCGAGCGGGACTTGATCGGGTAGTCCTGAACCAGTTTGGCAATCGGTGAGTTAAAGCTGGGCTGTGGATCTTTGAACGTGCGACATCCTTTGCCTTCGTAGAAGGTGATGCCCCAGCCGTCTTTATGCGGCCCGGTTCCTCCACCGCGCTGAACCAGCCCGGTGAAACTAAAGCAGATATCGGTTGGCACATTGGCGCTCATCCCGAGCAGTTCGCACATACGTCACCTCCACAACAGCGGGGGCAAGAGTGCCCCCAGCGAAGTCTTACTTAACCATCTCTTTTTCGATCAGCTGGATCAGGATGTGGATCACTTTGATGTGAATTTCCTGAATACGGTCAGCATAACCGAAGTGCGGAACGCGAATTTCGACATCCGCCGTACCGTCCATCTTACCGCCATCTTTACCGGTCAGGGTGATGACTTTCATCCCTTTTTCACGCGCGGCGGCGATCGCTTTGATCACGTTGCCGGAATTGCCTGAGGTAGAGATCCCCAGCAGCACGTCGCCTTCACGGCCTACCGCTTCAACGTAGCGGGAGAAGATGTGGTCGTAACCGAAGTCGTTGCCTACGCAGGAGATGTGGCTCACGTCTGAAATCGCAATCGCCGGGTAGCCCGGGCGGTTTTCGCGATAGCGTCCGGTCAGCTCTTCTGCGAAGTGCATAGCGTCGCAGTGGGAACCGCCGTTACCGCAGGAAAGCACTTTGCCACCGGCTTTGAAGCTGTCGGCCAGCAGGACCGCTGCGCGCTGAATAGCGTGAATATTGGCATCATCTTTCAGAAAGTTCGCCAGCGTTTCCGCCGCTTCGTTCAGTTCGTTACGAATAAGATCCTGGTACATGAGGATAATCCTTCAGTATTGATGAAATAACACAGTGGAGTGTACCGGATAGCGGGAAAAGCGAGAAGCTAAAGCCATGCGAAACGTCCGGCGTTTTGATTTTTTGTGCCGGCTAAAACGCGAACAA
Source organism: Enterobacter sp. 237C8 (assembly GCF_034106865.1). Lineage (NCBI taxonomy): Bacteria > Pseudomonadati > Pseudomonadota > Gammaproteobacteria > Enterobacterales > Enterobacteriaceae > Enterobacter > Enterobacter sp. 237C8. The sequence goes on along the minus strand of NZ_JAWNDF010000001.1, from coordinate 21,312 downwards.
TGTGAACCAGGTTGTAATTATTTTGTAAACACATTGCTAAAGGAAATAACATCAACTACAACCATATCATCACAAGTGGTCAGACCTCCTACAAGAAAGGGAGCTTTTCTTTATGATGATTTTGAGCATTCTCGCAACCGTTGTTCTGCTCGGTGTGTTGTTCTATCACCGCGTAAGTTTATTCCTGAGCAGCCCGATTCTTCTGGCCTGGACGGCTGCGCTTGGCGTCGCAGGTCTCTGGAATATCTGGCTTTTAGTCCCTCTTGCCATCATCCTTTTGCCGTTTAACCTGGCCCCGATGCGTAAATCAATGATCTCTGCGCCGGTGTTCAAGGGCTTTCGCAAAGTGATGCCGCCCATGTCGCGTACTGAAAAAGAAGCGATTGACGCGGGCACCACCTGGTGGGAAGGCGATCTATTCCAGGGCAACCCGGACTGGAAAAAGCTGCATAACTATCCGCAGCCGCGTCTGACCGCTGAAGAGCAGGCCTTTATTGACGGCCCGGTGGAAGAAGCGTGCCGCATGGCAAACGACTTTGCCATCACCCATGAAATGGCCGACCTGCCGCCAGAGCTGTGGGCGTATCTGAAAGAACATCGCTTCTTCGCGATGATCATCAAGAAAGAGTACGGCGGTCTGGAGTTCTCCGCTTACGCTCAGGCTCGCGTCCTGCAAAAGCTGGCGGGCGTCTCCGGGATCCTGGCGATTACCGTTGGCGTGCCTAACTCCTTAGGCCCGGGTGAACTGCTGCAGCATTACGGTACCGAAGAGCAGAAAGATCACTACCTGCCGCGTCTGGCACGCGGTCAGGAAATCCCTTGCTTCGCGCTGACCAGCCCGGAAGCGGGTTCCGATGCAGGCGCGATCCCGGATACCGGCGTAGTCTGCATGGGCGAGTGGCAGGGCGAGCAGGTGCTGGGCATGCGCCTGACCTGGAACAAGCGTTATATCACCCTGGCGCCAATCGCCACCGTGCTGGGTCTGGCCTTTAAGCTCTCTGACCCGGAAAAACTGCTGGGCGGCGAAGAAGATCTGGGCATTACCTGTGCGCTGATCCCAACCTCTACCCCAGGCGTTGAAATTGGTCGCCGTCACTTCCCGCTGAACGTGCCGTTCCAGAACGGTCCGACCCGCGGTCAGGACATCTTTGTGCCGATTGACTACATCATCGGCGGTCCGAAAATGGCCGGTCAAGGCTGGCGCATGCTGGTGGAATGTCTGTCCGTGGGCCGCGGCATTACCCTGCCGTCGAACTCAACCGGCGGTCTGAAGTCGGTCGCGATGGGGATTGGCGCTTACGCCCACATCCGCCGTCAGTTCAAAATCTCCATCGGCAAGATGGAAGGTATCGAAGAGCCGCTGGCGCGTATCGCGGGCAATGCCTACGTAATGGATGCCGCGGCTTCTCTGATTACCTACGGCATTATGCTGGGCGAAAAACCGGCCGTGCTGTCCGCAATTGTGAAGTACCACTGTACCCACCGCGCGCAGCAGTCGATCATTGACGCGATGGATATCGCGGGCGGTAAAGGCATTATGCTCGGCGAAGGCAACTTCCTGGCGCGCGGCTATCAGGGCGCACCGATTGCCATCACCGTGGAAGGGGCAAACATCCTGACCCGCAGCATGATGATCTTTGGTCAGGGCGCAATTCGCTGCCATCCGTACGTGCTGGAAGAGATGGCTGCCGCGCAGAATAACGACGTGGATGCCTTCGATAAGCTGCTGTTCAAACATATCGGTCACGTGGGCAGCAACAAGGTGCGCAGCTTCTGGCTGGGCCTGACGCGCGGTCTTACCAGCGCGACGCCGACCGGCGATGCGACCAAACGTTACTACCAGCATCTGAACCGTCTGAGCGCCAACCTGGCTCTGCTGTCTGACGTCTCCATGGCGGTGTTGGGCGGTAGCCTGAAGCGTCGCGAGCGTATCTCTGCCCGTCTGGGGGATGTGCTGAGCCAGATCTTCCTGGCCTCTGCGGTCCTGAAGCGCTACGACGACGAAGGCCGTCAGGAAGCGGATCTGCCGCTGGTGCACTGGGGCGTTCAGGATGCGATGTATCAGGCTGAACAGGCGATTGACGACCTGCTGGCGAACTTCCCGAACCGCTTCGTGGCGGGTGCTCTGCGCGCGGTGATCTTCCCGACCGGACGTCACCACCTGGCGCCGTCCGACAAGCTGGACCACAAGGTGGCGAAGATCCTGCAGGTACCGAGCGCAACCCGCTCCCGTATCGGTCGTGGTCAGTATCTGACGCCGACGCCGCATAACCCGGTGGGTCTGCTGGAAGAGGCGCTGCTGGACGTGATGGCTGCCGATCCGATTCACCAGAAGATCTGTAAACAGCTGGGCAAAAACCTGCCGTTTACCCGTCTGGACGAACTGGCAAAACAGGCGCTGGCCGGCGGCATTATCAATAAAGATGAAGCCGCTCTGCTGGTGAAAGCCGAAGAGAGCCGTCTGCGCAGCATTAACGTGGATGATTTCGAGCCGGACGAGCTGGCGACGCAGCCGGTAAAGCTCCCGGAGAAGCACCGCAAACCTGAAGCGGCGTAACGCGTTTCGCTTATACAAACCCCGCCTCGCGCGGGGTTTTTTATTGCCACATTTTCTCGTAATGACGTGCTACAGTGTCAAAAAGCGGTCTTTTGAGGAGTCTGTATCGTGCCTGGTTTGAAGATTTCTATTTTGCAGCAACCTTTAGTGTGGATGGATGGCCCCGCCAACCTGCGCCACTTTGATCGTCAACTGGAAGAGATTACCGGGCGCGATGTGATTGTCCTGCCGGAGATGTTCACGACCGGCTTCGCCATGGAAGCGGCACAACAGTCAATGCCGCAGGATGAGGTGGTCGCCTGGATGCATGCCAAAGCACAGCAGACCAACGCGCTGATCGCGGGTAGTGCTGCGCTGCAAACGGATCGCGGGCCGGTGAACCGCTTCCTGCTGGTGGAGCCGGAAGGGAAAGTGCATTTTTACGATAAACGCCACCTGTTCCGCATGGCGGATGAGCATCATCACTATGAAACAGGTCACGAGCGCGTGGTGTTCGAGTGGCGCGGCTGGCGTATTTTGCCGCTGGTCTGCTACGACCTGCGCTTCCCGGTGTGGTCGCGCAACCGCAACGATTACGACCTGGCGCTGTATGTTGCCAACTGGCCTGCACCGCGCTCCCTCCACTGGCAGTCGCTGCTGGTAGCGCGCGCGATTGAGAACCAGGCGTACGTGGTGGGCTGTAACCGCGTGGGAACCGACGGCAACGGGCATCACTACCGCGGCGACAGCCGGGTGGTGAATCCGCAGGGCGAGATCATTGCCACCGCCGAGCCGCATCAGGCGACGCGCATTGATGCCGAGCTGTCGTTGACGGCGCTGCAGGAGTATCGCGAGAAGTTTCCGGCCTGGCAGGATGCGGATCCGTTTAGCGTTGGGTGAAATTTTCCCCTCACCCCGCCCCTCTCCCAACGGGAGAGGGAGAATAAAACATTAACTCACCAGCGCCTGCCCGTCTTTGCGGCTTTCCGTCGCGGCCACGTAGTGCCCTTCCGGCAGGCGATAAATCACCTGCGCCCCGCCGAAGTTGTAATCCTGAAGCGGATCTTCCACCACGATCTGATGCCCCCGCTCGCGCAGCGCGGCGATGGTATTGCGATCGAAACTCGATTCAACGATCACCTCCCTGCCCTGCACCACGCGCCAGCGCGGGGCATCGATTGCCGCCTGTGGGTTTTGCCCGTGCAGCATAATGCGCAGCGCCATCTGCATGTGCCCCTGCGCCTGCATCGGCCCGCCCATCACGCCGAAAGACATCAGCGGCTGGCCGTTACCGTCCATCGCAAAGCCCGGAATGATGGTGTGGAACGGTCGCTTGCTGCCCGCCAGCGCGTTCGGGTGATTGGGATCCAGCACAAACCCGCAGCCCCGGTTTTGCAGGCTAATCCCCGTATCCGGCACCACAATGCCTGAACCAAAGCCCATGTAGTTGGACTGAATAAACGAAACCATCATCCCGCTGGCGTCGGCGGTGCTGATGTAGACCGTGCCGCTCTGCATCGGGGAACCGTAAACGAAATCAGAGGCGTGCTCGTGATTGATAAGCGCCGCGCGCGACTTCAGATAATGGTCGCTCAGCAGCTCTTGCGCCGCGAACGCCATATGGTCTTCATCCGCCACGTAGCGGTCGAGATCCGCCAGCGCCAGCTTCATCGCCTCAATGGACAGGTGCAGGGACTGCACGGAATCCGGGTGATGCTTCTCAATGCCGCACTGCTCCAGAATGCCGAGCGCAATCAGCGTGGCGATCCCCTGGCCGTTTGGCGGCAATTCCTGCACCGAACCGCCCGCGAAGTCGCGCGACAGCAGCTCTACCCAGTCCACGCGGTGGTTTGCCAGATCTTCAGCCGTCAGGTGCGCGCCGTGTTCTTTGGCGAAAGCGGCAATTTTCTGCGCCAGCTCGCCGCGGTAAAAGGCTTCACCGTTGGTGCGGGCAATCAGCTCCAGCGAGTTCGCCTGCGCCGGGTTACGGAAGATTTCACCCACGCGCGGGGCGCGGCCTTCCGGCGCGAAGCAGGCGCTGAAGCCCGGCTGATCTTTCAGCTTGCTATAGCCGCGCTGCCAGAGATGGCCAATCAGCGGGGAGACAGGGAAACCGTTGCGCGCGTAGTCAATGGCTGGCTGCGCCAGGGTGGTCAGCGGCAGCGTGCCGAAGCGTTCCGCCAGCGCGACCCAGCCGGATACCGCACCCGGCACGGTCACCGCGTCCCAGCCAATTTCCGGCACCGCGGTTTTACCGGCAAACAGATCCGCATGCCAGCTCGCAGGCGAACGACCGGACGCGTTGAGGCCGTGCAGCTTTTCGCCGTCCCAGACGATGGCAAAGGCGTCGCTGCCGATCCCGTTGCCGGTCGGCTCAACCACCGTCAGCGCCATCGCGGTGGCAATGGCCGCATCCACGGCGTTGCCGCCCAGCTGCAGCATTTTCATTCCCGCCTGCGCCGCCAGCGGTTGCGACGTGGCGACGGCGTTACGGCCCATCATTGGCGGGCGGCGTGAAGCGTAACCGGATGTAAAATCAAGCGCTTTGGTCATCATGACTCCTTAGTCGTGGCGCGGATCGAGCGCATCGCGCAGCCCGTCACCGAGTAAATTAAAGCCCTGCACGGCAAGGAAAATCGCCACGCCGGGGAAAACGGACATCCACGGCGCCTGCTCAAGAAACCCTTTCGCGGTGTTGAGCATGGAGCCCCAGGACGGATTGGGCGGCTGCTGCCCCAGCCCCAAAAACGACAGGCTGGCTTCGGCGATAATTGCCGAGGCAATCGCCAGCGTGGCCTGCACCAGGATCGGCGACATCACGTTCGGCAGGACGTATTTGATAATGATCCAGCGGTCCGGCAGGCCAATCGCCCGCGCGCCGTCGATGTACTCTTCGTTGCGAATGGCGATCACCTGCCCGCGCGTCAGACGGGCGAAGATCGGCATCGCCGAAAGACCGATGGCGATCATGGCGTTCGTCAGGCTCGGGCCCAAAAACGCCCCCAGCGCGATCGCCATGATCAGGAACGGACAGGCCAGCAGCGCCTCGATAAACCGCGAGATCACCCCGTCCCACATCTTCTGGAAGTAACCCGCCACCAGCCCCAGCGGCACGCCGATGACCACCGCGATAACGACCGACATACAGCCTGCCATCAGCGAAGTGCGCGCACCCCAGATAATGCGGGATAAAATGTCGCGCCCCAGCTCGTCGGTGCCGAACCAGTACATCGCCGACGGCGCTTTGCGCACCGCCAGGAAGTTGGCTTTGACCGGGTCGAACGGGGCAATCCACGGCGCCAGCAGCGCCACCAGCACAAAGAATCCCACCACCACCGCGCCAATCACCGCACTTTTGTTGGCGAGGAATTTCTTCAGCACCCGGTTCTGCGCGCGCGGCAGCGCGGGCGTAACGGTTTGCGTCGTCAGTTCCGCCATGGTTAACCTCGCATTTTCGGGTTGATAAGGACGTAAAGCACGTCGGCCAGCAGGTTCAGCATCAGGAAGCCGATCGCCACGATCAGCACTACGCCCTGCACCACCGCGTAGTCACGGTTAAATACCGAGTCGACGATCATCTTGCCGAAGCCCGGAATAGTGAAGACCTGCTCGGTCAGCACCGCGCCGCCCAGCAGCTCGCCGAACAGCAGCGTGGTGAGGGTGATGACCGGTACCAGCGCGTTGCGAAACGCATGCTTCAGGATCACCGCCTTTGGCAGCAGCCCCTTAGCGCGCGCGGTGCGGATGTAATCCGCCTTCAGGACCGCAATCATCGAGGCGCGGGTATGGCGCATCAGCGTCGCCGCAAGGCCCGTTCCGAGCACGGACGCGGGCAGCAGCAGCGTGCGCAGGTTCTGGAGCGGATCTTCACTGAACGGCACGTAGCCGGACGCGGGCAGCCACTGCAGGTTCACCGAAAAGACCAGAATCAGCAGGATCCCCAGCCAGAAGTGCGGGATCGAGATCCCCGAGATCGCCACGAAGTTCGCCCCGTGATCGACCCAGCTGTTTTTGTTCACCGCCGCGAGGATCCCCATGCTGATGCCAAACACCAGCGCGATAATCATCGCCAGCAGCGACAGCTCCAGCGTGACCGGCAGCTTGCTGGCGATCAGCTGCGTCACCGGTTCGTGCGTGCGTAAGGAGACGCCCAGATCGCCCTGCAGCGCCCGCGTCAGCCAGTGGAAATACTGCACGGGGATCGGCGCATCGAGGTTCAGCTCCGCGCGCAGCTGGGCGATGACCGCCGGATCGCGCTCCTCCCCGGCCATGGCGATTAGCGGGTCGCCGGGCAGCAGCTTTTGCAGCCCGAACACCATCATGCTTACCAGCAATAGCGTCGGGACGGCCAGCAGCAGACGTTTGCAAATCAGTTCCAGCATGGGTTCTCCTCGGGACCTTTATTTCGCCAGCGTTAAACCCGCCAGACGCACGATGCCGTCCGGGTACGGCTTAAAGCCCTGCACGCTTTTGTTCAGACCGAAAATGCGCGGCTCGAAGTAGAGGTAGGCAATCGGCATGTCGGTTTGCAGCTGCTTCACCACCTTGTCGTACAGCGGCTGGCGTGCGGCCTGGTCGGTGCTCTGGCGCGCCTGGGTCAGCCACTCATCGACCTGCGCGTTGCTGTAGCGGCCGTCGTTAAGCGTGCCTTTGCTGTTGATAAAGCCGTAGATGCTGCCGTCCGGATCCGGGCGTCCCGACCAGCCGGAGAAGCTCAGCTGATAGTCGCCGCTCTGCTGGCGATCGAGCAGCGTGGCGAATTCGGTCATCTGCAGGTTCAGGTTAAATCCGGCCTCGGCGACCATCGCCTGCAATACCTGTCCCACCTGCTGTGAGGTTGGGTTGTTCGGCACCAGCAGGTTGACGGTCAGCGGCGCGGTGACGCCTGCCGCCTTCAGCAGCGCTTTGGCTTTGTCGACGTCACGCGGCGGAACCGGCAGGTTAACGTGATACGGGCTGACCGGGGAAAACGCCTGGTTTGCCGGGGTGTAAAGCCCTTCGAAGACCACCTGGTTTAACGCATCGCGGTCGATGGCCTGAGAAAACGCCTCGCGCACGCGGGCGTCCTTGAACGGATCGTTGGCCGGCACCTTGCCGTTGTTGATGTTGAAGGTGATGCCCTGATAGCCGAGACCGGTTATCTTAGCCAGCGCCAGCTTGCTGTCGGCTTCGACCGTTTTAACGTCGCTGGCGGCGATGCCTTCGGTCAGGTCGAGATCGCCCGCGCGCAGGTTCGCGAGGCGCACGGAGGCGTCCGGGATCGGCAGATAGATAATTTTGTCGAAGTGGTAGGCGTCTTTGTTCCAGTAGTTGTCGAAGCGGGTCAGCACGATGCGATCCTGGGACACGCGGCTGTCGAACTTGTACGGGCCGGAGCAGACCGGGTGGGCGGCAAAGTCCGGCTTTTTCGCCGCCTCCGGGGCCATCATCGCGCCCGCGCGGTCGGTGAGCTGCATCAGCAGCGCGGCATCGGGGGTCTTCAGGTGCAGCGCAATCTGCATCGGGCCGGTGACCTCGACCGATTCAACGGAGGAGATCTCGCTCTTACGCAGGGAGCCTTTCAGGGTCAGGGCGCGGTCGAGGTTGTATTTTGCCGCGGCGGCATCAAATTTCTCACCGTCGTGGAAGGTGACGCCTTCGCGCAGATTAAGCGTCAGGGTTTTACCGTCGTCACTCCACGCCCAGTCTTTAGCCAGGCCGGGGACGACCTTCAGGTTTTCATCCACGTCCACCAGCCTGTCGCACAGGGAGGCAAAGACGAAGCGGCCATAGTAGGTGCGCGCCAGATGCGGGTCGAGCATGTCCGGGTCAGCGCCCAGGCCGATCCGCAGCACGCTTTCAGAATGGGCGGGCAGCGCCGCGCCAAGCAACATAACACTTCCCAGTACGGTCAAAAGAGAGTTACGCATTGTCATTATCATGAGTTCCTTGAAGGAAGGGACGAGTGAGTGGCCGCGTATTCAAACAGCGCGCGGCGGCGCAGAAAGGCGGCGGATGGCGGTGCGATCTGAATAACGCTGCGATCGCGGTTGATCTCCTGCCAGCGATGACAGGCAACCTGACGTCCGCCATCGAGCACCTGATTGATCGGCTCAACCTGGCGGCATTCATCGGTGACGTACGGGCAGCGGGTGTGGAAACGGCAGCCGGACGGCGGGCTGGCCGGGTTGGGCAGATCCCCCTGCAGCAGCGGCGCGTCGCGTTCAGCACCCGGCTGCATCTGCGGTGCCGAGGCGATCAGCGCCTAGGTATAGGGATGCAGCGGCGCGTCAAAAATCTCGTCGACGGTGGCAAGCTCGACGATTTGCCCAAGGTACATGACCGCCACGCGGTCGCTCATATGGCGGATCACCGCCAGGCCGTGGGCGACAATCACCATCGTCAGCCCCAGCTGGTGCTTCAGGCTCTCCAGCAGATTAACCACCTGCGCCTGAACGGACACATCCAGCGCGGATACCGGCTCATCGCCCAGCAGCAGCTTCGGTCCCGAGGCCAGCGCGCGCGCAATGCCGATACGCTGGCGCTGCCCGCCGGAAAACTCGTGCGGATAGCGCCCGGCCCAGGCGGCAGGCAGGCCCACGGTTTTAAGCAGCTCGGCAACGCGATACTGGCGATCCGCCTTTTTCATGTTCTGGTGCAGCCACAGCGGCTCCCCGACGATCTGCTCCACCGTCATGCGCGGGTTGAGCGAGGCGAAGGGATCCTGGAAGATAATCTGCAGCTCGCGCCGGAGCTGATTGAGGCGCGCACCCGATGCATGCGTGATCTCTTCACCCTGGTAAAACACGCGCCCTTCGCTGGCGGCCAGCAGGCGCAGCAGCAGGCGGCCGAGCGTAGATTTGCCGGAGCCGGACTCGCCGACAATCGCCAGCGTTTCGCCCGGCATCACGGCAAGCGAAACGCGATCGATCGCCGTGACAAAGCGTGCCGGAGTAAAGAGTTTTTTGGGGCCGGGGAAAAGCTTGCTGAGGTCACGGGCTTCAAGAATGGGCGTGGTCATGCGGTCTCTCCCAGGGCAATGTGGTGTTCGAGCGGCACGCGGAAGCAGGCTACCTGATGGCCCGCGCCGAGCGCGGTGAGCTGCGGTTTTTCATCATGGCAGCGCGACTGCGCAAACGGGCAGCGGGTGGCAAAACGGCAGCCTTTCGGCATGGATTCCGGGAGCGGGACCGCGCCGGGAATTGTGGAGAGCTGGCCCTTGCGTGCTCCCAGCGAGGGGATCGACCCCATCAGGCCGATGGTGTACGGGTGCTGCGGGTCGGCGAATATTGCCTCCACGCTCCCCTGCTCCACCACCTGTCCGGCATACATCACGGCGACCTGCTGGGCGACTTCTGCCACCACGCCTAAATCGTGGGTGATCATCAGCACCGCCGTGCCGGTTTCCTCTTTTAAGGCGTTGAGCAAGGCGAGGATTTGCGCCTGGATGGTGACGTCGAGCGCGGTGGTTGGCTCGTCGGCAATCAGCAGTTTAGGGTGGTTAATCAGCGCCATGGCAATCATCACGCGCTGGCGCATGCCGCCGGAAAGCTGGTGGGGATATGCTTTCAGGCGCATCTCTGCCGCCGGGATCTGCACCTTCTCGAGGATCTGCAGCGCGGCCTTCATCGCCTCTGCGCGCGAGACGTTCTGGTGTCGCATAACCGCCTCGCTCAGCTGATCCCCCAGCGTGAACGCCGGATTGAGCGAGGTCATTGGCTCCTGAAAAATCATCGCCAGCTCGCTGCCGCGCAGATCGGCATACTCCCGCGGTGAGAGCTTTCGCAGATTGTGGCGGCGAAACTGCATCTCGCCGCTGACAATCTGCGCGCTGGCGGGCAGTAACCCCATCAGCGCCAGTGAGGTAATACTTTTCCCGCAGCCGGACTCCCCCACCAGCGCCAGCGTTTCGCCCGCCCTGACGGTCAGCGAGATACCATCAAGCACGCTAACCGGCGAGCCAGCAAACGTAACGTTGAGGTTTTGCACTCGCAATACGGGTGTGGCGTCCTTAAAGGGTATTGTCGTCATGGCGTGAAGTCGTCCTCAAGGTGGATCGCCTGAATCAGGGCGGTTTGCAGGCTGAGCAGGTGTTCGCGCATGGCGGCCGCGGCTTCATTAGGCTGGCGATGGATAATCGCAGACATGATCTTATGGTGGTGGTCGTTATAGCTGTCGACACGTTCGGGGGTGCGTGCCAGCTCGCGCAGATGCTGCCAGCCCGGTTCGCGCCGCACGGCATCAATGGCATCAAACAGGCCGAGCATCAGACGGTTGCCCGCCGCCTCGGCAATCGCCCGGTGAAAGGCGCTGTCCCAGAGTTCGTTGAGATCGCGGTCGTCCGGACTGACCTTGTCGATGCGTTCCAGCATGCGCTGCATGAGCGCGAGGTTTTCCCTGGTGGCACGCAGTGCCGCAAGCCGGGCTAAGCCGGGTTCGAGCTGCAGACGAGCTTCCATCACTTCCAGAAGGTTGGTTTGCTGAACCAATCCCTGAAGGGCCAGCGGTTCGACAGGTGCCGCCGGGCCAATAAAGGTCCCTTTGCCCTGCTTACGCCAGATGCGCCCCTCTTCTTCCAGCACGTCCAGCGCACGACGTACTTCACGTCGTCCTACGCCGAGAGTGTCCGACAGCTCACGTTCCGTGGGCAGCGGTATGCCTGGTGTTGACTCATGCTGGTTGATAAGCCCGCGCAACTGCTCAAGCGCGGTGCTGGAATTGGCCAGAAACCGTGACGGTTTTTCCATATTGGTTCGCTCGCTTTCATCATGACTTTATTTTTATTAACGATAAGTTATTGATATGGAATGAAGCTTATCGTGCTAATGATTAAGCAATAACCAAACCAATACGAAATTGGTTCGGTATATTTTTGGAAAGCAGGAGATAACCAGATGATTCTGCGTGAATTATTTTTACAGAAAGAAACATTCTGAATGAGGTGCGAAGAGAGGAGTGATGGAGAAATGCACAATTACAGTGCAAATAATGCACCACATCCGTGCAATTGTTAATAAATTGCACTATGAGTATTAACTTTTTGTTAACGATAAGGGAGAGAATGAGATTACTGAAGGCTGAAACGACGAAAGCCTGAATCATTTCTGATTCAGGCTTTCTGAATAGTGGCGGAACGGACGGGACTCGAACCCGCGACCCCCTGCGTGACAGGCAGGTATTCTAACCGACTGAACTACCGCTCCACTGCTCCCGTTTGGGGAACGAGGCGCATATTACGGTGCGCCTCCGATCTCGTCAACGCTTTTTCTCACGTTTTGAATCGTTTGCTGCAAAAATCGCCCAAACGATGATTTTACAGGCATTAAGGCGTTTTTTCAGGCGCGCCACAAACAGCTTCCGCCCTTCTTCTGGACCAGATCAAGCCGGGATTCGTGGTTAAGAAGCTCTTCGTCACTGGCTAAAATAACCCGCAACCGACTGGCCTGACGGACAACACGCTGAATGCCCGCTTCGCCTTGCGTCTGCTGGGATTCATTTTCCATACTGAACTTCATTGACGTCTGCCCGCCGGTCATCGTCAGATAGACATCGGCCAGGATCTGGGCATCGAGCAACGCCCCGTGGAGCGTTCGCTTGGTATTGTCTATCTCGTAGCGCGAGCAGAGTGCATCCAGGCTGTTACGCTTGCCGGGGAACATCTTCCTTGCCAGCGCCAGGCTGTCCGTCACCTTACAGAAGGTGTTCGTCTTCGGAATATCACGATTAAGCTTGCTGAATTCATAATCCATAAAGCCGATATCGAACGATGCGTTATGGATGACAAGCTCGGCACCCTTGATGTATTCCAGGAACTCGTCAGCGACATCCGCAAAAGTCGGCTTATCCAGCAAGAACTCATCGGCAATCCCGTGAACGCCGAACGCTTCCGGATCAACCAGCCGATCGGGTTTGAGGTAGACGTGGAAGTTGTTCCCCGTAAGACGACGGTTCACCACTTCAACGGCGCCGATCTCGATGATCTTATGCCCTTCGTAGTGCGCGCCGATCTGGTTCATACCGGTGGTTTCGGTATCGAGGACAATCTGGCGAGTAATTGCAGTGCTCATAGCGGTCATTTATGTCAGACTTATCGTTTAACTGAACGTTTCGAATACAGGAAGTCTACCAGAGATGCGTAAACAGGTAGAAATTTTCACCGATGGATCTTGTCTCGGTAACCCAGGACCCGGCGGCTACGGCGCGATTATGCGCTATCGCCAGCACGAAAAAACCTTTAGCGAAGGCTATTTTCTGACCACCAACAACCGAATGGAATTGATGGCGGCCATCGTGGCGCTGGAGGCGTTAAAAGAACATTGTGACGTGGTGCTAAGCACCGACAGTCAGTACGTGCGTCAGGGGATCACCCAGTGGATCCATAACTGGAAAAAACGCGGCTGGAAAACCGCCGATAAGAAGCCGGTCAAGAACGTCGATCTCTGGAAACGTCTTGATGCTGCGCTGGGCCAGCACCAGATTAAGTGGGAGTGGGTTAAAGGCCACGCAGGCCACCCGGAAAACGAACGCTGCGACGAACTGGCGCGTGCTGCGGCATCCAATCCCGCACATGAAGATGCGGGCTATCAGCCCGACGTCTAATCGGTTTTTTTGTACTGCCGCGTGGCCCCCACGGTCTGGCGGATGGGCGTTTTCGACTTGCTCTGCTTCATGGGGTTAAGCGTAAGGGGAATGGTTCGCTTACGCGCAACGATAAACTGCAAACAGCCCAACGCGGGGAGATGGGTGCTCAGTACCACGCCCCCCTGCCGCGCCCAGGGCAGCACCTGAAAACCACCGTAGCAGAGCACTTCAAAATTCAGCAGTGAAAGCCAGTCGAGCTGACGCATCATCGTGAACATCCGGCTGTTGTAAGGTGGAGTCCGGCGTAGCACCGGTACCAGCTTACGCAGGCCCATCAGGCTTAGCGGATTGAATCCGCTAAGTACCAGCCAGCCGTCATCAATCAGCACGCGATCGGCTTCGCGAAGCAGACGATGCGGATCGCTGCACCAGGGTAGCGTATGAGCGAGCAAACATGCATCGACGGATTTTTCCGCAAACGGCAGATGCAACGGGTCTGCTTTCACCTGAACCGGCGATCCGCCGAGAGAGACGTTAACCTGATGCGAGATAGCGCAGCTTTCGGTATTGATTTCCGCGCTGAGATTGCCAATCTTAAGCAGGTGAAAGCCATACATTTTCGCGAGCCAGGGCTTCAGCTGCTGTTCTAACGCTTCGCGATAGTATTCACCCCAGGGCAATTCCGCCCAACGTTCCGGTGCTGCGACAGTCTGAGGTATCCTTGCCGGTTTCATCAAAACACCCGCCACGCTCTAAGAGGTAATGTATGAATCTTATCAGTATTCCAGCGTTTCAGGACAATTACATCTGGGTTTTGGTTGACGACGATCGCCGCTGCGTCATTGTCGATCCCGGAGAATCCGCCCCTGTACTGCACGCCATAAAAGAGAACGGCTGGCAGCCAGAAGCCATTCTGTTGACGCATCATCATAACGATCACACTGGCGGCGTGCCTGAACTGCGCGCTCATTTTCCGCATCTTGTGGTTTACGGACCGGCAGAGGCACAAGATAAGGGAATCACGCATGTAGTCGAAGAAGGCGAAAATATCCTCATACGCGAGTGGGAGTTTTCCGTATTTGCCACACCGGGTCACACTTTGGGACATCTGTGTTTCTACAGTAAGCCTTATCTTTTTTGCGGCGATACGCTCTTCTCCGGAGGCTGCGGAAGACTGTTTGAAGGCACGTCATCTCAAATGTATCAGTCTTTACAAAAGATTAACGCGCTACCCGATGAGACGGTCATTTGTTGCGCCCATGAGTATACATTAGGAAATATGAAGTTTGCAGTGAGCCTCTTACCCGAGGATCGAGCGATTCAGGATTATTATCACAAAGTGAAGGAGTTACGTGCAAAAAACCAAAAAACACTCCCCGTAATTCTGAAAAATGAGCGCCAAATTAATTTATTTTTACGCACAGATGATATTGATTTAATTAATAAAATTAACCAAGAAACAAATTTGCAACAACCAGAACAGCGATTTGCATGGTTAAGGTCAAAGAAAGATAACTTCAGATAATTGCGGGTTGCCTTTTCAAAATTTCGCCGTTATCATCGCTCGTCTTTTAAGCAACTATTGACACACACATGAAGGCAAAAGCGATATTACTCGCCTCTGTCCTGCTTGTAGGTTGCCAGTCGCAAAACGGCAGCAACGTACAACAGCACGCACAGAGCCTTTCTGCAGCTGGTCAAGGGGAAGCAGGGAAGTTTGCAAGTTCGGCGCGCTGGATGGACGATGGAACATCTTACGCGCAGGATCAAGACTTGTGGACCTCTATTGGCGACGAGCTAAAGATGGGAATTCCGGAAAATCCCCGGATTCGCGAACAGAAACAGAAGTATTTAAGTAATAAGAGCTATCTCCACGATGTAACGTTACGGGCAGAGCCGTATATGTACTGGATAGCCGGGCAAGTTAAGAAACGTAACATGCCTATGGAGCTGGTACTCCTACCCATAGTGGAGAGCGCTTTTGACCCACACGCGACGTCTGGCGCCAATGCCGCAGGCATTTGGCAGATCATTCCGAGCACCGGGCGAAACTATGGTCTGAAACAGACCCGCAACTATGATGCGCGTCGCGATGTTGTCGCTTCAACGACAGCCGCTCTCGACATGATGCAACGTCTGAACAAGATGTTTGACGGCGACTGGCTATTAACGGTCGCAGCGTATAATAGTGGCGAAGGTCGTGTACTGAAGGCAATGAAAGCGAATAAAGCACGGGGTAAATCCACCGATTTTTGGTCGCTCTCACTGCCACAGGAAACAAAGATTTACGTACCGAAAATGCTGGCATTGAGCGATATTCTCAAGAACAGCAAGCGTTACGGTGTACAACTGCCAACACCAGACGAAAGTCGTGCACTGGCGCGTGTTCGCCTCAGCAATCCAGTTGATATTCAACAGGTTGCTGATATGACGGGTATGTCGGTAAGTAAATTGAAAACCTTTAATGCTGGCGTTAAAGGCTCAACCCTGGGGGCAAGTGGCCCGCAGTATGTAATGGTTCCGCAGAAACATGCTGAGCAGTTACGCGAGTCTTTAGCTTCTGGTGAAATCGCCGCCGTTCAGTCAACGCTGATCGCGGATGCATCATCAGTTAACAGCCGCAGCTATAAGGTTCGTTCAGGTGATACGCTTTCGGGCATTGCGTCACGTCTTGGCGTGAATGCGAAAGATCTGCAGCAGTGGAATAATCTGCGCAGTTCCGGCCTGAAAGTGGGTCAGACTCTGACGGTAGGTGCAGGTAGCAGCGCACAGCGTCTCGCCAGCAACAGCGATAGCATTACCTATCGCGTACGCAAGGGCGATTCACTGTCCAGTATCGCAAAACGGCACGGCGTGAACATCAAGGATGTGATGCGCTGGAACAATGATACTGACAATCTGAAACCTGGCGACCAGCTGACGCTGTTTGTGAAGAACAGCGCGACGCCAGACTCCTGATAGCACGATCGAAAGATAAAAAGGCACCGATTCCCCTCGGTGCCTTTTTTTATTTATTCCGCTTTTTGCGCTTCGGCCATGATGGTATCGCTGGTAAACGATCCATCGGCCTGCAGTTCAAAGTACGCCTTTACCTCCGCGGACGCACTCTCCTGATACAGTCTGATCGCCTGGCTCAATGCTTCCGGGGTGCGCATACGCGCGATCCAGGAGCTGAACTCCAGCGGTAAGCGATCGGTAATCAACGCGCGCGCGATCAGCCCCGCTTCAGTGATAAGCGACAACCACTCTCCGCTGGCGTAGTTTTGCACGTGCGAGGTATCGCGCAGCGCTTCTACCGTCTGCAGCCAGATATTGCGCACCGGGTGTCCAGGAGACATTACATCCATAATGATGAAGGTGCCGCCCGGCTTCAGAACACGTTTGACCTCGCGCAATGCCTGGCCGACATCGTGCCAGTGGTGCGCGGAATAACGGCTGATCACCACCTCAAACGATGCATCATCGAACGGTAAGGATTCGGCATAGCCCTGGCGCGTATTGATGTTGTTCAGCCCTTTCGCTTTTGCCGCCCCGGCAACGACGTCCAGCATCTGGCTGGATAAGTCATACGCGGTAACGTGCGCGACCCGCTGCGCAGCGGTAAAGCTGGCATGCCCTGCCCCGCAGCCTAAATCCAGCACGTGTGCCTGCGGGAACGCCGCCAGACGTTCACCGAGACGCACCAGATCGCGGCCAGAAGCATGCACGGCGCTGCTCAAATAGGCACTTGCCTGAGAACCAAACTGTTTTTCTACGTTGTCATGATGGGAGCGTGTTGTTGTCATCGTACTGTCCTTTGTGAGTGAAAAATAAAGGGCAGCACCCGCACAGGCCTGCCCCACGGCAGACCTGACACACCATTATTTATCAGGTTTGCCGGGACTGAATTCGACTAGTAGAGGGTTATGATCCGAGGCGCGCGTCACCAGAACCGAGGCATCATGCACGCTCAAACCACGATAGAAGACAAAATCGAGAGGACGACCAAAGGCTTTTTTGCGCTGGTCATCGCTAAAACGAACTTCACGCAGCGACATTTCGCGCGCAAAGCGATACAGCGCATTCATGCGCGGACGACTCCAGGCATTGAAATCGCCGGCCATAATGATGGGCCCGCTGTGATGGGCAATCTGATCGCCGATCGGAAGTAACTGCTTACTGTAGACATCCACGCCCAGACTGAAATTTACCGCATGGATATTCACGACCATCAGCATTCGGGTATCCGGCAGCGGATAGACCGTCACCAGCGCCGATTTTGCCAGACGCAGGATAGGTTCACGTTCGCGCAGTGGACAACAATAGACCGGATGTGCTGCTGAAAGCGTCATCACACCTGAGGGGTGTTGTGGCAGGACAAACGCAGGCACCTGGTCGGCGGCAAGATAGTTCGTGGTGGCAAAGCGTACCAGTTCAGGGGTGGTTTGTGCCTCCTGGAGCAGAACCAGGTGGGCATCTTTTCCAAAATTCTTGAGTACCGATAACCATTCGGCACGCTGCTGCTTAAAGATATTCCACACCAGTACACGGATTTTCTCATCGCTGCTTAACGGTGTGCCGGCGGGTAATGCCTGGCTTATGCTCGCAAATGACCCCGGAGGCAAGATCCTCTCCGCGGGCATTCCGGCAACATAACGCATGGCATAGGTATTTTTTCGCACTTTTGGAAACAGCCTCTGTAACATGAACCAGCCCGGAAAACGGACTGGTTCTAATGTTATAGGGACTTTAGGTCATACTTTCAACGCAATTTCTGAGAAACCGCTTTCCAGTTTTGTAAGCAAGCACTTACTGATGTTAACCCAGCGCGTCCCTGGCTGGCTTATCGAGACGTCCACTCAGTCCAATCAGCAGGAAGGCGACCAGGACAATCACCGCGCCAATCCACGGGGTCTGGGCTAATCCAACATGCGCTACGGTTTGCCCGCCAATGATGGAGCCCAGCGCAATGCCGATATTAAATGCGGCAATGTTCAGACCGGACGCCACATCCACGGCATTTGGCGTATAGAGCTCGGCTTTCTGGACAACGTAAACCTGAAGCCCGGGGACATTACCAAAGGCAAAGATCCCCATGACCAGCACAGTGACCAGCGCGGCGTAGTGTACCGAAGCCGTGAACTGGAAAATCATCAGCAGAACCACCAGGGCGGCGAAGATGAATTTCAGCGCCGGTACCGCACCATGCTTATCTGCAAGCTTGCCGCCCCAGATATTGCCAATGGCAACGGAAATACCGTATCCCAGCAAAATCCAGCTCACGGCATTGGGTGAAAAGCCTGCCAGATCCTGCATCATCGGCGCCAGGAAGGTGAAAGCCGTGAATACGCCGCCATAGCCCAATGCAGTTACCGCGTAGATAATCAGCAAACGCGGATGCGTGAGCACCTTCAGCTGATCGCGCAGGCTGGCGCTCGCCCGGCCTGGGATATTCGACGGTACCAGCAGCAGGCTGGTCACCAGGGCGATGGCACCCAGTAAGGAGACGGCCAGGAACGTTTCACGCCAGCCGAAGTGTTGTCCGATAAACGTTCCCAGCGGTACGCCCGTAACGAGTGCGACGGTCAGTCCACCAAACATGATCGCAATCGCTGAAGCCGCTTTCTCTTTGGGCACCAGGCTGGTTGCAATGGTGGAACCAATCGAGAAGAACACGCCGTGTGCAAGGCCGGTTAACAGACGCGCAATCACCAGCGTGGTGTAGTCCGGCGCCTGCCAGGCCAGAATGTTGCCAGCGGTGAACAGCACCATCAGCGCGACTAACAGCTGCTTACGCGGAAAACGTCCGGTCAGGGCCGTCAGCACTGGCGCACCGACGGCGACGCCCAGGGCGTAGATAGACACCAGCAATCCGGCGGAAGGCAACGAGATCGCAAGCTGGTTAGCAATAGTGGGAACCAGACCCACGATAACAAATTCGGTCGTGCCAATTGCGAAGGCACTGATCGTCAGGGCAAGTAGCGCCAGTGGCATAAAATACTCCGTATCATCAGGATTAAGATGACAGGCAGTATGCGCCAGTGCTTAAATAACAAAAATGGTCAAAATCTCAATAGAATTTTGCAGGTGGTGCAAAAATGAAAGCAACATCGGAAGAGCTGACAATCTTTGTCGCCGTCGTTGAAAGCGGCAGCTTTAGCCGCGCGGCCGAACAGCTGGGTCAGGCTAACTCAGCCATCAGCCGTTCGGTAAAAAAACTGGAGATGAAGCTTGGAGTGAGTCTGCTTAACCGAACGACGCGGCAGCTGAGCCTGACGGAAGAGGGAGAGCGTTACTTCCGCCGCGTGCAGTCGGTATTGCAGGAGATGGCTGCAGCGGAGACGGAGATTATGGAGACCCGCAGCACGCCGCGTGGGTTGCTGCGCATTGATGCGGCCACGCCGGTTGTGCTCCATTTTCTGATGCCGCTGATCAAACCTTTCCGCGAACGCTATCCGGAGATGACGCTATCGCTGGTCTCCTCAGAGACGTTTATCAACCTCATCGAACGGAAAGTGGATGTGGCTATCCGGGCGGGAACCCTGACAGATTCAAGCTTGCGTGCCCGCCCTCTGTTTGCCAGCTACCGCAAAATTATCGCATCGCCAGAGTATATTGCCGAGCATGGGAAACCGGAGACGGTTGAAGAATTGAAGCAGCATCTGTGCCTTGGCTTTACGGAGCCGGTGTCGCTGAACACCTGGCCTGTCGCCTGTCATGATGGTCAACTTCATGAAATTACCTGCGGATTATCCTCAAACAGCGGGGAAACGCTGAAGCAGCTGTGTCTCGAAGGAAATGGTATCGCCTGCTTGTCAGACTATATGATTGACAAGGAGATAGCCCGGGGTGAACTGGTGGAATTGATGGCCGATAAACGCCTGCCGGTCGAAATGCCTTTTAGCGCGGTGTATTACAGTGACAGAGCGGTGAGTACGCGTATTCGTGCCTTTATTGACTTCCTGAGTGAACATATAAAAACAGCTCCCGGAGGAGCCGTGTGAGGGTTCAGGTTACAGAGGGCGGGTCAAACTTAATCCCAGTCAGGAGCTAAACCTTCCGGGCTGACCAGGCGATCGTTGCACTCCAGCGCTGCGATCGCTTTTTTATCGTCTGCATCCAGATGAAGATCCGCTGCTAACAGGTTGCTGGCCAGGTTTTCACGCTTAGTTGATGATGGGATCACTGCATAACCTTCACCCATTGCCCATGCCAGAATCACCTGCGCATCAGTGGCGTTATGTTTCTCTGCAATACGCGTAATTACTTCATCTTTCAGAGCTTTACCGTAGGCCAGCGTCATGTATGAAGTGATGTGGATCCCGTTCTGTTTTGCCCAGTCCACGACTTTACGGTTTTGCAGGTATGGCGACAGCTCAATCTGGTTAGTCGCAATATTTTCTGCGCCAACAGCAGCAATGGCTTTTTCCATCAGCGGAATGGTGAAGTTGGAGATCCCAATTTCGCGGGTTAAGCCCTGCTTTTTCGCTTCCAGCAGCGCCTGCATGAATTCCTCTACTGAGACGGCATCATTCGGTGATGGCCAGTGGATCAGCGTCAGATCTACGTAGTCAGTACGCAGTTTTTTCAGGCTCTCCTTCAGGCTAGGGATCAGCTTATCTTTGCTGAGATTCTCAATCCAGATTTTCGTGGTGATAAACAGTTCGTTACGCGGCACACCACTCTCTTCGAGAGCTTGTCCAACGGCAGCTTCGTTTTCATAGATCTGTGCCGTATCAACTGCACGATAACCCAGTTCGAGTGCGGTTTTAACCGATGCGATAACAACGTCGTCTTTCAGGCGGAAAGTGCCAAGACCAAATGCAGGGAGAGTCATACTATTCCTCAATCATTATGTTCGTAAACTGAGGAAGATTATCGCTGGCGTTGTTATAGAGAAAAAGATCGCAAAACGCAGAGGATTTTTGCTAATTTCGCAATAATTAAACGTCAGATAAGAAAAAAGCCCTGAGCGTGAGCTCAGGGCTTTTAATAAGTGGCGGAACGGACGGGACTCGAACCCGCGACCCCCTGCGTGACAGGCAGGTATTCTAACCGACTGAACTACCGCTCCACCGAAGACTGCTGTAACCACCGGATTTATGCACCGGCTTACTACTTAATTTGATGCCTGGCAGTTCCCTACTCTCACATGGGGAGACCCCACACTACCATCGGCGCTACGGCGTTTCACTTCTGAGTTCGGCATGGGGTCAGGTGGGACCACCGCGCTAAAG